>NZ_CP157435.1:0-2963979 GCF_041021915.1 Acinetobacter yuyunsongii | reverse complement strand
GTGCATCCCCTAATATCCATTTTAAATTCAAAAATAAAGAAACCACCACTCCCATCTTTCGAAGGGGTCGCCATTCTAACCAAGTTATCCACATCTGTCAGGCAAATTTATGAGACTTTTGCCGAAAAAGAAAGCATTTGATTATAAATTTAAATTTAAAACCACTTGTGCATAACTTTTTGCACAAGCTGTGGATAGTTTTAGTGCTAAAGTTATCCACAATTTATAAAATTAATAAAAACATGGTTATCCACAAAGTAAATCCTTGTTTAAACGTATAAAAACATCAATTTCCACAGAAAAAATGCATACTAATAAGAATAAATTTAAATTTTAAAATTTGAATTTACTTATAAGATTGGGTTGGGTTGTGGATAACTGAGCATATCGAAATTTAAATTCAAAATCCAAGAATTAAATTTAAACTAGAATCTTGATTGTTGATAAGCCTGTATGTAAGCTGTGAATATAGTTGAATATTGATATAATATAAAGGGATAGCTTGTGTATATTTTTTTGTTTTCCATCATGCGAGATATTTGCTAGGTGTTTTATTGCTCCAAAACAGAACAAACAAAATGTAAAGTTTTTGATTTTTCATTGACAGCGTAAACATTGCACAATAAAATCGCGGACCTTTATAGAAAGATCATTTTGGGAGTTTCGATATGAAACGTACTTTCCAACCATCTGAATTAAAGCGTAAACGCGTTCATGGTTTCCGCGCTCGTATGGCTACTAAAGCAGGTCGTCAAGTTTTAGCTCGTCGTCGTGCAAAAGGTCGTCATAGCTTAACTGTTTAATACTGTTAAGCTGACCAGATTTGGGTGATGGCACTTTACAGTTTCGGCATTGAATCTCGTATTCGTTGTGCCGCTGATTACAAAAGTGTATTTGATGGTGCACTTTTTAAAGTGCACCAGCCCCATTTCCTTTTTTTAGCAAAATTAACCGAACAGCCAAATAGCCGTTTGGGTATTGTCGTTGCTAAAAAGAAAGTACGTCGTGCTCATGAACGAAATCGAATAAAACGTCTTGCTCGGGAGAGCTTTCGCTTACACAAAGTGGAATTTAATGCTGATATCGATATTGTGGTGATGCCTAAAGTTGGTATAGAAGCAATCGCAAATCAAGAATTACATCAACAATTAGAGTTTGCTTGGCAAAAATTACAACGCTTAGCAAAAAAGCATTCAAAAGCTGTTATAACATCCTCACAAAATTAGAGATCTCCAATGGTACGATTACTACATTGGTTGATAAGATGTTACCAGATTGCTATTAGTCCATTATTGGGTCCTCGTTGTCGCTATATTCCTACTTGCTCGCAATATGCGATTGAAGCATTGCAAACACATGGGGCGGTCAAAGGTGTCTGGTTATCGACTAAACGAATTTGCCGCTGTCATCCTTGGGGCGGCTCAGGCTACGATCCAGTACCACGCAAAGCACTTCGTTTTATTTCGTTTCATCAAATAGATTCTCAAATGCATCACGTTGCTGTACCCTTTCGTGATCGTTTATTCAAGCAAAATCTCTCTAACCATTTGGGATTATAGATATGCAACAATGGGCCAGATTTGCAATTCTTGGAGCCATGTTTGTTACCGCATATTTGCTTATTTTGGCTTGGCAAAAAGATTATGGTCATGCTGCACCGGCACCGCAACAACAAGCGGCGGCTGTGACTGCACATGAAGTATCTGCAGATTTGCCAAACGCTCAAAATGCAACAGCGGCTTCAGACTTGCCACAAGCAAATGTGACTGCATCACAAACCACAGAGCATAATACATCTGTGAGTCAGCAACTGATTTCAGTACAAACTGATCTTTATCACCTGTGGATCAATCCAAAAGGTGGTGATATTGTCCGTATTGAATTGTTAAGCCATGATGAAAGCAAAGACAGCGATAAACCGTTTGTCATGCTGGAAAGTGATGCGAAACGTACTTATGTCGCTCAATCTGGTTTAATTGGTTTAAATGGACCAGATAGCAGCCGTAGCGGCCGTCCAATGTATGATGTTGAAAAAACAGCGTATACTTTGGCGGATGCGAAGAGCGTTGCAGCAAAAGATGGTAAGACACATCAAGTGTTGACTGTGCCATTGGTATTTAAAACACCTGAAGGTGTGGAAGTGATCAAGTCGTTCACCTTCACGCAAGGTGATTACCCAATTACAGTGAAACATCAGGTTGTTAACCGTAGTCAGCAAAACTGGCAAGGCCAAATGTTTGGTCAGTTAAAGCGTGATAATTCTGATGATCCAGGTAAATCTTCTCAAGGTATCTTCACTTTGGGAACTTATCTTGGGGGTGCATGGGGCACGCCAGATGCGCATTATAACAAGTTGAAATTTGCGAATTTTAATGACGAAAAATTAAATGTTGAAGCCAAAGGCGGCTGGGTTGCCATGGTTCAGCATTATTTTGTCAGTGCTTGGATTCCTGGGAATTTAAAACTGACTCAGGCTGATGGTCAGCCTTATGCTGCAAAATTAGAATCACGCCAGTCTACTGATGGTATGAATATCATGGGCTTCACCTCTCCAGTGATCAATGTACCTGCGGGTACGTCAATGGAAGTGGATGCACAACTTTATTCTGGCCCAAAAATTCAGTCTGAACTTAAGGATTTGGCCGATGGTTTAAACCAGACGGTTGATTATGGCTGGTTATGGCCAATTGCCAAGTTATTGTTCCTGGGCTTGCAATTCTTCCATAATCTTGTTGGTAACTGGGGATGGTCAATTATCTTATTGACGATCTTGGTGAAGTTGATTTTATGGCCACTTTCTTCAAAAAGTTATCGTTCGATGGCGAAAATGCGTGTGATTGCACCAGAAATGCAACGTATGAAAGAAGAATTTGGTGAAGACCGTATGCGTTTCTCACAAGAAATGATGGCCTTATATAAGCGTGAACAAGTCAATCCATTGTCTGGTTGCTTGCCGTTATTGCTACAAATGCCGATTTTCTTAGCCTTGTACTGGGTGTTGATGGAATCCGTTGAACTTCGTCATGCACCGTGGTTAGGTTGGATTCAAGATTTATCTGCGATGGATCCATGGTTTATCCTGCCGTTGATCATGGGTGTGACCATGTATGTTCAGCAAATGCTGAACCCACAACCGACTGATCCAATGCAGGCAAAAGTGTTCCGTATCATGCCAATCATGTTTACGGTATTCATGTTGTTCTTCCCTGCTGGTTTGGTGCTTTACTGGATCGTCAACAACAGTATTACCATTTTGCAACAATGGTTTATTAACAAAGGTGTCGAAAAAGACCGTCTCAACAAGGTTGAATCGAGTTCTTAAGTTCGAACTTTTACTGAATAAATCCGCTTAAGATGGTAATCTTAGGCGGATTTTTCTTTGTCTGTATTTAGGGTTCCTGTTTCATAACCCTCGTGTTTTTTAGGTGAATTTAACATGCAACATCAAACCACAATTGCTGCGATTGCTACCCCATTAGGTCGTGGTGGTGTGGGCGTGATTCGTCTGTCTGGGCCAAAAGCTTATGCGATTGCAGAGCAACTAACCCAGAAAAAACTTCCTGCTGCTCGCATGGCAGGTTTCCGTCAGTTTTGTGATGCCGATGGCTCAGTGATGGATGAGGGCATCGTGTTATGTTTTCCGAATCCTCACTCGTTTACGGGTGAAGATGTGGTGGAGTTGCAGGGGCACGGTGGTCCAGTCATCCAGAATGCTTTGCTGGCACGTTTGCTCGATTTGGGCGCGACTGCTGCAAAGGCAGGTGAATTTTCCATGCGTGCCTTTGAAAATGGCAAAATGGATTTAGTACAAGCGGAAGCGATTGCTGATTTGATTGATGCCACCTCACAGGCGGCTGCACGTTCGGCAGTTCGTTCCCTACAAGGTGCATTTTCAACCAAAATTAATACGCTTTTAGAAAAGCTCATTCACTTGCGTTTGCATGTTGAAGCCGCGATTGATTTTCCAGAAGAAGAAATTGATTTCCTTGCCGATGGCAAGATTTTAGCTTTGCTGGATGATGTACAGGATTCGGTCAAGGCAGTACAGCAATCTGCACGCCAAGGACAGCTATTACGTGAAGGTTTGCAGGTGGTGATCGCGGGTAAGCCCAATGCGGGTAAATCGAGTCTGTTAAACGCACTTGCAGGGCATGAGCGTGCCATTGTGACCGATATTGCAGGTACTACTCGTGATGTACTACATGAAAAGATCAGTTTAAATGGCTTGCCGATCACCTTAACTGACACTGCTGGTTTACGTGAGACGGGCGATATTGTGGAGCAGGAAGGGATTCGTCGTGCAATCAAGGAAATCGAACAAGCCGATTTGCTGCTGTTGGTGTATGACTTGAATCAAGGTGATGAGCCATTGCAATTGGCGTATGAATATTTTTCAGAGCATCTTGAGCCAAAACGTTTGCTATTGATTGGCAATAAATGCGATTTAACGGGTCAAGATGCCACATTAAGTGATTATCAAGGCTTCCGTCATATCAGTGTCTCCGCAAAACAAGATATGGGTGTTCAGGCGCTCATAGAAGCGATTACAGCGCATGCGGGCTTCCAACCTGAGGAAGACACCTTTATCGCCCGAACACGTCATTTAGATGCAATGAAGCGTACTCAGCGCTATCTTGCAGAAGCACGTGAGCAGTTAGTTGTGTTTAATGCAGGTGAACTTGTAGCTGAATCATTGCGACTGGCTCAAAATGCCTTGGGCGAAATCACGGGTGATTTCAGTGCTGATGATTTACTCGGAAAGATTTTTGGTTCATTCTGTATTGGAAAGTAATCTCGCTTTTAGCCCATATTACAATACATTCCAATAAGTTCTAATATGAATTAAATAGCATTAAGTTTTAATAGCTTAGTGCTTTTTTTATGTCTTTTTATTGTTCCAATATGTTCTATGTGTTCATCTGGTGCTATGATTTTTTTAGTCACCCATTAGCTACGTGACAATAAAACCATATTTTTATGCCTGAGTGACTAAAACAATGTCAAAGATAAACGGCCTGCTTTTCTCTACTGATAGAGAGATTCAAAACCTGAAGCCACAGGACAAGCGATATTCAGTTAAAGACAAGCTGAATAATGGGCTGTTTATTGAGGTGAAGGAATCAGGCGTTAAGTCATGGCACTATCGTTATTCACTTAATGGCAAGCAAGAAAGACTAGTTATAGGCCGTTATCCTGACTTGTCATTGAAGGATGCTAGACAGGTTCGAGATGAGTCAGCTTCAATGGTTGCTAAAGGGATATCTCCCAAAAAAGAAAAAAATGATAAAAAAATAGGTAACAGTAAAAGCATATTATTTAAAGATTATGGTGAGCGTTATTTGAATGAAGTGATTAGTAAAGATAGAAAAAGCACTTACAATATGATGCTGTGTTTAAAAAATGATATTTATCCATTAATTGGTGAATTACCATTGAAGTTGGTAACTGTTGATGAAGTTAGAAAAGTAATATGGCGTAAAAAAGATCAAGGTTATGATGCCGCTGCCAATCAGGTGCGAGGTTTGTTAAAGAGGATGCTTGATTACGCGGTAACATTAGGAATGATTCAATTTAATCCCGTGTTGTCGATACCGACTCGGCATGTTTGTAAAGCTAAACCCCGAGACCGATTTCTAACGGAAGCAGAGATTAAAGATTTTTATACTGCTGTTTTTACTTCAAGAATTTATAAGGCTCGGAAATATGGTCTTTTATTATCATTGCTGACCCTGGTGAGGAAATCAGAATTATTAAAAGCGAAATGGGAACACGTCGATTTTGTGAATAAAACTTGGCTAATACCTGAGACTAAGGGGGATGGTAATTCAGGTCATTCTCGCGAAATGATTGTGTATATGTCTGACCAAATCATTTCAATATTAAATGCATTAAAAGTTATTGCTGGCAATGAACCTTATGTATTTGTTGGGCGGAAATCTGGTACACATATCAGTCACAATGCATTTAATACAGCACAAAAAAATGTTTTGAAACTTACAACTTTACCGCCATTTACTATTCATGATCTACGTCGAACAGCTAGTACTCATTTACATGAGCAAGGTTTTAACACTGATGTGATTGAAGCCAGTTTGAACCATACGATCAAAGGTGTCAGAGGTGTTTATAATAAAGCATCTTATAAAAAACAACGTATTGATATGCTTCAAAAGTGGAGTGATTACATTTACGGTCTTATCGGTAGCATACCTTTGGTTAAATAATTTTATTGATATTAGTTTTATTGATTTTTTTATTTTTAAAATTGATGTATGTACACGATAGTTGAAAAAAGTATTTGCAATTTAAAATTTATACCTTAAATTAGCCTCATTGATTTTTATTAAATCAATATGGTAGCAGCCTTACAAGTTGCTGAATTTAATGGCAGATTTTTTGTCTTTAATGTTTGTACCTTATTTATCAATTCTGGTGACAGCAGATTGAATTTATTTTAAAGCTCCAAAGGCATATGTAACCTTATAAAATTGGTTGAAAATTAAAACTTGAAATTTGTCTGAATCTATCGCTAATCCAGAGATGATCCAGATGAATAATATTATTCTTAGTGAAAAAAATCGTTTAATCCGTCGTAAAGAAGTACAGGCCAAGACCGGTTTAGGTGCTTCATCAATTTATGCCCTGATGAAACAGGGTAAATTCCCCCACCCCATACATTTATCCATACGCAGGGTTGCTTGGATTGAATCCGAAGTAGATTTATGGATTGAAGAACGTATTGCTAAAAATCACGATTCAAAAATATGGGGGACTAAATAATGTCCTATCCAAATCATAAAAATCGAAAATATAAATTTAGACTGAACAAAGATCTGCTCCCAAGAGTACCTGAGTATTTATCTGAGCATGGTTTTGAACATGACAGATCGAAAACTTGGTCGATGATACTTTGCCCTTTTCATGATGATACGAATCCGAGTTTGAGTATCAATTTGAATATCGGTTGTTTCAATTGTTTTGCATGTGGAACCAAAGGTGGTGACTTAATTGCATTTCATATGAAATTTAAAAAAATCAGTTTTATCGATGCATGTAAAGATTTAGGCGCTTGGGAAGAATGCAAATGAAAAATACACAATTAATGCATGAGCAGGCTGAAGTTTTTGCACAATCAATTGTTGAAAAACAAAACGGTTTTAAATTTGAATCCGTCTTCCAATATACTGATGAAAATGGCGATGTGATTTACTGGAAGTTAAGGGCTAAAAATCCAGACAATGGACAGAAATTTATACGTTCATTTTCATTGAAAGGCAGTGACTTTATATTGAAAGAACCTGACTTTCATGAGGTCTTCCCACAAGGTAATGGTAGCAAACCATTATATGCGTTATATCGGATCTCAGCCTCAAAAGATCAGCCGATATATGTTGTAGAAGGTGAACAAAAAGCAGATTATTTAAATAAACTTGGTCTATATGCAACCACCACTGGTGGTTGCCAAAGTGTCAGCAAAACAGATTTGAGTCCTTTATTTGGTCGCTCAATTATTGTATGGCCTGATAATGATGAACCAGGATTAAAATTTTTGGATGCTTTGAATGAAGCTGTTCATGAAAAAAATACGTTGGTTTCTGTAATTAAATTGGATGAACTCAATTTAGAAAGCAAAGATGATGTCGTCGATTGGGTAGAGAAACGGGCGGCTATTGGACAGGAAACGTCAATCAAGGATGTTCAAAATCTTATAATAGTTCCATACAATTCGACTGGATTTAAACAAGTTGAAAAAAATAATGAAGCTGAGCTGCATAAGAAAAGTGAGGTTCTAGCCGCCCCTATGCCTCATAAGAATGGTCAGTTTGAGATTACCTCAGATGGTGTACATTATCTAAGAATGCGCGATGGTGAATTGGAATGCTTTTGGTTATCTACACCTGTTTTAATTTTAGCTAAAACACGAGATCAGACCTCAAATGATTGGGGACGATTGCTTAAATGGGTAGATGATGCAAATGTAGAGCACACATGGGCTTTACCTATGGAAACTCTGCAAACTGATGGTGCAGATATGCGTAAAGCACTTGCTCATATGGGAGTAACCCTTTCTACTTCCAGATCCGCTCGAGAATTATTTCAAACGTATATAGCCAACTACCCAGTTGATACATTCGCAAAATGTGTAAACAAAGTTGGATGGCATGATCATCAGTACATTTTGCCCAATAATGTTATTGGTGAAAATAGCAGTGGTGAGTTCATCGTTTATCAATCCACTTACAACGTAATTGATAAATATGTACAAAAAGGTACCTTGAATGATTGGCAGAATAATGTCGCTAAGTATTCTGAAAACCATGATTTTTTAGTTTTGGCTCTGTCTAGTGCTTTTACAGGTCAGTTGCTTGAACCTCTGGGTCGTCATGGAGCTGGCATACATTTCAAAGGTAAATCATCTAAAGGTAAAAGTACCGCCGTTTTTATTGCCTGTTCTGTATGGGGGAATCCTGAGTCGTATTATCATACATGGCGTAATACAAGTAATGCATTAGAACAAACAGCGTTTACGCATAATGATGGCTTACTGGTATTGGATGAAATCGGCGAAATTCCGAACCCTAAAGATCTGGGTAATATTATTTACATGCTAATTAATGGCTCAGGTAAAGGCCGGATGACAAAAAGCCTGACTGTACGCGAGACAGCTCGGTGGAGGCTTGTATTTCTTTCCAGTGGTGAAAAAACATTGTCTGAGTTGATGAACGAAGCTGGTCAACAAGCCAAATTGGGGCAGGAAATTCGATTAATTAACATCGATATAGATCAGTCTGAGCATGGTATTTTTGATCAAATTGATTTTTCAGAAAATGCAGCTCAACAAGCATTGTTACTTAATAGTAATATCAAAAAATATTATGGAGTAGCAGGGGCTGCTTGGTTGCAATATTTGACTTCAGATAAAGTTAAAGTAACAGAAATAGCAAATCGCTTACTTGATGAATATGCTCAGGTGTTAATTGGACAGCATAAACAAGGGCATATCATTCGTGTAGCAAACTATTTTGCTTTGGTTGCTGTTAGTGGTGAGATGGCAACAATTGCAGGTATAACGGGATGGAAGTCAGGTACAGCCATTAGATCAGTTCAAAAGGTTTTTAATCATTGGATTGGTAACTTTGAACAAGTTGGTGATTATGAAGATGAAGAAATTTTGAATCAGGTACGTACTTTTTTCACGCTTCATGGTAGTAGTCGTTTTGAGTTGATTAACACTGAATTTAGTGAGCAGACTAAAGTATTTAATAGAATGGGATTCGTTAAAGTTGAAGCTGATGAACGACAATTTTATGTTTATCCAGAAATTTTTAAACAAGAAATATGTAAGTCACTCAATTCAAAAGTTGTTGCAAAAGTCTTGAAAAAATATGGATGGATTGATACGGATGGTAAGTTGATGACTAAAGTAAAACGTTTACCTGAGTCAGATAAAGTTGCCCGTTTCTATGTTTTTAATGCCAATGTGATGATGAACTTTGATATTGAAGCTAAAAGTGGAATTAAACAAAGTAACAGCAGTAACTTCAGTAACATATTTGAAAAATAAAGGTTTATTTAGTAACACATGATATGACCTAATCGTAACAAGTAACATGCTGTTACTTGTTACGATTTTATTTTAACTAAAGTTACATTTAAATTAATTAAAAATCATATATTTAACAAGAATACAAAGTTACATATTTAATAATTTAGTACTTTTAATTTAGAAACACATTTGTTGAATCTTAGTAAATTTTATTCTTCAGTGACGTCAACATGTGGCATCCAATAATTTAGAATTTTACATTCTTGTAAAGTTGGTACTCCATCTTCTGCTTTACCTGCGATAAGATCGTCAAATATTTTCTTCGCTGGTACTGTATGTTTTTTAAATTGAGGGTAGTAAGCCACTTGGCTTTTATAAAATGAATAAGCTGTACTGAGAGCTGAATACATATCACAGGCATAGGCTGTCTTCATATCTTGCTCTGTAGGGTTTTTGAGCCTGTCAATAGCTCTGGTAACAGCATGCCCCTGCCCTTCTTTTGTTTCTCTTAAGATTTCTGTAATAAAAATGATGGCTTGATTTAATTCTTGATCTGTTAATTTTCTATCTTTCCAAAAATGATTTTCATAGAACATATTTGATCTTAAATCATACTCATTTGTAGCATTTGACAAAGTACAAAATGAGAATATGAATGGAAGGCTAACAAGTATTTTTTTCATGAGTTATTCCTTTTTGCTTATCAATAATCCCAGCCCCCATTCCTGTTGATAGCACTGAAGAAATCTTTTTTAATTTTTTGACATGTTGATTGTGAGTAATTTGCTGCATATCGTTTCTGTAATTTACTTAAATCTGATGCACTAAATTCTGTTTTAAATGCATTTTCTTCATTCCAGACATTCATTCTTATCATGGTGTTTAACATTTTAACATTCATAGGATTACTACAAACGGTTTGGAGTTTAGGATTACTACAATCAATTTTGATATAGTCATAGCTTTCCAAAGAGTTTTGATAATTACGATTAACAACCTTTTGTTCAGCAGTAGATAAACAGGTTGCAGCATTTAATCCTGTTGAAGTGAGGGCAAGACATAAAAGCATTGATTTAATTTTCATAAAGTACCTATTTGATATTTTTGATAAGACCTAAATAATTTTATATAAAATCACAGCTAAAACTTTGATTAAAGTCATTGTGATTTGCTAGAGAAAAGAAATTTAAAAATTTAGTTCTGACGACCTAGATTTAGTGGAAATAATTCCTGTTCATTTACCCCACCACCATTACCATATTTGTATTTCACTTCGTTATCACGTTGATCATATAGATTGTTATCAAAACCATTCATTTCCACACGTTCTACTTGTCGAGGTTGATAAGGATCAGGTTGTAAATTGTCTAAATAGTTCGCAGCATTTTGGGCTTCATCTGAAGTCATAAAAGCCCCTAATCTATTGATCTGTTGTTCAGTAGGCATTTCCGGTTTTCTTGCATTTTTACGTGTAGTATCAAGCCTTTGCTGATATTCACGATTTTGGCGTTCAGCTTCTAATCTTGCGCTAGATTCTGCTTGATACTGATTAATTTTTTGCTGACCCTGTGCTAAGTGATTGATAACTCTTTGTCTTTCTTGAAGTAGTAGGCTCGTATCAGCATCAATATTAGTAAGAGGAGAGACAAAGATACATACTAAGATCATTTTCTTCAATAAATGAGTGGTTATATTTTGCATGTTTCTACTTTTAAATTTTTAATAATCATAATTTTATCAATGAAACTTTAAAATAACAATGAAGTTATTAGATATAATTTCTTTAAAACAGGATGTAATACAGAATTAAGCCAAAAATCAATAATCCCAATATAATAAAAAGAGCTCTAAGAATATGATGAGCAAATTTAAACCCTATGAAAAGAGAGATTATAAATGCAATTGCTAAAGCTGATTTAGATATTGAAGTATCTAAGTTCCAATCAAATAAATAAAGTAAAGGAATTGCAAAGACTGTAAAAGTAGCGAGTATAGATATCCAAATTAAAGTTGGAGTAGTTGCATCAAAGGTAGATTCTTGAATATTTGATTCACTTCCTAATACATGATAACTAGTGGGACTTAGATTACAGTTAGCATCTGAGCTTGCATAATTTCGGTCACAATATATACATCTATTAGGACCATCATCTACTACATGTGTTCCAATAGGACTGTTTCTACATCCTTGACCAGCTACTACTTTCCATCCATCACAATAAAAACATTTCGCCATTTCTATTTTCTTGTCTTTTAAAGTATTTTTTGTAATATAATGTATTTAACAACAAAATAAAACAATCGTTTTATCATTAAAGAGGGTATGTTATGAAAATATTATTCGGTGTTATTTGGTTGCCAATCAAGATTCTTCTTGTAGTGTGTGGTGGGAGGAAAGTACCACTTTTAAAAGGTCTTATTGATGGAATTGACTCTACTTTAAAATAATTTAGTCACCTATTAGGCACTTACTTTAATTGATTTTTATAAACTATTGATTTTTATATAAGTAAGTTTGTAAATTATGTTCTGTATTGGAAAGTAATTTTTAAAAGTTTAAAATTTTATATAGGCATTAAGAATATCTTCTTAGTGCTTTTTTTGTAGAATTTATTGTGTATTTTATACCAAATAAAGAATTAATTTTTTAGATTAATAAAAATTATTAATTAGTTTCATTATTTTGCTTATGCTTATATAGCTTTAATTTATCTTGTGAATATAAATTAATATATTTTAAAATTGGTAATGATAAACTGATTAAATTCTAAAATGAATATTAGGTTATATACCGTGAACTATTTTATTTTGACTGTGTTTTTTTGTATGTTTTCGACATTTATTTATGCGAAAACAGAGATTTATCAATGTAAAGAGAATGGATCTGTTATATTCCAATCCAAACCTTGCAAAGGTACAGGTCAGACTGTAGCTGATAAGGTTAAAGAACAACAACAAGCAAAAGAACGTAAACTTGCTGAAATTCAGGAAAAAGAAAAACTTTTACAAGAGAGATTAAAGCACCAGCCGAAAAAAGAAGTTGGTTTTAAAGCAACTATCATAAATTTTAAGAATAAAATGATTCGTTATTGGCATGCTTTAAAGAAGAAATTTTCAATTGATTCCTAAAATATTGAATATAAATCTTTAGATTTTAAAAAAACAGCCTAAATAATTCCTATTATTTAGGCTGTTTTTTTTGTTTAAATGCCTTGCATTTCTTGCTCTTCAGAGTCTTCTTTCAGCATATTTAAAGAAGTTGCTGCACTAGCTGGAACTCCTTCTTGACGAGTACTTTTTAGCTTGATTTGTAAGCGTAACTCATTCAAGGAATCAGCATTACGTAACGCTTCATCATAACTAATTGCGCCTTCGTTATATAAATCGAATAAGGCTTGATCAAAAGTTTGCATACCTAATTCACGAGACTTGGTCATAATTTCTTTAAGATTATGAAATTGACCTTTTAAGATATTTTCTGCAATTAATGGTGTATTCAGTAGAATCTCTACGGCTGCACGACGACCTTGACCATCTTGAGTACGGACCAAGCGTTGAGAAATAATCGCTTTCATATTAGATGAAAGATCCATCAGCAATTGATTACGGCGTTCATCTGGAAAGAAGTTCATGATCCGATCTAATGCTTGATTGGCGTTGTTGGCATGTAAAGTTCCTAAACATAAATGCCCAGTTTCAGCAAAAGCAATGGCATGTTCCATGGTTTCAGTATCACGGATTTCACCAATCAAAATCACATCAGGTGCCTGACGCAATGTATTTTTTAAAGCATGGTGCCAAGTATGGCAATCTACACCGACTTCTCTGTGGGTAATCATTGATTTTTTATGTTTATGAACATATTCGACTGGATCTTCGACCGTAATAATATGTCCTGCTGAGTTTTCATTACGATGGTCAATCATGGCCGCTAATGACGTAGATTTACCTGACCCCGTACTTCCTACGACTAATACTAAGCCACGTTTTTCCATCATGACATTTTTCAATGATTCTGGGAGTTTGAGCTTTTGGAAGGTTGGGATTTCTGACGTAATGGTTCGGATAACCATGCCGATTTGTAGTTGTTGCTTAAATACATTGACACGAAAGCGTGATACTTCTGGAATATTAATTGCGAAATTACATTCCCATTCATTTTCAAATTCTTGGCGTTGCTTTTCATTCATTAAGCTATATGCAAATAGCTTAGTTTTTTCTGGGGTTAAAGTTTGCTGACCTAAAGGACGCATTAAACCTTGGAGTTTAATACTCGGTGGAAAGTCTGCTGTAATGAATAAATCTGAGCCGCCATATTCAACCACTTTGGTCAACATATGAAACATAAACGTTTTGGCTTCTTCTAATAATTCCGCGTTATACATGGATGTACCTAAATTTTAAGACAAGACTAGATTGAGTCAGATAGTGTGAAGTTAAAACTAATCATGCAAAGGAAAACATATCCTTGTTTCTTTAAAATGAAGTTTCAAAAGTTCTGTAAGTCATTTCATGGCTTTTCATTCACGCTGAACGAGATTACCAAAGTTGCCTTGCTGATTGTGATTGGATTATTCCAAAAATAAACCCATCGATCTAGTTTGATTTTTATTTATTATATGAATATCAATACAATGTGAGAATTTTTGTCATTTTTTTACCAAAACGAGCTTTTTTATCTTTGATTTGAAACCACTTTAAAAAAAAAGATGTTCCACGTGAAACATGACGATGATTGGTTGGCTTTTGGTTGTGACTGAGTAAGCTGTGCAATTTATGAGGATAAGCCTGATTAAAATAGCACTAATTTTGAGTTGAGTATGAGACATGTTGAAAAGAATCGCTTTATTTTCATTATTGAGTTGCACGTCTGCGACGATTTTTGCAAATGTAGAAACCTTAAAAAATAATTTAAATCAGCAATATCCCAATATTCATGTTAGCAATATTCAACCAACAGAAATGACAGGACTATATAGTGCCAATTTAGACAATCAGATTATTTATTTGGATGAAAATGCCCAACATATGTTTATTGGTTCGATGGTTCGTTTAAAAGATCAAAAGAATCTGACCAAGGACTTGGTTCTAAAGCAAAATTCAATTGACTGGAAACAATTACCTTTAAAAGATGCAATAAAAACGGTAAAGGGCAATGGTAAACAGCAGCTCGCTATTTTTTCAGATCCGAATTGCCCCTATTGTAAGAAATTAGAAGCTGAACTGGATAAGCTCAATGATGTCACCATTTATACGTTTATCTACCCACTAAAAGCACAATCGATTGCGGTCTCAAAATCGATTTGGTGTGATCCTAATCAAGCTTATGCGTGGAAAAACCTATTGCAGAAGAATGTACAGCCTAAAGAAAAAACTTGTACTAATCCGATTGATCGCAATCTAGAATTAGGGAAAAAATTAGGTATAGAAGGAACGCCAACGCTGATATTCGGGAATGGTCTGAAAATGGTTGGCGGGCGGAGTGCTGAAGACATTCGGATGATTTGGAAAGAACTCGGTTTATAAATAAAAAATGCCCAATGCATTGTAATAAAATGATTTGGGCATTTTTAATTTATTTTGTTTTAACTTTTCTTGGTGACCAAGTTGTAGATGAACAAAATAATAATGGCACCAATGACCGATGCGATAAAGCCAGCCGCTGAGTTTTCACCATATAATCCAAGTAAGCGACCGCCATATGTTGCTAATAATGAACCTGCAATCCCTAATAAGGTGGTAACAATAAATCCTGCTTTATCTTCACCAGGATGCAACGCACGGGCAATTAAACCTGCAAAAAAACCGACCACAATCGCTACAATGAGAGACCACATGACCTTTTCTCCTTGTTTTACCATAGTATTTGTTTGTTACTATCCTGCTCGATTTAGCCTAACTCTGTCTGTAGTGGATTACTGAGTTATGTCGTATTTTTGTGCAATCTTTATCGTGCTTTGATTAACAAGCTAGAATAAAAAAGGCGCTTTAAAGCGCCTTTATAATTGATCAAAGACCGATTTCACCGATAAAGGGTAAGTGACGATACTTTTGATCGAAATCTAAACCGTAACCGACAATAAAGCGATCTTCGACTTCAAAACCTAAGAATTTTACTTCTAAATCAATCTCACGGCGTGAAGGTTTGCTTACCAAAGTACAAAGTTCAATTGAGTTTGGATTACGGGTTTTGAGCATTTCAACGACTTTGCTTAAGGTATTGCCTGAATCAATAATATCTTCAACAACAAGCACATCTTTACCGTGAATCTCACCATCAAGATCTTTTAAAATTTTGACATCGCGGGTTGAAACCGTCCCGCCACCATAGCTAGACACAGTCATAAAATCGAGTTCATGTGGTTTTTCGATTGAACGGCATAAATCTGCCATAAAAATGACTGAGCCACGCAGTAAGCCAATCAATACCAGCTCTTTATCACTTTGAGCATAGTGTGCATTGATCTTTTCACCAAGTTCTTTGACTTTGGCTTGAATCTCTTCGCTCGAAATCATAATGCGCATTGCAATGGTCATCGGTAGATTCCTAAAACTTAAAAAAGGGAAAATAAAAAAGGTGTTGACCTGCAACACCTCGTAATCTTGAGCTAATGTGGCAATTTTAAAACAAAATCAGATTTCATGCACCTTTTGATGATGAAGAAAATGTTTCATTTTGAGCAGATGTACTGTCACGTTTCAGTAGCACCGCAGATCCAATAGCCAACAATAAAATTCCAAACTTTTGTTTGTTTAAAATTTTAGTTTTGACTATAGGCTTTTTGTCCATAGATATAGGTTGCCTCGACATTTCGATCATCCCCCATGGTAAATAATGCAAATAGACTATCTTCAAGTGATTTGGAACGTGACTGACGTAATTGTTGCAGTGCGGTTGGTTTAATATTTAACACCACAAAATCGGCTTCTTTACCGACGTTGAAATTGCCTAGCTTGTCATCTAAGTCTAACGCTTTTGCGCCACCTAAGGTCGCATGATACAGCGATTCGTAAGCTGATAATTTGTCACCCTGAAGCTGTTGAACTTTGTAAGCCTCATTGACAGTTTGTAATAAACTGAAAGAGGTTCCTGCCCCAACGTCAGTTCCCAATCCAACTTTAACTTGCTGCTGCCATGTTTTGTTCAGCGGAAATAAGCCACTACCCAAAAATAAATTTGAGGTTGGACAGAACGCAATTGCAGAGTCGGTCTCATGCATACATTGCCATTCAGCATCTTCTAAATGAACGCAGTGAGCAAATACAGAACGCTGACCCGTTAAGCCATAATCATGATAGACATCTAAATAACCCTTTTGTGCTGGGAATAAATCTTTAACCCATGCAATTTCATCTTTATTTTCGCTTAGATGTGTATGTACATAAACATCAGGATATTCAGCTTTGAGTTGCCCTGCTCTTTCAAGTTGTTCAGGTGTAGAGGTTGGAGCAAAACGTGGTGTGATGGCATATAACGCACGACCTTGACCATGCCACTTCTCAATGAGTGCCTTAGAGTCGTCATAGCTGCTGTCTGCGCTATCACACAGAGCTTCAGGGGCATGACGATCCATCATGACTTTACCTGCAATTAGACGCATCTGATGCTGTTCTGCGGCTTCAAATAAAGCATCTACTGATTCAGGATGAACCGTACAAAATACCAGTGCAGTGGTTGTGCCATTTTTAAGCAGTTCATTCACAAAAAACTTGGCGATCTCGCTCGCATAAGCTTTGTCTTTAAACTGGATTTCAGTTGGGAACGTATAAGTGTTTAACCAGCTCAAAAGCTGTTCGCCGTAAGCACCGACCATTTCCGTTTGTGCAAAGTGAATATGCGTATCGATCATGCCTGGGATGATCAGTTGCTCTGGATAATGCTGAATATCAACGTTTGCAGGTAGATGGTCTTGAGCGTCGTTCCACGTGCCAAACCAGCGAATTTTGCCTTGTTCTGTGATGATGACACCATCTTCGAGATAACGGACTTGATCGGCAATTTCACTCGCTTGGGAAACGGTTTTTTGAATATCTAAGAAGCGACCACGAATAACTGTGATGGGAGTAGCCAAAGTCATAACAACCTACCAATTTATTTTTTCGATTGATTGTACTCGATTTTGCTCGTTTTACTGGATTATTCGTCTAATTTAAGTATAGAAAGCCGAGCGAGGTATGAGTAATTGATTGGATCAATTCACTTTACTTTTCGGTGTAAATACGTAAATTGTCAGCAATAATGATACTTCTTGAGAAAAATACACATGTATTATTGGAATACCAAAGCTTTAGCGCATGAGTTGGCTGAAGATACTCTAAGTAAACAACATTATAAAAACTATTATCTCGCAGCGGCATTGGTGGTGAGTGCGGTGTACTATTACGGTATGTATTCGCCTTATTCTGATATTCGAGTGATTGGGATTGAAGCTGCATTGACCCTACTGATTATGCTGATTGGGATTCAACGGACTTATCAAGCCAATGGTGCTGATCAAGGTATCCATTTCTTAAATCGGGTCACGGCGTTGTCCTTTCCTATTTTGATGCAAAATACTGTGTTTGGCATTGTTTTTGGGCTGGTTTTATTGGGAGTTTATCAATATTTTGGTTTAGCGCAAACCGCATTTGAAATGTGGTACGAATGGTGTGTTTCGGCTTTTACCATTTTTCTGCAAATTTTATTTTTCACTCGCTTAGTGTCTTATATGAAACGTGTGGCAGCACATACGATTTAAACTTGATACGGTCAGGATGTATGTCATTAAATCCTGACCGATTGATGATTGTTATCTAGATTTACTCTATAAAATAATGCGCGGCAAAATGGGCATCATTGCCAATAATGTCGTAGCAGTCCTCACGAATCGACATGCCTGCACACTGATGTCCGACCATCCATAACCCCAGTGTCGGTAACTGACCAGCAAACAATGGAGTCTCTACCCATTTTTGTACCACATAACCATATTTATCGTAATCATCAAAATAGAAACTACCAGAAGCAGCCCCTTGATCCTGACCATTCTGCAACACTCGGATATTCGCCCCTTCCCTTGCTAATATCGGTTTTTTGACCCATTTGCCAGAGAATTTTTGCTGGGGATCAAAATGATGGGTCTCAACTAAAAGTGGGTGATTTGGATAGCGTTTCCAAAGCTCCACTAAAATCGCTTTATTGGAGAGCAGCATTTTCCAACATGGTTCGATCCAATTCGATTGCGGACTCAGATATTGAGAGAATGATTCTTCCCAAATCCATTCCCAAGGATATAACTTGAATAGGTTTTGAATGGGTCGATTATTCAGATCAACAAAACTCTGTCCATTCCAGCCAATATTTTCCATTGAAAGTTCAGAAACTTGTAGATGCGCTTGAAAAGCGGTATCCATCAGGTATTCCAGATTGCCCCAATCTTCCCGCCCTGCTTCCTGACAGGCGGCAAAATGCACATAGCTACCTCTTGGCAGAATGGTTCGCCAACGCTTAATCAAGTCCTCGTGAATACTGTTAAACTGATCTCGATTCGAAATCCCAGATACTTGTTCGATCCATAGCCATTGTGCTACTGATGCCTCTAACAGTCCTGTGGGAGTATCAGCATTGTATTCCAGCATTTTGACATGGCGCCCATCATAGGCAAAGTCAAAGCGTCCATACAGCATCGGCGCATTTTGTCGCCAAGACTGCTCGATTTGTGCAATTGCAGCAACTGGAATCTGGAAATAATCAGGATAATTACCGCGTTGAATCAAATCACTTGTCACAGCTAAACACATTTGATGCAGTTCATTAGCTGCATCTTCAAGCTGTTCAATTTGCTTCAGTGTAAATTCGTAGGCAATTCCTTCTGACCAGTAAATTGAGCCATCCAGTGAGGGTAAATTAAAATAATCGAAACCAATTTTTTGGTGTTCGAGTTGCCAGTCTGTGCGGGGTGCTAATATTTTTCTTTTCATCTTGAGTTTCAGTCTTTTAATTAGCCGCCAAATGATGAGCCGCCACGACCGAAACCGCCACGAATAGGTGATGATACAGAAGAGCGTTTTGCAGTGGTTGAAATTGAAGGTTGTCCCACACTGAGATTGGTATGTGGTCTCAAGGTGTTGCCTTTAAAAGAGACTTCACGATTATGTTGATAATATTGTGGTCCTAAATAATGCCCAGAACCAAAACCACCATAATAGCGAACGCCAGCAGTAGAACTTCCGCTTCCTGAGCCATTTTCTTCTTCACAAGTTTCAGTATTCCAGTCTGTTGCACAATCATATTGATTGTTATAAACATCTTGTACTAGCGGCCCATCATTATGGCTGCAAGCACTCAGTAACAATGGCACAACTACAAGATTAATTTTTTTAGAACGCATGAGACCCCACTCATTTTAATTTGCTTGATCGACATAAATATGTGAGCAAGTCTTGTTTATTATGTTTCTGATTAGGAAAGATAAAAGCTTTAAGCCGCCATATGATATTGATCTGTTTTTTTAATGTACAGTCTATTTTTATGATTTAACTGTTCAGGCACCTGAATTTATCAAATGCCTGAATTCAACTGATTAAGATTGCAACTGCTTTTTATTATGACGTAATGATAGATAAGCGGTGATACTGAGTACCAGTACGATAAAGCCCAATGAAATCCAGATTGGCATGTGGAACACATCCAGCAATAACATTTTCGCACCGATGAACAGTAAGATAATGCCCAGACCATACGGTAGGTAATGCAGTTTGGTTGCGGCACCAGCCAACAGGAAGAACATTGCACGTAAACCCAAAATCGCCATTAAGTTCGCTGTTAATACAATGAACGGGTCACTGGTTACCGCAAAAATCGCAGGAATAGAGTCAACCGCGAAAATAACATCAGATGCTTCAACTAAGATTAAAACTAAAAATAAAGGTGTTGCCCATAACACGCCATTTTGACGGACGAAAAATTTATTACCTTCAAGTTGAGGGGTAATACGCATGTGTTTGCGTAACCATTTCAGTAATTTAATATCTTCAATATTGGTTTCTTCGTCTTGACCTTTCAGGAATTTAAAACCTGTATAAACAAGGAATGCACCGAAAATATAAAGTACCCAAGAAAATTCTTGTACGAACCAAGCCCCAATAAAGATAAAGATGGTTCTTAAAACAATTGCACCTAATACACCATAAAGTAAGATTTTACGTTGCAATGCAGGTGGAATTACAAAAGCTGCGAAGATCATCAGCCAAACGAAGACGTTATCAATTGCTAGTGATTTTTCCAGTAGATAACCTGCGAAGTATTCCATGGTTTTTTGATTCGCAAGGGTGAGTCCTACTGTTTGCTGTAGATAGAGCCACAAGCCCCCACCAAATAGCACTGCCACAGTGACCCAAGCAATACTCCAGTAAGCGGCTTGCTTGATTGGAACATCTTGGTTTTGTTTTTGTTTAAAGCCTAAAAAATCGACCAAAAGCATGACTGTGACAAGGCCGAAGAATACGACATACAGCCATAGATTACCGATAGTTTCCATCACAACTCCATATCTAGCAACTGGGCATAAAAAAACCTTGACCAGTTGCCAGATGAATAAATACATCTGTTTCAACATGATCAAGGTCTTGCCTACATCACAAATCGATTGCGATGCTCAGAGTCCGACTTTTTGCAAAGTGTAATGACGAAGCTCTGACACCTAAGTATTTTAACTACACTACCTAGGTTTGGAGGAGGCTACTCCCCTTGTCAAACGAATTTTGTATGGATGATGACATCCAAATGTAGCTATAGAATTACACACTTTTAAACAATGTGCAAATCTTCATCAAATAAATTGTGATTAAAAATCTTTAGGATTTCGTTGCGTAAAAATTGATGTCGAGGATTGTGTTTTACGTGCTCATGCCAATACATACCCATATTGATTTTGGGTAATTCAATCGGAAGTGCATGAATCTGTAAATCTTTTGAATAGTGTAGATGTTTTAGAATACTTTGTGGAATAGTCAGTATTGCATTTGGGTGCTGCGCTAAGACCTGTAAAGCTGTTGCATAATGCTGGCAGCGTAGAAAAATTTGCCGAGACAATTGTTGCCGATTAAGATAAATATCTTCCAATAATAACCCCGTACGCCGTGATGACACACCAATATGCGGTGATGATAAATAGAGCGATAAATTCATTTTAGTTTGCTGTGTGCAGACCACAAAATGGTCTTCAATCAGGTTTTCAAACTGTAAATGAGCTTGATACGGTTGCACCAGATCAATCACAAAATCAATTTGTTGAGCTGACAAATCAGCCAACATATTTTTACGATCTAACTTAGAACTCAGAAACTGAATATCAAGATTGAGTTGAGCAAAATGATGAACTAATTGAGGAAAAATAATGGGTTCGATTTCATCATGAATCGCGATTTTTATACTTTGTAGCATGCTCGGCCTAAAATCTTGCTGAGGCATAGCAATCTTTTGAATACTCAATAAAGCCATTTGAATCGGCTGATAAATCTGCTCAGCATAAGGCGTAGGCAGCATTTTTTGCCCACTACGCACAAACAGCTCATCTTTAAGTTGTACACGTAAACGCTGCAAGGCGTGGCTGACCGCAGATTGGCTGATACACAACAATTGGGCAGCTTTGGAAATGCTCTTTTGTTCAAAAATCGCAATAAACAACGGATATAAATTAATATCAATACGATGAAAGTGAGCCACTTCCAATGGGCTATTATTATGAATCTGATTCATAGTTTTGAATAAAATAAAATCATTTCATTCATAATAAATTTTCGCTTATGGTGATGTAAAGCAGCGAATTCAGTTTCGCCACATATTTACCTTGAGGGAAATGATGATGTTTGCATTATCTGAACGTGCACAGGATTTTATCGCGCGAACACAAGCTTTTATTCAACAAGAAATAGAACCGATTGAAAAAGCATTTTGGGATGAAGTGCATCAACTTAATGTCGATGGTGACTGGACCAAATGGCAGTGGCCAGCTCAACTCGAACAACTCAAAACCAAAGCCAAAGCAGCAGGCTTATGGAATATGTTCTTGCCTGATGCTGAACTAGGTGCTGGTTTATCGGTTCAGGAATATGCGCATATTGCCGAACTGACTGGACGTAGCTTACTTGCACCCACCGTATTTAACTGTAATGCACCTGATAGCGGCAATATGGAAGTGTTATGGCGCTATGGTAGCGAGGCACAAAAACAGCAATGGTTGCAACCTTTGCTTGCAGGAGAAATCCGTTCAGTGTTCTGTATGACTGAACCCGCCGTGGCTTCCAGTGATGCCACTAATATGCAAGCCACGGCAGTGATTGATGGTGATGAAATCGTCCTGAATGGGCGTAAATGGTGGTCATCGGGCTTGGGTGATCCCAATGCCAAAGTGATTATCTTCATGGCTTATACCCCTGACGAGAGCAAAGACCGTCATCATCAACATTCGATGGTCTTAGTACCGATTGACACGCAAGGCGTGACGATTGAAAGAATGTTGCCTGTGTTTGGTGATTACGATGCGCCACATGGACATGGGCAAGTTAGTTTTGACAATGTACGTGTACCTGTCGGCAACTTTATTGGTGGTGCAGGACAAGGTTTTGAAATTGCACAAGGGCGTTTAGGGCCTGGGCGAATCCATCATTGTATGCGTTGTATCGGTGCTGCTGAAAAAGCCTTAGAACTGATGATTGATCGTGGTATGTCCCGAAAAGCCTTTGGCAAAGAATTATTAAAGTTGGGTGGGAATTTAGAACGTGTGGCAGAAGCCCGTGTGCAAATCGACCAAGCCCGTTTATTAACGCTGTATGCGGCTTACAAGATGGACACTTTAGGTAATATGGCGGCACTCACCGAAATTTCTGCAATCAAAGTGGTTGCACCAACCGTATTGCAAAATGTGGTGGATATGGCGATTCAGATTCATGGCGGAGAAGGTGTATCACGCGATACTCCGCTGACAGGATTTTTCAATCAAGCACGCAGTTTACGTTTAGCTGATGGACCAGACGAAGTACATAAGGGCATGATTGCTAAACTAGAACTCAAAAAACGTGGCTATGGTCGTGGATAAGGATATAAGAAAATGGCAGTGATTGATGTGGGTGGTCAGGTTCGGCATGGCGAAGAACTGGATATTTCCGCAGTGGAAACGTGGTTAAAAGACCAAGGTATAAATCTACAAGGACAGGCACAAGTCACCCAATATTCGGGGGGTGCATCGAATTGGACTTATCGCCTGCAATATGACAATGCAGATCTAATTTTACGCCGTCCACCGAAAGGCACCAAAGCCAAATCAGCACATGATATGGAACGTGAATACAATGTGCAGAAGCATCTTGCGCCGTTCTACCCTGTCCTGCCTGAAATGATGGCACTGTGTCAGGACGAGAGCGTAATTGGCTGTGACTTCTATGTGATGAAACGGATCGAGGGTATTATTCCACGCGCCAATTTACCGAAAGAATTACAGTTAGATGAGCAACAGGTACAGCAATTGTGCCTGAATGTTCTAGATAAATTGATCGAGCTGCATCAAGTGCCGTATCAAGGTACAGAATTGCAACAACTGGGCAAAGGTGAAGGTTATTGTCGCCGTCAAGTCGAAGGTTGGGATGCACGTTATAGCAAAGCCCTCACACCGAATGTGCCTGATTTTGCTTTTGTGCGTGAGTGGTTATTGGAACATATCCCTGCCGATGCTAAAACTTGCGTGATTCATAATGACTGGCGTTTTGATAATGTCATTTTAGATCCACAACAACCGACTCAGGTGATTGGGGTGCTAGATTGGGAAATGGCAACACTCGGTGATCCATTGATGGATTTGGGCAGTGCCCTCGCCTACTGGATTCAAGAGGATGATGATGCGCTGATGAAATCAAGCCGCCGTCAACCGACCAATTTAAAAGGTATGCTGACACGTCAACAGGTGGTGGATTACTATCTGGAAAAAACAGGTTTGCAACCAACGAATTGGGCTTTTTATGAAGTGTTTGGTTTGTTCCGTTTAGCTGTGATTGCGCAACAGATTTATTATCGTTATTACCATCAGCAAACTGATAATCCCGCCTTTAAGGATTTTTGGATTTTGATTCATGCCTTACATATTCGGGCTTTAAAACTGATAGCCCAAAACAATCCGCAAGCACGTCCATTGATTGCTGAATATGCTGCAAAACTACAGGATATTTTAAAACGATGAGCACAATTTATTTGGTGCGACATGGGCAAGCGTCGTTTGGCGCAGCGAGCTACGATCAGCTTTCAGCTAAAGGTGAACAACAGGCACAGGTTGTGGGTGATTTTTTTAAACAAACCCTAAAACAAACGCCTTTAGTGGTTGCAGGTTCAATGCAACGTCATCAGCAGACGGCGCAACTCGCTTTATCGCAAAGTTTCCATAATGCATCCATTCAAACCGAATCGGCGTGGAATGAGTTTGATCATCAGCATGTCTTTGCTCAATATGAACCACGTTTTAATCGGCCTGAATTGCTGAAACAGGATGTTGAACTGGTTGCTAATCCACGTGCTTATCTGGCCAAAATCTTTGATGGTGCGATTGACCGCTGGATTGGAGCGCAATATGACCATGAATATCATGAGACTTGGTTAGGCTTTCAGACCCGTGTAGAAACTGCTTTGCAAACCCTGTGTGAGCATCTTGATGCGACACAACAGCGTCAAGCCGTGGTATTTAGTTCAGGTGGCGTGATTTCTGTGGCGGTAGGTAAAGTATTAGGTCTGGATGCTAAACAGATTTTTGCACTGAACTGGTCCATCGCCAATGCCAGTATCACCACGCTGCGTTGGGTGGATGGGCGTTTGCAGTTACTCAGTTTTAATGAGCATCATTATTTAAAAACACGTGATGCTGAACTTTTAACATGGATTTAAAAAATAGGTGGCAGGCATGGCAAAGACCATTTTAATTACAGGGGCAAGCTCGGGTTTGGGCGCAGGTATGGCGCGTGAGTTTGCTGCCAAAGGCTATAATCTTGCGTTGTGTGCACGGCGGCTGGAACGTTTGGAAACACTCAAACAAGAGCTACAAAGCCAGTTTTCGATTCGGGTGGGGATTAAGATGCTGGATGTGACCCATTACGATGATGTGTTTACGGTTTTTAAAGCCTTTCAGCAAGAATTTGGAACGATTGACCGAATTATTGTCAATGCAGGTGTGGGTGAAGGTCGCCGTATCGGTAAGGGTCATTTTGATGTAAACCGCGCTACGGCTGAAACCAATTTTATTTCGGCATTGGCGCAATGTGAAGCCGCGGTTGAAATCTTTAGAGCGCAAAATAAAGGGCATTTGGTGGTGATTTCCTCGATGAGTGCAATGCGTGGTTTACCAAAGCATTTATCGACCTATGCCGCGAGTAAAGCCGCGGTGGCGCATTTGGCTGAAGGGATTCGTGCCGAGTTGTTGAATACGCCAATTAAAGTCTCAACGATTTTCCCAGGTTATATTCGCACTGAATTGAATGAAGGTGCCAAGAAATTACCGTTTGAAGTGGATGAGAAAACTGGAAGTAAGGCTTTGGTGAAAGCGATTGAGAAGGAACCCGTGAAGGCGTATGTGCCGCAGTGGCCGTGGTTACCAATGGCAATTGCAATGAAAATTTTGCCTTTAAAACTGGTAAATAAATTGAGTTAATTACAATAAATGGATTGGATATGTTTCATTTGGAAAAGGCTGCACAGCCTCATATAGACTGAATAGGTTTAATTGTTTTTTATAGGCATTTCCTTACTTTTCATGGGTGAGGAGTTTACTCCGCAAGGTAACAAAAATCCTTTGTTGAGCAGAGGGTACGTCCATGTAACCCCTGCTCAACGGGCAGCATCCATGCCGCCTGTCACGGTAGTAAATACCGTGACAAGATTGAATTATGAAAGTGTGCTATAGGCTAGATTACGACAAAGCCGTAATCAACTTTTGGTGTAATCCACCAAAACCACCATTCGACATAATCACCACAGCATCGCCCTCACCTGCTTCATTCACCACACGGGCAATGATCTCATCTAAAGAGCGGCTGACTTCGGCCTTGTTTGATGAAGCGGCAATCACAGGCTGTAAATCCCAGTCCAAGCCCTCTGGTTGATACCAGATCACTTCATCGGCCAATCGTGCAGAGTGTGCCAAACCATCTTTATGGCTGCCCATACGCATGGTATTAGAGCGTGGCTCAATGATCGCCCACAGTTTACGTTCGCCTAGACGTTTACGTGCGCCGTCCAGCGTGGTTTCAATCGCAGTTGGGTGATGAGCAAAATCATCATAGACTTCGATACCACGCACCCTACCTAACAGCTCCATACGGCGTTTAACGCCACCGAAGTTGGATAAGGCTTCACAGGCTTGTTCAATCGTTACACCGACATGCTGCGCTGCAGCAATGGTGGCTAAAGCATTGGCAACACTATGCTGACCCGTCATATTCCATTTCACTTCGCCAATTACTTTGCCATGTTCAAGCACGTTAAAATGGCTGCCATCGGCACTAACCAATTCAGCAGATAAAGCGGCTTGGTCATTTGGCTCAAGACTGGTACGAACCACAGGCGTCCAGCAGCCCTGTTCTAGCACTTCATCAATATTGGTTTCAGTAATCGGCGCAATAATACGACCTTCACTTGGAATGGTACGCACTAAATGGTGAAACTGTTTTTGAATGGCAGCGAGGTCATCAAAGATGTCGGCATGATCAAATTCAAGGTTATTTAAAATCGCAGTTTTTGGATGATAGTGAACGAACTTAGAACGCTTATCGAAGAAGGCAGAATCATACTCATCGGCTTCTACACAGAAATATTTTCCACCACCTAAACGCGCGCTCTCACTAAAACCCAGTGGTACGCCACCAATCAAAAAGCCAGGGTTTAAACCTGCCTGATCCAGCACCCAAGCCAGCATGGTCGTGGTTGTGGTTTTGCCATGTGTCCCCGCCACACCAAGTACATGCTTGCCCTGCAAGACATGATCTGCCAAAAACTGTGGGCCAGAAATATAAGGCAGGCCTTCATTTAACATGTATTCAATCGCATCAATACCACGTTTCATGGCATTACCGACGATCACAAGGTCAGGATGCGGTTGTAAATGGCTACGGTCATAGCCCTGCATCAATTCAATACCTGCATTTTCCAGTTGAGTCGACATGGGTGGATAAACATTGGCATCTGAACCTGTGACTTTATGTCCTAAATCTCGTGCTAACAGAGCCAAAGACCCCATAAATGTGCCACAAATACCCAAAATATGCAGATGCATGTTGTATCTCGCTTTATTCATTCACGTAAAACGTGTGTTATGCAGTTAAAAATTTGCCTCAAAAGATAGCAAGGCTGACATTGAAAAGATAGTCAAAATTCGTTGTTGTTCTTTACTTATAATGACGTTGAGGAATGATAAAATTCCAGTATTTTTAAAATATTATTTTGCAAAGGACATTATGTTGAGCTTCCCTCTGCTGGCGTTATGCCTATTGATCATTTCTAACTGTTTTATGACTTTGGCATGGTATGGGCATCTTAAAATTTTACACGATGCCCCGCTTTGGCAAGCGATTTTGTTTAGTTGGTGTATTGCCCTGCTGGAATACAGTTTTATGATTCCTGCAACTAAACTATTAAATCAACAGGGTTGGAGTTTGGGCGAAATGAAAATCACCCAAGAAGTTGTTACGCTGATTGTGTTTGTGCCCTTTATGATTTTTCTGTTTAAACAACCATTCAAGTTGGATTATGTCTGGGCGATGTTTTGCTTAATGGGCTGTGTCTATTTTGTGTTCCGTAACCAGAGCTAATTTTGGGGGATCAGTAAAAATGTTCTTTAGTTGGGGATGCCTGAAAAAACCGCTATAATATTTGCCAATTGATTCCTTTGTGCTTGGCGTAAGTCGAGACATTTCCCTATTTTTATCATGTTTTGGAAAAGCCAATGAATGCGGTCGCAACAGATAGCCAACCTTTAGTCGGGATTATCATGGGTTCTCAATCCGATTGGGCAACCCTTGAACATACCGCTAATATGCTCAAACAATTGGGTGTTCCTTTTGAAGCTGAGGTGGTTTCTGCGCACCGTACGCCAGATCGTTTATTTGAATATGCTGAAACAGCACGTGATCGTGGTATTCAGGTGATTATTGCAGGTGCGGGTGGCGCGGCGCATTTACCGGGGATGTGTGCTGCTAAAACTGATTTACCTGTGCTTGGCGTGCCTGTTAAATCTTCAATTTTAAATGGCGTTGACTCATTGCTTTCGATTGTACAAATGCCAGCGGGTATTGCTGTGGGAACACTGGCAATTGGTCAGGCAGGTGCAACCAATGCGGCAATTCTTGCAGCGCAAATTCTAGGTTTAACCCGCCCAGATATTGCTAAAAATGTGGCTGATTTCCGCACAGTTCAAACCGAAAAAGTATCGAACAATAACATTCCTGGTCAAGTATAACGGGGCCAATCATGAATAAAACCATCGGTATTTTTGGTGGTGGACAGCTTGGGCGCATGATGGCGCAAGCAGCTTTACCACTCAATATTCAATGTAGCTTTTTCGAAGCCGAAACAGACTGCCCAGCAGCTATTTTAGGTCCTGTATTTTCAAGTAAAAATCCAGAAGCACTACAAGATTTCATCGCAAGTGCCGATGTATTCAGTCTTGAATTTGAAAATACGCCTGTTGCTGATGTAGATGTTTTGACCCAAACCAAAACACTGCACCCTCCTCGCCTTGCTTTGGCGACAGCACAAAATCGCTTGGCAGAAAAAAGTTTGTTTGACGAACTCGGTATTCCAGTTGCACCGTATCGTGCTGTGGATAGCTTAGAGAGCTTAAAGCAAGCCGTGGCTGAACTGGGATTACCTATCGTATTAAAAACCGTAACAGGTGGCTACGATGGTAAAGGTCAGTTCGTATTACGTTCTGAAGATCAAATTGATACAGCTTGGGCTGAATTAGGGCCTGCCAAAAGCTTGATTGCAGAAAGTTTTGTGAAATTTAGCCGTGAAGTATCCATTATTGCGGTGCGTGGACAGGATGGTGATGTTAAAACTTGGGCACTTGCTGAAAACCACCATCACAATGGCATATTGTCACACTCAATCGTTCCTGCACCAAATAGCACAGATTTACAACCAGTTGCACAAGACTATATTACTCGGTTGTTGAATCATCTTAATTATGTGGGTGTACTTACACTTGAATTATTCGTGACTGAACAAGGGCTTTATGCCAATGAAATGGCATGTCGTGTTCATAATTCAGGACATTGGTCGATTGAAGGTGCGATTTGCTCGCAGTTTGAAAATCATATCCGTGCAGTAGCAGGCTTGCCGCTAGGAGCAACCGATATTGTGCGTCCAACAGTGATGATCAATATCATTGGTCAACACCCTAAATCAGAAGATGTTTTAGCACTCAAAGGTGCGCATTTACATCTTTATAATAAGTCTGAGCGTGCAGGTCGTAAGTTGGGCCATATCACACTGATGCCGAATGACCGTGATGATTTAACCGACTTGTGTCGTCAGTTGGCGAAGATTTTACCAGTTCCATTAGCACTGACAGATGATATGAATCTCTAAACTTACCCACATTATCTAAAAGCGATCTTTGGATCGCTTTTTTATTGCGTATGATTTTTTGAATTTAAAGTTTTAAATTCAAAAATGTGCGATACCATTTTTGGAGTGCTGTGGATAACTTTAAGCTGGGCTTTTGAATTTAAAATAGTATGAAAAATTTGAATTTAAATTGTGCTGGGTTGTTGAGTGTTGTGGTTTAAATTCAAAAATATGCATTTTTTAAAATTAAAACCAAAGGTGTTGCTGTGTTTTGAATTTAAATTTTGAGGCTGTGGATATCTATTTTTGATTTTAATTTTATGAAATGTAAGTAATAGTGTGTGGGTTTGAGCTGTTTTAGTAAACTGGAATGAATTTAAATGAAGTATCTATTTTTGAATTCAAAAACATGGTTGGTATGAAGTTATTTTTTAAATTCAAAAATACAGATAGTGATTGATGCTTTTTTTGAATTTAAATGAAGGGTGTTGGTAACTTTTAAATTTAAAACGATGGTGGAGTTATGAATTTAAAAATTAGGTTTTAAATTTAAAAGACAATAAATGAATTCAAAGTTACGTTTCCAAACGATACATATTCAAACAGCATGTTAAGGTGAATAGGAAATTTAAATTTAAAAACTTTGGTTAAGACATGAAACATCATTTTTCTTTATTTATGGGCACTGCCTTATTTGCTTTATTTAATCAAGCGCATGCAGAACTCATTATTAATGGTGCAACGGTGTCAGCGACAACGACAGCACCATCCAACAGTACCTATTCACCAAATACAAATTTCCAGTCGTGTATTGCGAACTTGCGTTCTCAGGCAATTGCATCTGGGGTATCTGGTGCGACTTATGATCGTTATACACAAAACCTAACGCCTGATTATTCAGTCATTGATAAATTAAATTACCAGCCTGAATTTTCGACTCCAATTTGGGACTATTTATCAGGTTTGGTTGATGATGAGCGTGTCCAAGTGGGCAAACAAAAACTTGCTCAACATCGTTCTGTTTTAAATCGAGTTGAACAGGCTTATGGTGTACCCGCAGAAACTGTAGTGGCGGTGTGGGGTGTGGAAAGTAACTACGGCGATATTTCAGGTAAATATCCATTATTGCAGGCTTTGGGAACGCTCAGTTGCGAGGGTCGCCGCCAAAGTTATTTCCGTAGTGAATTTTTTGCGACGATGCGTGTTTTACAGCGTGGTGATTTAGCACAAGATCAACTCTATGGCTCATGGGCAGGGGCTTTTGGTCATACCCAGTTTATGCCATCGACCTACGAGCGCTTAGCAGTAGATTTTGATGGTGATGGTCGCCGTGATCTGGTTTCAAGTACCACAGATGCTTTGGCTTCGACGGCAAACTTTTTAAAACAAGCAGGTTGGCAAACAGGTATGCCATGGGGTTTTGAAGTCAAAATTCCACAAGGTGTGTCAATTGCGGGCGAAAGCCGTCGTAATAAAAAATCTCTAAATAGTTGGATTGAGCAAGGGGTGATACGTGCTGATGGTACAGCTTTAATTCAAGGTAATTTATCGGGTAGTACGCCTGCTGGATTGATTTCACCTGCGGGCGCAAATGGTCCAATATTTTTGGTCTTTAAAAACTTTGATGCAATTTATAGCTATAACGCTGCTGAAAGTTATGGTTTAGCGATCGCTCATTTATCTGATCGTTTACGAGGTGGTACAGCATTTTTAACGTCTTGGCCAACGGATGATGCAGGGACTTCTCGAGCAGAGCGTCGCGAAATTCAGCAGTTTTTGGTCAAGCGAGGTTATGATATTGGTGTGGTGGATGGATTGATTGGAGACAAAAGTCGTCAAGCCATTCGCCAAGAGCAAACGCGCTTAGGCCTGAATCCTACAGGTCGTGCTGGTCAACAAATTTTACGTGCATTTAGGCAAGAGCAAGCAAAACAAATGATGCAATAAGTATATTTAAATAAAATAAGGTCTGCTTAAACACAGACCTTATTTTATTTAGGGTGCAGCATCTAATTTTATGGCTTCTAAAATATCAAAAATTACCGCAGTGACATCTTGGCTTAAATCACGATCATTAAAAATCTCGTAAGCAGTAATGGTCACATCTGTATCGCTAGGTAGTTGTTTTTGTTCTTCTTCAATCAGGTGTTCAATTGGCAAGAGCGTTTGTTTAACTTCGAGATGTAGAACTTCATTATAAGTAAGATTCTCATCTTCAAACTCTAATTCATGTTCATTGAAATAGGGGATCAAAATAGAATGAAGATACGGACTAAGATCCTGAATATCCAAGATTTCAATATCACGAGTCTGCTCAATCGTACTGATGTGATCGTTCACCTCAATCAGGATATGATAATAACTCATGTTGATCTCCGCTTAAGACTAAAATAATGTTTTATCGACACAATAACATGAATAAATCAAAAGAATCGACCCATTCTTGTTATCTTGTTCAAAAACATCATTCGGGAAATCAATGATGCGTTTGGACTGGGCTTATCGGGACAAACCCAATAATTCCAGATCAGTGTCGGTCAGCTGAAAGTCCTTGGCATCCTGTTCCTTGATACGTGGATACATGAGGGACTTTGAATTGTGGGTATGTTTAAGTCCCAATGCATGACCAAATTCATGTGCAAGCGTTAAACGCAGGTCATCAACTGAGGAAAATTCATAAATAGAAATCTGTTTACCATTGAAATGCCCTTTGTGAAACAAACGTGGCTGAAATGTTTGATTAAATTGATGAGCTGATGCTACAAGTTGCTTATTATTTTGATTGAGTTTTTGAATATCTCGATTAAGTTGCTGAGTTTTTTGATTATAAACTTGAATCTCTTGTTGTAGGGCGAATTCAGCCATAAAAGGCTATCTTGTTAATAATAAATCACGGTCGGCCTGAGTGAGACGGAAATGGTCCATCTCTTGATCTTTCATAATAGGGTGCATTAAAGCTTGAGGGCTGTTTGCATGTTGTAAACCAAGGGCGTGTCCTAGTTCATGTGCTAGTGTTAATCGTAAATCGTTATCTGATTCAAACTCATAGATTAAAATTTGTTTTCCATTAAATAAGCCTTTATGAAATAAATGTGGTTGAAAGCGTTGTTTGTATTGTTTGACTGAAGCATCTAGTTGTTGATCCAGTGAATTAAGTTCATCTATTTTTTGATTTAATTGAGTAATTCTTTGATTGTATTGATTCACTTCTTGTTGCACTAACTCAATATTACTTTGTAGCTCTTGTTGTTTTTGCTGAAAATATGTCGAATCCCCAGATGAAGATTGGTTGTGTTGAGCAGAAAGCTGCTCTTGATTATATTGCTGAATTTGTTGATTGAGTTGTTGTTGTTTTAAATCTAAAAATTGCTTACTCCGCATAATTTCTTGTTCAATTTGGTCTAATTGCTGTTTTTTATCTTTCCATACCTGTTGATTCGCTTCGAGTTGAGTTATATGTTCTCTGCGTTGTTCACTTTCTTGTTGGCGTTCATCGTAAATGAGGTGAATCGCGAGCTTTGCATTCGGATCATGGATAAAATAATCCTTTCCCGTACCATCTTTCCAGATCTGCGTGGCTTGCTGGCTAATGGCCTCGACCTGCTCAACACTGAGTTTAAAACGAGGATCTACCTCAGCGATTCGATAACGCAGGCGAGTATCTATTGGATGAGTGATACGGTCAGCTAATGAATTGAATTTTAGTTGAGGATGTTTCTGAGTTTGATAACTTAACCCTAATAAGAAAATAATTAACCCTGAAAAAATTAAAAAGCGCATGATTGTATTTTCTATTCTTCTGAAAATGAGATGAATCAGTTTAAGAGAGACTTTTGATCTAAATAAATTGAACTATAACAAGAATAAGAGATATCTGGAAAATATATCAACATGTATCACATTCTGCTTTAATGCATATTCTGAAGGAATAAATAAAATAAACATTAAGGCACAATATGCTGAAATATTTACTGAAAGCGCCTGATACTGTATGGACAGCAGATTCTCCTGCTGAGGCAAACGTTAAAAATTTAAAAATCAAATATTTGGGGACGGCGGGATTCATTCTTTCTGATCAGCATCGTACAGTTGCGCTTGATCCTTTTATCAGTCGTCCAAACTTAACCCAAACGTTTACTCAGCCTTTATTGAGTGATCCTGAATTAGTCAGACAACATATACCAAATGCAGATGATGTATTGATTGGGCATGCTCATTACGATCATATTTTAGATGCACCTGAGGTTTGTAAGCAAACAGGAGCACGTTTAATTGGATCCAAAGCGACTTTAATGTATGGACGTTCAGCAGGCTTGTCTGAATCGCAAATGCTTGAAACAAAGGGGAGAGAAATCATAGATTGTGGTCAATGGCAAGTGGTGGGTTTACCATCCATACATGGTAAGGCACTGTTTGGTCGTGTGCCTTTACCAGGGGATATGACCACTCCACCTCCTTATCCTCCCAGATTTCATCACCTGCGGCATGGTCAAGTGTTTAATTGGTGGATTAATACGGGGCATCTTCGCGTTGTACACATTGATTCAGCTGATTTTATTGAACAAGAATTACAAGGGAGGCAAGCAGATATTGTTTGTCTATGTGCGATTGGACGCAAATATCGCCCGAACTATGTCAAAGATGTCGTGCGCTTGCTGAAACCTAAATACATTATTCCATGTCATTGGGATAGCATGGTGACACCGATTGATGCACCACCACAGTTATTACCTGGGGTGAATATTCCTGAGTTTATTGAAGAAATAAAAGCTTGTGGCGTTATACCTTTGTTTATGCCAATTTTGGGCGAACTTTATTTTGAACAAAATGACTTATCTTAAAATATAAAAAAAACCGCGCTTTCGCGCGGTCTTTTTTAAAGAGACAAATTATTTTTTGTCATCTTTAACTTCTGTGAACTCAGCATCTACAACGCCATCGTCCGCTTTTTGTTGTTGACCCGCATCACCACCTTGGAATGCATTTGGATCAAAACCTTCTGCGCCGCCAGCACCTTGTGCTTGTTCATAAGCACGTTGAGTGATTGGCATCAAGATGTTTTGTAAAGCTTCAGTTTTCGCTTTGATGTCTTCAACATCATTTTCTTTAGTTGCTGCTTCAAGCTCAGAAACCGCAGTAGCGATTGCAGTTTTTTCATCTTCAGTCACTTTGTCACCTAGATCTTTAACTGCTTTGTTTGAGCTAGATACTAAAGCATCTGCTTCGTTACGAGCTTTCGCTAACTCTTCAAATTTGCGGTCTTCTTCAGCATTCGCTTCAGCATCTTTAATCATTGCTTCGATTTCAGCATCAGACAAACCTGAGTTCGCTTTAATCTGGATTGATTGCTCTTTACCAGTGCTCTTATCTTTAGCCGATACTTTTAAGATACCGTCAGCGTTGATGTCGAACGATACTTCAATTTGCGGTACGCCACGTGGAGCAGGTGGGATATCGCCTAATTGGAAGTTACCCAACAATTTGTTTTGTTGAGCCATTTTACGTTCACCTTGGTAAACCGAAATATCTACAGCAGGCTGGTTGTCAGCAGCAGTAGAGAACACTTGTGATTTCTTCGCAGGAATCGTAGTGTTCTTCTCAATGATTGGTGTTAATACACCGCCCATTGTTTCGATACCTAAAGTTAATGGTGTTACGTCTAATAAAAGAACGTCAGTTTTGTCACCAGACAATACTGCACCTTGAATCGCAGCACCGATTGCAACCGCTTCATCAGGGTTGACGTCTTTACGTGGCTCTTTACCAAAGAATTCTTGTACCTTTTGTTGTACAAGTGGCATACGAGACTGACCACCAACTAAAATTACGTCAGAGATGTCTGAAGTCGAAAGACCAGCATCTTTAAGCGCGATTTTGCAAGGCTCGATTGTACGAGCAACTAAATCAGCAACCAAACCTTCAAGTTTTGCACGCGTTACATTGATCACTAAGTGTTTAGGACCAGTTGCATCAGCGGTGATATATGGAAGGTTGATTTCAGTTGCATTTGATGAAGAAAGCTCGATTTTTGCTTTTTCAGCAGCTTCTTTCAAACGTTGTAACGCAAGTGGATCATTTTTCAAGTTCACACTTTGTTCTTTCTTAAATTCTTCAACCAAGAATTCAATTAACGCGTTATCAAAGTCTTCACCACCAAGGAACGTATCACCATTTGTTGATAACACTTCGATTTGTTGGTCGCCATCAAGGTCTGCGATTTCAATGATTGATACGTCGAATGTACCACCACCTAAGTCGTAAACTGCAACTTTACGGTCGCCTTCTTTTTTGTCCATACCGAACGCAAGCGCCGCAGCAGTTGGTTCGTTAATGATACGTTTAACATCAAGACCTGCAATTTTACCTGCATCTTTAGTTGCTTGACGTTGCGCATCGTTAAAGTAAGCAGGAACGGTAATTACCGCTTCAGTAACGGTTTCACCTAAATAGTCTTCTGCAGTTTTCTTCATCTTTTTCAAGATTTCAGCAGAGATCTGTTGAGGCGCTAATTTTTTATCGTTTACTTCAACCCAAGCATCGCCATTGTCTGCTTTAATGATTTTGTAAGGTACAAGACCGATGTCTTTTTGTACCGCTTGATCTTCGTAGCGACGACCGATTAAACGCTTGATTGCGAATAATGTATTTTTCGGGTTGGTTACAGCCTGACGCTTAGCACTTTGACCCACTAAGATCTCGCCATCTTTATAAGCGATGATCGATGGAGTTGTACGTGCGCCTTCAGCGTTTTCGATTACTTTTACTTTATCGCCTTCAAGTACAGCAACACATGAGTTGGTAGTACCTAAGTCAATACCAATAATTTTCGCCATTTGGTGTGTTCCTCTAAAATTTTGTTGCAATGTTTTGCTTGTTATTCGATATGAGAGTCAATCGGTTTTTTTCAAGCATTTTTATGAAAAAAAATCAAAAAACTCTCAAATTCCTCCATTTTTGAGCAAAAAACGCTTGCTCACACGCATTATTGACCCACCATCACCATCGCAGGACGAAGTAAACGTCCATTCAGGGTATAGCCTTTCTGCAACACCGTACCAATCTCATTGGCCTTGGCATTTGGATCGATACCTACCGCTTGGTGTAAGTCAGCATTGAAGCCATTTTGGGTATTCGCCTCAACCACGCCAAATTTTTCCAGTGTGGTCAAAAGGGATTTTAGGGTCAATTTCACGCCTTCGAGTACAGGTGTTTGTTCATCACCAGCGGCTTGAATCGCACGTTCAAGATTGTCGACTGAATCCAACAACTCTTTAGCAAATTTCTCAAGAACGGTATCTTTGTGTTTTTCCGATTCACGCTGGATACGTTCAACACTCTTTTGTGCTTCGTACACGGCATTTGCGGTACGGGCTTTTTCAAGTTTCAAGCTTTCTTCGAGTTTGGTGATTTGCGCTTGTAAATCTTCAACGCTAAGCTCGTTTGCTTGCTCTACACCTTCAGCTTGAGTTTGTTCAGTTTGTTGCTCATTTTGAATGTCTTGAGCTTGCTCATTTTGCTCATTAGCCATTGATGATCTCCGTTGAAAAAAGTTCTTAAACATGTACAGTCCTTTTGGCGTGAATGCTCATAGGGTTAAACCCGAACTGCCACATCTTGTTCATTCATAGATAGGGATGAAGTATGGGCAACACGACAAAATTCAAGCGTTCAGGTTGATTTAAATCTTTTAATTTTGCTGATTTAAGTAAAAATTTAAGTTTTCGATGACAAAAGCAATAAATTCTTGTGTGATTTTCGGTAAATGTTGCCTTGATGCATAGACTAACGACAAGGTTAGGTCAGGTGCAGAAAAATCTGTAAATACCTGTTGCAAACGATGTTGTGCTATATCCTGACGCACCAATAGCGTTGGTAACATGGCAATGCCTTCTGCTTTGAGACACATTTGATAGAGCGCAATCACATCATTACTTTTAAACGTAACATTTAATGGATAATTCTGAGGTTGTTGATCTGTATCAAACAAAGTCCAATACTGATTATGCGTATGGTGGGCTATACATTCATGCTGAATCAGTTGGCTTGGGTGTGAAAGGGGAGTGTGATCTTGTAAATAATGTGGATGCGCACAAAAGATAGATTCAATATCACAAACAGGACGAGCAATTAAACCATCAGCAACTTTTTGTGTAATTCTGAGTGCAAGATCAAACTGAGCATCCATCAAATCAACCGTATTTTCAGTTAAATACACATCAAAATGAATGTGTGGATATAATTTTTTAAATTGCTTAATGCATTCATTTACCCCAAGTTGAAACAAAAATAAACCACAAGTAAAACGGATCGTACCACTATGCTGTTCAGGTGCAGCCAAACCTTCAAGCAACTGTTGCTGCTGTAAAATATTCTCACAATAGACCAAGGCTTTTTCACCCGCAGGGGTAAGAGAAACTTTACGTGTATTACGCTGAAATAGCCGCGTCGAAAAAGTATGTTCAAGATGATCGGCTTTGTTGCACGAAGTTTACGCTATTGGCGACGATATTCAGGTCCATGTTTCTTGCGTTTCCATTCGCCCTCACCTAGAAACTTCATGCCTGTAGAGTCTACGATGAGAAATATATTGCACAAGGCAGCCCATCGCTACTTTTATGGTCGCTGATTACAATATCAATATGCTTTTGTCTTCTACAAAGCGGGGAGTACGAATATCACTGATATTCGGGCTGCTCAGCCGTAAAGTTTAATCAGACTTTGCACAAAGCCAGTAACCATACGTAAAGACAGACGGAATAAGGATTTAATCATTAAGCAGCATTGGATGGCTGCGTCGGAGTAAGTTTGATTTCGCCCTTGTTTGCCTTTTGATGGCGCATACCATTGCGTAGCAGGATCAAACCAAGTGGCAATATTTCCGCGATGAAAAAGCCTTTACAGATAGGTTTGTGCAACAAAGCCATTAGAAATATTAAAAAATCAGAAAATACCTCTTTTACCTGTGCTTGAGCTTGGCTATTGGCATGAAAGGCAAGCAGTGATTAGCAAAATGGTTAATGACTTTTTAAGATAAGCCATTTAGGTTACAGCATGATTTTGAATTCTTTAACTTGATCTACGACTTTATAACAGCATATAGTCGATATGAACAAGAACTATGGACAGGGCGAAAAAGGGGAAGAACGTGTCAGCATTACCTCAAAAAATTCAAACGATTTTAGATAAAGGACAAGGTCCTGCTGCACGAGCTCTAGATAAGCTGCCTAAGATTGTACAAGAATCATTGGCGAAAGTTTTAGGCTACCCATATCAATATCCAGATTTGGATGCTTTTACAAAATGCTTAATAGCAGTTCAAATTAAACAAGGGCGTGTTGGTTTTATTGGAGATGATCCGATCGAATCTCGCCGTCAATTTGATACACAAATGTTAGCGATTTTAAATAAATCGACTTCTATAGAATCGGTAGAAGATATACGTCTGCCTTTACAGAGTGGCACTGTTTTCGCAAGGCATTATCATCCTGCACCTAATAAGAAATTACCGATGATCGTGTTCTATCACGGTGGTGGTTTCGTCGTTGGTGGTTTAGATACACATGATGAAGCCTGTCGACTCATTGCGAAGTACGCAAAAGTACAAGTTCTGAGTATCGATTATCCGCTTGCACCAGAAGCATCTCCGCAGTTACTCATTAAATCTTGTGATGATGCATTAGCATGGGTGTATCAAAATCGTCGTCAGCTAAAAATTTATAAAAATCGTATCGCTGTTGCTGGAGATAGTGCAGGAGGAAATATTAGTACTGTGGTTGCACAGCATGCGGTTGGTAAATCATATGCACCACAAGCTCAGTTGTTGTTTTATCCTGTTGTAGATTTTAAAAGTAAACATCCTTCTTTTTATGCCTATGGTCAGGGTCTGGTGTTAACCAGTAAAGATGTAGATTACGTCACTAAATATTATTCAACACAGCATCAAGTTGCGTTAGATGATCCATTAATCTCACCTACGTATGGAAGTCTTAAAAAACTAGCTCCAGCATTTGTGGTAACAGCAGGGCATGATTTATTACATGATGAAGGTGAGATTTATAGCCATAAACTAAGACAAAGTGGTGTTAAAGTGCATTATGTAGATTATCCAGATCAAACGCATGGATTTATTAATCTCACACCGATTTCGAGTAAAGCTAAACGCAATACAATCGAAATCGCTAAAAACTTCAGAAAGTTTTGGGATAAACACAATTAAATTAATCAGCCTATGTTTCACGTGGAACATAGGTTTTTTTTATTAGTAAATAACAAATAGAAATAGCAAAAATAAATTTGTAAAACTAATATTGAGAAGTACAACAAATCACTCGTTAAAATCAGAGAAAAGCAATCATGAAAAAGTTGTTGATGACAACCAGCCTACTATTAGTAAGCAGCCATTTATTTGCCAACACAATGGTTGATATGAAAACCAGTATGGGAAATATTGAAATTGAACTTTTTAACGATAAAGCACCTGTATCAGCAAAAAATTTTGAAAGCTATGTAAAAAGTAACTTTTATGCTGGAACTATTTTTCATCGAGTCATCCCAGGATTTATGATTCAAGGCGGGGGGATGGATGCCAATATGATTGAGAAGGTAACTAAAGCACCTATTAGTAATGAAGCAAGCAATGGCTTGAAAAATACGCGCGGTACATTGGCAATGGCTCGTACTAGTGATCCTAACTCTGCTACGAGTCAATTTTTTATTAACGTTGCTGACAACACTTTCCTAAATCGTTCACAAATGAATGCTGGTTATGCTGTATTTGGTGAGGTAACGAAAGGAATGAATATTGTTGATAAAATTGTTAGTGTTCCTACAGGTAACTATGGAATGCATCAAGATGTACCTAAACAGCCGATTAAAATCATTAGTGTTCAGATAAAGAACAAGAAGTAAAAATTAAAGCAGAAATATTTTTAAATATTTCTGCTTTAATTCAATTTGATCATCAAAATTAGGTGGAATTACATCCATATTTTCAATTAAGTCATTAAATTACATACACTTACTTTAATTAAATTCACTTTTAAGATAATTAATAAATTTTAAATTATATAAATCAGTAAATTAGGTAAGTTGGAGTTTAAAAAAAAAACAACCGAATTTTAAATTTTCTAAAAGTGCTTGCGTGTGTTTTGAAATGGTGTAGAATGCACATCCATCGGCGGTGATGCAGATAAAAACTTGTTGAGAAACAAGGATTTGGCTAGATTGGTTGGGTTCTTGGGTTGGTTGGTGAGTTTTAAGAATATCGAAATTACCTGTTGACTTTAATTTAGATTAGAGTAATATAGCCGACCTAGCTTGATGATGACGAATCATCGAGAAGATCATTAAGAGAATAGAAGAACAACTTGTGTGGATTTTTACTGGTTGATCGATCGAAAATATTTCATTGATTGAATGGTAGAAATTACTCGAAGTTTATTTGAGCGAATTTTTAGTCAGAAAATTGATGAGCCAGATTTAGTACTTTTAGTAAAGTACAAATGATTTTAAACTGAAGAGTTTGATCATGGCTCAGATTGAACGCTGGCGGCAGGCTTAACACATGCAAGTCGAGCGGAGATGAGGTGCTTGCACCTTATCTTAGCGGCGGACGGGTGAGTAATGCTTAGGAATCTGCCATTTAGTGGGGGACAACATTCCGAAAGGAATGCTAATACCGCATACGTCCTACGGGAGAAAGCAGGGGATCTTCGGACCTTGCGCTAAATGATGAGCCTAAGTCGGATTAGCTAGTTGGTGGGGTAAAGGCCTACCAAGGCGACGATCTGTAGCGGGTCTGAGAGGATGATCCGCCACACTGGGACTGAGACACGGCCCAGACTCCTACGGGAGGCAGCAGTGGGGAATATTGGACAATGGGCGGAAGCCTGATCCAGCCATGCCGCGTGTGTGAAGAAGGCCTTTTGGTTGTAAAGCACTTTAAGCGAGGAGGAGGCTACCTAGATTAATACTCTGGGATAGTGGACGTTACTCGCAGAATAAGCACCGGCTAACTCTGTGCCAGCAGCCGCGGTAATACAGAGGGTGCGAGCGTTAATCGGATTTACTGGGCGTAAAGCGTGCGTAGGCGGCTGATTAAGTCGGATGTGAAATCCCTGAGCTTAACTTAGGAATTGCATTCGATACTGGTCAGCTAGAGTATGGGAGAGGATGGTAGAATTCCAGGTGTAGCGGTGAAATGCGTAGAGATCTGGAGGAATACCGATGGCGAAGGCAGCCATCTGGCCTAATACTGACGCTGAGGTACGAAAGCATGGGGAGCAAACAGGATTAGATACCCTGGTAGTCCATGCCGTAAACGATGTCTACTAGCCGTTGGGGCCTTTGAGGCTTTAGTGGCGCAGCTAACGCGATAAGTAGACCGCCTGGGGAGTACGGTCGCAAGACTAAAACTCAAATGAATTGACGGGGGCCCGCACAAGCGGTGGAGCATGTGGTTTAATTCGATGCAACGCGAAGAACCTTACCTGGCCTTGACATACAGAGAACTTTCCAGAGATGGATTGGTGCCTTCGGGAACTCTGATACAGGTGCTGCATGGCTGTCGTCAGCTCGTGTCGTGAGATGTTGGGTTAAGTCCCGCAACGAGCGCAACCCTTTTCCTTACTTGCCAGCATTTCGGATGGGAACTTTAAGGATACTGCCAGTGACAAACTGGAGGAAGGCGGGGACGACGTCAAGTCATCATGGCCCTTACGGCCAGGGCTACACACGTGCTACAATGGTCGGTACAAAGGGTTGCTACCTAGCGATAGGATGCTAATCTCAAAAAGCCGATCGTAGTCCGGATTGGAGTCTGCAACTCGACTCCATGAAGTCGGAATCGCTAGTAATCGCGGATCAGAATGCCGCGGTGAATACGTTCCCGGGCCTTGTACACACCGCCCGTCACACCATGGGAGTTTGTTGCACCAGAAGTAGGTAGTCTAACCGCAAGGAGGACGCTTACCACGGTGTGGCCGATGACTGGGGTGAAGTCGTAACAAGGTAGCCGTAGGGGAACCTGCGGCTGGATCACCTCCTTAACGAAAGATTGACGATCGGTAAGAATCCACAACAAGTTGTTCTTCGAAGATGTATCTGAGGGTCTGTAGCTCAGTTGGTTAGAGCACACGCTTGATAAGCGTGGGGTCACAAGTTCAAGTCTTGTCAGACCCACCAATCTGCAACAAAGCTAGAGATTAAGATATATCGTTCATTAAGTGATAAGCTGGGGACTTAGCTTAGTTGGTAGAGCGCCTGCTTTGCACGCAGGAGGTCAGGAGTTCGACTCTCCTAGTCTCCACCATGAATTAAAAGAGTTTGTAAAAACGAAATTAATTCAAAGCTAAATAGATTATAGAGTTTAATGAATAAAAAGATTAAGTAATTGATCTTGGTTTATTAATCTCTGTGATTTATCACAGTTTACTGCAAGCTGACGAGGCTGTAGTTAATCATTAACAGATTAGAAAATTGAGTCTGAAATAAATTGTTCACTCAAGAATTTAAGTTGATCGAAGTAATTTGATTGATTTAAACATATTGAGAACTAGCAAAAACACTGAATCAAGCGTTTTGGTATATGAATTTAGATTGAAGCTGTACGGTGATTAAGTTCACGAAGCAACAAACTGGATGAGAGCGATGTAAGTTGAAAAACGAGCATAGCAATCTGTCCTAACCTTACTTGTAAGGGTTAGCGACTGTTTGGGGTTGTATAGTCAAGTAATTAAGTGCATGTGGTGGATGCCTTGGCAGTCAGAGGCGATGAAAGACGTAATAGCCTGCGATAAGCTCCGGGGAGGCGGCAAATATCCTTTGATCCGGAGATTTCTGAATGGGGGAACCCACCCGCTATAAGGCGGGTATCATAAGCTGAATACATAGGCTTATGAAGCGAACGAGGGGAAGTGAAACATCTCAGTACCCTTAGGAAAAGAAATCAATTGAGATTCCCTTAGTAGCGGCGAGCGAACGGGGATCAGCCCATTAAGTTGTGTGTGTTCTAGTGGAACGCTCTGGGAAGTGCGAACGTAGAGGGTGATATTCCCGTACACGAAAGGGCACACACAATGATGACGAGTAGGGCGAGGCACGTGAAACCTTGTCTGAATATGGGGGGACCATCCTCCAAGGCTAAATACTCCTGACTGACCGATAGTGAACCAGTACCGTGAGGGAAAGGCGAAAAGAACCCCTGTGAGGGGAGTGAAATAGATCCTGAAACCGCATGCATACAAGCAGTGGGAGCCGACTTGTTCGGTGACTGCGTACCTTTTGTATAATGGGTCAGCGACTTATATTCAGTAGCGAGGTTAACCGTATAGGGGAGCCGTAGAGAAATCGAGTCTTAATAGGGCGTATAGTTGCTGGGTATAGACCCGAAACCAGGCGATCTATCCATGAGCAGGTTGAAGGTTGGGTAACACTAACTGGAGGACCGAACCCACTGTCGTTGAAAAGCCAGGGGATGACTTGTGGATAGGGGTGAAAGGCTAATCAAGCCTGGTGATAGCTGGTTCTCCCCGAAAGCTATTTAGGTAGCGCCTCGGACGAATACCATTGGGGGTAGAGCACTGTTTCGGCTAGGGGGTCATCCCGACTTACCAAACCGATGCAAACTCCGAATACCAATGAGTACTATCCGGGAGACAGACTGCGGGTGCTAACGTCCGTAGTCAAGAGGAAAACAATCCAGACCGCCAGCTAAGGCCCCAAAATCATAGTTAAGTGGGAAACGATGTGGGAAGGCATAGACAGCTAGGAGGTTGGCTTAGAAGCAGCCACCCTTTAAAGAAAGCGTAATAGCTCACTAGTCGAGTCGGCCTGCGCGGAAGATGTAACGGGGCTAAAACTATGTGCCGAAGCTGCGGATGTATACTATGTATACGTGGTAGGGGAGCGTTCTGTAAGCCGATGAAGGTGTGTTGAGAAGCATGCTGGAGGTATCAGAAGTGCGAATGCTGACGTGAGTAACGACAAAACGGGTGAAAAACCCGTTCGCTGAAAGACCAAGGGTTCCAGTCCAACGTTAATCGGGGCTGGGTGAGTCGACCCCTAAGGCGAGGCCGAGAGGCGTAGTCGATGGGAAATTGGTTAATATTCCAATACTTCTGTGTAATGCGATGAGAGGACGGAGAAGGTTAAGTCAGCCTGGCGTTGGTTGTCCAGGTGGAAGGTTGTAGGCATGTATCTTAGGCAAATCCGGGGTACTCTATGCTGAGAGCTGATAGCAAGCTGTACTTGTACAGTGAAGTGGCTGATACCATGCTTCCAGGAAAAGTCTCTAAGCTTCAGTTACACAGGAATCGTACCCGAAACCGACACAGGTGGTCAGGTCGAGTAGACCAAAGCGCTTGAGAGAACTCTGCTGAAGGAACTAGGCAAAATGGTACCGTAACTTCGGGAGAAGGTACGCTGCTGACGGTGATGGGACTTGCTCCCTGAGCGGTTGGCAGCCGCAGAAACCAGGCCGCTGCAACTGTTTATTAAAAACATAGCACTCTGCAAACACGAAAGTGGACGTATAGGGTGTGATGCCTGCCCGGTGCTGGAAGGTTAATTGATGGGGTTAGCGTAAGCGAAGCTCTTGATCGAAGCCCCAGTAAACGGCGGCCGTAACTATAACGGTCCTAAGGTAGCGAAATTCCTTGTCGGGTAAGTTCCGACCTGCACGAATGGCATAATGATGGCGGCGCTGTCTCCAGCAGAGGCTCAGTGAAATCGAAATCGCTGTGAAGATGCAGTGTACCCGCGGCTAGACGGAAAGACCCCGTGAACCTTTACTGCAGCTTGACATTGAACTTTGACCTTACTTGTGTAGGATAGGTGGGAGGCTTTGAAGTTGGAACGCTAGTTCCAATGGAGCCGTCCTTGAAATACCACCCTGGTAATGTTGAGGTTCTAACTCTGCCCCGTAATCCGGGGCGAGGACCATGTCTGGTGGGTAGTTTGACTGGGGCGGTCTCCTCCTAAAGAGTAACGGAGGAGTACGAAGGTGCGCTCAGCGTGGTCGGAAATCACGCGTAGAGTATAAAGGCAAAAGCGCGCTTAACTGCGAGACCCACAAGTCGAGCAGGTACGAAAGTAGGTCTTAGTGATCCGGTGGTTCTGTATGGAAGGGCCATCGCTCAACGGATAAAAGGTACTCTGGGGATAACAGGCTGATACCGCCCAAGAGTTCATATCGACGGCGGTGTTTGGCACCTCGATGTCGGCTCATCTCATCCTGGGGCTGAAGCAGGTCCCAAGGGTATGGCTGTTCGCCATTTAAAGAGGTACGCGAGCTGGGTTTAGAACGTCGTGAGACAGTTCGGTCCCTATCTACCGTGGGCGCTGGAAATTTGAGAGGATCTGCTCCTAGTACGAGAGGACCAGAGTGGACGAACCTCTGGTGTACCGGTTGTGACGCCAGTCGCATCGCCGGGTAGCTATGTTCGGAAGGGATAACCGCTGAAAGCATCTAAGCGGGAAGCCTACCTCAAGATAAGATTTCCCTAGGAATTTATTCCTCTAAAGAGCCGTTCGAGACTAGGACGTTGATAGGTTGGGTGTGGAAGCACGGTGACGTGTGAAGCTGACCAATACTAATTGCTCGTGAGGCTTGACTATACAACACCCAAACAGTTGTTGTATTCAAGATAAATTCAATACACAACTTGATTTAGTGTGAAAACTAGTTAAAATGCTGAACACAAAGTTAGACTCAATATCTAATCCGTTAATAACTCTTTGGTTCGTAAGTAAGGCAGACATGAAGTGAAAACACAACATGATCAATAAGACCCCAAAACACCACAACAGTTTGCTGGCGACAATAGCAAGAGTGAACCACCTGATCCCTTCCCGAACTCAGAAGTGAAACCTCTTAGCGCTGATGGTAGTGTGGCACTTGCCATGTGAGAGTAAGTCATCGCCAGCTTTTAAATACGAACACCCCCTACTCGATAGAGCAGGGGGTGTTTTTTATTGAGTGGAGAAAACATAAGATTATTGTGAAAAAAGTCGAGGGTTTATGGAAGATATTGAATTATATAATTTTTCTACAGATATTCTTAATACAATCACAAAGGAGCTAAATCAAAGTTATTATGCTGATTTTGATGAAAAAATTGTTATCAAATTTAGTACTGAAGATGAAATTAATGCTTATGCTAAAGTTTTGCCTACAGGCGATCATTGTATTGTTATTACTTATGAATATATAAAAGCCATTTATGATGATGCTGTTGAATTCTGTAATTTTATTACTCGAGCGCAGACAGATATATATTTTCAGAAATTTTTCATTGGTTTAAGTGAGGCAACAATGTTACCTCAAAGTTTCACATTCGAAGATAATATTAAAAATATGTTTGTAAATTCTTTAACGTGGACTTATTTTCACGAATTAGGTCATTTAGTACAAAAACATGGATTTGTAAGAGATAGTGATTCCATTAATATTCAAGAGTTCCATGCAATGTCGGATGCGAAGGAATTAACTGGTGCTTCCGCTGTGTATTCACATGTAACAGAAATAGCAGCAGACTATTATGGTGTAAAGAGTGTTCTTTTAGAGTTATTTCGGCATTGGAAGGGGCAAAGCAAACTCTTGGTTGATTCGGTATATATATTTGTATGCTCATTAACAAGCTGTTTTTATAGATTTTATGGCAATAAATCTTTAATTATTAATTCTACTCCCCATGGTTCACATCCTCATCCAATTATTCGTGCTGAATTAACTAATCAAATTAATGTTGAATTTTTAGATTTAGTTCTATCTATAAATTGTCCACCTTATTTAAACCGAAAAACTATTGTACACTTTTGTTATAGAGCAGCTCTAGCAACATCTTTATTCTGGTTCCAGAAATATGAGAAAGATAAGGATGATATATTAGCTTTCATGATGAAAGGAGTTTTGAATAGACAGGAATCTAAAGATTATATGAATACTATAATTACAACATGGGATAAAATTTTACCTACGATAGAAGCAAATGCTTTAGACACAAATTCTTTAACTCTTTTATCATTTACTGATCAATTTAGAGATATAGTGAAATGAAACTCAATTCTTTCTCCCCACTCCCTGAAGATGATGATGAACTGCATTTGCCTGAGCTAGTGTATTGGGCATCCCTTGGTGATGTGGAACAAGCCGAGCAATTATTGGTAGAGGGAATAGATCCAAACCAGACCGATGATGAAGGTTATAGTGCGCTTCAAGCTGCTGCCGAGAATGATCATTTAGCTGTGGTGAAACTACTAGTGAGTAAAGGAGCAAATGTCGCTTATAAAGGCGAATATACTGCGCTGCAGCTTGCAGAAATGGCAGAGCATGACGAAGTGGTTGTCTATCTAAAAACTCTTTAAATCACGCATAAAATGATAAATAAAAAGAAGCCCCATCATCCTGACGGGGCTTCTTAGTATTCAGCTTCTTGTCGTTTATATTCCTTATGAACGACCGCTTCCTGCATATCTTGTTATTTTCAATGAGACTTCCTGTCTCTCTATGATTTATATGATATGTGAAAACTTTAGAATGGGATATTCGCCAATCGCTGAGATTGTTGTAAGTTTTGGCGTACATCAATCGGGAATGATGAAATGATAAGCGATAAAAAACGGAATCTATAGATTCCGTTTCTCAGCTTATTAGGATTTAGAAATGAACATCTAAACCGATATAAGGACCTTTAAAATTAAATTTAAGATCGTTTTTTTCGTAGTCATCTAATTTAATGTCTAAGATACGGTAGCCAGCTTTCAAGCCAACATCGACCAACAGATTATCAATAAAGTTATATTGTAATTCTGCTTGCGCATCGGTAATTTTAGTATCATTAAAGTTGCTATATAAGAGTTCTGCTTTGGCACTTAGACCAGTAAACGGCAGTTTTACACCCGCCGATCCATAGATCACAGGTAAAGTTTTATCGATACCTGTTTTGCTTAAACCGAGTGTTTTAACATCACCATTTAAACTGGTTGCGCCTAAACCAATATCTGCATTTACGATAGTATCCAAGATTTCATAATATAAAATGAAATCGGTATGGTCTATGTTCAAGTCATAAACTGGCTGACCTGCAACTTCATTTTCAGTTTGTGATTTTAAATTCACATAGCGAATTTTTGCATTTGGAATCAGTGGAATTGGGTGCTCAAATGCAAGCGAAACCTGTGCAGATCCCTTACGATCAAGGTCTTGATCTGGTGCAGATGTTTGTGCAGCCATATTGGCTTCACCGTTGTAATTCCAGTAGCTGAGATCGCCTTTTACACCAATCATATCTGCTTGCGCCAGACCACACAGACTTGTCCCTAAAGCTAAGATTGATATTTTTAATATTTTCATTCGATTGTCCTAATTCATATCAAAAACCGTAATGAATTGTTGTGAATTCATCAGTGATTGGGCGAATCATATAGTGATATTTGAAAATATACAGTAGTCTAATTTTAAATTTTAATTATGAGATGAAGAATAATGACTGATGTACAAAATGTTGTGGATTATCCTTTGTATGTTGCAGGGAAAGCGGTAACGACAGGTGAATGGTTAGAAGTTCATGATAAATATACTAATACGGTCTATGCTCGAGTTGCGTTAGCAGATGAAAAAGTGTTGGAAAAAGCAATTTCTGCTTCAGTTAAAGCTGAGGTAGATATGGCGACGCTTAAGCCATTTGAAAAACAAAAAGTTCTATTACATTGCGTTAAACGTTTTAATGAATTACGTGAAGAATTGACAGAAATATTGATTGTTGAAGGGGGTAAGCCGCGAGGTGCTGCAAGTGCCGAAGTGGAACGCCTGATAAATACTTTCCAATTGGCTGCAGATGCGGTCACACAACTTGATGATGGTCGAATGTTGCCTTTGGCAGTAACGCCTGCGGCTGCTCGTTTTCGAGGTATGGTTAAGCATGTGCCAATTGGTGCAGTTTCGCTGATTAGCCCATTTAATTTCCCTTTAAATCTGGTTGCACACAAGATCGCACCTGCAATTGCAGCAGGTTGTCCATTTGTATTGAAGCCTGCGAGTTTGACACCGATCAGTGCATTAATGATTGCCAAAGTTTTGGCGGAAACTGATTTACCAAAAGGCTCATGGTCAGTGTTGCCTTGTGATCGCCAAGCAGCGGATATTTTGGTAACAGATGATCGTTTTAAATTACTCAGCTTTACGGGGTCAGATCAGGTTGGTTGGGACATGAAAGCGCGTGCAGGGCGCAAGAAAGTTACTTTGGAACTGGGTGGCAACGCTGCGGTTCTGATCGATGCTGATACCGTGATTGATGAGGCGCTGATTGATCGTTTGATCAGTGCCGCTTATGGGCATGCAGGGCAAGTTTGTATCAGTGTGCAGCGGATTTTAGTGCATGCTGATCTTTATGTGGAAGTGAAAAAGAAACTGATTGCGAAACTGAAAAAAATTAAAGTAGATGATCCAAAGCTCAATACCACATTGGTAGGTCCGATGATTAAGGAAGCTGAAGCTGTTCGCCTGAAAAAATGGGTTGATAAAGCCGAGAAAAAAGGGGCAAAGGTTCTGACGGGAGGACATTTACAAGGCGTATTATTTGAACCGACTTTACTGGAGAATGTTGATGCCAAACTAGAAATCTATAAGGATGAAGCATTTGGCCCCGTTGCCATTTTAGAAAAATTTAAAGAGTTTGAGCAGGGTATTAATACAATTAATCAAAGTCGTTTTGGTTTACAGGCAGGGGTATATACGCAAAATCTGAATAAAATGCTGTATGCATGGGATCATTTGCATGTTGGTGGAGTCATCATTAATGATGTGCCTACATTCCGTGTCGATAACATGCCGTATGGCGGTGTGAAAGACTCAGGCTTAGGTCGCGAAGGAATTCACTCAGCGATTCGTGATATGCAAGAAGAACGCTTGCTCGCAATTAAACAATAAAATAGAAGTTCAAGCGGAGTTCTGGCTTCGCTTGATTAGGTTGTATACTTGATTTTATAAATTGACTGTAAGGTCAAAATTTCATTCAGTTAAAAAATAATCAGTTATTTAAAAAACCTAATTTTTCAGACAGAAATTACAGTAAAAAGAAATAAAAACAGGTATTGTTCGGCTATTAAAAAGCAGAAAAACAAAATCCAATCTTTAAGGAAGATGGTTTGGTTTTTGCTTGTTTGTTCATGAAAATGAGAGGCCCACAAGGTTGGAATTTCATGCAAGCAAAACAATATTTTTTATGGCACTTTTCATGTCTGTTGGATAATAAAACCTAACGCAGTATGAAAAATGCCAGCGGTATATATTTAGGTGTCATATGGCAGATTCTCGTGAAAACTGGACATCACGATCTGGTTTTATTATTGCAGCCGTTGGTTCGGCTGTAGGTTTAGGTAATATTTGGCGCTTTCCTTATGTTGCCTACGAAAATGGTGGTGGTGCGTTTCTTATTCCGTATTTACTCGCACTAATTACGGCTGGTTTACCTCTTTTATTTTTAGATTATGCGACTGGACATCGTAGTACAGGCTCACCCCCTAAAGCATATCGTGCTTTATTTAAAGGTGGTGAAACACTAGGTTGGTGGCAAGTCTGTGTCTGTATCATTATTGGTTTGTACTATGCCAGCGTACTGACGTGGGCGGGAAGTTATGTGTATTTCTCGATTGGTCAGGCGTGGGGCAGTGACCCAGAAAGTTTCTTCTTTAATACGTACTTACAGACCTCGAAAGCAACTGGCTTTGATTTGCAGTTTGTCAGCCATTTATTTTGGCCAATTGTTGGGATTTGGGCACTGACCTTAGTGATTTTGTATGGTGGTGTTAAAAAAGGTGTTGAATTATCCAACAAGATTTTCATGCCTTTGTTATTCGTCCTCTTCACAGTTCTGGTAATTCAATCATTACGTTTACCTGGTGCGGCTGAAGGCTTAAATGCATTCTTCACGCCGAACTGGTCTGCGATGATGGACTATAAAGTGTGGTTAGCTGCTTATGGGCACACTTTCTTCTCATTATCTGTTGGCTTCGGGATCATGGTGACATACTCCTCTTACTTAAAGCCGAAAACCAATTTAACAGGTTCGGGGTTGATCGTTGGTTTTGCCAATGCTTCAACTGAGATCTTGGCTGGTATTGGTATTTTTGCAGCATTGGGTTTTATGGCTCATACCGCGGGTAAAGAAGTACAAGATGTCGTCAGTGGTGGTATTGGTCTGGCATTTATTGCCTTTCCAAAAATCATTTCAAGCTTGGGTGCAGGTGCAGATTTATTTGGTCTATTGTTCTTCTCTTCGCTTTTTGTCGCTGGTATTTCTTCCATGGTCAGTATCTTGGAAGTACCGATTGCAGCCATGCAAGATAAGTTAAAATGGAGCCGCAAGAAAGCAGTAACCATCATTGGTGGTGGTAGCGCATTCGTTTCAGTTATCTTATTTTCAAGCGTAAATGCGATTAAACTGGTTGATATTGTGGATCACTTTATCAATAACATCGGGATTATTGGTGGTGCATTATTATCCATCATCAGTGTGGCTTGGTTTAAGCGTTCAGCTTTAATCGAACTTCGTGATCATGTGAACCGTATTTCGACGATTCAATTGGGTAAAGGTTGGGATTTCACTTTAACTGTGATCACCTCTTTGATCTTATTAACCACATTGAGCATGACTGTGTTTAACTTGGTCAAAAATGGTTACGATACGTATAGCATGAGCTTGCAAGGTATCTTTGGGTGGGGCAGTGTGATTTTCTGTGCTGTCGTTGCAGTTATACTCAGCAAAATGAAAGATCGCTAGGAGCGCAGTTATGAATACTTCAGCAATCGTGATGATGATCATTTCAATGGTGTTTTTATGGGGCGGACTTGCTTTGTCGATTCTGCACTTAATGAAACATCCAGAAGAGTTAGATGATGTTTTAGAAGAAGTTAAAGATCATCATACGCTTTAAAATAGATTCAAAAACAGCAGGCTTTGAAGCCTGCTTTTTTTTATTTTGATTATGCCAATTTTTTAATTCGGCAATAATAGAAACCATCGCCAGAGTGCGCAGACGGTAATAATTGGCGACCATAAGTCTGTTCAATACCCCAATCCGCATTGATTTTGATTTCTTCGGCATTGGCATGTGCGGCGAAGAATGCCGCCATTTGCTGTTCATTCTCAGCTTTTAGAATGGAGCAGGTGATATACAACAACGTTCCACCAACTTTGAGTTGTTGCCACATTTGTTGAAGAATCTGTTTTTGTAATTCAACCGTTTGTGCGATATCGGTTGATTGTCTTAACAGACGAATATCCGGATGGCGACGAATCACACCTGTTGCAGAACAAGGCGCATCTAGCACGATACAATCGACGGGTTCTGGTGTCTGCCAAGTGGTGGCATCAGCGGTAATAATCTCGACATTGTTGTCATTTAAGGCAAGACGTTCTAAATTTTCAGAAACACGCAATAAACGTTTGGCATCATGATCCAGCGCAATCAGTTTTTGAGGGTTAAAGCGCTCAAGAATATGTGCAGTTTTACCGCCTGGCGCAGCACAAGCATCGACAACAACTTTATTATCTAAGTTCGGTAACAGCGTCGCGCACAATTGGGCATGTTCATCCTGAACGGAAAAACCACCTTCTTCAAAACCTGGTAAATGGGTAATATTGCCCGTTTGTTCCAAAACAATACCCACATTTGAAAGCATGCAAGGATGAGCATCAATCTGCTCTTCGTCCAAAATCTCTAAATATTCGTTACGACTGACTTGGCGTTGATTGATGCGAAGAGTGAGTGGAGCGACTTGTTTTAAGGCTTGGCATAGAGTCTCTGCTTGCTCAGGCCAATCTTTTTTAAGTCGCTTGAATAACCAGCTTGGTAAACCATGCGTACTATTCAAAGCTGTTTGAAATTCCGCTGTTTCACGTGAAACACGACGCAGAATCGCATTCACCAAACCACTCATGGGTTCGAAACCAAGTTGCTTAGCCGCATTTACCGTTTCTGAAATCGCAGCATGTACTGGAATGCGCGTACATAGAATTTGATATAAACCTAGATATAAACAACTTTCGAGTGCTTCATTGTCTAATGGCTTTGTGAGCAATGGTAAGGTAATGGCTTTTAACGAATACCATTGGCGTAAACAACCTAAAGTAAGTTCGTGATATAAACCACGGTCACGTTCAGAAACGATATTGATATGTTGATTTAAAACAGAAGCCAAAGATTGCCCGTTTTGAACCGCCAAAAGTGTTTTGACCACTTGTGCGCGCAGATTCAAATTTTTTGCAGATGATTGATTCGATTGGCTCATGGGAGAATTTGTCCAAGATGTAATTTTTGAGTTTGGGCAATTTGTACAGGATTTAGGGCCTTGCCACCTGACCATTGCAGGCTGGTGAGGCACACCGCGGTATTGTCGCCACAGGCAACATGTACGCCTTGTTTATCAATTGCAAGAATTTCACCGACTTGTGCATCTGCCTTGTTGTGTTCAGAGAGCATTGAACTCCAAACACGTAAAGCATTATTTTCATCCAATTGAATAAAAGCCACAGGCCAAGGATTGAACGCTCGAATATTGCGATCGATTTGGATTGCAGTTTGTGTCCAGTCAATTCGTGCTTCTGATTTCACTAATTTATGTGCATAAACCGTGAGGGATTCATCTTGAACTTCACGTTTTTCGATAAAATCCTGCAAGCTTTGCTCTGACTCAAGCACGGCACAAATCGCTTCAGCACCTTGAGTCGCCAATTTGTCATGCAAGGTTGCAGAGGTATCTTCTGCTGTGATTGGGCAATAGGTTTTGTACATCATATCGCCTGTGTCCAAACCTGCTGCCATTTGCATGATGGTAATGCCAGTTTCTGTATCGCCTGTGGCAATGGCACGTTGAATCGGTGCTGCGCCACGCCAGCGGGGTAACAGCGAACCATGGATATTTAAACAACCATATTTAGGGGTATCTAAAACCGCTTGCGGTAAGATTAAACCATAGGCTGCCACCACCATGACATCTGCGCCAAGTGCAGCAAGTTCTTGTCGAGCAGCTAAACCTTCTTCAGTCGACGCTTTAAAATGCAGTGGTTGATAAACGGGTAAACCATGTTCAAGTGCCAGTTGCTTGACAGGAGAGGGAGTGAGTTTTTGCCCACGACCTGCCTTACGGTCAGGCTGGGTATAAACCGCAATGATCTGGTGTGATGTTTTTAATAATGCCGCCAATGCGGTTGCCGCAAATTCAGGCGTACCAGCAAAAATGATCTTCACAAAGATAATCCACAGAAAATTTGCCCCAAATTATAAGCCAAAAAACCACTAGCCCCTAATTAGGTGAAAGGAATTGTCTTTGAACAAAAAAGATAGGTTCGCCGGTCATCAGTTAAACGATAACTTGTAGTATGATGGGAAAAGCTCAGTATCATTTCGCCAGAGAGAATGTCTTATTCATCTCGAGCACACACTTGTTGGGAATACAAAATGCCTGATTATCGTTCAAAAACATCAACACATGGAAGAAATATGGCGGGCGCGCGCGGTTTATGGCGTGCGACTGGTATGAAAGATGAAGATTTTGGCAAACCAATTATTGCGGTGGTCAACTCATTTACCCAATTCGTTCCAGGTCACGTGCATCTTAAAGATTTAGGGCAACTGGTTGCACGAGAAATTGAAGCTTCTGGTGGTGTCGCAAAAGAATTTAATACCATTGCCGTGGATGACGGGATTGCCATGGGTCATGACGGGATGCTGTATTCACTACCATCACGTGATTTAATTGCCGATTCTGTAGAATATATGGTGAATGCACATTGTGCCGATGCAATGGTGTGTATCTCGAACTGTGACAAGATCACACCAGGAATGCTGATGGCGGCAATGCGCTTGAATATCCCAGTGGTGTTCGTATCTGGCGGTCCGATGGAAGCGGGTAAAGTCAAATTCCGTGGTGATGAAAAGGCAATCGACTTAGTTGATGCCATGGTCGTTGCAGCAGATGAAAGCTATACCGATGAAGAAGTTGCAGCATTTGAGCGTTCGGCATGTCCGACGTGTGGTTCATGTTCAGGTATGTTCACGGCCAACTCAATGAACTGTTTAACTGAAGCTTTAGGCTTATCATTGCCGGGTAATGGTTCTATTGTTGCAACTCACGCTAACCGCAAAAAACTATTCCTAAAAGCAGGTCGTTTAGTCGTTGAACTTGCGAAGCGTTATTATGAACAAAATGACGACAGCATTCTGCCACGTTCAATTGCAACCAAAGCCGCTTTTGAAAATGCGATGACTTTGGATATTGCAATGGGTGGTTCTACCAATACCGTATTGCATTTGCTTGCTGCTGCACATGAAGCAGAAGTTGATTTCACTATGGATGATATCGACAATTTATCTCGTAAAGTACCTGTATTGTCTAAAGTTGCACCTGCAAAGTCGGATGTGCATATGGAAGATGTACACCGTGCTGGGGGTATCATGGCGATCTTGGGTGAACTCGATCGTGCTAACTTACTGAACACCTCTTGCCCAACGGTACATGAACCTACTCTCAAAGATGCCTTAGACAAGTGGGATATTATCCGCACTGAAGATGCAGATGTTTATGAGTTCTATCGCTCATCACCAGGTGGTGTTCCAACTCAAGTGGCATTCTCACAAAACCGTTATTATTCAACTTTGGATGGTGACCGTGAGAAAGGTGTGATCCGTAATGCTGAACATGCTTTCTCTAAAGACGGTGGTTTGGCAGTCCTTTATGGCAACATCGCTTTAGATGGCTGTATCGTGAAAACTGCGGGTGTGGATGAATCGATTCTTAAATTCACGGGTACAGCGCGTGTTTTTGAAAGCCAAGATTCAGCGGTTGAAGCGATTTTAGATCATAAGATCGTGGCAGGTGACATCGTTGTCATTCGTTATGAAGGCCCACGTGGTGGTCCAGGCATGCAGGAAATGTTGTACCCAACCAGTTACTTGAAGTCGAAAGGTTTGGGTAAGGACTGTGCGTTGATTACTGATGGTCGCTTCTCTGGTGGTTCTTCAGGTTTATCAATTGGTCACGTGTCTCCAGAAGCAGCGGAAGGTGGTGCAATTGGTCTGGTTGAAGATGGTGATACTATCCAAATTGATATTCCGAATCGTACCATTCACCTTGATGTTGATGATGCAACCATGGCGCACCGCCGTACAGCTCAAGAAGCCAAAGGTTGGCATCCAGCGGAAGAGCGTAAGCGTAAAGTTTCAAAATCTTTGAAAATTTATGCTTTGCATTCAACGAGTGCTGCGAAAGGTGCAGTACGCGTTCTGTAAACTATTGCTAAGCGACAATGTTTATCATCCCTCTTTATTACGATAAAGAGGGACTTTTTTCTGATTTTATAAGATACTCATTATACTTATTTGCTCACTTGTTTGAATTCAAGTTAGAGAAAGCTTATCCATTCATCACTTTATAATCATTAGAGGCGATCGACATGTCTTTGTTACGTCGTTGGTTTGATCCCATCCGATCGAGTTGGTTCTATCAAAAACCTTCTCGTCAGGCGGTGTTGCCCACGGAACAGGGTTTAAGTATTTACCTGCGTTTAGACGATGTTTATAGCTATCTTGCAGTACAACAGCTTGATCAGCTCAATGAAATTTTGAGTGATGAACTAAAACCTTTAAAAGTGATTATTTCAAGACAGGGTGCTGAGCCTCCTAATGGTATGTCACAACAAGATTGGCAGAGTTATTGTTTGAATGATGCTAAAATTCTCGCCAAACAACATCGGTTTGGTTTCGATGAAACCCCTGAAATACCTAGTCCAGAAGCATTACAACAAGCAGAAATAATTCTAAAAAATACCCCTCTGAGAGAACACAATTTTTTACATTTACTCGAAGATGTATTCCACATGTTATGGCAACAACAATATGGGAAATTACGTACTCTTTATGCGATGGCAAGTCAGCATCAAACACCTCAAGATTATCCTGAACGTATTTTTAAAGATGTGCCTGTTGCAGCCAGTTACTTCGAATTTGGTGAGCGTAAATATCAGGCCGTTGATGATTTATTACGCCTTACACGCCGTTTGAAACAACAAAAATTACTCACCGGAAATCCAATTTTTCTGATTAATCATATCGAATGGCGTGAGCATCTCATTAATGATGGTGAGTCACTGACAGAAGTCCAAAGCTTACATCCAGAATTAGATCTGTATATTGCACTTGAAGACCCGATGAGTTGGCTATTATTGGCTTATATCAAAGAAGAACTGGCCAATTATTATAATATTCAATTGAGCGTTTATCCGCTGAGCTATCATGGGCGAGATTGGTTTGACTGGAGTTTGGCGACCCGTGTTTCCAAACGTACACAGGTGGCATTCACCCCATTCTGTCGGCCTACTAAAGAAGCAACTTATGAAATGGCGAAGCTGTTTTATAGTGTTGCAGAGGAACAGCAGGTGGATGTGATCCACCAGATTCTGGAAAGTGTCTGGACACGGGGTAGGGATTTATCCTTCAAGGCGCATTTTCAGCGAATGCAAAAGCGCTTGCAGATTGAACAGGTCACTGAACAGGATGTTGAAGCTTTGTTGAAACAGAATGATGAACTCTGTCAGCAAAAGCATCAGCCAGATTTTCCTGTACTGGAATTACGTATAGATGGACAGAGCTATGTTTTTAATAGTTTGTATCGAGTTTGGATGATTGAAAGTATTATCAGCAATGTTTTGGAAGATAAATATAAGCAGGAAAGTCAGGAATAAATAAAAAGGCAGCCGAAGCTGCCCACGATTCTAATGTTTATCTTTTAAACTGAATAACAGGTTCAGGAAAATCGCAGCAAACGTTGCGGTTCCAATTCCCCCTAAATTAAAGCTACCAAACAGTAATTCAAAGTTGCCTGCACCCAGAATAATGGTCACTGAAGCCACAATCAGGTTTTTATTATTAGAAAAATCGACTTTATTTTCGATCCAGATTTTTGCACCTGCAATGGTAATTAAACCAAATACTACGATCGAAGCACCCGTAAGGACTGCTGTCGGGATCGTACTAATCACTGCGCCAAATTTAGGAGACAGCCCCAAGAAAATTGCAAATACGCCAGCGATTACAAATACAATCGTAGAATAAACACGGGTGACTGCCATCACACCAATATTTTCACCATAGGTGGTCATACCCGGTGCGCCAACACTACCAGATAAGGTCGTTGCAAGACCATCCGCAACAAAAGCTTTACCCAGTTGAGGTGTAAGATCTTCACCTGTCATTGAACCGACTGCTTTGATGTGACCTAGATTTTCAGCGACTAAAATCAATGCAACGGGAGCAATAATTAAAATTGCATTTAAATCAAAAGTTGGGTGTGAAAAAGTTGGGATGCCAAACCATGGTGCTGCTGCGATTTGGGAGAAATCAATCGGTTTACCAAATCCTAGAATATTTGTTGCAACCACATATATGGCATAAGCAATCAATAAACCTACTAACAGTAATAAACGTTGTAATAAGCCCTTGGTAAATACAGCAATAATGCCCATGCTTAATACAGTGATGAGTGCCATCCACATTTCAAAAGGCTGTCCAGCAACGCCTTTAATAGTAACGGGTGCAAGGTTGAGACCAATAATCATCACCACAGCGCCTGTGACAACAGGTGGCATGAGTTTCTCAATCCAACGCGTGCCTGTGAGCATGACCGCAAAACCGATCAAGGCATAAAAAATACCACAGGCAACAATTCCACCAAGCGCAACTGCAAGGTTTGGATTGGCTCCTGACCCAGTAATATGACCAGTTGCGGCTGCAACGACACCAATAAAGGCAAAGCTTGAGCCTAAATAACTTGGAACACGACCACCCGTGATCAAGAAGAAAATAATAGTACAAATCCCTGACATTAAGATGGCAAGGTTGGGGCTAAAGCCCATCAGAAGGGGTGCAAGAACAGTTGCACCAAACATTGCAAATGCGTGTTGTACCCCTAATACCGCACTTTGTAAGGGCGGTAAATATTCATTTGTCGCGACAGGGCGATGATCAATCTTTCCCTGATACGGCTGCCATTTTGGAAACCAATTTGACATAGATGAGACTCATTATGTGATATCAGCGGGTATGATACCCTGTCTTAAAACGAGCTTTCACCTATAAGTCATTGAGAATATTGCCAGATCATGTTTTTTACGTCTGTATTTTTACCTTTTGGTAAAATGTGTTTCAAAATAAACTATCGTATTTATTATTTATTTTTTTCTAAATTATTTGAAAAGTTAACTATCTTATTTAAAAAATATTTTCTAATTTTTTTCTAAAAATGGAATGTTTTGCCAATTTTGCCATCAACACCTGTGATTTATGTTGATGGCAAGGCTCTTATTTAGCCGGTATTGCGCAAACCTGCCGCAATACCTGCAATACTCACCATTAAGGCATGATCGACAGGGCTATGCTCGGTTTGATGCTCGGCTAAATACAGACGACGGCGTTTCATTAACTCTGCTTGCAGTAAATGTAAAGGCAATAAATACGGTTTACGCACCTGCATGGATTGATCCAATACTTCATTATTACTTAAAAGCTTAGACTCACCTTTAAGACTGAGCAAGGTATCTACAGCATTTTGTAGGCGTTGGCGTAATTCAACCCCCAAGTTTTTTAAGTCTTGGTTTTGTGTCAGGTGAGACTCGTAATAGAGCGCAATATCTGCATCAGATTTGGATAAAACCATTTCCAGCATATCAATTAAAGTTTGGAAATACGGCCACTGTTCAAGCATTTCATTTAAGGTGTTTTGGTGTTGTTCATGTACCTGATTGATCGCCGTGCCTGTACCCAACCAAGCGGGCAACATCAAGCGAATTTGTGTCCATGCAAATACCCAAGGAATTGCTCGAAGAGATTCTATGCCACCACTAACTTTGCGTTTGGCTGGGCGTGAACCAAGCGGTAGCATTTGTAATTCTAACTCAGGTGTGACCGTGCGTAGATAACTGACAAAATTCGGATTTTCACGCACAGTTTGTCGATAAACCTGTACCGATAAATCAGTCATTTGATTCATCAAATCACGCCATTGTTTCTTTGGCTCTGGCGGTGGCAATAACGTTGCTTCTAATGTTGCCGCTGTATATATTTCCAAATTTTGTAGCGCGATGCCTTCTAAACCAAATTTAAAGCGAATCATTTCACCCTGTTCAGTGACACGAATTGCTCCAGAGATTGAACCTGGTGGTTGTGAGAACAATGCTTGTTGTGTTGGTGCACCGCCACGACTGATTGAACCGCCACGACCATGAAACAGAGTCAATTGCACCCCATGTTCTCGAGCGACAGCGGTGAGTTCTTCTTGCGCACGATATTGTGCCCAGTTTGCCGACATAAAGCCCGCATCCTTTGCCGAGTCTGAATAGCCGATCATCACTTCATGTTTGCCTTGAATATGCTGTTTATACCAATGCATATTGAATAAGGTATTCATGGTTTTGGCTGCACCATCAAGATCTTTTAAGGTTTCAAATAAGGGCACCACTCGAAGAGGATGTTGGATACCAGCTTCTTTTTGTAAGAGTAAAACAGCTAAGACGTCACTTGGATATTCTGCCATCGAAATAATATAGGCACCCAAGCTCTCAGCTGGTTGTTCAGCCAAAGTGCGCATGGTCGCAAAGACTTCGAGTACATCAGGATGTTGAATCAAGCTGCCTTCAGGTTCATTGAAATATTTAGGCAGTAAAGGACGTTTACTTTGTAGTTCCTGAATAAGGAAGTTTTGACGAGCCTGTTCAGTCCATGATTCAAAATTGCCTAAACCTAGATATTCAGTAATCGCTGAAATGGCTTGACGATGCCGCCCTGATTCTTGGCGAATATCGAGTTTGAGTAACTCAATTCCAAAGCAATTGATTCGGTATATAAAATCAAGCAATTGCCCATTGGCGATTTCAGCGAGGTTGCTCTCGATTAAGGAGCGATAGCAGAGTAATAAGGGCTGTAATAATTCATCTTTATTTCGAATGATCTGACTATCATCAGCTTCATGGCCTTGTAAGCGTTGCCCCAACCAATAGCGGGTGGCTTTTAAACGTTCACGGGTGTCGCGCAGATATTCACGATACGGTTCAGGGTGTTCATAACCTAATGCTTGAGTCAGTTCCTCAGAACAACTTTGAATGGACAGTTCCCAACGCAGATTTTCAATATCACGCAAATACAAATCAGCAGCTTGCCAACGTGATAACCATAATACTTCTTGGGTGACTTGATGGGTGACATTGGGATTGCCATCACGATCACCACCCATCCATGAGGCAAAGCGAATTGGCGCGATATTGAGCGGTAAGTTTTGTTCACAATGCTGTTGGGTCAGTTCATTCAGCTCACGAATAAACTTAGGTACAGCATTCCACAAAGTTTGTTCAATCGTCGCAAAGCCCCACTTTGCTTCATCGACAGGGGTCGGGCGATGTTGGCGAATTTCGTCTGTCTGCCAAGCTGAACTGACCAATTGTTTCAGGGTGGCGATGGTTTGTTGGCGTTCACGAGGTGTTAGTTTTTGCTGATCTAGTTGAGATAGGCAATCGGTAATATCATCATATTTTTGAATCAAGGTACGACGACTGACTTCGGTTGGATGCGCTGTAAGTACCAATTCAATTTTTAAATCGCAGATTTGTTCGAATAATTGTTTTGAGTTGATCTGTTCAGTTTTGAATTTTTCAAATAAATGTGACAAAGGATTTGGATTAGGGGCTTGTTCGTCAAACTCAGCCTGACGACGATTACGCACTACATGATATTGTTCCGCAATGTTGGCGAAGTTCAGAAAATGTGAGAATGCACGAGTCAGCGGCAAAATTTCTTCATCTTTCAAACCGAGAAACAATTGTTCGAGCTGTTTTTCTGCTTCGATCTGGCCGTCACGTGCACCTTTGGCTAATGCGCGAATTTGTTCAATCTGATTAAACAAATCTTGCCCAGCATGTTGCTTTAAGGTCTCTCCAAGTAAATTGCCGAGTAAGCGGACATCTTCACGTAATGGAGCAGTGATTTGTTGAATCATTCTAATTCTCCTGTTGTTCTCACTCGACTATAGCGCGATTGGGGGACATTCCAAGAGCAGAACGTAAAAAAATGTGAATTTTATCTAATTTTTAGGTTGATATTTAAGCAAAAAAATCTCGATGGCATGTTGAATGATCTGATCGATTTCATCCGCCGTGGGCACTGCGGCTAGACCCAGTAACACTTGTTGATGACGGATACCTAACATCAGCGAGATGATCAGCTCTGTTTGCTTGAGTGGCGCGTCTGCCTGAATAAATTTAAAGGCGATGGCTTGCTCAAAAAAATCACACCACACATGACACATGCGGGTATGTGACGCATCAAAAAACTGTTGGGTTAATGGACTTTGTTCCGCTGCCAGTTCAAACAGTAGGCAATCCAGTTTCAGTGCTTCAGGCAGATAGATAATACTCAAAGCCCGTTGACACATCAGTTGCAAAGCCTGTTTGAAATCAGAATCTGCGGTCAGTTCAAACTGTTTGGTCCGAATCGATTCTTCACAGCTTTCTTCAATGGCGCAGATAAACAGGTTAGCCTTGTCCTGAAAATGGTTGTACACCGTGAGTTTAGTCACGCCTGCTTCTTTGGCAATCTGATTCATATTGGTGGCGTGGTAACCCATTTTTAAAAAAATAGATTTTGCAGCCTGTAAGATTTTGGCTCTTTTTTCTAAATCTTTAGGGCGACCACTGTGAATTTGCACGTTAGCTGTCTCATTTAATTCAATTCAAAATCAAAATGCTAGATTTAATTTTTAATTAGTGTACTCATGAGTATATTAATTAAAAAATAAACAATCTATCATAATGTTCATATTGTGCCTTAAAAAATCAATTTGAATAAGAGCGAAACAGAGATGAATCTGCTAAATCATGTAATTGTGGGGTTGCTCGTACTCAGCAGTGTCACTTTAACAGCATGTCAAAAAGAGGTTCCCAAGACTGAGGAAATTCCTTATGTCATGGTGACGCAGCCGAATACGAATCATATCGATCAAAAAAGTTATGCAGGTGATGTTCAAGCCAAGCAACAAACCGCACTGGCATTTCGTGTTGGGGGGCAAATTACCGAACGTTATGTTGATGTGGGTGATCGGGTCAAAGTCGGACAGGTTTTGGCTAAACTAGATGTCAAAGACGCACAATTGCAAATGAACGCTGCCAAAGCGCAATTGCAAAGTGCTGAAGCAGCAGCAAAAATTGCGGCTCAAGAATATCAGCGTTATCAACAGTTATTACCTGTCAATGCAGTGAGTCGCTCACAATTTGATGCGGTGAAAAATCAGTATGAATCTGCTCAAGCAGGGTTACAGCAAGCGCGTTCTAATTATGAAGTGTCTTCAAATCAAACCGGTTATAACCAACTTATTTCGAATAAAAATGGCGTGATTACTCAACGTCAAATTGAAATTGGACAAGTAATTGCGGCAGGTCAACCTGCCTATCAACTCGCAATTGAAGGTGAGCGAGAAGTCGTGTTTGGCGTACCTGAGCAGGCCGTCAGTACCATTAAAGTCGGGCAACCTGCTTGGGTCACTTTGTGGTCTCAGCCAGAAGCACGTTTTGCGGCAAAAGTCCGTGAAGTGTCACCCGCTGCAGACCAATCGCGAACATTCACCGTGAAAGTTTCATTGCTTGAAGGGCAGTCGACGATTCAACTCGGGCAAAGTGCACGGGTATTCTTTGTCGCAAATGAAAATAATGTTCTGAGTGTGCCCTTATCCAGTGTTACTGCCAATGATCAACAAGCCTATGTCTGGGTGGTGAATGCTAATCAAACCTTACGTAAAGTCCCAGTGACGTTGGGTACTTATGGGCGTGACAGTGTGCCTATTCTGTCAGGTCTAAAAGCTTCAGATTGGGTTGTGGTTGGTGGTGTGCATCTATTACGTGACCAGCAAAAAATTCATCCTGTAGATCGTGATAATCGCGCAGTCACGGTTAAAACAGGAGGTTAAGCATGAAATTTAACCTTTCAGAATGGGCACTTAAGAATAAGGGCATCATTCTCTACTTTATGCTGTTACTCGGCATTGTCGGGGTGATGTCGTATTCCAAGCTGTCACAGAGTGAAGACCCACCCTTTACTTTCAAAGTGATGGTAGTACAGACCTATTGGCCAGGCGCAACCGCACAGGAAGTTGCAACGCTGGTGACAGATCGTATTGAAAAAGAACTGATGACCACAGGGCAATATGAAAATATTCGGGCATATTCACGGCCTGGGGAATCTATGGTCACGTTTATTGCTAAGGATTCCTATCGTTCTGAGCAGATTCCTGACGTTTGGTATAACGTGCGTAAAAAGGTCAATGATGTCCGTTCACAACTTCCAAGCGGTGTACAAGGCCCATTTTTTAATGATGAATTTGGTGATACCTTCGGCAATATCTATGTTTTAACGGGTAAAGATTTTGACTATGCGGTAATGAAAGAATATGCCGATCGTTTGCAACTACAACTGCAACGGGTCAAAGATGTCAGCAAGGTTAATTTGGTGGGTCTACAAGATCAGAAGATCTGGATCGAATTATCCAATACCAAAGCTGTTCAGCTCGGTGTCCCTGTCACAGCCATTCAGGAAGCGATTCAGAAGCAAAATGATATGGCAGGTGCAGGTTTCTTTGAAACAGGTACAGACCGTATTCAAATCAGAGTTAGCGGACACTTACATAGTGTCGATGACCTGAAAAAAATGCCGTTGTTGGTGGGCGATAAAACCATTCAATTGGGTGATGTTGCTGAGGTCTATCGCGGCTTTAGTGAACCTGCTCAACCACGTATGCGTTTTATGGGTGAGAATGGGATTGGCATTGCGGTGTCCATGCGTAAAGGTGGGGACATCATTGCATTGGGCAAAAATTTAGAAACCGAATTTAACAGTCTACAAAAAAGCTTACCTTTGGGCATGAAACTGCAAAAAGTTTCAGACCAACCTGTTGCAGTACAACGTAGTATTCAAGAGTTCTTAAAAGTTTTAGCTGAAGCGGTCATTATCGTTTTATTGGTCAGTTTCTTCTCACTCGGTTTTCGTACAGGGCTTGTTGTTGCATTGTCGATTCCATTGGTTTTAGCAATGACCTTTGCTGGGATGAGTTTATTTGACGTCGGCTTACATAAGATCTCATTAGGCGCATTGATTCTTGCGCTGGGTTTGTTGGTCGATGATGCCATTATCGCCGTGGAAATGATGGCGATTAAAATGGAACAGGGTTACAGCCGATTAAAAGCAGCAGGTTTTGCATGGCAAACCACCGCTTTTCCAATGCTCACAGGTACATTGATTACCGCAGCAGGTTTCTTGCCAATTGCCACGGCACAATCTGGAACAGGTGAATATACCCGTTCTATTTTCCAGGTGGTGACGATTGCATTGATCGTGTCATGGATTGCTGCGGTGTTATTTGTGCCTTATCTGGGTGAAAAACTGTTACCTGATTTCACCAAACAGAATCAACAAGCGGCATGGTATTTACGTTTATGGGCAAGGTTACGCAAGCAGCCTGTACCAGTAGTTGAGTCGCATGGTCAGCATCATGATCCTTACCAATCCAAGTTCTATCAATCCTTCAGGCATATCGTCGAAATCTGTATTACCTATCGTAAAACGGTGATTGCTATTACGGTCGGTATCTTTGTATTGTCTGTTGCGATGTTTAAGTTGGTACCGCAACAATTCTTCCCACCATCGAATCGTGCAGAAATTCTGGTGGACTTAAAACTGGAGGAGGGGGCTTCACTAACGGCGACAGAACAAGCAGTACATAAGGTAGAACAATTCCTATCCAAACAAAAAGGGATTGATAATTATGTCGCTTATGTTGGAACAGGTTCACCACGTTTTTACTTACCTTTAGACCAACAACTTCCACAAGCCAGTTTTGCCCAGTTTGTGGTGCTGGCATCATCTTTAGATGATCGTGATGAAATCCGTCGCTCTTTAGACAAGCAGATTAAGCAATTATTGCCACAGGTTCGTACTCGTGTGTCTTTACTCGAAAATGGCCCACCTGTGGGTTATCCATTGCAGTATCGGGTCTCAGGTGAAGATCTGGCAACGGTTCGGGCAGAGGCACAAAAAGTGGCTAAAGTTTTAAGTGAAGATCCCAATACAACCAACGTACATTTAGATTGGGGCGAGCCAAGCAAAATTATTGCAATTGAAATTGACCAAGATCGTGCTCGTCAAATGGGTGTTTCCAGTGTTGATTTGGCTAACTTCCTAAACGCTTCTGTGACAGGTGCGGTGATGAATCAATATCGTGAAAAACGTGAACTCATAGAAATTCGTTTACGTGGTGATAAGTCAGAACGTGTCGAAGTGGCTTCGTTAGCAAGTTTAGCTGTGCCAACCACCAAAGGCACCACTGTACCGCTAGCGCAAATAGCAAAAATTGAATCACGCTTTGAAGAAGGTCTGATTTGGCATCGTAACCGTCTACCAACGATTACTGTTCGTGCCGATATTCGAACCAATTTACAGCCTGCAACCGTGGTTCAGCAGTTAGCGGATAAAATGCAAACTTTACGTGCCGATTTACCCAATGGTTACTTAGTGGAAGTCGGTGGTACGGTTGAAGAATCTGCGAAGGGTCAAAATTCAGTCAATGCAGGCATGCCATTATTCTTGGCTGTGGTGATGACTTTGCTGATGATTCAATTACGTAGCATGTCACGCGCAACGATTGTTCTGCTGACAGCACCACTTGGCTTAATCGGGGTGGTTGCATTCTTACTCTTGTTTAATAAACCGTTTGGTTTCGTGGCGATGCTTGGGACGATTGCATTGTCAGGGATGATTATGCGGAACTCGCTGATTTTGATTGATCAAATTGAACAAGATATTCAGGCAGGGTATGCACCGTGGGATGCGGTGATTGGTGCAACCATGCGCCGTTTCCGTCCAATTGTATTGACGGCATTGGCTGCTGTACTGGCGATGATCCCTTTATCACGCAGTATTTTCTTTGGTCCGATGGCGGTTGCGATTATGGGTGGCTTGATTGTGGCTACCCTGTTGACCCTGTTTTTCCTGCCTGCACTCTATGCGGCGTGGTTTAAGGTCAAGAAAGCAACACATCTATCATAATTATTTTGTGAATAAAGGTGCGAAATATTGAAAATTTCAATATAGTAGCACCTATATTTTAAGACCAAAAAATAATTGAATTTCATTGCATGACTGGTTTGGCAAAATGCAGTGAATGAGGTGATCTAGAGCATGGGGCAAGACAATATTGAGCAGCATCGCCGTTATGTGGCGATTTCGTACGTGTTCATGTTTCTTGCATTATTTACAATCGTGTTTGCAGTGTTTGCGTATCTGCTGGCACGAAAAGTTGCGACTGCGAATAATGCTGAAGTATGGATACACGCGCATGCACTGTGGATTATGCGTAATGTGCTGCTGTTTATTCTAATGGCTTTCTTTGCTGCCCTGTGGTTTATTCCACTGTTCTTTTTTGTCTGGAACAGCGCCCTCTGGGTGACCGCCATGACGGTTGTGGGTGTCGTGTTTAGCTCAATTGCATGGCTATTTCTGTTGAATGCATGGATCAAAGGTATTGCCAGATACTTTAGAAATAAAGCGGTTTTCTAAATTTATCGCTTTTTTTATCACAATCACCCTTGTAAACGTATTGTACAGGCCCTATTAAGGCTCTGTTGACTTTAGAAATAAAATGTCAGCGGAGCCTATTTGTTTTTTTAAGTTTGAATAAATTCCGTGAGGAGCATCGCCAACCATGGCTAAACGTGATTATTATGAGGTTTTAGGCGTTTCGAAAACCGCAAGTGATGATGAGATTAAAAAAGCCTATCGTAAGTTGGCGATGAAATATCATCCAGATCGTAACCCAGACAATGCTGAAGCGGAAGAAAAGTTTAAAGAAGCAGCAGAGGCTTACGAAGTACTTTCTGATGGCGAAAAACGCAGCATGTATGATCGTGCTGGCCATAGTGCTTTTGAAGGCGGTTTTGGTGGCGGCGGTGGCTTCGGTGGTGGTTTTAGTGCAGAAGACATCTTTAGCCAGTTTGGTGATATTTTTGGTGGTGCTTTCGGTGGTGGCGGTGGTCGCCAACAACAACGCCAACGTCGTGGCTCTGATCTTCGCTATGTGATGGAATTGACGCTTGAAGAAGCAGTCAAAGGCGTGAAAAAAACGATTACTTTTACTGCACCAGCGCCGTGTGAAAGCTGTGATGGTAAAGGTTCTAAGAATCCAAATGATGTTGAGACGTGTCGTACCTGCCATGGTGCTGGTCAAGTACGTATGCAGCAAGGTTTCTTCTCGGTTCAACAAACTTGTAGTACTTGCCGCGGTCAAGGCAAAATTATCAAAAACCCTTGTAATACTTGTCATGGTTCGGGCGTTGCGGATCGTCAACAAACGCTTGAAGTCACTATTCCTGCAGGTGTGGACAACGGCGATCGTGTTCGCTTAACAGGTAAAGGTGAAGCGATTCGTGATGGTCAAGCGGGTGATTTATATGTTGAAGTCGTAGTTCGTGAACACGAAGTCTTCCAACGTGACGGTGCAGATCTCTATATGGATGTACCAGTCAGTATTGCTGATGCTGCATTGGGCAAAGAAATTGAAATCCCGACGCTTGATGGTCGTGTCAGCTTAAAAATTCCAGAAGGTACGCAAACAGGTAAGCTATTCCGCTTACGTGGTAAAGGTGTTCGTCCTGTACGTAGCAGCATGGTCGGTGACTTATTGTGCCGTATCGTGGTAGAAACACCTGTGAATTTAAACAGTCGCCAACGTGAATTGTTGAAAGAATTACAAGCGTCGTTAGATGGTGATGGTCATGCTGCATCACCAAAGAAAAAATCTTTCTTTGATCGCTTGTTTGATTAATTAGCATCAATAAAAAACCTGCTGCGGCAGGTTTTTTTATGGGAATTTTTTAGCGTAGACACAGAGTTTTGCTATAGTAGCTCAATTGTTTAAATAAAAGACTAGGAAAAATTATGTCGACTTCTCCACGCATTGGAATCTTGGGTGCAGGCGGACGCATGGGGCGTATTCTGATTCAAGCAGTACAACAAGCAGGCTACCAACTCGCAGCAGCTGTTGAACGTCCAGAAAGCAGTTTGGTGGGTGCAGATGCAGGGGAACTTGCAGGGATTGGCAACATCGGCGTCAAGATTGTGGGAAGTTTAAGTGAAGTTTTAAAAGACTGTGATGTCGTGATTGATTTCACTGCGCCTGTTGCCACTGAACAACACTTAAAGTTATGCCGTGAGGCAGGTGTTGCAATGGTGATTGGCACCACAGGGATGTCGGATGAACAAAAGGCTTTCTTAGATGAAACCGCAACACAGACTCCAGTCGTTTATGCTGCTAACTATTCAGTTGGTGTGAATGTTTCAATCAAATTATTAGAGCTTGCAGCGAAAGTGTTTGGTGATAGCGTTGATATCGAAATCATCGAATCACATCACCGTCACAAAGTGGATGCGCCATCTGGTACTGCATTTATGATGGGCGAGGCGATTGCAGATACTTTAGGTCGTGACTTGAAAACAGATGCTGTGTATTGCCGTGAAGGTCATACAGGTGCTCGTGAGCGTCAAAGTATTGGCTTTCAAACCATTCGTGGTGGCGACATCGTCGGTGAACATACCGTGATGTTTATTGGTGAGGGTGAACGTGTTGAAGTCACACATAAAGCGACCAATCGAATGAATTTTGCTTCAGGCGCTGTTCGTGCGGCTGCATGGGTAGTGGGTCGTGAGGCTCGTAAATATGATATGAAAGATGTTTTAGGCTTTAACGAGATTGAAGTTTAAAAGGTACTTTTTTTGTACTATAAAAGAGCTTGTTGAGCTTTCTTTCTGATAGAGATACAACAAGCTCTCGCCATCATTACAACAATTGAGCATGACATGAATAAAAAGCATATTGTTCTTGCTACACTGCTAAGCGCGACAAGTTTAGTCGTCAGTGCCGCAGAAGCACCTAAACTGAGTTTACATCGCAATAATATTAAAGTTTGGACCTACCAAACAGAGAATAATCCGGTCTTTCAGTACAAAGCAGAAACGACTTTTGATGTACCTTTGGAACGGGCAGTTGCGGTAGTACTTGATGTTGAACGCACACCCCAATGGGTGCCTTATGTTGCTAAGGCACAGCTTTTGTCTCGGGATGAAAAGAAAGGGGAATTTACCCTGTATATGCTGTTAGATTTCCCATTTCCTTTGAAAGACCGTGACTTGGTCATTAAAGGCAAAATGAATAAAAATGCTGATGGCAGTATTAGTATTAAGAATAACGCGATTAAAAATAGTTACCCTGAACAACCTGATGTGATTCGTTTGAATCAATATACAGGAGATTGGACGTTCCAAAGACTTGCCAATAATAAGGTTAAAGTCATGACTAGTGGTTATGCCGACCCAGCAGGTTCGATTCCATTGAGTTTTGTGAATATGTTTGTGCAGCAGCAACCGTATCAAATGCTGATGAAAATGAAGAAAGAAGTGAATAATCCATTCTATGCACAACCACATTTGCCTGAATTGCTTAAATAAATCTAAGAGTAAAAAGCCTGATTCAATCAGGCTTTTTTATGCACTGATACATTAGCCAGCTTGCCACCGAAGGGATGAGCAAACTCGAAAAAACCATCCCTATCCAGACCAGCATCAGGGTGATAAAGGTCGGTTAAGCAGGATTAAACTCAACCAAATTGAGCGATACACAGATTGTTCACTTAATCTTTTTCACTATTCTGTTGATGGCTGCAATTTTGCGATGATTATTGTTGCTAAAAAATAGATGAATTTGCAAAATACAGTTGACGAAATATCAATAATTAACGAGGCGGCAATGAAATCTACGGTAGAAGAACTACTTGCTTTTATGACCATTGTCGATACAGGATCATTTATTGCTGCTGCTGAGCGGCTTGGACAGACGGCATCGGGAATGAGCCGCTCTCTCAGTCGTCTAGAGTCAAAGCTTGGAGTCACCTTGCTAGAGCGCACGACTCGAAAGTTAAAACTGACCCAAGAAGGACAACAATTTTTACAACATGCGCGTAAAATTCTCAGTGATTTAAGTGCAGCTGAAGAAGCTCTAGAAAAATCGGATCAGGATACCTCGGGTGTGATTCGGATTGACTCAGCCACGCCGTTTATTCTGCATGTCATTACGCCATTGGTACATAAGTTCAGACAAAGTTATCCCAATATTGAGATTGAGCTGAATAGTAATGATTTAGTGATAGATCTATTAGAACATAAGACTGATGTGGCGTTTCGTTTTGGTGAATTACATGATTCCAGTCTGCATGCGAAATTGGTGTGTAAAAGCCGAATTTATATTGTTGCTAGTCCTGAATATTTACAGCGTAAAGGGAGACCTGTACAAGCTCAGACATTAATAGAGCATGATGTGATTGGTTTCACCCGTCCAACCTATATCAATACTTGGCCGATTAAAATTGATGGTGAGTATTTTCAAACCCAACCGAAAGTAAAAGCATCGAGTGGCGAAACGGTTCGACAACTCTGTTTGCGTGGGCAGGGCATTGCCCGACTATCAGAGTTTGAAATCTGGCAGGATATGAAAGAAGGCCGCCTTCAGGCTCTATTTGAAGATCAGATTGAGCACTCTTATCAAAGCATCCATGCTGTGTATTATCAACAAGCGCATTTGCCGAAACGGGTTCGCTTATTTATTGAGTTTTTGACTGAGCAGTTAAGTCATGGATTTTCGGTTTGCCAATAGCTGTTTCGGCAAGTTTGAGTTCTAAAACTTGAACAAGTTGTCCAGTCGGTTGTTGTACTGCAACTTTGACCTGTTGCTGTTGTTGCGTGCATTCAATTTTGACCGTTGGCAGAAAGTTACTTGAGAGCATCAGGCCATTTTCATTGGGCTTCTTATAGGTCAGTTTGATGACACGGCTCTGCTCAGGGGCTTCACTTTTCTCCATTTTCCATAATTCATAGGTCGATTGGTTTTGAATTTGCAGATATCCCTGTGAGAGTGATTTACACACTTGTTGTTGCTGATAAGTGGACTGGTCAGTCAGATTGCAGCCTGTAAAAAAAATTGTAGAAAATATAAATAAGATCTCTGTACACGACAAATTTCATAGGGCCCTTGTCCTATCAGGCTTTTTCTTCCTTAAAATTGCGAGCACTTTCTTAAATTCTTCTTTTTTTCCAAAACCAATCAAACGTAGAATAGCCATTTGAACATAGTCCAAACCGTATCGAAATAAACTTACTGAAAGTCGTCCATGCTTCTTTATTTTTATCGTTTTTTTTCGATCATGTTGCCATTCACCTGTTAAATAGCACCAACAGAAACCGATCGCTAGCACTGCTATCAATTTCTTGACTCGTCTAGGGTCTGTTAAACGAGTATTTTCAAGATTGAATCCACGTCCTTTGAGACAACTAAATAAGGTTTCGATTTCCCAGCGTAATGCATAATCACGAATAGCAGAAGCATTAAACATACGAGAAACAACAAGTAAAAGTTCTCCATCTTCTAATCGTAGCGCACTAATATACAGTTTCACTCGACCAACCCAAATACGTCGTTTACGACATTCAGTTTGACCAACTTGAAGATGACGAAATAAATCACTAATTTTATGATTCTTGGCTAAGTGATTGGTCACAATAAAGTTTTTTTAACACGTATACAGAAGTTAATGTCATTTTCAATTCACCATGTAAACCATTTCTCACCGATAAATTCTCTGTCTGCGAACACATTCACAATACGATCTTTACCAAAAATGGAGATAAAGCGTTGAATCAAAGCAATACGCTCTTTTGTATCTGAATTTCCACGTTTATTGAGCAATGTCCAAACAATAGGTATCGCTATTCCACGATAGACGATGGCTAACATCAAGATATTGATATCTCGTTTTCCCCATTTCCAATTGGTTCTATCTAAAGTCAGTTGCACTTTGTCGAATGAAAACATATTGAAAATCAACTGAGAAATTTGACGATAATCAAAATACTGACCTGCAAAGAAGCGTTGTATACGTCGATAAAATGATTGTGGTAAGCACTTGATGGGTAAGGCTTTAGATGCAGAAGAAAGGTTGCATGTCTGTTTTACAATTAATGCCAGCATAATCAGTGTAAAACATTTTACATGTGACTTGTTCCACTTTAGATATTTGTTTAAGATGAGATATAACTCATTGAAATGTGTCATCATATTCGTCGTCAGAAAACAAGTATTATGCCATTATTTCAATGAGTTATCTTTTTTTGTCGTGTACAAAGAAATAAGATATTGTTTTTCATGCTCTTATCATTTGTTAGTTGATTTTTATAGCTTAACGGTGTTGTATTAACCAATACAGATACAGAAATTTATAAAAAAGCAGTACAGATATGACTTTTCAATATCAACGCCTAGCAGATCAATTGGCTCATAAAATTTATCAACATGAATTACAGCCACAGCAAAAGTTAAGTTCTTTAAGGGAATTTGCTCGTCAGCAAAGTATTAGTTTGAGTACCGCACAACAATGCTACGAACTGTTAGAAGCAAAAGGACTGATTTATGTCAAAGCCAAATCAGGCTATTTTGTAAGTTCAAGACAATATCAAAGTGCTGCCCCTGAAAGTCCAAGCTTTGAGTCCAAAGCACGGCAAGTCTCGAATTTAGACTTACAGAATCAGATTCAAACAGCATCGATTCAAAATCATTTAACTCCTTTAGGGGCTATTCAGTTGTCGCCCCATTTAATTCCTGTAGATGGGCTACGTCGTTCCTTACAGCGTGCGCTTAAACACTGTCAGCCCGAAGATTTTTTATATTGTAATAAACAGGGACATGAGCAGTTACGTAAGGCTTTATCAGATCATTGGCGTGAAGATGGGATTTATGTCGCTACAGAAGATATTTTTATTACCAATGGCTGTATGCCAGCTTTGTCCCTGTTAATTCAGCAGATCAGTCAGGAAGGGGATAGTATTTTAATTCCAACACCTACCTTTAATGGCCAGTTGCAAATGTTGGCAAGTCTTAAGCGTAAGATTATTGAGATTCCAGCAGATCATCATGGTATTGACCTTGAGCGTCTTGAGTTTTTTATGAAACAGGGCGATGCCAAGTTGTGTTTACTCACTGCTAATTTTCAAAATCCATTGGGCTACTGTTTAAGTCATTCACAGAAGCAAAAAATTGCTGAACTTGCACAGCAATACCAATGTTTTATTTTAGAAGATGATATTTATGGTGAATGCAGTTTCCAAAAAGAGAGACCTTTGCCGATTCGTTATTGGGATCAACAAGGCTACGTAATTTGGTGTGGTTCAGTCTCGAAGTCACTGTCTACCGCCTATCGTGTGGGATGGTTTTGCTTGGGACCACAATTACAACACTTACGACCACAACTCTTATCAAATAACGTCGGTGTCAATACACCCTTACAGTTAGGCTTGGCTGATTTCATTTATAGTCGTGGTTATCGTGAGCATTTGGATGAGTTAAGACCGAAGTTGATGCAACAAGTCCAACAGTATCGTGCTTATATTTTGCAAGTATTTGGTGGGATTCCAATCGCCTTGAGTCAATCAGAAGGGGGTTATGCTTTGTGGTTGCAACTGCCAGAAAATATTACGGGCTTAGAGTTATATTATTTAGCGCAGCGCCAAGGGATTAATATCGTACCAGGGGAAGTGTTTGGTGAAGATCAGCGTTATCAGCACTTCATCCGCTTAAATGCAGGGCATGCGTTGACCACCGAAATCCGCCAAGCAATTCAACAGTTGGCGGATTGGGTGAGAGAGCGTATGTCGTCGGTTTTAAATTAATCAAAGTCTGCTTTAAGTACGATCCGATAACGTGCTTGACCTGAATGCAGTCGTTCAAGGGCTTCATTGAGTTGAGACATTGGAAATAGCTCAATTTGTGGCGCAATATTTTTACGTGCGGCAAATTGTAGTAGTTGACGCAGTGCTAAAGGTGACCCAGTTGGAGAAGCTGTAATCGATTTGGCACCACTCATGATAGTACCTACAGAAACTGGAATAGGCTCTAAGGTAATACCCAAGAAATGCATACTACCATTCGGTGCCAAGGTATTGAGATAGGCTTGCCAATTCAGAGTTACATTGACGGTGCTAAGCAATAAATCAAATTTGCCACGTTGCGCTTTGATCGCTTGAGCATCACGACTATTCACCACATGGTCAGCACCCATGGCTTTGAGTTCTTCAGTTTTGTCTGGATTTGAACTAAATGCAGTAATCTCACAACCCCAAGCTTTAAGTAGCTTGATGGCCATATGCCCTAAACCACCAATCCCAATGACACCGACGTGATGTGTTGCTTGGATCTGATGTTTAAGTAAAGGATCAAACACGGTAATGCCGCCACAAAGCAATGGTCCTGCACTCTCAGGATCCAAACCCTCTGGTAGAGGAATGACCCATTGCCAACCTGCGCGAACTTTTTCTGCAAAGCCACCCGCATGACCAACGATAGTCGCAACGCTGCCACCGGTACATAAAACTTGATGACCACCAATACAAGGATCGCATGCTTGGCAACTTTCAGCTGTCCAACCAATGCCAACACGTTGACCAAGTTTCAGTCCTTTGGCTTCTGAACCGAGTGCGATAATTGTGCCAATAATTTCATGTCCAGCGACAGCAGGATAAACGGATGAATGCCATTCATTATTGATCACAGACAAATCTGAGTGACATAAACCGCAGTATTCAACTTTAACTTCAACCTGATGTGGCTTTAATTCACCTGCATCAAATTGATAAGGAACCAATTGCTCTCCTGCTTTCATTGCAGCATAAGCACGAATTTGGTTATTGCTCATTCGATAACTCCTTGGAAAGGAAAATGAATTCGTATTATTTAAAATGACAGTGATTTTCGTGATCGTTGACCATTCCTACCGCTTGCATAAACGCATAACACGTTGTGGGACCAACAAATTTAAAACCACGTTTTTTCAGTGTTTTTGAAAGTTTTTGACTGATTTCGGTTTGTGCAGGTGCATCACGATAATGAATGACATCGTTATTTGGAGTCTGATGGTCAACAAAGGCCCATAGCCAATCAGATACATCACCAACTTCATTTTTGAGTTGCTGCCATGCAATTGCATTGTCTCGAATCGCTTTAAGTTTACCTAGATGACGAATTAATCCTGCATCACTCAGTTTGTCTTCGAGTTGATCATCAGTAAACTCTGCAATCTTAGTAATTGGATAGTGAAAGAAGTGTGAACGGTAATTCTCGCGCTTTTTTAGTACCGTAATCCATGATAATCCAGCTTGTTGACCTTCAAGACAAAGCATCTCAAATAATCGATTTTCATCTTGTTCTACTTTGCCCCATTCTTCATCGTGGTAGCTAATATAGAGTGGATCATTGGAGCACCAGCCACAGCGTTGAATCGTCATATTTGATGCTTCCTATTGTTATTCATATAAAATCATGAAAGTGTGAATGTCACCCATTCATTTGGGCGAGTATCCCAATAATACAGTTCAGCTGTATTTAAATCAGTAAATTTAAGCCAAAAGTCTTTACCAGATTTATCTGCAAATCCTGTGCTAATCAGCAGAGCATCTTCGGTAATCTCCATAATCCAGCCTTGATAGCTTGTACCATTGATGATGATTTTTTGCTGATTTCCAGACTCTGCAAATTTAACCAGTCGTTCAATCAATGCTTCTGACATTCTATGTTCCTAACGTAAATATGAGTATGGATTGACTGCTCCACGCCCTTTGCCATTTAAATAAATACCATAATGTAAATGTGGGGCAGTCGCACGAGCATTGCCTGTATTGCCCACATAACCAATGAGGTCGCCCTTATGAACATAGTCTCCCACATTAAGACCACGTTTATGACCATCTAAATGGGCATAGTAGTGCCAAGAACCAGATGGTCCTAGAATCCAAATGATTTTGCCACCTAAATTATTATTACGTAAATCAGCGACCAACCCTTCGGTAGCACTATACACTTTCGTCCCACGCTCCGCCATGATATCAATCCCTTCGTGGTTACGTCCTTGGCTACGTGCAGCTCCCCAAGTATCTCGTAATTCACTTCGATTGACACCTTTGACTGGAACGGGCAAACGGCTGTCTAAACGCAGATTTTTAAGTTTATTAATTTGAGTGGCTGGTAGGGGCGTAGGCTTACTAGGCGTTGTCGTACATGCAGAAATGAGAATAGCCAATAGGCTAATAACAATAAAGGGAATCGAAAGATGCACACAAACTCCTTGTGATTTCGATTTACAGCAGTTAAGTAGAGGAGGTCTTTTGTTTTGCTGTAATCAATTTTTTCATGGCGGTTGGAATGCCTTTGGCAATCGCAGCTTCTGGACTTAGCCATACTCCATTTAATTCGATACTGAGCTGTTCTTTTTGATCATGTTCCACGTGGAACAGTTGTTCATGCAGTATCCATGTAAAGTGGGTAAAACTATGACTAATCTGTAGTGATGATACTTGAGCTTGGAGCTTAAATTGCTGTTCAATCTGTTGTAATTCGGTTGCCTGTTCAATGATAGGCAGACAATACAAACCTCCCCATAGACCGTGGGCTTCACGTTGTTGCCAAAGCCACTCATGACCTGATTGAATTAGGAGCACATTCGCCGTTTTAACAGGGACAGGTTTTTTTGCTTTTTTAAACGGGAGTTCTTGTTCTAAACCTTGTTGATAGGCCTGACAGTGTTGTTGCATTGGGCAGTATAGACACAAAGGCTTTTTCGGTGTGCAGACTGTAGCACCCAAATCCATGATTGCTTGGGTGTAATCATGATTACGTTCTTTAGGGCACAGCTGTTCCGCAATTTGCCATAAAGCGCGCTCATGCTGTGGCTTAGATAAATCATCTTCAATCGCAAAAAAACGTGCTAAAACCCGTTTCACATTGCCATCCATAATGACGCCATATTGTCGTAAGCCAAGAGACATTAATGCACCAGCAGTTGAACGACCAATGCCTGGTAATTCAATCCACTGTTCTAATGTTTCAGGAAACTTTCCTTTCTGCTTTACGATTACAGCGGCTTTGTGCAGATTGCGTGCACGGGCATAGTAGCCCAAACCAGCCCAATAAGGGGCAACCTCATCCCAACTGGCCTGACCAAGATCGTCTACGGTTGGAAACCTTTCGATAAAGCGATCAAAATATTGCAGAACAGTTTTAACTTGAGTCTGTTGTAGCATGATTTCTGACACCCACACTTTGTAGGGATCATCAGCGACTTGCCATGGTAAATCGTGGCGGCCATGTTGGTCGAACCACGTGAGTAGTGCATCAGAAAATGAGAAATCAGACATGAATCAGAACAATCAAAAGCAGAGGCTTAGTATAATGAAAATATAATCGTGGACTTATTTAAATGATAAAAACATTTGTTCGTGTGTAGGAGACATAAATGCCACCTACACAGAATGAAGTCTTTGCGAAAGTTTATGCCAATATTTTGAATCAGTTTAAATGTTTATCTAGTAATTCATACATTGCTTCTAATCCTTGATGTTCAGCTTCGGCGTTATAGCCTAAGTCAACATTATTTGCTTTAGCTCGCTCATCTGCGAGGGGATTACTAAAGCCATGTTTGGCATCTTCAAAAATAATCACTTCATGATCGACTTCTGCATCGTGCATTTCCTGACGGAAGCTTGCGACATCATCTAAAGAAACCATGGTGTCGATCTCACCGTGTAATACAAGAATTTCAGCCTGAATCTTTCCTTTTTGTGCAGGTGCTTTCGGGCTTAAATTCGCGTGGAAGGTCACCACAGCTTTCAAATCGGCACCAGATCGCGCCAAATCCAGAACAACTTTACCACCATAACAAAAACCAATTGCTGCCAATTTTTCAGTATTGACCTCTGGTTGTGCTTTTAAAGCATCTAAGCCTGCTTGAGCACGCTCAACCACGGTGTCTACATGATCAAATGTTTGCATCATCCATGCAGATGCTTGAGGAACATCAGAGGTAACTTTTTTGTCTCCATACATATCAATTGCGAGAGCGGCAAAGCCGTGTTCTGCAAGTTCACGCGCACGTTGCTCGGTATATTCGGTACGTCCCCACCATTCTGGAGCAACAATAACTCCTGCAACTGGTACATCTCGGATAGGTGTCGCAAAATAGCCAATAAGGCGTTGACCATCTGGGGCGGTATATTCAATTTCACGCGTTGTAATTGGAAAGCTCATTTTTTAATCCTGATCTATATTTTCAATGCTTTGATTAAAGCATAAAAAAGCAAAAAATTGATGATGCTAGCGGAAAGACAAATTTTTATTCGGCTGAAATGATGATAATAAAAAAAGAAGAATACGGCGATTCTTCTTTTTTCTTTCTGAATTTTTATTTCTGTTTAAACTAAACTTTACCGCGTGATAAGAAACCCACTACAGCAAGAATAGCCGCGACCACTAATAAAATGACGGCAAAGTCTTTGGATAAACCAGCAACACCACCAAAACCTAATAAACTGGCGATTAATGCAATCACTGCAAAGATAATAGCCCAACGGAACATATTACTTACTCCTAAATTTATCGTTATGAGATTACTATAGCGTGTATTTTTCGCACCAAATGTGGTGTTTCTGTGGTTGAAATGTTCAATAACTTAAGTATTGTTAATCGCTTAAGTCGCTTGGAAAACAGCTTGATTGAGAATAAATGCTATAATCAACACAAATTTTTAAAGCCTAAAACATTTGCCATGTCTACCGAATTGCGCGCTAACTTTTGGAAACTATATCCACTTGATCAGTTGAATAATACTGAGTGGGAGGCATTGTGTGATGGTTGCGGTTTGTGTTGTTTGGTTAAGCTTGAAGATGAAGAAACGGCAGAAGTCGCATATACCAAAGTTGCATGTAAATTATTAGATTGTAAAACGGCACGTTGTTCTGATTATCCGAATCGTCAACAGCATGTTGCAGATTGTATTCAATTGACACCTGAACGATTGCAAACAATTACATGGTTACCTCCTAGTTGTGCTTATCGTCGTTTGAATGAAGGTAAAAATTTACCGTCATGGCATTATTTAAATACGGGCTCACGTCAGAGTGTGATTAAAGCGAAGAAATCAGCAGCCGGCCGCTGTATTTCAGAACAAGATATAAATGAAGATGATATAGAAGATTATGTCGTACGTTGGGTACGTTAGATCTTGATATATATTTCTTATAACTGTGTTTTTTATCAATAAAAAACAATACTTTTGCAGTATTTTATTTATACATTCCCATATGATTAACACTGAGAGGTCGATGTGGTTTGAGAGCCTCTTTGTTTGAATGAAATGGGTTTGGGAAATAGACATGATCGCATCAAGAATGCTTTTTTTACTTGCAGGGCTTTTATCCTGTAATTCTTCGATTTGGGCAAAACCGCTCAGTGAGCAGCAAGTTAGGGAAATTGTAGATCAATAATTTAAACCATTATTAGATCAATATAAGATTCCTGGATTAGCGGTCGGTGTCACATTCGATGGTAAGCATTATTTTATCAATTATGGCTTGGCATCAAAATCAAACCAACAACCCGTAAGTAACCATACTTTATTTGAACTTGGCTCAGTCAGTAAGACCTTTAATGCAACTTTGGCAGGTTATGCACAGGCGCAAGGGCAGTTATTATTGTCGGATCATCCCGCCAAGTATTTCCCAGAATTAAAAAATACCGCAGTGAATAAAGCTACGATTTTAAATTTAGGTACATATACTGCAGGTGGCTTTCCGCTGCAATTTCCAGATGAAGTTGTTAGTCAGCAGGACATGCTTCAATATTTTCAAAGATGGCAGCCAAAGACCAACGTTGGTACGGCACGACAATATTCAAATCCAAGCATTGGTTTGATGGGGTATATCACGGCATTAGGATTGAAAAGACCCTATTCTGAATTGTTAGAAAAAACACTTTTTCCACAATTGGGATTGAGTCAGAGTTTTGTGCAAGTATTTGAGCAGCAGATGCCACAATATGCGTGGGGTTATAAAAATGACCAACCCATTCGCGTTTCTGCTGGGATGTTGGATGCTGAAGCTTACGGAGTGAAAAGTAGTAGTTCTGATATGCTGAAATTTTTAGATATTCAACTTCATCCACAAAAGCTAAAACAACCCTTAAGAGCAGCGGTTGAAACAACGCATGTGGGATATTTTCAAGTTGGTGCGATGACCCAAGGGCTAGGCTGGGAGCAATATGCCTATGCTGCATTTATCCCACAGCAGAAAATTGGGATTGTGATGCTCGCTAACACTAATTTTCCGAATGAAGCTCGAATTACTGCAAGCTACCATGTCATGCAGCAGTTACTTCAAAAGAATACCGCGCAATAGAATGTCGCGTTGTTGCAGATTCAAATTGTAGATTTGGATCAGACGCAATAGACTAGGATAAAACAGTATAAAGTCCGTGATGATGTCAGATACGCATATTCCTTTACCTGAACGCTTACGCCCTCGTGATTTGTCAGAAATCATCGGCCAAGATCATTTGCTCGGTGAGCATGCACCGTTACGCCAAATGATTGATCAGGGGCATTTGCCTTCGATTATCTTTTGGGGGCCGCCAGGGGTGGGTAAGACTACAATTGCTTTGTTATTGGCACAGGCAGTTGATCGTCCTTTTATTAGTTTATCTGCATTAAATACGGGCGTAAAAGAGCTGCGCGAAGTGATTGCGGAAAGCGGCGATTTACTGACATCAGTAGTGTTTATTGATGAGATCCACCGCTTTAATAAGTCGCAGCAAGATGCCTTACTGAATGCAGTTGAAAAAGGCAAAATCACTTTGATTGGTGCAACCACAGAGAATCCATCTTTTGAAGTGAATAGTGCACTGCTTTCTCGTTGTCAGGTTTATACCTTAAATAGTTTGGATGCTGATGCGATTCAAACCCTGATCAATAAAGCCATTCAAAGTGATAAGTTTTTGAAAGAGCGTTTTATTCAGATTGAAGAATATGATGCGCTGATTCAATTTGCTGCGGGTGATGCACGTAAAGCGCTTAATTTGATTGATTTAATTGCCAGTACTTTTGAGCCTGATATTGAAAATATCGTGACCAATGCAATTGTGGTTAAAGTCGCACAGCAGAATATTGCACGTTATGACAAATCAGGTGAGCAGCATTATGATTTGGTTTCGGCATTTATCAAATCGATTCGTGGTAGCGATGCGGATGCGACCCTATATTGGATGGCACGCATGCTCAAAGGTGGTGAAGACCCTGTTTTTATTGCACGTCGAATGTTGATTGCAGCATCGGAAGATATTGGCAACTCGAATCCGAATGCCTTGTTGTTGGCAGGTGAGTGTTTCCGTTCAGTACAAGCGGTCGGTATGCCTGAAGCACGAATTATCTTAGGTCAATGTGCTGTATATCTCGCAACCAGCCCGAAAAGTAATAGTACCTATCTCGCCATTAACCGAGCTTTGGAGCTTGCCGAAAAAACTGCGAATTTACCTGTGCCGTTGCATCTACGTAATGCGCCAACCAAATTGATGAAGCAACAAGGTTATGGCGTGGATTATCTCTATCCGCATCATTACCCTGAGCATTTTGTTTTACAGGAATATTTGCCGCCTGAGTTGCGGGGTACGAAGTTGTATGAGCGTGCCTTAAATAAACGTGAAGTTGAAGCCGAACGTTTGCAGCAACGCCGTTGGCAGCAGGAACAACAGCAGCAATAAAGATCTGTTTAAACAGATGAGTTGTATTTTCACATTTCACCTAGTCAAGTTCCCAAAAGTGTAAATGGGAATTTGGCTGCGGTTTTATATTCGATTTATTTCAACATGAACTCAAAAAAAGCCACATTCATTGGATTGCTTGCGATCTTCCTTTGGAGCTTGATTGTTGCATTGATCAAGGATGTCAGTTCGCATTTTGGTGCAGTCGGTGGCGGCGCATTTGATTTTGATTGGTCATCTTCCACGTCCTTACTTTTTGCCGCTGCCGCTATGGGCTTTGGTTATGCTGCATGGAATGTCGGGATTTTGCATGGCAATGTCACGTTGTTGGCAGGTGCTTCGTATTTCATTCTTGTATTCTCAGCTTTTTTCTCGGCAATTTTACTCAGTACGCCACTGACGATTTCTTTTTGGTATGGTGCTTTTATGGTGTGTATTGGGTCGATCTTATGTTGGTTTTCGACTCGAGTGAAATCATCAACTTAGTTTAAGTGTATAGCGGAATTATTATTTAAGTGCGTTATAGTCACTATATTTTTGTAAGAGGCTACTAGACACTTCATATAAAAGATCGCATTATCGCGGCATATCACGGATGATAAAGCTCTGCCATGATCACAAACAAAATCAATGCTGCGGAAAGTATCCGAGGCTTAGCCTGCCTTGCAGTTGTATTGTCACACCTATCGCTGACTTTCTTTCCCCAAATGCATCATTTTGATTTAAGTGTCGTACCTCAATATCCCTTTTTTGATCAACTTTATCATTCCCCATTTGCATTCTTCTATTCAGGTACAGGCGCAGTTTTTGTCTTTTTTGTTTTAAGCGGTTATGTCCTGAGTTTATCGAGTTTAAAAAAGAAAAATTCAGCTGAAAAACTAAAAAAATCATTAATTAAGCGTTATCCACGTTTGGCTATTCCCGCGTTTATCTCTTGTATTATTGCCTACCTCGTCTGTTTCCTTCCTGTCGATGTTACGCATGTTTCTGAATGGGGGGCTGCTTTGGCAAATCCTCATCCAAAATTAAGTATAGCTTTGTATGAGGGCAGTATCGGAGCATTTTTATTTGGGGACTCAAGCTATAACTGGGTGTTGTGGACGATGCAGATTGAGCTGCTCGGTTCATTGGTAATTTATTTCGCCAGTTATTTTTATAGCAAACGACCGATGCTTGCAGGTCTGTTCTTGCTGTTGAGTATTGCGACAGCCTATACGATTTCACAAACTGTATTACTCGGTATCCTGAGTTTTATTTTAGGTCTGGGTTTACTTCTATATGCATCAGAATTAGCCACAGGCCTATCTGTGTTGCTATTCACGCTGGGGCTATATTTCTGTGGTGCGCATAACGAGAGTTTGAGTTATCGGATTTTTGCTCAATTTTTAGGTGAGCAAACCTACGATTATCTGAATTTTATTGGCGGTTTTTGTATCGTGTATGCGGTATTAAAAGGCAAATGGTTAGCACAATTTTTTGATTCACCATTTTTAGTTTTCTTAGGCAACATCTCATTTTCTATTTATTTAATTCATCTTGCTGTGATTTATGCTTTAGCAATTCCTTGTTTTAATCTATTTCATATTCAATTGGGTTTTTCGTATTGGGTAGCGGGTCTGTGGGCGAGTTTGTTTACAGTGATGATAAGTATTGTTTTAGCTACTCCCTATAGTCGCTATGTGGATGATATTGCAATTAAAGTCTCTAGTAGGCTTACAAAGATATTTTAATTTCACAGTATTCATTTCGTCCTCAAACGATTCGTGACGATCAACTGGATCAACTGAAAGCCTTGGATATTATTCCATCTTTCTTCTCATTGCATACGTTCTATTGGGGGATTGGCATCGTCAACAAACCTTAGGTGAGGCGAGAGCAGCACGCATTTCACCAACGGCAAGTGCTTTGAAGCAACAGCTTATTTTTACAGAGCATCATGATGCACCTGTTGTGCCGCCGAATAGTTTGATGATGTTAGATGCAACTGTAAATCGAGTGACACGCAGTAATTATGTATTAGGTGCAGATGAGTGCGTGAGTCCCTATATGGCTTTAAAATCGATGACGGATTGGGCAGCTGATCAATATTTTGAAGATGAACATAAGGGCACGATAACTTAAGGGAATCTGATTTATCAGAAACTGGGAAATTAGATAAACCAATAAAAAACCAGCCTAATCAGGCTGGTTTTTATTAAGAACGGCAGCTTAAGGCTTAGATATTATCTAAGTTAATGCCTAAACGTGCAGCAACTTCTTCATAAGCCTCAACCACACCACCTAAACCTTGGCGGAAACGGTCTTTGTCTAATTTTTTCTTGGTGTCTTTATCCCATAAACGGCAACCGTCTGGAGAGAATTCATCACCCAATACGATACGATCGTGGAATACACCGAATTCAAGTTTGAAATCAACAAGAATCATATTACCTGCATCGAATAATGCTTTCAGTACATCATTCACTTGGTAAGTCAGTTCTTTCATTTTTTCAAGTTGAGGTGCTGTTGCCCAACCTAAAGCAATTGCTTGAGATTCATTGACCATTGGGTCGCCAAGCGCATCATCTTTGAAGAACAATTCAAATGTTGGTGGTGTTAACTCTTTACCTTCTTCAACACCTAAACGGCGGCATAATGAACCTGCTGCGTAGTTACGAATAACACATTCAACAGGGATCATTTGTAATTTCTTCACAAGCACTTCTGTTGGAGAAAGTAACTTTTCAAAATGAGTTTCGATACCCGCTTCAGCCAACTTTTCCATGATGAAGGCATTAAAACGGTTGTTCACCTTGCCTTTACGATCTAGTTGCTCGATTTTTTCGCCATTGAATGCTGATGCATCATCACGAAAGACTAAAATCAGGTGATCAGCATTATCTGTTTCATATACAGATTTTGCTTTACCAGTATAGAGCAAGGTTTGTTTTAACATGGGGGAACCTTTTGAAAAAGTATGCCTAGTAAACGACTAGGCTGGCCAATTTTGGTAAATCTGGGTTAACACTTCAGCTGCAACGGCAGGGTCTGCAAATGTTGTATCAAGTTTGAATAGCGCAACTGTATTGCTTGAGCCTACAGCCGATAATTTAAGTAGGTAATTTTGATCACCTACTTTAATCGTTGCTTCATAGCCATTTTCTGCTTGTGAAATAACTTTGTAGTTGAGGCTGCTCAAGGTTGCAAAAGTATATTGCCATGCACTTGCTGTCGGGCCATCAACTTTGAGTAATGGGTTTTTATTCCCATCAGTGACAAGCTGTGGACGACCCACTGTTGAAGCGGTTGCTGAAGTATTATCGGCTGAATTTTGCATCGCTTTTGGACGAGGCAATGCATAGCGGTTGCCACTTTCATTTTCAAGCTTTGGTGCATGCTCAATTGCAAGTGGATCAACCGTAGGCGCTGGATACAATGGCGTAAATGGTCTTGCCGTTATGCCCTCAGGAAATTTGAGTGGTTCAAGTGCTTGTGCTTTTTTATAATCTAAAGAATGATTATTGAGGGCAAAACGACCACAACCAGCCAAACTTAAAGCTGAAATGACTAGGACAACACCAAGACGTAATTGCATCATAAATTGCTCGTATTAAATAATTCCCGCAGCTTTTAAATCTGTGCGGAGCGGTTCACGATATTGTTGTGCTAGAGCGGTTAATGGTAGGCGAATACCTGTACCAATTGAGCCCATCTCATGCAATGCCCATTTCACAGGAATTGGGTTTGATTCGCAAAACAAAATATTGTGTAGATTTGCAATTTGTTGATTCAAGCTTTGTGCTTTTGCTTTATCTCCAGCTAACGCAGCTTCACAAATTTCGCTCATTTGCTTTGGTGCAACATTGGCTGTTACAGAGATATTACCTTTTGCACCCAGTAAAATCAGTTCCCAAGCAGTTTCATCATCACCTGAATAAACAGCGATTTTATTATTTAAACCTTCGATGAGGGCTTGACCACGTGGTACATCGCCTGTTGCATCTTTAATACCAACAATGTTTTTAACATCAGCAAGACGAATAACGGTTTCGTTTTGCATATCGACACCAGTACGACCTGGTACATTATAAAGAATTTGTGGAATATCAACGGCTTCAGCAATTGCTTTGTAGTGTTGATATAGGCCTTCTTGTGTTGGTTTATTATAATATGGCGTAACCAGTAAGGCCGCATCAGCACCTAATTCTTTTGCAGCTTTAGTCAATTCAATCGCTTCACGCGTTGAATTTGCACCTGTGCCTGCGATAATTGGAATACGTTTGTTGGCTACACGAATCACTTCTTTGATGACTTGTGTGTGTTCTTCCATGCTTAATGTAGACGCTTCGCCCGTCGTGCCGACCGCAACAATACTATGTGTACCTTGTTGGATATGCCACTCAACGAGCTTCTCAAGACTCTTCCAATCTACGCTGCCATCTTCAAACATAGGGGTGACGATTGCGACAATTGAGCCTTGAATATTCTGTGCTAGCTGAGTCATTTTAAAAAACTATCCTATTTTCCCATCCGAGATTGAATTAGTTGAAACGAAATATTGGATGGTTGCAGTATTTTGATTGGTCATCCAACAATTCCATCGGGTTGAATGACAATTACGCAAATTATGACTGATCGGAGGCATAAGAACAATATGCTTTAGTCAAACTGTGGAAAACTTTAATTCATCTTTATCTTGAATCGTTTTCATCTTTTATAAAAGTGAAAACATGAGTAGCCAGAACATAATCAGCAGGGTATTGTAAAAATACAAGCTTAAAACTGGAGCATGCTATGCAGACACAAACTCATCATGTCGCATTAATTGTTGTTGATGTCCAAAATGGATTTACTCCTGGGGGGAATTTGGCCGTTGCAAAAGCAGATCAAATTATTCCGATTATTAATCAACTTGCAAAAAAGTTTGAGCATATCGTGCTGACACAGGACTGGCATCCTGAGCAACATATTTCTTTTGCAGATAATCACGACAATAAAGTACCGTTTGAAACCATTGAATTGCCGTATGGTACCCAAGTGTTATGGCCGAAACATTGTGTTCAAGGCACTCACGATGCGGAATTTCATCCTGATCTGGATGTTCCAACTGCACAACTGATAATTCGTAAAGGCTTTCATGCCGATATTGATAGTTATTCTGCTTTTATGGAAGCAGATCGTAAAACTCCAACAGGTTTAAAGGGTTATTTAACAGAACATCAAATTGATACAGTATATATCGTAGGGATTGCCACAGACTTTTGCGTGGCGTGGACCGCCTTAGATGCTGCACAGATGGGCTTTAAAACTTATGTCATTGAAGATGCCTGTAAAGCGATTGATTTGGATGGTTCACTACAAAGCGCATGGCAAAGAATGTTAGAGCAAGGGATTGAGCGTATTCAATCGACTACAATTTTGTCATAAGCTTGAGCCGCTTGATCCAAAGGCGTTAAACTTATAAAACTGATAAATCAATATCAGATAAACTCTAACTTCAGACAGAATTGAGCGTTTTATGTCAGCTGAACTTGATGATTTTGATCAGAAAATTATTCATTATTTACAAATGAATGGAAGATTAGCTAATCAAGAATTAGCAGAATTGGTGGGATTATCAACTTCTCAATGTTCACGTCGTCGTATTCAGCTTGAACAAAATAAAATTATAACGGGTTACTATGCGCAAATTGCATTAAGCGCAGATCCAACACCGATCATGGGTATTATTGAAGTGAAATTGCAAAACTACAATGATGCGACACACGATCGCTTTGTTGACTTTCTTTTAAATGAACCTGCGGTGAAAGATATTCATAAACTCACAGGAAGTTATGATTTTGCACTGAAGGTTGCAGTGAAAAATTTAGATGAAATGGTCAAATTGATTGGGATTTTGTCATCTAGTAACTTTGGCGTCAGTAATTTAAATACATCGATTGTGTTGGAAAAATTAAAAGAAAATGGGATCGCGATTAAGTAAAAAATCTTTCTCTTAGATGAATACCATTCAAACTGAAGCATTCGACGTTGTTGCATAAAGATTATTCAAAAAAGGATATTTTGATTATAAATTGCATTTATGGTGAAAATATAAGAATAAATTGCGAAATTTTAATAAAAATGATCAAATATACCATGTCTTTCTTTGAGAGATCTTTCTCCCTGCTGTTGTTCTCCTATTGAGTTGTATCCTTATGAATACCGATCAGAATATATCTTTGGTCAGTCCAGTCATGCCCGTGATTGACCAACACTCTAAGATTGAAGATGGATTGGCCATGTTAATTGGTACATTCATTCTATCGTTTGCCATGAATTTATTGCAGCAAGCAGGGATTATGACAGGTGGTACAGCGGGCTTATCGTTGTTGATCCACTATATTACCGACCTGAAGTTTGGCATCTTATTTTTCCTGATCAATATTCCATTTTATTATTTTGCTTATAAAAAGATGGGTATTGCCCTTGTAGTGAAAACCTTTGTTGCGGTGGCATTACTGGCTGGGTTTACGGAAATCATTCCTCATTTTTTTCAGTTGTCAGAGGTCAATCCAATCTATGCAACGATTTTTGCGAATGTGTTGATGGGGGTAAGCTTTCTGATTTTGTTTCGCCATCGCTCAAGCTTAGGCGGCATCAACCTCTTGGTTCTATATTTACAAGAACGCTTTAACATTCCAGCAGGTAAAGTGCAGATGGGAATTGATGTTACCATCTTATTAGTTTCGTTGTTTTTCGTAGATTGGAAATTGATTCTAATTTCAATTTTAGGAGCTGTTATTTTAAATTCAATTATTCTTTTGAATCATAAAAGCAGTCGGTATGTGGCTTAAATCTGATCATCAATGGCAATAAAAAAGGAGGGCTAACCCTCCTTTTTTTATTTTGTAATTATTCGACTGTTACGCTCTTGGCAAGGTTACGTGGTTGGTCAACGTCGGTACCACGTAATACAGCAACATGATACGAGAGCAATTGCACAGGAATACTATATACAATTGGCGCTAACCATTCATTGACAGCTGGAACATGAACGACATGTTGGCGATCTTTACCATGAATACCACTGTTTTCATCAGCAAAAACAAATAATTCCCCACCACGAGCTTGAACTTCTTCCATATTCGATTTTAACTTATCGAGCATTTCATCTTGTGGAGCCAAGATCACGACAGGCATCTCATTGTCTACTAAAGCCAATGGACCATGCTTTAATTCGCCAGCCGCATATCCTTCAGCATGAATGTATGAAATTTCTTTCAGTTTCAATGCGCCTTCTAGTGCGATAGGGAAGTGTGTGCCACGTCCTAAGAACAAGCAGTGGTTCTTTTCAACGAAGAGTGCTGATAGACGCAGAATTTCAGTATTGCCTTGTAAAGTATCTAAAATTACTTTCGGGCAATGCCATAGCGCTTCTGTAATTTCCTTCAATTGAGCATCTGCAAGACGTTGTTTAACTTGACCAATTTTTAAGATCAACAACATCAATGCTGCAAGTTGAGTGGTAAAGGCTTTGGTTGATGCAACGCCGATTTCAGGACCTGCAAGCGTGAGTAAATGATGATCTGTTTCGCGAACCATTGATGAAGTGGCAACGTTACAAATGGTCATGGTACTAATGTCGATGTTCTGAGCTTGAGCACGTTTTTGTGTTTCGCGTAATGCAGCCAACGTATCCGCAGTTTCTCCAGACTGAGAAATACAGATATACAGTGTATGAGCAACAATGACAGGCGTGCGATAACGGAATTCACTTGCAATCTCAACTTGGCAAGGTACACCAATCAATTGCTCGAACCAGTATTTTGCAATCATACCTGCATGGTAGCTAGTACCGCAGGCAATGATTTGTACTTGCTGAATTTTGTCAAAATCCGCATTGGCATGTTGAAGAAAATCTTCACGCAAATTATTGTCATTCAATGCTTGTGAAATCGTTTGTTGAATCGCTTCTGGTTGCTCATAAATTTCTTTGAGCATGAAATGCTTATATTCGCCTTTTGATACATTGCTGACGGTTGCATCCAGTTCTTTGATTGGACGTTCAACACGGGTGCCATTGACAAAAACTTCAATACTCGTACGTGTTAAGCGTGCAATATCACCTTCTTCAAGATAGACGAAGCGATTAGTAACAGGTAATAAAGCCAATTGGTCTGAACTAATAAAGTTCTCGCCAATACCTACACCGATCACCAATGGTGAACCTTCGCGCACAGTGATCAGTTCATCAGGGTGTGCGGTATGCACAATACCCAGAGCAAAAGCGCCTTTTAGGCGAGGAATAACTTTTTGTACAGCTTCAAGTAAGCTATCAGTTTGCTTTAAAGCATCGTTGACAAGATGAGCAACAACTTCAGTATCTGTTTGTGAGGTAAAGATATAACCTAGCGCTTGTAATTCATCTTTAAGCTCTTGGTAGTTTTCAATAATACCGTTATGTACAACAGCGACATCACCTGAAACATGTGGATGAGCATTATTTTCAGTCGGTTTACCATGGGTTGCCCAACGGGTATGTGCAATACCTACATTACCAGTCAAATGCTGCTCAGATACTGCTTCAGCTAAATTTGCAACTTTACCTACACGACGTTCGCGTAAGATTTGTTGATTATTCAATAACGCTAAACCCGCAGAGTCATAACCGCGATATTCCAGACGTTTTAATCCTTCAATCAGAATATCAGTTACACATCGTTCAGCAACGCCACCAACAATACCACACATAATTTTATCCTCTTATTTTTTCAGTTTTTGGGGGCGCTGATAATTTGCTTTTTCAAACTGTTTTGATCGTTCGACAGCTAAACTATGCTCTGCCACATCTCGAGTTAAAGTTGAGCCTGCACCTGTGGTTGCACCTTGAGCAATTTTAATTGGTGCAACCAATGAGTTATTGGTACCAATAAATACATTGTCTTCAATCACAGTACGATGTTTATTTGCGCCATCATAATTACAAGTGATGGTCCCTGCACCAATATTACAATCAGCACCTATATCTGCATCACCTAGATAAGTAAAGTGATTGGCTTTAGAACCTAATCCAATATTTGAATTTTTGACTTCGACGAAGTTGCCAATATGCACATCATTCGCAAGATTTGCTCCTGGGCGAAGACGGGCGAAAGGACCGATTTGGGTGTTTTCTCCAACGATCGCATTTTCAAAAATGCTATAGGCTTGAACTTTAGTGCCTGCCGCAATACGAGTATTTTTTAAAATACAGCCTGCGCCAAGTTGAACGTTGTCACCTAATTCGCAATCACCTTCAATAATGACATTGACATCAATTTGTACATCTTGACCACATTTCACAGTTCCACGTAGGTCAAAACGATTTGGATCAATTAAATGTACGCCTTGTTGCATCAATTCTTTTGCTTGCTGTTGCTGAAATTGACGTTCCAAAGTTGCAAGTTGTAGGCGGTCATTCACACCTTCAACTTCAAATTCAAGCTCAGGTTGAATCGAAGCAATTTCTAAGCCATCCGCAACTGCCATTGCCACGATATCCGTAAGGTAATATTCACCTTGAACATTGTTATTAGACAGTTTTGGCAACCATTGATGTAATTTGGCATTACTTACACAATAAATGCCCGTATTAATTTCTTGTATTAGACGCTGTTCGTCATTGGCATCTTTATGCTCAACAATCGCTTGAATCTTACCTGCTTGACGAACGATACGACCGTAGCCTGTTGGATTCTCAACATTAAGCGTAATCATACCAATACCAGATTGGCTAGAGGCATCAAGTAGCTGTTCAAGGGTACTTTGACGAACCAGAGGAACATCCCCATATAAAATCAAAGAAATACCCTCTTGAGGTAATACAGGGAGAGTCATTTGAACAGCATGACCTGTTCCTAACTGTTCTGCTTGTTCAACCCACTCTATTTGTTCAGCAGCAAAGCTTTGCTTAACGAGTTCACCACCATGCCCATAGATCGTAATAATATTTTGAGCATGTAATTTTTTCGCCGTTTGAATGACGTGACCGAGGAGGGGGCGGCCTGCAAGTGGTTGTAATACTTTTGGTAGTTGTGAACGCATTCGCGTTCCTTTCCCCGCTGCAAGAATAATAACAGTTGTTGACATAACTAACTCTAATTCAATGGCTTAAGTCAAAAAATAAAAATGAATCATAAAAATACAAAGCGCAGCCCAAAGACCTGCGATGATGTCATCAAGCATAATCCCTAGACCACCAGTAACTTTTTGGTCTGCCCAACTAATCGGAAATGGTTTCCAGATGTCAAATATACGGAAAAAAATAAAACCGACAATGACCCATAACCAGTTTAATTGCTGTACATAGAGCAAGGGCAATAGCGTAATCGATTGTCCTGCGAATTCATCCCAAACGATGCGTCCATCATCATGCACATTGATGACTTTGGCTGTGTGTCCGCAGATATAAATGCCCACAACCGACATGATCAGGATGGCAATCAAGCTGCCATAGAAACCCAATTGTAGCCACAATGGCACAAACAGCAGGGCAAATGCAGAACCAAATGTTCCCGGTGCTTTAGGACTGAGACCAGAACCAAATCCAACCCCGCAGAAAACGATGCAGCGATCGAACCAAGTCATCTGTTTGAAGTGAATGGGAGGCTTATGCAAAATGTTGGTATCCATGAATTTGTAGTGGGCAATTTTCACCCATATACTCAAATAACAATCCAGTTTGTTGGGTAATTTTGCCGATTATTGTAAGCGGAACATCTAATTGTTGTCGCGACAGTTTTTCAAAATTTTGCGGTGATATTGTAAAACATAATTCGTAATCATCACCACCTGCAAGCGCATAATGCCAAGCTTGTCTCAAATCTAATTCTTTTAGTGACTGATCTATCGGAAGTTGCTCAAGCTGTAATGTTGCACCTACTTTTGAGGCGTTCAGAATATGTCCTAAATCTTGTGCGAGTCCATCTGAAACATCAATCATACTTGAGGCTAAACCTTTTAGCTGTTGCCCCAAATTACAACGAGGTGTTGGATAATCTAAGCGTTGTTGTAGAGGATGTCCTAAGTGTTGTAATCCAAACGCGGCATCACCAATCTGTCCACTAATACAGACATAGTCGCCGACTTGTGCACCTGATCGGGTAATGGCCTGACCTTGTTCAATCCAGCCTAAAGCGGTGACACTTATAGTGAGTTGGGTGCTTTGAGTAGTATCGCCACCGATTAGGCTAACACCAAATTGATCGCAACAATCAAAAAGACCCTGACTAAATCCAGCCAACCAGTCATGATCAACGGTAGGGAGGCTGAGTGCGAGTAAAATACTATGGGGTTTTGCACCCATTGCGGCGAGATCAGATAAATTGACCGCGACACTTTTCCAGCCAATGGCATGGGCAGAAGTATCTAAGAGAAAATGTCGACCAGCAACCAATGTATCTGCACAGATCACGAGTTGTTGTGAGGGAGGAGGGGTAACAATGGCTGAGTCATCACCGATACCTAAACTGACATCAGATTTTGATGTACGTTTAAAGTACCGCTCAATAATTGAAAACTCAGCCATGCAACATCAAGCCTATTATTTTGCTTGTTGTTTTTCAGCTTCACGAAGCTTTGATGAAAGACGGTCTAATACACCATTGATGTATTTATGGCTGTCTGCACCACCAAAGTGTTTTGCTAGCTCAATTGCTTCATCAAGTACAACGCGGTATGGAACTTCGAGATGATCTCGTAATTCATAAGCACCAAGTCGTAAGGTTGCAAGTTCTACACCATCTAGTGCAGTTAACTCACGATCAAGTACAGGGATGAGTAACTCATCTAAAGCTTCATGTTGAGCAACCACTTGAGTGAGTAATTCATGGTAATAGTTAAGGTCAACTTTGTGCATCGCATTTTCTACACGTGTACGTGCTTCAATTTCATGGACAGGGTTATGACTCATTTGCCATTCATAAATCCCTTGTACAGCAAAACGACGTGCTTTGCGTTTCGCTGCATAAGCGGCCTGAAGTGTTTGCGACATGCTTTAAATTGCCTTTAATAAGTTAACCATTTCGATTGCAGTCAATGCAGCTTCGCTACCTTTGTTTCCTGCTTTCGTACCTGAACGTTCGATTGCCTGTTCAATGCTGTCTGTGGTTAAGACACCATTGATCACAGGCATTGTGCTTTCAAGTGCAACTACACCTAAACCTTTCGCACATTCACCTGCAACAAAATCAAAATGTGGTGTACTACCACGGATCACTGCACCGAGTGCAATGATGGCATCAAATTTCTTTGAAGCCGCTAATTTTTTTGCAACGATAGGAAGTTCCCACGCACCAGGTGCGTGAATAACAGTAATCGCATCTTCTGAAACGCCATGACGTTTTAAAGTGTCGATCGCGCCTTCAAGTAAATGTTCAACCACGAAGCTGTTGAAACGCCCTACTAAGATCGCATAACGACCTTCGCTTGCGAGATGTAATAAACCTTCAATTCGGCGAATTGCCATAGCAACCTCGATTATTTTGCTGTGATTTGATCGGCAGTGATATATTCCACTACCTCTAAATGGAAACCAGATAAAGCATTGAAACGAAGCGGAGAACTCAGAAGCTTCATTTTTTCAACACCTAAATCTCGTAAAATCTGCGCGCCAACACCAATCGTCTGGTACTGATGCGAAAGTGCTGCATTAGACTTAAGTGGTTTTGGTTGATTTAACTGCTCTAAGGCATGTCCTAGATCTTCTAAATGATCTTGACCAATCCATACCAATACACCGCGCTCGCTTGCAGCAATTGTTTTCATTGCTAGATCTAAATTCCACGCTGCCGCACCATCGGCCTTATTTAATTTTAATAAGTCGCGAACAGGATTAAAACCATGGACACGAACAGTGGTCACGCCTTGTTTCGGTTCGCCTTTTACCAAAGCTAAATGGATATCTGGATTACCAATTTCACGATATTTATACAGTTCAAATGTACCGTATTCAGTATCAATGGTTTCTTGAGACAAACGTTCAACAGTTTGTTCGTTGGTCATGCGGTAATGGATCAGATCCGCAATTGTACCGATTTTTAAACCATGTTTTTCTGCAAAAACTTCTAAGTCTGGACGGCGTGCCATGGTGCCATCTTCATTAATAATTTCACAGATAACAGAGGCAGGCTCTAGACCTGCTAAACGGGTGAGGTCGCACCCTGCTTCCGTATGACCTGCACGGTGCAATACACCGCCTGGTTGAGCCATCAATGGAAAAATATGACCAGGTTGAACGATATCGCTTGGTTTAGCATGTGCTGCAACTGCGGTGCGAATTGTATGCGCGCGTTCAGCAGCGGAGATACCCGTACTGATTCCTTCGGCTGCTTCAATCGACAGCGTGAAGTTAGTGGCATGTTGTGCACCGTTTTGATCTACCATTAACGGTAAATTAAGCTGTTTACAGCGATCACGGCTCAAAGTTAGGCAAACTAGGCCGCGCGCATGCGTAATCATGAAGTTAATATCTTCAGGGCGAACATGCGTTGCAGCGATGACTAAGTCACCTTCATTTTCACGATCTTCATCATCCATTAGGATGACCATTTTGCCTGCACGAATATCTGCGACAAGCTCTTCAACACGACTCAGCGGCATTCGCTTTCACCTTTTATGCTGCCTTTTAGGGCACTAGTATTCGATAAATCTGGTGTAGTTTACCGTATTTTAATAAATTTCGCCTGTGCTTCTTTATCAATTAAAAAAGTGAATCAAGCAAATAATAAAGCAACGCTTTATCCTAATGGGCATTTATAGCCCTGTAAGGGAGCATTGCATTTTGAATTTGAATCGATACATTCGATCGAGCTAAGATTCAGTCGAAGCTTTTACTTTTTTACCCATCAAAATTTCAGTGCGCAGGTTTTGTGCTACGGTGGCACATTGCTCATTCATGCCGTTAATCATAAAGGCATGACGAGTCATAATACTACTCGGATTTGGCATCACAACTAATTCATAACTGTTTTGAACCGTTTTGAGTTGCTCATGATTGAGGTGTAAAGCTGCTTCTTTGGCATGTAAGTGCTGAGTCAGACGTTTTGAGGCTTCAATCGCGTCTAATTGCATCGCTTCTACAGCACTAGCAACAGCACCGCGTGTTTGTAGTGCAAAACGTTTATCTTCACGATAACGCTTATATAAAACATCTGCCAATAACTGGAAAACAGCACCAATCATCATCAGACATTCTAATGCATGGGGATGTTCTGATGTCGTCGACAAGGTTGCGCCTTCAGCATTAAATTCTTGAACGACGTTCATTTGTGCAGCGTCGAGTTGGTAATGCTTCGCACAGAGATCAATGCTTTTATCCAAGAATAATTGACAGAGTTTAAAATAAGGCACAGAAACGGATTGGTTGACACTGCTCAACAGTTGTTTTGGATCATAAAACTGGATATTCAGTGCGATGGTTTGATGATCTAAATTGACTTGTTGATCTGTTGTTGAAGCTTTTTCAATACGTGATTTTGGTTGAGCTTTTGCCTGTTGCTGTGCTTGTGCAACTAACGTGACTGTGTTTTGCTTCTCAAGTGCGAGAGCCTGAGTTAAACGTTGAATTTCATGTTTAAGATGATTTTCTTGGTTAATACGAGCTAAATATTCACTACGTGTTGGACGTGCAATGGCACGATACGCCAACCAGATCAACCCATGAATAAATAAAGATGCCAAAATCGCCAGCCACTGCGTGCGTAAGATTTCACCAATACTTGGTTGGATAAGCGTAATTTCAACCGTTCCCACTTTCTTTTCATTTTGTAGTGCATCTCGAACAAAGACTTCACCTTGACGGGTCTTTGCCATACCACTGGTTGCAAGAACCTGTTTATTGGCATCGAGGATACGAATGGATGCGACACTTGGGTTGGTTGCATAACGGTTGGCCACCAGCGCTAATGAGACCGTGTTGGCAGGTTCCAGTTCTGAAAGGCTATCTGCCACAAGCTGACTGGTCATCAGTTGTCCCTGACTGGTGCGGTTTTCATTGAGTTGATGTGTCGTTGCAATCACCAGTAAAAAGGTATGCAGTGCAAAACTTACGATCAGCAGGCTAGCAAATAGCCCTTGGCGTGGCGCATTCAAGTTAAACTTCCAAGATAAATAAGAGTCAAATAGATTCAGGTCAGGTTATGTTATGATTCTTACATACAATAGTTGTCGCTCAAACACGAGTCAATTCATGCGTGAAATCATTCTTATATCCTTTTTAGGACCAGATCAACCGAATCAGTTTACTCGATTAATGCAGGTACTTTCCGTGCATTCTTTGCAAATACTCGATGTGGGTCAGGCTGTTATCCATAATCAACTCACTTTAGGAATTGTTGTTGCTTCGGATAATGAGACTGCAACAGCATTAGCAATGAAAGAGATTTTGATTTTAGCACATGATATTGGCTTAACTGTGCGATTTAAACCAATCTCCAACGCAGAATATGATCAATGGGTGAGTGAAGGTGGGCGTACCCGTTATATCGTGACGGCACTTGCACCAGAGCTGACCGCTGCGCATTTGCAGGCAGTCACTAAAATTGTATCGAGTCAGGGCTTCAATATTGAAACAGTAACACGCTTATCTGGTCGTTTAGATCTCGATGCAGAAAGCCAATTTCCACGTCGTGCCTGTGTTCAGTTTGGTTTAAGTGGACAAATGTTGGATGCACAAGCGATGCGAGCTGCATGTTTGAGTTTGTCAGGTGAGCTGAATATTGATGTAGCGGTACAAGAAGATAATGCTTACCGTCGTAATCGTCGTCTGGTTTGTTTCGATATGGACTCAACCTTGATTGAACAAGAGGTGATTGATGAATTGGCCCTAGAAGCAGGTGTCGGTGAACAGGTCGCTGAAATTACTGAGCGTGCCATGCAAGGTGAACTCGATTTCCAACAAAGTTTTCGTGCACGTGTTGCATTATTAAAAGGCTTGGATGCTTCTGTACTTCCAAAAATTGCAGAACGTTTAACCGTGACGGAAGGGGCGGAACGTTTAATCTCGACTCTGAAAGCATTGGGATACAAAACGGCAATCTTATCGGGTGGTTTCCAGTATTTTGCTGAATATTTACAAGCAAAGCTCGGTATTGATGAGGTACATGCCAATATTTTAGATGTACAAGACGGGTTGGTGACAGGTGAAGTCAAAGGTGCGATCGTGGATGGCGCACGTAAGGCTGAATTATTGCGTCAATTGGCAGACAAAATGGGAATCTCATTAGAGCAGGCGATGGCTGTTGGTGATGGTGCTAATGATCTACCAATGCTATCAATCGCAGGTTTAGGCGTGGCGTTCCGCGCTAAACCACTTGTTCGTCAAAATGCCAATCAGGCAATTTCAAGTGTCGGTCTGGATGGTGTCCTGTACTTGCTGGGAATGCATGACAAGGACCTGAACCGTGCTTAAAGACGGATTGTTCTAAAAATACCCAAATTGTTTAAGCTTTATTCAATGCCGTTTTTCAAGCGGCATTTTTTATTTTAAATACGTCACAATTTCGTCATATTTATGTCTAAATGTATAGAAAAACAACGATAAAAAAATTCTGAAAAAAGTTTCTGAATGATTAAAAAGATCGATATTTTTTTGTAATGACACGCCGTAATTGATGCTATATAGCACTTTGAGACTTTTGTAATTTTAAAAAATGTAATGACAAAAGCATATTGCGACACCTTGTGTCGTATGGTTAATTTCAAGCTCTTTTTTTCTATAAAAAACCCTCCATAATGCATAAAGACGTTAATGCAACACCGAATATTGTTTAGAGATTACAGAACAAATATGAGGTTTGGACACGATCCAAACCACCTTTTAAAGACGGAGGTTTCTATGGAAGCAGCGAATTTCACCATGTGGGTTGGATTTGGCTTAATCGCTGTCGCAGTTATTGCTGTTTTCTTTTCTCCTTATCGTCGTTGGTTAGGCTTTATGCTAGCGGGTATGTTGAGTTGGGGATTATTAGAAGCGGTGCGCTTTGGTATGCAAACCATGTTCGAAATGTCGGTCGCCTATAGTTATTTGACAGCCTTAAGCCTTGCGATGGTAACGGTTACATTCATACTTTTACGTGAAGACAAACAAACACAAAAGCAATTGGCGAAACGTCAGTATATTGAACATACGCCAGTCTATAAGGATGACCAACAACAATGTTCTAGCCGATAATTTATAATAATTTGTACTACATCAAAGGCATGCTCAGCATGCTTTTTTTGTGCTAACTTTCTGCAACAAAGCTTTTACAGACCTATCGACAATTGTGCTAGGATACGGTTGTCTTAATTTTCATCATTATACTGTAGGCATAAATGTCATGAAGCTTTCTTCTTTACCTGTGATTCAGTTACCGATCGTTGATGTAAGCACTGACCCACTTGATCTATTAGTGGCAGGTTTGGCGTTACGTATGAAGCAATTGGCACGTACTAGCCCAAAGTTTATTGAATTGGTTCATGATCGTGAATTTCGTATTCAAATTGGTACAGATTTAGGTTTGGCACGTCAGATTATTGTTAATCGTGGCAAAATTGATACGGTTGCGGGTAGTCCTGAAAAAGCTGATTTTATTTTGCAATTTGCTTCAAGTGAGCAAGGCGTAAAAACTTTGGTGAAGGGTGATCCAACTGCATTCATGACAGGTATGCAAGATGGCAGCATTAAAATGGAAGGTGACTTCAGCTTGTTAGTTTGGTTTAACCAAGCAGCTAAATTGATTCCACCGAAAGTGCCAAAACCAGTAAAAGAAAAAATTCGCCAAGCACGTGCATTTATTAAAGAAAAAACAGGTAAATAAACCAACCTGAAAAAAACTCCCTAAAAGGGAGTTTTTTTATGTCTCATTTATTCAATTTCTAAATTAAAAGTCACAGGCCCATCATTAATTAAATGAACTTTCATATCAGCAGCAAAAATACCTGTTTGGACATGAGCAAATTGTTGACGTGCATGCTCAACCAATTGCTCATACAAAGTTTTCGCTTCGGCTGGCGGCATGGCAGGTCCAAAGTCAGGGCGTAAGCCTTTTTGTGTTTGCGCCATCAAAGTAAATTGTGAAACCAATAAAAGTCCACCCTGAGCTTGGCTTAGATTCCACCCCATTTTGCCTTGTTCATCATCAAATATTCGATATTTTAAAATCTTATCAATAAGCTTTTGTCCTTGCTCTAAAGTATCGCTTTTACCTAGACCTAAGAATACGAGTAAGCCGTGCTGAATTTCGCCAGTGGTTTGACCCTCAACCACGACTTTCGCTTCTAAAACTCGTTGAATTAATGCGCGCATAAGATTAAAAAATAGGTGAAATAGAGTGAGGCAGTGTAACAGACACCGCATATAAAAATGAGTTGTGCAGCAAAAGTCTACTATTCAATCCCAGCCATTTGGTTGTATAACAACTGATATTGCAAAAGAATTGGTCAAAACCATCGCCTATGTCTGCCATTATTCAATCTTTACTCGACACCGACCTGTATAAATTCACCATGCTACAAGTGGTGCTGCACCAGTTTCCACAAACGCACAGTGTCTATCTATTCCGTTGCCGAAATCTGGAGGATACCGCCTATCCCTTGACGGAAATTCTGGACGACCTCAATCATCAGCTTGATTTACTCTGTGAATTGCGTTTTGCTGAAGATGAGTTGCAATATCTTCGTTCTTTACGTTTCATCAAAAGTGATTTTGTTGATTACCTTGAATTATTCCAGCTAAAAAGACGTTTTATCCAAGCCAGTATTGATGAATCGGGTCGGTTGGATATTCGGATTGAAGGGCCGATGGTTCAGGCCATGATGTTTGAGATTTTTGTATTGGCGATCGTCAATGAGTTGTATTTCCGCCGTATCCGTAACGATGAGGTATTGGCAGAAGGTGAACGTCGCTTACAACAGAAATTACTTCAGTTAGAACAATATGCTAAAGAACAAAAAGAGAGTGATCCACCATTTTTAGTTTCGGATTTTGGCACACGCCGTCGTTATAGTTTTGAATGGCAAAAACATGTGGTACAAGCCTTTTATGCGGTTGCACCGCAAGTTTTTCGTGGAACCAGTAATGTTCTACTTGCTAAAGAGCTGGGTATTAGCCCGATTGGAACCATGGCACATGAGTTTTTACAAGCGTTTCAAGCTTTAGATGTCCGATTACGTAATTTTCAAAAAGCGGCTCTAGAAGCATGGGTACAAGAATATCGTGGTGATTTAGGCATTGCTTTGACCGATGTGGTTGGAATGGATGCTTTTCTACGTGATTTTGATTTGTACTTTGCCAAACTCTTTGATGGCTTACGTCATGACAGTGGTGATCCCTATGAATGGGGGGATAAAGCGTATGCGCACTACCGCAAATTAAAGATTGATACCAAAACCAAAATGCTGACCTTTAGTGATGGTCTCAATTTAGAAAAAGCATGGCTATTGCATCAATATTTTAAGGACCGTTTTCAAGTCAGTTTTGGGATTGGGACGAATCTGACCAATGATATGGGGCAAAAGCCTCTGAATATTGTATTGAAGTTAGTGGAGTGTAATGGTCAATCGGTGGCAAAAATTTCCAATAGTTCAGGTAAAACCATGACTGACAATGAAACTTTCCTTGCATATTTAAGACAGGTGTTTGAGATCGAAGAGGTCAGCTAATCTATAGCTGATTTTCTGCTAATTGAATGCAAAAAATCAGACAAAGATAAAAAGTCGGCTATGTTAAAATTGATTCAATGCGGATAGAAAATAGCATAAAAATGACTGATGTAGATTTTAAACTGGGTTTACTGATTGAGCCTGAAGAACTTGTACCTTATTTAGGACATGAGCTGATTCGTGTCGTTGATTTAAGCCGAGCATCGGTTTATGAACAATTGCATATTCCTCATGCCATTCATTTACAGCCTAAATTCTTGGTTGCACAGCATGAACAGGCGAATGGGGTGTTACCTGATCTAGCAGGTTTACAAGCTCTCATCGAAAAATTAAATATTTCACCTCAACATCATATTGTCGTTTATGACGATGAAGGTGGGGCGTGGGCTGGACGTTTAATCTGGAATTTACATTCTCTTGGTTTTAACCGCGCCAGTTTGATTAATGGTGGGATTCATGCTTGGTTGGGAGCAAGCTTACCGACTACAGCAGATATAGATAAAGTCACCCCTGTGAGCGAGCTTGTGCAAGTTAATTTGAATAGGTTGCAACAGTATCGAGTTGAATACAATGAATTACTTCAGCAGGTTCAACAACAGAATATTCAGCTCTGGGATTGTCGCACTAATGAAGAATATACTGGACTACGTTTAGCTGCGCGACGCGGTGGTCACATCCCAAATGCATTGCATTTTGAATGGAGTACTGCCCTAAACCGTGAAAATCATCTAAAATTACACCCGCTTGAACGCACTCAACAACGTTTAGAACAATTAGGCTTTAATTTACAACAACCTGTGGTGGTGTATTGTCAGTCACATCATCGTTCGGGTTTGGCGTATATATTGGCAAGATTGCTCAATTGGCAAGTCAGAGCCTACGATGGTGCGTGGAGTGAATGGGGCAATCGCCTCGATAGTCCTATTATTTCAGGGGAGTCACCGTCTTGAGTTTTTCAGCAGATTTAAAAAAACAACTTTTTATCAAAGCACAAAATTTAGTACCGCAACATCAACTGAGCCGTATTATTGGCAAAGTTGCAGCAAGTGAAAACGTTTTGGTGAAAACTGCTGTGATTCAAGCATTCAAAGCAAAATATGGCATTGATATGAGCATTGCCGAACAAACGAATCCAAATCAATATAAATCATTTAATGAATTTTTTACTCGTGCACTTAAAGATGGCGTGCGTGGTGTAGATGAACAAGCGGATAGTATCGTGTGTCCTGCGGATGGTGCGATTTCACAGTTGGGTAAAATTGAAGCAGGTGATATTTTTCAAGCCAAAGGTCAAAGCTTTTCTGTTGAGAAATTAATTGGCGATCCACAACTGGCAAAACCATTTATTGATGGTCAGTTTGCAACGGTTTATTTGTCACCGAAAGATTATCATCGTGTACATATGCCATTGGCTGGCACGTTGACCGAAACTCTATATATTCCAGGTGAGTTGTTCTCAGTCAACCAGACCACTGCTGAAAATGTACCAGGTTTGTTTGCACGTAACGAGCGTATGGTGTGTTTATTTGATACTGAACTTGGTCGTATGGCGGTGGTCTTAGTCGGCGCAATGATTGTTGCAGGCATTGAAACTGTTGCAACGGGTAAAGTAAAACCAACAGGTCGTGTTGAATTACAACATCACCAAATGCGGTTAGATAAAGGGGCTGAGTTAGGTCGTTTCTATTTAGGTTCTACTGCTGTGGTTTTATTTGAAAAAGATAAAATGGTGTGGGAAGAACAGTTTAAAGCCAATTCTACTGTAGTGATGGGTGAGCGTTTAGGTCACTCGGTTTAATTTAGAGTTGAGTTTAAAAAGCCCTTAAAAAATTAAGGGCTTTAATTTTTATGCATAATGTTTCCACTATTAAATGCTAAAACTCCATTCTCATATAAATTATGATTATTCATTTTTTAACTTCCCCATTACCTATTAATTTACATTAATTACGCGGATCTCAACTTTTTAAGTCATTGAAATACGAAGGACATAACCCAATTTAATTTTCGACCAAGAAAACAAACTCAGTTATGTCCATTTACGAATCTATCATTCTTTGTTAATTCTCAACAAGCCCTAGCTCTGTACGCTTTTTCTTACATCAATTCCAGCCAATGGCGCATTTCCATACCCCAGAAAATTGCCTATTATGAACTCATCGGGAACAGGAAGTTCCAGAACATAAAACAAAAATGATAAGTTCAGGCATCAGGACGTGAGGTAGGACAGGAGTTATACCTAAAGTGCGAAATACGAAAAAGCCCGACAGGATGTCGGGCTTTTTTACATTTGGTACAACGTGGATAGCTCTTTATATCATACGATACAAACGTTCTTTGGGAAAGACAGCGGTAAAGGTTGAGCCTTCGTTTTCTTTGGAGCTAATTTCTAAATGGGCACCATGTTGCATTAACACATGTTTGACAATTGCTAAGCCTAAACCTGTCCCCCCTGTCTGACGGCTACGTGCGCTGTCAACACGATAGAAGCGCTCAGTTAAACGGGGTAGATGTTTTGGATTAATGCCAATCCCATTATCTTGTACGGTAAAGTAAGCGTGATCGCCATCTTCATGCCAGCCAATCGTAATAATGCCGCCTTTCGGTGTGTATTTAATTGCATTGGTGATTAAATTACTAAACGCACTGGCAATTTCCATATCAGAGCCGATTAAATCACAATGACTGTCGATATCTAAATTTAAAGTATGACCATAATCGAGATTATAAGCACGCGCATCATCAAATAATTGATTCATCAAATTTGCCATGTCAATAATTTGATTTTTTGCGACTTTTTTATTGTTTTCTAAATTGGATAAAAGCAATAAATCATTCACCAATGCATTCATGCGTTTGGTTTGCGACTGCATTTGGGTAAAAGCACGTTTCCAGCGAGGAGTAATGTCATCTTGATCGATAAATGTTTCGATATAACCACTCAATACGGTGAGCGGTGTACGTAATTCATGAGAAATGTTGTCCACGAAGTCTTTACGCATTTGTTCAAGATTATGTACGCGAGTAGTGTCATATGCCACCAATAAGCGGCTTTCACCACCAAAACGAGTTAACTTGACTTGCACATATCGGTCTTCGTCCATTTGAGCCTGTAAACGGATACCATCAGGTGCTTGATCGATATGATTAAAATATTCAATAAAGCTGGGTTGACGCAAAATAGCCAGTAAATTACGTCCGCGATCTAAAGGATTGATGCCTAATAACTTTTCGGCAGCAGGGTTCCACCATTCAATCTGATGTTGGTCATCAATCAAAACGACAGCTTCCGCTAATGCAACCAGAGATGATTGAGCACGATCAATCAAACCTACCATTTCGGCTTGAACGATACGTTCTTGTCGCTGCGCTCGATAGACATTAAATAATAATGCACCCCAAATACCGCTTAGATTTGGGGGAACATCATAGGGACGATTTGAGATCCACTCATTGACTAAATACAGTGAGCGCAGTTGGAGTATAAAAAAAACGACAAACGCGACAAAAATACAGCTCCAAAAGTATCCAACCCCGAATCCAATTAAGCTCGCAATCAATAAGAAAAAAAGTAGCAGTCTTAGATCTTGTTTTGCAAACGTCCATAAATTGCTGTGACGGAAACGTTGATGTTCACGTGCCAGTTCAGGGACGGGATAAGGTTCATACATAAAGGATTTTAACCTGCTGCTAAATCAGCTCGTGTAGAAAAACGATAGCCTGTGCCACGTACTGTTTGTACAAAACGATCTACGCCGAAAGGTTCTAAGACTTTGCGTAAACGTCGGATATGCACGTCAATAGTACGATCTTCGATATAGACATTACCGCCCCAAACTTGATCCAGTAATTGTGCACGTGTATACGCACGTTCAGGGTGCGTCATAAAGAAAGCCAATAAACGATATTCGGTTGGACCCATATCGAGAATACTGTTCCCAAAGCTCACACGCTGACTGACTGGATCAAGCATTAAGCCATTAGCATCAATGACTTTTTCGCCACTGAGTGCATTTGCACGACGCAATACAGCTTTGATACGAGAAACCAATTCACGTGTAGAGAATGGTTTGGTCATGTAATCATCTGCACCCGCATCTAGCCCTTGCACTTTATGGTCTTCTTCACCACGTGCTGTCAGCATGATGACAGGAATTTCAGCTAAGTTTTCATCACGTTTGAGACGACGGCATAGATCTACACCACTGACACCACCCGGTAGCATCCAATCCAGCAAAATAAGAGCAGGACGCTGATCGACGATAATCTGATGCGCTTGTTTTGCATCCTCAGCTTGTAAACATTGGAAGCCTGCCATATCCAAAGAGGTATGGATCATTTCGCGGATCGGTAGCTCATCATCGACAATTAAAATATAGTCATCTTTCACTGCGCAATACCCTTAAAATCTGTAACGGTGAACCGTTTTGTTGTTATGACAGGCTTATTACAAAGATTAATTATGACAATATCATTGCAAAAGATTTAATAAAGTCGAATTTTAGCAATAAATTGTGACAATTGTAAGGCAGAGGAGTGACCAAATCATGACAAGTTGTTTGCAAATAAAACAAATGAATTCATTTGGTTAATACCATCGAAACCTTTTTATTTTGTTCGTCACAAAACTGTAAAAGGATTTTAATTTTTTTGTGAGGTGGTTTCAATAAATGATAAAAACACAGCACAACAAGCAGATAACACATCTTCTAAGGGCTGTTTAAAACCTTCGGAAACCCAACGAATAATAATATGCGTCACATATCCATTTAAACCTGTTGCCATTAATGAAACTTCTTCACCACTTTGTGGCACATTTGGCATGGTAATCATCATGAATGCTTGAATAATACGATCAAATTGGGTCAAAGTTTCCTGAATCGTGGCTTGATTATGCAGATCTTGAACCAACATGGCATCGATATAAATAATTCGTGCCATACGAGGGTCATCTTTAATTGCACTTAATAATGCGGATAAACCTGCCGTGACCATATTCTTAGGTTCAGGTGCAGCCATGAGCACAGCTTGGGTTAAACAATTTTGCATTTTGCCAATCATTTTTAAGAATACCGTTTGGAAAAGCTCCTCACTTTTCTTAAATGATTCATAAAAATAACGCTCAGTCAGCTTCGCCTCATTACAGACATCTTTGACAGTGACCGAAAAAAAACCCTGTGTACCATAGGTCGCAATGCCTGCTTCAATCAATTTTTCGCGGCGAGCTTCTTTGCGTTCAGTTAAAGAGAGACCTTTAAACTGGCGCTCTTTCGCTTCGGTATTATTTTTCTTGCGTGTCGCTAGATCTTCAGTTGCCATGGAAAAACCGTTCCCTAAAAAGTCTTTAAATCGTATGTCTAAGATTTATTTGCATTTTAAACAGGTCTTGCGAATTTATAATAACTAAATTTCGTAAAACTTATTTCATCGTGTCTAAACATCTTACGTCATGAAATGTAAATAGACCTAATATGACAAGCAATATGTTGGTTATTGCCATTTGTCTTAAAGCTGTAGTGTACTATATTGACAACCTGTATTGTCAAAATTATATTGGTTATAGCTTAAACTGCACATGATCAAGACAAATGTGTGCATATCATTCGAAATACAAAGGATAGGCAATGAAAAATTTTAAAAATAAAGTCGCAGCGATCACAGGTGCAGGTTCTGGGATTGGACAGCAATTGGCAATTTTATTGGCTAAACAAGGTTGCCATTTGTCATTGAGTGATATCAATGAGAAAGGATTAGCGCAAACTGTTGAGTTGGTAAAACAAAATCCAATCAAAATAACGACCAAAGTTCTTGATGTTTCAAACCGTGAAGCGGTGAAGCAATGGGCGCAAGAAACTGTTCAAGATCATGGCTCAGTGAATATGATTTTTAATAACGCAGGTGTGGCACTTGGCTCAACTGTTGAAGGCGCAAGCTATGAAGACTTAGAGTGGATCGTGGGAATTAACTTCTGGGGCGTGGTTTACGGCACCAAAGAATTCTTACCATTCATTAAGCAAACCAAAGATGGTCATATCATCAATATCTCAAGTATTTTCGGTTTAACTTCGCAACCAACACAATCTGCATACAATGCAACAAAATTTGCAGTACGTGGTTTTACTGAATCATTACGTCAAGAACTTGATATTGAAAAGAGTGGCGTAAGTTCTCTTTGCGTACATCCAGGTGGTATCCGTACCAATATCGCAAAAGCTGCCAAAATGAATGACAGCTTAAAGAGCTTGGGCATGGATCCAAATAAATCGATCAAGCAGTTTGATAAATTCTTACGTACACCGCCAGAAGAAGCTGCACGTCAGATTTTAAATGCAGTGTTGAAAGATAAACGCCGTCTGTTAATTGGAACAGATGCTCGTATTGTGGATTCTTTCCAACGTCTATTCCCGACGGGTTATCAACGTATTGCTGCACTTGCAACGAAAATGATGTAAGTTGCAAGCATAAAAAAGCCATTCTTAGAGAATGGCTTTTTTATTTGAGGATCAAAGAAATTTTTAAATAAGGACTTTGATCTTAGTTTTCTTCCAAACGAACTGATAATAAGAGGCTTGTAATATGCATAAGCAGACAAAAGAAAGTGCATAAGCAGTCCAAATGCCCGTTAAGCCCCATAACGAACTAAACCAATAGGCACAAGGAACTTCAATTAGAATAATAGTGAGAATATTAATCATCATGGGAACATTGACGGTTCCACTAGCTCGCATGATTGAAGCAAAAATAGCACTCGCACCGAAGAATAAAATTGACCACAACACAATAAATAAGAGCTGCTGCCCAAGTTCAATGACGCTGTGATCGGTAATAAATAGAGCCATTAAATATTTGGAAAATAAGTAGGCTAAAGTGATCAAACTGCCCGTGAATATGACATTCATTCCCAAAGCGGTTCGTGTGACTTTGGCTAATAGTTCGGGTTTGCCTGCACCAATCGCCTGCGCGGCAAAAATAGAAGCCGCAATTGAAATAGAGAGAGCTGGAAATTGAATATAGTTGAGTACTTGGTTCACTGCACCATATGCTGCGGTCGCATGTGCACCATAATGATTAACCAAACCAATAATGACTAAGCCTGCCAATGAAGTTGTCACCATTTGGATGCCTGTTGGGATACCAAGCTTTAAGATTAGTTTGCTTAGGTTGCTATCGTGACGAATACTTTTCAATAGACGGGCATCTATTTTCAGTGGATGGTTCTTATAATTGAGATAGAAGCTCAGAAAAATAAGGACTGCGGCATATCCCATGATTGTTGCAACAGCAGGCGCGACAATGCCCAGAGCAGGGAATCCAAAATAGCCTTTGAGCAAAACAGGTGTTACCGCCAAACCAATCAAACTGGTTAGGCTCAATGCAATCAATGGTGTCACACTGTCACCGACACCGCGTAAAATCGAAGTATAAATAATATAGACAAACAGTAATGGACTACCCACCAGCATCCATCGAACATAGGGCAAAGAGAGGTGCATGACTTTAGGATCTGTACCTAATAATTGCAAAATATGCTCGGCAAAGCTCCAACCTAAAACAGCAATAATGCTGCCACCAATCAACGTCATAAATAGGGTAGAGCCAATCACACTTCTGACTTTTTCAAGATTTTGCGCACCCCATGCCTGTCCAATCAGTACAGTCGTTCCCGCGGAGATCCCGATCACAAATGCCAATAAAAAGAAAAGAATTGGGAAGAATACAGACACCGCAGCAATCGCATCTACTCCCATCATTTGACCGACAAAGATGGTATTAATCGTTCCTGATAAGTTCTGTAAAATGTTGGTAGCAATCAAGGGAACCAGAAAAACAAAAAATGTTTTCCAGAGATTGGGTTGCATGACCAAAGGTTGGCGTGGTGTCATTCTATTTCCTTCACGCTTCGCCCAGAAACGTTTCTATTTTTTCTTTTTCCACCATACCATCATCGGTCATATTGACGTCATGATTGTTCGGTTTATTTTTGTTGATCAACACTCTGCAAGGATTGCTCCTGCACGTTGTAAAGTTTGATCAGTTTTGGCAAAGCAGAATCGAATCAGGCGTAGTGACTCGGGCGCTTGTTGATAAAAAACGGAAATAGGAATCGCGACAATTTTGTGTTGCTCTGCGAGGAATTGGCACATTTCCACATCATTCAAGTCAGGGCGAATCGCACTATAATCGAGATTTTGGAAATAAGTGCCTTGTGATGGAATAAATTGGAAACGTGAGTTTTGAATTTGGGTATTAAAAAGATCCCGTTTTGCCTGATAAAAGTTCGGGAGTTCCTGAACGTGCTCAGGATGTTGCTGCATATAGTTCGCTAATGCTATTTGGCAAGGTGTGGTTCCGCAAAAATTAGCAAATTGATATATTTGACGAAACAAACGCATTAAATGTGGTGCTGCAACGCAATAACCCGTTTTCCAACCTGTGACATGATAACTTTTTCCAAAAGAACCGATTACATAACTGCGTTCACGTAATTCGGGGAATTGCAGTGCACTAAAATGTTTTTGTCCATCAAAAACGAGATGTTCATAGACCTCATCAGAGAGCACAACGATATTTTTATCTTGAATGAGTTCAATCAGTTGATGCCAGTCTTGTTCTGACCAAATCGCACCAGTCGGATTATGTGGTGTATTGACGATAATCATGCGAGTTTTTGCATTGATACAATCTTTAACTTTTTGCCAATTCACCTGAAATGTTGGTGCTTCTAAATGAATATGAACGGATTTCCCCCCTGCCAGTTGTACTGCAGGGGCATAGCTGTCATAGCTCGGGTCAAAAATAATAACTTCATCATCTGCATGGATACAGGCTTGAATGGCACAAAAAATCGCAATAGTTGCGCCAGGGGTAATGGTGATTTCGGTGACAGGATCGAGTTGCAGTTGGTCTCGCTGTAAAAACTGTTTGGCCAGTTGTTCTCTGAGGACTAAAACACCATCTCCCGCAGGGTATTGGTTATAACCTGAAAGCGTGGCTTGGCTCAGCGCTTCAAGCAATGCAGGTGGAGCAGGGAAATCGGGGAAGCCTTGAGACAGATTCAGTGCATTCAGTCGTTGTGCGAGTTCAGTCATCACGCTAAAAATAGTCACGCCTTGGCTTGGGAGTTTTGACTGAAGCTGCAACATGGTTTTTAACCTGATTGATGTTTTATTTAGGACTGATTGTATCCAGAAAGAGCGGCCTTTTCCAAATTATCGATCTCTAAATAAAAAGAGAGATGTCTCTTATTGGTTTGAAACATGTGTTTCAGATCAAGAGAAATATTGGAATTGTGTCTTAATCAAAACAATACTGACAGAATTGGTCATTTTTTATTGAAAATTGTCTAAAAATTTGTTGTTTTTCATGATGATACGCTATTTTAGTTGCTGCTGTAAAGCGCTATAATTTCCATCGAGGGGTTCAAATTAAATACCAATTATCGTGAAATGGGACATAGAGTAATGGACAGTTTCGATCTAAAAATACGCTACCCACATCATATGGATTTAAAAGATGTAGAGCAGCTTGAGGCACTGAATACCATTGGGGTATTAACTCGTTTTGATAAAATGGGCTGGAAAAAACAATTAAGCCGTTGGCTGCAGCTTGATGGTGCTAGCCCAACGTTTACCATTACCGATGAAAAGACAGAACAGACCATAGAAATCGTATTGAATACCTACGGATCATCTCAGGAACTTAACTTTATCGTCAAGACAGACATTCCAGTGGTTGTCCCTAAAAAACAAATATTTGGATTAGTTACACGACAGGCGAAAGAAAAAGTTCATTTTAAACAACTTTCATTGGTACAAGTGAAAGCCTATCTAACTGCATTTTTAAAACAAGATACAGATACTTTGATTCGTTATTATCAAGAAAGTAAACAGCAACTGGCGCAATCTGCATAACGATGAGGAGCAAATTCCCCCATCGTTCTGTTGCTATTTACAAAACATTTTCAACAATGGCACGAATGATACCCAGCGCCAAACCAATAAACGCCCCGACAATCACGCCATTGACACGGATCATGTGTAAGTCACCACCGACCTCACTTTCGATTTTGGCAATCATTTCGCGTGAATCCCACTCGTGGATACGTTCGCTGATATAACGGATGATCTTGTCGCTGTATTGTTCACTGAAATTCGTCGCTAAGCCGACCATTTTTTCATTCAGAACCTGACGGACTTTTTCATTCTGAATCAAGCTTTCACCAAGCTGTTGTATCGCAGCCTGTAAATTCGTTGCAATACCAGAATTTTCCTGCATTAAATCGGTTTTAATCGCATCACATAAAATTGCCACAGCACCACTAATAAAGTTCAGCACCTGTGGACTGTCCAGCACATCATCCTTGCTCTGATTTAAGCGCTTGCTGGCTTCACTGTTGCTGTCCGCAAGCTGTAACATCAGATTATGCGTGGTGGTCTCAATGTCCTGCCGCCACGGATGTTCAGGGTTAGCCAGCATGGATTCAACTTTTTCAATCAGTGAGTCAATTGTCCGTTGTTGCACATCAATCCCAATCCAGCTTGCGCCTTTGGCTAGTTTCCAAACACCTAATTCTTGGAACAGTTTACGTGATAGATCTCTTGCCTTTTCAGGATGAGAGACCATCCACTCATGCGCTAAATCAAGACCGCGTTGTAATACGTCTTGATGGAAATCATTTTCCAAAACAGCACGTAACATTTCACTGGCGAGTTTATTGATTTTGGTACTGCGTACCCATTGCACACTATTGTTTTGCACAAAGTGGGCAATTTGATCTTGGCTCACAAATTCAAAAATTTTCGGTACAGTATGTTGAATCATCTGTACGACTTGTTGGTTATTTTGAGGGTTGGCTAGCCATTGACCGACGGCCAAACTGAGGTCAGCATTTTTTAAACTGCGTTCAACGATTTGAGGAGATAAAAAGTTTTCTTGTACAAAGCGGCCCATTGATTCTGCAATACGCGCTTTATTCCGTGGAATGATTTCGGTATGGTCACGCAATAGTTTGGGTAAAGGCATTTTTCCAAAAGGATTGCGGAAAAGTACAGTGACAGCGTACCAATCAGCCAGCCCACCAACTACACCTGCTTCCGCACCTAACATAAAAATATGAATGACCCATTTATATTCAGGTAAAAAATGCGCCGCGACCATTAAGCCAATCCATGCTACAACCGCAATGATCAATGCCATAGTGGCGAAGTACTTACTTCTTTGCAGGCTCGGTACGTGAATTTCTTCGACTGAATTCATTGAGTCATCCTTATCAATTTACTTTTTGTTTTGAGGTGGCGCAGGGGGCTGCAACACGTCTCCTGTTGGACTCAATCCGTATTTTTGCCCTAATGATTGCAAAATGAGTTGCGCATCAAAAGCATCAGGTGATTGCTGCTGAGTCTGAAAACACTCGATAGTATACGACACTTGGATTGGATCAAGATTGACCACTTGAGGCATATCATAGAATGGATCAGGCCAAAAGGCAGGATGGCGGCGATAATAACCATATGGGTAATAAGAGGGTGTCGGATAAATCACGGCTTGGCGTTGCGTCTTATGACGTGCATTACTTGGATCATCAACAACGGTAAAATAACGAAAACCGTTTTTGACTGTAGTTTGTGCAGCTTTGAGTAAAGTAATTTCTTCTGCCGTACCATAACTCAAATTATTATCTGCCTGAAAACCGACACGGAACGTTTTATTGTTTAGTGGATAGGCTGTGAACTGCCCGAGTTGATCGAAAGTTTTAGGTTTTGATGGAACAGTTGTACATCCTGCCAGTGTTAATGCAACAAGGAGAGGGGCACATATGAATAAAGATTTCATTTTGCAATTCCTATGTTCAATGTCTCAGGAGACGAGAGACTTAAAAGCTGCTATTCGGTTCTGTTAAAAAGGTCTGTTCTTCAGGTGTCGAGCTTCGACCTAAGATGGCATTACGATGTGGATAACGGCCAAAACGGTCAATAATCACTTTATGCTTTTTTTCAAAGCTCAAATTAATTTCGTTCCCTAAACGTTGGAACAGTTTTAAAGCAAACTCGTGCATTAATTTAGATTCACTATGCATAAATGGCATATATAAAAATGAGCGTTGTTCGGGATTCAGTTGAGCATCGAGTTGTAAACTAATTGCTTCTTGAGCAAGCATCAATGCCATGCTGTCATAGGCAAAAGCTTGCGCTTGATCACGATATAAGTTGCGAGAAAATTGATCCAACACAATGATTTCGGCTAAACGACCTTCTGGTGTGTGTCGCCAAGACCAAAGCTCTGCTTGGGTCGCTTGATGGTGAATTATTTGAAATTGGTCGCGAATTTTTGCATCAAATTCATCACTTTTGGCAAACCAAAGCGAGCGATGCTCAGGGTCAAACCAGAAGTTAATAATGTCCTGCGCTTGCATAGTTCAGTGCTCATGGGAAGATTTATTTTTTAATAAAATCACAATTTCAGCATGTCTTATATAACAAGATTGTGTTAAAAATTGCCAAACTAAACCAATGCAATCAGGTGACTAGATCACAATTGTCGTTATAATTGGCAGAATAACCAAGTCGCGACCATTCATGTGGTTGGCTGATCTTAAATAAGCGAGCATATAAATTATGAATCAACCCAGCATACATTCTTCCTCTGTGATACCGACTTGGGTAGATGCTTCGCTATTCAAGGGGATGCTACGCGGCATTGAACGCGAAAGTTTACGTATGCAAAGCAATGGATTTTTATCACAAAAAAATCATCCAGAAGCTTTAGGTTCTGCACTAACACATCCGCATATCACGACAGATTATTCAGAAGCATTGATGGAGTTTATTACTACACCGAAAACAACCATCGTGGCTGCATTAGATGAATTAAGAGATATTCATAGCGTGGTACATCAGCAGCTAGAAGAAGGCGAAAGATTATGGCCACTGTCCATGCCGTGTATGTTGGATGATAATGAAGAAAATATCCGATTAGCACAGTACGGCATTTCTAATATTGGCCGCTTTAAAACCTTATACCGTCATGGTTTAGGTGTACGTTATGGTCGCCGTATGCAAACGATTTCGGGCGTGCATTACAACTTATCTTTCCCGGATCAATTGTTTGCAGTATTGCGACAACATGAAACCAAGCCAGAATTAAAACAACTCAGTTTGCAGGATTATCGTAGCCATCGTTATTTTGGCCTGATTCGGAACTTTATCCGACTTACCCCTTTAGTGATGTATCTGTTGGGTGCAAGCCCGTCGGTCTGCCGCTGTTTCCTAACAGGCCGTGAACATCATCTACAGCCACTGGTCAAGGGCACTCTCTATTTACCTGAGGCAACTGCCTTACGCATGGGGCGTTTGGGCTATCAAAATTCAGCTCAAAAAGAATTAGGTATTCATTACAACGATCTACACGATTATCTTGATGGATTACAAAAAGCGGTACATACCCCTTATCCTGAATTTACCGATTTAGGTTTAAATGACGAACAGGGTGAGCCGATTCAAATCAATGATCACGTGCTCCAAATCGAAAATGAATACTACAGTCTAGTTCGTCCGAAACAAGTACCACAAGCAGGTGAAACCCCATCACAAGCATTGAAGAATCGTGGTGTTGGCTATGTAGAATTACGTGCCGTAGATGTAAACCCTTATAGTGCGATTGGAATTGATGAAATTTCAGCGGGTTTTCTTGAAAGTTTAGCATTGTATTGTTTATTAAATGACAGTCCTGATTTATTTGCTGATGAACAGGAACAGATTGATCATAATCAAACTGAAGTGGTCAATCGTGGACGTGCAGTAGATGCTAAAATTATAGAAGGTGAAACAATAGTTTCACTGCATGATTGGGCACAACGTCATTTAAATGCGATTCAAGACTGCGCTACTTTGTTAGATCAAATGGATGGTTCACAGTTATATTCTGAGGCAATCCAAGTGATGCAGCAGCGTTTAGATCATGTTGAAAATACCCTTTCCGCGCATGTGATTAAAGATACTTTGGATAATGGAGGGACATGGAGCTTCGGGAGTGTCATGGCTCAACAACATGTCAATCGTTATGAGCAACATCAGCTGAGTGCAGAAAGAGAACAATATTTTGCAGAATTAGCGCAAACATCGTTGCAAAAACAAGCGCAACTTGAACAAGATAACGACATCAGCTTTGAACAATATCTTGCGCAATACCGTTAAAATTTTAGAGGACTTCCCATGCGATGGACTTACCGCTTAGTTAGTGCATTATTGGTACTAACGAGTATTATTGGTATCTCGTTTGCGTTGTATTTAGAACATGTGCAAGGTTTAGAGCCTTGCCCACTGTGTATTTTCCAACGTATTGGCTTAATTGGAATGGGATTGATTGCGTTAGTCGCATTTATTCATAATCCGATTTCAAATGGTTTTAAACGTTTTTATGCACTATTAGCAACCTTATCCATCGGTTGGTCAGTGGGCGTGGCATCTCGTCATGTTTGGCTACAGCATTTACCACCTGATAAGGTACCAAGTTGTGGTCCAGGCTTGGACTATTTAGTTGATGCATTGCCAATGAAAGCGGTATTTCAGGAAGTGCTTTCAGGTTCAGGCGAATGTGCAGCAATAGATTGGACTTTCTTAGGACAATCTCTACCCGTGTGGTCGTTGCTGTATTTTAGTTTGATCTTATTGGTATGTTTGTGGCAGTTGTTTAGACATTATAGTGTTGCTAAATAATAAAAAAAGCCAACGATACGTTGGCTTTTTTTAGATCAAGAAGACTGACATCAGGTTTCTACGATGCCATCTAAATCATCAAAAGTATAATTATTCGGAACATTGATTAAATGTGTTTGGATACCTTCCTCAACGACTTCGTCAACATCGGGATATAACCAACGTGTAATCTGTTCAGCAACACTCGAATGGTACTGAATTTCAAAATGGTTTAAACCATAGAATACGGCTTTATGGGTTTCTGGTAATTTGAGTTGGAAGCGTGGATTTTGATGTTCACCTAGCGCACTTTCCACACTGACCAAATAATCGCCAATGACAGAGAGTGCTTTATTACGCAATTTCTCAAATTCTAAAGTACCTGCGATTAAGAAGGTATTGATATGAGAGGGTAATGGTGCAGGTTTACGATTATCATCAGCAAAGCCAATACGTGCATTATTATGTTCCCAATCGTCATCTCGAACACTGCCATGACGCAAATCTAAAATACCATTACTACGAATGTTGATCAGTTGACCAATTAAGCTAATAAAAGGGAACGCGCCCAATTTATCTTGCAAAATAAAACCAAAGCGTTCTAGCGCCGCACCATGATGTGGCGAACCAATACAAACTAAATTCTCAACCATATGCACCCATTGATAGAGATTCTGTTTGCCATAAAATAGGGCACTACGAGAAACCAAGCCACCCATACTATGTCCGATTAAATCAATGCTGGTGATTCTTGGATTTCGTTGTACTAAATCTTCAAGTACATTGGCAAAGCTTCGACCATTTGCAGAAATACGACGCCCTGTATTGTAGTTCAGATATAACATGGTGTTGTTGTCCCGTTGCGCAAGCAGACGTTCACCAATTCCACCATAACGGCTATTTGACCAGCTGAGATGATTCATACACAGACCATGTGTAAGAATGACAATACGACCAGTTAATTCACCTTGTTGTAATGATCCATAATGATCATAAAGCACCATAGGTAAAGCCATTGGGTTGTGTTGTTTTAAGAAAAAGTCTCCAAAAATCCCGTTTAATGCACCCACCACGAAATGCAGTGTTGGTGTCAGGGGTTTATCATGCAGCACAGGGAATTTTTCAATAATATGACGTAAACTTGGTGCAAGAAAACTGCTACCGTACTTCTGTAATGTGTCATAAGAAAATTGATAAAATTTTTGTAACTGTGGAAGTTTCTGTAAATTTTTAGCTTTTTGTGCGCTTAAACCAAGTGTTGTCCGTAACACTTCTGTTTGCACTAATTGCACCAATTCGTGAACACCACTTAAGCTCGTGCTCACAACTTGCGCCAAACCTTCCAAAACATCTGCCTGACTCGGGGGTGTACTGTCCCATTTGCAGTAGGTTTCATGCAGAGGCGTTAAACTTGGCATATTGATTTCCCCATCCTTGATATATACCGAAGGTTTGAAGTAATTGACTTAATATTCTTTAGATAAACTACAACAAACGCTTACATCTTATGCGTTTCATAAGTAATTTTTTTAGAATACTGATGAACGGAGTACACTATCGTTTTTTGTGTCAGACAATATCAAGCTTAAATGTAATTTATATTGTTATTTATTTATCTATTAACCTAAATAATGTGATTTATTTGATAATAAGTCAAGCTGTTGTCTATTATGGTGCGTATGCAAATTATTTATTTACATGGCTTTCAAAGCAGCCCCATGTCAAAAAAGGGGCAACAATTAGAACAATATTGCACAAATGTTGAGCATGCTGATGTGCATTTACCTGATTTGAATAAACCGCCTGAACACGTTTTAAGAGATATTTCTAAGCTGATTGAAAGTTTACCACTCGATCAAGTGAGATTGGTTGGAAGTAGCTTAGGGGGATTCTATGCGACATATCTTGTCGCAAAATATGGATGCCCTGCTGTACTGATTAATCCTGCTATGCGACCATGGCAGTTATTCGAAGATTTATTCGGGATTGAACAAATCCCACTCAAAGTCACTGATTCATGGACACTCGATGCCGACCAATTGCAGCAATTACAATCAATTGCTGACACGAAGTTAAAGCATGCTGATAAAATTCTTGTACTGTTGCAACGAGGTGACGAAGTCTTGGATTATCGTCAAGCACAACGTTATTATAATGCAGCACAGCCATCCGCATTGATTTTAACCGACGCTGATGGTAATCATGCAATGGATGATTTTGAAGAAAAATTACCTTTCGTACTCCGATTTTTATCGACAGCCCTCTAATAAGGAAGTCAGACCCAGTGACACAATACACGGCACAATCCCTTGAAGTTCTTTCAGGTTTAGATCCTGTTCGTCGTCGTCCCGGTATGTATACCGATACCTCACGTCCAAACCATTTGGCGCAAGAGGTGATTGACAATGCGGTGGATGAAGCACTTGCAGGACATGCCAATCAAATTTGTGTCACCGTATATGAAGATGGTTCATTGTCAGTCGAAGATAATGGACGAGGTATGCCAGTCGATATTCATCCTGAATATGGACAAAGTGGTATCGAAATTATTTTGACCAAATTACATGCAGGCGGAAAATTCAGTACCGATAATTACCAATTTTCTGGTGGTTTACATGGTGTCGGTATTTCTGTCGTGAATGCTTTATCAACACGCGTTGAGGTTGCGGTACAACGCCAAGGTAACTTGTATCAAATGGCGTTTGAACAAGGTGAACCTGTTGCACCATTATCGGTGTTAGAAGGTAAAGTTGCGAAACGTGCGACAGGAACAACCGTTCGCTTTTGGCCAGAAGCAAAATACTTTGATAGTCCAAAATTTGCACTAAAAGCATTGAAGCATAATTTGAAAGCTAAAGCCGTTTTAGCGGCAGGTTTAAAAATTATTTATGACGATAAAATTAATAACGAAAAAATTGAATGGCAGTTTGAAAATGGTCTAGTCGACTATTTAATGGATGAACTCGAGGATCGAGAGATTCTACCTGATCCTGCCTTTGTCAGTAGTGGACAAGCAGAGCGAGCAGCTTGTGAATTTGCGATCTGTTGGAATGTCGAGGGGGGTGAGCAGATTCAGGAAAGCTACGTCAACCTGATTCCAACCGCGCAAGGTGGAACCCATGTCAATGGATTGCGTGCAGGGGTCACGGAGGCGTTACGAGAGTTCTGTGAATTACGCAATTTATTACCACGTAATATGAAACTTTCGGCAGAAGATGTTTGGGATGGGGTCAATTTCATTCTATCGCTGAAATTCCAAGAACCTCAATTTTCGGGGCAGACCAAAGAGCGTTTATCCAGTCGTGAAGCCTCCAATATTGTGCTGAATATCGCCAAAGATGCCTTTGCTTTATGGTTAAATCAACATGCTGAGATTGCAACGCAGTTAGCTGAAATGGCAATTGCTAAAGCTGGACGTCGCTTAAAAGCAGCGAAAAAAGTGGAGCGTAAAAAGATCGTCTCTGGTCCTGCGTTACCTGGAAAACTGGCAGATTGTGTCGGTTTAACGCGCGAAGACAGCGAATTATTTATTGTCGAAGGTGATTCGGCAGGTGGAAGTGCTAAACAAGCGCGTGACAAAAATTTCCAAGCGATTATGCCGATTCGTGGAAAAATCCTGAATACTTGGGAAGTGTCTTCGGATGAAGTGCTGGCCTCGCAGGAAGTGCATGATATTGCGATTGCCATAGGGGTTGATCCAGGCAGCGATGACCTATCTGAATTACGTTATGGCAAAATCTGTATCCTTGCCGACGCAGATTCGGATGGTCTACATATCGCGACATTACTCTGTGCATTGTTTGTGAAACATTTCCCGACTTTAGTTGAAGATGGTCATTTGTTTGTCGCAATGCCACCACTGTATCGTATTGATATTGGTAAAGATGTTTATTATGCGCTAGATGATAGTGAACTCGAAAGCATTTTGAAAAAAGTGAAAGGTAATAAAAATCCGCAAATCACTCGATTTAAAGGATTGGGTGAGATGAATGCGAGTCAATTGCGTGAAACCACAATGGACCCAAATACGCGCCGTTTAGTCCAACTTGATTTGGATGATGCGCATTTTACCGCAGGGTTATTAGATAAATTGCTGGCAAAAAAACGTTCGAGTGATCGTAAGCATTGGTTAGAACAGAAAGGTAATTTAGCGGATATTGTGGTTTAAACGATTAGTTAAATGGATGAGTCAGCCAAGCTTGCATGCTTGGCTTTTCTTTATCTAGGGTCTAGCCATATTTAGGATAAATTAATCTGCATCATTTTAGTTCATCTCGTTCTTTTTGTATGCAATGTTGTATACAAGATTGGATTCTTATTTATTTTATTTAATAAATATTAAAATAAAACAATAGCTTAAATTGTTGGCATAAAAATTGAATAACTCCACTCAGTAAAAATCAAAAGATCAATCTGTGGAGAACAAAGATGCAAAACAAATTAATGTCAATGTCCGTTCTTATGGCAGCGATGATGGGGGTAGGACTGGTCGGTTGCTCAAAACCAACCGAAAAAACAGAACAAACAAAAACTGAAACGAAAGCGGCACCTGCAGCAAGTGGCGATACGATTAAGGTGGGGATTTTACATTCACTCTCTGGCACGATGGCAATTTCTGAGACCTCTCTGAAAGATACTGCATTGATGACCATTAATGAAATCAATGCCAATGGCGGGGTGATGGGTAAAAAACTCGAACCTGTCATTGTTGACCCAGCATCAGATTGGCCGCTATTTGCTGAAAAAGCACGTCAGTTAATTACTCAAGACGAAGTTGCCGTTATTTTCGGTTGCTGGACATCAGTATCACGTAAGTCGGTTCTTCCTGTGGTTGAAGAGTTAAATGGTTTATTGTTCTATCCAGTGCAATATGAAGGTCAGGAACAGTCTAAAAATATTTTCTATACAGGTGCAGCACCGAATCAGCAAGCCATTCCTGCGGTGGAATATTTAATGGGTGATGAGGGCGGTAAAGCACAACGTTTTGTTTTACTCGGTACAGATTACGTCTACCCACGCACCACCAATAAAATCCTGCGTGCTTTCCTGAAGTCTAAAGGTGTTGCCGATGCAGACATCATGGAAGAGTACACGCCATTTGGTCATAGCAACTACCAAACTATTGTTGCCAATATCAAGAAATTCTCCGCAGGTAAAAAGACTGCGGTGATCTCCACCATCAATGGCGATTCCAACGTTCCTTTCTATCGTGAGTTAGGCAACCAAGGTATTAAAGCTTCTGATATTCCAGTGATGGCTTTCTCAGTTGGCGAAGAAGAATTACGTGGAATTGATACCAAACCATTGGTGGGTCATTTAGCGGCATGGAACTATTTCATGTCAGTTAAAAATCCGAAAAACACCGAGTTTGTGAATAAATTCAAACAGTATGCAGTGGAATACAAGCTTCCAAATGCCGACAAAGTTGTGACCAACGATCCGATGGAAGCGACCTATGTGGGTATCAATATGTGGAAACAAGCGGTTGAAAAAGCAGGTACAACGGACGTTGATAAAGTTCGTGATGCGATGGCGGGTCAAACTTTTGCTGCACCATCGGGTTATACCCTCAAAATGGATGAAACCAATCACCATTTACATAAGCCTGTGATGATTGGGCAAATTCGTGGTGATGGGCAATTTGATGTTGTTTATAAAACGCCTCAAACCATCAAAGCTGAGCCTTGGAGCCCATATATTCCTAAATAATTTTCCTATGCAACCTGCTGTTTCGGCAGTAGGTTTTTCTTAGTTTTATTTCTTGTTGATTGGTTTAAATAGAAAATATAAGGGGAGTCTTATGGCGAAACACTATGTTTTGGCAATGCTCTGCATCATGGCTCAGATCATGTTTAATCCTGCATGGGCAGAAGTTACTTCACCAACAATTGTGACGTCTACAACTTCTCAGGATGCCATCCAAACTTTTGTTAAATCTGACTTTGCTACTCGCCGTGCCATGTTGAATCAATGGCCAGCCAGTATTGAGCAACTCGATCAGTTGGTGGCATATATTGATCAAAATGAGTTATATAGTGATAGTTCAGGCAATACTTATATTCTAAAAAACGATGAAGAATTATTAAGTTACCCACAACTACAAGTCGTCGAAACTTGGCCTTCAGACTTGTCTCAAGTGACTTTGGTCAATACTTTGCGTAAGGCGCTGAACTTTGGACAAGCCAAAGTTAAATTGAATTCTGATGATGCATCACAACGTTTAGCCGCTGTTGATATTTTAGAAAATAACTTGGATGAGCTTGATGTCGCAACGATCAAACAACTCTATCTCAATGAAAAAAGTGAAGGTGTTAAAGCCCGTTTAGCACAACTGAAAGCACGTTTAGATTTTAATAGCTCAGATGAGTTTACCAAGATCGAAGCGGTAAAAGTTTTGGCAGATTCGAACCGTCCAGATGTATTGGCTTTAATCAATCAAAGTTTAGAACAACCACAAAATAATCCCGCATTGAAAGCAGCTTTAATTGAAGCACAAAATAAAATTAAAACACGTATTCAAATGAGTGAATGGTCAGGGCATGTATTTTCGGGTCTCAGTACCGCTAGTATTTTACTTTTAGCAGCGCTTGGTCTTGCGATCACATATGGTTTGCTTGGTGTCATCAATATGGCACATGGTGAACTCATCATGATCGGTGCTTATACCACTTACGTCATTCAAAGTTTTTTTAAAACGCACTTTGCAGGCTTAGTCGATTGGTATTTATTGGCTGCGATTCCTGCTGCATTTCTGGTGAGTGCGTTGATCGGCATGTTGATTGAACGTACTGTGATTCGCCCGCTTTATGGTCGCCAATTGGAAACATTATTGGCAACTTTTGGGGTGAGCTTAATCTTGATGCAATCGGTTCGCATGATCTTTGGGGCACAGAACGTTGAAGTGTCGAATGTCGCATGGCTCAGTGGCGGTATTGCCCTAACACCGAGCCTGATGTTGCCATATAACCGTATTGCGATTATTGGTTTTACTGTGGCGGTCTTACTGCTTCTAGTTTTCTTATTAAACAAAACCCGTTTCGGATTATTTGTTCGTGCTGTGACACAAAACCGTCAAATGGCGCGTGCCGTGGGCATTCGTTCTGCACGTATCGACATGATGGCATTTGGCTTAGGTTCTGGCTTAGCTGGATTGGCAGGTTGCGCGCTAGCACAAGTAGGGAATGTCGGGCCTGACCTCGGACAAAACTACATTATTGATGCTTTCCTTGTTGTTGTGGTTGGCGGCGTGGGGCAAGTGTGGGGTGCGGTACTTGCAGCCTTAGGTTTAGGGATTAGCGGTACAGTTCTAGAGATTGGTCTAGGTGCGGTTTTAGCAAAAATTATTCTCTTGGTTCTTGTGATTTTGTTTATCCAAAAGCGTCCACAAGGTTTGTTTGCCATCAAAGGTCGTTTCGTGGAGTAAGCCAATGAAAATCACTTCTTTATTTGCAGATAAACCGTATAGCGCAATTGCGATTGCCATTTGTTTTGCCGTGTTATTGAGCTTACCTTGGTTACATCTGTTATCCCCTGATTCAGCATTTTATCTGTCTGCGTATTGGATCACGTTGATTGGCAAAATCATGTGCTTGGCTTTGGTCGCATTGGCACTGGATTTAGTGTGGGGCTATGCAGGGATTTTAAGCTTGGGGCACGGTTTGTATTTCGCCCTCGGTGGTTATGCCTTTGGCATGTATTTGATGCGTGAATCCGCAGGCGATGGCTTACCTGATTTCATGCGCTTCCTCAGTTGGACAGAACTCCCTTGGTATTGGGTGGGGACTGAGCACTTTGCTTGGGCGATGATCTTGGTTTTATTTGTGCCTGCCTTAGTTGCTTTTATTTTTGGTTTCTTTGCTTTCCGCTCAAAAATCAAGGGTGTGTATTTCTCAATTATTACCCAAGCCATGACCTTTGCAGCGGCACTCTTGTTCTTCCGCAATGAGACGGGTTTTGGTGGTAACAATGGCTTTACGGGTTTTAAAACCTTACTCGGTTTTGATATCACTTCTGCGCCAATGCGTGCCAGTTTATGTTTTGTCACCGCTTTGGTTTTGATGCTGTGCTTTATCGGCTTACGTCAACTGATGAATCGTCCTTATGGCCGAGTGCTTGGCGCGATTCGTGACAGCGAAAACCGTTTGCAATATTTGGGTTATCGCACGTTGTGGTACAAGCTTTCAGCATGGGTATTGTCGGCTGTGATCGCAGGTATCGCAGGGGCGTTGTATGTGCCACAGGTCGGTATCATTAACCCAAGTGAAATGAATCCAGTCAATTCGATTGAAATGGCAGTGTGGGTTGCAGCAGGGGGGCGTGGCACCTTGATTGGACCGATTCTTGGTGCAGGTTTAATCAATGCTGTGAAGACTTATTTTACAGTAGCAGCACCAGAAGCATGGTTATTGATCTTAGGCGCTTTATTTATCGTGGTGACGATTTTCTTACCGAAAGGTGTGATTGGATTATTTGACCGTTTTAAAAAGGAGAGCAATTAAATGAGTGATTTATTCCTAGACTCAGCTCAACATGGCGGTCAACTCGGCGAGGGTTATGGACGTGCCAAAACTGAGGGCGCAGATTTTAGTCACGGGATTGCCTTGTATTTAGAAAAAGTCAGTGTCTGGTTTGATTCGTTTCGTGCTTTAAATGATTTATCACTGTACATCGCTGAAGGTGAATTACGCTGCATCATTGGACCAAATGGTGCGGGGAAAACCACACTAATGGATGTGATTACAGGGAAAACGCGTCCAACCACGGGCACTGCTTTTTTTGGTCAAAACTATGATCTTGCCAAAATGAGTACCGAGGAAATTGCGGAAGCAGGGATTGGGCGCAAATTTCAAAAACCAACGGTATTTGAAAATTTCACTGTGATGGAAAATTTATTGCTCGCTGCACCACACGATAAGCGAGTGAAAAAAAGTTTGTTTAGCCGACTTGATCCAGAAGCACAGTTAGCACTGGAGGAAAGTTTGGAGCAAATTCGCTTAAAGGAATTTGTAAAAAAGCCCGCAGGATTATTATCTCATGGTCAAAAGCAGTGGTTAGAAATCGGTATGTTATTGATGCAACGTCCGAAGCTGATTTTATTGGATGAGCCTGTGGCGGGTATGACCGATGCGGAAACAGAACGCACCGCTGAATTGTGTTTAGAACTTAAAAAGAATCACACCTTAGTAGTGGTCGAGCATGACATGAGCTTTATTGACACTATCAGCGAGAAAGTTACGGTATTGGCGCAAGGCGCAATTTTGGCAGAGGGCACATTGGCAGAGGTACAAGCCAATGAAGATGTGATTGAAAAGTATTTGGGACGCTAGGAGACTGCCATGTTAGAAGTGAAAGAAGTTAACCAGTTTTATGGTGGTAGTCATATTTTGCGTGATGTGTCTTTATCTGCGCCTGTGGGGGAGTGCAGTGTTGTTTTAGGGCGTAATGGCGTAGGTAAAACCACGTTGCTGAAATGCTTGATGGGGATTTTACCGATTAAATCAGGACAAATTTTGTTAGACGGCAAAGATATTGCCAAGATGTCGCCTGAGCAACGAGTACGTGCAGGATTGGCCTATGTACCGCAAGGACGAGATATTTTTTCAACCTTGACGGTAGAGGAAAACATCCTGATTGGCATGGCAAAATTTTCAGGCGCAAAAACCCGAAAAGTACCGAGTCATCTCTACGAAATTTTTCCTGTCTTGGATGAAATGAAGCATCGCCGTGGTGGAGATTTGTCAGGTGGTCAGCAACAGCAGCTTGCGATTGCTCGAGCGTTGGCTTCTGAGCCGAGTGTCTTGATTTTGGATGAGCCAACTGAGGGGATTCAGCCGTCAATCATTAAAGATATTGGTCGGGTCATTCGTAAATTAGCAGATCAAGGGGAAATGGCGATCGTTTTAGTTGAGCAGTTTTATGATTTTGCTGAAGAGCTTGCAGATAACTATACGGTGATGGCGCGTGGACAAGTGATCGCACAGGGACAAGGTGCGGAAATGCCTGAAAAGGGTATAAGGGAGTTGGTGGCAATTTAATAAAAGCCTCGTAAGAGGCTTTTTTATTGAGTAGTTGAAAGTTGTAGCTGCATCCAAACCAAGTCACGCCATTGTCCAAATTTTTGTCCGACTTGTGGCATATAACCTGTTTGTACAAAACCAAGCTGTTCATGTAGCACAATTGAACCCATATTTTCACTATCAATCGCAGCCACCATGATATGCATGTTTTGTTGTATCGCGAGATGGATCAGTTGTTTCATCAAAGCTTTGCCTAGACCTTGACGTGCGTAGCTTGGATCAACAAAAACAGAATGTTCGATACTCTGACGATAGCCGCTAATCCTACGAAATGCAGCATAGTAGGCATAGCCAGCAACTTTATTATGGTGTTGGTCTTCAACCACAATCATTGGGAATTGCTGCTGTTGCATGTCTTGAAAACGTTGTTGATATTGTTCTAAAGCAACAGCTTGATGATTCCAGTTGGCTGTACCTGTCAGGATTTCATGATTATAAATCGTAAGAATCTGTTCCAAATCATTTAGTGTGGCAAAACGAATTTGATAAGGTGAATGCAAAGAACGCGCTGCAAGCTTAAGTTTGAATGGCATGGATGAATTAATGAAAGTTCACATATTCTGAATATGCGTGATTGCAAAAAAAACAGCAAGACTAAGCTTGCTGTTTTTCAATTGATTGACTGTTTAGAAGTGGTATTTAACCAAGGCGCTGACATTGTTTTCATCGCGGTTTTTCATACCAAACTTGTTATTCCAAACAGAATGTTCTACACCTAAATATAAGCGTGTTTCAGGTGAAATATGTTTGCCAACATTCCACTTATATTGTGTGGTCCAGTTGAGTTCACTTTCATGATGCTCCTTACCATCGTGGGCAGCACTTGACCAGTCAAGGAAACCATCGACCAAGAAATCTTCAGTGGATACTTTAAATGGCAATGCATAGGCAATCGTCATTTGATAGTCATCAGCGGTTTTTTCATTATTAGCACGGTAGAAGTTTACATTCGCATATTGGAAATATGGAATTGCTAAATCAAAGCCTACACCGTACAAGAAGTTGTCAAAACTAGAAAAGTCATCGTTATTGCTTTCCCATGTTGTTGAGATCAACACATCTTTGACTAGGCCGAAAGCAAGTTTTTGACCAGAAATTTCGCCTAAGCTCAAACGAGGAGAAAGTTCGAAATAGGTACTTTTATGATCGTCACCACCACGCATACGATCCATAAAGAAGAATACGTCGGCATATTGTACTTTTGCAGCGTATTCGACAGTTAAAGTCGTTTGTTTTTCATCGACAACTTCATAGTTCTCACCGTATAAACCAGTGAGGCTAAAATCTTGCCAAATAGGCTTTGCCTGAACGAAAGCTGCTGTAGATACCAATAAACAAGTCGCTGCAAGTTGCTTCAATTGCATTTAAAAAATTCCCCCCAAAAATGGCGTGTCAAGCATACAAGGAATTAAGCAAAAATAAAGCCAAATTTGACCAGATGCTCAAAAGAATTGTATAGAACCGACCAAAAGAAAAAAGCCAATGAATTTAAAAATCTTTTTGATCAAGTTTTAATAAAAATGTCAAAAATCAGCTTGCATATTTGTTATGAAAGTCAGATATTGGAGTTATAGAAGATCTTCTTAACTACTGAAAAGCAACAGATGTGAAGCAAGGAGACCACAAGCATTTACATAATCAAAATATACAACTGCACTGAATGAATGCATGCTCAAAGCGTGCTAAATAAAAAAGTTTCGTAGAACCGTCTCACAGAAAAGAGAGGAAGATATTTATGAATATTGAAATCCGTACAGATAAAAACATTCAAGGTAGCGAACGTTTAATTAGTTATGTCCGTGCAGAACTTACGCAAGAATTTCAACGCTATAGCGAGCGTATTACACATTTTTCTGTTCATATTAGTGATGAAAATGGGGAAAAAACGGGAGATCATGACAAACGCTGTATGATCGAGGCTCGTCCAGCAGGTATGAAGCCACTAGCCGTGACTCATAAAGCTGCAAATATCGATGCATCTATTCATGGTGCGATTGATAAACTAAAACGTAGTTTGGAACATTTATATGAGAAAAAAGACCATCACCGTGGTGGTTTACCAGAATATGTTGATGTCGATGACGATGTAAAAGTTGATGATGAAGCGTAAAGATAAACGCGAAAAAAAAGTCCAGTTTTGGGCTTTTTTTTTGTGTATATCAAATTTATACATGATTTTTAGGTTGTTTTATAAAAACCTGTCGGGATATTCGGCATAATAGAAACATTAAATACATTGTGAGAATTGGTCATGTTAAGCAATCAGCAGCAGGCCTTGGTGCAAGCCATACAAAAACTCGATTTAGACCAAGTGCAATCTTTACTTGCTGAAGGACTCGACCCGAACTTTATTGATCCAGAACAAGGACCACCTGTTTCAGTTCTTTGTGATGGTTTGTTTGCGTGGTGGGAAAAAATTTGTGAGGCTTATGAAGCTGGCAAGCCATTGAGTGAAGATGAAAAACAACAACAATTACAAGTTTATCAAGACATTTTAGACGCATTAATTCAAGCGAAAGCCAATCTTCATTTATGGGATGCGGAAGAGTTTTATGGTCCGCTTTGGGATGCTGCAAGTTCAGCATGCGCACCTGTGGTTCAACGCTTACTCGATGAAAAAGTCGATCCAAACACAAGAGATGAAGAGGGTCTAACGATTTTGTCTTCAATTAGCCAACTGTTTTTTGATTGTGATTTTGATGAAATTGACTGGTCAGAATCTTTGGTAGAAGAGCGTGAAACACTCGAATTATTACGCAAACATGGCGCGAAAATGTCAAAAGAGCTAACGACATAAGTCTAGCCAACAAGATATAAAGGGGAGAACAATGAAAAAGTTTCAAGTATTAGGCTTGATTGCTGCATCAATCATGACAACTGCAACATTTGCAGCAGAATTTTCTTTTGACCGTCCAGGCTCAGGTATAGGTACGGGTATTACACCTGTAGGTCACTTGGCGTGGGAGCAAGGACTACCCTCGGTCAGCTATCAGCAGGACAATGTTGCTGGGGCAAAAGACAAAACCTTAACCCTGAATGCAGATATGTTATTGCGTACAGGTTTAGCTGATGGTTTGGAATTACAATTGGGTTGGCAAGGGCCAGTTTGGCAGCAACATAAATATGCAGGCATGAAAAAAGAAACCAACGGTTTGGGTGATGTCAGTATTGGTTTGAAAAAGGCGATTAATTTAAAAGATGATCGTTTAACAATGGTATTGTTAGCAGAAGCGATTATTGCGACTGGCAATGATGAATTCACGAATCAAGATGATATTTATAGCCTCACTTCAGCAGTTGCGTATAAGTTCAGCGATTTGGTGGGTACATCAATTACCATGCGTTATGAAGCACAAAATAGTGATTGGGCCGTGACTGCAATTCCAACCATTGATTATAAAATTGCGGGTAAATTATCTGGTTTTTCAGAGTTTGTTTATCGTAAAGCAGAAAGCCAAGACTATGAATATGGTTTAGGAACCGGTTTAGTCTATAGCTTAAATGATCGAGCTCAACTTGATGCAAGTATAGGTGTGGATTTGAATGGCGATCAAAAAAGCTATAGCGGTGGTTTAGGTTTATCTGTTTTATTCTAGTCAAAATCTACGCTAACTTTTGAAATCCTTCTGCAGGCAGAATGAGGTCTTAAGTTATCGGGAGAGTTACAGTGAGATGAACATGAAAATGTCTGTTCAGGGTGGGTACATTAGCCAATTAATGCGCTACTTTTTGGCTACTTTATTGTTGTTATGTACGTCTTTGGTTTACGCTCAAGACAATCTATCAGCACCGTTACTGACTCCTGAACAGGCATTTGCATTTTCAGTTGAATCGACCAAAACCAATCAAGCGCGGTTACACTGGACCATTCAGCCTAATTATTATCTCTATCAACACAAATTTGAGGTTCAACAAGGCAATCAACCTGTTACGTTGAAATTACCCAAAGCAATTGAACAGTACGATGAAAACTATGGTCATAGCCAAGTTTATTATCAGCAAGCAGAGTTTGAGATTAGCACTCAAGCATCTCAACATTATCGTGTTACATGGCAGGGTTGTGCCAAAGACCGTATTTGCTATCCACCTCAAAATATTGAATTTCAAACCGATGCTGATGGGTTGGTTAGTGTCGAAAATGTCAGTTCTAATTCACAAAAACGTTTTTTAGATGTTGCTCGTTCTGCGAATAGCTTAAATGCTCAGACCGCAGAGAGGGATGAACTTACAACTGAAAAATCTAATGATGTAAAGCTGAATAATTCAACCAATATGGCGCAAGACCAACAGTGGTCAAGCACATTGGCACAGCACTCTCTTGCTTATAGCTTGTTATTATTTCTAGGCTTAGGAATTTTATTGGCATTTACGCCGTGTTCTTTACCAATGTTGCCGATTTTGACCTCATTGATTGTTCGTGAACATAAAGGCGTTAAAGCATGGACGATTGCGCTTACTTTTGTATTTAGCATGGCAATGGTCTATGCCGTATTGGGTTTAATTGCCTCTGTGGCAGGGCTAAATTTCCAACGATGGTTACAGCAACCTGCGACATTAGTTGCATTTAGTCTATTGTTCGTTGTATTCGCTTTAAATCTGTTTGGTCTATTTGAATTGAAACTGCCACAGAAATGGGTGAATCGCCTCGACCAAATGCAGTCAGTGCAACAAGGTGGGACTTTGCTTGGTGCAAGTATCATGGGCATGATCTCCGCATTGTTAGTCGGTCCGTGTATGACTGCACCTTTAGCGGGTACATTACTCTTTATTTCACAAACGCAAAATCAGTGGCAAGGTGCTCTACTATTATTCACCTTGGGATTTGGTATGGGTATTCCATTACTGCTTGCCAGTGTTCTAGGTGCAAAGGCACTACCGAAAGCAGGGGAATGGATGCATCAAATTAAGGTTATTTTTGCCTTTTTGATGTTGGCGTTAAGTATTTATTTTATCCGTCCGTTATTACCTGAATTAGCGATTCAAATACTTAGTCTTGTATTGGGCATGGCATTTATTGGTTTCGCGATATATCGTCTGTTTGTGAAGAAAGGGCAATTACAGTGGTTATATGCATTGTTGTTGATGATCTCAGTTCCGTTTTTAGCTTTTAACCAATATCAACATATTCAAAATTTAAGCGCAGTTCAGGCAGATAAATTAGCAGAGTGGCATGTCGCAACAACCGCTGCTGATTTTGAGCGGATTTTAGCCAACGCACCCAAAGATCAGGCCGTTGTGATTGATGTGTATGCAGATTGGTGTGTGGCTTGTCAGCCGATTGAGCATCGTGTATTAAAAGATGCAGAAGTTCAACAGGCATTATCTCGCTATTATTTGATTAAACTTGATTTAAGTCATTATGATGCGTCGCATCAGGCATTACTCAATCAATGGGACATTTTAGGACCGCCAACCTATTTATTTTTAGATCAAAAACAACAAGAAGTACGTTCGCTGCGTTTAACTGGTGCTTTTCAAAAATCAGAATTATTACAACAACTCACCTTGCTGAAAGGGAAATTATAATCATGTATCAATTGTTTATTGGCAATAAAAATTATTCAACTTGGTCGATGCGACCGTGGATTTTATTAAAACAACTTGGCATTCCATTTCAGGAGCATTTAATTCAATTTGATAGTTTTGAACCTAATAGCCAATTTAAAACTGAGATTTTAAAATTGAATTCAACCGGCAAAGTCCCAACACTCATGCATGATGATTTGATTATTTGGGATAGTCTGGCGATTTGTGAATATATTGCTGAACAAAATCCTGAGAAGAATGTGCTACCTCAAGATAGAAAGCAACGAGCCAGAGCACGATGCATTAGTGCAGAAATGCACAGTAGTTTTCAAAGTTTACGTAATTTGTGTCCAATGAATGTTGAGGCTGATTTGTCCCATATTGGAAAACAGCTTTGGGCTGACCATGAGCAATTACGGAATGACGTCGCTCGAATTGATCAAATTTGGTCAGAGCGACCAAGTGAAGAGCAGTTTTTATATGGTGAGTTTAGTCTAGCCGATGCATTTTATGCGCCTGTGGCTATGCGTTTTGAATGTTATAAATTACCCATCTCTGCTTCTAGCCAAAGTTATATGCACAAGATATTGTCTTTAGCATCAGTTCAAGAGTGGATCGCAGAAGCCAAACAAGAACAGATGTTTGTACCCTTTGATGAGCCTTATCGTAATCATCGTGAAGAATATTTAAAAGACTAAACAACAGGTCAAAAATAAAGGCATCTTTGGATGCCTTTATTGGATTAATTTAAGAAAAGTTCAGTAAAAATTTTGACTTGATTTCGACCAGATGCTTTTACCGCATACAATGCTTGATCTGCCTGACTAATAATTAAGTGAGATTCATCGGCACTAAGTGTGCTGCTGATGCCAAAACTGGCACTGATAGAAAACTCTTGATGATCTTCTGAGGTAAATTTTAACTCACCAATCGCTAAGCGACAGCGCTCGGCCACACTATATGCCTGTGTAGTGGTAGTATTGGGTAACAGTAAAATAAATTCTTCGCCACCAAAACGACCAATCACATCTTGATCACGCACATTATTTGCCAAACATCTCGTGACCTGAATCAAGACTTGATCCCCCATACTATGCCCAAACTGGTCATTAATATTCTTAAAATGATCTAAATCGAGTAATACAATCGAGTAAAGTTGATTTGGTTGCTGATGTAAGCGCTCTAAGTGATTGCTAATACTGCGACGATTCATCACATTCGTGAGCGGATCTAAAAGACTGAGTACTTGAATAGCCGTTTCTCGAATTCGCCATTGTTTGAGCAGACTTTCAAATAGCAACAAACAAGCAATTAAAATTGGCAATAAGAAGAAAAACATACTGCCAACCCAAAAAGGATGCATTTGAGCTTGATTCAGGACTTCTAGCTTAAATATTGGTGCATATTGTAGGACACCATACATACTTAAAAAGTTGCAAAACAGCAGTGCGATTGTTGCTGGCACCAGTGCACAATAAATCATTTTGCGATCAAACAGAACCAGACCTACTCCCACAACACTGACATAGGCAACCATGGTTGCTGGACTAAAACTCCCAATCAGATAGCCTATATGACAGAGTAAAACAGTAACGACCTGTACGCTTAAAATCGGAATGATTTCTTGTACCCAAGATTTATCTTTATAAATAAAGCAGGGCATAATCAAACTTAAAAAGACAAAAAGCATGATTACATTGGTCCAAAGTTTAGATCGAACCAACGGTAAATTTACCCATTGCCATGTAAATGGATTCAGCAAGACAAAACTGTCCCAAATAATTCCAAATAGACTTATAAGTGAGGCTAAGATTAGCAACAAAATACATTTCTTTAACATGTTCCAATTAATTAATGGTTCATGTTCCCAGAACTGCGAGAAATTCCATTTTTCTCTGTCAACTAACCTCTTAAAATGAATCCTCATGATTGGCATGTTTCCTTATATGCAATGAGATTCCTAAGAAACGTTATGAGTGTAAATTCGTTATCAAAAATATTATTAAACGATTATTAAAATAACAATAGCACTTTTAGAATGAGAAGGAAGTCTAGCTATGTGCTTTTTAATGTAAATTAGGAGAGCAAAAATTCTTTGAAAAAGGAAGCTTAATCTAAATATTCGATCAGTTTGTTCTTATAATGACAAAAAGGAATTAAGAATGACAATGGTCAGACATAGCTGACCATTTTCTGCAAAATCATCACATTATGTTTTAATCACGATCAATTGCATGAGCAAAATCCGCAATATCTGCTAAAGCCTGTTTAGCTTCTGGAAACCAAGCATTAAACATTTGGAAGTTATGCCACATGCCTGTATAAAGTTTAAAGTGTACTTTGACTCCAGCCTTTTCTGCTTTTTCTCTAAAGCGTTTTGAATCATCCAGTAAAATTTCTTTTGAACCGACTTGCACCAGTGTTGGCGGTAAGCCTTTAAGATCATCAAATAGAGGTGAAACACGCGGATCATCCGCTTGTACACCATCTTTTAAGTAATGATTAATTCCTGCTTGTAAGGCTTCAATAGAGAGCAGAGCATCATGTTTTTGGTTAAAGCGTAATGATTCACTGGTGAGGGTCAGGTCTAAATAGGGTGACATTAAAATTAAACCGCTTGGCATGAGGTCAGGTTGTGCTTTTAACCGTAAGCACAATGCTAAAGCGAGATTGGCACCACAAGAATCCCCCGAAATAATAATATCTTTGGGTTGGATACCTTGTACTAATAGTGCTTGATAAACGTCAAAAATCGCATCAATTGCTTCAGGGAAAGCATGTTCAGGGGCCAAAGGATAATCCACATGAACCACTTGCATTTGCGTGCGCGCAGCAATATCAGTCATGAGGGCACGATGAGTATTTAAACTCCCCAAGAAAAAAGCGCCGCCATGAATATGAAAAATAAGTTGTGTGGCAGAAACTTGTGCTTTGATTTCTTCACCACACACGCCTGCTAAGCGCAATGGTCGAATTTGTACTGTCGGATTTTGGGGGAATAGACGACAAAGTTGGTCTAATAAAGGTCGCAAAGCATTCGGGGCTAAATTAAACTGACTCGGCGTACGAATGGTCGCTTTTAGTAATGATTCAGTAAAATAATATTTCCAAACAGTACCAAATTTCATAATTTTTCCATATTGTTAGGTCAGTATATAACTAAGAGAATTTTGACTCGTGTGCCTTGCGCTGTCATTACAGCAATGTTTTGTTGTTGCTCAGGCTATACCCAATAGTCATAATCAAGAATTGCAATATTGATAGAAATTCTCAATACTCTTAATCTTGAAAAGACCCCTTAAGGATATTACAAAAATGAAGAAAATTGCTTTAGCATTTGGATTGCTTGGTTTAACAACTTTTGCCAATGCGGCAGATGTGCTTAACGGTAGTGTTTGGCAAACGATTGATGATGAAACTAAACAACCGAGAGCGATTGTGAAGTTTACAGAGCAAAAAGACGGTACGCTCAATGCATCAATTCAAAAATTTTTAGTGGCTGGTCAGGAAAATGCCTGCACTAAATGTGAAGGTACTTTTAAAAATAAACCGCTGAAAGGCGTGACAATTGTTCATGGTCTTAAAAATGCAGGCGGTACAAATTATGATGGCGGTTCTATCATTGATCCTAAAAATGGTAAAACTTATAAATTGAAAGCTGAAATCATCGATGGTGGTAAAAAGCTTAAATTACGTGGCTACATCGGCGTTGCAGCATTAGGTCGTAACCAGACTTGGGTTCGTGCCAACTAATTTGAGTTTGAACTGAAAAAAACCGAGTCCTGTGACTCGGTTTTTTATTTTATTTCTTTAAGCGGAGAGGTTTTGATACGTTGCTTCATCAAAGCCAATGACAAAGCCTTCAGGCGTTTGTAAAACGGGACGTTTAATCAAACTCGGCTGAGCAATTAAAGTTTCAATCAAATTTTCCTGATTACTTGTTGCATGAGCCTGTTCTGCTTCGGTTAATTTACGCCAAGTCGTACCTTTTTTATTGAGAACCTTATCTGCGCCAATCTCTTTTAGCCAAATTGCTAAAGTGTCGGCATCAATCCCTTGTTTTTTATAATCATGAAATTCGTAAGAAATTCCTTTTGCTTGTAGTGCATCAAAGGCTTTTTTCATCGAATTACAATTTTTAATTCCATAAATTTTAAACATACTGAAAACCATAACAACACAATGAAAGATATGCGTTAAAGCCTAACTTAAAAGGCAGGGAATGTACCAGTTGAAAATTTTTATCAAGTGAATCGATGTTATGTATTAAGCGTAGATTAAATGACTAAATCTTTCTAAGTTTTTGAACTAAATGGCTAAATACAAAGCGAGGAAAAATATTTAATATCTAAAAAAGAGAAAACCCGCATCTAATCATCCTGATCATGCGGGTCTCATTTCAACGTCCAATGTCTCATCCTTGCAAATAAACTTAATCTAAGTTTATTTTGTCTTCCTACGGCGTCCTATCCTTTTTTGGTCATCCTGACCGCTTCCCTGTGCCGTGGTGCTATAATGCCGTTACAGCTGGTAAATAAAAATACACAAAAAACGACATAATATGTAAGCTAAAGATGCGGTCAAAGTGAACATGTGTTCACTTATTCGTGTATTTTATAATCAATAATCACAGGTGCATGGTCACTAAACCATTGTTCTTTATACACCCAAGCATTTGCAGTGCGTGCTTTCCAATCAGGAGAGCAGGCTTGATAGTCGATACGCCAACCGACATTTTTCGCACGTGCTTGACCACGATTTGACCACCATGAATACAATTCAGCTTCTTTTCGTACCTCACGGAAGGTATCTACATAGCCAAGTTCATCATAAATATGGTCGAGCCATGCACGTTCATGTGGCAAACAGCCAGATGATTTCTGATTGCCTGACCAGTTTTTAATATCAATACGCTTATGCACGATATTGTAATCACCACACACGATGATCGATTTATTTTCATCTCGCCATTGTTTGAGTATTTGGGCGTATTCTTGAAGAAATAAATCTTTACGTGCTTGTGCTTCATCACCGCTTGAACCTGATGGTAAGTATAAGGAAGCAATATGAACAGGGTGTGACAGACCTAAATCGAATTCCGCCGTGATAAAACGTCCTTGCGAATCTGCCAATTCAAAACCTAAACCATTTTGTACAGAGACAAAGGGTAAGCGACTATAAATGGCTGTGCCTGCATAGCCCGCACGCTCAGCAGGGAACAGATGCGTATACCAACCTTCTGGTTTAAATTTATGCGTCCATTGTTCATGGGTAATGCGACTTTCTTGCATACATACCACATCGGCATCGGACTGTTCTAACCACTCAAGCAGACCTTTGGTCACAGATGAACGTAGACCATTTACGTTAATTGAAACCACTCGAAGAATTTTTACATCACTTGGATAGCTATCCTTTGGTATCATACGTCTGTTTAACCTCAATTAAAGAATTTGGAGCACCTTATATGACAACGCCTGTGTCATTTCATCCGCAAGCTTTTATCGAACTCGCATTATCACGTGGTGTGCTTAAATTTGGTGAGTTTACCTTAAAATCAGGTCGTGTCAGTCCTTATTTCTTTAACGCAGGTTTGCTCAATGACGGCGAAGCGTTGTCTTTGTTAGCACAAGGTTATGCCGATAAATTGGTTCAGTGTGAAAACGTTGGTGTGATTTTTGGTCCTGCGTATAAAGGGATTCCTTTTGTTGCGGCGACTGCGGTGGCGTTATCTCAAGTACATGGCAAGAGTGTTCCTTGGGGTTTTAACCGTAAAGAAGCCAAAGATCATGGTGAAGGTGGTGTGTTGGTGGGTGCATCGGTTGCAGGTCAAAAAGTCTGGATCATTGATGATGTAATCACTGCGGGGACTGCGGTTCGTGAAGTTGTAACGATCTTAAAAAATGCGGGTGCGACGATTGCAGGGGTGTTGGTTGCGCTAGACCGTCAAGAACGAGGTCAAGGTGAGCTTTCTGCGATTCAGGAAGTACAAAAAGAACTTGAAATCCCTGTGCATGCTTTAATCACGATGAAAGATTTGATGGATTATTTAGATGCAAAAGGCGAGAAAGACGCTTTAGCCAATATGCAGGCGTATCGTGAAAAATATGGCATCTAAATTTTAAGCATAAAAGAAAAGGAAGCGAGGGCTTCCTTTTTTATTGAAAAATCATGTAAAAGTCGTTCCAATGGGCTAAACCCTATAACGGTTTATATTAAGATGTTGATGCTTATGGGAAAATTCCAAGCATTACGCATATGGCGTATTATGTTAATTTTAAAAAATCTAAATAAATGATACTTGTATTAAATAAAGTTTGATATATATTTAAATATACACAATAATAATTTCATGGATAAAACATCCAAGATAACAAGGTTTCAGCATGATTATTGATTTTACAATCGAAAATTTCTTATCTTTTAAAGAGCAACAAACTTTAAGTTTTGTCGCTGAGCCTCCTTATGATATTCATCCAGATCACTTGTTAGACACTCCAGAAAAAGGCTTAAAGCTCCTAAAAACTATTGTGATTTATGGTGCGAATGCTTCAGGGAAATCTAATTTTTTATCAGCAATCCATTTTCTTAAACAGTTGATCATTAATTCGACAGAAAAAAAGCTAGATGAACCTTTTGAGTTAATTCCATTTCTTCTAGATAAAAAACAAAAGAATGCCCCAACCTCTTTCGAGGTTAATTTCTTTTGTGCAGATATTAGATATAACTATTATTTGGTATTAGACAAAAAAAAAGTATTTCATGAACACCTTTCTTATTACCCTAAAAAGTATAAAAAGAACATTTTTACTAGAGATTTAAATGAATCTGGAGAATATGAATATAATATTGGTGCTGATTTAAAGCCGAAAAGAATCTATGAAGATACAGCCCTAAAAACGTTACCCAACGTTTTATACTTATCAAAGATGGTAAAAGAAAATAGTCAATTTTTAAAAACTATCTATGATTGGTTTGCTAACACCTTATCTGAACAATTTTCATTAGAGGATACCGCTAAAAGTATTCACTCTGACAATCAGTTTAAGGAAAATTTCTTAAAATTTTTAAAAGATCAAGATATTGATATTTTAGATATTAGTGTAGATAAAGGATCACTTGCCGAACAAATTATTAAAAATAATGATTTTACTCCAGAGGTTCAAGAAAGAATTATCGAAGATCTTAAAAACCGATATTACTACGACATTAAAACTTTCCACAAAAATTCAGATAATGAACTTGAACCATTTGATTTAGAATTAGAGTCTCAAGGGACACGTAAGCTTTTTGCTCTATCTTCATTATTATTGAATAATTATAAAAAATTTGAAAAGACTTTTTATGTCGATGAATTGAGCTCAGCATTGCACCCACTATTAGTTAAAAATTTTCTGAAAGAATTCAATAGGACTACTAATAATCAATTAATTTGCGTCACACATGATACTCACTTAATTAACCAAGAATGTTTGAGAAAAGATCAAATTTATTTTGTAGAAAAAGATAAATCTCAAGTTTCCTCTATCTATTCTTTGCTAGAATTCAATCCAAGAAACGATAGAGAAAACTGGGAGTTGCGCTATCTGACAGGAAGATATGGTGCTACTCCATTTTTTGGATAATTTGAGAATCAGATATGGGTAGTGACGATATAGCTAAAAAACGTATTTCTGCAAACAAAGAAAGACGGAACTCTCAAAAGGAAACTCGAAAAGCACGTAATGTTGGCAATCGTTCTATCATTCCTAATATTTTAATATTGACTGAGGGGTATTCAGAAAATATATACTTTAATAAACTAATCCAAATATTAAGTTTAGGTACTGTTAAATCAAGAAAAAGTATTAGTACAGCTTGTACAGGTATATTGAGAGAGGCTGAAGAAGAGGCTATCAAACTAAAAGATACAGAAATGGAGTTAAATTATATTTTCTGTATTTTTGACTTAGACACTGTAAGAAATAAAAGACATTTAGAAATTTTGTCAAAAATAAATTCTGATTTCACACAAATTATCCCTATTTATTCATTTCCTTGTATAGAGATTTGGTTTCTTCTCCATTATGAATGTAATCCTCGTCCATTCCAATCGAAAGGCAAGAAATCTATTGGTGATACTGTTAAAGAGCATTTTAAAAAGACATATGCACCTGAATACTCTGAAACTAATACAGATATTATTGAAGCGTTAGCCTCTCAATATAATCACGCTATTCATAATTCTATTCGACTATATGAGCAACAAGTACAGGTAAACTCAAATAACCCTATTACAAATATACATAGCCTTGTGCTATTACTAAAAAATATCTCAGATCGTACTCAAAATTACTCATTTGATGAGCAATATCAATGCTTTATTGAAACACACATTTAACATAAAATCTCTTATGTGAATCACTCTTCCTCACACTTCTTACATTCCAACATAACCCCTAATTTCTCTTTTCGCCCTTGCTCCGTCAACACCCAAGGGCGATTTTGCCACGGCGGATCATGGCGCACATGCTGACCATGCCCACAAGCGAGATCAGCAACCCAATGTCCTTCGTCGTCTAGATGAAATCCAACAATGGCTTGCTGCATTTATTCACTCAAACTTTCAAGTTTAGAATCCTCTAAACCCTTTAAAAAACGATGGCATAGATTATGAATTGCCACCAAATCATTCGGATCAACACCTAAAGAGCAGGCGAGTTTAAAAGGAATTAAGGTAATTTCATCTTTTGCAGACAGTGCTTTTTCCAGCAAGATTACCTTCTTCATACGCTCATCTTCTTTTACCGCAATGCGCTTTAAAAATTGCTTTTCTTCAAGTTTTTTAATAATTGGCGTCAGCGTGCCTGAATCAAAAAAGGTCTTCTGCCCTATTTCAGATAACGTCACATTGTCCTTTTCATATAAAGCCAGCAACACAATAAATTGCGGATAGGTCAGATCGTATTCCTGAAGCAAGGGACGATATTGACGAATCATCGCATTGGTCGCGGAATACATCGCAAAACACACTTGATTATCCAAGTAAGAAAATTCAGTCATGCTTTGCTCCTCAACGTCATCTTTGCGAAATCACAGTATAGTTTGATTAACATAAAAAGTATATTGCGCATAATTAACTTGCACACAATATAGTTGTGTGCAATATTAATTCACATAGCTGAACAAATACACAAAGCTATTAGGCAAATAAGATTGATTGAATTAGAGCGAGATGTTGTATGACCACAATTTATGATTTTCAGGCTGAACTTTTAGAAGGCGAGCAAAAGAACTTTGCAGACTATCAAGGCAAGGTTTTATTGGTGGTGAACACGGCAAGCCAATGTGGCTTAACCCCACAATTTGAAGGTTTGGAAAAGCTATATCAGGACTATCAACAACAAGGTTTAGTGGTTTTAGGCTTTCCGTGTAACCAGTTTGCTAACCAAGACCCATCAAGCAACGAAGAAATTGGCAGCTTCTGTCAGCGTAACTATGGTGTGTCATTTCCAATGTTTGCCAAAGTCGATGTGAATGGCTCAAATGCGCATCCGATTTATAAATATCTCACTTCAGAAGCCAAAGGCATCTTAGGTAGTGAAAGCATCAAATGGAATTTCACCAAGTTTTTGATTAACCAAAATGGTGAAGTCATCAAACGCTATTCACCAACCACTAAACCTGAAAAAATTAGCAAAGATATTCAAAAACTCTTGGCATAAGTTGAATATAAAATTGAATGCTTTAGAAATTACTGGTATCGAAATCATCTACCAGTAATTTTTTAATTTTTATCACTCAGAAAATCGTCTATTTAAATAAATCGAATCTAGTGATTTGAATAAATTGGAATTTTTTAAATTTAATAATTACATAACTTGTTTAAACAACATCAACAAACTTCGCTATACTTTTGCCAAGATTAAAAATATGAGCGTTAAATTATGCGTGTACTTGTAGTGATGGATCCAATTGAAACGGTGAATCTCAAGAAAGATTCAACCATGGCAATGTTATGGGCGGCAAGCCGTCGCGGTCATGAATTGGGTTATGCATTACAACACGATTTATATATTGATCAAGGTAAAGCCTTTGGTTTGATTTCGCCGCTTAAAGTCTTTGAAGATTACGATCATTATTATGAGTTGGGTGAGAAGCGCAAAGAGTCATTGGCGGATTACGATGTAGTGTTGATGCGCAAAGACCCACCGTTTGACATGAATTTTGTGTATACCACTTATATTTTGGAACAAGCAGAGCGTGAAGGGGCATGGATTATTAACAAACCACAATCGCTACGCGACTGTAATGAAAAGTTGTTCGCGACTCAATTTCCAGAACTTCAAGTGCCCACTTTAGTGACTTCACAACAAAGCTTGATTCGTGAATTCATTAAAGAACATGGCGATGTGATTGTGAAGCCTTTGGATGGCATGGGCGGTATGGGGATTTTCCGTTTATACCAAGATGGGGTAAATATTGGTTCAACTCTGGAAATGCTCACCGAAATGGGCACATGTCCAATCATGGCACAACGTTATATTCCTGAAATTGTTGAAGGTGATAAGCGTATCTTGATGGTGAATGGTGAACCGATTCCATATTGTTTAGCGCGTATTCCGCAAAATGGTGAAGTGCGAGGTAATTTGGCGGCAGGTGGTTTAGGTCAAGCGCGTCCACTTACTGAAAATGACAAAATGATTGCGGCAAAAGTCGGTCCTTTCCTGCGTGAAAAAGGTTTGGTTTTTGTGGGGCTTGATGTGATTGGTAATTATGTGACTGAAATAAATGTCACCAGTCCAACCTGTATTCGTGAGATTGATGCTCAGTTTGGTACCTCGATTGCAGATAATTTATTTGATGTGCTAGAAGCAGGGCGAAACAGCTAAGATTAAGCCATTTTTTGACCAAACTGTCCGTTTGTATTTGGATTAAATTTATGTGCAAATGGGCGTTTGGATATTGGTAGAACCTTGTTTTCAACAAAGAATTAAAAAAAGCTCAGCTTTCTGTTGTAAACAGGTGAAATTCGCTTTTCGTGAATGAAGCTTTAGGATTAGAATAACTTCCGAAAACAATAGACGATAACCTTCTTTTGAGTTGAAGAATTAGACCGTGACCAATTCGCCACAGAATAAACCTAAACATGTCATGATGATGGCCGCTGGCACAGGTGGACATGTTTTCCCTGCGCTTGCTGTTGCCAAACAACTGCAACAGGATGGCTGCCAAGTCTCTTGGCTAGCAACGCCTACGGGAATGGAAAATCGGTTACTCAAAGATCAAAATATTCCGATTTATCAAATTGATATTCAAGGCGTACGCGGTAATGGTATTTTACGTAAGTTGAGTGCGCCATTTAAAATTCTAAAAGCAACATTAAGCGCGATGCGCTATATGAAGCAATTAAACATTGATGCTGTGGCGGGTTTCGGTGGTTATGTCGCTGGACCAGGTGGTTTAGCAGCACGTTTACTCGGTATTCCTGTGTTAATCCATGAACAGAATGCGATTGCAGGATTTACCAACACCCAATTGGCGCGTATTGCCAAGACCGTGTGTCAGGCTTTTCCAAATACATTTGCAAACAGTGATAAAGTCGTGACCACAGGTAATCCTGTACGTGCTGAGATTACTGCGATTTTGAACCCATCATGGCGTTATCAAACCCGTGAGCAAGCACAATTACCACTGAATATTCTGATTGTTGGTGGTTCACTGGGTGCACAAGCACTGAATGAGCGTTTGCCTGAAGCTCTGAAAAAGGTCAATGTTCCATTGAATGTGTTTCATCAATGCGGCCAAAATCAGCAAGAGATTACGCGTGAACGTTATCAGGGTGCATCTGCAAATTTAAATATTCAGGTTGAGCCTTTTATTCATGATATGGCAAAAGCCTACAGTGACGCTGATTTAATTATTTGCCGTGCTGGTGCATTAACGGTTACAGAAGTCGCAACTGCGGGTCTTGCTGCAGTGTTTGTTCCGCTGCCTATCGCAGTGGATGATCACCAGACTGCAAATGCGAAATTTTTAGCAAATGTCGGCGCTGCGAAAATTTGTCAACAAGCAGACATGACGCCGGCTGTTTTAGATGCGTTGTTAGCCACATTATTAAATCGCCAACTACTGTCTGAAATGGCAATTAAAGCACGTCAACAAGCACAACCGAATGCAACTCAGCATGTGGTTGATCTGATTAAAAAATTGTAATTCGAGTTTATTTATGTCTCCAACAAATCCAAACCAAGCCAAAAAGCTCATCAAAGTGCCAGAAATGCGCCGTATTAAACATATCCACTTTGTTGGGATTGGTGGTGCGGGGATGTGTGGTATCGCCGAGGTATTGGCCAATCAAGGTTATAAAATTTCTGGTTCAGACATTAAAGCCTCAAAGACCACAGCCCAACTCGAAAGCAATGGTATTAAAGTTTATATTGGGCATTCGGCTGAGAATATTAAAAATGCCAATGTGCTCGTGGTATCAACTGCGATTGATCCTGAAAATCCAGAAATTAAAGCCGCGATTGAACAACGTACCCCAATTGTACGCCGTGCTGAAATGCTAGGTGAGTTGATGCGCTACCGTCATGGTATTGCAGTCGCTGGAACGCATGGTAAAACCACAACTACCAGTTTATTAACAACGATGTTGGCGGAAGAAAATCTAGATCCAACTTATGTAATTGGTGGTTTGCTGAATAGTACAGGTGTCAATGCTGCACTGGGTGAAAGCCGTTTTATCGTAGCAGAAGCCGATGAGTCAGATGCATCTTTCTTGTATTTGCAACCGATGGCTGCGATCGTGACCAATATTGATGCAGATCATATGGACACCTATGAAGGTAGCTTTGATAAGTTAAAAGATACCTTTATTCAGTTCTTACATAATTTACCATTCTATGGTTTGGCAGTTGTCTGTGGTGATGATGCCAATATCCGTGAAATTTTACCGCGTGTTGGGCGTCCAGTCTTAACCTATGGTTTTAATGAAGATAATGATGTACGTGCCGTTGACGTTGAACAAGATGGTATGCGCTCACATTTCACTGTATTGCGTAAAGATCGTGAGCCATTACGTGTCACCATCAATCAGCCAGGTTTGCATAATGTCTTGAATGCATTGGCTGCGATTGGTGTGGCAACTGATGAAGGTGTTTCTGATGGTGCGATTTGTCGTGCTTTAGAAGGCTTTAGCGGTGTTGGTCGTCGTTTCCAAGTTCAAGGTGAATTTGAGGTTGGTGAAGGCACTGTTAAACTCGTTGATGATTATGGTCATCATCCAAAAGAAGTTGAAGCCACCATTAAAGCAGCGCGTGCCAGCCATCCAGACCGTCGTTTGGTAATGTTGTTTCAACCACACCGTTTTAGTCGTACTCGTGATTGTTTTGATGATTTTGTCGATGTGTTATCACAAGTGGATCAACTGTTATTACTGGAAGTCTATCCAGCGGGTGAAAAACCGATTGTGGGTGCGGATAGCCGTGCTTTAGCACGCAGTATTCGTTTACGTGGTGAAGTTGAACCGATTCTAGTTGATCCAGTTGATGGCAATTTGCCGAATGTTTTACAAAAAGTGTTACAAGCGAATGACTTGTTATTAACACAAGGCGCGGGTAACGTGGGCGCAATTTCGGTAGAATTGGCCCAGCATCGCCTGTATGCCAAATAATGTGTGTTATGAATATTAAAAGTTTTACAGTTTTAAGGATATAAACGTGTCAAATGCTGCAAAATTCGGCAAAGTTGCCGTGTTGTTTGGTGGGAAATCAGCTGAACGTGCTGTGTCACTGGATAGTGGTCAGGCTGTTTTAGAGGCGCTACTGCGTTCGGGTGTACAGGCAGAGGCATTTGACCCGCAGGATCGTAGCGTGACGGAACTGGTTGGCTATGACCGTGCCTTTATTGTGCTGCATGGCCGTGGCGGTGAGGATGGCCAGATTCAGGGCGTTCTAGAATGGCTAAACATTCCATATACGGGGACTGGCGTACAGGGCTCCGCAATTGGCATGGACAAGGTCAAGACCAAGCAGATCTGGCAGGGCAGTGACTTGCCAACCGCGCCTTATCGCATCGTCACCAAGGATTCTGAATTAGATGCAGTGATCGCGGATTTAGGCCTGCCTGTGATTATCAAGCCTGTGCATGAAGGCTCAAGTGTCGGCATGAGCAAGGTTGAGAAAGCAGAGGATTTTGCGGCTGCAATTGAAAAAGCGACACAGCATGATGCTATCGTGATGGCTGAAAAGTGGATTACGGGTCGTGAATTCACCATTTCATTCCTGAATGGTCAGCCGTTGCCTGTGATTCGTTTACAGCCACCTGCAGACGTTGCTTTCTATGACTATGAGGCAAAGTATCAACGCAATGACGTGGAATATGGCATTCCTTGTGGTTTAAGCGAAGACGAAGAGAAAAGCTTGCAAGCATTGTGTCTACGTGCTTTTCAAGCAGTCGGTGCGGAAGGTTGGGGACGTATTGATGCCATGCAGGACCAGAATGGAAACTTCTGGTTGCTGGAGGTGAATACCGTACCAGGCATGACCAGCCACTCTTTGGTGCCTAAGGCGGCACAGGCGGTGGGTTATGGTTTTGATCAGCTGTGTGTTGCGATCCTAGAGCAAACCCTGGCGAAGTCGGCTTAATTCATGGCTCAACTTCCTGCATCCATGCGCCGCAAACCACGGGCAGCAATCAGTTCTATCCATGAGAAACCGCCATCACCCAAGCAAAAAATGGTGAATGCGGGAGGGTGGATCCTGTTGCTGATCGCTTTCGCTGTGCTCACAATCGGTCTTTATGGCTTGTATAAAGTCATGACTGATGCAACCGTGGCGCAATTGCAGATTGTTGGGACCAATTCAGATGTTGAAAATCAACAGCTGGCACAACACTTAAATCCGATTATTAAAGACAACTACTTTACTTCAGATTTAGAACAAATTCGGGACCAGGCTTTAAAGGTCTCATGGGTTGACCGTGTGGTGGTGTCACGAGCTTGGCCAAATGCGATTCGGGTGCGGGTGATGCCACGCCACGCAATTGCACGCTGGGGAACAGGGCGTTTGCTTAGTGACAATGGTGATGTCTTTAGTGAAGCTGTATTAAAAGTACATCCAAACTTGCCACTTTTACATGGGCCAGTCAGCCAATCCAAAATGATGATGCGTCGCTATAATGAAATTAATCAACTGTTTCATCCAGCGAATTTAAGATTAAAAGAATTGTATTTAACAGAGCGAATGACGTGGTTTATGCAGTTTGATTCAGGTCTACGGATTATTGTTGATCAAGATCAAACCATGAATAAGCTTCAACGCTTAAGCCATTTGGCACAAACGGATCTCAAACCTGTATGGTCGAAAATCTCAGCAATTGATTTGCGTTATCGGAATGGTCTCGCTATTCAATGGAAAAACGCAATCCCGCCAAAGATTGTCAACGGTCAGTTAGTTGTAACGATTGATGACACAAGCCTTGCAGGGGCAATTCAGGCAAAGCCATAATACGTGGCTTGAAAATAACAGGCAGTTTGCCCGTACTAAACAACAAAAGATATGGTAATGAAGTAATGAGTGAAGCTGTTTCCTCAGTTGTTGCGATTGATATTGGGACGCATAAAGTCTCAGTTTTGATTGGTAAGGTCCATGCACCGGATAAGATCCAAGTGATTGGCATGGCAACTGCTCGCAACCGAGGCATGGTTAAAGGCAAAATTGTGAGCTTGGATAAGGTGATTGCTGCGATTAAAAATGCAGTCTCTGAAGCCGAAGATATGGCGGAGTGTCGTATCCATAGCGCATGGGTGTCAATTCCAAGTACTGAATTGCAAAGTTTTTACGCATCAGGCCGTACACCAGTAGCTAATCATGATCATATTATTACGACAAATGAAGTGGTTAGAGCATTAGAGTTAGCCAAAGCGAGCCATGTATCGCCAGATTATTATTTTGCGAGTGCTGTTCCATTAGGCTTCGAGTTAGGCGATTCGGCTGAATGGGTGCAGAACCCAGTCAATATGTCGGCTCATAGCATGACCGGGCATTATCAATTGATGATGATGCCGATTAATACCATGCAAAACCTTGATCGTGCCATGAAAGGTGCGAATATCGGGGTAGAGAAAATGGTGGTATCTAGTTTAGCTACGGCTGAAGCTAGTTTGCTCAAAGATGAAAAAGAATATGGCGTATGCTTAGTTGATATTGGTGCAGGGATTACCAATATCGCAGTATATTTAGATGGTCGTTTAGCATTAGTACGTACCTTGCAACGCGGTGGTGAAAATGTGACCCGCGATATTGCAGCGGTTTTACAAACGACCACTGAAGAAGCTGAACGTATTAAAATTTTACATGGTTGTGTTGATCTCAGTGTAGTGAAACCTGACCATATGATTCAAGTGCAAGCGATTGATGGACAGCAGACCATTAGTCGTATTGAGCTTGCAGAAATTATTATTGCGCGTTATGAAGAAATCTTTACATTAATTCGTGAAGAGTTAGAGCATAGCGGAGCAATATATGGTTTATATCATGGTGTAGTACTCACAGGTGATGCTTGTCAAATTGAAGGTATGGTGAATTTGGCACGTCGTATGCTTGGAGTATCTGCACATTTAGGTAATCCACCTTTACAGGTCTATGCTGAAGACCAACATCTTGCTGCATTACGTCGTTCGATGTATGCGACAGCGTCAGGATTATTGATGTTTAGCCAAAGTGATTTGCAGGATGCAGTAGAAGAACCAGAAGAATCGAATGATCGAAGTTTTATGGATCGAGTGACCAATGGTTGGAATGCATTAAATAGCAAATTAAAAGCTATATTTTAAGTTGTACGTATTTTGGGGAAAATTTGTTAGGAAGTTGTAATAGTGAGCCGTTGTACTTGACAAGCTAGCTATTATTGAACAGCATCTTAACATCGGTTGTTTTAAAAATCAGGGCAGTAACGGGCTGAAGTGACTGCCATTTTATATATTAGGAAATCTAAAGGTCATGACCTCATTTGAATTGGTAGAAGATGAACTAGACGATGGCAACGGTCAAGCCCGTTTCACAGTATTTGGTGTCGGTGGTGGTGGTGGTAATGCCGTCCAACATATGGTGCAATCAGATATCCAAGGAGTAAAATTTATTTGTGCCAATACTGATAAACAGGCACTCGATAGCATGAATGCGCCTTTTAAAATTCAGATTGGTGAACAAAGTACGCGTGGTTTAGGTTGTGGTGGTAAACCAGAGATGGGGCAAATTTCTGGTGAAGAGAGTCGTGAAGTGATTCGCCAGCACCTTGAAGGCACAGATATGGTCTTTGTCACCGCGGGTATGGGTGGTGGTACTGGTACAGGTGCCGCTCCAGTGGTTGCAGAGGTCGCCAAAGAAATGGGCATCTTGACCGTGGGTGTGGTAACGACTCCGTTTAATTTTGAAGGTCGCCGCCGCCAAAAGTTAGCAGAAAAAGGTATTGAAGCTTTAGAAGAGCATGTTGATTCATTGATTATTATTCCAAACCAACGCTTACTCAGCGTTTATGGTGATATTTCAATGAAAGATGCTTATAAAAAGGCAGATGATGTATTACTTAATGCGGTACGGAGTATTTTTGATCTTGTAGTGAACCATGGTCATATGAATCTCGACTTCGCTGATCTGAAAACAGCTATGAGTACTCGCGGTTACGCAATGATGGGATCGGGTACAGGACGTGGTGAAGATCGTGCTCGTCAGGCGGCTGAACAGGCTATCCGTAGCCCGTTGCTTGATAATGTGAATCTCACTAATGCAAAAGGTGCATTGGTGAATATCACAGGTGGCGAAGATATTACTGGACGCGAAATTGACATTATTTCAGAAGTAGTCAACCAGATTGTCGATTTGGATGAAGGTGAAATTTTCTATGGTACGGTATTTGACCCAGATTCGCGTGATGAGCTGCGTGTGACTGTAATTGCAACAGGTTTGACACGTAATGCCAATGATACCGAACCCAAAAAACGTACAGTAACCCATACGCCAACAACAATCGCTAAAACCCAACAACCTGTAGATGAAGATGATGTTCCGGCGATCAGTAAACGTGCAAATGTAGACGCACCTGCTACAGCAGCGCCAAGTTCTACACCACGTTCATCGCCAATGAGTATTCAAGACTATCTGAAAAATCAGCAGCGTAAATAATAAAATCATATGTTTAGAGAAAGGGGGTAAGTAATTGCTCCCTTTTTTATTTTTTTAAAATGGCAAAATATGCTAAGTTATATCGGTTTTTGCAAATGAAGTTGTCATGGTATGGTGAAACAACGTACTCTCAAGCGTGTGGTGAAAGCGAGCGGTATTGGTCTGCATAGTGGTCAAAAGGTGCTGATTAATTTTGTTCCTCACCATGTTGATGGAGGTATTATCTTTCGCCGTATTGACCTCAATCCTCCTGTAGAAATTCCTGCGAATGCTTTACTCATTCAAGAAGCATTTATGTGTTCCAATCTTGTGCGAGAAGATATAAAAGTCGGTACGATTGAGCATGTGATGAGTGCTATAGCGGGATTAGGCATTGATAATTTAATCATCGAGGTCTCTGCTTCTGAAGTACCTATTATGGATGGCAGTGCAGGTCCATTTATCTATTTACTCATGCAAGGTGAGTTAGCAGAGCAAGATGCACCAAAGAAATTTATTAGAATTCTAAAACCTGTTGAAGCACTTATTGAAGATAAGCGTGCTATTTTCACCCCGCATTCAGGTTTTCAACTCAATTTTACGATTGATTTTGATCATCCCGCATTTGCTAAAGAATACCAATCCGTGTCGATTGATTTTTCAACGGAAACTTTTGTATACGAAGTCAGTGAAGCGCGAACTTTTGGCTTTATGAAAGATCTTGATTATTTAAAGGCGAATAATCTGGCTTTAGGGGCGAGTTTAGAGAACGCGATTGGTGTTGATGATATAGGTGTGGTCAATGAAGAGGGATTGCGCTTTGCTGATGAGTTTGTGCGTCATAAGATTTTAGATGCTGTCGGTGATTTATATTTATTGGGTCATCAGGTAATTGCTAAGTTTGATGGCTATAAATCAGGGCATGCACTCAATAATCAGCTGTTACGCAATGTTCAAAATGATCCGAGTAGTTATGAAATTGTAACATTTAATAACGATAATGATTGTCCAATTTCTTATGTGAGTGTGATATAAGTCATTGTCTTTTATTGGTTATGTTATATTATAACAATAAAAGTTGAGATTTAGTTCACATAAAATAAGTGTATATTTCAATACCTAAGATAAGTAGTTTACTTTTTATTGCTTGCCAAACGTAGTAAAGCTTGGCTAAGCTTAGGGTCGCTCACATATTCAGCGGCGCTGCGTAACTGCTCTTGGGTTTCTGAAGAAAGTGTTTTAGATGGGGGAGAAGGTTCACGAGGAACATTCATTTTGTTTCTTAGGCGAACTTGGATTTTTCGTAAGTCTTTGAGTCCTTCTAATTGAGCTAACTGCGCAACATAGTTGCTTTGTAAATAGCTGAGTTGACTAATCATCGCTTGATTTTCACCAGTTATGATCAGAACGCCATGTTGATAACAAACAACCTGCCATTGCTCTGGTTGGGGCAGTATAGGTTGAATAATTTTCGTAAGTTGTTTCCATCGAGTCACTTGCGTAGTCAGAAACGTTAAGTTTCCAGTTTTTATGTGTTGTCCTTTCTGTTGAAAAACGTTGCTAGGTTCAGACATGTTAACTTCCTTCGAGGTTATCGGCTCATCTTAAGCGTTCATTTTAACTGTTATCAAGGAAGAGATGATAAAGGAACTATTTAAGGACTGTTTCAAGAGGTTTTTTTATGCATATGCGTCGTATTTTACTTGCATTCTCACTCGCTGCTTCAGCCGCTTCGGTTGCTTTTGCAGATTATCAAAATATTGGTCAAGCAACAGATGGTGACCGCCTAGAGCAATTATCTAAAACCTTAGCACAAGGTTCTTATAGCCATCCTGATGATATTGATTTGCCTGCCGTATCGAATGTATCAGTTAAATTGCGTGAAAAAACTATTGAATTGAATAATGCTACGATCGAAAGAAAATATGGTCGTTCAGCGATTTCATCGACTGCCGAAGATAATGCACGATCTTTTTCAGCAAATACAGGTTATTCGTGGTTAGTTAATCACCCACTTCAAGAAGGGCGGGTAAGTTCAACATGGGGTAACCGTACCTTATTAGGAACGACACGTCATCATTCGGGTGTTGATTTAGCGGCACCATCAGGTACAGCTATTTATTCAACAGGTTCTGGTGTTGTAACCAAATCAGGTTGGGGATCAGGTTATGGTCAATATGTTGAAATCGATCATGGCAACGGTTATATCACTCGTTATGCTCACGCTTCACGCTTAATGGTGAATGCGGGTGATCGCGTTAGTGCAGGCGAACATATTGCCAATGTAGGCTGTACAGGACGTTGTACAGGACCACATTTGCATTTTGAAGTTGTCAAAGATGGTCAACGTAAAAATCCAACAACTTATCTTGCCATGTTGCCTTAAGCTAATTTGTTAACAGTTGTATATTAAATTTAAAAAGAAAGCGCCTTAATTGGCGTTTTTTTATGTTTTTTGTTTCATTTGAGTCAATGACTATTTAGCAAGAAAATATTAGGGGATTTTGTATTCATTTGGGGCGATACCTCCATAGCACCAAAACATGATAAATATATAAGGTCAAAATAACTTAAGGGAAAAGGTGAATTGTATGGCGTTTTATGGCGACTCAGACGCGCAGGAAACCCAGGAATGGCAAGAAGCATTTGATTCAGTATTACAACATATGGGCACGGAACGCGCCGCATTCTTATTAGAAAAACTTTATCAACAGGCTATTGCAAAACATGTTCCGATCCAACGCTTAAATACACCTTATCTCAATACGATTTCTGTTGAAGAACAACCAGCGATGCCAGGCGACCAAGATATGGAGCGTCGTATTCGTGCTTTAATTCGTTGGAATGCCTTGGCGATGGTATTACGTGCCAATAAAACAGGCGATGATCTTGGTGGTCACCTTGCGAGTTTCGCATCGTCTGCAACCTTATATGATGTTGGTTTTAACCATTTCTTCCGCGCAAATAGCAATAACTTTGGCGGAGATATGATCTATTACCAAGGACACTGTGCCCCTGGTATTTACGCACGTTCATTTTTGGAAGGGCGTTTAACTGAAGATCAATTGAATAATTTCCGCCGTGAAGTGGGTGGTAATGGTCTTCCGAGTTATCCACATCCGTATTTAATGCCGGACTATTGGCAGTTCCCAACTGTATCCATGGGTTTGGGTCCAATTATGTCGATTTACCAAGCACACATTCAAAAGTACTTGATGAATCGTGGTTTGATCAAAGAAGAAAATCGTAAAGTCTGGGCATATCTGGGCGATGGTGAGATGGATGAGCCAGAAAGTACGGGTGCAATTTCACTTGCGGGTCGTGAAAAATTAGACAATCTCATTTGGGTGGTGAACTGTAACTTACAGCGTCTAGACGGTCCAGTACGTGGTAACGGTAAAATTATTCAAGAATTAGAATCTTTATTCCGTGGTGCGGGCTGGCGTGTCATTAAAGTGGTTTGGGGCCGTCATTGGGACCCACTACTGGCTAAAGACAGCACTGGTGCTTTAAAAGCGGTTATGGAAGAAACACTGGATGGCGAATACCAACGTTTACAAGTGAAGGGCGGTGCATATGCACGCGAAAAATTCTTTGGTAAATACCCAGAAGCGGCTGAGTTGATTAAAGACTTAAGCGATGAAGATATTGATAATCTAAATCGTGGTGGTCATGACCCGTACAAAGTTTTTGCAGCCTATGCAGAAGCATGTACAGCCAAAGGTCAACCAACTGTAATCTTAGCGAAAACTGTTAAAGGTTATGGCTTGTCTGATGAAATTGAAGCAGTAAACAAAACGCATCAAATCAAAAAGATGCAAATCGAATCTTTAAAATATGTACGTGATCGCTTCAATTTGCCATTTAACGATGAGCAATTAGAAGAAGTGCCTTTCTATCGTCCAAGCGAAAACTCGCCTGAATTGAAATATATGAAGGCACGTCGTGAAGCGTTAGGCGGTTATCTACCTGCACGTCGTAAAGAGAGTGAAACTTTAACGATTCCTGAATTATCAGTATTTGATGCCGTATTAAATGGCTCTGGCGGTAAAGAGCAATCGACCACGATGCTGATGGTTCGTTTAATTGCTGCATTATTGAAAGAAAAAGCAATTAAAGACCGTGTCGTTCCAATCGTTCCAGACGAAGCACGTACTTTCGGTTTAGAAGGGATGTTCCGTCAGCTCGGTATTTATGCTGCGCACGGTCAAAAATATACGCCAGAAGACCAAGAACAGTTAATGCATTACCGTGAAGCAAGTGACGGTCACATGTTGCAAGAAGGGATTAACGAAGCGGGTGCGATGAGTGCTTGGGCTGCGTTGGCAACCAGTTATTCAACCAATAACTTGCCGATGATTCCAATGTACATGTACTACTCAATGTTTGGTTTCCAACGTATTGGTGACATTGCATGGGCTGCGGGTGATGCACAGGCACAAGGCTTCTTACTCGGTGCGACCGCTGGCCGTACCACATTGAATGGTGAAGGTTTACAGCACCAAGATGGTCATTCACATATCTTGGCGAACACCATTCCAAACTGTGTATCTTATGATCCATGTTTTGGTTATGAATTGGCTGTGATCGTACACGACGGTTTACAACGCATGTATGTGAACCAAGAGCGAGTGTTCTATTATTTAACCGTAATGAACGAAAACTACGAGCATCCTGCAATGCCAGAAGGCGCTGAGGAAGGCATTAAACGTGGTATGTACTTGTTCGAAAAAGATGAAAAAGCAACAGTTCAATTACTGGGTTCAGGTGTCATTCTTCGTGAAGTGATTAAAGCTGCGAAAATCTTACGTGATGAATACCAAATTCATTCAAACGTTTGGAGTGTAACCAGCTTCAATGAGTTGTCACGTGATGGGATGGCATGTGAAGAATATAACCGCTTACACCCGCTTGCGCTTGCTGAAGAAGTGAAAGAATCTTGGGTATCTAAACAGTTACGTGGTACTGAAGGTATTGTTGTTTCTGCGACAGACCATATGCGTGCGTACAGTGAACAAATCCGTGCATATTTACCAGATGGTCGTCCATTTGTTGCATTAGGTACAGATGGTTACGGCCGTTCAGATACACGTGCCAACTTACGTAGTTTCTTTGGTGTTGATGCTGCACATATCGTGGTTGCGACTTTGAAAAAATTAGCGGACGAAGGTGAGGTAGATGCACGTTTAGTGAAAGATGCAATTTCTAATTTTGAATTAGATACGGATCGTCCAGTGGCATGGGCGCCACAAGCGCATCCAGAAGTCCAGGCAGTTGCTGAATACAATGAAACACAAACAGGTGAGGGGAAATAATTATGCAAATCCAAGCACCTGATATTGGCGTAGATAAAGCACTTGTTGCAGAAATCTTGGTCAAAGTCGGCGACCAAGTTGCAGTTGACGATAGCCTTCTGGTTTTAGAGTCAGATAAAGCAACGGTAGAAGTACCAAGCACTGCGGCAGGGATCATTAAAAGTATTCTGGTTCAACAGGGCGATGAAGTGACTGAAGGCATCGCATTGATTGAGTTAGAGTCTGAGTCTGCCGCTGAAGCACCTGCAAACGATGCACCGAAGTCAGAAGCGCCAAAAGCAGAAGTAAAACCTGTCGAAGCTGAAACAAAAGCACAACCAGTTGCTGCTCCAGCAGCGACAGCAAGCCAGATTGTGGATGTAAAAGTTCCCGATATCGGTGTGGAAAAAGCGCTGGTTGCAGAAGTATTGGTCAAAGTGGGTGATCAGATTGAACCTGAACAAAGTATTGTGGTGGTTGAATCGGACAAAGCGACTGTAGAAGTTCCAAGCTCGGTTGCGGGGATTGTGGAAGCGATCCAGATTAAAGAAGGTGATAGCATTAAGGAAGGTGTGGTCTTGATTCAGGTCAAGACTGCAAGTTTGGCTGCTGCACCAGAACCACAAGCAACTCCAACTCAAACAGAAGCGCCAGTCGCAACGACTGAGGCACCAGTTGCAACGAATACCTCAACGGGTCATGTTGAAATTGAAATACCTGATCTAGGTGTAGAAAAAGCTCTTGTTTCAGAAATTCTGGTCAATGTTGGTGATCGTGTTGAAGCTCAACAAAGCCTATGTGTGGTTGAATCAGATAAGGCATCGGTTGAAGTACCAAGCTCGGTTGCAGGGATTGTGAAAGCAATCCATGTGTCTGCGAATCAAGAAGTTCGTCAAGGCATGGCATTAGCAACGATTGAAGTGAGTGGCTCGACCGCTGCACCAACAGCAGCGCCAAAAGCTCAACCAGCCGCTACGCCTGCGACTCAAGCAGTACCAGCAAAACCACAGGCGGCAGCGACAGCAGCCCCAAGTGCGCCTGCACAAGCTGAGAAACTGACCAAAGCGCAAGAAGCTGACAATGCCAAGGTGTATGCGGGTCCAGCCGTGCGTAAACTGGCACGTGAGTTAGGTGTTGTTCTTGGGCAGGTCAAAGCATCAGGTGAGCACGGTCGTGTGATGAAGGAAGATGTCTTTGCTTATGTGAAAACACGTCTGACCGCACCACAACCGACTGCTGCAACGCAAGCCGCTCCAGTGGCTTCAGGCTTGCCGAAGTTACCAGACTTTAGTTCATTTGGTGGCGGTGAAGTGAAAGCGATGACGCGTTTACAGCAAGTGTCTGTGCCACAGCTGTCATTGAATAACTTTATTCCGCAAGTGACGCAGTTTGACTTGGCGGATATTACCGAGCTTGAAGCATGGCGTGGCGAACTGAAAGATGGCTTTAAAAAACAAGGCTTGAGCTTAACCATCTTGGCCTTTATTGCCAAAGCGGTTGCGCACTTGTTAAAAGAAGAGCCGTATTTTGCGGGGCATTTGGCTGATGATCAGAAGTCAGTATTATTGCGTAACGAAATTCATATGGGTATTGCGGTTGCAACCCCAGATGGTTTAACAGTGCCTGTATTACGTAATCCTGATCAAAAATCAATTAAGCAAATTGCAGCAGAATTGGCTGAACTCAGCCAAAAAGCCCGTGATCGTAAATTGTCACCGAAAGATCTACAAGGTGCCAATTTTACCATTACCAGCTTAGGCAGTATTGGTGGTACTGCATTTACGCCGTTGGTCAATTGGCCGCAAGTCGCGATTTTAGGTATATCCCCTGCAACCATGCAACCTGTGTGGAATGGTAAAGACTTTGATCCGCGCTTAATGTTGCCGTTGTCATTGTCTTATGACCACCGTGTGATTAATGGTGCTGACGCAGCACGTTTTACCAATAAGTTGACCAAGCTTTTAAAAGATATTCGTAGCCTATTGCTCTAGTACTTTTTAACGATGGAAACCTCGCATATGCGAGGTTTTCTATTTTATAGCATTAAAAAATCGACTTTATTTGTGCAAGCTTTTGTCTAAAATTAATATAGTTGAAAGAAGTATTTATTCGGAATAAGGAGCAAGGATGTTAATCATTTATCGAGTTGTATTACCGATATTACTGATTATTTTTGTATTAATGGGCTTGTGGGTCAATTTTCTACATTTTGCATCAGATTGGGTGATGTACATCGTCATGGGTTTGGAAGTGTTAGCTGCAACAATTGTGGTTAGCATGGAATATCAAGCTCAAAATGTTGGCGGTGCAAGTGGTTGGGGGATTTTTGGTTTTTTTGGCTTGAGTGTGAATTTAGCTTTGTTATTGGGGATTGCCCGTTTGCTAATTTGGGGTTACCAAAAATTTTGGGCATAGTGATTTAAAAAATTTAAAGAGTTTGATAAACTAATATCACTTCATTGGGGAGTAGCCGCTCTTTACGCAAAGTAAAGAGGTGATGGTCAACATAATTGTTCCACAGAACATGGTCATCATAGCAAAGAACCAAGAACAGCTGTTTAGCTGTGCTTTTGTTGGCAAGACCTTTGATTTACCACTCTGCATCAATCTACTTGATTTTGGCTAGCAGGAGGGGTAGGTCATCGGTATATTTTGCTAGCCAGAGCATTCAACTATGTATGAATTCCTCATCTCCACATCAATTGTTGCCCTTGCTGAAATGGGCGATAAAACACAATTGCTGGCATTATTACTCGCGGCACGTTTCCGTAAACCCGTTCCGATTTTAATTGCAATTTTACTGGCTACCACGATTAATCATGGTATCTCTGCGGTATTAGGTCAATGGATTACGACTGTCCTAAGTCCTGAAATTCTATTATGGATTTTGGCACTTGGTTTTATTGGTATGGCGATTTGGATGCTCATTCCTGATGAATTAGGGGATGAAACTGAAAGTATTAATAAATGGCAAAAATTCGGCGTATTTGGTGCAACTTTTATTCTATTTTTCTTGGCTGAAATTGGTGATAAAACCCAAATTGCTACAGTTGCTTTAGCTGCACGTTTTGACAGTATTTTTTGGGTCATGTGTGGTACAACGCTTGGCATGATGTTAGCGAATGCGCCAGCAGTATTTATCGGCGATAAGTTAGCTGATAAGTTACCAATTTCACTTATTCATAAAATTGGTGCTGCGATTTTCTTAGTCGTTGGTATTTCAACCTTGGTACAGCATTATTTCTTCTAATTAAATTTAAATCGCAAAAAAGATCCATCGTTTATGCATGGATCTTTTTTTATAAATTATGATAAAAGTACAATATTTGATTGAAACAATAATAAAATCCCATTATTTTATTAAGGAATTAAAATATTTCATATTTAAAAAATTTTTATGGGGTTGATATGAGTTTTGAGCGGACTACATCGCAAATACTATTTGATAATGGTACGCATAAATGCATTAGTTTTACCAGTTTGGTCAAGGGCGAAGGCATTCAAGCCAATCAATTTTTAATTATTGATCACGATCGTGCAGCGGTTCTAGATCCAGGTGGTGATCTGACCTATGTTCCTTTAACCATGGAGTTAAACCGCTATACCAAATTGAAAAATTTGGATTATGTGATGGCATCCCATCAAGACCCCGATATTATTACTTCGATGCCGCGTTGGTTAGTTTATACCGATGCGAAAGTAGTGGCATCTAAATTATGGGCACGCTTTTTACCGCATTTAAACTCAGCATTTATGAGTGATCGAATGAAAGGGAATTGGGAAGATCGCTTAATTGAGCTTGCCGATACTGGACAAGTGATTCCTTTAGGTGAATCAGCAATCGTAGCGATTCCTGCTCACTTTTTGCATTCGGTGGGCAACTTCCAGTTTTATGATCCAGTCGCCAAAATTCTTTTTTCAGGGGATATGGGTGCCTCAATTGTTGATGATGCCAGCCAGCCGATTGCCGATTTTGAAGCTCACATCAAGAAGATGAAAGGCTTCCACCAGCGTTATATGTGTTCCAACAAGGTCATCCGTTTATGGGTGAATATGGTTCGCCAGATGGACCTCGACATGATTGTGCCGCAGCATGGCACCGCATTTGTTGGAAAAGAGATGATCAACCAGTTTCTGGACTGGATTGAGGGTCTGGAATGTGGCGTAGATTTAATGAATGAGTATGTGTTTAGTTGTCCTACCTAAATGAATTCATAATATTTTTTCTATAAATCTATTGTGTTCATCAACAACTTTTCTTAGGATTCAAGTTACAAAAAATTAATTTGATAACGAGAATTTTAAGAAAAATGTTGTCTCAAGTTGCAAGCTCAGATGCATGCGTGAGTTGTGGTGCATGCTGTGCAAATTATCGTGTTTCTTTTTATTGGGCTGAAGCAGAACGGATGCCTGCAAACATGGTCGAACCGCTCACAGCCGTTTATTCTTGTATGAAAGGTACCAACCAAGCTCAAGTCAAATGTATCGCATTACAAGGAGAAGTAGGACAGCAAGTCAGTTGTTCGATCTACGCCATTCGAAGCTCAACGTGTAAAGAGGTTCAGATTGCGGATGATCATTGTAATAAAGCACGACTTGCGCACAATCTCATCCCATTGATTAATATTGAACAACAAGATTCAGAAAATAATGAGAATTATGATCAAGTTTGTTAACTGTATCGATGTTGCTTAAATGACATAAGGCGTCGTAGTGAAGCGTTTCTACGCGCTTATCAAATTATTTTCATCATAGAAAATGAAAATCACATCGAAATTTGTTTATAATAGCTCACGGAAATTACCAGTGAGATTGTTATGCTGACCATCGTTCAAGAAGCGTTAACCTTCGATGATGTCTTATTACTTCCTGCCTACTCAACTGTTCTCCCAAAAGATGTCTCCTTAAAGACACGTTTAACTCGCGGAATTCAACTGAATATCCCTCTCGTTTCTGCTGCAATGGATACGGTGACTGAGTCTCGTATGGCGATTGCAATGGCGCAAAATGGTGGTATTGGTATTTTGCATAAAAACATGGATATCGCTGCACAAGCTGCGGAAGTACGCCGTGTAAAAAAATTCGAAGCTGGAATGGTGAAAGACCCAATCACAGTAACGCCTGAAACGACAGTACGTGAACTTATTGCAATTACCCAAGCGAATAATATTAGTGGTGTACCTGTTGTAAAAGATGGCAAAGTTGTGGGTATTGTCACAGGTCGTGATACACGTTTTGAAACCAATCTTGAACAACCAGTAAGCAACATCATGACAGGTCAAGACCGTTTAGTGACTGTTCGTGAAGGTGAGTCGAAAGAAAATATTCAAGCATTGCTACAAAAGCATCGTATTGAAAAAGTTCTAGTTGTTGGTGAACACAATGAACTCAAAGGTTTAATTACAGTCACTGACTTCCGTAAAGCGGAAAGCTATCCAAGCAGCTGTAAAGATGACCTTGGTCGTTTACGTGTGGGTGCTGCGGTCGGTACAGGTGTAGAAACACCAAGCCGTGTGGAAGCATTAGTCGATGCGGGTGTAGATGTGATTGTCGTAGATACGGCACACGGTCACTCAGCGGGCGTAATTGAACGTGTACGTTGGGTAAAAACAAATTATCCACAAGTTCAAGTGATTGGTGGAAACATTGCAACAGGTGATGCAGCTTTAGCATTGTTAGATGCAGGTGCAGATGCCGTTAAAGTGGGTATTGGTCCTGGTTCGATCTGTACGACACGTATTGTGGCAGGTATTGGTATGCCGCAGATTTCGGCAATTGATAGTGTTGCCAATGCACTAAAAGATCAAATTCCATTGATCGCAGATGGCGGTATTCGTTTCTCTGGCGATATGGCGAAAGCGATTGGCGCAGGTGCGAGCACAATCATGGTCGGTTCACTCCTTGCTGGTACTGAAGAAGCGCCAGGTGAAGTTGAATTTTTCCAAGGTCGTTACTATAAAGCGTATCGTGGTATGGGTTCATTGGGTGCAATGGCGGGAGCAACAGGTTCTGCTGACCGTTATTTCCAAGACTCTAAAGCGGGTGCTGAAAAGTTGGTCCCAGAAGGAATCGAAGGTCGTGTTCCATATAAAGGTCCAATGGGCAATATCATCCATCAAATGATGGGTGGTTTGCGTTCTTCTATGGGCTATACAGGTTCATCTGTGATTGAAGATCTTCGTCAAAATGCAAAATTTGTGAAAATTACTTCGGCAGGTATGTCTGAATCACATGTTCATGATGTGACGATCACTAAAGAAGCACCAAACTATCGTGTAGGTTGATCTTTAGTAATTTTGGCAATAAAAAAACCGTCAGTGCACTGACGGTTTTTTTATTTTGGTGTAAAGTGAAACAGATGAAAAATGATATGACGATACGTCATATAAAGATAAGAAAGCGAGTAAAGAATGAGCTATTTTGGAACTGATGGAATTCGTGGCAAATTTGGACAAATGCCGATTACCCCTGAATTTGCATTAAAATTAGGATTTGCAGCAGGAAAAGTATTAAAAAGAAATAGTCCTAAAAACAAACCAATTGTGGTTATGGGTAAAGATACGCGTTTATCAGGTTATATTCTAGAAGCAGCTCTCCAAGCAGGTTTAAACGCAGCAGGTGTGTATGTGCATTTGTTGGGGCCATTACCAACGCCTGCTATAGCGCATTTAACACGTGCTTTACATGCACATGCAGGTATTGTGATTTCAGCATCACATAACCCTTACTTTGATAATGGGATTAAATTTTTCTCAGGTGAAGGTAAAAAACTCCCAGATGCCTTACAAAATGAGATCAATCAAGAATTAGAAAAAGATTTAGTGATTGATGATACGGCTAACCTAGGTAAAAGTGTTCGTGTAAAAGATGCAAATGGTCGATACATCGAATTCTGTAAATCAACATTTCCATATCACTTCGATCTTAGTAATCTCACAATTGTAGTGGATTGTGCTAACGGCGCAGCATATAGCGTTGGTCCTTCAGTTTTTAGAGAGCTAGGTGCAAAAGTAATCCCGCTTTTTAATGAACCAGATGGTTTAAATATCAATGAAAATTGTGGATCAACCCATCCTGAATTTCTACAAAAGGCTGTGGTTAACCACCAAGCTGATTTAGGTATTGCGTTTGATGGTGATGCAGATCGTGTCGTAATGGTAGATAAAAATGGTCAACTGGTAGATGGTGATCATATTCTGTATATCCTTGCTACTCAGGCCAAAAATAAACCAGCAGGTATTGTTGGAACAGTCATGAGTAATATGGCACTTGAGTTAGCATTACAAAAAGCGGATGTCGGTTTTGTACGCGCAAAAGTCGGTGACCGCTATGTATTACAGGCATTAGAAGAAAATGGTTGGGTGACAGGTGGTGAGCCTTCAGGTCATATCTTAACGTTGGATAAGAGCACAACTGGTGATGCGATTATTGCCGCTCTACAAGTATTAACGGTGATGGTTGAGCAAGAGAAAGCATTACATGAATTAGTTGCAGACTTTGAATTATTTCCACAGGTGTTAATCAATGTTCGTTTACAGCATATGATTGATCCATATGCTGTTCCTGCTCTTGTTGCTGAATTTGAAAAAGCTGAACAACAATTGACTGGGCGTGGACGTATTTTGATTCGTAAATCAGGTACTGAACCTGTGATTCGAGTTATGGTAGAAGGAGATCAACAGCAGGAAGTGGATGCCATTGCAAATCATTTAGCCGATGCAGTCAGAGCTCATGCTCAAGCTGCTTAAAGGAGAGTAATAATGAATGATGTCATTAAAGACCTGAGTGAACTTCGTTTAAGTTATGAACAAGGTGAGTTACACGAATCCCAGATGAGTGTAAATCCCCATGAGCAATTCTTGAATTGGTTCAATCATGCGCTCACTGCTCAATTACATGAACCCTATGCGATGTCTTTGGCCACAGCAAATACACAAGGTCGCCCACACGTCCGAACCGTTTTGTTACGTGGTGCAACAGAAGCTGGTTATGATTTTTACACCAATTATGATAGTCAGAAAGGATTAGACCTTGCGGAAAATCCTTATGCTGAACTTTTATTTTACTGGCCGAGTTTAGAACGTCAGGTACGTATCGGTGGTCAGGTTTCCAAGATTTCAGAACAGGAATCGACGGATTATTACCATAAGCGTCCACGTGATAGTCAGATTGCAGCACATATTAGTACGCCACAAAGTGGTGTCATTGAAAGCCGTGAGTTACTGCAACAGCGTTTTCAAAACTTACAAAACCAAGTACATGAAGCTGAGTTGGATAAACCCGAATTTTGGGGTGGTTATCGCTTAGATGCAGATTATTATGAATTCTGGCAAGGACGACCAAACCGTTTACATGACCGTTTAAGTTATGAAAAACAAAATGGACTTTGGATTATTCAACGCTTGATGCCATAAATGACCATGATTCAAATTCAACAAAGACCATTTTTGACACGCCCTGAACAATTTCAGGGCGTGCCTACGTTTATTGCTGAGATATTGGCTAGACGTGGAGTGCAATCGGAACAAGAGCTTGAGTTAAAACTCAAGCATTTATTGCCACCTGATCTCAAAGGATTAGATCAATCCGTTGAATTAATTGATCAAGCCATTGATCAAAAAAAACAGATCGTGATTGTTGGTGACTATGATGCCGATGGTGCGACCAGTACCGCCCTGATGGTGTTAGTGCTGCAAGAGATGGGTGCGGTGGTTGAATATCTGGTGCCTGACCGTTTTAAGTATGGTTATGGACTTACGCCAAAAATTGCTGAACTGGCGCAGCAGACCTATCAGCCAGATTTACTGATTACGGTGGATAATGGAATCTCCAGTCATGCAGGTGTTGAAACCGCACAGGCGTTGGGGATGCAGGTGATTATTACCGACCACCACTTGACCACCAAACCAACTCCACCCGCAGAGGCGGTGGTGAATCCTAACCAGTTGGGCTGTGACTTTCCAAGCAAAGCATTGGCTGGGGTTGGCGTTGCCTTTTATGTATTAGCAAAGTTAGCCAGTTACCGCTCTCAGCAGAGAAAAAGTACCAGTAAAGTCACTCAGTATTTAGATTTGGTTGCGTTGGGAACTTATGCTGATGTTGCATCGCTTGATTATAATAACCGTATTTTAGTGGATGCTGGCTTAAAACGAATTCAGCAATATCAATGTCGTGCAGGAATTTTAGCATTATTGGATATTGCAAAACGAGACGCCGCAAGTTTACGCGCTCAAGATTTAGGTTTCGTGATCGGCCCTCGAATTAATGCGGCTGGTCGTATGGAGAGCATGCGAATTGGCATTGAGTGTTTATTGGCTCCAGATCTAGAAACAGCTTATCCAATTGCACAGCAGCTCAATCAACTGAATGTAGAACGTCGTCAAGTTGAAGCTGAGATGAAACAGCAAGCGATCAGTGCATTACAGCATGTGCAGCTACAAGCAGATTCTTTACCTGCCGCATTGGTGATGTTTGATGAGCAGTGGCATCAAGGGGTAATAGGGATTGTAGCTGGGCGTCTAAAGGAACAGTTTCACCGACCAAGTTTAGTATTTGCTCCTGATGAAGATGGGATACATATTAAAGGCTCTGCACGTTCGATTGAAGGTATTCATATTCGCGATACTATTGAGCAAGTCGCAGAACAATACCCACATTTAGTTAGCCATTTTGGTGGTCATGCCGCAGCAGCAGGTTTGACCTTAAAAAAAGATAATTTTGATGAATTTAAAACAGTTTTTATTCAATCAATTGCTGAAATGGATGAAAATTTATTCCAAGCGACTCTATGGACAGATGGTGAGTTAACTGATGCTAGTTTACATCTTGAAACGCTAGACTGGATTGATCGGCTAGGTCCTTGGGGACAAAAATTTCCAATTCCTCAATTTGAGGGGAGATTTAAAGTGATGGATTATCGCTGGCTTAAAGATCAGCATTTAAAACTGAAAGTATCTTTAGGACAGCAAATTATCGATGCAATCGCTTTTAATGCGGCAGACCGTTTTGAGTTCAATCCGATGCTGGGTTATGTTGATCTCGTTTATACATTGGAACGTAACGTTTTTAATGGCAATACGAGTCTGCAATTGCAAATATCACATCTCACACAATAAAAAATCCGCTCAGTAGAGCGGATTTCTTTATCTAGCATAATTGCTTAGAAGCGGTATGCACCACGGATACCATAGGTATTATAGTCATCACCAAAACCAACACGACCTTCTAAGCTCACTTGTTGATTCAGGAATTTCTTCGCAGAGATACCCCATTCATCACGATTTGTTAGGTCGTTATTGTAATAATCTGCACCAACACTCAGTGTTTTATCTAGATAGTAGTCACCTTTAACACGGTATTCATCTGAATCACCAAATGCACCATACGCTTCTAAGTTGACATCTTTTCCACCAACTTGAGTGACATATTTAGCACGTACAGTTGGATCAGCGCCGTCTTTACCATTTTTCTCGTCGTAGCCTTTCACACCTAATGCAAGTAATAAGCCTGGAGCAGGTAAGTAACCAACTTCTGCGCCGTATGTTGTTACTTTTTGATCGATGGCATTATTGTCTACTTCACGCTCACTACGACCGACATTACCACTTAAATAGAAATCACTATTTGGTACGAAATATTCAACACCTGCGCCATAGTTTGTATCTTTTACGCCACTATTGTCGGCATAGTTAACATTGGCTTTCACGTTGCTAGCACGGTTTAAGAACGCTGCTTCTGCAAGTGGTGCATTACGTGTTTGGACTGGATTGAAATAATAAGTCCCATCCACACCAAAATTGTTTGTGCTATCAAAATCGTCCCAATCTGTATAGGTATATGAACCACCCACTTCAGCTTGATACGCATGAGCAGTGCCTGTTACTGCAATCGCAGATAAAAGTGCTGATGCTATTGCTAATTTTTTCATGGTTATGCCCCTGTTGAGATAATGAACCAAATGAATATTAATTACACTTTTTGTTACAACTTTTAGTCTAGAGAAAATTATTTAATCGTCAATCTTAAGAAAGTAACTGTATGGTACAAACGTAGATAAAATGTAAATTTTAATTAGTATATAGTTGATTTTAAATAAAAAATATTAGTGTTTTGATTTATTAAAACTTAGGATAGATTGTGTTTATTCGTATTTTTAGTGTAATCAGAGTCAGTTTTAAACATGAAATTATATAAGCAAAATACATTTCCATGTATCGGATGAACTGCTGAATTTAGTTAAAAATACATGGCTGTGTCGTACAAACCAGTTATGTTAAAATATGAGATTGAGTGAAAAATATTGTGAGAAAATACGCGTGGAAATTAATCCGTACTTAGTCCAATTGAAAGATTTATCTGATCGTAGCCAAACACTACGGGGGTATCTTTGACTACGATCTAAAGGCTGAGCGTTTAGAAGAAGTTTTAAGAGAACTAGAAGACCCAACGATTTGGAATGATCAGAGTCGTGCGCAAGCCATTGCGAAAGAAAAGGGCAGTTTAGAAAATACTTTAGGTGTATTTGATCGTCTTGCAGAGCAGCTAGATGATGCCAAAGCCATGCTTGATCTGGCTGTAGAAGCCGATGATGAAACTTTACTAGAAGATGTTCAGGCTGAACTTGATAGTGCTGAACAGGCTTTAGGTAACTTAGAATTCCGCCGCATGTTTAGTAATCCAATGGATCCAAATCCATGTTTCCTTGAAATCCAATCAGGTTCTGGTGGTACGGAAGCACAAGACTGGGCATCGATGTTACTGCGGATGTATCTGCGTTGGATCGAACGTCATGGCTTTAAAGCTGAATTGATGGAAGTGTCTGATGGTGACGTGGCAGGCATTAAATCCGCAACCATCCGTGTCGATGGCGAGTTTGCTTATGGCTGGTTACGTACCGAAAGTGGCGTACACCGTTTAGTACGTAAGTCACCATTTGACAGTAATAACAACCGTCATACCTCATTCTCTGCGGTATTTATCTCACCTGAGATTGATGACAATATCGAAATTGATATTAATCCATCGGATGTCCGTACCGATACTTATCGTGCTTCGGGTGCGGGTGGTCAGCACATTAACAAAACTGACTCTGCGGTGCGTTTGACCCACGCCCCAACAGGCATTGTGGTGGCATGTCAGAACCAACGTTCACAGCATGCGAACCGTGACCATGCATGGAAACAGTTACGTGCCAAACTCTATGAGTTAGAGATGAGCAAACGTAATGAAGCAGCTCAAGCATTGGAAGACTCGAAGTCAGATATTGGTTGGGGCAGTCAGATTCGTTCTTATGTCCTAGATGATTCACGTATTAAAGATTTGCGTACAGGGATTGAAAATTCAAACACCAAAGCCGTGCTTGATGGTGATTTGGATAAGTTCATTGAAGCAAGTTTAAAGCAAGGTCTATAAATCTCTTGCCCTCTCCCTAGCCTTCTCCTGTCAGGAGAGGGAATACTCGAATTTAAAGTGTGAGAAAAAGTCTCCTATTCCTGAGCGGATGGAGACTTTATTCAATGAAAACAAATATATAAAAGTGGCTTCGTTCAGCATTGTTTAGTTAATCGAAAAAATAGGATATTAATATCGAAAAAAACAGATATTAATATTTAAAAAATACGATATACTGGGTTTAGGTGCTGAACAAAGTTTTGCCGCTTGATCAACATGGTGAGTCTATGGATATTGATATTATTAGCAAAGCCTTAGCCAATCCATTACGCCGACAGATTTTGCAGTGGCTGAAACAGCCTGAGCAATTTTTACCGGTGCAGGAATGTGGTGGCAGTTTTGAACGAGGCGTATGTGCGGGTCATATTGAACGTCTAGGCAAAGTTGCACAATCAACCATGTCAAATCATTTGTCTGTGTTACAGCAGGCAGGTTTGATTCAAGTTGAGAAATATGGGCAGTGGTCCTATTTCACCAGAAATGAAGCTTTGATTCAGCAATATATCGAACATTTAAAACAAACACTTTAACTGAATAAGTGTAAATTGAGGCGATCATGGCTGAACTAAATTCTGCGTTACAAGTGGGTGATTTTACGATTAAAAACCGTTTGGTTTTATCACCTTTGACGAGAGCTCGTAGTGGTGTTGAGCGTATTCCAAACGATTTAATGGTGGAATACTATCAACAACGTGCCAATGCGGGCTTAATTATTACTGAAGCGACGGTGATTAGTCCGAAAGCTGCTGGCTACGCCAATACGCCAGGCTTATGGTCACAAGAACAAGCTCAGGCGTGGAACAAAATTGTTGAAGCAGTGCATGCGCAAGGTTCAAAGATTGTGGTTCAGCTATGGCATGTCGGTCGTATTTCACATCCTGACTTATTAGATGGTGATATTCCAGTTGCACCAAGTGCGATTCAACCTGCGGGTGAAGTGAGTTTACTGCGTCCAAAACGTCCTTTCGTTACACCTCGTGCTTTATCGCATGAAGAAATCCAAGAAATCGTCGCACAATATAAACATGCGGCTGAGTTAGCGAAAGCAGCAGGTTTTGATGGTGTTGAGTTGCATGCAGCCAATGGTTACCTGATCGATCAGTTCCTGCAAAGTAGCACCAATATTCGTGATGATGAGTATGGTGGTTCAATTGAAAACCGCGCGCGCTTGTTGTTGCAAATTGTGGATGCCTTTATTGAGGTATGGGGTGCAGGTCGGGTGGGTGTGCATTTGGCACCGCGTGGTGATTCACATGACATGGGTGATGATAATCCACTCGCGACTTTTGGTTATGTGGTTGAACAACTGGATCAGCGCAATGTGGCCTTTATCTTTACCCGTGAATATGAAGCGGAAGATAGTTTACAGCCGCAACTCCGCCCTAAATTCAAAGGGGTGTGGATTGCTAACGAGAAATTAACACCAGCTTCAGCAAAACAGATTTTAGAAACTAAGCAAGCAGATGCTGTGGCTTTTGGATTAGCTTATATTGCCAATCCAGATTTATTAGAACGTTTGGAACATGATTTGCCTTTAAATCAGGTTCAATTTGATACTTTATATGGTGCAGGTGCAGAAGGTTATACCGATTATCCTACCTTTGAACAGTTGGAAGCCTAAGCAACCTGTGCTGGATAAAAATAATCTGAACTGAACTCAGATGAAAGATCAAGCGGATCATTAGCCGCTTGATTTTTTACTTTTAAGACTTACTTTGCTGTACTGCCTGTTCACTTCGATTCTTATAAAAATCCAGAATCACATTGGAAAAATCATGCACCATCAGTTGTGCAACACGATTGGCATAGAAATTCACTTCGGTGCTAATTCGATAATCAATTTTTAGTGTGAGCTTAGTTTGCTGATCATTGATTGGTGTCAATTCAAACGAGGTATATCGAAGATCAAAATATTTCCCTCCAATGCTGACATGATCATCTAGCGCGCCTAAGTGACTGGCTAGAAGCGCCCATAAGCAGCACAGTAACGCTAGAATTAAAAAAGGGAGAATAATTTTAAATGGATGACGGGGTAGATATTCTTGTGTCGTTTCATCAGAAGGTTGCTTTATTTGTTTGAACCAATCAGGTTGCATTGTTTTTCTCAAAATGGATTATTCTTTGTTCTAAGATATCATTTTTCTTTATAAAGAAATATTTAATCAAAGTGCAACATACAATAATCAATTGTCAATGCATATGAAACTTCCGCATAATGAGCTGAAATCAAATTCTAAATTATGGTCTAGGATGGCGCAGCAAAACGCAGTACAGCAAACACCATTTTGGTATAACTTTTTACTGATATGTCTCAAGCCTTTATACCGTTGGAAAATTAAACAACGGGCTGAAAGTGATGCACTATTTCAGCAAGAGTGTCTAGAGCGTTTTGGACCATTTCAACCCCCTAAAAATTTAAATACGATTTGGTTTCATGTGGTATCGGTTGGAGAAACGAATGCTGCTCAACCTTTGATTGAGCACTATCTAAAACTTGGACATTCAGTTTTAGTGACCAATACCACCAAGACAGGACAAGCCAGAGCCAAGAGTTTATTTTCCGAAAAATATCCGACACTTTTTCAGGCGGTCTATTTGCCTGTTGATCAAAAACCATTACTGAAACAATTTTTTGAGTTGTATCAACCGAAACTTCTTGCTCTAGTGGAAACTGAAATTTGGCCAAACTTAATTGCCCAAGCGAAACAGCAACAAATCCCATGTATCTTATTGAATGCTCGTCTTTCAGCAAAATCAGCAAAAGGTTATGGCAAAGTTCGTCGTTTAACACAGCCGATGTTGCAGCAACTCACATGGTTGTTAGCTCAGGACATCGCGACACAACAGCGTTATATGGATTTGGGGCTAGATCAAGCCAAGAGTCAGGTGGTGGGTAATATCAAGTTTGATATTACAGCACCACAACACTATATCCAGCAGGCGGAACAGTTGAGACAGCAATGGCAATTGCTAGATCGTCAGGTGATTACCTTAGCTAGCACCCATTCACCTGAAGAAGAAAATTTATTAAGACAATTACAACCACATTTAAATTCAAATCCAAATTTGCTCTGTATTGTGGTACCACGTCATCCTGAGCGTTTTGATGAGGTGTATAAAATTTGTCAAAGTTTAAATTTAAATACGCAACGCCGTAGTCTTAAACAGCCAATTCAAACTGATACACAGGTTTTTCTAGCCGATAGTATGGGTGAAATGTGGTTATGGTATGCACTCAGCCAAGCTTGTTTTGTGGGTGGTTCATTGAATGAGCCAGGTGGCGGACATAATATTTTAGAACCGATGGTTTTAGATGTACCGACTGTGATAGGCCCACGCTATTTTAATTTCCAAAGTATCGTGGATGAGTTTGTAGCGGAACACGGAATTTTGATTGGAACAGATGCTGTACAAGTGGTACAGCAACTTTTGAGTTGTTTAGATGACCGAATACAGACTCAGCAATTGATTGAACAGGCCGAATTGGTTCTGCAACGAAATAAAGGCTCACTCCAAAAGCATATTCAATTGATTGATCATTATTTAGAATTTAAAGCTTTGTCATGAATATTGTTTTACTTGAACCTAATCAAATCACGACAACAGATAATATCTGGCAGATTGAAAATCAACGTCAACTACAACATTTACAACAGCATATTCAGTTGAATTGTGGTGATACTTTAAAAGTCGGTGTGCGTAATGGTCAACGCTATCTTACGGAAGTAATATCTGTTTCTGAGCAACAGATTCGCATAAGATCAATTCAGGTTGAAGCAATCCCAGCAAAGTTACCTGTGCATTTGATTCTTGCTTTGCCACGTCCTAAAGTGTTACGCCGTATCATCATGGATGCGGTGACTTTAGGTGTGGAACGGATCAGTTTGATTCATAGTTATCGAGTGGATAAAAGCTATTGGCAAAGCCCATTTTTACAGCAACTCGATGATTATATGACTTTAGGTTTAGAGCAAGCAGGCGACACGATTGCACCTGAAATTCAATTGTATAAACGCTTTAAACCTTTTGTTGAAGATGTTTTGCCTACATTTATTTCGGATCAGAAACCCGCTTATGTCGCACACCCTTATGCAGAACAGCAGATGCCTTATGCGATTCAACATTCATGTCACTTAATTGTTGGCCCAGAAGGTGGATTTATTCCGTATGAGGTCGATCTGCTCATAAAAAACGGCTGCCAAGCGATGAGCTTAGGCAACCGAATTTTACGAACTGAAACGGCAGTATCACATATTTTAGGGCGATTATTTATCTAAGTTCTCTGTATTATCAGATTGATCACCACGATACACTTTGACTTCTTGTACTGGGTAAGGAATCGAAATTCCTTTTTCATCGAAGGCTGTTACAACCAGTTCTTGAATTTCACTAATTGATGCAGATGTGGTGGTTTCTGTGGTATTTACCCACCAACGGACGGTTAAATTAATCGAGAAATCTGCAAGTGCGGTGACATTGACCGAGAAACTGGGTTGGCTCAGTACATTGAGATTACGGTCTAAAATATCCATAATGATTTTTTTTGCTTTCTGCATATCATCTTCATACCCAATACCAACGACAAACTCACAACGGCGGCGCTGGTAGGCATTGTTCACTGTCACGGCACTGGTATACACCGTGGCATTTGGAATCACGATACGGCGACCATCAGGTGAGCGTAAAAAGGTTGCGCGAATTTGGATATCTTCAACATTGCCTTCAAAACCATTCACAACAATATCATCGCCGATGCGGAAAGGTTCACTGAGTAAAATTAAGATACCTGATAGCAAGTTTTGGAAAATATCTTTGAAAGCGAAACCGATTGCAACAGAACCGATTCCCAATGCTCCGATTAACTGGCTTGGGGTGAAACCTGGAATAGCGATGACCAATCCAATTAAAAAACCAAAGAATAGAATAAAAGTGCTTCCGACACGGTTGAGCACTAATACCAAGTTTTGTCGGGTGTAGCTACGGTTTTCCAAAGTTTTGTGAATAAAGAATTTAAATAACTTAGTCAGTAGCCAAAAAATGACAAATACTGTGATCGCAATACAGATATAGGGTACACGCTCCCAAAAGCTATCCATAATTTTATCGATTGTTGTATAGGCATCATGATATTTTTCAGTATGTGCCAATACCGTTTGCGTGGTTTTTGCACCTGCTTGATGGATCAATTCACCAGTATCTTTAGCGACCTCAGTTAATGTCGTTTGCTCATTTGCCACGGGAAAATCTCTATTTCGCAACGTAAGGAATTTATTAGGGGAGCTATCATAATGAATTTATGCTGATCATGCATGATAAATTCCGTAACGGTTTTATTTACTGAGTAGTTCAAATTTGGCTGTTCGATAAAGTATTAAAAATACTCAGTTGTATTTTGTAAGATCTGGGTTGGTGTACCCCAAAAGTCAGGGCTAGCAAAATAATAGCTAAAGATAAACATGCCAAATATCATCATTAAACTGAATATAATCATGATCCATGCAAATAGTTTTTCCCATGTGGTGGATGGGCGGACATCGCCATAATCATTGCGATGAGGTGTGCCTGCTGCAAATAAGACATAAAGTGTAAAAAAGAATTGAATGATTGGCACCAGTAATAATAGACATAGCCACCCTGTTTTATTCAGATCGTGTAAACGTCGGATCAAAAAAACGATCTGAAAATAAAAGCCAGCAAACCATAGTGCAATCAGCGCAATTCCTCCGATTCCTGAAAATGCAGATAAGATTGGTTCATGAATCTCAACATTATTTACACTTAGACTCGCCGAAATTGTGGCAATAAGAATGAAAAGAACCGTCCAACTGATACTCAGTAAACCATACCAACCTAGATAGCTTAAGCGATTAAAACGTCCTTTAGCAGATAAAGGATGATCGTATTGAGGCTGAATTGGGGCAGATAGTGTTTGATCGAACATGATGAATTCCTATTTTTTGATTATTAAATCTTTTAAGGTCTTAGCAATGATCAAAATAATCACTTATTTTAAAAGTAAAAAGCATAGACATGCAGTTCAAATTTAAATTATTTTGAGTAAATTTTTGAAAAAAATTTGGTTGCTAAAGCATAACATTCTTACGACCAAAGCCGCATTGTTTGCTCTTGTAAATGATGACCATACTGCAAGAGAAAACAAAATATACCCGAAAAATAGATGTGTATATCTAAGGTATGAAATAAAAAACAAAGGAAGTGAGCTATGAAAGAAATCTACCCAGTGCCTGATAAATTCAAAGAAATGGCAAGAATCTCGGAAGCAGACTATTTCAAACGTTATCAGGATTCAATTGAGCAACCCGAAGTATTTTGGGCACAGGAAGCAAAAAATATTGATTGGATCAAACCATTCACACAGGTTAAAAATACAAGTTTTAACGCAGATAATTTCAAAATTGAGTGGTTCGCCGATGGTGAACTGAATGTTTCAGCCAACTGTTTAGATCGTCATCTTAAAGATAATCCTTTAAAGCCTGCGATTATCTGGGAAGGTGATCATCCTTCACGTCATAAAATCATTTCATTTTCTGAACTACACGATGAAGTCTGTCGTTTTGCCAATGTGCTAAAAAAACAAGGCATTCGCAAGGGTGATCGTGTGGTGCTATATATGCCAATGGTGCCGGAGGCAGCGATTGCCATGTTGGCCTGTGCACGAATTGGTGCTGTGCATTGTGTGGTGTTTGGTGGGTTCTCACCAGACTCATTGGCTAGCCGTATCGAAGATAGTCAAGCAAAATTAGTGATTACTGCGGATGCGGGCATGCGCGGCGGTAAGCTCATTCCACTGAAAGAAAATGTAGATGCAGCCTTAGAAATTGATGGCACTAGTAGTGTCGAAAATGTGATTGTGGTGCATCGTACAGGGAATCCGATTCAGTTCAATGCTGAGCGTGACGTTTGGTATCACCTTGCGATTATGGAAGTAAATGAACACTGTCCACCAGAACCGATGAAAGCAGAAGATCCGCTCTTCATTCTGTACACCTCGGGCTCAACAGGAAAACCGAAAGGCGTGTTACATACCACAGGTGGTTATCTGGTTTATGTCAACACTACTTTTAGAGAAGTCTTTGATCTCAAAGAAGATGATGTGTATTGGTGTACTGCAGATGTAGGCTGGATTACGGGACATAGTTATTTACTTTATGGTCCGTTGAGTAATGCCACTACTACGGTCATGTTCGAGGGAATTCCACAATATCCAACTTGGGCACGTATTGGTCATGTGATTGATAAACATAACATCACGATTTTATATACTGCACCAACTGCAATTCGCGCCATGATGCGTGAAGGCGATGCCTACGTGCGTGAAAGTGATCGGAGTAGTTTACGTTTGCTGGGTTCAGTCGGTGAACCAATTAACCCTGAAGCATGGAATTGGTATCACGAGGTCGTAGGTGAAGGCCGTTGTCCAATTGTCGACACATGGTGGCAAACAGAAACAGGTGGCATTTTAATTTCACCATTGCCGGGTGCAACTGCACTCAAACCGGGTTCAGCAACACGTCCATTCTTTGGAGTACAACCTGCGTTAGTCGATGGCGAAGGAAATGAATTGGACGGAGCAACAGAAGGTAATTTGGTCATTAAAGACTCATGGCCGGGCCAAATGAGAACCATTTGGGGCGATCCAGAGCGCTTTATTGAAGCTTATTTCTCAACTTTTAAAGGCTATTATTTTACTGGTGATGGTGCACGCCGTGATGCCGATGGCTATTACTGGATCACTGGGCGTGTTGATGATGTACTGAACATTTCAGGTCATCGTTTAGGGACAGCCGAGATTGAAAGTGCATTGGTTGCACATGAAGCAGTGGCTGAAGCGGCAGTTGTTGGTATGCCACATGACATTAAAGGTCAAGGGATTTGTACTTTTGTCACCTTGCAAGCCGATGTGGCGGAATCTGAGGAGCTACGCAAGGAGTTGGTGAGCTGGGTGCGTAAAGTGCTTGGGCCAGTGGCTACCCCTGATGCACTGCATTGGGCGCCTGCTTTGCCGAAAACTCGTTCAGGTAAAATCATGCGTCGTATCCTAAGAAAGATTGCTGCCAATGAGTTGGATAGCTTAGGCGATACCTCAACATTGGCCGAGCCGGCTGTGGTTGAACATCTGATTGCCACGGTTTATCCAAACCGATAAACCTATTCAAATTTAAAAAGAGCGTTCGATGGAACGCTCTTTTTTTCTGCATGATTTAATTCTGTGCTAAAAAATCAGCCGTGTTTTGTACTGTGGCAAAGAAACCGAGTGCAGATAAAAATGCCGTTTGTACATCGGCTGCTTTGACGATCTTAGCATCATGTTCAAGATCACGGGTTGCAGTGGCATCTGCGATCACAATGGGTTGGTATCCAAGTTCTTTGGCTGCACGTGTCCCTGAGTCAATACAGACATGGGTCATCATACCTGTGATCACTAACTGTTCAACTTGATGCTGTTTAAGGATGGTTTGAAGATTGGTTTCCAAAAAGCTATTGGGAAAATGCTTTTCGACAATCACTGATTGATCTGTGACTTTAAGTTGAGGATGTAATTCAACACCCACAGTATTTTCCTGAAAGAAACTGGCAGAGGCAGGGTTAATATGCTGAATATAAATAATCGGTAAATTGTTTTGAATAAAATGGTCTTCCAATAGATTGGTTTGCGCTAGAGCAAGGTCTGGATTGACCAATTCCATTTTGCCATTTTTAAAATAATCGTTTTGGACATCAATAATCAGTAAGGCTTGTTTCATCATTTTTTTCTTCCAACGTTAAGATAAAACAAGAGTAGGGGAAGTGTGAAAAATCCGCTATATTCAGATGAAAGCATTGTTGCTAGTTTTCTTTCGTAATGAAAAATGAATATTGAACTTGATCTGATTGATCTGAAAATTATTGAATTGCTAAAACAAGATTCGCGTTTAAGCCATAAAGAAATAGGACAGCGAGTGCATCGGACTGGGCAGGCCGTTGGCGCTCGTATTGCACAGTTAATGGATGCAGGCTTTATCAAAAATTACACCATCGCGATAAAATATGAACATAAACAATTCATCCAACTGTTTATGAATGATCAGCAGGCTTTTATTGAGGTTGAGCGTTTGGTCAAACAATATGAGCAGGTGGATGAATGTTTTAAAATTCTCGGCAACGCCTGCTATATGATTGTTAGCCATTTTAATCCATCACAATTAAATGAGTTTATTGAGCAACTGTCGCAGTGGTGCCGATATTCGGTTGAAACGGTCATGCGGGAAATTGAGACCCGTTAAAATAAAAAAAGCCCCAAGCCGAGCCTTGGGGGGAAGATTTGCCATTTCTTTTGTTTTTCTTCTTATTCAGCACTGAAAACTAAGCTGATTTTGCTGCGAGACGCTGTTCCTGTTGTTGCTCAAGTTGACGGACTAACGGTAGAACTTTTGCTCCAAAATATTCTACTTCTTCAATAAAATGTAGAAAGCCTGAAAGAACCAAATCAACGCCAACATTCTTTAAGGCCACAATCCGTTCCGCAATTTGTTGCGGCGTACCGATCAGATTTGTTTTAAAACCATCATTGTATTGAACCAAATCATCAAAGGTCGATTTTGCCCAATTGCCCTCACGCTCAGGGGCTGCTGCACCTGCTTCACGGGTGGCATCACCGAAGGCATTCACCGCTTCGACATTGGCTTGACCTATGATTTCATTCAGTACAGCTTTAGCTTCTTCCTCAGTATCACGGGCAATGATAAAGGCATTAACCCCAATCTGGACTTGTCTGTTGGCTAACTTTGCTTTGCTGCGGACATCATCAACTTGCTTCTTGATTTCTTCAACGCTATTGCCGTTGGTAAAATACCAGTCTGATACACGCGCGGCCATATCACGTGCTGCACGGGAACTGCCACCTTGAAACACTTCGATATAAGGTTTTTGCAAAGGTTTCGGTTTAAGCGTGTAATTTTGGAATTGGTAATATTTGCCATCAAAGCTGTAATTGTCAGCTGTCCAGATACCTTTGAGGGTACGAATAAATTCCTCCGAACGAACATAACGTTCATCATGCTCAGGCCAAGGTTCGCCAATCGCATCAAATTCGCCACGGAACCAGCCGCTGACCACATTAATCGCAATACGCCCTTGGGTGAGGTAGTCAATGGTCGCTAGTTGTTTAGCGGCGAGTACAGGTTTCCAAGGGCCTGGTAGGATCGCTGCAATTACTTTGAGTTTTTCGGTTTTTGCCAATAAAGCATGGCTGAAACTCACGGATTCATGTTGGTTTTCTGCGCCATAGCCAGCGGTAAAACGGATTTGTGTAAGGGCATATTCAAAGCCGCTTCGTTCCGCTGCTTGTGCGAGGCGCACATTGTAGTCATAGCTCCAGTCAGTACGTTGTTCAATATTGCTTACAACGAGACCACCACTCACATTAGGAACCCAGTAGGCAAATTTAATTGCTGATGTTGTTATTGTCATCGTTGTATCCTCCATAAAAGATATGGTTTATGCGACGTGGGTTAACTTCTTGGCTGACTTCGGGTGTAAGCGAGATTCAGCTGCATCCAGATTCGGTACTGCCGCAGATGGTAAGACTTCTGCTTGTTCGATTTGTTTATTGATGCCGAGATTCTGATTGGCTTGCTCAGTTTTGGCTTTGATGGCAGCAGCACGTTGGCCTTTGGCAGGTGCCCATTCCAAAATTGGTAAAGCACGTGCCGCAGCCAAGGTGACGCGATCAGACAATTGCTCGCTTTTTACCGTGTATTCAGGAGTGAAATCACGATCAGTGGCATAGACCCCAATCGGTAAGGTTTGTGCTTGGAAAAAACTGAATAAAGGGCGTAATTGATGTTCTAACACCAGTGCATGACGGTCACTGCCACCTGAAGCGGCGAGTAACACAGGTACATCAACCAAAGCTGTTTGCTCAACAAAGTCGAAGAAATGCTTAAATAAGCCCGTAAACGAAGCACGATAAACAGGTGTTCCCACGATCAATGCATCGGCAGCTTCAACTGCAGCTAAATCATCTTGTACCCGTTGTGGCAGTTGATTGCGATAAAATGCCCCGCCTAGTAAAGGCCCAATTTCACTCAGCTTGACGAAATGTACTTTAATATTAATCGCTTCCGAAAGCTCATCCAGAATCGCCTGAACTAAACTTTCTGTTTTTGATGGGCTGTTTAAACCACCAGATACTGCAACAATATTAAGGGGAGTAGAGAGAGTATTGTGATTGGACATAATAGCGGCCTAAAAGATCATTTCGAATTGCTATTTATTTATCTACACCGCATGCCAAGTTGTAAAATAAGGAAATGCTGCAAGCTTATCTGTTTTGTATATATACCTATAAAGGATTCAGTAGAAAAAATTAAATGAATTTAATACTCTGTTTCTATTGGTTATTTCTGTATAGTAGTTTGGGAATGATCTAGGTTGTGTGAGTTATATCAATGTTTGTATTGTTTTGCATTTATGATGAAATAAACAAGTTTTGATGTCTAACCAACAGTTCATTTCAAAAATAGGCTAAGATAGATTAAATTTGAATAAACACCGTACAGTGACGTACTCGCAGACAGCTCAGCGCTTATGAATATTTTAATTGTAGACGACCACCCTTTATTTAGACATGCTTTAATTCAAGCGGTTCGATATAGTCTTCCTCAAGCACAGATTCAGGAAACTGCGGATGTCGATGAATTCTATGAGCGCTTAGAGCATGGTGCAGAACCTGATCTCGTATTACTTGATCTGAATTTACCCGGCGCATCTGGTTTTTCTGCCTTGGTATACGTACGAGCACAATACCCAGCGATTCCAATCATTGTTGTATCAGCACATGAAGAAGTCTCGATTATTCAACGTGCAATTGCACATGGTGCAATGGGGTATATCCCGAAATCATCACACCCAAGTCATATTGGCGAAGCAATTAAACACGTTTTGGAAGGTGAGATTTGGTTACCTCCAAATCTACCGACACATTCAGGTTTTGATCCTCGCGCTGCCGATGAAACGGCTTTGGCAGAACGTTTACAATCACTCACACCACAACAGTTCCGTGTGTTGATGATGGTTGCTGAAGGCTTGTTAAATAAACAAATTGCTTATGAGCTAGATGTATCAGAGGCGACGATTAAGGCGCATGTGACAGCAATTTTCCGCAAATTAGGCGTACAAAACCGTACGCAGGCAGTACTTGCGATTAGTGCATTAAATATCGAAGATAAAAAGATGTAATTAACAAGTTGAATAACTCATTCGGTTATTCAAATGTTTAAAGACAATAAAAAACCCAGTTCATATGAACTGGGTTTTCTATGCATAGATGCTTAATTAGAACATCTATGACTGCATTAGAAGCGTACTTTAGCGTTTAAGCCAACAGTTTGCATATCTGCATCAGAACCAACAGCATTCGCATTTAAGTAGCTTGCACCAACAGCGATCGCTGGAGTGATGAAGTAATTTACGTTCACGCCCCAAGCTGAGTCTGGTGAACCAGCAAAGCTAGATTCAGCGTAAGAAACGCCAGCGCTAAGTTGAGAGTTTAAGTACAAATCAGTTTTTAACTCGTATGCAGTGTCTTCACCATAAACGATACCTGTTTCGAAACCGATTGACATAGGCGTACCATCGATAGCACCAACGTATTTAGTACGAGCAGTGATTGCATCTTGGTCATCAGCGATAGTCGCTGTTTCACCAACTGCTTTAGCAAAACCACTATTTAAGATTTTGAAAGTATCCAAAGATGTTTGTTCAACAACGTTTGTATAACCTACAGCAACAAGGAAGTTTGGAGCGATTACCGAACCAAATTCAACCGCCCAACGCTGACCACGGTCATCAGTCTCACCATATTTACCATCATTATCAGTCGCGCTATAGCTTAAGCTTGCATATGCTGGTGTATATGGAGTTGGTACATAAGCTTCAGCTTTAACACCTACGTTTTGAGATTTAGTATCATCTAAATTAGCAAAGTTATAACCAAGAGATACGTTAGAAGCTTGGTTAACAAAAGCTGCTTCAGCTAAAGGACCTTTAGAAGCATCTACATTTTTGAAGTAGTAAGTTGCTTGTCCGCCAACAGTGTAATTATTAAAATCTCTGTTTTCATCGTTAGAATCTAGAGCTTCAGACTGACCTTGGATTTCGAATTGGTAAGCTTGAGCACCGGTCATGGCTAATAATAAAGCAGTGGCTAAACCGAGTTTTTTCATAATAATTTCCAGCTTTTACAGTAAGGAGTAAAGTTGGATTTCATTCTATTGTAACAAAATATGATGTCAATGTAATAAATGACATGTTCCGACAAATGATCATGTAAGATAATAATGGTGGTTAAAAATTGCTCTGCTAGAGTTTCGGTTGTCAACTTTAGAAAAAATATAATATTAATATATAGATAAGATATTTTCTTATGTTTATTTAAGCGAGTAATTTTGTTTTGAAACGATGTATCTTAATTGTTTAATTCGATTTAGTTTATCGTTTTTTTCGTTTTAATATGTCGTAAAACTGTAATAAATCACCAATAAAAATGTGATTTTAATCTCATTAAAATTGTGTTATGTGATTAATTTAATTTGTAAATGAAGCATGACAATTAAAAAATTTGGGAAGTTCAATTTTAAGAGCTAATTTAATTTGGAAAAACGATTGTAAATTTAAACTTGATCTATTTAATCGACTTTACTTTTTGAGATATAATTCACATAATGGTTGCAGAGAGGTATTTAATTTGCATTTTATTCTCTCGTAACATTTTCTCAATATATTGTGTTTTACTAGCTCGACTTTCCCCAAGGTTGAGCTTTTTTTTGCCCGTTCTTTATCCATTTTTTAAGATATGACCTTTGAGTTGGCGTAAATTCAAGCTAGAGAAATGAAATCAACCTAAATTTACGCCAGTACTTGAGAACCAATTAAATTTATTTCAACATTGGCTTCAAGAAACGCCCTGTGTGAGAAATCTCAACTTCAGCGACTTGCTCAGGTGTACCTTCGGCAATGATTTGACCACCACCAGAACCACCTTCAGGACCAAGGTCAATTACCCAGTCGGCAGTCTTGATCACATCCAAATTATGTTCAATCACCACAATGGTATTACCCTTATTGCGTAGCTCATACAAAATGTCGAGTAACTTAGCAATATCATGGAAATGTAGACCTGTTGTCGGCTCATCCAAGATATATAAGGTTTTACCTGTATCACGTTTTGCTAACTCACGCGCTAATTTAACCCGTTGCGCTTCACCACCTGAAAGCGTGGTTGCTGCTTGACCTAAACGAATATAGCCTAGACCTACTTGAATTAAGGTATCTAAACGGCGGTGAATCACAGGAATGGCACTAAAGAATTCAGCAGCATCTTCTACGGTCATTTCTAACACGTCTGAAATGTTCTTGCCTTTATAACCAACCTCTAAAGTTTCACGGTTATAACGCTTGCCATGACAGGCATCACAAGGCACATACATATCAGGCAGGAAATGCATCGCGACCTTGATCATGCCATCGCCTTCACATGCCTCACAGCGCCCGCCTTTTACGTTAAACGAGAAACGACCTGCGCTGTAACCACGTGCTTTGGCTTCAGGCGTTTGTGCAAATAACTCACGAATTGGGGTAAATAAGCCTGTATATGTGGCAGGATTCGAACGTGGGGTACGACCAATCGGACTTTGGTCAATATCAACCACTTTATCTAAGTGCTGTAAACCATCAATCGAATCAAACTTTTCTGCGGTCAGTGTGGTTGCACCATTGAGCTGGGTCGCAGCCAAAGGTAATAAGGTGCGGTTAATCAGCGTTGATTTTCCTGAACCTGAAACCCCAGTCACACAGGTCATAATGCCGAGAGGAATGGTGAGATCGACATTTTGTAAATTGTGTCCGCTTGCGCCAGACAATTGAATGACTTCATTTGGACGAGGTGATTGAGTACGTTGTTTCGGTACTTCAATTTTTAATTTGCCAGAAAGATATTGACCAGTGAGTGAGTCAGCATGATTCGCAAGTTCGTCATAAGTCCCTTCAGCAATAATTGCACCACCATGAATACCTGCGCCAGGACCAATATCAATAATATGATCCGCAGCACGAATCGCGTCTTCATCATGCTCAACCACAAGCACGGTATTACCAAGATCACGTAAGCGAATTAAGGTTTGTAATAGACGATCATTATCACGTTGATGCAGACCAATGGATGGCTCATCCAATACATACATCACACCCATTAGGCCTGCACCAATTTGCGATGCGAGACGAATACGTTGTGCTTCACCCCCTGATAATGTTTCGGCTGAACGTGCAAGACTGAGATAATTTAAACCGACACTGACGAGGAAATGTAAACGTTCACGAATCTCTTTAAAGATTTTATCTGCGATTTCACCTTTGGCACCTTCAAGATTGAGGTCTTGATAGTAGTTTTCTGCATCACCAATCGACATCTTGGTGATTTGTGCAATAGTTTTATCTTTAACACGAACATGGCGAGAAATTTCATTGAGACGTGAACCCTCACAGGCATCACATGCTGCATTGGATAAATATTGTGCGAGATCATCACGCACATAATTCGATTCAGTTTCACGATAACGGCGTTCTAAATGTGGCAGAATTCCTTCAAAGGCTTGTACGCGACTGTGTTTACGGCCACGTTCATCGATATAACTGAGGTCGATTTTCTCTTTGCCTGTGCCTTGTAAAAATTTCTTTTGGGTGTCTTTATCTAAACTATTCCAAGGTTGATCGAGATCAATACTGAAATGATCCGCAACTTTTTGCAGCATGGTGTAGTAATACGGACGTTGTCTGTCCCAACCACGAATCGCCCCTTGGCTGATCGAAACTTCTGGATTTGGAATCAGTTTTTCTGCGCTGAAATGGCTGCGTGTTCCTAGACCGTCACAGACAGAGCAAGCACCAAATGGATTATTAAATGAGAATAATCGTGGTTCAAGTTCAGCTACGGCACGGTCACATTCAGGACATGAATGTTTTGCAGAGAACACACGTTCAGGATGTTCGCCATTCATCCACGACAACACCGCAATATCATTACCTAGACGTAATGCAGTTTCAAACGATTCTGCAATACGATTGCCGAGATCGTCACGGACTTTAAAGCGATCGACCACGACTTCGATGGTATGTTTTTTCTTTTTGTCTAATTCAGGTGGGGTATCAATATCAATGATTTCACCATCGACACGCGCACGGACAAAACCTTGACCTTGTAATTGTTCAAATAATTGGGTGTATTCACCCTTACGCTCGCGCACCACTGGTGCAAGTAGCATCAGTGCGGTGCCTTCTTCCAGTCCTTTTACCGCATCAACCATTTCTGAAATGGTTTGTGCCACCATTGGGAGATCATGTTCAGGACAGTAAGGCGTTCCAACACGTGCGTAAAGCAAACGCAAATAGTCATAAATTTCGGTAATTGTCCCGACAGTTGAACGAGGGTTATGGCTGGTTGACTTCTGCTCAATTGCAATTGCAGGTGATAAACCTTCGATTGAGTCAACTTCAGGTTTTTCCATTTGCGAAAGGAATTGGCGTGCATAAGCTGAAAGTGATTCGACATAGCGACGCTGACCTTCAGCATATAAAGTGTCAAATGCAAGGGATGATTTTCCTGAACCTGAAAGCCCTGTGATCACCACAAATTTGTCACGTGGAATATCGAGTGACACATTCTTTAAATTATGGGTACGTGCGCCTCGAATACGGATATGACTTTGGCTCATGAAAACATCTCAGTAATATGCAAATAGAAGATCAAAATACATTGAAGAACAGCAATCTCATAGATCATTCATTATTTAAGTTGAATGTATTGAAAGAAAGCTCAGTACTAATCAATTTAAAATAATTTCTGAGCAGCATTTTGCTGTTGAATGGGTCTTATATGATAGCGCCTTAAAATTGTTCAAGTGGTATAAAAATATTTAAAACGACAAATTGTGACGGTTAAATCACATTTATAACGAGTATCACATCCTGACCGAGTTGTATTTTTATCATTCCTTTTCTGATTTTACTACCGTAAAGCTGTTGCAGAATAAAAATACATAAATTTACTACATGACTGGTCTAATATTAATTTATGGTGTGGCTATGAAACGATCAATCAAGAGTGAAGCAACTCGACAACATATCTTGGATACTAGTTTTGAATTGTTATTGCGTAAAAGTTTTGTGGGGGTTGGTTTACAAGAAATTTTAAAAGCCTGTGACGTGCCAAAAGGTTCGTTCTACCACTATTTTGCGTCTAAAGAGGCATTTGATTGTGCCCTATTAGAACAGTACATGGCGGATTACAAAGTACAAGTCGAACAGCTTTGGTAGCATACTGAACAAAGTGCGTATGCACGTTTAATGGCGTTGTGGCAGGCATGGATTAACGATCCAATTTATGGCAGTTGGGCGGAAAACTGCTTAATTGTCAAACTCGCAGCAGAGGTTTCAGATTTATCTGAAGACATGCGACAAATTTTAAATTTAGGTGTGCATCGACTCACGCAACGCGTGGCGCTGTTATTGCAAGAAGGGCAGCTCCAACACATCTTGATCCATTTAAAACAGCTCAAGTGATGTATCAGCTCTGGTTAGGGGGCTGCTTTGATGACCAAATTGGCACAAGACAAAGCGCCATTGCATCTGGCTTTAGAAACCACCAAACAGCTGTTACAACCAATACAGGAATAAATCATGCAAAGTATTATCCATCATCAATTTGGCGAACCCGTAGATGTTTTAGAATTAGGTGAGATGCCGAAACCTGAGCCTAAAGCAGGCGAAACCATGCAGATTTCATCGGGCGATTTGATTTTCAAACAGGCCATGGTGAAAAGTTTTTGGGTAAGTGTCGTCAATAAAGAAATCCCAGCAGAGCGCAAAAAGGCATTATTTGTTGAGTTATTAACGCTTGCGACGCAAAAGAAATTAGTTTTACCTGTGGAAGGTGTTTTTAGTTTTGATGATATTAAAACGGCTGCACTCAAAGCAACTCAGGGTGCGCGTCAGGGCAAAGTGTTGTTAAAGCCTTAATTTGGAAAACAGACGACCACTCGTGAGGCTGGTCTACTTAAATTGAGTCATAAAATAAAAAGGGAAGTTATATGATTGGACAACTGCTAGTAGGATTAATTGCTGTCTTACATGTCTATATTTTAGTGTTGGAAATGTTCCTGTGGGACAAACCTTATGGTTTAAAGGCTTTTGGTAATAGCTTGGAAAAAGCCCAACTCACTAAAGTTTTAGCGCAGAACCAAGGTCTTTATAATGGGTTTCTTGCAGCAGGTTTGTTTTGGGCACTCATTGCACCTGAAACCTATGCGGTGGCTTTGGCAAATTTCTTTTTAGTGTGTGTGTTGATTGCAGGTATTTATGGTGGTTTGACTGCAAGCAAAAAAATTATTTATATCCAATCTGTACCCGCATTGCTTGCCTTAATTGCGGTTAACTTTTTTTAAGCAATTAAAGGTATTCACTCGATCTGATTTATGTTTTAATGCAGCCAGTTTGAGATGAGCCTCATACAGTATATCGGACAATACGATATACGACTAAGCCCCTATGAGGGGCTTTTTTATGTCTCTGAAAAATGTAAATGAAGGTCTGATAGACGATTAAGCTTGATCTAAACCTAACCATTGGCGTTGCTGGTACGCGCTGTCCCAAAACAACCATTCTAATTTAGCACCCATGGTATATGCTGCATGCATTTTTGCTAAGGTATCTTGATCACAACGTGCTGCCACTTTATCTACAGTTGCAATCACATTGCGCACTGCCGTATTAAATTCTTCACCTGCATAGGTATCAATCCATGCTTGATACGGATTATTAGGAACTGATTGGTTTACGATATCTTTACCAACCTCAGCATAAATCCAAAAACAGGGAAGCAATGCTGCCAAAATCACAGGATAACTTTCTGACCAAGCTGTTGCGGTTAGGAAAGAGGTGTAATGGTGGCAGGCAAGTGTTAATGGTGTGCCTTCAAACTCAGCCTTGCTGACGTCAAACTCCTGCATAAAATCACTATGCAGGCTACGTTCTACAATAATCGCAATTTTTGCTGCTTCCGAAAATTGAATCACATCATCTGCTTCATAGGCTTTTGCCGCAGCTACAGCAAGCGCACGACCATAAGCGAGTAAATAGTGAGCATCTTGAATCACATAATGACAAAATGCTTTACGATCTAAAGTACCCTTAGCTAGTTCTTGATTGAATGGTAGAGCTAATATTTTTTGATATAAATCGTGATTACGTTGCCATACATCTTGAGAAAACGTCATGAAATGAACCTATTAAAGTACATATAAAAGAAATCTTTCAGCACTATAACAGAGTCTGGTTTGGATGGTTTCTTTTGCCAAACAAGTCCAACAATCTTTTCTCTTTTTGGGTCGAAACTCGCCTACAATAGCTACATTTTTATAACTCAACGATTTCGCATAAGGCTGTTCATGAAGCATTTTCGTTTTTCTATATTCTTTACGGTAGTGTGTTTAGCACTATCTGCCTATTGGGGCTACACGCATGGCCCTGAAGCAGGCGTAGCTACGATGCTTAAAGCATTGACCATTACTGCGATCTTGGCCGTAATGGAAGTTTCGCTATCCTTTGATAATGCTGTGGTAAATGCTTCGGTATTACGTAATTGGGATCATTTTTGGAAAATGATTTTTTTAACGGTGGGTATTCTAATCGCCGTGTTTGGAATGCGTTTGATTTTCCCTGTCGTTATTGTTGCTGTGACGGCAGATATGGGCATGATTGAAGTCGCTAAAATGGCATTGAATGATCCAAAAACCTATTCAGAGCGTTTAATGGCACATCATGCTGAAATTTCAGCGTTTGGTGGTACTTTCCTGTTAATGGTGTTTTTAAATTTCTTCTTTGATGATGGTAAAGAAACGCATTGGTTTAGGTGGTTAGAAGCAAAATTAGCAAATTTAGCCAGTGTGCCAGCCATGTCTGTTTTTCTCGCATTGATTGCCATGATTATTATGGCAGCCAATGTTGAAGAGTCTGTACGTTTGGCTGTGACCATGGCAGGGATTTGGGGTATTGTCGTATATATTGGCGTACAGGTGCTTAGTCATCTCCTTGGTGGTGAGCCAGAGATTGATGAAAATGGTAACGCGGTTACGCATGATGCAAATGGCGCTGCTTCGGGTGTCGTGAAAGCTGGTTTTGGTGGTTTTTTATATCTTGAAGTCCTAGATGCATCGTTCAGTTTTGATGGTGTGATCGGTGCATTCGCGATTACCAGTGATGTTGTCATTATCATGTTAGGTCTTGCGATTGGCGCAATGTTTGTCCGTTCAATGACCATCTATCTTGTTGAAAAGGGCACGTTAGATGCTTATATTTTCTTGGAACATGGTGCGCATTATGCGATTGGCGCTTTGGCATTTATCATGATCGCAAGTGGTACAGGCTTACATGTACCTGAAGTTGTAACGGGGCTAATCGGGGTTGCCTTTATCGTTTGGGCCGTGATCGCATCTATTCAATATAGCAAGCGAGAACAGCAAGCTTCTTAAGCTTATTTTCAGCTAAGTGGTATATTTTAAATAAAGGAGCACGATTTGCTCCTTTATTTTTTCTCCTAAAGATTGTGTTTTTCATAATCTACTTACAACCTTGTTAAGCGAATCGCTTATAATTCGCTAAGCCAGTTATAGTGTCTTATCAATAATGAATGCTTTAGAACGCCGTTCAACTTTTGCCTTAAGCAGCATTTTTGCCTTACGCATGTTGGGTTTGTTCATGATTATTCCTGTCTTTTCAGTGGCAGGACAGTCTTATCAATATGCCACGCCTGCCCTCATTGGTTTAGCGGTAGGGGTCTATGGTTTAACACAAGCAATTTTGCAGATTCCGTTTAGCTTGTTGGCTGATCGTTTTAGTCGTAAACCATTGGTTGTACTGGGTTTACTCTTATTTGCGATTGGTGGTGCGATAGCAGGTTTATCTGACACAATTTATGGTGTGATTATTGGTCGTGCAATTGCAGGTGCTGGTGCAGTTTCAGCCGTAGTCATGGCTTTACTGGCCGATGTGACCCGTGAAGAACAGCGGACTAAAGCCATGGCAGCGATGGGGATGAGTATTGGCTTGTCTTTCGTAGTGGCATTTAGTTTAGGGCCTTGGCTCACTAGCTTAGTCGGTATTTCTGGACTATTTTTCGTGACAACGATTATGGGATTGGCTGCGATTTTGATGTTATTGCTCGTGCCTAAAGTCACACGACATCATCGTAATTTCCAACAAGGTTATTTATCGCAGTTGAAACAAGTCATTCAAATGGGCGATCTGAATCGCTTACATGTCTCTGTTTTTTCTCTGCACTTATTGCTCACGGCAATGTTTATTTATATTCCTTCTCAGTTGATTGAATATGCACAAATTCCACTGGCAAAACATGGTTTGATTTATTTACCATTATTGGTGCTGAGTCTGTTCTTTGCTTTCCCAAGTATTATTATTGCTGAAAAATATCGCAAAATGCGTGGTATTTTCTTGTCAGCAATTGCTGGAATTATTGTGGGTTTACTGATTCTTATTTTTGGTTATGAATCGAAATATGTATTGCTCGCAGGGCTTGGTATTTTCTTTATCGCCTTCAATGTCATGGAAGCGTTATTGCCATCTTGGTTATCGAAAGTTGCACCTATTCAATCTAAAGCAACTGCGATGGGAATAAATGCCAGTAGCCAATTCTTAGGTGCTTTTTTTGGGGGTACTTTGGGCGGACAGCTTCTGATGTTACAGAATACTGCACTTGGCTGGAGTGTCCTCTCTGGGATTGCTATACTTTGGTTGTTGGTCAGTTTTGGGCTGGCTCAACCTCGATATTTGTCTTCAATTGTGTTGCCTCTACCTCAAATGACACAAACGGACGAATGGACTTCAAAATTGTTGGCAATTCGTGGTATTGAAGAAGTCGTGGTGATGCCTGAACAACAAGTTGCTTATATTAAAGTCGATAAACAGTGTATAGATGATGCTGGGCGACAAGATTTAACGCACTTGATTGGCAAAGAGGTAGCCATTTAAACATAACTCTTATAAAGTAAAACATAGAAATATATAGGATGAAGACAGCTAATGCGTGGTGTGAATAAAGTTATTTTAGTAGGTACTTTGGGTAAAGATCCTGAAACCAAAACTTTCCCAAATGGTGGATCCCTGACTCAATTTTCGATTGCAACAAGTGAGTCTTGGACAGATAAGAATACAGGCGAGCGTAAAGAACAAACAGAATGGCATCGTATTGTGTTACACAACCGTTTAGGCGAAATTGCACAGCAATATTTGCGTAAAGGTTCAAAAGTTTATATCGAAGGTTCATTACGTACTCGTCAATGGACAGATCAAAACGGTCAAGAGCGTTACAGTACTGAAATTCGTGGCGATCAAATGCAAATGTTAGATACGCGTCAACAAAGCGAACAAGGCGGCGGTGACTTTAATCAACCACGTTTTAATAACAACAATAATCAAGGTGGTGGTTACCAAAATACGGGTTATAACAACAACCAAAATGGTTATGGTCAGGGCGGAGGTTTTGCTGGCGGTAATCAAGGTAATTATGCTGGTAGTCCACAAGCAGGAAATGGTTTTAATACACCAAAATCAGCACCTCAGCCTGCGACTGCCCCTGCTGATTTAGATGATGATTTACCGTTTTAGACTATACAATAACTAAATATTGTATTTATTAAAGAAAAAGAGCTTGATTTATATCAAGTTCTTTTTTTTATTTCTTTTAAAAATATTGAATTTTACTTACTCGCTATTTTTTATACAGCAAATGTCAACAGACCCTAATTTAGTATTAAATTATCTATAAAATTTAAGATTGTCCTGTTTGTGGAATAATTTGTTGTTAATCCATATCTATAAGCGTTGATCATCAAGGCGTAAAATGAGTCTCAAGAAAAGAATTTCTACCTGAATAGGAGAAACTAAATGAAGAAAGTTCTTGGTATCTATCAAAATAAAAATATGCACTGGGTTGGTGATGGTTTCCCTGTGTACAATTTGTTTTCTTATGATCGTTTGGGACAAGCGATTAGCCCATTTTTACTTTTAGATTATGCAGCGCCGTACCGTTTTGAACCAACAACTGCTCAACAAGGAGTGGGTACCCATCCGCACCGCGGTTTTGAGACCGTAACGATTGCCTATCAAGGTGAAGTGACACATAAGGATTCAAGTGGTGGCGGTGGTACAATTAAAGCTGGTGATGTGCAATGGATGACAGCTGGAGGTGGTGTTCTACATCAAGAATTTCATTCCCCTGAATTTGCTCATCAAGGTGGTTTGTTTGAAATGGTACAACTATGGGTAAATTTGCCAGCTCATTCGAAAATGACGCCTGCAAAATATCAAGCCATTAAAGCAACTGATATCCAAAGCATTCACTTGGATGATGTAGGAAGTGTATTGCGTGTGATTGCTGGGCAATATCAAGAGACAATTGGCGCAGCTACAACATTCAGTCCAGTCAATGTTTGGGATGGTAAAATTGTGGCGGGTCAAGCACACACGTTTTATGTGACCGAAGGACATACCACATTGTTGGTGCTACTTTCTGGTGAGGTGATTTTAAATGATGCTCAACACATTGCAGCACCAAGTTTGGTTGTACTGAGCCGTGAAGAAATTGATTTTACGATCAAGGCTGAGCAAGACAGTAAATTCTTGATTTTAACAGGTCAACCTTTGAATGAACCGATTGAAGGTTATGGGCCATTTGTTATGAATAGCAAAGCTGAGATTACAGATGCGATCAATGATTTCAATCGTGGTAAATTTGGCAGCATGTAAAGCTTAATTTTCCTTATATACAGACACATATAAGAAAGCCCATAACTCCTTTAAAGCTATGGGCTTTCGCTATAAGGCTCTCTATTGATTGTTTTAATATTAGGTCACTTATTATTATCAAGTTTGTTACGTGACTCGATTCTGATTATTGTTTAATCACAATAGCGCTAAATTTCAGCTTTGCAAAGTCCCTAACAGGGTAAAAATGGAAAAATAAAGAATGTTATGTATATTTATTTAATGTATAAAACAATATAGTTAATATTATCATTGATTTAAGCTTAAAATAAGAAGTGTGTTAAAATGTAACAATAAGTGAATGGACACATTAAGACAAAAGTCTAGCTTAAATGCAGAATATGGTATTTTTTAATACCGTATTTAGGTTAACTATCAGTCATAATCAAGAAAAATCATCAACTGATGGGACATAATTTTGGATATTGCAATTATCGGCAGTGGTATGGCAGGACTTGCCTCAGCCAGAATCCTACATGATGCAGGACATAACGTAACGATATTCGAAGCACTTGCTGGGCGCGGCATGGATAGTCACAGTATAGACTTTGATGGGGGCTTAATTGATGCACCATTACGTGTGATGAACCCAAAACTTTGGAAAAATACTTTAAGTTTAGCCAGCTATTTGGGAATAGAAACGTTCCCTGTGCGTACATTTATGGCTTGTAGTTGGTTATTTGAAGATAAAACAGATACTTGGCTAACAACTTCACGTAGCCGAATTGGAAATTTCCCAATTATTAATAACCGTAAAGGGATACAGCAATATGGCTGGCGTCTGGTAAAAGGGATGCTACAACTCAAAACAGCTGTACATCAATTTTTCAAATCAGATAATCAAGACATCACCCTAGCTGAGTTCATGAATCAATACCATATTGAGGAAGTGTTCTGGCATGGTACGGTAATGCCAGTGCTTTATACCATTTGCACATGCCATCCAAAAACGATTGGTGAGTGGCCAGCCAAGCCCCTATTAGAGTTTATTCGCCAACTCACAGAAGGTGAAGCTTTATTGCGAATGAAAGGGGGAACACCTGCACTCGTGAATCGACTGATTGATGGAATTGCTATCCATAGTGGCTCACCTGTTGAAAAAGTAGAAGAACAAGGCGATAAGATTTTGGTAGAAAATGGACAAGGTGCAAGCCAATTGTTCGATCGAGTTGTTATTGCAACACCAACACCAGCCATTGAAAATTTTCTCAAGCAACCACAATTTGCAGATGATATTGCATTACTGAAAAAGTTCCGTTTTGAACAAGGTGATTTGGTTATTCACACTGATCCAATCGTGATGCCACAACGCCGTAAAGATTGGGCAGTATTAAGTTATATGATGGATCGGAATTTTAGCCGCCAGCAATTCACTGTGTGGATTAATTCAATCGAACCAAGCCTAGTCGGCAAAAATGCCGTATTCCAAACTTGGTGCCCTGTAATTGATATTGACCCTAAGAAAATTATTTCTAAGGTACAGCTCACCCGTGCTGTTGTTGATTCAGAGACGGTTGCGTTGAATAAACAAATTCAAAAACGTCATTTAGACCTCAATCGTAAAGTGTTTTATTGTGGTTCGTGGTCATGTGATGGATTACCAATTTTAGAATCTGCGGTGACCTCGGCGATGCATATTTCTGAAATTTTAGGTGCGCCATTGCCTTTCGTTGGGCTTAAACCGAAAGTTTCAGTTGCGCCAGAACTGGGTTATTAAATATGGCTTACTCCAAGCAAGGATGGATTGAGAAAGTTTTCGGACATAAATATGCAATAGATGCAAAACGTCTCGGAGATGATTCTCTACTTGCTTGGAGTAATTTAGGTTATTGGCAGAACCAATATGATGATTACCCACAGGCTTGCCAAAGCCTAGCGGATCAAATCGCTGCTTCTATTCAACTCAAACAATCTGATCATGTTTTAGATCTGGGCTGTGGACAGGGAGCAAGTCTTTTACATTGGCTTAGGTATTATCAGATTCAACAACTCAGTGCGGTTGAGCTACAGCCAGAATATGCCAAACGAATTCAAAAACAATTAGCCCAAGTTCAAATTCATTGTGGATCATTTTTGAATTTAAACGCACTGCAACTTTTAAATTTATTTGATGTAGTGCTGTGTATAGATGCAGCTTATCACAGTGATTTGAATTCATTTCTCAATTCGACATCTTTGGTTTTGAATTCAAAAGGTCGAATTGCATTTCATTATTTGATGTGGTCAGATGCTTGGCGAGAGTGTTCAAATTTAAAAAAACAACAATACCGTTATTTGCTCAAAAGCGCTGATGTAAATTGGCAAAATTTAATGGGTGAACAACAATTAACACAAAAGCTTATACAAAAAGGATTTACCCAGATTGAAATTCAGGATTTTTCCGAACCTGTTTTAAATGGTTTTGCTGTCTATATTGAAAATAAGAGAAAAGAAAGGAAACATTTTGACTTGGCACAATTGAAAATTGATATGACAGCAAAGTTATGTAGAAAACTCTATCAAGATGGTTTAGTGCATTATATTCAGGTCAGCGCAGTTAAAAATTAGGCAATAAAAAGGCTTAATCTTTAAAATTAAGCCTTTTTTGAATTTGATGGTGCCGGCACACGGATTCGAACTGTGGACCTACTGATTACAAGTCAGTTGCTCTACCAACTGAGCTATGCCGGCAACGTGGCGAGAATTCTACAGAATCTATTTAAAAAAACAAGCGAAAAAATGAGCAAACAGATAAATTTAATTTGATTGTTGATTTTTTATCAATTTTCCCCAAATTGACCGCAGTAAATTCCAATCAATCAATGGTTTTAAATAGCTTTCAACCTAAGATTTGAAGCTAATTCCATTGAAATTTGGGGGTAAAAAAATAGGGGTAATTTATTATGCCCCCAGTTATACCCCCAACCATCTCAGGATTCAATAGGATCAATTGGAAAACATAAGGCAATAAAAAAAGCCTAAACCCTTTAGATTTAAGCTTTTAGGACTCTATGAGATATCATAGAAAGTAAACTTGGCGGTGAGAGAGGGAATAAACTTTTTAATTTAAATATATGATAATTAATGTAACTTAGAAGTCGAGTTTTCTATTTTACCCCCAGTTATACCCCCAACTGCATGAAGGTAGGGACGCTGAATCGCAAAGGGAAAAATTTACATGGAGGCTCACCTGTGCTGTTCTTAATTATACATGAATTTCTATTTTCCCCTAGGCATCTTAAAGATGAGTTGATAGACACTAGCATAAGATCACTTTGAACTGCCTAACAGTTTAATATTTTGTAATTTAATCCCTACTTCATCATGAGCTGCCAATTTGGCGAAGTTTTCTTCCATACCAAGCACCGCCATTACTTTAATGTATGTACCAATAGCCACACTAGGGTCACCAGTAAAAACTTTACTCACGGTTTTATTATCAAAACCTGTACGATCACAGATCAATTGTTTAGTCAGTCCACGGCGTTTCGCAGCAAGTAATAAATCCTCTCCAAAAGTTGTCAATGCCTTACGTTGTTTAGGGAATAACACCCTGTATAAATCTCTTCTTCCCATAAGTATCTCTGAAAACTGGGACTGTATTCCTAGATTCTGTAGTCAAATAGGAATACATTCCGTATGGCGGTAAAAATCAACTGTTGAGATATTGAAAATTATTGATGCTTTTTTAAGTATCACACTCCAGCTACGAGAGATAAAAACACAATTTTAAGACTAATCTGTTTTCATCTATTCAAATTTTCTCTTTTTATCATGGCGGTAAGGTTTTGCTGAAATATTTGAGGTCATGATATTGGACACTGAGCATTCTATAGATGTACGTAAGCCATCAAATAACTGAACTTCATTGGATGATTTAAGATATTCAATAATATTCTCACTGAGAGATTCTATAATCTCTTTAGGATTTCTAATCTTAATTTGGTCGTTTTGAGCCAACTTGATTAGATCTGATGTATTTGGAAATTCCTTGCCACCATTAAGTTTAAGTGCCATTTTATTATCAATCGTTTTATAGATCAGTGTATGTGTAATATCAAATGGCGGTGAAACAAAAATATCCTTCATATCAGATGAATATTGAAGTGCGAAATTCTTAAGGTGTGCATCACCATTGCCAATTAGACAGTTGAAAACAATGTACTTATACATCCTCTCAACTTCAATTGAGCTACCTGTATATAGATAGGTTGCGTTTAATAAAGCTTCATAGCTTCCTGTGTATTTTGCATCAGGATCATTAGGCTTTTTCATTAAAGTCGTAAAGTCTTCATATCCAAGTCTTATACCATCATCGGTTTTATCAAAACGCTCTACAACATAAGTTTCTAAATTTTCGGATAAATAAGTCTTTGGTGGTTCAAGCCCACATTTTCTTGCTGCCTCCATACAAACAAATTCATTAACTGTCAGTAATGGAAATTCTGAATCGAATGATTTTACGATTAAATCTCTTTGTTGAACGGTTCTATCCGTCTGGGTTGTGATTGCATTTGGCACGCTCACTTTAGGTTGCATACCAGCTAGTGAATTTCTTAGGTAATATTTTTCTAATAGTTGAGGGAAAAGAGGTTCTTTGCTGTCGTAGGATAGAATTTCACCTAGACTTAAAGATTCAGCTTCGGGTAAATTCAGCTCACTTTTATAAGAAAGCATTCCGATTCCCTGATCACCTTGTAATGCCAATAAATACATATCATTGACTTTGGCATATCTTGCAAGTTTTTCAGCAATGAATCGGCGATTGAAGCCTTCAGGTAAATTTTGGGAAAATATTGGGTGTAATGAGCCTGATGAATAACCATCCATACCTTTCTTGGTCATGGTGAGAGATACATGCTGTTTTTCTTGTATAGGTTGATAGTGATGTACTGAGCCATATGTCAGTACACCTAGATCGATTTGATTTGTACAAACGTGAATTGTATTGATTTTATTGGGTAGATATACGCTGGTATTCATTCATCCTCCTCAGAGAACATGCTTTCAATTTCATCCCAGTCGGGTAGGGTATGTTTCTTTTCGCTTACTTCAAATTGTAAGCCAACAGCATCTAATACACGTTCAAATATATCAAAAGACCCTGTAAAACGACCATTTTCAATTTCGGAAATCGTAGTTTTATTAATCCGTATTAATTCAGATAGTTTCTGTTGTGTATAACCTAGAATTTTTCTTGCTGCTCGTATTTTTTTACCAATCTCAGCTCTACTTGCCATAGTCTGCTCTCGGGTTAATAAGTTAGCTATATAGTTAATATTGTATTATAAGATGGTAAAGTTAGCTATATAGCTAATTTAATTGATTTACTATAAATAAGAAATATTTCTATTGTAGGTATGAATATGCACTGTAGTAAAAACTCAGATAGTTTACTTGAGCTACGTCTACGAATTGCTATAAGGGCTGAATTGGTTTTCATTACTGGTTACGAGGTACAACAGCTTTGGATGTAGAAATAACTTTTCCTTGCCAACAGCGGTTTCTTCTAGTACTCCTAACTCAACTAATTTCTTTAGATAGGTGGATGCAGCCTGTCTTTTAGCTATGCCTTTTTCGACTAGATTAGAAATACGGCAATAGGGTTGTTCAAAAATCACATCGACCAATTCCCTTGAGTAAATCTTTTCAGCATGGTTTTTAATGTATTCGATGCTATGTTCATGCAAGCGTCGGATTGCTTTGATTTTGGCAATTGTCCATTCACTACTATTTTTCACTGCTTGTAGCATGAATAAAATCCATTCTTGCCAATTTTCTTGTGTAGTCACATTCAATAGCAGCTCGTAGTATTTAGCTTTATTTTGAATGATAAAACGACTCAGATAAAGAATCGGCAAAGTCATTAATTGCTGATCCATCAAATACAAAATATTAAGAATCCGCCCTGTACGTCCATTACCATCAACAAAAGGATGAATCGCTTCAAATTGATAGTGAGCTATCGCCATCTTGATTAAAGGATCTATGTCTTCGTTGTAATGTAGGAACTGGTCTAAGTTGGATAATAAGTTACGGATCGTTTCCTGCCCATCAGGTGGTGTGTAAATGACCGTTCCTGTATAGCTATTTTTCAATGCTGTGCCTGTAGTTGCACGAATATCCAAATCTACGCCTTTAATCGTCTGGCATACCTCAATAGCAGTACGTGTATTTAAAGGGCGTTCCTGAATGGACTGTACGCCTTGATATAGTGCTGTCCTGTATCTTAGAGCTTCTTTAGTAGCATGATCAGCCTGATCTTCATGACCTTGTGCATGTTGGAATAGCTCATTGGTCGTGGTGACAATATTCTCAATTTCAGAACTGTCCTTTGCCTCTAACAATGTGATGATATTCATCAGGATCGTTTGGTTTGGAATAAGCTCGCCTGCCTGCTTTAATTCAGCCAAGGCTGCTCTAGCTTCAATACATAACTTGAGTACTGTCTTGGTCTCTACATCCTGTTTTGGTGGTAAAGGGGGCAAATCGTTATACGGTTCAGTTGCTTGCCATTGGGTCATCGTATTTATTCCAGTATTTATTGTTATGTCGATACGAATAGGAAAAATCGACATGAGCATAAGTTATGTCGATAGCATAAACATGATTAGGGTGTCATGTCGATAAAAGTTAGAAATATCGACATGATTTTTTATATGTGTCGATAGCATAAATATGATTAATAATTCTAAATTTTATTATTTTTATTTAAAAAGTATGTGATTAATAGGCTTTTAAAAGCTTGAATTGAAAATAAAGATAAATTAAATTCAATTAGTTAAAGTGTATTTGATTTTAATTTTATGGAAAATAAAAGGATTTTTGAATTATTAAGGCTGCGAGTTCCATACTCGTATGGATTGTTGCCAGATGAAGAGCGTGGAAAGACAACCTTTTTCAAGGAGTCTGTTGATGCATTGGAAAACTTGACTAACTTTTTTGAGGACGTTCGTAGCCACAGAAATCCTATACTTGAGAAGTTTTTAAATACGAGTAACGAGGTGCATGGATTTGATCAAGATACATATTTATATTTTAGTAAATTATTGCCTAACTCAGCTATTTTACCTAACTGTGGATATAAGTTCAGGCAAAGGACGACCTCTACTGAATTAATGGAATGTATTCGCAATATACAGAATACAAGTGAGTATTTTTTGCACTTGGGCGGAAATGATCCTTATGCCTATTTACCCTCAAATCTTCAAAAACGTTTCCGTGGACAGGGTGATAAGACATTCCCTACAGCTCAAATAGTAGCTTTAAAAAATTTGATTAAGGAAAATCAAACAAGCATAGATTGGAATGTGGAATTTGAGAGAAGAAGAAGCTATATCGATCATATGAATTTGTGCGCTGATTTTGATCACATCATTAAACAAAATTTGAAAGTGAATGTTTTGTGTTTGGATATCAATCTAAAAAATTCGTCAAATAGTGCAGAACATGAATTTATCCGAATCAATTTAGGATATATAACCAAAATTCAGACCTACTTAAATCAGTTTCCTAATTTTTTGAATGGGTTTTTTAAGTGGGAAAGTGATCATCAACATGGATTGAATTTACATTGTATTTTATTTTTTAAGGGTGAAAGAAAGCTTAGCCCGAAAAAAGTGGTTGAAAAGCTTACCGATAGTATAAGTCGAGACAAGTTTGATTCAGGCGTAGCAATTACCAATTGGCTAAATCTATTAAAGAAAATCACAAGGTATGATTTTACAAGAATTTCATATCATCAAACAGAGCATATACATCAGTTTCAATATTGGATTCTGGGCTACTATGCTTACATTGACCATATCATACAGCTAGACTACAGAAATAATGTTGATGATTCATTCTCACCTAATGGGGACTTTTTGAGGCTTGATGAGTTTGTATATTATGACCCATTGCTGGCATATCAGCGCAATCTTGAGCGGTGGAAAAAACGAATTGAAGGTAAAGATTCAAAGAAAGTTTGGCAGTATCGAAACCTACCAATTGCAGCTATTGAACGGATTGAGATAGCACAGTTAATTTATGAAGAATATGCCTGCGTTGACAGTAATTTTAAAGGATTAGTCGAAGTCGGTGTGCGATTAGAGATTTTTATTGAAAATGTATTGGTTTCATTTGGCAACTTTTTTGATTTCCCTAGGCAGTTTAGTGAGTCAAATCCATTAACTGAAGATGAGTGGGCAAGTTCGATTACTCCATGCTGCCAGCAATATTTCAGTTTGATTGATGAATTTGAGGCAGTGTTACAACTCTTAGATTACAGTCAAAATTCTGCCTTAAGTCCTAATCTTAATGTGGATAATTTTGGCATAAGAAGTTTCTTTTTAAAGAACAAAATGGATGATAAGTTCAATTTGGATTTAAACAAAATTTTTGAGTTGAACAATGCACTTGCCGTTTTAAGAGATAGGTATATAGGAAATTCAGTACATCATGGACGATTAAAAAATAGAATTAACTCCAAACATTTAGAGATGAATAAAATATCGGCAATTGAAGCACAATATAAAATTTGTGCTAGGCGTTATGTGACATCTATCGATTATCTAAATGCTATTTTAGTTCAAGATGTAGTGGTCTATAGAATTCAATTTATACTCGATGTAAAGGCATGGGGAAACATCTCACAAGAGGAATTTTCTAAGCTTTTTACAAATTTCATCCGTTTTGGTAAAAGAGCCCAACCGCTATCAAAATGTATTGGGTATCTAGGATGTTGGACTTTAAATAGCCAGCATAAAACGATTGCCGATGTTTTATTTTTCTTTTCTCGGTCTAAGCTTACGCAAGTCGATGGGATTGCACGCTCAATAATTGATTATTGGCATAAGTTCTTAAAAATTCATTTTGAGCATAAGTCAAACAAAGATCCGCAGAAGGTGTATAGCGATACGGAATCTATAGCGGTATTTTCCTCACAACAAGAATTTAACTCAAAATTCGTAATATTTGATGCTAAGAACAGAAAAAAGCAAAACCTGTTCAAACAAACAGTCATCAAATATTTAGCCTACAATGAGATTTTCCAACCAAGACCAGTAGTCCCTATTAGGAAGGTATTAATCAAGGGGTCAAAGGTAAGTATTGAAAAAAGTGCTAAAAACTAACTTTAGCTTATCCTGATTCAGTATTTTCATTGGGTAAAGGTAAGGTCAGCATCTCAAACTATTGTCGAATGGTTCATCACTCTTAGCAGGTTATTAAAGTTATTATATACTTATCAATACCTTAAATGATTCTTTGCTCATATATATGCGGCATAATTAATAAATTACAGATCAGTCAGTGATATGAATCCTAACATGATGAATATCACGACATGAATTTGACTACAGTTCTTTGGAATGAATCCAGTGTATGTACTGCAATTGAAGACTTTGTTTACGATGTCTGTTTTGAACAGATGAGTGAACAACAATTCAAACAAACATTGAGAACATTATATGAAGCCTTTCAGTACTTCTATTCAACACAGCTTCACTACACTGTATCCATCCAATATTTTATTCAGTGTAAGGACTGGATTGATCATTTTCTGAATGGGCAATCTGCATCACAGATCTTAAATTTTAATATTCAACAGATTCAAATCCTACGTTGTGTACTCAGCCAATATCGAAATGATTATTGGAATGAGCTCAGTCGTTTTATCCAACAAGAAGAGCAGAATCGAAGGTCACTGTATCAGTATCTGACTAAACTCATCACACATTATTCTGAACTGTTATTTGTACGTGTCGATTTGGGTTATCTCAAAGAGCAACAGGTTTATATTGGTATCGAGAATGTTCAACAACATATGAACATTTTGAGAAATCGTATAGCCAATCAAGATGGTTGTTTCATGGGGTTACAAGGATATGCATGGGCATTAGAGCAAGGTGTAGATAAAGGCTACCATTGCCACTTATTGCTGATTTATGATCCATCGAAACGACAGAATGACTGGTATCTTGCTGATCAGGTTTGGCAAATGTGGAACAGTATTACGGGTAATATCGGTGTGCACTTTAACTGTAATACTACGGAATATAAGCAGCAGTTTATGCTGAATGATCGCTTAGGGGTAGGGCGTATTCGATGTGATAATCCCGTGGAAGTGACAAATGCATTGAATGCTGCCATGTACCTAGTCAACCCTGAAAAGTATGCACAACATCTACGAACAAAGATACCGTATATGCGTAGCTTTGGTACAGGTCAATTTGAAGTGCATTGGCGTAGAGGTGTTGCTCAAACCTTGCAGCGATGTGGATTTTAAGTCAAACAATAATTAAAAAACTACGGCACTCCTAGTGATATGAACAAATAACCTAGGATGTGTTTTCTCATGACGACCTACAACGAAGCTCAAACCTTTTGTGAAATTGAAAAATTTATCAAGGATGTGGTGAATGACCAAATCAGTTGTGAACAATTCAAGCAACAAATTGTTCCTTTAATCATCAAGTCTAGACGTTTCTTTATTGCGGGTTATGATTATGTTGATTCCATCATTATTTTTAAGCAGATTGAACGAGCCTTGTTTCAAGCCAATAAATATGGATTGTATGAAAATATTAAAGACCTGCCCGATCATGTCATTCAGTTGATGATTGCTGATATCCAGTCAAAATCTGAATTGATACAGCATGGTCATCAATACGATCAGAAGCAGAATAAAGCTGAAATGAAAAAGGTTGAACGTTTCTTCTTGGATTTAGTACAAAACAAGGACTGCTTAATGATCTTTCCAATGCGGTTGGGTATCAGGGAAGATGTATCGTCATTAGCATTTCACGAATTTGAATGTTATGTCTATGCCTTGTTGAGAGAGGTTAGGGCAAGGGAGATCAATTTATTCCGTTGCATCCATTCAGTAATTTGGAAGATGAAACATCATCCTGATCGTGGTTACTACCTCCAGATCTACTTTATTTATGCAGGACAGGCACAGAACACGACTTTATCTGATCATGCCAATAAATTGGCAGCGAAGTGGGAAGAACTCAGTAATGGTTATGGTGAAGCCCACATTGAGGAGCAAGCCAAGAAAGGCTGGTTCGTGAATTGTCAGGATGATAGGCAGATTCAGCGTATCCTGCAATTGCTCAAGAGTGATTTTAATGCGAATAGTAAAAATCATTATTTAAGGGTGATGCGAACTCGTCGCAAGACATTTGACTGTGAACGCATCCCTTTAAAGCTGAATTAGTTTTGTTCAGCAAAAGTAATGGAGTTGTTGTCGAATAGTGCTCTAAGGAAAACAATGCGCTTAGACCACTAATCCACTGAAGCATGAGTGGGCGAAAGCCTAGAAATTATAGGTATAGGTCAAGCCACTACTTGTCGTGATGGTCACTTCACGCACGTAGTCAGCCGAACAGCCTAAGTAAACTTTTGCCACTGAGCCATAGCGCATATTTTGGTAATCATAAGTACCTTTACTTCTGCAATTACCACGATTGATTAAAACCCCTGTGATGGTGGTTGGCGCATCGTTCAAAGACATGATGTTTAACAAATCGGTATAGCCTGTCATGGAGTATTGTGATTCTTCACGACGAACACGGACTTCAAACTGTTCCTGCACAGTGGGTTCAGTCACTTCCTCAGCATTGTATGTTTCATCTTCTAGAAAGGATTTATCAACGGGTGGAAAATCATCTTCGGATTGAGGGGGCGTTTCAGTCGCATCAGCATTGCTATGCTCGCTTGTTTGAGTGTCTTTAGGTTTTGATGCATCATTGCCTGAATTACATGCGGTTAAAGTCAGCAGCAACACACTGGATAAAACAATAGATGGAATAAAATTCATTACACATGCCTATATTTAATCGAATATTGTGATCTACAGGGTTGGGTGAAAGCCCAACTCTGTGTATTTAATTGTTTGGTCAATCAATTTTTTACTTTTTATAAAAGTGGGAATTACTCATCGATCTTTTTAAATACCTTCTCGATCGGCGTGTAGTTTTCCAAGCTAAAATCAAAAGGAATTGGTTTTTTAAGCGGTACATCAAATTGCTTTAATCGGGCATTTTCTATGCCGTTGAAATGTTTGCGTTGAAAGGACATGGTAGTCGGTTCAAGGATTGCGATCGGTTCATTTGCTGAATCAGCTTGCGTATTGTTGGCTTTATAAATGACTAAACTATCTAACTCCAACTTATGATTATTGAAGTTAAAAATATAACCGACATACTTTTGCCCACTAGCCGTAATGATATTTTGTGCTAACTCTGACGTGGATGGAGCTGTGAAATTCACAATAAGATCAGATGCGAAATTCATGTTCTCAAAATGTAGCTGTTTCGAGTCAGCATCGTAATAAACAAAATTATCAATCGGACCATTCGGTCGATCATTCGGTGTATAGCTGCTTGGCATAAACAGACTTTGACCAGACGTAGCATTTAAACTGAGTTCTAATAGCTTTAAGTCATAATTGAGATGGGCATTTTTACTATCTAGTTCTTTTTGAAGTGTCTGAATACGTTGTTGATATTGTTCTGTACTTTCAAATTGATCTTTTTGTGGTGGAGTCACCTGCATTGTCGATCTTATATAATTGATGGCTGTATCATGAGCAGCACGTAAAGAATAGTCATCACCTAAAGCAAATGTGAATGCTGGAAACTGTTGACCAGTATGTCCGATTACCAAAACTTGATTGTTTTTTAAAGCTAGAACATTTCTTAAATCGTTGAGAATGGACTGAAAATGCACGCAGTTTGCACAATAGTCCGCTACATCCGAATTCTCAGCAAACATCTGTAATCCAGAGATGGTTTTATACGGTGGATAAAAAGAAAAATATCCCTCATCTTTGATGAGTTCCTGAAAGTCTTCTCCCGTCTTTGTTAGCGGAGTAGTAATTTTATTGCGAGCGATAATTAAAGGAGAAGAAACAGCCTGTGCAGGGGCAGCATCATTCAATGACATTTTTTCGATCTTTTGAGTAAGTTCTTTTTCCTGTACATCATCTTGTTGTGGTTTTGAGCAGCCGACCAATGCAAGGCTGGTGAGCAGCGCAATTGAAACGTATTTCATCCTATTATTTCCCCATCCAATATTTTTAAAGTTTTTTAAAATGAATTATGAAATTGACTGTAATTTCAAATCCATTCTGCTTGGCTGTCACAGACCCTAGCGATGCTGTTACTAAGCACAATAAGGACACGCCAAATTAGCTGTACGACGAATTCCATGATTTTTATCCAGCACAAAACACCACTGACCAAAATGGATGCAGCAGTTAATTGATTCCTTGAATCAATCAGGACACAGCGAAAGCGTGCGATAAATGAATGGGAATAAAATGCTTGAGAGGCGGAGAAAGTGCAGGGGAATAAAGCACAGTAAATTGTGTCATGGTTGACTCCTTAGGTATTAAGAAGTTCTACCGAATCACTGTCAATTGATTATGGTGGCAGAACGAAAGAGGGTTGACAGACTGAACCTAAGAATCAGCACACCCGAAGGTGTCCCCCTCCCGTTCTACCGCAGAGGGAGCACGAGAACTCACACCAAAAGAAAAATATCTTTTAGTGCACTTAGGAAACGGTCTGTCAAAACCGACTGACAATGTAGGTCAGCCCTTGCATCATAATCGCTGCTAAAAAACAGGTCAATTGATCTGTTTAATCATCATTCAAAAATCACCCAAAACTGATGATAAAAAACGCATTCTAAAAAAATACAAATACATAGCATCTAAATGAGAACGGTGCTTCTCCATTTGAGACAGCACTACTAATACATGCTTTAGCTACATTGCAATCACTTTGCCTGCTTCCCTCAGCAGGCTTTTTTTATTCATTTACAGGAAATACCACAATGAGTTTGCCATGTCCTTATTGTCAGTCTAGAGAGACGGTACAACTGCAATCCCCCCAACATTTACCTAATACCTCAACCAATAATCCTATTTCTAATAGTGTGATGTCACCGATGGCACTTGCCACATTAGGAGTGAGTGTTTCCAAAAGCCTGAATATTCCTCCGATTGCAGGCGCAATCGTTGGAGTACTGATTGGCGGAATATGGATGCTGATCACTGAAGATGAACAGCAACAACCGCTACACCCAACTTATCGCAGGCAGTACTACTGCAACAACTGTGATCGCAGCTTTAGCCCGAATTTACGAAATTAAGTATTTAGCAAAATTTAAATCCAACGCTTTTACCCATTTTAAAATTGATACAGGAATTATTCTTATGGCACATTTAGTAGAAACAATGGCATTCACTGGACAAACCCCTTGGCATGGCTTAGGCAATGAACTCACCCCAAACCAACCTATAGAGGTCTGGGCACAACAGGCAGGTATGGATTGGCGGATTGAATCTTCAGATGTTAGTTACATGGCACAGAATGAAAAGGGGCAAAGCATTATCATGCCTTTTGAAGAGCAACGGGTACTTTATCGCTCAGATACCCACGCACCGTTATCGGTGGTTAGCCAACGCTTTCAGGAAGTGCAACCGATGGAAATCCTACACTTCTATAAAGACCTAACTGAACAATCAGGCTTTGAACTGGAAACCGCAGGCGTACTCAAAGGCGGTAAGAAATTCTGGGCATTGGCTAAGACAGGACAAACTTCGGCCTTAAAAGGCAAGGATGTCAGTAATGGTTATATTTTATTGGCAACAGCATGTGATGGCACATTGGCGACTACAGCACAATTTACCTCCATTCGGGTGGTATGTAACAATACTTTAGCGATTGCTCTCAAAGGACAAAATACCAGTGCAGGCGTAGTGAAAGTTCCGCACAGTACCAGATTCAATGCGGAACGCGTCAAACAGCAACTGGGGATTTCAGTTCGTGCATGGGATGAACACATGTATGAAATGAAACAACTAAGTCAGCGTAAGGTGACTCAACAGGAAGCAGCAGCCTATTTCGATGCGGTATTCAACAATACCAGTCTGAGCATTGCGGAACAGGATGAAAGCATTATTCAGTTCTATCGCAATGCAGCCATGCCAAATCAAGGCATCACGCCAGTAAGTAAACCTGATAATAAAACCGAACCGAATGGACGTGCCATGTTGAAAGTCATGTCCATGTTTAACGGACAAGGGCGAGGAGCAGAACTGAGTTCTGCTAAGGATACTGCTTATGGATTGCTATGCAGTATCACAGAATTTTGTGATCACGAACGTCGAGCCATGAGTACCGATCACCGTCTTGATTCAACATGGTTTGGTGCAGGAGCAGCAATCAAGCAACGAGGTTTGGAACAGGCCTTAAGAATGATTGCCTAAATTCAGTTTCAGTTAAGTCTTCTACATTAGCCTAAGCAGACGGTAAAGCCGTAACAAGCATTGCAATTCTCATTTCGCCACCTCATCCCCGATGTGGCTTTTTTTATGCCCGAAATTCAGCTTTTACGCTTTTACTCATACAGGAATATTTCTAATGAATAGCCATACTCAAATTCAAAACACACTAAATAACCCGCCATTACAACCTTATTCACCAAACCTGAATCCAACCACTCAAAACTCATCGACTCAACAGGTTGAAGTCGGAACTCGAACCAAACGAGACCGACCGAATACGCAGCCACGAAAAACCAAAGCACCCACAGCTAAACGCCTTGCCAACACCAAACAGCTCAATTACCAACAATGGCTAGAAGTCCGAAAGCAGGGCATTGGCAGTAGTGATGCCGCTACAGCATGTGGTTTAAATCCCTATATGTCGATGCTGGAACTGTGGATGATCAAGACAGGACGGATGCAACAAAATATCGAGGATGAAAGTGCTGGTTATGCACCGTTGTACTGGGGCAAGCAGTTAGAACCCTTGGTGGCTGAATACTACAGCATGCACACCAATAATAAGGTGCGTCGAGTCAATGCAGTGTTACAGCATCCTGATGAAGACAAACACTTTATGTTGGCGAACCTTGACTATGCCGTGGTGGGCAATGATGAAGTTCAAATCTTGGAATGTAAAACTGTAGGGGAATATGGTTCTAAGTTATGGCGAGATGGTGTGCCTTTATATGTCCTCTGCCAAGTGCAACATCAACTGGCAGTGACAGGTAAACAGGCAGCGCATATCTGTACCTTGATCTGTGGACATGAAAGTAAAATCTTTAAAGTGACCCGTAATGAAACCGTGATTCAGCATATCATTAATGCGGAACGTCACTTCTGGCAATGTGTGGAATCGGATATTCCACCGAGTGTCGATGCTTCTGACTCAGCAGCCAAAGCCTTGCAGCAGCTTTACCCTGAGCAGATACCACTAACAGTGGAAGATCTGACTCAAAATGAACAAGCCAACTACCTATTTAACCAATTGCTTGAAGAGCGACATAAGGTTGAGCAGCACCAACAGTATTTTGATGAACTCAAACATCAACTGCAAATGATGATGAAAGATGCTGAACGAGCAGTGTTTACGGGTGGTTCAGTGACGTGGAAGAAATCACAAGACTCGATCAGCCTAGACAGCAAATCCTTACTGAAACAACACCCTGAATATCTACAGCAGTTTCCTCAAACCAAAGCAGGTACACGGCGATTTCAGATTTACCCGAATGGTGGATAAGGCAGCAACGCAGATCCAGCATTTATTTCTTCAACAAACGTATCAAATCAACCAATACCCAAAACCAACCGATCCCAGACCCGAACAGGTATGGGATTTTTTATGCCCAATTTTTATTTATACATCTATATAGAGGACATCACCATGATTAAAGGTTTAGCAATTACACCGCCAGTATTAGGACGTATTAGTATCGGCAAAATCATCGAAAAGAATGGTAAACGACTCCCTGAAAAGGATGACCAATTTACCATTACCAGTCAAATTCAAGGAAAAGATGGCTGGGTGAAACATCCACTGGATGAACAGTTACGTGCTAAAGCACAAAACCAGAAACTCAGAACCATTCCAGTACGCATGATCTTTAACGATCCTGAACTGAATCTACGGGCAGAGTACAGCCTATTTGACCGCCAAACTGGACGCTTAATCTGCTCAGGTAATGGAGAAACCTGTCAGCGACTGGGACAAAATGGTATTGAACAGCATCCATGTCCATCACCTGATCTTTGTCCATTGGCACAGGGTGGGTTGTGTAAACCTTATGGGCGGCTGTATGTGAATTTAGATGAATCGGATGAGTTTGGCACTTTCATCTTTAGAACCACAGGCTTTAATAGCATTCGTACCTTGGCTGCACGATTACGTTATTACCATGCTGCTTCAGGTGATTTACTTTCATGCCTGCCATTGCAATTGACTTTACGAGGTAAAAGCACCACGCAAAGTTATCGTACTCCGATCTATTACGTGGATTTAACTTTACGTGATGGAATCAATTTACAGGAGGCAATTACATCAGCCAAACAGATTGATGAAACAAGTAAGGCAGCAGGGTTTTATCAGGAAGCTTTAGATCATGTGGCACGGCAGGGCTATGGCAATGCTAGCTTTGAGGTGGGAGGTGAGGAGGGGCTGGATATTGTTGAGGAGTTTTATAGTGATGAATCAAGACCAGAACAGTCTCAACAAACGCATGACCTAACCCATGTTCAGGATATTCAGAAAGGCTTGCAGCAATCGGTTCAGGCTTTGAATTGATTAGGTGGAAGCAGGACGTTTTTTCTTACAGCGAGCTCTATTATTTGAGCGAAATTGCGCTCGCATCATTGATTGGGAGAAAAGCATCATGAATGCGTTCACAGGTCAAACTTTTCAGATGAATCAAATCATTAACATCAAACATGTTGTTGAATTTACTGCTCTGAGCAAATCAAAAATCTATGAGATGATAAATAAGAAATCAAAGTATTACGATCCGACATTTCCTCAGCCTATACGGTTAACAGAGATGCGTATTGGTTGGTCTGCTTGGGAAATCCATCAGTGGATTGAGTCTAAGATGGGACAAAGGGAAGAGTGATTTATGGTTGAAAATAATCTGAATGATGAAGTGATAAAAATTTTCATTGAAAGTAGGTTGGTGAAATATGAGAATTTTAATCTAGTGCAAGGCTCTATAGGCAGATCATTTAATAGGTATGATGTAGTTTTTAGATTAAATGAACGGCATTTAGAACTAGTCTCAATTGAGGAAAATAAAGTATTAGAAAAGGTACAGATAGTTGATATGGAGGCTAGTGAGTGTATTGCATTTGCTAAGCAGGCTTATATGGTATTTCATCAAACTATTTGTGAAATCAAGAAAAGCCATTAGTAGCTTTCCAGATTAGTGACAAACTTAACCGAAGTTTGTCACTAATCTGACGAGAGCTTTTACTCTTTTATTTTTTGTTTTCGAGCCTAACTTATAAGAAATTAGTATCTGTGAGCTAAGGGAACAGAGGTAAACTGACCATAAAGCAAAGATTATTAACTCATCATCTGTGTGGTTTTGTGGTAGATTAAATAAATTTAGAATATTAAATTAATATTAATCAACAGTATGGTGAGGGTGTTATGCAGTTTATTAATGCATTAGGTGTATTATCAAAATCTTCATCATATGCGGTTACAACAGAAAATGAACTTGATGAGAACTTAACCACAGTAAAAGAAAGTTTATATGTTGCTATGCCCATTGAACACGATGTCATGGAGTTGTTGGCAGGAATAACAGAAAAGTCAAAAAAAGTTATTTTTCTTTGTGGAAGTAGTGGGGATGGTAAATCCGAATTATTAGTGCGAGCTAAGCAGCAGTATGACAGCCCCTATATTAAGTTCCATTTAGATGCTACACATAGTTTTGAGCCACACGATACAGCTATTGTTACTTTAGACAAAATTTTTAGTGAGTTTGAAGAGGGGAATCATTCTTTAGTCATCGGAATAAATATTGGGATGCTAGGAAACTATGCTGAAGAAGCACAAAATCCTTCAATTAGGCAAAAGCTGAAAAAATACTTAGAGTGTCAAGAAAGCTCAGAGGACTTTAATTTTATTAATTTTGAGAACTATCCAAAATTTGAAATTACTAAGGATGGTTATGATAGTGAGTTCCTGCTACAGATTCTTCATCGAATAACTTCACCTACATCTGAACTTTATAGATTATTCGAGAGAGAGGAATTTGAAGGATTAAGTGGTCCTGACTTTTTAAATTTTGTAAATTACAAGTTGCTTTGTAATATACAAATACAACGAGTATTAGTTGAGCTATTACTGAAAATTAGACTATTCCGAAATCAGTTTATTACTGCCAGAACATTTTTAGATTTAATTTATGAGCTTGTAGCAGGGAAAGACTATCTTTTTAATAATATATTCAGTTGCAGTGATAATGAAATTTTAGAAAAAGCTATTGAATTTGATCCATCTAGATTGAGAACCAAGACAATTGATCGTTTCGTAATTGCATATGAATTAAGCGGCCTCTCTGACGACTTTCAAGTATTCTGTGAACAAATTTTATCAGAGTTAATGATTAAAAATTTAAATAGCTCTAGTTCATATATAAGACTATTTTACTTATTGAAATTTATAGACTTAGGTAATAATTTTCACAAGAAATTTGAGGGAGATTTTACAGAAAATTTATTGTTGAGTTATTTAGATATTTATAGGAATCATAAATACTATGATCCAGCTAAGTCTAAACAAGTTTTAAGAAATTTCTATAATAAAGAACTACTTAGTGCTTTAAGAAGTTATATAAATAAGAAAGCCCCATATTTGGAAGATGATCAATTTTTAATGACTGAATATGATAATTATCAAGTAATTTCACACCTCAAACTCACTCCTGATTTTTCGGCAATAGAAAACACCCAACAAAAAAAGGGAAGTGGGAGCTTCAATGTCTATATTAAAATTAAAGATTTTTCAGAAGAAAGTAGAGACCTAAGAGATAGTTTTTCTATAGATATCAATTTGTATGAGCTATTAAATAAATTAAGATCAGGATATAGGCCAAACAAGAATGATAGAAGTGTAGTAGTTGTTCTGAATGAAATTGTAAATAGACTAATAAACTTTGCACATAAATCTAGTCGAATTAATTTTAAAAGTAGTTCGAATGAAATTAAATTTATTTTAGAAGATAATTGTATTGAGGTTGGGGGCTGAGGATGAGCTTAATTAATAACTTAAAGCCAGCTAGTAATAGTATGGCAACATTTTATCCTATCAGTACTAACGAGAATAGTAATGACTTCAATTGGGATACTGTAACTAATCTATTTTTAAAAGAACTTTATGGGTTAGTCTCAGAAAATAAAATAGAAACTGAATTGAAAATATTTCATCAGGAGTTTGAAGAAAAGTTTAAACATCAAGTATCTGATAGGCAAGCTTGGCAAGTTATTGAAAATATTTATTTTTTAAACAAAAGTGTTGCTAAGATATCTCCTAAATTGCGTATTTTTTCATTATCGGATGATACCCATAACTTATCAGCTGAGAGAAGAATAGTTAGCCTTCTTAAAACCTTACTAAAAAGAGGTTATGTCTATCAAGATGACGTAAATAACTTAAATTTTATAGAACAACTAATTTTTGAATCATTTGAGAAAATGTTTCCCAGCAATGCGTTAGATATTTCGGGGATTAACTCCTATTTGCCTAAGCTATCAACTATTTTTTCAGAAGATTTAATTTTTTTAACTACTAACTCAAAATATTTTTTAGAAAATATTCAATTGTTTATAGAGATTTATATCTGTATCTATACAGCTCAACTATCTATAGTTATAAATAGTTGGAGAGAAGCCAAAGAGCCCGAAATTAAAGATTGTTATTTCATTTTGGATACGGAAAGGGCTAGTCGGGAACGTGTATCATTACAACGAAGTGGTTACAAATTGGTGGAGAAAGGGCTCGAATCAATATTTCCTATACTTGCATTAACTGAAAGCTTACAGAGTAATGTGGAACAAAAAGTCCCTTTATGGCAACTAAGAACAACTTTAACAGATCAAGACATTGAACCCTTAAAAAAATATTGCCAAGACTTTTCTAAAGATCGTGGTCTACCAATTTCTGATAGCGATTTATTTGATTTATCATCAATTTTAGATGAATTACAGCGGTTATATAAAGCACAATTCGCGAAAGGGGAAACACGAGCAAGCCGCAATGTTAATGTTGTACGAGCAATAAAAAATATAATTCTTAAACCTTTTACGCAATCTAGAGGAAGTGCGGGAACAGTATTTGTTCTTACTCAAGAATATTTATTGTTGTTGACTAATTTAGTAATTGGTAAAAGAGAAAAGCTTCGATTATATGAAGTCATTAAAGAGCTAGAGCTACGAGGAATATTTTTTGATAAGGAAAGTAGGAAAGCCTTAGTTGAGTTTTATGAACGCTTAGGTAATGTAGAAAAAATGAGTGATAGTGGGGATGCAATCTATGTCAAAAAAACAATATGAAGATTTTTTAGTTGAACTCTTTTTTGACTGGGCTGAAAGTCATTTGAAAATAGGTGAAAAATTACACTTTAAATCTCCAGATGATAATAACAGCTCAAAGCTTTTTAAGGCATTCCAGCGAAAAGCTATTTCTTCTTTTTTACTTGGAAGTTATAGTCTTTATTATTTTACATTAAATGGTTACAAAGTCATTCCTGTACTTCATTCAGACCTTGATATTGGTTATTCTGAAAATTATATCTCTCGTCTAAGAGATTTAGTTTCAAGCCAAATAGGGGATTTCAAAGATTCTATCTTACTTATTATTCATAACTCTTCTCTAGATACATTGAATAATTCCTCCAGAGACTTGACATTAACGGATAATATTTGGAATCCAAAGAAAATTTATCAATCTTTGATGAATTTTATTGATGAAAGTCCTTTTAAAGACCATCAAATTTCTAAACAACTTTTGAAACATCAGTTTGAACTTATTCTTGCTGATGGCGCAACGATGTTCGGCTTTAGGGAGCTCTTTAATGCTGTTCAAGATGGAAAAATTGAATTTAATGAGCTTGGTTATTTAAATGATTCTGCATTAGAAAGCTGGAGCGGGTCTAATATAAGCCAAATTGAGAAGCGGTTAGGGGAAAATAAAAGATTAAAAGATGATATTGAATATATAGTTGAGCAATTTCCAACTGAATATGTTGAAAAATTAGTTGATTTAGATTTTAGTGAAAAATTTATTGAGAAGTATTTTGATAAAAATGACCTAGAATCATGGAGAAAAAATTTAGACTTCGGTGAGTGTCAGCAAGAACGAGAAAGAAATTCCATTGATTTCATTGAACTCTCAGAATTAACTACTTCTGTTGAAAAGTTTTATCATAGAACTAGAGGTGATGGTTCTCAGAAAGGAAGTGCTGCTGTTCGTGATCATCATTTAATCTTAGAGGTCTCACCATTTACTTCCCTAATTAATATAGATATTTCGTTTGTAAAAGGTCAGTTGGCTGAGGGTGATTTTAAATCAACAAGAAAATTTAAAAAGTCTGGTGGTTTTAAAATTAATAATAGATCTAGTAAAAAAACTATATTAGAAGTAGAGATGGAGTTTGATGGAGAAATTAAGTATTTAGATTTTGAGATAAAAAGATCTAAACCAAAAGAATGTTTTAAATTTAAAATTCTCTTAATTCCTGAAAATATTTTTCCAATTGATTCTTTTGCAAATAAGTTTTTAATAGCGCCATCTAAAGAACAGTTGGTACTTGAAACAGATCAATCTGATTTTATTTTTAATAGTGATGTAGACTCTATTTATACCTTAGATAAATGTGATGAAATTGTTGATATTAATGATTTTGGAGCTGTGGATTTTGATAGGCTACTCAATACAGAAGAACAAGTTAATTTTAGTCTTAGAAATGGGAATAAAACTTTAAATTTTGAAGTTCAGGGTATTTTATCTGTTTCGAGTTTGAGCTTACCACTAATCTTTAATATTGAAGCTTATCAACATTTTTTTAATGACCAAGTCTTTGGTGTTTATAATACAAGGAATTTACGGATTTCAATCTTGGGGCGAGAATACAAGATTAAAAATGATTATAAAAAGTTACTTGATTTGGAAGTTAATCTAATAGAAAAGAAAATAATTTCTAATAAAACTGCTTTTGGATATGAAATTACTGTTGATGATATTGTTTTAAGTTATCCTATCTTAGGAGATGCTTATGCGAAATTGTATAGCTATCTAGAACAACGAAATACAGTAATAAGTTTGGTTTCATGGGGAGTTGAATTTACGAGTATAGTTGAATCTATAGTCAATGAATATGTGAAACTTATACATGAAATTCCTACAAAAAGGATGCTCTCTTCTGATGCTAAGATGTTGGTTAATATTGGTTTCTTTAGATTGGATGGGTGTGAATATATAAGTCCTATCCATCCACTAAATCTCTCATATTTTTTAAATTTAATAAAAACATGCCGTGAAGATAAAACAAACTCTTTTGAAACATTACATGCAACTACTCTTCGAAGGCTTAATGCTGAAGGCTTGTTGCCTTTTAATTGGCATATTGATCATGAATTTAGTTATAGTCAGGTCTTAATCGAGCATCCTATGTGGATTAAGGTAATACCTAAAAAGTTGACAAAGCTAGACTATATTAAACCTTTGGTTCGACAAAAAACTAATGAATTTATTGAAGCTTTTAAAATTTTGTTTAATCAAGGTGAAAGAGATACTTTATTAATAAACTCAATCCATAATGAATTTAATCAAGAGCTATTCCTTGGTTTAGTTGAATTTGTTCAGAGAGTCAAAGCCCAAGATGTTCCAAAAATTCACGTCAATTTATATGATGATGAGTTGGTTAATACCTACTTTGACGTAGTGGCTGATGCCACAAGCCAAACTGATCTGAAAAAACTATGTAAGTTATCGATAAAAGATCAAAATTCAGATCAAGTCGCGGATCTCATTCGTAGAAGAATTACATATAGTAAATTTGAAATTACGAGTGAGATGAAGTTTAAATATGCTCATCTAACTTTTATTCGAAATAATACTCCTGTTGAAGTTGCAAATGTTGATTTAAAGGCTGAAAAGACAGGAATTGCTTGTAGAGGGTTACTTGCTGGAGAGACATCTTATCATCAAGAAAACACTTACTTTACAACAGCAGGATTGAAGGGTTTACCTCATCACAATAATCCTGCAATTCAGATTGTGCAACGTTATAGTGCGCTGAGTCATGCGGCTTGGAAGAATCAAAATTTCTATGAATCAAATGGCTTATCTTTAAAAGTATCTAATAAGCTACAGCTTCTTCTTGATAGTGCGTATGAAGACAGCTTATGGACGGTTATTATTGATCCAAAGGTAACGTTAGATTTTTTTAAAGCTCAGCAAGATGTTGTATTAATTCATTACTCTGATAATTATACCAATTCAGCAAATTATGATGCGATTACGGTAACTAAGCGTAGAGATCTTTATGATCAAATTCTTAGTCAAGGCGAACCTGGGAGAATTGATGAATTCAATGCTTTTAATGGTGAATGGCTATTAAAAATGTTAACTATGCAGGAAAAAGATAGACGCGAAAAGAAAAGCATTATTGCTGCATATAAGTATATAAATTGCCTCCTTTTTGATAGTGATATTATTTGGGTGCCTTTAAGTGTAGCTGAGATGATTCGAGTATCAGGCAACATTGGGTTGAAAATGGGGGAGTCTGATTTCAGTACATATTGTCAGGGTAAAAAGTATGGTGTGATTTCAGATGATGTTCTATTTGTTGGTTTTAAAAATGGACGGATGTATCTACTTCCATTAGAAGTTAAAGTTGGACAAAAACAGAAACATGATAAAGGTATTCTACAAGCTAAAAAATTAAAGCAATACTTAGAAGCTTGTTTATTTGGAAAAAGAGATTTAGCAGGGCATTTATATAGAGGTTTATTTATTAGACAAATCATGATGCAGGTAGAAAAATATCAACTATATCAGACCTATCCTGAAAATTATTTTGATCAATTATTGAAAGAACGTGAGTGGTGGTTGCAGGGTGATTATCAATTAGCAAATATTCAGAATTATCCAAAAGGGTTTGTCCTTGCATTTATTGAAAGTAATACTTTCTTTCAAGAAAAATTTACTTTGGACGAGGATATTCTTGTTATTAAGCTACCAGGTGCTTGCCAAAATCAATTTATCTCTAAGCCTTTGAACGAGCTAGTGGCGTATTGCGAGAGTAAAAGTTTAGTTCATATTCCTGAGAGTTTTATCTTAAAAGGTGAAACTAATTTTACTGATATAGAAATCATAGAAGAGTCGGATGCAAAGATCCTTGAAGAATTAAATTATATTGAAGGAGTAGAAGATCAGGCTTCATTCCAAAATGAAAGTAGCCACAATCAATTTGACTTGTTCTCTAGTTTAGACGAGCCTGAGGCAACTGAGGCAACTGAGGCAACTGAGGCAACTGAGGCAACTGAGGCAACTGAGGCAACTGAGGCAACTGAGGCAACTGAGGCAACTGAGGAGATTTCACCAATACTTGTTAGGAGTAATGAGCCATTACGTGTACTTTTAGGTGAAAATACTTTTACAAGTGAACAGTTATATTGGGAACCAACTAATACAGCTAAATTCATGAATACTAATACAGGTATCATCGGTACTATGGGGACAGGTAAAACACAATTTACTAAGTCACTCATTACTCAGTTGATACAGAATCAAGATAAAAATGTAAATTCTGCTCCCATAGGTATCTTGATCTTCGATTATAAGTCCGATTATGTAGATGTTCCATTCATAGAAATTAATTCAGTACAAACACATAAGCTTTATAAATTACCTTATAACCCTTTAAGTCTCTTTGGGGATACCCCAATGTTACCAGTGCATACTGCTCGTAGTTTTTCGGATACGATGGCAAAAGCATTTGGTCTGGGTGTTAAGCAGCAGGCAACATTACGAAAATTAGTTTTAGATGCCTATGAGCAAGTAGGGATTGATAAAGCCGATTCCGCTACATGGCATTTACCAGCCCCAACGATCAAAGATATTTGGAATCTATTTGAGACAACTGAGCCATCTGTTGATTCATTATATGCTGCTCTTGAAAGTTTGAATGAATTAGAAATATTTGAGTCGAATAATCGTCAGTGTTCTAGCTTATACGATTTACTAGATGGTGTATTAGTGGTTGAGCTAGCTGGATATCCAGCTCAAGTCCAGAACCTTGTTGTTGCCTTGACTTTAGATTTGTTCTACTCGCAAATGCAGAAAAAGGGTAAACCCCAAGTTCAAGAAGACTATAGGCAGATTACGAAGATGATACTTGTGGATGAAGCTGATAATTTTATGTCACAAGATTTCCCGAGTTTACGTAAGGTTCTTAAAGAAGGTCGCGAATATGGGGTGGGTATGGTCTTATCTACTCAAGATATTACACATTTTAAGACAGGGGAAAATAACTATTCAGCCTATATCTTGACTTGGGTGATTCATCGTGTAGCACAGATCAGTAACGGTGATATTAAAGCGATATTTAATGTTGATGATAAATCTGAGCAAGAACACTTGATGGAAACAATTCGTAAGCTAAATAAGCATTATAGTTTATATATTGATGGGCATAAGAAACTGGTGAAGATGAAAGACAAAGCTTTCTGGGAGTTATGCCAAGAAATTGAAGTTTCTTAAGAGGTACGAAAAATGAGCTATGATGTATCTGTATTAAGTGAAGTTCAGTTGCGTAAACAACAAATTTCTGCTGCTAAAAAAGCAGCAGAAATTGTGACATTACGTGAGTGGTATGATTCAACTATGCATGGATATGAGTTAGAAGAATATTTTAAATATTTTTCTAATTTAGGCAGATTAGGCAAGGAGCTTCATAAACGTGGTGTAAAAAGAGTCACGGAACTATATGAAGCTGATAATGGAGTATTTGTAGAAGCTACTTTTGTTCGCAGTCATTTAGATTTGCTAGGACCATTATGTGCTTTAGCTTGTGTGTACAATGGTATGAAAAAATAAGCCTGAATTATTATTCAAGCTTTTCTTTGAGGCCAATAGCTATTTCAATAGCATTTCGAATTTCCCGTCTACCTGATCCAGAAGCATTAATAAATTCAGCATTATGAAATGGAATAGATTGGGCTGGCAATAATTTTTCTATAAAAAAATCCTTGCTGATTTTTTTAAGAAGCAAACTTTCAGGAATGATTTTTCTAAGAATATCAAATAATGCTTGTATGCCAACTGTTCTAATAATAAATGAATTGCTAGGAGCTTCTTTCCAAAATACTTCATTACAGGCAGTAAGATAATTGAAGACTAGGGTATATATGAAATTATCATTTCCATTTAAATAATAGTCTCTTAAAGGAGATGTATCTTTTCTACCTGAATCTATTAAACCAATACGACTTTTTAACTTATTCTTAATTAAATAATTTGCATCTTTCGTTGGATTCGTGGAAATCAGTCGCATGATACCTTCTACTATAACAGCAGTTGAGACTTTCCATTCTGAATTCTGGCTAATTTTAACCAATTCTTCATCAGCCTTAGCTGCAATTTTTATCTTTCCTAGTAAGGGTGAGTCTGGAAGAGAAGCTAATTTTCTTGTTAAAAAAATAGCTAATTTATCTGGCGTCCAACATGTCGAGTTTTCCTCTGATATGTTATAACCATATAATTCATAACTTAGACTCTTATCGACAGGTTTTTGTGTTGTATTGATAATAGAAAAAAGATCTGCTTGATATCCTTTAGGTAAATCTAAATAGACAGAACAAAGCAAATCCATTTTGAGTCGATTAAGATCTTGTAAATATTCTTCAGTAAATCCAAATAAACGATGTTGCCCATCAATAATGGCGGCTAATTTGTTTGCAGAAGGAATTGTTAGGGTATAGAGTTTACAGTCTAGATTATCTATATTTACTTTGTTGACTTTCCAGCTCATGCTTTTATTAATGTTGAAATTTTCTTTTTCTTCTAACTCGTCAATAGTATATCCAGATTCATGATAGTTTGCTGCCAAAATAATTGCATTGGGGAATGCTGAGTCATCACGATCAATATATTCTGCAATTTTCTTTAAACGCTCTTTTTGAATACTTCTTTGTGTACCGCCCTCTAAAATATAACCTTTTTCTGTTTTCTTTGCCCTCATGATGTCGCTAAAGCAAACTTCTAATAAAATATGAGCTGGAAGTGAAATTGCATAGAAATCACTCATTGGTTGGCATATTTTTATTGCAGGTACAGTGATTGGGAATGTCATTTGTAATTAACCTATATTTATGATTCAAAGCCTTCGGGTATTTTACCATCAAGATCTTGGGCTAAATTTTCCCCACCTAGAGCTGCTTTTTTAACAGGTTTATCATATAAATCATCGCTTAGTGATAATTGGATCCAGGTTATCCATAAAGTTATAAATGTCATGGCAGCAGTGAATATGTATATGTACCAAAGTTTGGCTTCAAATTTTGTTCCAATTAATTCAAAGAAAATATAGCCTGCTAAAAACACAAAAAAGCCTAATAAACATTTAGCAAACTGTGGTGTATCCTTATTAAGAATAATTTGAAAATACGCTCCGCTTACGAAAGGTGGAGTAAGTAAGATAATTGCATTAAAAAGGGGTTGATAATCAGCATTCTTAATATTTCTGAGTTCATACCAAACCCCTATAGAGCCAAATACGCAAATAGCTATTAAAAAGAATAGTAAAAATGTCGGGTGTCTTATAGGCTTTTTAGTTTGCGTCCATATAAATTGGAAGCCATCGACAAAACCATTAAAAGCTTTCTCAGGAATGCTCATATGTTATTCTTTATATCTTTGAATAAATTTAAGTTAAAGATGTAGCTAACCATGAACTTATGATTAGTCCAAATAATTATAAAGAAAAATACATATTTATGAAATCAATTGGAGGATATTTAAAGGCGATTTTGCGCGTACTGAAAGAGATCCAATACCACGATGGATATGCCCACGCATCCGATCAAGCAGTATTTTATTTTCTAGAGGTTCTTCCTGATGATCTTCTACATATCTTAGAAGTGATAAGAATAAATCTGTATTTTCACCTGTAAGCGTATAGGCATTAAATTCAGACCCATCCTCATTTGGTAAAGGAATATTACCTAATGGCCCTTCTTCTAAAGACATCATAAGTGCAATGCGGCAAAGGAGGTTAGGAGTTAAACCTGTACGTTGCTTCAGCATACGTAGGCGGGTAGTAGCCTCAGAGGAAATTTTAAGCTTGCTGTAATGCAATTCTCTTCTCCCTATTAGTACGTTTTAAGTCAGTGAAATAACCTAGTAGTGCTTGTGTCGAAGCCAACTCATGATTGTATTCTAATAAGTAACTTTCAGAAATGAACTGATCTAACTGATTGATATATTGATCATCAATTTCTGTATCAGTTGATAGAATAATGACTTGATGACTAACATGAGGAAAATATAGCTTCATTAGGTTATCACGATGTTCTCGATCTAAACGTCCTAATGGAGTATCTACAATCATGGGTAAATGACGACCGCTAGTTTTAGCTAATGCCCATAGCATTGCAATTGCATAAATCTGTTTTTCCCCAGCCGATAGCGCTGATTTTTCAATAGAATGCCCATTTTTTTTGATCAAGCATGTACTGAAATTTTTCGCATCAATATGAAGGTCAGTAATAAAGTTCTTTTTGCGTAGAAGAGAGTTAAAAATTTCTACAAAGTTTTGACGAACTTGAATAATTTTTTGTTCAAGTAATGCAGTCTCAAAATCAATAAGTGCTTTAATACCTTTAGCTGCTAATGAGTTTTTATGGTTTTGAAGTTCAAAGTCAACAATAGCTTCGTTGGCTGATTTAAGGCTACGTTCTACCGTGACAATGTCCCAACTGAGTTTACGATATTCTTCATCTTTTTGATCCAGAATTATATCAAGTTCGCCTAATTTACGTTCTTTTTGCATTAATTCGTCTAAATAGGCATTTGAATCTTCAGCATTTTCTGCACGAGCAATAGAGAACTCTGTTGCCTCTTTCTCCTGATTTAGCTGTACAAAACGACTATAAAGCGCCTGAACTTGTGTTTTGGTTTCTATTTCTAAGTCAATTAGTTTTGCCAAAGATTGTTTAGGCTTTGTTAGCTCATTAAATGCAATATGTGAGCTTATTTCTGACTGTGTATTAAAATAATTTTTGAGGAACTGATTCAGGTTTTCCCAGTGATCTTCTGTCCATAATTCTTCTTTTTGCACTGAGCTGCTTTGGAATGATGCCAAAGTTTGCTCAATAAGATGTCTACTTGCAGATTGATCAGCAGAAGAGGCTTCTAAATGTGTCATGAATTTGGAAATAAGTTTAGGTGCAAACAGGAACGGAAGTAAGTTGTTAGCCAAATTGGTAAGCTCTTGCTTACATAAATTAATTTCTTTATTCAGTTGGGACAGTTTTGTTTTTAATTGATCATATTTCAATGCAATTGCACCGCCTTCTGATACAAATCGTAGTCTTTTTTGCTCAATATTTTTTAGTAAAGCTTGGTGTTCAAATTTAAGTTGAGCACATTCATTTTTTAAATTTACTTCTTGAGATGTAAGATGATCTAAACGTTGAGTAATAACCTCAATATCATTTTGATTAGCATCATTCAATTTATTGCGATTTAGATAAGAATGCAGATCTAGACGTAGTTTTTCAATTAGATCAATTCCAAGCAGGTTTTTAATTGCATCTGATAACATAGCATTAGTATCTTCAGCAATATCTTGAATTTTCTCACCATCAAAAAAGAAAAGCTGTGAAATACCAAATGGGATCAACTCTAATAGAAAGTTTTCCCATTCTTGCTCTGGTACAGAAGTAACAGTTTCCCCATTCTTTTTTAAATCTAGGCTTTCTCGCAATTGGTTATCTGAACCAATTGCCCATGAACGACATACAGTAAATTCAGCAGGAATACTTCCTTCCGTATAAATAAAATTAAGTTCAACTCTAGATGTACGTTCTGGATGGTTATGGTTTATCTTACTTAAAAGATATTGATGATACTCTTTTTGACTTATGCCTAAACCAAGTGCACGTCTACCATAAAGAGCTAAACGGATTGAGTCTAAGAAAGTTGTCTTACCTGCACCATTTCGCCCCCCAATTAAGATAATAGGTTGATTAGTTGAGGTTGATGATTTCTTTGGCTCAAGTAAAAACTCTGTGCGCTGACCATATAAACCAATATTATCAAGTATCAATGATTTAATAATCATGGCTTAGCTCCAACATTATTTAATAAATCTAACTGCCCAGAAGAAACTTCTTCAGTAAATGAGGATTCATCATCATCTACTTCAATAATTTCATTAATGTCCTGCTGGGAATTACGGGCAGCTAGAATACTTGCTAAATCACGCCATTCTTCATTGAGTACTTTATTGAGCTGGTTATGGATGTTATGGCGTCTTTTAAGACCATGGGAGGCTTTTTCTACGCCAATTAATTTCACCATGAGCTCTGTAGGGATTTTATGTTCCTTACAAATCGCATCAAGTAGTGCAAAGTCTTGGGTATTGTATAAGACACTATCTTCAATCTGCCAATCTAGTTCAATACCTAAAGTTTCTTTAACGATTTGTGGAACAGAGTCAGCCCAGTCTCCACTTTCTGAACGCCATATTCTACGAATTTCATGTAGTTCTTCAGGATGGATGAGTATGGGAGCTTCGCCGATTGGAGCTTCTGCTTGAACTAGTTTTTGAACTTCTAAAAGTTTTCTTAGAAGTACTTTGCGGAATTCAAGTTTATACGGCCCTGGTACGAGTTTGCCATTTGTATGGTTAAAGGCAACTTGACCATTACGGCGTTTAAATTCTCGATAGATGAACTTTTTCTCTGGATTTTGAGTTGATGACAGTAAATCGCGATATTCAAGTAAAGGTTCTAGCCATTCTTCACCAGACTCAACCATGGCTTCCATTGATTTATCATGTTGAACAACAGTACATACCCAGCATCCAAAGCGTGAATTACCACAACTAGGTGTAGTCTTATCAACAACGAGAGGACATTCTCCTGCTTGAGCATTTCTATACATGGTGACAAGTTCACGATTATCATTATTCCAAGGTGACTTGTTCTGTAATAGATAGTTCCAAACATCATCTGTTGAAAAAGTTTCTATCGGTGCAAATACAAAAGCATTTAGTAAAGATGAATGGCGAGCTAGTTTTGTTCCTTTAATTTTGTGCATTGCAATGACTTGAGCACGCGTAGCACTTTCTGAAGAGCGAACACCTAAGACAACAACAACCTCTCCAAATTCGGTAACACGTTGAGTAATGAACTCATTTGCGGGTTCAATTTTAAGACGCTCTGTACACCAACGGAATTTGTTACTTGGTGCTGGATAGCCACGACCCAGAAGGTTCACCCAAAAAGAACGTTCTACACGAGGACTTACTTTTTGGACTTTAAAAGGTAAACCTAATTCATCTGATTTTTTTTGAATATTTTCTAAATTTTTATCGATATAGCGAACTATAACAGGTGTTTCGACAAGCGTATCCGAACTAATTACATAAACAGGTTTTTGTCTTTGTTCTTTTGGAAGTATAGCTAAAGCATTCCAAACAAGTTGTAATGCGCAAGTTGAATCTTTACCACCTGAATATCCTACTACCCAAGGTCTTTGGTCAGATAAATAAACCTCTTGAATAGACTTATACATATCTTTAAGAGAGTTGGTCTCAAAAATACTCATTAGACTCTCTCTTCAATATGTGCGTGGCGACTTGCTTGTATCGCATCAATATGGATATCTTCAATTCTTTGTGATTCAGTGTTCAATGGTATCCCTAAAGTTCTCTGGATATGATTTGTAACTAAGACAAGATTATTGCGTGATTTATTAATCTTACCCGCTACCAAAGCACGACCACCCCACAAGGCTAGATTTTTTCTAGACCAATCAATTAGCATTAACTTACTTATATATGATTGCCAATTATCACTATGATTTTCTAGGAGAATATTACCTACTCGTGCAATAGCTTGTAGTGCTATGCCGTGAGCATGTATGTAATCTTGTCTTAACTGGAATGTGCTGCCGTTACCTTCGAGTAGATTTAACCAATCTGGCATGCATTGTATAACTTCTTGCCAGAATATGGTCGAAATCTTAATTTTTTCATCAGTTGAAATATCTGATTGCTTAAAATTTAATAATTCTTTAGTGGCTTGATGTAATGAACTGAATGTAAAAAGTTTTGAAGAGCGGTGTGAAATGCTTGATTTTTCAAAGTCGGTATAGTCAGAAAAAAGGGGAATTTTATCAATCATTGATTTAGTGATATAGGTTTGTTCATCTCTGTGATTAAAAAGTAACTTTATTGATTGTGCTGGTCTTACAGCATGCATATTAAGGTCGGCAAACATTTGCTGAGAACGTTTTAGCCCCTTGTCTGCATAAATTACTACGGAAATAGTTTCATCACCAAGGTAGGGGGTGACCTTTATAGCCTCCTCAATTGCAGCACGTCTATGTTGCCCATCATTTATAAGTACGGTAGCGTCCATAGAGATTTTAAGTTTACCCATGTTGCCTGATATAGGTTCAAATTTAACTTCACCATCTACACATGCACATAAGGAAGACAGGATATATTCCAGTGGGTTCTCTGTAATGTAACGGCTTATTTGAGGAATACGTGCTTTATTGAGCGTTCGTTGAGCTCTAAGAGGTGGAGGTAATGACTCATCATCGAATTTAAAAAACTTAGGCACAAATTTAAGTGGCACCATGATGACGTAAAATGCTGAACGTGCTTGTAGACCTTGCATTGCGACAAATTCGAACCAATTACCTTCCATAATGTACAACTTTAAGTGAACCCCTAGACTCGAATGATCATATCATGGGACGTTTATATTTTCTATTTGGACGTTTGTTATTTTAACTTATGAGCTTGGATCTAGGTAATCTGATTACTGAATATAGATTGGGAACTATTGACTAAAGAGGTAAGGATGAGTCGTTTGAATTGAGGTCTAGCTATTAGTAATATATAGAATGGATTGATATTTTTTGAGATTAAATTTCTTTAAGGTTTTGTTTTTATTTTGAATTTTTTAATAAATATTGTTTTAGTTATATCTACTTGATTCTTATAAGTGTATAAACTTATTTCCTCAATCCATCAATAAAATCAGACCACTCCTGCATCATCTTAACTCTATAGTCTAAATGCTGAGCATGGTTGTAAGCCTGTGAAACAGCATTCCCAACCCTATGTGCAAGTTGAATTTCAATAGCATCATGCATATAGCCTTGTTCGTGTAAAGTTGTAGAGGCAAGTCCACGAAATCCATGACCAGTCATTTTACCGTTATAGCCCATCGTTCGAATTGCACATAAGAGAGCATTGCTGCTAATTGGCTTAGCGGTACTGTAATTATAGAAAACGTACTGTTTTATACCTGTAATGGGTTGAATCCTTTCTAGTATCTCTAAAGCCTGTTTTGATAAAGGCACAATATGAGGCATAGCCATTTTCATTTTGTGTGCAGGAATGCGCCATAAATCATTCTCATAATCAATCTCATTCCATTCCATCATTCTAAGTTCTGCGGTTCTAACAAATGTCAGGGTCATCAACTGTAGGGCTGATCTAATAATGAGGTTGCCATGATAGCGATCCATACGTTCAACAAAGGCAGGGAATTCGGAAATGTCCAGACGAGCCATATTTTTTACTTTACGGGGCTTGAGAGCCTCGCCTAAGTGTGGGGTAGGATCATTCTCAATAATGCCTTTACGAATCGCAAAACGAAAAATACGACCTGCTAAAGGGATAGAGCGTTTTGCCATCTCCTGTGCACCACGCTCTTCAATTTTTTTGGCACAAGCTAATACGTCTTTCCCCTTAATTTGATCAATTGGCATATCACCTAGAGCAGGGAAAAGGTCTTTCTCAAATACGGATAAATCACGTAAGTAAGTTGCTTCTTTTATAATTGCTTTACGGTCTTGCATCCATTCGATTGCGAGTGCTCTAAAAAGCGTACTTTCATCGACTTGCAACTTTTTTTGTTTCTTCGCTTCATTGGGATTAATACCATCTTTTAAGTTTAAGCGTGCTTCATCACAAGTTCTTCTTGCTTGGGCAAGTGTGGTGTCAGGATATGTGCCAATGCTGAAAATATTTTCTTTCCCATTGAAGCGAAATTTCATACGCCAATGCATGCCACCTGAAGGGGTAACTTCTAAATACATGCCTTTTCCATCAGGATATTTTACTTTTTTTTCAGAAGGTTTGATCTTTCTGAGTTGAGCATCTGTAAGTCGTGTGGCATTTTTCATAGAAATTTGGGGGTAAAAAAAAGAGGGTAATTTATTATACCCCCAGTTATACCCCCAACTATCTCAGGATTCAATAGTATTTATTGGAAAGCATAAGGCAATAAAAAAAGCCTAAACCCTTTAGATTTAAGCTTTTAGGACTCTATGAGACATCATAGAAATTAAATTTGGCGGTGAGAGAGGGATTCGAACCCTCGATACGCGCAAACGTATACACACTTTCCAGGCGTGCTCCTTAAGCCACTCGGACACCTCACCAAGGTGTGCGATAGTAACTAAAAAAAAGCAGACTGCCAAGTTGTAGTCGAACAGATTTGCAGAAAAACTTCTTGGCTAATGATAATATTAAGGAATATAACGTTCTATATTGAAGACAATATATGCAAAGTACTGCAAAAAAAGCAGCCTTACCTGCCACTGCATTGGCAGCATTAGGGGTGGTGTTTGGAGACATTGGAACCAGTCCTCTGTACGCTTTGAAAGAATCCTTCCATGCTGCACATGGCTTAGGAATTCAACCTGAAAATGTATTGGGAATCTTGTCGATTATTTTTTGGTGTTTAATGCTGATTATCAGTATTAAATACATCGCGATTGTTATGCGTGCGGATAACAATGGTGAAGGTGGAATCATGGCTTTACTTGCTTTGAATCTACGCAAAGCAAAAATATCCGATAGTAAGAAGATTTATTTAATTGCGATTGGTTTTGTTGGGGCATCGCTATTTTTTGGTGACGGTATTATTACGCCTGCAATCTCAGTACTTTCCGCTGTTGAAGGTCTATCAATTGCAACCAATGTACTTGATCCGTTTATTGTGCCAATTGCAATCGTGATTGTAACGACATTATTTTTAATGCAAAAACACGGAACCGCGTTTGTTGGTAAATTTTTTGGGCCAATTACGCTACTCTGGTTTTTGTCATTGGGGATCTTGGGTGTCATTAGCGTCGTGCAAACACCAATCGTACTCGGTATGGTTAGTCCTCATTGGGCAATTCAGTTTATTTTCACTCATCCTGTACAAGCATTTTTTATTATGGGTGCTGTTGTTCTGACGGTCACAGGTGGTGAAGCCTTATATGCAGATATGGGGCATTTTGGACCGCGTCCAATTCGTTTCGGTTGGTTTAGTGTCGTTTTGCCGTGCCTTGTATTAAATTATGCTGGACAAGGTGCGCTGTTACTTCGCAATCCTGCGGCGATTGAAAATCCATTCTATTTACTAGTCCCAAGTTGGGCTTTGTACCCAATGATTATCTTGGCAACGATGGCAGCTGTGATTGCATCACAGGCCGTTATTTCTGGGGTTTTCTCTTTAGCTCGTCAAGCAATCCAATTGGGTTATTTACCACGTTTAGGCATTAAACATACTTCTGATTCTGAAGAAGGACAAATTTATGTGCCATTTCTGAATTGGTTATTGCTGATCGCGATTGTCATCTTAATTTTAATTTTTAAAACCAGCTCAAACCTTGCAAGTGCTTATGGCTTGGCTGTGACCTTAACCATGTTATGTGACACAATTTTGGTTGCTGTATTCATATACTATGCATGGAAATGGAGCTTACCAAAAGTGATGCTGTTGATTATTCCATTCTTTATTTTGGAATCCGTACTGGTCGCAGCAGCATCATTAAAAATGTTTTCAGGTGGTTGGGTACCGTTATTGATCGGTGCAGTCGCGGTTATGATCCTGATGACGTGGAAACGTGGGCGTGAGCTTACTTTTGCTAAGCTTGAACACGACACCCTATCACTCGATTTATTTGTGAAAAGTATTGGGGACAATGTTCATCGGGTACCTGGCGATGCAGTCTTTTTAACTGGAACGCCTAATGTTGTTCCGCATGCGATGCTACATAATATTAAGCACAATAAAGTACTACATGAGCGTAATATTTTAGTCACGGTTGTGATTGAAGATGTTCCATTTGTTCCTCAAGAGGAGCGAATTAGTGTTGAAACGTTGAATGAACATTTCTATCGCATCAAAATTTTCTACGGTTTTAAAGATGAACCTAATGTGCCAAAAGCCCTGATTCAAGCTTACGAAGAATTAGGCTTTGAATACGATTTGATGCAAATTAGCTTCTTTATTTCACGTGATCGTATTGTTCATAGTGTGGGAGATGGTATGTCTCCGTGGCGCGAACGCTTATTTATCTCAATGCAACGTAATACTAGCCCTGTGAGTGACTTCTATCAAATTCCAACCAACCGTGTTGTGGAGTTAGGCAGTCAAATTGAAATCTAGGTAACATAAAAAAAGGCACTTTAGAGTGCCTTTTCTATTATCTGGTGATCAAGTGAACAGTTTTGCGACATAAAGTGACGTTCTTTGCTTTATCTCAATATACAGTTGAATATGGAATTGCTAAGCTTCGCATTCATATTGATTTTGATTTAGTTATGGCGAAGAAAACAACCAAAAAGAGTAAAACACAATTTGCTTTTTTGAGCCAAAATTTTGGAAAAATTGTTCTTGCTTTGATCGCAACAGGCAGTTTCGCGATTGCATTTGGTAATGAAAAAATTTCTAAATTAATTCCTTTGCCATCGAGTCATGGTGCTTGCTTAGAACAATTTTATCGAGATGTTCCTCCTTTACTTACAAAAGAAAGTCTAAAAAAAGATAGTTATGCTTTGTGTTTTAATGATTTTAATGTGATGTATTCAGGTATTTCAAAAACACCATTGTGGTCAGCGGAATACCTTACCCCAGATCGTTTAAGTATTAAAATCAAGCGCGAAGATAGTTTTCACGAAGAAACACGAGTGCCTCTCGCTCATCGTGCATTGTTAGCGGACTACCGTGGTTCTGGGTACGATCGTGGACATATGGCACCGAATGGTGATATGAATAACACTGCGGCACAACATGACAGTTTTTCTTTAGCCAATATGGTGCCACAATCACCGAAGAATAATCAGGAAGTTTGGCGTAAACTCGAAGAAGCAGTGCGTTCTATTGTGACTAAACAGCATAAAGATGCCTATGTTGTGACTGGACCGATCTTTGAAGATAAGCGTTTAAAAACCATAGGGAATGGCGTAATAGTTCCTACAGCGGTATACAAAGCCGTGTATTTACCTAAACAGGGGATTATTGGGGCGTACTATGCACCGAATAATGATTCATTACAGGTTAAAGTGGTGAGCATCTGTTATTTAGAAGAAAAGTTAGGAATTAATTTATTTCCACAACTCACAGAACAACAAAAGCGTAATGTTTATCAATTGCCTACATCGGCACAACAAGTTAAAGCCAATAAAGAAATTAGCTATGTGAGTTGGGATAGACAAAGTCAATGTGCTGAAGAAGCAACCACGGCAAGTATTCAAGCACAACAGCAGCAATTCTCTTCTGGGAAGACACAAACTGATGAGACTAATTTGCCGCAGATTGATGAGGAAACCAAACAAGCTTTAATCAAGCAATTGATTGATGCATTGGTTCAGTATTTTTTACAATTGTTGAGATAATGTAGGGCCTATTGAAAATTATCAGGGTTTGGCTCACTGTGATGAAAAGAGAATAACAATGAGAGAACGAGATGTTTAAGCCTTTTGTGGATGGAAATGAGTCTTCGGCAATCTATGACCTGACGCTGGAAAATCAGGTCGATTGTGTCAGTCTATATGGAAACCTACAGATCACTAAAGATCAGGTTGGTTTACAGGCTGCCAGAAAGTTGCAGGCCTTTATGAATGAGGTGGTGACAGCCCTGGAGCAGGAAAATCTCCCTGAGAAAATTCAGCGCCCACCTGAACAGGAAATCGAAAATCCATTTCTATAAAAAATGCTTTAAGAAACCATCGTTTCCTTATCAATTTGATTAAGAACTATAAATGGTATTGTTCTTTCGCCACTGTTGTGGAGTTAAACCAGTCCAAATTTTAAATGCACGTTGAAAAGCACTTTGTTCCGAATAGCAAAGTAGCAAGGCAATTTCTTGTAGGCTCAAATGCGGATCTTTTAAATATTCCGTTGCGAGCATAAAACGTACTTGTTGCACACGTTCTTGAAAGGTGGTGTTTTGCTGTTGTAAGTGGCGTTGTAATTGTCTTACCGATAATCCTAATTTTTCTGCAATAAAATCGATTTGATATTGATTTTTTTGTAATCCAGTCAAAATTGCATGTTGTAGACGTTGATCGAGTTGAGTGGAATTGGGAAGCTTATCCAATAAAGCTTGAGCTTGTTGTAGCAACAATTGCTGTAAAGTGTGATCGCCTGTTCGAAGTGGCTTAAAGGCTTCGGTAACAGGTAGAAGTAGCTGAGTTTTAGGCTGATCAAAACGGACTTTACAACGGAAATACTGCTCATAAACCATAATGTTTTTCGGTGCGGTATTCACAAAATGCACTTCGTGTAGATTGAGATCTTCACCTGACAGAAATAACTTAAGGAATTGCACCATCAACGCAATTGCAATTTCATCTGTTAATTGGGTTGGGTTGGGTTCTGGAGCTTCCCAGCGGATTGATGCGTAGGGTGGGTTAAATTCAACGACGAGAGGGCTACCATCATAAATTAAGCGATGAAAATCATGATAACGCGCCAATGCTTCGCCCAAGTTTTCACATGACAGTGCGAGATAAGCAATAATTCCTAAATGTTTAGGTTGTACGTGCTCTGCAATTTCTAAGCCTAAACCTGTCTTGGGATTTAAACGATTAAGATCTTCAAGTAAGTCACGCCAAACGACGTAATCAAAACGTTCAAGATTTTGGACTTGTTGTAATTGCTCAGGAATTTCAATATTTTTTGTTTCGCAATAAGCCTTTAATAAATGCCCTAATCCGCCATAAACAGAGCCTGTATAGTTCTTGAGTTGGGACATCCTGTCTACTCCTTATTCTGTCGTGTTTTGTCAATATAAATATATCGTATCGTCAATACTTCGCCTACAAAAATTTATATCTTTAAAAAAAATAAGGAAACATTGGGAGACAGCTCCATGTTAAAGGGTTTTGTTGCAGGTTTGGCAGTTGCAAATGCATTTGAATGGTTTGCTCATAAATATCTATTGCATGGGGTACACCGTAAAGGCAAGCCACGTTTCAGTCCAACGCCAAAACAGATGGAATCACACTGGGCACATCATCGTGAGGTTCGTAAGCAAGAGTTTTCCGATGACTGTTATGCTGAGGGCCTGGATAACTGGCGTACCCGTAATGAACTGATAGCACTGGCTGCGGTTGCAACCGTGTCGAGTGCGGCAGCCTATCCATTCTCCAAAGGGATGGCGCTGTCATTCTGGTATTGTGCAGGTAATTATTATTATGTGCATCGCCGTTCTCATTTAGAGCCAGAATGGGCAAAAAAACGTATTCCCTGGCATTATGATCATCACATGAACTCAAATCAAGATGCTAACTGGTGTGTAACGCGACCATGGTTTGATTATGTGATGGGAACGCGTGTGGTGTCCTCGGCTGATTTAAAAGAAGCCAATCCACTCGGTCTACCGTTACCTGCACCACTTTCAAAAGCATTGACGCAAGCGATCGAATCGGTTTTTCCAGCGAAATGGGTTGAGCAAAAACTAAAATTAGTCAAAGCACCTGTAGTAGAAACTGAGCAACAAGAATCAGTGGCTTAGAGGAAAATGCGACATGTGACCATAAAGCATAAGCATTGTGACGAATCGTGACGATGCTTTCATGAGTCATGTCGTGAATTGTCAATAAAATGAGTTTTTAATGGCAATATTTTTATGTGTTATCCCGTTATCTTAGCTCAAGCATTGAGAGTGCTCATAATTTAATCAAAATGACAAAATTCACGTTTACCCTCTAGCGTTGTATAAACGCAGTTTCCATACCTTGCTCCGCAAGGTATTTTTTTGTCTGAGGAAATATTGCGTGAATAAAAAACCTCTCAAACGATGATTTTGAGAGGTTGGTTTTTTGAGTAATACTCGCGTTTAAAGACGCATTTCAATCCCTTGCTCAGCCAAATATTGCTTAGCTTCAGGAATTGTGTGTTGACCAAAATGGAAAATTGAAGCAGCCAGTACCGCATCTGCACCACCTTTCAAAATTCCGTCAGCCAAATGTTGTAAATTACCTACGCCACCTGATGCGATGGTCGGAATATTGACACGATCATTGATTTGACGCATCAAGGCAATGTCATAACCCGCTTTGGTTCCATCCGCATCCATACTGGTAATCAGCAATTCGCCCGCACCGAAGTCAGCCATTTTCACAGCCCATTCAATCGCATCAATTCCTGTTGGCTTACGACCGCCGTGGGTAAAGATTTCCCACTTATTTTCGCCAGTTTTTTTCGCATCAATTGCGACCACAATACATTGTGCGCCAAAACGTTGAGAAGCTTCTTGAACAAACTCAGGCGTAAATACTGCTGCCGAGTTGATACTGACTTTATCAGCACCCGCATTTAGTAATAGGCGAATATCTTCAACTTTACGGACACCACCACCTACAGTTAAAGGTACAAACACGCTTTCAGCCATACGTTCTACCGTACGGTAAGTTGTATCGCGTCCATGATGGGTAGCAGTAATATCTAAAAAGGTAATTTCATCGGCGCCTTGTTCGTTATAGCGACGTGCGACTTCGACAGGGTCACCTGCGTCACGAATATCAAGGAATTGAACGCCTTTGACGACTCGACCATTATCAACATCTAAGCAAGGGATAATACGTTTTGCGAGCATAAAATTTTCCAAAAAATCGCCAATAAAGAAAGGGGTGCTACACCTTCATGGAGGGAACAGGTATTCTATCAAACTTCACAGCTATTTTTTGCAGGTTTTCCATGTCGGTTTATACCCCGTTGAGTTTAGAAGAAGTTCAAGCATTCGCTGAGCCTTATGGTTTAGCGATCATTGACCTGATTCCAATCCAGGGCGGTATTCAAAACACCAATTATTTTTTGGTGGATCAATCAAAACAACACTATGTTTTAACGGTTTTTGAAGAATTAGATGCTGAGGGGGCAGGTGAACTGGTACCTGTACTGGATTGTTTGGGTAAGGCAAGCGTACCTGTGGCGGTGCCCTTAAAATACAATGGGCAGGCAATTCATAGCATTGCAGATAAACCTGCTCAGATTGCACCTCGTTTGATGGGTGAACATCCTGAACAAGCCAGTATTAAACAAGTACAGGCGATTGCTCAAGCGCAGGCAAAATTGCATTTGGCTTTGCAGGGCTTTCCTTTGGAACGTGATTTTAATCGCAATCATCAATACTGGTCTGAAGTAGCAAACCAATTGCGTCCTCAATTGATTCAAGCAGATCAACAACTTTTAAATCAGGTCTTTCACTTATTTACAGTGATTACGCAAGCATATCCAAACAGACCAATAGGCTTTATTCATTCTGATTTATTTCGGGATAATACCTTGTTTGAGGGAGATCAATTACAAGGTATTCTTGATTTTTATGAACTCAATCAAGATGAATGGCTATTTGATATTGCGATTAGTATCAATGACTTCTGTACAGCTTATCCACAAGCCCATTTGGATATAGAAAAAGCTGAGGCATTCTTAGGTACTTATCAAAGCATTCGTCCACTGACACAAGATGAATTGGCTTGTCTGGATATTTTCCTAGCAATGGCTGCTTGTCGTTTTTGGTGTATGCGTTTACAGGTCGCACAGAAAAATGCAGCAGAAGGGCGGATAGGTGAAGATATTTCACAAAAAGACCCTATGGAAATGCGCATGATGTTACAAAACCGTTTACAACAAGTTTTAGGTTTAGGGTAGGAATATGCGAGATCAAGGGCGTTTAGTTGAATGGTTCGATGATAAAGGCTATGGCTTTATTCAACCGAATGATGCACATAAAGATCGTGTTTTTATCCATATCAAAGACTTTGCTCGCACAGGGCCACGTCCAATCGTGGGGTGTGCCTTGGAATATTTAATCATTTTGGATGAGCGCGGTCGTTATCGCGCTCAGCAAGCAACTTATTTAAAAGCATCACAAGTAATTGAACACCGCAGCAAACCTGCTCAGCCGACATCTGCCAAGCGTTGGTCAGCGATGCAGATTGGTATTGTGATTTATATTGTATTTATGCTGATTGCAAGTTTTAGTAAATTGCTGCCGCCGTATACTTTGCTGTTTGTTAGCTTGATGAATGTCGTTAGTTATTGGTTGTATGCGCAAGACAAAGAAGCAGCACAATTGGGAAATCGCCGTGTTCCAGAGCAGACTTTGCATATCGTGGATTCTTTGGGTGGCTGGTGTGGAGGATGGATTGCTCAACAAAAACTGAGACATAAAACACAAAAACAACCGTTTCGTAAGATTTATTTCTGTACCATAGTCTTTCATATATTGTTGATATGTTGGTTAATTTCTCCACTCAATGTGTTTTATTGATTGGGAGGGGAGTTTTTGGAGATAAATAAAAATGAATTATTCCGTTGATCAAGATCCAAACCGTACCTTAACTTTGGTTCTCTATGTCCTTTATATAATTGCGATTTTTAGTGGTGGTTTGTTGGCGATTATTGCTTTGATTATTAACTATGTCAAGCGTAGTGATGTGCAAGGTTCAATTTTTGAGAGTCATTTTACTTGGCAAATTCGTACCTTTTGGTGGTATTTGGCTTGGAATATCATTGCATTTATCCCTTTTTTCTTTCTGTTTTTTACAGGCGATAATGCCAATGCTTTTGCAGGTGTCGCACTCTCAAGTACTATATTTTGTGGGTTAGTGATTTTTGCTGCATGGGTGTGGATTGTATATCGAGCAATTCGAGGTTTAATTGCATTAAATGATAATAAGCCAATGTATCAATAAATTGGATCAACCATGATTATTGAGCATGTGCATTCGTGTATGTTGATGAAAAAGAAAGAGTCATCAGCAGCATAGAGTGCTTTTTAGCGCTCTTTTTGTTTAGGCTTGTTCCATTTTAACTCACTGACCAACACCCCCAGAACCACCATTAAACCTCCCAGTAAAGGCAGTCGCTCACCCGCAATCTGCCCAAATAAGCCTGCCCAGACAGGTTCACCTGCATAGATGATTGCGGCACGAGTTGGGTCAACCATGCGCTGGGCCCAGTTCATCACAAACTGAATCAGGGCGCTGGCTAGACCCAAAGCCGCGGCAATCAGCAGCAGTGTCCATGAAAATTCAGGAATCTTGTGTTCACCCACCATCGGCATACTGGCAAAGGAGAGCAGTGAGGCAACTGCAAGCTGAACCACCGTAACCCGCCTGAGATTGACTTTTCCAGCAAAATAGCCAATCAGGATAATTTCCAGCGCAATCACAAAGGCACAGATCAGCGTTAGCACCTGCCCGTAATTGAGGTGAATACCTGAGAAACCATTTCCCGTTAAAAGTACCAGACCTGTAAATGCCAGTGCTGTGCCTACCCAGGTCATTAAACTGGGGCGTTTCTGGAAAATAACCCACATTAAAATGGGTACGAGTGGAACGTACAGGGTAGTCAGAAAGGCTGATTCACTGCTGAGGATGCTCTGTAGGCCGATGGTTTGTGTGCCATAACCAATTGCAATCACTACCCCAATTGCGGTGCCAGCCAGTGTTTCCTTTAGGGTTAACCCACGAATTGACCTGATTGAGATTAACAGGATAGCCAGAGCCGCAACGGCAAAACGGCAGCCCACAAAGAACATGGGACTACTAAAATTCAGGGCGTATTGCACTGCCAGAAATGTGCTGCCCCAGATCATGGTAATAAAAATAAGCGCAAACTGGGCAGCTCGGGGAGAGGAGGCGAAATGGGTTGGCATGGTGTAAAACAGTAAAAATCAACTTTATATTGTGTATAAACTGATAGCGTCTATGCAAGAGAAATCATCTGTTCTAGCGTGGATCAGGCAATTTATTCAACTCACAAATAAAAAAAGAGCCTAACGGCTCTTCTTTCAGTACTTTGTTTAGAGGCGATTATCATCCAACAAGAGCTGTGCTTCGCGAAGGTTTAATGTACCTTCATAAATTGCACGACCTGTAATAGCACCTAAAATACCTTGCTGACCTTTCAGGTTACGGACATCATCAAGGTTAGTGACACCGCCTGAAGCGATCACAGGTAAGCCAGAGTATTGTGCTAAATGAACAGTTTGCTCAACGTTAACACCTTGCATCATACCATCACGTGCGATATCGGTATAAACAATGCTTGAAACACCAGCATCTGCAAAACGTTTTGCAAGATCAGTTGCCTTCACGTCAGTTACATTTGCCCAGCCATCTGTTGCAACCATACCATTGATGGCATCAATACCGACAATGATATGACCTGCAAAGCGTTTGCACGCCTCTTCAACAAACTCAGGCTCTTTTACTGCCTTTGTACCAATAATCACAAAAGATACACCCGCTTCCAAATAGTGCTCAATCGTTTCTAGTGAACGAATACCACCACCAATTTGAATTGGAAGTTCTGGTTGTGCACGTGCAATCGCTTCCACCACAGGTTTATGAATTGGCGTACCTACGAAAGCACCATTTAAATCAACTAAATGTAAACGACGTGCGCCTTCATCAACCCAATGTTGTGCAGTTGCGACAGGATCATCAGAGAAAACGGTATCGTCTTCCATACGTCCTTGTTTTAAACGAACACATTTACCATCTTTCAGGTCAATTGCAGGGATGATTAGCATGCTTTCGCTCCTAGCGTCATCATAAAGTTTAAATTGGCTACATATTAACAAAGTATTGATCAATCGCTAAGCCTTGTCTGCTGAACCTTGAAGTATTCTTACTATTTGTTGTTGAATTTGAGGAGGTAGTAACTGCTGATGATATAGGTATTGGTATATCAACAATGCGGCATAAGCATCAGCGGCAGCATAATTGATTTGTTGAGGACTTAGCTGTTTGCCAGACTAGTTTGAAGTGCTGATTTTTTTGCTTTTGACAAAATAATGTTGGAAAAGTAGAGCAATCGCAGTTTTTAAAAGAGTTGTTTGTTGCTGCATTTCCATTTTATGAAACTCAAAACTTTTGGTTGAGCTTAAACAGTTTTATGAAAATGAAAAAGCCAAGTGAGAAAACTTGGCTTTTTCATTATGGAAAATCGTTATTCAGCGTATTGCTGCTGTTTGATTGGTATATTAAATCTTCCATTCCACAAAGTTTTTCAGCAACTGCAAACCAGCGGTATGACTTTTCTCAGGATGGAATTGGGTCGCGAACAAATTGTCTTTGTGAATCGCCGTACAAAAATTCACGCCATAATCACAAGTTGCTGCCGTGATCGCTGGATCTTTTGGTTCTACATAGTAACTATGCACAAAGTAGAAACGTGCATCTTGTTCAATGTTATTCCACATCGGATGGCTTGGATCAAGTTGATGGACTTGATTCCAGCCCATGTGAGGTACTTTCAAGTTTGGAATTTCTGGAAAGTGTTTCACAACACCGTCAAAAATACCCAAGGCATCGACACCGCCATTTTCTTCTGAACTTTGCAGTAGTGCTTGCATGCCGACACAAATGGCTAATACAGGTTTGTTAAACGCGGCTTGACGTACCACTTCATCGATCCCTGCTTCATGCATGCCTTGCATACAATCACGCATGGCACCTACACCAGGAAATACAATTTTATCTGCTTTAGCAATCAGTTTTGGATCATTGGTCACATCGACAGTTGCACCCACATGCTCTAAAGCTTTTGCTGCAGAGTGTAAATTACCCATACCATAATCAAGTAAAGCAATACGTGTCATTACAAGCTACCTTTGGTCGAAGCAATGGTATTTTCTGCACGTGGATCAATTTCACATGCCATACGCAATGCGCGAGCCAATGCCTTAAACACACTTTCGATCTGGTGATGGCTATTCTTACCCTTTAGATTGTCAATATGCAGGGTCACTAACGCATGGTTGACAAAACCTTGGAAAAACTCAGAGAACAAATCGACATCAAACGTTCCGATACGAGCGCGAGTGAATGGAATATCCATAAATAAACCCGGACGACCAGATAGATCAACAACAACACGAGAAAGTGCTTCATCAAGTGGTGCATAAAAATGACCATAACGACGTAAGCCTTTTTTATCACCTAAAGCTTGTGCAAATGCTTGCCCCAAGGTGATTCCACAATCTTCAACAGTATGGTGATCATCAATTTCTAAGTCACCATCGCAATGAATATCGATATCAAATAAACCATGACGCTTGATTTGATCAATCATATGGTCTAAAAATGGAACTCCAGTGTTGAGTGTGCCTTGACCCGTACCATCGAGATTGAGACGAACTCGAATTTTGGTTTCGTTGGTGTTTCTTACCACTTCACTGATACGTTGCGTCATGGACACGTTCCTCAAAAAACGTCAAAAATGATAGAATTAAAAACCGATAGTTTCGCTGTGACGAAAAAGTGACAGCATCATAGTTTGCTCAGGAGGGTTAATCAATGCCTATTACCGTACATGCTTACAGTACACTAGATAATCTAGGAATTCGTACTCAGCTCGAGCGACTCTACGATACCAGCCCAGAGTTTGGTGATGGGCAAGATGCAATGGAGCAACTTGCGCAAAATCTACAGCAATATACCACAATTTATACCGCTGAATTTAACACCAAAATTATAGGTGCAATTTGGGCAACAGGACAAGGTGAAAGCCGTGTTTTAGAATATATTGTCGTACATCCATCCAATCGTGGACGTGGGGTTGCAGAGCGTTTGGTTGAAGAAGTGTGCCGTATCGAAGAGGAACAAGGTGTAAAGCATTTTGAACCAGGTTGTGGAGCAATTCATCGTTGTTTATCGCATTTGGGCAAAATCTAGAATTCAAGTCTAATTGGTTTGCGATTTGCAGTAAAATTAGACGTTTGATAGGAAAATCCACAAATTTGCTTGACGCACGTGGGTAAACATTGTTTAATACGCCTACTTTGGCGCGATAGCTCAGTCGGTAGAGCAACGGATTGAAAATCCGTGTGTCCCCAGTTCGATCCTGGGTCCCGCCACCATAAATTGTATTTTCAATCCCCGATCCCATCGGGGATTTTTTTTAGCCAAAATTGATTGCGTGAAAAATGGGCAATCAAATCAAAAGCTCATGATAATTATTGACTATTGAGCTGAGATACGGCTTAATACACCCCATTGGCGCGATAGCTCAGTCGGTAGAGCAACGGATTGAAAATCCGTGTGTCCCCAGTTCGATCCTGGGTCCCGCCACCATATTCAAAAAGCCCTAAACTCAAGTTTAGGGCTTTTTTTATGCATGAAGCAAAATGGGATGTGTTTGATCAAAAAATTTGTTTATGAATAAAAAGAATATGCTTCTAAAATTAACTTAGTTATCTGAATAAAAGAAAAACAATATACTTATGCATATATTATTTTTACTGAAGATAAGTTATGCAAAATTTGCTTGGGTTTACACTCCCTACATTATTTTTATCTGCTTTATCGTCATCAGCATTCGCGACAACAGGTTATTTTATGCATGGCTATGGGGTTAAAGCCCAAGGCGCTGCTGGGGCCTCTATTGCGGCATTTAATGATGCTTTGACGATTGCGAATAATCCTTCTGGATTGGCTTGGTTAGACAGTCGTGTCGATATTGGCACGACTATATTTAACCCTAAACGTTCTGCTGAAATTGAGGGGAATTTGGCAGGCGCCAACGGTCAATACAGTGGCAATGGGCGTGAATATTTTGTTCTACCTGAATTTGCGATAAATAAGAAAGTAAATGATACGGTTGCTTTGGGTTTAGCGATTTATGGTAACGGCGGTATGAATACTTCCTACAAGAAAAATCCGTATGCAGCTTTTGGGAATACAGGTGAGGCAGGAGTGGATTTAGCACAGGTTTTTATTTCTCCATCTGTGGCTTGGCGTTATAGCGAAAACCAATCCATCGGTATTGCGACCAACATTCTTTATCAACGATTTGAAGCTAAAGGAATTTCAGATTTTGCGCCATTTTCTGTTGATGGACAAAAACTGAGTAATAATGGTAAGGACTCTGCTACAGGCATAGGTGTTAAAGTCGGCTGGAGTGCCAAGCTAAATGATGTCGTAACTGTTGGTGCAAATTACTCTTCAAAAATTAAATCGGACAAATTTGATCAATATCGTGGTTTATTTGCACAAGCTGGAGGTTTTGATGTGCCGGAGAGCTATGGGGTAGGAGCCGCTTTTCAATTGACGCCTGCATTAACTGTATTAACCGATATAGCGCGTATTAATTATTCGGATGTAGATTCAGTTGGAAATCCTTTTAGTCTAGCTTCGGTGATGGCGGGTAATGGTTTTGGTTCAGAAAAAGGTCAGGGTTTTGGTTGGAAAGATATCAACGTTTACAAGATTGGTGCGGCATATCAAGTTAATCCACAAGTGACGATAAGAGCTGGATATAGCCATAATGATCAGCCAATTCCTCAAGATCAAACCTTCTTGAATATTCTTGCACCTGGTGTAATTCAAGATCATCTCAGCGTGGGGGCGACGTGGAATATTGATCGTGCACAGGAGCTTAGTGTTGCATATACCTATGGTTTGAAAGAAACCGTAAAAGGAAGTCAATCTATTCCTTTGAACTTTGGCGGTGGTGAAGCTAATCTTGAAATGGATCAGCATATTTTAGGTGTTTCATATGGTCTGAAATTCTGATCAAAACGAAAAAGGCTGAATCAAATAGATTCAGCCTTTTTCAAGATGTGCAGCAAAAAATTAAGCAGTTTTTGCTAATTTTTCGTTTGCTAACATATGACCTGTTTCTTCGAAGTTTGCATGCCATGACAGTGCTTCACGAAGAATATGAGGTGTATGGCCACCGCGCTCGCAGGCACGATCAAAATAGTCATTTAAGGCAGCTTGATAAAGCGGGTGTACGCAGTTGTCAATAATCACACGTGCGCGCTCACGAGGTGCTAAGCCACGTAAATCTGCTAAACCAACTTCAGTTACCAGAATGTCAACATCATGCTCATTATGATCAACGTGGCTTACCATTGGTACGATTGATGAAATATCACCACCTTTTGCGATTGACTTGGTAACAAAGATTGCAAGGTGAGCATTACGTGCAAAATCACCTGAACCGCCGATACCATTCATCATTTTTGTACCGCAAACATGCGTAGAATTCACGTTGCCGTAAATATCGAACTCGAGTGCTGTATTAATCCCAATAATCCCCAAACGACGTACGATTTCAGGGTGGTTAGAAATTTCTTGTGGGCGTAATACTAATTTATCTTTGTAGTGTTCAAGATTGCCAAATACGCGCTCACCACATTGTGCAGATAGCGTAATTGAGCTACCAGAAGCAAATTTCATTTTGCCAGCATCAATCAATTCAAAAGTACAGTCCTGTAATACTTCAGAATACATGACCAAATCTTCAAAGTTAGAATCTTTAAGACCAGTCAAAACTGCATTTGCAATTGAACCAATACCTGCCTGTAAAGGACCTAGATTTTTCGCTAAACGACCCGCAGCAACTTCTTTTTCAAAGAAAGCGATGAGGTGATTTGCAATCCCTTGAGTTTCATCGTCAGGCGCAGTCACAGTTGAAGGTGAGTCGGCCGTATTATTAAAAACGATACCTACGATTTTTGCTGGGTCAATTTGGATTGCAGTTGAACCAATACGATCATCGACTTGGGTTAATGGAAGTGGGGTACGTGTTGGACGATATGTTGGAATATAAATATCGTGTAAGCCCTCAAAGTTTTCGCTCAATGAGGTATTAATTTCAACGATCACTTTTTCAGCAAAAATTGCGAAACTTGCAGAGTTGCCTACAGAGGTTGTCGGTACGATATGACCATCTTCTGTAATCGCAACAGCTTCAATCACAGCAATATCTGGACGTTTAAGCTGTTGATTACGCATTTGCTCAACAGTTTCAGACAAATGTTGGTCGATAAACATTACTTCACCATTATTAATGGCGCGACGTAAAGTATTATCAACTTGGAATGGCATACGACGAGCAAGTACACCTGCTTCCGTCAATTGTTTGTCTAAGTCATTCCCTAGGCTTGCACCTGTAATTAATGTGATTTTTAACGGATTTTTTTTAGCTTGTTCGACCAATGCTTGTGGCACAGCTTTTGCTTCTCCAGCACGAGTAAAACCACTCATACCAACCGTCATATCATTTTCAATAAAGCGAGCAGCCTGTTCAGCGCTCATCACTTTGTCATGTAGGGTAGCAAGGCGAATACGACTTAAAGACATGATCCATTCTCAATATACTTCTTAGTTAGATATGGATTTTAGCGTTAAAACTTGAAAAGGGAATTGGACTACGGCTAAGGTCTAATATGTGAAATGCGTGATACTTTTTCAGAGATAAAAAGAGTTATTTTTCCAGCATGAATTGTTCTAAAAATGTCCAGTGATGCTCTGTTTAATTTTATCAATTGCATTCGTTTGAGATTCTTCAAGATTTTCATGGTTGAGTGGAAGTGAAATCACCACTTCTAAACCACCTTGCTCGCGATTGCGAATGCTAATTTGTCCCTGATGAATGTCAACAATACGTTTTACAATGGCTAAGCCGAGGCCACTTCCTTGAATCGTGCGTGCTGAATTACCACGAACAAAGGGTTGCATGAGTTCTTCAACTTGATCTGGTGGAATACCTTCACCATGATCAGCGACGGTAATCAGAATATGATCATCTACATGGCTTGCCGATAATTCAATTGGTTCTGCGCCATAACGTTTGGCGTTGTTGACTAAATTCGCAATCAAACGTTTTAAAGATAGGCTTCGGGCAGGAATGATAGGTAACTCTTGTGCTTCAAAACGAATATCTAAGGGCTTAAATTGTACAGCGACTTCTTGAAGCAATGTATTGATATTGGTTTGTGATAGTTCTTCATCAGATCCATCTCGCATATACGAAATAAATTGATTCAGGATCGCATCCATATCATCTACATCGTAAATTAGACCTTCGCGGAAAAACTCATCTGGGAGCATTTCTGCGGTCAGGCGAATACGCGTCAGTGGCGTACGTAAATCATGTGAAATCCCTGCTAGCATGATTTGTCGATCGCGTTCAGTTTGCTCAAGCGTATATACCATATGGTTGAATGCTTGGTTTACTTGACGTATTTCGAGTGGCCCATGATTGGTATCAAGATAAGGTGCTTTACCAGTTTTACTATAATTGTTGGCAGCATTCTGTAATCGACGTAATGGTCGATTCATTTGTCGGACTAAAATTAAAATAATAATTGAAGAAATAATTGGAACGCCAAAAAGCCATGCTGCAATCAGTTCAACGCTGTAGTTGGTATATGTTTTTAGTGGTTCACGCACCCAGTTGCCATGCATTTCAGGCGTTTGAATCCAAATACGGGGTATTGGTTTGAATTTAAAATATACAGTAACGTTATCAGCGTTATCGACTCCCAGCTCTTTCGCAAGTTTGGTTTCGATTTGGTTGGTAAATAACTCGGCTAAGAATTTATCTTCAATTTTTGGAAATTGTTTGGGGTCAGTGATGTATTCAATACCAATACGGTTTTTAAGCCATGTATCAATATCAACTTCTGTATCACGATGTAAAATACGGATATCTGGATTATTGACTAATTCAAGCTCAATGGCGAGATAACGCGCATGTTGTTGTAATTCTGGTAAATATAAAGTTCGCCAAAAGAACCACAAGGACATAAACAAGCTAAAAACCACCGTGAACAATACCAAGATCGTGGTACGCATGGCCGCAGAACGTGGTTTAATTTTATCTAAAAAACGTTCCCATTTTGTTCGCGGTCTTTCTGAATAAGTCGCGAAATCTGTAAATGCTTGTGGATCAATTGGTTCAAGTTTCAATGAAGAATTTCCTAAGCTTACTCTGCACCATCTGGAACAAATACGTAACCTACACCCCAAACCGTTTGAATATAACGGGCACGCGCAGGATTATCTTCGATTAAACGACGTAAACGAGAGACTTGGACATCAATCGAGCGCTCCATAGCACCCCATTCACGACCACGTGCCAAATTCATCAATTTATCACGAGTTAAAGGTTCGCGAGGATGTTGAACCAAAGCTTTTAATACTGCAAATTCACCTGTCGTTAACGTGACCACCTGACCTTCACGCGTTAAAGTGCGTGTAGAAAGGTCGAGCGACCATGGACCAAAACTTACGACTTCAACTTGTTGACTTGGTGCGCCTGGCACTTCACGGACTTGGCGACGTAAAACAGCACGAATTCGCGCTAATAGCTCATTTGGGTTGAATGGTTTTGGTAAATAATCATCTGCACCCGCTTCAAGACCCGCGATACGGTCAGAATCACTACCACGTGCAGTGAGCATGATAATCGGTGTGTCGATATTAGACTGACGTAAACGACGGCAAATACTTAAACCATCTTCTACTGGGAGCATAAAATCGAGCACGATCAGCGAGAACAATTCACGTTGCAGTAAACGGTCCATTTGTGTCGCGTCATGAGCAGTTTTGACTACAAAACCTTTATCTTCTAAAAATCGTTGCAAAAGCGTACGCAAACGCACATCGTCATCGACCACTAAAATGCGTTCGACTCGGTCTGTCTCATGGTGTACAGTTTCCGTCGATTCGGCAGGTACAACTAAACTCATGATGTGCTCCTTTATCGTTTATTGTCATCGTCTTTATGCAATGCGATTGTGAAATATCAATAGACCTTTGAGTATACGATTCATTGCACAGGTTTGGCTATGTTATAAAGCAACAAATATTGCCAATAAAATCAAGAGATAGATACCAAATGTATACAGGTAAAATTATGACAATCGATCTATTTTTCAATATTTAGGCGAAAAATTCTTAGTATTTTATAAGTATTTATCAATTAGCATAAGCTACTCTAAAAATATTCAAAAAAACAATAGTGGATTTTATAGTCACGGACTTTATAATCAGTGCTTTTAGACTTAACCCTTGTGGAATCAATCACGATGACTGACTTAGTTCAGCAGTTGGCAAATGAACTTGCCGTACGTCCAAACCAAGTAGAAGCTGCTATTCGTTTAATTGATGAAGGCGCTAGCGTTCCTTTTATTGCACGTTACCGTAAAGAAGTCACGCAGGGCTTAGACGATACGCAATTACGCCAACTCGACACGCGTTTAACTTATCTACGTGATTTATACGAGCGTCGTGAAAAGGTGATTCAATCTTTACAAGAACAAGATAAATTAAGTGATGATTTATTGGCGCGTGTGAATGCAGCAGAAACTAAAAATGCATTAGAAGAAATTTATGCACCGTACCGTCCAAAACGTACCAGTAAATCATTTAAGGCAAAAGAAGCTGGTTTAGGTCCAATAGCTGAAAAAATTATTGCTGATCAAGTTGATCCGACTGAGGCATTGGCAGGTTTTAGTCATGAAGATTATCCAGATGTCGAAAGCCAACTTGATGCAATTCAGCACATCTTGATTGATGACTGGGCACAAAATATTGGATTAACCACTGAATTAAAACAAATTTTCTCTAAAACAGCAGTTCTTAAGAGCGCAGTTGCTTCTGAAGAGAAAAAAGAAGTCGGTAAAAAATTCCGTGATTATTTTGAGTTTTCTGAAAACCTAAATAAATTACCTTCGCATCGTTTATTGGCGATGTTACGTGGTCGTCAAGAAAATGTATTGGGTTTAAAAGTAGACGGCGAAGATGATACGCCGTTAGCTCGTATTGAAACTGAATATAATCTTGATCAAATTCAGCCTCAAAGCCGTCAAGATTATTTAAAACAAACTGCAAAATTATTCTGGCTAGGTAAGATTCGTCCGCAAATCGAACATTCGTTATTGACTGATAAGCGTTTATCTGCCGAAGCTGAAGCAATGGATGTATTTGCAGAGAATTTACGTCATTTACTTCTATCTGCACCAGCAGGTGGTCGTGTTACTTTAGGTGTTGATCCTGGTATTCGTACAGGGGTAAAACTGGCAGTGATTAGTGAAGCTGGTGATGTCCTTGCACACAGCACGATCTATCCATTTGCACCGAAAGAAGATAAACAAGGTTCAATTGCTGAGTTAGCTCGTTTATGCCGAGAGTTCCACGTGGAACTTATTGCGATTGGTAATGGTACAGCAAGTCGTGAAACTGAAGCAGTTGTTGCTGAGATGATGGCTGCCAATGCTGATTTAAAACTCACACGTATTACGGTCAGTGAAGCAGGTGCATCGGTTTATTCGGCAAGTGAACTTGCTTCTCAAGAATTACCAGAGCTTGATGTTTCAATTCGTGGCGCGGTTTCAATTGCGCGCCGTTTACAAGATCCATTGGCTGAACTTGTGAAGATTGATCCGAAATCCATTGGTGTGGGTCAATATCAGCATGATGTGAATCAAACTGGTTTAGCAAAAACATTAGATGCTGTGGTTGAAGACTGTGTGAATGCGGTGGGTGTGGATGTGAATACCGCATCTCCAGCGATTTTGGCATATATTGCAGGTTTAAATAAATCGATTGCACAGCAAATCGTTGAATATCGTAAAGAACATGGTCGTTTCGATAACCGTCAAGCCTTAAAAAAAGTGCCACGTTTAGGTGAACGTACTTTTGAACAATCAGCAGGCTTCTTACGTGTTCAAAATGGTTCTGAGCCATTGGATGCATCAGCGGTTCACCCAGAAAGTTATGGCGTGGTTGAAAAGATTGTTGCAGCAAAAGCCACAACAGTAAAAGACATTATTGGTAATACTGAAATTATTCGCCAAGTCAAAGCAGATGAGTTTGTCGATGACAAGTTTGGTTTGCCAACGATTCAAGATATTTTAGCTGAACTTGAAAAGCCTGCTCGTGATCCACGTCCAGAGTTTCGTACTGCCAAGTTCCGTGAAGATATTACGGAAGTTGCGCAACTCACTGAAGGCATGCAGCTCGAAGGTGTAGTGACCAATGTGACCAACTTTGGCGCGTTCGTAGATGTGGGTGTACATCAAGATGGTTTAGTGCATATCTCTGAACTTGCAAATGAATTTGTTTCTGATCCACATAAAGTGGTGAAACCAGGTCAAATTGTGCAAGTACGTGTGATGCAAGTTGATGTGGAACGTAATCGTGTGAACTTAAGTATGCGTGCAGAAGGTTCTGCACCTGCTAAAGCGCCACGCCAACAACAGCGCCCACAGCAAGAACGAACTGAACGTTCAGAGCGTAAGCCTCAAGGTCAACGTCCGCCACGTAAAGAAGGTGACTTTAAGCGTCCACAAAATAACAAGCCAAAAACTGAAAAACCACAAGAGCAAAAAATCGGTGGTTTAGGTGCTTTGTTATTACAAGCAGGGATTAAAGGTTCTAAATAACCTAATTTAATCTACTTACAAAACCTTCCTTCGGGGAGGTTTTTTACATTCAAAATAGATGATTTTTCCACTTTTCATGTTGAACTTTATTATAATTCCTCAGTTCCCAACGCAAACTTGTTGTTCTTATGTCCCCAGATTCTACTGAAAATCTTTCTTCCCCCCAGCATGCTTTTTTACAAGGAGTGATCAAAATACTGCCGCTATGTTTCGCGGTATTGCCGTGGGGCTTGCTGGCAGGCTCAATGGCGATTCAGGCTGGCCTGACCACTGGGCAAGCCATAGGAATGTCTGCATTGGTTTTTGCTGGTGCAGCGCAGTTGATGACACTGGGTTTAGTTATGGCGGGTACACCTGCACTCACCATTATCATTTCAGTATTTTTGATTACCACACAGCATTATTTGTATGCTCTATATTTTCGTGAAGAAATTGCCAGACTGCCATTAAAACAGCGTTTGTTATTTGGTTTTTTGCTGACTGATGAATTGTTTGCTGTTGGTATTCATAAGCGTGAATATTATATTTATTTTTTGCTTGGGGCTGGCAGTTTTTTCTATTTGGCTTGGGTATTGTTTAGTATTGGCGGTATTGTGTTGGCTTCCTCTCTGCCAAATTTAGATCAATATCATCTCGATTTTTCCATTGTTGCAACCTTTGTTGCCATTGTGATTCCCTTTATTAAAAACCTGAATACGTTGGTGGGTGTCCTGGTTTCGGTGCTTTTAACCGTTGTTTTTCTAAGCTTAGGTTTTAAAAGTGCCGCGATCATGGCAGGAGTAATTGGAATGTTTGCGGCAACGTGTTTGCAGAATATTCGGGAGCGTACAGCATGAGTTGGTTTCTCCTGATTATTCTGGCAATTGTGGTGTTTATGAATCGCTATATCTTGCTTGAACCTAATCTTCCTTTGCGTTTACCCAAATGGTTTCAGCAGTCTTTGCAATATTCTGCACCGTGTTTACTGACAGCAATTGCGACTCCGATTGTGTTTATGGATGAGCAGGGGGCATTTCGTTCGACCTTACTGAATCCGTATTTTCTCGCCACGATTTTAACGATTGTAATTGCTTATAAAGTGCGACATACCTTGTTGACGATTATTCTGAGTTTGGCGTGTTTTTATGGATTGGTGTTCTGGTTGAATTAGTTAAATTAAAAGATTGGGAGTATATAGATTATGCTCTAAAATGAGAGCAATTCCTGCAACACCAAAACATTATCTGCCTTTGGTGAGCGTAGATGATCTATGCAAAGTGATAGTGCGAGCTGCAACAGATTCAGGTTTAGTGGGCTAGTCCTTATTAGTTGCCTCAGAGCAGAACATTCTTTTGTCTGAATTGACGAAAATGATTGCTCAACAATTCAATGTCTCTGCACCGAAACAACATGTGCCGCTGACTATTTTACGATTAATTTCGAATTGGACATGATTGGCAAATCAATTAGAAATGTCGGCTGAGATGTTAATTTTTTTGAGGACTGAATAACTGAACTTAAAACTGCTTAAACAATTTAGACAGCGTTAGGCTATCCAGACAGGGGATTTAGCGGATGCCATTACAAAAACAACAGATTGGGTGAAACAAACAACATCCACACAAATTATTTAAATCATAAAAAAACAGCGTATCTAGAGATACGCTGTTTTTAAAATCGGAATCATAAGATTACCAGTGTTCACCTGGGAACAAACGCGCATAGGCACGTTGTACAAGATTTAATTTCTCTTGCTCACCGATAGATGCTGTAGAGCTTGGGAATAAGTTAAATCCGATCGACATCAAAATATTATTTACATCTGGTGCAATCGCATAAGTAATTGATGCGAGACGACCTAAGTTGGTAGCAATCTTTTTCGGACGTTTCACAATCGCATAAGCAATCAAGTCTGCTGCTTGTTCAGGAGAAAGCGTCGGTACATATTTATAGATTTTAGTTGGTGCAATCATTGGGGTACGCACTAACGGCATATAAATCGAAGTGATTGCAATTTTGTGTGAGTGAACCTCAGCAGATAAACAACGGCTAAATGCATCCAGTGCCGCTTTAGACGCTACATAAGCAGAGAAGCGGGTTGCATTTGCAAGTACACCAATCGAACTGATATTGATGATTTGACCGTCTTTACGTTGCATCATGTGTGGCAAGATATTCAATACCAAACGTACTGCACCGAAATAATTTAATTGCATTGTACGTTCGAAATCATGGAAACGATCAACAGACTCATGTACAGCACGACGAATTGAACGACCTGCGTTATTCACTAAAATATCGATGTGATCAACAGCAGCTAAAATTTCTTTTGAAACTGCATCAATTGATTCCATGTCGTTAAGGTCACATGGAAAAACAGAAGCTTTTCCGCCCTCAGCTTCAATCTCAGCTTTGACTTCATCTAATTTTTCTTTAGTACGAGCAAGCAACAAGACATGAGCACCTGCCTGAGCGAGGTATTTTGATACCGTTAAACCAATGCCACTTGATGCACCAGTGACAACAATAGTTTTCCCGTCGACTTTTTGTTGAAAAAGTTTTTTGAGTTTTGCGTTCATGTAAGTTACCTACATTAATCAAGCTGTTGTTTGCAATGCTTTTTTATTGCGATTAAACATTGCACTTTATTTTGTATTAATATTAACCGATATTTTTTGTTTGTCTAGTGTAAATGTTTGAAATTTAATATTTTTTTAGAGTAAAAACTCTAAAAAATAAACCTATAGTTGAAAATGATATTATATTTTTCGAATTTTGCATAGAAAAAAAGCCCTGTGTTAAGGGCCCATTGATTTCATTGAATTTAAACCTGAGCAAGCGCCTGTTCAAGGTCAGCAATCAGGTCATCAATATGCTCAATGCCAATAGACAAGCGCACAAGGTCTTCACTGACCCCTGCCGATTTAAGTTCCTCTGCATTGAGCTGGCGGTGGGTGGTGGTTGCTGGGTGGCAGGCCAGACTTTTGGCATCCCCAATATTGACCAAACGTGTAAACAGTTGTAATGCATCGATAAAACGAGTACCGCCTTCTAAGCCATCTTGTACGCCAAAAGAAAGAATCGCTGAAGGTTTACCTTTCACATACTTTTGTGCCAAATGATGCTGTGGATGGTCACTTAAACCTGCATAATTGACCCATTTTACTTTTGGATGTTGTTTCAAATAATTTGCAACTTTCAGAGCATTCTCCGTATGGCGCTCCATACGAAGGCTTAAAGTTTCTAAGCCTTGTAAGATCAAAAACACACTCAGCGGACTAATCGCAGCCCCTGTATTGCGTAGCGGAACAACGCGTGCACGTGCGATATAAGCAGCTTCACCTAGAACTTCAACATAATTCACGCCGTGATAGCTTGGATCTGGTGTATTCAACGCTTTAAAACGTTCAGGATATTTGCCCCAAGGGAATTTGCCACTATCAATAATGACACCACCAATACTGTTGCCATGTCCGCCAATGTATTTCGTCAGAGAATGAACCACGATATCTGCACCAAATTCAAATGGTTTCAATAAAGCAGGAGTTGCAACAGTATTATCTACAATAACAGGGACACCATATTCATGCGCAATTTTAGAGATTGCTTCTAGGTCGATGATATTCCCAAGAGGGTTTCCGATTGACTCAACAAAGACCAGTTTGGTCTTATCATCAATAATAGAACGTAAAGCTTCGGGATTCTGATAATCAAAGAAACGAACTTCAATCCCTTGTTTCGGCAATGTATGCGCAAATAGGTTATAAGTACCACCGTATAAAGTGGATACAGATGCAATATTGTCACCTGCTTCAGCAATCGTTTGAATCGAATAGGTGATCGCGGCCATACCTGAGGCTAGAGCCAATGCACCAATACCACCTTCAAGCGCTGCGAGGCGTTGTTCGAGTACGGCGGTGGTTGGATTCATAATACGGGTGTAAATATTGCCCTGAACTTTTAAATCGAATAAGTCAGCACCATGTTGTGTATTATCAAATGCATAAGACGTGGTTTGATAAATAGGTACAGCGACAGCCTTTGTAGTGGCTTCTGGTGAATATCCCGCATGAATGGCTAAAGTTTCATCTTTATAGGTCATGATTACATCATCTACGTGAGTTAAATACTGATCGAGTGTAGCCGAAAAGCTATCCAAAATGGTGCATAATTTATGCGATTTATTGCGTTTTTATTCATATAAACAAAATAATAAGCGATTGAAAGCCATGATTCTGTTTTGAAGACAAAATTGTGTAATGTCTTGAAAAAGAAAATCCTTTGATTGGATGAAACAAAGATGATCTTAACTTCATGTTAATCCCGTTTTCAGCGTATAATACGTGCGATTATTTTTCGCTTTTTGCGATTTATTGTTTTTTCAATTGAGGAGTCCTGCGTGGCCCAATATATTTATACGATGAATCGAGTGTCGAAAATGGTTCCGCCGAAGCGCGAAATCTTAAAAGACATCTCTTTATCATTTTTCCCAGGCGCAAAAATTGGTGTGCTTGGTTTGAACGGTGCAGGTAAATCTACCTTACTCCGTATTATGGCTGGCGTAGATAAAGATTTCTCAGGTGAAGCACGTGCACAACCAGGAATCAAAATCGGTTACTTAGAACAAGAGCCGCCATTAGATCCAACCAAAGATGTTCGTGGTAACGTTGAAGATGGTGTACGTGAAGCACTTGATGCTTTAGCGCGTCTTGATCAGGTTTTTGCAGAATATGCTGAGCCTGATGCAGATTTCGATGCGCTTGCAAAAGAGCAGGAAAAATTAGAATCAATCATCCATGCTTGGGATGCACATAATCTGAATAATCAGCTTGAAATTGCTGCAGATGCATTGAATCTTCCAGCTTGGGATGCAGATGTATCATTGCTTTCAGGTGGTGAGCGCCGTCGTGTTGCATTATGTCGTTTGTTGCTGTCTAAGCCAGACATGTTACTTCTTGACGAACCAACGAACCATTTAGATGCTGAATCAGTATCTTGGTTAGAGCGTTTCTTGAAAGATTTCCCTGGTACGATCGTTGCGATTACGCATGACCGTTATTTCCTGGATAACGTGGCTGAGTGGATTCTTGAACTTGACCGTGGCATGGGGATTCCTTATCAAGGTAACTACTCTTCTTGGCTGGAACAAAAGAATGCCCGCCTAGAGCAAGAGAACAAACAAGAAGAATCTTTTGCGAAAGCATTGAAAAAAGAACTTGAATGGGTTCGTTCAAATGCCAAAGGCCAGCAGAAGAAAAACAAAGCGCGTATGGAGCGTTTTGAAGAACTTAACTCACGTGAATTCCAACAGCGTAATGAAACTTCTGAAATCTACATTCCACCTGGCCCACGTTTGGGTAACAAAGTTGTAGAAGTTGAAGGCATCAGTAAATCATTCGATGGTCGCTTACTTTACGAAAACTTAACGTTTACTGTACCTCCTACAGCGATTGTGGGTATCGTGGGTCCAAACGGTGCGGGTAAAACCACGCTATTCCGTATGATGACTGGCGAACAGCAACCTGATACAGGTACGGTGACTTTAGGTGAGTCAGTTAAAGTGGCTTATGTGGGTCAGATCCGTGACACCTTGGATAACAACAAAACCGTTTGGGAAGAAGTTTCTGGTGGTTTGGATATCTTAAAAATCGGTGATTATGAAATTGCATCGCGTGCTTATATTGGTCGCTTTAACTTTAAAGGTCAGGATCAGCAAAAACGCGTAGGTGAATTGTCTGGTGGTGAGCGTAACCGTTTACAACTTGCCAAAATCCTGCAAATGGGCGCAAACGTGATCCTGCTGGATGAGCCATCGAACGACTTGGATATCGAAACTTTACGTGCGCTTGAGGATGCAATTCTTGTATTCCCAGGTACTGTGATGGTGGTATCGCATGACCGTTGGTTCCTTGACCGTATTGCAACGCACATCTTGTCATTTGAGAATGAACAGCCAGAATTCTACACAGGTAACTATGCAGAATACGAAGCATACCGTCAGTCTCGTTTAGGGGACGCAGCAGCAACTAAACGTACAAAGTATAAAAAGATTACAGGTTAATTTCCTGTCTAAAAAAACCAGCTTTCGAGCTGGTTTTTTTATTTTCAGAAATTATAAATACAAATCAAGGATTGTGCGATAAAGCTAAATTTCAGGACGATCTTGTTTTAGTTCGTTTAATGTAATTTTATTACATGTACTTTATTTGCTATAGTGACGCAAATTTTGAACAGTTGGTGTAACGTGCAACGTTCTGCTGTATTTATGACACTCTTGCTGAGTTTGTTCATGTTCCAAAGTTTTTGGAATGTGGCGGCGGCTTTTTGTGCGCATGAACAGCCGACTGAATATCGTACGTTGAATCATTTTGGGCATCATATCCCTGAAAATTTAGATGTTTCTGAAAAACATGCAGTAGTTGCAGATCAAGATGCTTCTGATTTACCCATGCCGTTAAGCTTGCAAGATCATCATGACCATCTGCCATCTTGTTTTCATGTGGTGGTGGCTGAAGTTCAGCAACGTGTAAATGAACCGATGTTGCACAGTCAGGACGTAGAACAAAAATATTACTGGTCCAACTTCTATCAGTCTCCACATCTTTCAGGGCTAAATCCGCCGCCTTTATCAACCCCGCTATAGGTGGGGTAGCCGAAAAATAGCCCACCGCATTCTTATTACTTTGCGGGGCTTTATATGTCTTCTAGTTTAAATCAGCGTATTCATGCAGTTGAGCAGCATACGCGAAAAAATCGTACTCAATTGTCATTGAAGTGGTCAGTGTTGGCACTTGCCTTAAGCACTGCTATTTTGAGTCCATCCATTGCCGCAGAATCTTTACTTGATGCAAATCAGCCTGCAACCAAGGCTGCACAACGTAATCTGAATTTTGAGCAAATCTTGCAGGATGTGAAACAATATCAGGCAGGCACAGGGGTGTGGCAAACGCAGCAAGGAATCGCTGAGGCCAATGTGAAACAAGCCGGGTTATGGTCGAATCCAAGTATTTCTATTCAGCAAACCGACTTTAGGTCAGGCAAAGACAAAGAGTTGGAATTTGGTGTTTCACAAAAATTAGACATTTTTGGTCAACGTCGTGCTGCGGTTAAGCTTGCCGATGTACAAGCATCTCAAGTGGGCCTTAATCAGGAACTCTACAATGCGCAACTTGAGTTAGCAGTTAAATATCTATGGTCGCAAGTCGTGGTGCTAGAGCTGGAACATGATGTGGTTCAGGCACAGTTAAAAACCAGTCAGGACACTTTGGATGCAACTCGCTTAAGACTCAAAGCGGGCAGCATTGCGCAGGTCGATTTAGATCGTACCTTGATGGCGCATATTGAAAATCAACGGTTGTTTCAACAAACCGAACTCTCTTTAGCCACTGCAAAGCGTCAATTGGCAAATCTGTGGGGCAGTACCGATAACCGCTTCTCTACTCAGGCAAGCAATGTCTGGCCACAACAAAATGATTTGCAAGATTATTTGCAGAACAATTTATTTGAGCGTGCTATTCAACTCGATATCGTGCGTCAAAAAGCCAATATCGATTATTTAAAAGTATCCAACCGACCAAATCCAACCGTCAATTTAGGCATGGTGCAAAGTAAAAGCGCAGAAACCAATTCGACCGATAACAAGTTCCGAGTGGGTATCGATATCCCGTTGAATATTTTTAATCGTCAACAGTATTCATTGCGAATTGCCAATGCCAAACAAGATTTACTGGTCAAACAGCAACAGTTTTACAAGCAGCAGAACTTGAATGCGATTCAGACCTTAACAGCAGAGTTGGCGGGATTGAAACAACAGTTCGATCTCGTCAATCAACGACAAATTCCATTGTCTGAAACGGTACAAGAGAAAATGTTGCTCGGTTTCAAAGTCGGTAAATATGCCATTACCGATGTGCAGCAAGCCACCATGCAATTGCAGGATCAACGTTTAAATAAAGTGCAGTTACTCAAGAGTGCATGGCAAAAGCAAATTGATGCAGAAAGTTTAGCACTAGGAATTGAGCTGAGTATGGTGAGTTCAAGTGATGCCTTAAATCAGATTAATCAAACCCTCTGGAAAGATACCAATAACCTTCCCGCTGTAGTAGGAGCAGAATAATGTCGACAAATAAATCTAAAAAGCAGTGGTTCTGGGTCATTCTGGTTATTGCCGTTGGCTTAGTCCTGAGCGCGTTATTATTTTTCACGGGCAAGAACAAAGCCAGCAGTGATGCAGCAGCTGATAGTCATGGCGAAGGTGAGGAAGGACATACAGAAGGTGAGGCTGGGCAGGCGGAAAGTGAGGAAGGTAGCTTAAATCTCAGCCCAAAACAGATGACTGAATATGGGGTTAAGCTGGCTCAGGTTGGTGTGGGTGAAGTCGGACAGCAATTTGCTTACCCAGCAAAACTGGTGACCAATACTGATCAGCAAGCGCATGTTTCAGCAACCTTTGCTGGGCGTGTGGAAAGTGTTAATGCGGTACTTGACCAACAAGTCAAGAAAGGGCAAGTTTTAGCCACTCTATTTATCCCTGATCTGGTAGATCAGCAGGCTAATTTAAGTATTGCACAAGAAGCTTTAACCCTTGCACAGCAAGATTATCAACGTGAAAAACAACTTTGGGAACAAGGGGTTTCTGCACGTCAGGATTATCAACGTGCCTACAATGCCTATCGTCAGGCACAGATTCAGGTACAAGCTGCACGTAGCCGCTTATCTGCCTTGGGTGCATCTAGTGGTAGTCAGGGTCGCTATGTCTTGACTGCACCTTTAAGCGGTGTGGTGAGTCTGAAAGATATTGTGGTGGGAGAGCAAATTACCGCAGATAAGCAGTTATTTGTGATTGATCAGCTGGATCAACTCTGGATTGAGTTTATTTTACCAAGCGTCAATAACATCAATGTCCAACCGGATCAGCAGATCGAGTTTAAGTCGCTGCAAACCAATAATAGCTTTAAAGCACAAATCCAGACTTTGACCACCGCAGCAGATACGCAGACAGGTCGTTTGCAGGTGCGGGCCAAAGTGTTAACTCCAGCCAAAGAACTTCGACCTAATTTGATGGTAAACGTGTTATTAGATGGTACGGACAAGAAGCCTGTGCTTCGTGTTGCCAAAGGGGCGATTCAGCAGATCGAGGGTAAAGCCACGGTTTTTGTCGCTAAGCAAGAGAAAGACCAAATGCATTTCACTCCAACACCTGTACAACTGGGTAATTACTCAAGTGATGGGCAGTGGGTGGAAATCCAATCGGGTCTGACTGAAAAGCAACAATATGTCAGTCAAGGCAGTTTCCTTTTGAAATCTGAGATCGAGAAGGGAGAGGCTGAGCATGGACACTAAAGATAAGTTGCAGCTTCCTCCCGCGGAAGGTCTGTTTGATCGGATTATTCAGTTTTCAATCTGCAATGCGATTTGGGTCATGCTGTTTGTGGTGGCATGGATCGGGGTCGGTATTTATAGCTACCAAAAACTGTCGATTGATGCCGTACCTGACATTACTAACGTGCAGGTGCAGATTAACAGTCAGGCGGGAGGATTCACTGCCCCTGAGGTTGAACAACGGATTACTTATCCGATTGAAAATGCCATGTCGGGTATTCCGAACTTGGAACAAACCCGTTCCATCTCCCGTTACGGCTTGTCCCAAGTCACGGTGATCTTTAAAGATGGTACCGATATCTATTGGGCGCGTCAGCTGATTAACCAGCGCTTACAGGAAGCCAAGAGTGCTTTGCCTGATGATATTGATCCACAAATGTCACCGATTTCAACTGGTCTAGGCGAGATCTATCAATGGGTGATCAAAGCTGAACCGAATGCCAAAAAGGCCGATGGTACGCCTTATCAGGCCATGGACCTGCGTGAAATTCAGGACTGGATTGTTCGTCCTCAATTACAACGTGTGCCGGGTGTTGCTGAAATCAATACCATTGGGGGATATAACAAGACCTATGTGGTTTCTCCAGACCTGAAACGTTTGCAACAACTGCAAATTCCGTTAACCGATTTGCAAACTGTACTCACTGAAAATAATGAAAACCGCGGTGCGGGTTTTATTGAAGAAAATGGACAACAGCTGACGGTACGTATTCCGGGGATGTTGAAAACCGTACAAGACATTGAGAATGTCACGGTCAGCACCAAGAATGGTTTGCCGATCCGTGTTGCCGATGTTGCAACAGTTTCGATTGGACATGATCTGAGAACAGGGGGTGCCACCTATAACGGTGAAGAAACCGTACTGGGTATCGCGATGATGATGATGGGTGAGAACAGTAAATCCATCGCTCAAGCACTCGACAGCAAAATGCAGGAAATCAAACGTTCATTACCTGAAGGGGTGGTGGTCGAAACGGTATATAACCGCAGTAACTTGGTTGATAAAGCCATTAAGACGGTGGCGAAAAACCTGATCGAAGGTGCAATCTTGGTGATTGTGATCCTGTTTGTGTTCTTAGGTAACTTCCGTGCGGCATTGATTACTGCCTGTATTATTCCTTTATCTATGCTGTTTACCCTGACAGGGATGGCGGAGCAAAAAATCAGTGCCAACCTGATGAGTTTAGGCGCATTGGACTTTGGGATTATCGTCGATGGTGCGGTGGTGATTGTCGAAAACTGTATCCGACGGCTGGCAGAGGCTCAACACCATAAAGGTCGACTCCTGACCCGTTCCGAACGCTTTACCGAAGTCTTCTTGGCGGCAAAACAGGCAAGACGTCCGCTGATTTTTGGACAAATCATCATTATGGTGGTGTATTTGCCAATCTTTGCACTGGCAGGTGTAGAAGCGAAAATGTTCCATCCAATGGCAATGACCGTGGTCTTGGCCTTGATCGGTGCCATTATTTTATCGGTGACTTTCGTCCCTGCTGCGGTGGCATTATTTGTTACCGGTGAGGTCAAAGAGAAAGAAAGCCGTTGGATGGCGGCATTAAAAAGCGGTTATAAATCCTTGCTGGATAAAGCCTATGCTTTCCGCTATGTGGTGGTGGCCGGTGCAGTGACTATTTTGATACTCACCGCTGCGATTGGTTCGCGTGTCGGTAGTGAGTTTGCGCCACAACTGAGTGAAGGTGACTTTGCTTTACAGTTGATGCGTGCACCAAGTACAGGAATTGAAGAATCACTGAAGATTCAGGAAAGTGTTGAGAAGCAATTACTCGCAGAGTTTCCAGAAATCAAGGCGATCTTTGCCCGTACAGGTACGGCCGAAGTGGCAACGGATGTGATGCCCCCTAATATTTCTGATGCAATCGTTTTGTTAAAGCCGCGTGATCAATGGCCAGATAAATCGGAAACCATTGACGAGCTTCGAACCAAAATGTTGGCCTATGTTGAGAAAATTCCAGGCAACAACAGTGAGTTTTCTCAGCCGATTGAATTACGTTTCAACGAACTGATTTCAGGCGTACGTAGTGATATTGGGGTGAAAATTTTTGGTGATGATATGCAGGTTCTGAACCAAGAAGCAGAAAAAGTCGCGCAAACCTTGAGAACGATTACTGGTGCAAGTGAAGTCAAAGTCGAGCAGACTGATGGCTTACCTTTGCTCAATGTCGATATCGATCACGCACTGGCTGCACAATATGGTTTATCGGTGAAATCCATTCAGGATTTGGTTGCTGCCAGTATTGGTGGACAAAGTGTTGGGCAGATTTTACAGGGTGACCGTCGTTTTGATTTTGTGGTGCGTTTGGATGATGGGATGCGTACGCCGCAGCAATTGGCGATGTTACCGATTCAACTACCGAATGGTGGTTTGATCAAACTGCAAGACGTGGCAAAAGTGGAGAATATTTTAGGCTTGGCGCAAGTCAGCCGTGAAAATGGCAAGCGCCGTGTTGTAGTCACCACCAACGTACGCGACCGTGATTTGGGCTCATTTGTGGGTGAAATGCAGCAGAAATTATCTCAGCAAAAATTACCAAGCGGTTATTGGCTTGGTTATGGCGGTCAGTTTGAAAATCTGGCCTCGGCAAAAGCCAGAATGCAGATTGTGGTGCCATTGGCATTGCTGATGATCTTTGTTCTGTTGATGGCGGTGTTTAATAACTTTAAAGAAAGCTTGCTGGTATTTAGTGGCGTGCCATTTGCGTTGTCAGGTGGATTAGTCGCACTTTGGTTGCGAGATATCCCCTTGTCGATGTCAGCAGGTGTTGGGTTCATTGCGCTCTCTGGTGTCGCAGTACTCAACGGTTTAGTGATGCTGAGTTTCATCAAAGAGCTGCGTGAGCAGTTTAATGTACATAAAGCGACATGGCAGGGTGCGATTCTCCGACTACGCCCCGTTCTGATGACGGCCTTTGTGGCATCACTGGGCTTTATTCCGATGGCGATTGCCACAGGTACAGGCGCGGAGGTACAACGTCCATTGGCAACAGTGGTGATTGGTGGGATTATTTCTTCCACTTTACTGACATTGCTGATTTTGCCTGTGGTCTATCGTTGGATGAATGAAGGTAAAGAGGCAAAAAGTCAGGAAACCGCAATCTAATCCATTTATGTTATCTTCTTAATTAAGCATTTTATTAAGAAGAATCTGAACCGATCAAAGCATGATTCATGCTTTGGTCGACTGTGGGGCTGAACAGTCTTACTTTGATAATGATAAGGAGTCCAACATGAGTGGACATCAAGGGCATGATCATAGTCATGCTGCCGTTACAGAAGGCAATGCAAAAAAACTAACGATTGCGCTAATACTGACCACAACTTTTTTAGTCATTGAATTTATCGCAGGTATCATCACACAGAGTTTGGCATTACTTTCCGATGCTGCACATATGTTCACTGATGCCGCTGCATTAGCGATTGCTTTAGCTGCGATTAAAATTGCCAAACGCCCTGCTGATGATAAGCGTACCTTCGGTTATCAGCGTTTTGAGATTTTGGCGGCATTATTTAATGCATCTATGTTATTTTTTGTGGCGATGTATATTCTTTACGAAGCCTATCAACGATTTACCCAACCGCCCGAAATTCAAAGTATAGGCATGTTGGTGGTCGCATCAATTGGATTAATCATTAATTTGATTTCCATGAAAATACTAATGTCGAGTGCGACTGAAAGTTTGAACATGAAAGGTGCTTATTTAGAAGTGCTAAGTGATGCATTAGGTTCTGTCGGTGTGATTATTGGTGCTGTGATTATCTATTACACCAATTGGTATTGGGTCGATACCATTATTGCGGTCGCGATCGGTTTTTGGGTCTTACCAAGAACATGGATTTTGCTCAGACAAAGTATCAATATTTTATTAGAAGGTGTACCTGAAGAGGTTGATATTGAAAAGTTACGCACTGATCTATTGGCTTTAGATGGCGTTGAAAGTATCCATCAATTGAAAGTTTGGGCGATTACTTCAAAAAATATTCACCTAACCGTTCATTTATTTGCACCTAACGCAGATCGCAAACAACTACATCAAGCTGCTACAGAAATGCTATCGCATGAACATGGTATTGTTGAAGTGACTTTGCAGATCGAAGATGATGCTGAAATGAATTGTCAGCATACTCATCAACATGTTGAAGATGAACAACACACTCATTCACATCAGCACTGAGCTGATGTGAATCGGAATTTAGAGCAACGTGTTAGTTTTGCCATTCGTGATTACAGTCACGGCATTTCCAATGCTTTTGCGCTTGCATAAAAGCCTGCATGGAAATTTTGAAATCAGGCAAATCTCGCCAAAATAAGATGCCCGCGATGATACAGACAATAAATACTGCAACGGTCGCAATTTGCAGGCCTTGACCAGCGCCATGCCCAAAAATCCACATGCCCACGCTAATGAGAACGAGCAGGAGTAACATAAAGATTGCAGGCACTAAAAGCACCAGGCTTTTTGGCACATTGGGACGAGGGCTGTTGGCACCCTGACTGACAGGCATAATTTTCACGCTTTGACATTTAGGGCAACGGTATTGCATAAAGATTTCCTATAGTATTTTGCTTATTTTAGCGAAAATTATGCAAAAGCTAAAATCCTACGTTGTTCAAATACATAAACTTACTTATTTTGTACTATCTTTAAAATATTAAGTTGATTCGAGCAATCCATATCGGTCGCAGCTCGTCTAAACCTGTTCGCTAAAATAATATCAGTCATGCTAATTTGTGAACTGAATGTGTTGAATAATGCGCAAGGAATCGCATGCTGCCTACCAAACTTCTAAAATTACGATTAGCTCGCATCGAAAAGGGAGAAGGTCATCTTTTGACCCAAGACAAGCTAATGTTGGTTAGCATGGAGAGTCCTGATTTAAGTGCAAATTTCTTTTTAAGATTGTTTAAAGTCTCGTTACCCAAGCAATGGAAATTCCAGCATGAGACAGATGAAGATATTCTATATACATCACAACTCATCAAATTAATTGAAAACCAATGAAACATATTTAGAAAATGGATGATTAAATTAATTTAAAAGTGTGCAACAAAAAGACGCAAATTGCGCTAAATAGCATGCTAATCTACATAAAAACAGCCAATAAGTTGATAAAACAGATTGTTGCTCATATCAAAATTGAGTTGCTGAGAAAGGGAAGAGGGAGAACATCTTGAATCGACAAGATGACAAAAAGGCAATGTTCGATATTATGCCTGCAGATATAGAATCATCAGATGAAAAACCGTCTTTATCACGTCGGTTAATCAATAAGACATTACAGCACGCACAAGATGCTGTTGAGTTTGCGAGTGATACCTCTCGTAATATCGCGGGTGTCGCAGATGCTGCCTTAGATGCCTTAGATCAAGTTACCCATCACACCAAACGTGGTGTTGAAGGGATGCGAAATACTGTTCGTGATATGGTATCAGAAACAAGTGAAGCAGCGCGTCAAGTTGCGTTGGCAATGGCACGTGCATCGTTAGGGAAAAGTAGCCTCACCTTATATTTGCCTGAAATGCTGCTCAATAATCAAATTCGGAAACGTATGGATCGTTCTGAAATTGATGATATTAAAATTGAATGTGGCAATGATCGCTTTCATATCGAATTAGATGGACACTATCGCCGTTTCCTATATCGACTGTCTTTAGAGTTCAATGTTTTAGAATGTCGTATTGGGCAGGAAAAATATTTACGTCTTTGTCAGGTCGATGAGCATCTGGACTTACAAATTCGTCATGGTGGTACTTTAACAAATTGGGCAGCAAGACGTGTCGGTAATATCAGCTTTGAAGTGATTAATTCCTTACCGATCCCATTTTTGATCAATCACCTCATTCGTGATGTGCCAGGGATTCAAAAAGAAGGGCATCGTTTATGGTATATCGACCTTGAAGAAGCGGGTTTTATTGATTTCATTAATAACCGCTCATGGATGGTCGATAAGCTATTAAGCTTGACTGATTTTAGTATTTTGCCAGGACTTAATATTTTGCAAGAGAGCCGTGAATTGGTACAACAATTAGTTGATCAATTTGAGATCCGAGGCTTACGAGTTCAGTCTGGACGTTTAGAAGTCCAAGTTGGAATTGGAAGTGAGTAAGCAATAAAAAAGCCACTGTCAATGCAGTGGCTTTTTAGAATTTGGCGTCCCTACGGGGATTCGAACCCCGGTTACCGCCGTGAAAGGGCGATGTCCTAGGCCTCTAGACGATAGGGACTTATATGAGGCATACATCTGAAAACAATAATAAATATTGGCGTCCCTACGGGGATTCGAACCCCGGTTACCGCCGTGAAAGGGCGATGTCCTAGGCCTCTAGACGATAGGGACGTTTCAGAGGTGGGCGTATATTAGGGTGAATTGGATAGGGTGTCAAACACTTTTCCAAAGAAAATCTAAAAAAATCTTGTGAGTGCCTAAAAATAAAACATATCGTAGAATAAATAATCAAAATAAAGAAGTTAAAGTCAAATCATCAAGCAAGTTAATTTAAGTTAAATAAAAAATGCAGCCTAAGCTGCATTTTTTATTCATTATCATTTTATTTACGATCACGGTATAAAACGTAGTAACTTAAATAACAAGCGGCAATAAACAGTAAGCATCCAATAAAACCAGCCTGCATTTCAGGATCGTATGCCATGCTGAGACCTGTAATTAAACAGAAAACAAAACCTAAGATGGGAACGATTGGATAAAGTGGTGCAGCAAATTTTAAATCTTTTGCTGAATGTCCAGCCTTGTACCATTGGCGTCTAAAGTTAAACTGACTCCAACAAATACTCATCCATACGATGACCATGGTAAATGCAGCAACACCTAGTAAATTCTTGAAAATTGTCTCTGGGGCAAAATGCTCAGATAGCAATCCGGGAATTGCGCCAAACATGGTTACCACTAGCGCAATGATAGGCGTACCACTCTTAGACAATTTTGAGAATATGCTTGGCAGTTGGCGTTGATCAGATAAAGACCACATCATGCGAGAAGCCGCATAGAGACCTGAGTTTGCAGCGGATAATAAGGCAGTAATAATCACGAAGCGAATAATATCGTCGGCATATGGAATACCGATGTATTTAAATACTGTTACGAAAGAGCTGCTACTCACTCCATCACCGCCTAGGCCAGTTATATGGAAAGGAAGTAATGCACTAATAACAACAATCGTACCCACAAAGAAAATTAATAGTCGCCAAATTGCTGCATTAATTGCTTTCGGAACATTTTCAGCTGGATTTTTGGTTTCACCTGCGGCAACACCAATGAGTTCAGTTCCAGAAAAGGCAAAGTTAACAATTAACATCGTGGTGAAAATTGGAAAAAGACCTTGTGGAAACCAACCATGTGCCGTTAAGTTATGAAATAACGGTGCTGATTCAGTGCCTTGGAATGGAATGAAACCAAAAATTGCGCATAAACCTAAAAGGATAAAGACAATAACAGTAACGACTTTGACTAATGCAAGCCAAAATTCTGATTCAGCAAAAATGCGGGTTGAACTTAAATTTAATCCTAAAATTGTAATTGCAAAAATAATGGTCCAAATCCACATTGAAATATGAGGGAACCATTCTTGCATGAGTAAGGCTGCGGCAGTAAATTCTGTACCAAGCGTTGCGGTCCATGTCAGCCAATACAGCCAAGAAATCATATAACCCGTTCCTGGGCCAATATATTTTTGAGCGTATGCGCCAAAAGATCCAGCCACAGGCATATGTACTGCGAGCTCACCTAAACAGAGCATGACCATATAGGCAATTAAACCACCTAAAAAGTAGGCAATAATTGCGCCGATAGGACCTGTTTGAGCGATGACCTCGCCAGAACCTAAAAATAAACCTGTACCAATTGCACCGCCCAATGAAAGCATCACTAGGTGACGGGTGCTCATTGCACGTTTTAATGTTTTTGATTCAGAGGTAGCATTTGAGTTGGAAGATTGCATACCACAATTTGTCCAAGCGTGGAGAAGCGGGTATTTTATGTAAAATTTTGAAATGTGCAATCTGAATGAATGAATATTTAGTTGAAAATTATAATTTTAATTATTTTGCATAAAATATGGCGTCCCTACGGGGATTCGAACCCCGGTTACCGCCGTGAAAGGGCGATGTCCTAGGCCTCTAGACGATAGGGACTTATTGAGGCAACACAAATTGAAGTTTGGTGGAGCCAAGCAGGATCGAACTGCTGACCTCTACAATGCCATTGTAGCGCTCTACCAACTGAGCTATGACCCCAGTCTGTGTGAGCGCAATATTAGGGCGAATGCGCTCACACGTCAATGATTAAACTGAATTAATTCTCACTATTTGCATCATTTTTCGGCAGTTTGAGTGATTCGTTTAATTTTTCCCAAACTTTAAGTTCTTTCTTGCTTGGCCCACCTACGATTTCTAAGGCATGACGTAAACGTGCAAAAGTCAAATCAGGACCTAGTGTTACCATAGATTGCATCACAGGCGTTGAACTCGTTGAACCCGCAATCGCAATAAAGAATGCTGGCATAAAGTCACGAAGTTTAACTTCCATTTGAGTGGCTAAATCCATCAGTGTTTGGCTGACAGTATCATTATTCCACGTAAACTGACTTTCTAAGCGCCAAATTGCAAATTGTAAGCTTTGACGAACTTGTTCTTCGGTCAATTTTTTGCTTTCAAACTGTTCTTTACTGATTTGTGGCATGTGATTGAAATAGAAACCAGCCCAATTCACAGCTTCTGAGAGTAGATTGATACGAGGTTGAATCGCAGCCGCAATGTCTTCAAGTGTTTGACGGTCACTTTTCCATGTTAATAGGCGATCTAGAAGTTGTCCCGGTGTTAAGCCTTTGATCCATTGACCGTTCAGCCAATTAAGTTTTTCAACATCAAAGATTGGGCCGCCCAATGAAACACGCTGTACATCAAAGTTTTCAACCATGTCCTGTAACGTGAATACTTCACGCTCATCAGGCATTGACCAACCCATGCGACCTAAATAATTCAATAATGCTTCTGGTAATACACCGATGTCGCGATAATAGTTAATAGAAGTTGGGTTCTTACGTTTAGACAGTTTTGATTTATCTGGGTTACGTAACAATGGCATATGACATAAAGTTGGCATTTCCCAACCAAAATATTGGTAAAGCAACTGATGCTTAGGCGCTGAAGGCAGCCATTCTTCCCCACGTAATACATGGGTAATTTCCATCAAATGATCATCCACGACATTAGCAAGATGGTAAGTTGGTAAACCATCCGTTTTTAGCAACACTTGCATGTCAACTTGTGCCCAAGGAATCTCCACTTCACCACGAAGCAAATCATTAATCTTACAAATACCATCTTCAGGTACTTTCATTCGAATGACATGTGGTTCACCCGCAGCAAGGCGTTGTTGTACTTCTTCTTGTGAAAGTTTTAAGCCACGTCCATCATATTTTGGCGTTTCACCACGTGCTTGCTGCTCTGCACGCATTTGGTCTAGGTCTTCTGCTGTTGCGAAACAATAGAAAGCATGTCCTTTTTCAACCAAATCTAAGGCATATTGTTTGTAAATCCCCATACGTTCCGATTGACGATACGGCGCATGAGGGCCACCCACATCTGGACCTTCTGACCAGTTCAATCCTAACCAACGTAAAGAATCTAAAATCATCTTTTCTGATTCAGGTGTTGAACGGAGTTGATCTGTATCCTCAATACGTAAAATAAATTCACCGCCGTGCTGTTTAGCAAAACATAAATTAAATAACGCAATATAAGCAGTACCTACATGAGGGAAACCTGTAGGAGAAGGCGCAATACGGGTACGAACTTTCATAAATTATCGAAGCTTAAATTAAAATTGAAACTATTATAACGAAAAAGCCTAGTCACAGCATGACTAGGCTTATTTAAACATGTAGAGCGTTACATATTTAAAAGATCAAGATGTGTGCGGTTGAAAAATAGTCTGAACAAAGCGTGAAAAACGTTCGTGTTGGCTTGCAAAGAACGTTTGCGTTGGCGTTGTACGGATCGTATTCAACATTTTTAATTCGTCATCTGTTGAAGGCAACATGGCTGTATTACGTTTTTGTTGATCAAGCGCTTTCACAATTAACGAAGACGATTTGTCTATCATTTTAATATTATTGTTTTCTTCAATTGCGGCTGCATGTCCAACTTGAATAGAAAACACCAAAAATAAGCTTAAGCATAGTGTTTTTTTAAGTTTTGATGCTTGCACGGTAACATCCCCTTCATGACTTCGAGTCTACAAGACTAACTAAATGACTATAGTATTGCTTTAATCATACGATTCAAACATAAATTTTAATAAAAAATATAACCATGTCACACTTTTTACAAAAAATAATAAATAAACACGATTTTGGGTATTGTAAGCCTGATGGCTAGAATATCTGCAAATCAAATCTAACAAGCAAATGTGTAGAAAAAGTGGAGAATGATAATTTTTCTCAAAATAAAAATAACATGAATAAACACTTAGCATTTTAACTGCAATACATCCTTAATATCACGATATATAAAAAAAAGAATAATTTCTAAATTATTGATATAACTATTTGATTGTAAATTATTTTTAAATAAATATAGTGGTCACAGATATACAGAAAATGAGTGAATAATAAATGAAAACAGTGATCGCCGCAGCATTGCTTGCTTTGGGTTTAAGTAGCATAGCGCAGGCAGCTACAATGTTCTTAAATGTATCTTATGATCCAACACGAGAGTTCTATCAAGAATATAACCAAGCATTTGGTCAATATTGGAAACAGCGTACAGGTCAAGAGGTCGATTTTAAACAATCGCATGGTGGTTCAGGCAAACAGGCAAGATCGGTAATTGATGGTTTACAGGCTGATGTTGTGACATTGGCTTTGGCGAATGATATTGATGAAATTGCCAATGCAGGTCTCATTCGTAAAGATTGGCAAAAACAATTTAAAAATAATTCTGCACCTTATACATCAACGGTTGTCTTCCTTGTTCGCAAAGGAAATCCGAAAAATATCCGTGATTGGAATGATCTCACCAAAGAGGGTGTCGAAATTATTACCCCAAATCCGAAAACAGGGGGTGCACCGCGTTGGATTTATTTATCGGCATGGGGCTATGCGTTGAAACAACCCGGTGGTAATGAGACTAAAGCCCGTGATTTAGTGAAAAAGTTATACCAAAATGTCAAGGTACTTGATTCGGGAGCGCGAGGTTCTTTAACCACATTCGCTGAGCGAGGTATAGGCGATGTGTTACTGTCATGGGAAAATGAAGCTTTATTGGCGACCCAAGGTTTAGGTAAAGATAAATACGATATTGTATATCCATCAATTTCGATTTTGGCTGAGCCTTCAGTTGCGATTGTAGATAAAACCGTGGATAAAGATGGTAATCGCAATTTAGCGCGCGGTTATTTAAATTTTCTTTATTCACCTTTAGGGCAGGAACTTGCGGCAAAACATTATTTCCGTCCACGTAATCCGCAAGTTGCAGCAAAATATGCGAAACAATTTCCAAAGATCAAACTATTCAGCATTAACGATGTATTTGGTGGATGGGCAAAAGCGCAAAAAACACACTTTGTGAATGGTGCGATTTTTGATCAAATTTATGCAGATAAACAGTAAATAAATTATATGTAAAATTTGTGATTGAAGATGGGAAAGCAAATACACCGAGTATTTGCTTTTTTGTTGCATAAAAAATGATAAGAAAACGGTTTTATCTATGAAAAGTTAAGAATTCTCTACAAAAAGTCGTTTGGTACTGGGATAAAACAAGGTGATAATGTGCAGTTACATTTTTAGCTATTGATCCTATTGTTATGTCGCATATTTCTGTCTTACTTCATGAAACCGTTGATGGCGTATTGGCAGGTCGCGATACTGGTATTTTTGTCGATGCAACGTTTGGTCGAGGAGGGCATACCAAGCTCTTACTTTCCAAATTGGATCAAAATGCACGTGTTTACGCCTTTGATAAAGATCCTCAGGCACTTGAAGTTGCCGCAGAATTAGAACGAGAAGATTCGCGGTTTAAAATTATTCATGCCAGTTTTGCCGATATTCAGGCGGAATTAATAAATATTGGTATTACCGAAGTTGACGGCATTATGGCCGATTTGGGTGTGTCTTCACCACAACTTGACCAAGCAGAACGTGGGTTTAGCTTTATGCAAGATGGCCCACTAGACATGCGTATGGATAATTCTCAAGGTTTAACTGCGGCGGAATGGTTACTTGAAATCGAAGAAGAAAAATTAGCCAATATTATTTTCCAATATGGCGAAGAGCGTTATAGCCGTCGTATTGCCAAAGCGATTAAATTGGCAGGTGAAATTACGACAACTGCTCAACTTGCAGAAATTGTCAAAGTTGCTCATCCGAAATGGGAAAAGCATAAACATCCTGCAACGCGTACTTTCCAAGCGATTCGTATTGCAATTAACAAAGAGCTTGATGATATTGAAACGTTTTTACCGCAAGCTGTAGAATTGTTGAAAGTACAAGGACAGTTAGCTGTGATTAGCTTCCACTCTTTAGAAGATCGTTTGATTAAACAATTTATTCAAAAAGAATCAACTTTAGCGGAAGATCATGGTTGGGGAATGCCTCAAGCACAGGTTGATACGCGACGTTTAAAGAAAGTGTCTCGTATTCGTGCGAGTGAAGCAGAAGTAAAAGCAAATCCTCGTTCACGTAGTGCATGGTTACGTGTAGCAGAGCGTTTAGAGCAGAAAGGCAGATAATGAATAAAAAGAATGATGATGAGATCATATCTAGCAGCAAGAAAGGACTGAAAAAAGTTGTAGTGTATGCTGTGCTGATGGCGATGGTATTCACAAGCGCAATGATGGTGGTCTTTCAAGTGTTTGAATATCGTCATGATTATCGTGATTTAAGTGCTTATATGCGTGAAAGAGACGATCTGAATGCAGAATGGGGGCGCTTGCTGATTGAACAGCAAACGTTTGGTGCAACTGCGCAGATTGGCTCTCGTGCTGTTACACAATTGCGGATGTTTTCACCACCCGCAGCACAAACGGTTGTGATTTCTTTACCTATGACTTCAAAGCAAGACAAATAAGGCATGCTGTATGGCAGATAAGCGAAGTAAACCAATACGAAAAAAACAGCAGTCTATTTCTGAAAGACCGACACTTGCATTAGACATGTGGCGATTTTATTTGCTTTGGGGTACGGTATTGCTGTGCTTTATTGTATTGATTGCACGTGCATTTTATGTGCAAGTGGTCAATAAAGACTTTTTACAAAATAAAGCGAATGCCAATATTTTGCGTACGGAACGCCTAGAAGCAATGCGTGGTGTGATTAGTGATCGCCACGGAGTGCCTTTAGCGATTAGTACACCGATCATGAAAATTGTGATTGACCCAAGAGATTATTGGGAAACGAAACAGCAATTTGATGAAATCACAGCCGAATTAAAAAAAGATCCACATAACCGAAAATTAAAACGTCAATTACCTGATAAAAACTTGAATTTGGATGAGTTGGCAGATGCGGTTGGTGTAGACCGTGCTGATCTCAAAAAGCAAATGGAAGCTCGTCCACGCTCACGTTATTTGGTACTACAAAAAGAAATTCCACCACAGCAAGCTGACCTCATTACCAAGCGAAACTTTCAAGGGGTTTATGCTGAAAAGACGTATAAGCGTTACTATCCGCAACCACAGCCGAATGCACAAATTATTGGTTTAACCAATAGTGAAGGTGTTGGGGTTGAAGGTTTAGAGATGCAACTGAATAAACAGTTGTCAGGCGTCGATGGTGAACAAAAAATTATTCGGGATAAAAAAGGTAATCGTCTTAAAGTCTCAGAAGTGATTAAAGAAGTCGAGTCAGGTGAAAATGTCACGCTCAGTATCGACTCACGTTTGCAATATATTATGTATCGTGAATTGACCGCTGCTGGTGTTGCAAATAATGCTCGTTCGGCAACCGCTATTGCTGTAGATGTAAAAACTGGTGAAATTTTAGCAATGACCAGTTGGCCGTCATATAACCCAAATGATAAAAATGGTTTAGCCAACAAAGATGCAATGCGTAACCGTGGTGCAATCGATATGTTCGAACCAGGTTCGACGATGAAGCCATTTACTGTTGCAGCTGCCTTAGAAAGTGGCAAATACACGCCAAACACAATCGTGAATACCTCACCAGGTTCAATGAAGTTGGGATGGCATACCATTCGTGATACACACAACTATGGTGCATTAACCCTGACAGGTATTATTGTTAAATCATCTAACGTGGGTTCAGCCAAACTTGCGTTATCGTTACCTAAAGATGCGATTCCATCATTCTTCCGTCGTGTCGGTTTTGGGCATCGTTCTGATGTGAAATTTCCAGGCGAGAGCGCAGGGCTGTTGTATTCGGGTGATAAGTTGAACCCCTCTCAGTTGGGTACGATGGCGTATGGTTATGGCTTAAACGCAACCATTCTCCAAGTTGCACAAGGTTATGCGATGCTCGCAAACCATGGTGTGGAAATGCCATTAAGTCTTAGAAAATTAGATCAAGCACCCCAAGGTAAGCAAGTTCTTGATCCTAAGATTGCAGATCAAGTGTTATTGATGCTTGAGCAAGTTACTATGCCAGGTGGTACAGCTACACAGGCCAATATTCCTGGTTATCGTGTGGGTGGTAAAACAGGTACGGCACATAAATTACGAGCTGACCGTAAAGGTTATTCGAGTAATGAATATCGTGCCTTATTTGCTGGGGTTGCTCCAGTGAGTGATCCTCGTCTGGCGATGATTGTCGTCGTTGAAAATCCTCAAGGTCGTTATTATGGTGGTCTCGTTGCAGCGCCCGTTTTTGCGAGAATTATGCAAGAATCGCTACGATTACTGAATGTACCTTTAGATAAACCACTTGATACCTCTATAAAATCCAATCCGTAGGTAGATTATGTCGATTAGTTTTCAGCAGATATATCCGATTCATATCGATGCGGCTTGGTTCACTCAGCCTTTTCAAGGCTTTTGTCTAGACAGCCGTAAGATTGAAGTTGGGCAGATTTTTATTGCTTTAAGTAGTTATAGCCAACCTGAAAAAACCCGTCAATTTGCACAAAATGCGCTGAATGCAGGGGCATTGGCGGTCATTAGTGAAACAAGTTTGGGGCTTGCGAACGAATGGGTTTGCCCTGAAGTACGTTTTCTTATGGGTGAATGGCAGCAGCAATATTTACAAGCGGTCGATCCTGTAGAGTCATTACGTGGTATTGCAGTCACAGGTACCAATGGTAAAACCACGATTTCACGCTTAATTGCAGAGTTAATTAGTTCGCAAGGGCAAGGCTGTGCAGTGATGGGGACAACAGGCAATGGTATCTTGCCAAACTTGACCCCTTCAACCCACACCACTTTAGATGCGCTGCACTTACAGCAGGCATTGCATGATTACGCTAAACAAGGGGCTAATTTTGTTGCACTTGAGGCGAGTTCGCATGGTCTGGAACAAGGTCGTCTGAATGGTTGTGATCTTGAGATAGCAGTTTATAGTAATTTAAGTCGTGATCATTTGGATTATCACGGTACTTTAGAGGCTTATGCAGAAGCTAAGGCGCTATTATTTAAATTTACTACATTAAAAGTCGTTGTGATTAACATCGACGATGCACATGCAAACGTGATGCTGGCTGCTGCGAAAGAAAATCCATCAAAACCGAAAGTTTTGACTTATTCTTTGACTCAAACTTCTGCGGATTATTATATTGATCATTTGCAATATCGCTTGAGTGGTGCAAGTTTTACATTGATTAGTCCAACAGGTAGATTTGCTGTGCAAAGCCCATTGCTTGGACATTTTAATGTAGAAAATTTATTAGCAAGCTTGATTGCAGCAGAATATGCTGGTTTTTCGCTTGCTGATTTAGTGCAGTTTGTTCCGCAACTTAAGGGTGCACCAGGACGAATGCAAGTCATTCAAGATGCGGATCGTCTATTTGTCGTTGATTATGCACATACACCTGATGCATTGATTCAGGTGTTAACCACGTTGAAACGTCATGTCACTGGACAATTATGGGTGGTATTTGGCTGCGGTGGTGATCGCGATCGCGGTAAGCGTCCTTTAATGACTCAGGCTGCGCTTGATCATGCTAATCCAGTAGTTCTCACCTCGGATAATCCACGAACTGAAAACCCTGAACAGATTTTTGCTGATATGAAGCAGGGAATTGATTTTGCAGAACACAGCGTACATGAAATTCATGATCGCCGTGAAGCGATTAAATTTGTGGTCGCTCAAGCTCAAGCTGGAGATATTGTCGTGATTGCTGGCAAAGGTCATGAAAACTATCAGGAAGTAGATGGCGTTCGTCACTGGTTTGATGATGTAGTCGAAGTGCAATCTGCGATTAATGCTCAGCCACATTCTGTAGATTCAGCTTATCCTGCACACTAAGGTTAAAAGGTAAATAAAGCGTATGCATACTTCAACAACCAGCACCGTTCCACTAGAACCTTGGACAGCAGAGCAATTACAACAAGCGACTCAAGGTGAATGGCATAATCATAAGATTCCACAAAGCGAAATTAAGCGTATTTTGACTGACTCTCGTCATGCTGAAGCTGGAGATGTTTTTCTTGCTTTAAAAGGTGAGCGCTTTGATGCTCATAATTTTGTAGCACAAGTGGCGACGCAAGGTTGTGAGATTGCCATCGTAGAGCATCCTGTCGATGCAGATATTGCACAACTCGTCGTTAAAGATACACGTTTGGCTTTAGGGCATCTTGGAGCCTATCGCCGTCAGCAAAATCCACAGTTGAAAGTGATTGCTTTAACAGGCAGTAGTGGTAAAACCACCACGAAAGAAATGTTAGGTAGTATTTTATCCCGTTTAGCACCAACCCTGATCACGCGTGGCAACCTGAATAATGATTTGGGTGTGCCGATGATGTTGCTGGAACTGCGTCAGGAGCATCAATATGCTGTGATGGAGTTGGGTGCCAGTCACCAAGGTGAAATTGATTACACCTCGAATCTGGTGCAGCCACATGTGGCGGGGATTTTGAATATTGGTACAGCGCATTTGGGTGAATTTGGTGGCCGTGAGGGCATTTGTCGCGCTAAATCAGAAATCTATTCGCATATTTTGCCTGACGGAGTATCGGTTGTTCCCGCTGATGATGACTTTACGGCGACTATTCGTGAAAATGCTCAAGCTCATTCAATGTTGAGTTTTGGTGATGGTGGCGATGTGTTTGCGACAGAGGTTGAATTACATCCTCAATCAGCGAAATTCAATTTACATACTCCACAGGGTATCCGTACAGTAGATCTACCGTTTGCAGGTGCTCATAATGTGCAAAATGCAACTGCTGCAACAGCATTTGCCTTGGCAATTGGGATTGCGCTTGATGATGTTGTACAAGGCTTAGAACAAGCACAGGGTGCCAAAGGGCGTCTGAATTTTATTCAACACCAAAATCACTTATTCATTGATGATACTTATAATGCCAATCCAACTTCAATGCGTGCAGCAGCAGAAGTTCTTGCTCAACAAATGGGCATTAAAGTGATGGTAATCGGGGATATTGGTGAGCTTGGAAGTACAGCAGCGCAACAACATTATTTGTTGGGCCGAGATTTGGTTTCGATGCAAGGTATTCATTTTGTAGTTGCAGTGGGTGAATTCTCACCTGCCACTCAAGAAGGTGCAAGAAGCACACAATACGGTAAAAAATTACAAGCTTTTCTGAATCAGGGGCAAGCTTTGTCATTTTTAATGAGTTTAGTAGAGACACATCAACCCCAGCACATGAGTTTCCTATTTAAAGGTTCTCGCTATACCCATATGGAAACGTTGATGGCTGACTTGATGGAGAAGATTTAAATGTTGTTATGGTTATTTGAACAATTGGCAGGCTATAACAGCTCTTTCCAAGTGGTTCGTTATTTAACATTACGCTCTTTGTTGAGTGTATTAACTGCTTTGACCATTGGCTTGGCTTTAGGGCCTGTGATGATCCGTAAATTACAAGCCTTAAAATATGGTCAGGCAGTAAGCTCATTTGCTCCTGAAAATCATGCGAAGAAGATGGGAACACCAACGATGGGTGGGATCTTAATTCTGCTCTCAATTGGTATTAGTACCTTATTATGGGCTGATTTATCAAATCCTTATGTTTGGATTGTATTGGGTGTTATGGTGGTCTTTGGTGCTGTTGGTTGGGCAGATGACTGGATTAAAGTTCGTTATAAAGATAATGCTGGTTTACCTGCACGTAAAAAATTCTTTTGGACTTCTGTGGCATCATTAGGTGCTGGTATTGCTTTATATCTAATTGCAAAGCAACAAGATAATCCAATGAATACTGCAAATATGCTAGATTTGCTGATTCCATTCTTTAAGAATCTCTCCATTCCACTTTCAGCGGTGCCGTTTGGTTTAGCATTTATTGTTTTCACTTATTTAGTGATTAATGGGGCGTCAAATGCAGTCAACCTGACGGATGGATTGGATGGATTGGCAATTATGCCAATTGTCATGGTTGCAGCAGGTTTGGGTGTATTTGCCTATTTATCAGGTGATATTCGGTTTGCCAATTATTTGCATATTTCCTATGTAAAATATACCTCTGAACTGGTGGTGGTGTGTTCAGCCATGGTTGGCGCAGGCTTGGCTTTCCTTTGGTATAATGCGCATCCTGCTCAAGTATTCATGGGTGATGTCGGGGCTTTGGCACTAGGTGCGATGCTGGGTACAATTGCTGTTATGGTTCGCCAAGAAATCGTTTTTGCGATTATGGGTGGTGTATTCGTAATGGAAGCCGTTTCTGTGTTTTTACAAATTGGTTCATTACGAATGCGGAATAAGCGCGTTTTCTTGATGGCGCCTTTACACCATCATTATGAAAAACAAGGTTGGAAGGAAACACAGGTTGTTATTCGTTTTTGGATTATTACCATTTTCCTTGTTGTGTTAGGCTTAATGACCCTAAAGTTGCGTTAAACCATGATTCAAAAAGAAGCTGGTGATCACCAGTTTTTTTTATGTTTGGAGAAAATAGATGAATTTATTGATGTGTCCTGTTTGTCGCCAATCATTGAATTTGGTTGAGCGTTCTTGGCGTTGTGAAAAAGGCCATCATTATGATGTCGCCAAACAAGGTTATGTCAATCTGCATGTCGTACAGCATAAGCATAGTAAGACACCAGGGGATACTGCAGAGTCTGTATTGGCTCGTCGTGAATTTTTGCAAACAGGTGCTTATCAGCCGTTACAGCAGGCGATTGTTGAGCTGTTGCAGCGGCTCAGGCCGAAAACTATTTTAGATATTGGTTGTGGTGAAGGTTATTACACCAGTGCGATGCAAGCGCATACTCAACACTGTATAGGTGTGGATATTGCTAAAACAGCTGTACAACGGGCTGCAAAACTCAACTCTAAAGTCACTTGGGTTGTTGGGACGGGTGCAACATTGCCCGTACAGGATCATTCAATCGACGTATGTACTAGTTTATTTAGTCCAATTCCACAAGAAGAGATCACACGTGTTCTTCAAGAGAATGGTCATCTGATTGTGGTGACACCTGCACCTCGACATCTCTATAGGTTGCGTGAAGCTTTATTTGAGCAAGTAAATTTACACGAACCAGAAAAATTTTTAGAACAGCTAGATGGTCAATTTGAATTACAGCAACAACAACTTGTCGAGAGTGCAATCGAGTTAGATCAACAAGCGCTAAAAAATTTGATTGCTATGACACCTTATGCTTATAAAGCGAATCCTGAACGAAGAATGATTTTAGAACAAGAACAGCATTTCTTAGTGACAGCCGCTTTTCAAATTTATGTATTCCAAAAAAGAAAGAAGCCATCAATTTGATGGCTTCTTTTAAATTTACTTATTGAATATTATTAATTAAATTTTCAATACCATCATGTTCTTTTTGGGGTGATGCTGTTTCCATTGTTGGAACAATAATTTGCTCTTCATCAGATGGTGCTGTATCTGGTAAATCTGAGAAGTCAGTTTGCGCGGAGCGAGTTGGTGCACCAGGAGCAGGACGATAAAGTGGGCGTGCCAACGGTGGGGAAGCACGATATTCTTTTTGCCCTTCATTTTTCTCCAGTTGTAATTTGTCGAATGAAATTGGATCTTTTGCGTCTTTATCGAAATGTACCCACGCTGATGGCGTATCTTTAAGCGAATTCGCCATGAAATTCGTCCAAATTGGTAAAGCAGCAACTCCGCCATATTCACGTCGACCGAGTGTACGAGGTTGATCAAAACCAACCCAGGCGATTGCAACTAATTTTCCATTAAAACCTGCAAACCATGCATCTTTGGCATCATTGGTTGTTCCTGTTTTTCCACCTAAATCGTTACGACCGATTTTAAGTGCTGCTCGTCCAGTACCATGCTGAATCACATCGCGTAAAATATTAGCCATATCATAAGCTGAGCTAGATTTTAAAATGCGTTGCGCTTGGCGATAATTACTATTTGTCGTTGCGGCTGTTTGAGAGTTAGATGTAACAGTTTCAGATGCGGCAGATACATCATCTAAAGTTTCATTGGTGATTTCATTTACAGCATCTTGCTCTTGAATAGCATCGGCTGTTGCATAGGCATTTGGATCACTAATACAAGGGATACAAGCGTATTCTGGATTTGCTTCATAAATTACTTTGCCTGATGCATCTTCTATTCGTTTAATAAAATGGGGCTGAATGCGATAACCACCATTTGCAAAAGTGGCATAGCCTGTAGCCATTTGCACAGGGAGTACTTGAGGTGTTCCTAATGCGATTGTGTAGTTACGAGGAATTTGATCTTCTTGTAATCCAAAATCCATAAATAGTTGGCGTGTGCGTTCAATTCCCACAGTTTGTAATAAACGGACAGAAACCGTATTCCTTGACAAATATAATGCACGACGTAAAGGAATCATGCCTAAGTAACGTCCATCGGAGTTTTTTGGAGACCATTTACCAATACTGATGGGGCTATCGTTCACCATGCTATAAGGTGTCATGCCACGTTCAAGTGCCAATGCATAAACAAATGGTTTAATAGTTGAACCTGGTTGTCTCCACCCTTGTAACGCACGGTTAAACTTCGATTGATAAAAACTATAGCCGCCAACAACAGCTTCTATGGAGCCATCATTTGGATTCAATGCAATCAATTGACCTTGAACTTTAGGAACCTGTACTAAAGACCAAACGGTTTTGTTTTCATTGGGACGTAATCGAATAATATCTTTCACTTTAACGATTTGTGAAGCATTCGACATAGCGCCGCCTACGCTGTTCGCATTCCGATAAGGGCGAACCCATGACATGCCTGCCCAATTTACCGTAACTGTTGAGCCATCTTGCATCAAAGCATCAAAAGAATTGTTATTCACTTTTATGACTTGTGCTGGATAGGTATTTGCATATGGGACAAACTGGTTAAGAGGTTTGTCATGTGCTTCTGGTCCACGCCAACCATGGCGACGATCATAGGCTTCTAAACCGTCTTGAATTGATTCTTCAGCGTAACGTTGGCGGTTACTATCAATCGTCGTATATACCTTATATCCTGAATCAATTGCTTGCTCGCCAAAGTTTTCAACCAATTCTGAACGAACCATTTCGCCGACGTACGGGAAAATATTACTGACAGAGCGATCAATCATATTCAGGTTGATTGGCTCAGCAACAGCTTTTTGATATTGACTCTGATTAATATAGCCAAGTTGTAGCATACGCCCTAAAATCCAATTCCGGCGTTCAAGCGCGCGTTCAGGATTGACGACAGGGTTGTATTTTGATGGTGCTTTCGGTAATCCTGCAATCATTGCCATTTGCGCAATGGTAAGTTGATTAATATTTTTGTTGTAATAGATTTGTGCAGCTGCAGCAATTCCGTAAGCATTTTTGCCTAAGAAGATCTTATTGACGTATGAGCTTAGAATTTCTTGTTTGGTGAGATTTTGCTCGATTTTGCGAGCGAGAAAAACTTCAGTTAGTTTGCGTTTAAGTGTTCGTTCTGGACTCAAATAATAGTTTTTTGCTACCTGCATGGTAATGGTTGAACCACCAGTTTGTACATCTGACCCTGTAATAGATTCTGTTAGTGCTCGCCCCAAGCCCTTAAAACTAATCCCATTATGTTCAAAAAATGACGAATCTTCTGCTGCTAGAAATGCATGAATAAACGCTGGTGGAATCTGTTCGTATTTCACTGGAATGGAAAGTTTGCCGCCATATTCTGCAATTAACTTATTATCTGCCGTGTAAACTTGCAATGGTTTTAGTAAAGGTGCCTTTTTTAATGAACTCATATCAGGCAAAGAGGGTGCTAGATAGAGATACATGCCATAAAATCCCATTGGAAGTGAGACTAATATAATAATAAGCATCAAAAAAAATGGACGAACAATACCAGAACTGGATAGCTTTTTCATAATAAGTAAGTTTTAATAAGAGCGAATGGCAAACTAATTATGGTCAGTATATCCTTTAGCCTTACGGATTGTTAGATGAGATATTGTATCCGTATCAATTAAAGACCAAAACAAATTAGTGAGTTGTATTTTTGGGGATAAAAAAATAAATAGGAATGTACTGTGCTCAGGTTATATCGTAAACCAAATAAGGGGTTAGTGGGTGTCGATATTAGTTCGACAACTGTTAAGTTATTGGAGCTCTCTGTAAAGAACGGTAGATATTGGGTTGAAAGCTATGCTGTGATGCCACTGCCTGAAAACAGTGTCGTAGAAAAAAGCATCATCAATCCAGAAGCAGTTGGTGACGCGCTTGAAAGAGTCGTTAACCTTGCTAATCCGCATACGAGGAATGTTGCTATAGCTGTGCCAACTTCAATGGTGATTAATAAAATCATTGAAATGGATGCGGATATGACAGCCGATGAACGAGAAGTTCAAATTCGTATGGATGCTGAGCAATACATTCCGTTCCCATTGGATGAAGTAAGTCTAGATTTTGAAGTCTTATCTGACAAATTAGCAAACCCAAATCGTGTAAATGTATTGTTAGTGGCAACGCGTACAGAAAATGTTGACACACGTGTAGAAGTTCTTGAGCTGGCTAATTTATCTGCAAAAATTGCTGATGTTGAAAGTTATGCCATGGAACGTGCTTTCAGTGTATTCGCAGATACTTTGCCAATGGGTGCAAACACAGTTGGTATTTTAGATATTGGTCATACTATGACCACCTTATCTGTCATGCAGAAAGGTAAAATTATCTATACACGTGAACAGGTATTTGGTGGTCGACAGCTAACCCAGGATGTTCAGAGCCGTTACGGTTTGTCTTTTGAAGAGGCTGGGCGTGCGAAAAAAGAAAGAACACTGCCTGACGACTATGATACGGAAGTGCTCGAACCCTTTTTAGATGCCGTAGTTCAACAGGCAGCTCGCTCACTTCAGTTTTTCTTTTCATCATCACAATTCAATGAGATTGACCATATTTTATTGGCAGGTGGTAATGCCAATATTCCTGGTTTAGCCAAGTTGTTACAACAAAAACTAGGTTATCGCGTCACCATTTCCAATCCATTCTTACAAATGGGCTTTTCTCCGCAAATTGATATTAAAAAAATTGAAAATGATGCTTCCTCATTGATGGTTGCATGTGGTTTAGCATTGAGGAGTTTTGATTAATGGCAAAGATTAACTTACTCCCTTGGCGTGATGAGCTAAGAGAACAAAAAAAGAAACAGTTCGTTGCATTTTGTGCTGGGGTAGCAGCATTAGGCGTAGTATCAGTTTTTTCTGGCTGGATGTACTTTGACCATAAGTTGAATGATCAAGAACAGGCAAATCAGTTAATTGTAAGTACTAATCAGAATTTAGATACTCAACTTAAGTCATTAGATGGTTTGCAAGAACGACGTAATGCAATTATTGAGCGTATGAAGTTGATTCAAGGCTTACAGGGACAGCGTCCTATTGCAGTGCGTTTAGTTGATGAGCTAGTGCGAGTAACACCACCTACAATGTATTTGACAAAATTTACCCGTACAGGTGATAAATTTACCATTGAGGGTAAAGCAGAAAGTCCAAACACCGTTGCTGAGCTTTTAAGAAATCTAGAAGCTTCACCTTGGTATCGTAATGCGTTTATGAATTCTTTCTTGGCGGCAGATGATAAAAAAGATAAAACAACAAGCTCTTTAGTTCCTCGAGTTGAAGAAAACTATGGAAGTTTTGTGGTAACTGTTGATTTGGGAGAAATAGGCACAACAGTTGAGGCTGACCCAACTTTAGAAGCAGTTGCATCAGGATCGGGGGTGGTGAAATGAGCCAAGAAGATTTAAACGAATTTGATCAAGAGATTGTTGCTTCGAAAAAGAAAAAAATGACATTAGAGCAATTTTTTCAAGAATTTAATACATTGGATATGAATAATTATGGAGGGTGGCCACTTTCTGTAAAAATTACCTGTTGGATTTTTGTTTTTTTGGTAGTGCTCGCTCTAGGGTATTTTGTCGTAATTAGAGGCCAACTTGATGATATTGCAAATGCTCAAGCACAAGAGCAAAGTTTGTTAAATGAGTTTAGGGAAAAGGATTCTAAATTACGTAATTTGCAGCAATACCAAGCTCAATTACAAGAAATGGAAGCAAATTTCAATCAACAATTAGAACAACTACCGAAAGAAACTGAAATTCCAAGTTTAGTTGAAGATATTAATTTAACTGGTGTGAACTCTGGATTAAAGTTTAAAAATATCCGCTTAGAAAATGAAGTAAAGCAAGAGTTTTTTATTGAGCAGCCCATTAGTATCGAAGCTACAGGTGATTATCACGCCTTTGGTGCTTTTGTTACAGGGATTGCCGCCCTGCCACGTATTGTGACCCTGCATGATTTTACGGTTGAAGCAAAAGAAGATACTCAGAAAAAGTCTGATATTCCTATAATTAATTATTCAATTAATGCAAAAACATATCGTTATATTGGTGCAGATGAACAGGCTAAACTCCAAAAGGAACAATCTGCTCAACCAGCTAAAAATACGACCTCAAAAGTTCAAGAGGGGCAGCACTAATGAATAATTATAAAATACTATGCGGTTTATTGATTAGTATTGGTTTGGTTGGCTGCGATTCACGTATTGATACTGTAAATCAACAAATGGCAGATATTCGTAATCAACCACCCTTATCGATTGAGCCAGCACCTGTGTTCACACCTGTGCCATTATTTAACTATTCAGCACATCAACTAAAAAGCCCATTTATGCCGAGTTCATTGGCTGCTGAATTAAAAATTATGGCTGGGAAGCGGGTTTATCCTAATTTGAATCGTCAACCTCAACCTTTAGAAAGTTATGCTTTAGAAGCATTAAACATGAAAGGAAGTATGCGAGGTAAAATGAATGAAACAATTGCTTTAATCCAAACGCCAGATAAACAAATTGAGCGTATACAGGTTGGTAGCTATTTGGGGATGAATCAAGGGCGTGTAGTTAAAATTAGCCCTACACAAATTGATTTAATAGAAATTGTGCCAGATGGACGAGATGGTTATGTAGAAAGACCACGCACACTCGTTTTAATTGGGCCGGTATCCTAAGATTAAGGGAATAACAATGAAAAAGCAGTTAAAAAGTTCTTTATTTGGGGAAGTTAAGACCATGAATCATGCATTCCGTCAATTTTCAATGGGTGCCGTGGCGATTGCGATTATGCAAGTTGCATCTGCACAAGTGAGTATGACGAATATTGTTCCAATGAGTTTGGCTGACCAAGGTACAGAAATCCGTATTATGTTTAACGGTTTGCCTCCACAGCCACAGGCTTATCAATTGGAACAACCCTCTCGATTGATTTTAGATTTTGATAAAACGCAACAAAATTTGAAACAGGCATCAATACCAGTATCAACTAATGAAGCATCAACAATTGATGTTGCAGCTGATGATCAGCGTTCACGTCTAGTTGTTAATTTAAAGGAAGCAGGAGCATTTACGACACGTGTTGAAGGGAACACGTTTATTCTTAAAATAAATGCAGTTCAACCAGTAAACGCTGTTCGTAATGCTACGGTTGTCAGACAATCACAGCAAGGTGTATCAAATATTGGTTTCCAGCGCGGTAAGGATGGCGAGGGGTTGGTTGCTATTGACCTGTTGGGAAATAACACACCTGTCGATGTACAGCAGCAAGGTAGTAAGATTGTGGTGCGAACAATGGGGAACAAAATTCCAGCCCATTTGGCGCGTCGTCTAAATACCAATGATTTTGCTACACCTGTCGCAAGTGTAGATGCTTATAATGATAAAGGAAATGGTGTGATCACCATTCAGTCTGCTGGTAGTTATGAATATATGGCTTACCAAGCGGAAAATAAATTAACGATTAGTCTTAAGCGTCCAGAAGATAAATCTTCTCCGAAAGCTAAAGCCCAAGTCTATACTGGGAATAAAATTTCATTAGACTTTCAGGATATAGAAGTACGTCGAGTCTTGCAGCTGTTGGCTGATTTCACCGGCATAAACCTGGTTGCTGCTGATACTGTACAAGGGAACATTACTTTACGTCTGAAAGATGTTCCTTGGGATCAAGCTTTAGATATTGTGCTTAAAACAAAGAATTTAGACAAACGCCGAAATGGCAATGTAATCTGGATTGCACCAGTTTCTGAGTTAATTAAGTCAGAAGAAGAGGAAGCAAAAGCAATTGCACAAAGTGTAAAACTAGCTCCATTACAAACTGAATATATTCGTTTAAGTTATGCGAAAGCTACTGATCTTGAGAAATTAATTACCCAAGGTAAAAATAAGACTAATAATTCAGGTGGAAATACGATAACTCAAAATGCTTCGCCTAATGATCCTTTAGGTGATAGTGTTGGGAGTTTATTGAGTCCTCGTGGTACGATTTCTACAGACCCTCGCACGAATACACTGATTATTAATGACACGTCACAAAAAATTGATCAAATTCGTAAAATGGTCGATTTGCTGGATGTATCAGTTAAGCAGGTAATGATTGAGGCACGTATTGTCAGTGCAAGTACTGACTTTACCAAAGAGATGGGGGTGAAGTGGGGCGTGCTTTCTCAGGGTATTACCAATAATAGTAATTTGTTGGTGGGCGGTAGCGATACCACTTTGTGGAACCTGCGTGAACCAGAAAAAGATTCCGAAACAGGTGGTTATAAATATACGATTGAACGCCCTGATAACCTGAATGTTGATTTGGGTGCAACAGCAGTAGGTGCGAGTCGTATTGCTTTTGGTTTAATTAGTCTGTCTGATTTTATGCTGGATTTAGAACTGTCTGCGGTTCAGGCGGATGGTTATGGCGAAGTGATTTCAACGCCTAAAGTTATGACTGCGGATAAACAAACTGCAAAAATTGAGTCAGGTTCTCAAGTTCCTTTTTCATCCTCAACGGGTACTGGGGCAAATGCTACGCCGAAAATCGAATTTAAAGATGTGGTATTAAGTTTAGATGTAACGCCGAGTATTACACCAGATGGAAAGGTTCAAATGAATCTTGATATTAAGAAAGATAGTATTGCTGGTGTAACCCCTCAAGGACAATTCTATTTTAATAAAAACATGGTGAATACTAATGTCTTGGTTAATAATGGTGAAACGGTGGTATTGGGCGGTATTTTTGAACAAGAAAATCTAAACAAACAAACTAAAGTACCATTCTTGGGAGATTTACCCTATGTTGGGAAATTATTCCGTCGTGATTCAAAAACTGAAAATAAACGCGAACTACTTATTTTTGTGACCCCGAGAATTGTTAATGACACTTTGACGAGAAATCATTAATATATTTTGAATAATCGCAATTAATATAGGTGGCGCGTTGCAAGGCAAAGCGTTTGAAACCCTACCAAATATTTATTTGGTAGGGCCAATGGGGGCAGGGAAAACAACAGTCGGTCGACATTTAGCAGAATTGTTGGGGCGTGAATTCATTGATAGTGATCATGAAATTGAGCGTAAAACAGGTGCTACAATCCCTTGGATTTTTGAAAAAGAGGGTGAATCTGGTTTTCGAGCACGTGAAACTAATGTGTTAAATGACCTAACTGCACGTTCTGCCCTTGTTTTGGCGACTGGTGGTGGTGCGGTAACACAATCGGAAAATCGAAAGTTTTTAAAACAGCGGGGTATCGTTGTTTATCTATATACTCCTGTAGAGCTTCAGCTACAGCGAACTCATCGCGATAAAAATCGTCCATTGTTGCAAGTAGAAAACCCAGAAAAGAAATTAAGAGATTTGTTAACTGTGCGAGATCCACTTTATCGTGAGGTTGCACATTTTATTGTTGAAACAAATCAGGGTGCAGCGCGAGACTTAGCGCAAAAAATTCTACAGCTTATTTTATCTAAACAAATTTAGTAATTTTCTTGTTGGTCTAATTTTATGCAAACACTACATGTTGAATTGGGTGATCGTCGCTATCCTATTTTTATTGGAAGTAATTTAAATCCCAGAGATTTGCTAGCGCCATATATTCATGGTCGACAAGTGATGTTGGTTTCCAATACAACCGTCGCACCATTATATTTGCAACATTATGTTGATGGATTGCGCCAGTTAGATAAACAGATTGCACAATGTATTTTACCCGACGGTGAGCAATTTAAAGACATTGAACATTTGAATTTAATTTTTGATGCGCTTTTGGAATCAGGTTTTAATCGTGATTGCACAGTGCTTGCATTAGGTGGTGGAGTCATTGGTGATATGGCTGGTTTTGCATCAGCTTGTTTCCAGCGCGGAGTGAATTTTATTCAAGTGCCAACTACATTATTATCTCAAGTTGATTCAAGTGTGGGTGGGAAGACAGGAATCAATCATCCTTTAGGTAAAAACATGTTGGGTGCGTTTCAGCAACCTCAAGTTGTATTAGCGGATATGGCACAGCTTGATACTTTACCAGATCGTGAACTTTCTGCTGGTTTGGCTGAAGTGATTAAATATGCATTACTAGGTGATGTGGATTTTCTAGTATGGTTAGAACAGAATATGGATGCGCTTGTTGCACGTGATGCGAATTTACTCGCAGAAGCAGTCTATCGCTCATGCGCACATAAAGCTAAAATTGTGGCTAATGATGAAAAAGAGCAGGGCGAGCGTGCACTTCTAAATTTAGGGCATACTTTTGGGCATGCAATCGAATCCTATCTAGGTTATGGGGTATGGTTACATGGTGAAGCGGTTGCAACAGGTATGGTCATGGCGGCAGATTTGTCACACCGTCTAGGTTGGATATCTGCTGAAGATGTTGAGCGTACAAAAAGAATTATTCTACGTGCCCATTTACCGATATCATGTCCACAGATTCCACTCGACGAATTTTTGGCTTATATGTCGCATGATAAAAAAGTGCTCAATGGCCAATTACGTTTGGTTTTACTTAAAAAGTTAGGCCAAGCGATAATTACCAAAGATTTTGATGTGGATTTAATGAAGCAAACGATTCTTGCGAACCAATCTTCATAATCAATATATTGAGAAAAATATGCTTATTTCTAGATCAATCTGGCAAAATATTCAACAATACAGCTGGCTCACGCTTGCAATTGTATGCTTGATTGCTGCATTGGTCTTTTGGGGAGTTACTGATGGAGATGCTTTGGTTGAGGTAGATCAACCAGCTAAAACTGAAGTTCAAATTCAACCTGAAAAAGTGACTGCAACTGCTCATCTAGGTGCCTTTTCTAATGAGGTGAAACCGCTAGATTTAACAACCAGAGTTGTTGTTTCTAATGAGCATGCACCAGAATTTCGTGGCACTAAATTTATTAAAGAAAATCAGCAAAAATGGACGATGGAAATTTTTCGTAGTTCAGATGAAGCAATTGTTAAAAATTTTTTGTTGAGTCGATTAGATCGGAAAAAGTTTATTTATTTCCGCTTAACTGGGGAGGATCAGGCAGAACAATATGTTCTTGCTTATGGTATGTCACCGAATATGGAGGAAGTAAATCGTCAGTTTGCTCAATTGAATTTGGTACTTCCGCAATCCGTGCAACCTAAAGCCCAGCAATTATCAAAATATGCAGAGTTTGTGAATGATTTAGGGTTTGATGAATTAAAAACAGCGACAAATCAGCTTTATGATATTCAGTTAAAACCCGCAGCGCTACCTAAAGTGGACGAGAGTTTGTTGGCTGCAGGGGCGGTGGTTTCACAAGGCAGTTTGGGTGTTAGTTCAGAAAAGCCAGCAGTTGATCCTGCAATAGCAACTCAGACAACAGTCACACAGCGTGATGCTCAAGGTAACGTGGTAAACGTCAAACAAAGCCAATCTTCAACACAAAACCCTGAAAAATTGAAAGAAAATTCAGATTCTTCTAAACGCGATGTGGTAGATCCATTCAATTAGTATTGCACTAATTTTGAACATTATTAGCGCCTTTTTAAGGCGAAATGAATTATTTTGGTGCAAAAAAACCTGATAAGATATAGCTTTAGCCTATTATAAATTAAGGTTATTTTAATTTTTTTAATGATTTAGTAAATTTATAATTAATTGGTATGTTTTTTGCTTCCTTGTGGTGCTAATTTATCTGCTCATTGCACTTTTTCACACTAAACACCCAATTAATTTAGTGAAATGGAAAGTTTTTGTGCTTTACAAACATTGGTGAAGGTGTAATAACTGAAAACACTTTATATGCTTGAGTACGCTGTTTCTTCTTAAAGAAAGGCGTATATTGCAAATCCGCCAGGAAAAATGTTTTTGCGAAGCATTGAACTTTATATGAGTTGATCGGCAATATCGCAGAAAATGAATTGATTGTTTGTTGCTCGAAAGAGCCATGTTGAAAGAAGGGTACGCTATGCACATGCCATCGCCTAATACTGTAGCTCCCGCTCAAGGCTTATATCAGCCTGATGAGTTTAAGGATAACTGTGGTTTTGGTCTGATTGCCCATATGAAGGGTGAATCAAGCCATCATCTGGTCGAAACTGCGATTCACAGTTTAAGTTGCATGACGCACCGTGGTGGTATTGCCGCGGATGGTAAAACAGGAGATGGTTGCGGATTGTTATTGGCAATGCCAAAACAATTTTTCCGTGAAGAAGCTCAGAAGCTAGGCAGTAATCTAACTGAGATTTTTGCTGCAGGCACAGTATTTTTGAATATTGACCCTGCTTTAGCTCAAAATGCAAAGAACATTTTAAATAAAGAAATTGCAGCAGAAGGTTTAACGGTTGCGGCATGGCGTGTTGTACCAACAAATAATGATGCTTTAGGTGAAATTGCATTGCAATCACTCCCAGCATTTGAACAAATTTTAGTGAACTGCCCAATGGGTTTGACTGAAGTTGAATTTAACCGCAAGTTATTTTTAGCTCGTCGCCGTGCAGAACAACAATTACAAAACGACCCATTATTCTATGTGACCACACTTGCAACAACTGTTATCACATATAAAGGCTTAATGATGCCAGCAGCAATTGCTGACTTCTATACCGACTTAGCTGATGAACGTCTAAAATCGCATATTGTGGTATTCCATCAGCGTTTCTCAACCAATACTTTGCCACGTTGGCCATTGGCTCAGCCATTCCGTTATCTTGCGCATAATGGTGAAATTAACACCATTACAGCAAACCGTAACTGGGCACTGGCTCGTACGCCAAAGTTTGAAAATCCATTACTGCCAGGTTTAACTGAGTTAAATCCGATTGTAAACCGTACTGGTTCGGATTCATCAAGCCTAGACAATATGCTTGAAATTCTTGTTGGTGGCGGAATGGACTTATTCCGTGCACTTCGTATGTTGGTTCCACCAGCATGGCAGAATGTTGAAACTTTAGATGCTGATCTACGTGCATTCTATGAATTTAACTCTAAGCATATGGAAGCTTGGGATGGTCCAGCAGGTCTTGTGATCCAAGATGGTCGTCACGCGATTTGTATGTTGGATCGTAATGGTTTACGCCCTGCACGTTGGGTGATCACCAAAAATGATTACATCACGCTTGCATCAGAGATTGGTGTATGGGGTTATGAACCAGAAGATGTTGTGTCTAAAGGTCGTGTTGGTCCTGGTCAAATTTTAGTTGTAGATACTTTGACAGGCAAAGTGCTTGATACGAAAGATGTCAGCAATCACCTTAAAAACATGCGTCCGTATCGTGAATGGTTGCGTGACCATGCGATTCGTTTGAAAGCAGATCCTCAGCTTGAAGAACAATTGAGTGATCAGGGTTTAACTGGTGATGCATTAAAAGCGGCTCAAAAAATGTTTATGGTGACATTTGAAGAGCGTGATCAGATTTTGCGTCCAATCGCAGAAAGTGGTCAGGAAGCTGTTGGTTCAATGGGTGATGATACGCCAATGGCAGTCTTGTCTCGTCAAGTTCGCCATGTATCAGACTATTTCCGTCAACAGTTTGCGCAAGTGACTAACCCACCAATCGATCCATTACGTGAATCGATCGTAATGTCATTGGAAACATGTTTGGGTCGTGAGCAAAATGTGTTTGAACAGGGTCCTGAACACGCTGACCGCATCATTATTTCAAGCCCTGTATTGTCACATTCAAAAATGCAGCAGCTTCGTGATGTTGAAAAAGAACGTGCGGGTTATGCTGTTGCTGATATCAATCTGAATTATGCAGAAACCGAAGGTTTACAAGCCGCAGTTGCACGTATTTGTGAAGAAGCTGCACAAGCTGTTCGTGATGGTAAAACTTTAATCGTTTTGACCGATAAAAATATTCGCGAAGGTTTCTTGCCAGCAAACTCAGTATTGGTAACTGGTGCAGTACATCATTACTTAATTCAAGTTGGTTTACGTACTGATGCAAATATTTTGGTTGAGACAGGTTTCGCACGTGATCCACATCAATTTGCAGTACTACTAGGTTTTGGTGCGACAGCAATTTACCCGTATTTAGCTTATGACGTGATTAATGATTTGGTTGCGAAAGGCGAATTATTGGGTGATCCAATTTATGCGCAAGCAAACTTCCGTAAAGGGATTGAGAAAGGTCTATTAAAAGTACTTTCTAAAATGGGGATCTCGACAGTTGCTTCTTATCGTGGCGGCCAACTGTTTGAAGCAGTAGGTTTGTCATCTGAAGTCGTGGATAAATGTTTCCTTGGTGTACCAAGCCGTATCCAAGGTGCGACTTTCGCTGATTTAGAAAATGACCAGAAAAAATTGGCAAGCACAGCTTGGTCAAATCGCAAGCCAATTGATCAGGGTGGTTTACTCAAATTCGTATTCGGTAAAGAGTACCATGCGTTCAACCCTGATGTGATTAACTCATTGCATAAAGCGGTTCGTTCAGGTCAATATCAAGACTTTAAAGAATATGCTGAGCTAGTAAATAACCGTCCAGTTGCTACGATTCGTGACTTATTCAAGTTAAAAACAACCGATTCGATTGCGATTGATCAAGTTGAAACGATTGAAGAGATTCTACCTCGTTTTGATTCTGCGGGAATGTCTTTGGGTGCATTATCTCCAGAAGCACATGAAGCAATTGCAATTGCGATGAATACGATTGGTGGTCGTTCGAACTCTGGTGAGGGGGGTGAAGATCCTGCACGTTACGGTACGATTCGTAACTCGAAAATCAAACAGATTGCATCAGGTCGTTTTGGTGTAACTCCTGCGTACTTAACCTCTGCTGAAGTGTTGCAGATTAAAGTGGCACAGGGCGCGAAACCAGGTGAAGGTGGTCAGTTACCAGGTGGTAAAGTGAATGGCTTAATTGCACGTTTACGTTACTCAGTACCGGGTGTGACTTTGATTTCTCCGCCTCCGCATCATGACATTTACTCAATTGAAGATTTGTCACAATTGATCTTTGACTTGAAGCAAGTCAATCCTCAAGCGATGGTATCGGTAAAACTAGTATCAGAGCCAGGTGTTGGAACGATTGCGGCAGGTGTGGCAAAAGCATACGCTGACTTTATTACCATTTCAGGTTATGACGGTGGTACAGCAGCATCTCCACTTTCATCGATTCACCATGCGGGCTCGCCTTGGGAATTAGGTTTGAGTGAAGCGCATCAAGCCCTTCGTGTCAATGACTTGCGTGGTAAAGTTCGTGTTCAAACCGACGGTGGTCTAAAAACAGGTCTAGACGTAATCAAAGCAGCAATTTTAGGTGCTGAAAGCTTTGGTTTCGGTTCTACACCAATGATCGCGTTAGGTTGTAAATATCTTCGTATTTGCCATTTGAATAACTGTGCAACTGGTGTCGCAACACAGCAAGACCATTTACGTCAAGAGCATTATATTGGCGAACCAGAAATGCTGATCAACTTCTTCAAGTTTATTGCTGAAGAAACACGTGAATGGTTGGCTGCTTTAGGTGTTGCATCACTCAAAGATTTGATTGGTCGTGTTGATTTGCTTGAGGTTTTACCAGGCGAAACTGAAAAGCATGCGCATCTTGATCTGAGTGCATTATTGACATCACATCCTGCTGCTGAAGGCAAAGCTCAGTATTGCCAAGTTCAAGGTAATGCACCATTTGATAAAGGTGTTTTAGCTGAGAAAATGGTGGCTGAGATGTTACCAGCAATTGAAGCAGGTACAGGTGGTTCGTTTAACTTCACCGTTGGTAACTGTGACCGTTCGATTGGTGCGCGTATTTCTGGTGAAATTGCACGTCGTTATGGCAACTTGGGTATGGAAAACAGTCCAGTAGTCATGAATCTTGTAGGTACTGCTGGTCAGTCACTTGGTGTTTGGAACGCTGGTGGTTTGCATATCAAACTTGAAGGTGATGCAAACGATTACGTGGGTAAAGGTATGGCGGGTGGTCGTGTGTCGATCTTCCCACCAAAAGGTTCACCATTCCAAACGCAAAATACCGCGATTATTGGTAACACCTGTTTATATGGTGCGACTGGCGGTAAGTTATTTGCTGCTGGTACTGCGGGTGAGCGTTTCGCTGTTCGTAACTCAGGTGCTTTTGCAGTCATTGAAGGAGCTGGCGATCACTGCTGTGAATATATGACAGGTGGTGTGGTAACTGTCTTAGGTAAAGTTGGTCATAACTTTGGTGCGGGTATGACAGGCGGTTTCGCTTATGTACTTGACCTTGATAATGACTTTGTAGACTACTACAACCATGAGCTGATTGACCTAAATCGTATCTCGACTGAGGCGATGGAAGATCATAAAGAAAACCTCCTCCGTATTCTTGATGAACATATTCAAGAGACAGGAAGTGCTTGGGCATACAAAATCCGTAATGAGTTCGACTTCTATAGTCGTAAGTTCTGGCTTGTAAAACCAAAAGCTGCTAATTTGCAAACGCTTTTGAAAACAACCCAAGCTGATCCACAATAATTCCACGACTGCAAAGACATAGGCAGGTGCAGAGGTGAAGGACACCACTGCGCCTACCCACGGAGAGAGACATGGCAGAACGCCTCAATAATGACTTTCAATTTCTGGATGTACCACGTCAAGATCCAGAGAAAAAAGATATTACTGTCCGCAAAGCAGAGTTTGTGGAAATTTATAAACCTTTTACAGCGGAAGTGGCTGCAAACCAGACTCACCGTTGCTTAGGGTGTGGTAACCCGTATTGTGAATGGAAATGCCCAGTACATAACTATATTCCAAACTGGTTAAAGCTGATTGCAGAAGGTCAAATTTTCCAAGCGGCTGAACTTTGCCATCAAACCAATACCTTGCCAGAAGTTTGTGGTCGTGTTTGTCCGCAAGATCGTTTGTGTGAAGGTGCATGTACCTTAAATGACGGCTTTGGTGCAGTCACGATTGGTAATGCAGAAAAATATATCAATGATACCGCATTTGCTTTAGGCTGGCGTCCAGATATGTCTGGCGTGAAATGGACGAATAAAAAAGTGGCCATTATTGGTGCGGGTCCAGCAGGTTTAGGCTGTGCTGATATTCTTGCCCGTGGCGGTGTGAAACCAGTTGTATTTGATAAACGCCCTGAAATTGGTGGTTTACTTACATTTGGTATTCCAGAATTTAAAATGGAAAAAGATGTGATGAAACGTCGTCGTGAAATCTTCACGGGGATGGGTATCGAATTCCGCTTAAATACTGAAATCGGTGTTGATGTAACGATTGAACAACTCCTTGCTGAATACGATGCCGTATTTATGGGGATGGGAACTTATACCTACATGAAAGGTGGTTTCCCTGGCGAAGATCTTGATGGTGTTTACGATGCCCTAGATTTCTTAATTGCTAACGTCAATCGTTGCCAAGGTTGGGAAAAAGATCCAAGCGAATACATCAGTGTTGATGGTAAGAAAGTGATTGTTCTTGGTGGTGGTGACACTGCAATGGACTGTAACCGTACTTCATTACGCCAAGGTGCGCATGATGTGACATGTGCTTACCGTCGTGACGAAAGCAACATGCCGGGTTCTGCGCGCGAAGTGAAGAATGCCTATGAAGAGGGTGTAAAATTCCTATTCAATCGCCAACCGATCGAGATTGTGGGCGAGAATGGAAAAGTGACTGGTGTTAAAGTGGTCACTACCCAAATGGGTGAGCCTGATAGCCGTGGTCGTCGTAGCCCTGAACCTGTTCCGGGTTCTGAAGAAATTTTACCAGCAGATGCGGTATTACTTGCATTTGGTTTCCGTCCAAGTCCTGCTGATTGGTTTGGTTCTGCAAATGTAAGTTTAGATGGTTCAGGTCGTGTCGTTGCGGCAGAACAACAAGAATTTAAATTCCAAACATCTAATCCAAAAATCTTCGCTGGCGGAGATATGGTGCGTGGTTCTGACCTTGTTGTGACTGCAATTTGGGAAGGCCGCCAAGCAGCAGAAGGTATTTTAGATTATTTAGGTGTCTAATTCATCTTTATAGTTTGATTGCGATAAAGCCTGCTCAAGCAGGCTTTATTTTTTTCATCTTATTTTTTGGTCTTGGAAAAATGTTTATTCAACTGATTCCAGAATACTTGTCTTATTATCAAGCAGATTTTCATCCTGCGAAACATGACTATACGAAATTAGTGAATTATTGGAACGCACGTATGGTAGATGAGTATCGTATGGTCAGTTTTCAAGAAGAAAAATTTTCAAAATTATATAGTTAATTCATTTTTTACAAACATAAATGTTGTGCTTAACAAGGCATTACTCAAGGTCATTCAGTAATGTCTTTTTTATTTAAATACGTATAAAGTAACTTTAATAAATGTTACACAGCGAACAAAAAATCACATTACAATGAATTATTGCAAAAAATATAAAGAAAAACCTGAGGATAAATTTTTATGAAAATGATCAAACACACCGCTTTGGCAACCGTATTGGCAAGCACATTGTTATTCACAGGTTGTGGATATAATACTTTACAAGTGAAAGATGAAGCTGTGAGTGCTTCATGGTCTGAGGTGCAAAACCAGTATCAGCGACGTGCTGACCTTGTTCCCAATCTTGTCAATGTGGTTAAGGGCTATGCTAAACATGAAGAACAAGTCCTCACAGAGGTTACGCAAGCTCGTTCCAATGTGGCAGGTTTAAAAGTAGATAAAGAAGTTTTAGAAGACCCAGCACTATTCGAAAAATATCAACAAGCACAAAGTCAATTGACAGGTGCATTATCTCGTTTAATTGCGGTTTCAGAAAATTATCCAGATTTAAAAGCCAATGAACAATTCCGTGATTTACAAGCACAATTGGAAGGTACAGAAAATCGAATTGCGGTTGCTCGTAATCGCTATATTACGACCGTGCAAGATTACAATTCATATGTGCGTCAGTTCCCACAAGCAATGACAGCAAAAGTCATTGGTATGAAAACCAAAGAGAACTTTAAAGCAGAGCAATCTGCGCAACAAGCGCCAACAGTTTCATTTAATTAAGATTTGAAATTGTTCTTGATGGGTTTGGAGTTGCCATATGTTGGAAGAAATTAGACAAAAACTTAAGCAGCTTTCGGCTGTTCTCATGATTGTTTTTGTAACACTATTTTTTCAACATACAGTTTGGGCTGAGGTTGCAACTGCAACAGATGAAACTGATTTAGTTGTTGCAGGTAAAATGATTCAGCAGCCACAACAAAATCAATCACAACCAAACACTACAGCACAACAAACACCTATTTTACCGCAAGTTGCCAATGATATGGCTGAGGGTGAATCAATCCGCGGTTTACCGACATTAAATCAGCCCATCATAGATCAAGCCAAAATATTAAGTGAGGCGGAAACACAGCAACTCAATCAAAAAATACTGACGTTGTATCAGCAGGGTAAAGCTCAGATTGGGGTGATTATTGTACCCACCACAGGACAAGAAGCTATTTTTGATTTTGCTTTACGTACAGGTGAAAAATGGCAATTAGGTTCTGCTAAACGTGATAATGGTTTGTTGATGGCAATTGCAGTCAATGATCGCAAAATTCAGATTCTAACAGGCTATGGTCTCGAAGGTGTTTTACCTGATGTGGTACTGAGCCGCATTATTCGTAATCAAATTACACCCTCTTTTAAACAAGGTCAGTATGCTCAAGGAATTTCATCAGGTTTGGATGAGATTAGCCGTATTGTGAACCTTGACCCAGAAATTGCACAACAGGCTGCCCAAGAATTAAAAGACCGTCATGAACAAGCTTTACGTGAGCAACAAGCGAAAGATAATACGCTAACTATGGCGCTATTCATCCTTATCGCTGGTGTTGTCGGTTCATTCATTGTTGGCAACCGTTTAAGTGCCTCCACTGCGGCAGTAGCTGCAACTGTTGCGGGACTAGTCAATGGTGCTGGTCTTGTGATGAGTCTGTTATTAGGCATCGGAATTTTCTTTCTACTGATTACTTCATTGGCACAGCTTATTTTTCAAGCTTTTCTATCTGGAGGGGGGCGAGGTAGAGGAGGTTTTGGTGGCGGCAGTGGAGGCGGTTATAGTGGCGGCGGTGGCAGCTTTGGCGGGGGAGGAGCATCAGGCTCATGGTGACAAAGACGGATACAACGGAAATCATTACGCAATCGAAACTGGAAGAATATGCACGACCTAGTCTAAAACGTTGGTTCAAACATTTTTTCTATATTTCTTCTGCACATCGTTTTTTTAATAAAAAAGACCGCTTAGAGATTGCACAAGCTGTTCAGCAAGCCGAGAAAGGGCATGTCGGTGAAATTCAAGTGGTAATAGAAGGCCATATACCCTGTTCACAGGCTTATCATCAAAACACACGGCTACGTGCTCAGCAGCTATTTGCCGAATTAGGTGTATGGGATACTGAATTGAATAGTGGAGTTTTGCTTTATTTGAACCTTTGTGAGCGAAAAGTTGAGATTGTGATTGATCGTGGTCTTAAAAATGCGACTCAAACTGAGATTTGGAATCAGATTTGTCAGCGTATAGTCTATCAACTTGCTCAAAAACAACATCTAGAAGCCATCAAAAGCGGAATTGGTGAGATTGGTCAAGTGTTAGATCATTATTATGTTCATTCTGAAGCGGATAACAAAAATGAATTGCCAAACGAGCCTGTCATTCTCAATTGAGTTATTGTGTATTTTGAAATCTTTATGTAGTTAATTTTGATGAAGAAGATGATATAAATCCTATATTTTAAAATATATCCTTTTATCTTCCGATAAACGGTTGCGTAAATATTCATAATTTTAATGTGATTTATTTCGCTCAATTTTACGCCTCTTCGATAGAAATCATGCTTAATCGATACGGGGTTTGAAAATAAGTCGTGAAAGGTGACGTTTTTTGTCATTTTTTGCCATAAAGAGTGATAATTGCATTAAAACTAATCTGTAATAATATTCTTTTAAGTCTCTGTTTTTTTGAGTTAAAATTGGATAAGCTAAGGATTGGCATAGAACATGCTAAATACTAAGTAGCTGAAAACGGCTTATAAAAATTTAATACATTGGAGAAATGTTATGAACACAATGCAAAAGGGTTTTACTCTTATCGAATTGATGATCGTTGTAGCGATCATTGGTATCTTGGCTGCAATTGCGATTCCTTCATACCAGAACTATACAAAGCGTTCAGTAGATGCTCAATGTAAGTCAACTGGTAAAAACTTTGCAACCGCATGGAATTTATCTGTGTCTGATCCAGAAGGGAAAACATCAGCGCCAGTAGCTACTAATTATAATACAGCGAACTGTGTAATTACTGCACCTACTGGTACTGCAACTACATTTACTATCGCTGTTACTAAAGGTACGGGTACAACAATGACATGTGACTGGACTAAAGGTACTTGTGGTGATCCAGTATAAACATTAGTTATAATAAAAGCACATATTTATTATGTGCTTTTATTTTTTAAAATTAAAAGATATGTGAAATAAAAGATGTATATAAATATTCATAAAATATTAAGTCCTAACACATTGTTAATTAAAAAATCATTAATACTTTTTGTAATATTTTTTTTTTCGTATGCTCAATCTTAAATTCTGAACATAATCTACCATGGGTAAGTTATACATCTGAAAAGTATTGTTTTATTTCATTTGCTTTTCTTTGTTGTTATTTCCTAATATCTTCACAAAAAATATTGTTGCCTATCATAATTATACCGATAGGCTTGATGGTTTTTATTCCTGTTATTCAATATCTTTTTGGTGTTATTGTTTTTTTTGAAACAATGTTTTTTTCCTCAATGTATTTGTTTTGTTTTTTTTGCGCTGTATTAATAGGTTATAATTTTAATGATAGGTTGTTGTTCAGTCGTTTAGTATGCAATATGTTCTTGTTCGTGGGTGTGATATCATCATGTATTGTTATTATTCAGTGGTTAGATTTTTATAATTTACAGCCTTATATAATAAAGATACAAACTGGTCGTCCATATGCAAATTTGGGTCAGCCAAATCAGCTCTCTACTATTCTTATTATAAGTTTATGTTCTTTGTGGTACTTGTATGAGTATGAGAATAAGAAAATATATAACTATATAGCTCTTTTATTATTGTTTTCTATTGTTTTAACTCAATCTAGGACAGCATGGTTAGTCTTTTTATGTTTAGTAATATATTATTTTTTAGTAAAAAAAAGAGTTAATTTTTCATTGAAAGTTAGAGCAATTTTTTTATACATCATTTTCTTTGTCTTTAGCTTAATTTTTCTTCCATATTATAATTCTATTTTAGATTGTTTTAATATAGGTTTGAAAACATCAACTTTTTATGAAAGAATTACTACTGGATACTCTAGATTAGATATATGGGAGTATCTATATCATGCTTTGTTAGAAAAACCATGGACTGGTTATGGTTGGTATCAGACACAGATTGCTAATGTTTCTGGTATGGGTAACGCTCCAACAAAGATGGTTTTAGATAGCTCACATAATATCGCCCTGGATATTTTAGTTTGGACTGGACTTATTTTGGGTATAATAATTCTATTATATTACTTTTTTTTATTTTTATCTATTTTTAAGTCGTTGAAAACCAAGGAGTCTATTGTTTTTTTTGCAATGATTCTATCAATTTTGATACATGGTTTTTTAGAGTACCCACTTTTTTATTCTTATTTTCTTTTACCTATGGGGTGGATGATTGGCTTTGTTTTAAATGAAAATAAACTTAGATTTTTTTATTTAAATAAAATTATTGTATTGTTTTTAATTTTAATTTTAATTTTTTCTATGTTTCTTGTTAATTTTGGTTATAGTTATATGTATAATAAAAAAATAGAAGCCTTAATGAAATTGGATAGAAAGGAAAAAATTTATTATACAGATAAGCAATTGAAGATAAATTTTTTTATGGAGGAAACTATATATGATAGAACTAACTTTATTATTTACTGGGTGAAATTTAATCCATATACTAAATTGGATGATAGTAAGCTTATATCTTTGAAAAAATATGTATTTGCAACAGCTACAAAGCAAAATTTGACAAAATATGCAATATTATTGGCATATAATGAATACCAAAATGAAGCAATAATGATTTTAAAAATAATAGAGAAATTATACGGTCAAAGAATAGACTATGCTCAGCTTTTGGACCATAGGATGTATCATAAGGTCTGTAAGTTTTGTGATTAAAACAGTAAAACCGAATAATAGGCTTTATATGCCATTAAATGTCAATTTTATATGCCATTAAATGTCAATTTTATATAAAAATTAGCATTTTGAAACTTTTTTAAAATGATGAAGACATATAAAACAATAGTTTATGTTTGGCATGTTATTTGAATAAGAAAATATAAAGTGGGGGGACGTAATGGACAGAGAAGGTGGATTTAGTCTGATAGAAATGATGGTTGTGGTTGCAATCATTGGAATTTTAACATCCATTATGATCCCTGCTTATAGCAGTTATCAAAAAAAGACAAGTATTAAAGCATGTTTATTTGAAGTAAAGCGCTATAGTAACTTAGTCTATGTTGATTTATTTGACCAAAATGATAGTACAACTCCTTTTCCTCCAACAATTAATGCTTGTGAATCTATAACAGATGCTTCAACTATGGATGAGAATAATATTCAAAAAATTGTTGGTGTCGTAAAACGGTATTCTGATGTAAAGATAGAATGTGATCTTCAAAAAGGATCCAAATGTATAATTGTTGAATAAATTTAATTTAGTGGTTTTTGTGTAATGTCTAAACGTATTAGATTTTTTTTAGGGCATTTATTAGTTTCTATTTTGATTGCATTATGTTTAAGTGTAATAGTATTTTACTATTGGTATCCATCACCATTAGCTAAAGCTGTTGGGGTCACTCAATTATTTTGCATGTTATTAATCATTGATGTGATCATTGGTCCCTTACTTGGTTTGTTGGTCTATAAAGAAGGGAAAAAAACATTAAAGTTAGATATTGCAACGGTCATTGTCGTACAAATCGCTGCTTCAGGATATGGTTTCTATACGATCGGTCAAGGTCGCCCAGCTTGGATTGTTTACAATAACTTGAGTTTTGTAGTTGTAAAGAATAGCGATATCGAACCTAAGTATTTACAGAAAGCTGAAACTAAATTTCAGCAACCATCTTGGTTGCATCCAAATATAGTAGCCATACAATCCATTTATACGAGTCAGCAAAAACAGTCTCTTGATTCCCTTAGTCAAGAACGTAACAATGCAATGAACCGACATCCAGCATATTATACTGATATAGAAAATGTGAAAGTACGTTTGCAAATGAATGCCTATCCAATTTCTATGTTGGAGCAATATAATGATAAGCAAAGAGTGCTAGATATTTTACATAACTATCCAAATGCGGATGCATGGCTACCTCTTTCGGCTCCAGTACAGGACATGGTTGTATTAATTAATAAAGAAAAAGGCGAAGTTGTTAAAATTGTAGACTTGCGACCATGAAAGTAAATCAATGCAAGTTAATTCATTATTAGGATTTGTTTAAATGAGCTTCGATGTATAATCTATCGAAGCTTATTTTTTTATGTCGATATGCAAATTCTTTGTAGTGTAGTTGCCGCTTTGCTGATTAGTTTTGCTTGGCTGTCACCATTTCATACCTATCCATGGGTGACATTTTCTAGTGAGCTGGCAAGCTTTGGTGCTGCTTTGGCGTTACTGGGTGCTCTGCTTAAACAAAATATTAAAATTCCTAAACCACAGCTTTTGATGTTGCCGTTGCTTTTGATTCCTGTATTTCAATGGCTATTTGGACTCGTTCCAGATTTTAGTGTGGCATTGCTAAGTTTTTCATATGTTTTTATGTTTTGGTTGATGATGATAGGTGGATATAACCTGTCCTCTACATCTGGAAATCGTCAACGCTCTATGCAAGGGTTGAGTTATATCGTACTGAGCGTTGCTTTTATAAGTAGTTTGATTGCGATTGTTCAATGGTTGAATTTAGAGTCAAACTTTAATTGGGTTATTCAGCTCAAAGGTAACCGCCCATATGCAAATTTTGGTCAACCCAATAATTTAGCTACATTTTTGATTATAGGTTTAATGGGTGCATTGTTCTTATATGAAAAGCATAAAGCATCTTTGTGGCTACTTATTCCATCAAGCTTATCTATCTTATTTGCGATTTGCTTAACGCAGTCACGGACTTCCTTGCTAGTCTGTATTTTTATTTGTATCTATTGGGTGATTAAGCAATATAAGAATAAACCAAGGCTTAATTTTATTAAATTATTTGGTTGGGCTGCTACGTATTTTTTAATTGCGGGCTATTTATTGCCTATTATCGCACAAGTCATGACGACAAGTGTTGGAGAGGCGGTAACCCATACAGCATCACTAGCAGAACGTGCAGGTTCAGGGCATGAGCGTCTTGGGATGTGGATGCAAATTATACATGCCATAGGTGAGCGTCCGTGGTTTGGCTATGGCTGGAATCAAACGAGTGTCGCGGTTGTGGAAAGTATTCATTTTAATACCGTACAAGTTTGGTTTAATAGCGCGCATAATATCGTGTTAGATCTTTTGGTTTGGAATGGTTTGCCATTAGGCTTTTTAATTATTGCGTACTTTGCGATTTGGTTATTTTGGTTAAGTAAAAATGCAAAAGATACAATTTCGATTGTGGCAATATTGATGGTCAGTGCAATTTTGATGCATGCAATGTTGGAGTTTCCGCAACGCTATGCCTACTTTTTATTACCAATGGGTTTTTTGTTGGGGTTAATTCAAGCTCAAACGCCAAATTTAAACAGTGTTATCTTACATCGAAATATTATTCGTTGTGTATGGCTCATTTCTCTGATTGTCTTACTGTTGATTTGGCGAGATTACAAACTGTTCCAAGAGAATAGTAAATTGGTTTTTAAGCAAAAACCAGTTTCAGAAGAAATATTGGGAAGTTCTAAAATATTGATACTTACTCAATTTCAGCAAAGATTAGATTGGATTGCTTTAAAGCCTCAGACATTGATGTCTGATTCAGATCTTAGCGTAATTGGCGAAATGGTTGAAAATAAGGCCACACCTTATAATTTAAAAAAATATGCACAATTACTTGTTTATAATCATAAGCTTGATGAAGCGGAGCAACAATTATTTGTTTTACAACAATTGTATAAGCAAAAAATAAGCTTGGCAGAAATTATGGAATTAAATAATAAATAAACTTGTAAAATTCATCTACTTTATCTTTTAAGGGATAAAGTAGATGACATGCTTTAAATTTGGCTTTGGATATAGTTTTCGATGCCAACATTTTCAACTAAATCAAGTTGTGTATCGAGCCAATCCCAATACTCTTCTTCTTTCTCTAAAATTTCCTGAACTAAATCACGTGTAACATAGTCTTGTTGTGCTTCAGCAAGTTCAACAGCTTGTTTAATCGCTTCAATGTTTTCTTTTACTTTACGAATGTCGCAATTGAGGACTTCGATGGTATGTTGCCCAATATACAATTTACCTAGATGCTGTAAATTAGGTAGGCCTTCTAAGAATAAGATTCGTTCAATGACCTTATCCGCATGCTTCATTTGACGAATTGATTCTTTATATTCAGCGGAGCCAAGTTTTTCAATTCCCCAGTCATTAAACATGCGGGAATGTAAAAAATATTGGTTGATTGCAGTTAAATGGTGATAAAGCACCTGATTCAGTTGATTAATGACTTCACGATTGCCTTTCATTGCACTTACTCCATAACACCATGATGCCCTAGTTTTTAAGGCAATTTATATGATTTTAATCAACAAATAATAATCTGACGAGTAAATTATAGAACGGCAAATGAAAATCACAATCAAAATACGAAAAGCATTTTGGATTCGTACTAAAGTGAATAACTGAAATAAAAAAACCGCTTATCTGAGGAATGGTTAAAGTTCGACAAGAAGCGGTGTAGTCGTAAACAGATCGTTAAATGAGGTTGTTGAGATATTGGATTAATTTAGATTATGCAGCAACTGAAATACGAGCAGCTATTTCTGCGAGCTCATCACTAATAATAGAACGGGCTTCGGGTGCACAACGACCACAGCAAGTGCCTAAGTCGAGTAAATCACGAATTTCACGATAACTTTCAGCGCCGTTTGCAACAGCGTCTTTGATATCTTGATCTGTGATTCCACGGCATAAACAGACATACATGGGAGTGATCCACAAATATTAATGCGATAATTGATATTATTGATAATTGTTATCGTTTGTCAATGAATTTCATTCTTAGAGTGAATATATTCTTATTGGGAATTTGAATAAAAAAATACCACCTGATCGGTAGTATTCTTTCTTTATTTTATCTATTTGATAAATATCGCATTTAATTCTGTGTTGGAATAATAACAATACCATCCATTTCGACTAATGCACCTTTAGGCAGGCTTGCGACACCCAATGCTGCACGAGCTGGATAGGGCTGGGCAAAATATTCGCCCATAATTTGATTCACCAATTGGAAGTGAGAAAGATCTGTAAGGAAGATATTTAATTTAGCGATATCTGCTAAGCTGCCACCTGCGGCTGCACATACTGCTTTTAGATTGTCGAATACACGACGAATCTGAGCCTCAATACCTTCTACAAGTTCCATACTGTATGGGTCTAAGCCAATTTGACCTGAAAGATAGAGCGTATTGCCAACAAGAATTGCTTGAGAATATGTTCCGATAGCAGCAGGGGCGTGTTCAGTATGAATAACTTGACGTGACATTAAGCTCTCCTATGTCATTGTTTCTATCTTAAACAATGTGACTTTAACACAAAAGTTTGGCTCCGAAACGGTCGAATACTGTTTAGTCGCAATTGTTTGCAAATGATTCATTAGCTTTAAGAATAAGGAATCTTTCAATTTTAGGTCTGGGTGAACATCGTCTATTAAACGATTAACTGACTTTTGCAACCTCTGGTTGGGCGATTGGCATATTTAATCGTTCAATCCGTGGGAAGCCAAAATGCATGCGTAAATCACGAATAATTTGGGCAATTTGATTTCGATTGCTCACGACTATATTTACATAGGTTTTCTGGTCTTGTGAATAGACCATTTCTACGCCTGTTTTGGCCTTTCGGCATTGATAAATCAGGTCAGAAATTTGTTCGTCACTCATCGTCATATGAATACATAAGAAAGCACTAAAGCGAACATCATCAATTTCTTCTGATTGCCAGTGTAAAGGCATAATGTTTTCAGGATGGAGGTGCTGTTCATGCAGTAAATTACGGCAGCGTGAACGGTGTACGATTAAACCGCGTCGAGATAAATGTCCCTGAATTGGATCGCCAAGCACAGGATTGCAACAGTGTGCATATTTTACATCAACACCCTCAGTTCCTAAAATCAAGCGATCAGAAGTTTCATGATGCTGAGATTGATAATCTTGAGCAAATAAATGATTTGCAACCAATTGAGGTAATAAATCCCCAACTGCGATTTGTTCAAATAGCGTATCTTTATTAGCTAAATGTCGCCACTCAAGTACACTAATCCAGTCTTCTGCTGAAAGGTCATCTATAGAGCGATGAAATAGTTTTAAAGCGCGATTAAGTGCTTGCTGACCGACAAGACGTTGCTCATCAATGTCTTGTTCTCTTAACAAATTTTGTAATGCACGGCGTGCTTTTTGAGTATTAATAAAACTGAGCCAATCTGGATTCGGTGTTGCTAATACGTCTGTGATAATTTCAACTACTTGTCCGCTATGCAATGGGGTTGAAAGAGGACGAATTTCACCATCCACTTTTGCGCCAACGGCATGATTACCTAAAAATAGGCTAGCTGAGTAGGCGAAATCAACGACAGTGGCGCCTTGAGGAAGCTCATGTAATTGACCATGCGGCGTATAGACCCAAATTTTTTCCTGATGTAAATAATCAAGTAAATCGCTAAAAGTGGTTTTTGCACAATCACTGTCTATGAGCGTATTTAGGTTCTGCATCGAAGCTTGAATTGCCGAACGGCATGCTTGAGGTGCATTCTCTCCGAGTACTACACCAAAACGAGCAGCTTTACGCATTAATTCGGTTTGGATCGTCAAAGATAATGTTGTTTTTTCACCTTTTAGCTTAATCATTAATGATTGATTACCACCCGGTAATGGGCGGCGAATATAATCATTATATTGTAAAACTTGGAAATTATCTTTTAATGCTTCAACGAGACGATCACAGTCTGCAATGCTATTTAAAATAATTTCAAAGGCATGGCTATGACTGAGCTCATTTAAATCAATTTCACTTTTTACGAAATGACGTAGTAATTCAATATTATTATTTTTCTTTTTAATACGCCCTTGTAGATTATATTTTTTAAGCAAATCTGATAATTTTTGCTCCCATACTGCTTGGTATTCACAACGTTTGGGTTTGGTTTCTAATAATGCGGCTTGCACATCATTAAACATATCCAAATCAAGATTTTGATAACATAAGTGTTCTAGGTTATCGGCCATTTCATTCATACCGACTAAACGTGCCATAGGTACGAAAATATCAAAGGTTTCTTGCGCGATACGTGCTCGTTTATCTGGACGTAATGCGCCTAAAGTCGTCATATTATGATAGCGATCTGCGAGTTTAATAATAATGACACGTGGATCTTGTAAGGTGGCTTGTAGAATTTTGCGGAATGATGCCGCCTTATTATATTCCTTATCACTAGAGTGGCTGAGTTTGGTTACACCATCAACAAGTTCGGCAACAACAGATCCAAATTTTTCACCAATCTCATCTTTGCTAAATTCGGTATCTTCAATGACATCGTGTAATAAAGCTGCCATAAGCGTCTCGGCATCTAAACGCATATGCGCCAGAATGCAACTCACAGCAATAGGATGAAGAACATAGGGTTCACCGCTTTTTCGCGTAATACCACTATGTGCTAAATCAGCAAAATCACAGGCAGCAAGTACACTCTGAATATCACTATCTTTAAGATAGGCTTCAATAATGACCTTGAGTTGTTGCTTGGCTTGGCTGACCTCTTCGCCTGGCATAAAACACCTTTTATAACATAAATTCAGGAATAAATAAGACTAGCTTCTAATGAAAAGCATATTGTGAAACTTGTCAATTTGTTCATTAGAAAAACTCGTAAATTTTTTCAATGAAATATATTGTTTTTACCAATATAGCACTGAAATTTTCAACAAACAAAAAAGCCCAGTGTATTCACAATGGGCTTTTAGACAAAGCAAATCAAATTTAGAAAGAGAAGCCTTCTAAATTTAATGAGTTTGTAGACAACACCATATCAAGATTTGAAGTCTGATAATCTTGATCGCGTTGTTTTAAAATTTCTTTAGTGACATGACCTGCCGCAATTTCGCGTAATGAAACGACTGTTGGTTTATCATTATCCCATTCTACAGTTGGTTCCATACCTTGACGTGCTAATTGGCGTGCACGTTTACTCGCTACCAGTACTAACTCAAAACGGTTATCTACGTGGTCTAAACAATCTTCAACGGTTACACGTGCCATAAGTTGTCTCGTTTGAACATTACATTTGAAAAGACTAAATAGTATAAAAGGCTTTTAAATAAGACTCAAGTTATTCGCGATTAAGGGTGATTAACTTTTCAATTAATTGCTGGTGACGAGCACTTTGCTGTAAGGTAACTAAACGATTTGCTGTAATAATTGCTTCTAAATCATGAACAGCTTTATTGAAATCATCATTGATGATGATGTAATCGAAATTTGCGAAATGACGCATATCTTCTACAGCACAACTTAAACGATGTTCAATTACTTCAACTGAATCTGTTCCGCGATTAGACAATCGTTGTCTTAAATCATATTGAGTTGGCGGCAAGATAAAGATTTGTTTTGATTCAGGAAAAAGTCGACGAACTTGATCGGCACCCTGCCAGTCAATTTCGAGTAACACATCATGACCTTGTTGTAATTGTTCTTTGACTTTGGCTTGAGATGTACCGTAGTAATTACCAAATACTTCTGCATACTCAATAAAACCACCTTGTTCTACTTGAGCTAAAAAAGTTTCAGTATCAGTAAAATGATAGTGAACACCATCAAGTTCACCAGGGCGTTGACCACGTGTAGTATGAGAGACAGAAACGTGTAAATTGCTGACTCGATCGAGTAGGGCTTTAACGAGAGATGTTTTGCCTGTTCCTGATGCCGCAGAAACGACAAACAATAGACCCGACATGATATTTTTCCTGATATGATAAAATATCTTGGCTATTGTAGTGTAGCGTGCCATTAAACGAAATAGTTTGGCATAAATATTCAGGTGATAAGAGAGGATGTTATGGAAATTGTATTGGCCAATCCGCGAGGTTTCTGTGCTGGTGTTGACCGTGCGATAGCAATCGTCAATCGCGCACTAGAATGTTTTAATCCGCCAATTTATGTCCGTCATGAAGTCGTACACAACAAGTTTGTGGTTGATGATCTACGTCAGCGTGGTGCTGTTTTTGTAGATGAGCTTGATCAGGTTCCTGATGATTCCATTGTGATCTTTAGTGCACATGGTGTTTCCAAGGCTGTACAACAAGAAGCAGATCGTCGAGGTCTAAAAGTATTTGACGCAACTTGCCCTTTAGTGACTAAAGTACATATTGAGGTCACGAAATATGCCAGAGAAGGAACGGAAGCAATCTTAATTGGGCATGAGGGGCATCCTGAAGTTGAAGGCACAATGGGGCAATATGATAAATCTGGTGGTGGAAAGATTTATTTGGTTGAAGATGAAGAAGATGTTGAAGCTTTGGTGGTTGAGCATCCTCATAAAGTTGCATTTGTCACTCAAACGACGCTTTCGATTGATGATACGGCTAAGGTCATCGATGCCTTAAGAACAAAATTTCCTAAGATCCAAGGTCCGAGGAAAGATGATATTTGTTATGCCACTCAAAATCGTCAAGATGCCGTACGTGATTTGGCGGAACAATGTGATGTAGTGTTGGTAGTAGGTTCTCCGAATTCATCGAATTCAAATCGCTTACGTGAGCTAGCCGAGCGGATGGGTAAATCTGCTTATCTCGTGGATAATGCTGATCAGCTTGAAAAAGAATGGTTTAAGCAGCAAAGTAAAATCGGTGTGACTGCCGGTGCATCTGCACCAGAGATACTAATCAAACAAGTGATTCAACGGTTACAAGATTGGGGTGCAACCCCTCCTAAAGAGCTGGATGGACGAGAAGAAAATATTACGTTTAGCTTACCTAAAGAGTTGCGTATTCAGGTGATACAAGCCTAATTCCTATAGAAAAATGTGAACTCAAAACGGATAGGGTACAGCCCATCCGTTTTTTTATGGAGTTTATCTGCTTTGTATTGGTTTTGTAAGAGATAAGTTTATTATTAATATAAGTAAAAGTTTTTCTTGGGTGCGGAGCGATGGGGAAAAATCGAGGATTCACCTTAATAGAATTGATGGTGACGATTGCTGTTTTTGCGATTATTGCAATGATGGCTGCGCCAAGTTTCAAAGCTGTAAGGGCTCAGCAAAAAATAGACTATTCAACCAAGGATTTAGAAAAAGTCTTATTACAGGCACGTTATGATGCAATCTTACATCGACAAAGAATGATGGTAAATTTAGGGCAAATAGGTACCTCTAGTACAAATACACTATATTGGTCTGTTCCTGATGAGCAAACTTTGTCTTTTAAAAAGTTCGTGTGTACAAGTAATAAATGGCAGGGAACGCTTATTGACGGTGTAAAGCAACTGATATTTGCAACTGATGGTACAGCTGAACTATTTCGTGGTTATACAGATGATGATGGCAATGCACAAAGGCAAAAACAAGAACTTTCCTCTATTGAGGTCATTATATCGAATGGTAATACTTCTAAGTATGTAGAAATTAGCCCACTTGGTAAAATAACCACAAAAGATCAATCCAGACAAGATCAGGAGTGCTGATAAATGGGAATTCAGTATCAGAAAGGGGTAGGGTTGGTTGAGGTTCTCGTTGCATTATTACTTCTAGCAGTAGGGGTTTTAGGTTTTACTTTGTTGCAAGTGAGTGCATTAAATTCATCTATAGAAGCATCCAAACGTATTCAAGCCATGAGTTTGGCTAAAGATATTGCAGAGCGTATTCGGGCAAATCAAGAGGGTTTGATTAAAGATATAGAAGGGGAAGCTGATTCGGATGGTAAAAAAGAGATTTATAAAGCCTATATTAAGGGCTTTGAGGGTAAAGAGAATTTAAGTAGTTATAGTTATACCAATTGTTTTGGGACAGCAAATGCTTGCAATAGTGAAAATTTTGCGAAAGAAGATGCAAAGCAGGCGTTATATAAAGCCTATCAAATGGGTATGAAGATTGGTTTAAGTCAATGTGCTGGAGCAGTACAGAGAAACCGTTACTGTATTTATGTGGCTTGGGATGAAACAAATCCGAAAGATGGTTCAAATACTAATGATTGCACTAAAAATGGAAGCTATGGTTTAGATACAAAATGTATAGTCTTGGAGGCATATTGAGATGAGTAAACAACTTGGTATGACCTTGATTGAATTGATGGTTGCATTGGCATTAGGATTAATTATTACTGCTGCTGGTGTTCAATTATTTGTTTCAGGTACGATTAATTATAGCTTACAAAAGACGTTAGGTGAATTGCAGGACAATGGTAACTTTGGTTTAAATTATATTACTAAAGATATTCGTTTAGCGAATTTAGATGCAAATCTGGCTGTGATTAATGATCGAAATTTATACAGTGGGATCGTGCTGACAAGTTTGGAAAGCTATTCTGGATTGACAGCGGATGATAAGGCTGTACAAACGGCCAATTTGCCCCTCCATTTAACAAATGCGGATACAACTAAAATATCTGTTCTAACCCAAGGACATGGTCAAGCAGACTGGGCTGGTCAAACGAATATAAAAGAATATAAAAGTGATCAGTTGGTGATTCAATATAAAGCAATTATTGCAGGGGCTATGGATTGTGAGGGTAATAGCATTACACAAGCAGAGATAGATCAAGGTACATTTATTATACAACGATATTTTTTAAGAAAAGATGGTAATGAGCTTGCTTTAGCGTGTGATGCGGGACGTTATAAAACATTACTTGCAACATCTGACTTACCTACCACGATTAGTAATTATGGAGGAAATGGAGAAATTATTATACGTAGAGTTGACCATTTTCACGTGTTGCTAGGGGTTAAAGATAATAGTAAAGATGAATTTAAATATATGTCGATTAAAGATTATATGGGAAATAATAATAGTCTTATAAAAGATGGAACACCTAGAAATCGTATTATGTCTGTACAGCTGGGTATATTAATGCGTGGTGTGGAAACAATCCCAGGTGGGCAAGATGTACCTGAAACATTCCAAATATTAGACCAAAGTGTTTCGCTTAATAATGCTGCTAAATCAAAAAGATATATTCGGGAGGTCGTCACACAAACGATTGCTTTACGTAATGGTTATGGATTGATGGAGAGCTTGTAATGTCTATGTTCTATCAGCGTGGTGCGACACTGATCACTATACTTTTTGTATTATTGCTTGTGACAGTAGTTGGTACATTTGCAGTCAAACAAAGTATTGTGGGTTTAGGAATTGCGACCAATAGCCAAGCTCGAAATTTAATGCAGCAAACTGCGGATGCTGTCTTTTTTGCTTTGGAACAGGACAATAAAGACAATGCCATTTTACAAAAAAACCTAAGTTCGTTAGGTATGTTGGGGATGGTAAAGTCAGATAATTTTTTAACTAAAGAATTAGTATTTTGCTATCGTCCAAAATCACAAAAAACAATGTTTGATTTGAATAAGGCAAGTATCGTGTCTTGGCAAGAAACAACTGATCCAAGTGACAATACTAAGAAAATTACTCAAATTAAAAATGATGAATTAGGGATTACAGGTTTTTGCCAGTACACATCAAATGATTTTAGTAGTGGTAGAGATATTATGATCTCACAAATCGCGGTTAAAAAAAGTGCTGTGAATAGTGATGTTCCTTTTAAGTTCTATCCAATTGGAACGGATACTTCTACAGTACAACTCGACAATATTCAGCCAGTACGGGTAGTGGTCACGACAGTAATCCCAAGTATGGTATCAGGTGGTAATGCTTGGAGTTCAAATACGACAGAAATTAATAAATGTTTTAAAAATTACACCAATGAGAAGTCGAAAGAGTACACGGACACTGAAACGGTAGCAGACTGTTTTGAAAAGCTGGGTGTGCCCTACAGTCAGCAAGTCATGGACTATGCCGTGGTAAGTTACGCAACGAAACAAGGTAGTTAGGCGAGGATAATGCAATGAAAAATATCAACTTGAAAAAATTGGTCGTTGCTTGCCAAGCGGCTACTTTTACTTTAGTCACCAGTGTAGCTGTCACCACTCAAGCCAGTGATATCGAACTCTATAAAGCACCACAGACCTCACAAACTACGCTAATGTTTATGTTGGATGTGTCAGGAAGTATGAATCCAGAATGGAATGATTATACTGAAAATCGTTTGCAAAGCTTAAAGGATGGAATGACAACTTTATTACAAGGAGATAGTAGTAAAGGAATTGCACCATTGGATGATAAGCTAGTGGTTGGTTTATCTACGTTTAATCATCAAACAGGTCGAATAAAACTTGAAGCAAAACCTTTGGGTGATCCTGTACAACTGGCTGGAAATAGAGAAGTGTTTAGAACCGTTCAACAAGTAGAGCAACAAGCACAAAGAACAAGAACACGTACTAAAACATATGAAGAATGGCAAGAGCGTATAAGAGAACGAGCTCGCTCATGTTTTTTTGGGTGCGGAAGCTGGTCTGATTGGAGTAATCCTGGATGGAAAAATAAAACGTCTAATGGGAGTTGGTCAGCTTGGTCAGAACCAAGTTGGACGCTGACAGGAAGTGAAGTGGTAAAAAGTACCATTGCTCAAGAGTGTGTAGATTGGGAGAGCAATTATAAATGTAAAACAACTGGTTGGGTAGCAACTACAAAGCAGGCTGAAGACTTTGCTGGAACTATTCCTGTATCTCAAACGGGTAATGTGACGTATTCCAATCCCACAAATATTTCTACAGATTCAGCAACCTCCCCTGCTCAATCAATACCTGCGACGGATGAGATAGATTGTGTGGACTCAGATTTAATTAATCGTTGTCTTAAACAAGAAAATAAACTAACTCGAAATGGAAAAAAAACGACTACTACTGAAAAAGTTGATCAGGAAGCCACTGCCTCATTTACAAAGAGTATTATCTATACGGGTGCAGCCTATGAAACACATCGTAAAAAGATGTTGAGGGAAGTCAAAGCATTAGAAGCTGAGAATGGAACGCCAACTTCATTTGCCTATGCTGAAGTTGCTGCGTACTTATTAGGAAAAACAACTAAAAATCAAACAGGCAGTGGTTTTACCGAATCTGATATAGGAAATATTAGAGATGATAATAATTATAAAAAACCTACACAGATCGATTCTACTAAGCAGTGTAATACACAAGGGATTTACTTTCTAACAGATGGAGTACCTGAGTATAATCAACGTGTTTCTACTGAAAATATGGTGAAATCAGCATTGAATGATTCAACCTTTCAATGCGATGATACAAGTTTGAATCCAGTTTCAGGAAACTTTTATGATGATTGTAAAACATGGAATAATAATCGTACATCTTGTACGGAATGGTATAGTAGCAAAGTATCAAAAACAAATTGGCAATGTATTGCAAGTTTAACAAAAAGATTGAAGAATGGAGAGATAGATAACAATAGTAATCCTATTAATAACCCTCAAGGTGTGAGTATTTTAACCGCTGTTGTTGGTTTTGGTAGTACTTTAGGAGAAACAACAGGAAAATATGCAAACGATGTTGCTGCGGCAAAAGCTTGGGGAGCACTTGGTGGTGGTGGGTATTATGCTGGTAATAATGATAAAGCCGTAGTTGATAGTGTAAATGCCTTTGTAAAAAAACTTGGAAAATATATTCCTCCTGTAACCACGGGTTCAGTAACAATTCCTGTTGATAATTTGGATACACAAAATATCCAGCCTTGGGGTTATTTCCCACAATTTGACCCTAAACCTGATGCAGTTGGGAGTACAGGTGTGGTCACTTGGTTAGGAAATCTGAAAAAGTATAGAGTCGTAGATGGAGTTTTAAAAGATCGTGATTCTAATACGATTACCAACAGTAATGGGCTTTTAAAAGATGACCTTAATGATTATTGGGCAGATACATCAATTAAAAAAACTATTGAAAAAGAAGTCGATGGCGTAAAAATAAGTCAGGAAGTGAAGGTTGGAGGAGCGTTAAGTCGTATGTTGCTGGGTTATAGTACAGCCCAGACCCCAAATGAAAGGAGAATTTTTACGGATCGTACTATTAAACAAAATAGTACAGATAATAGTCAAAATGATATTGGTACTATAAGTTCAGGTAACCTTATAAAGTTGGGACGAGATGACTTTATTTCGACCAGTTCAAATTTGTATAAACAAGACCCTAAAAGAGCATATCTATTGTCATTATTTGGTTATCCAGTGGGCAAAGACTTAGCTTATAACGTTGAACTATATCCGAAGGAAACAACTTTTCAGACTGAACTAGAGCAGGTCATTCAGCAAACGCCAAAAAGAGATTGGTTAATGGGATCTGTAATGCACTCCAAACCGATCTTGATTACTCAGGAGGGGACTACCAAATACGATGCAGAGAATAAAGTGACTACCTATGATAAACGTGATGATTTAATTGTTTTTGGTACGACACAAGGCTTGTTACATATAGTACGTGCAGGCACATCTGCAGGGGATGGAGATGCAGGAAAAGAAGTTCTTACCTTTGTCCCAAATGAAATAATTGAAAAACAAGCAAAAGGCTTTTTGTCACAAGACAATCAGTCATCAAATTTGCAATATGGCTTGGATGGGCAATGGACAGCTTATACTGAGTTTGTCACGAAAAAAGGCACAAATGTTAATGAACCTGTAGTGACTGTGAAAGGTGGTAAACAATGGTTGTATGGTGGGTTGCGTATGGGAGGTAAAAGCTATTATGCGCTAGACCTATCTGATGTGACATCAAGTAGCGGTACGCCAAAACTTAAATTCCATATTAATCCAGCAGGAACATGTAGTACCACAAATGCTTTGGGCTGTATGGGGCAAAGCTGGTCTAAACCAACGCTTACATGGGTTAATTGGCAAGGCAAACGTAAACTAGTGATGCTAGTTGGTGGTGGTTATGACGCTGCATACGAAAGTTCTGTAGATTATACCCCAAGTAACACAGATCAAGGCGCAGGCATTTATATGTTCGATGCAGACAATGGTAATTTGTTATGGTGGGCAAGTGCTAATGCAGGATCAACCAATACCGCAACCAACAAAACTTATGCTGACGAGATGAAGCGTAGCGTGGTCAGTAGCATCAAGGCTATTGATCGTAATAGTGATGGTATTACTGATCATCTCTACTTTGGTGATTTGGGCGGACAGGTTTGGCGTGTTGATTTAAATGCCTCATCTAAGGCAGGAAAGGATGAAAACTTCGCTATTCGTGCAGTGCGTATCTTAGATATGTCTGGCTCAACCAAAGTACCTCGTTTTTATAATGCACCAAACTTCACGATTCATAATTCAAATAATGGACTGTTTGCTGCGGTTAGTATCGGTTCCGGTAATTTGAGCTATCCAATGTCTGCATCTACTAATACTGATGATGGTGTATATGTAATATATGATAAGGATGTAACACGTCGTAATTTAGCTGTATTAACAACATCAGAACTATATACTCAAGATGCTAAACCAAGTGCCACAGGTGGGAAAAAGCTGATAAAGAATACCAATGGTATTACCAAAACTACCCTTACCAGTGGTGGATGGTACTATCCTCTAGGAACAAAAAAGCGAGTTTTAAATGAAACGGTTGCAATTGATGGTGATTTATATGTAAGTATCTTTGATTCATCTGTTGATATTAATGATGTGAACTGCGCTGGTGGTGTACGAGGTGAAAGTAACGCAAAACAGTTCTGTCTACCTTATGGTGATGGGGATTGTAAACCTGTTCAGGATTCAGGTAGTGGCACTGGAGGAGGAAGTTCCGATGAAATTTTCTTAGGTAAAGGAAATGTTGGTATTAGTTTTGGGGGGATTAGCCGAGACAGAAATATCGTACTGAACTTGCCAACAGATAAAACATTAAGAACATATACTGGAAAAACCAAGTTCGTTTCCCAGCGTTGGTATGAGCGTTAAGGCGGGATATTTATGAGAAACAAAGGTTTTACCTTGGTTGAATTGATGATTGTCGTTGTGATCATTGCAATATTTGCTGCAATCGCAATCCCAAGTTACCAGCAGTTTGTCCGTCGTGCAATTGCTTCACATGCTGAACAGGAAATGCAGCGATTAGCAAATTTGTTAGAGAGACATAAATCACGGAATCTTAATTATAGAAATTTTGAGACTACTTCTGTTGCTATACCAATAGGTAAAACAGGGTCAGAAAAGCAATATACAGTCTACATACGTGATGCAACGACTCCAGCCAATGATTTAAAAAATAATGAAGCTTTGGGTCAAGGATGGGTTATATTGGCTGAAGCAAATTCTAAAATAAACTATGGTACAAGTTGCACCACTTGTAATGTTTTACAAGAACAGAACTATAGTTTTCTTTTAACTAGTAGTGGAATCCGTTGTAAAACAAAAGATAAGTTAGTGGAAAGTGAGGTCTTAACCTCGACGAAGCTAGCATCAGCAACCCCATGTGGAGCAAACAGTGAAAGTTGGTAAGCAATATGGATTTACTCTAATTGAGCTTATGATTGTCGTGGCAATTATTGGGATTTTGGCTGCCATCGCTTATCCATCCTATCAGGAGTATACACGCAAAACTAAACGTGTAGATGCTCAGGCAGAAATGGTAAATATTGCTGGTCAATTACAACGGTACAAAATTGTAAATTTTAAATTTTTAAAGTCGGATGGTACAGCGATTGAACTCGATGACATTGGAAGAAGTGAACAACTTCCACCATCAGGAACAGCTTTATATAACCTAGCTTTATCTAATGTCACAGCAGGAACATGGACATTAACTGCAACCCCTATTGGAGCTCAAACAGGTGATGGTCATCTTGTACTCAATCATCGTGGAGAAAAATGCTGGACGAAAGGCTCTGACAAAAATAGTGGTTCGCCTTGTATGCCATCAGCGACAACCAACTGGAGTGGTCATTAACAGTTAAATAGTTTACAAGAAGCAAATATTCCGAGTATTCGCTTCTTATGTATCGGGTGTCTTCATGTTTTATTAGCTGTACATTCAAAACTGTGGATAAATCTAAATTATTCTTCCTTTCAGCATAAAATTAACGTAAAATACCGCCCTCTATGAAAGGGGTTTGAAGTGTTGCCGATGGTCGGCGCAGGGATAATCCGTAAAAATTATAAGGTTGTTCTCATGGTTGTTATTCGTTTAGCGCGCGGTGGTGCAAAAAAACGTCCATTCTATCAAATCGTTGTGACTGATAGCCGTAACGCACGTGACGGTCGTTTCATCGAACGTATTGGTTTCTTTAACCCAACTGCACAAGGTAAAGCTGAAAAAGTTCGTTTAGATGCTGACCGTTTTGCTCACTGGATTTCTCAAGGTGCTCAACCTTCAGATCGCGTTGCTTCTTTAGCTGCTCAAGCTAAAAAAGCTGCAACTACTGCATAATTGTAGTAGGTAGCCCATGACATCAACACAGAATGTGCCAGAAGATCGTATTCAGATTGGACAGTTACGTTCAGCTTATGGATTGAATGGGTGGCTTTGGGTTTATTCTAATACAGAACCTATGAGCAATATGTTTGACTACCTGCCTTGGTACATTGAGACCAAGGCAGGTTGGCAAACCATAGATGTAAAACGTTGGAAACCACATGGCAAAGGCTTGGTTGTTGCATTAAAAGGCGTGAATGATCGTACGGGTGCAGAAAACTTAGTTGGTGCAAATATCTGGATTGCCAAATCACAGCTTCCTAAAGCAGATGTAGACGAGTACTACTGGTCTGATCTTAAAGGTCTAACAGTCTTAGGTCTTGATGATGAAGAACAAGAAGTGAATCTCGGTCAAATCTATGAACTGTTTGAAACCGGTGCTAATGATGTCATGGTCGTGAAAGCGACACCTGATAGTATTGATGCTGAAGAACGAATGATTCCTTGGCATAAAGATGTGGTACAACGCGTTGATCTTGAAGCTGGTCGTATTTACGTCAATTGGGGCGTAGACTACTAATCCTTTTTGGAATAGTAGCGCAGCAGGAAAATAAAGGAGTCTGCGGTGTTTTTTGCAGTCATCACATTGTTTCCTGAAATGTTTGAAGCGATTACGGCATATGGCATTAGCGGAAGAGCAACAAAAAAAGATATTGTGCAAGTCACTTGTATAAATCCAAGAGATTTTGCAGAGGGCAACTACAAACGAGTGGATGAACGTCCTTTCGGTGGTGGTCCTGGTATGGTGATGATGGCTGAGCCTTTGGCAAAAGCAATTAACCATGCCAAACAACTTGCAACACAAGCAGGCTGTGTTCATGCCCCAGTGGTGTATATGTCACCGCAAGGGAAAACTTTAAATGAACAGGCAGTACAACAATTCGTTGATTATGATGGTTTGATTGTATTGTGTGGGCGTTATGAAGGAGTTGATGAGCGTTTAATCCAGCATTATGTTGATCAAGAATGGTCAATTGGGGATTACGTTTTATCGGGTGGTGAACTGCCAGCGATGGTGCTGCTTGATAGTATTATTCGTCGATTGCCGAATGTCATGTCTGACGAGCAATCTGCGATCCAAGATTCTTTTGTGGATGGTTTACTAGATTGTCCACAATATACCAAGCCAGACCATTTCGAAGGGTTAGATGTGCCTGAGGTACTGAAGTCAGGACATCATGCCAATATTGAGAAATGGCGTTTTTTACAGCGTTATCAACGAACTTTAGATCGTCGACCAGAGTTGGTGGAAAAAGTTGAGTTGACTAAACAGCAAAAAAAATGGCTTAAAAATTCGCAAGACTAAACTGTTAGAAGTTTGTGTTTGCAACAGACGAGAAGCTTTGCTTCGAGTTACTACTTAAACTGAGTTTAAGTTGAAAATAGGCTCTTTAGGGTAATTTTGCTTTAAAGGGAAAGTTAAACGAGCGATATGCGTTTTAGCCTCTATCCTCAGCGGTATAAGAGACCTCTTCTCTCCCGCACATATTGGAGATTCCACAATGAGTGGTAAACATCCTTTAGTTCAAGCTGTTGAAAATGCACAGTTAAAAACTGATATCCCTGCTTTTGCTCCTGGTGACACTGTTATCGTTCAAGTTAAAGTAAAAGAGGGTGACCGTGAGCGTCTTCAAGCATTTGAAGGTGTTGTAATCGCTAAGAAAAACCGTGGTTTAAACTCTGCTTTCACAGTTCGTAAAATTTCTAGCGGTGTTGGTGTTGAGCGTGTTTTCCAAACTCACTCTCCAATCGTTGCTAAAATCGAAGTGAAACGTCGTGGTGACGTTCGTCGCGCTAAACTTTACTACCTACGCGAGTTGTCTGGTAAAGCTGCACGTATTCGTGAAAAGTTACCAGCTCGTAAACAAGGTTAATTTTAACTTTGTTGTAAAGCAAAAAAATGCGCCTTTGGCGCATTTTTTTATGTCTGCTCTATAGTCCTTGTAATTTTAGTCGATTGGCATGTTGACGATAAATATCAATTGGATTAGGTGCAAACAGTGATTTCAAACCTAAAACCTGATTCACTTCATCTGCATGATTCCAAGGGAGATTATCTCTAATTGTACGTCCAAACTTAGCGCTACAACGGCTGACCATACCATCATTATCTCCTTTAATATCGACAATTAGGCTCGTACCTGCAAATAGGAGATCAAGAGGGTCAAGAATGTTTGTGACTGCTTGAGTACCTGAGAATGAATACATATATATTCCTTTCTCTTGATAATTACCTTCGCCACATGTTGTAGTTGGTACGCCCATTGGGAATCGTGTATTGAATTGGGTTGAACCTTCTACCGAAATACTGCGTCCAGCGGCTAAAGCATCGTGAGGATAGCTTTTTGGATTAAGTCCTTGTGACCATGTAATCGCTCCTGAGAAAAAGTTCACGACGGCAGAGCCAGCTGTACCTAAGATAGTACCATCTACATTCATAATTAAACTAGCGACAGGTGAACCCTTATGAGTGCCACTTACACTGGTTAATGATGCAACTTTATTTGGCATAATGCCAGCCACGTAACGGATCGTTGGACCGCCTTGGCTATGACCAATTAAATTAACTTTAGGTTGCCCAGTAATTGCAATAATTTCTTCAACTTGTTGCGCGAGTTGTTCACCACGAATTTCATTTGAGTTAAAAGGTGAAAGTCGTGTCGCCCAGACATTTGCACCATTACGAGCAAGGTCAGGTAGGATTTGATGCCAGTAATCAACGCCTAGAGGATCACTTCCTACACGTGAAAAACCTGCGACACCATGTACAAAGACCATCGGATATTTGGTTTTTGCATAAGTAGAGGAGGCCGTACCTGTAACTTGTGTTGCGTTTGATGCGTAACTTGTTGATACGCTCATTGCTATCATAGATAGTGCAAGACAGCGGATTAGTTTTTGCATGATATTTCTCTCGATTTTTGTTTTCATCAGGGTCTTGATGTTCTTGCGAACTGACATTGCATCCTTGCTAAATCGCATTATTTCAATGTCTTGTATTACGTGTTCCTAGTTGCTAAAAGGTAAGGTGCCTCCTTGGTCATAGATAGTTTCAAAAGTTTGCAAACGCTGTTGTTCTTGTGCTGATTGGAATTGTTTTTGTTTGAGCTGTTGAATGGCTTGATCCTTGGCTGAAGTGCTCATATTGCTATCTACAATGGTTTTACGCTCATCAAGATAGGATTGTACGCGTTGCTTCCAGTCAGAACGTTGTTGATCAAGCTGCTCTAAACGTTGGGTGGCTGCCTCTCCAACCAGATTGACCCGCATATCCCGAAGTTCCTGCGCTGAACCATTTCTGGCCTTGATTTGTGCAGTTAATGAATGTAAATCATCGAGCTTAGATAAATCTCTGAGGTTATCTTGCCAATCTTGAGGAAGCTGCTCAAAACGTTGTTGTAGTTGTTTTGCTTTCGCTGATGCATCTAATCCGTTATTTTCTAGAATTTTCATGCGATCAAGGGTGTATTGTTGATAGATATCCTCTGATCCAAACAGTCCCTCAATTTCGGTATTTGAAAAAAAATGCTGCTTTAAATCATGCATGGCATTAAAAACAGTCTGGAAATATTGATAGCTTTCCTGAGCAGGCTGTTGCACCTGTAATTTACTCAGCTCTTTGCGATAATCTACATAGCGTGACCACAAGGCTAAAATCTGCTGTTGCTCCGATGCCTGAAAACCCTTGGCAATATAGCGCTGAAAACTCTGACGGATTTCATCAATATTCCGTTCGCCATATTGGGAAATGAAATATTCAAAGCAGTTTCGGGTCAGCTCATTCACCACTAATTTTTGTGATGCATTAAACTGTAGTTTGCAGTTGATTTCAGTATCGAGCTGGCTTGTGCTGTTGAATGTTGCATCAAGTGCTTGTGCCTGCCCTAAATTTTCAGAATGTTCTGCTGAATTGGAGGTGCCGCTGGATTGAGCAGTTGATTTGAACCGTGACTGCTGATCTTGAGGATATAACCAATACAATACACTCAGCGTGACTGCTGAAATGATCAATAAGCTACATAATAATGCTATTTTTTTTCCATTTTTATTCATTAAGCATAATCCATTTGCTTTTAATTTCGGAAACTAATATAAATTTATCATAAGTGTTGTTTTTTTGAGCGTTTAATTTTTAAAAATCCGATGAATAGTTTTGATAAAATACCGTTTTATACTTTGACTTTTCATTTATGAAAAAAAGTTCTTATCGCCATCTGAGTGGTGTTTTTTTGCTTAATAAGCCCTTGGGTTTAAGTTCTAATTCGGCATTGCAAATAGTACGTCGACTTTTTAATGCACAGAAAGCAGGACATACAGGTGCTTTAGATCCGCTTGCAACAGGTTTATTACCGATTTGCTTAGGGGAGGCAACCAAGTTTTCGCATTATTTATTGGATTCTACCAAGCGTTATCAAACAACAGTAAAACTTGGACAAACAACTGCTACGGGTGATGTTGAAGGGGAAATTCTTCAACAAAGAGATGTGCTCGCATTAACTGAAGCTAATATTGAACAGGTTCTAGAACAGTTTCGTGGTGATATCAAGCAAGTGCCACCGATGTATTCGGCACTGAAACGAGAAGGTCGCCCTTTGTATGAACTTGCGCGTAAAGGAATTGAGATTGAGCGCGAAGCACGTCCAGTTACGATTTATGAGCTACGATTAGTGAGTTTTACCGAAGATAGCTTAACTCTGGATGTGACTTGTTCAAAAGGAACTTATATCCGTGTGTTGGGGGAGGATATTGGTGAGGCTTTGGGCTGTGGCGGACATTTGACAAAATTACACCGTGTTCAAACAGGGCATTTTGAGATTGATCCAAACTATACCATTGAATATTTGGAAAGTTTGTCACTTGAACAACGGGATGCTTTATTGCTACCTGTCTATGCACCCGTTGAGCATTTCCCTCGTGTACAGCTCCCTGAGGGACGCGAAAAATATTTTGGTAATGGGCAAGAAAGTAATATTGATCACGAAGCGGCAACGGAAGTATTAGTGTTTAATGGTGATCGTTGTTTGGGCTTAGCTGAAATTACAGATAAAAAACGATTAGTGCCAAAACGTTTATTGAATTTATAAGGTTATATTGATGGAATGGGGGCTGATTCTGAGTCTAGTGTTCTTTGCATTCTGTGCGGGAACAATTGATGCGGCAGTTGGTGGTGGTGGGTTAATTCAGATTCCAGCATTAATGGGTGCATTACCACAAACGGCTCCTGCAACATTATTTGGAACAAATAAACTTGCCTCTATTTTTGGAACGGGTTCTGCAGCTTTTTCATTTGTACGTCGAGTAAAGTTGCAGTGGTCATTATTATGGGTGATCGCAATTTTTGCTTTTGTCAGTGCGTATGTAGGTGCAGCGTGTGTTTCACTGGTGCCTACTCATATATTAAGACCAATTGTCTTAGTTATGCTGATTGTGATTGCGATTTATACCTTTATGAAAAAGCAATTTGGGCAAGTACATGTTGATCAACACATCACACCAAAATTATTATTTTTTGCCGCATTGGGTAGTTTAGCGATTGGTTTCTATGATGGAATCTTTGGTCCAGGTACAGGCAGCTTCTTTATCTTCTTTTTTATTCGCTTTCTTCAAGTCGATTTTTTACATGCTTCTGCATTATCCAAGATTGGCAATTTTATGACTAATTTGGCAGCACTGAGTTTCTTTATTCCCGCAGGGCATATCTTCTTTCAGCTTGGTTTTATGATGGCGGCTGCCAATATTGCAGGTTCATTATTGGGTGTACGTTTGGCTTTGAAATACGGTAGTGGTTTTATTCGTATTTTATTTTTGATTTTGGTCAGTATTTTAATTTGTCGGTTGGCTTATCAAATCTTTGTTGCAGTTTAATCTATAAAAATAAACTTTCCATACAAAAACCTACGCAAACATCGCTGTTTAAAAAAGTGTCATTTTTTAATATGAAGGCTCAGCCAAACAGATCAACTAGATAAGAATTGAAGTAAGTGTTGATTATGCTAGCCATCGCAGAGGTAAAGAATGAATATATTTGAGGCACTCAGAGAAAGCCACGAACAACAACGTAACTTAGCTGAACGATTAATTCAGACCAGCGGACATACTCAAGAAAGGGAAGATTTATTTAAACAGCTTAAGAATGAACTCTATGCACATTCAGTTGCCGAAGACCGTTATTTATATATTCCTCTAATGTTTGATGATGTGGGTTTAGACATTACCCGCCATGCTTTATCTGAGCATCATGAAATGGATGAACTGGTTGAAAAATTAGAAGAAACTGATATGAGTAATCCGAGTTGGTTAGCCACAGCAAAACAATTAAGTGAAAAAGTCCATCATCATTTAAAGGAAGAGGAACATAAATTTTTCCAACAGGCTGGAAAAATATTAGAGGATGATGAAAAGGAAAAACTAGGTAAAAAATATCTTACTGAGTATCAGAAATATAAAAATGCAGATCGCTCATTTTCGTTATAACGAGAATGAGCAGAAAGGAGTACTCTTACTGTGTTTGGGATTTTTCAGCACGTAAGGTCACTCCAATCGATGCAATCATAATACATGCAAGTGCGATCCACTGGATGAAGCTAATTTGTTCATGCAGTAACACGAGTCCTGCTAAAGCAGCAAGCGCAGGTGCAAGGCTTGAAAGCGTACCATAGCTGAGTTTACTTAAACGTTTTAGTGCCATGAGATCGAGTGCATAAGGAATAGCTGTTGCTAAAATTGCTATGACTAAAGCTTTACCCCAATATTGAGTGTCGAGTAGAGCAGGTGCATTACTCCACAGACCAAATGGAAGTAAGGTCAGGGCAGATAAACCAATTGCGATGGTTAAGGCATGCATCCCAATATTCTGTTGCACAACTCGATGTCCGAAATAAATATAAAATGCCCAAAATAGTCCAGCACCTAAAGCACACGCTGCACCAAGATAAGAAAAATGCTCGGTATTTGCATCATGCCAAGGCACCATCAGTGCAATCCCTAAAATCGCAAAAGCCACCCAGATATAATCGCTACGCTGTTTAATTGAAAGCAGGGCCAGACCCAAGGGTCCAATAAATTCCAGCCCCACAGCAATTCCCTGTGGCAATTTTCCTAAAGAACTGTAGAACAGGATGTTCATACAGCCTAAAGAGGCACTGTAAAGTAACAGGTCACGCCATTTGAGCTGTTTAAGTCTGGATAAAATGCTCCATGAGCGGAACATGATCGCAACCAGAACTGTGGCGAAACAGAGCCTTAAAATCGTGACGGTCAATGGATCAAGGGTTGCAATCAACTGTTTGGCAAATGAGGCACTGATTTGATAAGCCACCATGGAAAGAACCATGTATAGCACAGCGACCAACTGAATATTTTTCATGGGAGATCTACAAAATCAAAATAAACAGACCTAAAAATAGGCGCGATGACTATATGCTGTGAAAACGACATTATGTTCATACGGTGACATTTTATTGAGCCTCTTTCTGTTGTCTAGCATGTTGAGTGGTAAAAGTACAACCGATCGATGCAGCTATAATCGTTGCTAAAGCCAGCCATTGATTCCACAATAAAGTCTCACCCAGAAAAATAAATCCTGATAATGCAGCTACGGCAGGTTCAAGACTCATGAGTGTTCCAAAACTTAAAGGAGTTAGGCTTCTTAAAGCGATCATTTCTAAAGTAAAGGGCAATGCACTTGCTAAGATTGCAAGTCCAATAAAATAGTAGATATTTGGCAATTCAATGACACGATCAAGCGCCCCTGAAAAGATGGCGAAAGGTAATAAACACAGCATACCAATACTCATGCCTAAACAAACCGTATGATTACCTGAAATACCTGATGGTTTTTGACCTGCGATAATGTATAGCGCCCAACATGCACCTGCAGCCACAGCGAAAAATACACCGACTAAATCTAGATGTTGTTGTGCTTGTTGTAGAGGAAATAGCAATACCAAACCTAGAATAGCGCAACCCACCCAAATAAAATCATAGCGCTGTCGTGCATGAAATAGTGCAACACTTAAAGGGCCGATAAACTCAAAGGCAACCGCTAAGCCCAAAGGCAAACGCTCTAGTGATAAATAAAACAGGGCGTTCATTCCAGCAAGTGCAAAACCATAGCTGAGAATCGCTTTCCAACGAACCACTTTGAAGTTGATGGTCCAAATTTTAAAAATTACCGCTAAAATGAGTGCACCAAAAAACAGACGCATGGCTGATACGGTAAGGACTGGAAAACTTTGGAACAGAATTTTGGCTAAAGAACCGCTTCCTTGTACACACAACATGGCAATCATTAATAACAATAAGGCATGAAGTGGGGTTTTTAACATTAGAGAAGCAACTTATTATTTGAACAATTGGTATATTATTCACATAATAATTCAAATGCGAATAAAAAAGCCACAGCTATTGCTGTGGCTTTTTATAGATTATTCTAAATTTAGCTTAGAACAATACACGTACACGAATTGTGCCTTCAACTTGGCTTAAGGTATCAAGTGCTTCTTGAGAAGCAGATGCGTCAACATCCATAACGAGATAACCAATATCACCTTTGGTCATTAAAGACTGACCAGAGATGTTGATGCCTTGTTCAGCAAATAATGTATTGATTTTAGACAACACACCTGGCACGTTTTTGTGGATGTGAAGTAAACGGTGTTGACCGTCAGAAAGTGGTAATGCAATTTCTGGGAAGTTCACCGCAGAAAGTGTCATACCTTTATCTGAATATGCAACGAATTTTTCAGCAACTTCTAAACCGATGTTTGCTTGTGCTTCCATCGTAGAACCACCCACGTGTGGTGTTAAAATCACGTTGTCTAAGCCACGAAGTGGAGACTGGAATTCTTCACCATTTGCTTTTGGTTCTTTCGGGAATACGTCGACCGCTGCACCAGCGATGTGACCAGATTTAATCGCATCTGCCAAATCTTCAATGATGACACATGTACCACGTGCAGCATTAATGAAGATCGAACCTTCTTTCATTTTTGCGAACTGTTCTTTTTTGAAGAAGTTACGTGTAGAAGGAACATCTGGAACGTGTAAAGAAACTACATCAGCAGTTTCTAAAAGCTCATCCAATGAACCCACTTGGCGTGCATTACCTAACGGTAATTTAGTTACCGCATCATAATAGCAAACTTTCATACCTAAGCTTTCAGCTAAAACTGAAAGTTGTGAACCAATTGAACCGTAGCCAATAATACCTAGAGTCTTGCCACGCGTTTCAAAAGAACCAACCGCAGATTTGTTCCAACCGCCTGCATGAGTATCTTTTGATTTTTCAGGTACACGACGAAGTAATAAAATTGCTTCAGCAAGAACCAATTCTGCAACCGAACGTGTATTTGAATATGGTGCGTTGAAAACAGGGATACCACGAGACATCGCTGCTTTTAAATCGACTTGGTTGGTACCGATACAGAAACAACCTACCGCAATCAATTTATTCGCTGCTTCAAAGATTTCTTCAGTCAATTGAGTACGCGAACGAATACCAACAAAATGAGCATCTTTGATCGCTTCTTTTAAAGCTTCACCTTCAAGTGCAGTTTTGTGGTAGTCGATGTTGGTATAACCCGCAGCGTTTAATGTATCGATGGCATTTTGGTGCACACCTTCTAACAAAAGGAAACGGATTTTGTCTTTAGGTAGTGATAGATGTTGGCTCATTACGGCTCCGCTACAAAGGCCAAAATTTAGTTGCAGTATCATAGCATAGAGCTTTGAGATATAGATATTTCGTTTAAAATTAGCTCAGCATAAATGTTGAGAATTTTTTCAGTTTCGAATGAATTTTAGGGTTTATACACATTTTGTTATGACACTATTGCCATCCTGTGCTTTATCCCTCGCTTGCTTACATGTAAAATAAAGAAATACGATAATCAAACTGATCAATTGAAAGTTTGATGCTTTCGCTAGCGTTTCTATATTTTGGATGTTTCCAGACCTTTGTTTGTAAGGTTTTGAAAGATATTATGTTGTCATCCAAAAGCCCTATATTTACTTCTTGCTAGGCCTGTAAACGATGAATGCTTCAGTCGCTTTGACACCTGAATTATTGACCCAATTGACGGCAATTGTAGGTGAAAACCGTATTAAAACCGATGCTGACAGTTTAGAAAATTGGGGGCGAGATCATACTAAACATTTTGATCCGAACCCATCAGTCATCGTTTTTCCATCAAGCACTGAACAAGTTCAGTCGATTGTAAAACTTGCCAATCAATTCAATGTTGCGATTACGCCATCGGGTGGTCGTACAGGTTTATCTGCTGGTGCGGTAGCGAATAATGGCGAAATCGTGATTAGTTTTGACAAGATGAATCAAATCTTGGAATTCTTGCCAGCGGATCGTATGGTTCGTGTTCAAGCAGGTGTGGTGACTGAACAACTGCAAAATTATGCTGAACAACAAGGCATGTATTACCCAGTGGACTTCGCTTCAGCTGGTTCAAGTCAAATCGGTGGAAACATTGGTACAAACGCGGGCGGTATTAAGGTCATTAAATATGGCATGACGCGTAATTGGGTGCTTGGTTTGACGGTTGTGACTGGTAAAGGTGACATTTTACGTTTAAACAAAGGCATGATTAAAAATGCGACAGGCTATGCCTTACAGCATTTATTTATCGGCGGTGAAGGCACATTAGGTTTAATCACTGAAGCTGAAATTAAACTTGAGCGTCAACCACAAAACCTACAAGTGATGGTATTGGGTACGCCTGACTTTGAAGCAGTGATGCCTGTATTACATGCTTTCCAAAAAGAAATCGACTTAACTGCATTCGAGTTCTTTGGTGAAGTGGCGATGCAAAAAGTATTGGATCGTGGTCATGTACAACGTCCATTTGAAACAACTTGCCCATTTTATGTATTACTCGAATTTGAAGCGCCGTATGAGCCGATCATGGACAAAGCAATGCAGATTTTTGAGCATTGTATGGAACAAGGTTGGGTGATTGATGGCGTAATGAGCCAAAGCTTAGAACAAGCTCAAAGCTTATGGCGTTTACGTGAAGATATTTCAGAATCGATTGCGCCGTATATTCCTTATAAGAATGACATTTCAGTGTTGATTACGCATGTGCCCGCGTTTATCTCAGAAATTGATGCGATCGTTGCAGACAACTATCCAGACTTTGAAATCTGCTGGTTTGGTCATATTGGTGACGGTAACTTGCACTTAAATATTTTAAAACCTGAAAACTTAACTAAAGATGAGTTTTTTGCGAAGTGTCAGGTGGTGAATAAATATGTGTTTGAGACTGTGAAAAAATATGATGGTTCAATTTCAGCCGAGCATGGTGTGGGAATGACTAAGAAACCATATTTAGAATATTCACGTTCGCCTGAAGAAATTGAATATATGAAAGCATTGAAGTTGGCGTTTGACCCGAATGGAATTATGAACCCAGGTAAATTATTTGATCTTTAATGCTTGATTAAATAAAAGAAGTTCTGCTAAAAGCGCATCGAAATATGCGCTTTTTTTATAAAACCAATATGAAAACTCAAGCTTATATTTATCTAGAGAGTGATCAAGTATATGGAGACTATATTGATCATTTTTATAATGAACATAATATAAAGTGTATGCGTATTATGTTGAGAGTAAAAATTGGAAATCTATTTTACTCCTGTTCATTTATATTCAAAGACTTCTCTTCATGGATATTAGGAGAGATTATTCATTGTGAGATAAATTTTCTTTGTTATGACGGAGAATTAAATTTCTTTAGGAATTACGAGCTCCATAACTTAAAAAATGAACAGATAGGATTTATCTATTTTACTGATGTGTTATAGGTTAACTTAGCTAGTAAATTAAAAATACTATTTTTTATTGGACAAACTAAGGGTAGAGAATCAAATTGACAGGTTACAAATAATAAAATTCTCGTTTAATCGAATCTTAGAGAGAAATATGAACATTCACCAAGAAATCGAAAAACTATTCGAACAACGCCAAGATATTCCACTATTTTATATTGAAAGTGGGAGTCGTCTATGGGGTATGGCTAGCCCTGACAGTGACTATGATGTGCGTGGCTTCCATTTGCCGAGTAAAGATCAATATTTTGACTATAAAAAATACCGTGATTTGATTGAGATCATGGATGGGGATTTCGATTTCGTTTCATATGATCTCGATAAAATGTTTGGATTACTGGCAAAAAGTAACCCAACAGTTTTGGAATGGGTCAGAGCGCATATTGTTTATTTTAATGCTTTTCCAGAATGGCAAACTTTTCGCGATGGATTGCTTGAGCGAATCGACTATAGTGCGCTATATCACCACTACCTATCACTGGCAAAAGGTGGCATGAAAGTAATGCAAACTGCGGATAATTTTACTTATAAGAAAGTATTTTATTCAATTCGTGGTTTGATGTCGGCAGAGTTAGCAACCCAAGAAGTCATGCCTGAATTATTGATTACCGATTTATTTGCGCAAGTCTCTGAGCATGATCCATTACGTCATTGGGCAGAGGATTATTTAGAAATTAAAAAACAGCAGAAAGAAAAAGCCCAACTTCCTGAAACAGAACAAGCATCGGTTCTGAATTTATTGGAAATCAAAATAGACCAATTGGCTGCTAAAGAAATGCAAAAAGCTGATCGTCGAGAGGGCTTAGCGTGTTATTTAACGGAGTATAGTCGCCATTTAAAACAATATTATTATTAATAAAATGATTCGCTTATTCATTATCTAAGTTCGGCTTAAATATTCAGTGAACGCATTTCTGAAGATTATATTTAATGTCGAACTTAGGTTAATGGTTTTATCTATTAAATCCCACTGTTTAGAATACGGATTTTCACATCAGCAACATGGTCTTTGGTTGCTTCAAAATGGTGCTGCATATGCGCAGTTTGCATATGTGCTTCGAGATGAGCAGTACTTTGCCATTTTTCTAACATCACAATGCTATTTTCATCTTGCGTCTGCATAGCAATCGCTGGCATGTGATCAATCAATGGGGCATAGCCATGACAACCATCCTCTGCCAGTACAGTTGGAATGATTTTTTGGAAAGCATCTAAAACTGCTTGGCGATGTTCTGCACCTGCATGTGTCTGAATTTCTGCAATAATCGTCAACATAGGATTTCTCTCTTAATGGGCCGTCGTAAAAAGCTGATCTAAATGGGCTTTGTACGCTTCGATGTAGCTTGGTACATCGGGCATTTTGATTACATCATTCACGATAAATGTAGGTAATGATTGCATACCCAAGAATTGATTGGCTTTATGGAAAGCTAAATACACACCATCAACGCCAACGCCGTGAAAGAATTGATCTGGATCAGTGAACGCTTCAATTGGTGCATTCCATGTCAACGACAACATGTATTTTTTATCTTGCAGCAAGCCACCTGAACCATATTTTTTCGATGCATCAGAACGGCTACGTCCATCACTGGCATAGAGTGAACCATGACCAATGGTAAAAATATCATCAATGTATTTTTTCATTGTCCATGGCGCGCCCATCCACCAGCCTGGCATTTGATAGATCACTACATCTGCCCATAAATATTTTTCAATTTCGGCTTGGATGTCATAGTCACTGTCGGTACGTGTCACTTGTACTGTATGACCTAAAGCTTTTAGATGTGATTCGGAAAAGTCAGTCAGGGTGTCATTCAATTCACCATTCGAGTGAGCGAATTGTTTAGCACCATTAATAATTAAAATATTGCTCATAAAATTAAACTCAAAAATAGATTTCTAAAACTTGGATATATTTTAGAGAATCTATTCATGAGTAAAAATGTATAAATAAGCAAAATACTATTGACTAAAAATCAATAATTATGGGTTCTGTTTTCGTGTTTTATAGGCTTTACGGATTAACCAAATTGCAATAATCACTATATAAAACGCCCAAAATTGGATCAACCAGATGAGCGTTTCTTTAAAATAGGATAGTCCAATTTTGAATGCTTCAGCTATTCGGGTGAGTAATGGATCGCTGTCTAGTGATGCAATACGATGAATATTGAGGTCATGACTCTTACGCACTTTTGGCTGTTGGAAAAATTCTAAACGAATGGTGCTATAGGCTAGGCGATCTTTCACTTCTAAATCAGTGAGCTGTTGTAATTGATTATTTACTGCATTAGATGCGCTATTACTTTGGTTCGCTGTATTGAGTTTCTCTTCTAACAGTTTTAACTCATAACGTTTTGCTTCGTAGCTTTGTGTATTAAAGTTCAGCATTAAAGGCAGTAAATGATTTAGAAATGTTGTCACCTGATCATTTGGAATACGTACCATCAGTTGTACAGTCGGCGTGATTTTTTCATAAATATCCACGGTTCCATCGATACGATCATGTTGAGAACGGTCACTCACTTGATAGTCAATTTGCTTATTCTCAATATAGCCATTGTATTGCAATAATTGTTGCTCAAGTGTAGATGTGGTTTTTAATACATCGTTCACTTCAAATTTTAATTCAGCACTTTTAATTAATTGCCGATTTTGTTCGAGAGCACTTTGTTGTGTGCTTACTAACTGTTCGGGGTTTTTTGCTGCATTTGCTCGAATTGTTTCACTATTGGGCGCCGCACTTTCTGTCGCTACAGATGCATCGCTTGCAGCACCTTCTTCTTTTTTCGAACAGCCGACAATCGTACTACTGACGACTAAAATAATTGCTAATTTTTTTGCTAAATCTGACATTGGTGATGGCTAATCCGTGGTGATATTCATGTTATAAAATTTGTTTTTTTATTGACTTGTGATGATGTTCAAATGATTGATAAATACAACAAATCTCTCATAAGTCACATACATTTTGTTGCTTTGAAATCCAGTTTTGCATAGTAGCATAAATGCATGTGGTAAATAGGAAAGGTACAAAATGTATAAAATTTGGATGGTTTTATGGTGTAGCTTATTTTTAGCCGCATGTAATCAGCCGATTGCACAGTCACAGCAACAAGCAGCGGTACAAAAAAGTACGGCAATACATGCGGTTTTACTCGATCAACCAAATTTATTTCATGATGAAACCAACTTGAAAATAGACCAGCAGTTTAACAGTGCAGAGAATCCAACCGATGCACAGGTGACGGTTGAACAAGCCCAATTAGATGACTCTGTTGTAGCTATTCGTACCGAATATGAGTTAAAGCGTGATCAAGAAGTCTGGAAGATTGTAAATAAAAAACAAAGCTATCAGTGTGCGAGAGCGGACAATACCAATAAATTCCAGTTTGAATTGTGTTCCTGAATCTCATTGATAAATTGACGATGAGTAAAAACCAAACAAAAATGTGGATAACTTTTTGGTTATTCACATATCCACACAATTCATTTTATTGCTTAAATTGCAGGCATTTTTAAAAAGTGCTAAAGTTGCGCTTGTAAATTTTTACGATAGGTAAAATATTTACGAATCTCACGCAATTTATACACCTTGTGAATATGGTGTTTCCACATTTATTACATGCGCTCTCACTGCATGAAAATCAAAATTTAATTTAAATCAGAACCATAAAATGACGTGGTGCGGAATCTATTTTCTTTTTTTTCAAGGAAATGGATGCACGCGAATTGGTTATTTTTGTGAATAGAACATGATGACGAACAATCAAAGCATGACGTTAAACCGTATAACGCTCATGTTTCCATTAGCTTTAGTGCTATTCGAATTTTCAGTCTATATTGGTAATGACTTAATTCAGCCAGCAATGTTGGCAATTACAGAACAATTCGGTGTTAGTGCAACATGGGCACCATCTTCTATGTCTTTTTATTTATTGGGTGGAGCAAGTGTTGCTTGGTTGCTTGGACCTCTGTCAGACCGTCTTGGACGTAAGAAAGTATTATTGGCAGGCGTGGCTTTCTTTACCATCTGTTGTTTACTGATCTTATTGACGCAGAATATCCAACAATTCCTGACTTTACGTTTTTTACAGGGAATTGGCCTTACGGTCATTTCGGCAGTGGGTTATGCTGCAATTCAGGAAACATTTGAGGAACGTGATGCCATTAAAGTGATGGCATTAATGGCCAATATTTCCTTGCTTGCGCCATTACTTGGGCCTGTTCTTGGTGCATTTCTGATTGATTATGTCTCTTGGCATTGGGGTTTTGTTGCGATTGCAATCGTTTCATTCCTGAGTTGGTTTGGTCTAAATAAATTTATGCCAGCAACCCCAGAGCGTCGAGCGAGACAACCGTTTATTTATATTTTTGATGATTTTAAAAAAGTATTCACCAATCGCCGTTTCTTAGGGTTAAGCATTGCTTTACCTTTGGTTGGGATGCCATTAATGCTGTGGATTGCGTTATCACCCATTATCTTGGTCGATGAGTTAAAGCTCAGTAGTGTGCAATATGGTTTAGCGCAATTTCCTGTATTTTTTGGCTTAATTGCAGGGAATATTATCCTGATCAAAATCATTGATCGCTTTCCATTAGGTAAAACGATTTTGATGGGCTTACCCATTATGTTGCTCGGAACCTTATTTTTGCTGCTAGGCGTGATTTGGCAAACTTATCTAGTGCCGTGTTTATTGATGGGTATGACCTTAATAAGCTTGGGAGAGGGGATTAGTTTTTCAGTTTTATATCGTTTTGCATTAATGTCTTCAGAAGTATCCAAAGGGACAGTCGCTGCGGCTGTTTCAATGCTATTGATGATGAGTTTCTTTGTGATTATAGAATTGGTACGTGTACTTTATACGCATTTCCATATTTGGGCTTTTGCTTTAACGAGTGTTAGTTTAATCAGTTTTTGGTTTATGCAACCAAGAGCTGTACTCAAACAAGTGATGCAAGAACGTAAAGCCGAGGGGATCAATTAGTGAATAATATGCTGAACCAATAGCGTAGTTATTTGTAGCTGCATAAAATATCTACGAAACTGTGGATATCTTTTTAGATACCCACAGTGCTTTTATTATTGAATAACACCGCAGGCAATTCGCTCGCCACCACCACCTAAAGGCTTGGGTGTATCTGAATAATTATCTCCACCCGCATGAATCATGATCGCACGACCTTGAATATCTGAAAGTTTTAGGCGAGGAGCAATGACGGGTGTAATCGCAAAACCTTTATTATTGACCACTAACACAGGTAAGTCACCTAAATGCCCATTCTCAGGTGTACCATGATTGGCAATATGATCTGGGTTGAAGTGACTACCGGCAGCAAGGGCGGCTCCCATTTTGCCATCCTTTAATGCTGCTTCACATGAGCCGTTTTCATGGATATGAAAACCATGTTCACCTGGGGAAAGTTTCCAAAGTGCAGGAGTAATTAATAAACCTTTTGCTGTTTGCTTAAATGTTACTTTTCCAATCGATGCACCTACACCTTTGGCATCGACTTGGTAAATTTGTATGAGTTGTTTTTGATCTGTTGTCGTTGGCTGTGTTTGAATTTTAGATGCATTGCTGTCTAAGTTAATAGACGAACATGCACTCATCATCAAAACTAAACTTGCCAGAACACAAGACTTTTGTACCGTTGAAATCATTGCAAATTATCCTTATCTATCAGCTTTATTTGTTTGATTCAAATAAACTATGGGATAACTCGCAAGTTGTCAGTAAGATTAAATGGTAAATCGTGTAAATAGATTACGACCTTGTTTCAGGTGGCGCTTCAATGGCAGCGATTGGCTCCTGAACATTCTCATGCAGCCATTCACGCCAGATTGCCAATAAAATAGCTAAGATGACTGGACCAATAAATAAGCCCACTAAACCAAAACTTGCGATTCCTCCTAGCACACCAAACATAATTAAAATGAATGGAATTTGAGTTGCGCCTGAGATAACTAAAGGTCGAATCACATTATCTGAACTACTTACAATTAAGACACCCCATGTAATCACACCAATTGCTTCGACAGTTTGGCCTTGAGCAAATAGCCATAAACCAACCCCTAAATAGGAGATGGGAGTTCCAAATGGAATTAAGGCCAAAATAAACGTTACCATGGTGAGTAGCATTGGGTTAGGCACACCTGCTACAAAGTAACTGAGACCTGCTAAAATGGCCTGTGCCACAGCAGTTAATCCCACGCCATACACTACAGCGCGTGTTGTTTCTGAAATGGTTTCTAAATAATGATGTACGCGAGGACCAATGATCTTTTCTAAGGCGCGACTCACCTGAGATAAAATCATTTGCCCATCACGATAGAAAAAGAACAACGTCATGATTGCAAAGGTCAGTTTAACTAAATTCCGACTAATCTCGCTCAGTACAAAACGGCCATAGCTCAAATGACCTTGTATCCATTCGGCAACATTCTTCGCAATACTATTCGGATCGGCACTTAATTCATTGACTGTACGACTGATATCCTTACCAACAATCGGAAGTGTTTTTATAAACTCGGGGACTTGAATATGACCTGAAAATAATTGTTTTTGTAAATTAAAATATAAATTTCGGCCTTCGAGTTGCAGCATGAAAATGGCACAAACAAAGGGAACCCCAATCACTAAAATGACCAACGTAATCATGATCGTTGCATTTAGCGTTGGTCGATTTGCACCAAAAAAGCGACGTTGTACCCATAAATAAACAGGCCATGTCATATAAGCAATAATCGCTGCCCAAAGCACAGGAACGATAAAGTATTTGAGAATGCTGAATCCCAAATACATTAAGACAAAGAACAGTCCAAACAATAAAACACGTTGTAATGTGGGAGCGTATTGTTGCACAAGCTTCCGTCTCTAGGGTTAAAAGTTGAATAAAATCATATTAACTGAAAAATGCGTCCAGTAAAATTTTCATTCAGTAATTTCACGTTGAAATCTCTAAATGAAATCAGGGGCTAAACCGCTGGCATGTTTCAGCCAGCCGATTATTTTCAATGGAGTGGCCCGTGATCGGCAATATGTATATCTCAGCATTTACGAAAGTTTCAAGACTGCAATACAGCAACTTACCATAGCAACATTTGCTATCGACTTTAATACAAGAGTTGGCAAAGAGTTACAAAGCGTATTGTTATATTGAATTCATCACACATCCATAAAGTGAATTTAAGGAGCAGTTCGATGACACATTCAAATAATCAGGACAATACCTCTCCAAAAACAGGTCAGGACCATCATTCACAACCGAATAACAGCAATGGTACACAAGCCGAAAGCGCAGTGGCTACCCTCTTGAACGGTGATAAACTCAGTTATCAGCAAGTGGAAGGCCTGACGGACAGTGATCAATTACAGCAGGCTATAGAAAGGGAAGATATTCCTAAAAATCCTGAAAATGCACTACAGGACCAAGGTGCGGAACGTGAACAGGCAATCCAGTCAAATGATGGCAGTCACGGTAACGAGACCATTCGTAAAGCTATGGAAAACCTCGATAGTGATGAAATGAGACATAACCTGAAAGATGAGGGTGATGACACAGACCAACCTAGCCCAAATCCCGCACCTTTCATTGAAGCTAAATAAAGATAAGTTTTATTAATGCAGTTACATCAATGGTCTCATGCCTTGTTCCATCCTGCTAATGGAGCAAGGCGGCTTAAAACCATTCACTTGGATCATCGACTAACTGATTCAGAACGGGTTGCCATTGGCTTTGAATACTCACAAAATTTTTCTGTGGTTTATCAAAAATACTTAAACCTTGCATAGCCAACGTGCCATAAGCACTACGTTCTGAAATCCATGCGACAGGCTCTTGTTCAATCTTCTTAAAGAAGTCTTGAATGTCTTTTGAACTAGAGCTATTCGCTTTCACGCGATTGGCAATCAACAGAATTTGTACTTTTCCTTTACGTATTCGTTTGATGTCTTGTAAATGTTTTAGGAACCGACGCGTACTATCAATATCAAAGAACGAGGGCTGTAAAGGGGTCACAATCGCATGGGCTTCGCTGACCAGTTGTTCTGCATGCTCACCTGACAGTGCACCAGGCGCATCAATGATTAAATAATCGAGATGTTTAGGTGCATCACCAATTGATTTCTCATGCCTCCAGTCGAGGCTTTGAATGGCAGCAACAGTTTCAGGGCGTTGTTTTAACCATTGTAATGATGATTTTTGGTTATCAGCATCAGCCAACGCGACTTTATAGCCCTTTTGTGACAGTGCTGCGGCAAGCGTAATGGCTGTCATGGTTTTACCACAGCCACCTTTTTGATTTGCAATTAATATTGTCTTCATGAAATTAGATTTTTTAACAAGCGTTTTGTATTCAACTATACCTTAGCATCTTTTTCAGTAGAGTGTGTGACACATGACAAAAGTTTAATGTTGCAGTTAAATAGCAGATTCAGAAAAAGGAAAGTTTTATGTCAGTTTGGCTTGCAATGTTAATTGGTGGTTGTATTGGTGTTGTGATTACCACGCTGATTTTGTCCAATACGCGGAATGGTCGTATTCAGGCGGAATATGAAAAATATATTGCTGAATTAGAATTAGAACATAAGCAAGCTTTGCTAGATGCACAGAAACGTAGTGTAAATACCAGTCGTGCGGTGTTAAAAGGAAAAATGGCAGAACAGTTTGCACCGATTTTACCTGAATTTCAGTATTTACCCAGTGATGCAAAATTTCTCGGTGATCCTGTCGATTACGTGGTTTTTGATGGCTATACCGATTTTCGTGATGGTGATGGGACTGCGGACGATATTGAGGTGATTCTACTTGATATTAAAAGTGGAGGTGCGCGCTTGAGCAAAGGACAGCAGGCAATTGCTCAAGCAGTACGTGAAGGACGTATTCGTTTTGAAACGCTAAGAATTGATTTTGAAAATTAATGACTGCTTTGAATTTATAACTTTTGCACGCGAGCCAACAGCATTTTTTGTGCAATCGCAGGAATACCATCTGCATCAAAATATTCTTTTTCAAGAAATTTAAATTTAGCTTGTGCAAGGTGTCGTTCAATATCGCGATTGAGATGGCATCCATCTCCAATCCTTTTTTGTAGCGGAGTGAGTAGGGTCTGTAAGGATTGTAATTTGATCGAGTCAGGATGTTTCACATGCTCAATTAAATGAAAGGTGCCTGTAGGTTTTAACACTCGATAAATTTCTGCTAAGGCGGCATCAAGTTTTGGAATACTACAGAGTGTCCATGTGGAAACAATATGATCTAAACTTGCATCGGCAAATGGAAGTTTTTCTGCGCTGGATTGTACATGCTTAATATAAAAAGGCGCATGCTGAACTCGTTCAACGGCAAGATGATAAATGTCTGGATTGGGTTCCAAAGCATAAAGTGAGTCAACATTGCCATAAAAAGGAATATTTAAACCTGTACCAAAACCTATTTCGAGGACTTCACCTTCGATAGGAACCAATAATTCACGACGCTTATCCATCAAACTTGCAGTCTGCATGACTTGATTGAGTAAATGTGGGAAAACTCGACGTTGATAGAATTGATAAATCATAGAGATCCATTCGTTGATTCAGATTAGAGAAATCAGTAACAAAGCCACAAAAATATGACTAAAGTAAGTTTGATTGTTACTAAAAAAAGTAATTTTTTTCATCGTCTAAGCATACTATGAAGAGATACGCTTTTCTAAGAATTTAGTTAGATTTTGAGGGTGATGAGCCATGAAAAAACGTCTATGGATGAGTTTAGGCATGGTGGTTATGCTTGGGCAGACACATGCATCGACCAGCGGAATAGAATATAACATTGCCAATGGTTTATCGCCGATCGCAAAGGATCAGTCTATTTCGGTGTTACAGCCTTTTTATGGCAACTTCCGTATTCTTGGTTCTAAAATGTACCAAGATGACGAACAAGCAAAATTTTCTCCGATTGATTATGCCGTGAGTTGGGGTTTGTTTGCCAAGCCCGAGATCGCACGTAAAATTTCAGTAAATCAATATGACCGCTATTTGAATTGGAAAATAGATAAGCTACCTGTTCCTGCAAATCAAGCCATGCAAATGGTTTCCAATATGCATATTATTCCCGCAAATCCTGAAATTGCCCAGCAAATCAAACAAGTGAAGCGTGGGGATTTGGTGCAGTTGAAAGGTGAGTTGGTTGAGATTCGGGATAAAGATTTGGTTTGGCGATCTTCTTTAACACCTACGGATACGGGTGATGGTGCTTGTGAGTTATTCCGTGTTAATTCAATTCAGTGGATAGAAAAACAAAAAATCTAATCTTGTTGAACAAGAGAGGGTCGTATGACCCTCAATTTTTTATATCACTCGCTCGCCTTTTTAGTTTCTGTTGGTTGAGAACTTTTCCAATGGTGTAGTTGGCTTTGCGCATGTAGATATTCATTTAAATGATCAACTTGTTTGGCCGTATCAGTATTTTCTGTGGTACTCGCTAAGGTACTTTGCTCAAGTACTTTGGCTTGATTATCCCAGTATTCATATAAAAGTCCTTGAATATATCGACCTTGTTCTGTTTTGAGTTCTAACTCTTTCAGCATATTCAATGCCGATTGAACATTATCTGTTTGGCGTTGCTGTTCAAACGCTGGAGTGAGCGTATTGGCTTCTTTCATCTTTGCCAGCTCTATTTCCATGCTGTCGCTCATTTCGGTAAAACGACGGTCATAGTCATCTAAAATCGCAATATCATGCGCATCGTCAGCCGTTGTAGGGAACTGTTTAATCGGGATTTGTTTAAGCTGACCAATGGCATCATTAGCATTTTGAGTTTGCTGTTCTTGCTGAGAGGGTGCTTTAGGATCTTTGTTACAAGCACTCAGTAATAGTGTAGAGCTGATCAAGCAACTGAGTGCAATCGTTGTTTTAAATTTAAAGGTCATAGAAACACCTGATTTATTGTTACTTTGCTATTTTTTGGAAATGGTAGGCAAAGGTTGTATAAGGAAAATCAATCTGATCTTGAGCAGTTTGGCCTGTAAAATCAAATACAATTTGTTCAAATCTTGCTTTTAATTGCTGTTGTTGATGTTCTGGCATTGCTGCAATAAAACTCGTGGAAAGTAAGCGTTTGCTGACCACTTGTTCTACTGTGCCTGTATGTTTGAGTTGAAAGGTCTGAAGACCGTTGAATTGAAAGAGCTGTTGTTGCTCAAAAACCTGTTTCCATTTCTCACTATGATAACGTGGTGTATCTGCTTCAAATGGGGCGATTTCATCGGCCAACGCTTTGACCCAGTCAACAGTAATATCACGTTGATTCCAAACCAGTCCAAGATGCCCCGTAGGAATGAATACCCGATACATTTCCTTGAGCGTTTCGATATTTGAGAACCAGTGAAAAGATTGGGCACAAATAATGGCGTTAATGGATGCATCCTTCACCAGAAGTTGATCGCTTGAAGTCTGTAGACATTCGACTTTGTCATAGCGTTGCTCCAGTTGTTCTCGCATCGCTGTCACAGGTTCAACCGCAATCACTTTTGCCTGTGTCTGAAGTAGGAAAGGTAAGAATTTGCCAGTCCCTGAACCGAGGTCAATAACACTGGAATTTTCACCGACTTTGAGCTGATCTTGCAGCCAAACGAGGATTTCTGGTGGGTAACTGGGACGAACTTGCTGATACAGTTCAGCCCCTAAACTAAAGCCTTTTTGAGCGGAAGGATGTAAGGATTGTGTCATTTTTTGCGCTTTTTAATCTCTCTTATCTCTATAAAATAAGATACTCCGCAAATAGGGTTTGGCAAAGACATCATTTGATGGCTTTTTGCGACAAGCCTAGGATTAATTTTTCAGTGTGAGCATGGATAAGCAAATAATATTTGAAGATGAACATATTCGCGTTATTTTTTTAAAAGGTTCAAGTGACACTTTGGTGGTTTCGTTTGGCGATTTGATTAGTCGTGCCAAAGGAATGTCAATTAATGCTGAAAAATCACTCATAAAATATCAATACAATGTCATCGGGATTATGCCGAAGCAAAAATCTTGGTTTCCTCAAAGCAGCATGCTTGAGATGCAGCGACAGATTCAGCCGACCTTACAACAGTTTGAGCAGATTGTGGGTTATGGTGGATCAATGGGAGGCTATGCTGCGATTAAATATTCTAATTTATTGAATATGCATAAAATCGTTGCTTTTGTACCACAATATTCGATAGACCCTGATGTGGTTCATGATCGCCGTTATGCAGAATTTTTTGATGCATCTATTCATCAAAATATGCAGATTCAGGCAGATGAAGTGGATTCATCTCGTGAATACATCATTGTCTATGATCCATATTATGCAGAAGATAAAGAACATTTCTTAAAAATACAGCCCTTATTACCAAAGATGCATGTGATTCATTTGCCTTTTACAGGACATGAAGCCCTCTCGGTTTTGGCAAGTTCGCAATTACTCAATGATTTTGTTGAGCAACCTTTTGAGATTACTTATTTTTATAAGCGCGTTCGAGAGGTTAAAAAGCAAAGTAAGTTCTACTATCGCCATGTATTAGATGCATTATTGAGCAGACATCATCAGGCTTTATTGCGAATCTTACAAAATAACAATTTTGAATTAGATGAACGTTATTTTGATGCTGTTCTTAAGCAAAAATTGGTTCAACAATTATTTAATCTACAACAGGGTACTGAGCAAAATTTACGGAAGTTAGGTATTCATCCGCATTTTATGCAACAGATGAACAGCTCAGTGCCGACCATTCTCACGATTCAAAATACATGGTTAGTTTTTAATTTAGTTAGCTTAAAGCTAGAGGCTTATAACGCTGAAGCAATTCAGCCGAATCAGCAATATCTATTGCCATTGAAAGCCAGTGCGAATGCCGTTGTTGAACTTGAGTTAAATGCAGAATCTTATGTTTTGACGATGAATGATCGTGGGATTCATAAATTAGTTAAAGTCGGTGAAGCTTTGGCTTTGGATCAGTCTTTATTGATTTTTAAACGCTATCCTGAATTTTATCAACTCAGTTATAAAAACTTGACCTTGAGTTGTGATGATCATGGACAGGGACATTTTATTGAAGATCATGCAGATGAGCAGACAAAACTACAATTGATAGACTAAATCACATAATCAAAAGCCCTTTGCTTAAGCAAAGGGCTTTTAACGATGGGTTCGAAAATTAGTTTGTACCCACTTTTGCATCGGTATTTACGTTCGCATTTACACCTAATACTTTCACACCAACATTGGCACCTGCCTGAGCCTGTTTCCTGTCTGCATTCAAGCCCGTTTGTGCCTGAATGGATGAGTTTCCAACGTTAACCCCTGCTTGGGTATTCAGGCCAATCGACTTTTGCTCAGCCTGATGTTGCTGATGACGTTTTTTTGCTTCTGCTCTTTTTTCAGCAGCAAACTCCTTGCCATCAGCAGCTTTCTCTACCGCATAATCCTTAGTGTTTTTAACCACTTTCGCGGTTTTATCTACCACCTGTGAACCCACATTTACACCTGTGTGTACAGCAGCATGACCAACATGTTGAGTTGCATGACCAACGCCTTGTGCTGTATTTCTAACTACACCAGTAACGCCTTTGATCAAGCCACCTGATTCGACATTGACTTGTGCAGAACCATTGGCATTTACACCAACGTTTTGCGCAAAAATAGATGCAGAAGCAAGTAGAGTTGTTGTGACGATAGCTGTTTTGATCATTTTTTTCATTGCGATTTCCTTAGCGATGTACCGTATTGGAGTACTTCATCAACGCCAATGCATCATAGCGAGCAAAAGAAAGAAAGCGATGGATTTCAGCAAAACTTTACAAGCACATTACAGCTCAAACACACTCTGGATAGAAATTGTGGAGATGGCAAACTTAGCTACATTGGTCCAAAACGGTTTGGTTAAAGTAGCTTTTTAACTTGTCAAAGTTATGTTTTACCTCAGGTTTCTGAATGTCAAATACTGTGGTTTTTCGCGTTTTCTGATCTAATACAGGTTTTTCAGTGGCCGCATTGAACAAACGATTCGGCACATATTGATAGGTCTCAGAAAAAGCCCGACTCAACTGATTGCCTTTAAATTCCCATGATTCCGTACTCTGCCCACCATCAAAATAACCTGTAAATTGGATCATGCAATGATTCTTGTATTTATTTAAGGATGCCGCATTGGTCTTGGTATTGGGTAGGGCATCAATGTTCTGAACCAGTTGCAGTTGCTGTAAAGGCTGCTCGGTTTGAGAAGAGAGCGTTGAACACGCGGTAAAGCCAATACTACTGACTAAACAAAGCAAAATGGTTTTAAAAGGCATAACTGTCATTGTTTCATTCATTCCTATAAATTTTGTTCAATCGTATTAATTTGATGAGGGTTGACTAAGTTCAGCTCGTTCGATTGGCACATTTCCATTATTTGTACCTACTACAGCATCTTTGGTGTCTTGCCATTTTTTAGCAGTGTATTGTTTGGCTTTTTGCGTTTGTTCCTGAACGATTTCAGATTGTTCAGCGGTATATTCTTTGGTGTTTTTCCACCTCTCACTCATTTTTTGTGAGGTGTTTTCAGATGCACCTTGGATGGATTCACCTAGGTTTTGCATGCCTTTGCCTGTTTTATATAGCAATACGCGACCAAGGCTAGGGTTATCACCATAAGGAAGTGTTTTTTCAGCCGTTGCAGTATTTGCATTCGTCGTAGTTGTATTTGTTTCGGCTGCCCAGAGAGAAGACGATGCGATCAGTGCAGTCGCAAAACACAGTACAGGTATTTTTTTCATCATCTTTTATCCTTTTGGCAATAATGTTGCAATTCAAGTTTTATAGCTTATCGCCAAGTTCAAGAAAAGAATGTAGGTGATGTGAAATCAATACAGTGCGTAAAATTTATGCCTATTCAGTTTATAGCTCTTAAGTCTTTAGCGTATTCGCTGCTTCATCAAATCAAGAAGATAGGGGGTAATCTGACATTTTATGATCGTTGACGCCTTGTTTTCCTCATGATAATTTTCATTCAACACAAATCAATAAATTTTATTTAATTTTTAATTAATTGGGTGTCTTATGCAGCAGGATTTGGAATCTTATGTGTTACTTCTGCTGTATAAGGCTATTGAGGCTTCAAATGGATACTCTAATAAAAATTGATATTGATAAGTTTATAGAAAACTATCCAAATCAATCTTCTGTTGCGGAATTTAATATTAGCGACCTAGAAAAATATATGTCTGAATTGTTAAAAGTAGCAAAAGAGTATGGAAGTATTAACAAATTCCCAAATGGTGTTGATGGGTATTTAATTTTTTTAATGCTTGCAAATATGACTAGAATTTCTGCTCAGGAGAGCGATTATGCTGATTTCACGCATGAAGATTTAAATATCTACAAAAGTGCATATCAGGCATTATATTGTGGTGTTAAAGAAAGATTTGAAAGGGCATTTTAGTAGTTTAAAACTAGATTAAAAGCCTAATTCTTGCTCAAGTGCGACATGCACCCAGCCAATTACGGGGCAATTTTTGATTATTTTGGCAACTTTGCACATTTCGATTTTGTTGCGGGGCATTGCCTGTTAAGCTTTTAGTTTGGCTTCTTTGGAGTATCCAATGAAAGGATCGTGCCTTATCCTCTTTCGTAGTGACAGCTGTACCCTCGAGCGAGCAGAACAAGAACTGAGAGCGTACAACCTGCAAGTTCATCAGAATGGAAACTCTTTGATGGTGGAGCGTTCCGGCTCTTCGAAATTTCAAATAGTTCTGGTTCGGGAGCCTCACGTTATCAAAGAGGCCCAAGAGATTGCTGAAGGAACTGAATATGAACAAAGCATCAGTCTGTGCGATGCTCGGTTTGAGGTAACCATTGATGATCTAGAAATGGCACTTGATGAAATCAATACGCTGATGGAAGTTCAAGGTGCGTTGCAAGATGCTTCTTCTGGCTACGCTTTCCTTCCTTGGAATGGGCAAATCATCAAGCCGTGGGTTGGTTAAAGCAGAGGCTACTGGCACTTCAACAAGGACAAGGCCCCAGCCTCCTAGTAAATCGTTCTAGCCGAGGGATGTCTGATTTCCAACGTTAAGTACCAGTAATATATTCAGATGAATCACAGAATGGAAATTTTTATTAAAATTTGGCTGATGATTACTCAATGAAATAAACCCCGCTATTGTATAGCGGGGTCTATTTGAAAGATCAAGTATTATAAATACTTAACCCTGCAATACACTTACATCTGCAATCGCTGTGAACAAATCACGCAACTGAGCCAATAAACGTAAACGGTTGGCTTTTAACTCTGCATCATCTGCCATGACCATTACACCTTCAAAGAAGGCATCAATTGGTGCACGAAGCGCAGCAAGCTTAGACAAGGCTTCTGTGTAGTTACGCGCAGCAAGTAAAGGCTGAACCACTGGTGTTAAAGCTGATAACTCTGCATAAAGCGCTTTTTCAGCCGCTTCAACGAGATTCGCTTCAACCACAGCACCTTCAGGCGTTGCTTCTTTGGCAAGAATATTGGCAACACGTTTATTTGCCGCAGCCAATGCTGCCGCTTCTGGCAAAGTACGGAAATGATTCACCGCAGTCACACGTTTATCAAAATCAAGTGGAGATTTTGGAGCAAGTGCTTGAACCGCTTGAATCACATCAACTGCAACGCCTTGGTCTTCATATTTGGCACGGTAACGACCTTCAAGGAATGCAACGGCATCCGCACGTGTCTTGTCATGATCTTTAACTATATCGCCATAACCTTGAAGCGCAAAATTAACCAGTTCTTCAATCGTCACATCAAGTTCATTTTCAATGATCAAACGTAAGATACCGATTGCAGAACGACGTAATGCAAATGGGTCTTTAGAACCTGTTGGCGCTTGACCAATACCAAAAATACCAACCAGCGTATCTAAACGATCTGCAAGCGCAATCGTTGTGCCTGTCTTGGTTTGTGGTAATACGTCACCCGCAAACTTAGGTAAGTATTGCTCACCTAAAGCTTCAGCAACTTCATGATTCTCACCTTCAAGGCGAGCATAATAAGTGCCTGCAATCCCTTGAAGTTCAGGGAATTCACCCACAAGTTCAGAGGTCAAATCACATTTAGCGAGTAACGCTGCTTTTTCAGCATCAGCTGTATTTGCACCTGTAATTGGTGACAACGCAACGGCTAATTTCGCAATACGTTCTGATTTATTCCAAAGCGTACCCAATTGCGCTTGGAATACCATATTGGCTAATTTTTCTTTACGAGACGCAAGCGGTTGCTTTTGGTCTTGTAGGAAGAAGAATTCTGCATCCGACAAACGAGGGCGTACAACTTTTTCATTGCCTTCAATAATTTGAATCGGATCTTTCGACTCAATATTTGAAATAGTAATAAAGTAAGGCTGTAATTTACCTTCAGCATTGATCAAACAGAAATACTTTTGATTGTCCTGCATCGTGGTAATCAAGGCTTCTTGAGGAACAGCTAAATAACGCTCTTCAAAAGTTGCACGTAATGCAACTGGCCATTCAACCAAGCTGGTGACTTCATCAAGTAAGTCTGCTGGGACAATCGCAGTTGCATTAACTTCATCAGCTAACTGTTTCACTTGATCTTGAATCGTTGCTTGACGCTTTTCAAAGTTCGCAACAACGTAAGCTTTTTCTAAAGCAGCAAGGTAGTCATTTGCATGCGCCAAAGTCACGGCTTCAGGTGCATGGAAACGGTGACCATAAGTCACATTACCTGCTTTATGATCTTGAATGGTTGCTTCAACCACTTGATCATCTTTTAGCAATACAACCCATTTCACAGGACGTACGAATTCAGTACGACTTGCTGCTGAACGCATACGTTTTGCGATAGGTAAGTTGTCTAATGCAGTTTGTAAAATTTGTGGCAGTAAAGCATCAAGGCTTTGACCTTTCACATCTTTCAAAAAGCAAACTTTTTCAACTTTGCCTGCTTGGAACGTCGAAAGCTGATCAACCGTGATGCCTTGACCACGCATAAAGCCTTCAAGTGCTTTAGTTGGTTTGCCTTCTGCATCATAAGCGGCTTGAACAGCAGGGCCGTCAAAACGTTTTTGTGTGTCTGCTTGAGCAGCATCGATATCAACAATTTTTAATGCCAAACGACGTGGTGCGGCATAAGCTTCGATTGCAGTGAAGTTTAAGCCTGCATCTTTTAAGCCTTTTTCCGTTTCTGCTTTCAAAGCATCACGTAAAGTTTTTAAGCTTTTGGGTGGAAGTTCTTCACAGCCAAGTTCGAATAAAACAGTATGCTTTGTCATTATTTATTCTCCTTCGCTTTTTCAGCTTGGGCTGCTTCTGCTTCAACTTGTGCTTTTAACTGCGCTAATACTTCATCACGTAAATGTGGTTCTGCCATTGGGAAACCGAGTTTCGCACGCGCAGCCACATAACTTTGAGCGATTGAACGCGCTAAGGTACGAACACGTAAAATATAACGTTGACGCTCAGTTACAGAAATCGCACCACGCGCATCTAATAAGTTAAAGCTATGCGATGCTTTAATCACTTGCTCATAAGCAGGAAGTGGCAGTTCAGCTTCCATTAAACGAGCTGCTTCAGCTTCATAGAAATCGAATAATTCAAATAATTTATCGACTGGCGCATATTCGAAGTTATAGGTCGATTGTTCCACTTCATTTTGATGGAATACATCACCATAAGTCACGGTACCGAACTGACCTTTGGTCCAAACAAGATCGTAAACTGAGTCTACACCTTGAAGGTACATCGCAAGACGTTCTAAACCGTATGTGATTTCACCAGTAACAGGGTAGCATTCAACACCACCGACTTGCTGGAAGTAAGTGAACTGAGTCACTTCCATACCATTTAACCAAACTTCCCAACCTAAGCCCCAAGCGCCGAGTGTTGGAGATTCCCAGTTGTCTTCTACGAAGCGAATATCGTGAGTAAGTGTATCGATGCCGATCGCTTTTAACGAATCAAGATAAAGCTGTTGGATATTGTCTGGGTTTGGCTTAAGCACTACTTGGAACTGATAATAGTGTTGTAAGCGGTTTGGGTTCTCACCATAACGACCATCTTTAGGACGACGTGATGGTTGAACATAAGCCGCGTTCCAAGTTTCTGGGCCTAATGCGCGTAAGAAAGTTGCAGTGTGGAATGTCCCTGCACCCATTTCCATATCATATGGTTGTAATACGACGCAGCCTTGCTCCGCCCAATAGTTTTGTAGGGCAAGAATTAAGCCCTGAAATGTATCAATATGCGATATAGCACGACTCATGGTGCATCCACTGGAATCAAACAAAAATTGTGGTTAAGTATAAGGATTTTCGGGTGCAGTGCAAAGGATTCAAGCGTTTCAGCGACAAGTTCTGATAATAAATTATTTAAACGCTTTTGTTTAATTTTCGAGTTAATTCAAAACGTACCTAATAGCTGACATATTTTCCCAGTTGGCAAAGTCCTGAATCGGAGACCATTCACATAAACGTCACCTCATGACGCATAACATCTTTATCGATCTTAATTTTCAAATCATGAAATGTTAGCTTTGAAATGATGTTGTCACTGAGGTGCTTGCTATGTCTGATCGCATTCGTGAAAAATTACAAATTCTTGCGGACGCAGCCAAATATGACGTGTCCTGTTCATCCAGTGGTAGTGACCGTAAAAATAAAGACAAAGGTTTAGGTGATGCCAGTCGGGCAGGGATTTGCCATAGCTATACCGAAGATGGACGCTGTGTTTCTTTGCTGAAAATCTTGTTCAGTAATGTCTGTATTTTTGATTGTGCTTATTGTGTGTCACGCCGTTCTAATGATGTCAAACGTGCTGCATTTACCGTACAAGAAGTGGTTGATCTGACTATTAATTTTTATCGTCGTAATTATATAGAGGGATTATTCCTGAGCTCAGGTATTTTTAAATCCGCAGACTATACAATGGAGCGGATGCTTCAAGTGGTGAAAAAACTACGTCTAGAAGAAAATTTTAATGGCTATATTCATCTCAAAACTATTCCAGGTGCATCACCTGAACTGATTCATGAAGCAGGGCTTTATGCTGACCGTATGAGCATCAATTTAGAAATGCCAACTGAGATCGGATTAAAAGCGTTTGCCCCTGAAAAATCACATCAAGAAGTACAAAAAGACTTAGGCTTAGTACGAGATCGACTGATTCAACTCAAAGATGAACGTCAAATTATTAAGCATGTGCCGAAATATGTACCCGCAGGGCAGACCACCCAAATGGTGGTCGGCGCACATCAAGAAACTGATCAAGACGTACTTGTGATGGCAGATCGACATTACAAGGAATTTAAACTGAAACGGGTGTATTTCTCAGGTTATATTCCAATCAACACAGAAAATAACTATTTACCAGCGGTCGGTTCGGCGCCACCTCTGTTGCGTGAAAATCGTCTTTATCAAAGTGATTGGTTGATGCGTTTTTATGGTTTTGAAGTCAATGAGATCGTCAATGAAAAACACCCACATTTAGATTTGGATGTAGACCCCAAACTGAGTTGGGCGTTGCGTCATCCTGAGCAGTTTCCAGTGGATTTAAATCGTGCTGACTATCGCATGATCCTTCGTGTACCAGGCATCGGCGTAAAGTCAGCCAAGAAAATCGTGCAAGCGCGTCGTTTTGGCAAGATACATACTGATTTATTGAAGCAACTCGGTGTGGCGTATTCACGTGCCCAGTTTTTTATTCGCTGTGAAGACAGTCCACGGTTTCAAAAGGAACTTTCTACGACTGATATTCGTCAGCAAATATTAACGCAGGGTTCATCTAAATACGTTAAACAACTGTCACCGCAATTGAGTTTAGGATTTTAAACATGCTCAGTGATGCGGTGGTTTATTACTACTTTGATGGCTCTATGATCGGTTTACTCAACTGCGTATTTCGTGCTTTTCAATTCAAAGAGTTTCACGTGCAACTGTGTTTAAACCAAGGTGCACAGCATGGTTTATTTGCCACTGTAGTTGAAATTCCAAATCACGAGCAGCATGCAGCACGTGTTTGGTCAGCTTTACAGCAGAAACTTTCGCATTCATCTCTGAGACAATTTTATTTTGCTTATTTGTCGGAATCGTTGGATGCCTATCAGCATTTATTTAATTACTGTATCTATGTTTTTCGGCATCAACATTCAGTCGAAAAAAATTACTCTCATCCCAGTGTTTTAGCGATTTCGCAATGGACGAAAAAAGTCGGACGCGAAAAGCATCGTATGGAAGCTTTTGTGCGGTTTAAGAAAACTACAGATGGATTGTTTTTAAGTTTGGTTCGTCCTGATTTTAATGTGCTGCCTTTGATACAGCCGCATTTTAAGCGTCGTTATCAAGATCAACGTTGGTTGATTTATGACGAACAACGCAAATATGGATTGTATTATGACTTACACGAGATTCATGAGGTGTCTTTAGATGCTCATCAGGTTGACCGTAATATCGAAAATGGGGCCAGTCAAAACTTCCAATTAGAATTAGATGAACAAGAAGAATTATATGATCAGCTTTGGAAAGATTATTTCAATAGTATCAATATTAAAGAACGTCAGAATGTGAAATTGCATGTGCAATATTTGCCTAAACGTTATTGGCGATATTTGAATGAAAAATATGTTTAAGGCATTTTTTTGATTATTATTTTAAAAATACCAACATAACAAAAGAGCACATTCATGACTAAATTAGTTTTAAAAATAGCAGTACTGATTATGGCTTGTTTGAGTACTTTGGTATTTGCCAAAACGCAAGATAAAGCGATAGATCCTTATAGCCAATGTGTCGATAACACCATTCAACAGCTAAAACTGGGGAATATCAATAATGCTGTGGTGGAGATCTGTAGTACCAGAACCAAAACTTTATATGCAAAGCAGATTGTGCAGGTATTGGATCAAATAAAAAAACAGAGTCAGGAATACAAGCAGCTTGAACGCTATCAGGACATCATGAAATCACAACAGCTCTGGAAAAATTTTGTCGATCAAGAGTGCCGTAATGCTGGTGCTTATATCGGTTCGCCGATGTATGAGTTTTGCCCCATGCAAAAATATGCAGAGCGATTGGAGCAATTGGAGGAGTATTTAAATTAACCTTGATCAGTTTTCGTTATTATTTAAAACTGTAATTTAAATACATCTTCAGTCTGAGTCGGCGTATACTGCTGCAACCAATGAAACAACCCTATTCCAGCAAGGTGCATTGTGAGCTTAACCCAATCAGACTGGCTAAATTTCTTAAAACCGAATTACAAAGTATTACCTTTGAAAGAACGTTTACTTTCAGGATTTGGTGCGCTTTGTGGTTTAGCAATATCCTCTTTAATCAGTTGGTATGTATTGGGTGGTATGAATGCATGGTATATCGCCCCGATGGGTGCCTCTTCTGTACTGCTTTTTGCAGTTCCGAATAGTCCTTTAGCGCAACCATGGAATGTTGTGGTTGGCAACATATTGGCAGGTTTAATTGGTGTGACATGTACACAGTTGTTGCCTGATTTAACCTCTGCTTTTAGTGTCGCAGTTGGGTTAGCTATTTTTATGATGATGACAACCGATTCATTGCATCCTCCAAGCGGCGCAGTTGCAATCACCGCGGTATTAGGCGGTGATGCTGTACATCGTTTAGGATTCCACTTTATTTTATATCCCGTATTGCTCAATTCAATTTTACTTTTGTTGATTGCTGTCTTTTTCAATCGTTTGATTGGACGTCATTATCCGATTACAGCGCATGTCAATGAGCGTTCCAAAGACCCGACACCAACTCAGAAAGTTTCGATCCAACCTAAAGATATTAAACATGCTTTAGCACACCACACAGAATTATTAGATATTAGTCAGTATGATTTAGAAAAGATCATTTTAGAGGCACAAGAGCATGCCAATGAACGTTTGAATCACTCATTTGTTTGCCAAGATATTATGAGTCGTGATGTGATTAAGCTACATGAAGATGATGATATTCAGCAAGCCTTAGATAAATTCAAAGCGGTAAATTTAATGAGTTTGCCTGTAGTAAATTCAGAGCATAATTTGGTCGGGACACTTGCTTTGTATGAGCTTGTGGAGTGGTTTAAAGGTGCAACAGATCCAAGAAATTCATGGCAACATTATGTCCATCAAATTATGAGTCATCGCGTAGTAACGGTTGATCCGCTGCAACCGATTCAAGATCTTATTCCTTATTTTGTAGAAAAATCTTTTAATTATATTCCTGTCGTGGAAAATCAACGTTTGATTGGCATGATTAGTCGTGCAGATATGATCGCTGCGCTTCAACAACAACTCAATCGTCAAAAGCTTCAATCAGAATAAAAAAAAGCTACGGTTGTATTAGGGGGGAATTCAACCGTAGCGACCAAAAGAGGCAAAGAAATTAACGTTTTATGCTTTGGTCTTCATAAACGGTTTTTACGGGCTGATTATAGCCTTGTACATAATCAACGCGACTTTGCTGTTGTTTTGGAATTACTAACCACAAAATCAGGTAAACCAAAATACCAGGGAAAGCTGCGCTCATGAGTGAAATCACTACAAAGATCAAGCGTAATAAATTTGCATTCCAACCAAAACGTTCCGCAATACCGCCCATTACACCAGCGATCATGCTTTGTCGGTTTGAGCGATATAAACCAGAATTGGTCATTTAATTTTTCTCCTAAAATATTTGATACAGCAACAGAATGAGGCTTCATTCATGATAAATCGCTGTTAATAATGAGATAGGGATGAACTGGTTTTTTTAAAGTTTAAACAGATGGGAGAATCGTTACGGTGTGTAAAAGGCTGATGGAAAAAACGACGGTATCACCTAAAATGCACCGACTTAAAGCATACTGCTTTGTTAATTTGCTATTTCATCAAGTTACGTCCGCCATAATTACCCATTTGAGGGAAGAGACGAATATTCAAATGCTTCCTATATTTTGCAGAACCATCGGATGTTTTTGAAAAAAGTGTGACAACGATGTTGATATTTGAGATTTGTGGATATGCAGTTCAGGTTCTTCTTACAGCATGTTAGTGTAGGATTTTTATTGAGTTTAGGCTTGAGTGCTTGTGATAGCTATCATCCAGATTCAATGAAAACATCAAACCAAGCGCAGCCAACTAGTGATGAAAGTTCTATTCCAGTGATGTTAGATGCTGAGCAAGCACGAACAAGTGCAAGTGAAGGAATGTCACTGACTGAGGTTGCTGGACAAGCAACAGTTCCTCATGTTGCTTCTAAACATATGACGCAACCGACTCAACAAGATATGCAATATGTTGGGCGCTATCATGCGCGTATTCCTTGTACTGATGCATTTGCTGGTTGTGTCAAAGATGAAAAAGAAGCGGAATATATCTTAAATTTATTAGAAGATGGTTCAGTTTATTGGACCAATACCAGTTTCGGGCGTTTGGGTTCAGATCCATCGCGCAATATGGCCAAAATAGAGCGAACCTGTAAGCAAGTGCAGTGGCATGTTGAGCCCACAGAACAAGAGATCGTTGTGCGCTGTGATGCGGTGGATGTGAATTTATATTATCGGATCAATCAGGACCAGAATCTTGTGATGGATCTGGATAAAATCTGGAATGGGGATCAGGGCCGCAACCGTAAGTTCTTTAAGGAATATCCATTTCCTAAAAAAGCCTATGTGTTTGAAAAGGCGGAATAGAAAAATTAGTATAAAAAAAGAGCGCATCAAGCGCTCTTTTTGTCAGTTCCGATTAGTAATCGAAGCTGAAGTGTTCTGGAGCAAGTGAAGTCAAAGTACGTGAAGTCGTTACCATTGATTCTGCGTGACCTTGTGCACGTGGCAATAAACGGTCAAAATAGAAATCTGCAACTTTGATTTTTGCTTTATAGAATTCAGGCGTTTCAATGCCGTTACCAGCTTCTAGTTTTTCAGAAGCAATCACTGCTTGTTGAGCCCAGAAATAAGCCATCATCACATAACCAGAGAACATCAAGAAATCAGCAGAAGCAGAAGATACGATGTCACGGTCTTTGCGTGCTGCAAGCATGATGCGAACAGTTAATGTGTTCCATTGAGCGCAAACCTTAGTTAAGTCCCAAGCGAAGCGACGTAAATACTTGTTGCGAGCATGTGCAGCACAGAATTTTAAGATTTCAGCAGTATAGTCACGAACAACTTTACCTTTTGAGCTTAAAAGAACTTTACGACCTAATAAGTCAAGTGCTTGGACACCCGTTGTACCTTCATACAATGTTGAGATACGTGCATCACGTGCGATTTGTTCCATGCCCCATTCTTTGATGAAACCATGACCGCCATATACTTGGATACCATGGTTTGCAGCTTCCAAACCTAATTCAGTCAAGAAACCTTTAAGAATTGGAGTATAGAAACCAAGTTTGTCATCGGCAGCTTCATAAGCAGCTTGATCACCACTTGCCAGCGCATCAGCCATTTTATCTGCAAGTTTTGCAGCGTGGTAGATCATTGAACGACCGCCTTCTGCAACCGCTTTTTGAGTTAACAACATACGACGAACATCAGCATGGTGAATAATCGCATCAGCTACACGCTCAGGCTCTTTCTTACCAGAAAGGGCACGCATAGACATACGATCTTTCGCATAAGGTAAAGCACCTTGGAAAGAAAGTTCAGCGTGTGCGATACCTTGAACAGCTGTACCAATACGTGCGGTGTTCATGAAGGTAAACATTGCATGTAAACCTTTGTTGACTTCACCGATGAGGTAACCTGTTGCATTGTCAAAGTTCAATACAGCAGTTGCTGAAGCACGGATACCCATTTTGTGTTCGATTGAACCACAAGATACGGTATTGCGCTCACCTACACCGCCGTCAGCAGTTGGGATGAACTTAGGCACGATAAATAAAGAAATACCACGGGTACCAGCAGGTGCGTCTGGAAGACGCGCAAGTACGATGTGGATAATGTTTTCAGTTAAATCATGCTCACCCGCAGAGATGAAGATTTTAGTACCAGAGATTTTATAAGTACCATCAGCAGCAGGTTCAGCTTTAGTTTTAACTTGACCTAAGTCTGTACCACATTGAGGTTCCGTTAAGCACATTGTGCCTGACCAAGTACCTTCAACCAGTTTAGGCATATAAGTCGCTTTTTGCTCATCTGTACCGAACTGGATGATGGTGTTCATACAACCTGTACTTAAACCAGGGTACATGGTGAATGACCAGTTTGCAGTACCCATCATTTCAGACTTGATGAGGTTTAAAGATATTGGCAGGCCTTGACCACCAAACTCTTCTGGGTAAGAAAGACCTTGCCAGCCACCCATGACGAATTGGTCATAAGCTTCCTTGAAGCCTTTAGGTGTGGTGACTTCGCCGTTGTTAAAGGTACAGCCTTCTTCATCACCCGATTGGTTCAGTGGAGAAAGTACGTTTTCGCAGTAATCTGCCGCACCTTCAAGAATCATATCAACGGTTTCAGCATCCGCATTTTGACCACTTGTCAAAGTTTGGTAATGTGCTGGATAATCTAACATTTCGTTCATTAAGAAACGAATATCGCGGAGAGGGGCTTTATAAGCTGGCATAATCTTAATCCTGTATTTGAATCATTTTGGATTATCTGTTTCGATACTTTGATTATTCATAATAGCGATAAAAATACATTGATAAACTCTAGGGAAAAAATTGTCAGAAAAGCTAATTTTCGAAATGAGTTGTGAGTAAGAAAATCATTTTTCTGTTAGAGTCTTCGCATATATTATATGTGAAAAATGATCTATTTTATAGTTGAAAATATAACGATATAAAGGTGTTTGGTAAAGCTATGCATTTAAAATATTTAACATTATGCTTGTTAGGTCTTAGTCTTTCTGCATGTTCACAGCATGTCATTAAAACCAATTCAGGTTCTCAGAATTTAGAGCAAAAGGCAATTAATAGTCTGAATGCAATGTATGAATATCCGAGTTACGATTATCGTGGCAAATTTAAAGTTCATGTTGACCTAGATCAAAATAAATCAAACACCTCGTCAGAAAAGGCAACCTTAGATGCAGCACTCAAACAAAAAGTAGATCAATATTTACAAGAGCAAAAGGTTAATTTAAACAGCAAACAGAAGCAGGCACTCTATAATGCTTTGGCACAACAGCCCAAAAGTTCTGGTGGTTCTAAAGCTGATAAATTTGCTCAGATCATGGCCAATATATTGAATGATATGCAATTTGAATATGATGGTTCTGTGCATTATCGTCAGAAAATGGGGTTGTTTAATCTGACAGCACGTTATGAAAAACCAACCTTGTTAGTTCAAGCAAAAGTGCCGATGGTCCTAGATTTAAATAATTATAAGTTTTATATCAATTACTTTGCTTTGATGCCGTATTTGGTGAACAAAGAAAATCAAAATAATTTAGCTTATTTGGATTTTTCAAAATATCAGGCAATGTTTAAGCAAGTGGATTACAAAAAATTTGCAGAGTATGTGAAAGCTTCAAGTGCTGTTTATTATCGTTTAGCTGATCAAAATAACATTCAAGCATTGTCTGTCTCCGCTGCTGATCGAAATTTAGGAGTAGTCGAAAAAATTCGCTTAAAAACATCGATTGAAGAATTAATTTTACAAGCGAATTTGTACAGCAAAGTGAATGAAAAATATTTAATGCAAAGCATTTTAAATATTAAAGGACAAAATTTAGAAAAGCTGATTGCTGATGAAACCAATGCTGCAAGTAAAACTAAACCTGATGCAGCGGCATCCATATTAGCGAGTAAAGATTCCGCAGATGATGCAAGTGTCGTCAGTCAGCAATTATATCGTTTAGTGAATCAGCACTTTGGTGTTGAAGATGAAGCTGATCCACAGGTATCCGATGCAGCGCAGCAAGCGATGGATGCTGCCAAAGAAGCAGGGATAGTCACTGACGATTCAGAATCAGCTGATGCTGCCGCAGATGCAGCTTCTTCCTCAGAAGATGAGCAAGGTTTAACAGAGGCCCAATGTACAGCGCTTCAGAATGCTCAACAGGCTGCTTATGGAGATGCACAGTATTGTGAAAGTATTTACGATATTGATGTTTTTAATACGAAAAAAGCCGAATCAGGTTTTCTATCTTATGTTGAAAAATTACAAAGAGTAGAAAAAGAATTTGCTGTATATGATCAAAATCAATTTATTGATGATCAGGCATTTAAAGCGCTGTGGATCAAGCATCAGGCTGAGATTGAAAAAGCATTGCCTCCTCAAGACAAACGTAATCCATTTACTATGGATATTGGTTTAGATGCACAAGGGCGAGCAGTTAAAATTGATTATGATTTGAATTATGCACTCCCTGAACTGAAGTCTCGTTTTAATCTTAAAGCAGATATGTTGATTTCCAATTATGGCCAAGCAACGCCAATTGATCAGGCTCAATTGAAACGAGCGAAAACATGGGCTGAAGCAAGCAAGGGTTCAATGCTCGAACAGGCAATTGGCAGCTTCTCGGAAAAACTAGGCCAGTCTGGCATTCAGGAACGTTCTGCACAGCCTTATACTCTGTCTCTGGATGACCAACTGAAAGTGATTGCGGAACAGCGTTATGATGCAACCCATTCCTATGAACAAACCTATAAAGCTGTATTTATTGCCAAGCTGACAGAAAGCCAGCCACAGGTTGTGCAGCGTTATTCCACTCAGGAGTTGCAGGAGATCGCCAGTGTCTACGCCTACTGGTACTCGGATGAGGAGGTGTATAACCCAGAGGGCAAGGCACTGAAAGCGATTGAGGGTTTACAAGGCAAGCACCACCTTGAACAGGAAGACCAATTTGATGACAAGCTAGGGCGCGCAGTAGACCGTATTGTGAACGATGCCATGCGTGGTGATCAGGATCGTCAGGCTCTGAAAAAATTAAAGGCGCAATATAAACAGCCACAGCAGCTATTTGCTCAACAGTATCAAGTTCAATTTGAGGGTGCTAATGGAGTTTCGAGTGAGGAAAAACCACTATTAGCACAAACCGCAACGATTTTGGGACAAGTATATGTCGATGCTCGTAAAAATCAGTTATCTGAAAAGAGCATTAAATCATTAAAGATTGAGCATAATGAATTCATTGATTATGAAATCTTTAAAGAAGTGTATTTGAAAATGCTAACGGCAAAATAATTGGCGATTACTTGAAAAGAACCTGCGCAATGCAGGTTCTTTTTTGCTTACTAATTTATAGATGGGTTATAAGAAATCTTTTAATTCAGGTTTAACCCCATTCCAAATAGAAAAAGCTTCAATTGCTTGACCCACCAACATACCAAAACCATCTGTTGATGGAACTTGACGCTCTTGAGCTTGATTCAAAAAGCTCGAAGGTTTGCCATAAGCCATTTCATAAGCATGGTGAAAAACCAAGCATTCAGGAAGCTGTAAAGTATCACCAGTTAAGCTGGCAGAAGTGGCATTGATGACAAAATCAAATTCACCAGCGAGTTGCTCCAAGCTGAGTGCTGAGAGTTGCGCCTGCGGCACGGCATCTTTTAAATCTGAGACCAATTGTTCAGCTCGAGCAAGTGTACGATTGGCAATGACAATCTGCTTTGCACCTGCTTGTACTAAAGGATAAATGACACCACGTGTTGCACCACCAGCACCTAAGATTAAAATGCGACTATTTTTCAGGTCCCAACCTAAGGTTTGAGTGGCGGCAACTAAACCCTGACCATCGGTATTATCTCCAAACAGTTTGCCATTTTGCATCCACAAGGTGTTCACAGCTTTGGCAATTTTGGCACGTTCAGTCAGTTGATCACATAAAGCAAATGCCTGCTCTTTAAACGGCACAGTTACATTCATGCCAACACCATTTTGATCGAAGAACGCTTTAACTGCGGATTCGAAACGATCTAGCGGAGCAAGAATTTTTTTATAATTCAAATCAACGCCTGTTTTTGCTGCAAAAGCATGATGCAATTCTGGTGAGCGGGATTGTTCAATCGGATTCCCAATGACAGCAAATTGTTTGGTCATACTTTTATCCAAAGTTGAAAGAGGGGACAGAGGCTATTAAACATATTTGAATGCTTATGCTGAGACAATATACGATAATCTTTAGGTACAAAAAAAGCACCTAAATTCAGGTGCTTTGAATTATTACAGTCAATTATTTATTTAAACTCAACCAATCTCTAGGTTTTAGATAATAATCTGTTAAGCGTTTTTCTATTGAGTCGGCATCCCATTCAGGGCGATACGACCAGCCTGCAAGATTCGGTAAACTCACTAAAATGGATTCAATACGTCCACCTGTTTGCAGGCCAAACAGGGTACCTCGATCGTAGACTAAGTTGTATTCAACATAGCGACCACGGCGATACAACTGAAACTCACGCTGCGCTTCGGTATACGGCTGCTCACGGTGCTTTTCGAAAATCGGCAAGATCGCTGCTAAATAACCATTACCAACGGCTTGAATATATTTAAAGCAAGTTTCGAAGTCCCATTGGTTCAAATCATCAAAGAATAAACCACCTACACCACGTTGTTCATCACGATGTTTTAAGTAGAAATAATCATCACACCATTGTTTATGTTCAGAATAAACATGTTCGCCAAATGGTTGGCATAAGTTATAAGCGGTTTGATGCCAGTTTTGAATATCTTGATCATCTGGATAGAAAGGTGTGAGATCAAAGCCACCGCCAAACCACCAAACAGGGTCTTGACCCTCAGGTTCAGCAACAAATAAACGTACATTTGCATGTGAAGTTGGGATATTGGGATTTTTAGGATGAATCACTAAAGAAACGCCCAACGCTTGTGCTTTTGCACCTGCGATTTGAGGATGGCGTTCCGTTGCAGAAGCAGGAAGTTTACTGATGTTGATGTGGGAAAACATGACCCCACCTTTTTCAATCACTTCACCATTTTGCAGAACTCGAGAGCGACCACCACCACCTTCGGTGCGTTGCCAATCATCAATGATAAACTCAGCGGTGCCACCGCCTGCACGTTCCTGTTGTTCTAATCCTGCACAAATACGTGCTTGTAAGTCGAGTAAAAACTCGCGAACACGTTGAATATCAGCTGAAGTTGGATGCTGCATTTCAACCTTCTAATCATTAAAAAAGATGGAAGGATATGTACCATGAAATCATAAAAAAAATAAGCTGATTTTGTGATTCAAACTGCAATTAGATAGTTGAACAGCTTAAAGGATCTAATCGATCTAACTATAATTATTCCGACCAAAAGGGTTGGTTGATTTCTTAGGTTAAGCTCAGCAGAATGTATTGATAATGCTTGTTGTTGCAAGCTGAACATCAGATAGGCACGTTATGACTCAAGTTCATTCACTCATTCAAAAATACAATGTTGCAGGACCACGTTACACCAGTTATCCGACTGTTCCGTATTGGCAAGAACAAGATTTTAGTTTGGAAATGTGGAAGCAAACTTTAAAACGGGCATTTGATGAGACAAATACGAGTGAAGGGATTAGTTTATATATCCATTTGCCATTTTGTGAAAGCTTGTGCACTTTTTGTGGTTGTCATAAGCATGTGACGAAGCGCCACGAAGTGGAACAACCTTATATTCAAGCCGTGTTAAAAGAATGGGAGTTGTACTGCCAGTTGCTTGTCGACAAACCGCGGATTAAAGAAATTCATTTGGGCGGAGGAACTCCGACATTTTTCTCTGTACAACACTTGATCGAGTTGATTAATGGGTTATTGGCAAATGCAGATATATGTGATGAATATGAATTTAGTTTCGAAGGACATCCGAATAATACGACTCGAGAGCATTTACAAGCCCTATACGACCTAGGTTTTCGCCGAGTGAGTTATGGGGTGCAGGACTATAACGAAAAAGTTCAGAAAGCAATTCACCGTATTCAGCCATTTGCTCATGTACAACAGGTTACAAAGTGGGCACGGGAAATTGGCTATACTTCGATTTCACATGATTTGGTCTTTGGCTTACCATTTCAGAACTTGACTGATGTGTTACACACGATTGAACAAACGAATAGTCTAAAGCCAGATCGTTTGGCATTTTATAGCTATGCTCATGTACCTTGGATTAAAGGCAATGGACAGCGTGGTTTTAAAGATCAGGACGTACCTAAAGATGAGTTGAAACGCCAGTTATATGAAGAGGGAAAGAAAAAACTTTTAGCACAGGGTTATCATGAAATTGGTATGGATCACTTTGCTTTGGAACATGACAAAATGTATCAAGCTTTCCAACAAGAAAATCTGCATCGTAATTTCATGGGGTATACCTCATCAAAAACGCAAGTCATGATTGGTCTAGGTTTGTCTTCAATTAGTGATAGTTGGTACAGCTTTGCGCAAAATGAAAAAAGCCTAGAAGATTATTATGTACGTTTAGAGAAGAATGAGATTCCTGTATATCGTGGACATCTTTTAACAGAAGAGGATTTAGTCATTCGCCAACACATACTCAATTTAATGTGTCGTTTCAGCACTTCATGGCAGAATAAGGCATTGTATTTTCCAGAGTTACCTGAAGTATTAGCACAACTAGAGGAAATGCAGAATGACGGTTTGTTAAAGATGACATCAAAGGATATTCAAGTAACCGAACAAGGTAAAGCATTCGTAAGAAATATTTGCATGGCATTTGATTTACATCTTCGCCGCAAAATACCCAATAATCGTATTTTTTCTATGACGATATAAAACAATCGCTTATTTTCGAATTATCATGAGCTTGATTGAATCAAGGATGACTTAGAAGTCATCCTTCTGGTAAAGATGATCCATACGCTCACGTTTGGTCTTTAAATATTGTTCATTAAATGGGTTACGACCTACTGTTAACGGTACACGCTCAACCACATTGATGTCTAAATCAGTTAGGGCTTTAAGTTTTAACGGGTTATTCGTAATTAACTTAACTTCTTTAATTTGTAGATGATCTAGCATAATGCTACACATATCATAACGACGTGCATCCGCAGGAAGATTTAATAACAGGTTTGCATCAACAGTGTCATGCCCTTGATCTTGTAAAGCATAGGCGCGGATTTTATTCGTTAAACCAATCCCACGACCTTCTTGGCGTAGATACAAAATCACACCTTGACCTGCTTCATTAATCAAACGTTGAGTCGCTTGTAATTGAGGACCGCAGTCACACTTTAATGACGCGAAAGCATCACCTGTTAAGCATTCTGAATGAATACGGACTAAAACAGGTCCTGTTGGGGGAGTTTCTAAACCTTTAGAAAGCGCCACATGTTCTTCGCCCGTTTGAGGGTCTTGAAACACAGAAATATTGAAGTCACCAAAAGCAGTTGGTAGCTTTGATGTTGCAATAAATTCAATCGGCACAGAGAGCTCGCTATGTTAGTAAAAACCGTCAAAGTATAGCTTAATGTGTGAAGATTGAGTGAATTGGAATTTCTGATTTTTCACATAAGTTTTTCTTTTTCATAGAAAGCACACAATAATGGTTGATAAACAGTGACATAATTCAGGATAATCTGTAAGTCAGTTGTTTAAGATTGGCTTGAGAATGTTCAGCACTACATCATTCGCACATGTGGCTGATTGAAGGTAGATCGTATTTAATTGTATGATTGCCCCCATTTAACCCAGCTTCGGATTTGCCAGGCTTAAAAAGGCTTTGCCACATTATGTTGTATACCGAAATTCCAACTCAACGTCCTGTTACGCCATTGTTAGATGGAATTGATCATCCACAACAATTACGTCAGCTCGAGCAAAGCCAACTCGCACAAGTGGCGGATGAGTTGCGTCAATATATTTTGTATGCGGCAGGGCAAAGCGGTGGCCACTTTGGCGCAAATCTTGGTGTAATCGAATTAACGGTTGCACTGCATTATTGTTTTAATACGCCGCAAGACCGTTTGGTTTGGGATGTGGGTCATCAAGCATATCCACATAAAGTACTGACGGGGCGTCGTGAGCGAATTACTACGATTCGTAGTAAAGATGGTTTAGCTGCTTTCCCTGCGCGTGAAGAATCTGAATTTGATACCTTTGGTGTAGGGCATTCGTCAACAGCAATTTCTGCAGGTCTAGGAATGTCGCTTGCGCGTCGTTATCAAAAAGATCCGTGTGATGTGGTTGCAATTGTTGGTGATGGTGCAATGACAGCAGGTATGGCATTTGAAGCCATGAATGATGCGGTTGCACATGATGCTGATCTGATCGTTGTTTTAAATGATAACGATATGTCGATTTCATGTAGTACGGGCGGTTTTGCGAGGCATTTGGCTGCAATTTGGGAAACAGGTCAACTGGTGAATGTCGACGAACATGGTCAAGCCTACGTTCAGCCACATCCGAAGTGGACTTATAACTCACGGTTACATCAGTCTGCAACAGATGCAGCGGATAACTTATTTAAAGCGATCGGTTTTGATTATTTTGGGCCATTTGATGGACATGATGTTGAGCAACTCACACAAGTTTTTCATGCGCTAAAAAAACGTAAAGGCCCTCGTTTAGTTCATATTTATACCAAAAAGGGTAAAGGATTTGCGCCAGCTGAAGCAGACCCGATTACCTATCATGCTATTACTAAAATTGCACCTACAGCATCTGCTCCTGCAAAAAAATCACCGCCTAAATACTCAGACGTGTTTGGACAATGGTTATGTGATGAAGCAGCGCAAGATGATCGTTTACTCGCAATCACTCCAGCGATGTGTGAAGGTTCAGGGATGGTTCAGTTTGCACAGCAATACCCTGAACGTTTCTTTGATGTTGCGATTGCTGAACAGCATGCAGTCACTTTAGCAGCGGGTATGGCGTGTGAAGGTTTAAAGCCTGTTGTCGCGATTTATTCAACCTTCTTGCAACGTGGTTATGATCAATTGATCCATGATGTTGCTTTGCAAAATCTAGATGTCACTTTTGGGATTGATCGTGCTGGTTTGGTTGGTGAAGATGGTCCGACCCATGCAGGTGCATATGATTATGCCTATATGCGTACTGTACCTAACATGGTGATCATGGCACCAAAAGATGAAAATGAATGTCGCCAGATGTTGCATACGGCATATCACTATAATGGACCAACTGCCGTACGTTATCCACGTGGTGTTGGTACAGGTGCTGAAATTCAACAGCAAATGACTGCTTTAGAAATTGGTAAAGCTGAAATCGTTGCGCAATTTAATCAGGACGCAGATCAGCAGATCAGTATCCTTGCTTTTGGTAGTCGTGTTGCAGCATCAGTTGAAGCAGCAGAATTATTTGCAAGTAAACATTCGGTTGCTGTACGTGTGGTCAACATGCGGTTTGTAAAACCATTAGATGAGCAGATACTTCGTGACTTAGCTGCAGACACAAAACTTTTTGTGACTGTTGAAGAACATGCCGTGATGGCAGGTGCGGGAAGTGCAGTGAATGAATTCCTCGCACAAGCAAAAATTGTAAAGCCAATCCTCAATTTGGGTTTGCCAGATGAGTTTTTACATCAAGCTACACATCAACAAATGCTTGCCGATTGTGGTTTGGATACGCATGGAATTTTAGCATCAATTGAACGTGCTTGGTTTTAGATAAAAAACGGAAATAATTTTTCGTAAACATTTTTCCCCTAAAAGCCCTTATATTTGATAGAATGTAAGGGCTTTTATGCATTATTCTTTGTCAAAATCTTCAAATTTGTAGTGGGTGTTCAATGGAACCTATGGTGGTTATGGCTGCGCGTGCGGCTCAAACAGTTGGTCAAGAGCTTTTAAAGGCACATCAAAATCGTCATAAACTCGATTTACAAGTTGAAGAAAAAGGCATTGATGGTCCAGTAACACGTGTTGATCGTTATTTGGAACAACTTACAATAGATACACTTCGCAAAAGCTATAAAAATCATAGTTTCCTAGGTGAAGAGTTTGGTATGCAAGAAGGTAAAGGTCACGATGCAGATTGGTGCTGGGTGATTGATCCTTTAGATGGTACTCAAAACTTTATCAACGGTTTTCCTCATTTCTGTATTTCTATCGCGGTACAACATAAAGGCGTAACTCAGCACGGTGTGATCTATGATCCAGTGCGTGATGAATTATTCTCTGCAAGTCGTGGTCGTGGCGCAGTCATGAACCAACGCCGTATCCGTGTCAATGTTAAAGACTCTTTAGAAAGCACATTCCTTGCGGTAGGTCATCCTTATCGTGCGAAGCGTAACGGTGAAATCGTTTCTTATGCAGAACAACATTTCGCTTCTTTGTTGGCTGTAACTAAATCATGCGCGCAAATCCGTCGTGGTGGCTCTGCTGCTTTGGATTTAGCTTATGTCGCTGCAGGTCGTTTTGATGGTTTCTTTGAGCTTGGTTTAAAACCGTGGGATATTGCTGCGGGTGAGTTGATTGTAAAAGAAGCGGGCGGTGTGGTTGTGGATGCTCGTGGTGGTAATGAATCATTTGATAATGGTCAAGTACTTGCTTGCTCATTGAAAATGTTAAAACCATTGATGCAAACAGTCGTTCCAGCTTGGGGCGATGCTGCAAAATAATTTGTGGATTTTTAGAAAAAGAGTAGCCATTGCTACTCTTTTTTATGCCTAATAATAGAAACACATAGAACAAGATGAAAAAAGAATAAAATAAATATATTTATCATATATGCCCACATAAAAGGTGGTGCATGCATAGCACTGCTATATGCAATTAAAAGTTGTATGAAAGTGATAGTGCTTAAAATCGTGCAACTTCTAAAGGGATATTTTTGAATAGATGAAGTCGATTCTAGAAAATATGTAACGATAAAATAACTAGAAAAAAATAAAGAAATTAGGATTACACCACCTATGGGGTAGTGATAAATATACTCTGGTTCACTCTTTATAAGAAATGGATCAAGTTGAAAACCGAAATAGATAATATTGAGGCATCCTAATAGCCATAAGATGAATAAGAATTTTAGTAGCATAGAGATTTTAAAATTTTTGTTTGTGTATAAATATATTTAAGCTAAATTCTTATAAAATCAATGAATAATCGAAATGGATAGAAAAAACCTATTAAAAAGGGTGACTTTTAAAATTATTCTGCTATAATCCGCCCACGCACTTAAATTCCAGTTCATTACCTGAACATTCAGTTCTATTCATATTAGCGCACGCTGTCCATAGAGAGGACCACATCTTGCGCCCAAATCGCTTAGCGATTCTTCAGGTTGAGGCAGTAATCAAGCGTGCGTTAGTCCACATCGTCGTTATTCGGATTGCCGCTGAATTTCATATATTTTCAGCTTGAGTCGCTTTGCCGCTTTTTGCCGATGTCTATTTTTTTGTATTTATTAAAATGGAGCACCCATTAGGGTGAAACTCTCTATGAGCAAAACTTTTGCCGAATTTTCTTTGCACGAAACCTTACAACAAGCCCTAGAAGGTTTAGGTTTTACTAGTCCAACTCCTGTGCAAGAACAAGCGATTCCAGCTGCGTTAGAAGGAAAAGATCTATTAGTTTCTAGCCAGACTGGTTCTGGTAAGACAGCAGCATTTTTACTCCCAACATTAAACGCTTTAACTGGTCAAGAAACTTTCGTGCCATTTAAAGAGCGCATGAAAGCGATTACCCAACCAAGTATTTTAGTTTTATGCCCAACGCGTGAATTGGCTCAACAAGTAAGCCAAGATGCGATTGCATTTGTACGTCATATGAAAGGTGTTCGTATTGCTGCAATTATGGGTGGTATGCCTTTTGGTAAGCAAATTCAACAGCTTAAAGGCGCACAAGTTATTGTTGCTACACCAGGTCGTTTACTTGACTTGGTTAATCGTCGTCAATTGAAACTTGATAAAGTTGAATCATTAATCGTCGATGAAGCTGACCGTATGCTTGATCTAGGTTTCTCTGAAGATCTAGAAGCAATTGGTGAGTTAGCTGCAAACCGTAATCAAACATTAATGTTCTCTGCTACTTTTGCTGATCGTATTATTCGTCTTGCTGAACGTATGATGAATGATCCACAACGTATCGCAATCGAAACAGGCCACAGTACTAATACTGATGTAACTCAAACATTACATTGGACTGATGGTTTTGAGCATAAGAAAAAATTACTTACTCACTGGTTGTCTGACGAGTCAGTAGATCAAGCTGTTGTCTTTGCAAGCACGCAAGAAGATACAGATATGCTTGCTGAAGAATTGGCTGAAGCAGGTCACTCAGTTGTTGCATTGCATGGTGCTATGCCACAAACTGTTCGTAACCGTCGTTTACGCAGCATCCGTGAAGGTCGTGCAAAAATCTTAGTTGCAACTGACGTAGCAGCACGTGGTTTAGACGTACCAACTATTTCTCACGTGATTAACTTCGGTTTACCGATGAAAAATGAAGACTATGTACACCGTATTGGTCGTACAGGTCGTGCGGGTCGTACTGGTCAAGCGATTACACTTGCGACTTATCGCGAGCGTGGCAAAATCCGTGCGTTAGAAGATTATTTAGATGCACGTTTAAATGTATCTGAAATTGAAGGTTTAGAGCCATCTCCACCTCCTGCTCGTTCAGGTCGTGATGGTGGCGGTCGCGGTCGTGATGGCGGTGGTCGTGGTCGTGGCGGCCGTGATGGCGGTCGTGGCGGTTTTGGTGGTGGTCGTCGTTTTGAAGGCGAGAGCAATTTCAAACGTCGTGAAGGCGGTGAAGATCGTCCACGTCGTAGCTTCGATGATAAACCACGTGGTGAGCGTCCATCATTCGGTGGTGAAGATCGCCCACGTCGCGAGTTTAACTCTGACCGTCCACGTCGTGAAGGTGGTTTTGAAGACCGTCCACATCGTAATTTTGATGATAAACCACGTGGTGAACGTCCATCATTCGGTGGTGAAGACCGTCCACGTCGCGAATTCAATTCTGATCGTCCACGCCGCGAAGGTGGTTTTGATGATCGTCCAAAACGTACATTTGGTGGTGAAGATCGCCCACGTCGCGAGTTCAATTCTGATCGCCCGCGTCGTGAAGGTGGTTTCAATGATAAACCGCGTTTTGATTCGAATGATGACAACCGTGGTAACCGTGTAGATTACAAACCACGTCGTGAAGGTAGCTTCGGCGACCGTCCAAAGCGCGATTTTGGTGATCGCCCACAACGTGAAGGTGGTTTTGGTGACCGTCCAAAACGTAGTTTCGGTGGTGAAGATCGCCCAAAACGTAGTTTCGGTGGTGAAGACCGTCCAAAACGTAGTTTCGGTGGTGAAGACCGTCCAAAGCGTGATTTTGGTGATCGTCCAGCACGTGAAGGTGGCTTCGGTGGTGACCGTCGTCGCAAAAACGATTTTTAATCGTTAAAAAAAACCGATGAAAAGAAGAAGCCAGTTGTAAAACTGGCTTTTTTATTCAAGATTAGTCATGTAAAATTACAAAAATGTCTACTAATTCAAATTTTATAGAAGAAATGAATAAACTTAAACAAAATAAAAGTCTTTTAAGTCAAATATGGTCATTCATTTGTGGTGAAGGGTTGCCATGTCTATTTGTTATTTTAATGCTTTGTAATGGGTTATTTTTTACATATGCACTTATTGCACGCAATAATACCGATTCTTTGAATGCAAGCTCACAACATGAGTTGAGCACAGAAGTTGATAAAAAGAACAATTACATAAATTAATAATCTTCATACGTAGCATATCAAAATAAAAACAAGCGCTTAATCTTTCAGTGTATAGTATGCGTGCATAAAAAGTGCAGGAATGAATGCCAGTATGAATAACAAATCTCCTCTCGATGCTGAAGCCCTCATTGAAGTTAAAAACTTGAGCTTTAACCGAGGGGAACGCGTCATTTATGATGATGTCAGTCTTAAAATTCGACGTGGTCAAATTACTGCAATTATGGGGCCTTCAGGAACAGGTAAGACCACTTTGCTCCGTTTGATTGGTGGGCAGTTAATCCCTGATCATGGTGAAGTATTGCTCGATGGTAAGAATATTGCAGCCATGTCTCGTCCAGACTTGTTTGCTGCACGCGCACGTATGGGTATGTTATTCCAGAGTGGTGCGTTATTTACTGATATGTCAGTTTATGAAAATGTTGCATTTCCTATTCGTGCGCATACACAATTACCAGAACATTTGATTGCTGAGTTAGTCGCTTTAAAGTTGGAATCGGTTGGGCTACGTGGTGCTGAACCCTTAATGCCATCTGAACTTTCAGGAGGTATGAATCGTCGTGTTGCCTTAGCGCGTGCGATTGCACTTGATCCAGAATTGATTATGTATGATGAGCCATTCGCTGGCCAAGATCCAATTGTTAAAGGTGTTCTAACACGATTGATTCGTTCTTTGCGTGAAGCTTTAGACTTAACAACAATTATTGTCTCGCATGATGTCGCAGAGACATTATCGATTGCTGATTATATTTATGTGGTTGCTGAAGGCAAAATTCAGGGTGAAGGTTCACCTGAGCAGCTACAGGCACATGCTTCCCCATTTGTACGTCAATTTTTAACAGGCTCAGCTGAGGGTCCTGTTGAATATCAATTTACTCATCAAGCATATTTAGATAACGAGGTTCGTGCATGAATACGATTGCCTGGTTAGGTAGACTCGTTATTGAGCGAATAAAGGGGATAGGTGCAGCATCACTTATGCTCATCCAGATTTTATTTTCAGCGCCTTCAAAGGGTGGCTTTCAACGCTTTGTCTATCAAATGCATCGTGTCGGGGTCATGTCTCTGCTGATTATTGCTGTGTCAGGTTTATTTATTGGCGCTGTCCTTGGCTTACAGATGTATAGCATTTTGGTCACTTTTGGTAGTGAAGCTATGTTAGGGACTGCGATTTCGTTAACTTTGTTACGTGAACTTGCTGCGGTTGTTGCTGCATTACTATTTGCAGGGCGCGCAGGCTCGGCTCTCACTGCCGAAATTGGTTCAATGAAACAGAGTGAACAATTGGCCAGTATGGAAATGATTGGCGTTGATCCACTTCGTCAAATTGTGGCTCCGCGTTTGTGGGCAGGTATTGTGAGTTTGCCGATGTTGACTGTGATTTTTGCAACGATCGGTATCATTGGCGGCAAGTTGGTTGGCGTAGATTTTTTAGGTGCTGATGAAGGTTCTTTCTGGGGTGGTATGCAAAGTACAGTTCAGTTTGGGCATGATATTTTTAATGGCACTATTATTAAAAGTATTGTTTTTGCGCTGATTTGTACATGGGTTGCGGTCTATCAAGGTTATGCTTGTGATCCAACACCAGAGGGTATCGCGACTTCGATGACCAAAACGGTCGTATATTCTTCACTTTGTGTATTAGGTTTTGATTTCGTGTTGACTGCGGTCATGTTCGGAGGGATTTAATGAAATCACGTACTAGTGAGCTGGCCGTAGGTATTTTTGTGATTATCTTCGGTATCGCTCTATTTTTTCTTGCGATGAAAGTTAGTGGTTTAGTGGGTACAAATCTACGTGATAGCTATAGCATGACAGCGCAGTTTGATAACGTAAATGGTTTAAAACCACGAGCAAAGGTGTCCATGAGTGGTGTGACCATTGGTCGTGTAGAATCTATTACGCTTGATCCAGTAACACGTTTAGCAACAGTTAAGTTTGATTTGGATGGTAAATTAACCAGCTTTAATACTGAGCAATTAAAAGAAGTGCAGAAAAATGCCTTAGAAGAATTGCGTTATAGCTCAGATTATCAACAAGCTGATGCTGCGAAACAAAAAGCAATGGAACAGCAACTTATCAGTAACATGACCTCCATCACCAGTTTGGATGAGGATGCTTATATTATGGTTGCAACCAATGGCTTACTGGGTGAGAAGTATTTGAAAGTTGTACCTGGTGGTGGTGTGAATTACCTAAAGCGTGGTGATGTTGTTTCAAATACCCAAGGTACAATGGATTTAGAAGATTTGATCAGTAAATTTATTACTGGTGGTGCTGGTAAAGCCACATCAAGCTCAACAACTTCAGAGAGTTCGGCATCGCAGCCAGTTGCTACTGAAGCAGAACCATCATTTGTTGAGTAATTCAGGTTAGGAGATTGAAGTGAATACATTATTGAAACAGACGTTAACAGCAAGTGTATTATCAACCATGCTTGCGAGTGCTGCATTTGCAGCACCAACAGAAACCCCACCTGATTTTGTTAAACGTGTGGCTGATGGTTTAATTACACGTCTAAAAGCAGATCATGCGAAATTACAAAGTAATCCTGCTTTAGTTAAATCGATTATTCGTCAAAACCTTGATCCGTATGTTGATTCACAAGCATTTACACGTATCGTATTAGGTACGTATGCAAACAATCAATATACAACTGCTGCGCAACGTGCTCAGTTTGAACAAAATTTCCGTGCGGTGATTATTGAAAACTATGGTGGTGCTTTCGCTAAATATACCAATCAAAGTTATACTATGCGTCCTTTTAAGTCGACCAATAGTAAGAATCCCGTTGTTACATTAGACTTCTTACATAATGGTGAGAAAATCCCTGTATCGTTCCAGTTGACAGATAAAGGTGACCAATGGAAAGTCCGTAATATTAATGTCTCTGGTATTGATTTAGGCTTGCAATTCCGTAATCAGTTTGCTGCTACTGTTAAGCGCAATGGTGGTGATCTGAATAAAGCGATTGCAACCTTTAAGCCAGATGCAGATGCTGCTGTTAATAAAAAATAAGTAGGTGACGGGTGATTCAGTATATTGATCAGCAATTAATTGTTTCAAAAACAATTGATTTCTCGAATGCACAACAGGTTTATCGAGCAGGTTTAAAGCATATCCAGCAACATAAGAGTTTTCCTCTCATTGTTGATCTGGGTCAGCTTGAACAAGGAAATACCCTTTCTTTAGCGGTATTGGTGCAATGGCTGCGTCAGACACCTGAAAGTAAAGGGCTGCATTTTAAAAATGTGTCTGATAAGATGCTGAAAATCATCCAAGCCTGTCATTTGCAAGATGATTTGAAATTGATATGAAAAAAGTCTTGTAATAAAAAAGCACCGCAAGGTGCTTTTTTATTAAATCCATTTCTTCCAGCGGAAGTACACCATTGGGAGTACAAGGAACGCCATCAGGATACTCGCTACAATCCAGAAACTCAGACTACCATGTGCGAAAGGTAAGACCTCAGTGTTCATGCCATAAATACTAGCAATCAGCATCGGTGGTGCAAGCATACTTGGCAAAATCGAGAATCGACGAATTGTGTCATTCTGTTCGGTGTTAATAAAGCCTGATGTGGTATCCAGTAAGAAGCGGACTTTCTGGAATAAGAATGCATCATGTTCGACCAGTGAACGGACATCCTCACTTAATTCTCGAATATCAGCATCATAAATATGACTGCCTAAAGCTCGAGGACGAGAAAGGAAGGTAAGCACACGACGTAAATCGATCAAACACAGTTGCGCCTTTCCAAGCATATCTTCTTGTTGTGCGAGTCGTGTAATCATGTCATCAAGATCGAGTAGGGTTTCACGATGATGATTATTCAGTACCTCTGTGGAATATCTTTCCAAGTCTTTGTGGATATCTTCCAAGATATCCGCAAGCTCATCTAGTTTTGCTTCAAGTAACCCGAGCAAGATCCAAGTGGGATCTTTATAGTCCATATTGTAATCATTACGGCGTGCACGCGCACGGAAGGCACGAAATGCAACTAATTTTTCGCCACGCATGGTAAACAAACGATCTTTATGCAGAATGAAGGCAACTGTTTGTACTGTTGCAAGCATATGAGATGACTCATCTGTATCGCCATCGACCTGATAATTTTTATTCTTTGTTAAAAAATATGTACTGATATGCAAGATGCCATCATCATCACGGTAAAATCGTGCGGATGAGGAAATGTCTTCAAGTGATTTTAATGTTGGTAGGTTTCGCTCGTAAGCATCAAATACCCACTGTTGTTCTTCTTGAGATGGCGCAATTAGATCAATCCAAACCAATTCAGGGTGGAGATCAAAACTCCCATTGATTGTTGCATCTTCTAGACTACCGCGCTCTGTGGCATAAAAGGCTTCAAGCATGTCTTTTTTCCTCGCGCAGCCAATGTGAGATTTTCAGCATTGTACCGAAAACCAGCGTGTATTTTAGACAAGGATGAAACGAAAAACACTTGCCTAAACGTTAATTTCTAAAAAATCTTGTTACACAGCCTACTTTATCAGCATGACAGTTATATAAAACGGTTTTAATTGTATGAATTCTATATGTGTTTTTTGTGTGAGGCTGCCAGATTACGGTTCTATTCATCTAAAAAATTATCGTTGTCTAGATAAGTCATGGCTGAGCAGGACAATACCGAATTTATGGTTCTTTAGTTCTATTGTAATGAATACATCGGTTGAAATTTAAGTGTGAGGAAAGGGTATTGAAAACGATTACTGTGGCTGCCGCTGTCATTTTAAATGAGCAGAATCAGTTGCTTTTAGTGCGTAAACAGAATACGCAGGCATTTATGCAGGTGGGTGGAAAACTGGAACTGAATGAAGCGCCTGAAATTGCAATACAGCGTGAAATTTTAGAGGAAATCGCGTGTGAATCTGAGATCAAACAGTTTATCGGGCGCTTTGAAACGGCGGCTGCAAATGAGCCTGATCATCTGTTAGTGAGTTATGTTTATGAGGTGAAACTGAAACAAACACCACGTATCGCTGCGGAAATTGCAGAGATGAAATGGATTGATTTGGAAGATCAAGTCACTTTACTTGCACCTCTTACTCAACACGTGGTGATTCCATGGTGTCAGCAAAATTTAGAGAACTAGCATTATTACGGATAGGGGCTGCTAAACAAATACTATAAACCTGTTGGCAGCCAAGTTGTTGCAAGACTTGAGATAAGGCGGTAATTGAACTGCCCGTTGTGACGACATCATCGACGATCAAGACTTTGCGATAACGAAGATGATTAGGCGGCGCAGCCACAAATTGCTGTTCAATATTTTCTAGTCTTTCGATGCGCGATAAGCCTTTTTGCGAGTGTTGATCCAAGCGTTGTACAGGTTGCCAGATAGGGATATTTAAGCTTTTACTAAGTGCTTGCGCCAGTAACAGCGTTTGGTTGAAACCTCGTTCAACTAATCGATCAGTTGAAATCGGCATTGGAACGATGGCATGAACTTTAGGAAGCTTGAGTTGTTGTAGCAGACCTTCAAGTAGTCGTTGATGATGCAGTTTTTGTTCATATTTAAATTGCTGAATGATGCGATCAATCGGATATTGATAATGGCATACAACGAATATTTGTTGCTGATTACGTTGAATGGATTGTTTTAACCAAGGTAGCTGATTCCAACAACTTTGACATACTCCGTATTGCTTCCTGATCCCAATATCACACAGGCTACATGGCGTTAGATAATCAAAGATTTGTTTTGCTGATGTTTGAATTAATTTAAACATAGGCGTATCTTGGGGCTTCAGGTAGCCAGCGTTTTAATAGTCCATCAGCATGTTGTGGATAATCTTTTAGAATTTGTTCAGCCACATAATGGGCTTGTGTGAGTAAATGATCATCACGTTCTAAACGTGCCACACGGAAGCCCATATCCCCAGTTTGTTTTGTTCCTAAGAGTTCACCCGGACCGCGTATTTCCAAATCTTTTTCAGCAATCACGAAGCCATCATTACTTTCTCGTAAAATAGACAGTCGCTCCTGACCATTTTGAGACAAAGGTACTTTGTAGAGTAGAGCGCAAAAACTAGCGGTAGCACCACGCCCAACACGCCCTCGAAGTTGGTGCAATTGCGAGAGACCCAAACGTTCAGCATTCTCAATGACCATGATGGATGCATTGGGTACATCGACCCCAACCTCAATCACTGTGGTGGCAATTAATAGTTGTGATTGATTGTCTTTAAAGGCTTGCATGACCGCTTGTTTTTCATCTGCTTTCATTTTGCCGTGGACCAGACCAATATTGATGTCTGGAAAGCGTTCCTTAATTTCTTGATAGGTGGCTTCGGCGGCTTGAGCATCTAGGGTTTCAGATTGTTCCACTAAGGTGCAGACCCAATATGCTTGTTTACCTTCACGACAGTTGCTGGCAATCCGTTGCAGGACTTGTTCACGGCGATCTAAAGGAATTGTTACGGTTTGAATTGGGGTGCGTCCCGGGGGGAGCTCGTCAATAATTGAAGTATCTAAATCACCATAAGCACTCATCGCGAGTGTGCGGGGAATCGGGGTTGCTGTCATCACCAGTTGATGTGGGGTAAGTTGATTAGCGCCTTTATTTCTTAAAGCAAGGCGTTGATCGACCCCGAAACGATGTTGTTCATCAATAATAACCAAGCCTAGTTTAGAAAATTCCACGGCATCTTGGAATAAAGCATGCGTACCGACAATAAGTTGTGCATGACCTTGTTTAATTTGTTGTTCAGCTTGTGTACGTGCTTTGCCTTTTTGTTTGCCTGAAAGCCATGCCACTTGGATGCCTAGCGGCTCAAACCAACGTTTAAAATTTAAATAATGTTGTTCTGCTAAGATCTCAGTCGGTGCCATCAGTGCAACTTGCCAGTCTGCTTCTAGTGCATGGCAGGCTGCAACTGCTGCGACGAGTGTTTTACCTGCTCCTACATCACCTTGGACTAAACGGAGCATCGGTTGATTTTGCTTGAGATCTTGCAAGATTTCCTTAGAAACTCGTTTTTGTGCATTGGTCATTTGAAAAGGGAGACCGTCTAATAATGCCTTAGCCAAGATTTTACTGCTATCAAAACGAGGTGCAGCAATTTGGCGGATATAGGCACGGCGTGTTAATAGGCTAATTTGATGGGCGACCAGCTCTTCAAAAATTAATCGTTGTTGGGCAGGATGCGAACCTTGATTGAGTTGTTGCATGTTGGCATCAACAGGGGGCTCATGAATATATTCTAATGCTTGTTTAAGTTCATAGCCGTTGCTGTATTTTTTAGGCAATAACTCAGCTAAACCATCACTATGATGTTGTAACGCCTGACGAACATATTCACGTAATTTAGGCTGCGTCAGACCTTCAGTGCTAGGATAAATTGCTGTAAGTTGGGTTTTGGGTAACGGCGTATGTTGTTGGATCACCTGTATTTCAGGGTGATACATTTCAAGACCACGTGCTCCAACACGAACTTCACCAAATATTCGGAGCTGTTGTCCCATTTTGATGCGATCAGTTAATCCCTTATAAATATGATAAAACCGTAAAGTAACCTTGCCAAAATCATCTTGTAATAAGGCCGCAAGTGATTTCTTTTTGCCTGGAGGAAAATCTACGGATCGAACTTCACCTTCGAGCAAATAACTTCGTCCAACAACCAGCTGATTCATTGGAATAATGGTGCTACGATCTTCATAGTCACGAGGAAGATGAAATAACAAATCATCCGTGCTAAAAATATGAAGCTTTTCTAATAGGGTTGCTGCGGCGGCACCAACACCTTGTAATTGCTGGACTGAAGTCATCTCTATTCAAGGGTGTATATGCATATTTTATTTATTGGTTATGGTAAAACATCTCAGCGTGTTGCTAAACACTTATTTGAGCAAGGTCATCACATTAGCACAATTAGCCGTAGTCCAAAAATGGATTGTTATGCAAGACACTATATTCAAGATATACATTATTTAGATTTGACTCAGCTTGATCCAATTGATTTGGTTTATGTCATTCTTGCACCTTCGCAGAGCGGCATAGAAGCATATCAACAAACCTATGTTGATAGCGTTGAACCAATTGCTAATGCTCTCAAAAATCATCCTGTTCGACGTATCATCATCGTTTCTTCGACACGAGTCTATGGTGAAAATACAGGGGAGCGAATCGATGATGAATCATTCATCCAACCCATCGATGAGCAGGGACATCTGCTTCGGAAGATGGAGTTGTTGTGGCAATCACATTATCCTCATCAGAGCATTATTGTCCGACCAGCAGGAATTTATGGGACCTCAATTGCTCGTTTAAAAAAGCTTGCTGAACAAACACTGACTTATTCAACGATACATTTTAGTAATCGAATTCATATCGATGATTTAGCCAAGTTTTTAGCATTATTAGCTGTTATAGATGTTGTTGAATCAAGTTATATCATCAGTAATAACAATCCTTTACCCATGCATGAAATATTAAGTTGGTTTCAACAATATTTAAACTTGCCTCAGTTGCAACTTTTGTCTGAGCAAGTGACTGGGAAGCGAATTTATGCAACTCGATTGCCACAAACGGGATTTAAATTTGAACATCAGATTTGCTTTAATGACTATCAGACGCTGTTGTCGGTACATAATAATGAAAAATAATTAGATTAAACTGCAAGACAATTTGAATAGTTGGTATAGATTTTGATGATAAAATACCAACAGACTCCGTAAAGGAACTGCCTGAGTTGTGCACATGGTTTGTGATGAGGCATTAAGGGGTGGATATGAGAAAAATAATTTTTACCATGATGCTGGGTTTGGTAGCAACAACAAGTTGGGCGGGCGCACAAACATGGTGTGTGTTTGATCCATTGGGCACTCAGGGAGATATTAGTCGTCGTTTACAAGATATTCGTCTCTATGCACTTCAACATAAAACTCAGTTAAAGTTTGATACTTTTAAGGATGAAAAAAATGCGATTCAGGCATTTGATCAAAATAAATGTTCAGGTTTAGTGGCATCTAATTTTCATACCTATCGTTACAACCATTTTATGGGAAGTACCAGTGGAATTGGTTTGATTTCAAACAATCGTGTTGCACGTATGTTGTTGCAGTTATTGACCAATCCAAATGTCGAAAAACGTATGCTAGATCAAAATTATGAAGTGCTAGGCATGATTCCAATTGGCACGGCATATATGACCATGAATACTCAGCAGATCAGGAAAGTTTCACAATTAAAGAATAAGACCATTGGTATTCTAGAAAATAATCCGCCTCAATTGGCATTGGTACAAAGTGTATCGGCAAAACCTGTTTATGTGGATTTTGCTACGGCAGTTGATTCTTTCAAGCAAAAGAAGATCGATATATTGGCTGCACCAGCGTATGGCGTATTACCTTATAACTTGAAAAAAGAGTTTGGTGAATCGACCCAAGTGGTCAATTTTCCAGTCGCGTATTTCGCAATTAATATTGTGATTCGATCTCAAGCGTATCCCAATGGTTTTGGACACCAAATCCGAACTTGGTTTGTAAAAAATAGTAATGTTTTAGCTGCACAAGCGATGCAATGGGAAAATCATTTACCAGCGTATTACTGGGCGGATATCTCAAGTTTTGAGAAACAAGGTTATGAGGCGCTGGTTGCTAAGATTCGTAATCGTTATGTGGATTCAGGTTACTACGATGCCTATTTTGTCGAGCTAATCAAACGACTCAGATGTCTAGATGATCCGAAATATTTAGAATGCCGCAAATAAATTGGGTTAGCCAATTTTTTTGACTAACCCATCAGAAGTGAATACCGAAACATTAAGCTTTCTTGCGTTTTAAACGACGTTTTGCCTGTTGAGAAGCCATTGCTTCTAAAGCGGTTGCAAGTTCTTTATCTGTAAATGTTGTGATGTGTTGCAACATTTGCAAGGTCGTTTCATCAAGTACCAACTGTGCACCTGCGGCCATTTCACTAAAGTTGTCATCATATTCAATGAAGCCCTGTTCATTGTTGCGAATATAATTCTGCTGAGTTAGCACCTTAATAAAGCTTTGGAACAGTGCCTTGTCAAAGAACTCTGGTGAGTTGAATTCATACAGCACAGACAGACGTTGACCCAATAAGTGACTCAGCTCCTCAACCTGTTTGGTGGAGATATTGCCAGAACCACGTTGGGTGATCAGTGCAAGCGTCATGTAATAACGCTCTAAGCTTTGTTTAACTGGCATGCCTAAAGTCAAAAGTTTCTGATGTTCTTCACTGTTTGGTGTTGGGCTAAATAAGTTGCCATCATGATCTTGGAAAATTAGACCAATTTTAACAAGTGCGTTGATATAGTTATCAATGTGCTGTTGCAATTCAGAAGCTTTCCACTTCATGAATAATTCGGCTTTTAAGAATGGATACAATGTACGAATCACATTGCTTAAATCTGTTTTATTAATCTTACCGTTATGTTCAACCAATGATGCAACCAGTGATGGTAAGACAAAAGCATGTAAGATATTATTACGGAAATAGGTTAATAAAACGGCTTGATTGTCTTCTATGGCAATAATATCGCCTAAAACATGCTGCACACGTTTGATCAGTTTGAGCTTTAAACCATAAGCAATGATTTCTTTACCTGATAAAGAAGTGACTTGTGTGCGTTCGTCATACGGTTGCTGCGTGGCCAGATCACGATAAATATCAAGTTGTTTCGCACAGATCTCTTCATCTAATGTATGTTTTGGTGTTGCTAATAAGATCAAAGATAATAATGAAACAGGGTTGATGACCACTGCGCGATTAATATTTTCTAAAATAACATTAGCTGAGCTTGAAACAACATTTGATACTTCAGCTGGAATTGGCGCATCATTTTTTTCGATTTGAATTTTATCCGCATTATGCTGCTTTAAAATATCATCGAGGAAAACAGGTTCACCAAAGTTAACGTGTACCTTGCCAAAAATTCTTTCAATTTTACGTAAAGTTTTGACGATACCGAAAATTGATTCTGCTTCTTTTGGCTTACCTTGCATTTCACCTACATAAGTTGAGCCTTCCATCAAGCGCTCATAACCAATATACGTCGGTAAGAATACGATTGGCTTAGCACGACCGCGTAAATGACCATGTACGGTCATTGCAAGCATACCTGTCTTCGGTGGTAGTAAGCGACCAGTACGTGAACGGCCACCTTCAATGAAGTACTCGATAGGCGTATTGCGCGATAGAATGCTGTATAAATATTCTTTGAATACAGATGTATATAGTGCATTTCCGCGGAATGAGCGGCGTATGAAAAATGCACCGCCTCCACGCAATAACTGACCTACAAAAGGTAAGTTCAGGTTATCACCCGCAGCAATATATGGAATCATCAAGCCACGTTTGTAAATCACATAAGACAACAATAAATAGTCGATATGGCTACGGTGGCATGGTGTGTAAATAATCTCATAGTCTTTCGCAAGTTCGCGAACTGTACTGAAATTATGAACTTCAACGCCGTCATACAGTTGTGTCCATAATCGTGTTAAAGCCATATCTGCGAAGCGTACTGCTGACGCTGAATAATCAGAAACGATTTCATTGACATAGCCAATTGCGCGGCGTTCTGCCTCAAGCATGCTGATTTTATGCTGAATACTTTCACGACGAATGGCATCCTGTACATCGGGTGCCTTAATGACAGACTGCATCACGTTGCGGCGGTCTGACAAGTCAGGCCCAAGTACCACTTCGCGTTGCTGGTCTAGGTAGCCATCTAGTGAACTTGCGATATACGTGGCAGGAGAGATATTTGGATGATGTCTCTTGGCATAATCTACCAATTCACGTAGAGATTGAGGCTCATGGAATTCTAAATATGAATCACGCCCATGTAAGCCAATATTCATGAGTTGTTTAACAGTACCTGGTGTTGCCCAAGTATCAGAAAATAATAATTTAAACCATGAATCTTCTTTATCAGGTGAGCGTCCCCAAAGCACTGTAACGGGAACTAATTGAACATCTACTTCTTGATTTTGTTCTAATGCTTCGATCAACTGTAGAAGGCGAGGGGGATATGTTTGAGTATTAAAAAAGTTATTTTCATTTTGATGTAAAAATAGAATCGAGTTTTTTTCGTGATAAGTTCCAAAACTCATGGCATCTAAAGCTGGCTTAAGATGAAGGCGACGCGTTTCACCATCAACTACCAAAGCATTACTACGTGAATAATTTTGTAGTACATAGCAAATCACTTTATTTGAATCTGGTGTGCTTTGCTCAGTTGTTGTTGATTCTGTAGGAACTTCACCAAGAACATGTGGGGTGACCACAAGGTCAAGTAACTTACTCGAAAGTTGGCGATACATTTGACCAAATCCAGTCTTGGACATTACAGACTCCTAAATCATAATCCTGACAGTAAGTCATGATGAGCACGACATTCTGCGTTATTCTGACATAAAACGATATGTTATTTTCTGACAAAATATAGCGTATTTGGTAGATTTTATCGTTAAAAATCGTATTTTTAGCGCTTATAAATAAAGATTAATGTGACGGATGAATCATTTTATCCTGAGCATATTTATTGGAATTTGTGGCACAATCGAAATGATCAATCCTGAATGGATTAGTTGATCTCTCCTCATTGATGTTGGAAGGCTATTACATGAATGCGTTAACTCAAGAACTGGTTGAGCTTTTGACTTTGGAAAAGTTGGAAGAACATATTTTCAGAGGCAACAGTCGCAATTTGGTTGGGAAACGAGTATTCGGTGGGCAAGTTCTTGGACAAGCATTAAGAGCGGCATCATATACCACAAACCGTCCAGCACATTCGTTGCATGCTTATTTTTTATATGGTGGTGATGTCGATGCACCGATCATTTATGAAGTTGATCCATTGCGAGATGGTAAAAGTTTTGCCAGCCGACAGGTCAGGGCGATCCAACATGGACGTACAATTTTCTCGGCGATGGTATCTTTTGCCAGTCCAGAAGAAGGCTTAAATTATCAACATAAAGAACCAGAGTATCCGAGTCCTGAAGAGCTGAAGTCTGAGAAAGAATTAAAGGAAAGTATGCTCAATTTCGTCCCAGAAAATGCACGTACGAGTTTTATGCGCGAACGTCATGTTGAAATCAGACCAACTCGACCAGTTAATCCTTTTCAGCCGCAGCCTGAAGCACCATATTATGCGCACTACATTCGTACCCATGATCGTATTGCAGAAAATGTTGATGACGTTTCATTACATCAAGCCATCGTTGCGTTTTATTCAGATTTTACCTTGATGACCACAGCGTTGCGTCCACACGGGTTATCTTGGATTTCACCAAATTTACAATGTGCAAGCATTGATCATACCATTTACTTCCATCGCCCGTTACGTGCTGATGATTGGATGCTTTACGATATGGAAGCAACGATTAGTGCCAGTTCACGTGGTCTGAATTTTGGACGCATGTGGCAGAATGGTCAGCTGGTATGTAGCACTGTGCAAGAGGGTCTAATTCGATTGAGAGAAATTGAAACCCAGTAAATTAGATTTGAAAAATTCAAAAAAAGCCATCGTTTAGATGGCTTTTTTTTGTCATAAGGCTGTGACAAAAAATTGCTCGATTCTTCAATGTGAGCGTGCCATAGTACCTACAAGCTAAAATATTTTATTAATCAGAATGAATTTAAATACACAAATTCTAATCGCAGCCGTACTGGGTGTTATATATGGGTTCTTCTTAACTTTGTATCCGCAGACTAGTTTTGCTGAACATAGTTTGTATGGACTGGGGATTTTAAGCAGTATTTTTATTGGTTTACTAAAAATGTTGCTCATCCCACTTATTTTTAGTTCGATCGTTGTAGGTGTTTCAAATTTACAGGCTGGCGGACAATTTGGACGAGTTTGGAAAATTACAGCATTAAGCTGCCTCACGACGACAACCTTAGCTTTGATTTTAGGGATTAGTTGTGCACATCTATTTGAAGTAGGTAAAGGCGTAGATATTCAAATCTTCCAAGAAGCCATGCAAAACCATCAGACGCCAGATACGCTGACGCCTTCAAGTTTTCTGACCAGTTTTATCCAAAATACCTTGATCAATCCTTTTAAAGCATTTAGTGAGGGTAATGTACTTGCAGTTGTGGTCTTTGCGTTATTCCTTGGAGTCGCATTAGTCAAAGGGGGTGAAAGCTTTAGTTTGGTTCGCAATATCTGCCAACAATTCTTTGTCATGATGATGATGCTTGTGGGTTGGGTGATGAAGCTAGCCCCAATCGGTATTTTTGCATTGCTTGCTAAATTGATCGCGACCGAAGATCTTTCCGTGTTAAGTCGTTTAGTGGAATTCGCAATGGTTGTCACAGGAACAACGATTTTTCACGGTGCTGTTGTTTTGCCGGCATTACTTTGGATTTTTGGAAAAATGAATCCAATCACTTTCTTTAAAGGTGCACGCACAGCTTTGGTCACTGCATTTGCGACTAGTTCAAGTTCCGCGACGATGCCACTCAGTATGAAATGTGCACAAGAAAATTTAGGTGTGCGACCACAGACGGCAGGATTTGTGATTCCTTTAGGAACACAATTAAATATGGATGGTACTGCACTTTATGAGGCAGCCGCTGCTTTGTTTATTGCAAATTTGATGGGCTTGGACTTGAGCTTAACACAGCAAATTATCGTATGTTTAACTGCCATGATTGCTTCATTGGGAGCACCAGGTATTCCCAGCGCAGGTATGGTGACCATGATTATGGTTTTGCAATCAGTTGGTTTGCCTGCGGAAGCGATTGCGATTTTATTACCGATTGATCGAGTATTAGATACTGTACGAACAGTAGTGAATGTACAGGGTGATATGATGATCAGTGTTGTTGTTGATCGTTATGCTAAGCAAGCAGAAGTTGAATCAAGTTGATGCGATTTAAGAAATAAAAAAGCAGGAGAAGACTCCTGCTTTTTTATTGAAATGCTTATGCAGCTTGTTGTAAAGCGCGTTTTGCTGCCGGTGAATTATTTAAATAATTCACCGCATCTTGAGTATTACCTTCTTTCACAGGATCATACCAAGGCATGAGATAGTCAATTTGTTGGGCGACTAACCAAATTGGATTTGGTAAAACCCGATTATCTTGACGACCAATTTTATACCATTCCATCCAGACCCATGGTTTAAACGGACTTGGTTTTTTGTCGGCAAAACGTGGGTCCTGACTCATGATATGTGCCGCGCCATCAACCCATCAACCCATAAACCAAGTACACCCACGATTACAGCGACACTCATGTAATAACGTGCAATATAACCACCACCTAAATGACGATATAGATCAAAGGCAACGGTACGATGTTCGATTTCTTCAGAACCATGCCATTTAATCAGATCAATCATTTCAGGATCGGCACCGAGCTCTTCCCAACGTTTGTTATACAGTGCGTATTTACCCAATACACAAGTCATGTGTTCAACTGTTGCAATGATGCCTAGACGGAACAAATCCCATTGATGGTCAAGTATTTTAGGAACTTCTTTACCAAAAGGTTTATCAGCTAAAGCTTTGTTAAATAAGAAATCCATAATATCGAGATTACGCTGAATATCAATATTACGTTGGCTAAGATATTCTTTGTTCGCAGACGTATGTGCAACCGCATGCATCGCTTCTTGGCGAATAAATGCTTGAACGTCTTGTTTTAATTTTTCATCAGTAATTTCTGGAAGAACTTTGTTGTATAAGCGGCAGAACCAAAACTCACCAGCAGGCAAAATATTGTTAATTTCATTAATAAAATAACTGGCATAAGGCTGGTTTGGAATCCAATCCACTGGTGTTTTTTTCCAGTCAAACTTCACTTTGCGTGGGAGAATTTTATAGTCAATCGAAGAACCAAGCACTTTATTCTTCATAAATGATAGTAATTTCATCGTTTAGTCCTAATCGATAGTGCAATGAACCAACACTAAGCAGTATATGAAAACTACCTAGTGTTTGTGTTTAGCAATTCGGGACAATTAGAAATTATTTAATGCATCAAGTTGCATAAAATGCATTATTTATTCTTCGACGTCTACTTCTGAAGCTTCTGGGATCTGATCAAGGTCAAATTCTGCTGGTTGATCAAGTGTGAAATTTAAACGGCCACCCATGACGCTTGCCAATTCTTCTAAACCAATTCGATTGAGTGAAGAGAATAATTGAATCGAGAAATCAAGTTTCATTTTCTTCAACTGCTGCTTAATTTCTAATAGTACTTTATTGGCAGGGCCACGGTTTAATTTGTCGGCTTTAGTAAGCAGGATATGCACAAACAAATGGCGTGAATGTGCCCATTCCAGCATCATTAAGTCAAAATGTTGTAATGGATGGCGGATGTCCATTAACAGTACTAAGCCTTGTAAGCTTTTACGATGGATTAGATAGTTCTCAAGTTCTTTCTGCCATACGATTTTCATGGCTTCAGGTACAGCCGCATAACCATAACCTGGTAAATCGACCAAACGTTGATCTGGATTACCTAAGCTAAAAAAGTTGATCATCTGGGTACGGCCAGGTCTTTTAGAGGCACGCGCCAACTGCTTTTGATTGGTTAAAGCATTAATTGCACTCGATTTTCCTGCATTGGAACGACCTGCAAATGCGATTTCATAACCTGTATCTTCTACGCACAAATCCAGTTTAGGTGCACTCATCAAAAATTCAGCTTGGCGTAACCAAGTCAAAGACTGCACTGCATACGCGGTTACAGCAGGATCAGTCTTTTTTTCATAACTGATTTTTTGTTTAGGTGCGAGTTTGGCTTTGGTGTCTTTCGATTTTTCACTACGACGCATAGAAGCTTACTTTTTGAATTGAAATAGCAACGACTATTATAAAGGATGTGAGAGATTCGTGCGAATCTTGATGTTTAGGCTTTTTGAACGAGTTGTAAAAAATCAATATTTGAATTTGTAGAAGAGGGAAGAATGCCATATTGCACCACTTCTCCAAGTGTATATTGATCTAGGCTTTGATAAAAACATTCTAAAGCTTGATCCAAAATACTTTTCAGTCCGCAATGAGAGCGTAAAACACAAGGTGGTGTATTACATTCTACGATTTGATGATTGCCTTGTAGGATACGAACAATTTCACCTAGTTTTAAACTTTTGGCTTCTGGATTTAAACGAAGTCCACCGCCTTTGCCGCGAATCGTTACAATCCAATGCTGTTTTCCCATGAAGTGAACGATTTTCACTAAATGGTTTTGGGATACATGCAAGTCCCGTGCAATATCTGCAATCGTATACGGTACATCACTCGGACGAGCGACATACATTAAGATTCTGAGTGCATAATCAGTAAACTTATTGAGTTGCATGGGTTTTCACTCAATCTATTGCTTTAAACAGAAAGGGCTAGTCTAACATGGACTAGCCCTATGCAAAACGCAGCGCCGATTAGCTGAGTTTTACGCCACCCGTACCGAATGCTTCGCTATGAATGTTTTCGGCAGGAATACCACGGGCAACCAGTGCCTTATGCTGTTCCGCCATAAATGGCATTGGACCACAGAGATAGTAATCTGCATTGATTGGCAGTAAAGCGGCATCCATCGCTGCTAAATCCAGACGGCCAGCAACGTCATAATCTTCACCTAGCACATCACTTTCATGTGGGAACTCATAGGCAGTAAATGTGCTCAGGCGTGGATACTTTGCCTTTAACTCATGAATATGCTTTTTCATGGCATGCACTTGGCTGCTGCGACAAGCATGAATAAAGCTGACAGGCTGAGGCATATCTTCTGTCACTAATTGATTCAGCATAGCAATCATTGGAGTTAAGCCAACACCACCACTGATAAACACATTACGTTTTTTGCTATCAATCAGGTAGAAGTTGCCTGTAGGTGCAGACACCTCAATTTCTGAACCCTCAGCCAAGCCATGTAAGGTGCTTGATACCCAGCCACCTGCCAAATCACCTTTTTCATCTTCACGCTTGACTGAAATACGTAAGTAATCTGCTTGAGGGCTCGTTGAAAGCGTGTATTGACGTGGCTGTCTTAAACCTAGTTCCTCAACAAATACACGGACTGAAATGTATTGACCCGCTTCATATTTAGGTAATTCACCACCATCCACAGGAGCTAAATAGAATGAAGTAATTTCATCGCTTTCAACTACTTTTTTGGCAATTTTGAAATTACGCCAACCTAACCAACTGCCTTTGGTTTGTTGATGTTGATCATAGATCGCTTTTTCAGTGCTAATAAATAAGTCAGCTAATTGACCATAAGCGGCGGCCCATGCACCAATCAATGGATCTTCCATCGAGATATTCAGTACTTCACTGATAGAGTGCAGTAGGTTCTCACCCACAATACTGTAATCAGGTGATTGAATATTCAAGCTCACATGTTTGTGTGCAATCAATTCGACCACAGGTAAAAGTACAGAAGGATCTTCAATATTTTCCGCATAAGCTAGTACAGCACCCGCAAGTGCTTGTGCTTGTGCACCACTACGTTGATGTCCCATATTGAAGGTTTCTTTTAATTCGGGGTTATTACCTAACATACGGTTGTAAAAGTAACCAGTGAGTGCCACACCATTTTCACGGAGTACAGGTACAGTTGCTTTTACAAGGTCAATTTGCTGCGGAGTCATGGGTGATCTCTCTTGGCCATCATTTATAAGATATATTTAAAATATACCTTATAAAATTTATTTGCAAGATCTGTTTTGACTAAAACCATAAAAAAGATAGGGGATAAATGATTATCCTCTGATTTTTAAAATAATAAAGATTTTTATTTGCCAAATAATGAGCCAAGTAAACCGCGAACGATCTTTTGACCTGTAGAGCCGCCCAAGCTACGAGCCGCACTTTTTGCAAAAGTTCCCACAATATCTTGGGTGAGTTTCTCTCGATCTCGTTGTGCTTTCTCTGCAGCTTTTTGTTGCTCTTTCGCAAAGCGTTCTTGTTCTTTCGCCTGTTGTTTGGCTAAAGCATCTTGTTCTTTGCTTTGCTGCTTTTCTAATTCATCTGCCTGTTTTTGTTGAGACTGTTGTAGCACTTTCTTTTGCAGCATTTCATAAGCACTATCACGATCCACAGCTTGATCATAAACACCTGCAACAATACTTTGCGAAATAATAATTTGGCGTTCTTCTGGCGTGATTGGCGTAAATGAAGAGTAAGGTGGCATGACCCAACCGCGCTCTACAATTTGCGGTGTCCCTTGCTCATCTAGACAACTAATTAATGCTTCACCTACAGCAAGTTCTGTAATTGCTTGATCAACTTTGAATGCTGGATTGGCTCGAAAGGTATCCGCTGCGGTTTTGACCGCCTTTTGATCTTTTGGAGTAAATGCACGTAAGGCGTGTTGCACACGGTTGCCTAATTGCCCTAAGACACTTTCCGGTAAATCCAGTGGGTTTTGGGTAATAAAATAAATTCCCACGCCTTTAGAGCGAATCAGGCGAACTACCTGTTCGATTTTCTGTTGCAAGGCTGGACTGGCATTATCAAATAACAAATGAGCCTCATCGAAGAAGAACACCAGTTTCGGCTTATCCATATCGCCAACTTCTGGAAGCTGCTCAAATAGCTCAGAAAGCATCCATAACAGGAATGTGGCATAAAGCTTCGGGGTATTCATCAACTTGTCGGCAGCTAAGATATTGATATAGCCATGACGATTGGTATCGGTCTGAATAAAATCGAGAATATTCAGGCTAGGCTCACCAAAAAATTGCTCTCCACCTTGATCACCTAAAGCCAATAAATTACGTTGAATCGCCCCAAGACTAGCTGGAGAAAGGTTGCCATATTCAGCTTTTAATTCGGCTGCATTTTCGCTGACATAGGTCAGCATGGCTTTAAGGTCTTTGAAATCAATTAATAAAAGCCCTTGATCATCTGCAACGCGGAAAACGGCCGAAAGAACGCCTTCTTGTGTGTCATTCAGATTGAGCATTTGTGCCAAAAGTAACGGACCAATTTCTGAAATTGTGGTACGAATAGGATGACCTTGTTGTCCAAATAAATCCCAAAAAATAACAGGGGAAGCAGCAAATGAAATGGGTTCAAGTTGTAAGTTTTTTAAACGCTCATCAAATTTGGGGTTGCTACTTCCTGCTTTAGCCAAACTAGAGACATCACCTTTAGCATCTGCCAAAAAGACAGGTACGCCCAGCCGTGAGAAACTTTCGGCTAATACCTTCAGAGTCACTGTTTTACCTGTGCCTGTCGCACCTGCAATTAAACCGTGGCGGTTTGCAAATTGAGAATGTAAAACAATATCTTGCGTTGTATCTGTGGTTTTTTTTGCAATAATAATGGGTGTATTCATTCTTCACCTATGCTTTATTTCATTCGAGTTGTTTTAGTGCGTTTTGAATATCTTGGATTAAATCGTTTGGATGTTCTAGTCCTATGCAGAAGCGAACCAATAAACCTTGTTGTAAATGTGTATTTTCTAGTTCTCGCATCTGTTTTAAATCATAAAGCATAACAAGGCTGACAGGGCCGCCCCAACTGAATCCCAACTTAAATAAGTTTAAGCTATCGCAGAATTTTCGAATCGCTGCGAGATCATATTCAGGTTTGAAAATGACACTGACTAAACCTGCACTTTTTCCTGTTTCACAGACTTGCTGCCAAAATAAATGGCCTGCTGAGTTGGCATCACTTGGATGTAAAACTTGGCAAAATTGAGATTGTTGCTTTAGCCAATCAAGCACTGTTATTGCACTGTTAGATTGTTGTTCATAACGAAGTGGCATATGAGCCAAGCTGCGTTGAATTTGTGCGGTATCATCGCCTGAAACACAGATCCCTTGGGTTGCATGCATACGGTACAGTTTATGATGTAATTGCGGATCTCGTGTAACCACTGAACCCATTAAAATATCGCCACCACCGCTTGGGTATTTGGTGAGTGCATGTATAGTGATGTCCACAGACAAATGCTCATCTGAAAAATCAAATGCATTAAAGGCCAGTCCAGCACCCCATGTGTTATCCAATGCTGTCAGAACCTTCGCTTGCTGTGCTTTTTTAACTAGATTTTTGAGGTCGGGAAATTCTAAGGTGACAGAACCTGCTGCTTCAAGCCAGATTAGTTTAGCTTTTTCAGTCGGTTGAAAGCTATTTGCATCAATTGGGTTGTAGATTTTGACGTGAATGCCGTAGCGGTCTTGCAGATTCTTTAAGTGTTCCAGATTTGGGCCATAAATATTGTCTGCAACCCAAACTTCATCCCCTGAACTTAAAAAAGTACTATTCACTAAATTGATTGCAGATAAGCCACTGGGTGCAAGTAAACAATAATTTCCACCTTCAATTCGAGCAATATTATCTCCTAATGTAAACGTCGTCGGTGTACCGTGTGTGCCATAACTATAATCATAAGGGTCAGTCCAGTGGCGATCAAAAAGGTGCGCTGTTGTTTTAAAAATAATCGTGGATGCACGAAACAGGGGAGGTTGAATCGTTTCTATGTATTGGGGAGCTTGGCGTGGTGCATGAATGAGTGTGGTTTGTAAGCTATTTTGTTTAGTCATGGGGCAAAATTAAATCAATAGAATGATTTAGGTTAAGAGAAAATATCGAATCCTGCTAGTCATTTGCATATTTTGTACAGAATCGTTACGAATCAAAGCTTTTAGTCAAAACTGGCTTTATTTTTGCTAAGACTAATTATCATTCTAACTACAATAGGTTTACGCGCATGAAGTCGCATTTAAGAGTGCATTATTTTCAGCACATTGCTGGTGAAGGTTTTGGCAGTTGCTATGACTATTTAAAGGCACATCAAGCAAAAATTACCGCCACAGAGTTCTTTGCTTTACCCGTTGATTTACCTCTTGAATTGGAGGCCCTACCTAATATTGATGAAGTTGATTTGCTGATCATTATGGGGGGAACCATGAGTGTGAATGACGAAGCAAATTATCCTTGGTTAAAATTGGAAAAAAGATGGTTAAGACGTTATCTCTCTGCGGGTAAACCAGCGATTGGTTTATGTTTAGGGGGGCAACTGATTGCCAATGCACTCGGTGCATCTGTGAGTCGAAATCAACATCAAGAGTTAGGTTGGATGGACGTGGGTCGTGTTTCACACGTACCTGAAAATTACTTTCAAATACCAGAAAAAATTAATATTATGCAATGGCATAGTGAAACCTTTGAAATCCCCAAAGGTGGTGTGCGTCTAGCAGAAAACAGGGTGTGCCGTAACCAGCTTTATCAGATCGGGCGGAATGTTTTGGGTTTTCAGTTCCATCCAGAAATGACACCACATGCTTTGCAATTATTGATTGAAAATGAAGAAGATAGTGCAGTATTTAATGGTGAATATGTTCAGCCAATCGCAGAATTAAAAAAAACGATTAAAAGTAAGTTTGAACAGGGTAATCAATTACTAAATCGAGCAATAGAGTATGTGGTGAATGCTTAATCAACTATAAAACTAAAAAAATAAAAGAAGAATTGCATAAGACTTAAACAATCGTTATAATGGGCGACCCTCAAATGGAGGGCGTTCACTACGAAGAAAGTAGTTAACGCATTACAGTCGTGGCATCGATCATGACCTTAGTGATTTTCACTGCCCTTGACACTTGCCAATAAGGTGAGGTGCGTCATGGGTGATTCTTTATATTTTTGGCTTGGAGTTTACTGGTATGTCTAACCAGAGAATTCGTATCCGTTTGAAGTCTTTTGATCATCGTCTGATTGATCAATCTGCTCAAGAGATCGTAGAAACCGCTAAGCGTACTGGCGCACAAGTGTGTGGTCCAATCCCGATGCCGACTCGCATCGAACGCTTCAATGTTCTTACTTCACCACACGTCAACAAAGACGCTCGTGATCAGTACGAAATCCGCACTTATAAACGTTTGATCGACATCGTTCAACCAACAGATAAAACTGTTGATGCATTGATGAAGTTAGATCTTGCTGCTGGTGTTGATGTTCAGATCGCTTTGGGTTAAGGCTTTCGGTTAATTAGCGTTAAGTTAATTAGGCCGCTTTTTTAGAGGTTTATGCACATGGCTATTGGTTTAGTCGGTCGCAAATGTGGTATGACTCGCGTCTTTACAGATGCTGGTGTATCTGTACCTGTTACAGTTATCGAAGTCGATCCAAACCGCATTACGCAAATCAAAACACTTGAAACTGATGGTTATCAAGCAATCCAAGTAACTACTGGTGAACGTCGCGAATCGCGCGTAACTAATGCTCAGAAAGGTCACTTCGCGAAAGCGGGTGTTGCTGCTGGTCGTTTAGTTAAAGAGTTCCGTGTTACTGAAGCTGAGCTTGAAGGCCGTGAAGTTGGTGCTTCTATCGGTGTTGATTTGTTCACAGTTGGTCAAATTGTTGACGTAACTGGTCAATCAAAAGGTAAAGGCTTCCAAGGTGGTGTTAAGCGTTGGAATTTCCGTACGCAAGATGCTACTCATGGTAACTCTGTATCTCACCGTGTATTAGGTTCTACAGGTCAAAACCAGACTCCTGGTCGCGTGTTCAAAGGCAAGAAAATGGCTGGTCACTTAGGTGATGAACGCGTAACAGTTCAAGGTCTTGAAATTGTATCTATTGACGCTGAACGTTCTGTTTTAGTTGTTAAAGGTGCTGTTCCTGGTGCAACGAATGGTGACGTTATTGTACGTCCTACCATTAAGGCCTGAGGGGAAATACTGTGAATTTAAAAACTGTTTCCGGCTCTGCTGTTGAATTGTCTGAAGTTGCTTTCGGACGTGAGTTTAACGAAGCGCTTGTACACCAAGTTGTTACAGCTTACTTGGCTGGTGGTCGTCAAGGTTCGAAAGCTCAGAAATCACGTGCAGACGTTTCTGGCGGTGGTAAAAAACCATTCCGTCAAAAAGGTACTGGTCGCGCTCGTGCGGGTTCTATTCGTAGTCCTATCTGGGTTGGTGGTGGTAAAACTTTTGCTGCTCGCCCACAAGATTGGTCTCAAAAAGTAAACCGTAAGATGTATCGCGGTGCAATGCAATGTATCTTAGCTGAACTTGTTCGCCAAGATCGTCTTGTATTAGTTGAAGAGTTTGCTGTTGCAGCTCCAAAAACTAAAGACTTGCTTGCAAAACTTACAGACTTGAATGCAACTCGTGCATTGATCATTACAGATGCTGTAGATGAGAACTTGTATCTTGCAGCTCGCAACCTTCCACACGTTGATGTGGTTGATGCTACTGCTATTGATCCTGTTAGCTTGATTGCATTTGATAAAGTTGTAATGTCTGTAGCTGCTGCTAAGAAAATTGAGGTAGAACTCGGATGAACAACGAACGTATCTATCAAGTCCTATTAGGACCAGTATTCTCAGAAAAAGCACAAGTTTTAGGTGATACTGCTGGTGTTCAAGTGTTCAAAGTTGCATTAAATGCAAACAAACTTGAAATCAAAAAAGCAGTTGAGCAGCTCTTTGGTGTTGAAGTTGTAAAAATTAATACAACGATCACTAAAGGTAAAACAAAACGCTTTGGTAAAACATTAGGACGTCGTTCTGATGTGAAAAAAGCATACGTCACCCTGAAAGCTGGCCAAGATGTAGAAATGGCTGACTTGGGCGATACCGCTGAAAACGCAGCGGAATAAGGACGAGAATTATGCCAATTCAAAAATGTAAGCCAACGTCTCCAGGACGTCGCTTTGTAGAGAAAGTGGTTCATGACCATCTTCACAAAGGCGCTCCTTATGCACCGTTGGTAGAAGCTAAAAAACGTACTGGTGGTCGTAATAATAATGGTCACATCACTACACGTCACGTGGGTGGTGGTCATAAGCAAAACTACCGTATTGTTGACTTTAAACGTAACAAAGATGGTATTCCAGCGACTGTAGAGCGCATCGAATACGATCCTAACCGTACAGCTCATATTGCTTTATTGAAATATGCTGATGGTGAACGTCGTTACATCATTGCACCTAAAGGCTTACGTGCTGGTGATAAAGTACAATCTGGTAATGATGCTCCAATTCGTCCAGGTAACTGCTTGCCACTTCGCAATATGCCAATCGGTTCTACGCTTCACAACCTTGAACTTAAAATCGGTAAAGGTGCTCAATTAGCACGTTCTGCTGGTACTTCAGTTCAATTGTTGGGTCGTGATGGTTCTTACGCTATCGTTCGTTTACGTTCTGGTGAAATGCGTAAAGTACACGTTGAATGTCGTGCTGTAATTGGTGAAGTTTCTAACCAAGAAAGCAACCTTCGTTCATTGGGTAAAGCTGGTGCTGCGCGCTGGCGTGGTATTCGTCCTACCGTTCGTGGTATGGCGATGAACCCGGTAGATCACCCGCATGGTGGTGGTGAAGGACGTAGTAAAGGTATTCAACCTGTAAGTCCATGGGGTCAAAAAGCGAAAGGGTACAAGACACGTACCAATAAGCGTACGACTAAGATGATTATTCGCGACCGTCGCGTCAAGTAAGGGAATCTGAATAATGCCTCGTTCATTAAAAAAAGGTCCATTCGTCGACGCGCATTTGTTCGCTAAGGTTGAAGCTGCGATTGCTGCTAACAACCGTAAGCCGATCAAAACATGGTCACGTCGTTCAATGATCCTTCCAGACTTTGTTGGTTTAACAATTTCTGTTCACAATGGCCGTAACCACGTTCCAGTAATTGTTACTGAACACATGGTTGGTCATAAATTGGGTGAATTCGCGCCAACTCGTACCTATCGTGGTCACGGTGTTGATAAGAAGTCTAAACGTTAATAGGTGCTATGATGGAAGTAACTGCTAAATTACGCGGTGCCGCTATCTCGGCACAAAAAGCACGTTTAGTTGCTGATTTGATCCGTGGTAAGTCGGTTGCACGTGCGATAGACATTTTGAACTTCAGCAACAAGAAAGCAGCTGTGCTCGTTAAAAAAGCACTTGAATCTGCAATCGCGAATGCTGAACATAACAACAGCTTAGATGTTGATGACCTTAAAGTAACTACGATTTACGTTGATGAAGGCATGAGCCTTAAACGTATCATGCCACGTGCTAAAGGCCGTGCAGATCGTATTACTAAGCGTACTTGTCACATCACCGTTAAGGTAGGGGTTTGATATGGGTCAGAAGGTTCATCCAATCGGTATCCGCCTAGGTGTTGTGAAACGTCATAACGCTAACTGGTATGCGAGTCCGAAACAATACGCTGAATACTTGCTTAAAGATCTTCAAGTTCGTGAGTTTTTGCTTAAAAAACTTAAGAATGCGATGGTCAGCAATATTCTTATCGAACGTCCTACAGGCGCTGCTAAAGTAACAATTAGCACTGCTCGTCCTGGTATCGTGATCGGTAAGAAAGGCGAAGATATTGAGAAATTACAGCGCGAACTCACCAACATTATGGGTGTTCCAGCTCAAGTTAGCATCAATGAAATTGATCGCCCTGACTTGGATGCACGTTTAGTTGCTGAAGCAATTGCTTCTCAATTAGAAAAGCGTGTTATGTTCCGTCGTGCTATGAAGCGTGCGGTTCAAAACACAATGCGTGCTGGCGCTAAAGGTATCAAAGTTGAAGTTTCTGGCCGTTTAGGTGGTGCAGAGATCGCTCGTACTGAGTGGTATCGTGAAGGTCGTGTACCTTTGCATACACTTCGTGCTGACATCGACTATGCTACTATGCGTGCAGAAACAACATACGGTACGATCGGTGTTAAAGTTTGGATTTTCCGTGGCGAGATTTTAGGTGGCATGAAACAAGTCATGAACCCTGCTCCTGCTGAAGAGCGTCCAGCTAAACGCGGTCGTGGTCGTGGTGAAGGTCAAGAGCGTCGTGGTCGTCGCGGTGACCGTGCTGCTGACAAGGGAGAATAATCCATGTTGCAACCTAAACGTACCAAATTCCGTAAAGTGCACAAAGGCCGTAACACTGGTCTAGCGCATCGTGGTAGTACAGTATCATTTGGTTCGATTGCAATTAAAGCAACTGAACGTGGTCGTATGACTGCGCGTCAGATTGAAGCTGCACGTCGTACCATTAGCCGTCGTATTAAACGTGGTGGTAAAATCTTCATCCGCGTATTCCCAGACAAACCAATTACCGAAAAACCATTAGAAGTTCGTATGGGTAAAGGTAAAGGTAGTGTGGAATACTGGGTTTGTCAGATCCAGCCAGGTAAGATCCTGTACGAAATTGAAGGTGTTAGCGATGAGTTAGCGCGTGAAGCTTTTGCTTTAGCTGCAGCTAAACTCCCGTTTAAAACCACTATCGTGACTCGGACGGTGATGTAATGAAAATTAAAGATCTACGTGAAAAGTCGGTAGAAGAGTTGAAAGCTTTGCTTGATGAGCAACAGCTTAACCAATTCCGTCTTCGTATGGCGAAAGCAACTGGTCAATTAGGCAAAACGCATGAAGTGCAAATTGCTCGTAAGACAATTGCTCGTATCAAGACACTCCTTACCGAAAAACAGGGGAACGGACAATGAGTGAAAAAACAGTCCGCACGTTAACCGGCAAAGTTGTAAGTGACAAAATGGACAAGTCTATTGTTGTGCTTATTGAACGCCGCGTTCAACACCCGTTGTACGGCAAATCAATCCGCCGTTCAACTAAATTACACGCTCATGATGAGAACAATGTTGCTAAAACTGGCGACTTAGTGACCATCAAAGAAAGCCGCCCAATTTCTAAAACTAAAGCTTGGACTTTAGTGGAAGTCGTTGAAGCAGCTGCTGAGTAATTAGACGTTCTTGTTGCATCATCGGACAATTTCGAGTACTCTTTGAGCCTTTCGAAATTGCGACCGGTGATGCTCGGTTTTGGAGTAGGGCAATGATTCAAACCGAAAGTATGCTCGACGTAGCAGACAACAGTGGTGCACGCCGCGTACAATGTATTAAAGTACTTGGTGGTTCACACCGTCGTTATGCTTCAGTTGGCGATATTATTAAAGTTACTGTAAAAGAAGCAATTCCGCGCGCACGTGTTAAAAAAGGTGACGTGATGAATGCTGTAGTTGTACGTACAAAATTCGGCATCCGTCGTCCAGATGGTTCTGTTATTCGTTTCGACGATAACGCAGCTGTTATTTTGAACAACAACAAAGCTCCGATTGCGACTCGTATCTTCGGACCAGTGACTCGTGAACTTCGTACTGAACAGTTCATGAAAATCATTTCATTGGCTCCTGAAGTTTTATAAGAGGCAATCATGGCTAAGATTAAAAAAGGCGATCAAGTAATTGTGATCGCAGGTAAAGAAAAAGGCAAACAAGGTGTTGTTTTGTCTGTTTCTGAAGATCGAGTTAAGGTCGAAGGTCTTAACTTAGTGAAGAAGCATCAAAAGCCAAACCGTGTAACTGGCGCTGAAGGCGGTATCGTTACTCAAGAGGCAACGCTTCATATTTCAAACGTGGCAATTTTTAATGCTACAACCCAAAAGGCTGACCGTATTGGTTACCAAGTGATTGATGGCGCGAAAACTCGTGTTTATAAATCAAATGGTGAATCAGTGGCGGTAGCGAAGTAATAGGTTGAATAGGCGATGGCCAGACTTAAAGCACGTTATAACGACGAACTTAAAGCGAAGTTACAAGAAGAACTTGGCGTTAAGAATGTGATGGATATTCCTCGCATCACGAAAATCACTCTTAACATGGGTGTAGGCGCAGCTGCAACTGATAAGAAATTATTAGATGGCGCTGTTGCTGATATGCAACTCATTGCTGGTCAAAAACCAGTTGTGACACTTGCACGTAAATCAATCGCTGGTTTTAAAATCCGTGATGGTTGGCCAATTGGTTGTAAAGTTACTTTACGTGGCGACCAAATGTACGAATTCTTGGATCGTTTGATCTCGATCGCTATCCCTCGTATCCGTGACTTCCGTGGTTTCTCTTCGAAATCATTTGATGGTCGTGGTAACTACTCTATGGGTTTAAAAGAGCAGATCGTTTTCCCTGAAATCGATTTTGACAAAATTGATCGTATCCGTGGTTTAGATATCACTATTACGACCACTGCTCGTAGCGATGACGAAGGCCGTGCGCTTATGCGTGCATTCGGCTTCCCGTTCAAATAAGAGGTCGATATGGCTAAGAAAGGTATGATTAATCGCGAATTGAAACGCGAAAAGACAGTTGCTAAATACGCTGCAAAACGTGCTGAATTAAAAGCAACGATTGCAAACGTAAATGCATCTGATGAAGAACGTTTCGAAGCGATGATGAAGTTACAAGCATTACCACGTAATGCATCTCCAGTACGTCTTCGTAACCGCTGTGGTTTAACTGGTCGTCCTCATGGTTACTTCCGTAAGTTCGGTTTAAGCCGTAACAAATTACGCGATACAGTAATGCAGGGTGATGTACCAGGCGTTGTTAAAGCAAGCTGGTAAGGAGCGACTATAATGAGTATGCAAGATACCGTTGCCGACATGTTAACGCGTGTTCGTAACGCTCAAATGGCAAAGAAACAAGTTGTTTCTATGCCTTCTTCTAAGTTGAAGGTTGCTATTGCAAACGTTCTTCAACAAGAAGGTTATATTTCAAATGTAGAAGTTGCTCAAGAAGATGCAAAAGCTACTTTGACTATTACGTTAAAATATTTCGAAGGCAAACCAGTTATCGAAACTGTGAAGCGCGTAAGCCGTCCTGGTCTACGTCAGTATCGCGGTAAAGATGCACTTCCAAGCGTTAAGCAAGGTTTAGGTATTGCAATTGTTTCTACAAGCAAAGGCATCATGACTGATCGCGCTGCACGTGCTGCGGGCGTTGGTGGTGAAGTTATTGCTTTTGTTTCTTAATAGGTGATTCCTCATGTCTCGTGTGGCTAAAGCCCCAGTAACTGTACCTAATGGTGTAACAGTTACTCAGAACGGCCGGCAGGTCGAAGTGAAAGGCACTAAAGGTACATTGTCTTTCAACCTGCATGCGCTGGTCGAGCTAAAACAGGAAGAAGGTAAACTTCAACTTGCTCCAGTTAAAGAGTCGAAAGATGCTTGGATGCAAGCTGGTACTGCTCGCGCTGTATTGAACAACCTTGTAAAAGGTGTTAGCGAAGGCTTCGAACGTAAGTTACAGCTAGTTGGTGTTGGTTACAAAGCAGCAGTTAAAGGCACTGTCGTTAACCTTGCTTTAGGTTATTCACACCCAATTGACTACGCTTTACCAGAAGGTGTAACAGCGGAAACTCCAACTGCAACTGAAATCATTTTGAAATCAGCAAACAAGCAGTTGTTAGGTCAAGTAGCAGCGGAAATCCGTGCATACCGTTCTCCTGAACCATATAAAGGTAAAGGTGTTCGTTATTCGGATGAAGTTATTCTTCGTAAAGAAGCTAAGAAGAAATAAGGCGCGAGGTTCTTATGAACGAAAAGAAACAAACCCGTTTGCGTCGTGCAAAAAGCACACGCTTGCACATTCGTGCATTGGGTGCGACTCGTTTGTGTGTAAACCGCACTCCGCGTCACATCTATGCTCAAGTTATTTCAGCAGATGGTGGCAAAGTTTTAGCGCAAGCTTCAACTTTAGATGCATCTTTGCGTAGTGGTGCGACTGGTAATATCGATGCAGCAACTAAGGTTGGTGCTTTAATCGCAGAACGTGCTAAAGCAGCTGGCGTTACTAAAGTTGCATTTGACCGTTCTGGTTTTAAATATCATGGTCGTATCAAAGCCTTGGCTGATGCTGCTCGTGAAGGCGGCTTGGAGTTCTAATCATGGCGAAAGTTGAACAAAACGAAGGTCTCGTTGAAAAGCTGGTTGCCGTTGATCGTGTAGCCAAAGTTGTTAAGGGTGGTCGTATCTTCTCTTTCACAGCATTAACTGTTGTGGGTGATGGTAATGGTCGTGTAGGTTTTGGTCGTGGTAAAGCGCGTGAAGTTCCAGCTGCTATTTCTAAAGCACTTGAAGCTGCACGTCGTAACATGATTACTGTAGACCTTGCGGGGACTACTTTACAACACCCTGTGAATGCTCGTCATGGTGCAAGCCGTGTATACATGCAACCTGCTTCAGAAGGTACTGGCGTAATTGCTGGTGGCGCGATGCGTGCTGTTCTCGAAGCTGCAGGTGTACATAACGTACTTGCTAAATGTTATGGTTCTACAAATGCTGCTAACGTAGTAAACGCAACTTTCAAAGGTTTGCGTGATATGACTTCTCCTGAGAAAGTCGCTGCGAAACGTGGTCTTTCAGTAGAACAAATTCAAGGGTAATCAATCATGAAAACGATTAAAGTTACCCAGACTAAATCTTCTTCGCATCGTTTAAAAAATCATAAACTTTGCTTACAAGGTCTAGGTCTGCGTCGTATTGGTCATACTGTAGAAGTGCAAGATACGCCTTCTAACCGTGGTATGGTCAACAAAGTTTACTATATGGTTAGTGTAGAGGAATAAGCCATGACTCTGCGTTTAAATGAACTTGCACCTGCTGAAGGTGCTAAGCGTGAAAATCGTCGTCTAGGTCGTGGTATCGGCTCTGGCGTTGGTAAGACTGGTGGTCGTGGTATCAAGGGTCAAAACTCACGTAAAAGTGGTGGTACTCGTCCAGGCTTTGAAGGCGGTCAAACAGCGTTATATCGTCGTTTACCAAAATTCGGTTTCACTAGCCAAATCGCTTTGAAAACTGCTGAAGTACGTTTGTCTGAATTGAATAAAGTTGAAGGTGATGTAATTAGCCTTGAAACTTTAAAAGCTGCGAACGTTGTTCGTCGTGATCAAATTCGTGCTCGCATCGTTCTTTCTGGTGAAATCACTCGCGCATTCACTGTTCAAGGTGTTGTGTTGACTAAAGGCGCTAAAGCTGCTGTTGAAGCTGCTGGCGGTAAAGTCGAGGAGTAATCTCGAGTGTCTATGACTCCTAGTTCTTCAGGTCATGTAAACATGATGAAAGGCCAACCATTTCATGTGAAATATCGTGAAATTATTCGTCGATTAATGTTTTTGATTGGCGCGTTATTGGTCTTTCGACTAGGAGCGCATATTCCGTTGCCAGGTATTGATAATATAGCGCTAGCACAGTTTTTTAAGGCGAATGAAGGTACCTTCTTAGGCTTATTTAACATGTTCTCTGGTGGTGCATTAGAACGCATGTCGATTCTAGCGTTGGGGATTATGCCGTACATTTCTGCATCGATTATCGTGCAGTTAATGTCTACGGTTGTTCCTTCGTTAGAAGCTTTGAAAAAAGAAGGCGAGCAAGGCAAACGAAAGATCAATCAATATACACGTTATGGCACCTTATTCCTTGCACTCGTGCAAGGTGTAGGGATGTGTGCTGGTTTGATCAGTCAAGGTATTACTTTGACATCAGGCTTAGCATTCTATGTTCCTGCAGTTACTTCGTTAGTTGCGGGAACAATGTTTCTGATGTGGTTAGGAGAGCAAATTACCGAACGTGGTGTTGGTAATGGTATCTCGATGATCATTTTTGCAGGTATTGTGGCAGGCTTGCCAAATCTTGTAATACAGTCGTTTACGTCTGTAGATAATGGTCAAGGTAGTTTAATTGGTTTGGCTGTATTTGGCTTACTCTCATTAGCCGTTTTAGCTGCGATTGTGTTTATTGAAAAAGCACAACGTCGTATTCCAGTGAACTATGCACAAAAGCAACAAGGTCGTCGTGTTTTTACTGCACAGCAAACGCATTTGCCATTAAAAATTAATATGGCAGGTGTGATTCCAGCGATTTTTGCAAGCTCATTGTTATTATTTCCAGCGAGCTTAGGGCAATGGTTAGGTAGTGCTGATCCAAATGCGGGGATTGTGAAGCGTAGCCTACAAGATCTGGCATTGGTGTTATCGCCTGGACAGCCGTTGTATTTGATGCTGTTTGGTGCGTTAATTATTTTCTTCTGTTATTTCTATACAGCGCTAGTATTTAGCCCAAAAGAAGTTGCAGAGAACTTAAAACGCAGCGGAGCATATGTGCCTGGTATCCGCCCAGGTGAGCAAACGGCTCGTTATTTAGATCATATTCTTAACCGTTTGACTTTTATTGGTGCAATTTACATTACTGTAGTGTGTTTAATGCCTATGGTGCTACAAAGTTCGTTTAGTATTCCATTCCATTTGGGTGGAACATCTTTACTCATTGTAGTTGTAGTAGTAATGGACTTTATGGCGCAACTTCAAGCGCACCTTACTTCGCATCAATATGATAATCAAACGTTAATGAGAAAAACGACTGCTCATCCTAAGGGATAAGCGCACTTAGAGGTTTCATCATGAAAGTACAAGCTTCTGTAAAGAAAATTTGTGGTAGCTGCAAAGTTATCCGTCGTAATGGGGTTATTCGCGTGATTTGTAGCGCAGAACCTCGTCATAAGCAGCGTCAAGGTTAATTTAATTAAGACCTGTTGATTTCAGTAGGCTAATTAGGTTATTATCCGCCCCTCAAGATTTTTGTGGGGCGGTTGATTATCTTGACTGCCTTTTTGGAGAAAATTGAATGGCTCGTATTGCCGGTGTAAACATTCCGGATAACAAGCATGCTGTTATCTCTCTCACGTATATTTTTGGTATCGGTCGCCACACTGCTAAGAATATCTTAGCAACTGTAGGTATTGCTGAGACTACAAAAATCCGTGAATTAGATGATGCTCAGCTTGATGCGATTCGTGCAGAAGTTGCTAAGGTTCCGACCGAAGGTGATTTACGTCGCGAAATTTCCATGAACATTAAACGTTTAATGGATTTAGGCTGCTACCGCGGTCTTCGTCATCGTCGCAGCTTGCCTGTTCGTGGACAACGCACCAAAACTAACGCACGTACCCGTAAAGGTCCGCGCAAACCGATTAAAAAGTAAGATTTCTGGAAGCTAAAAGATGGCTAAAGATACTCGCACACGCAAGAAGGTCACTCGTACCGTCTCTGAAGGTGTTGCACACATTCACGCGTCTTTTAATAACACCATTGTAACGATTACCGATCGTCAAGGTAATGCATTGGCTTGGGCTACCTCAGGTGGACAAGGCTTCCGTGGTTCACGCAAATCAACTCCGTTCGCTGCTCAGGTAGCTGCTGAAGTTGCTGGTAAAGCAGCTTTGGATTACGGTTTGAAAAACCTAGACGTCCTTGTAAAAGGTCCTGGTCCAGGTCGTGAGTCTGCGGTTCGTGCATTAGGCGCAGTGGGTTATAAGATTAACAGCATTACCGATGTGACACCAATTCCTCACAACGGTTGCCGTCCACCTAAAAAACGTCGCGTGTAAGGAGAAACATTCATGGCTCGTTATATTGGTCCAAAATGCAAACTCTCTCGCCGCGAAGGGACAGACCTGCAACTTAAATCAGGCGTTAAACCGTTTGATGTAAAAACCAAAAAACACAATAAAGCACCTGGTCAACATGGTCAGGCTCGTGGTGGTAAGCAATCTGAGTATTCACTACAATTACGTGAAAAACAAAAAGTACGTCGTATGTACGGTGTGTTAGAGCGTCAATTTAGTAACTACTATAAAGAAGCAGCTCGTGTTAAAGGCGCAACTGGTGAAAACTTGTTGAAATTGCTTGAAAGCCGTCTTGATAACGTAGTTTATCGCATGGGTTTTGGTTCTACACGTTCAGAAGCTCGTCAGTTGGTATCTCACCGTTCTATTACTTTAAATGGTCGTCGTGTAAACATTGCGTCTATTCAAGTAAAAGCGGGTGATGTAATTGCAGTGCATGAAGGTGCTAAACAACAATTGCGTATCAAAAACGCTATTGAATTAGCTGCTCAACGTGGTATCCCTGCTTGGATGGAAGTTGATCATTCTAAGTTGGAAGGTACGTTTAAAGCTGCACCAGATCGCTCTGATTTACCTGCTGAAATCAACGAAAGCTTGATTGTAGAATTGTATTCTAAATAATCCTTGAGGTAGCAATAAATGACGCGTACTGCAAACGAGTTTCTAACTCCGCAAGCGATCAAGGTCGAAGCGGTGAGCGGGACCTCGGCAAAAGTGATTCTTGAGCCTTTAGAGCGTGGTTTTGGCCATACTCTAGGTAATGCTTTACGTCGCATTCTATTGTCTTCTTTACCTGGCGCTGCTGTGGTTGAAGTTGAGATAGAAGGCGTCGAGCACGAGTACAGTACTTTAGAAGGCTTGCAGCAGGACATCGTCGAGCTCTTGCTGAACCTAAAAGGATTGTCTATTAAGCTGTTCGATCAAAATGAAGCATATTTAACATTAGAGAAGCAAGGTGCAGGTGACGTAACAGCAGCTGACCTTCGTTTACCTCATAATGTTGAAGTGGTTAACCCTGATCATTTAATCGGTACTTTGAGTTCTTCTGGTTCATTAAAAATGCGCCTTAAAGTAGCTCAAGGTCGTGGTTATGAGACATCTGACTCTCGTTTCCCAGAAGGTGAAACACGCCCAGTAGGTCGTTTACAGTTAGATGCTTCTTATAGCCCAATCAAGCGTGTTTCTTACACAGTAGAAAATGCTCGTGTAGAACAACGTACCGATCTTGATAAGTTAGTGATCGATCTTGAGACTAACGGAACTGTTGATCCAGAAGAAGCTATCCGCAAAGCGGCAACGATCTTGCAACAACAAATTGCAATTTTTGTTGATCTTCAGAAAGATCAAACTCCTGTCGCTCAAGAACCTCGCGAAGAAGTTGACCCAATTTTGCTTCGTCCAGTAGATGATCTCGAGCTTACTGTTCGTTCTGCTAACTGTTTGAAGGCAGAAAATATTTACTACATTGGTGATCTTGTTCAACGTACTGAAGTTGAGTTGTTAAAAACTCCTAACTTAGGTAAAAAATCGTTAACAGAGATCAAAGATGTTTTGGCATCGAAAGGTTTACAACTCGGTATGCGTTTAGAGAACTGGCCACCAGCTAGTCTCCGTATGGATGACCGATTTGCCTATCGTAGCCGTTAATTAAGTAGGACTATCACCATGCGTCATCGTAATAGTGGTGTGAAATTAGGCCGTACAAGCAGCCACCGTAAGGCGTTGTTTCAAAACTTAACAAATGCTTTAGTAGAGCACGAGTTAATTAAGACAACTTTGCCTAAGGCGAAAGAACTTCGTCGTGTTGCTGAGCCTTTAATCACTTTGGCTAAAAACGATACTGTTGCAAACCGTCGTTTAGCGTTTGCTCGTACTCGTTCAGCAGCAACTGTTGGTAAATTATTTACCGTTCTTGGCCCTCGTTACAAAGAACGTAACGGCGGTTATCTTCGTGTTCTTAAAGCGGGCTTCCGTGCAGGTGATGCTGCACCGATGGCTTACGTTGAACTCGTTGACCGTGAAGTAAAATAATACTTCTACGTGTAGAACAGTCAGTTGTTCCAAAAAAGGTCGGTGTAATAACCGACCTTTTTTATTGTTTAATAACACTTATAATAAAATCATCAAGATACAATTAGATGAGTCAATACGAGTATTACTACTATAAATGAGATGATCGTGGATTCTGAAAAATATTGTTTTATTAATGGATTGAAAAAGCGGCATGCTAATTTAATATTTGGATACAATGGAAATTTGTATGATAGACAGCTATTAGGATTCATTACAGCCGAAGCAGCAGCTCTAAGTCCAGATTCAATAAGTGTAAAAAAATTATCCAATATTTGGTATGTTGTATCAGAATATGATTGGATAAATAATTTATCTGATGATGAAAGCTATCTTTTTAAGCCGAATTATTTACCAGATGCTGATAATTTCTATCATTTATTTGGTGCTATTCTGTCTGCATTTTCTAATGGTGTGGGCCTAGCATTAAACGGAGAAATAACAACTTCATATAATCTTAGTGACAATGATCTAAATGAAATCAAAAAGGAAGTTGAACAACTAAAAAATAGAGTTGTCTTTTTTAAAAGTGTTGATATTTCAAGTGAATAAACAAATTAATAGATTTTCTACGGAATGGATGAACTTTCCTTTTTCAATGTGTTTTACAAAGCTTATTTTTCTAAAATACCTTCGCCTAAAAATTATATAAAGATTTATCCTTATTTTTTTATATTCAATACAACATAGCTCAAACGTAAACCCAAGCAAAAATCTCAGGATTTTTTAACCTCAATTTTTTTAAATTGTCCCGAAGTGATATAAAAAAACCGATGAATGACTAAACTTGACATTGTGTATTGTCAGATTTGTGCTTTAATAAACTCATAGTTTCTACTAGGTATAAAAAAAATGGAAAAGCAAGTTGATGTATTAATTATTGGTGCAGGGATTTCTGGAATTGGGTTAGCTGTGCATCTCTCTAAGAACTGTCCACAACGTAAATTCGAAATCTTAGAACGTCGTGAAAGTTTCGGTGGGACTTGGGATTTATTCCGTTACCCTGGTATTCGTTCTGATTCGGATATGTCGACTTTTGGTTTTAATTTTAAACCGTGGGCAAAAGATAAAGTTCTTGCAAGCGGTGCTGAAATCAAAGGTTATTTAAGTGATGTGATCAGTGAAAATCAGTTAAAAGATAAAATTCACTTTGGTCATCGTGTACTTTCTGCGAACTATGATTCTACTAAGAAGAAATGGCTTGTTGAAGTTGAAGATAATAATAAGAAAAAGCAAACTTGGTCAGCTAACTTTGTGATGGGATGTACGGGTTACTATAATTATGATCAAGGTTATGCACCTAAATTCCCTAAACAAGAAGATTTCAAAGGTCAGTTTATTCACCCACAACATTGGCCAGAAAATTTAGATTATACGGGTAAGAAAGTGGTGATCATTGGTAGTGGTGCAACTGCAATTACGCTTGTACCTTCAATGGTGAAAGGTGGAGCAGGGCATGTCACAATGTTACAGCGTTCACCAACTTATATTGCTACGATTCCTTCAATTGACTTTATTTATGAGAAAACACGTAAATTTATGTCTGAGGAAACGGCGTATAAATTTACGCGTGCACGTAATATTGGTATGCAACGTGGTATTTATGCATTAGCTCAAAAATATCCGAAAACTGTACGTCGTTTATTGTTGAAAGGAATTGAATTACAGCTGAAAGGTAAAGTGGATATGAAACACTTTACGCCAAGCTACAACCCTTGGGATCAACGTTTATGTGTTGTGCCAGACGGTGATTTGTTCAAGGCATTACGTGAAGGTAAGGCAAGCGTTGAAACGGATCAAATTGAGAAGTTCACTGCGAATGGTATCCAATTAAAATCTGGAAAACATTTAGAAGCGGATATTGTGATCTCGGCAACTGGTTTAGAAATTCAGATTCTAGGTGGGGTGAAAGGTTCAATTGACGGTAAGCCAATGAACACATCTCAACATATGCTGTATCAAGGCGTGATGGTGAGTGATGTCCCTAACATGGCGATGATCATTGGTTATATCAATGCTTCATGGACATTAAAGGTTGATATTGCAGCTGATTATATCTGTCGCTTAATCAATCATATGGATAAAAATGGTTTTGATGAAGTGATTGCACATGCTGATCCTTTACAGCGTGAAAATGATACAATCATGGGTAAATTGTCTTCGGGTTATATTGCGCGTGCAGCTGATGTAATGCCTAAACAAGGTAAACAAGCACCGTGGAAGATCACCAATAATTACCTAGCTGATCGTAAAGAACTGAAAGATGCCAAGTTTAATGACGGGGTTTTAGAATTTCATAAGCGTGGCGATCAAACAAATCGTAAGCCAAAATTAGTCTCATAAGTTTTTGCTTGAATGTTTTGAAACCCTATGCAGTTGCATAGGGTTTTTTATTTGAGTGGCTATTTAAATATAAAAAATATCGCGTATATTGAGCGCAATAACATTTAAAACAGGGATGACTGAGTGAAAAAACTATTAATCTTGGGGACATTATTATTCAGTACATTTGTTTTTGCTGATGATGTAAAACAGAAAGAAGTTATTGCTCAAAAATTGGTATCTGTAGATGGAACCGAACAAGGTTTACAAAACACTGATAAAATGATTTTAGAGCAAATCCGAATGCGTTTGCCTAAAGATATACCTGAAAATTTTTACGTAGATTTGATTAAAAATTTAAACAGTGAACAGCGTAAGCAATTCATTATCCAACGTTATGTTGAAACATTCAGTCAACAGGAACTACAAGCCGCATTAACCTTTTATCAATCTACAGAAGGGAAAGCGTGGGCTAAAAAAGCCAGTGAGATAGGAAGTGAAGTTGCACATTTCACTACGCAAAATGCACGCACTGCTTTAAATGTCACTATGCAGCAACATATTGATAATCCAACGGTAAAGCAACTAATGGCACGAATGAATCCAACGCCTACGCCAGCTCAAGTAACTGAAAAACCTGAAACTAAATAAATAAAAAAGGATCGTGTAATTAAACACGATCCCTTTAACTTTCCCATTTATGTTTAAAGTGTACGAGAAATTAATTCTTTCATAATTTCATTTGTTCCCGCATAAATACGGTTAGCACGGTTATCGATGTAGGCACGTGCAATTGGATACTCCAACATATAACCATAGCCACCATGTAATTGTAAGCAATCATCTACAACTTTTGAGAACATATCTGAAATTTTGTATTTGGCTGCTGCTGCGGCATCCACACCTAAGCTTTCTTCGAGTTGTAATTCCATACAACGATCTAAATAAGTACGGCAGAAATCAATTTCAGTACGTAATTCAGCTAATTTAAACCTTGTATTTTGGAAGGTACTAATGGCTTTGCCAAATGCTTTACGATCTTTGGTGTATTGAACAGTATGCGCAAATGCTGCTTCTGCACCTGCTTGGCAAATAATCGCAACCAACATACGTTCCCAAGCCAGTTCTTTCATCAACATGATGAAACCCATACCTTCCATACCAAGTAGGTTTTCCTTAGGTACTCGTACGTTGTCAAAGAACAATTCGCAAGTATCTTGCCCTTTCATTCCGATTTTATTCAAAGGTTTACCTTTACTAAAACCAGCACGATCAGCTTCAACGATGATTAATGATAAATTTGCTGAGCCTTTTTCATTGTTGCCTGTTTTACAGACGACAATTGCCATGTCACAAAGGTAGCCATTGGTAATGAAGATTTTTGAACCATTAATGACATACTCATCGCCATCAAGCACAGCTGTAGTACGAACTGCTTGAAGATCTGAACCTGTACCCGGTTCAGTCATGGCAATCGCTGTAACTGTTTCACCTGTTGCCATTTTAGGCAGCCATTTTTGTTTTTGCTCTTCATTGCCAAAGTTGTTGATATAGTTGGCAACGATATCTGAGTGTAATGAGAAACCTGTACTTGAGTCCATTGCATAAGCTTGTTCTTCTATGAGAATCATACTGTACAAACGATCAACCCCAGAGCCACCATATTGTTCTGGCATGGTGGTACAGAGTAAACCTAGTTCACCTGCTTTGTTCCATAAGTCACGGTCAACATGTTGTTGTTTCTCATATTTTTCAATATTTGGCACGACTTCTTTTTCATAAAATTTACGTACAGTTTCACGAAATGCTTCATGATCAGAAGTAAATAGCTTACGTGGGAGCATATTTGGAATTGGACGAATTGCACCTGATTGCATTTGTTATTTTTTCCCTAGTCATTGGATATAAACGATCATCATCACGATACAAGAAATTGAAAATAGTGAACAATGTGATCAATGCTCAATTTGATTGATGTATTTGGTCACTTGAGAAAAAACGCTGCGAAGTTAATGGGGGATCGAGTACACTATGACTATAAAATTGTTGCATAGTGGAACAAATAATGTCTGATGAAATAAGTTTGGAAGAACGTAAGGTCGTTTATCGCGCACGTCGTGGTTTAAAAGAAATTGATGTGTATTTCGATCCTTATGTTAAAAACTATTATTTAACCGCCGATGCTGATGAAAAGGCGCTATTTGCAGAGTTGGTTGATCAAGAAGATCCAGATTTATTGGATTGGTTTATGGAAGTGGGTGAGCCACCTCGTGCTGAGTTAAAAGATTTTATTTTAAAATTAAAACATTATGTTCATGGCTAATCGTGTTTTTGAGTTGCAATACAGTCGATTTTCGCTTGTATTGCAACTTTTTGTTTTTGTCACTGTTCTAATTTTAGCCTACCAATTGCTAACTCTTTCATTTTGGCTGCTTAGCCTTGTTGTGATGGTTTTATTTTGGGCTCTATTGTTACGGCGTCCTTTAATAAAGCGTTTTGAGTATTTGGATCATCAGCATTGGTCATTTGAGTTTGTGGATACTTCTATCGCAATCCAAGATCGAACAATCACTAAAATTATTGATCACCAAGCTTATATTACGATTTATTTTTCTGATACTCAGTACCAACCTTTAACGATTTGGTGGGATCAATTGTCAATTTCGCAGTGGAAAAACTTAAAATTATTAATAAAAATGCTTTAATTGTTGGACAATTCTACAACTGCATATAATTAATTATATGTTTATTTTCAATTTTTTATGTTGGTTTTACTTTACGTTCATTTAAATTGTTAGATTAAATATTCTGAAATTTCGTGAAAATATAAATTGTCAGACAATCTGACCATCAACTTGTATTCATTTTCGTTAAAGTACAAATACCAACGTAAAGTGTGGTGGAGGTCCAAAGTAATGGAAATTCCAACATGGTCGTTTCTGGTGATTGCAATTGTTTTTGCAATTGTTATAGGAAGAGCAGGAACTTTACTCAAGGATTACTTTCAACAAAACTAAAAGATAAAGAGTTTCACGTTTTTACCAGTTAATAAGTAGCATGTGCTGAACCGTCGCAATGCTACTTTTTTTTGCCTAAAATTTTTGTATTTTCAACTCTCTGTCAATTCGCTTATCTATGAATTGTGTCAGAATGAGCATGTTAAATTAGAGCAATTACTCTTTAATTCAAGTATTGCATCTGATAAGGTACGTCTAAAAGGAAAAACAAATTAATTAGAGGACAGGAAGAATGTCTAAATTCCAAAAAATGGGACAGGGTGTGGCGGTTGCGTTACTCACAACATCAATATTATCAGGGTGTTCACAAATCATTAAAACAGGGGCTAATGTCGCATTAAGTTTTAGTGAAAATCATATTGTTCCACCAATTTTGGCGATGGATGACGCCGAAATGGTGTGTAATTCAGGTAATGCCTTAACTCCAGCGGTGATGTCAACCAAGGATATGGGTGCTGATCCAACACGTATGGCGGTGTTATTGTATACCTCAGCAGGTATTTGTGCTGAAAATAAAGCCTTAGAAGCGGAACTCCGCTATTTGCGTGCTTCGAAAGCAGGTCAAGTTTCTGAAGCTCAAGATGCTCGTATTGAACAAAAACGTTGGGCGGGGATTGCTGCTGAACGTCAATATGCAGGTTATCAACTTTTTGCAAATCGTTGGGAATCAAAATATAAATATAAATTGGGTGATTCATGCCCAACAATGCGCAATGATTTAGATCAGACAGTTTACCTTTTAGGGATGGTAAGTGGTCTGCAAGCGATGACCAATGATATTAACTCTGGTGGTGCGGTTAATGTCCCGAAAGATATTGCGGGTATTGTTGAGCGTGGCATGACCTGTTTGGATAATGAAAAATTCTGGGGCGCGCCGATGGCGACGCGAGCAGTGATTTGGACTTTATTACCAGGTGCGGGTGACGGTAAACCTGAACCTTATGCAACCATGAAAGAATCAATGCAAATTGGTGAGAAAAAAGGTGTTCGTTTATCACATGCATTATATGCAGTTGCTGCACAAGCAAGTGGTGATGATGCCAAACTGCGTGATGCTTTCCGTTCTTATGCTGCTGCAACAGGTGAAGACAAACCAGTAAATCCTCAATTTAGATTGATCGATAAGATGGCTGGTTTGATGGTCCAGGGTATAGCTGATCGTTATTGGACTGAAAATACAGGTGTACGTTCTAGTGATGAAGGTTTGACTTCTTTCTGGGACGATAAGAAAGAAAGTTCATCTGAATTGGATGCTTTATTTGATGGTGGAGATGGCGCATCAGCACCAGCAGAGTAAACTTGAATTAAACGACCTTTTACAAGTGAAACATTTAAACTGGTAAAAGGTCAGTTTTTTCATGGGGTGGTAATGGATGAAAGATCACGTATGGATACCGAAAGTTATTTTAATCGCTGTATGTGTTTCTATATCAGCGTGCTTGCAAGTATTTGCAGATCACTTCATTTATTGGAAACCTAGTTTATTCGCTGAGTTTTGGCGTTTATGGACTGCACATTGGGTTCATGTTGGATGGATGCATTTTTTCTTAAATATGCTGGCATTTGCATGTTTACCTTTTATTTTTCCTCATGCGCGTAATTTGCACTTATGTGTTCTGCTTTTAATCCTTCCTCCGTTTATTAGTCTTATCTTTTATTTCTACTTACCTTATATCGATGCATATGCTGGTCTTTCTGGCGTGTTGCATGGATTATATGTTGCTGTTGGTCTCGTGTATCTGAAATATCCCAAAGAAAGAAAATTTGCCTTATTGGTCTTGTTGCTGATCTCAGCAAAATTAATATGGGAAAATACTTTTGGCCAGACGGGTACTGCACAGTTAATTGGTAGTCCTGTTTTGACAGAAGCTCATTTGATTGGTGCGATTGGTGGTTTGTTCTGTGGGTTAGGTTATTCATTGTTAAGAAGGATAGAGAGAGAACATATAAGTTGATAAAAAAAACCAATAAAAAAATGATTGTAGTCATTCTTTTTTGGGAAAGATTGCTGCAAATTTAGGCGGTTAAAAGGGATTGGTTACGAAGAGGGTAAATTCACTTATCTATCAACCATGGACATCGCATGATTCAACATCTTTGGATGGGTGTTGATAACAATAAACTGGAATATACATGCAAAATAATCAAGAGAAAAAGTCTGGATTAGCCCGACTGGGTTATATCTGGAATGATTGGATATCAACATTCATCATTCTTGCTTTGTTGCTAATGACTTTGCTTATTGGTACTGGCGAGATGATTCACGGTCAAATGCTCCGTATGGGGGAGCGTTTGTATGGTGATGAAAAAATAGGAATGCAGTATTCGTTTTTACGAGCTGAACCTGAAAAACCATCTTGTGATCGACATCCTAATATTGAAGCGCAAGTTCAAGAGCAGATGAAAGCAAATGCTGCTGATGAGTTTGCAAGTATGTTTGGTACAGCATCTGAATCAGATGTACGCGCTTCTTTATTAGCTGCACAACAACAGTGTGAAGAAAAATATCAGTTCTATGATAAAGCAATGAAGCACTTGGAAGCTCATCCAAGTATTCGTACTTATCGTCAAGTTGAAACCACTTTCTTTGGTATTTTTAAGTTAGGTTCTGAAAATCAGACTGTACTTTTACTGATCATGGTGTTGTTCACCTCTATCACAGCTTCTTTACGTTATCACCACATCGGTTTACGTGCACCTAAGACGAAGATGGACTATCGTGTCTATTCAGCATTTATGGTTGCAGGTAATGCCTTACTGAGTTTATCGACAATTAGTCAATATAACTCGTTGCTGAATTCTGGCGTAGAATTGACTACGAAGACATTGGCGATTTCATGGTTATGGATAGCACTCTTTGTCTCTTTAACCGTAATCAGCTTAGTGCAATTATTTTTAATTCCTAAAACAGCGCAACCTAAAGGTAATTTTGGTTTGGCGGTGCTGAGCGTACCATTGTATGCACAGATGTCACTGATCACGGGGATAATCTTTACTTTCTTCATGGATTATCCAATGGGGCAAGGGATCTACTTGGGAATTATTGTTGAGTTCTCTGGTATTTTCTTAAACCTTGCATTGTTTATTTGGGCAGGTATGTTACTGACCCAAACGCGTGTGATGGATTTATTCTTAAATATCCTGCGTCCGTGGAATCTAGCACCTGAAACTTTAACTTGGTTAATCTTAATTGCAGCGGCAATTCCAACAGCATATACAGGCGCTTCTGGTATTTTCGTTATTGCCGCAGGTGCAATCATTTATAAAGAGGTTTGGAACTCTGGTGCGCGCCGTCAATATGCATTAGCTGTATCGGCAATGTCGGGTTCTTTAGGTGTGGTGATTCGTCCATGCTTGCTTGTAATTTTGATTTCAATGCTAGATAGCCGCCATGTAACGTCTACAGAATTATTTGATCATGGTATCTATGTTTTTTGGTTAACTGCATTTATTTTCCTTGGCGTTTCATTGATTCTTGCTGAAGAAAAATTCCGTGTTGCTTCACCAAAAGTTGCTGTACCTGGAATGTTACGTGCATGTGTGCCTGTGATTCCTTATGTAATCATTGGTTTTGCAGTTGTGATGTTCTATAAACTTGCGTTAGATACATCAATCAATGAATTTACAGCGCCAATGATTTTACCATTGGTGTTGATTGCAATGATTTTGTTTGACAAATTGTTTGCAGCAAAACTTGCACCAGCTCCAGTTATTGATGCAAAGCATGAGGCACTAGTTCTTGAACATGAACAGAAATCAGACTTCTTAAAAAGCCATGATCCTCATGGTGGTAAGAGTTTTGGTTTTGGTGGGGCATTACGTTTTGCAACTTCAGAAACAGTGGGTCATATCGGTGCTTTAATTCTACTGATGGCATTATCTGCGAGCGTTGGTGGTTTAATCGAGCGTGCTGAAGTGGTTGAGTTATTACCAACTCACTTGGATAATATCTATATTTCTCTTGCCTTTATTGCAATGTTACTTGCAATTATTGGTATGACTACAGATCCATTTGGTGCGGTAATCTTAGTTGCTGCGACAGTAGCGCCAGTTGCTTATGAGAACGGTATTCATCCGATTCACTTCTGGATGATCGTATTGGTTGCATTCGAATTTGGTTATGTAACACCACCTGTTGCATTAAACCACTTGCTGACGCGACTCTCAGTCGGGGATGAAGAGGTATCGGCTGCTGATAAGGAAGCGAAAGAGAAATACACAAGTTTCTATTATCGTTATGAGCGTTGGTTATTACCGATTATCGTATTGTTCTCATCTTTAGTGTTGGTGACTTATGCACCATATATCTTCCAAATGTTTGGTTGGTATAAACACTAAGTGTTGAAATAAAAAAGCACCTTCGGGTGCTTTTTTATTTCTAAGATTTAAAATGCTTTAGACATTATTAATGTTGATAAGTTATTTTTAAAGATCAAATATTTTAGCGTTGAATCATTTTCTTTTGACGTTGAGTCAATGGACTACATAATAAAATTGCAAGCAAAATAATACAAAATCCAATCACGCTGTATAAATCAGGTACTTCATTCCAAAGTAAGAATCCCCATACACCTGCAAAAATAATTGCCATATAATTCACAGGTGCAATTTGTCCTGCTGGCGCAAGTCGATAAGCATGAGACATAAAAATTTGGCTGACATTAGCAAGTATCCCTGCGCCAATCAAAAATAATAATTCTTTTACATGATAGGTTCGCCACATCCAAAACATTGGAATCACAGAAAGTGCTGATCCTATCAAGCAGAAATAAAATACGATGCGTTCAGGTGGTTCGGTTTGAGTGAGTGCTCGAACGGTTACAAAAGCCATTGATGCAAGTAAGCTAGAGGCGATACCAATCACCGAAATCCAGTTCAGTAGACCTTGATCAGGTTTAGCCACACAGAACACCCCAATAAAGCCGAGTCCCGCGGCACAGAGCATGGCCGTAGTAATTCGTTCCTTTAAAAATAGCCATGCGATCAGCGGAATAAAAATAGGAGAGGAGTAGGTAAATACCATAGCATTGGATAATTTCAGGTGGGCAATCGCATAGAAAAAGCCATACATAGCTGCAAGTCCAACAATACTACGCCAACTATGCATCCATAGTTTTTCTGTTTTTACAAAGCCAATACCTTGTTTAAAAATAAAAGGCAGAAACAGGATGAGTCCGACCACGTTGCGGAAAAATACAATTGTATAGTTATCAACCGTATGTGATGCATAACGAATACAGATACCCATGATCGAAAAGAGAAGGGCCGAGGTTGTTAGGCAACCAATCGCAAGTAAAAGGTTACGATTAGTTTGAAGTGAATTCATATTAGACGCGAGGCTTTGAGACTAAAGTTATTCTATGCTTCTCAACGGATGAAAGAAATGTGCTTTTAAACTGGATTTTAGATTTATTGAGTGACTTATATCTATCATACCGCAATCAGTGTAAATACAAACTTATGAGTGGCTGTATGAAAAATCGCGATTAGAAATATGAGATTGATATTTCAATGAGTAAAAAGCTTTAAACTGGATTAAACCTTTTGTTGTTTTAAGATTTATGTTGTGCGGAGATTTGAGCCTCCAAAAGTTTAATTTGATCTTCTTTGAGCTTAAGTAAAGTATCAACATCATTATTTTGTTGTTTCAAGTCACGCTGTTGGTCTTGTAGTTGCTGTTGAATATCATCTAGCTTTGCAATCTCTTCTTTGGCTAAACTGTCATTGCTCGGAAGTGGTGATTTGACAACTGACTCTTCGACTAATTGTATTGGTGCAGCAACTTCACTGCTCGCCGTATTTATATTTGGACTAACAGTTGTTTCTGCTTTGGATATAATTGTTTTTTCGGCAATTGGTTGTGTAGCTGTGCTTGTCGATTGCTGATCTTTTTGTGATAAAAACCATTGAATTGCAAGAAACAAAACCACAACAACGCTAATTCCACCAATTATCATCCATAATAATTTGGAATTTTGAGTTTGGTATGTGGACATCATTTTTAACCTTCTAGTCAAAATGACGAGGTTTGAATTGTATCACCCCAATTTCATCTGGCTCAGCGGTTTGTTGCTCTTCCACGTGGGTCGGGCGTTTTTCGCTATAAGCACATTCGATACATTCAATCCACTCGTCATCCACAGTGATGATCTTAACCACACGATCTAAGGCGCCACATTTAGGGCATTTTGCACCCGCGATGAACTGTCTTTTCATGTCAGTTAATTACCACCCTGTGAACAATAATGACGTAGTTTAAGCGGTTTTATTGGTATTCGTCCAACCTTGATGGCGTAATAATGCATCTATTTTTGGTTCTCTTTTTCGGAAATTGCGAAATGCATCAAGTGCAGTATCTTTTCCGCCAACTGCTAGAATAAACTTTCTAAACTCTTTTCCAGTCTCGGTATTAAAAATACCTTCACTTTCAAAGCGGTCAAAGGCATCACTCGCTAAAACTTCTGCCCATTTATAAGAGTAATAACCTGCCGCATAACCGCCTGCAAAAATATGGCTGAAACTGTGCTGGAAACGGTTATAAGGTACCGCAGGAACCACGGCAAATTTATCGCGAATATCGTCCAGTGTCGCTTGGATTTGCTGACTGTTTAAGGCAGGTGCCTGACGGTGAATGCTTAGGTCAAACAATGCAAATTCAATCTGACGTAATGTTTGCATGCCTGATTGGAAGAAACGCGCATTGAGTAACGCAGACAGCAATTCTTGTGGCAAAGTTTGCTTAGTTTGGGTGTGTTCACTGAGTACATCTAAACTTTCATTATCCCAAGCCCAAAATTCCATGAACTGACTTGGTAACTCCACCGCATCCCATGCCACGCCATGTGTGCCTGCAACAGAGATGTTATCTACTTCGGTCAACATATGGTGTAAGCCATGTCCAAATTCATGGAACAAAGTAATGACTTCATCGTGGGTGAGTAGCGCAGGTTGATCGCCAATCGGTGGGGTAAAGTTACACACCATATAGCAAATTGGTTTTTGTAGACCATTGGCCGTTTGCACACGAGAACGGAAACCACTCATCCATGCGCCACCGCGTTTGCCGTTACGGGCATATAAGTCAAAATAGAAACCACCGACCACTTGACCTTGATCTTCAATTTCAAAATAACGTACATCATTTTGCCAAACAGGGGCTTGGCGTTCGATGATTTGAATACCATAAAGACGTTGCACGATTTGGAATAAACCATCCACCACTTTTGGCGCAGGGAAATACGGTTTAAGCGCTTCTTGAGACAAATTGAACTGTTGTTGTTTCAACTTCTCAGAATAATAGGTTGCATCCCATGGTTTTAATTCTTCAACACCATCTTGTTGTGCAATTGCTTTCAGTTCAGCGATTTCAGCAAGGGCTGGTGTGCGGGCATGTTCTGCCAAGTCGACCAAAAACTTATCGACGGTATCAACATCAGGTGCCATTTTGCTGGCAAGGGAATATTCAGCGAAGTTATTAAAGCCAAGCAGTTGAGCCATTTCTTGACGCAAGCTCAGAATTTCCTGCATCACTGGGGTATTATCGAACTCGGTTTTGTCTGATTGTTCTGAGGCGCGAGTCACGTAGGCTTTGTAGAGTTCCTCTCTAAGTTCTCGATCATCGGCATAGGTCATAATCGCAAAATAAGCAGGAAAGTCGAGTGTCGCCACGGCTTGCTCCAGCTCGCGTTGTTGGCCGTATTGTTTTAACAGTTCAACACTGCTTTGCGGTAAGCCTTTAAGTTGCGCTTCTGTTAGCGGTTTAAAGTAGGCTTGAGTGGCATCGAGTACATGATTGGAGAAGTCTGAAGACAGCTGCGATAAACGTGCTGAGATTTCGGCATAACGCTTTTTGGCTTCACCTTCGAGTGCAACACCCGACAGTTTAAAGTCACGTAGCGCCAGTTTAATCGCGCTTTGTTGTGCTTCGCTCAATGTTTGAAATACATTACTATCATGAATCTGCTGATAGGTTTGATACAACGCCGTGTGTTGTCCCAACTGAGTGTAGTATTCACTCAAACTTGGTAACAGTGCTTGATAGACTTCACGGGTTTCGGGATTGTTCATCACGGCATTGAGATGTGACAAAATGCCCCATGCTTCACTCATATTATTTTCAAGTTGATCAACTTCGGTCAATGTTGCCAGTTGGGCTTCAGTCCCTTGCGGAACTTCATTGAGTTGATTTAAGAAATTTTGACCGTTTTGAATGGTTTGTTCGATCTGTTGTTTTAAATCGGCAAGTTGAATTTGATCAAATTGAGGAAGGGGAAGTGTCGCTTGTTGGAGTGTCATTCTATTTTTGCCATATTCATCTTTAAACATAGTTATAGATGTAGGGCTTTGAGGGGGAGAAATCAAGGTTGATGAGATTGTTTTATGATTTCTTTTAGTTTTTCGATAGAAAGGGCTGGGGTTGTACGATGTATCATTGCATGACAATTTGCACAAAGCGGAATTAAATCTTTAATTGGATCAACTTGATAATTTTTTCTAATTTTTGCAAGCGGGATAATGTGATGAACATGAATGTAGTTTTGACCAATTTCACCATAGGTTCTATAGAAATCAAAACCACAGCATAAACATGACGTTCCATAATATTCTAAACATTGTTTTCGAGCAATTGGGTTGCGTTCAAAAGCATTAACTACAATCGTTTTAAGATTACCCTCTATCAATTTTGTAGTGTTCACAGAGGAAATATTTTCTTCTAATGAAAATGAATACATATTTTTGTAAACAGTAACTTCTCTTTTTCCTACTTTTTCTCGTTCTTGTTTATACTTGTTTTGCCAATCTTTAGAAATAGAACTTTTTTTAGTTAATTCAGCGGAAAACCAATCCACTAAATTCCCAGAAACATATGTTAAATTTTGATTTTTATAGCCTGTTGCAATATTTTGTATTAGGTCAGGATATTTCTCAATAAGTCGAGCTGCAATTTGGTCTCGATGGATAGAATCTTGAGTTAATAAGGTATCATCAATGATTTGACCAATAAGAATGAAAACTTCGGCTTTTTTAAATGCAGACATATTTGACCTTTGAAAATAAAAAAGCCGCTCAAAAGATTAAGAACGGCTTTAAATGACTTAATCAGACTTTGCTTTCGCATTGTCCTTTTTCTTTTTCACTTTCTTCTTTGGCTTTTCTTTGCTTTCAGACTTCGCAGAAGATTTTTTACCTGTTTTTTTGGTATAAGAATTAGAACTCGATTTGCTCTTATCCTTTTTCTTACGCACAGGTTTTTCCCCATCTTCACTAACTTTAGCTGTTGTCGATTGTGGTTTGCCAAATACCTCTTCAGTGGTTGAAGCACGATTTGAAGTATTGGTTCTTGGTGCTTTTTGACGAATTGTACGTCCCAAATGCGTCAGTTGTTGAACCAATTGGAAGTCAATCTTACGTTCTTCCAGATTCACGCCTGCCACTTGAATTTTGACTTCATCGCCAAGGCTGAATGACTGTCCACGATTCTGACCAATCAAACTTTGGCTGGCTTGATCATACAGGAAGAAGTCTTCACCGAGCTGACTGACATGAATCATGCCATCGACATAGAGGTCTTTCAGCGTCACAAATAGACCGAACTCAGTCACCGCACTAATGATACCCACAAACTCATCGCCTAAATGCTGTTGCATATAATGGCATTTCAACCATGTTGTCACACTACGTGATGCTTCATCGGCACGACGTTCAGTTTGTGAAAAATGCTCCCCTGCATCATCTAAAGCTGCACCAGACAATGGATAAGCTTTCTTATCGAGATAGGCTTTAATGGCACGGTGTAACAATAAATCTGGGTAACGACGAATTGGTGAAGTGAAATGCGTATAAGCTTCATAAGCAAGACCATAATGTCCTGCATTATTCGCACCATAATAGGCTTGCATCATTGAGCGTAATAACACCGCATGAATACTTGGCGCATCTAAACGATCTTTGGTCGCTTCAATCACGGCTTGGTAATCAGCTTGGGTTGGTTGCTCTGGGAATGGCAAACCGAGTAATTTGACAAAATCACGGACTTTTTGAATACGTGAGAATTCTGGTGCTTCATGTACACGATACAACATTGGAATATCATGTTCTAATGAGTATTCAGCTGCGGCAACGTTCGCCAATAACATGCATTCTTCAATCAGTTTATGCGCATCATTACGAGTACGTGGCAAGATTTCTTTAATGCCGCCCAACTCATCAAAGGTCATATAGGTTTCAATGGTTTCAAATTCCATCGCATGACGTTTGGCACGTAGTTCTTTTAGTGTCTGATAAAGCTGGAATAGGGTATTTAACGATTTATGAACGCTTTTATCCTGTGGAATGGCATCGGTTGCGCCGTCAAAATAAGCAGCCACCTGATTATAGGTCAAACGTGCTTTGGAATGCATCACCGCAGGATAGAACTCATAACCTGTGACTTTACCTGCACGAGACAACTTTAAATCGCAGACCATACACAGACGGTCAACATGTGGATTGAGAGAACACAAGCCATTTGATAGTGCTTCTGGCAGCATTGGCAAAACAAAGTGTGGGAAATAAACCGATGTACCACGTTCTTCAGCTTCTTCATTTAAAGGTGAGTCTAAACGGACATAATGGCTCACGTCTGCAATTGCCACGACAACACGGTAACCACCACCTGAGCGTTTCTCTGCGAATACGGCATCGTCAAAGTCACGTGCATCTTCACCATCAATCGTGACGAGTGGTAAATCGCGTAAATCAACACGACCTTTGCGATCTTGTTCTGAAGGTTCTTTAAAACTTTCAGCTTCTTTAATGACGGCTTCTGGAAATTCATAAGGCAAACCAAATTCTAAAATGGTTTGCGGAATAATAATTTCAGTGTCAGCTTTGTCCGCCATCGACTGTACAACATGACCTGTCGCTAATTCTTCGCGAGTCGGGTAATCATCAATCGCAACTCGTAGCATATCGCCAACTTTGGCATTGGCATGTTCAATCAATTCTTTTTCTAAGGTAATTGGTTGGTGCTGATTTGGATTGCTTGGCTGAATAAAGTATTCACCTTCATGTTCAGCGACTTTACCAATAATTTGTTTGACACGGCGTTGTACGACTTCGGTAATAAAGCCCCAAGCTTTACCTTTACGGTCAACAGAAGTTTGGCGTACTTTAACGCGATCACCATTAAAGACTAGACGTAATTCACGTTCAGGTAATAGTACATCATCCTGACCTGCGATATTGGCCGTACCTAGACCTTTACTATTGATATAGACCGTTGCTTCATGGCTTGGTAAATCGGTTGCAGGTTGGTATTTAAAACCATCCTTCATAAGTTGCCCATCACGTACCATTGCACTTAAACGATGATTCAATGCATCAATACTTTTTTGATCTGGGATATTAAAGTGATCAACCAGTTCTGCATGAGACTGTGCAGTTTTTAATTGTTCTAATGTAGTTAGAATAAGAGTTCGGCTAGGAATAGGATTATCGTAACGTTGCGCTTCTGCTTTTGCTTCGGGATCAACCCAATTTGTAGTCATATCGTTTCATTTCACATCTGGCAGATCGGTTTAGCATAAGTCATTCAAACTTTAACTGCACGTCAAAGATTGCAAGATTCTGTTTATTGTCCAATCTGAATAAAGGAGAGAACACTATATTAACAAGCGTTGAGCTAAAAAATGCCGAAAAAATATAAGAATTGGTTAAAAAACATTTGATTGATTTAAAAAAACAGAAAAAAACAGGATCATCCCTTGTGTAATGTGGTTTTAGTTTGTATTATTGCGCTCGTGTTACGGTGAGATGGGTGAGTGGCTGAAACCACATCCCTGCTAAGGATGCGTACGGGTAACTGTACCGAGGGTTCGAATCCCTCTCTCACCGCCACTTTACTTAAAGCGCTCATAGCTCAGCTGGATAGAGCACTTGGCTACGAACTAAGGGGTCGGGAGTTCGAATCTCTCTGAGCGCACCAAGTAAAGATTTAAAGTAACACATGCCTAAATTGGCAATATAAGTAATGCGCTCATAGCTCAGCTGGATAGAGCACTTGGCTACGAACTAAGGGGTCGGGAGTTCGAATCTCTCTGAGCGCACCAACTTAATAGAAGAAACCGCTTAATTGCGGTTTTTTTGTGCCTGTAAGTTGGAGTAGTTAAACTATAACATATCTATTTGATGTTCAAATTAAGGCTCTTCATTTTTTATTAATAATAAAATCAGTTGTTTATGTTGTTTTTAAATATAATAACTATTGCGTTGTAAACTTGTAACGATCAATCTATCAGCATTTGATTTCTATTTTATTAAAAAACACTTATCAATAGGGAAAAAATGGGTATAATGCGCTCCATGAAATATGCGCTCATAGCTCAGCTGGATAGAGCACTTGGCTACGAACTAAGGGGTCGGGAGTTCGAATCTCTCTGAGCGCACCAATTTGAATTTATCGAAAGATAAAGATTGAAAAAAACCGCTTAAGTGCGGTTTTTTTGTGCCTTATGTCTTTGCCTTGATTTTTTGCACAAACACCGCATTACCGCCCACTGCTGGCAATACGTCATGATACGGCAGGCTTCGCATTGCCCTGAGTAAAAATGGCGCTTTCTCATCAATTTTCATTGAGCTAGTGATTTTAAATAAAGTACCTTGATTAAGCTCTGAGGCAATCATTTTTCCTTTAATCAATCGTAAATCACCACCATTGGCATAAAAGTTATTTTCAACAGTATTTGGATAGTTGAAATGCAGCTTAAATGCAAAAGGAATATTAATCACACCTAAACCCACATTCACTTGAATATCCGCATCTTGACCCTGATTTTGGATTGGAGAGGTGATGATTTTCTTGATTTGTCTTGGAAATAATTCTTGATAGGCTAAAGGGTTTAACCATTTATTTAATTGCTGTGTTGGCTGTTGATAAAATTGATAGGTGGTGGTGAAGCGCATGGCTTCACGTCCATGCGTGTACATGATGCTGGTTGGAGCATGCAGAAAGCTAACGGGTTGCTGTGATGTCTGGCTGAGCTGGGTGATTTTTGTGAGCTGGGCTGCATTGAATTGAGGGCTTGGTATTTGTCCTGAATTTAAGGCAACGATATTCTGTTTAATAAAGCGTGTTCGAAGTGATTCTAGGATAAAAGCATTGGTTGAGCTTGGAATCCCTAATTTGACCTCTGGAATCGCATTCAGAATTTTTTTAAAAATAAAACCTTTAGGTTGATTTAAATCTCCCCACTGGGTGAGCGTAATTAAAGTTCGATGATCATCTAAGGCAAACCATTCAAACTTTCCTAAACCGTATGGAATAGGAGAATCAATCACTAAACTGGAAATACTGTTCGATTTAATCTGATGCTGTAAGGTAACGTCTTCATTAAAATTGAGCACTGGAATAGGCGTTGGAATGGAGACACGATATTTCATTTTTACAGTATTGCCAGATTGTTCTAGTATTTTGGCCGATTTAAGTGTTGGAAATAGACCGACATAGTGATTAAAGTCAGTCAGGGTCTTACTAACCTGTTGTACATTGGTAGGAACAATAAGTGCTGCGGATGTAAAACTGGCGTTTGGTTGTGAATTGGATTTGAGAGTGGGGAGGTTGGTTTTAGTTGTTGGATGCGCATAAATGAAAATATTATTTTGCGTGTAGCTTGCCAAAAGCTGGGGCTTATTTTGAAAAGGTTGTAAAGCGCTTGGGATATTGTCATTCCAAGTCAGCATTTGTGCAAAGCAAGTTTGCGTTATGCTAAAAACAAGAGTCGTTAATATAAATCCATTCAAATAAAACATCACATTCCTTTGATTTTTCTTAGTGATATAGTCAGTGGCATTCATCAGTAAATGATAGAGCCTTGCTATTAATAAAAGTTTTTTTGTTTAAAAAACAGTCGTATTGTGTAAAATTTTCTTGAGCATCGAAACCTTAGACAAAGCGTTATCTATGCAAGTAAATACTTATAGCGGTTAATGTTGATCAGTTAAGTGTAATTTCATTATTACTGAATTAGAAATTCCATCTCTTTGTTAAAAAGCAACTTAGAGTAGTGCTACGCCGTATTTGAATTTTGTATAAAATCGCTATAAATCTGATTTACGCTCAAGTCATTTATGTTCTAATAGATGAGTTTTTTCAAATCTTAGAAATCAAAAATGTCTGAACAACGTCCAACTGTATCTGTGCGCTATTATCTTAATTTAGAAGAATCACAAGATGGTTTTGCTCTTGTCACTTTTGGTAAAAAGACCTTTAGTCGTTTTCTAACACCTGTTATTAGTATTGCAATTATTGGTTGGGGAATCTATTTAGGTTTCTCAGACGTTGGTCGTTATTACGTTGCATTAGGTGCTTTTTTTCTGATTATGCAAGGATTGATGCGCTATTGGTTGTTACCGATGTTGTTTAAACGTCAATTTGTTCGCTACCAATTTGGAAAAAGTGAGCAGGGAATTGACCTTTATCAAGATCATTTTGAACTTTATTCAACAGGTAAAAAGCAAATAGCGCAGTATGCTGAGGTGCAATCTTTTGCAGTTGGAAAGCTCACGTATATGTTAGAGCTGAAGAATCATACCGTCATTATTGTTCCAAAGCGTTCATTCAATGATCCAGCAGATCAAACCAAATTTGAAAATAGTTTTAAAAAATAACTTCATTCGCGATTTAAGGAACAAGGAGCTTTTATGAGCACACGTCCGTCAAAAATTGTTTGTGTAGGCAGAAATTATGCTGAACATGCGAAAGAACTAGGTAATGCAATTCCTGATCGCCCAATTTTATTTATCAAACCACCAAGTAGTTTGAGTAGCTTAGCCCAAGGTGCCCGTTGGAATCAGGCTTTGGGTGAATGTCATTTTGAATGTGAAATTTGTTTGCAGATCGCACACCCATTGTCGCAGGAAACCAATCCAAGCAAAGTTTTAGAAGCGATTGGCGCTGTGACTTTAGGGTTGGATTTAACTTTACGTGATTTGCAGAATGACTTAAAAGCGAAAGGGCAGCCTTGGGAGCGAGCAAAAGCTTTTGACGGTGCATGTATCTTGGCAGACTGGGTTGAAGCGGATGCAATTGGCGATTTACAAGAGTTAGAGCTTGTTTTAATGATTAATGGCGTTGAACGCCAACATGGTTTTAGCCAAGACATGATTTTTGATATTGGTGCATTATTGGTTGAAATTAATCAGTCATTTAGTTTGGAAGCGGGTGATGTCATTATGACGGGTACGCCTGCTGGCGTCGGGGCATTACACCCAAATGATCAATTAACCATGAAACTAATAACCCAATCAGGAGAATATGATTGGGATACATTTGTTCAAGCATAATGATTAAAAATAAGTGCTGTTAATAAATAGCTTCTACCTAATTTCGTATAAGCGAGACAGTAAAAGAAAGACCTCAGTTGAGGTCTTTCTTTTACTTCTGTTCAAAGATCGTCGAAAGAGGAATCGAAAGTTTTGCAGCTAAATAATCATTACTCTCGATGAGGGATGGCCCTAAACGCTCAATCCATTCATCATCTTGATGGATATTGGCCACATCATGACGTAATGGCAGGGGATAAGGGAGTGCTGTAAAAAAGCTCCAGAAATCGACTTGCGCAAGATTTCTAGCCAATACATACTCATCGTTGTCTGTACGTTTGACTAAATTCTGTTTTTCTAACTGTAAGATATATGCAGGTAAACGTCCTAATTCACCACGTCCAATAATCCCAAGAAGTTCTTGTTCACTGACACTTTCTCCAATTTGTTGCTTTTTATAAAATAACTCCAATATGTCTAATAACATTAAGATAGGATGACGCTTTTGTTCTTTATCTGAATGAAAAGCAGTCAGTGCATAACTGATTTCTACGCCTAATAAGATAATGTTCCAAGACAAATAAATCCACAGAAGGAAGATTGGAACAGCAGCAAAAGCACCATACACAATTTCATAACTGGTGAAATTACTCATAATCCAGCCAAAGAAATTTTTTAAAATTTCAAATACTGTTGCGCTAAAACATGCAGCAATAACAGCGGAAAGAATAGGGACGCTACGATTAGGAATGGTCCAGTAAAGAATGAAAAAGCCAACAATTGTAAGTAGAAATGAAATGAGCCATAAAAGGAAAGAGCCATCTAATTGATAACCCGCAAAATTATTGCTCAGAATATTCATTGAGGCGACAGTAGATGAAAGTACAAAAGCACTGCCTAGAATGATTGGACCTAAAGAGATGATTGTCCAATAACGCATAAAGCCAACAAGACCTGTCCGAGTTTCTTTGACACGCCAAATACGATTGAAAACGGTTTCAATCGAAGACAGCATCAGTACAGTGGTGACAAAAAGAAACAGTACCCCAATCACGGTGAGGTTACTGGATTTATCTGTAAATGCGTTCAATGCTTTGTCAAAGGCAATGGTACTTTTTGGTAAAAAATTACTGTAAATCAATTGCTGTAGTTGTTGTCGAGCAGGCTCTAAAGCTTTAATTGAGGAGATAATGACTAAGAAAACGGTCAGCATCGGAACAACTGCAAACAAAGTGGTGTAGGTGAGTCCTCCAGCTTGTTCTCTACAGCGATCAGCTTCGAAACGCCGTAACACAAATACAATAAATTGAAACCATGTTTTTTCTAAAAAAGGCAGATTTTTTAGATAACGATTTAAGATCATGGGTTCTATCCTAGTTATTTTTAATAAAATCCTGTGTTAGCACAGCATTGACTACAGCTAAAAAGAGGAAAAATGTCGTATAGTGTTCTTTTTAACAAAATTTATTAAAGTGATGCAACCTTACGTTCTTGTTCTTTATTACAGTAAATATGGTTCAACTCGAGAAATGGCTCATCTAATTGCCGATGGAATTGAGTCTTCTGGTATCACAGCTCGTATTCGAACCGTTCCTAATCTAGCAACTGTTGTTACCCAAGCAGAACCGAGCATTCCTGCAGAGGGGGATGTTTATTGTACTTTAGATGATTTGACGTATTGCTCAGGTTTGGCACTTGGTTCACCTACTCGCTTTGGTAATATGGCGAGCGAGATGAAATACTTTTGGGATCAAACCACGAGTTTATGGTTGAATGGTGCTTTGCATAATAAACCAGCATGTGTTTTTACTTCTTCTGGCTCGATGCATGGTGGGCAGGAAAGTACTTTGCTTAGCATGTTACCGCCATTATTCCATCATGGTATGTTCATCATGGGGTTGCCAAATTCAATTCCAGCCCTGTCCAATACCAAAACAGGCGGTACACCTTATGGGGCAAGTCATGTCAGTGGCCCTCGTCATGATCAAAGTTTGAGTGCAGATGAAAAAGTATTATGCGAAGCGCAAGGTAAACGTTTAGGTGATGTCGTAAAAGCATTGTTAGGAAAAGTTTAGATCTAAAAATGGGAGCATCTGCTCCCATTATTTTATTTTTTAATTTGCCAATCGTAGATTTTTTTCTGATAGGCATACCACATCATCCACAGTCCAATCAGTAACATTGGTACAGTGAGAATCTGACCTTTGGTCATCCAACCGAATAGAATAAAACCTTGATCTGCATCGGGCTGACGGAAGAACTCCATAAAGAAACGTGCAACTCCGTAGCCCATCAGGAATAATGCTGAAACCGCCATACGGGGACGTGGTTTAGCACTAAACCACCAAAGTATGATAAATAGAATCAGACCTTCACAGAGCGCTTGATAAATTTGCGACGGATGGCGAACTAAACCTAAAGGATCAGTTGGAAAAATCATACCAAATGGATAGCTAAGGTCTTGAACTTGACGACCATACAATTCACCACCAATAAAATTACCGATACGACCAAACATCAAACCTGTCGGTACACAGGGTGCAATAAAGTCCAGTGTTTGAAACCAAGTTTTCTGATATTTCTTACACCAGAATAGCATTGCGATCATGACACCCAAGAAACCGCCGTGAAAGCTCATCCCACCTGTCCAGACTTGGAATAACCAAAGCGGGTTTTCTAAGAATTTGCCAAACTCATAAAACAAGACATAGCCAATACGACCACCAAGTACGACGCCTAGAGCGCCATAAAACACCAGATCGGAGACCATATCGGCAGTCCAACCATCACGTTGTTTAGCACGATAAGAGGCTAAGCCCCAAGCGCATAAAAATGCCAAGAGATACATGAGTCCGTACCAATGCACTTTGACTGGCCCCAAGCTCAGCGCAACTGGATCAATATTTGGATAGGTCAGCATTGCTGTTCCTCAATTTAGAATTTGAAATTAAGTTTTGAGCAGATTGTAGCGGAATGATGTGAAAAATGTTGTACATTCAATGTGTAAAGATGTGAGAACAGAATTAATGTGTATTGTCGCTTTTGCATGGCATGTTCTTGATGATATGCCGTTGTGTTTAATTTCAAATCGTGATGAGTTCTATTATCGACCAAGTGCTGTCTTACATCAGTGGGCAGCAAGTTCAATTATTGCTGGGCAAGATTTACAGTCAGGTGGGACATGGATGGGAGTCACTGAGTCTGGACGTTGGGCAATCGTGACTAATTTTCGAAATGGACGAGATAAGAACCAATATTCAACTTCACGTGGGCATTTAATCCAGTCTTTTTTAGAAAGTGATTTAGCCCCCTTTCGTTTTGCACAACAATTAGAACAGCAACAACAGGACTACGCTGGTTTTAATTTGTTTGTTGGTGATCGAGAGCAAGCGGTTTATATGAGTAATCGGGGGGAAGCACCACAAGTCTTAGCGAATGGTGTTTATGTTGTTTCCAACGGTTTAATGTCAGAAGATTGGGAGAAAACCAAACATTTACGTAAACGCTTTACGCAAGAATTTTTACCAATGTTGCAACAATCAACGATTACAGAATCTGATTTGCAATATTCAGTCTGGGATATTTTGGAAGATGAACGAAAAATTATTCCAGATTTGTTACCAGATACAGGGATTAGTGTGGAGATGGAGGAATTATTATCTTCAACTTTTATTCAAAGCCCAATTTATGGAACACGATGTTCAAACTTCTTAAGGCTTGATTCAAAACAATGGCATTGGCTAGAGAAAACACAGCAAGGTGAGCAGCAGGGGCTTATGATAGAAATAAATATAGATGTGTTGAAATAAAAAAGTGTCTATCCAAAGATAGACACTTTTTTACTAGAATAATTTCAGGTTTTATCCTGCAATTACGCCACCATCTTTACGTGTAATGACTACAGTTGCTGAACGTGGACGAGCAGTTTTATTACTTGAGTCCGTTTGTGTCGCAGGCCAGTTACTATTTGGTGTCGCATAATCTTTCGAGTCTTCACCTGGATGCTGAACATTAATAAAGATTGCTTTGTAATCAGGTGTCATCGCAATACCCGTGATTTCACATTCTTTCGGTCCAACAAGGAAACGACGCAAGGTTTCATCTGTTACTTTCTTACCAACTAAGGTTTCAGTACCATTTGAAGTCGTTGCTTTAGCTCCATCACCAATCTGACCTGGAAGTGCAGCTAGCATCATACAGTTCGTTACGTCAGTGTATGCGCCGTCATCTGTCTGAATCCAAAGTACACCACGAGGGTCAAACCACATACCATCTGGGCTTGAAAGATCATTATTATCTGTCAAACCTGAAAGGTTGATGTTTGCAGCCATAGAAGCTTCAGCACCAAATAAATAGATATCCCATTTGAAACTTTCAGCAGTAGTTAAGTCAGCAGTTTCACGGAAACGAATAATGTGACCGTTTACATTTCCTTTATTGGTTTTTGTACCAGCATATTTGTCTTCATAATTACGTGGATTTGCTGCATCAGTTGGATAGCTAGTACCACGGTTCGAGTTATTGGTCAATGTAACGTAGACTTCACCATTCTCTGGATTTACCGTACACCATTCTGGACGATCCATTTTTGTTGCGCCTACAGCATCGGCAGCTAAACGAGCAAAAGTGACAACATCAGCTTGTGAGCTAAATGGATAGACTGAATTACTTTGGTTCAAACCATTCTTACCAAAAGCTAATTCGATCCATTGACCTGTACCGTCATTATTGAATTTGGCAACATAAAGTTTACCTGCATTCATGTATTTATCACCAGCAGCATAGCCACCGTTGATATCTTTGGTATCCCATTTTGCATCTGAAACGAATTTGTAGATATATTCTCCACGAGAGTCGTCACCCATATAGAATGCTAATGGTTGTCCAGCGATTGCACGGCAAGCACTATCTTCATGAGCAAAACGGCCTAATGAAGTACGTTTTACAGGATTTTGGCGACCATCAAACGGATCAATTTCTACCATCCAACCAAATGTATTAGGACCATTACGGTAATCTTCGGCTGCTGTAGTAGCTTTTACATCAGCTGACCAACGATCATATAAGCCTTGAGACTCGACACTTCCAACAGCAGTTTCCCAACCATAACGTGAATTTGTATTTAGATATTTAATTCGCCCTTGTTCATCTAAGTTTGGTATTTTATTTTTTTGAGCATCTAAAATATAAATAATTTCGCCTTTTTCATTCTTCTTAGGTGTTCCATCTGGATTTTTTTCATATTGATAATCAATAGATAAACCTAAACCATAGCGTTTGAGTGCAATTTCTTCTGTTGCAGTACGTTGGTATTTATCAGTTCCTGAACGCTTAAAATAACCAATAAAGTTTTCTTCAGTCGTTAGGTATGTTCCCCAAGGTGTATAACCATTACCGCAGTTATTATGTGTACCACGAGTTTTGTCAGCTGATTTAGAATAAATTGTTGCAAGAAGTGGTGAACCTGCAGCAGCACCTGCCAAGTCCATCACTGTAGAGCCTGTAATACGACGGTTAAAAACAGAGTTTTTAACAACTTCTACTTTTTGCGAAGTTTTATCTTTTTTGATTTCTATCACCGAAACACCGTGAGCATTTACTTCACGAATAACTTCATCTTCAGGTCGACGACCATCAACTTTAGTTGGACCTTTAGGGTGCAAGAATGTTGGATTGATATATTCGTGGTTCATGACTAATAAACCACGATCTGAAACACTTTCATCAAAACGTTGTGTTGTTGAATTCATGCCGAAATAGTGCATACCATCATGACAGTCACCAGAACGGAATTGAAAGCTAGGACCAGAAGGTATTTTGTCATCCTTCCACTCTTCATAGGCAGGATTGATTGAATCCCCTAAAGCATAAAGTACAGTTGCTTCATAACCTTCAGGCACTGTTACGATGTCATTTAAATTTTTAGCAACAGGAGAAAAGTTTAATTTTTCTGGTTTTTTATTTGGATCAACAGGTGTTGGCGGTGTTCCACCGTTATTGCTCGAATTATTATCGTCGTCGTTACAGCCAGTTAATGTCGATGCTAAAGTTAATGCAACAGCACCACTCGCAGTTTTAGTGATGAGACTACGGCGGCTAATGTGCTGTTCTAAAATGTCACGGAAATGAATATTATCCGATGTGTTGTTATCCAACTCTTGATCTTCATGATATGGCGATAGCTCGGTCATGGAATTTTTCCTAAAAAATATAACAGTTGTTCTAAAAGTTTTCCCCAATAAACTTAATGTTTAAATGTGACGAAGCCTTGACACTTGTGTGACAGCTTTGTGAAAAATCAATTAAAAATTAAAGTAATAAAATTAAAAAAACAGGCGAGAAGCCTGTTTGTAGTTATAAGAACTAAGTAATCAAGTTGTTTTTCTTTTTTCGATAATCTTGCCAAAAAATAATCCAATCTCAAACAATAACCACATCGGAACGGCTAACATGATCATAGAAATAGCATCAGGCGGTGTAACAAACATTGCTACGAAAAAACAGCCAACAATGATAAATCTTCGTTTCTCAATCAGACTTTGTGTACTCACGACTCCAATCAGAATCAAAAGTAGTGTAATCACTGGAATCTCAAAGGTTAAACCAAATACGAGAAATAGTTTTAAACAGAACGCTAGATAGCTATTGATATCTGTCATTGGCGCTACAGTTTCAGGTGAAACACTGATGAAAAAATGTAAAATCGAAGGTAATGCAACAAAATATGCAAAGGCAATTCCTGCATAAAAAAGAAAAATACTGCTTAGTAATAACGGAAGAGCAAGTGTCTTTTCGCGTTCATATAATGCAGGTTTAGCAAATGCCCAAATCTGATAAATAATAAAAGGCATTGCTAACATCAGTGCAACAAAAAAGTTCAGCTTAAAGGGTGCCATGAATGTTGCAGTCACATCTGTTGCGATCATTGATGAGCTAACAGGAAGCTGAGCTCGCAAAGGTTCAGAAAGTAACTGATAGGTACGATTTGCAAATGGTAATAAACAAAAGAATAAGAGTAATAAAATTCCAACGATCTTGAATAAATGCTGACGCAAGATCATTAAATGCTTGGTAATCGGCATTTCTTCAAGTTCAATCTTTTGCTTTGATTCTTCAATCGATTGAGCAGGTAACTGAGAATGAGAGGATGTACTCATACGGCCACCTTAAATTCAGGTTGATGATCTGGTGCAGGAAAAATAGTGGTCTGAGCCTTTTGAATATTTTTTTCCACATATACAAATGAAGAATGCTCTTTCACATAGTGATAAGTAGGATAACTAATGTTATCTGTTGTTTGTTCTTGTTTGCTTGGTTGAACAAACATTTCTCGTTTTTGTTGTTCGAGCTCAGACATTTGAGCTTGCATTTTTTGTTCTAGTTCAGCAATACGTTGCATTTCTTGCTGCATCTGCTCGCGTAATTCAGATAGGCGTAATTCACGATCAATATCGTTTTGCACATTACTGACAAGGCGCTTCACTTTGCCATACCATTTCCCGACAAAGCGAGCTGCTTGAGGTAATTTATCTGGTCCAAGCACAAGTAAAGCAATAATGCCGAACACCAAAAGTTCGGACATTCCAACATCTAACATATTGTTGCTCGCTTAACTTTTGATTGAGCTTTCAGTATTTTTTACTTGTGCATCAATCGTACGGGGTTCATTTAGAGATGCTGCCGCTTCGTCATCTTTCATTGATTTTTTGAAATCTTTAACGGCACCACCGACATCTTTACCTAAGTTTTTAAGCTTTGATGTACCGAAAAGTAAAATAACCACGATTGCAAAAATGAGTACGTGCCAAATTGATAAACCAGCCATAATTTTATTCCTATCAAACTTTGTATATATCTCAACAGCTTGGCATGACAAATATGTGACACTTATATTGCAATTTTGCGACAGACGGATAAGTAACTTTAAATAGTTGAATAGATAATTTTACTTTTTGGTTTGTAATCAAGGTTTAATACAAGGTTTTTGTTATTCTAAATTCAGCGTGTTTGATTTTTATTTTATCTAAAAGTGCTCTAGTTTTTATTAACTAGAGCACGCAGTGCGATTTATATTAAGCTAGCTTTGAAGAGCTGCATCGCTTTACCACGATGACTAATTTTACTTTTTTCTTCTTTGCTGAGTTCAGCACTCGAACAGTTACGTTCAGCTACCCAAAAGAGGGGATCATAACCAAATCCATTTTCTCCGCGAGCAGTTTCTAAAATTTCACCTTTCCAAATACCTTGAAAGATTTGTGGTAGAGGGTCTTCGGCATGGGTAACCAATGCAAGTACGCAAACAAACATGCCTTCAATCACTTCGCTGTCTTTGCGGAAAGGTGCGAGGTCAGCTAAAAGTTTTTGGTTATTGGCAGCATCGTTACCATGTTCGCCAGCATATCGCGCTGAGTAAATGCCTGGTGCTCCCCCTAAGATTGGCACACATAAACCCGAGTCATCTGCAATAGCAGGTTTGCCTGAAAGTTTAGATGCATGGCGAGCTTTAATAATTGCATTTTCAACAAAGCTTAAACCATCTTCAATCGCATCTTCGATATTGAGTTTACCTTGAGGAATGATTTCGACAGGTAGATTGAGTTGTTGAAATAGATGATCAAATTCAGCAATTTTACCTTTGTTATTGCTTGCAAGCACAAGGCTGCCTTGATTAAGCCATAATGGAGTAGACATATATATTTTAGATCAGCTCAGATTGACTGGGATTTTAATATGTTATTTTAAGATAGAATAGAAAATTGTTTAAATAAGATAAATTAGTTCAAGTATTAAGATCGAATAATATTGGTAAGTGGTCACTATATTGAAGCCATTCATCTTTATCAAAAATTTTAAAATGTGAGTTTCTTCCAGAGAATAAACTAGTATGACTAAATAAATAATCGATATGATAATTTTTTTCTTGGTTTCGATTCATAAAAAAAGTTGAATTCTTTTCCTTGCCTTGTTCTTCATTTGTTAGTTCATGGTAAAGACTATGGATATTCATTGTTTTTAGCTGATTGACCACATCACTGTGATTCCACCAACGATCCCATACATCCCATTGAGCGTTGCTATTTAAATCTCCACAAATAAGAGTTGCTTTTGTTGCAATAGCTGTATTATGTAATTGTAAATATTTCCATAGTTGTCCGATGTATTGGAATGTTGGAGAGTTAGCATATTTTGTCCAAACAGCTAACAATTGAAAGTCATCATTGATTTTAAGTGGTAAGAATAGTTCTAGGTTTGAATCTTCCCAATATAACTGTTCTAATTTAAATTGCTCTTTAGCAAAAACTCCTAATCCTTTGTTTTTATTATGGCCTTTCCATATTCGATTAGGTAGCCAACTATCATAAGTTCCTTGAGACTTTTCTTCACTTTCACATTCTTGAATTATGTATATGTCTGCATCAATCTCTTTTAATAATTCAATTTTCTTTCTGAAAGCACCATTACAGTTCCAAGTTAAAATTTTCAATTTTATTCCTTTATTAATAAAAAACCGACTCTCAACAGTCGGTTTTTTTAAATAAATCAGCTGATCTAAACTAGTTTACTGCGCTTGAATCCATTTATCAGCACGGTCACGTGCGGTACGGATTTGCTCTTGAGTTAAGTTTGCAGCCAAAGCTGTTTTCTTACCTTCAGAAAGACTAATTACTTTAGTATCGAGCATGCCATCACGTGTTGAAAGCTCATACCACTGATATGCACCAACGTAGTTTTTCTTTTGCTCTTCCATCATGGCAAGATTGAAGCTTGCACGATTGTCGCCGTTACTTGCTGCTTTTTCGAAATATTTGCGAGCCAATACTTCATCTTTCTTTGTGCCAATGCCATCTGCATACATACGACCAACATTCAGTTGAGCCGCAGAGATACCTTGATCCGCAGCAGCCTTAAACAATGCAAAAGCTTGTTTCTCGTCTTTAGCGACATCTTTACCATATTGATAGCGTGTAGCTAGATAAAACTGTGCACCAGCTTGACCAGCTTTTGCAGCGCTTTGTAACTCGCCAATACTCATCACAGAGTATCTAGCTGCTTGTGTTGCTACTGACTGTGGTTGAGCAACATAGTCTGCATGCGCTTGAAAGCTGAGTATGCCAAATAAAAACGTGCTGATTAATGTCTTTTTCATAGAGCGCTCACTCGATAAATTGCGACTTCACCAAATAGGTTCGGCATATGCTTACTCAGCACACTACCTTGTTGGTCACCATTAACGGCAAGTCGATTAATAATTTTAATTCCGTTTTCTGCACATAAGGCTTCGAAATCACGGAAAGTACATAAATGAATATTTGGGGTGTTATACCACATATAGGGTAAAGCTTCAGAAACAGGCATTTTTCCTTTCAAAGCAAGAAAAGAACGAGTCTTCCAATACGCAAAGTTTGGAAAAGTAATAATTGCCTGTTTTCCGACACGCACCATATCACGAAGTAATACATCGGGCGCATCTACAGCTTGCAAAGCTTGTGCCATAACCACAGAGTCAAACGACTGGTTGGCAAAACGGCTTAAACCCAAGTTTAAATCCTGTTGGATAATATTTAACCCTCGACTGATGGCAATTGCAATCTTTTCTTGATCAATTTCTAAGCCATAAGCACGAATATTGTGCTGTTTGCTCATATGAGCCAACAGTTCGCCATCACCACAACCCAAGTCTAGTACGTTAGAATTAGGGCTAATCCATTTTTCAGCGAGTCGTTGATCTATACGCATTAGTGAAGCTCCTGCGGTGTCGATTGCAACTGTTGTTCTCCACCTAAAAATGCTCGAAGTGTTTTGACATAAAGCGGGATTGGGAATAAGAACGAGTCATGCCCTTGTTCAGCATCGATATCTAAATAGCTGACAGGTTTATGATTATCAATCAAAGCATCAACCAATTCTTGTGAGCGACTCGGGCTAAAACGCCAATCTGTAGTAAATGAAATCACCAAAAATTTGCATTTAGGCTTGCTCATTGCTTTAGTCAATGAATGTTCATACTCACGAGATGGATCAAAATAATCCAAGGCTTTGGTCATAATCAAGTAAGTATTTGCATCAAAATTGCGACTAAATTGTTCGCCTTGATAACGTAAATAACTTTCAACTTGGAATTCGACATCAAAGCCGTACATAAATTTGCCTGATTTGAGATCACGACCAAATTTCTGTTTCATCGCTTCTTCAGACAAATAAGTAATATGACCAACCATACGAGCCAAAATCAAACCGCGTTTTGGATAACTGTCATGTTCCAAGTAACGCCCATTATGGAAATCTGGATCAGAGAGAATTGATTGGCGAGCAACTTCATTAAAGGCAATATTTTGTGCCGATAATTTTGGTGCACTGGCAATAATGACACATTTTTTTAAACGATCAGCATAGTCCAATGACCATTGTAGTGCTTGCATGCCACCTAACGAACCACCAATCACCGCATACCAAATATCTATACCAAGACGATCAGATAACATGGCTTGAGTTTTTACCCAGTCACGAACTGTAACTAGTGGGAAATCAGGACCATAAGGACGGTTTTCATTTTCTGGATTTGGTGAGGTTGGTCCTGTAGAACCATTACAGCCACCGATATTATTTAAAGAAACGACAAAAAAATGATTTGTATCAATCGCTTTTCCAGGTCCAATACAACTGTCCCACCAGCCAGCCTTTTTATCATCTTCATGATGATAGCCTGCGGCATGATGATGACCTGACAATGCATGACAAATTAAAATGGCATTCGATTTATCTGCATTGAGTGTTCCATAGGTTTCAACCATTAAATCAAAACGGGGCAGAATACGCCCGCATTCAAGTTCAAGAGGTTGTTCGAACTGAAACTTTTGTGGTGTGACTAAACCCACTGAATCCGATGGAAAAGACACTGGAATAATTCGCCTGTATAAATCTTTTATCAATAATGAAAAGGATACCAATTCAGGTATCCTTTCAAAAGCCATTTTTTCTGTTATTACAACATAAGCTTAGACTGCGGCAGCAACCACTTGATCAGTTGTTAATACACCTTGTTCGATCAAACGGTTTGTACATGCAATAATCGCATCGATTGAAGAGGTTACGATGTTGTCATGTACACCTGCACCAAATGCACTCTTACCTGTACCTTTGACTTGAAGTTCAATCAATGCAAGGGCTTTGGCATTTGCACCTGAACTAATACTACGTTCTTCATAGTTCACAACGTCAATCGGCAACTGTAAAGCATTTAACATTGCTGAGATTGGGCCGTTACCTTCACCACGTAGGCGTTGAATTTCACCTTCAATTTCAATATCTAATTCAATGATTTGTGTGCCATTGATGTCTGATAATTGATAATGTTTAGTTTGGTAGTGATGGTTTTTGATATCGACATAAGTTTTCTCAAACAATGTCCAGATCTCATGTGCACTGATTTCAGTACCATTCTCATCAGTATGTTGTTGAACAATCTGACTAAATTCAATCTGAACACGACGTGGCAATGCAACGTTATAGTTCGATTCTAATAAATATGCGATACCACCTTTACCTGATTGACTATTTACACGAATAACAGCGTCATAGTCACGACCTAAATCTTTAGGATCGATTGGTAAATAAGGCATATCCCAAATTTCTTCGTTTTTCTGGAACTCAAAGCCTTTTTTGATCGCATCTTGGTGAGAACCAGAGAAAGCTGTGAAGACTAAATCACCTGCATATGGATGTCGAGGGTGAACAGGTAAGCCCGTGCATTCTTCAACAGTTGCAATGATTTCGTTGATGTTCGAGAAATCTAAATTTGGTGCAACACCTTGGGTATACATGTTCAAGGCAATTGCTGCAACATCGACATTACCCGTACGTTCGCCATTTCCAAACACACAACCCTCAACACGGTCAGCACCTGCCATAATGGCTAATTCAGATGCAGCAATACCACAACCACGGTCATTGTGACAGTGAACTGAGATAATTACGCCATCACGACGTTGCAAGTTACGGTGCATCCACTCAATTTGATCTGCATAAACATTTGGTGTTGAAACTTCAACTGTTGCAGGCAAGTTTAAGATCACTTTATTGGTTGGAGATGCTTCCCAAATTTCAGTAACCGCATCACAAACATCTTTGGCAACTTCTAATTCTGTTGCTGAGAAACATTCAGGGCTATATTGGAAAATCCATTCTGTTTCAGGATATTGTGCTGCATATTCCTTGACTTTATTGGCTGCATTAATCGCAAGTTGCTTTGCGCCGTTTGCATCTACATTCAACACTTTTTGACGGAATGTTGGTGAGTTTGAATTGTAGATATGCACAATCGCACGTTTTGCACCAACCAAAGACTCAAAGGTACGCGCAATTAAATGATCTCGAGCTTGAACCAAAACTTCGATATACACATCTTCTGGAATCAAATCTTCTTCAATTAACTTGCGAGTAAAGTCAAAGTCAATTTGAGATGCTGAAGGAAAACCAATTTCAATATGTTTGAAGCCGATTTTAACCAACATGTGGAACATCTTTAATTTTTGATCCATATTCATTGGTTCAAAAATCGCTTGGTTACCATCACGAAGGTCGGTACTCATCCAAATCGGTGCTTGGTTGATTTCGTTATTCGGCCATTGACGATCTGGTAAATCCACACGTTGATACATACGGCGGTATTTTTTGCTTGGGTCAGCCAACATCATGAGATAACTCCTTGTTGTAGCATGGTTGCTGCTTCAAAATAAATGCAACGTGCTACAAATATATATGGTGTCTATAAGAATCAATTTAAAGAGAATATGTATTGAGTACCTAAAATCTAGGTAAAAATTTATACGCGCGCGAGGCGCAGCATCAGGAGAGCAGTGAGGTTTTTTATATCAGACGGATGGCTAAAATCATCACTCGTTTTCATCATCTACCGTTCAAAGCAAAAGTATTGGGTTTTGCAGTTATCTTAATCACCTAATTTGAATCAGTCTAGGTGAAAATAAGCTGGCTGCAAAGGTCTATAATTTATTTTAATTCGAATGGATGGGAAATATTTTCCTATTTTTTGCATAAAAATAAAATTTAAAGAAAATATTTCCCATTAATATGCTTAAGGCTGATAAATATAGTCTTGATTAATGTCCTTTATGGTAGCGGTTCCCATAAGTGCCATCGTAATTTCAAATTCTTCCTTTAACATGCGGATGACATGAGCAACACCTAAAGCGCCTGCTGTTGCTAAACCATAAATATAAGGACGTCCAATCAATACGGCGTTTGCACCTAAAGCAATTGCTTTAAAGACATCTGTACCACGTCGAATTCCACCATCTAATAATACAGGGTAATCAGGAGGAACAATTGCGCGAATTTTTTGTAATGCAATTAAGGGTGGAAGAGTCGTATCTACAATGCGCCCACCATGATTAGAAACAATAATCCCAGATACACCATGATCGAGGGCTTTTTGAGCATCGGCAGGATGTAATATTCCTTTTAAGATTACAGGTAAATGTGTATTTGCAATCACCCAAGCAATATCCGCCCACTTAGGTGCAATTTGCATTAAGCCTTGAAATAGTTGGCTTTCGGATGGCGATACATCAGGAAAACTTAAATGGGTAGGGGTGTGTGGATGTTGCATTTCTTCTGGTAACTGAAAGAATAACTTACGTTCCCGATCTCGGATACCCACATGGGGAGCATCGACCGTAATCACAATTCCACGATAACCTGATTGTTCAGCTTGTTTGATCAAGGTTAATGATTTTTCTCTGCATCCTTGCCAATACAATTGAAACCATTTATACGGGTTTTCTGGTTTCAACTGTGCCATATGAGTATTTGTGAATGTACTTAATACCAAGTTACTTTGCATAAGTTCAGCTGCGAGAGCAGATGCAGCTTCTGCTTGAGGATGAAAAAGTGCTTGGTGGCCAATCGGTGCAAGAAAAATAGGATGCGGATATTCCATCCCAAATAAATGAAAACGAGTATTACCTTGTGTTAAGTCGTTTAGATGTCTAGGAATCAATTGAATATTTTGAAATTGTTGGCAATTATTTTGCACGCTAATTTCATGCATCGCTCCACCATTTAAGTATCCCCAAACATCTTCAGAAACGTGTCGCTGAGCTTGTTGTTGATAGTCGTGAATGGTTTGAATATACGAAGGAATAGTATTCAAAGCGGGTGTAGGGATCTGGCCATGCATTATAAATCCCCCCATTGTCTTAATAAATTATGATAATGACTGGTTAAACTAACAACTTCTTCTGTATCGCCTAATTGTTGTCTGAGTTTGATAATAGTCATGTCTAAATTGAATAGCATCGTTCGCTGCCAGTCATCTTTAACCATGCTTTGAATCCATGTGAATGCTGCGATTCTACGTCCTTGAGTCACAGGTTCAACACGATGCAAACTTGTTGCTGGGTAAACAATTGCATCTCCTGCATCGAGTTTGACTTCATGGCTGCCATAAGTATCTTCGATAATCAGTTCCCCACCTTTATATTCATCAGGTTCAGATAAAAAGACGGTGATAGACACATCAGTACGAATCATTTGCCCTGTTTTTGCAGAATATTGAATCGAATTATCAACATGGTTGCCATAATTGCCTTGATTTTGATAGCAGTTGAACATTGGCAATAACGTATGTTTAGGAAGGGCAGCTGAACGCAAAAGCAGATTTTGTTGTAATGCATTCAAAACAGAATGGCTAACAGATTCATATACATTACTCTGTATATCGACTTGTAAATTATTTTTAATTTTTTGTGCTTGTGGACCTGCACTATGTGTACCGTCAATCCAAACTGATTGTTGTTGTATTTGTTCGCGTAGCTCAACCACTTGATGCTTATTGAGTACTTGGGGGATATGCAACATCATATTTTGAATCTTCCAAAAAATACAACCTGTCAAAAATTATAGCTTTTTTGACAGGCTGTGTTCATTTATTCAATCATGATGAATTAAATAAAATGACTTAGAATTTGTAGTTAAAAGTTAAGGCAGCAGAACGTGGCTGACCAAGTACGAAACGACTACCGCCATTATTTAAAGCACTAATGTAGTCTTTATCAGCTAAGTTATAGACATTTAGATTCACAGAAGCATTCTTGTTCAAGCTATACCCCGCCATTGCATCAAAGACAACATAAGATGGAACTTTAGGCATATTTGCTGGCGCTGTACTATCTGTGATCACACGTTTTTGTTCATCAACATAACGTGCGCCTAGGCCTAACTTAAAACCTGCAATATCATAGGTTGTCCATAATGAAGCAGTCCAATCTGGAGACCAACGTACCGAATCAGTGACAGTTTTTTCACCTGTCGTAGTATTGAAACTTTGTTGATTTTTTTGCTTAGTTTTCATATGAGCAACGCCCGCAGAAATATTCCAAGCATCTGTAATTTGACCAACAACTCCAAGTTCTACGCCTTGAACACGTGTTTTGCCTTCTTGAATAGACTCTTTCGTAATTGGATCTTGGGTAAACTGGTTTTCATTCTCAGTATGATAAATCGCACTAGTTAATGCTAATTTATTCTTTAATACATCCCATTTTCCACCCATTTCATAGTGATTAGTTTTTTGTGGTTTAGCTGCTGAACTATTAGCTCCTGTGTCCGATAAGCTAAAGTTTGCACTTCCGGGCGGAGTCAATGATTTAGCGTAAGACACATAAAGGCTGCTATTTTTGGTTGGTTTGAATAAACTACCTAATTTCCAGCTCACCAAAGTATCGTGTGCTTTGAGATGAGTGGGAGTTTTAGTAATCGCAAGGGTGGTTGCATTCGTTGCAACAGCTAAAGCCTCATAATCGGTATGATAGTAATCAAGACGTACACCACCATTAAACTGTAAACGATTATCTAATAGTTTTACCGTATCAAATAAATAGGCTGCGGCTGTTTTGGTTTCACCATCACTATATGCACCTGTATAAACCAATTCAGGCATTACATCATCATGGTTAGGATTATAGAGATTCGCAGCAGGCGTTGTAGGAGCTTTTGTTCCTGGTTTTTGGGTAGATAAGGTACGAGAGATTTGTTGTTCCCGCAAAAATTCTAAGCCAGCAACTAAGTCATGTTCAACAGCACCCGTTTTAAAATTAATATTCAAATTTGATGTATTCGCAAGGATTTTATTTTCTTGATCTACGCCTTGATGGGAACGAGAAATTGCCCATGTATCTCTATTATTAGGGTCAAATGACCCATAGTTAAATTTGTAACTATAGCTATTATCTGGATTAACGGTAACTGTAGCTGATGGAGCATTAATTGCATTAATTCCAGTTAATGCTCTTTTCATGCTGGTTTTACCTAATCTAGAGATATTGGTAAATTTGATATTTCCACTAAAGTCACTTTCGATTTTAGCCGAAATCATATCCGAGCTAATATCTTCATAGTCATTTACGCTTCCATAAAAGTTACTACGATCAACTTCAGGCGCATTTTGTAAAGCTTTATTCACTTTCTGCATATCAGCAGAGTTATTAATAGCTTCACGGATTTGATCTCTTAACGCAAGATTTTTATCGTTTGCGTAGCTAGAGGTGTATCCATAAAAGCCTTTTATACCTATAGTTGGAATACCACCATCAGGAATATTATTCTGACGAATATGTTGAGAATACAAATACAGACGAGTATCGCTGTCTAATCCGAATGCAATTGATGGCGCAATTGCCCAACCGTTATTTTCTATAACATCTCGACCTTCGACACCACCATCTTGTCCCATTACGTTTAAGCGGATTGCGGTACTTTCGCTAATTGCCTGATTAATATCAGCCGTTAAACGCGCATTTTCTGCTGTGTTATAACGGGCAGAGACTTCACGGCTATTTTCAGCTTTAGGTAATTTAGTGACTAAATTGATATAACCAGAAGCAGAGCCACGACCAGCTTCAGCACCTGAAGGACCTTTGACAACTTCAATTTGCTCTAAGTTAAATACATCACGACTTACAGCACCAAGATCACGAATTCCATCTACATAAGTCGAAGTTTGAGTCGAAAAACCACGCATTTGGAAAGTATCGCCTGCACTGGTATTTCCATTTTCACCCATTTGTAGGGTAATCCCAGGAGTATTTCGCAATGCCTCCACTAAAGAAGCAGCCCCTTGCTCTTGTAAAATTTCTTTTTTAATTATTTGAATCGTTTGAGGTGTGTCTACTAAAGGTTGTGTGTACTTTGGGGAACTAACCGTATTGGCTTTATAGATCTCTTGTGCTGTCACTTCAATGGTTGGAAGTTGAGTCACTTTTTCTTCTTTAGTTGCCGCATGACTGGCTAAAGGTAGACTTGCTGCAAGTGCAACTAACGGTGTTGTAGCAATATGTTTACGGCTTTTGATTTTTGCCATGAGAGAACCCCCGAAATTAAACAGATGAATGACAGAGCTTTTGATCTTTTTAAACTTCTACAAAAATGTAGTAAAAGTGAGTAGATTGTTAAGCTATGTAATATTTTGTGAGAAGTCTAATGATAATTATTATTATTATCAATTGTGATTTTGGCTGTATAATGAATTGTATAGGCTTAAGCTTATGATATTTATAATTTAATTTTATAATTGGTATTATACTTGTTTTTGATAATGAGAATCAGTATTAACGATTGATTTGTTTTAATGCTATGTTTTTTATACTTAAATGATTATTTTTAAAATTGTTAGTTTGATTTTTTAGGTTGAGAATTTAAATGTTGTTTTTCTGGCAAATTAGGAAAAATAGGGAATTTTGATCATCTGATTTTGTATATCTAGAAAGTTGTCATATAATGTGGCACTTTTAAAAATGTTACTACTAACTATATATCGAGGAAGCCATGCAAGTAACGACTGAAGCGGTTTCGGGCGTTGCCCGTCGTTTAAATGTTTCTGTACCGACGAGCCGTGTTAACGAGCAATTTGAAGCTCGCTTAAAACGCACTGCCAAAACTGTGAAGATCAACGGCTTCCGTCCAGGTAAAGTGCCTTTAAATGTTGTTCGCCGTGAATATGGTGCGAGCATTTATCAAGAAGTTGTGAATGACATCATTCGTGACACAGTATTCGAAGCAATTCAACAAGAAAAAATCAATGCGGTCGGCATGCCGAACATTGAAAAAGTTGAAAACAAAGATGATGCTTTAGTTTTTGAAGCGACTGTAGAAGTTTATCCAGAAGTAGAAGTGAAAGCTTTTGCTGACTTAGAAGTTGAACGTAAATCATCAGAAATCAACGATGCTGATGTTGATGTAATGATTGAAAACTTGCAAAAACAACGTGCTTCTTGGACTGAAACTAAAGGCATGGCGAAAAAAGACATGCAAGTGACTTTCGATTTTGAAGGTACAGTTGATGGCGAGAAGTTTGAAGGCGGTGCTGCTGAAGACTTTAAACTTGTTCTTGGTTCTGGTCGTATGATTCCTGGCTTTGAAGACGGCATCATCGGCATGAAGAAAGGCGAAGAGAAAGTGATTGATGTTACTTTCCCTGAAGATTACCAAGCTGAAAACTTAGCGGGTAAAGCAGCTCAATTCAAAATCACTGTGAAGCTTGTTGAAAAACAAAAACTTCCAGAGATTGATGCTGAATTCTTAAAAATCTTTGGTTTAACTGAAGAAGAAGGCTTAGACAAGTTAAAGGCTGACGTTCGTAAAAATATGGAACGTGAAGTTCGCAACGGTCTTCGTAACCAAGTTAAACAAGCTGCATTTGATGCACTTGTCGCTGCAAATGAAATTGAAGTCCCAGCTTCTATGGTTGCTCAAGAAATTGACCGTCAACGTCAACAAATGATTCAACAGTTCACTCAACAGTTTGGTGCTCAAGGTGCAGGTGCATTTGATAGCAGCATGCTTCCAGATGAGTTGTTCAAAGAACAAGCTGAAAAATCAGTGAAGCTTGGTGTATTGGTTAGCAAAGTATTAGCTGATGCTAAACTTGAAGTTGATCAAGCACGTGTTGAAGCTTACATCGATGACATGGCTTCTTCTTATGAAGATCCAACAGAAGTGGTTGAATACTTCAAAAATGACAAACAACAACGTGCTCAAATCGAAGCAGTTGTGTTAGAAGACCAAGTTGTTGATCACATTTTAGCTGCTGCTAAAGTAAAAGATGTTCCAGTAAGTTACGAAGACTTATTAAAAGAACAACAAGCTCGTCGTGGCTAATCTTTTAAAAGTTCAGAAGAAAGGCGCTTAATGCGCCTTTTTTTATCCGTGTTATGAAAGTGTTAATTTATCGAAAAATTGCCAGCTTTTAGTCTAAATAGTCGAATATTTAGGGTTGAACCTTTTGCAATTTCAGCGATTATCCCTCATATTGTTGGCATGATCGAGTCACAATAATTTAGGAATAAATAAACATATGTATGTTCCAACAATTGAAAATGCTTTAGTTCCTGTAGTCGTTGAACAGTCATCACGTGGTGAGCGTTCATTTGATATTTTCTCACGTTTGTTACGTGAGCGTGTGATCTTCTTGACTGGTGAAGTGGAAGATAACATGGCGAATCTTATCGTTGCGCAGATGTTGTTTCTGGAAGCTGAGAATCCAGAGAAAGATATCCATCTTTATATCAACTCACCGGGAGGCTCAGTAACTGCTGGTATGGCAATTTATGACACTATGCAGTTTATTAAGCCAGATGTTGTTACATATTGCATGGGACAAGCGGCTTCAATGGGTGCATTCTTATTGAATGCGGGTGCTAAAGGAAAACGTTACTGTCTTGAAAATGCACGCGTGATGATTCACCAACCACTCGGTGGTTTCCGTGGTCAAGCGTCTGATATCGAAATTCATGCACGTGAAATTCTTTATATCAAAGAGCGTCTAAACCGTCTGATGGCTGAGCATAGTGGTCAAGATTATGAAAGAATTGCACGTGACACAGATCGTGACAATTTTATGACTGCACAAGCAGCTAAAGAATATGGTTTAGTTGACCAAGTATTAAGCAAACGTCCCTAGTTTTTAAGATTTAAGTTGTGGAGTAAATATGTCCGAACATCCTCAAGGACAAAAGCATTGTTCATTTTGTGGTAAGACACAATCTGAAGTTGGAAAATTGATTGCAGGTGAGGACGCATATATTTGTAATGAGTGTGTGGATGTCTGCTTAGATTTAGTGCAAACCAGTCAACAAGTTGAAGCAGGTGACTGGGCGACTAAAGCTTTGCCTAAACCACATGAGATACGTGCTGCGTTGGATCAATATGTCATTGGACAAGATGTTGCAAAGAAAACATTATCTGTTGCGGTCTATAATCATTATAAGCGTTTGAAAGTTGGTCAGTCGCATCATGCACATCAAGATATTGAGATTGCGAAAAGTAATATCTTGTTGATTGGACCAACAGGTTCAGGTAAGACCTTGCTTGCGCAAACACTTGCACGCTTATTGGATGTTCCTTTTGCCATGGCAGATGCAACCACACTCACAGAAGCGGGTTATGTGGGTGAAGATGTTGAAAATATCGTACAAAAGTTATTGCAGAAAGCGGACTACGATGTAGAAAAAGCGCAAAAAGGTATTATCTATATTGATGAGATTGATAAGATTACCCGTAAATCGGAGAATCCATCAATTACTCGTGACGTATCGGGTGAAGGTGTACAACAAGCATTATTGAAAATGATTGAAGGCACCGTTGCTTCTATTCCGCCACAAGGTGGTCGTAAGCATCCGCAACAAGAATTCATTCAAATTGATACCTCAAATATTTTATTTATTTGTGGTGGTGCATTCTCTGGTTTAGAGAAAATTGTACAGCAACGTCAAGAGAAAGGCGGTATTGGATTCACGGCTGATGTGAAGAATAAGGACGACAGTAAAAAAGTCTCTGAGTTGTTCCGTCAAGTCGAAGCAACTGATTTAGTCAAATTTGGTTTGATTCCTGAGTTTATTGGTCGTTTGCCTGTGATTGCAACTTTAGAAGAACTGGATGAAGAAGCATTAATGCAAATTCTGACAGAGCCTAAAAATGCATTAACTCGCCAATATCAGTATCTTTTCACGATGGAAAATGTTGATCTTGTTTTTGATGAATCTGCATTGCGTGCTGTAGCGAAGAAAGCACTTGAACGAAATACGGGTGCGCGTGGCTTACGTTCAATTTTAGAAAACGTTTTGCTAGAAACCATGTATGACTTACCAAGTCGTAGTGATGTGGGGACGGTTATTGTGGATGAAGCTGTAATTAATGGTACAGCTAAGCCAACATTTAAAGCTGAACGTTTACCACAAGTGACAACACCTGAATTAGTTGAAAAGAAAGATTTGAAAGTTATTGATTCAAAATCTGCTTAATTCTCATTCATCTAAAAAGCATGAAAGCTTAGACTTTTCATGCTTTTTTTATTTGCAATTAATTAATGAGGTGTTAATCTTAAAAATTGGAAAATCCGCATAGTTTTGCGCTGTTAAAAATAAATCCAAGAAAACGCCTTGAGGGATATCATGCGTTATTTAATATTGTCATTATGTTGTGCAGGGGTATTGGCTGGTTGTCAAAGTCATAAGACAGTTGAAGAAAATACGACAACACTCACAGCAACTTTACCTCCAGTAGATACAACAAAAGAGCCAGGTCTGCTTGATCAGTATCATGTGGGAGGTTTTACTGTTGGTGGATGGGTTAATCAAAAATTAGGTCAATTTTACACACCGATCAAACCACAAAATGAACAAGCCGCGGTGGTTTATTTGTATCGTCCAGATACACGTTGGAATCGTCAAGAAATTGCAGCAGCAAACTTATTTATTAATGGGCATCGAATCCCAAGCCTATTGCATAATCACTATTATTGGGTGGAACTACCAGCAGGTACCTATCGTTTGAGTGTGAGCCGGCCATTGGCTGGTATGCATTTCCAAAAACCAAAGTATTTAGATTTCACGGTTGATGCATCACAAACTTATTTTATTAAATATGATGAAGAAAATAGGATTTCTCGCAGCGAACATACGGGACCATTTATGATCATGCCCGATAAAGTCGCACATCAGGAAATTGCCTTTACCCGCCTAAAATCATCAAGCTATAACTTTGTGGCACAAGATGCCTCAGGTAAACTTCGGTCTAAGCCTCAAGAGTTAAAGCCAGCTAAGTATGATGAAAAATCTGAGGTCTTATTGGTTAAGCCATTTAAACTTTGGAATCCATTGACGTGGTAGTCAATATTGAGCAGCGTTTATTCATCTTGAATTAAGGGTTTGATGATGCTTAAAAGCTGCTCTTTGAGTTTTAAATTTTGCTCAGGATCATTTAAGGTCTTTTGATTTAAATTATTCATGTATTGAAAAATATTGCTACTAATTGTTAAATTTTTTTGGTTGATTGATTTTCCTTCTGGCGTTCGCAAAAATTTTAAATAAGCTTGCACTTCCTCTTCACTCAGTATTTCTGTATAAATTTGCTCAATTGCTTGTAATGTTTCAGGCCGCATAAACATTTTTGAACTTGTGTCTTTTAATAATTGACTGAGTTCTACAAGTGCTAGATGTTCTTGATTGGTTGTCAGTCTCTCTTTACCCAAAATTTTTAAAAGCATACTTTCGGCTTTAGAGTCTAATGCAGGCTGCATCTCATCTAGAGACGAATGTAAAAGGTTTTCTAAATCACTGAGTTTAATTAGTTCTTTTACAGATTTTTTTTGAGCAGGACTGGCAAATGTATTTTCTGTTGCCATTACACAGCAAAGACTCATTATTAGGATCGATATTGTTTTATTCATCTTGTTATCCTTATTGTTTTTTCTTTGTACACGACAAAAAAAGATAACTCATTGAAATAATGGCATAATACTTGTTTTCTGACGACGAATATGATGACACATTTCAATGAGTTATATCTCATCTTAAACAAATATCTAAAGTGGAACAAGTCACATGTAAAATGTTTTACACTGATTATGCTGGCATTAATTGTAAAACAGACATGCAACCTTTCTTCTGCATCTAAAGCCTTACCCATCAAGTGCTTACCACAATCATTTTATCGACGTATACAACGCTTCTTTGCAGGTCAGTATTTTGATTATCGTCAAATTTCTCAGTTGATTTTCAATATGTTTTCATTCGACAAAGTGCAACTGACTTTAGATAGAACCAATTGGAAATGGGGAAAACGAGATATCAATATCTTGATGTTAGCCATCGTCTATCGTGGAATAGCGATACCTATTGTTTGGACATTGCTCAATAAACGTGGAAATTCAGATACAAAAGAGCGTATTGCTTTGATTCAACGCTTTATCTCCATTTTTGGTAAAGATCGTATTGTGAATGTGTTCGCAGACAGAGAATTTATCGGTGAGAAATGGTTTACATGGTGAATTGAAAATGACATTAACTTCTGTATACGTGTTAAAAAAACTTTATTGTGACCAATCACTTAGCCAAGAATCATAAAATTAGTGATTTATTTCGTCATCTTCAAGTTGGTCAAACTGAATGTCGTAAACGACGTATTTGGGTTGGTCGAGTGAAACTGTATATTAGTGCGCTACGATTAGAAGATGGAGAACTTTTACTTGTTGTTTCTCGTATGTTTAATGCTTCTGCTATTCGTGATTATGCATTACGCTGGGAAATCGAAACCTTATTTAGTTGTCTCAAAGGACGTGGATTCAATCTTGAAAATACTCGTTTAACAGACCCTAGACGAGTCAAGAAATTGATAGCAGTGCTAGCGATCGGTTTCTGTTGGTGCTATTTAACAGGTGAATGGCAACATGATCGAAAAAAAACGATAAAAATAAAGAAGCATGGACGACTTTCAGTAAGTTTATTTCGATACGGTTTGGACTATGTTCAAATGGCTATTCTACGTTTGATTGGTTTTGGAAAAAAAGAAGAATTTAAGAAAGTGCTCGCAATTTTAAGGAAGAAAAAGCCTGATAGGACAAGGGCCCTATGAAATTTGTCGTGTACAGAGTTGTTTTTTATAATTTAACAGATGCTTTAGGCAAAAAAATAGCCGAATACGATGATTCGGCTAAGATTATTGTATGAGTATTATTGAGCGGCAGCATCCACAACTGGAATTTTCCCAATTTTTGCTTGCCAGATTTTTGGCGCAGTCGCGTGGATAGACGTACCATTCACATCAACTGCAACAGAAACAGGCATATCTTCAACTACGAATTTGTAGATGGCTTCCATACCTAAGTCTGCAAAAGCAACGACTTCAGCTTCACGTACAGCTTTAGAAACAAGGTAAGCAGCGCCACCCACAGCCATTAAGTAAGTTGCTTTATTGTCTTTGATTGCTTCAACAGCCGCTGGACCACGATCCGCTTTACCGATCATGCCAAACAAGCCAGTTGCTTCTAACACTTGACGCGTAAATTTATCCATACGCGTTGCAGTTGTAGGACCAGCAGGACCAACGACTTCATCACGAACAGGATCAACAGGACCAACGTAGTAAATGAATTTACCTTTTAGATCGACTGGAAGTTCTTCGCCATTATTTAGCATGTCAACCATGCGCTTATGTGCAGCATCACGACCTGTATAAATTGTACCATTGAGAAGTAATGTATCGCCTGGCTTCCAAGCATTCATTTCTTCTTGAGTAATGGTATCAAGGTTGACACGTTTAGATTGAGATGAATCCCATGTTACAGCAGGGTAGTCTTCAAGTTTAGGTGCTTGGATATGTGCAACACCAGTACCATCCAACTGGAAGTGTGCGTGGCGTGTGGCAGCACAGTTTGGAATCATACCGACTGGCTTACCTGCTGCGTGGCATGGGTAATCTTTGATTTTAATATCAAGAACTGTGGTTAAACCACCCAGACCTTGTGCACCAATACCCAATGCATTCACTTTCTCGAAGATCTCGATACGGAGTTCTTCCATCTTGCTTTGTGGGCCACGACGAAGTAATTCGTCCATGTTGATTTCTTCCATAAGTGCTTCTTTGGCAAGCATCATGGCTTTTTCAGCAGTACCACCGATACCAATACCGAGCATACCCGGTGGACACCAGCCTGCACCCATCGTTGGAACAGTTTTAAGTACCCAATCCACAATTGAATCAGATGGGTTTAACATCGCAAGTTTAGATTTATTTTCTGAACCGCCACCTTTGGCAGCAACTGTAATATCTACTTTGTTACCAGGAACGAGTTTGTAGTGAATCACGGCAGGGGTATTGTCTTTGGTATTTTTACGACCAAAAGCTGGGTCTGCTAAAACAGAAGCACGGAGTACGTTTGAGTTTTCTAGGTAACCTTGGCGTACACCTTCGTTTACAGCATCATCCAAGCTCATGGTTAAATCAAATTTAACATCTAAGCCGACTTCAAGGAAAACGTTAACGATCCCTGTATCCTGACAGATTGGTCGGTGACCTTCAGCACACATACGTGAGTTGATCAGGATTTGGGCAATAGCATCTTTTGCAGCTTTGTTTTCTTCACGATCATAAGCACGGCTCATCGCTTGGATGAAGTCTTGTGGGTGATAGTAAGAAATAAACTGCAGGGCATCCTTGATTGATGTAATCAAGTCATCTTGTTTGATGATCGTTGTCATATCAAATTTCTCTTGAGCGGGCGATTAGCTGGCGGGCTAAATTATATGACAAAAAGCAATGAATGTGGGAGTTTTAGCTTAGATTTGGCTAAAGGTCTAAATAGGCAGGAGACGTGTTGAAATTTTTAGTTTTCCTTATGTGTGGCTGGCCGCATGGAAAAACAAGTCTAATAAAAAACCATCTACTTTTTATCTGGTAGATGGTTTTTTATAATATCAGGATCGTGATTTAATCCTGTTGCGCTGCCTGAATCGCCGTTAAGGCAATGGTAAACACAATATCATCAACCAAAGCACCGCGAGACAAATCATTTACGGGCTTGTTTAAACCTTGTAGCATTGGACCGACACTGACCACATTCGCTGCACGTTGTACTGCTTTATAGGTGGTGTTACCAGTATTGAGATCAGGGAAAATAAATACATTGGCACGACCCGCAACTTTAGATTCAGGTGCTTTTTGACGTCCAACGCTTTCAACTGAAGCCGCATCGTATTGTAGAGGCCCATCAATCAGTAAATCAGGACGACGTTGTTGGGCGATCTTGGTTGCTTCAGCCACTTTTTCAACATCGGCACCTGCGCCTGACGTACCTGTTGAATAACTGATCATGGCAATACGCGGATCAAGACCAAAGGCTTTAGCAGAGTCTGCAGATTGAATCGCAATTTCAGCAAGCTGTTCAGCATTTGGATCTGGATTAATTGCACAATCGCCGTAGACATAAACTTCATCAGGCAACAACATAAAGAAGATTGATGAAACTAATGAGTAGTTCGGGGCTGTTTTAATCAATTGAAATGCAGGTCGAACGGTATTGGCAGTGGTATGAATTGCTCCAGATACTAAGCCATCGACTTGATCAAGTGCTAACATCATTGTACCAAGGACTACAGTATCTTGGAGCTGTGCTTTTGCTTGTAATGCATCTAGCTTACCTTTGCGTAATTCAACCATAGGTTCAATATATTGGTCACGAATACTATCGGGATCAATAATTTGCAGATCAGCTGGAAGCTGAATACCACGCGCTTTAGCAACTTCAGCAACAGCTTCAGGTTTCGCTAATAAAATACATTCAGCAATACCACGTGATTGGCAAATCGCTGCGGCTTGTACAGTACGAGGTTCATCACCTTCAGGTAGTACAATGCGTTTTTTCGCAGCAATCGATTTTTGTACCAGCTCGTAGCGGAATGCAGATGGAGATAATCGTGGATTCAGGTTGTTCTGAGTATGTTGATCGAGCCAACTATTATCAAGATGGCTTGAAACAAAACGCGTCACTTGTTCAGCACGCTCAATATCATCTACGGGAATTTCATTGCCAAAATGATATAGGCGTTGTGCTGTTTCTAATGTGTCTAGCGAAGTGTGTAAAATTGGTAGACCTTGTTTAATAGCACCTTGGCAGAATTCTAAAATATTCGCGGCTGGAGCGGCTTGTTCAGCTAAAACTAAACCCGCCAAAGGAATTCCATTACTGCTTGCAAGACTTGCTGCAAGTAGGGCATCTGTACGTTGAGATGCACTAATGATGAGTTCGCCAGCAACAAATTTATGTAATTCGGCTTCAATATCCGATGCGATTAAACTGGTATGTAAAATACGGCGTTGTTTTGCTTCACCCTCATTTAACCAAGTACCATTAACAACAGTGGCAATATCTAAGCTACGCGGTACGCTGAGAATATTACTGAATGGTACTAAACCAATGATAGGTAATTCACTTGTGCCAATAAAACGATTGTAACGTTGTAATTGTATTGAAAATTCAGCAATTTGCTTATCTAAACGCAAACTTGGATCGAGTGTGACAGGAATTGCTGCTGTATCTTCAGGAAGGCCTTTGGTTCGCATAAATAAAACGCCTGTGGTGCGCGGTGATGCAGCACCTCCGAATTGACGCAAATGTGCATCAACTTTTTCAGCTGTTTTACGTGGGTCAGCTAAATCTGCTGTGCTGACCAAAACGACTTGGGCATCGAGTGCTTGTGCAAGTGCGGCATTAATTTCATTGGCAAAGTGATCTTGTCCATTTGGAACAAGACCTTCGACAATAATCACATCATGATTGGCTGAGATTTTACGATGCAGTGCAACAGCTTCTTCGAGTAGCTCATCTGTTTCGCCTAAACCAAGAAGCTGGGTGAGCTTTTCATAAGCAATCGGTTCAACAGATTGATGTTGAAATAAATGACGATAAAGTGTTGCAGTACGATCAACGGTTGAATCTGCTAATTGAGAAAATGGTTTAAGAAAACCAGCATTAATCCCTTTACAGTCTAAAGCGTAGATCATTCCTAAACAGGCAGATGTAAGACCAACCCCTTCACCTGTTGGAATCAGTAAAATCGTATTCATAAGAACCTTAAAATTTATCTAAATTTTTGTGAATTAAGCGAGCTGTTCAATGACTTGACGCGTTTCTTTCGCAATGCGTCCTTCTTCGTCTGTAGGTACAACCCAAATTTGTGGACCTGTGCCATTATCGATTCGACCTTCAGTGCCGCGTGCTAACGCATTATTTTTTTCTGCACTAAATTGCAAACCAAAGTGCGGTAGATAAGCCAAGGTTTTTTCACGAACATAAGATGAGTTTTCACCGATTCCACCTGTGAAAACTAAACCATCTAAACGCGGTAAACCACAGCTCAAAGCAGATAATGATTTTGCTAAACGATAGCAGAATACTTCAATCGCCAGTGTTGCTCCTTCATGACCATTACCCGAAGCTTCAACTAAAGTGCGCATGTCGTTTGACAGACCAGATAAGCCAAGCAAGCCACTTTCTTTATTCAGCATACTGTCAATTTTCTGGATACTCCAGCCTAAATTACTTGCAAGGAATAAATGTAGGCTTGGGTCAACATCACCACTACGTGTACCCATCACTACACCTTCTAATGGAGTCATGCCCATAGAAGTATCAAGACTTTGACCATTCCAAACCGCACAAGTTGAACTACCATTGCCTAAGTGAGCACTGAGCCAGCCCCCTTGATTTTTTGCACCTGCGAGTTCACTTGCACGTTCAGTCACATAAGCGTGGCTTGTTCCATGAAAACCATAGCGACGGACATGGTGTTCAGTATATAAATTTTGTGGTAGAGCATAACGATACGCGTGTTCAGGCATGGTTTGGTGGAATGCAGTGTCAAATACAGCAACCTGAGGCAATTCAGGGAACAAACGCATGGTTGCTTCAATCCCAATCAAATGTGCAGGATTGTGCAAAGGTGCAAGTGGTGTTGCAGCTTCGATGCGGTTTACAATTTCAGGTGTTAATAGTTCTGCTTTGGTTAAATTGCCACCATGAACAACACGATGACCAATCGCTTGTGGATTGTAGTTCGCTAAACGTGCAAGAAGAGTTTCAAGTGCTTTGGCGTGATCTGCATGTGGAATCGAAAGTTCAAGTGGTTCACCACCAATCGTAACGCCTTTGATCCGCGCTTCAGCAGAACCTAAGTTTTCTGCTAATCCATAAATACGATCTTCACGGCGTTCTGAGATAAGCGCGTATTTGATTGAAGATGAACCACAGTTAATTACAAGTACAGATTTAGCCACGTTTGAACACCTAACAAATTTTGAATTTTATGACGAACACTTTTGATCTTGCTGCAACGTGTCGAGCAGAGCAATCACGTGCAATGTTTTAACATGGGTTGTCATATTGGCGAAGATAGACTTTAGCCTATACAACTGATTTATAATTGAATCTAATGATTATAGAGTGTAAATACAAACTTCTTAGGATGAATCTGTTTGTTTTGATCAGGGTTTTTGTATGGAAATATGTAAAAACACGATAAAGATCAAATAAATGAGCTTTACCGTGCAGCGTTTTACTTGGATCTAAATGCCTTATTGGCGTATTTGACCATCACCAAATACGATCCATTTCTGAGAGGTTAGACCTTCCAGACCAACTGGACCACGTGCATGAATTTTGTCTGTTGAAATTCCTATTTCTGCACCTAGACCATATTCAAAGCCATCAGCAAAGCGGGTTGAAGCATTGATCATGACTGAACTTGAATCAACTCGTGCGAGAAACTCACGTGCTAGACTAAAGTTTTCAGTAATAATCGCATCGGTATGATGAGAACCATATTTATTAATATGTTCGATTGCTTCATCCATACCTGTAACGACTTTGATTGCAAGAATAGGACCTAAATATTCAGTGTACCAATCTTCTTCGGTGGCTGTTTTAACAGACTCACCTAAGATACGTTGTGTTTCCGCACAACCTCTTAGTTCAACTTGTTTATCTGCATATAGTTCAGCAATACTTGGTAGGAAATCTTCTGCAATTTCTTCATCAACAAGTAATGTTTCCATCGCATTACATACGCCATAACGATGTGTTTTTGAGTTGAGCGCAATTGGTAATGCTTTTTGTAAATCTGCTTGTGCTTCAACAAAAACATGGCAATTGCCATCTAAATGCTTGATCACAGGAATACGTGCTTCATTCGTTACACGTTCAATCAAGCTTTTACCGCCACGAGGAACAATCACGTCTACAAATTCAGTCATTGTGATTAAATGACCTACTGCTGCGCGGTCAGGTGTGTCAATCACTTGAACAGCATGTTCAGGTAAGCCTGCAATTTGTAAACCATGCTGAATTGCGATTGCAATTGCTTTATTCGATTCAATTGCTTCTGAACCACCGCGTAGAATAATGGCATTTCCTGACTTTAGTGCTAATGATGCGGCTTCAAGGGTAACATTCGGTCTCGATTCGTAGATCATGCCGATTACACCTAAAGGAACCCGCATTTTACCCAGTTGAATACCTGATGGACGGTAAGCTAAATCCGTAATTTCGCCGATTGGGTCAACAAGTGCAATAACATCTTTTAACCCTTGTAGCATGCCTTTAAAGCGAGCAGGAGTGAGTTCAAGACGATCAAGGAGGGCAGAATCTAATTGACGTTGGTGACCATTTTGCATATCAATTTGATTGGCTGCCAAAATTTGTGCTTGATTATTTTCTAAAGCAGTATAAATTGCAGACAGAGCATGGTTCTTTAGATGCGTTGATGCGCTCATTAAGATACGAGACGCTTTACGTGCCTGAGTACCAACCTGTTGCATATAGTTTTGAATAGAATCTTGCATAGCATTTTGACGATTGCATATATTTATAATGATAGTAACAGTCAAATGCTGAACAATGAATAGGCTGAACTGATAATTCAAAAAATTATAGATTGTAAATTTTGAGTAGCTCTTTTGATTTAAAATTGAATTTACAAGCTGATTACATATTTTGAAAAATATTATTGATCTAAACAAGATAAGTGGTTAAGGAAATGATTGCGTATAAATCATGCATTTGTATAGAATGAAAAATGTATAGGATAAATGTAATACAAATTTTATAAATTTGTTAACTTGTAACTAGAACTCACTAAAAATGAGACTAATTACAGCAAAAAAATAAACAAGGATGGAGGAAGGATATGAATTCCATAATCCAAATGGACTCGGATTTAAATCATACCTACACAGGGTTTGGTTTTTTCGACATATACAATAAAAACAGTTTTAAACAACCAGCGCGTACTACATGGATAGATGGTTGGAAAATTGAATATATGGCAATTGCAGATCCTAAGACGATCTACAACACGCCAATTGTAATTGTCGGGGGCGCATTTCAAAATTTTAACTCTTATAAGTATTGTGTTGAGCAACTCTTTGAGAGTGGTCCTGTCATATTGATTGATTTACCATCAATGGGCGCAAATCAGCAGATTCGAAATGTGGATACAGGCGAGTCAGCTGGAATTCTTGAATTACCAGATTTATCAAAAATGTTGGGTCAATGGCTTGATATTGTTGGGATTGATAAAGTTTCTGTCATGGGTATGTCGTTGGGTTCAGTTGTTGCATCTTCATTTGCACACCAACGTCCTGAACTGATTGATCGTATGGTCTTGATGGGTGTGATGCAAAAAACCCGTAAAAGCTGGCGTATGTTGCTCGAGGAATCTTTACACTTGATGCGTGAAGATCGTATGGAGGAGTTTGGGCAAGCAGTTATTTTGTATCTTGTGAATCATGCCAAGCTTGATAAAACGCGGATGTCTCCAACGGCAAAACGTTTATTCTTTAGACAGATGGCAGAGTTTACTGCAACTGAACGTGAGCGTTACGAGATTAATTGCAATCGACTACTCCGTTTAAGCAATGTACCTGTTGCGCAGTGTAAAACTCTCGTTGCAGCAGGGCAGTACGATAGCTTTACTTTGCCACATGAAAATGCTGACTTTGCTTTGCAATGTAATAATATGGAATTCGCATTAATTGCCAATGCAGACCATGTTCCACAATTACAACGCCGCAAAGAAACGATGACGCTTTTTACTACGTTTTTAAAGGGAGAATCCATCGACAATCTTGATGGTATTATTCCAATGAACCGCGAACAGATGAAAAACATTGAGCGTCGTGGTGAAGAACGTATTCCTGTTTTAAAACCAGACACTAAATTATCACATCGACATTCAGATACCGAAGTAGCAGTAAAGATTGTAGATATTACGTTCTTTGGGGTGTATCTAAAACTTGATCATTTGGATCAGCTTGATTTTGTTAGCCAGCATCCACGAGATTTAGCCTTACATTTAGCTGATGAAGAAGGTGAGTTTAAAATAGAATGTTTAACATTTGAGGCAACTGAACAGGGTTTACGTATCTTGTTTAAACACGGTAGTTTCGACGTTGCGGATCGTTTATCTCGTTTTATTGAGCGTCAGAAACAAATTTAATTATTTTTTAATAGAATTTAAAAGAGAAGTGTTTTGAATTCACTTCTCTTTTTTTTGATTTTTATTTATTGGTCGCTTGAATCATCCAAACAAGATCACCGAGATGCTGTTCCTTGTTTTCTAAATGTGTTTGTTCAAAGAATTCTTTAGGTTGAAGCACTTCAACTTGCTTAAAACCAGCTTCATGAAAAAAAATCTCTACCTCTGCTGGTGTCTTAAAGTGGAAGCTAAAAGCGCTGCGTGACATTAATTTCAATAAACGACTACTATTCCAGATAATGGTTGCTAATTTATTTTGAGTGGGTTCTGGATAAAGATCGGTTAAATAATGAAGTTCTTTGAAGTCGCGGCCATAGATCGCAATTGCTTGAATAAGTTGCTGAAGTAACGGCTTTTCAAAGTAGTTAATTAAGCCTTCACTAATAATCACCAAAGGTCGTTTAGGGTCAAAGACTTTAAATACGTTTGCAAATGCTTCTGTAAATAAATCAACGGATAGGACATCATCAACATGTGGTTCAATTTGTTGTAATGCTGCTTGTTTTGTAGCGGCCATATCAGGTAAGTCAAGCTCACGATAGCAAATGTCTGGGTGATGCTGTCTAAACCACCAACCTCGTGGTGATAAGCCACATGCAATTTCAAGTACTTGTAGGTTTGGATATTGCTGAATCAATTGTTCTAAATGCGTATCAAGCATGGTATGGCGTTGTTTCAAGGTTGTTCGCATACTTCCACCAACATACTTTTCTGCCCAACTTTCAATCGGATGGACTAAGGCTGCTAGTGTTTTTCCTTTAGTTGTCGCTAATGCAGGATGGGAAATGCCCATTTGATACCAAATATAGCCGGTATAGTGTGCAGTAAAAGAAATATGGCGGTGTTTCGAAAGTTGTTGTGTCATCTGTCCTAGACTCAATTTTTTTCATTTTATTCTGTTCCCATGCACAACCCATTTGCGCGAGGAAATTGACCTATTCATTTTTAAATAGATCAATTGGAGATGGTGTGTTAAATCATCTTTTGCTTATTGGCAAGTTAAAACGAATTCTTAAAGTCTTCAATGACTTTTTTTGCGTTCTGCCAACTTTCATCTAAATTTAGTGTCGAGCCTACTTGGATGTTTGGAATTTTACCGCGCATACGCTCTAGACGTTGTTGATTTGGTAAAGCCAATTTTTGAATGCCATCTAAAGCTGTACATGCTGCTGTTCGATCATTACACACTAATCCCATATCACAACCCGCATTTAATGCCGCTTGAATACGTGCATCAGCACCACCAGCAACACATGCAGCTTGCATACTCAGGTCATCAGAGAATAGGACGCCGTCAAATTTAAGTTGCTGACGTAAAATATTTTGTAGCCAGAACGGAGAGAAGCCTGCTGGGTTTGGATCGACTTGATCATAAATCACATGCGCTGGCATCAGTGCATCAAGTTGAGGCATCAACTTGATAAAACTTTGCATATCTTTGTCGTAAATTTCTTGATATGAGCGACTATCAATCGCCGCAGCGACATGTGAATCAGCTTTTACAGAACCATGTCCAGGGAAATGTTTTCCAGTTGTCGCCATGCCTGCTTGTTTCATTCCACGCATAAAGGCATCAGCTAGTGGAACGATGTCTTGCATATTTTTAGCAAAGCTTCGATCACCAATCACATCACTAATATCATTGAGATCTAAGACTGGAGCAAAACTAAAATCAATACCTACAGCGAGAACTTCAGTTGCCATTAACCAACCACACTGTTGGGCTAACTCAATTGCTTGTTCGGGATGATGTACATAATGTTCACCAAGTCGCCCCATTGCAGGTAACAAGGTGAAGCCTTGTCTTAAACGTTGAACACGCCCACCTTCTTGATCGACAGCAATCAGAATATCTGGACGGACTTGGCGCATATGATCAGTTAAAGCACGAACTTGTTGAGGAGACTCAATATTTCGTGCAAATAAAATCATGCCACCGACTTGCGGAGCTTGTAATAGTTCAATATCTTCTTGAGTAAGTTCTGTGCCAGCAACGTCTAGCATCAATGCGCCGATCATATAGATTCCATTTGAATTTTGATGTAAAAAAAGCGATAGCTAAATTGTGCAATGATTTGCTACATTTTGTCAGTACAGAATATGATAAAACTACATGATATTGATGATAAGTGCTTGTTGGTCATTTATTTATAATGATTAACCTGTACTACAGTTTGGTAAAAATATTGAATGAAATATGTTCATATTGATTGTACTAGCATGTAATAATTGCCATATCCAAGGAAGTACCAAAATTTTATGAAACTTCAAATGATAGCGTGTGCAGTTGCAATCGCGACTGGTGGTTTATTTTTTTCTCATACAATGAATGAGGCATTTGCGGCAACGGAAGCTCCTGTTGTTTCAACCGTGATCAAGCCATCACAAGAACAAGCATTGGTCGCACGTCAGTTGGCAACATTAGTTGATCGTCAGCATTATCTGAATATGCGTTTAGATGCTGCGACATCAAATCGTATTTTAGATATGTATTTGGACAGCTTAGATCCAGATCATTCATTATTTCTGAGCAGTGAAGTTTCAGAATATAAAAATAAATATGGTTCAAATTTTGGTAGCTCATTAAAAGCAGGAAACCTAACTGGACCTTTTGCGATTCATGCCCAATATCGTGAACGCTTGAAACAATTCTACGAATTTATGTTGGCTGAATTGAAGAAGCCACAAAATTTACAGCAAAAGGGTGTTTACCTTGATATTGATCGCGAAAAAGCGCCTTATTTTCAGACTTCTGCCGAGCAACAAGCACATTGGCAGAGAATGTTGGTGTCTCAGCTAATTAATTTAACGATTAGCAAAGAAGAAGAGCAAGCGAAGCAAAAGGCTTTGAAAGCTGATCCATCGCTTGCAAATGGTCAGGATTTAACTGGTCCAGAAGATTTAACACCAGTACAAACGCTGACAAAACGTTATACGCGCCAGCTTGAACGTATTGGTCGAGTAAAGAGTGATGATGTTTTAGATAAAACATTAAATGCAATGTTGGCAACTTACGATCCACATAGTAATTATTACCCTCCTATTGATGCGATGGAGTTAAATCGCCAGACCACATTGCAACTTGAAGGCATTGGGGTATCCATTCGCCCAGAACGAGGCAATGAAGATTACACCAAGATTGAAACCATTGTTGAAGGTGGGCCAGCGAGTAAATCTGGTCAAATCAAATCAGGAGATCGAATCATTGGCGTTGCCCAAGACGGCGAAAAAATGATTGATGTCATTGGTTGGTCGAGTTCAGAAATTGTTGGATTGATTCGTGGTAAGCGTGGAACTAAAGTAACGGTTCGCTTACTCGGTGCGGGTGCTTCCATGAGCCAAGCACGTAATGTGAGTTTAGTCCGAGATGTGATTCAGGAAGAGGATGCGGGTGTTCGCTCACGTACAGTTGAAATTACACGTGATGGGAAAAAACATCTTTTCGGTGTGATTGAAATTCCATCTTTCTATTTTGATTATCGTTCACGTCGAGCTGGTACAGAATATCGTTCAGTTTCTGAAGATACAGCAAAAGCATTTGAATCGCTCAAAGCAAAGAAAGTAGAAGGTGTTCTGGTTGATTTACGTAATGACCCAGGTGGTTCATTAGAAGAAGTTGCTCGTATGCTGGGTCAGGTGATTAAGTCTGGTCCAGTCGTACAAATTCGGGATGGCAATGGCAATGTGAATGTCTTTGAAGACACTGATGGCGGAGAGCAAATTTATGCTGGGCCAATGGCAGTGCTTGTTAACTTAGCCTCTGCATCTGCGAGTGAGATTTATTCTGCTGCAATCCAAGATTATGAGCGCGGTATTATTATTGGTAGTACCACGACAGGAAAAGGCACCGCTCAGGTTCAATTAGACTCCTTAGCACATGGTCAGGCAACGTTAACTCAACGCAAATTCTATCGTGTTACAGGTGGAAGTACGCAGAACAAAGGCGTGATTCCTGATATCAAACTTGTTGATATTTACAATGAAGAATTTGGTGAGCGTAAAGCTAAAAATGCATTGAAATGGGATACCATTCCAACAGCTCCTTTCAAGCGCGAAGGTTCTGTGCAACCGTATATTGCTAAGCTTACCCAATCTTCTGAACAGCGGGTGAAAGCTGATTCACAATTTAATTATTTAGAAGCCCGAAAACTGATCGCACAAAAAAGTTCTGATCAGAAGAAAGTTGAGTTAGATATTGCTCAACGTCGAGCTGAGCTAATTGATTTAGAAAAGCAAACACTCAATGCTGAAAATCAGCGTCGTATAGCGACAGGTCAGGCACCTTATGCCAACTGGGAAAGCTATCAGGCTTCGATTGATGCATTAATTGAGTCACGTGCCAAAATGAAAGCTTATGCACGACCAGCATTGCCTGAAGAAGAAACCTTTATTACAGAAGCTGCAAATGTTTTGATTGACTACGCAAAGTTACAAAGCCATTAAACTACAGTTATAGCAATATAAAAAAGCCCTTAAATTGAGGGCTTTTTTATTGATTAGATTTTTAGTTATTCACACGAATCCAGATTTGACTACGACCCAATACTGATACGCCAACATAACCTCGTAGATGTAACCTTTGTCCATTGTTACTTAACTTTGCTGCGAGACTATACATACGACCAGTGTTTGGATCTAAAATTTTTCCATCTGCATAAGACAAATCCTTTTTATACTTCAGCTTAGTAATTACATTTAAGCCTAAGATGGGTTTGTTCGTGTAAGGAGCAGGGCAACCCGTACAGAATTCTTTTGGTGTATAACCTGTTCGCGGGGTAATTTTAATAACTTTACCAATATAAGTTCCATCAGCTTCTTTGATAATTTCAACCTGTCCTTTAGGCGCTCCTGTTACATCGTCAACGCTTTGCCAAGTACCTACGATATCTTGTGCAAAAGTCAGATGGCTAAGACTAAATAAGAAGAAAAACGTAATGAGTTTTGTGTACATGTCTAAGCTACTCAGCCACTATTATTGTCTCTCTATTATTTCGGATTTTTAATCCTAGATTCAATTATTATTTTACAATTGTGTATTTTATTAATAATTGAAATTTCAAGGAATTTTTTAAAATTTAATAAAAAAACACCCTTAATTCTGAAAGAAATAAAGGTGTTTTATAGTGCTAAACCGTGATCAATTTGATCCAATATAGATGGTCGGCGTGATTATGTCGTTTTAAAATTTATTCATCGCGAAGCCAAATTTGATTACGACCTAATGCAGATACGCCAACATAGCCTCGCAAATGTAAGCGTTTGCCATTAGAACTTAATTTTGCTTTCATACTATAAACTTTGCCAGAATTTGGATCTAGAATACGACCATTAACATAGTTCAGCCCCTCACCTTGTTTTAGGCCTGTCATCACGTCTAAGCCTAAAATAGGTTTATTGGTATATGGTGCTGGGCAGTCTACACACGTTTCTTTTGGTGTGTAACCCGCACGTGGAGTAATCTTTACAATCTTACCCGCATAAGTACCGTTCGCTTCTTTACGAATTTCGACTAAAGCTTTTGGTGCACCAGTTTTGTCATCGATACTTTGCCACATACCTGTAATATCCTCTGCAAAGCTTAGACTACTCATTACAGATAAAATCAACGCACCGAATAATTGTTTTCCCATCATTAAAAATCCTTTTAACGTTTGAACTTTCATTATGTAGGATTTTTGATAACTAGTTCAATATAAATTGACATCTTTGTGACAAATTAAGAAAGAGACAAAATAAAAGTGGGTAGCCATATAGCAGTAAACACACCATTCACAGCCATACCAAAAGCGGCATAACGACCTGTAACAGGACCTCGCTGCCATGCTTGTGCTGTACCAATTGCATGAGCTGCCAAACCTAAAGCTAAGCCTGAAGCCCGTTCATCATGGATATGTTTTAAAATCCACGGAGAAAATGCGGCGCCAATGACTCCAGATAAAATCACAATCAGTGATACCATCATCAGAGGAGCGTGTAATAGTGTGGCAATATTCAGAGCAATTGGCGTCGTTACAGCTCGGGTTGCAAAAGCCATAATTGTTGGTTCTGACATGTGTAATAAATATGCAAGCCCCATCGGCAATGCAACTGCACTGATACTTGCAAAACACAAAATGCCAATCATCGATTTAATTGGTAAATCATCATAACGCATTGCAGCCAGTGGAATTGCCAAAGCGACAGTCACATAACCAAGCAAATGATTAAAGACACCATTCACATTATTCATGTACTGTTCATAAGGAATACCCAAAATTGCGAGTAGTCCGATCACAATAAACATCGCAAAAACAATTAATGGAATCTGTGGAATTTGTTTGTTTAAAGGTTTTGCGATGAGATAACTGATTAAGGTAATCACGAATCCATATATAACCATTAACATATTCATGAACTCCTATAACCAACGTTTCGCCATTTTGGCGTAAATCCACAATGGCAATAAAGTACTCAAGGTTAAGACAAATAAAAAGATTGGAATTTCTTTGCCTAAATGTACCAACATGATCAAAGAGCCAGCACAGATTGGCAAAAATGCAAAAGCACTTTCTTTCATGATTTTGTTGTTGGTATCTATAAGGCGATTGGAGATTTTTCTAAATCTTCTCCAAATTAATAAAGTTGCAAGTAAGCTGATCAGTCCGACGAGATTACCTAATTCTGGGTGATGAAAGACCGTGGTAATAGCAACAGCACCTTCACGAAATACAATAATTAATAGAATCGTGCAAAACCAGGCTGTCCAATCAATTTCTTTCATCTTTTTTCTAACTCTCACTTATAAACGATTATTACATTGATGCTTACTTTTCAAATTCTTCCAAAGGCCTGTGAAATAAAGCTGCTTGGTTTCCAAGAATTTCATCTAATGGTAGATGTGCTTGTTTGATTAGTTGATGCAATTTTTGTGGAGCAATACAAACTGATAAATGCAAATCACCTTGCTCATCATATTGTTCAGTTTGAATGACATTCAGTGTATAAAGTTGTGTGCGTAGTTTACCGTAAGCAGGTTTGAGAACTAAGTCGAAATGTTGTAACTGTCCCATGAGGCATTGTTGAACAGCTTGGCTTAGTAAATCCAATCCCTGCCCAGAATGCGCAGAAACATAAACGCGATCAGGTAAATCCGCTGCTTTATAAATAATTTTTGCCGTATCACCGCTGAGATCAATTTTATTGTAAACATGAAGAATTGGTGCATCGGCTCCAATTTCTTTCAGTACAGATTCTACTGCTTCAATTTGTTCAGGCATGTTGGGGCTACTGCTGTCAATTACATGCAAAAGCAAGGTCGCTTCTAGTGTTTCTTCTAAGGTCGCTTTGAAAGATTCAACCAAATCATGCTGTAAATTTCTTACAAATCCAACCGTATCTGCGAGTACGACAGTACCAATACCATCCCATTCTAGACGACGTAAGGTTGGATCTAGTGTTGCAAAAAGTTGGTCTGCTGCATAGACATCACTTTGGGCTAAAATATTAAACAGTGTCGATTTACCGGCATTGGTATAACCAACCAAAGAAATCGTTGGAATTGCTGCTTTTTGGCGTGCGGCACGACCTTGTAATCGCGTCTGTTGAACTTTAACCAATTTGTCTTTCAGTTGGGTAATACGTACTTTGATGAGTCGGCGATCAGTTTCAAGTTGTGATTCACCAGGACCACGTAGACCAATCCCACCTTTTTGTTGTTCTAAATTACCTGTGAAGCCTCGAATTAAGCGCGTTGATAAATGCTTAAGTTGGGCAAGTTCAACTTGTAATTTTCCTTCGTGTGTACGGGCTCGTAATGCGAAGATATCTAAAATAAGCCCTGTACGATCAATCACACGACATTTTAAGATTCTTTCTAAATTACGTTCTTGAGCTGGTGAAAGAGAGTGGTCAAAGATAACTAATTCAGCTTCTAGCTGCTGAACTAATTCTGCGATTTCATCAACTTTACCTGAGCCAATAAAAAATTTAGGGTCTGGTTTATTTCTTTGTACAGAAATATGTTCAAGAATTTCAGCACCAGCGGATTGAGCGAGCAATCGAAACTCTTCAGCATCAAGGTCATCGAGTAACTGCACAGAAACACTGACTAAAATTGCTCGTTCACCACTTTGTTGCCGCTCAAAAAATTCCACGCTATTATCATATCCTGAGTATTGAAGCCTTATTCTAGAATAAACTTCAAGCAAAGGGCAAAGGCTTCATGGATTTATATGACATGGTGGTGAATAAGTTTGATAAAACCAACGAGTGTGCCGATATATAAAATTGACCAGCCCAAAAATATTCTTAAAGCATAGCCATAAGGAATATTCACTTGATTATGAGATGTTGTGTGTTGAGGATTCATCATATGACCTCTTAATTTATTAATTCGATCTATTTATAATATTTAATTTAAAAAACCTTTTAAAATTGAAAATAATTATATTCACTAGGACTTACGCATTGACGGATTCAAAAAAGTATTAAAATAGTTTATAAAGTATCTGTGATCAGACGAACTAAACATGCTTCTACAGCAACTTGTACATTACCCATTTATATGGGCTTTCTCATGACAGAACCGAACTCTATTAGCTGCACACAACTTGCCGAGACTTATAATATCTCGCATGATAGTGTAAATCGCTTTCTGGAGCGTGAAGACTACACACCTCACGACCTATATCAAGAAGCAATTCAACATATTGATAATAATAAACTTATAGTCAGTATTGATGATACTGTTTTAGATAAACCATATAGTCAACATATGGACTTGGTTAGCTATTTTTGGTCAGGCAAACACCACCGATCCGTCAAGGGGATTAATCTCATTACCCTGTATGCGACAGATCAGAATGGTCAAAATATTCCAATTAATTTCCGAATTTATGACAAATCTGAGGGTAAAACCAAGAATGATTACTTTATGGATATGTTAAGTGAAGTACTTAGTTGGGGTGCAAAGATTCAATTTATTACAGGTGATAGTTGGTATTCATCGACTGGAAATCTAAAAACCATAAGAAAATATGGTATTCGATTTATGTTTGGTATCGACTGTAACCGTAAGGTTTCCCCAGAAAAAGGACAATGGTTTCAACTGCGTTTATTGCCAGATTTTCATCAGGGTCAAGTGGTCTGGCTCAAAGATTTTGGCTTTGTACAATTATTTAAGACTCAGTTAAAAGAACAGCAGAGGTTTTATATTGTGCATCAAGATGAAGATGATTTATTGTCCTTTGAGGGTTTTCATGAATTACATTCAAGTCATTGGAAAATAGAGCAATATCACCGAGTGATTAAACAGGTTTGTCATATTGAAAAGTTTCAAGTAAGACGATCTAAACTGATTTTGAATCATATTTTTGCAGCCTTGATGGCCTACGTCGAGATACAAAAGAACCAGTTTGAGCGGATCTTTGAAAATGTATATCGTTGGCAGAAGAAATTATTTAGACCAATCATCAAAGACTTCATTGATGACTTTATTCTCGATAAAAATCATCTCCTACCACAGAGAATCTATAAATAATAGTGCGTAAGTCCTATTCACATTCGTTTTTTCTCATGGTGGTAACTTTTATAAATAGATACGGGCATGATATAAGTGAGCTAGTTCAATGCAATGTGCATACATGCGTACGGTTTTAATGATTTATGACTCAAGAAGCAACAGCAGCAAATAACACACCATTAAATTTCATCTCTAAATTGAGCTTGTATAGTAAAAAATTAGCCTCAGGTCTAGAAACAATTGGTGAAGGTTTTTATCTCATTTATCGACACGGGTTATACAAAGACCCGAATAATCCAACGAATACGCGTTATGTTCAGTATTTTTGCCGCCGTTTATGCGAAGTTTTTAATATCGAAGTGCAGATTCATGGCACTATTCCACGAGAACCAGCGCTTTGGGTGAGCAATCATATTTCTTGGTTAGATGTTGCTGTACTTGGCTCTGGAGCACGTATTTTCTTCTTAGCAAAAGCAGAAGTCGAAAAATGGCCCATTTTGGGTAATTTAGCAAAAGGCGGTGGAACCTTATTTATTAAGCGAGGTTCTGGTGACTCAATCCGAATAAAAGAACAAATTACAGCGTTTTTAAAACAAGATATTCCAGTTTTGTTTTTTCCAGAAGCCACAACCACAGATGGTCGTCAGGTCAAAAAAGTACATGGGCGCTTATTGGGTGCTGCGATTGATGCGCAACGTCCAGTTCAAATTTGTGTGATTTGCTATGTCAATCAACAAGGTGAATTAGATCTGGTCGCACCATTTATTGGTGAAATGTCTTTTGCAGAACATGTGCAACGTGTTTTAGAAATGCCAAAAGTTACCGCTCATTTATTGACCCTACCTGCAATTCCTGTAACAGGCCATACGGTAGATAGCTTAACTAAAGAAGTTGATCGTCAAATGCGAGCAGGGCTGCTTGAGTTACAAAGCAAAGTTTTAAATACTCAGCCATAACAATACTCGCTTTAAATTACATAAAGCCTTCAATCGGCAGCCATGAAATAATTTTCAGTCCTGCCTTTTGCCACCATTTCATTCGAGGTTCTTTGGTGTAGATGACAGCACCTTGTGGTGTTTCACGTCGCCATGTAATTTTTTTATTGGCATCTAACACTAATTTATAGGCATATTTACTTAGATTTTGATCCATAGTCGCATGAACAGCTTGCGCTAAAGATGGGCTATCTAAAAGCACGCCAATTTCAGTGTTCAGATAAGCAGAGCGTGGGTCAAAATTGAATGAACCAATAAAAACTTGCTTTTCATCTAGCGCCATCAGTTTGGCATGTAAACTGGAACGGCTTAGTCCTTTGATATTTACTTTTGCTTTCTTCGCGAGTTCTTCGGTATGTTTATCGAGATCATTTTTATTTAATGCGGGGAGAAACTCATATAGCTGTACACCATGCTCCAGTAAATCCTGACGATATTTCCCATAAAATGCATGAACAACAGCGACATCATTTGCCTCAAATGAGTTCGTGAGCACTCGTACCTCGATTCCATCTTTTGCAAGATCGTTGAGAATTTTAGCCCCCTTTTTTTCAGGGACAAAGTAAGCTGAGATGAGGTCAATATTTTTTTCAGGTTGTTCTAAACGATTAATCAATTGGAAATTAAGGTGTTCTTGTTTTTTGGCTTTTGATTTAATTTTGTCAGGAGAGTCTTTTACAACTTCAGCTTTTACCCAGTTTAAAGGAATATCCCGACTGATAATTGAATCAATTGCCTGTGAGTTGCCAGTCAAATCAAGATAATTCTGTACCGTTGCTCTATTATAATGCTCATCAAGTTGCTGTTTTAGGCTCTCATAGCTCAAGCGATGAGCATTTTGATTGACAATTTCCCTTACATCGTAAGCGTAACTATGATTCCAGTATTCGTCAAAAGATTGTGAAATGTCATTGACCGCTTTGCCAACCAACATCACATCGACATCAGAAAACTGATAGTTATCACTCACGTTGTAGTATTGATTCGTCATATTACGTCCACCAATCAAGGCAACTTGTTGGTCTGCAATAAAACTTTTGTTATGCATTCTGCGGTTGATACGTTTTAAATCTAAAACCATATCAAGCGCACGGTATTTGCGAAAACGATAGGGATTGAATAATTTAACTGCAATATTTGGATGCTGTGCCAGAGCTAAGAAGATTCCTTCAGTTTTCTTTGCATTGTTATCATCAATAAGTAATCGAACTTTGACACCACGATCTGCTGCGCGAATCAGCGCATGCAAAGCAAGAGCACCTACTTTGTCATTGTCCCAAATATAATATTGCAAATCTAAAGTTTTCTCGGCCTTATCAATTAAACGTAGTCGTGCTGCTAACGCTTCTAGGGGTTCAAATAAAACGTGATAACCCGTCAATCCAGGATTTTGTTGTTCTAAAGGCTGAATGATCTGAGCCAAAGTTGTCTGATTTATTTCTAATTGTTGAATGTTAGATTGTTGTATTGGCTCTATTTTATGTTTAGGTAGTGTGCTGCATCCTGTGATTGTGATCGCAATACTGCAATAAATCGCAAGCATACTTTTATTGTAAGTAGTTGTACTTATTTTTGTATGTTTACGATTTAGATGAGAAAATTGCGTCATAATCTTTACTGATTAAAAGTTGGACTTGAGTATAGCATTTCATCAAAAATTATAAATATGAGATGCGATGTATGCCCTAATGTCAGATTAATGAGAGTGGTAATGTCGAATTCGGACACAGTTATATTAATTTTCTATATTATTTTTATTGTTCTAGCCTTGTGGGCATTCGCTCAGGCATGGACTCATCAAGCAAGAACTGAAACGATTCATCCTTTTAAAGCTTTTGTACATCTAGCTACATTTTATCTTTCTTATTTGTTAGTTCCTCTCTGGTTTTTTAGCTTGTATGCAGGTTGGTCTGAGTTTTACAGTTTACATCAAAGTATTTTTGTTTTCCTTTTAACGAGCATATTGATTTATGCACGATTTATTGAACCACATATGGTTCATGTTAAACATCATCAATACCGTTTAAATCCAGATCGTGATTTTATTCAACCAGTTAAAGTGGCCTTGATTGCAGATATGCATGTGGGATTATTTTCTGGTCATGAACGTCAATTAAAAAGCATTGTTAAAAAGTTAAATGAAGCTAAACCAGATATTGTAGTGGTTGCAGGTGATTGGACTTATGAACCTGAGAATCGCTTAATTCAGGAACTCTCAGTACTAAAACAAATTCATGCCCCTGTATATTCTGTCCCCGGTAATCATGATGAGCAGTATCCTGGTCCACCTATACAGACATTATTAAAAGATGCATTAGAGCAGAATAATGTGATTGATATAGAAGGGCAGATTATCGATTTTGATGAGTTTCGCTTAATTGGAATTGGTGATTTGTGGGCGGGTAAAGCAAATATGCGATTTATGCCAGACTTACTACAAGATAAACCATGGCTCATTTTATCTCATAACCCTGATACAGTAGATATGGTGCCAGCATTACCTACACGACCATTAATGCTTGCTGGTCATACACATGGAGGGCAAATAGAACTTCCTTGGGTTACAACATATATTATGAAAAAAGTGTCTATCTTGGGGCACAAAAAAGGTTTTTATACACATGAACACGCTGATGTATTTGTAACGGTTGGGACAGGTATGGTTGGCGTTCCATTTCGATTTAGGGTTCCACCGACGATTGATATTATTGAACTCATATAAATTAATAAAAGCCAACTTTAAAAAGTTGGCTTTTTAAAAATTTGCAAGTTAAGAAATAATAATAATCGTAACTCTGCGATTATTCGCGCGGTTCTCATCAGACGTATTGGGCACGAAAGGTTGGCTTGCACCACGACCAATCACAGTGACATTATTTGGCTTGAAACCCTGATGAATAAAAATCGAAGAAACGCTTTGAGCGCGTTCTTCAGACAATTTCTGGTTATACTCAGGATTACCAATATCATCAGTGTGACCCACAACTTTTAATTTTTGCAGATCATATTTGTTCAATTGATTGGCAAGACGAACGATTTCTCTTTGATGTTCAGGTTTGATATCTGCTTTGTTAAAGTCGAAAAGTAAACGTTCAGGCAGACCAAGACTCCAACCTTCTTCTGTTAAAACGAAACCTTCTTTTTTTAGCATTTTGACTTGACGATATTTCAAAGGACCAAAACTTAAACAGCCAGCCAATATTAGGCAAAGTAATGCTACAAAGGAGATCTTGAAAGTGTGAGTGCGCATAACATGTCCTAAATTTCTGGTTTATAAAGAAACCAATGTGGATTTAAATTTTTAGCTTTATACATTGCTTGATCTGCTTGCATGACTAAATCATCTGGATTGTCTGCAAACTGTGAAAATGCAATCCCTAAACTAAAGCTAAAATGGATAAGTTGTCCGTTAAAATCCAAAGGCTCATCACAACTTGCTAGTAAACCTTCAGCGATTGTTTGTAAATGATCAGAATGATGGATGGTATGCAAAATGATTGCGAATTCATCACCACCCAAACGAGCAATAAAGTCTTCTTGTCTGACAGACTGCATTAATCGATTTGCCATTTCTCTTAATACCGCATCACCAGCAAGATGACCATAATGATCATTAATTGCTTTAAAGTTATTATTATCTATGAAAATCAGTGCTGAATTGTGACGAAATTGATTATTTTTAAAAATATTGAGCAGTTCTTCATAAAAATAGTGTCGATTAGCTAAACCTGTGAGCTGGTCATGGCGAGCTTGAAATGAAAGTTGTAGATTCTCTTTCTGTAAATGGGTATGCCAAACTTGTATTTCTTCTAAGAGCTCATTAAATACCGTATTAAGATTTTGAAACTCTTTAATGTGGTTATTTGGAAAACGTAAGTTGTAAGCTTTTTGGTCACTCACTAATTGAGCAATATGGGTTAATGGTTTGATCGCTTGCATGATTTGGCGATAGGTAAGATTAACCGACCATAACAGTGCAATCACAATAAAAAACATTGATATGGCTAGGCCAATAATGATGGTTTTTAAGAAATGTAAAATATTTTCTGAGCTGCCATATAAAACTAATTCGCCGACTTGTTTCTTATGATGAATAACCGTCAGTTTGATTGGATCATGTAGAAACCATTTATCTAATACGCTTTGTAAAAATGATGTGTGGTCGATTTGCTTGTTACTTTCTGCTAATAATTTATGCTCTGGAACATAAACATGAATACTACGAATCGCATGTTCTGTTGTGTAGTCCGCTAAAATTTGATCAATTGCTCCTTTGTCCTTGAAGACAACAGCGGGCTGGATTCGTTCAAGTAGCGTTTGACTTAATAGTTGTAAATTTTGTTTGGCGTGCGTTTCCATTGTGAATATGGAAATTGTTGCAAAAGTACAAGAGCAAATTAAAAAAGTAATTGCAAAAATCGTAAATTGAGATTTACGGAATAAAGCATGTAGCGAAGTAGATTGATATAAATTCGAAATCACTTTAATTACTCCGTATTCCTCGCCAAGATTAAGACTCGGGGGTCGATATGAACTTTGGAGTAACTCAAAGCATCTAGATTTATTTTAAATCTAGAAGAAGTCTTTTTGTTGTATAAACAGAAAATACTGCCAATTTCACATGCTGGATTATTAATGCTTAATGACAGTAATGAACGCGATGGATAAGCTTGAATCAAGTTTTGTTGTTGTTGCGGTGTTGTTGTTGAGAAATACACAACATGACATTCTGTTTTTTGAAAATCTTTTGAATTAACAGCTCGTACCTGATAATCATACCCAAGTTGTTTAATATTGGATTGAAATTGCCTCGAAGCCTCAGCATTATCTATTACACAAATAATTGGGTGAGATGTATTCGACCACTTGCTATAACTCAATATGGTTAATGCTAATTCATAAAAATTATGATTTGAAATGGCGTAACAAATCTGACTCGTAGCGATCAAGGCTAAAAGCAACAGTAATTGTACTTTTTTACTAATAAACCGTATTTTCAATCAAAAATGCCAAAAAATTTGAAGCAAGAGATACATTCTACTTAACTTAATTGTTTAAAAAAAGTTCTTATCGATAAAGAAAATAGACAAAAAGCAACTGAGTTGGTTTAAAAAACGTCCACTTAAATAAAAAGATTAGGAAAGGGGGTTGTGTTGGGTGGGGAATGGTGTAGAATGCACATCCATCGGCGGTGATGCAGATAAAAACTTGTTGAGAAACAAGGATTTGGCTAGATTGGTTAGGTTCTTGGGTTGGTTGGTGAGTTTTAAGAATATCGAAATTACCTGTTGACTTTAATTTAGATTAGAGTAATATAGCCGACCTAGCTTGATGATGACGAATCATCGAGAAGATCATTAAGAGAATAGAAGAACAACTTGTGTGGATTTTTACTGGTTGATCGATCGAAAATATTTCATTGATTGAATGGTAGAAATTACTCGAAGTTTATTTGAGCGAATTTTTAGTCAGAAAATTGATGAGCCAGATTTAGTACTTTTAGTAAAGTACAAATGATTTTAAACTGAAGAGTTTGATCATGGCTCAGATTGAACGCTGGCGGCAGGCTTAACACATGCAAGTCGAGCGGAGATGAGGTGCTTGCACCTTATCTTAGCGGCGGACGGGTGAGTAATGCTTAGGAATCTGCCATTTAGTGGGGGACAACATTCCGAAAGGAATGCTAATACCGCATACGTCCTACGGGAGAAAGCAGGGGATCTTCGGACCTTGCGCTAAATGATGAGCCTAAGTCGGATTAGCTAGTTGGTGGGGTAAAGGCCTACCAAGGCGACGATCTGTAGCGGGTCTGAGAGGATGATCCGCCACACTGGGACTGAGACACGGCCCAGACTCCTACGGGAGGCAGCAGTGGGGAATATTGGACAATGGGCGGAAGCCTGATCCAGCCATGCCGCGTGTGTGAAGAAGGCCTTTTGGTTGTAAAGCACTTTAAGCGAGGAGGAGGCTACCTAGATTAATACTCTGGGATAGTGGACGTTACTCGCAGAATAAGCACCGGCTAACTCTGTGCCAGCAGCCGCGGTAATACAGAGGGTGCGAGCGTTAATCGGATTTACTGGGCGTAAAGCGTGCGTAGGCGGCTGATTAAGTCGGATGTGAAATCCCTGAGCTTAACTTAGGAATTGCATTCGATACTGGTCAGCTAGAGTATGGGAGAGGATGGTAGAATTCCAGGTGTAGCGGTGAAATGCGTAGAGATCTGGAGGAATACCGATGGCGAAGGCAGCCATCTGGCCTAATACTGACGCTGAGGTACGAAAGCATGGGGAGCAAACAGGATTAGATACCCTGGTAGTCCATGCCGTAAACGATGTCTACTAGCCGTTGGGGCCTTTGAGGCTTTAGTGGCGCAGCTAACGCGATAAGTAGACCGCCTGGGGAGTACGGTCGCAAGACTAAAACTCAAATGAATTGACGGGGGCCCGCACAAGCGGTGGAGCATGTGGTTTAATTCGATGCAACGCGAAGAACCTTACCTGGCCTTGACATACAGAGAACTTTCCAGAGATGGATTGGTGCCTTCGGGAACTCTGATACAGGTGCTGCATGGCTGTCGTCAGCTCGTGTCGTGAGATGTTGGGTTAAGTCCCGCAACGAGCGCAACCCTTTTCCTTACTTGCCAGCATTTCGGATGGGAACTTTAAGGATACTGCCAGTGACAAACTGGAGGAAGGCGGGGACGACGTCAAGTCATCATGGCCCTTACGGCCAGGGCTACACACGTGCTACAATGGTCGGTACAAAGGGTTGCTACCTAGCGATAGGATGCTAATCTCAAAAAGCCGATCGTAGTCCGGATTGGAGTCTGCAACTCGACTCCATGAAGTCGGAATCGCTAGTAATCGCGGATCAGAATGCCGCGGTGAATACGTTCCCGGGCCTTGTACACACCGCCCGTCACACCATGGGAGTTTGTTGCACCAGAAGTAGGTAGTCTAACCGCAAGGAGGACGCTTACCACGGTGTGGCCGATGACTGGGGTGAAGTCGTAACAAGGTAGCCGTAGGGGAACCTGCGGCTGGATCACCTCCTTAACGAAAGATTGACGATCGGTAAGAATCCACAACAAGTTGTTCTTCGAAGATGTATCTGAGGGTCTGTAGCTCAGTTGGTTAGAGCACACGCTTGATAAGCGTGGGGTCACAAGTTCAAGTCTTGTCAGACCCACCACTACTGACGAAGTGATGAATAATCACAAGCTGCTAGATAAAAAGATATGTCGTTCATTAAGTGATAAGCTGGGGACTTAGCTTAGTTGGTAGAGCGCCTGCTTTGCACGCAGGAGGTCAGGAGTTCGACTCTCCTAGTCTCCACCATGAATTAAAAGAGTTTGTAAAAACGAAATTAATTCAAAGCTAAATAGATTATAGAGTTTAATGAATAAAAAGATTAAGTAATTGATCTTGGTTTATTAATCTCTGTGATTTATCACAGTTTACTGCAAGCTGACGAGGCTGTAGTTAATCATTAACAGATTAGAAAATTGAGTCTGAAATAAATTGTTCACTCAAGAATTTAAGTTGATCGAAGTAATTTGATTGATTTAAACATATTGAGAACTAGCAAAAACACTGAATCAAGCGTTTTGGTATATGAATTTAGATTGAAGCTGTACGGTGATTAAGTTCACGAAGCAACAAACTGGATGAGAGCGATGTAAGTTGAAAAACGAGCATAGCAATCTGTCCTAACCTTACTTGTAAGGGTTAGCGACTGTTTGGGGTTGTATAGTCAAGTAATTAAGTGCATGTGGTGGATGCCTTGGCAGTCAGAGGCGATGAAAGACGTAATAGCCTGCGATAAGCTCCGGGGAGGCGGCAAATATCCTTTGATCCGGAGATTTCTGAATGGGGGAACCCACCCGCTATAAGGCGGGTATCATAAGCTGAATACATAGGCTTATGAAGCGAACGAGGGGAAGTGAAACATCTCAGTACCCTTAGGAAAAGAAATCAATTGAGATTCCCTTAGTAGCGGCGAGCGAACGGGGATCAGCCCATTAAGTTGTGTGTGTTCTAGTGGAACGCTCTGGGAAGTGCGAACGTAGAGGGTGATATTCCCGTACACGAAAGGGCACACACAATGATGACGAGTAGGGCGAGGCACGTGAAACCTTGTCTGAATATGGGGGGACCATCCTCCAAGGCTAAATACTCCTGACTGACCGATAGTGAACCAGTACCGTGAGGGAAAGGCGAAAAGAACCCCTGTGAGGGGAGTGAAATAGATCCTGAAACCGCATGCATACAAGCAGTGGGAGCCGACTTGTTCGGTGACTGCGTACCTTTTGTATAATGGGTCAGCGACTTATATTCAGTAGCGAGGTTAACCGTATAGGGGAGCCGTAGAGAAATCGAGTCTTAATAGGGCGTATAGTTGCTGGGTATAGACCCGAAACCAGGCGATCTATCCATGAGCAGGTTGAAGGTTGGGTAACACTAACTGGAGGACCGAACCCACTGTCGTTGAAAAGCCAGGGGATGACTTGTGGATAGGGGTGAAAGGCTAATCAAGCCTGGTGATAGCTGGTTCTCCCCGAAAGCTATTTAGGTAGCGCCTCGGACGAATACCATTGGGGGTAGAGCACTGTTTCGGCTAGGGGGTCATCCCGACTTACCAAACCGATGCAAACTCCGAATACCAATGAGTACTATCCGGGAGACAGACTGCGGGTGCTAACGTCCGTAGTCAAGAGGAAAACAATCCAGACCGCCAGCTAAGGCCCCAAAATCATAGTTAAGTGGGAAACGATGTGGGAAGGCATAGACAGCTAGGAGGTTGGCTTAGAAGCAGCCACCCTTTAAAGAAAGCGTAATAGCTCACTAGTCGAGTCGGCCTGCGCGGAAGATGTAACGGGGCTAAAACTATGTGCCGAAGCTGCGGATGTATACTATGTATACGTGGTAGGGGAGCGTTCTGTAAGCCGATGAAGGTGTGTTGAGAAGCATGCTGGAGGTATCAGAAGTGCGAATGCTGACGTGAGTAACGACAAAACGGGTGAAAAACCCGTTCGCTGAAAGACCAAGGGTTCCAGTCCAACGTTAATCGGGGCTGGGTGAGTCGACCCCTAAGGCGAGGCCGAGAGGCGTAGTCGATGGGAAATTGGTTAATATTCCAATACTTCTGTGTAATGCGATGAGAGGACGGAGAAGGTTAAGTCAGCCTGGCGTTGGTTGTCCAGGTGGAAGGTTGTAGGCATGTATCTTAGGCAAATCCGGGGTACTCTATGCTGAGAGCTGATAGCAAGCTGTACTTGTACAGTGAAGTGGCTGATACCATGCTTCCAGGAAAAGTCTCTAAGCTTCAGTTACACAGGAATCGTACCCGAAACCGACACAGGTGGTCAGGTCGAGTAGACCAAAGCGCTTGAGAGAACTCTGCTGAAGGAACTAGGCAAAATGGTACCGTAACTTCGGGAGAAGGTACGCTGCTGACGGTGATGGGACTTGCTCCCTGAGCGGTTGGCAGCCGCAGAAACCAGGCCGCTGCAACTGTTTATTAAAAACATAGCACTCTGCAAACACGAAAGTGGACGTATAGGGTGTGATGCCTGCCCGGTGCTGGAAGGTTAATTGATGGGGTTAGCGTAAGCGAAGCTCTTGATCGAAGCCCCAGTAAACGGCGGCCGTAACTATAACGGTCCTAAGGTAGCGAAATTCCTTGTCGGGTAAGTTCCGACCTGCACGAATGGCATAATGATGGCGGCGCTGTCTCCAGCAGAGGCTCAGTGAAATCGAAATCGCTGTGAAGATGCAGTGTACCCGCGGCTAGACGGAAAGACCCCGTGAACCTTTACTGCAGCTTGACATTGAACTTTGACCTTACTTGTGTAGGATAGGTGGGAGGCTTTGAAGTTGGAACGCTAGTTCCAATGGAGCCGTCCTTGAAATACCACCCTGGTAATGTTGAGGTTCTAACTCTGCCCCGTAATCCGGGGCGAGGACCATGTCTGGTGGGTAGTTTGACTGGGGCGGTCTCCTCCTAAAGAGTAACGGAGGAGTACGAAGGTGCGCTCAGCGTGGTCGGAAATCACGCGTAGAGTATAAAGGCAAAAGCGCGCTTAACTGCGAGACCCACAAGTCGAGCAGGTACGAAAGTAGGTCTTAGTGATCCGGTGGTTCTGTATGGAAGGGCCATCGCTCAACGGATAAAAGGTACTCTGGGGATAACAGGCTGATACCGCCCAAGAGTTCATATCGACGGCGGTGTTTGGCACCTCGATGTCGGCTCATCTCATCCTGGGGCTGAAGCAGGTCCCAAGGGTATGGCTGTTCGCCATTTAAAGAGGTACGCGAGCTGGGTTTAGAACGTCGTGAGACAGTTCGGTCCCTATCTACCGTGGGCGCTGGAAATTTGAGAGGATCTGCTCCTAGTACGAGAGGACCAGAGTGGACGAACCTCTGGTGTACCGGTTGTGACGCCAGTCGCATCGCCGGGTAGCTATGTTCGGAAGGGATAACCGCTGAAAGCATCTAAGCGGGAAGCCTACCTCAAGATAAGATTTCCCTAGGAATTTATTCCTCTAAAGAGCCGTTCGAGACTAGGACGTTGATAGGTTGGGTGTGGAAGCACGGTGACGTGTGAAGCTGACCAATACTAATTGCTCGTGAGGCTTGACTATACAACACCCAAACAGTTGTTGTATTCAAGATAAATTCAATACACAACTTGATTTAGTGTGAAAACTAGTTAAAATGCTGAACACAAAGTTAGACTCAATATCTAATCCGTTAATAACTCTTTGGTTCGTAAGTAAGGCAGACATGAAGTGAAAACACAACATGATCAATAAGACCCCAAAACACCACAACAGTTTGCTGGCGACAATAGCAAGAGTGAACCACCTGATCCCTTCCCGAACTCAGAAGTGAAACCTCTTAGCGCTGATGGTAGTGTGGCACTTGCCATGTGAGAGTAAGTCATCGCCAGCTTTTAAATCTAAACACCCCTAACCTAACGGTTAGGGGTGTTTTTTTATTGGGAGAAAAGACAAATAAGCTAAAACAAAATCTAGTCTCAATTTTAAAGTGGAAAACTTAATATCATTTTTTATTAATTGTTATAGAAATTCGTTGTTTACAGTTATATAAGTTTGACTCATAAGCGAAAGAATAATGATCATGATGAGTAAAACGTAATTATTTAAAATAATTTCAAAAATACTTTAATTATATAGTATGAAAATTAAATATATTTTTTGTCTAATAGTTCACTTTCTCGACTCATAAAGGTGGTATTACGAATTGATAAAATATATTATTTAGAGTAAATTTTTGTACAAAAGTCTTAAGAACATTCTAAGGCTAAATATTAAAGAAGATGGATATTATAGATATGACATATTTCAAAGGTTTAAAAAAAATTGGGGTAAATACGACAGTATTAGCAACGTCTGTTGCATTAGTCGCATGTGGTGGTGGTGGTGGTTACTATGGCAATACAAATTCTAATACAGACACGGGTAATCCTAGTAATCCTAGTACTACAAAGGAAGTCGCTGGTGTTAGCATTCAGCTAAGTAAAGGTACTCTAAAAGTCCAAGGCGATGAACTAATCGTTACTGCAAAAGCATTAGATAAAGATAGTGGCGGAGTTGCTGGAGCTAAAATTAATCTCAATATTAAAGATGGCGAAAAAAATGGAGCTACGAGTGATGCTTCTACAAAAACGACAGGTAATGATGGAACAGTAACCTTTACTGTAAAATTAAATGGCACTAATCAAAATTTAACAGAATTATTATTTACGACTACTGTAGTTGATACTACGATTCAAAATCAGGCTAAGGCGATAGTTACAGGCGCTGGGACTGTTGTACAAAGTCAATATGAATTGAAATTTGATAATGTTACACCTTTACAGGTATCGGGGGGTGAAACCGCTGTTCGTATTCGGGCAATAGATACAAATGGTGGAGGTGTTCCAAATGAGAAAGTTACTCTGAAGGTTAAAGATTTCCAACTAAACGGAGTAACGATTAAGGGTAGTTCGAGTGCTGTAACTAATGATGAAGGTTATGTTACCTTTACTTTACAACTACCAAATGGTAAAGAAGCGGATCGTTTAGCGCTGATTGCTTCTGGTGTTGCACTTGAAGCGACATTAACAGAACAATCTGGTGCTGTAAAAACTCAGGTTTCTACGGCCCAAGTTGTGTCCGTTAAAAATATAATGAGCAGTCTCTCATTATCAACATCTTCGAATAATAAAGTAGATGCGATTGGTGGAACGATTGAAGTTGAAGCTATTGCTAAAAATCCTGAAGGACTTGCAGTTGCTAATAAAGAAATTAGTTTAAAATTAGATGATTTGTCGCTTGATTATGGTGCCAAGTTAATTAATTCAACAGCAAAAACTGATGAAAATGGTAAGGCTAAGTTTACAATTAAGACGGAAGCTAATAGTTTAAATCCGACTGGTCAGTTATTAGTTAATAATGGGATAAAGGTTTCAGCAACATCAACTGATGGTTCTGTTAGTACACAAACAAGTACGATTACAGTTGTATCTGTAGCGACAGAAAGTGTATCTTATTTAACTGCTACTAGCCCTGATGCTATAGATGTTAGTGGTGGTCAAGCAAAAATTACTATAACTGCTAAAGATGCCAAGGGTGGTGCAGTAGCAAACAAGCAAATTAATTTAACTATACCAAATAGCCAAAATAATGGTTTAACTATTCTTGAAGGTTCTAAGCTAAATACTGATAATAATGGTCAGGCAAGCTTTACGGTCAAATTTGATAAAAATACCGTTTCAATAAATGAAATAAATAATTTACTTTCAAATGGTGTTACTGTTGCCGCTAGTTATACTACGATCAATAATAATGTCTTAACTCAAACAACAAGAATCAATTTCACTAATAAAAATGCAACTTTAGAAAAAGATGTACAGCGTTTAGAATTAACAGCAAGTAAAGGTGTTGTTTCTGCAAAAAATGATACGGTGCAAATTAAAGTTCGTGCAATTAGTGCAGATGGTAATTTTGTTGCCAATAAGATGGTGACACTTGGTCTTGCTTCTACGGTAACTGAAAATGGAGTAACGATTGGTGGTGATAAAGCCATTAGTCAAAAAACTAATGACAGTGGTTATGCAACATTTACGCTAAATGTGGATGCTTATAATCAGCAATCAATTGATAATCTTGTGAAATCAGGAATCACTATTGCTGTTGGTACAACATTAGCAGATGGTTCTTCTGTTAAACAGAATATGCAAATTATGGTTGAGGCTGCTCCATTACAAGCAGTTGATGTGAGCTACTTAAGTATTACTCCCGACTCAATGATTAATACCAATAAGGGGCAAACCACTGTCACTGTTCGTGCTGTTGATCGGAATGGTGGGGTGTTAGCGAATCAAGATATCACCTTAAATATTGATAAAGCCCAAGAATATGGTTTAACGATTACTACAGGTTCAAAAGCTAAAACGAATGCTCAAGGTGAAGCGACTTTCGTAATTCAATATGATGGTCGAGTAACAAATGCAACCATTTTGACTTTATTAAAAACTCAAGGTGTATTATTAACGGCGACATATCAACCGACTACTGGTGCAGCGATTACTCAAACCTCATATATTCGTTATTACGATCAAACCAGTGATGTCGATGTTAAACAGCTTGCGATATCTTTGGGCAAAGGTGTCGCTATTGCTTCAAATGATTCTTTTGAAGTTGCTGTTAAGGCTGTAGATGAAAATGGTCAGCCAATTAATGGTCGTAAAATTAATCTCGCCTTATCAGATATTGCTAAAGACAATGGAGTACAAATTGTCACTGCACCAGCAAAAGTCACAGAGAATGGTGAGGCGAAATTTACTATCCAACTAAAAGCCCCTAATACGGATGCAGTCAATGCATTAGTTGCTGCTGGATTGTTGATCACTGCAACAGCTCAGCAAAATAGCAGTGCAAGTATTTCTCAAACAGCAAAAGTGATGGTTGTTGCTTCAGCTCAAGGTACAGTTGATGTTGCTTATCTTGCGATTGAGCAACTTGATGCAATTAATGTCGCTAATAATGCCGAAAGAGTAATCACTGTTAGAGCTTATAACAGTAGTGGTATGCCGCTTGCGAATAAAGACATTACTTTGAATTTGCCACAAGTTGCTGGAATTCGTATTAAAGAAAACAAGATACTTACCACTAATGCTACTGGCGAAGTCAAGTTTACGGTCGTTTATAATCCTGCAAACCTTTCCGCGGCAGATAGGACTAAGCTTTTACAAGATGGTTTGGCAATTAATGCAACTTACGGTACTGTTTCACAAACAGTTAAGCTAGCTTATTTTGAAGCAGCTGCCAATATTCAATATATGGACTTGGTGGTTGATAATCCTGTATTGGTGGTCAATGCTGGTACGACTCAAAATATTAAAGTTACAGGCACATTAAAAGATGATGCTGGTCAGGCAATTGCAAACCGTGCAGTAACGCTCGCCATTAATCCAGAAGCATTGCAAAATGGGGTGAGCATTAATGGGGCAACAGGTGGCTCAATGGCTGTTGTGACCGATGCGAATGGTCAATATACAGTTGATTTAACTGTTAAACCGAAAGATAGCAATGCTGTGACTGCGTTGATTGCAGCAGGCTTGGGTATTGGTGCATCTGCAAAACAGGCTGATGGTAGTAGTATCGTACAAAGCACTAAAGTCAGTATTCTGTCGCAAGTGGCTTTAAACGATGTGAGCTATTTAACGACTGAAAGTACGAATACGATTTCGACAACAGGCGGTTCAACCAAGATTACAGTTAAAGCATTCAGTGCGAATGGAATAGCTTTAAGTGGTAAAGCAGTTAAACTGAACCTGAATAATGTGCCAGCAGGTTTGAAAATTCAGGCTGATGCAGCCACTAAAACCACAGGTGCAGATGGTACAGCACAGTTTATCGTGACTTATATTGCGCCAACAAGTTTAACGGCTGATCAGATCAAAGGTTTATTGGCAGGTGTTCAAGCAGCTGCTACTTATACATCTAATGCAGGTACAAATATTACTCAAAGTACCATGTTACAGTTTGCTGTTGATCAGATGAATATCCAGCGTATGGATTTGGTGATTGATAAAGCCGTATTGATGGTGAATAGCACAACTGTACAAACGGTTAAAACAACCGTGACTTTAAAAGATCGCGATGGTCAGGCAATCAAGAATCGCCAAGTCACATTGGCGTTGAATGCCGAAGCTCTCCAAAATGGCGTGAGCTTTGTGGGTGCTGTTGGTGGTTTAGTTGTAGTTTCAACTGACGCCAATGGTCAGGCAATTTTGACTTTAAATGTTAATCCAACCACACAAACCGCAGTGGATGCTTTGGTTGCTTCTGGTATTGGGATTGGTGCATCTGCAATTCAAGCCGATGGTAGTGGTACAATCACACAAAATACCAAAGTCAATATTTTGTCTGAAGCCTCTCAAGCTGAAGTTGCCTATTTAACTAGCGATAGTAGCAGCACCATTGCAACGACTGGCGGTACATCAACCATTACGGTAAAAGCTTTTAACACTGATGGTAAAGCTTTAAGTGGTAAAGCAGTTAAGTTGAACCTGAATAATGTGCCAGCAGGTTTAAATGTACAGGTTGATGCAGCCACAAAAACCACAGGTGCAGATGGTACAGCACAGTTTATCGTGACTTATATTGCGCCAACAAGTTTAACGACTGATCAGATCAAAGGTTTATTGGCAGGTGTTCAAGCAGCTGCTACTTATACATCTGATGCAGGTATAAATATTACACAGAGCACCATGTTGCAGTTCTATGTTGATCAGGCAAATATTCAACGTATGGACTTGGTAGTTGATAAAGCTGCTTTAGTGGTGAATACCACAGCGGCACAAACCGTTAAAACCACAGTCACCTTGAAAGATCTCGATGGTCAGGCCATCAAAAACCGTCAAGTGACCTTGGCATTGAATGCCGAAGCTGTCCAAAATGGTGTAAGCTTTGCAGGTGCAACAGGTGGTTTAGTTGTAGTTTCAACAGATGCCAATGGTCAGGCAATTTTGACTTTAAATGTTAATCCAACCACACAAACCGCAGTGGATGCTTTGGTTGCTTCTGGTATTGGGATTGGTGCATCTGCAATTCAGGCCGATGGTAGTGGTACAATCACACAAAATACCAAAGTCAATATTTTGTCTGAAGCCTCTCAAGCTGAAGTTGCCTATTTAACCAGCGATAGTAGCAGCACCATTGCAACGACTGGCGGTACATCAACCATTACGGTAAAAGCTTTTAACACTGATGGTAAAGCTTTAAGTGGTAAAGCAGTTAAATTGAACCTGAGTAATGTTCCAGCAGGTTTAAATGTACAGGTTGATGCAGCCACAAAAACCACAGGTGCAGATGGTACAGCACAGTTTACCGTCACTTATACAGCACCAACAGTTTTAACCCCTGAACAGATCAAGGGATTATTAAGTGGCATTCAAACTGTTGCCACCTATACCAATAGCGCAGGTAAAAATACTACTCAGAGTACCATGTTACAGTTCTATGCTGATCAAGTGAACATTCAGCGTATGGACTTTGTGGTTGAGAAAGGTCTGGCTTTAGTTGTGAATACCACGACACCACAAACCTTGCTTACAACAGTCACCTTAAAAGACAAAGATGGTAATTTGATTAAAAACCGTCAAGTGACTGTATCACTGGATGATTTAGGTGCTGATAATAATATTTTATTTACAAGTGTGAATTTTCAAGGTGTGATTGGTGGTTCGACAGTTGTTTCGACTGATGCTAATGGTCAGGCAGTGGTTGTACTCGAAGTCCATCCAAGTACTCAAAAAGCGGTGGATGCACTTGTTGCCTCAGGGATTAGTATTCGTGCTTCAGCAGTACAGGGAGATGGTAGTGGTACAGTGACACAAAGCCTAAAAATCAATGTGTTATCTGAGGTATCTCAAAATGAAGTGGCTTATTTAACCTCTGAAAGTGATAACACGATCGCAACAACAGGTGGTTCATCGATTGTTACTGTGAAAGCCTTTAGTGCAGATAATAAAGCACTAAGCGGTAAAGATGTAAAATTAAACCTGAATAATGTGCCAGCAGGTGTCAAGATTCAGGTTGATCAGACCAGTCAAACCACAGATGCGACAGGTACGGCTAAATTTAAGGTGACTTATACCGCGGCAACCAGTTTAACCCCTGAACAGATCAAGGCGTTATTAGCTGGTATTCAGGCAAGTGCGACCTATACTACTACTGCAAATAAAGCAATTACACAAAATACAGTAATTCAGTTCTATGCTGATCAAGTCAACATTCAGCGTATGGACTTGGTAGTTGATAAATCGTCATTAGTCGTGAATACGGCAACTGCTCAAACAGTCAAAACTGTAGTGACCTTAAAGGATCGCGATGGTCAGGTAATTAAAAACCGTCAGGTGACTCTGGCATTGAATAATGAGGCAATACAGAATGGTGTAAGCTTCGCTGCTGCTGCTGGTGGTTTAATTGCTGTTTCAACAGATGCCAATGGTCAGGCGATTGTTGATTTAAATGTCAAACCGACAACTCAAGAAGCAGTGAATGCCTTGGTTACATCCGGTGTGGGCATTGGTGCATCTGCAATTCAGGCAGATGGCAGTGGTATCATTACCCAAAATGTTAAAGTAAATATTTTATCCGAAGCATCTCAAAATGAAGTAGCGTCGCTAATTACTGAAAGTAACAATGCGATTGGTACCGCAGGTGGTACATCAACCATTACGGTTAAGGCATTAAACAGTGATGGTAAGGCACTAAGTGGTAAAGCAGTTAAGTTAAGTCTGAATAACGTGCCAGTTGGTTTGGATGTTAAAGTTGATACTGCAACTCAAACAACTGCTCTGGATGGTACAGCACAGTTTATCGTGACTTATACTGCACCAACCAATTTAACCCCTGAACAAATCAAGGCATTATTGGCTGGTATTCAGGTAAATGCTGTTTATACCACAAGTAGCAATAAAAATATTACACAGAGCACCATGTTGCAGTTCTATGTTGATCAAGCAAATATTCAACGTATGGACGTGGTGGTTGATAAAGCTGCTTTAGTGGTGAATACCACAGCGGCACAAACTGTTAAAACCACGGTTACATTAAAAGACCAAAATGGTCAAGCCATCAAAAACCGTCAAGTGACCTTGGTCTTGAATGCCGAAGCTGTCCAAAATGGTGTGAGCTTTGCAGGTGCTATCGGTGGTTTAGTTGTAGTTTCAACAGATGCCAACGGTCAGGCGATTATTGATTTAAATGTCAATCCAACAACTGAAAATGCGGTTAATACTTTAATGGTATCGGGAATTGGCATCACTGCTTCTGCGGTACAGGGTGATGGCAGCGGTTCTGTGACACAAAATACCAAAGTAAGCATTAGCTCAGAAGCTGTTGGTTATATGACGGTGAATAGTTCTGGACTGATTGCGACAACTGGTGGTACTTCAACCATTACGGTAAAAGCTTTTAACACTGATGGTAAAGCTTTAAGTGGTAAAGCAGTTAAATTGAACCTGAGTAATGTTCCAGCAGGTTTAAATGTACAGGTTGATGCAGCCACAAAAACCACAGGTGCAGATGGTACAGCACAGTTTACCGTCACTTATACAGCACCAACAGTTTTAACCCCTGAACAGATCAAGGGATTATTAAGTGGCATTCAAACTGTTGCCACCTATACCAATAGCGCAGGTAAAAATACTACTCAGAGTACCATGTTACAGTTCTATGCTGATCAAGTGAACATTCAGCGTATGGACTTTGTGGTTGAGAAAGGTCTGGCTTTAGTTGTGAATACCACGACACCACAAACCTTGCTTACAACAGTCACCTTAAAAGACAAAGATGGTAATTTGATTAAAAACCGTCAAGTGACTGTATCACTGGATGATTTAGGTGCTGATAATAATATTTTATTTACAAGTGTGAATTTTCAAGGTGTGATTGGTGGTTCGACAGTTGTTTCGACTGATGCTAATGGTCAGGCAGTGGTTGTACTCGAAGTCCATCCAAGTACTCAAAAAGCGGTGGATGCACTTGTTGCCTCAGGGATTAGTATTCGTGCTTCAGCAGTACAGGGAGATGGTAGTGGTACAGTGACACAAAGCCTAAAAATCAATGTGTTATCTGAGGTATCTCAAAATGAAGTGGCTTATTTAACCTCTGAAAGTGATAACACGATCGCAACAACAGGTGGTTCATCGATTGTTACTGTGAAAGCCTTTAGTGCAGATAATAAAGCACTAAGCGGTAAAGATGTAAAATTAAACCTGAATAATGTGCCAGCAGGTGTCAAGATTCAGGTTGATCAGACCAGTCAAACCACAGATGCGACAGGTACGGCTAAATTTAAGGTGACTTATACCGCGGCAACCAGTTTAACCCCTGAACAGATCAAGGCGTTATTAGCTGGTATTCAGGCAAGTGCGACCTATACTACTACTGCAAATAAAGCAATTACACAAAATACAGTAATTCAGTTCTATGCTGATCAAGTCAACATTCAGCGTATGGACTTGGTAGTTGATAAATCGTCATTAGTCGTGAATACGGCAACTGCTCAAACAGTCAAAACTGTAGTGACCTTAAAGGATCGCGATGGTCAGGCCATCAAAAACCGCCAAGTGACCTTGGCCTTAAATGCCGAAGCACTCCAAAATGGCGTGAGCTTTTTGAATGATGTCGGCGGACTAATTGCCATTTCAACAGATGCCAATGGTCAGGCGATTGTTGATTTAAATGTCAAACCGACAACTCAAGAAGCAGTGAATGCCTTGGTTACATCCGGTGTGGGCATTGGTGCATCTGCAATTCAGGCAGATGGCAGTGGTATCATTACCCAAAATGTTAAAGTAAATATTTTATCCGAAGCATCTCAAAATGAAGTAGCGTCGCTAATTACTGAAAGTAACAATGCGATTGGTACCGCAGGTGGCACATCAACCATTACGGTTAAGGCATTAAACAGTGATGGTAAGGCACTAAGTGGTAAAGCAGTTAAGTTAAGTCTGAATAACGTGCCAGTTGGTTTGGATGTTAAAGTTGATACAACAACGAAAACAACAGATGCGTATGGCACAGCCCAGTTTACCGTGACTTATACTGCACCAACCAATTTAACCCCTGAACAAATCAAGGCATTATTGGCTGGTATTCAGGTAAATGCTGTTTATACCACAAGTAGCAATAAAAATATTACACAGAGCACCATGTTGCAGTTCTATGTTGATCAGGCAAATATTCAACGTATGGACGTGGTGGTTGATAAATCAGCTTTAATCGTGAATACCACAGCGGCACAAACTGTTAAAACCACGGTTACATTAAAAGACCAAAATGGTCAAGCCATCAAAAACCGTCAAGTGACCTTGGTCTTGAATGCCGAAGCTGTCCAAAATGGTGTGAGCTTTGCAGGTGCTATCGGTGGTTTAGTTGTAGTTTCAACAGATGCCAACGGTCAGGCGATTATTGATTTAAATGTCAATCCAACAACTGAAAATGCGGTTAATACTTTAATGGTATCGGGAATTGGTATCACTGCTTCTGCGGTACAGGGTGATGGCAGCGGTTCTGTGACACAAAATACCAAAGTAAGCATTAGCTCAGAAGCAGTTGGTTATATGACGGTGAATAGTTCTGGACTGATTGCGACAACTGGTGGTACTTCAACTATTACTGTTAAGGCCTTTAATAGTACAGGCAGTGCTTTAAGTGGTAAAACGATTCAGTTAGGGCTTAATAATGTCCCAACAGGTTTGGATATTAAACTTGATACGGCTAGTCAGGCAACGAATGGCAATGGTGAAGCAACATTTACGGTGACTTATACTGCGCCAAAAGTTTTAACGCCAAAAGAGATTCAGGGCTTATTGGCAGGGGTTCAGGTTGTTGCAACATATACCAATTATATGGGTATTAATACAACGCAAAACACGACGCAACAATTTGCGATTGATCAAGTCAATATTCAGCGTATGGACTTGGTGGTTGAAAAACCTAGCTTGGTAATGGATACCAGCACACCTCAAACAGTTTTGACCACAGTCACCTTAAAAGACAAAAATGGTAATTTGATTAAAGGTCGCCAAGTAACTTTAGCGATTGATAACTGGGGTGTTGATAATAACATCATTAAAAATAGCGTTAATTTTAAAGATGTTATTGGTGGATCAACTGTTGTTGAAACAGATGCAAATGGTCAGGCTGTTGTTGTCTTAGAAGTTAAAACTACGACAAAAGAAGCTGTTGATGCTTTGGCTACATCAGGTATTGGTATTAGTGCGTCAGCTACGCAGGGTGATGGTTCTGGTGCAGTTATACAAACAACCCAAATCAATGTAAGCTCTGCTGCTACATTATCAGAACTCAGTTATTTAACACTGGATAATGTAAATGGTGCAATTAAGACAACAGGTGGCACAACAACTCTTATAGTAAAAGCCTTTAATAACAAGGGCAAGGCGCTTGCAGGTAAGTTAATTAAACTTGCTTTAAATAATGTTCCAGCAGGTTTGACGATTAACGTCACCCCAACAAATCAAACAACAGGAGCTGATGGTTCAGTAAACTTTACTGTAACTTATACTGCTCCAGCAAACTTAAGTGCTGAACAAATTAAAGGTTTATTGGCAGGTGTGCAGGCAACGGCAACTTATACTTCTGATGCAGGTACAAATGTGACACAAAATACGGTGTTACAGTTTGTAGCAGATGAAGCAGAGATTGCGAAAGATGCACAACATATTGAGTTACTCACATCAAAAGGGCTTGTTTTTGCGGATAATGATACCTTTACCTTTACCACGAAAGTATTTGATAAAGATGGTAACCCACTCAAGGATAAATTAGTCGGCTTTGGTTTAAATGCTGCAGCGACTGCAAATGGTGTAACCTTTGTGGGCGGTGCAAGTAAAAAGACAGATGTAAATGGCAACGCAACCTTTACAGTAAATGTAAAAGCTGGCAATGATCAAATGATTGAAAATTTGGTTGCTAATGGGATCACACTTGCTGCATCTGTTGTACAAGCTGATGGTTCTGTACTGAGCCAAACCATTCAGGTGATGGTGAAAGCTCCAGTTGCAAAAGATGTTGTAGCATTAACCACAACATTGTCAGAGCCAGTAATTTCAGTTTTAGGTGGTACAGGCATAGTAGCTGTTAAGGCTGAAGATGCGAATGGCAATCCTTTGGCAAATAAAGAAATTAATTTTGGTTTGGCAGGGGGGTTAAGCTCTCGAGTCAAAGTAGATAAAACCACGGCAACAACCAATGCTAATGGTATTGCCTACTTTACAGTTACTGTTGAGAATGGTGATAGCATTGATCAACTGTTAGTTGAAAAAGGTATTACTTATGCTGTATCAACCAAGAATGTGAATAGTACTACTCAGCCTGTTGTTACTCAAGTTGGTAAAGTCAATATTTCTGTTCCGACAGAAGCAATGAATTTAACAATGGATAGAACCAAAGCTGATTTATTGGCAAGTGGCGATACTTCTGAAGTATTTGCCAAATTGATTGATAATACTGCAACAGGAATTAAGAGTTATCCTGTAACATTTACTGTGATTGATTCTGCATTAAATGGTGTGACGATCAATGGGCAAGAAACGGCTGTTATTACAACTGACACAAGTGGTAATGCAAAAGTGAGTTTGAAACTCACTAAAGTTACAGGTAAACAATATACGGACTTATTGGCAAATGGTGTCACTGTTCGTGCTTCAATTACTTTACCAAATGGGGTTGTCCGTACCCAAACAGTTCATTTTAAAGTGAATGAAGCCAGCAGTAATTACCATCTTGTATTTAGTAGTGTCAGTAAGTCAGCCATGGATGTGAATGGTGATCGTTCAATTGTGACGGTGACGTTGTTGGATCGAGCTAATCAACCTGTACGCAATCAGGAAGTCATACTTGCCGCAAATAATGCAGGTGGATTAACTATTGGTAATTCTGGTTCTAGTGGTTCAGTCAATACAAGTGGTGGGCCAGTAACAGTCAAAACGGATTCAAATGGTAATGCATTTTTCTCTGTTGCTATTGATGGTGCAACGGTTGATAAGCAGTTATTATTGGCAAGTGGTATTGAGTTAACAGCAACGAATACGGATGAAATTGGTGGAAAAGCCACTCAGATTTATCGTATTGCAACAGTTGATAATTTAGGTACACCATCTACTCGATATTCTTTACGTATTGCAGCAAAACCAACCATGAATGTACGTGATGACACAGCAGATGTTACTGTGACTTTACTTGATACGAATGGTGCTGGTGTTTCTGGAAAATATATTACGCTAGGTCTTACTGATTTTGCTCGCAATGGTGCTGTTATTGTTGGTGCTTCAGGTTTAACCACTGATGCGAATGGTCAGGCTGTGTTTAAAATCAAGGTAGATGAAAATGCACGCCGAAATTATACAGCTACCGAATTCGTTAATGATGATTTGCGTTTGACAGCACGCTTTAATGAAACAGGCTATGCCGATGTCACACAAATCTCAATGATTGATATCGTACAGGCTGCAGTACAAGCACCTGTTGCTTCAATTGTAATTGGTGTCAATCCAATAGAAGTCGCATCTTCAAGTGATGGAGTTTATTACACCAAGAATATGTCTGTGAGTGTGGTTGATTTTGATGGTAAGCCATTGGCAAATCAAACAGTGACACTGGATGTGACTCCACTGACTTATATCAAAGGTCGCAACTTATGGGCACTTGCTCCAAAACCAGGGTCTGATCCAGCAGAAAAATGGGTGTTTGGTAATCAAGAGTATTATAATTTGTCAGCTCCTAATATTTACCTGGATTCTAATGGTAAACCAATGAATAACAATGGTACACCAAGTGATTTAACGGATGATTATATGGCAAGTACTACAACCAACAGTGTACATGCTTGTGTGGCAAGCCCAGCAGGTACGGCTGTGGGAGCGAATAATACGCCTGTGAAAGTGGTGACGTTTGTGAGCCAGTCTGGTGCTGAGCAAAATACATTTACCACTGATGCCAATGGTAAGTTTGACTTTGCCATGCGTTACCCAAAAATCTATGCACAGTGGTTAACAGTGCAGGTAGGAGCATCAGCAACTGTTGCATCATTACCAAATCGTACGACTTATAGTTTAGGTTTAGCATCTTTATCGAGTGATTATTCAACTGATGGTACTTATTCTCCGAATCAGGTTAGCCCTTACGGAACATCATTCACTTGTCCATAATGCCTGAATGAAAAAAATGGAAGCTTTCGAGCTTCCATTTTTATTTGAAGATTTTTTATTAATCCTCCAACAAATCCATCTGCTTCGCTAATTGGTATAGGTTATTGGAGCGATTACCTGTACGACAAAACATTAAAATAGGTTTTGGCAATTCGTTATAGTGATTAGCAAATGTACGAACATCTAACTCTGTGATTTGACCTGCAACCACTGGTTGGTAAACATAATCTAGACCAGCATTACGAGCTGATTCTTCAATCTGTGCACTTGTAGGTTGTTCAGAACCACCTTCCATGTCTGGACGATTATTAATAATAGATTTGAAGCCTTTTTCGACAACTTGATCTATATGCTCAGGGCCGATTTGACCTGCAAAACCAACATTTTCTGACATCTTGTCACTCCAAAAATAAACAAAACATTTTATGCTCTATCATAGCATTAAGCTTGATCTTGAGTTTAAATGTCTGTAGCAAATAAATGATGATAAGTAATAAGATAAAGCATTGGAGCGCGCATGCACACCTATACAGTTGAGCCGTTGTATGTTCCTAGTGGCGAAGAAACCATAGCAGCAGATTTCTACCTACCGAAGACCAATATTAAACCTGCTGTAATTCTTATGGCACATGGATTTGCTGGATTACGCCAATTTAAGTTAGTTCAGTATGCACAACGTTTCGCTAAAGCTGGCTATGCTGTCATTTTATTTGATTATCGCTATTGGGGGGGGAGCACAGGAAAACCGCGTGAATTGGTTTCACTTGGTGCTCAACTAGATGATTGGAAAACCATTGTTCAATATGCTTCGAATTGCAAATTGATTGATAGTCGACGTATTATTTTATGGGGAACTTCTCTAAGCGGTGGATATGCGCTTAGTTTAGCCACTGACCTTAAAAATATTCAGGCCGTGATGGTACAAGTGCCTTATGTTGATGGTGCTGAAACAGCAAAATTATACCCATTACAGCGTTATCCAGAGGCTTTGAAGCGTTCTAGTCAGGATTACATGGGGTCTAAGATGGGCTTAGTACCTAAGACTTTGCCGGTTGTGGATCAGCATAAACTATGCTTTTTACCGACCTCCGATAGTTATTATGGTTATCATTCGATTGTAAATCCTGACTATTATTGGAGTGGTGAAGTTCCTGCACGTGTATTTTTTAATTTAATGCGCTATCGTCCAATTCAATTTGTACGCAAAATTAATATCCCTGTTTTGTTTATTGCTGCGAAACATGATTCTTTGATTCCAATTGAATCTAGTCGTGAAGCCGCTACAAATATTGCACCATTTGTAAGCTATCATGAGTGGGAAATGAAACATTTTGATATTTATCACGGTTCTTGGTTTGAAAAAGCAGTCACAACCCAATTAGAATTTTTACATCAACATATCGGAGTGATGTAAATGATCATTGTCTGTGCATCCTGTGGTGCAAAAAATCGTGTACCTGAAGAAAAATTAGCAGTTCATCCAAACTGTGGGCAATGCCATCAACCATTATTAACGTTAGCGCCAATTGAATTAAATGAGCAAAATTTTAGCCATTTCATTAGTCATTCAGATTTACCTGTACTCATCGATCTTTGGGCAGAATGGTGTAATCCTTGTAAAATGATGGCACCTCATTTTGCTGAGGTTGCCAAACATAATCCTCACGTCGTGTTTGCTAAAATTGATACTGAAGCAAACCCGCGTTTAAGTGCTGCATTTAATGTCCGCAGTATTCCGACTTTGGTCTTAATGAATAAGACGACTGAATTGGCCAGAATAAGTGGTGCATTACGTACACCAGAGCTACAGCAATGGTTAAATCAGCAATTACAGCAACATCAAGGACATTAACATGACTGAACGTTCAAATCATCCAGAAGGGGTTTTATCCTTACAGAATATTGCTATGCCAGCAGATACAAACTGGAGTGGTGATGTATTTGGAGGATGGATTGTATCTCAGATGGATCTCGCAGGAGCGATTCATGTTGAGCGTTTGAGCAAGGGACGATGTGCAACAATTGCAATTAATGAAATGACCTTCCTTGTGCCTGTTAAGGTTGGAAATGTGATTAGTTGCTATACTAAAATTTTGAAAGTCGGCAATACTTCCGTACAGGTGCAAATCGAGGTATGGAATAGTCACGACAATTCGCGTGATCCGATTCGAGTTACTCAAGGTGTTTTTACATTTGTTGCTGTTGACGTGAATGGTAATAAACGACAAATCTCAGAACAAATTAAGCAAGATTTTTTAGCAAGCTGATAAAACAATAAAGCCCAAATTTTATTGGGCTTTATCTTCAATCTAAGACTATTTTTTACGTTTTGGTAGCCAAGCCCAAAGCATCTGACATTGAATTGGTTCGTTACCAGAATCGTCAATGACGGTCACAGGAATTAATAACTCGCCTTTATCATTATCCGCAATAAACTTTTGTTGATCTGCTGATAATTTTGCAGTTGCTGTTAAACCGCCTTGAGCAACTTTTAAATAGTCAACATGCAATGATTTAATTAACAAGATACGATCATCTGGGATATGTAAGCCCGTTAAAAAGCCCGTTGCAGTTTCTGCTAATAACGCCATTGCTGCTGCGTGAACCCCTTTAATATGATTTTGCATATTACGTTGGTTTTCAATACGCACAGTGACATGGTTTTTATCAACTTCTAAATAACGAATATTTGCTGTTCCAACCATAGGAACAACACGACCAAAAGCTTTACTCCATAGCGTACTACGGATACTTTTTGGAAATTTAGACGTGGTTTTAACCAGCGTATAAAGACGGTTATCTTTTGCCATAATGAACCTAATGCTTAGTCTTTGAAATTATTAAATTGAAGTGGTAGACCAAATTGTTGTTCACGTAAAAAGTTCATGACTTGTTGCAATGTATCGCGCTTTTTATCTGTGACACGGATTTTGTCTCCTTGGATAGAAGATTGCGCTTTGATACCACTTTCTTTAATGGCTTTATTAATTTTTTTTGCGGTATCTGAGTCAAGTCCATCTTTCAGCTTGATCACTTGGACTACATTTTTACCAGAAGCAGTGGCTTTTTGTGGATCTAAAGCTTGTACATCAATCTTACGTTTATAGAAGTGATTTTCAAGCATGGTATAGACTTGTTCACATTGGAAGTCACTTTCAGTTGAGATTTTGATTTCTTTATTTTTTTCATTTAACTCAATTGAAACGTCTTGTCCACGGAAGTCAAAACGTGTTGCAATCTCTTTTTCTGTATTTTGTACAGCATGATTGACTTCAAATAACTCTAATTCAGAAACAATATCAAAAGAAGGCATGGTTAGACCTTTACAAAGGGAAAGAATATTTGAGATGCTAAGGGTGTTTTCTTCATTTGCCAAGTGTTGTTTACATCAAAGGAGTGCACAATGATCCGTAAACAAGAAATTACAACATTTGAGTTCCCAGAAGGCGCAGTCATTTGGGATGTCCGAGATGCTAAAGCTTATGCAGAGGCACACGTCAAAGGGGCGTTGAATCGTCCAATTGCTGAAATTAATGCGGATAGTTTGACTCAGGTTGCAGCGGATCAGCCGATTTATATTTTATGTGGAGGTGGTAGTAAAGCACCACGCGCAGCAGAGCTTTTAGAAGGTTTTGATGATTCTCGTGAATATGTTGTATTGATGGGCGGTACACGTGCAGCACGTGATGCTGGCTTAGCTTTAGAACAAGGCGCATAGATCAGTTAAATTTGCCAAAATACTTAGGTATTTTGGCAAATTTAAAGAATGAACAACTAAAATAATAATTTACCCAGAATAATAAGGTTTTTTAGCTTTTAATTTCTTTTGAAATCTTTGTGGATTTAATTTATCCAATAAACTTTGAGGAACTGGGCAAAGTTCACCTAAAATTAATGCTGCTAAGATTTCACTACATAATGGCGCAAATAAGAAACCTTTTGATCCTAAACCAGCAAAAGTATAGATTTGATCAAGATTTTGTATTTTCCCAACTAAGGGGAAATAATCTAAACTTTGTGCGCGGACGGATGCTCTTCCTTGCCAAGTCTCCAGCTTTGGAAGTTGTTCTGCATATTGAGGGAAGACACTGTGGATAAGTTCGTAGTTATGCACATGATCTTCAGTTAGCACTTCTGCATCATCCCGATTGGGATAAAAAGATGCACCCAGAATTAACTGTGAAGCATCCAGTTGCATGCAATAGCCACCATAACTATAAGCTTGATCCAGTGCTAAAGGCCGCTGGCTATTCTCAACCCAGCTGACTTGTCCTCGAATTGGCTTTAAGACTGGATAGTTTTCGATGAGTTCAGCACTTTGTTTAGCACAACAGACAATCGCATGATCCGTTATGGCAATTTTTTGTTGGTCTTGCCAGAGTGTAACTTGGCTATCAGTCGACTCTAATCGAGAAATTTTTGCTTTTTCTATGCGAATATTAGCATGTTGTAAAATCTCATCACGTAATTGATGTGGTGAAACTGCGCCAGCTTGATGTAAGGTCAGACTTGGAAGCTCTGTTTCAGAAAGGCATTCAAGTGTTGTATTTGTAGTTAAAACGTTTTCAGGATATTGCTCAACCAGTCCTAGCAGTTCATCTGCATTTTTTAATGCAATTTGCTCTACTTGAATCGGTCTAAATGCCTTAAAACGAGGATAAAAATTCAACGCATGTTGCCAACTCAAGGTCATTAAGTGTTCATGCGCCTGTTCAATTGGGCATAGTTTTGGATTGAGCAATGCCAAGGGATTGCCAGATGCTCCTGAAAGCGGCTCATTTTGCTCGTAGATCGTAACTTGATGTCCTCGTTGAGCAAATGCCCATGCTGAGCTTAAACCTGCGATTCCTGCGCCAATAATCGCAATATGTCGCTGTACAGATGCTGAGCTTGTTATTTCAGATTCATTTTGAATCGTTATGTCTTGCTTCGAATCGGCGGTGTCTTTTTCTTCTTGTGAAGCATTTAGCCAAATCGCTTTGAGCATTTCTCGTTTATGGCCAAAACCTCGTGGACGGCTGATTTGAATACCGTGTTGTTTAAGCCCACGTTTTAATATGCCTGCGACACTAAAGGATGCGAAAGTTGTTCCAAAATCAGATAAACGCACCATATGATCTAAGACATTTGCTTGCCACATATCTGGGTTACAAGATGGAGCAAAACCGTCCAAAAACCATGCATTCACTGCTTGGATTTTAGGGATCGTTGGAAAAATATCCTGAGCATCCCCTAGCCATAAATCAATACTAAAACGTTCTTCAGGAAAACTTAAGCGATGACAACCTGCGATTGGCAAGGGATATTGCTGAATCAATTTTTCTGCTAAAGGTTTGAGCTCTGTCCAAACATTGAGTGCACGGATTAAATCGGCTTTATTTAATGGAAATTTTTCAACGCTGACAACATGTAAATGGCTGTGATTATCTAAGCGAACTTGTTGCCAGAGTTGCCACAGGGTCAAAATATTGAGTCCTGTACCAAAACCAGTTTCACCTACACAGAAATATTGATAATCGTGTAGTTGAGAGAGGCGTTCGGTTAAATCATTGCCATTTAAAAATACATGTCGGGTTTCAAGCAAACCATTGTCTTTAGAAAAGTAGACATCACCGAATTGTTTAGAAATAGGAATTTCGATGCCATCGACTATTTCCCAATCTAATTCAGCAGTTTGTAATTTTGATGAATGAGACATAAATAAAAATTATATTGTTACCACTGGCGACGACGTTTGGTGTAGACATAGCTCGCAATAAAGAAACCTAGAATGACACCAACTGCAATGGTCATAGCACCATACAAGAACATTTGAGCACTGCGCTCACTTTGTAAAACTTGAATCTGAACAGTAAGATTGTCATTTTTGAGTTGTAATTCTTGATTTTGCGAGAGCGCTTCAAGATTGGCATTTTCAAGTTGTTTTAAGCGATTGGCTTGATCTTGAACCAATGCTTTGACTTTTGCTTCTTGTTGCTGTTTAGCCTTTGCAATTTGTTCAGCAGTTAAGGGCTTAGCAGTTGCCGTAGTAACAGGGGTGGAAGCTGTTGTTGAGTTTGGTTTAGCTTGAACAGTTGTTGTCGGTGCAATAGCTGGTGTTGGTTCAACAGCCCAGACTGATGAACTCATTAAGCATAAGGCGAAAAAGCTTTTGGCTGCAAAGTGCATGATTTACCCTTTTGGAAAAGCTTTGTTGAAAGGCTTTACCTCAATATTTGAGTAAATTCCTTCTTTTAAAAAAGGCTCTTCCTGAATCCAGCTATCTAGCGCTTCACGCGTGTCAAATTCAACAATAATCGTACTGCCTAAAAAACCTGCTTGTGGATTATTTGGATCTTTAGGATGAGCGCCAGCAGCAATTAAACGTCCTTCATCATCTAGCTTTTGCAATCGTTCAATATGTTGTGGACGAGTTGCTAAACGTTTTTCTAAGGTACCTTCATGATCAGTGCAGGTTAGGACAAAATAAGGCATGGCAGTCGCTCAATGATTCAAAATTCAGTCGGTGGTTTTAAAATGCTTTCTTAAGAAAAATAGTATAGCAGCAAGGTAACTGATAGAAACGATAATATCGCCGAAAGCCGTGAATTCGCCCCAATATTTGCCTTGCATATAGACGAATCCAAAGAAAAAATGTAAAGCGGCAAGCAAAAAGAATTGTCCACACCACGCTAAGTTCAATCTCATCCAGCCTTGATGACTTAACTCGAGTAATGAACCAAGAAGCTTTTTAATAATCGGGGTACGTTCTTTATTGAATAATGGGGTAACTAAAAAACCTATTCCAATACCGATATTGATGATGATTGCTTTCATTTTAATGTAGGTCACATCACTGAATACGAGTGTGATTCCACCAAAAATCACCGACATGACAACAATAAACCATTGCATTTTTTCCAGTTTAAATTTCTGGAAAAAGAACAAACAACCGTAAACAACAAGCGTTGAAATTAAAAGCGCACAGGTTGCCACAAGAATATGATTTTGATCGGTATTTCCTGCGCTACCAACCAACTGTAATAAAGGGTGATGACTATCTTTGGGATCAGTGGTTTTATAAAAATAAAAGAAGATAATAATCGGCAGATAGTCGAGCAACGCTTTCATGTTACAGTACGATGATGAAATAGGTCAGATAGCATAATACAAACCATGTTCGGTGTCGATTTACATACACATACCCACATTTCAGATGGTACGTACTCTCCAGAACAACTGGTAGAGGCGGCTGTTGACTTAAAAATAAAGATGCTTGCCGTGACAGATCATGACACGATGGATGCTTTAAGTCGTGCCAAGAAACATGCTAAAGAATATGATATTAAAATCATTTCTGGTGTGGAGATATCAAGCCAATGGTCAAGACCAAATATTAAAAAGAGTTATGGTGTTCATATTGTTGCTTTGAATATGCAAGATGAGACGCCTATAAAAGCAATGCTTGAAAATCAGAAAAAAGTCCGTGCTGAACGTGCGAAAGTGATTTGTAGCTTATTAGAGAAATGTATTGATTTTGATATTTACCCAGATGTGATTGCCAAAGTTGATGGACATCCAGACCGAGTGACCCGTACCCATATTGCCAAAACATTGGTAGAGAAAAATATTGTCAGTCGCCCACAACAAGCATTTGACCGTTTTCTTAAAGAAGGAAAAAAGGCATTTGTGAAATTTGAAGGTTTAGGGCTTAAAGAAACGATTGACGTGATCCATGCCAGCCAAGGCTTCGCAGTTTTAGCGCATCCAACCCGATATGATTTATCAGCGACCAATATTCGTTATTTAATTGAATTATTTGCTGAATCGGGTGGAGATGCTGTTGAACTTCCTCCGAGTGTAGAACCGGCATCAACACGTCAAATGGTGGATCGAATGATTCAGCAGTTTGATTTGGCTGTTTCGATCGGCAGTGATTTTCATGGCGACAATATGCCGTGGGTTAAACTGGGGAATACACCTAGAGTTAAAGAAGGACAAAAAGGTGTTTGGGAAAACTTTAGGTAAAATTTCAAAAATATTTGAAGTTATTTCAAGATAGAGGTTGGTATGGCATGTATTTGGCCGAGTGGAGATGACAAAGTCATCTTAAGTGTAGACTTTAATTTGATTGATTTTGCTGAGGTAAATAAGCTGTCATTGCATGAGTTTGATGATGATGGCTTAGGGAGAACAATAGCAACTCATATATATGAAAAAGAAAACTTTCCTGTAGTTTTTATGAAGCATCTTCAAGCTCAAAAAGCGTATGTCGATATTCATATTGATAGTTCATGTATAGATATTAAAGAATGGGAAAACATTTTAATCGAGAAATATTTTAAGAATGACTTTATCTATTTTAGATGGTCTGATTATAACACTTAAGAAATAATCTTTTACTCGATAAATGTTTCCTCTTTATAATTTACAATAAATTATGATCATGCGCTTGAATCGGTGGAGGGGTTGGGCGACCTAATGTTCCCAGTAACTCAATTTCAATTGAGCGTACCATCGCATCTAAAGGCAAGTCATTGCTTTGTGTTCCAAATGGCTCTTCAATTTCTGTACTTAAAGCATCTAACCCCAAAAATGTATAAGCCAAAATTCCGACTAAAAGTGGGGTCACTAGACCTAATAAAGATCCCAAACTAAACGGCAGCATAAAGCAGAAAAAATATACAGTGCGATTCAGTAAAACAGAGTAGGCAAATGGAATCGGGGTATTCGCAATACGATCACAGCCCGTTTGCATTTCACTTAAAGCCGCGACATGGCGGTTCATTTGAGTATAAATAATATCTGATATTTCACCTTCTTTCATGGCTTGTAATAGTTCCCATTGAATCAGGCTAAGTGTGTATTGTGGTGCATTATGTTGTTGATAGAGTTGAGTGAGTGCTTGCTGGCTTAGACCACTGGTTTCTGTAAGTTCAGTGGGATTTGCTGTTTGGTGACGTAAGCGGTCGCGTAACACATTCGCAAATACAATTACATTTTGAATAATACGTTCGCGGCGAGCCTGAGTTAATACACGACAGTCACGGTCAAAATGACGAGAAGTTGCAATTAAAACACCCCAAAGCTTACGTGCTTCCCACCAGCGATCATAACAAGCTGTATTCTTAAAACCCAAAAAAATCGAAAGGACAACCCCAATCAGTGTAAAACCTACCAAAGGAATTTCTGGAAATCGATACAGATCTACATACTCAACACCACCAATAATGGCAGAGATAAGCATGACAAATCCTAGCGAGGGTAAAATTTTAGGCAAAATCGTCCCGCGCCATGAGAATAAAACTTTAAAAATACTCGGTTGATCACGGACAATCATGTTATTTGAATCATTAATTTTATGTGTTGATGTTCGGGTTAGATTTGGGCTTTGTCAAGATGAGATTACTTGATTTTAGTGGGGTTGAGGAGTTGTTGTTCAGAAAATGAAAAATGATCTTCTGCTGAAATAATAAAATGATCAATCAGATTAATTTCCAATAGTTTACAAGCTTGTTTGAGTTGCTGAGTCAGATAAATATCTTCTGGTGAAGGTTGAGCAATACCATAAGGATGATTATGTGCAACCACGATTTGGCAAGCCTGTTGTTGTAAGGCATAACGTAAGGTTTGATTCAGCGAAACGCTACATGAATGATGTGAACCATAGAATAGTTTTTTGAAATGGAGCTTTCTGAGTTCAGCATCTAAACAAAGTACAGCAAAAACTTCCTGCTTTTCACCTTGCAGTTCGTAGCGCAAATAATCCAATACCAGTGTTGATGTATCTAGACATAAACGTTGTTGATGAAAATAGTTGTGTAGATAACGCCGTCCAAGTTCTTTAACTGCCATGAGTTGGGCATATTTGGTAGAAGCAATTCCATTAAATTGGGATAAGTCTTCAAGTGATGCATCAAAAATCGGATTCAAGCCACCAAAATGTTGAATCAGGATTCGAGAAAGTTCCACCGCCGAATGTTGTTTTGAGCCTGAGCGTAGAAAAATAGCCAATAGTTCTGCATCAGATAGGCTTTGTGCACCTTGTAGTAATAAGCGTTCACGTGGGCGTTCTTGTTCAGGCCATGCTTTGATAGATTGTCTTATTGATTGATTCATTTTTATTCACACAATTTTTTTATGATGATGATTTTTCCAAGTACATCACTTGGGTATGACCGTATTTAATGCTATTGTGAGCGCCACTGCAACAGTAAGGTATCCTGTTTGTGAGCTTTGATCTCAGTGTTATTCCACATAAAAACATTATATTAGCGGTTACTGGCGGTATTGCTGCCTATAAAAGTGCGATTTTAGTCCGCCGTTTAAAAGATTTTGGTTTCGATGTTCGTGTCGTAATGACGCACGGCGCACAAGCATTTATTACACCGCTCACTTTCCAAGCACTTTCAGGAAACCCTGTACATACCGAATTGCTTAATCCTGAAGCAGAAGCAGGCATGGGACATATCGAATTGGCACGTTGGGCTGATCTGATTCTCGTTGCACCTGCAAGTTGTGACAGCATTGCAAAATTTGCCAATGGTTTGGCTGATGATCTATTAAGCACCCTATATTTAGCAACGAAAGCCCCTGTGTGGATTGCACCTGCTATGAATCAACAAATGTGGGCAGCGAAAGCGACTCAGCGTAATTTGCAAACTTTGGTTGAAGATGGCCTGCATGTGATTATGCCTGATGCAGGCGAACAAGCATGTGGTGATGTCGGCTTAGGACGTATGCCTGAACCTGAAGATTTAGCACGTCAAGTTGCTGCTTATTTTCATAAAGCACAACGTGCGATTGCTGAAAAATTTGGCTTATTGGCTGGCAAACGTGTCACTATTACAGCTGGTCCGACACGAGAAGCAATTGATCCTGTTCGTTATATTTCCAATCACAGTACGGGTAAAATGGGTTTTTCACTAGCAGCCGCTTGTTACGCAGCTGGTGCAAAAGTCACTTTAGTTGCAGGTCCAGTGAGTTTAGATACACCAAATGGTGTACAACGGATTAATGTCAGTTCAGCTATGCAAATGCTTGATGTTAGTATGAGTCAGCTTAAAGAAGGTTGTGATATTTTTATTGCGACGGCGGCAGTTGCTGATTATCGCGTGGCTCAAGTTGCAGAACATAAAATTAAAAAAGCAGGTGATGAACTTGCAGTCGCTTTGGTGAAGAACCCAGATATCGTGGCGACGATTGCAGAGCAACAACAACGTCCATTTATGGTTGGGTTTGCAGCTGAAACCCAAAATGTTGAGCAATATGCAGCAGGAAAATTGGTTGCTAAAAAACTCGATATGATTGCGTGTAATGATGTATCACGCCCTGATATTGGTTTTGCTTCTGATGAAAATGCAATGACAGTATTTTTTGCTCAGTCATACCATATGGAAAAGCGTGAGTTAGAGAAAGCGTCAAAGCAAGAGATTTCGCAACAGTTGGTAGAAGCAATACATGATGCTTTACTACAGAAGTCGTAAATAAAACAGTTTTACTTTTATTAAAATGCAACGAAATCGTTGCATTTTTTATGTATGCTAAAACAGCGCCGCAATATATGCGGCCAAATCAGAGTTCAATAAGTTTTGCTTCTGATCAGCCATCTATAGCCACAGTTTTCGATAGGATATCTTGATGATTAAAAAAACTTTAGCCACCGTGATTATGTTTTCTTCTCTTGCCCTTAGCAGCACCGTTATGGCTGCGGGTTTACATGATGATATGGAAGCTTTAGGTAAAAACTATAAAGCGTTTAACCAAGCTAAAAATCCACAAGCAGCGACAACTGCTTTAAATAATATGCGTAATGCAGCAACGCATTCAAAACAATATAAATTAGCGGTAAATACAACGGACAAAGTACCGACCTCAACAGCTTTATTTGATCAAATTATTGTTGAGATTGATAAGGCTAAAGTACTTGTTCAAGCAGGTAAATTAGATGAAGCAAAAAAACAGGGCAAAAAAATTGCCGAGTTACGTGATCAGGGACATAAATACTATACACATTAATCTCATCGAGATGATTGGTGAGTCATCCCTTGTAATCAGCTAAAGTATTTTATGTTCTATCTTTTAAAAGCTGTGCTTGAATGAGCGCAGTTTTTTATTTGTACAGAGAGAAGGATAAACAAAAACTTAAACTTAGCATGATTCAGATTTTCACTGCATTTTAAAATTGATACAGTGAAAATGTGAATGATGAGAGGTGGTCTATGTCCTCACAACAACATTATCAAAAAGTTGCTCAAGCAATTGCTTATATTCAACAAAATTTTCAGCAGCAGCCACAACTTGAAGAGGTGGCAGCTCATATTCATTTGAGCCCAGCACATTTTCAGCGTCTATTTACGGAATGGGTGGGGACGAGCCCTAAGAAATTTTTACAATATACCAGCATTGAATATGCAAAACAGATTCTGAAGCAGCAACAGGGCAGTATCTTTGATGCGACTTTTGCCACAGGTTTATCGAGTACCAGTCGATTACATGATCTTTTCCTTCAGATTGAAGGAATGACGCCTGCTGAATATAAAAATGGTGGTGAAGCTTTAACAATTTCTTATCAATTTGCAGAAACATTATTCGGTGAGGTTTTAGTTGCTTCAACATCTAAGGGGATTTGTGCTTTAACATTTGTAAAAAACCCAACACAGGCTTTACAGCATTTAAAAGCACAATTTCCTAAAGCAATGTTTATTGCTCAATCAGATTCACTTCAACAAAGTGCTTTAGCCCTGTTTCAGACAGATCACGGTCAATTGGCCAAGATTAAATTACATTTAAAAGGGACCGCGTTTCAGTTGAAGGTTTGGCAATCTTTACTCAAAATTCCAATGGGTCAACTCACGACTTATGGAGAGCTTGCAAAATCGATTGATCATCCTAAAGCCGCACGTGCAGTGGGTACCGCAATTGGTAGTAATCCGATTGCTTTTCTGATTCCATGCCATCGTGTGATTCAATCGACAGGTGCATTCGGCGGATATGAATGGGGACAGTTGAGAAAAACGGCAATTATTGCTTGGGAGGGTGTACATACCCATGCAACTATTTGATATTGATGCGGATCCAAGTCATAACTATTTACCCTATCAAGGCACTGTTCAATATTATGGAAAAGTGATTCCAAATTTGAGAGCAGACGATTATTTTGACAAGCTCATGCAAAATATTGCATGGGAAAATGATCAAGCAATCATTTTTGGGCGAAAAATCATTACCAAAAGAAAAGTGGCTTGGTATGGTGATCAGGCATTTGAATATACTTATTCAAATATCAATAAATATGCATTGCCTTGGACAAAAGAATTACTCGAATTAAAAGTACTTGTCGAAAGTTTAACAGGTGAACTATTCAACTCATGTCTGCTCAATCTTTATCACACAGGTGAAGAAGGCATGGCTTGGCATAGTGATGATGAAACAGATCTTAAAAGAGATGGTGCAATAGCTTCACTCAGTTTTGGTGCAGAAAGAAAATTTGCATTTAAACATAAACATAGCAAGGAAAAAATCGAGTTGTACTTAGAGCATGGCAGTTTGTTGGTCATGAAAGATACGACTCAAAGCTACTGGCTACATCGTTTACCACCAACCAAGAAAGTGACCACACCTAGAGTTAATTTGACCTTTAGAACAATTATCGATTGATTATTTGACAATAAAAAAGGACTGAAAATCAGTCCTTTTTTAATACTATGATCAGCGTAATTATGCTTGACCTTGTGCATCAGCATCCGCTTGTAAACGTTGCATGTTTGCTTCGAACTCAGCATCAAAGTTAATTGGTGTAAGTAACAATTGTGGGAAGCTACCCTTAGTGACTAAGTCATTTACAGACTCACGTAAGAATGGAAATAGAATATTTGGGCAATATGCACCTAAGATGTAAGGAAGGCGATCTTCTTCTACACCATCAATAAGGAAAATACCTGATTGAGTTACATCAACAATGAATGCGGTCTCACCTTCATTGGTGGCTTGAACCACAACTTTTAAAGACACTTCATAGTGTGTTGGATCAATTTTTTCTGCTGAAGAAGATAAATTGATATTGAGTTCTGGCTGCCATTGTTTAGTAAATACTTGCGCACCAGGAACCTCAAAAGAAATGTCTTTTGTATAAATACGTTCTAACGCGAGTTGTGGTTGAACTTGTTCTTCGCTCATTGTTTTTCCTTAAATCTTGGAGTGTGTTGTTAAGCTAATAATTGGTCGAGTTTACCTTCACGCTCTAAGGCATAAAGTTGATCAAAACCACCGATAAATTGATCTTTAATAAAAATTTGAGGCACAGTACGATGATTGGTACGTTGCATTAACTCAATACGAACTTCAGGGGCTTCGTTGGAAAGATTAATTTCTTTATAAGCAACGCCTTTACGCTCAAGTAATTGTTTTGCACGTACACAGTATGGGCAAGACAGCGTTGAATAAATTGTGACGTTTGGAGTTGTCATCTTATTGCTCCTTAAGCTTTGGTTTTACTTTTAACTAAGGGTAAGCCTTGAGCTTTCCAGTTGCTGATACCACCATCTAGACGATAGCTATCTGCATGCGCAACTTTTTGTAATGCTGCACCCGCAACTTGACCTAAGTTACATATAAATACCAATGGACGATCACTTGCTTTTAATTCATCTACATGACTTGTGATTTGGCTATATGGAATGTTACGGCTACCACTGATGTGGCCATCACGGAAATCCTTAGCATCCCGTAGATCGATCAGCATGGCATTTTTTGCCTTGACCAAAATACCGAGTGATTGTGGTGAAATTTTACGACCATTGCGCTGACCCTCTAAAATGAAGAACAGCACGATGAGCACGCCGAGCGTACCAAACAAAAAGGGGTGGTTCCCCATAAACTCTAACCAGCGTTCCACAAGTCACCTAAAGTTAAAATCAAAATTGACCCTGAGTATAACTTATCTCTATGGTGATCAAAAATGTTAGTTCAAGGGTAAAAACCCAAGAAAACTAACTTTTTTGCTGGGCTTCTTGAATTTCATCCATCAGGCGTAGATAGCTGTCCAAACGTCTTGGTAAAATTTCGCCCGCATCAACTGCCTGTTTTAAGGCACAATTTTTCTCATGGCTATGGGTGCAGTTACGGAACTGGCAATGGCCCAGATGGGTTTCAATCTCGGGAAAACCTGCTCGCACCTTTTCCAGGCTCAAATGCCACAGACCAAACTCGCGGATTCCTGGGGAGTCAATCAGTGCACCGTTTGTTCCAAATTTAATCAAACGGGTTGAGGTGGTGGTGTGTTGTCCCAGTGCCGAGTTTTCGGAAATGACATTGGTCTTCTGTGCCGCATCTGGAACAATGGTATTAATCAGTGAGCTTTTACCCACCCCAGACTGCCCAACGAACGCAACGGTTTCATTGTCGATTCGTGCGGAAAGTGCGGATAAATCACCTTGTGCATGACAAATGAGCGTTTCATAACCTAAAGCTTCATATTCACTGAGCATGGTCATAATTGGGTCATTTTCAGTGAGCAGGTCTGATTTGTTCAGTACCAGCAAGGCGGGAATGTTGGCATCGGCACAGGCGACCAGATAACGGTCAATCAATGTTGGAGCAGGTTCAGGCAGGGGCGCGAACACAATCAAAATCAGGCTGATATTGGCGGCGACAGGCTTGACCTTGTGATAGCGGTCTGGACGGGTCAATAACGACTGTCGCGGATAAATCGCGGTGATAATCCCCAAACCTGTATTGGGGTCGGCCTGCCATTTCACACGGTCACCTGTCACCAGCAACTCTAGGTTGGTACGGGTATGACAGCGCCAAATACTGTCCAGTTCAATCGGTTTCCAGAATGGTTCAGGTTCGCCCTCAGCCACCTGTGGTTTTTCAGGATGCTGTTCAGGTACGGACAAAGCTTGTACTTCGAGTTGACGGCCATAATGCTGAACAACCAGCCCATCTAAATCTTGCGATGTATCAATGTCGTCTTGACGGGATTTGTGTTGTTTCTCAATACGACGCTGTTGTTGTTCAGTTAAACGACGCTTACGAATTAAAGCCATTCATGTCCCAAAAAATCCACACTTTGAAGACCGCAAAAATAGCATGAAGCCACTATAGAATTACAGCCAAGATGTAATTAATTTGCTACTATTGATGTTTTTAAGCCCTTTAGAATCGCTATTTATGAGCAGCACCCCAGATACACGATTAATTTGGATTGACCTTGAAATGACAGGTCTTGATACTGATAACGACAAGATTATTGAAATTGCAACAATTATTACAGATGACAACCTTAATATTTTAGCTGAAGGGCCTGTTTTAGCTGTTCATCAATCAGATCTCATTTTGAATGCAATGGATGAATGGAATACTAAGCAACATGGTCAATCTGGTTTAATCGAGCGTGTACGTCGCAGCAAGTTGAATGCACAAGATGTAGAGCAGCAAACACTTGAGTTCTTAAAGAAATGGGTCAATCCAAAATCTTCACCGATGTGTGGTAATTCGATTTGCCAAGATCGCCGTTTCTTGCATCGTTTAATGCCAGAGTTAGAACAATTCTTCCATTACCGTAATTTAGATGTGTCTTCTGTGAAAGAGTTAGCGAAACGCTGGAGACCTGAAATTATGAGTGGTTTAAAGAAAAATGCCTCACATTTGGCGATGGACGATATTCGTGATTCGATTGCTGAATTAAAATATTACCGTGAATACTTTTTTATTATGAATCATTAAAAGTCATTGATTCTCAAAAGTAGTTAGCTGAGATATTGGCTAATAAAATGGTAACCCCAAAATAATGAGCATTAAACTGATTGTTTTGGGGTGAATTTTTGATGTATGCATTGATTGATAAGTGATTTTAGTTTGAAGCCTAGCAATTATGTGCAGTATTTTCATTTTTATAAATTAAGTAATTATCCAATAAACTAAAAAGTATACAGGCAAAAACAAGACTTATTCCAGCGATGCACGTCATTGTCCAACCACCATGATTCCATGAAAAAATCCCAAGTGCAGAGCCACAAGCACCGCCTGTAAAATACGCCGTCATATAGATGGCATTAATTCTAGATTTTGCATCAGGTCTTAAACGGAAAATAATACTTTGATTACTGGTATGGACAAGCGCTAAAGCCAATTGGATAACGGCAAATCCAAGAATGTAGCTGAATAGAAAAGTTTGTCCAAAATAGAAACAAATCCAACTGAGGATGAACAAGCCACAACCGATCCAAGTTAATTGTTTGGTATAACCTTGGTCAGCGTAACGACCTATATATTGAGTTGATAATGCGCCGAAAATACCGACAAGGCTAACCATTCCAATCACAAGGTCAGGAAGATGATGTGCTGCTGTGAGCAATAAAGCAATCGTTGAGTACAAAATACTGACTGCCGCAAATGCAAAAGCACCTGTCAATGCACGTAATAGCAAACGTTTTTCTTGTTTTAATAATTCAGCCATAGAGACAAAAATTTGTCTGTAATCCATTTTGATTCGCATAACATATGGAAGTCGACTTTTGAGTGCATAAGCCAAAATCAACATTAAAATACCACTCACGACATAAATGACTTTCCAATGAAACAAATTTGAAAACAGCCCTGCAAGACTTGTGGAAAGTAAAATACCAACCAATAAACCACTCATGAGAAAGCCAACAACTTCACCTGTTTTTTCTGGTTCAACAGTCATGGTTGCGAGTGGAATTAACACTTGAGCAGCGACAGAAAATAGTCCAACTAGAATTGTACCAATCCAAAGCATTGGTAGATTCACAGAGAAAGCACAAATAAATAGGCCTACCGCACATAATGCCATTAAGAGCGGAATAAATTTGGTCTTATTAACGACATCGCCCATTGGAACAATAAAGAGCAAACCGAGCGCATAAGAAACTTGAGCAAAAGTTACAGTCAGAGCTGCTTGCCCCTCTGTCACTGCAAAAAATTGCTGAATGGAGTGAATTAAGGGTTGGCTATAATAGTTTGCACCTGCGCATAAACCACATGCTGCTGCCATAAACCAGAGTAAGGCTTTATTTTGACTCATATTTTGGGTGTTTGACATAATATTCTCTTCTCTGGTTCTTAGGCAGTATACGCAGTCGCTTCGATTTCAATTTGCATTTCTGGTAATGCTAAGCCTGTGACTGGAATAATTGTACAAACAGGGAATTCATAAGTTTTCCAAAGATCCACTATTGTTTTAATCACCAGCTGATGTTTCTGAGTGTCATGATCAACAATCAGAACACGTAACACGGCAATATCTGAAAGTGTTGCTTGAATTGAGGCTAAAGCCTATTGAATATTATAAAAGACTTGTTGTACCTGTTGGTCAAAAAAAGGTGAAAGTTCACCATTTTTATTTTCTCCACCTTGCCTCGCGAGATGAATAATTCGCATATTCGGTTTCACAACAGCAATATGACTATATCCATTGCTTTTAGGATGATAGAGCGTTTCAGGATTAATTATTTGAAAGGCTTGAGTATTTATTTTATTCATTACGGTACATCTTTATAAAATATGATATCTGTTAGTATCAAAGTTCAAGTTAACTAGAGATCAAGGAAATTTTGAAACAATATTCCCCAGAAACATGGCTTAGCATCAGAAAACTTGCAAAAGGTAGCTGCGTAAGTGTTGCAACGATTGGTTTTTATGAAGAAAAAAATTTGATTTGGAGTACTAGAACGGAGGGGGATCAGCGTAGGTATCAGCGTGCGATGCTTAGGTGAATTGCAATTATAAAAGCAGCTCAACAGGTTGGGATCAGTTTAAAACAAATAAAACAAACGCTGAGTATCTTACCAAAGCAACAAGTGGCTACGAAAAAGATTGGCAAATTATATCACAAGAGTGGCAAGGGCAATTGGATCAGCAAATCATGATGTTGTTGCAGTTAGGCCAACAATTGGATCAATGTATCGGTTGTGGTTGTTTGTCTTTGGAGCAATATCTTTTGCGAAATCCTGAAGATTGTCTGGCAGAGGAGGCAATGGGTGCACATTTTCAAGAAATTTTATTTTTAATGAATCAAAAAAATGAGTCAGAATTTTAAAAGATGATTTTATTGCACTAATTTTGTGCATTTTTTGAGGTTTTACTAGATAAAATCATACAAATATCACTTGAAAAAATGCCATTTAAAATTTTTACATTTATTTTTGATAATTATCTTGATTGATCTCTATTCACATCTTTGAATCATTTTGAATGATTTGCTTAGTCTTTACTAATCGATGATTTTATCTGTAAAAATTGGATCGAAGTCGCTCTAAAAACGCTATAAATGTTCTAAGAAGCCAATTCCACCGATTAATTGCATGATTATGATGCAGATTCGGATGATTTATAAATCACAATACGTTCAATATCTAAACCAGATAAGTAATTTGTATTGATTATGAGTCATTAATGCAACAAAGCCTTGATTTGTTATTTGTACCTTACTTTTTTATCAGTAGTTGATGACTGAAAAAGATAGTGAGCTGGTGAGTTTGTTTAAATAATCAGATTTACCTATATAGTATATAAAGATAAAGTGTTTTTACTTATAAGTAGGCAAACATGCTGATTATATAAGTTGTAAGCATTAATCTGAATCATCAGTTCAAAATATAGGTATTTATTAAATAAATATTGGGTGGAATTTTAAAAAAGTTCCATTAGAATCCAAAATTCAACAAAGAATACTCCTGGGGGAAACATTGCTACTCGCGATGTTTACTTAAGAAAAACTAGCTTGAGGAACGCTCATGCAGATCGGAATCCCAACCGAAACTGTTGCAGGTGAAAGTCGTGTAGCGGCAACACCAGAAACAGTTAAGAAGTTGATTAACGCAGGTCATAGCATTGTCATTCAACGTGGCGCTGGTGTTAAAGCAGCCTATATTGACAGTGCTTATGAACAAGTTGGCGCAACTATTACGGACGATGCTTATACAGGCAGCCAAATTATTTTGAAGGTACGTGCCCCTAAAGGTGACGAAATTCAAAAACTTGCGGCAAATACAACTGTAATAGCTATGTTTGACCCTTACCGCAATCCAGAATTAGACCAGTTTGCTACTCAGCAAGTGTCTGCTTTTGCTTTAGAGTTACTTCCTCGTACGCTTTCACGTGCACAAAATATGGATGTACTTTCTTCTCAAGCAAACTTAGCGGGTTATAAATCTGTATTGTTAGCTGCGGCTGAATATCAACGTATGTTCCCAATGTTAATGACTGCTGCGGGTACCGTAAAACCTGCGCGTGTTGTGATCATGGGTGTTGGTGTTGCTGGTCTTCAAGCGATTGCGACTGCAAAACGTTTAGGTGCAGTTGTAGAAGCAACTGACTTACGTCCAACGGCTAAAGAACAAGTTGAGTCTTTAGGTGGTAAATGGTTAGACGTACCAATGTCAGACGAAGAAAAACAACGTGCTGCTGAAGCTGCGAAAAGCGGTTATGGTTGGCAGCCGGGTGAGCAATACATCAAAGATCAAGCTGCGATTGTAGATAAAGCTGTATCAAATGCTGACATCGTAATCACGACTGCATTGATTCCGGGTCGTAATGCTCCGCGTCTGATCAAGGCTGAAACTGTTGCCAAGATGAAACCGGGTTCTGTCATTTTAGATATGGCAGTTGAAACGGGTGGTAACGTTGAAGGTTCTAAAGAAGGCGAAACTGTTGTTACTGAAAATGGTGTGAAAATTTTGGGTATTCCAAACATTCCAGGCACAGTTGCAACTGAAGCATCTGCATTGTATGCACGTAACGTTTTTAACTTCCTTGAAACATTATTCGACAAAGACAAAAACTTTGCGATTAATCAAGAAGATGAAATCCAAAAAGCGTTACTCGTGACTCATGGCGGTCAAGTACTGCTCAAGCGCGGTTAAGGAGAGTTCTCATGGTTGAAACGATTACAATTTTCGTCCTTGCCATCTTCGTAGGTTACTACGTAGTTTGGGGAGTAACACCTGCGTTACATACACCACTTATGGCGGTAACGAACGCATTGTCTTCAATCATTATCGTTGGGGCAATGATCCAAACCGTGGGTATGCCTGTGATTGGTGTTGATGCCAATGTAGCTTTCCAAAGCGTAAATGTTGTAAGCATCTTGGGTGCGATTGCTGTGTTCTTGGCAAGTATCAACATTTTTGGTGGCTTCGCTGTAACTGCTCGTATGCTTGAAATGTTCAAGCCGAAGCAAAAGAAAAAAGAGGGCTAATAGATGGAATTTATTCGAGACTATGCGGATTGGTTCTACCTGATTGGTGCCGTCCTTTTTATCTTAACTTTGCGTGGTTTGTCAGGTCCTAAAACTGCCATTCAAGGTAACCGTTACGGCATGATCGCAATGGCGATTGCTGTAGTAACAACATTCTTTGTTGCAGAACATCCAGTTGTTTGGATGATCGTTGGTGCGATGGTATTGGGTGCTGTTGTTGGTATCGCTCGTGCGCGAACTGTTCCGATGACACAAATGCCTGAAACAGTGGCTTTAATGCACTCATTAGTTGGTTTGGCTGCGGTATTAATTGCGATTGCAGCGATTTTACACAACAACCAATTAACAGCATTGTTTGCTGAAAATGAAGCTGCTTTGACTGCTGCTGGCGTACAGCATGCTCATATGAGCAAAGTTCATTTATTTGAATTGTTTGTAGGTTGCTTCGTTGGTGCGATTACATTTACAGCATCAGTATTTGCTTACGGTAAATTAGCTGCTAAAAAATGGGCAAAAACGATTTCTGGTGCATGGGTTAAACCTGTTCAAGCGCTTATCTTTGCTGCAATGCTTGCGGCAGGCATTATGTTCTTCTTGACGAATAACATGACTGCATTCTGGGCAATGACAGCACTTGCACTTGCATTTGGCTGGGTATGGATTGCGCCAGTTGGTGGCGGTGATATGCCAGTTGTGGTATCGCTTCTTAACTCATTCTCTGGTTGGGCTGCAGCTGGTATTGGTTTCACACTAGAAAACAATATGTTAATCGTTGCGGGTTCACTTGTAGGTTCTTCTGGTGCGATTCTTTCTTACATCATGTGTAAGGCGATGAACCGTTCAATCATCAACGTATTGTTTGGTGGTGCAATGGGTGGTGCAGCAGTTGCTACAGCGGACAAAGGCGAACAAGTTCAACGTAACTATCGTTCTGGTTCAGCAGATGACGCAGGCTTCCTGATGTCAAATGCTGACAGCGTTGTGATTGTACCAGGTTATGGTATGGCGCAAGGTCGTGCACAAAATGCAGTTAAAGAATTATGTGAAATCTTAAAAGAACAGGGCGTAAAAGTTCGCTTTGCGATTCACCCAGTTGCGGGTCGTATGCCTGGTCACATGAACGTATTACTTGCTGAAGCTGATGTTGCATATGAAGACATCTTAGAGATGGATGAGATTAACTCAGACTTCCCTGCAACAGACGTAGTACTTGTAATTGGTGCGAATGACGTAGTTAACCCTGCGGCGAAAGATGATCCGACATCACCAATCTATGGTATGCCGATCCTTGAAGCGCATAAAGCTCGTACTATCATGGTGATCAAGCGTTCTATGGCAACAGGTTATGCTGGCTTAGACAACGACTTGTTCTACAATGAAAAAACTATGATGATCTTCGGTGATGCGAAGAAAGTTGTGGAAGATATGACGAAAGCAATCAATGGTGGTGGTCACTAATCTGACCTCATTAAGATTGTAAAAGCCACCCAAGGGTGGCTTTTTTATTTTCGATTTAATTAAAGATATTTTTCTACAAGATCCATAGACTGAGCATAAAGATCACGGGCAAGCTGCTGATTTTTAGCATGTGGTGATTTCCAGTCTGGCATGTGTGCACTGACATATTCTCCATTACGCTTTGCCCACTCATCTCCAGTCGCCATTTGTGTAATCAACTTTGCAGGAACAGAAGTGGGTACTAAACCTAGTTTCATGACTTCATAGATTGGTTTAGGGAGTTCTCTATAGATATCTGATGCAACACCGCCTGGATGTAAAGCATTATTGGTAATTGTGCTGTTTGCCATTCTTTCTGCTAGTGCATTACTGAACAATAGATTTGCAAGTTTAGACTGGCCATAATAAAACAGTGGATTATAAAAACCCTCAGCACGAAATTTATTTGGTTTGATTGAACCCGCCCAATGTGCAATCGAAGCAAGATGTACGATTCGGGCTTTAGGTGCTTTTTCTAATACTGGGAGTAGTTTTTGCGTCAAAAGAAAGTGACCGAGATAATTCACCCCAAATTGTTGTTCAAATCCATCAGCAGTGAGTTGCTTGGTTTTGGCAAAAAGGCCAGCATTGTTGATTAAAACATCTAGATTGCCATATTGATCAGCGATTTGATCTGCCGCTTTTCGGGTTTGTTCAAGACTATTTAAATCAAGTGAAACTAAGTCTACTTGTGCTTGATCAAGTTTACGTAATTTTTCTTGTGCAGCTTGTGCTTTTTGAGGATTGCGGCAGGCAAGAATGACATGTTGTCCTTGTTTGACCAATTGCTCCGCTGTAGCAAAGCCAATTCCTGTATTTGCACCTGTAATCAAGACCTTCATGTGTTACTCCTGTGATACTTTTTATTAACTGAGTTCTAAGGTGGTGTTATAGTGCGTTAAATTTGACAATTTGTCATGTCAATTTTTTAAAATTACCAATAGCCCATCTTTGTACTTTGAGTAAAAAACTTTAATCATCAATATGAATTTTAAATCGCTTTTTTATGATAGATAAATATAAACCAATAAATTTTTTGAATAAATAAAGTTTGTTTTGGCATTCTCTTTGCATTTAATTTCTTGTTCTTTTTAGGGGAATTATATGAAAAATGTCGTATTGATTTTGCCATTTCTGTTGTTTCTCTCTTCCGCTACTTTTGCCGAAACTACACCTAATATTCAAGAAATTCGCCTTTCCTTGGATAGCGTGTGGGTGGTTGTTGGTGGAATTTTAGTTTTCTTTATGCAAGCAGGATTTGCTTTAATTGAAAGTGGATCTGTTCGTAGTAAGAATACCGTTAATGTTCTTATGAAAAATTATATGGATACCTGTATAGGCGGCATCATTTTTTGGCTATTTGGTTTTGGTTTGATGTTCGGTTTAAATCAAACAGGCTGGATAGGGTGGGGATATTTTATGCCGAGTCAATTAGATGACTGGCATTGGAATTTATTGTTTTTCCAAATGATGTTTGCAGCAACAGCAACCACGATTGCAAGTGGTGCGATGGCGGAGCGAATACATTTTGTGGCCTATGTGGTAAGTGCCATCTTTGTCAGTGGCGTGATTTATCCGATATTTGGAAGTTGGGCTTGGGGAGGATTGTTTGGTGGAGATGGTTGGTTAAAAGCTCTGGGTTTCATTGATTTTGCAGGTTCAACAGTCGTGCATTCAATTGGTGGTTGGGTGGCACTGGCAGGCATTATCGTGTTAGGACCACGTTTAGGTCGATTTGGTCGCAAAGGGCAAAGCCATTTTTTAGCAGGACATAACTTACCTCTTGTTGCATTAGGGGGCTTTATTTTGTGGTTTGCTTGGTTTGGTTTTAATGCCGCTTCAACCGTTGCAGCCAGTGTTAGTATTGGGCGTATTGCACTGAATACACATCTTGCTGCGTGTGCAGCAGCTTCAACTTACATGATTCTTGCACTGCTTCAATCAAAAGCAGTCTTGATGCGTCATACGATTAATGCTTCATTAGCGGGCCTAGTCGCAATTACGGCAGGATGTGCCACAATGTCACCGCCGTTTGCCATTATCACAGGGGCAATCGCTGGATTTTTAATTACCTTTGTTCCACAATTTATAGAAAAGATGCAGTTAGATGATGTGGTGGATGCTGTGACTGTTCATGGTGTTTGTGGTGCATGGGGGACATTAGCCGCAGGTATTTTCTTTGAAAAAGCACTATTTAATTTAGATATTATTCTTGTTCAGGCCTTAGGTGTGGGGGCTGCATTGATTTGGGGATTTGGTGCATCTTTTATTATGTTTAAATTACTCGATAAGCTCTTGGGTGGTTTGCGAGTTTCACAACAACATGAACAACGTGGTTTGGACTACACTGAACATGCGGAGTTATCTTATCCTGAGTTTCAAAGAGATGTGACTTTTGAGACTGAAAACATCACTCATCGGCATTAAGGGGTGATTGCTATGGTGGAACTGACAATTGAACAAAAGAAGCAGGCAGTCACAAAAGGATTATCCCAATTTTTGCCAGATAACGTGTTGCAACGTGTTTTACACTATTGGGAAAGTGAATATGGTCATCAGCCTTCTTTTGTATTAAACCGTTTTTTAAGTGAAATTTGTACAACACATGAGTTGCAGTTGCTCCGCAAAGACATGTTGCGTCAGGTCTTACATGAAATATCGATTGTTGAAAAGCAGCAACATCTTGAGGTTAAAGAGGATCTAGATGTGGTGATTGCGGAAGAAGAGCAGCCTGTAGATTTATTTCAAGCTTTTTATGATTTTATTATCACAATTTTAAAGTCAGTTCATCGGAATGATTATTTAGAGTTCGTAGATGAATTGGGGGTAAAAATGAAAAAGCATCGCTTATTGGCTGCTTATCGATTTATTGATGGTTCAGAAAAAAATTGTCTTAAGCAAATACCTCAAACACTCTATGCTGAACTGATTACAATTTTTTATGCCATTTATTGTGATTTTTATGGACCAAATAAAGCTGATCAGCTTTATGCGCAGATTAAGAATACAGTGAAGCAACAATATCCTGAAATTGATTTAAAACAGTTATTATGAATATAAAAAAAGCGACCAATTTGGGTCGCTTTTTTGAGAGCTTTAAGCTACTGATTCTGGTGCACGCCATAAACTTTCTAAGTCATAGAATTTACGGGCGGTAGGTAGCATAACGTGTACAACAACGAACCCTAGATCAATTAGGATCCATTCAGCATCTCGTTCACCCTCAACACCAATCGGGCGAAAACCTGCTTTACGTGCTTCATCAGCAACATTGTCAGCAAGTGCTTTGACATGACGAGTAGATGTTCCGCTTGCAATTACAATTGCATCGGCAACATTGCTAATAGAACTTACATCAAGTTCTAGAATATCTTTGGCTTTTACATCAGTAAGGGCTTCATGTACAACTTTTAAACAAGCATGTACATCTTTGTTTGCTGTTTTGATTTTTAGGTCGTGAGAATTAGAAGCGCTGGGCGATGGTTCTAAATTCATAGAGGGTATATTTTCCTGACAATTGCTCATCGTCAAATATACCGTTTTTCTCTATAAAATTCAAATTTCAGCAGTAACAGTTTATGTATTCACGTCATTGGAAAAGTACTTTTCTTTCCATGCAAAAGATTGATCTGATTGAGTTTTTGGTCGGTATTCTGCACCAATATAACCTTGATAGTCACTTTGACGTAACCAGTCAAAAATTTGCTTATAGGGAATATTTCCTGTGTCAGGTTCATGTCGATTTGGATAATCGGCGAATTGGATATGTCCAATTTGATGTAAATTTTCCTGTAATCCAGCCAAAATCTCTTCGCCCATCATTGCCATATGATAACAATCGTATTGCATCTTTAAAGCAGGATGGTTGACGACTTCCAGCATTTCTTGGGCTTGAGCGATATTCTGAACTAGAAAGCGTGGCATATCTGTGCCATTAATCATTTCAAAAACAGGTTCAATACCTTGTTCAGTGAGCATGTGGCAAGCAAGTTTCAAATTGCTTGCTAAGGCATTTAAACAAGGTAAGAGATCAGCATCTTGCGGCTGTTTACCCGCTAAAATATTGACTCGAGGAACATTCAATGCCTTTGCATAACGAATTGCAAGCATAAGGGCATGATGAAATTCAATTTCTTTTCCAGGAATACCTGCTAGGCCATTACCGCCCTGCATTAAATCGCCAGCAGGCACATTCATGAGGCAAAGGGAAAGATTGTATTGTTCAAGCTGAGTTTGAATATCAAAAATTTCTAATTCATATGGGAACTGAATTTCGATATGTTGGAAGCCATGTGCATGGGCTAAAGCAAAACGCTCAATCAAAGGGACTTCCGTAAAAATCATCGACAAATTGACTGCAAGATGGCTCATATTCAATCTCCTTCAATCAATTATTATTGCTCTATATATTGAATAATAGTCGCTAAATCATTATCAGCAAAGCCGTTTTCTTGGTGAGCTTGTAACTGTAGTAGGGCTTTTTGTGCAACAGGTATATTTAGGTTAAAACTATGTGCAAGTTTTAATGCATTGTTAAGGTCTTTAGATAAGGTCTGCACTTTCCATTGCACAGGCTCGAAAGTATGGGTTGCCATACGAGGAGCTAAAATTTGAAATGGTTTAGAATCTGCAAAACCGCCCGCGAGGGCAGGGGCAAGTAAGCTGGTATCTACGCCCGCATGATCTGCGAGGGCTACAGCCTCAGCAATCAGGGTGCTGTTTGCCGCAACGATGAGCTGATTACAAATTTTGGTGGCTTGTCCAGTCCCTGTTTCACCCATACGGGTAACACGTTGGGATAAGACTTTATAAATAGGCTCGAGTGCTTGGATGGTGTGTTCATCGCCACCAGCAAAAATGACCAATCTACCTTGTTCTGCACCGATAGTCCCACCTGAAACAGGCGAGTCAATCCAAGTCACTTGTTGCTGTTGGGCAGATTGTGCCAATTGTTGTGTCGCGGTTACCGACAAGCTAGAAAAATCAACAATCACTTGCTCTGCTTTTAAATAGGGCTGGATTTGATCGAAAACGCTTTGAACAGCTTGATCATCCGCTAAACATATTAGAATAATAGGGTATTGCGCAATCTTGTCTAATTCTAACTGAGTTGCACCTTGTTGAATAAGTGCTTCACATGCATGTTGGCTTCGATTCCATACCGCTACAGTATAACCAGCTTGAAGAAGTCGAGAGGCCATACGTGTACCCATTAAACCAATACCTAAGAACGCGATAGGTGTTTGTTGATTCGCATGCATGTGAATTTATCCTCGTGCTTATTTATATTGGCGCGGCAAGAATTGAATTTCTGGATTCTTATCTTTTTTACGTGCAAGGCTACTGTTTTTACCTAAAAGTAATTTAAGCTGCCACAGTTTTTCTAAACGTAAAGCCTTTTCAGGTTGATGTTCCATTGCATCCAATACTCGTTTCGCTGCCATAATTGCATCTGGCGAGCGCTGTAAGATTTCTTGGGCGATCACGTTTGCTTTGGCTAATGGATCATGATCTAAATGTGTTACTAGACCAATTTCTTTAGCGTATTCTGCGTCAAAGATACGCGCAGTCAGCGTTAGTTCTTTGGCTAGATCAACGCCGATCAGCCCTTTTAATGAGCGTGTTAAACCCATGTCAGGTACTAGGCCCCAACGGCTTTCCATAATCGACATTTTAGTAGTGGGAGTCGCAATACGAATATCCGCTGCGAGTGCAAGCTGCATTCCTGCACCAAAGCAAAAACCTTCGATCGCTGCAATAACTGGAATAGGCAAATTTTGCCAAATTAAAAAAGCTTTTTGAAATAAGCTTTGTCCTGGTTTGATCAGTTCCCATGCTGCAAATGCTGTATTCTTTGGATTATTTAGATCTGATAAGTCGATACCAGCACTAAATACCTGTGCTTCACCCGTGAGGATGACACAACGAATTGAACGATCTTTCTCAATTTTTTTAGCTGTTGCAACCAATTCTTTTAATAATGCAAAACTCATTGCATTGCGTTTATCTGGTCGATTTAAGGAAACAGTTGCAATCCCATTGTTCTTTTCAACGCGTAAAAGTGCCATTTACCATACTCTTATTGTGTTTGATTGGGGCAGCATAGCATGAGTCTTTAACCTGAAACATGACACCGCAGTCACATTAAATGTCATGAGCGTGTAAGATGAGATTTGCGGCTTGTCGCACCTGTTCAATGGCTGTATTTAATTCATTAAAGCGATAATTTGTTTCCCGAATAAAGCCGTCATCTGCTTTACGTCGTTCTTTACGTAGGGTTGAAACGAATTGTTCAAACTCGCCCGAAACCTGTTGTAAATTCGGTGTTCCCACGTATCGAGTAGCACCATATAGACGGTGTAAGACATGTTCCAGTTGAGGGAAGTCTTCCATTTCAATCAATTGTTGCATTTCAGCAAGTTCAGTATCGAAACTGTCTACCAACATATTCAATAGATCTTGTGCTAGATCTTCTTTGTTCGCTGCTAATTGAACACTTTGTTGCCAATTCAAAATTTGAGGATCAATCGTTTCAATCGAACGTTTTTGTTCCGTATTTGCTGGTTGGGAAGAGAAATTGTTTTTCGTCCAGTGCGTTAAGATTTGAATGATTTGTTCCATTTGAATCGGTTTGGTTACGTAATCATTCATACCCACTTTGAGTAATTTTTGCTTTTCGTCTGCTAGAGCATGTGCCGTGAGTGCAATAATCGGAAGTTGCATGCCTGTATCTAAAGTTGACTCTAAGGAACGAATTGCTCGTGTTGTATCAATTCCAGACATCACTGGCATTTGGATGTCCATAAAGACTAAGTCAAATGGCGGTAATTTTTGTTGTATACGTGCTTGAATGATATCAATCGCTTTCTGCCCACTGAGCGCTTTTGTAGTGGTCACGTTCAATTCACCAAGTAATGCTTCCAATACAATCAAGTTAGGTAAATGATCGTCCACAGCAAGTATATGTAATCCTTGACCATTAAAGTTTTCTGGTTCTGGCTCAAAGATAGGTTGATTTCCCAATAACTGAACCAGTTCACGACGACTCAACGGTTGGTAGAGCGGCCGCGCACGATATTCATTCAGCATGTTTGGCTCAAGGCTCATTTGGTAACCGTAAACGGCTAAATTTCCTTGGTAACGCTGACGAATTTCTTTGAGTAGTGCTTCTGTATCACCACTATGGTCAACGATGAGCCATGTATTTTCTTGCTGATTTAAATGATTCAGACGACTAAATAAATCCAAAATTGATTGTGTTTCGATATGTGAGACACGGTAGTTTTCTAAATATGAACGAAGCACACTCGCTGTGGCAGGATGGGCAAGGTAAGAGACTACTTTTAAATGATCGAAATGTGGATGCTCAACAAATTCATCTTGTTCATCTACTTTAAATGAAGCCGTAAACCAAAAAGTTGAACCTTTTTCTGTCGGTGCACGTTCTTGGTTGTCTTCAAAGCCAATTTGACCATGCATCAAATGAACAAGTTGTTTGGAAATCGCTAAGCCTAATCCTGTACCTCCAAATTGACGAGTAACGGAAGCATCACCTTGAGAAAATGATTCAAATAATTTTTTACGGTCGGTACCACTGAGACCAATACCACTATCTTGAACGCTGAAATGTAATAGGCATTGTCCAATATCATCATCTTCCATACGTACACGAACAATGATTTCACCATCTGGAGTGAACTTAATGGCATTGGAAATGAGGTTGGTCAGAATTTGTTTAAAACGTAAGGCATCGCCAATCACATGCTGTGGAATATTCTCAGCGTAGTAAAATGCCATATTGATATGTTTTTGCGCTGCAAGCGGAGAAAGCATATCCATCACATCAAAAATAGCTTCTTCCAAATCAAATGGTGCAGTTTCGAGTTCTAATTTACCTGCGTCAATTTTAGAGAAATCAAGTACATCATTAATCAGTGCCAATAGGTGAGCAGATGATTTACGAATAGTCTGTAGGTATAGGTTTTGTTCATTACTGAGGTTCTGCTGACGAAGCAATAAATGAATAAAGCCATCAATACTGTTGAGAGGTGTTCTTAGCTCATGGCTGATATTGGCTAAAAAGACTGATTTAGATTGATTCGATGAAATCGCTTGGTCACGTGCTTGACGATAGGTAATGTTCTGAACTTCGAGTGTGTCTAAGGTACGACGTAAATCCTCTTCGGTTTGTTCAGTATGCTCTTTCAACTCCAAGAAACTAAAATGTAAACGTTTGACTACATTGGCAATATCACGCTGGAGCAGGCGTAACTCACCAGTACTGTTTACTACAATATGTTGATCTAATGTATCTGCATTTAAGCGTTGCATTTGCATTCGTATTTCATACAGTGGAGCTAACCAACGTCTTGAAAATACGTTTAAGCAAAGTAATAAAAGTAATAGGGTAATTAGTCCAGTCACAACCAAGGCTAATAGAATTTTATAACGAGCTAACTCAAGTGGCTGATTGTCTAATTCAATCATGAGCCAAATTGATTCGTTATGACCACCAGCCAATTTTGCACCATAGATGCTGTTGTGTTTATGTGCGATTGGACCAAAAAAATTACTGTTATTTGGAAAAGTTGGCCAAAAACGATTATTTTGATAACCAATACTGAGATAGGTTTGCCCTTGATTATCAATAATGACAGCGCGTTGTAAGTTTTTCTCATCAAACATTTTTTGCATAATGTTTTGAGCGCGATCATATTGATCGGGGTGTTGTTGTACCAGTTGCAGTAATTTTTCTGCGGTTTGATGATAACGAGCTAAGATCGCTGAAGCATCGGAATGCTGTTGTTGTTTGGCTGCACTGGTGGTTTCAGATAAAACCCATAAAATTCCAACACATGTCAGTACGGCGATCGGCACTAAAATAAGTGCAATCAATTGTCCATAAGCATGATTGAGCCGTAAGCGTTTTGACAGGATTTTATTGAAATTTGACATAGTGCGGTCAGATTTATCATTCTGTGCAACATTTTAGCATGCTTTGTGGCAAACAGAGGTACGGGCTAGCCAATAAAAAGCATAGTGAAAAGGTGCAGTATTTCTTATTTTTTCATACAATAGTCGCCACCTTAATATCGGTGTCGATCATGACGAATACGCAAACTGATTTTTTAGCAGATGAATTTTTACTAGATTATTATGTCGGTAAAAGCCCTTTAGTGCGTTTGCAACGTTTAGCAAGTCATACTCAAGCTACCGTATTAGCGAAATTAGAAGGTAATAATCCTGCTGGCTCAGTCAAAGATCGCCCTGCTTATAACATGATTGTTCAAGCAGAGAAACGTGGACAAATTCAACCTGGTGATACTTTAATTGAAGCCACTAGCGGTAACACTGGCATTGCTTTAGCCATGGTTGCAGCCATGCGTGGTTATAAAATGAAGCTGATCATGCCAAATAACATGAGCCAAGAACGTAAAGATGCAATGTTGGCTTATGGTGCTGAGTTAATCGAAGTGACTAAACAGCAAGGTATGGAAGGCGCACGCGATTTAGCTTTACAAATGCAGGCTGATGGCAAGGGGTTTGTGCTGAACCAGTTTGGCAACCCAGATAATGTTGAGGCGCATTACCTCACCACAGGCCCTGAAATCTGGAAGCAGACGGGTGGAAAAATCACTCATTTTGTCAGCTCGATGGGTACTACAGGCACCATCATGGGGGTGTCAAAATATCTAAAAGAACAAAATCCAGACATTCAGATTGTGGGTTTACAACCTGAAGATGGAGCGAGCATTGCGGGAATTCGCCGTTGGCCTGAAGAATATCTTCCAACTATTTTTGATCGTCGTCGTGTGGATCGAATTATTGATATTCCACAGATTGAAGCAGAAAAAACCATGCGTAAGTTAGCACGTACTGAAGGTATTAGTGCAGGTACTTCTTCTGGTGGTGCAGTTTGGGCATCGATTAAGATCGCTGAAGAACACCCAGATGCTGTGATTGTCTGCATTATCTGTGACCGAGGTGATCGTTATTTGTCAACAGGGCTGTTTTCAGTTCAAGATTAAAATCTTCCCCTAATCCCTCTCTGTTAAAAAGAGGGAGAACACCTCCCTTTATAAAAGGTGGGTTGGGAGGGATTTGAAGAGATTTCAAGATGAATTTACGTTTTCCAATTTTAGTTTTTGATATTGAGACACTCACCGATTTAAAGGCGGGTGCTCATCTTTATCATCTTGATTTACCTGAAGCCGATGTTGAACAAGCATTAACGAAGATTCGCCGTCAAGAATCTGGTATGGATTTTCAACGCCTACCTTTGCATGAAATTGTGTGTATTTCTGGTTTGTGGATTGATGAAAAAGGGATTCGACTTTTTTCATTTAGTCAGGAGCAAAATACAGAAGCTGAAATGTTGACTAAATTTTTATCTATTTTTGACAAGAAGCAACCGACACTAATCAGTTGGAATGGCTCGCAATTTGATCTGCCTGTGATTTTATTCCGAGCCATGTATCATGGGCTTTCTGCGCCCAGCCTGTTTGATCAGGGTGAAATTGATAACCAAAAGCGCTTTAACAACTACCAGAACCGTTACCACCACCGTCATGTTGACCTGATGGATGTAATGGCGATGTTTAATGGACGCAATTTCCAAAAACTTGATGATGTTGCTTGTCTTTTAGGATTCCCTGGAAAACGTGGTGAGACTGGTTATCATGTGCCAGAGTATGTGAGTACTGAACAATGGTTAAAACTGACCAGTTATTGTGAAGGTGATGTTTTAAATACATGGTTGATCTATTTACGTTGGTTGTTGCTCAAAGGGCAGCTTAATCAACATGATCATCAGCATTGGCTTCAAACCACGATCGATTATTTACAAACTCAAACGCAACAAACAGAATTCTTACAGGTATGGCAACAAACATCGCAATATACTGTATTTACCGCAAATACGTTTGCGCCAAAAAATTAGGTTGATCTTTTGAAACATAAAGCGAAACAGCGCCCAGCTCAATATCCAACATATACCTTTCAAATCGAAGCTTTTTCTCATGAGGGGCGAGGGATTGCGCATTATGGAACGCATCCTGATCATCCAAAAGAAAAGCATGGCAAGAAGGTTTTTATTCGTTATGCGCTCGTGGGTGAAACAGTACAAGCCAAGATTAGCAATCAAACTTCTCGTTTAGAAGAAGCGGATATGGTTAAGCTAGAAAGTGATGCGGCTGTGGGACGAGTCGATCCAATTTGTCAGCATTTTGGGGTGTGTGGTGGCTGTAGCTTGCAACATATTCATCCAGATGAACAGATTTTATTAAAACAGAATGTATTAAAGTCACATTTACAACATTTTGCTGGTTTACAACCAGAGCAATGGTTAGATCCAATCCGCTCTGAAAAAATAGATTATCGTCGTCGTGCTCGAGTCGGCGTTCGCTATATTGCTAAACAAAATCGTTTGGTGATGGGCTTTCGTGAGCATCACAGTAATCATTTAACACCGATTCAGCAGTGTCATGTTCTTGATCAGCATTTGTCCGAAAGTTTAGTAGAGTTGAGAAAACTACTCGAAAGTCTAACAGGCAAAGCCCACATTGGTCATATAGAATTAGCAATGGGTGATACCGAGACAGCATTATTGATTCGCCACTTGGATGAATTAAATGTGTCGGATGTCAACCAATTACGTCAATTTGCGTTACTAAAGGATTGGCAGTTGTATTTACAACCTAAAGGCGCAGATAGTTTACATCGTGTTGATGATGCTCAAGCACCGATGCGTTTGCACTATAGTCTGGATGAGTTTGCGGTTAAATTTGCATTTTCACCTTTAGACTTTACTCAGGTGAATAGCGGTGTAAATGCAAAGATGATTCACTTGGCATGTGAATTGCTAGATTTACAGAAAGGGGAGAGAGTGCTCGACCTGTTTTGTGGACTGGGTAATTTTTCCTTACCTTTAGCACGTTGTGTTGGTGAGACAGGTCAGGTCATTGGTGTTGAAGCAAGTGATGAGATGGTACAACGGGCAACTGAAAATGCGAAAGCAAATCAATTGTCTCAGGCATTGTTCTTTTCACAAGATTTAACAAAAGACTTTTCGCATCATTCTTGGGCAAAACAGGGATTTGATGCATTATTAATTGATCCTCCTCGATCAGGTGCGTTTGAGGTTATGCAATATGTACCTAATTTTGGAGCAAAAAGAATCGTTTATGTTTCATGTAATCCATCAACGCTGGCAAGGGATGCGGGTGTACTGGCACAATATGGTTATCAACTTAAAAAAGCGGCAGTCATGGACATGTTTACCCATACTGAGCATGTTGAATCAATTGCCTTATTTGAAAAAAATGAGCAATTTGAAAAGACCCAAGAGATAAACGATTAGAGAATGAGTTACATATCCAGAGGAGAATGGTATGGTCACAGTACGTGAGCAGTTACCTGGGCGACTCCATGAGTTGTCAGAGGAAACGACTGTAGAACATGCCGCTGAAGCGCAAAGTGGTCTGGTCTCTTGGCTAGATCGAGTGCGTGATATTTTGGATGGGGCGGAGCTAAAGCAACTTCAAAAAGTTGCAGAGCTGACCTTGGCAAAAGAATTAGAAACCACGGTTCATCATCGTAGCAATACCTTTAGTACAGGTATTGGCATGGCTGATATTTTGGCGCATTTACATGTTGATGAAGACACATTGTCAGCGGCAGTGTTGTATCGAAGTGTGCGCGAAGGTTTAATTACTTTAGAGGATATTCAACAACAATTCGGCGAACAGGTGCTTGGTCTTGTACAAGGCACGCTTGCGATGGGTAAGCTCTCTGAATTGATTGAAAAAAATAAACGTTTAGAAGATCATTTTAATAACAATCAGCGTGAGCATTTAAACGGCATTTATAAAATGCTGATTTCAGTGACAGAAGATGTACGCGTCGTTTTGATCAAATTGGCTGAACGTACTTATGCTTTACGTGAATTAGCCACTGCAAGTAAAGAACGTCAAGAACGCGTTGCACGCGAGATTTTAACAATCTATTCACCACTTGCACATCGATTAGGTATTGCACAGCTAAAATGGGAATTAGAAGATCTCGCTTTCCGTTATTTGGCGCCTGAGCGTTATAAAGAAATTGCATCGTTGCTGAATGAAAAACGTTTAGAGCGAGAGCAATATATTCAGTTTGTGATTGATAAGCTAAAGACTGAACTGGGTATGCATCATATTCAGGCGGAAATCACTGGACGAGTGAAGCACATTTATTCGATTTATCGAAAAATGAAAAGTAAAAATCTGAGTTTTGATCAGCTTTATGATATTCGTGCAGTGCGTGTATTGGTCAAAAGTGTACCAGACTGTTATCACGCTTTAGGTATTGTGCATCAGCTGTGGCGTCATATCCCGAACCAATTTGATGACTATGTCACCAATCCAAAAGCCAATGGTTATCGCTCATTACACACGGCAGTGATTGCTGAAAATAAATCTTTAGAAGTACAAATTCGTACTTTTGAAATGCACAACGAAGCCGAACTGGGCGTTTGTTCGCATTTTAATTATAAAGAAGGTGCAAAAAATACCGATCATTCATTTAATCATCGTCTACATTCTTTACGTGCGGTATTGGAACATTATCAAGAACGTACCGAAACCACACCACATGGTGAAGATGAAGAGTCAAATGGTATAGATCAAATTCAAGATTTTGAAAATTTTGAAAAAATCTATGTGTTTAGTCGTGATGGTGATATTAAAGAATTGCCACGAGGTTCGACGGTTTTAGATTTTGCTTACCATGTACATACTGAGGTAGGTAATAAGTGTTATGCAGCACGTGTCAATCAACGTTATGTGCCATTAACTTATACGCTGAAAACGGGTGAACAGGTTGAGATTTTAACCAAAAAAGATCGTGAACCGAACCGTGATTGGTTGGTGAACTCTTTAGGTTATATCAAAACTGCTCGTGCGCGTGACAAGTTGCGCCATTGGTTTAGACAGCAAGATCGTAGTAAGAATGTTGAGGTGGGGCGTGAATTACTTAATAAAGAGTTAGCACGCTTAGCAATTCACCCGAAAAGCATCGATCTTAAAGACTATTCATCTCACTTTAATCTGAAATCTGGCGATGATATTTTAGTTGCTTTGGTCAGTGGTGATATCAGCCTCCATGCCTTGATGAATCAAGTCAATCGTCAGATGCACTTGGATCAAGATGAGCCTGAACTGGTTTTAAAACCTGCCTTAAATCCACGTGCCAGCCATACCTTATCTGCGCATGGGATTTTGATTGACGGTTTGGATAATGTGGAATTGCATGTTGCCCAGTGCTGCCAGCCTGTGCATGGTGAGTCGATTGGCGGTTATATCACCTTGAACCGTGGGGTCAGTATACACAAGATTGCCTGTCCTGATTATATCCGTATGACCACACAGGAGCCTGAGCGTGCGGTTGAGGCGGACTGGGAAATGCAGCCAACCCGTGGCCAGAGTGTGCAGATCGTGGTCGAGGCCTATGACCGTCGTGGTTTACTTAAAGACCTCACGCAAGTGATTTTCTCAGATCAAATTAATATTCGTCAGGTCAATACCATTTCTGAGGCGGATGGCATTGCCAACATGAAATTGCTGATTGAAGTGAAAGGTTTGGCGCAATTGTCGCGTTTGTTGGCGCGTTTGGAGCAGCAGCCAGGCATTATCAGTGCAAGACGTTTGGTTCAGGGTAGTTGATTGACATTATATTTATAAAAAAGAACACTTTAAATGAATTTAAAGTGTTCTTTTTTTGCATCAACAAAAAATCATAAATTGAATATACACAGATTATTCGATCACCAACGAATCGGTTTTTCACTCGAACCTGGTGTGAGTTCAGCATCCGAGAGTGGTTCTGAACTCTCTACTTGTGTCGAATTTTGTCGAGAGTAACTGATCGGCATTAAAGACAAGCCATTTAATACATCATTACTTATTTGTTGTGCGAGTAAGTCTGATGAGGTTGTAGATTGTGAATTATGAATAAGCTCTCCTAGAGATTGGCGTTGCTGTTGATTTACAGTTCCTGCAGCAGCAACTTTTCCTGTATTCACTTCAATCACTCGCCAATTTAGACGGATTGCTTGTTGCCCAGCTGGAACAGCGCCATAAAATGAACGTCCTTGAGTCGTTTTTGCTTCATTGATACGTCCAACTAAAATATAGTCAGCACCCACTTTTTGTCCAAGTCTTGCCATTTCTGCTGGTGCACCATCCCAACGAAGAAAGGCATTTTCACTTGCCATTTCCTCAATATAGTCACGACTCACCAAACTTAACTGACGTGAGTTTGCCAGTTGAGTGCCGACCAAATCAGCAACTTCTGTCACAAAGTCATCAGCATCACTGCCATCTGTGAGTTGAGTTTTTGAATAGTTATATTGAAATGGCATAACCGCAATACGGCGTAAGTGTTGATCCGCTACACTTGATTGAAACTTGCTGACATAAGCACGCACTTTGGCGCGGTAGTTCTTGCCCGAACCCGAAACACTTAACACCTGAAAACGATTAATCGCATTAGTGCCCTGCGTTTCAACACTGAACACAGGTGAGGTTTTTCCTTGGTAGCTCCAATGGTTGTTGCTGACCACCATGTTCACTTCTTCCGCTAAGTCAGTGCGTGAACTAACACTGGTGCCATTTACAGACTGGGCTGCAATCAGCAAGGCTTCTGCAATAGCCTGTTGTTGGGTTGGGCCGCTACCTGTGGCTTCTTTCATGACTTCTTGTAGGGCGGCGTTAGCTGAGTGAATTGTTGTTAAGCAGAACAGGGCTGCACAAAGTAAGGATTTCATCATTTTCTATCATTCTATATGACCCGATGTTCAGCAGGTGCTGAGCATCGGGTTTATTGTTGTTGTGAATGGTTTATAGACCAAAAGTAGCACGTTTAGCCGATTTACGAATTTCTTTTTCGCCTGTCCATTCAACAATACCTGTTTTCAGGTTTTGTAATTTGAAAGTGAACTTGTAGTACACATCACTCTTACCACCTGAATTTTTGACGATGCTGGATAAGTTACCATTCAGCATGTATTCAGCGGCAATTTGAGAGCCTGTTTTCACTGCTGTACGTTTGTCTACCATGCCACTTTGCTGTTGATAAGCCAACTGGTCTGCCATTGCACCGACAGAAGTCATGTCAACGAAACGGAATTTTCCAGAATTAATTAGTTTATTCTGGATGGTGTCAGTGATGGATTCAGTATCAATATGCTCTTGGGTCTTGTTTTTGATACGGTCAACAAACAGTACTGGACGGCGAGCCTGAGTCATTTCAATCACTGGTGGAAACGCCAGCATGTCATCAACCATCTTGGCTGCGATTTGTTGAAGGTCGGTTGAACCAAAATCTTTGGTTAAGGTTTCAGTTGCCTGTGCATCGCCATAAGATACAGCCTGGGAGGCACAGCCACTGAACAATGCCATGCTGCCAATTGTGGTTGCTAAAGCCAAAGTACGGAATTTCATGTTTTACCCCTTATAAATAAGCTGTTGATTAGTCTTTCTTCATGTAAATAAGTACATCAACACCACTTGGATTAGGTGCGACAGACTGAACGGTTTTTACTTCACGCCCTTGTAATGTGATTGGTTTCCAAGTTGCACCTTCTGGATTGATTTCTGCTCCATTGGCATCAAACCAAACAACTTTGTATTCAAAAGATTGTTCGTAGAACCAACCATTTTTTAAGGCGAGTGATGCTTTTTTAATATCTCCAAGACTGACCATATTGATTCGATTGACACCAATGCGGGTTGCGAGAATAGGATTACCTGTCATGGTTCTGACATTGCTTGCACCAGTATTTGGGTCTGTTTGTGTACGCATCGCATTTGGTGCTGTACATGCAGTTAAGCCAAGGCTAAAGCTACACAGAATTATGGGTAAAAGGCGTTGTTTCATTATGTTTTACTCAAGTTATTATTTAGCGATACTGAAGCTATCAGCGACAATTTGTTGGTTGGTTTCGATACCATGAATGAAGGTCGTCTGATTAGCTTTCACTTCAATATTGATCGATTGATTTGCATAGTTGTTTTTAAGTTGGATGGTATGACTACCAACAGGGAGTAAAAGGCGAGTGACTTGTGCATTGCTTGGGAGGGTATTCCATGCACGAACATCTGCTTTTTCTGTGGCAGTGTTATAGATATTGCCTGCAAGTTGTCCAAATACGCCTAAACGATTGCCCAGTTCTTTTTGTACAGCGTATTTCGCTGTAGAACGTGCAATTTGAGTTGTGAGATTAGCGGCAATCTTTTCTTTTAGTGTTTTGACAGCCAACGCACCAATATCAGTAAGTAATGCTGTATTTGCAACGGTTTTCCCATTTACAGCCACATCAACCTGACTTGGTGCAACATAGGTTGAAGGGTCATAGCTTGCAAATGAGATATTCACTAACCCATTTGGTGTTGGAATTGCTAAGGTCGAAGAAATTTTTTGAGGAACTAATCCTTGCTCCAGAAAAATAACAACTGGATATTGACCATTTGCTTTCTTTGCGGCGTTATCGAGTCGTTTTACATCATTTTTAATAAAATCATTTGGCTGTAGTTCATATGCTTTTTTATAATCAACTAAAGCATCATTTTTTTCACCCAAGGCTTCCCATAATGTTGCCGCCATATAAAATGCATACGCATTTTGATAGGTATTTTTTACTTTACCCGCAATTGTATTTAGTCCAGCTAAAGCTTCATCGTATTCAGCTGGAGCAGAATTAACATTTTGACCTTTAGCTGCTGCTTTTTCTGCTTCTTTGCTATGAGCTAATTCAATTTCGCGTTGAATACGTTGCGCTACACGCATTTCAACAGCCGCGCCCTCAGTATTATTTAAAGCTAGATAGTTTATCGATTGGTAAACATGTGCTAATACCTGTTCATATTCAGGAATCTTATAAGGTGCTACACTATCATTACTCACGAGGGAAAGTGCCTTAAAACCTAATTTAGAGGCGCTAATTGTTGCTTTATTATTTTGAGCATCTAATAGTTCAAATGCTTTTTCAAAAGTTTGCTTACTGGCTTCATATTGTTTGTTTGCTTGTTCTAAACGCGCCTTTTCTAATAGATACAACGCTGCATCATTACTTTTAGCTTTTTTTTCAAATAATTCTTGCGTTGGTGCCGATATCGGTTGAGTCAATGATGAACGAAAATTCTGAGCCGTATCCGTATAGTTATCAAATAAACCAGCATGTGCTTGAGTTGTTAAACCAGAAATCGATAAACTTATGCAACTGATGAATAAGAGTGAAAGCTTTGGTTTTAATAATAAAGATGACATATAAACCCCTGTAAAAATACAAAATGTATCAAAAATTATGCAAATATACAAAAAGTTATAAATAATTAACAGAGATTTAAGGAGGTATTTAATAAATATTTTTATTTTATAAAGTAAAAGATTTTTTTATTAGTATAAGTTTTTGAAAAATAATATTTATTTTGATTCATTCAAATATTATTTGAATGAATCTTTTAATTTATCTTTTTGATAGAAAAATATTAGTCAGCCGATTTAAAAACTGTGGACTAATGCTTGAGAGTTGATACATCAACTTTGTTTTAATGCCGACAGGGGTATGCGTTGGAATCAGGGCATGATCTTTTTGTTGTGCTAGATGTAATACTTGTTTTGCTACATCAGCGGGGGTTAAATCAACGCCAATATTTTGAATACTACCCGCATCCATATTCTTCACCATATTGGTTTGTACAAATAAAGGCATTACATCGAGTACACGAATATTATATTTTTGCCACTCTACATCTAAGGCTTCTGTTAAACCACGAACAGCAAACTTACTTGCTGAATATGAGGCTAAATCAGCTTGTCCATAAATTGCTGAAGCTGAAGAAAGATTAATTACACGGGCAAAACTCGCTTTTTCTAGATGGGGTAACCCAGTATGGCAACCATTCAGAACTCCTTTGATATTGATATCCACAGTGCGATGATGGGATTGAATTGATGTCTCTTCAAATGCGCCAGAGTATAAGATTCCAGCGTTGTTAATTAAAATATTCAGTTCGCCTGCCCAATTTTTAAAATCTTGTAATGCTATTTTCCACTGACGAAAGTTACTGACATCTAAATACCCCGCTTTAGCATTTTCACCAAGTTCGTTGGCTAAACGAAGCGCTTGCTCATCATTAATATCATAAATACCAACTTTGTAACCATGACGATGAAAGATGCGTGCAATCTCAGCACCAATTCCTTGTGCTGCCCCGCTAATAAATACGCTATGTTGCATTGCTTTCCCTTGCTTTATCATACTTCTTTAATCGGCGTATATTACGCATAAGCAGGTTCAAGCTGCAACAATTTGGTGTATTTGGAGGAATTCATGGAAAAGTTATTAGAAATCATGCACGAATTAAGACAAAAGTGTCCATGGGATCAACAACAAACACCAAATAGTTTGACGCGTTATGCGATCGAAGAAGCTTATGAGGTAGAAGCTGCGATTCGAGAGGGCGATCTAAATGAAATTCGTAATGAGTTAGGCGATTTGTTATTGCAGGTCGTGTTCCAATCTCAGATGTATAGTGAACAAGGCGCATTTAACTTTCATGATGTGGTAGATGTAATTAGTGAAAAATTAATTCGTCGTCATCCACATGTATTTCAAGCTGAAAAATATCAAAATTTAGATCCAGAACAAGTCAGTGAACTATGGAAACAAATTAAGCAACAAGAAAAACAAGGTAAGGCTCAATCTCGACTAGATGAAGTGAAACATGCGCCAGCATTGGTACAGGCACATGAGATTCAAAAAAAAGCAGCGCAGCTAGGTTTTGATTTTGAAACAGTTGAGGATGCTTATGGAAAGTTAAATGAGGAATTAGAGGAATTACAACAGGCAATAAAAACTCAAAAAACTGATGAAATACAAGAAGAATTTGGAGATTGCCTATTTTCTTTAATTAACATAGGACGTAAACTTGGCGTGTCGAGTGAGACTGCATTATTGGCAACGATTCATAAATTTAGAAGCCGATTTGCATATATTGAACAACAAGCACAAAGACAAAATAAAGACTTGCAAGAAATGAGTTTGGCAGAAATGGATGAACTCTGGGAGCAAGCAAAACGACACTTAAAACTTCAGGGGAAATCCAATGAATTTGCCGCAACCACGCAGCAAACATAACTTTGTTCTATTTATTTTTATATTTTTAAGCTGCTTTGTTTATGTGAGTGCGCAGCCATTTGATCAATCCTATGAAAAATGGAAAGCTCAACAACAAGCACGTGATCAGCAATTAGCGAAGCAGCCTAACAATAATTATTATTTATCAAGACCTACGCAACAGAAAAGCTACCAGCAAGTTTCATCCTCTACCAATATTCAGGGCGATAAGATTAGTTTGAACCAAGCAAATTTACAGCAGTTACAGACTTTAAATGGCGTTGGTGAGAAAAAGGCACAGGCTATTGTGGAATATCGCCAAAAGAATGGTGGTTTTAAAACGGTAGATGAGTTGGTCAATGTCAAAGGAATTGGTCCAAAATTGCTTGAAAAAAATAAAGCACGTTTAGCATTATAGGATAAAAATAAAGATGATATTGCAATTAAAACATACTGATCTGTTGAAACTTCAACAGAATAAATTGCCCTTTGAGTGTGTTAGAGCTATGATTAGCGACAAATTGTTATTTACGTCCTGACGTAGGAGACAGTGTCTTTTGCAAACTTTGCGTGCGTCAAAATGTGGTTTGTCCACAGCCCAACTCCCTTCTTCAATATTAGATGTAATCGATAGCCTAACGAAAGCGGGCTATGAGGCATATATTGTGGGCGGCGGTGTTCGCGATATGATGTTAGGTCTTAATCCTAAGGATTTTGATGCTGTCACCAATGCAACACCAGCACAAGTGAAAGAAGTTTTTGGTCGACGTTGCCGAATTATTGGTCGACGTTTCGAATTAGCACATGTTTATTCTGGTCGCGAACTGATTGAAGTCGCAACTTTCCGCGCTCCTCCCAAAAAAGCAGTCACCAGTGCTTCTGGTATGATCTTGCGAGATAATAATTGGGGAACAATTGAGCAGGATTTTGCGCGTCGAGATTTCTCAATTAATACTTTGTATTATCAACCGCGCCAAGCGATCGTGCTAGATTTTTGTCATGCAGTTGATGATATTAAAACGCGTACTTTGCGTTTTCTAGGTGAGCCTGCCCAGCGATTTGAAGAAGATCCCGTTCGGATGTTACGTGCTTTACGTTTTGCTGCGAAACTTAACTTCCAAATTGATCAATCGATTATTGATGTTTTTGATGTTGAAATGACGCAACTGTTGCGTGACGTTTCACCTCATCGATTATACGATGAGTCTCAAAAATTATTTACGATGGGACATCTTGCACGCGTTTTGCCGATGCTGATTGAGTTTGGTGTTTGGAAGCAATTATTTGCTGAAATTCCTCCAAATCTAACAGCTTTCATCGAACGTGCAGCTAAAAATACTGATCAACGAATTCAAATTGGTAAGACCATTAATCCCGCATTTTTTTATGCAGTATTGTTATGGAAGCCTTTCTTAGAGCGTTGTGATTTTTATTTAAATAAAGGTGTTGTTCCTGCTGAAGCACGTGCCCAAGCTGGTTTGGATGTATTGAAACGTCAAGCCACACGTACCATTATTCCTCGTTTTGCTGAAACTTTTATTCGTGAAGTATGGGAAATGCAAACCCGTTTGCTCAATCCAAAACCACAGCAAATTGAAGCTTTAGCTGGACATGCACGTTTTCGTGCAGGCTTTGACTTCTTGTTGTTACGTGAGAAATCAGGTGATAGCAGCACCGAAGGCATGGGTATTTGGTGGGAAGCTTACCAAGAAATGTCAATCGATCAGAAAGAAGTCGCAATTCGTCAATACAACCGTCAACGTAGTAAAACACGCCGTAAGACAGTTGAAGTTGATGAGCCAAAGACCACTGAGATTGAGCCTTTGGTCAATGTCCCTGAGCCTAGAAGCCGCCGTGCCAAGAAAGAACGTGTTAGAGCAAATGAATCAACTAGCCGTTTTATTGAAAAAGCGACTGCCGTTTCAGGACAAATCAATGCAGATCATCCGATCCTTAAGCGTAAGCGTGTACAACGTGATCTCAGCCAAGTGGTTTTTGGACCGACGCAATGACTATTCGTACCTATATCGGTTTAGGCAGTAACTTAGGCGATTCACAACAGATTCTTAGCGAAGCTGTTGTGAAGTTGGCTAGTTTAGGTTCGGTAAAAGTTTCAAGGCTTTATCAAAGTCCGCCGATGGGTCCTCAGGACCAGCCAAATTATCTAAATGCCGTTGTTCAATTGGACACGACACTTGAAGCACTTGCCTTATTAGACCAATTACAACAATTTGAGCAAGAAGCAGGTCGTATTCGTTTAAGGCGATGGGGAGAGCGCACGCTTGATTTGGATCTATTGATTTATGGTCAAGAGCAGATTCAAAATGAACGTTTGATCGTACCACATATTGGTATTTTAGAACGTGATTTTGTGATCCTTCCCTTATTAGATTTAGATGCTCATTTACACTTAAATGGGCACTCATTAAAAGATTTAGAACTAGTGCAGCAAGCAAACTTAACTGTAATCGCCGATCAATCTTGGGCAACTGCGTAAGATTGTTTCGTTCTGGAAATGCCTGCAGAGGATATCATCATGATTAGTCTAAGTGACTTAAGAAAATTTAAAGCTGATGGACGTAAGTTCTCATGTCTTACTTGTTACGATGCAAGTATGGCTAAAGCGATGGAATTGGCTGAAATTGATACAATTTTAATTGGTGATTCTCTAGGAATGGCGATTCAAGGAAGAGATTCCACACTTCCTGTGACAGTTGAAGATATGGCTTATCATACAGCAGCTGTACGTCGTGGTAATTCGCATGCTTTAATTATGACTGATCTACCATTCATGAGTTATGCAACGCTTGAAGATGGTCTAAAAAATGCCAAAGCCGTGATGCAAGTAGGCGCGCAGATGGTCAAGATTGAAGGTGGTGCTTGGTTAAGTGAATTAGTCCAAGTTTTGACACGTAATGGTATTCCTGTCTGTGTGCATTTGGGTTTAACGCCACAATCAGTACACGTATTCGGTGGCTATAAACTGCAAGCACGAACGCGTGAAGCAGCTGATCAATTAATTGCGGATTGCCAAGCGGTGGTTGATGCAGGTGCTGCGGTATTATTATTAGAGTGTGTTCCAGCTCAGTTAGGCAAGGAAATTGCTGAACTATTTCCTAATACGCCAGTGATTGGTATTGGTGCAGGCAATGAAACTGATGGACAAGTCTTGGTGGTACAAGACATGCTTGGTTTAACTTTTGGTCGCGTTGCGCGTTTTGTGCGTAATTTTATGAAAGAACAAGCGGGGGAAACAGCAATTATAGATGCGTTTAAATCGTATCATGCTGCTGTTCAAAATCAATCATTTCCAGCGAAAGAACACACTTTTCAAGTTGAGCTCTAACTCATGAAAACAGAAACAACAATACAAGGCTTAACCGCATCATTAGCACCGGCAAGAACAGCAAAAAAACTTATTGGTTTTGTGCCAACTATGGGGAATTTGCATGAAGGTCATTTGACTTTGGTGCGCGCTGCAAAAAAAATCTGTGATGTCGTGGTGGTGAGTATTTTTGTTAACCCAATCCAGTTTGGTGCGGGTGAAGATTTTGATAGTTATCCACGTACCTTGGAACAAGATAGTCGTTTGTTGGCAGATGTAGGGTGTGACATTATTTTTGCTCCTTCTGTCGATCAAATGTATGGCAAGCAGCCTCGTTTAACCAATATCAGTGTTAGTCAAATTACCAATGATTTATGTGGTCAATCGCGTCCAGGTCATTTTGATGGCGTGGCGGTTGTTGTCACTAAACTATTCAATATTGTACAACCTGATTATGCTTTTTTTGGGCAAAAAGATTATCAACAATTGGCTGTAATTCGTCAGTTGGTACAGGATTTAAATATTCCATTAGAAGTCATCGGTGTACCAATTGTACGAGCAGCAGATGGTTTAGCTTTAAGTTCACGCAATGGTTATTTGTCTGAAGAGCAAAGAAGTATTGCGCCAAAAATTTATCAGTTGTTAAAACAAGCTGAGGTTGGATTGGGAGAGGGGCAATCACTTTCGCAAGTGTTAGCAAATATCTCAACGGAATTGACACAAGCTGGATTTGTTGTGGATTATGTAGAGGCTCGTCAACCTAATTTGCAACCAATTGAAGAGTTTGATCGTGATTTAGTTTTATTTATTGCGGCTAAATTAGGTTCAACACGTTTGATTGATAATTTACACATTAATTTCAAAACATAAAATAAATTAAAGGGCGATATGCGATGAAGCGTATTCTTATCGTGACAGGACAGTCAGGTTCAGGAAAATCATCTGCATTACAGGTGCTTGAAGATTTGGGCTATTATTGTATAGATAATTTACCTTTGGCATTATTGCCTGAAATTGTAGCTAAACTGGATCATGAAAATAATTTAGAGCAGTTAGCTTTAGGTGTGGATATTCGGAGTACTCGTGCGGATATGCAAGAGTTCGATCATGTTTTTGAACAATTAAAAAAACATGGTACCGTGGATATCATTTATTTAACCACGCAAGATCAGGACTTAGTTGCACGGTTTAGCTCTTCGCGTAGACCGCATCCCTTAGCAAATCGTTTTAATAGCCTGTTGCAATGTATACAGGAAGAAAAACAATTGCTCATCCCGATACAATTCCGCTCTACAGTGCATATTGATACCACAGGTAAAAGTGTCCACGATCTCAAACATATCTTGCTGTCTCGATTGGGGCAGTCTGATAAATTAATCGTGATTTTACAATCGTTTGGCTATAAACATGGCATTCCGCTTGATGCCGATTATGTATTTGATGTGCGTCATTTACCTAATCCGCATTGGGATTTAGAGTTGCGTCGTCTTTCTGGGTTGGATGATCCTGTCTGTCGTTTTTTAGAAAGCAATCAACAAACCAATGAAATGTTTACCGATATTTATAACTTCTTGGAAAAATGGTTGCCAGCTTTTGCGGAAGGGCATCGACATTACATGACCATTTCAGTGGGATGTACAGGTGGGCAACATCGTTCAGTTTATATCGTGGATAGACTCAAACAGGCTCTTAAGGCAAAATGGACTGTCCAAATCTTACATAGAGAAATGAAGCACTGGTCATGATAGACACAACAATTGATGTAATTAATAAACTCGGCTTACATGCGCGTGCATCTGGTAAACTGATTGAAGTCACAACCAAATTTAGCTCTTCGATACAAATCGGCAAGGGTGATAAATTGGTTGATGCAAAAAATATTATGTCATTGTTGATGTTGGGTGCTGGTAAAGGCACAACATTAAGATTGGTGATTGATGGTGCTGATGAAGAAAAAGCACTGGAAGAAATTCAAACGCTGTTCGCAGCAAAATTTTATGAGGCAGAGTAATCGTGGCACGTGGTACCCAACAACGTTATACAGATGAAGATTTTGAGTCATTAGAAGGACGTGCGAGTAGAACCGAGCAAAAAAAAGCTGTGCAACGTATGGCTGCTTTAGGTGAGCAATTGGCTCAACTCAATCCAAAACAAATTCAAAAGCTTCCTGTCGATGAGCGTTTGATTGATGCATTACTTGAAGTGCAGAAGATCAGTTCATTTGAAGCACGCCGTCGTCAGTTTCAACGTGTTGGTAAGTTATTGCGTAATGAAAATGAAACCACGATTTTATCTTATTTGACACCGCAACAAGGTGCTAAAAAACAAATGCAATTGATGCGTTGGGTCGATCGAATGATTGATCAAGGTGATCCAATCATTAATGAGTTTAGTAAAGTGTTTAATGCTTCTGAACGCCATACTTTGCGTCAGCATGTTTTACGCATTCATCGAGATATCAAACAGCAGGTGAGTGAAGAAGAACTTGCCGCATCCAAGCTCAAATTTGTGAACTATGTACAGCAAGTCGCCTTGTTATCTGATCAAGGTTAAAGCCAAAAAGAAGTTTCAGTTGAAACTTCTTTTTATTTTTAGGCATTAATTCTCAAACGAAACGCTAGCTCGTTCTTTTGCCCACTCTCTTAAAATAAATTTTTGTAATTTGCCTGTCGATGTTTTCGGAATCTCAGTAATCACCACATCTTTAGGAACTTTAAAGCGAGCCAGTTCTTTTTGGCAATGTGCAATAATTTCTTCTGCGGAAGCAGATGCACCTTGCTTCAACTCAATAAATGCACAAGGCACTTCTTGCCAACGTTCATCAGGTTTTGCGACCACTGCGGCGGTGAGTACAGCAGGGTGGCGGTAAAGTACATCTTCGACTTCGAGCGATGAAATATTTTCGCCACCTGAAATGATAATATCTTTAGAGCGATCAGTAATTTTGGCATAACCATCAGGATGGCAAACGGCTAGATCTCCTGTATGAAACCAACCACCTTTAAAAGCTTCTTCAGTCGCTTGTGGATTTTTGAGATAACCTTTCATCACGATATTACCACGGAACATAATTTCGCCCATGGTTTGTCCATCATTCGGTACGGGTTGCATCGTTTCAGGATCAAGTACTCGCATACTGTCCTGTAAAGGATAAGGAACACCTTGACGAGAATGAAGTTGAGCCTGTTCTTGAATAGATAAGTCACTCCATCCTGCTTGCGAAGCACATAATGCCGATGGGCCATAGGTTTCTGTCAAACCATAGACATGATTAACATTAATTCCAATATGGCGCATACCTTCAATAATCGCAACGGGCGGGGCAGCTCCAGCAACCATGACTTCAACATGGTGGTTGAAAGCTGTTTTTTGTTCTGCTGGAGTATTGATAAGCATGGATAAGACAATTGGCGCACCGCAGAAATAATCGACTTTGTGTTCAGCGATATATTTAAAAATTAAAACTGGATCAACCCTGCGTAAACAGATATTAGTGCCACCACTGGCGGCAATTGACCAGGCAAAACACCAGCCATTACAGTGAAATAGTGGTAGTGTCCATAGATAAACCGCACGAGGTTTCATACCGCATGCCAAAATATTACTGGCCGCATTGAGATAAGCACCACGATGGTGATAAACCACACCTTTTGGATTGCCTGTGGTGCCTGAAGTATAATTCAGACTAATCGCATCCCATTCATCTTGTGGAAGTAGCCATTCAAATTCAGGATTGCCTTTAGCTAACCACGATTCATATTCATATTGCCCAAGTGCAATTTGCTCACCTTCGTATTCCTGATCAAATACATCAATCACAATAATATCTTGAGTGATCAGCTTTAACGCTTCTTCAGCAAGTGATCTGAATTCTGGATCGACCAAAAGAACTTTGGACTCGGCATGAGCCAGCATAAAAGCAATGGTTTTGGCATCGAGACGAGTATTCAGCGTATTGAGTACTGCACCCGCCATTGGTACAGCAAAATGTGCTTCAATCATTGCAGGTACATTCGGCAACAGTACCGAAACGGTATCATTCTTTTGAATTCCTAACTGAGTGAGCTGATGTGCAAACTGGCGGCAACGTTGATAGCTTTGTTGCCATGTGATTTGACGTTCCCCATGAATAATGGCGGCTTGGTGTGGATAAATATAAGCAGCACGTTCTAAATAACGTAAAGGTGATAAAGCAACGAAATTTGCAGGGGTTCTCGGTAATTCATCATATGCACTCACCATGTGTTTGCTCCATTTGTGTTTTTTTCATGTATATCTATATCAACATAGTGTGTCATTCAGTCTAAATCATTAAGGCTTTAGTCGGAGATGAAGCCTAATCAATCTAGGTTTTTATGATTCAAAGGTTTCATCCTCAACTAAACCTGTGTAAAATCTTGAATACTTTTTTATCCGCCGTTTTTTATCTTTTGAGGTTCGCCTCAATACATAATCTCGCGGTGATATGCTCCTTCGTATAGGGCATCACTCCTTAAGGATTTTATTATGCCAATTATCACTTTGCCAAATGGCGATCAAAAACAGTTTGATCAAGCCGTATCTGTGATGGACGTTGCATTAAGCATTGGTCCGGGTCTTGCGAAAAATACCGTAGCAGGTCGTGTTAATGATCGTTTAGTCGATGCTTCAGACTTGATTACCGAAGATGCAACTGTGCAAATTATCACGCCTAAAGATGAAGAAGGCGTCGAAATTATTCGTCACTCTTGCGCACATCTCGTTGGTCACGCTGTTAAGCAGCTGTTTCCAGAAGCAAAAATGGTAATTGGTCCAGTCATTGAAGAAGGTTTCTACTATGACATCTGGATGCCACGTCCTTTTACTTTAGATGATATGGCAGCGATTGAAGAGCGTATGAAAAAGCTCATCGATCAAGATTATGATGTCATTAAAAAAATGACACCACGTGATGAGGTGATTGCAGAATTCACAGCACGTGGCGAAGAATACAAATTGCGCTTGATCGCAGACATGCCGAATGAAACACAAATGGGCTTGTACTACCATCAAGATTATTTGGATATGTGCCGTGGTCCGCACGTACCAAACACTAAATTCTTAAAATCATTCAAGCTCACAAAAATCTCTGGTGCTTACTGGCGTGGTGATGCGAAGAATGAACAGCTTCAACGTATTTATGGTACAGCTTGGGCTGATAAAAAACAGTTAGCTGCATATATCAAACGTATTGAAGAAGCAGAAAAGCGTGACCATCGTAAAATTGGTAAAGCTTTAGATTTATTCCATATGCAAGAAGAAGCACCAGGAATGGTGTTCTGGCATCCAAATGGTTGGACAATCTACCAAGTGCTTGAGCAATACATGCGTAAAGTTCAGCAAGACAATGGCTACCTAGAGATTAAAACGCCGCAAATCGTCGATTTTACGCTTTGGGAAAAATCTGGTCATGCAGCCAACTACGCAGACAACATGTTTACAACTCATTCAGAGAGTCGTAACTATGCTGTTAAGCCAATGAACTGTCCTTGTCACGTACAAGTGTTTAACCAGGGCTTGAAATCTTACCGTGATTTACCAATTCGTTTGGCTGAGTTTGGTTCTTGTCATCGTAATGAGCCATCAGGTTCTTTACACGGGATTATGCGTGTTCGTGGATTTACCCAAGATGATGCACATATTTTCTGTACCAAAGAACAAATTGGTAAAGAGGTTGCAGACTTTATTAAACTGACTTTAGATGTTTATAAAGACTTCGGCTTTGAAGAAGTGCAAATGAAATTGTCTACACGTCCTGAAAAGCGTGTCGGTGATGATGCACTTTGGGATTTAGCAGAAAAATCTCTTGCTGATGCTTTAGATAACGCAGGCTTGGCTTGGGACTTGCAACCTGGTGAAGGTGCATTCTATGGTCCGAAAATTGAATTTTCATTGAAAGATTGCTTAGGTCGTGTATGGCAGTGCGGTACAATCCAATGTGACTTCAACTTACCAATTCGCTTAGATGCGTCTTATGTCACTGAAGACAACGATCGTGATCAACCAGTCATGCTTCATCGTGCAATTCTTGGAAGTTTTGAGCGTTTTATTGGTATACTAATTGAGCACTATGCGGGCTTTATGCCACCTTGGTTAACACCAATTCAAGCGTGTGTTATGAATATTACTGATTCACAAGCACAAGCATGTGAACAAGTGGTTGCAAAACTCAAAGAAAATGGTCTTCGTGCTATTTCTGACTTGAGAAATGAAAAAATCGGATTTAAGATTCGTGAGCGTACCCTAGAGCGTATTCCTTACCTTCTGGTTCTTGGTGATCGAGAAGTTGAAGAAGGTACTGTTAATGTGCGTACTCGCTCAGGAAAAAATTTAGGTACTATGTCAGTAGATGCATTTATTGACCTAGTGAAATCTGCCGTTGCCGAACGCGGCCGGTACATTGTGGAGTAATAAAGATTAAACAGCCTGACCGTAACCAGCAACAAGGTGCTAAAAGTAACCGTCCTGCAATTAACGAAGAGATCCGTGCGAAAGAAGTACGTCTCGTCGCTGCAGATGGAGAACAAAAAGGTGTTGTTTCATTAACTGAAGCATTACGTGCTGCTGAAGAAGCTAATCTTGACCTTGTTGAGATTGTTGCTAATGCAGAACCGCCTGTTTGTAAAATCATGGACTACAACAAGCACTTATTTGACTTAAAGCAAAAGCAAAAAGATGCGAAGAAAAAACAGCATCAAGTGCAAGTGAAAGAAATCAAGTTACGTCCTGCAACGGACGTAGGTGATTACCAAGTAAAATTGCGTGCAATTTTACGTTTCCTTGAAGAAGGAAATAAGGTGAAAATTACTTTGCGTTTCCGTGGTCGTGAGATGGCACATCAACAGCTTGGTTTGGCTCAATTGCAAAAAATTGAAGCTGACGTTGCTGAGTTTGGCGTAGTCGAACAAGCGCCGAAGATGGAAGGTCGTCAGATGGGCATGTTACTTGGTCCTAAAAAGAAAAAGTAATCATCCAATCATCAAAAAAGCCCTGCTCGAATAGCAGGGCTTTTTTGATTTAAAGCATAATTACTGAGTACTTACAGTTTTTTCTGTAGAATCAGGCTGATCAAGTAAAAGTTTTTTCTTACCAATTGGGATTTCGCATGGAAGTTTCTCTTCTGGTATGATTCGTTCCAACTCAATGACCAATAAACCATTCTCATAATCAGCTTGTTGAACTTCAATATGTTCATCTAAGCGTAAAGACAATTTAAAGGCACGACGCGCGATTCCTTTATGCAGATATTCAGTTGTTTCTGTCTGAACAACCTCAGGTTTACCTGAAATGGTAAGAAGCTGATTTTCTAGACTCAGTCCTAATTCCTCTAGGCTAAAACCTGCGGTAGCCACCACAATGCGATAACGGTTTTCACCAGATTTCTCTATGTTATATGGAGGGTAATTGGGTGTATCACTTTGCATGGCGTAGTCAATAAAATCATTTAAACGGTCAAATCCAATGCTACGACGAAATAAAGGATGAAGATTTAGATTACTCATGATTAGAACCTCCTGAGGTCAGCAAAGTTTTAAAAATAAGAAGATAAAACTTAAACCTGCCATGTATAAACATCGACAGAATGTTAAAAATCGTCATTTCTAACACAATAATTAATATATGTTTGGGTTTAAAAAATTCAAGTTAAAGATCTATTTTTTTAAATAAATTTTATATATAATTGATAATTATAAAAAATTATTTTTAATTCGCAGAACTTGTTGTTTCTTTTTAAATCTATTAAGGTGTGTAAAGAGCCACCATCTACGGTGTATGGAGAATAATTTTAAAATGATTGATCTTTATTATTGGGGAACACCCAATGGACATAAAATAACCATTGCACTTGAGGAAATGGGCTTGGATTATCAAATTTTTCCAATTAATATTTTGGAAAATGATCAATTTCAACCTGATTTTTTACGTATTTCGCCAAATAATAAAATTCCAGCGATTGTTGATCAAAATGGACCGCGAGGTGAACCGATTTCTGTATTTGAATCAGGTGCGATTTTGCAATATTTAGGTCGAAAAACAGGTCTATTTTATCCGACTGATGAGCAAGAACGGGTTGAGGTGGAACAATGGTTAATGTGGCAAATGGGTGGGTTTGGTCCAATGCTAGGGCAAAATCATCATTTTAATAAATTTGCACCTGAACGTATTCCTTATGCAATTGATCGTTATATCAATGAGACTAAGCGCCTTTACACTGTTTTAAATAAGCAATTGATTGGTCAGAAGTTCGTGGCGGGTGAGTATTCAATTGCCGATATGGCAATCTTGCCTTGGGCATTGCGTTATGAATGGCAAGGCATTCAGCTTGAAGATTATCCATATGTGCAAGACTATATTGAACGCTTAACGGCGCGTTCTGCGATACAAAAAGCTTTATCGATCCAAGTCTAATATTTTACCATGTTTAAGTTTGCCTCATGAGTTATTGGTTGTTGTTTATATCTGCTTTTGGGGCTGCGACATTATTACCTTTACAGTCGGAAGTAGTATTAATAACCTTAATGATACAAGGGCTTTCCAATCCTCTTTATCTGATCTTGGTTGCAACCATTGGAAATGTCTTGGGTTCATGTGTGAACTGGTGGTTAGGACTGAAAATTGAACATTTTAAAGATAAAAAATGGTTTCCTGTTTCTGGACGGCGTTTAGAGCAGGCTCAACAGATTTATCATAAATATGGTTTTTATTCGCTGCTACTGAGTTGGACACCTGTGATTGGTGATCCGATCACCTTGATTGCAGGATTGATGAAAGAAAATTTTTGGCGATTTTTATTGATTGTCACCATCGCCAAAGGTGGGCGTTATTTAACAATGTATGTGTTATATGTTGGAGTCTTTTGAAAAAAGGGAAAGTTTGACTTTCCCAAAACTTTTAATGATCAGTACCTTTAGTAATATCGACTTTAAATAAATCGCTGGTTTTCAACCAACAGTAAATTACAACTGCAAGCGTCATACAACCACCAAATATGGTCGCGGTGATTGTTCCGAGATACTTGGCTGCCAGACCTGATTCAAAAGCCCCGAGTTCATTACTCGATGAAACGAACATTCCATTTACCGCAGCCACTCGACCTCGCATATTTTCAGGTGGGAAAATTTGTAGCACAGTTTGACGAACTACGACAGAAACACTGTCACAAGCACCAGTCATGGCTAAGGCAAATAGTGATAGCCATATATTGTTTGAAAAGGCAAACAGAATGGTAAAAATACCAAAGCCAGCGACAGCCAATAACATATTCCGCCAAGCGTGGTGCATTGGTGGGAATTTGGTCAGGACAATCATAGTAATCAGTGCGCCGATCGAAGGGCCGGCGCGTAGATAACCTAAACCTTCAGGGCCGACCTTTAAGATTTCTTCGGCAAAAATGGGCAACAGAGCAATCACACCACCAAAGAGTACCGATACCAAGTCTAGTGAGATTGCCCATAAAACAATTTTGGTTTTCCAAATAAAGCGGAAACCATCAGTCAGGCTTTGTAAGACATTCTCAGTTTCCATTTTGGGGAATGTTCGTTTCTGTAAGCAATTAATCAAAATAAAGCAGATTGCCAATAATGTTGATACTGCAAAAAGGCTCGTTTCACGTCCCAGAAATGCCAACATAAAACCACTCAACATTGGCCCAATAATAACACCACTTTGCCAGCCGATCGTGGTCCAAGTGGCACCATTTGCATATAGCTCGCGTGGAATTAAAAAGGGTTTGAGTGAGGTTGCTGATGGATTGTAAAAACCCCGAATAGTACCTAAGGCAAATATGACAGCATAAATGCCCCAAGAAAGTGTGCTAATACCAATTTTTTCTAAGCCATGGAAATGGAATAAGCCCCAAAGAACCAAAGGTAAAGGAATGGAAAAGAATAAACAGACCTTCATAATGCTTTGTTTATTCAGTTTATCTGCAAAATAACCACCCCATAAAGAAAGCGTGATAAATGGGATTGCTTCAGCCAAACCAATAAAACCCAAGGTTAGGGGATCACGAGTGATTTGATAGAGTGAATAAGCAACGATAATTTCCTGAATTAAAATTGCCAGTGTTAAGCAAAGTTGATTCAAGGTCACAATAGAGAAATCTCGATACCGTAACGTGGCGAATGCATCATTCTGAATATTCATAAGAATAAAGATTTAATAATTTTATTCTATTATAGGCGCTGATTTTGTGGATTTTTCTCATAATTTGAGAATTAATTATGGAAAATAACGTTTGAGAAAAATAAAGTAGTTGCTATTAAAAAATGAGCATTTTACTTTTGTTTTAAAGGCAGATGCTATATGATACTGCCTTCCTTACCTGCAGGTCGATTTGCAATAGTGCAAACGAGCCGAACAGGTGCCCAAAAGAGGTTACTATGGCTAAGTTAAAAACTCGCCGTGGTGCAGCTAAACGCTTTAAAGCGACTGCAAACGGTTTCAAGCGCAAACAAGCATTCAAGCGCCACATTTTGACCAAAAAATCTGCTAAGCGTATCCGTCAATTGCGCGGTTGTGTAATGGTTCACGTAAGTGACGTTGCATCAGTTCGTGCTATGTGCCCATACATCTAAGGAGATTATAAATGGCTCGTGTAAAACGTGGTGTACAGGCTCATCGCCGTCACAAAAAAATTCTTGCTCGCGCTAAAGGTTACTATGGTGCTCGTTCACGCGTTTACCGCGTAGCGTTCCAAGCGGTAATCAAAGCTGGTCAATATGCTTACCGTGACCGCCGTCAAAAGAAACGTCAATTCCGTGCTTTATGGATTGCGCGTATCAATGCTGGTGCTCGTCTTAACGGTTTGTCTTACAGCCGTATGATCGATGGCTTGAAAAAAGCTCAAGTGATCATCGACCGTCGCGTATTAGCTGATATCGCTATGCATGATGCAGTTGCATTTGCTGCTTTAGCTGAAAAAGCTAAAGGCGCATTAGCTGCATAAGCTTAGAGATTCAAAGAAGGCCGCTTTTTAGCGGTCTTTTTTATTGATCAATAACCTAAAAACAAATTATCAACTCTGTTTTCTAATGTCCATTTTCCCATTCCATATGTAGACGAAATGGATATAGCTATAATTGAAATAATCCATAGAGTATTTTTCATGTAAATTTCCTTAGGGATTTGTCAAAAGTTAAATTGTTCATTTTAAAGCCCAAAATAGTAAGCAACCAGACAAATAATCACGGTTAATATAATCAATTTAATCACGCCAGACGCACCTACTTTATGATGGTGGGACTTATCAATCTGATGTGGAATTTCCATGGTTCGGTCAATGATTTCAGGTTCTTCTGCCGTAAGTTGAGCCGTTTGGTAGTGATTTGCGGTTTTTACAATCAGCTTGGCAAATAAGTCATCCGTTTTTTGTGAAAAATTACGGAGATTGATCTGTTCTTCAGGGCTAAATAACTCACCTGTAGTCGTATAAGGATGCTTTCTTTGTTGTTCTAAATAATCAGTTAATGCTTGTGTGCGATGTAATAATCGATGTGCACAATCCGCTGGATAATCTGTTGGAATCAATGCTAATTGTTTGCTAGAAAGATGTGTAAGATCAGCTTCATAACCATAAAAAGGCAAATCTTGTTGTTCTGGCTCTGGAAAATGTTCAGCATATTTACTATCGAACAGTTCTTTCTCCAAGACAATGGCAACCTGATTCCAATTTACCTTCTGTAAGTCAGCATCAATTTTTTTAGCGAATTTATCATTCAACTCATAACGCCAAAATACTTCTTGGCGGAGTATTGTTTGTTGAGATGCCGGCGCATCAAAGGCTTGATCACTGTTATCCCATTCAGCCAGTTCATGGCCACAGATCCATGCGGTTTTTTTATTGCCTTGATGGCTCACAATAAAATGCGCAAAGGGAAGCAGCTCTACGTTAGCATTTGGATTTTGCTCATCATTCAGTACGCTAGATAAATGTAGGCTGAGTTTTTTAACACCTTGTTTTTTTAAGCCTTCAAGCCAAATCTGGAAATGTTGTGCCAACAGGTGTTGAGAGAGTAAGTCTCTAAAAATCAGTCGATTTTGATTGAAAATCGGATGTTCAACCCAACGGCTAAAATTGAGATTTCCTTCTAAATATTCATTGCCATAAGTCACTAGTGTAAGCTGTTGTTTCCAGATTTGATCAAGCGCCATCGTTATTCTTTCTCATTGACGATATCGGTATCTTATACATTTTATTCAATTGTTGAGTAATTTTTCAGAAATTTTAGTTGATCTGCTTAGGTATCTTGTTGTTATATTTTTGCATCTATATTTTCAAAAGTACGCTATTTAAACCGCTGTTTATTTTCATCAAACTGGTAAAAAGCTGATAAACTATAGCGTTTTATTATATTTCTATATTTTGTTGCTTTGAGAGTTACTATGTCACTGGAAGCCCTGACCACTGAAGCGCTTGCTGCCATTGCAGCGGCTCAAGACCTTGCTGCACTCGATCAAGTTCGTGTGCAATTTACAGGGAAGAAAAGCCAGCTCGCAGAGCAGTCGAAAGCACTTGGAAAAATGGATCCTGAAGAGCGAAAAGTACAAGGTGCTGCGATTCACGCTGTGCGTGAAGCAATCAATACGGCTTTGACTGAGCGTCAACAGATATTACAACAAGCTGAACTTGCAAAAAAATTAGCAAGTGAAACCATTGATATTACTTTACCGGGCCGCGGTCAGCGCATGGGAAGTATTCATCCTGTTACTCAAGTACAAGAGCGTATTTGCCAATTCTTTACTAAAGCAGGTTTCCAAGTAGCACATGGTCCAGAAGTTGAAGATGATTATCACAACTTTGAAGCCTTAAATATTCCGGGACATCACCCAGCCCGTGCGATGCATGACACTTTCTACTTTGATGCAACCCATTTGCTTCGTACCCATACTTCGGGCGTGCAAATTCGAACCATGGAAACCAGTCAGCCGCCAATTCGTATCGTGTGTCCTGGCCGTGTTTATCGTTGTGACTCAGATCAAACCCATTCGCCAATGTTCCATCAGATCGAAGGTTTGTACGTTGCTGAAAATACCAGCTTTGCTGAGTTAAAAGGTTTATTGATTAACCTACTCAATGAGTTCTTTGAAAAAGATTTAAAAGTACGTTTCCGTCCATCTTACTTTCCATTTACAGAGCCAAGTGCAGAAGTGGATATTATGGATGAACGTGGTCGTTGGTTAGAAGTTTTAGGCTGTGGCATGGTACATCCAAATGTATTGCGTGCCGCAGGAATTGATCCTGATAAATACAAAGGCTTTGCCTTTGGTCTAGGAGTAGAACGTTTTGCGATGTTGCGCTATGGCATCAATGATTTGCGTATGTTCTACCAAAATGACGTGCGTTTCTTACGCCAATTTGCCTAAACAGTTTTTCAGGATTAAAGAAGGTTTATACAAATGAAAATTAGTGAAAATTGGTTACGCAGCTGGGTAAATCCAGCAATTGATAGCGATACATTGTCTGATCAATTGACCATGTTGGGTTTAGAAGTTGATGAGTTAGCACCTGTTGCAAAACCGTTTACTGGTGTGGTTGTTGGTGAAGTCCTTACGGTTGAACAACATCCAGATGCGGATCGTTTACGTGTCACAACAGTGAATATTGGATCAGGTGAAGCCTTACAGATTGTCTGTGGTGCGCCAAATGTTCGTGTGGGCATGAAAGCTCCTGTTGCAATGATCGGTGCAGTATTGCCAGGTGATTTCAAAATTAAAAAAGGCAAGCTCCGTGGTGTTGAATCACAAGGTATGCTCTGTGGTGCTTCTGAAATTGATTTAGAAGACAAAATTGATGGTTTGTTAGAGTTGCCTGCTGATGCACCAGTGGGGATGAATATTCGTGAATATTTAAAGCTTGATGACAATGTCATTGATATCAGTATCACACCAAACCGTGGTGACTGCTTTAGTATCCGCGGGATTGCCCGTGAAATCGCAGTGATCAATCAGTTAAAGATGAATGAGCCTGAGATCCAGTCTGTACCTGCAACAATCACAGATGAGAAAGCAGTAACGATTAGCACGGAAGGTACACCACGTTATTTGGGTCGTATTATCAAAAATGTCAATGTCAAAGCGCCGACACCGGAATGGATGGAACAGGCATTGGCACGCTCAGGCATTCGTACGCATAGTATTTTGGTGGATATTACTAACTATGTATTACTCGAGCTTGGTCAACCGATGCATGCCTTTGATTTGGCAAAAATCGAAGGTTCGATTCAAGTGCGCCAAGCGCAGCTGCAAGAAAAACTGACTTTGCTCAATGATCAAGAAGTTGAACTGCAAGATGACATCATGGTTATTGCAGATGATCAGAAAGTATTGGCAATTGCAGGCATTATGGGCGGGCTGGATTCATCGGTAACTGATGAGACTCAAGACATTTTCCTTGAAAGTGCGTTCTTTGCACCTTTAGCTATTGCAGGGCGTGCTCGTCGTTTCGGTTTGCATACTGACTCATCACAGCGCTACGAACGTGGCGTTGACTTTGAATTGCCGATGATTGCTATGCACCGTGCTTCTGAGCTGATTCAAGCCTTTGCTGGTGGAGAATTTGGTCCAATTACGGTTGCTGAGCAAGAGGCTTTATTGCCGAAACGTGAAGCGATTACATTACAACAAGCGCAAGTAGACCAGTTGTTGGGTTATCAAGTTGCTGGCGATTTTATTACGGATGCGTTAACACGGTTGGGGTGTGTGGTTGAAAGCAAAGCTGACGGTGAGTGGAGCGTAGTTCCACCATCACATCGCTATGATATGGCAATTTATCAAGACTTGATTGAAGAAGTTGCACGTATTCACGGCTATGACAATATTCAGATCAGTTTGCCAAAAATTGATGTGACATTGGAGAAATATCAAGATCGTTTTGAAATCGCCCAATTACGTCAAACTATTGCAGCTTTGGGTTACCAAGAAGCGATTAGTTTTAGCTTTGCCGATGCAAAACTTGAGAAGCAATTGAATTCAAACGTACAGCCATTAATGCTTGCCAACCCAATTTCAAGTGACTTGGCTGCAATGCGTAGTACTTTGTTATCCAGCCTGATTCCTTGTGTCCAGTACAATTTAAACCGTCAGCAGCAGCGTGTCCGTTTCTTCGAACTGGGCTTACGTTTTGATTATCAAAATGCACAAAGTATTCATGACCTGAAACAGATTCCGACTCTGGCCTTGATTGCGGTTGGTTCACGTGTACCAGAATCTTGGCATGCAAAACCACAGGTAATGGATTTCTTTGATTTCAAGGGTGAGGTGGAAGAAATTCTGGCTGCGGGGCGTGTAAAGGCTGAATTTGTTCGTACTGAGCGTGCATGGCTGCATCCAGGTCAATCTGCGGAAATTGTGGTGGATGGACAGTCGATTGGTTACTTGGGGCGTTTACACCCGTCACTGGAAAATGAACTCGATTTGGGCACAACATGGGTGGCAGAACTGGATCAGCAGGCTGTTTTGCAATCTTATGTATCTAATTTTACAGAATTATCACGTTTTCCATCGGTTAGACGTGATATTGCGCTTTTAATCTCTGATAATATTGAGGTTAGAGATATTCAGCGCTTAATTGAGCAGACTGGTGGTGAGTTACTCGACTCAACATGGTTGTTCGATGTGTATACGGGTCAAGGGGTTGAACAAGGCAAGCGCTCTTTAGCTTTTGCAGTGTTGTGGCAACATCCAGCACGTACGCTTGAAGATGCTGAAATTAAATCTGGTATGGATAACATTATTCAAGTGTTGGAAGACACTTACCAAGCGACATTGAGGGCCTCATGACAGCATTAACAAAAGCAGAGATGGCGGACCATTTAAGTGAGCTTACTAGCTTAAATCGCCGTGAAGCAAAACAGATGGTTGAGTTGTTTTTTGATGAGATCAGCCAAGCATTAATTGCGGGTGAACAAGTCAAACTTTCTGGTTTCGGTAATTTTGAATTACGTGATAAACGTGAGCGTCCAGGACGCAATCCAAAAACGGGTGAAGAAATCCCGATTTCTGCCCGCCGAGTGGTTACGTTTAGAGCGGGTCAAAAATTTAGACAGCGCGTTGGAAATGAGCAGATCGATTGATCTGCTTTTTTATAGTGATATTTTTATTTGATTAAAAATCTAGGCGTAAAAAAAGAGAACCTATAATGGTTCTCTTTTTGATAATCTAAAAATATTAGATTATTGAGCAGCAGAAGCTGGAGCAGCTTCAGAAGCAGCAACGTCAGAAGCAGCAGCAGCAACGTCAGAAGCAGCAGCAGCAACGTCAGAAGCAGCAGCTTCAGCAGCAGTAGTAGCTTCAGAAGCAGCAGCTACAGCTTCAGACGCAGCAGCGTTAGCATCAGCAGCAGGAGCTTCTTCTTTCTTAGAGCAACCAACGAAAGCTAAAGTAGTAGCAATAGCAGCAGCAACAGCGAATTTTTTGAATAACATGGCATCACTCTCATAAAATTGTGAGATTAAAAAAAACCTGAGTTAGTCTGTATGTGCTTTTATTATTCCTAAATGCTTTAGGTAACATCGCAGGGAGCAGTCTAACTGGTCTGCTGCTATCCTATCAAAGCAAATCATGAATTACTACATCCTTGTCCAACAAAACGACAAAAAATGACAAAAATTGGCTAATTTTTGATAGAAAATAACTATGAAAAGTTTAATTTAAATCGGATATTTATTGTTTTAGACGTTTTGTTTTGTTATTTTTTATAAAAAACAATAGCTTAATTTTTGTGTGGAGTTTTTAAATAATGTGTAAATAATATGTAACGGTGTCAACCGAATTAAAATAGCCACCATAAAAGGTGGCTGTTTTTTAATGGAGTATAGCGATTAGTTAGCCGCTTTACGTTTCATTTGATCAAAGAAGTCATCATTAGTTTTGGTTTCCTTCATACGATCTAATAAGAATTCCATTGCAGCAAGTTCATCCATAGGGTGAAGCAATTTGCGTAAAATCCAAACTTTACGTAGATTTTCTTCGCTCATTAGGCGCTCTTCACGACGAGTTCCAGATTTTTTGATATTCATTGCAGGGAATACTCGTTTCTCTGCGATACGGCGATCCAGCGTAATTTCTTGGTTACCTGTACCTTTAAATTCTTCGTAAATTACATCATCCATTTTACTGCCTGTTTCGATCAAAGCAGTTGAAATGATGGTTAGAGAACCACCTTCTTCGATGTTACGCGCAGCACCGAAGAAACGTTTAGGGCGTTCTAATGCATGAGCATCCACACCACCGGTTAATACCTTACCTGATGATGGAATCACAGTGTTGTAGGCGCGGGCAAGACGAGTAATTGAGTCAAGTAAAATCACAACGTCTTTTTTATGCTCAACTAAACGTTTTGCTTTCTCAATCACCATTTCTGCAACCTGAACATGGCGAGCAGGTGCTTCATCAAATGTTGATGCCACAACTTCACCGCGAACAGTACGTTCCATTTCTGTAACTTCTTCAGGACGTTCGTCAATCAAAAGTACGATTAAGAACACTTCAGGATTATTACGCACAATGGATTGAGCAATGTTTTGTAATAGCATTGTTTTACCCGCTTTAGGCGGTGCAACAATAATAGAACGTTGACCTTTACCAATCGGTGCCACCAGATCAACTACACGGGCAGTGAGGTCTTCAGTTGTACCATTGCCCAATTCCATAATCAGTTGTTCTGTTGGGAAGAGAGGCGTTAAGTTCTCGAATAAAATTTTATTACGCGAGTTCTCAGGTGTGTCATAGTTAATTTGATTAACTTTGAGTAATGCAAAGTAACGTTCGCCTTCTTTTGGTGGACGAATAGTACCAGTAATGGTATCACCCGTACGTAAGTTAAAACGACGGATTTGTGATGGGCTGACATAGATATCATCTGGTCCTGCTAAATATGAACCAGCAGCAGAGCGTAAAAAGCCAAAACCATCTGAAAGAATTTCGAGAACACCATCACCAAAAATTTCTTCGCCATTCATGGCATGGCGTTTTAAAATGGCAAAAATAATATCTTGTTTACGGTTACGTGCCATGCCTTCAAGGCCCATAAACTCCGCAATTTTAATGAGTTCGCCAATGGGTTTTTTCTTGAGTTCAGTTAAGTTCATAAGTGGTCAGACAGAATGGAATAAGTGGAGGAGTGTTTGGAAAGAATAAAAAAATCGACCGCATACATACATGCTGATGTAATTGTATAGTTACACAACCACAATTCAGTAGTCTGGTTCATTGTTTCAGAGAGAAATGTGAAAACAATTATTATTGCCGAGCGGCGATCTTATGTTTGTGTCTTGTAAGAAACGCGATGAAGTAGATTCCATTCAAAGCTTCTTGATCCAAGAATATAAGCGAAACTAAGAAATTTGTCAATTTTTACTGAGAAATACGTCGCTTAATTTAGACGTATTTCTCTTACTTATACGGTCAAAATCTCATTAGATATTTTGATCAATAAATGCCGCAAGTTTAGAACGAGGTGCTGCACCGACTTGTTGCGCAACAACTTCGCCATTTTTAAACATTAATAATGCTGGAATGTTACGAATGTTGTACTTCACAGCAGTGTCTTCACATGCAGTCACGTCAACTTTAACGATTTTGACTTTCCCTGCATATTCATTTGAAAGGTCTTCTAGCACCGGTGCAATGGCTTTACATGGTGCACACCAGCCAGCCCAGAAGTCAACAAGTACAGGAGTTTCAGCATCTAAAACATCTGCTTGGAAGTTTTCATCAGTTGTATTAACAATAGTCGCAGACATAAGGTTACTCCAAATTTAATAAATAAAGTGCAAATTCGTTCATCATCAGCATGAATATTACATTGCTACTTTACTCAATGTAAGGGTTTGTTGTGATTATTCAAGTTTCAAAATGAAAAGTCTAATGGATGCTCACGATGTTGATTATCGGCTTCTACAATCATTTATAGCTTAAAAGCGAAAATACGCACCTATTATTGCTTAAAATGACTTTAAAATTATTGGCGTGTGAATTACTCTAATGCGTGAATTGAGCATAGGTTTATATGAATAATGTCTGATTTTCTGATTGATGAAGAGTTACTTGCTGCAATTGATATGGGGTCGAATAGTTTCCACTTGGCGATTGCTCGTGTTGATCACGGTGAAGTGAAAAAAGTTGCTTCAATGTCAGAAAAAGTACAATTAGCAGCTGGGCTAGATGAAAATAAAAATTTAACTGAAGCTGCGCAACAGCGTGGACTTGCGTGTTTGGCTCGTTTTGTAGGTCGTTTAAGCTCTGTTCAAGCAAATCGTCTAAGAATTGTGGCGACAAATGCTTTAAGACAAGCAAAAAATGGTCATGAATTTATTCAAAAAGCAGCTGAAATTTTACCAAAACCCATTGAGATTATTGCTGGACGTGAAGAAGCACGTCTGATTTATTTAGGCGTTTCACACACGATGGCCAATGGTGGTCGACGTTTAGTGATTGATATTGGTGGTGGTTCAACAGAGTTCATCATTGGCGAAGAGTTTGAACCGCTACACACTGAATCTTTGCAAATGGGTTGTGTCGCTTACAGTAAAGCTTATTTTGCTGATGGTGAGATTTCAAGCAAGGCTTTTGATAAAGCTGTTGTCGCAGCGCGTAAAGAACTTTCTGCGATTGCAAATACCTATAAAGCAGAAGGTTGGGATACTGTTGTTGGCTCAAGTGGAACAATCAAAGCTTGTCGTCAAATTACTGTAAATCTTGGTTTGAGCGATGAACAAGAAAATTTAACTCGTGAAGGTTTATATAAGTTAAAAGATCGTTTGCTCAAATTTAAACATATTTCTGAAATTGATTTTGAAGGTCTACGTGAAGATCGACGAGCAGTTTTGCCAGCAGGTCTTGCGATTTTATATGCCATTTTTGAAGTTTTAGAGCTTGATAAATTGGCATATTCTGATGGTGCTTTACGTGAAGGCGTGATGTATGACTTACTTGGTCGCTTCAAACATGAAGATATACGTGACCGAAGTGTGCAAGCCTTAATGGGACGTTATAATGCAGACCCAAAGCAAGCGGAACGTGTCGTAAATACAGCACAACAGTTATTTGATGGCGTCGCGGATGCTTTAAATTTAACGACTGAAGACAGTGACTTACTGCGTCGTGCAGCTTATTTGCATGAAATCGGTTTAGCAATTAGCCATGGTGGCTACCATCGTCATGGTGCATATTTATTACAGCACTCCGATATTCCCGGTTTTTCACAAATTGATCAAAATCATCTATCTCATTTAGTTTCACATCATCGTCGTAAGTTACGTGCAGATGCAAAAAATGACGTTCTAAAAGTTGGTGGTAGTCATTTATTGTATCTCTGCTTGTTGCTTCGTCTCGCTGTTTTGCTGAACCATAGTCGTAGTGATCAGATGCTTCCTGCCATTGAACTGAGTGTTGGAAATGATCAACAATGGCAACTCAGCGTTTCTGGTGATGCTAAACAATGGCCTTTATTGGTTGCAGACTTGCATGATGAGCAAGTGCAATTTAAACATTGGGACATTGAGTTAAATATTCAGTCAGACAATTTTGTTGATTAACAATATATCCTTGTTAGGGATTATCTACGACTTATGAAAAATAAAGCGACTCAGTCCAAGTCTTGGGCTACGGTTCAAATTGCACGACATCCTGAACGTCCGCAATTTCTAGATTATGTCAGTGAAATCTTTACTGAATTTGATGCTCTTCATGGTGACCGTTTATATGGTGACGATGGTGCTATGATTGGCGGTTTAGCTCGTTTCGATGGGCAGCCCGTGATGGTGGTTGGTCAACATCGTGGTCGCAGTACGCGTGAAAAATTACAACATAACTTCGGTATGTGTAATCCAGAAGGTTATCGTAAATCACAGCGTTTACTTGATATGGCTGAACGTTTTAATCTTCCAGTATTTACTTTTGTCGATACCATGGGAGCTTATCCTGGTGTAGGTGCCGAAGAGCGTGGTCAAGCAGAAGCGATTGCAACAAGTTTAGCGCAGCTTTCTAGTTTAAAAGTACCTGTAATTGCGACTGTACTTGGTGAAGGTGGTTCTGGTGGGGCACTTGGTATTGGTGTCGCTGACCGTGTGATTATGCTATCGCATAGTATTTACTCAGTCATTTCACCTGAGGGTTGTGCTTCGATTTTATGGAAAACTGCAGACAAAGCTGCACAAGCCAGTGAAGCGCTCGCATTAACTGCCGACAAGCTGAAAGCTTTAGGTATTGTTGAGTATGTGGTGGATGAGGGTGAGGGTGCTCACTTACAACCTGAAAAAGTCATGCATGATTTGAAAGATGTGTTAAAACAAGCCTTAAATGAATTGCAACCGATGGATGCACAAGAACGATGCGATGCACGTTATCAACGTTTAATGAAGTTTGGCAGCAGCAATTTAGGCATCGCGTCTTAGCACAAACCCAGCATTTTTCTAAACAAACTCAATTCTTAATTGGGTGCAGCGGCGGCATGGATTCCATGCTGTTGCTGTATCTGATGTCTGAACTTTTCCCCACCCGAACCCGCGCGATATATATTGATCATCAACTTCAATCGATGAGTGAAGAATGGGGCAATTTAGTACAAAAGCACGCTGATGCGCTAAAGATTCCTTGTATTTTGCAAAAAGTCTCAGTTGAGTCAGGTAATCTAGAGCAACAAGCACGAGATGCGCGCTATCAAGCTTATCATAGACATTTAACTGAGAATGACATTTTAGTACTTGGGCATCATCAGCAGGATCAAGCGGAAACGCTGTTATTACGATTATTTTCTGGTGCAGGTGTCAATGGTTTGGCCGCGATGCAGCAAATTGATGTTCGGCAAGATATAACCATTTGGCGACCATTTTTAGATCTGAGTCGTGAGCAAATTGAGCAATGGTCACAGCAACTGGGTTTTGATTATGTGACTGATCTCACCAATCACGATACGCACTATGATCGGGCATGGTGTCGAGAAGAGTTATGGCCTGTATTAGAAAATCGCTTCCCTAAAATGCAGTCAGCTGTATCAAGAACGAGTTATCTGATGCAAGATGCCGCAGAAATTTTAGATGATGTGCTGCAAAGTGATTGGAAATTATATGCAACTGAGAATGAGCTGGATTTAACTTGTCTGTTGGAGTTATCTGATGCACGACAACGTCAATTGCTGTCTGCTTGGATAAAAGGTAAGGATCAATATCGCCCAAGCTATGATATGGTACAACGCTTACAACAAGAGGTTATTCTGGCAAAACCAGATGCTCAGGCAATTTTACATATCAATCAACACTATTTTGTTCGCTATCAGAAAAAATTATATCGTTTAACTCACAACCAATTATATGCAGAAAAACAATCTACCATTCTGCCTGCATTATTAGAGCGATATGAGATGGGTGAAACGATCAAAGTTGCGGCTGGAACGTTTAAAATCGAATCTCAAGCGATTGGATTTTCATCCCAGCTTTTAGGGCGAGAGTTAAAGCTGCTGAAACGCCTAGGGGGGGAAAAAATTCATCTCTATGGTCGAGTTGGACATTGGCCACTGAAAAAAGCCATTCAAGATGCACAGATTTTGCCTTGGTTACGTCATACAATTCAAATATTGGTCGTAGATAATGTTATGCTTGGGGTTTTTAGCCCAAAGGGTTTTTGGTTGGCGCAATCTGATTATTTAGAGCAGGGCGGTTGGCAACCAAGTTTAATTTCTGACTGCAATGACTTTTTTCAGCAGTCTTTTTCATATGATGAGTAGGACATGGCGACAACATTGAATCAAAATATTTGTTTTATTGGTGGTGGTAACATGGCGCAAGCCTTGATTGGTGGGCTACTTTCTCGTGGTTTACCGACGACCCGCATTACCGTTTCTGATCCAGTTGAACAAATTCGTCACATCTTAGAAGAAAAAAATATTCAAACCACAACAGATAATGTGGACGCAATTAAAAATGCGGACGTTGTGGTATTGGCGGTCAAACCCCAAGTTTTGGCAACGGTATTACAACCATTAAAAGGTTTATTGTCAGATAAACTCGTGATCTCAATTATTGCGGGTGCTGAAATTCAAACGATTTCAGATTTAATTGGCGGTAGTCAGCGTATTGTTCGTGTCATGCCGAACACGCCAGCATTGGTACAAACGGGTGCGCATGGTATTTATGCATCTGAAGCAGTAAATGCTCAAGATCGTGAATTAACCAGTCAAATTTTGGCTGCGACAGGTTTAACCATTTGGGTAGACAATGAAGCGCAAATTGATGCAGTAACAGCAGTTTCTGGTTCTGGTCCAGCCTATTTCTTTTACTTGATGGAAAGTATGATTCGTGCAGGTAAAAACTTGGGCTTAGATGAGAAAGTCGCGACGGCATTGACCCTGCAAACAGCGTTGGGTGCGGCACAAATGGCGATTACTAGCTCAAATTCTCCAACAGAATTACGTAAAAATGTGACTTCTCCAAATGGTACAACACAAGCAGCTTTAGAAGTGTTTGATCGTGCGCAGATTTCACAAAATATTCAAGCAGCGCTTGCAGCAGCTCAGAAGCGTAGCCAAGAGCTTGCACAAGAGTTGAGTGACAAGACTAAATCGGTTTAAGTAGGATAAGACAATTATGGGTGCAAGTTCTGCGCTAATTTTTGGTGTTTTGATCAATGTTGCAATTTTATTGATCTTTTTCCGTTTTTTAATGCAATTAGCGGCAGTCAGTCCATACAATCCTGTGGTTCTTTCAACCGTGAAAGCGACCAAGATTGTGGACGTTTTTAGCCGTATTTTTCCTACTCTAGGCAAAGGGCGTGTCAATTTAGCCGCAGTTGCTTTGTTGGTGGTATTGTACTTACTGAAAATTTTTGGATTGATGTATTTGTCAGGACAAATGCCACATAGTGCGGTGTATCTTGTGATCACGACATTTGTGACGATGATCCAAGATTTAATTCGTTTCTGTCGTTATTTGATTTTTGCAACCATTATTTTGAGTTGGGTGGTGATGTTTACGCAGTCACGATCACCTTATATTGAAGTGATTCAAGAGCTTGCAGAACCTTTACTTGCACCATTTCGTCGTCTGTTACCGAATATGGGGATGATTGACCTATCTCCAATTTTGGCTTTCTTAGCTTTATATATTGCTGAGATCTTAATGAATGAAGCGGCTAAAGTTCTTTTAACAGGTCTTTAATCTGCTTCAAAATAAAAAAGGGACTGTAGTTGATACAGTCCCTTTTTTATTTACATTATTTTAGTGAGCAGCATCCCAGTTAAGACCTTGCCCAACTTCAACCACAAATGGCACTGAAATTTCTAATACAGACTGCATCACTTCAGCAATTTGTTTTGAAAGTTCATCTGCAATAGCGACATCTGCTTCAAATACCAATTCATCGTGGACTTGTAATAACAGCTTAGCCTGATCTTTTGGTAGGACTTTATCAACTGCAATCATGGCAAGTTTAATGATATCAGCAGCACTTCCTTGCAATGGTGCATTGATTGCTGCGCGTTCGGCTGCCTGTTTAATCATTTTATTGGTTGCCATAATGTCGGGTGTATACAGACGACGACCTAAAATGGTTTCAACAAAGCCTTGTTCACGTGCAATCTGACGGGTACGTTCCATATAGTCGAGTACGCCCGGATAGCGTTGGAAATAGCGTGCAATATAGCTACGAGATTCTTCGCGTGTAAAGCCCAGTTGACGAGTAAGACCAAACTCAGACATTCCATAGAGTAGACCAAAGTTAACGGCTTTAGCTTGTCGACGTTGATCATGAGTGACATCTTCAATCGCAATTCCCAAGACTTCCGATGCAGTACGACGGTGTACATCTTGGCCTTGTTGGAAAGCATGCACTAACGCATCATCTTGCGAAAAATGTGCCATCAAACGCAGTTCAATTTGTGAATAATCGGCTGCGAGTAACACACGACCTTCAGGTGCAATAAAGGCTTTACGAATTTGACGACCAATTGGTGTACGAATAGGAATATTTTGCAAATTTGGATCAGTGGAAGATAAACGCCCAGTTGCCGTGAGTGCTTGGTGATAACTGGTATGTACACGATGCGTTGCATCATGTGATTGCTCGATCAAGCGATCAGTATAGGTGTTTTTAAGTTTTGCTAATCCACGATGTTCTAAAATAACTTCAGCTAAAGGATGTTCGATTTTCTCTAAAATACTTTCACTGGTACTGTATTGACCCGTGGCAGTTTTCTTACCACCTTTAAGTCCAAGCTTATCAAATAGGACTTCACCCACTTGTTTAGGTGATGCGATATTAAAGGCTTCACCTGCTAATTCAGTTGCTTGGTTTTCTAAAGTTTGTATCGTTTCAGAGAACTCGACACTGAGTTGATCCAAAAATTGATGATCCAGTTTAATTCCATCTTCTTCCATACCTGTAAGCACGCGTGCTACAGGCATTTCAATATTATGTAGAATATGAACAAGTTCAGGATGGCTTTGAAGTTTTGCTTTTAATACTTCATAAAGACGATAAGTGACATGTGCATCTTCAGCAGCATAATGTGCTGCTATTTCTAATTCAATCTGATTAAAGGTCTTTTGCTTTACGCCTTTACCTGCGATTTGTTCAAAAGTGGTGGTCAAATGGCTGAGATAAACACGAGCTACATCATCCATCCCATGACGGGTTGCCGCTGCATTGAGTACATACGAGGCAAGCATGGTATCGAAATACCAGCCTTGAATCGTGATACCGTGATTAGCAAAAATATGCGCATCATATTTTAAGTGATGACCAATTTTCTTGATTTGCTCATTTTCTAAAATTGGTTTGATCTGAGCTAATAATGTTTCACGGTTGAGTTGAACAGGTGCACCTTCATAGTCATGTGCAACAGGTATATAGTAAGCATCATGAGCATCGAATGCGATTGAGAAGCCGACTAACTCGGCAACACGATAATCTAGATTTGTAGTTTCAGTATCAATTGCAAAATGATCAGCATGCTGCATACGTTGAAATAAAGCATCCCAAGCATCTTGGGTTAATACCGTGTGATAGGTTGCAGTTCCGAGTTGATCATCTTGACTAGAAAGGTTGGCATGATCCTCAGTGATCACTTGCTCAACTTTCTGTTCGGCTTTGACAATACTTTGAGATGTTTGTTGGTAAGCCGAATTATTTGGATTGTTGGGATGGTCTAAAGATTGTAATTGGTTACGGAATTCTAGTTCTGTATAGAGGTCACGTAATTGATCTACATTTGGATTGCTTAGTTTTAAATCATGCCAATCTAAAGCTAAATCTAGATCACAGACAATACTGGCCAGTTGATGGTCAATCTTAATATTCTCTAAATTGTCTTTAATATTTTGGCTGATTTTGCCTTTCAGTTGATCAACATTGGCAATAATATTATTTAATGAACCATATTCAGTCAGTAGTTTTGCGGCAGTTTTTGCGCCGACACCTGGCACTCCCATAATACCGTCAGAAGCATCTCCCATTAGGGTGAGATAATCAATAATTTGATGTGGATGTACTCCAAATTTTTCTAATACTCCAGCTTCATCTAACACGCGTTCTTTAAAACTATCTTCGAGTTTAACGTGTTCATTAACCAATTGTGCCATGTCTTTGTCACCTGTTGAGATCAAGACATGGTGACCTTCAGCCAATGCACGTTTAGTGAGTGTGCCAATGATATCATCGGCTTCCGCACCCGGAAGACTATACAGAGGAATTCCTTGAGCTTTGATCAATGCATGTAGATAGGGAATTTGTTGAGATAATTCCTCAGGCATGCTTGGGCGATCACCTTTATAAATGGGTGATAATTTATGGCGAAAAGTTGGTTCTGGTGTATCAAAAATCACAGCCATATGAGTAGGCTGAGTACGACGCATTAACTTTTGAATTGCTGAAATTGCGCCACGGATTGCATTGGTGTGTAAACCTGTAGAGGTTGTTAATGGCGGTAAAGCGTGAAAAGCACGAAATAAAAAATAAGACCCGTCAACCAAGACAAAAGGTGGCATTATGCAAATCCTTATTATGAACTAAATGCCATTTTACGTGAAAAAGTAGTAGCTGTCCTTGTTGTCTTGTAGAGCAGTGGCAAACTGTGTCGCATTAAATAATTGCAGTATTTTGTATGTAAAAATGGCTGCTTATCAAGTGATCAAGTAAGATAACTTAAATGAAGCTGTCATAATTGATCTAAGTCTATGTATAAAAAAAATAAACAGGGAATTATTATCGTTTTAGTTGCTTTGACTGTGCTGCTTGCTTGCGCAATTGCATTTCAATGGCATGGAGCGATTGTTGCTGCAACAATTGGATTAACTGTTGTTATTGTGCACGTTATTTCAGAAATTCATCAGCGCTTACGCCAGCTAGAGCAGGCCGCGCCAAGTTTTTTTGCACAATCAGTGAATATAAATGGGCAAAAAATTATTATTTATGCTGCGGCACTCGTGGCACTTTTTGCTTACGCCAATACGTGGATGTGGTTAGCTGGCGGTGCATTATTGGTATTCATGCTATGTTTAATCCAAACGATCAGTGCATTTCAAACTCGATTGATTCATTTAGAACAATATGCAAATGTAGAGACTGACATAGAGGCTTTAGCTCAGCAAAAGATCAACGCCCAAAATATTGAACGGTATCTTGATGAAGCCAAGAAGACAGAAACTCAGACACCAGTTTTTGAACAACATCCTGCGTGGATGAAAGTTGATTATCAGACGATACAAAATCAAAATAGTCAGTCACCTGTTGATTTTGAGCATCAAGCAACAACTCAAACAGTATCATGGTGGCAACCTGCACTTGATTGGATGATGCATGGCAATCCCATTTTACGCGTTGCAGTTGCAATATTAATGGTTGGCGTGGTGTTACTGTTACGCTTTGCTAGCGAGCATTGGCAATTAAGCTTGGGGGTAAAACTGAGTTTTATTGCTATTGCTGGTGTTATCACGACTATTGCAGGTTATTTACTACAAAAGAAAAACCAATTATTTGCTGTAGCTTTACAAGGCGTGGGTTTAGCAGTCGTTTTTTTGACCTTGATTTTCTCGCATCATTTCGCCGTGATTGCTAGCTTAAGCACAGCGAGTATTTTATTTGTAATTCTATTATTAGCGACGGTCTATCTCAGTTTAAAACAGCAAGCCTTGTATTTAGCGATGTTAGCTTTGAGCATGGCATATCTTGCACCACTGGTGATTCCACAAAATCATCCTGACGTGATTTTCTTATTTGGCTATTACTTTGTAATTAATTTAGCTGTTGCGGCGGTTAATTTTATTCAGCCGTGGAAAATTTTGCATCAAATCGCATTTTTTGCCACCATGTTTATTGGTGGCGTAACGATTGGGATATATGCAAAAACATATCAGTTTGACACCTTGGATATGATCTTATGGCTGCATATTGCTTTATTTATTTGGTTAAGCATTCGCTATAGCCAACTAATGTTACGGACACAAACTCAAGATACAAGAAGCATCGATCAGACAGTTCCTCAAAGTCGTCAACGTCTACAGCCTATCTTAGATGTTGGGCTTATTTTTAGTGTTCCTGTATTTGGTTTTTCTTTGCATGCATATTTAATGCATAACTCGACTCAAGCATTAACTTGGGGAGCTGTTGCATTAGCTATTGTGTATATCGCATTAAATCTATGGATTAAACGTCGGCATCCACAATTATCTATCTTGGCAAAAAGTTTCTTTATTCTTGCAGTGGTTTTTACGGCATTAATTTTTCCATTGGCTAAAGGGGCACATTGGACTTCAACGGGTTGGGTGATTCAAGGAACAGCATTAATTGTCTGGGGGGTAACTGAACGTTATCGTTTAAGTCGTTATGTGGGTGTTGTATTGGTGCTGTTAAGTTCAGTAGCACTCATTTTCCAAGTTTGGTCAAATGACCACTTTCCGATACTCAGTACAGTCATCTATGCAATCGCTCAGTTTATTTCAGCTTACTATTTATTAAATTATCAACAAGTTGAAAAATACTTTAGTGCTCGAATGCTCAGTGGAATTTTTTTAGCATTGGGGATGTATGCAGGAGCGATTGCAGGCGTTGAATTGATGCAGTGGCAACAACATGGACTGAGCCCATATTTAGCAATAGCAGTTTTATTATTGGCTTCGTTCAGTCTAGTCATTCGCTTTACATCAAGATTACAGTGGGACAATGTACAGCTGATCTTATTGGGGAGTTTATTATTTCTGCTTTATGGTGAAAGTTTTGCAGAGAATGTTTATGTTCTGTTGCATTGGTCGAGTAAGTTAAATCAACTCAGCTTTGCGGTTGCTTCCGTTGTGTTGGCTCTAATGCTAATCACTTTGAAGAGTAATACTTCAAAGGAAAGTCTTATTATAGGGTCAAGCTTATTGTGGTTAAGTTTGGCGAGCATTGGTTTGTCGATTTTCCCAATGATGCCATTGATCGGATTAGCGATTATTCCAGTGTTATATGGAATATTTTTAATAGTCACTAAAAATACCCAACTTCTACAACAAATACCTGTGCTTAGTTTAAGCCTAGTTTGGTTAATCCTGATTAGTTTAGATATACATTCTGCTGAACAATATTATTTCTTACCTTTATTAAATCTTACTGATCTTTTCTCTTTATTGATCTTTATCGGACTGATCTGGATAGTGTATCGATACAAGCTGAGTGATGAGCATTCAATAGAATGGGGCTTTAAAGTCATCACTATTTTAGTCAGTTTATTGGTGTTGAGCAGCGTGGTGGTTCGTGCGATGCATCATTATCTGGGTACACCATTGTGGGGGTTAGACATTTGGTCAAATGGTGATGTACAACTCAGTCTGACTTTATTATGGGTGATTCTGGCATTTATCCTGATGACTTTTTCCAGTCGCCGTCATATTCGCCAAATCTGGTTTGTGGGTGCTGCGTTGTTGGGTATTGTGGTAGCTAAATTATTACTGCTGGACTTATCGCAAAGCGGTACATTGACACGCGTGATCTCATTTATTGGTTCGGGTGCGGTCATGCTGGTGATTGCCTATCTTGCACCGCTACCACCTGCGCTTGAGGAAAATCAGAAAGAGGGTTAATCATCTCTCTTTCTTTGCTGTTTTCAGTTCTTTCTGATGTGCATATTGATCAACCTCATCATCTTCTAATGGTAAAGGGCGATCAATTAAACCCATTTTAGGTACAGGAATCTCAATTTGATTTTCTAAGAAACCATTGCGTACACGTTCTTGCATTTCATCGCGAACTTTCAATGCATTTTCCTGTCTACACCATACCGCAAAGAGAAGTTCAATCGATGACTCCCTAAATGCTGTTACAGTAACGGTTGCTTTCGGATCATCCATGACCAAAGGATATTTAGCGGCAACATCTAAAAGTACTTGTCGTACTTTGATAATGTCTTCATGGAAATTAATCGCCAGCGTGATGGGAATGCGCCGTATTGGGTATTTGGACAGGTTCATCACAGGGGTTCGGATCAGTTGCTCATTGGGTAGGCGGATATAGACATTATCCAGCGTGAGCAGTTTCACCGACAACAGGTCAATTGAAATGACCTGTCCCTCAATGGTCTGTCCCCGAATCAGGGTAATCTGAATCGTATCGCCCACCTCAAAGGACCCTTCACCAATCAGGAACAAACCACTGATCAAGTTGGTTGCCGATGTCTGTGATGCAAAACCCAAAGCAACGGTCAGAATTCCTGCTGCACCCAAGAACACGCTGAGTTTAAATCCAGCCTCTCTTAAGCTAGTCATAATAAATAACAGGAAAATAAAATAAAAAATCCCTCTACGCCATAGCAAGCGTTGATGGGCATTAAAACGATTTCCAATTGTACGAATAAAGGCATTCGATACCAGTCTTGCGATTACAAAACCAATAAACGCTAAAATAATCGCAACAACGATTTCGCTTAAACGTTCGAAGTTAATATTGGTGAAAATACTGGCGAGACTGCTAGCAACATCCTTTGGAATATTCGAATCAGGCATAGCAACCTCTTAAAAGAATGAATCAAACATATTGAATAATGTACTTCCAGGCGCACGAGGAGGATGTACATAAATCACTTCACCCGCTTGAGTTGGGGTTCTATTCTCAATCCGAATACGTGCTGGATGATCCATACCTTCATAATAGACTTTGATTTGTGAAGTCCATAAACGACCTGTACTTTCACTATAGAAAAGGGGAAGAGCAGGAACAGGAACATTCATACGATCAAAACGTAATTGATGTTGGCTAGTATTGTGAAATTCAATAGGAGTGACTGCGCGAAAAGCGCGCGGTTTTAACAGATTTAAATCAGTACGACCATCTACAGAAGTGGCATAGCAAATTTCACCATTTTGAGGATCTTTACCGAACCATGTGTCTTTCGGTTGGATCACAGGAATATCAAATAGAGCTTCAGTGAGTCCATCCACTAAACCTGCAATCCATAGTGGGGTACTAATATATAAAGTTCCACGTTGTCCCGCAGGAATATAAATCGGATCAACGGGTTTAATCACTACAGAGCGATCTGCTAAACGCGGCATTAAATGGAATGTACTCTGTGTGTTATGAAACATGTAGCGTTCGATTTTTGCAGGTTGGGGCATTGCAAAAATCGTGTCATTTAGAACTTGCCATTGCTGTTCGTAATCATGTTGAGATTGAGGACGATGATATTCCAATCGCCATTCTTTAATGCCACGTGTTAGACGAAATAATAATGAACCAAATTGCCAAGCTTTGGCTTGTTGAATTTCAAATTGTTGTTCGCCCCACCATTTCAATTCGTTGGCATGTGGAGCTTGATATTGATTATTTTGAGACAAGATGCAAAATTCCTGTGTGAGTATGCTAAACAGACTTCACGCTGTAACCTGCTTAGAGTACACTCAAGCATCTTTTTTATCATTATTTGTATAATGCAAATACTTAAACAAATACAAATTCCTTATAGTTTTGCCAAAAGACATGGCGTTTTATTACGTTATGAAGGTGATCAAATTTTTATTGTGCGACGGAAGGACACCGCGCGTATTGCTTTGCAGGAAGCACGTCGAATTTTGGGGAAATCGGCTCACGATCAATTATGTACTGATCAAGAGTTCCATGCCTTACTCAGTTCTAGCTATGCAGGGGATACAGGTGAGTCACAACAAGTGGCTGCGGGTCTAGAAGATCATCCAGATTTATTAAGTTTGGCAGACCAAGTGCCTGAAGCTGAAGACTTGATGGATCAAGAGGATGATGCACCAATTGTTCGCTTAATTAATGCCTTATTGTCTGAAGCGATTCGTGTCAGCGCATCTGATATTCATATTGAAGCCTTTGAGAAAAAACTTTCGGTACGTTTACGTGTCGATGGTCAACTGCGAGAAATTGTACAGCCACGCCGTGAACTTGCGCCATTATTGGTATCACGTATTAAAGTCATGGCGAAACTGGATATTGCTGAAAAGCGTGTTCCACAAGATGGTCGTATTTCATTACGTTTAGCAGGACGTGAAGTGGATGTGCGTGTATCGACTTTACCTTCTTCGCATGGTGAACGAGTGGTCATGCGTTTACTAGACAAGCAAGCTGGGCGTTTAAATATGACTCATCTTGGTTTAATGAAAAATGACTATGAACGTTTAACGCAATTGGTACATCGACCACATGGCATTATTTTAGTTACAGGTCCTACAGGTTCGGGTAAAACCACAACTTTATATGCTGCATTGTCTGATCTTAATGACAATACACGTAATATTTTGACTGCCGAAGATCCGATTGAATATCAATTGGAAGGGATTGGTCAAACCCAGGTCAATACTAAAGTAGATATGACCTTTGCCCGTGCCTTGAAAGCGATGTTACGTCAGGACCCTGACGTGGTGATGGTCGGTGAGATCCGTGACTTGGAAACTGCGGAAATTGCAGTTCAGGCTTCGTTGACTGGTCACTTGGTCTTATCGACTCTGCATACCAATACTGCGATTGGTGCGGTAACACGTTTAAAAGATATGGGCATTGAACCGTTCTTGCTGGCGAGCTCCCTGATTGGTGTGATTGCACAGCGTTTAGTTCGAACCCTATGTCCGCATTGCGTAACCTGGCGTAAGGCCGATGATTTTGAACGACAGATTTTTCAGCATTTAAATGTGGATCAACACATGGAATTGCCAGAGCCGCATGGTTGTGAGCAATGCTCTCATGTCGGCTTTAGTGGCCGAACTGCAATTTATGAAATTGTTCCTGTGGATGAACCATTGCGCCGTCTGATTCATGGTAATGCTGCTGAATATGAACTGGAAAACCATGCACGCCGTTACGCAGGCTCAATTCGTGATGATGGTTTATTGAAAGTGTTAGCTGGAAAAACCACATTAGAAGAAGTATTGCGTGTGACGAATGAAGCTGTGGAAGTGTAAAGATGATATAAGTAAAAAAACAGCATGGATCACCATGCTGTTTTTCTTTGTAAAATCTGAAATCATTATTCAGTGGTTACGATATTAAAATTCACATCAATATTGCCACGAGTTGCATTTGAATATGGACAAACAATGTGTGCAGCAGCAACCAATTGTTCAGCTTCAGCTTGTTCCATACCAATCAGATAGACATTTAAAGTGACTTCGATACCAAAGCCATTTGGAATTGGACCAATTCCCACTTCACCTTCAACATAAGCATCTTTCGTAATTTTGAATTTATCTCGATTTGCAACAAATTTCATTGCACCTAAGAAACATGCTGAATAACCCGCCGCAAAAAGCTGTTCAGGATTGGTCACATCACCACCAGCACCGCCCATTTCTTTTGGTACACCTAACTGAACATCTAAGACACCGTCTGATGAAGTTGCACGACCATCACGACCACCTGTAGCTTTTGCTTTTGCACGATAAACGACTTGTTCTAAAGACATGATTTTTATTCCTGAATAAATATTGTGTACAATTAAATCGTACACGATATATCTAGGAATGCAAGTTATCAATTTGTAAACTTAGGTTCTATTGCGTGAGATGGTGACGTAATGTCACAAGCTGATCTTTAAGCTCTGTAAGTGATGTGGTTGAACAGGCCGCTGCTTCTGAAATTTTGGATGGAATATCGACTGCTTGTAATTTTAAAGTATGACCTTGTGGCGTAAGAGAAATAATAACCTGTCTTTCATCTTCGACTGAGCGTCTACGTGAAATTAGTTGTGAGGCTTCAAGCTTTTTTAATAATGGAGTGAGTGTGGAAGATTCTAAGAATAATCTTTCTCCGATCTCAGATACACTGAGTTGATCCCTTTCCCAAAGGACTAACATTACCAGATATTGAGGGTAAGTTAATCCGAGAGGAGAGAGCAATTGACGGTAGAATTGATTTAAGGCAAGGTTGGTTGAGTAAATCAGAAAACAAAGCTGATTATCTAATAGTAATTGCTTATGTTTATCACCCATGTGCTTCTCAAACAGTATATTCATGTGATCAGTATATCGTGATCTGCTTATGATTAGTTACGCAGATTTCATATCAATCATTACCAAAGCTCAGTGATTTTTTTCATCAAACGCGCCCTATAACGTGCTGTTGGATTATTAGGGTTATTAAGCGCTTCTTGTTCATAATATTGTTGCCAAGCAACAATCATGTCTAAAGTTGCACCTTTTTGTTTGATAATAAGCACGTCCTCTCGCTGGATATTATCTAATCTTTGTCTCGCACCTTCAGAACCCGTTCCCCAACCAATCACCCATTGCCCAAAAGAATTTAATGATAAATTTTGCGGTGTAGATAAGACACTTTGTGGACTGGCATTGGTTTCAACGATTGCTGCATGAAGTTGTGCAATTGCCCCTATAAAAAATAAAAAAATGAAAATTACTTTAAACATAAATCAAACTTAATACGAATGAATTGAGGGTATTACATCATGTATAGAATACGACCATTTGATCTTGTTCTACCATGATAAATAAAGCCTATTAAATCATGATCCTACAAAACATACATTTATGAAAATTGACTATAACAGTCAAAGTGATGCCATATGAGGATAAATTGAACAAAAGTATGCTTAGATAAAACGATTGTTTTTAATAATTGATAAGTTTGCGATGCTGCATTAATGGCATTGCTAGTCGAATATCATTTTGTTCAGCTAGGTCAAATGAAGATGTAATTAAACCATGTCCTTCAACCGTAATCATTTCTAATAGTTGCCCTCGGCTATTTGTAATCCCTGCATGACCCCAAGTTTGACGCTGTTCACCATGCCAGCCTTGCTGGGCTGCACCAAGCACATAACATTGGCTATCCATTGCACGTGCTTGTAATAGTAATTGCCAATGAAGTTGCCCTGTAGTGTAAGTAAATGCAGCAGGCGCGGTTAGAATGTTTGCACCTTGTTGGCGTAGAATCAAAGCAAGTTCTGGAAAGCGTAAGTCGTAACATACCATCAGTCCGATATTGCCAAAAGGTGTTTTGGCAACTACAACTTCATCACCAGGTTCAAAGAATCTTGATTCCTGATAACCACCGACAGCATCACTGACCTGAACGTCAAATAAATGGATTTTGTCATAACGCGCTTCAGTTCTTTCAGGGCTAATGCATAAACTGACGGTTCTAACTCGACCATCATCAATGATTGAACCATCAGGACGAAACGGGCAAGGGAGGGTACCTGCGATAATCCAGATTTGATAACGATGAGCCAATTGTTCCAATCGTTGTTGGATGCTCTCGAATTGTGCTGCTGTCTCGCGTTGTTTCCCTGCTGCAAAACAAACAAAATTTTCTGGGAAAACAATAAGCTCAGCAGCTTGAGCCTTACTTTGTTGGATCAATGATTCAATGACGATGAAATTTGCTTCAATGTCATTTTGAGAGTTCATTTGTGCAACAGAAAGTAAGGTCATACAAGCATCACAATTTAGTTTTCAGCAATTATGCATTTTGTTTTTGTGAATCAAGAGATAAACACTCTTGTTCTTTTTGCAATTGCTTTACAAGTGGCTCAAACATATTTTGGTTGTTTTCATTTAAACGCATTAGTGTTTTATGTGCATCTAACACAGTGTTGAGCATTGCACTATGTGTAACGTGCTCTTCAGTTAATTCTAAAGTGCATACGTTTGGATCGCCGCAATAATTTAAAATCACAAATACCTGACCTAGCCCCATACTGTTGGCTAAAGTTGTAATATCTGGATTTGTCGAGAGCATAACAGCTTGAATATGATGAACTTGTTTAAGCTTAAGACCTAGTTTTGCAAGTACACCCAAGACTGTGCTGTCAATAAATGTAGTTTCAGTTAAATCAACAATTGCACCGACAACATTCTGTTGCTGTTCAATTTTGTTGAGTAACTTGTCTAAACTTATACAAGAGTGAGCGCGCACTTCGCCAATAAGCTTGAAAATATGCGTTCCGTTCAAACTTGCATATTCAACATGACCTGTTGACATATAAATGCCATTTTCAGAGAAAGGATATAAAATTATCCCATAGTGATATTCTAGACACAAGTGGTTGGATGCTGTGATCTAATTAAAATATTGATTTTAGAATTAATTCATTCGACATATGCTTAATATTGCAATATCGTCAGCAACATGATCTGGTGCTTTGAAAGCATCATGCTGAAGATGTTCGACCAATTGATTAAATTGATCATTCAAACCGCCATCAAATGGTTCAAGTGCGCCATCAGAACATAATATAAAACGAGCATTACGGCTCAGAGTACAATAATGTTCTTCAACTTCTAGCTCTTCAGTAAGACCTAATGGAAAGCTACTTGTTGTAAGGATTTGTGGTGGTTGGTTGGGCTCAAAGATAATTGGAGGAGGGTAGTGACCAGCGCTAGACCAACATACTTCATGAGTTGCTAAGTTTAATATTCCCGCCACCATAGTAATATGCTTTTCAATATTTTCTTGTACTAACATTGCATTTAGTTTTTGAATCAATTGACTAGGTGTTTTTGATCGGCCATGAAATGCCGCCATCCAAGATGTCAGTAAACTACTTGTTACCCCATGACCTGAAACATCTGCTAAATAAAACAAGACTTCATCATCATTTAATCTCCAGTAATCATACCAATCTCCTGACAGGTAAGCTGAAGGCTGAAAAAATGATTCAAATTGATAGTTTGGTAATTCGATCGGGTTTGGTAATAATCTTTTTTGTAGTTCTGCGGCAGAAGGTAAATCTCTACTATCTTGATTACGTTTATATTGAGCGTCGATTTTAAACAATGAGTGAACAGGATTTTTGGGTAATTCACTCCAGATCCATCCTGCCAACGCACCCATTTCCCATGCTTGAGCTAATGCAGTTCCTTCATGCTCAAAAGCAAGAACAATTGTAGGTAATTTCCATTGGTATTTTAAAAAATCTTGTACATCGGCAATAGCAATTATAGTTTGATCATACAAATCTAAATCATCAATATGAATGATTTGTAAACTCGGTAACTCATTTAGTGCTTGGTCTAAATAAGATATTGAGCGTGTGGGTTGGATAAAATACATAGATAAGTAGCCGACCTTTTGTATTTGTATGATCATTTTTTAATTCATCATAGATGAAATATGATGAAAAACATAGTATTGCTATAACTTTAAATTAATACATAAGTCTATCATTTAAAGTTTCTCAGAGATTACTTGTCATCACCTGATTGATCGTTGTTATCATCTTCGTCACTTACAAATGAAACATCTGCCGAATCTCCATGCTTTTCAGCAATTTGGAAGGCTTTACGTTGTAAGTAAAAATCACGGATCATTGAATATTTATCGCCTTTTAAGCTTTCTTCAATATCCAAAATTTGTGAGCGAGCATCAATTGCTTGTAATAAATTAGTAGACCAATAAATACCTTCTTGATCATCTAATAAATATTTTTGTGGGCGACCAAAACTATCTGTTGCTAAACCAAAACCGTCACGGAATGTGCTTGGACCAAAAAATGGCAGCATCACATAAGGACCTGATGGTACACCGTAGTAACCTAAAGTGACGCCAAAACTTTCCTCTTCAGTGGTTAGGCCTAAACGACGGGCAGGATCAGCAAAACCTAGTGTTGTAAGCGTATTAATCGTGAAACGACCTAATGTCTTGGCAGCGCGAGTTGGTCGTCCTTGGATTAATTGGTTGACTGCATTCCAAGGTTCACTTAGATTTTTCCTAAATTGGCGATAAGGAGTACGGACTTCTTCTGGAACTTTTGCTACATACTGTATTGCAACAGGTTTTAATAAATTACGATCCAAAGCATCATTTAAAGCAAAGATCTGTCTATTTAATGGTTGTAAAGGATCTTTTACAGCATCAGGTTGGGCAGCGTTTGCATTGACCTTTAAATCATTTCTAGTGATATGTTTTAAATCTTTTATGGCCTGAATCGTCGATGTCGATTGTTGATTATTGGTATTTGCCACAGAGCTTGTTTGAATAGATGGCTCGTTTTGAACTTCTTGTGCTAATACAGGTGAGTATGCCCCAGCAGTTAACAGCCCAAGCAAGATGTAATTTGAGTAATGCATATAAGTCCTTCGTCGCCATTAGAGCGAAATACAGTCATTAGAATGATTGCGCTGCATGACGCAAAACATAGATATAAGGTATACAGTTTAGTTGTTCTCTTCTTATTAAAACAAATTCGGTCGAAAAATATAAGAAAAATTGTGATTTTGGTTTAAAAACGTCCACTTAAATAAAAAGATTAGGAAAGGGGGTTGTGTTGGGTGGGGAATGGTGTAGAATGCACATCCATCGGCGGTGATGCAGATAAAAACTTGTTGAGAAACAAGGATTTGGCTAGATTGGTTAGGTTCTTGGGTTGATTGGTGGGTTTTAAGAATATCGAAATTACCTGTTGACTTTAATTTAGATTAGAGTAATATAGCCGACCTAGCTTGATGATGACGAATCATCGAGAAGATCATTAAGAGAATAGAAGAACAACTTGTGTGGATTTTTACTGGTTGATCGATCGAAAATATTTCATTGATTGAATGGTAGAAATTACTCGAAGTTTATTTGAGCGAATTTTTAGTCAGAAAATTGATGAGCCAGATTTAGTACTTTTAGTAAAGTACAAATGATTTTAAACTGAAGAGTTTGATCATGGCTCAGATTGAACGCTGGCGGCAGGCTTAACACATGCAAGTCGAGCGGAGATGAGGTGCTTGCACCTTATCTTAGCGGCGGACGGGTGAGTAATGCTTAGGAATCTGCCATTTAGTGGGGGACAACATTCCGAAAGGAATGCTAATACCGCATACGTCCTACGGGAGAAAGCAGGGGATCTTCGGACCTTGCGCTAAATGATGAGCCTAAGTCGGATTAGCTAGTTGGTGGGGTAAAGGCCTACCAAGGCGACGATCTGTAGCGGGTCTGAGAGGATGATCCGCCACACTGGGACTGAGACACGGCCCAGACTCCTACGGGAGGCAGCAGTGGGGAATATTGGACAATGGGCGGAAGCCTGATCCAGCCATGCCGCGTGTGTGAAGAAGGCCTTTTGGTTGTAAAGCACTTTAAGCGAGGAGGAGGCTACCTAGATTAATACTCTGGGATAGTGGACGTTACTCGCAGAATAAGCACCGGCTAACTCTGTGCCAGCAGCCGCGGTAATACAGAGGGTGCGAGCGTTAATCGGATTTACTGGGCGTAAAGCGTGCGTAGGCGGCTGATTAAGTCGGATGTGAAATCCCTGAGCTTAACTTAGGAATTGCATTCGATACTGGTCAGCTAGAGTATGGGAGAGGATGGTAGAATTCCAGGTGTAGCGGTGAAATGCGTAGAGATCTGGAGGAATACCGATGGCGAAGGCAGCCATCTGGCCTAATACTGACGCTGAGGTACGAAAGCATGGGGAGCAAACAGGATTAGATACCCTGGTAGTCCATGCCGTAAACGATGTCTACTAGCCGTTGGGGCCTTTGAGGCTTTAGTGGCGCAGCTAACGCGATAAGTAGACCGCCTGGGGAGTACGGTCGCAAGACTAAAACTCAAATGAATTGACGGGGGCCCGCACAAGCGGTGGAGCATGTGGTTTAATTCGATGCAACGCGAAGAACCTTACCTGGCCTTGACATACAGAGAACTTTCCAGAGATGGATTGGTGCCTTCGGGAACTCTGATACAGGTGCTGCATGGCTGTCGTCAGCTCGTGTCGTGAGATGTTGGGTTAAGTCCCGCAACGAGCGCAACCCTTTTCCTTACTTGCCAGCATTTCGGATGGGAACTTTAAGGATACTGCCAGTGACAAACTGGAGGAAGGCGGGGACGACGTCAAGTCATCATGGCCCTTACGGCCAGGGCTACACACGTGCTACAATGGTCGGTACAAAGGGTTGCTACCTAGCGATAGGATGCTAATCTCAAAAAGCCGATCGTAGTCCGGATTGGAGTCTGCAACTCGACTCCATGAAGTCGGAATCGCTAGTAATCGCGGATCAGAATGCCGCGGTGAATACGTTCCCGGGCCTTGTACACACCGCCCGTCACACCATGGGAGTTTGTTGCACCAGAAGTAGGTAGTCTAACCGCAAGGAGGACGCTTACCACGGTGTGGCCGATGACTGGGGTGAAGTCGTAACAAGGTAGCCGTAGGGGAACCTGCGGCTGGATCACCTCCTTAACGAAAGATTGACGATCGGTAAGAATCCACAACAAGTTGTTCTTCGAAGATGTATCTGAGGGTCTGTAGCTCAGTTGGTTAGAGCACACGCTTGATAAGCGTGGGGTCACAAGTTCAAGTCTTGTCAGACCCACCAATCTGCAACAAAGCTAGAGATTAAGATATATCGTTCATTAAGTGATAAGCTGGGGACTTAGCTTAGTTGGTAGAGCGCCTGCTTTGCACGCAGGAGGTCAGGAGTTCGACTCTCCTAGTCTCCACCATGAATTAAAAGAGTTTGTAAAAACGAAATTAATTCAAAGCTAAATAGATTATAGAGTTTAATGAATAAAAAGATTAAGTAATTGATCTTGGTTTATTAATCTCTGTGATTTATCACAGTTTACTGCAAGCTGACGAGGCTGTAGTTAATCATTAACAGATTAGAAAATTGAGTCTGAAATAAATTGTTCACTCAAGAATTTAAGTTGATCGAAGTAATTTGATTGATTTAAACATATTGAGAACTAGCAAAAACACTGAATCAAGCGTTTTGGTATATGAATTTAGATTGAAGCTGTACGGTGATTAAGTTCACGAAGCAACAAACTGGATGAGAGCGATGTAAGTTGAAAAACGAGCATAGCAATCTGTCCTAACCTTACTTGTAAGGGTTAGCGACTGTTTGGGGTTGTATAGTCAAGTAATTAAGTGCATGTGGTGGATGCCTTGGCAGTCAGAGGCGATGAAAGACGTAATAGCCTGCGATAAGCTCCGGGGAGGCGGCAAATATCCTTTGATCCGGAGATTTCTGAATGGGGGAACCCACCCGCTATAAGGCGGGTATCATAAGCTGAATACATAGGCTTATGAAGCGAACGAGGGGAAGTGAAACATCTCAGTACCCTTAGGAAAAGAAATCAATTGAGATTCCCTTAGTAGCGGCGAGCGAACGGGGATCAGCCCATTAAGTTGTGTGTGTTCTAGTGGAACGCTCTGGGAAGTGCGAACGTAGAGGGTGATATTCCCGTACACGAAAGGGCACACACAATGATGACGAGTAGGGCGAGGCACGTGAAACCTTGTCTGAATATGGGGGGACCATCCTCCAAGGCTAAATACTCCTGACTGACCGATAGTGAACCAGTACCGTGAGGGAAAGGCGAAAAGAACCCCTGTGAGGGGAGTGAAATAGATCCTGAAACCGCATGCATACAAGCAGTGGGAGCCGACTTGTTCGGTGACTGCGTACCTTTTGTATAATGGGTCAGCGACTTATATTCAGTAGCGAGGTTAACCGTATAGGGGAGCCGTAGAGAAATCGAGTCTTAATAGGGCGTATAGTTGCTGGGTATAGACCCGAAACCAGGCGATCTATCCATGAGCAGGTTGAAGGTTGGGTAACACTAACTGGAGGACCGAACCCACTGTCGTTGAAAAGCCAGGGGATGACTTGTGGATAGGGGTGAAAGGCTAATCAAGCCTGGTGATAGCTGGTTCTCCCCGAAAGCTATTTAGGTAGCGCCTCGGACGAATACCATTGGGGGTAGAGCACTGTTTCGGCTAGGGGGTCATCCCGACTTACCAAACCGATGCAAACTCCGAATACCAATGAGTACTATCCGGGAGACAGACTGCGGGTGCTAACGTCCGTAGTCAAGAGGAAAACAATCCAGACCGCCAGCTAAGGCCCCAAAATCATAGTTAAGTGGGAAACGATGTGGGAAGGCATAGACAGCTAGGAGGTTGGCTTAGAAGCAGCCACCCTTTAAAGAAAGCGTAATAGCTCACTAGTCGAGTCGGCCTGCGCGGAAGATGTAACGGGGCTAAAACTATGTGCCGAAGCTGCGGATGTATACTATGTATACGTGGTAGGGGAGCGTTCTGTAAGCCGATGAAGGTGTGTTGAGAAGCATGCTGGAGGTATCAGAAGTGCGAATGCTGACGTGAGTAACGACAAAACGGGTGAAAAACCCGTTCGCTGAAAGACCAAGGGTTCCAGTCCAACGTTAATCGGGGCTGGGTGAGTCGACCCCTAAGGCGAGGCCGAGAGGCGTAGTCGATGGGAAATTGGTTAATATTCCAATACTTCTGTGTAATGCGATGAGAGGACGGAGAAGGTTAAGTCAGCCTGGCGTTGGTTGTCCAGGTGGAAGGTTGTAGGCATGTATCTTAGGCAAATCCGGGGTACTCTATGCTGAGAGCTGATAGCAAGCTGTACTTGTACAGTGAAGTGGCTGATACCATGCTTCCAGGAAAAGTCTCTAAGCTTCAGTTACACAGGAATCGTACCCGAAACCGACACAGGTGGTCAGGTCGAGTAGACCAAAGCGCTTGAGAGAACTCTGCTGAAGGAACTAGGCAAAATGGTACCGTAACTTCGGGAGAAGGTACGCTGCTGACGGTGATGGGACTTGCTCCCTGAGCGGTTGGCAGCCGCAGAAACCAGGCCGCTGCAACTGTTTATTAAAAACATAGCACTCTGCAAACACGAAAGTGGACGTATAGGGTGTGATGCCTGCCCGGTGCTGGAAGGTTAATTGATGGGGTTAGCGTAAGCGAAGCTCTTGATCGAAGCCCCAGTAAACGGCGGCCGTAACTATAACGGTCCTAAGGTAGCGAAATTCCTTGTCGGGTAAGTTCCGACCTGCACGAATGGCATAATGATGGCGGCGCTGTCTCCAGCAGAGGCTCAGTGAAATCGAAATCGCTGTGAAGATGCAGTGTACCCGCGGCTAGACGGAAAGACCCCGTGAACCTTTACTGCAGCTTGACATTGAACTTTGACCTTACTTGTGTAGGATAGGTGGGAGGCTTTGAAGTTGGAACGCTAGTTCCAATGGAGCCGTCCTTGAAATACCACCCTGGTAATGTTGAGGTTCTAACTCTGCCCCGTAATCCGGGGCGAGGACCATGTCTGGTGGGTAGTTTGACTGGGGCGGTCTCCTCCTAAAGAGTAACGGAGGAGTACGAAGGTGCGCTCAGCGTGGTCGGAAATCACGCGTAGAGTATAAAGGCAAAAGCGCGCTTAACTGCGAGACCCACAAGTCGAGCAGGTACGAAAGTAGGTCTTAGTGATCCGGTGGTTCTGTATGGAAGGGCCATCGCTCAACGGATAAAAGGTACTCTGGGGATAACAGGCTGATACCGCCCAAGAGTTCATATCGACGGCGGTGTTTGGCACCTCGATGTCGGCTCATCTCATCCTGGGGCTGAAGCAGGTCCCAAGGGTATGGCTGTTCGCCATTTAAAGAGGTACGCGAGCTGGGTTTAGAACGTCGTGAGACAGTTCGGTCCCTATCTACCGTGGGCGCTGGAAATTTGAGAGGATCTGCTCCTAGTACGAGAGGACCAGAGTGGACGAACCTCTGGTGTACCGGTTGTGACGCCAGTCGCATCGCCGGGTAGCTATGTTCGGAAGGGATAACCGCTGAAAGCATCTAAGCGGGAAGCCTACCTCAAGATAAGATTTCCCTAGGAATTTATTCCTCTAAAGAGCCGTTCGAGACTAGGACGTTGATAGGTTGGGTGTGGAAGCACGGTGACGTGTGAAGCTGACCAATACTAATTGCTCGTGAGGCTTGACTATACAACACCCAAACAGTTGTTGTATTCAAGATAAATTCAATACACAACTTGATTTAGTGTGAAAACTAGTTAAAATGCTGAACACAAAGTTAGACTCAATATCTAATCCGTTAATAACTCTTTGGTTCGTAAGTAAGGCAGACATGAAGTGAAAACACAACATGATCAATAAGACCCCAAAACACCACAACAGTTTGCTGGCGACAATAGCAAGAGTGAACCACCTGATCCCTTCCCGAACTCAGAAGTGAAACCTCTTCGCGCTGATGGTAGTGTGGCACTTGCCATGTGAGAGTAAGTCATCGCCAGCTTTTAAATCTAAACACCCCTAACCTAACGGTTAGGGGTGTTTTTTATGGCAAAGAGTTTTATATTATGAATGATTCTTTGTAGGAAGTTAAAGTAATCGAACCAATTGAATATTTTTTTAATTTTAAATTTTGCCAAGCGCTTGCTTGGTTTTTGTGGTTTTGATACCTTGGTGCTCACTAAATACTCGAAAACAATGATCAATAATTATTAGGAAGCAAGCATGCTACTCAACCCTTTATATTACACCGAGCAACATTTAGCCTTTGCTGAGAGTGTTAGGCGCTTTACTGAAAAGGAAATTAGTCCTTTTATCACTGAATGGGATGAAGCGGAAACTTTTCCGCGTGAGCTGTATAAAAAGGCCGCTGATATAGGCTTGCTTGGTGTTGGCTTTGATGAAAATTATGGTGGTATTGCGGGAACGGATGCATTTTATACTCTGCTTGCCTCAGTGGAGTTGGCGAAGTGCGCATCAGGTGGTTTGGCTGCATCATTACTTTCACATACGATTGGTACGCCACCAATTCAGCATTTTGCTCAAGAAGAGGTCAAGGCTGAAGTCTTACCACAAATTTTGTCAGGAGAAAAAATTTCTGCATTAGTAATTACTGAACCTAGCGGTGGTTCGGATATTGCGGCTTTAAAAACCAAAGCGGTTCGAGATGGTGACGATTATATTGTCAGTGGTGAAAAGACCTTTATTACATCGGGTATTCGTGCAGATTATTATTCGGTAGCAGTACGTACTGATCCTAATGCTAAGGGGGCTAATGGTATTTCAATGCTGTTGATTGATGCGCATAGTGAAGGCATCACAAAATCAAAGCTAGATAAAATGGGCTGGTGGGCATCAGATACCGCGCATTTGCACTTTGATAGTGTGCGAGTACCAGCCAAGAACTTACTTGGTGCCGAAAATATGGGCTTCTTTGTCATTATGAACAACTTTAACATGGAGCGATTTTTTCTTGCAGCCAGTAGCTATGGTTATGCATTAGTTTGCTATGAAGAGGCCTTGGATTGGGCTAAACAGCGACAAACTTTTGGTAAACGCTTAATTGATCATCAAGTCGTTCGCCATAAGCTAGTAGATATGGCGACACGTTTAACTTCAACTCGTGTGCTATTGGAAGATACAGCCTATCGTTTAGGAAAACCTGAATTACAGGGAAATGAACTGATTGCTCAGATTTGTATGCTTAAAAATGTAGCAACACAAACCATGCAATTTTGTGCTGATGCTGCCGTTCAGACTTTAGGGGGGATGGGTTTTATGCGTGGTACAAAATCTGAACGTATCTATCGTGAAGTGAAAGTGAACATGATTGGTGGTGGTGCAGAGGAAATTATGAAAGACCTTGCCAGTCGCCAACTTGGTTTTTAATCAAAATTTTTAAGGCTTTAGATCATAATGAGATTGGTCTAAAGCCGTATTTATAAAAGAACAACTAGGGTCTGTTGAGAATTACCGAGAGTTAATTAAACTCGCGCACAATTGAATCATGGCTTCAAAACTCGTATCTGTTTTACAACTACGCATCGCTATACGTTTAAATTCTTTTAACTTACAGAAATAGTTTTCAATGAGATGACGCCATTTATACATAATCGTATCAAATGCTCTCATTACTTTTCGATTAGATTTAGGTGGGATCACCACTTTCACTTTACGTTCATTGAGTTCTTGGATGAGCCAATCTGCATCAAATGCTTTATCCGCTAGTAATGCTTGAAAATCAACATCTTCGATTAAAGGTTTGGTTTCTACTAAATCGTGATATTGACCAGGCATTAATCGAAACTTAATGAGGTTGCCTAGACTATCCACTAAGGCAAGAATTTTACAGGTCATTCCACCTCGAGATTTACCTATAGACTGTTTGAAAGTCCCCCTTTTGCACCTTGGCCATGTCGATGAACTTTAACAATCGTTCCATCAATCATGGCGTATTCCAAATCAACATCTTCATTTACAGATGCAAAAATAGCTTCAAATACACCAGCTTTCACCCAATCACGGTATCTTTTAAAGACGGTATTCCATTTACCAAAATGAGCAGGTAGATCACGCCATGGACTGCCTGTACGGGCAATCCATAGAACTGCTTCTAAAAATAATCGATTATCTTTTCCACTACGACCTCGATCGGTCACTTTACCTAGGCAAAAAGGTTCCATTTTTGCCCATTGGGCATCAGTAAGTATGTATCTATCCATAGTACTATTATAAATTAATCAGTTGCCTTTGTTAATTCTCAACAAGCCCTAGTTAAATAATAATTTAGGAAAAAGACATGGATGGTTTATCACTTAACCCGATTTATTACACATCTGAACATCGGGCCTTTGCAGACAGTATCAAACGGTTTGTAGAGAAAGAAATTTCACCTTATGTGAATGAATGGGATGAGGCAGGAATATTTCCACGAGAGCTTTATCAAAAGGCCGCAAGTGTCGGTTTAATGGGTCCTGGCTATGATGCTGAACATGGTGGCATTCCTGATGCAGATGCCTTTTACGTGATGTTGGCAGCAATTGAGATGGCAAAAGCTGGATCTGGTGGTGTGCATATTTCGCTTATGATCCATAGCATTGGAACACCACCTATTCATCATTTTGCTCGACCTGAGATTCGTAATGAAGTTATGCCACAGATTATTGCAGGTGAAAAAATATCAGCCTTGGCAATTACAGAGCCTAGTGGCGGTTCTGATGTCGCTGCAATTAAAACCAAAGCAGTTCGAGAAGGAGATCATTATATTTTGAATGGTGAAAAGACCTTTATCACATCAGGGATGCGAGCAGATTATTATACGGTTGCGGTCAAAACTGATCTAAATGCTCAAGGCGCAAAAGGGATTTCCATGTTATTGGTCGATGCGCATAGCAAGGGAATAACCAAATCACCATTAAAGAAAATGGGTTGGTGGGCATCTGACACTGCACATTTGCATTTTGACAATGTCCAAGTCCCAGTTAGTCATTTGTTAGGCGAGGAAAATGCAGGTTTTAAAGTCATTATGAATAACTTTAATATGGAGCGTTTTTGGCTAGCTGCGATGGCATATGGTTATGCCTTGGTCTGTTATGAGGAAGCCTTAGATTGGGCAAAACAGCGTCAAACTTTTGGAAAGCGCTTGGTGGATCATCAGGTGGTTCGCCACAAACTCGTAGATATGGCAACTCAATTGACTACAACACGAGCATTATTAGAAGATACAGCTTATCGAATGGGACAAAAACAGTTACAAGGGGCAGACCTCATTGCACAAATTTCGATGTCAAAAAATGTAGCGACTCGTACGATGCAATTTTGTGCGGATGCGGCTGTGCAAACTTTGGGTGGAATGGGTTTTATGCGTGGAACGAAATCCGAACGAATTTATCGTGAAGTCAAAGTGAATATGATCGGTGGTGGTGCTGAAGAAATCATGAAGGATTTGATTAGTAAGCAGCTAGGCTATTAATACCTTCATGGCGAATAAAAAGCGCGGTTAATTTCCGCACTTTTTATTTTCAAATTTATTCTAGTTCAGCTAATTCTTCTAAAGAGATTTGGCGGATTTCAAATATAGGTTGTTTCAAAAATGAGTTCAAAGTTTTTATATCGATAAATTTTATATTATCTAAGGCAATACCTTCGATACTGTCTTTTTCAGCATCGTAACGAATATCTGGAGTTTGTTCGATAAATTGTTTGAATAACAGTGGACTATCGCTTAATTCTGCAAGAGGTTTGTCCATTAAAGCTTCAAACGCATAGTCCATTGCATAAATATTAGTCTCCCAAGAAACATCACTAAAGTTTTCATCTTGACTTGAAATGATGCTGCCAGTTTCATAGCCACTAAAATAGTCTTCTTTAGAGTTGATCCAAAGCACATAGCAGGGTTGTGATGCATCAACTTCCAATAATTGGTACCAGACAATACCTGAGATTTTAGCAAATTCAAAAGCATCATCTTCATTCAATTTAGGAATTTCACCATCATCTATATTAAAAGTTTTTCCTGTTTTTTCTAAAATTAAAGCTTCAAGTTTTTCGTAGATTTCATCATCTGCTTCACCATTGCCAATGTCATAGTTACATAGTTCATCATAGTATAAGCCTTCGACGACTAGTGATTTGTATGCCTTTTCAGCTTCAGCTTTGTCTGAGTAGATTTCCTTGATTGCCCCAGTTGAAACACAATTGGTCAGATGCCATTCATCATTATATGCAAAGTCATTTCGACGAATCACGTATTGGATATTGCTCATTTTTATTTCCCCTTAAAATTAACCGATTTTCATTTTTAAGTCTTGCAGTTTGGCTGCACTTGGCGGGACGGCCATTCCATTATCCATCCAGAGTTCAAAACGCATTGGATTGAAAAAGAAGTCTGGACTAATATCGAAATCAATAAACTTGGCTTCACTTTTTCCCATCATGGGAAGAATGGTATTGATAAACCAACTATTGTGAGTGATCAGTAAAGATTTTAGTTGTCCTGTCACTGATAATGGAGAGAGTAGTGTTGCTGATAGCTTTGGGTCATCAATCACATCTGAGTGGAATTTTTCGAGGCGTTTAGCTAGTCCATCTGTGGGAATATCCTGCATGGCTGCAACAAAATCGCCAATCGTTGGAATAAAACGATGGTGGAAATCCACCAGTAAATGATCTTTTTCGCACAGGTCTTTGACCTCGATACTTTTACCCCCACTATTTTCGAAGTGATGTCCAAAAATCGGAATGATCACTTCTTGAACGCCCCAAAAAGTATGCAAGATACGATGGCGATTGTCGGTACAAAGCATTTTGGTGCTGTCAATCAAAGCATGAATATCAATATAATCTTCAAGCTCGCCCCCACGACGTTTTACTGAAATATTGGCATGTTGGACTGGATTCATGGCATTATTATTCTGCTGTTATATTGCTTGCAGATTAACAAAGAATTTTTACAATAGAAATACCATGATTGGGTGGAACGTTAAGTTATGTCGTCTCATATCTTACTTATTTTAAAGCCATTTCCCAAACCATTTCAGTCAGCTCATCCACTTTGACTTTACCTTCAGGTCTGTACCAAGTCACTGACCAAGAAATTGAACCACCAATCAATCGACGCCAAATAAATGCATCATGTTTAACTTTGCCTTGAGCACGTAATTTTTCAATCACATTGAGCCAAACTTGCTCATATTCATTACGCATCTTTAAAAGATAGTCTTGTTTCTCTTTGGAGAGGGCAAACCATTCATGAACGAGTACGGCCATTGCTGCACCTGTATCCCCAGTAATCGAAATCAGTTCAGCTTTGATTAAATCACGTAATTGTTGTTCTGGCTCATTTGAACGTTCAGCCGCTTCTTTAAGCCGTGCAAAGTTATAAATAATGGTTTGTTCCATGACAGTCGCTAAAATTTCATCTTTACTTTTGAAATGATGGAAAAGACTACCTGACTGGATACCAATAAATTCACCCAATTGGCGAACCGTGGTTTTGTCATAACCTTGTTTATAAAATAAATAAGCAGCGCCAAGCAATAAACGCCCACGTGGGCTATCGTCAAAACATACAATTTTAGGTATTTGCTCAATTGAAGTTGCGATCATGCCAGTCCGTCTATTCTATTAAATCTAGTGAGCATTGTAACAAAATTCATTTCATGAATTGTCTTATCTTTTTATAACAAACATTTGCTTGAGTTTGTCTATTTTTGCCAATACAGCATATCATTATGTACTTTACAAACCAAGCACTTGCTTGGTAATGTTATGCCAATTTAGAAATAACAATGAGAAAGCGCATGACAAGCATCAAGCAGGATGATCAGAAGCTAATCAAAATTGGGTGTGCATCAGGCTTTTGGGGGGATACCAACACAGCCGCTTTTCAGTTGGTACATTTAAGTGATATTGATTATTTAGTGTTTGATTATTTGTCAGAAATTACCATGTCGATCATGGCAAAGGCAATGATGACTGATCCAAATCATGGTTATGCATTGGATTTTGTTAGCCGAGTGATGGCACCACTGATTAATAAAATTGCTGAGAAAAAAATCAAAGTCATTAGTAATGCTGGCGGTGTTAATCCTTTAGCGTGTCGTGATGCCTTACAAAAAATAATTGATGAAAAAGGCTTGGATTTAAAAGTTGCTGTGGTACTTGGGGATGATGTATTACCCAAACATGCTGAGTTACTGAAACAAAATGTTCAGGAAATGTTTAATGGTGATGCTTTACCACATCATGTAGCCAGCAGTAATGCCTATTTAGGGGCGATTGCGATCCGTGATGCCTTGGATTTAGGTGCGGATATTGTGATTACGGGGCGGGTGGTTGATTCGGCGGTTGTACTTGCACCATTACTGCATGAATATAAATGGTCACTGGATGATTATGACAAGTTGGCACAGGGTTCATTGGCAGGGCATGTGATTGAATGTGGTGCTCAATGTACAGGTGGTAATTTTACTGATTGGCGCTTAGTACAGGGCTTTGACAATATGGGCTTTCCAATTGTAGAAGTCAGTGCTGATGCTTCCTTTATTGTGACTAAACCACAAGGCACAGGTGGCTTGGTTTCAACAGCAACAGTCGCAGAACAAATTGTTTATGAGATTGGTAATCCTCAAGCTTATTTACTTCCTGATGTGACGGCTGATTTTAGCCAAGTTCATGTAGAGCAAATCGGTGAAGATCGAGTAAAAGTTACAGGTGCAACAGGTCGTGAACCAACGCAGCAATATAAAGTCAGTGCTACCTATGCGGATGGTTATCGTGTTTTAGTCAGTTTCCTGATAGCAGGACGTGAAGCACCTGAAAAAGCGCAAACCATTGCTGATGCGATTCTAAATAAATGCCAACGTGTATTGGCTTTACGTTCAGTTCCGCCATTTAGTGAAAAATCGATTGAAATTCTTGGGATCGAAAGTACCTATGGCCCGCATGCCAGAGTGAAAGATAGCCGTGAAGTGGTTGTCAAGATTGCTGTGAAACACATGTTTAAAGAAGCCTGTATGTTTTTTGCTTCGGAAATTGCACAGGCATCTACAGGTATGGCACCTGCATTAGCGGGGATTGTTGGTGGTCGTCCTAAAGCTTCGGCAGTGGTGAAGCTTTTCTCTTTCTTAATTGATAAAGATCAAATCAAGGTTGAGGTCGATTTTGCAGGGCAACGTCATGCTGTTGAGATTTCAACTGGCTTAACTCCACAAGATATTAATCTGCATTCAGTGGGTGAAGTTGCAATTTATCAAGGTGATGAAATTGAAGTGCAGTTAATTGAAGTGGCACATGCGCGCAGTGGTGATAAAGGTAACCATAGCAATATTGGGGTGATTGCCCGTAAAGCAGAATATCTACCTTGGATTCGGGCAGCACTGACAGAAGCCAATGTTGCAGACTATATGCAGCATGTACTTGATCCTGAAAAATCAAAAGTCATTCGTTATGAATTGCCAGCCATGAATGCACTGAATTTTATGTTGGAAAATGCACTAGGCGGGGGTGGAATTGCAAGTTTGCGGATTGATCCGCAAGGTAAGGCTTTTGCACAGCAATTGTTAGATATGCCAGTCAAAGTACCAGCACAACTGTTAGAAAAATAAGTAAAGGATGTAAATCAAATGAGTTACCAATCAATTTTCAGGGCAGATGCATTTGCTGACAAAGTGATTGTCGTGACAGGCGGAGGTTCTGGTATTGGCCGTTGTACCGCACATGAATTGGCTTCTTTGGGCGCTCAGGTGGTGATCACAGGGCGCAAAATTGAAAAGTTAGAAAAAGTCAGCCAAGAAATTTTAGAAGATGGTGGCAAAGCCCATTTCATCGTCTGTGATAATCGTGATGAAGCACAAGTCAAAAACATGATTGCGGAAGTCATTGAAAAATTCAGCAAACTGGATGGCTTAGTCAATAACGCAGGTGGGCAATTTCCATCTGCGCTTGAAAGTATTTCTGCCAATGGCTTTGATGCAGTGGTGCGTAATAACCTGCATTCAACTTTTTATCTGATGCGTGAAGCCTATAACCAATGGATGGCAAAACACGGCGGCAGCATTGTCAATATGGCTGCTGATATGTGGGGCGGCATGCCAGGAATGGGACATTCTGGTGCAGCACGTTCAGGTGTGGATAACCTAACCAAAACCGCTTCAGTCGAGTGGGGACGTTCAGGTGTTCGGGTTAATTGTGTCGCGCCGGGTTGGATTATTTCTTCTGGTATGGATAACTACAGTGGTGACTTTGCCAAATTTATTATTCCAAGTTTGGCAGGCAATGTGCCCTTAAAACGAATGGGTACAGAGTCGGAAATTTCTTCAGCGATTTGTTATTTACTCTCTGATGCTGCTGCATTTGTTTCTGGGGTGACATTAAGAGTTGATGGCGCTGCTTCACAAGGAACACGGATGTATCCGTTAGCAGATGCAACCAATAGCCAGTCTTTTAATGGCTTCCATCGTGCATTTATTCCTGATGTACTCAAAGATCAGATTGAAAAAGCAGAACAACAATCTGCCCAAGCGCAAGATGCAAACAAGGATTAAATTATGACTATTCTTCAATCTGAAATTGCAGTCGGTAGTGAACAATATCAACAAAATAGAGATGCTTTATTAAACCAAATTGCAGAGGTGCGTGCCGTACAGCAAAAAGGTATTGATAAGTCTTATGCAGCAAAACCGAAGTTTGATAAGAAAGGCAAAATTCTTCCACACGAACGTGTACGTTTACTTCTCGATGCTGATTCACCTTTTGTGGAGTTATGCGGTCTCGTTGGCTACAACATGCATGATGATAAAGATGGCTCTGAAGCGGGTGGGGGTATTATCGCGGGAATTGGTTTTGTCAGTGGCGTTCGTGCTTTGGTCACTGCCAGTAATAGCGCAATCAAAGGCGGTACCATGTCACCGATGGGTGTACAAAAAACCTTACGTTTGCAAAAGATTGCGCTTGAGCAAAAATTACCAATTGTGACATTGACCGAAAGTGGCGGTGCAAATTTAAATTATGCAGCCGAAGTATTTACTTATGGCGGTATGACTTTTGCCAATCAGGCACGAATGTCTGCGGCAGGGATTCCGCAGATATCGGTGGTACATGGTAATGCCACCGCAGGTGGTGCATATCAACCAGGTCTATCTGACTATGTGATTGCCGTGCGTAAGCAAACGGAAATGTTATTGGCTGGTCCCCCATTATTGTTAGCAGCAACAGGTGAAGTGGCAACGGCTGAGGAACTCGGTGGTGCTGAAATGCATACTCAGGTTTCTGGTGTAGCTGAATATTTAGCTGAAAATGATGCTGATGGCATTCGTATTGCTCGTGAAATTTTTGAGCATTTGAACTGGAAAGAACAAACCAAAAGTCTCGATCAGGATTATAAAGAACCTCGTTACTCAGCCGAGGAATTGTTAGGCATTATTCCGCAAGATCCGAAGCAACCTTTGGATATGAAAGAAATCGTGGCGCGGATTATTGATGATTCAGACTTTTTAGAATTTAAACAAGAATATGATGCGCTTACTGTTTGCGGTTGGGCAAAAATGGGTGGGGTACATATTGGAATTATCACCAATAATGGCCCCATCACACCACAAGGTGCAGTGAAAGCCGCACAGTTTATTCATCTTTGTGAACAAACCCAACGCCCACTTTTATTCTTGCATAACACCACGGGTTTTATGGTCGGAACGGATGCTGAACAAAACGGCATTATTAAACATGGTTCTAAGCTGATCCAAGCGGTTGCCAACGCGACTGTACCCAAAATTTCGATCATTGTTGCTGGTTCTTATGGAGCAGGTAACTATGCCATGTGTGGACGTAGTTTATCGCCAAACTTTATTTTTGCATGGCCAAATTCACATGTGGCGGTGATGGGTTCAGCACAGGCAGGAAAAGTGTTGCGTATCGTGGCTGAAGGGAAGCAAAAAGCTTCAGGCATGGAACCGAATCCACAGATGTTGGATTTTCTAGAACAAAGTACGTCGATGAAATTGGAACAGCAATCGACCGCTTTATTTAATACAGCGATGTTACATGATGACGGCATTATCGATCCTAGAGATACACGTAAAGTATTGATCTTCTTGCTACAGACCATTTATGAAGCACAGCAACGCGAGTTAAATCCAACGCGTTTTGGTGTGTCTAGATTTTAATTTTTAATACCCGCATCCTAGCCTTCTCCCTGAGGGAGAGGGGAAAAACAATTTTTAAGGAAAAAAATAATGAAATTTACCGCAGAGCATGAAGCATTACGCCGTACCGCACGTCAGTTTGTAGAAAACGAACTTAATCCGTTTATTCCAGAATGGGAGGCTGCGGGACGTTTTCCGATTCATGAAGTCTTTAAGAAAATGGCAGATTTAGGCTTGCTAGGTATTTGTAAGCCCGAAGAAAATGGCGGCTTGGGTTTGGATTATTCGTATAACCTCGTGGTGGCAGAAGAATTAGGACGTGCAGCATGTGGTGGTGTGCCTCTAGCGATTGGTGTACAAACCGATATGGCAACACCTGCACTTGCTCGTTTTGGTAGTAAAGAACTGAGAGAAGAGTTTCTGAATCCTGCGATTTGTGGTGAATATGTGGCATCAATTGCAGTTTCAGAAGTGCATGCAGGTTCAGATGTTGCAGCGGTTAAAACCACCGCAAAAAAAGATGGTGATGATTATGTGATTAATGGCAGCAAAATGTGGATTACTAATTCACTGCAAGCAGACTTCTTCTGCTTACTTGCCAATACCTCTGATGACAAACCACACGTCAATAAATCAATGATTATTGTTCCTGCGAAGACTGCAGGCATTAGTTTCTCAGAACCACTGAATAAGCTAGGAATGCGCTCCACCACAACGGCTCAAGTTTATTTCGATAACGTTCGTGTACCACAGCGCAATCTGGTGGGTGCTGAGGGTATGGGCTTCATGATGCAGATGATGCAGTTTCAGGAAGAACGTATGTGGGCATGTGCAAATGCTGTTGGTGGTTTGGAAAATGTGATTCAACAAACCATTGATTATACGAAAGAACGGACGACATTTGGTCAGCCACTCATCAATAACCAATATGTACATTTCCGTTTTGCTGAATTGATGACTGAAGTTGAAGCGCTAAAAGCACTTACTTATCAAGCTTGTGAACAACACATTGCTGGTGAAAATGTCACCATGATGGCTTCGATGGCAAAGCTCAAAGCAGGGCGCTTAACTCGAGAAGTGGCGGATAGCTGCCTACAATATTGGGGTGGAAATGGCTTTATGTGGGAGAACCCTGCATCACAGTTGTATCGTGATGGACGTTTAGGTTCGATTGGTGGTGGTGCAGATGAAATCATGCTCGGAATTATCTGTAAATTGATGGATATCTTGCCGAAGAAGCAGAAAGGGTGATCTAAAGTTAATTTATATTTTAGCTATGTCTAAATCCTCCCTGAGATGCGGTTTAAGCATCGTGGTAGGGAGGATTTAGAAAGATAAAATTAAAAATGATGAAAGATTGGTATACCTCAAGTGGCTAAAGTGTGGTTTTGCATTATCCCGCTAATAAAACGAAATATTTTACCTATAACAATAGTTGTAAAATCTTTATAAAAACATCAATATTTATTTGATATCAATTATTTAATTTTTTCAATTCATCGCAATTTTTTCCCTCTGGATTGTCATGTTCAGGGTATTGACTTATGATGTTTGTGATGACCTACCAAAATAGAATGTTATACAAATACTCAGAATATTTAAAAAAATATTGGCCTTTTGTCGTGTGCAACATACAACACATGGAACAAAGATATGCAAAGCATAATGCAGCGGCTCCAACATAAATGGCGTATTCGCATGGTGATGACCATGATGATGATCATTGCCATCACATTGACATCCGTCACTTTTACAACAGTTAACTGGTTTGAGGCAAAGACTTTGCTTCTGGATGCCGCAACTAGCAAGGCGGAAATGACCAGTCAAATCACGGAACAAAAAGTACAACAAATTATTGATCCTGCTGAAGCACTGCTGCGCGTTCTGGCCTTTGATCCTGTGGTTGAAGCCAGCACATTGCCCCAGCGGTTGCAACGCCTAGAGGCCTTTACTACCAATTTGTATGCCAATCCATTATTAACGGCTGTGTATATTGGCTATGATAATGGTGATTATTTTCTGGTGAGTCCATTAACCAAGGCGACATTACGTCAGAGCTATCGCGCACCAGAACAGGCAAAATACGTGGTTCGCACATTGTTGGGACAGGTAGCAGAAAAGCGTACACACCAACTTTTATTCTATGATCAGCAGCTCAACCTGATTGAGCAACGTATAGATCCAGACTATGTGTATGATCCTCGGCAACGTCCCTGGTATAACAATGCGCTTGCCACCACAGATGTTGCCATTTCAAAACCCTATATTTATGCGGATACACCTTTGATGGGTGTAACACTTTCCATGCGCAGCAGTAATTCCCATGCGATTGTTGCGATGGATTTACCCTTAAATGGAATTAAGGATGCACTGCAACAATTGAGTATTACCCCCCATAGTCAAATTGCATTGGTGGATAGTCAGGGCGAAGTGATTGGGGTTAATACGGGGTCGGCTATTGATCAAGTCACATCCACAACACCAGCCCCTGCACTGCAACATCTGGAAAACACAGCCTTATTACAGTTGTGGCAGTTACCATCACAAACTCAGGTAATGACCTATCAGGCTGATGATCAACAATGGTTGGGACGAAAGATTGAACTTGCCCAATATCGTGAACTGGGGCTACAGCTATTGGTTGCCATTCCAAGTCAAGAGTTACTCAAGGATTTGCCTGTTTATCGTCGCCAGATGATTGGGATTGCGATTGTTTTGGGGATGTTGCTTCTTGCTTTGGGAGCATGGCTTGGACATCGTATTGGCCAGATTATTGAACAGCATATTCGTCGTGTTCGGCAGATGTCACATTTTGATTTTAGTCGTCCTAGCCCTGAGTTTAGTTTGTTGTATGAAGCCTATCAATTGACGGATGTTACGGATGATGTGAGCCGTACCATGGAAGCATTGTTAAAAATCAGTCAGGTACTGCAAGCTGAACCGCAGATTGATACCATGCTGAATAAAGTGCTTCGGTTGTTTGTAGAGGCCGCTCGTTGTGATAGTGGCGCAGTGTATCTTTACCAGTCAAAAGATAACAGTTGGCAAAAAAATGCCGCCTATGGACGACAAGATCAGGTGGATGTCGTTGCGGCACAATTGGGTAAAATTGAGAATCAGCAGCCTAACCGCCATGCCCTGTGTCAGGCCTTTGCCATACGCGGGCGTGATGGACACATTTTGGGTTATGTGATTTTAGAGCATAAAGGTGATCATGAACATACGTCACAAAATTTCCTGATTTTTAGTGAACGGTTAACTGGAATGTTGGCAATTCCAATTGAAACAAGGCAATTGATTGAATCACAGAAAGCGCTTTTGGAGGCTTTCATTCTGGTTCTTGCCGATGCGATTGATACTAAAAGTGCCCATACAGGAGGCCATTGTCGTCGTGTGCCCAAACTGGCAATGATGATTGTGGATCACTTGTCAGCAGAAACACAAGGGCAATATGCTGATTTCCATTGCAATGCGGATGATCGTGAGGCTTTCCGTCTGGCAGCATGGTTACATGACTGTGGTAAGATTACCACGCCTGAACATATTATTGACAAAGCCACCAAACTGGAAACCTTGTACAACCGTATCCATGAAATCCGTACCCGTTTTGAAGTGTTATATCGGGATGCCGAGATAGCGTGTCTAAAGGCTCAACTGACAGGAACAGAACAGGCATGTGCGGAAGCCCAGCGTGATGCACAGTATGCGCAACTACAGGATGATTTTGCCTTTATTGCCAAATGCAATATTGGAGGGGAGTTTTTAAGTGATGAGACGATTTTACGTTTAGAACAGATCGGGCAGCGAACATGGTTACGTCATTTTGATAACCGTCTTGGGCTATCGCTACTGGAACAGTCACTTTATCATAACCCTGCGCCATCACTCCCCGTACAGGAGCGACTATTGGCAGATAAACCTGAGCATATCGTTGCATGGGATGAAAATTATAAACCCCATGTAGAGCGGGATGATCCATTAAACATGCATGGTTTTGATATGCAACTTCCACATTACCAAAGAAATACTGGGGAAATTTATAATCTCAGTATTCGCCGAGGGACACTGACCAACGAAGATCGTTTTGCGATTAACAATCATATCGTCCAGACCCTGATTATGCTGACCAAATTACCTTGGCCCAAGCATTTGCAGCGTATTCCCGACCTTGCCACTAACCATCATGAACGTATGGATGGACAGGGTTATCCAAGACGCTTACAAGCGGCACAAATGTCTGTTGAGGAGCGTGTTCTGGCATTGGCCGATGTTTTTGAGGCGCTCACTGCCGCGGATCGTCCTTACAAATCTGCCAAAACCATTTCTGAGTCGCTGATGATCATGGCAAAAATGTGTCAGGAAAATCATCTTGACCGTACACTGTTTATCTATTTTGTCCAAAGTCGTTTATGGCTGGATTATGCCCAACAGTTTATTCCACCTCATCAAATTGATGAAGTAGATATAGACGCTGTGGTGCGTACCGCCAAAGCTAATCACGCATGATAATGCTTATTTTACAAACCAAGCACTTGCTTGGTTTGTGAAGTGGGGATATATTGTGAAGCATGACTGGGTTGTGTGAGGGGCTGAGGTCATGGTCATCTGGGTTATAACAATGTCATATGTTGGGCAAGGATCTTTGATCCAGGTAATGCTGCCCCTGTGATCATGTGGTTGCGTATGACGTTGATCCTGTATAGCTAACCTGTGATTAAGAATGAAAAATTAGGAATAAAATGAGTAATCTGGATACTTTACAAGTGGATGACAGCATCCAGCTTGAACGACAAGGCAGTATTTTAACGCTATGGCTGAACCGACCTGAAAGCCGTAATGCCATGAGTCTCAACATGGTCAATGCCATTCAGCAGGTCTTTGCTCATATTGTCGAAGATAGCTCGATTCGTGCCGTAATCCTGCGTGGAAAAGGCGGGCATTTCTGTGCAGGTGGTGATATTAAAGATATGGCAGCTTTGCGTGTTGAAGCGGCGAGTGTGGGCAGTTTACAGCCTTATGTTGATTTTAACCGCCGTTTTGGTGCCATGATTGAACAAGTTGATCAAGCTCCGCAAACGGTTGTTGTAATTTTAGAAGGGGCCGTGCTCGGCGGTGGCTTTGGTTTAGCATGTGTCTCTGATATAGCGATTAGTCGTGATAATGCTCAGTTTGGCTTACCTGAAACAGGGCTTGGGGTATTACCTGCACAAATTGCACCGTTCGTAGTGAAACGGATTGGGTTGACCCAAGCGCGTCGTTTGGCATTGTTAGGTTCACGTTTTAATGGTGAGACTGCGCAGAAGTTAGGTGTGATACATGAAGTTGTACGTGATCATATTGAGCTTGAGCAATTGCTTGCTGATACCATTCAACAGATCAAACGTGCTGCGCCGTTGGCATCTCGAAACACAAAAGCATTGCTACATCGAACTTTAAATGAGCCTCTAGATTCTTTACTGGATGCTGCTGCACAGCAGTTTGCTCAAGCCGTTGGTGGGGCAGAGGGGCAGGAAGGCACGATGGCCTTTATTAAAAAACGTTTGCCAAATTGGACTGAGCAATAATGAAATTTTCAAAAGTTTTAGTCGCAAATCGTGGTGAAATCGCAGTTCGGGTGATGCAAACGGCCAAAGCAATGGGCTATCAGACCGTTGCTGTGTATTCAGATGCAGATGAAAATGCACGCCATGTTCAAGTTGCCGATGAGGCGGTTTATATCGGGCCATCTAAAGTTTCAGAATCTTATTTGTCGATCACCAATATTATTGAAGCCTGCAAAAAGACAGGCGCAGATGCGGTCCATCCTGGTTATGGTTTCTTGTCTGAAAATACCGATTTTGCCCAAGCTTGTAGCGACAACGGTATCACCTTTATTGGGCCAAACGCCGCTGCGATTCATTTAATGGGCAGTAAGCGTTTATCTAAAATTGCCATGATTGAAGCGGGTGTACCGTGTGTACCTGGTTATGAGGGTGATCAGCAAGAGATTGAATACTTGGCTGAGCAAGCGGAAAAAATTGGTTTTCCATTGATGGTCAAAGCATCTGCTGGTGGTGGTGGGCGTGGTATGCGTTTGGTACACCAGTCGGCTGATTTGTTGGAAGCCTTAAAAACCGCACGTTCAGAGGCCGAAAATGCCTTTGGTTCAGGTGAATTAATTATTGAAAAAGCGGTGATCGCACCTCGTCATGTGGAAATCCAAGTGTTTGGTGATACACATGGCAATTATGTATACCTGTTTGAACGAGATTGTTCGATTCAACGCCGCCATCAAAAAGTGGTGGAAGAAGCCCCTTGTCCAGTGATGACATCTGAGTTACGCCAAAAAATGGGAGAAGCTGCGGTGGCGGCAGCAAAATCCTGTGATTATATCGGTGCAGGTACGGTTGAATTTTTACTGGATCAGTCTGGCGAATTTTATTTCCTTGAAATGAATACTCGTTTACAAGTTGAGCATCCTGTGACAGAAATGATTACGGGACTAGATTTGGTCGAGTGGCAACTGCGTATCGCCAATGGTGAAACTTTACCCTTGCAGCAGCATGAACTTAGTTTAAGTGGACATGCGATCGAAGTACGCTTATATGCCGAAGATCCACGTCAGGATTTCTTACCACAAACAGGCAAAGTATTACGTTGGCAGCCTGCGGCGTTGCCTAATGTCCGTATTGATCATGGCATGTTAGAGGCGGGTGAAATTAGCCCATTCTATGATCCGATGGTGGCGAAGGTGATTGCCTATGGTAAAACCCGTGAAGATGCTATTCGCTTATTAGCGCGTGCAGTAGATGATTGTGTATTGCTTGGTGTAAATAGCAATAAACAATTTTTGGTAAATTTATTGCGTCATCCGATTATTGTGGCGGGTGATACCAATACTGCATTTATCCAGCAGCATTTTCAGGATGATGTTAGCCTACATCAAGAAGTTCCAACCCTCGAAAGTTTAGCGATTGCAGCAACACTATTTGCGCAACACAAGGCTTCAAAAACGGCATGGCAAACAGGTATTGCAACGCCGCTACCATTAAAGTTGAAATGTGCAGATCAACAACTGTCACTACAAGTCGAGATGGATCAACAGCAAGTTACCGTGCGATTATGTGATCAGCAAAGTACGGTGGATGTGGTTGAGATAAGTGATACTCAGATCATCTATAAGGTTGATGGCGTGCGTCGAAAGTTGAGTTATGTACTTGATCAAAATCAACTCTATTTAGATACAGCAAATGGTAATTTAGTGATTGAAAATATCACCTATGCCGCACCTGAAGCTGCTGAAGTGGTAGGGGATGGTAAAATCCGTGCGCCGATGGATGGTGCGATTGTGAATCTGTTGGTTAATGCTGGAGACACGGTTGTTAAGGGACAAACCTTATTGATCTTGGAGGCCATGAAAATCCAACAACAAATCAAGTCGGATGTTGATGGTGTGGTAGATGAGCTGATTGGTCAAATTGGACAACAAGTGAAAAAACGACAATTATTATTAAATGTCGCAATTGCATAAAATGTGTAAATTAAAAAGCTAGGTTCCACGCCTAGCTTTTTAATAGCTTTTCAACCGTGATCAGTGAGTGTGTAGAATTGCCTTTCGGATTAATCAATGAGTTAAGGATTATGTTTGATCAGCGGCTACAATCGCTGCACTAGCCTGTTTTAAGCTATAAAGTAATTGTCCTAAAAGAACGTCTTTATTACTTAATGTCACCATCACCATCGGATGGTGTGGTGCAGGAATCGAAGTTAGGATTGCCTTACCATTCTCCGCATCCAGGGTGATGCTTTGACATCCAGTCAACTGGATTTCATTTAAGAATGCACTGACCATTGCCAGAATGGAACTGCTGACAGCAGCCAACTTGGTACTGTTATAAGGATTCTTCTTATAAACGGAAGCCAGTTCAAATCCATCTGTTGAACAGAGCATGATGTAATCAATACCCCGAATGTTCATTAAAATATCATTGGCCTGAGCTTTCGCCATTTGAATAAGTTCTTTGGGTGCTGTACGTTGTTGACTCGGGATACTGAACATAATTCTTCTCTTTATAAAGTGATTAATTTGTTGCTTTTAAATTGACTTCTAATGCCGCGATGAGTGATTCAATCATGAGCAGAACATGCTCCTGTTTACGGGCATCAATAAAAAACAGGGGATATTGATACTCATTCTGGATCAGCCACTCCCGATAAATGGAAGTAGAATGTTCCTTATTTTCATCGACATGCGTAATACCAATCGCAATATTTCTGGTATAGTCCTTAAATGTGTCAAGGTAGCCCTCAAGCTCTTCAAGGGGAACCTTGCTGTTGTGGTCGACTAATAGAATAACACCTAAAGCACCCTGACAGATAACAGGCCAGATAAAGTCAAAACGCGATTGCCCAGGCGTTCCATATAAACCAATCTTTACGCCATCATCTAATGTGATTTCACCATAATCAATACCAACTGTCGTTTGCATTTTATTATGGGCCTGAGAGTCTGTATTGAATGCTTCGGTGGCAAGGACAGGAATTTCAGAAAGGGACTTAATCGCTTCTGTCTTACCTGCACCCATGCTTCCTGCAAACACAATTTTATATTGTTGAAGAATCATATTGTTCCTTAAAGTCCAAAGCGACGTCTGATTTTGCCGAAAAATTTATTAAAAAAGTTGTGTTCTTCAACAGGCTGTTCGGCTGCTTCTGATTTCAAATAATGACTTTCTGTTGCTGGAATAATGTCTCCATTATTTGAAATGATGCAGGCAGCAATAAATTGTTGAACCGTTTGAATTGGGATTTTTAATTGCGTTGCCACTTGTGAAAGTTGAGCTCCTTGTATAAAACATGCTGAAAGCAAAAGTATAATTTTTCGATCCGTACTTTGACTAGGTTGAGGCCAATGTTCAATTTTAAAATATTCATTTTCATTCGGCGCAAGTCTTTGAAAATCTAAAGAATGCCAAAATAAATTCCATAACCAATCCTGTAAGTCATATTCAACTTTACGAGAAACTTTTGTGCAATCAAAAGTGGTCGCAAATTCATATTTAAAGCTATGATTGGTTTGCGTGTGTATGCGAGTTGGTTCTAACCATGCAATCTGACTACGCGTATCAATGATCGCTAAAGTCCCATGATCATCAAAAAGATGAAGTCGGGCATTTTCTGGATTCAGCATGTCTGTTAAAAACTTTTTATTGACCGCATCATGTCCTGAAACAGGCTCTATCTTGGTGTGTTGCGATTGTTGCTTGGATAGATAACTTAAAAGACGAAGATGAATCCATTTTTTCAATGCATCGGTCTGTTGAAAGGGTAAGTAAAGTGTATCGTATTCTTCTATGTTACAAGTTCCTGGCCCTTTGGAAACCTTTAAGCAGGGGAGTTGTTTTTGTTCTAAAATACGTTGAATGCTTTCAGTATTAAAAAAATTTTCATTTATGAGTAGTAAGTCGATATTTGGATCGGCAATGTTAATCCAGTTAATGCCAAATTCATGAGGTATTGTTTTTCTAAGTTCTATTTTTAATTCATCTGAAACCTTTAAACTTATACCCGAAATCGCGATATTAATGCAATGCCCATTCATAGTATCACTTTAATAATTTATAAAATATTGGACTGCACAAAACTAGTCTTTATAATAGAGACTAATAATAGACCGCTTGTATATATTTATCTTCTTATTATAAATAAAGAAGATGAAAATATATACAAGAAGTCTAATTATATTAAATCATTGTGTAATTGCCAATTAAGCAAAGTCTAACTCTTTTTCAAATGTTTTTAACTCATGTCGAGCCATTGCCAGATTAGATTTAGTGCGGTCCAATACCAGATAAAGGAACAGGTTGCCATTGCTTTCCAGAGGGCGGATCAAGTGATATGCCTTACCAAGGGTGATGAGAATATCTTCAATATCATCATTCAATTTCAGTGAGTTAGCAACACGGCGTTTTGCTCGAACAACCTCAGTGTTACCCGCAGCTGCCAATTCTAAATCAAGTGTGCCCCCACCTTGAGTTGCCAGCGCTAAGCCACTTTCAGTGTCTACTAATGCCGCTGCCACAAAACCATCAATATTTGTCAAGCTTTCTAGGGCTTGTTGAGAATTAACAAAGGCAACTGATTAATTTATAATAGTACTATGGATAGATACATACTTACTGATGCCCAATGGGCAAAAATGGAACCTTTTTGCCTAGGTAAAGTGACCGATCGAGGTCGTAGTGGAAAAGATAATCGATTATTTTTAGAAGCAGTTCTATGGATTGCCCGTACAGGCAGTCCATGGCGTGATCTACCTGCTCATTTTGGTAAATGGAATACCGTCTTTAAAAGATACCGTGATTGGGTGAAAGCTGGTGTATTTGAAGCTATTTTTGCATCTGTAAATGAAGATGTTGATTTGGAATACGCCATGATTGATGGAACGATTGTTAAAGTTCATCGACATGGCCAAGGTGCAAAAGGGGGACTTTCAAACAGTCTATAGGTAAATCTCGAGGTGGAATGACCTGTAAAATTCTTGCCTTAGTGGATAGTCTAGGCAACCTCATTAAGTTTCGATTAATGCCTGGTCAATATCACGATTTAGTAGAAACCAAACCTTTAATCGAAGATGTTGATTTTCAAGCATTACTAGCGGATAAAGCATTTGATGCAGATTGGCTCATCCAAGAACTCAATGAACGTAAAGTGAAAGTGGTGATCCCACCTAAATCTAATCGAAAAGTAATGAGAGCATTTGATACGATTATGTATAAATGGCGTCATCTCATTGAAAACTATTTCTGTAAGTTAAAAGAATTTAAACGTATAGCGATGCGTAGTTGTAAAACAGATACGAGTTTTGAAGCCATGATTCAATTGTGCGCGAGTTTAATTAACTCTCGGTAATTCTCAACAGACCCTAGTGAAATTTTAGCCATGATATTATCTCTACTGATACATCTTGTTTATAAAGTAATCTTCCCTACTTTTGTTTTTGATTCGTTTTCAAAAGTAGATAGTCTCATTATAGGAAACTCTTTTATTAAATCAATAAGACTTTAAAAGTATCAAAATCACAGGATCGCTAATCATTGATAATTTTTGTCAAATAAACAAATTAAAATGCCAATTAAAGATAATAATTTAAATTTAATGTGATTTTTACCACAAATACAGGGTGATTTTAAGTATTTTTTTTATTGTAAATAAATGTAAATCTTTATAATTATATAGTTTTTCTTATTTTAGTATGATTTAAATATCTGTAAATGTTTGATAAAGAAAGTAATATACTTTCTTTATCATTTTTAATATGCTTAAATAGTCGTCAGCTGAATGTAGCTGCAATATAAAAATAATAAAATAATAAGTGCTGTTACAGGTGCAATAATAAAAGACCATGTCGGTGTAGTTGGTTCAGGAGTTGAAATTTCTTCAGTATGTTGTGCTTGATGTACCATTTGATTAAATTCCTGTATCGTTGTCTCTAGAGAAACTTCTTGCTGTATGACTGGTTTTGAACCTAAAAGTTCAGTGAGTTGGTTGGTTGACCAAACCCAATCTTCTGCTTGTCCAGATAAATGTTCTATTTGACCTAAGAGAAGCTCACTAAAACCTGTTTGACCAAAGCTACCTGTTTGGTCTAATTGATTTAATTCTGCGAATTGTAAAGTGAGTATTTCTGAAATACTTGACTCTAACTCAGAAGGGCTTAAAGCGGATTGATTATATGCAGAGGTTGTAAGATGTCTAGCTATTCCTTGGATATAAAGGGGATCAGATGTTTTTATTTCCTGATAAAGTTTTTGATTATCTTTTTTCCAAAGACTGACCAGCTGTCCAAGAGCAAGCATATTCACTTCATCAATAAAATAAAGTCTTTCTTTTGATGAGTGTTGATCAAAGAGCTGTGGTTTTTGAAGTTTAATTTGTTCAGAAAAGTATTGAACTAAGTCAAATGCCATCGTGCATTTCCTCGCTTTTAATCTAAAATCCTAAGAGAAGGTTTTTTCTTATTCGGTTCGGCTTCTTGCTTTTTATCTTCTATTGGAGTTTCGATAGTCTCTTGAATATCGCCATATTCGCTTGGATCAAAAAATAAACCTTGTCCATTTTCTCTAGCATAGAGCCCTAAAACAGCGCGAATAGGTACATAAATATCTTTTGCTACCCCACCGAAACGAGCTGAAAATGAAATAGCATCATTATCCATATGAAATTGATGGATTGCATGGGGTGCCAGATTTAAAACGATTTGTCCATCTTTTACAAATTGTTGAGGAACATCTGTGTGTTGTTGTGTTGCATCAACGAGTAAATAAGGCGTCAATTGGTTATCACAAATCCATTCATAAATGGCACGTGCAAGATAAGGGCGTGTGGGTGTAACATTTAATTGATCTGACATAATTTACAAGCTTATTTAATCATAGGAATTAAATCATTGTAGCTGTTTTTTTCTTGAGCTGTCATTGATTTAATGAAAGATGGGCGACTGAAAACACGATGACAATATAAAAAAATAGGTCGGCAATGTTGCGGTGGAAGTTCAATTCCCATACTTTTTAATCTAAGAAAAATTGGTGCGAGCATACAATCTAAGATTGAAAACGTCTCAGACATAAAAAAAGGAAAATGTTGGAATAATGGGGTGAGTGAAATAAGCGTATCTCTAAGTTCTTTCTGGGCTTTTTGTTTTTCTTGCGGGTTCAACGTATCGGTATGTCTAAGCATTTGATCTGCAAGCTTGAACCAATCTTGTTCAAAACGCCAAATATATTGACGTTGCTCCGCTCTGGCCATTGGAGCATCCGCATAAAGCTTATTTTGACGATAGCGATCATCCAGATATTCACTAATGATATTTGGTGAAAAAAGTTTTAGATTTTGTTCAATCAACATAGGAAGTTGATTGTAGGGATTGAGATCAGCCAAATCCTCATCTTCATGATCAGTGATAATGAGCTGATATTTAATCTGCTTTTCAGCGAGTAAAAAGCGAATCCAATGTGAGCGGAAATCATCTGCATGACTATAAAGTGTAATGCCCTGAACTGGGGTCGTTTCAACAGATGACATATCACAAAGCTAATCAAGTAAACGGTTTAGCATACTAAAAAAATATAAGAAAAGCATCTTAGAAATATATAGATCTATATAAATAAAAAAACCTCGGATAAATCCGAGGTTTTTTGTCCAATTCGTAAAACGATTAACGTTTAGAGAATTGAGGACGTTTACGAGCTTTACGTAAACCAAGTTTCTTACGTTCAACTTCACGAGCATCACGAGTAACGAAACCAGCTTGACGAAGAGCAGGTTTTAAAGTTTCGTCAGCAGCGATCAATGCACGAGTAATACCGTGACGGATAGCGCCAGCTTGACCACCAATACCACCACCTTTAACAGTGATGTAAAGGTCAAATTTTTCAGTAACTTCTAAAAGCTCTAAAGGCTGACGTACAACCATACGAGCAGTTTCACGACCGAAATATTGCTCTAAAGTACGATTGTTGATTACGAGTTTGCCTGTACCAGCTGATAAGAAAACACGTGCAGTTGCGGTCTTACGGCGACCTGTACCATAATTAGTAGCCATGTGCTGTATCCCTTAGATGTCCAAAACTTGTGGCTGTTGAGCAGTATGAGGATGCTCGCTACCAGCGTACACTTTCATTTTTTTGATCATTGCATAACCAAGAGGACCTTTTGGTAACATACCTTTAACAGCTTTTTCTAAAACTGCTTCAGGTTTGTGAGCGATTAACTTTTCAAAGTTAGTCTCACGGATACCACCAGGGAAACCAGTATGGCGATAGTATTTCTTATCAAGTGATTTATTACCAGTCACTTGAACGTGTTCAGCATTGATCACAACGATGTAGTCACCAGTGTCAACGTGAGGAGTATAAGAAGTTTTGTGCTTACCGCGTAAACGACGAGCGATTTCAGTCGCAAGGCGACCTAAAGTTTTGCCAGAAGCATCAACAACATACCAGTCGTGTTGAACTTCAGCAGGCTTAGCGCTGAGAGTTTTCATTAACCACTACCTATTATAGTTGGTTTGAGCAAGGAATCGCCCAAACAAAAGGAGACCGAATTCTATATGAATTTCTAAAATCACACAAGAACAATTCATTGTTAATGTCATATTTTGCTGCAATGTGACTGATTTTGTAACTATATCGCCGTTAATTTTGAGCTACATTTTTTGGCTTGAGAGGCGGTGGTATTTGACTTATCATTTTTCAATTAATTATTTGAAATAAGTAGAAGTATTTACCTCTTCTTTTGGGGAATTTGATGAAATTGTCGTTTTCTACAAACATTATTGTAATCGCTATTTGCGTAATAGCTTGTTCCACACAAGCGAATGCACGACGCCTCTACAAATGGGTCGATCAGGGCAGTGTAACCAATTATTCTGAATTTCAGCCCAAAGAAGGTACAAGTCGTAAAGTTGAAGTCTTGGAGACTCGTGGTGAGCATGTTGATCCAGCAATGATGGTCACTGCTGAAATGAAACCACTTGAAATACCAGATGATCAAACGAACCCCTTAGCACAACCCTCAAGTTCTTCAGTGCAAGCAAATGCTCCCCTGCATCAACAATCATCGCAGACTATTGTAAAACAAGGTGCTATAGCATCTCCTTATACTTCTCACCCAGTAAATACGCCTCCATTGCCAGAAAAGAAAGAACCACAACTTGTGCAGCAGCCTCAACCTGTAGAGAAAAAAGAGCCGATTGCAAATCCATTTATAGAGAAGCCGAGTAGTGTTGCGGTTGTTGCGGTAGAAAAGAAAGATGAGACAGCGGTTGTTCAACCTGAGAAAAAGGTACAACCAAAAATTAACCCATGGACTCGTCAAGTTGAATTTGTACCTTCTAATCTCGTGCCTGAAAATCTGCCTAAAGCGAAAAAACCTTAAAAATTTCAAATTGTTCGCTATTTAGTTTTATTCTCTTTCTTGATTGCTTCTTATTTAGGAGGGGCGCGCTGAGAGGGAATAGAATTTGATGGATAATCATTTTAAGTGTTTCATCATTTTAAGTGTTTCATCAGCGTTATGTTGTGGCATCTAATCGCTCTAATGTTATTCCGATTGATTTTCTTTAGTCGCATTTAAATTCTATTTTTATAGTTTATATTCTTGTATTTATTGGTAAAAATAAATTTATTGTATTTATTGTTTATCAGCTTGTAAATTTTCACTTCATATTTTTTCAAAAACTTTTGCTTATATGGGGAGTGGATTGTTTTTTTCGGTAAACTATAACGTAATGCTTAAAATTAGAATTGGTGAGTCATGTTGCCTTTGTATGTCACTTCTGGCGAACCAGCCGGAATTGGACCAGATATTTGTCTAAGTCTAGCAAACCGTGTTGATGAGCGACCGATCGTTATTTTGGCTGATGTCCAGATGTTGCAGCAGCGCGCCAAACAGTTAAATATTGATGTTGAACTTATTCCATTTCAGGGCGAAAAACGGTCGAGTTTAGCAGGGCAGCTTTTCGTTGAGCATGTGCCTTTAGCAAAACCTGTTATTTTAGGTCAGTTAGATTCAGCCAATGCTGCTTATGTTTTAGAGCAATTACGTCGTTCAGCTGACTATGCGATGTCGGGGCGGAGTGTAGGGGTTGCTACAGCGCCAGTGCAAAAGTCGATTATTAATGATGCAGGCATTCTATTTAGCGGACATACTGAGTTTTACCAAGAGTTTGCAGGTGTGGATCGTGTGGTGATGATGTTGGCGACTAAAACATTGCGTGTTGCATTGGCAACCACACATTTGCCGTTGCGAGATGTACCTGATGCGATTACTAAAGAGCGTTTGCATCAAGTGATTGATATTCTGATTCAAGACTTAAAAAGCAAATTTAAAATCGCACAACCACGCATTCTGGTCTGTGGCTTAAATCCACATGCAGGTGAAGATGGTTATTTAGGTCGAGAAGAAATCGACGTGATTAATCCAGTGCTAGAAAGCTATCGTGCACAAGGTATAGGGATGAGCCTCTGTTTGCCTGCAGATACCTTATTTACCCCAGAAAATCTAAAAGATGCAGATGCTGTTTTAGCAATGTATCACGATCAAGGTTTACCTGTGTTAAAATCACAAGGCTTTGGTAAAGCAGTAAACATTACATTAGGCTTGCCATTTATTCGAACTTCGGTCGATCATGGTACAGCACTTTCTCTTGCAGGCACTGGACAAGCAAAAGCATCAAGTTTGCAGGTTGCAGTGGATTTAGCACTTGATTTAGCCCGTCAGTAATGGGCGAGTAAATTATTCACGTTGGAATTATTATGTATCAAATTAATGCCCTAAACCCTAAAGATGAAGGGCATCAGGCTCGAAAACGTTTTGGTCAAAACTTCTTACATGATCAACGTGTGATTGCCAAAATTGTACGTTCAGTGAATCCGCGTGCGGGTGAAAATATTGTCGAAATTGGACCGGGTTTAGCTGCATTGACCTCACCTTTAATTGGCGAGTGTGATGCGTTGACCGTGGTTGAGCTAGATCGTGATTTGGCTGCCGGCTTACCGGGACGTGTGCCACATCCTGAACGACTGACCATTATTGAAGCCGATGCTTTAAAATATGATTTCACGCAATTGTTTCAAGACGGTCGTCCACTACGTGTGGTGGGAAATTTACCCTATAATATTTCTACGCCTTTGTTGTTCCATCTCTTGGAGTTTGGTGACAAGGTCAAAGACATGCATTTCATGTTGCAAAAGGAAGTGGTTGATCGTATTACGGCAACACCAAACACCAAAGAATATGGTCGTTTATCGGTGATGATTCAGTATTACTGTAAACCGACTTTCTTATTTGAAGTGCCACCGGGTTCATTTAATCCGCCACCAAAAGTAACATCAGCCGTATTTCGTTTGGAACCTTATGACGTAAAACCGATCGTAGCAAAAAATGAGAAAGCATTGGCGCGTTTAGTGGGGCATGTGTTTACCCAACGTCGTAAGACCTTGCGCAATAGCTTAAAAGGGATGTTGGCAGAAGATGGCTTTGAAAAAGCAGGTGTTGATCCGATGGCGCGCCCAGAAACCTTAAGCTTGGCTGATTTTGTCGCACTTTCTGATCAGATGGTATCTTAATGTCTAAACGCTATAACTATGTCATTGGTGATGTACAAGGTTGTTTTGAAGCGCTGAAAGCGTTATTGAAAGAAATTCGCTTTGATCCAGATCAAGACTTTTTATGGTTTGCGGGTGATTTAGTTGCACGTGGCGAAAACTCGGTGGGCGCATTACGCTTTATTAAAAAACTGGCTGATCGTGGTGCTGCTGCAACTGTATTAGGTAATCATGACCTGACCTTGATTGCTTGTGCCCGTGGTTTTAAAAAAGTTAAAGATAAAGATCGTACTCAGGATGTGATTGATGCGATTGATGGCGATGAGTTGATTGATTGGCTGCGTAAACAGCCGTTAAGCCTATCTCCAAATGCACAGACCTTGATTTCCCATGCAGGTGTGCCGTGTATCTGGAATGCCGAAAAAACGGTGGCATTGGCACAAGAAGTCCAGCAGGTAGTGGGTCATGACGATCTTTCGATTTTAGATAGCTTTCTTGCCGAGATGTATGGTTCACAACCTGATTTATGGTCAGATGAGCTGACAGGTATGGCACGTTTGCGCTGTATTACCAATTATCTGACCCGAATGCGTTTGACTGATGCCGAAGGGCGTTTAGAGTTTGACTTTAAAGATGCACTTGATGCGCCGATGCCAACAGGCTTTCAGCCGTGGTTTGAGTTTGATAGTCAGGCTGCACAGACTCATCAAATTATTTTTGGACATTGGGCGGCCTTACAGGGTAAAACTATTAGTCCTCAAATTCAAAATGTCGATGGTGGTTGTGTTTGGGGACAGCAATTGATGGCGTTCCGTTTAGAAGATCAACAGCTTTTCGCTGTGGATAATCCTTTGGCTTGATTAGCCTGTGATCTCTTTTAAATGTCCATTTTCATATTGAAATCGGGCATTTTCTATTTTTAAGACTGTCAAAAAACTGTCATACACTGATCATTAAAGTGTCAAAAAATATTTATAAGCTAAAAGCATGAAAATAACGACACGAATGGATGGCGATATGCAAAGTACATACGCGACATCTCTACTAAAGCAAGAACAGTTTCCTGAAAGTTTTAAATTTTACTTTAAAAGGAAACAACTCAAAAATAAACAAGATGAATTGTCTGAACTTCGGGATTTAGTTCGCCCTCGTTTGAGAATCGCAATTGTCACTGAAACATGGCCACCAGAAATTAATGGTGTAGCATTATCTATGATGCAATTATGTCAGGGGCTACAACGGCTTGGACATAAAATTCTATTGGTCAGGCCTATACAAAAAACGATTTGTACAGAATTTAACCCTGAACAAGAATGCTTGGTGATGTCTCAGCCTATTCCAAAATACCCAAGTGTTCAATTTGGTTGGCCACAATATCTTAAAGTCTCTAAAGCATTTGAGCAGTTCGCACCTGACGTAGTGCATATCGTGACTGAAGGTCCATTAGGTTTAATAGCACTACAAGCTGCAAAGTCAAAAAAAATCGCCGTATCGAGTGGATTCCATTCAGCTTTCCAAGATTTTAGCCGTTTCTTTGACTTGGCTTTTTTAGTCAAACCGATTCAACGTTACTTAACATGGTTCCATAATAGTACAGATGTCACGTGTGTACCCAGTCAATACACGGAACAAGCACTACGTGGTTTTGGTGTGACTTGTCCTTTAGTTGTTGTTGGACGAGGTGTTGATACCGCGAAGTTTTCCCCAAAACATCGTTCACAGCAATTACGCCAACAATGGGGTGTAGGTGCTGATACCCGTGTAATGCTGTATGTTGGACGCTTATCACCAGAAAAAGAAATTGATGTCTTAATTGAAGCTTTCCATGCTTGGCAGAGACAGCAAGGTGCAAATACAAAATTTGTAATTGTTGGAGATGGGCCTGATCGTATTCGTTTGAGTAAATTAGCGATATCAGAAGATATTATTTTTACTGGTAGCTTAAGTGGTAAGAATCTTTCAGCCGCTTATGCAAGTGCAGATGTTTTCGCCTTTGCTAGTCAAGCTGATACGTTTGGAAATGTAGTGCTAGAAGCAATTGCTAGCGGATTACCAGTGATTGCTTATGACTACGTATGTGCGCATCAGCATGTCAAACATGGTGTTACAGGTTGGTTGAGTCCTCTCGGACAGGCCGCAGATTTAACCCAATCCATTTGTCATTTGCCAGCTCTCCCAGAACTGAGAAAAATGGGTTTATTAGCAAGTGAAACTGTACAGGAAACCAGTTGGCAGTTTCCTGTACAACAATTAGAACAAGCACTTTATCAGGTAGCGCAGGAACCTCTTATGAACTCTACCTAAAGTATCCTCAGAAAGGAGAAAAGTATGAAATTTCAAAATGCAAAAATAAAAATACTCGATCTAGATCTAAAAGGGTGTGTATACCTTAATCATCTCTCACAGTCACAACGCATTGCCTTATTTTTTAAAACGATTAGTCGTTTGGGTGATGGAGCATTTTGGTATGTCATGTTGTTATCAGTATGGATCGCACAAGGTTTGGCATACGGTCTGCAAATTCTATATTTGCTCGTTGCAGGTTCTGTTGGTACGGGGATTTATAAGTTTTTAAAGCATAAAACGACTCGACCACGTCCTTATCAAGTTCACCAAGTGATTGTACTGGGCGAGCGACCATTGGATCATTTTAGTTTTCCATCAGGTCATACTTTGCATGCGGTCATGGTTACTATTACATTAGGCTATATCCAACCGTTGTTATTAATCTTGATGTTGCCATTTACGATTCTAGTTGCATTGTCCCGCATGATTTTAGGATTACATTACCCAAGTGATGTGATCGTCGGGGCGGTGATTGGTGCATCCGTCGCTAGCTGTATTATTTTGTTGGCACCAAGCTTCAATATCATTCTTTGAATAATTTAACGAGTTTTAATGATAGAAGACTATTTTTTAAATCTTGGGATTTGTTAAAGTACGCTCAATCACAAACTGTTAATTAGGTTATCAAATGGGCTTACGTTGGACAGATACGATTGATATCGCAATCGAACTTACTGAAGCACACCCAGATGTAGATCCTCAATGGATTCGTTTTACTGATTTACATGCTTGGGTTTGTGCATTACCAGACTTTAATGATGACCCAAATAAGTCGACGGAAGGTTTGCTTGAAGCGATTCAAATGGCTTGGTTGGATGAAGTTCGTTAAAAAAACATCAGAAATCACTGAACTTTTACAGATTCAAGCTGATTATTGGCGATGACATCGGTATAATGCGGCAAATTTTTTAGTTTACACCATAAATAGGAGTCAATCATGGCGATTGAACGTACTTTATCTATCGTAAAACCAGATGCAGTTTCTAAAAACCACATTGGTGACATTTTTGCTCGTTTTGAAAAAGCGGGTTTAAAAATTGTTGCGACTAAAATGAAACACCTTTCTCAAGCTGATGCTGAAGGTTTCTATGCTGAGCACAAAGAACGTGGTTTCTTTGGTGATTTAGTTGCATTCATGACTTCTGGCCCAGTTGTTGTTTCTGTTCTTGAAGGCGAAAATGCAGTTCTTGCTCACCGTGAAATCTTAGGTGCTACAAACCCTAAAGAAGCAGCTCCAGGTACAATCCGCGCTGATTTCGCTGTAAGCATCGACGAAAATGCTGCTCACGGTTCTGACTCAGTTGCTTCTGCTGAGCGTGAAATCGCTTACTTCTTTGCTGACAACGAGATCTGCCCACGCACTCGTTAATCCAAAGTATTCAAGCCAGATAAGTGGTATACTACTTATCTGGTTTTTTATTTTTTATAGATTGAGTTGTGTGAAAAACACACAGCATTTTCTAGCGCTGATATCGTTTAGGTAAATATACATGAGTTCTGTAGTGGTCGTTTCATCTGAGAATGTCGATGAAAAACAACAGTCTTTAACTACGTCTGTCGTTCAAGCTGCCGATAAGAAAGTAAATTTACTTGGCATGTCCAGAGCCGAATTAGAAAAATTCTTTGAAGACTTAGGCGAAAAGAAGTTTCGTGCCGGTCAAGTCATGAAATGGATACACCAGTTTTTCGTCACTGATTTTGCTGAAATGAGTAATATTTCAGGAAAATTACGTGAAAAATTAGAAAAAATCTGCGAAATCAAAGCACCTGAAGTGGTGCACCGTAACTATTCTAAAGATGGTACCCGTAAATGGGTGTTTCGTGTAGGTGATGGTGAAGGTTCTCTGGTTGAAACCGTACTGATTCCTGCAGAAGATAAAACAGGTACACGTAAAACCCTGTGTATTTCATCACAAGTGGGTTGTGCACTGGATTGTTCATTCTGTTCGACGGGTAAACAAGGTTTCCAACGTGATCTAACACCAGCAGAAATCATCGGTCAGTTGTGGATGGCAAATTATTCTTATATGGAAGATGTGCCTGTTGCTGAGCGTGAACGTACCGTGACCAATGTGGTCATGATGGGTATGGGTGAACCTTTACTTAATTACGATGCAGTACTCAGTTCAATGCAGTTAATGTTAGATGATTTTGCCTACGGAATGTCTAAACGCCGTGTAACTTTATCAACATCAGGTGTTGTTCCAAAAATTGATCAATTAGCACAAGACATTGATGTTGCACTTGCGATTTCGTTACATGCACCAAATGATGAACTACGTAATGAATTGGTTCCTATTAATAAAAAATATCCATTACAGCAACTTATTGCTGCGTGCCAACGTTATTTAGCTAAAGATGGCAATGAAAGCTCACGTCGCCATGTCACTATCGAATATGTGATGTTGGAGGGTGTCAATGATCAGCCTGAGCATGCACAGCAATTATTAAAATTATTGAAAAACTTGCCAAGTAAAATCAATCTGATCCCATTTAATCCATTTCCACATGCACCTTACGGACGTTCGAGTCGTAATCGTATCATTGCTTTTCAAAAAACTTTGTCTGACGCTGGATTTGTGTGTACGATTCGTCAGACACGTGGCGATGATATCGATGCTGCATGTGGTCAATTGGTAGGACAGGTTGCTGACCGTACGCGTCGTGCGGAACAGTGGAAGAAGAAAGTGGCGCAACGACAAGAAATTTTGCGCACACAAGGATAAAACTTGGGGATATAGCGTTGAATACAACTCGACTAAAAACGATTATAACGACTGCTGTTGTGTTTACTGTAATGGGTTTAACCGCTTGTCAATCTTCGACAGGGTTGAAGAAAGACCCAGAAAAAGCTGTTCAAGTTCGTTCTCAACTGGCTGCTGAATATATTCGTACAGGTGATTTGGATTCCGCTAAACGTTCTCTTGATCAAGCTTTAAATATTGATTCGCGTGATGCAAACGCCAATATGATGATGGGGATTCTACTGCAACAAGAAGGCAGTAAACCTAATATGGAAAAAGCAGATGCTTATTTTAAGCGTGCGATTTCTTCAGAACCAGATAATGCACAAGCTCGTAATAATTACGGTACATATTTGTATCAAATGCAACGTTATAATGAAGCGATTGAGCAATTTACCCGTGCAGGTGCAACCTTAGGTTATGAACAGCGATTTCAATCGTTGGAAAACTTGGGGCGAATCTATTTAAAGTTAGGCGATGTTGCGAATGCTGAAAAAGCATTCAAACAAGCGCTACAAGCAAATCGTAATGCAACTATTTCAATGTTAGAGTTGGCAGAAATTTTCTATTTGCAACAAAATAATAGAGATGCATCGCAACTATACGAACAGTATGTTCGTAATGTGGGGCAAAAAAACCAAGGTGCACGTGCACTTTGGATTGGTATACGCATTGCTCGAGCGAGTGCGGATCAATTAGGAATGCAAGTGTTAGTGAATCAATTACGAGCATTATTTCCTGAGAGTCCAGAATATCAACGTTATTTGCAATTACAGTACAGTACTGAGGCCGTATGGAAATAAATCCAAATTCACATCAGCCAACTGGCTCAACCTCGCCATCGTCAACGTTAGGAAATATTCAACGACCTGGTGAGTATTTGCGTCAAATTCGTATTGCACAAAAGAAAGAACTTGAAGAAATTGCAAGCGTATTGAATATGCCCGTTAAAACATTAACGGCATTAGAGCAAGATGACTATAAATCCTTGCCTGAAGCCACATTTATCAAAGGCTATTACCGTGCCTATGCAAAACTGCTCAATGCAGATGCTAGTGCCATCATCCAGCGTTTTGATGAAATCTATGCCAATGACACAGGTCTCAAGGCCAATCATGCCCTGAGCAACTCCCCAATCAAGACTATGGGCAAGCTTGCTGGATCGAAAAGTGTACGTAATCGTAAATGGTTGAAGCGTATTGCTATTTTAGCTGCTGTTTTAGTCTTAGCTTGGTTAGCAGTGATGGCTGTACAAAATTGGACATCAAGCCACAAAGATGATGCAGAAGTTGAAGCGCCGAAAGCAAAAAGTTCTGATGTCGAAATTATACCGATGGGAACCACAACGAACGTAACTTCTGGCGACCAATTAGTTTTGAACTTTAGTCGACCAACATCTGTGCATATCGTTGATGCAACAGGTAAAGTATTAGCAACAGGTCGTCAAGCATCTACATTAACTTTGAGTGGTGAATCACCATTCCAAATTCGTTTAGATGATGCAACAGCTGTATCCTTGACCTTGAATCAGGAGCAAATATCTTTGTCTCCATATACGGTTAATGGAAAAGCAGAATTCCGTTTGTCTCGTTAATGCCAAAGAGTAGAGCTATACGATGATTGTGAATCCAATTAAACGCCGTCCAACACGTAAAATTCGTGTTGGTTCAGTGTATGTCGGTGGTGATGCCCCGATTAGTGTTCAAAGTATGACCAATACTGAAACCTGTGATGTGGATGCAACTGTAGCGCAAATCCAGCGCTGTGCAGATGCAGGTGCGGATATCATGCGTGTTTCTGTACCGTCAATGGAAGCAGCAGAAGCTTTTGGGGCAATTCGAAAACGAGTCTCTGTCCCATTGGTTGCTGATATTCACTTTGATCATCGTATTGCTTTAGCAGTTGCGGACTATGGCGCAGATTGTTTGCGCATTAATCCGGGTAATATTGGTTCGGATCAGAAAGTACGTGAAGTCGTTGCTGCAGCAAAACATCATGGTATTTCGATTCGTATCGGTGTGAATGCAGGTTCTCTGGAAAAAGACTTACAAGTGAAATATGGTGAGCCGACAGGGCAGGCCTTGCTTGAGTCAGCGATGCGCCATATCGATATTCTCGACCGTTTAGATTTCCATGAGTTCAAAGTCAGCGTTAAGGCATCGAATGTATTTTTAACGATGGATGCTTATCGTTTGCTGTCTCAACAGATAGATAATCCACTGCATCTTGGTGTGACTGAAGCAGGGATTTACCGTACGGGTACAGTCAAATCAGCAATTGCCTTGGGCGGACTGTTGATGGAAGGCATTGGCGATACTATGCGTATTTCGCTCGCGGCTGAACCTGAGGATGAAATTAAAATCGGTTTTGATATTTTAAAATCGTTGGGCTTACGTTCAAATGGTATTAACTTTATTGCTTGCCCAAGCTGCTCACGTCAGGAATTTAATGTGATTCAAGTGATGCAGGCTTTGGAAGAGCGCCTAGAAGATATCCGTACACCGATGGATTTATCCGTGATTGGATGTAAAGTGAATGGTCCTGGTGAAGCTAAAGAGGCGGATATCGGTATCGTTGGCGCATCACCACGTTCACTGGTCTATCGTAATGGTGAAAAAAGTCATTTAATTGACACAAATCAGTTGGTTGATGAAATTGAAACAATGGTTCGTCAACGTGTTCAAGAGCTTGAAGAAGCTAAATCTAAAGAAATTATTCGTAGTTCATCATGAGTTCAATTGTCGCGATCAAAGGTTTTAATGACACCCTTCCAACACAAACTGCTGCTTGGAGAAGTCTGGAACAACAATTAGCATCTTTAATGGATGCCTATGGCTATCAACAAATCCGTTTACCGATCGTTGAACAAACGGGTTTGTTTAAGCGTGCGATTGGTGATGCAACCGATATCGTTGAAAAGGAAATGTATACCTTTTTTGATAAAGGTACTCCACCTGAATCGCTGACTTTGCGTCCAGAAGGTACGGCTGGGTGTGTGCGTGCGATGTTGGAACATAACTTATTGCGTGGCGCAACACCGCGTGTTTGGTATGTGGGTCCAATGTTCCGCTATGAAAAGCCACAAAAAGGTCGCTATCGCCAGTTCCATCAATTTGGTGTTGAAACTTTTGGTGTGGCAACGCCAGATATTGATGCAGAAATCATTTTAATGACGGCTCGCCTATGGAAACGTATGGGTGTAGCAGCAAATGTTCGTCTAGAACTCAATACTTTAGGTGAGACGGATGAGCGTGCGGAATATCGTGCTGCTTTGGTTGAGTTTTTAAATCAGCACAAAGATGCATTAGATGAGGATTCACAACGCCGTTTAAGTACCAATCCATTACGTATTTTAGACTCTAAAATTGAATCAACACAAAAGATTTTAGAAAATGCACCAAAGTTGCATGATTTCTTAAAAGAAGATTCGATCAATCATTTCCAACAGTTACAACAGTACCTCACTGATGCAGGCGTTGAGTTTGTAATTAACCAGAAGTTAGTACGTGGCTTGGACTACTACAACAAAACTGTATTTGAATGGACGACAACGATGTTGGGTTCACAAGGAACAGTCTGCGCAGGCGGTCGTTACGATGGCTTGGTAGGACAACTGAAAGGTAAAGCAGATCAATCTGTACCTGCAGTTGGTTTTGCAATGGGTATGGAACGTTTACTGTTGTTGCTTGAGCAGGTTGAACAAGCCCAAGAAGTACGTGATTGTGAAGTTTTCTTATTGGCTGAGCCTGCATTTCAAGCTAAAGCTTTAGTATTAGCAGAGCAAATCCGTGACCAGTTAGAATCAGCAAACAGCTCAATTCGTCTGAAAACAGGTTCACAAGGCAGTATGAAAAGCCAAATGAAAAAGGCTGATCAATCGGGTGCAATCTATGCAGTGATTTTGGGTGAGCGCGAGTGGGAATCACAACAGCTTTTGGTCAAAGAGCTAGCAACGGGTGAGCAGGCGCAGGTCGCTTTAACTGAGCTGACATCTTTTTTTATCGAAAAATTTAAACAATAAATTGCATAATATTTAGGGAAAGGACAATCACATGAGTTTAAGTGATGAAGAACAACTCGACCAATTAAAGTCTTTTGGCAAAAAATATGGTTCTGCCATGATTAGCGGGATTCTGATTGCCTTGATTGCCTTTTTCGGATGGGAATATTGGCAAAAGAAAAATTTAGCTGAGGCACAGAGTCAAACGGCGAAAGTACAAAAATTGATGGACGAAGCTAAGGCTGCATCAGGTCAACCAAATGCTTTCGCTACAGTATCTGAAGCAGCAGATAAAATTGTGAAAGATGATGCTAACTCGGTTCAGGCGATTCAAACCCAATTTATCTTGGCGAAGCTTGCTTATGATAAACAAGACTATGCTGCAGCTGAAAAAGCATTAAAGAAAGTTGAAAACTCAAAAGTTAAAGATGCGGGTTTGCTGCAAATTGTAAAAATACGTTTAGCGGATTCACAATTAGCACAAAAGAAATATGATGAGGCGCTGAAAACCTTATCAAACGTGACTGAACCAGCGTTTAAAGCAACTGCAGAAGAGTTACGTGGTGATATTTTTGTTGCAAAGAAAGATACTGCATCGGCGCAAAAAGCATATCAAAGTGCTTGGGATAGCCTCATTGAACGTAAACAAGAGCGTCAGCTTTTACAAATTAAACTCGAAAGCGTTGGTATTTTAGTAGATGATCCTGAAATTGAGCGCCCGATCTTAGATACCAAAGTGGATGAGTCTTAATGCAGAACAAACTAAAATTACCTTTGGCAATTGCAATTGCTTCAGCTTTATTAATTGGATGTTCAACCAATAAAGTAAAAGAAGTGAAACCGAATCCGTTGCCAAAAATTACGCAACAGCAAGGCTTAAATCTGGTCTTTTCTCAAAGTGTTTCGTCGACAAATGCAGCAGAAGCTTTACGCTTGCAGTTAGATACAGATAACGGTGTAATTTTTGCGATTGATCCAGATGGTCAGGTTTCTGCTTATAAAGCTAAGCAGCGTCTTTGGAAAAGTAAGGTTACTAAGCAAGAACTTACTGCTGGTGTAGAAGCAGGTGAGGGTATTGTCATTATTGGTAATCGTAAAGGTGAGTTATTTGCCTTAGATCAGACTACTGGTAGCCAAAAATGGTCTGCCAAATTATCTGGTGCGATTTTGTCTCCTTCACTCATTCAATCGGGACGAGTTATTACGATTGCAAATGACGGGACTGTATTTGCGCATGATACTGTTACTGGACAGCAAGTGTGGGCATATAAATTACCAAACGTTCAGTTTAGTTTACGTGGTCAACCTGCACCCGTTCGTTTAGATGAACGTACAGTCGTTGTTGCATCAGCGAATGCTTATGTTTATGCATTGGATGTAATCAGTGGCGTGCCGCGTTTCCAACGTCGAGTTGCAGTAAGTGATGGTCGTTCGGATATTCAACGTTTGATTGATGTTGTCGGTGACCCAGTTGTTGCAGGTCAATATCTAGTAACAACCAGTTTCCAAGGGCAAGTGACAACTACTGATCTTACGACACAGCGTGTGGTGTGGAGTGAAGATGCAAGTAGTACGAATAGCGCTGAAGTTTCAGGTGATAAAGTTTTTGTCTCGACTGCAGATGGAAAATTGAAAGCTTATAATTTAGCGACAGGCGAACTTCTTTGGCAGAATGAGGAATTACTTAACCGTCAATTAAGTAATCCTGTGATGCTTGGACAGAACCTTGTGGTTGGCGATTTAGATGGAGTTATTCATTTGATTGATCCAAACACAGGGAAGTTGATTGGTCGTGCGAAAACTAGTGGTGAAGTCCGTTCATTGCGTGTGATTGATAATCAGCTTTACGTTGCAACTCGAAAAGGTGCATTAAGCATTTGGCAGAATCGTTAATTTTGCCTTAGCTTGTGGTAAAATATTTAATTAGCAATTGCTAATAAAAGAATGATCGGGGTATTTGTTTGAACAAAACCCCGAATTTTTATTGTGATTATTTGATCACCAAAATCTTCCATACTGTTTCTGATACGATGTCATGAATGATGGCTCGTCTGAATTAAGGTTAATTTATGAAACCCGTTATTGCGCTTATTGGTCGTCCAAACGTCGGAAAATCAACGCTATTTAACCAAATCACTAAAAGTCGTGATGCTTTGGTTGCTGACTTCGCTGGTTTAACTCGTGACCGCAAATATGGCGATGCGGTGTATCAAAATAAATCATTCATCGTCGTTGATACTGGCGGTATTGGTGAGAATGAAGGCGGTATTGACTCATACATGGCGGAGCAGTCAAAAACTGCTATCCATGAAGCAGATATCATTGTTTTTGTTGTGGATGCACGTGCAGGTTTGTTGGCATCAGATGAACAGATTGCCCGTGAATTGCGTACACTAGGTAAGAAAGTTTATTTAGTTGCCAATAAGGTTGATGGTGTTCATGCAGAAGCAGCGCTAGTTGAATTCTATAAACTTGGTATGGGAGAACCTATTCAAGTTGCGGCCAGCCATGGTCGTGGTGTGCAGCAAATGCTTGAGGAAGTATTAGCTGAAGTACCAGAAGATGAAAATCCTGAAGAACATAACAAAAATACAGGTTTGCGTTTAGCGATTATTGGTCGTCCTAACGTAGGTAAGTCAACTTTAGTCAACCGCTTGCTTGGCGAAGAGCGTGTAGTTGCATTTGACCAGCCCGGTACTACACGTGACTCAATTTATATTCCTTATGAGCGTGATGGTCGTCAATATACGTTGATTGATACTGCGGGCGTGCGTCGTAAAGGTAAAGTTGATGAAATGATTGAGAAGTTCTCAATCGTGAAAACATTACAAGCGATCAAAGATGCTCACGTGATTGTCGTCGTGCTTGATGCACGTGAAGGGGTCGTTGAGCAAGATCTACATTTAATTGGTTATGCATTAGAAGCTGGTCGTGCCATGGTAATCGCCATTAATAAATGGGACAACATGACTGAATATGATCGTAAGCAATGTAAGCTTGATGTTGATCGCCGTTTTGACTTTATTCCTTGGGCGAAAGTACATTTAATCTCGGCATTACATGGAACTGGTGTGGGTGATTTATACCCAACCATTCATCGTGCTTATGATTCATCACATTTGAAAGTGTCACCAGCAAAATTAACGCAGATTTTGAATGACGCGACTGACGCGCATCAACCACCAATGATTAGTGGTAAGCGTATTAAAATGCGTTATGCGCATATGGGCGGACAAAATCCACCTACAATCGTGATTCATGGTAACAAAGTAGATAAAACACCTGCTGATTACCGTCGTTATTTGGAAAACGTGTTCCGTAAAGTGTACAAGCTGGAAGGTACACCAGTACGTATTGATTTTAAAACCTCAGAAAACCCATTTGAAGGTCGCAAATCTCAAGTTGATGAGCGTGTTGCAGCACGTAAACGTCGTTATATACAGAAATTTAAAAAGGCTGAGAAAAAATTTAAGCGTTAAGCTGAATTTGCCGTTAAAACCCAAACATTGTTTTGGGTTTTTTTATGCTTTTAATGTGACTCATGAGATAAGTTGCTCATGCACTTGCGAATGAAGTCTTAAGTTAGGCGATTAAACGAAATAAGCTTGATTATAATCTTCTAGGTTTTTATACAATCAGGTTTATATTGAACGATGTTTTGTTGAGTGAAGCTGATGGTGATACGTAAAATTGAAATACATATTCAAGCTTTGGCTTCACTTCTTGAGCGAGATAAAGCGGATTTCTCAGATTTTAGATCGTTTAATGATTATCAAAAACAACAGATTAAAGCCTATCGGGATCACCTTCTGGCAAATAAATTAAAGTGTTTAACGACTGATCTACAATTTTCAAAACATGAATACGGTAAGCCATTTTTAAGCTCTCATACCTTGGAATTTAATCATTCACATAGTCAAAAATACTATGCTTTGGCGATGAGCGAGCGTGTGAAAGAGATTGGTGTTGATGTGGAAGAGTTGGATCGGAAAGTTCGTTTTGATGCTTTGGCTCAACATGCCTTTCATCCTGAAGAATATCAAGCATGGTTGCAACAAGATCAAGACCCAGAGTATTGGCTCAGAGTATGGACGACTAAGGAAGCAATTCTAAAAGCATCAGGTTTTGGAATTAGACTGGATTTAAATAGTCTAAATACACAAGTTCATCCATCACATGATGGTGGAATGTGTACTCATCCTTTGATTGGAACATTTGCTTATCAAAATTTTGTTTTAAATCAGAAGATCATGCTGACTATCGCATGGGGTGCAGAGCAGTCTTGTCGCGGTTTTCAATTTCCGCAGATTCAAATTATTCAACATTGATAAATGAAGAACGTACAACCCCGTGCTCTAATCTTAATCAAAAAAGCCAGCATTATGCTGGCTTTTTTGATTTGAATTTTACGATGATTCAGATTTAAGGAATTTCTTCTTCATCAAATTCAGGTTTAACTTGGACAATAAAATCTTGACGATTTAAACCACGCCATAAAGCAAATGCGGTACCAATATAAATAGATGAGTACGTACCAATAAAAATACCAACACACATTGCAATTGAGAACCAATGTAAACCATCACCTCCCCAGAACATCATGGCAAGAACCACAAGTAATAGCGTCATTGATGTATGGATTGTACGACGCAAGGTCTCTGTTAATGCGATATCTACAATTTCACGTGGTGTTGCTCCACGAATTTTACGGAAGTTCTCACGGATACGATCCGATACAACGATGTTATCGTTGAGTGAGAAACCCATTACCGCAAGTATTGCTGCAAGCACGGTTAAATCAAATTGCCATTGGAACAATGCAAATGTTCCGATGATAATTACGATATCGTGAAATAATGAGATTACGGCACCCATTGCAAGTTTAAACTCGAAACGAATGGTGACGTAGATCAGCATTAAGATCAAAGCAAGTGCAAGCGCACCTGCAGAGCGGATATAAAGCTCATTACCTACTTGACCGCCAACAGAGTCAACTTTATGAACTTCTGCTTGGTTATTTGGCAATTGGACTGCTTTAGTGATGGTATCGTTTAGATCTTCAACTTTAAGATCTTCTTGCACTGGCATACGTACAATCAGGTCTTTATTACTTCCTAATGTTTGTACAACGGCGTCTTTAAAGCCTGCTTTATCGAGTGCTTGAGCGACTTGAGCGGGTTGAACAGCTTCTTTGTAGTTGAGTTCAGCAGAGATACCTCCAGTGAAGTCCAAACCGAGATTCAGCCCTTTTGTGACGATAAAGAAAACGCTCGCAAGGGTAATCAAGATCGAGAAGATTGCAGCAGGTTTAGCAATCTTCATGAAAGGAATGATTTTTAGATCATCTGGGCGACCGTATTGTTTTGAGTCTTGTTGAGTCAGATCAGTCATGTGAATCTCCTTAAATACTCAACTTAGTCAAATTACGGCGTTTGCCATAAATGAGCTGGACGACAGCACGGGTCACAGTAATCGCAGTAAACATTGAACATACGATACCGATCATCAAGGTGACCGCAAATCCTTTGATTGGACCTGTACCAATTGCGAACAAGATAAATGCCACGATGAAAGTGGTTAAGTTCGAGTCAAAAATAGTGTTGTAGGCCCGATCATAACCCGCGATAATCGCTTGTTTAGGGGAGGCGCCCCAAAGCATTTCTTCTCGGATACGTTCGCAGATCAGTACGTTGGCATCAACCGCCATACCAATACCAATGACGATCCCCGCGATACCTGGTAAGGTGAGGGAAGCACCAATCCATGACATAAAAGTTAAAATCATGGCAAGGTTGAATACCAAGGCAAAGTTTGCAATTAAACCAAACAGACGGAAGAAAACAACCATCCAAATTGCAACCAATAAGAAACCGATTTGAGTCGATAACACACCCTTATCAATATTCTCTTGACCAAGACTTGGACCAACAACACGCTCTTCTACAAAGTACATTGGTGCAGCTAAAGCACCTGCTCGAAGCATCAAGGCAAGTTCTGCTGCCTCTTGAGGTGAATCTAAGCCAGTGATACGGAATTGTGAGCCCAATACCGCTTGAATAGTTGCCGCATTGATGACCACAGATTCTGTATATGGTGTGCGTACTTCAGTTTGAGCACCCGTCTTAGGATCAGCAACATAAGAGATCTTTTGTTTATTTTCAATAAACAATACTGCCATACGTTTACCCACGGCATTACGTGTTGCATCTGCCATGAGCTTACCACCAGCGGTATCTAGGGTGATATTTACTTCAGCGCCGCCAGAATCTTGACTAAAACCAGAGCTTGCATTTTGAACACGCTCACCTGTCAAAATACGATTACGTTGTAAAAGAAGTTGACGACCGCTGTCCAGAGATTGATAAGCAAAAACCTCAGTACCCGGTGGAAGTGGTTGACCATTATATTTGCCAGTGTATTGATCAATATATTGATCATTACTGTCAGCAACTAAACGGAATTCTAAGTTCGCGGTACGACCTAATACACGTTTTGCTTCAGCAGTATCTTGAACACCCGGTAGCTCAACCACGATACGGTTACTACCTTGTGTTTGTACCAATGCTTCTGCTACACCAAGTTCGTTAATACGATTACGTAATGTAGTTAAGTTTTGGTTGACTGCATAAGACTGAATTTCTTGACGACGAGTATCTGTATAATTCAGTTTTAGAGTCGCGCCAGATGTCGTTGCAATGGCTTGTTGAGTAAACTCATTACTGTTACGACGTAAAAAATCTGCTGCGGCATCACGATCTGTATTGTCAGCAAATTGGATCGTAATGGTGTTATTACTTAAAGCAAGATTATTAAATTTAATTTTGTTGTCACGAAATTGACGACGCAAATCAGTCGCAGATGTTTCCATACGCTGACCAATCGCTTTATCCATGTCGACTTCAAGCAAGAAATGTACACCGCCACGTAAGTCCAAACCGAGTTTCATCGGTTTAGCCCCAATCTTTCGCAACCATTCTGGTGTTGTTGGTGCAAGGTTGAGTGCAACCACATAGTCATCACCTAAATCACGGCGCAACACTTCTTTGGCTTTTAACTGTGCTTCTGAAGAGTTTAATCGTAATAATGCCGCATTATTGGTGAAGCTATTGTCGTGACTGCTAATGTTGGCAGTTTTTAAAATCTGCTCCGCTTTTTGCACAATGGTTTGATCTATTTTTGTGCCTGCTTTAGCGCCTGAAATTTGGACAGCAGGTTCATCTGGATACAAACTAGGAAGTGCATATAACGTACTGATCACAAGTACCACAAGGATCAGTAAATATTTCCATGCAGGGTAACGCATTCGCTTTCTTCTTAAATGAAAAAGTCGTGCTGAGGCACGACTATCTTATGATTAAAGGTTATTTAGTGTGCCTTCAGGTAATACTGAAATGACACTCGCACGTTGAATTTTTACATCGACACCACGGCTGAGTTCAACGACTGCAAAGTCACCATCAAGTTTGGTGATTTTTCCCATCAAACCGCCTGCAAATACGATTTCACTGCCCACACCTAAGCTTTCGATTAAAGAACGATGCTCTTTAGCACGTTTTGCTTGAGGTCTCCAAATCAAGAAATAAAAGATCCCGATAAATACAGCAATCATCAACAAGTTTGCCATCAGGCTAGGGCCTTGTGCAGCCGCTGGAGCAGCGTGAGCAGAAGAAATTAAAAAGCTCATTTCGATTTCCTAAAATTAAAAAGTCAAAAATTAATAATAAAATTCCAATTCGTTTTGCAATGTACCTTGTCTTGCGGTCAGGCGCAAATCTTGATGCAATTCATTCACATTAGTCTTCAGGACAAGCGGGAACTTCTAGACCACGACGTGCATAAAAGTCCTGAACATATTCGTCAAATGTGCCGTTATCCAATGCATCACGCATCCCTTGAGTCAGTCTTTGGTAGTAACGCAAGTTATGAATGGTACCGAGCATAGATGCCAACATTTCTCCGCATTTCTCTAAATGATATAAATAGGCACGAGTGAAGTTTTTACAAGTGTAACAATCACAATGTGGATCTAAAGGTCCTTTATCATGACGATATTTACTATTACGAATTCTTACCAAACCATCAGTGACAAAATAATGACCATTACGTGCATTACGGGTTGGCATGACACAGTCGAACATATCGACACCACGGCGAACTGCCTCAACGATGTCTTCTGGTTTACCAACACCCATCAAATAACGTGGTTTGTCCTGTGGCATTTTGTTTGGTAAATAATCAAGCACTTTGATCATTTCTTCTTTGGGTTCACCAACTGATAAGCCACCAATTGCATAACCGTCAAAGCCAACTTCTAATAAACCTTTAAGTGATTCATCACGGAGGTCTTCATACATACCGCCTTGAATAATACCGAATAAGGCATTTTTATTCTTAAGCTCATCATGGTGGTGGGTTTTACAGCGTTTAGCCCAACGCAAAGACAGTTGCAGAGATTTTTGCGCTTCTTCATGCGTTGCAGGGTAAGGAGTACATTCATCAAAGATCATCACGATATCTGAATTCAGTACGTGTTGGATCTCCATTGAAATTTCTGGAGACAAAAACACCTTTGAACCGTCAATAGGAGAACGGAAAGTTACACCGTCTTCTTTGATTTTGCGCATTGCGCCTAAGCTAAATACTTGGAAACCACCTGAGTCGGTCAAAATTGGTTTATCCCATTGGATAAACTCATGTAGACCCCCATGCTCCTTGATCACTTCCAAGCCAGGGCGTAAATATAAATGGAAGGTGTTACCTAAAATAATCTGTGCCTGAATTTCTTCAATGTCACGAGGTAACATGCCTTTCACTGTACCGTAAGTACCGACAGGCATAAACACAGGTGTTTCAACCACACCATGCTCTAACGTAAGTCGACCACGACGGGCACGTCCCGACTGACCTAATTTTTCAAATTTCATCACACATCCATCAAGGCGAAAAAACAGTTCGCTGATCAAAAGCGGCTATTTTCCTTGATTATGGCGTGTAGTTCTACTACTAAATGTAGCGTAAGTTAAAAAATAAAAAAGCCAATCAAGATAAAGCTTAGATTGACTTATATTCAAGTAAAAATAAATTTTAAAAATTTGGTTTATAGTCAAAATTTTCAGTTGCAAGATTATCCTTAAACGGGCGAATGGCTTTCTTGGATAAGGTGAGGGTATTGATCAGGTTGTTGGGGAACACCTCGATCTGGTTATTAAACAACTCTACGTTACGGTTGAATATCGTGATTGCCGCACCCACATTCTCGTTTTGTTCCTGAATATCATCCATCATCTTGCTATAAAGTGCATCAGCTTTCAGCTCGGGATAGTTTTCCACCACTACATTGAGGCTACGAATCAGTTCCTTACTCATTTTCTCAATCTGTTGTAATTGAGAAATATCGGTATCATTGACATTCAGATTCAGAATTTGTTGGCGTAATTCAGTCACTTTTTCCAAAGTTGATTTTTCAAACTGAGTATATCGATCTAATGTTGCTTCCAATGCTTCTAAAGTCTTTACTTTTTGGCGCTCAAAGTTGGCAACTTCTGACCATGCCCGTTTGGTGGCATTAAAATACCGTACGATGTTGTTGCGAATAGAAACGCCCCATACGATCAGCACCACAAAAATTCCCAAAAAAATCAGTAAACCGGTCATCGTCATTCCCCTTATTGTTATGGCTAAATGATTAGCTAATTAAATTCAGCATGAGCTGTTGAAACTTTTGATATTGCGGCATGGTCATGGTACGTAAATGTCCACGTAATGCTGAAATATCATGGATTTCACTACGTTTACTGGCGGTTTGGAAAAGGTTTTGTTCGCCGAGGTAACACAAAATTTGCTCTTCATGATGATAAATTAAATCACCAGTAAAATGTTGAAAAAAATCATGTAGCTTTAAGGTCAAACTTGGACTAATTTCTTTTGCTAATTGATGTTGATCGACCCCAAAAATATTTAGCTCTTGGTTAATTAAAATATCGCTGCTTTGCCATGAACTTGTATATGGTTCAAAAAAACGAGAACGTTTATTGCTGACCGCTATTCCTGAAGCAGGCATTTGAAAAATAAAAGCGCCCCATAGATCTTTGTGAATTTCTTTGGCAATTTTCTGATTGCTATTTTCTTCCTGAAAAATGGGGAGTTCACTGACATAGTGATATTGAAACAATAAAACTTGATGTTCAGTCGTACCATCATGCCATGTAGTTGAAGCATATTGGGTGATTTCGTTAGATTCAGTGCCACGATTAAATAATGGGAAAAATTGCTTCAATCTACTGATCACCAATAATGGCTGTGCTTGAATGGGTAAATAAGTGGGTAGCTGTTGAAATTGCAGACCATAACGTAAGACGGTCATGCGTTGTTCGAGATATGTAATGACCTGTGTGAGTGGCTCTTTCGGCTCATACAGTAAATACGCTAAAAAGCCAGTCAAAAAGGCAGCGAGGAGGCTAAAGATATACTGAATATGTGGGTGAAAAAAATAGCCAAATACTAATGTGCAGACGCTCACAATGCCTAAAATAAACGGCAATACATTAAAAAAGCATAAGCTATGATCATCACGCCACGGATGTAAAGCATCCAGCAAATCTTGATCACTATGTGATTTTTGTCCTATATCCCAAAGCCGAGCAATATTGCGGAAAACCTGCGCATTTTTTTTTCGTCTTATATGTAAGGCTTGTTCTACAGTATCGATCGGCATCGTTCTATTTAAATCAGGTGTTTAATTGATCCACTAGCATAGCATCACCATAGCTAAAGAAACGATAGCGTTGTTCAACAGCATGTTGGTAAGCCGCTAAAATGTGGTCTCGATTTGATAATGCAGAAACTAGCATCAGCAAAGTGGATTCTGGTAAATGGAAATTAGTAATCAAACGATCTACGATACAGAATTGATAACCTGGATAAATAAAGATTTGCGTATCACCTGTCCAAGCTGCAATTTTACCTTGATTAGCTTGCGCAGCACTCTCTAAGGCACGAGTCGCAGTCGTTCCAACAGCAATGACTTTATTACCACGAGCTTTAGTTTCTAAAATTAGATCAATTGTGGCTTGCGGCACATCACACCATTCACTGTGCATAATATGATTGGTGATATCGGTGGTACGTACAGGCATAAAGGTGCCTGCACCTACGTGTAAGGTCACAAAAGTTTTTTGCACGCCTTTAGCGGCTAATTTTTCTAATAAGCCTTGATCGAAATGTAGGCTTGCTGTCGGCGCTGCAACACTGGCAATTTTTTCAGGATCGTGGAATACAGTTTGATAACGCTCAGTATCAATCTCTTCGGCTTCACGGTTGAAATATGGTGGAATAGGGAGTTGACCGTATTGATCCAGTACCGACAAAATTGGTTGTGAAAACTTCACCACAAACAGATTTTCATGGCGACCTTGTACGGTGACAGGAACGGCATCTTCACCGATATACAGTTCTGCGCCTGCTTTAGGTGAGTTACTTGATTTGATATGGCAATGTGCGGTGTGGGTGTCCAACATGCGCTCAACCAGTACTTCGATTGCGCCACCTGTAGCGCGTTTGCCTTTTAAGCGTGCTTTCATGACTTTAGTATCATTCAGTACCAGCAAATCACCTTCTTCAAGTAAATCAAGAATATCGGTGAAAACATGATCGTGATACTGACCTTGAGCATCGATATGGAGTAGGCGAGATGCGCTACGGCTATCTAGTGGGTAGCGAGCAATAAGTTCATCAGGAAGATCAAACGAAAAGTCGGAGAGTTGCATACATCTAAAACATTGCAAAAAATTGGGTGTAGTATAGTCTTTTTTGTGTTTTCTCGCTGAGTTCACGTGTTTATAAGCAGAAAAATATCTGAGTGACTTAAAAGTGAGCAATAAGCGGTAGTTAGTGTTTGACAATAAAATCAAACAGGTTATGATACGCAACACAAAGCATCGCACTCTTCCCGAGGTGGTGAAATTGGTAGACGCGGCGGACTCAAAATCCGCTGTCAGAGATGACGTGTCGGTTCGAGTCCGACCCTCGGGACCAAGATTCAAAGACCCCAAGCTGGTATTAAAGGCTTGGGGTTTTTTAATGCTTATAATTTTTAATTAAAAATTATGTTCCAAGAACAAAGATGAACAAAGAGTTGAATCTTAAATTTCATATTGAAAGCATTTATAATTTTGAATTATTTAAATATTTTTACATCATAATTGTTTCTAAAGCGTTTAATGTTGATTCTTGGCTCCTTTTAATATGAAATGTAGCCACACTTATTATTGGAATCTTAGTTGCTTTTATTTCAGGAATATTATTTCTGAGTGTGGATGCATTGATTGAGATATATGATGATTTGAAAGTTCAACAAATTTCCAAAAATTGGATTCCCTACGGAATTAATTTAAGTTTAAATTTCATGAAAGTTCACGTTTTGTTGCGAATTGGTTTAAGAATGAATTGCCTTTTATGTTAAATTTTGTTAATAGTGGGTGATGGTTTTGACATTTTTCTTAGTGATTTGTAAATAACCGTATAAGGATAATACACGAGAGGCGGGCATGGCTATTCAACTATTAGAATTACAGCAAGCCGATAAGTTAAGTGCTTGTAAAATTTCGCTTTCTTTAGGCTTGAATTCTGAGCAAAATTTACTTGAACAATTTTTACAGTTTAACCGTAAATTGATGCAAGCAGATACTGCTTTGCTCGCATTCCATCAAGAACCCTACCTTTGGCATTGTTGTGCAGAAAAGTTACACGTAGTTGATATTTCAAAAATTAGTAAAAGTCTAAATACACTGTTTGTAAATGGTGATTTGATCGATCAACAACACCCGCAATATCAGAGTTTATTGGCCTTTCTAGCGCCATTCAAACGTAAAATACAAACTGCAATTGCAATACACTTAAGGCATCCAGATCAAACATCATTAGGATATCTTGTTTTATTTGATGATGTTGCACAAGATTTCAGCGAATTACAAAAACAATTACTTCAAGAGCACTGTATGAGTTTTATGCAGAAACTGGAGTTAAAGGTCAATCATGACCAACTGAAAGAATTATACGAGCAAGAAGCCGCATTAAACTTTAGTAAAACTAAATTCTTTTCGATTATATCTCATGATCTACGAGCACCATTTCATGGTCTATTAGGTTTCTCTGAAATATTGGCAAAAGAGCGTGACACTTTAGATGAATCTAGCATTCAGAATATCGCGGACTATCTTTACGATACTTCTCAGTCGACCTATAACTTGTTGGAAAGTTTACTAAATTGGTCGATGGCTGAAGGCGGGCGCTTTGTTTACCACCCAATTAATTTTAAGCTACGACAGATTACCAATATTGTTACGGATGTCTTAAAAACACTGGCGATCAAGAAAAATATCCAGTTGATTAATGAAGTGGATGAAAATCTTAAAGTTTATGCTGATATGAATATGATCACTTCCGTGATTCAGAATTTAGTATCCAATGCGCTGAAATTTACTGATATTGATGGTTCTGGCAAAGTCTTCATGCAAGCTCAAACTCAAGGTAACTTTGTTGAAATTTATATTAAAGATACTGGCTTAGGGATGACCCTTGAGCAGATTGAAACGCTATTTCAGCCGAGAATCACGGTCAGTTTTAAAGGTACTGCGGGTGAAAAAGGGGCGGGTCTAGGGTTAACATTGTGCAAACGGTTCGTTGATCTAAATCATGGTGAAATTAGTGTTAGCTCGAATGAGGGTGAGGGCACAATCTTTAAAGTTGTATTGCCTGCTGCAAATGAATCAATAGATTTATCTGTAGAACAGTATAAATCTAAAGCGAAATTAGCCTAAAGAGATTTTAAAGATAAGCGCGTAACTGATATAACTAATCCTAGATAATACGAGATTAGCCGAGCCTTTTTATATGAATGCGGAACAGCTACAGAAAACTTTAGTTGCCAGTCAATATGCTGAGCAAGTTTTAAATTTATATCAAACACAATTAGAACAAGATTATTGCAAAGATCAATTTCTCCAATCACTTTCTACTGAAAGTATTCATGAAAAAGTTCAACAAGCTGTTGCTGATGTAACAGATGAGCACGCTTGGATGAAAGCATTACGAGTCTTGCGTGCAAAGTTGATGTTTCGCTGGATTTGGCAAGATGCTAATCAACTTACCAATGTGGTGACGCTGACACGTGAACTTTCAGATTTTGCTGATGCCAGTATTTGTGCTGCAAAAGCTTTTGCATTGCCACCGCTCTTAGCCAAACATGGCGAACCGATTGGTTATTCAGGTCATTTACAAGATTTGATCGTGATAGGAATGGGGAAACTTGGTGCACAAGAACTTAACCTTTCTAGCGATATAGATCTCATTTTTGCCTTCGATGAACAAGGCGAAACCAATGGACGTAAATGTATTGATGTACAGCAGTTCTGCATTCTATGGGGGCAGAAGCTGATTTATCTGCTTGATCATATTACTGCAGATGGTTTTGTATTCCGTGTCGATATGCGCTTACGTCCGTGGGGCGATGGTTCAGCTTTGGCGATTAGCCACAGCGGGTTAGAAAAATATTTAAGTCAGCATGGGCGTGAATGGGAACGCTATGCTTGGATTAAAGCACGGGTGATTACAGGGGGCAAAGCAGGCGCTGAACTGATGGAAATGGCGCGTCCATTTGTGTTTCGCCGTTATGTCGATTATTCCGCCTTTGCCGCGATGCGTGAAATGAAAGCCATGATCGAGCGTGAGGTGATGCGCCGTAATATTGAGGATGACATTAAGCTTGGTGCTGGCGGCATTCGTGAAATTGAATTTATCGTTCAAGTGTTTCAACTCATTTATGGTGGCTCGAAACGTGAGTTGCAGCACCGTCAATGTCTGGTCAATCTGCACTATCTCGGTGAGGCTGAATTACTGGATCAGCAAGCAGTGATTGACCTTGAGGATGCCTACCTGTTTTTAAGGCGGGTTGAACATGCCATTCAGGCACTGAATGACCAGCAAACCCAGTCCCTGCCCAATGAACCTGAGTTAAGGCAGCGCATGATTGAGACTTTGGGCTTTGCAGATTGGCAAGCCTTTGTTGATGTGCTGAATCAGAAACGTGACAAGGTCAAGGTTCAGTTCAAGCAACTGATTCAGGAACAGGAATTTGCATCCCCCATTGATGATTTTTCACAACTGGAACAGCGTCTCAATAGTGTACTGGATGATAATGCCCAAAACCTGATTCAAAACTTCTGGCATGGGCAGGCTTTACGCAAGATTCCAGCCAGTGCGCTGGAACGTTTAAAGAAATTCTGGCCGCATTTGATCGAGGCAATCTTACAGTCACCGCAACCACAGGTTGCCTTGTTGCGTTTGATGCCATTGGTGGAGTCAGTGCTGCGCCGTACCGTGTATTTGGTGATGTTGATGGAGAGCCGTGGTGCCTTGCAGCGACTGGTCAAAATGGCAACGGTGAGTCCGTGGATTTGTGAGGAACTGGCGCAATATCCAGTGTTGCTGGATGAATTCTTGTCGATGGATTTTGGCTTGCCGCAACGCAAGGATTTAGAGGATTCATTACGCCAGCAATTACTACGTATTGAGATTGATCAGGTTGAAGACCAGATGCGGGTATTGCGCTTATTTAAAAAGAGCAATGTATTGACCGTTGCGGCCAGCGATGTACTGGCTGAAAGTCCACTGATGAAGGTTTCCGATGCCTTAACCGATATTGCCGAAGTCAGCGTACAGGCAACTTTAAATTTAGCCTATCAGGCGGTGGTGGAACGGCATGGCTATCCTGTCGGAATCAATGGTCAGCGCTGTCGTCTCGATGCCAAAGGCTTTGCGGTGATTGGTTATGGCAAGCTGGGTGGGATTGAGTTGGGTTATGGTTCTGACCTTGATCTGGTGTTTATTCATGCACTTGAGGAACAAAGTGAAACCGATGGCAAGAAAAGCATTAGTGGTGCCGAGTTCGCCATTCGGGTGGCACAAAAGTTTATGTCCCTGATGACCACGCAAACGCTGGATGGACGGGTGTATGAAATTGATACACGTCTCAGACCCTCAGGTGAGGCAGGGATGCTGGTCACCAGTCTGAAAGCCTATGAACATTATCTGCAAAAAAGCGCATGGCTATGGGAACATCAGGCACTGGTTCGGGCACGTTCAATTGCGGGGGATGCTGATTTATGCCAGCAGTTTGAACAGATTCGCCGCCAGATTCTGACCCAAGTCCGTGATGAAAATGAAGTTCGTCAGGAAGTGCTAAAAATGCGTCAAAAAATGAAAGACCATTTGGGATCGTCTTCTGAACAAAAAAAACATGGCATTTTTCATTTAAAACAGGATGCAGGTGGTATCGTTGACATCGAATTTATGGCACAGTATGCAGTGCTTGCATGGGGCGGGACGAATCCAGATCTTGCCCATTATTCTGATAACGTAAGAATTCTTGAAGATGCTGCTCGAGCAGGCTGCTTATCCAGTGAAGATGCCACAGCACTCATCCATGCTTATCTCCGTGAACGAGCTGAGAGCCACCGTTTAGCGCTTGCAAATCAATCTATGCAAGTCAATGCTGCGGATTGGCACGATACCCGAGAGATCGTTTGCAAGTTATGGCAAAGGTTAATTGATCCAACTGCAATAGCATTGGAAAGTGAATGATTGTGTAAAAATTTGGAGTATGTGCCATGAATTTGGCTGATCGTGATGGTTTTATTTGGCAAGATGGAAAATTAGTTGATTGGCGTGATGCAAAAATTCACGTCTTAACACACACATTACATTACAGTATGGGTGTTTTTGAAGGCGTCCGTGCTTATGAAACCCCAAATGGTACAGCAATCTTTCGTTTGCAAGATCACACTAAACGCTTATTAAATTCAGCAAAAATTTATCAAATGAATGTACCATTTGATCAAGCGACTTTAGAGCAGGCGCAGATTGATGTTGTGCGTGAAAATAAATTGGTTTCAGCTTATTTGCGTCCTCTCATTTGGATTGGCTCTGAGAAACTAGGAATTGCTGCAACAGACAATACCATCCATGCTGCTGTAGCAGCTTGGTCATGGGGTGCATACCTTGGTGAAGAAGCGATGGCACGTGGTATTCGTGTTAAAACATCATCATTTACGCACCACCATCCAAACGTGACGATGTGTAAAGCAAAAGCATGTGGTAACTATACCGTATCGATTTTGGCACACCAAGAAGTTGCACGTTCAGGTTATGACGAAGCAATGTTGCTTGATCCTCAAGGCTTTGTTTGTCAAGGTGCAGGTGAAAACGTATTCTTAATCAAAGATGGTGTTTTACATACACCTGACTTGGCAGGTGGTGCGTTAGAAGGGATTACCCGTCAAACCGTAATTACCATTGCCAAAGACCTTGGTTATGAAGTGGTTGAGCGTCGTATCACACGTGATGAGTTTTACATCGCTGATGAAGCATTCTTTACCGGTACTGCTGCGGAAGTAACGCCAATTCGTGAATATGATGACCGTGAAATCGGTTGTGGTTCACGTGGCCCGATTACCACTGTTATTCAAAAAACTTTCTTTGATGCAGTACAAGGTCGTAACGATAAATATGCACATTGGTTGACTTATGTAAAATAAGATCAAACCAGATCAATTAAGCGAAGCTCAAGCTTCGCTTTTTTTATTGCTGAGTTGTCAATAGATTGCAACTAAATCATCATCAATCTTTCATTTAATTTGATTACGGTAAACTTTAAGTGCAATTAAAACAATAGAGAAGCAATGAAAATTACTGTTGTAGGTGCAGGTTATGTTGGCTTATCCAATGCTTTATTATTTTCAAAACAACATGATGTGATGGTCTACGATATTGATAAAACACGCGTAAAGAACATTAATCAGCGCGTATCTCCGATGAGTGATACCTGTATTCAAAACTATTTATCTGAGTCTAATATTGAAGCGACTTGTGACCAAGAGCTGGCTTATCAACAGGCTAAACTGATTATTATCGCAACACCCACCAATTATAATCCTGAAACAAACTATTTCGATACATCGAGTATTGAAAACGTTATTCATAGTATTCAAAAAATAAATCCTAAAGCGTTGATGTTGATCAAATCTACAGTTCCAGTTGGCTATACCAAGGAACTTTCTAAAAAACTTGCGTTAAATAATCTTATTTTTTCTCCTGAATTTCTAAGAGAGGGGCAAGCTTTACAAGATAATTTATACCCGTCACGGATTATTGTGGGGGAAAAGTCAAAGCGAGCTGAGAAAATTGCCAAGCTTTATTTGAAAGCAACCATAAAAAAAGATGCGGTATTGTTATGTGTTGACTCAACGGAAGCAGAAGCAATTAAGCTGTTTTCAAATACATATTTGGCGATGCGAGTTGCTTTTTTTAATGAGTTGGATACCTATTGTCTAAAAAACAAATTGAGTGCTTTAGATATAATTAAAGGGGTGGGATTAGATCAACGCATCGGTGATCACTACAATAATCCTTCTTTTGGTTATGGAGGTTATTGCTTGCCTAAAGATACCAAACAGCTTTTAGCTAATTATGATGATACTCCTCAAGAACTGATTTCAGCGATCATTCGCTCTAACCAGACTCGTAAGCAAGCGATTATTGAAGATATACTGTGTCGAAATGTCACTTGTGTTGGTATTTATCGATTAACCATGAAAGCCGACTCAGATAATTTTAGAGAGTCAGCTGTACATGATGTGCTGAGTGGTTTGGCGGATGCAGGAATCCAAATCGTGATCTATGAACCCACATTGGGTGTGAAAGCGTACCTTGGTCATCCTTTAATATCGAGTCTACAAAAATTTAAAGCAATCTCTGATTTGATTATTGTCAATCGTATGGTGCCGATGTTTAGTGACGTGATGGAAAAAATATATACACGAGATTTATTTGGGATAAATTAGCGCTTAAATGATTAAACAAAACTATAAACAATCCTCCTAGTTTGGTGAATTAATAATAATTTTTTTGATAACGCCTATGCTAAGATAGCCCAATATTCAGTGCATATGATTGAACACTTAATTGCATGTTAAGACGGCAAAGTGGCACATCGTATCTCAAGCATTAAGGTTATCAAATGGCAGATATTCAACAAGATTCGGCAACTCATGAAGACAATATTATTTTGTGCATGAAATGGGGAACCAAATATGGCGCAGAATATGTCAACCGTTTGTATAATATGGTTAAACGCCATCTGACCTTGCCGTTTAAAATGGTTTGTTTGACTGATCGTACAGAGGGAATTGACCCCAATGTACAATGCTTCCCAATCCCACCTTTAGATTTGCCAGCAGGTGCACCTGAACGTGGCTGGAACAAGCTTTCAACCTTTGAACCAGATTTATATGGCTTAAAAGGTAACGCACTTTTTCTCGATCTTGATGTCGTGATTATTGATAATATTGACTGCTTTTTTCAGGAGAAAGGTGAGTTTTTAATTATCCACGATTGGAAAAGACCTTGGCGTATAACGGGCAATAGTTCTGTATATCGTTTTAAATTGGGCGGATTTCCTGAAATCTTGCCTTATTTCCGTGAAAACTTTGATGAGATTCGTCAAAAATTTCGTAATGAACAAGCTTATTTATCATGGTTCGTTGATGCACATGGAACTTTGAGTTATTGGAACGAAGATTGGTGTAAAAGTTATAAATATCATTGTTTACAAAAGATTCCATTAGCATATGTGAAGCCGCCAGTAAAACCGAAAGGTGCAAAAATTATTATTTTCCATGGCGAAATTAATCCACCCGATGCAGTAAATGGTGGTGGTGGTAAATGGTATCGTTATGTATTGCCTTCTGATTGGATTAAAGATGCTTGGCAGTAATTAGATAATCTGTACATTTATTAATATATTAGGTCAAATCGTGAAAATTTCTTTTTATTTAATTAATTTGGATTCAAGTGTAGAGCGTTTAAATAAAGCAGATACAGAATTGAGTAAACAAAAAATTAACTATACTCGTATTTCCGCTATTGATGGACGTAAACTCGAACTTTCCTCATATTCAAATTATGATAGTAAAAGATCTCATATTTTTACTGGAAGAGATTTAATAGGTGCTGAAATAGGCTGCTATTTAAGTCATAAAAAAGCAGTGGAGACTTTTTTATTGTCTGGTTCAGATTATGCTGTCATTTTAGAAGATGATTTAAGATTAAATGAGGATTTTAATCAAAAAGTTATAGAAATCATAAGATGGTTGGAAAATAATAAATATACAGATTGGAATGTTATTAACCTAGGTGCAAAAAAGAAAAAACTAACATCTAAAATTGCTGAATTTGGCAACTATGAGCTATTAAATGCTTATTATTTTCCAATATTAGCTATAGGGTTAATTTGGTCAAGAAAAGGTGCACAGGATTTTTTAGAAAAGATTAATGATCAGCCTATTTTTATGCCCATTGATGTAGAGTTACAAGCATGGCTAAGTAAGAATGGTAAAGGCTTATCCGTTTACCCTGCATTAGTACTGCAAAATGGTTCAGAAAGTGATATTGATGCTGGAACCTTAATAAATCAGCAAAAGAGTTTACGTGCAGATCGTTTTTTTCCTCGCCAGAAACGGATGTGGATGAATAAATGGAATGCATGTAAAAAACTTTTAGAGAAATGAATTAGGGTATTAAAAATGAAAGTTTTAATGATCAATTTAGATGGTTCCAAAGATCGTTTACAGCAGCAAAATGAACAATTTGATAAATTAAAAGTTGTATTTGAGCGTTTACCTGCAGTTTCAATTGCTGATTTTAGCAAAGATGATTATCAAAAATTAGCCTTCAATGGTCAAAGACCAATGAAACAATCTGAGTTAGCTTGTTTTTTGAGTCACAAAAAAGCATGGGAGTACGTTGTTACATTAAATGAACCTTGTGTTGTTTTAGAGGATGATGCTGTTTTAGTACGAGAATTTAAACAAATTATTAATGCGGTAACTAATTTAGAAAATATCGATTTTATAAATTTAGAGGTGCATGGACGTAGAAAGTTAATTGCAAAATCTGCTACATTTGATTTAACTGATGATCATTTTCGATTATTTAGTTTATATCAAGATAGAAGTGGAACAGGGGGATATATTTTGTACCCAAGTGGTGCAAAAAAACTTCTAGATTTCATGGAAAAGAGAGCAATTGGTTTAGCTGATGAGTTTATTTATAGTTGTAGATCATTAGAAGCTTATCAAATTGAGCCAGCAGTTTTACTTCAGAGCGATAAATGTGAAATGTATGGCGTCAAGCCGATGGACGATATGCATTCAATTATCGGTCAAGTTAAAAATACAGTTTCTTTTGAATTATCTATAATAGAAAAAATTCAATTTAAATATAGAAGAATAATAGCTCAAATTATTTTGGGCTATTATTACCTTTTATTTATGTGTAAAGGTGCTGTTAAAAGAGAAATTAAGGTTGAACCTAAGCGATTTGATTAACCAAAAATTTTTGCTTTAGTTTTTTGCCACCATGTTATTTTAGGTGGATTAGCTAAGCTATTTTCCCAGCCAATATGGTGACACACACCACTTTTTAAGAAAAGATTATATTGGTTTCTTTTTCGGAACCAACGTGAAATATGTCGTTCTTTTTTAAAGTTCTGAAATCCTTGTGTTGCTTTCCACATAGTAATGGGTGAAATATGGGGGTTAAAAGTGAAACCGTGCCATTGATCATGGAGTTTGGTAAGTTTTGCAGTAGTTATATCACTATTTTGAATAAATTGGATCTTATTAAATTCTTCTTCTGTAAAAGAAAAGTCAGATAACTTTCTTAATACAATAGAGGTTGCTGAAGAGTCATCTTTTAAAATATTTATATATTCTTCAATTTGAATAGGTTGATCAAACAGCCAATCATCTTCACAATGAAAAATGTAGTTCGTCTTAACTTGAGCATACATTAAATCCACGGCTTTGTGATGTCCAACTTGTTCTGAAAGGTTAATCAGTATTCCTGTAGGACATAGTTCTCGAAAAACTTGATTGGTTTCCTCATCACGAAAATCATTGATTGCAATAATATGTTCAAAACTAATCTGGTTGAATAGGCTTTCTAGAGTTTGACGTAATAGTTCTGGGCGTCGGCCAATAGTAAGGCAAAGTGTAATATCTTGTGCTTTCAACGATCATTCTCCAGAACAGTTCATAGCCAATATGATTGTAGATATTTGTGATTGTAGGACGAATTCATTGTATACTCAAATAATATTGAATACACTGCATCTACAATAGTGCTGGAGATTTTTTAGGTTATTTTACGATGAAAAATTATGTCATAAGTTTAAAAACAGCCTTAGATCGAAGACAGCATATTGAAAATGAATTTAGTCATCATCAAGTTGAATATCAATTTTTTAACGCACTAACGCCAGATTTAGCGGCAACCATGGCTGATAAATTAAAATTAAATGTAAATGAAAAATTTTTAGCGAAAACTGAATTAGCATGTTTTATGAGCCACGTTGCGCTTTGGCAAAAAATGCTCGATGAAAATATTAGTTATATGGCAATTTTTGAAGATGATATCTATTTAGGTGATGATGCAAATTTTTATTTGAATAGCCATGACTGGATTGATCCAGATTGGAATGTAATAAAAATTGAAGCATTTAATGAGCGTGTTTTGATTGGGAAACCATATGTCCAGTTGGAAAAAGGGAATCGGTCTATATCTAAATTAAAAAGCTGTAATTTAGGTACGGCTGGTTATATACTTTCTATAAAAGGTGCAAAAGAATATTTAGAATACATTCAATCTATTGAATTAATACCTTTAGATCAATTGATGTTTAATCAGTATGTTTTAAATAAAAAAAATAATATTTATCAAATGAATCCAGCGCTATGTATTCAGGAAATGATTTTATACCCTGAAAAGAGTAAAACCTCTTTGGTTAGTGATCTATATAATGAGCGTCAACAAAGAATGAAAAATAATAAAAAGAAAGGCTGGTCTAAAATAAAATTAGAAATTTATCGGATATATATGCAATTATTTAGCATTATTGCTTATAAAACTATTAAGTTTAAATAATGAGAAATATAATTATGAGTGATATTAATCAAAAAACTGTAGCCGTCTTATACATTGCAACTGGACGATACACTGTTTTTTGGAAATATTTCTATGAATCTGCTGAGAAATATTTATTAAATAACTGTTTAAAGCATTATTTTGTTTTTACAGATAATTCAGAGGATATTGTTGGGAAAAGTAGGGGTAATGTTACTTGTATACAGCAAAATAAATTAGGCTGGCCTTTTGATACATTAATGCGCTTTGATATTTTTTTATCGATTAAGGATCAGCTAGAAGCATTTGATTATGTATTTTTCTTTAATGGAAATTCTGAAATAGTATCTGAAATCACTTCAGATGATCTACTACCATTAAGAGAAGATCAAAAGTTAGTATTTGCTCATCAGCCACATATGTTCCATTTATCCAAACGTAAATTTACATATGATAGAAATCCTGAATCTTCAGCCTATATTCCAAATGGTCAAGGTCAATATTATTTTATGGGTGGGATTAATGGGGGGAACACATCAGCATACTTGGAAATGTGTGAAAAATTAAATCAGAATATAAAATCTGATTTAGAGAAAGACGTTATTGCGCTATGGCATGATGAAAGCCATTTAAATAAATATGCATTAAACCGTGATGATGTAAAAATTTTACCACCTCTTTTTAGTCGTGGTGAGTATGAATACTGGAAAAAAACATCAAAAGTAGTATTCCTAGACAAATCACATTATCGATTTGGTGGACATGCATATTTACGTGGTGAGAGTGAGCATAAAATTAGTCAGGTAGAATGGGAAAATGCAAATACAAAACAATCAAAATTCTACAAAGTTAGATTCAAACAATTTATCAAATCTTTTCTCTTATGAAACTGATTTTGTTCGTTTAATTTATAAGCTGCATAAAAAGCCTTGGCGAATTTTGTACTTTGGATTCATCCCAAAAAAATTAAGAAAGAAATATAATCTGATAGCAGACCGATCTAAACAAGCATCAGTGGCTGATGCTTGGGAGAAAATGATTAATCTATATCAAGATAATAAAATTGAACATTTTCAACTGAAACCAAAGAAGACATTTTTAGATCAAAAAATAATTTGGCAGTATTGGGCGCAAGGCGTTAATCATGGTCAGTTACCTGAAATTGTTAATTTGTGCTTTAAATCAGTAGATAAATACTGTGCTGATTATAAAATTATCCGATTGGATGATAATAATATAAATGATTATTTGGATTTGCCTGACTTTGTATATTTAAAGAAACAGAACCCTGAATTTAAACATGCTTTTTTTGCGGATTTAATTCGATTAGCATTACTTGATGTTTATGGGGGTACTTGGTTAGATGCAACTATTATGCTAACGTCTCCAATTAAAGAAAATATTGCTGATTCTGATTTTTTTATGTTTCAAAGATCATCAGAAGCTAAAAACAAACGTTATTGGTCTGAGTATAATTCTGATTACTTTGATTGGGATAGTAATCACCGTATTAATGTTCTAAATAGTTTTATTGTTGGTAAAAAAGGAAATATTGTTATACACACATGTTTAGATCTATTGTTGAATTTTTGGAAAACGCAAAATAATATTCCTCATTACTTTTTCTTCCAAATTTTATTTGATGTTTTAATCAATAAATATTTTTCAGATCAACAATCTATGATTGTAGATGATACTTTACCCCATTTATTACAATCTAAAGCCAATAATTTTTATGATCAGACTGAATTTAATAAAATTCTTAGCCTAATTAATATTCATAAAATGACATATATTGCTAATTCGCCACAGAACTCTTTTTATAATTATTTAAAAGATAATATTTAGTTTGAACTAAGGTGATCTTATGAAGTTTATGTATCGCTATACTAGATTAAGAGTATGGTTCTATAGGAAATTCTTTTCTAATATTCGTAAATTGAAATTTACGGGTAAAATATTACAAGCTACACAATTTATCGGAACTGGAGAGATTTTTGCTCAGAATGTAGAGTTAGGTGTTTTTCCATCTCCATATTTTACTAATGGAGTTGGGTATATAGAAGCTAGAAATACTACTGCTAAAATTGAAATTTTAGATAACACCTTTATAAATAATAACTTTGTAATGATTGCTGATCGGACAAAAATTACTATTGGTCGTAGATGCTTAATAGGTACTAATTTTTTCGTCACTGACTCAGATTTTCATGGCTTGGCCATTAATAATAGAACGAATGGAAATTATGAATGCTTACCAGTAGAAATTGGAGACGATGTTTTTATTGGATCTGATGTGAAAATACTGAAAGGTGTAAAGATTGGTCAAGGTGCAGTCATTGCAAATGGTGCAATTGTTGTGAAAGATGTGCCACCATTGACAATTTTTGGAGGTATACCTGCAAAATTTGTCAAGAATATTCTTGTAGATTAACTTTGTTTTGAAAAATATCTATTTTGAAGATAAATCAAATAATATTTACAACGAAGCATTAATGATTTGATAGGACTTTCTTTTCTTAGTGGCCTAATTTTTATTATTTTTTGTATGGTATAAACAGCGGACGGATATAATTTATGATCTCGATATTGCATTGCGATTTTTAACATTTCTTCATACATCATATCTTGATTTTTACTCATATTTTCGTCATGTGATCTATAATTTACAAGCGGATAAGGGATGTAGATAATTTCTTTGTCCAAGTTCGATAGACGTAATAATAGATCCCAATCTTCAATTTTTGTTTGAGGATTAAATCCACCTACCTTTTGAAGAGTTGCAGTATCTATCATTTGCGATGAAGCAGGTAAATCATGCTGATTTAAAAAGATCTCACTAAAGCAAGTTTTTTTAAAACTTCTGACACGTTGGTCTATAATCTTGTTATGTTTATCTATAATATTTACACCGCCAAAGCAAGCAATAGCTTCAGGATATTCATGCAAAGCCTGAATTTGTAATTCAATTTTTTCAGGTTGAATCATATCATCAGAAGCTAATGTGCAAAAATATTCTCCATTTGCCCATTTTAATGCTTCATTTAGAGTATTACATAACCCTTTATTCTCTCTATATCTAAATTCAAATCGACTAAATCTATTTGTACAAATTGAAATTAATTCTTGAATTTTTAATACAGAGTTATCTTTAGAACCATCATCTATAATAATTAGTTCAATGTTTGAATAAGATTGATCAATAATACTTTGGATACTATCTTGAACATATTGCTCATGGTTATAACAAGGAATAGCAATTGTTACTAAAGGCGTGGTAGTCATTGATGTCATGATAATTTAAATCCATTACAGACATCTACGATGAATTGAGCATCCGTTAAGCTAAGAGTGGGGCCCATAGGTAGACTCAATACCTCAGAATGAATTTTTTCTGAAATTGGAAAGCTTGAGTTGTTCCATTCCTCATAAGCTTGTTGCTTATGTGGGGGAATAGGGTAGTGAATCAAAGTTTGTATCCCATGTTCAGTTAAGTGCTTTTGTAAAGCTTTGCGATGTTCGGTTCGAATCACAAATAAATGCCAAACATGTTGCTTATCATCTAAAGCATTAATTTGCGTTTCAGGAAGTTGAATTAAAGAGTTATTAATATTTTCTAAATAAAGTGCTGCAATCTTACGACGGTGTAAAGTCTCTTGGTCTAGAAATTTAAGTTTAATATCCAAGATAGCGGCTTGAATTTCATCTAAACGACTATTTACACCTTGTACAAGATTTTTATATTTTTCATGTGAACCATAATTGCGTAATGCTCTAAGCATATTGGCAAGCTCTAGATCATTCGTTGTTATTGCGCCAGCATCACCTAATGCACCAAGGTTTTTACCAGGATAAAAACTAAATGCGGATGCATGTCCCCAATTCCCAGCTTTTCTACCTTTAACTTCTGCACCATGGCTTTGAGCGGAATCCTCTAAAACTAATAAGTCATATTGATCTGCAATTTGCATAATTTCAGGCATTGCTGCAAGCTGACCATATAGATGAACTGGTAAAATAACTTTTGTCTTATTTGTGATAGCTGTTTCAATTTTTGTAGGATCAAGATTGAAGGTATCTGGATCAGGTTCAATAAGAACAGGTTTAAGCTGATTAGCGCTAATGGCTAAAATACTGGCAATATAAGTGTTTGAAGGAACAATAACTTCATCACCGGCTTTTAATTTACCTAACTCTTTCCAAGCTCTTAATGTCAAAATAAGAGCATCTAAACCATTGGCTACGCCGATTGCATATTTGGTTCCGCAAAATTTTGCAAAATTCAGTTCGAATTGTTCGAGTTCTTTGCCACCAATATACCATCCAGAGTCAATAACTCGTGTACAGGCTTCAATGAGTTGCTCGCGGTATTGTTGATTAATATTTTTAAGATCAAGAAAAGGAATCATTGTCCAATATACCCTTTAATTTTTGCTGGATTGCCGACCATAATTGCATTTTCTGGTACATCTTTTGTTACGACTGCACCTGCACCAATCATTGCATTCTTTCCTATTCGAATACCTGGCAAGATAGTTGCGTTCGCGCCAATACTCGCGCCTTGTTTTACAACCGTATTTGCGAAGCTTTCAGGATACTGTTTTGATCGTGGTTTTTTATCGTTGGTAAAAGTGACGCATGGACCAATAAACACATTATCTTCTAGGGTAATGCCATCCCAGATGTATACGCCTGATTTTATGGTGACATTGTCACCGATTTGGACATCATTCTCGATTAAGGTGTGGGCACAAATATTACATCCAGCACCAATCACTGCATTTTTTAGAATCACACTATATTGCCAAACGCGTGTATTCTGACCGATGTTGGTGCTGTGTACATCGGATAAAGGATGGATAAATGGACGATTTACAACGCTGAGAAATTCATCATAACTACGGATATAATCGTTTTCATCATAATGTTCACTTGCCAACACTAATAAGACACAATCTTCTGAAAAGTCGTGCATTTCACGCCAAGTCATACTTTCGATGATCAAGCCTTGAGTTGGTGAGCTGAGTATAACCTCTTCTTTATTATGCCCATCATCTAAAATGAAGCGACATTGACCATGTAGGCAGATTGCAAGTTGTTTTAAGTCTTTATGTGCGTGAAAACCTCTGGGTTTATCTTTTGAGGCAGCAAAAATATAATAGATACGTTTAATATCAAAGGGGATATGCTGGTTCGCTTCGATCGCAACGAGTCCACCGCGTTGATCTCCTAGATCTGGTAAATCAATGAGTTTCTTTAAGCCCATATTTCATTCACCAAAGAAATTAGATATTGACCATAATCATTTTTATTCATACTTTGGCCGATTTGTAAAACTTGCTCTTTGCTTAGCCAGCCGTTGTTAAACGCAATTTCTTCTAGGCATGCCACTTTATAGCCTTGACGTTTTTCAATCGTTTCTACAAATTGTGCTGCTTCAAGTAAGCTTTCATGTGTGCCTGTGTCGAGCCAAGCAAAACCTCGACCAAGTAACTCAACATTTAAGTCGCCGCGCTCTAAGTACATTTGATTCACAGTCGTGATTTCTAATTCACCACGTTCAGATGGTTTAACTTTTTTTGCGATTTCCACAACATCATTATCATAGAAATATAGACCAGTTACAGCAAAATGTGATTTTGGCTGTTTAGGTTTTTCTTCCAGAGAAACTGCACGTTTTTGTTCATCAAACTCAACCACACCAAAGCGTTCAGGATCTTTAACCTGATATCCAAAGACCGTCGCGCCTTTTTGACGAGCGACAGCTTGACGTAACATTGGTGTAAAGCCCTGACCATAAAAAATATTGTCACCAAGCACAAGGCATACATTACTTTTGCCAATAAACTGCTCACCAATAATGAATGCTTGGGCTAAACCATCTGGACTCGGTTGGATTGCGTAACTCAATTCAATACCCAATTGAGAACCATCACCAAGTAAACTTTTAAATCCATCGATATCGTCAGGCGTACTAATAATGAGGACTTCACGGATACCTGCCAGCATTAAAACTGAAAGGGGATAGTACACCATTGGTTTATCATAAATAGGGAGTAATTGTTTAGAAACACCTTTGGTGATTGGGTAGAGGCGTGTACCTGAACCACCTGCAAGAATAATACCCTTTGTAGACATTATACATTTACCCCTAATCTTTCACGTTGATAGCTACCATCCTGAACATGGCGGCACCATTCTAAATTGTTTAAATACCATTCGACTGTTTTACGGATACCTGTTTCGAATGTCTCTAGAGGTTTCCAGCCAAGTTCATTTTCTATTTTTGAGGCATCAATTGCATAACGTAAATCGTGTCCTGGACGGTCTTTTACAAAAGTGATTAAGTTTTCATAAGGTTGAGCATTATTTTGTGGTCTTAATTGATCCAGAATTCTGCAAATGGTTTTCACTACTTCAATATTCTGTTTTTCATTATGCCCACCGATATTGTAAGTTTCTCCAACCGTACCTTGAGTGACAACTTGATATAAGGCTCTTGCATGATCTTCAACGAATAACCAATCACGGATTTGATTACCAGTTCCATAGATAGGGAGTGCTTTACTATCTAAGGCATTCAGAATCACTAAAGGAATTAATTTCTCAGGAAAGTGATATGGACCATAATTATTAGAGCAATTTGTTACAATAGTTGGTAGACCAAAGGTCCGTTGCCAAGCCCGAACTAAATGGTCGGAACTCGCTTTACTGGCTGAATAAGGTGAGCTTGGTGCATATGGTGTTGTTTCAGTAAATAAATCCGTAGTCCCGTCCAAATCACCATAAACCTCATCTGTTGAAATATGGTGAAAGCGAAAATTTACTTTTTTAATTTCGTCTAATCGCTGCCAATATTTACGTGCTGCTTCTAATAAGGTGTATGTGCCAACAATATTGGTTTGAATAAATGTACTTGGCCCATCTATAGAACGGTCAACATGTGACTCGGCAGCTAAGTGCATGATTGCATCAGGTTGAAACTGTTCAAAAATCTGTTCTAGTTTTGAAGCATCACAAATATCAACTTGTTGAAATTGATAGCGTGGATTCTGATCAATTTCTTTTAGTGATTCTAGATTACCTGCATATGTAAGTTTGTCTATATTAAGAACTTCATCATTGGTATTTTTTATAATATGACGTACTACAGCTGAACCAATAAATCCAGCTCCGCCTGTAATCAAGATTCGCATGCAACTACTTTCCTTTTAAATGATTGGATCATTAAATTATTCATTTGAAAAATAAATTATTTTTGAAATACGTCAATAAGAATTTATTTAATACTAAGTATATTTTAATAAAACTTAGTATCACCACCTCTAAACCTTTTATATCCCCACATATATTCAGCAGGAAAGCGGTTGATCATCTGTTCAACTGCTTTATTGAGTGCCGCAGTTGCGATCTCAATATCGCAATCGTATAACTCAGGATCATTCAGATCATCGCAATACACATCAAATCCTTCACCATCTTCACGACGGAAACAGCTTAATCCCACCAGACGACATTGGGTTTTTTGCGCCATTTTGCTTGCAAGTGTACTAGTTAAACAGGGAATTCCAAAAAAAGGAACGACAACCCCGCCTGAAGGTTGAGGGACATGATCAGGTAAAATTACGCTAAAACCACCTTGTTTTAGATTCTTAAATAACGCTTTTACACCATTAGCATCAGTTGGAACTAAGGTGGCGTTTAATCGTTGGCGAGCATGCAAAGCAAAAGCATTAAATCCTGAGTCTTTCATGGGTTTATACATAATGGTAGGTGTACCATACTGATTGACCCATGCATTCATCATTTCCCATGTACCCAAATGCGGAGTAATAATCAAAGCACCACGCGGATCACTTAAAGCATTTGTTAATACTTCTAAGTTATGCACAGTACGAATTTGCTGAATGCTCCATTCAGGAGGCATTGCCCAACATTTCCCTGATTCAATATAACTCAGACATTGTTTGGTCACACTCTCTCGAGCAAGCTGTTCTTTTTGCTCTGAAGGAAGTGTTGGGTAGGCTAAACCAATATTAATTCTGGTTTTCCAAAGCATACTTTTATCAGGATTTTGATTGATAAAGTAGGCAGCCACTTTTGCGATACTACGCAAAAATGCTAAAGGTAAAATACGGAGTAGGGTAATATAAAACGACATGACGATCAGTCTTGCTTATCGGTATTGCCTTTGAGCACCATATAAATTAGTGCTACAAAAATCAATAACGCACCTACAAGACTACTGACGCAGAAATATAAAATACGTTGATTGGTGGTCATATTGAAAAGTTCATTTGCCAAGATGTAACGCATAAAAAACCATTGAGCAAGTGAAAACACAATAATTACAATTGTGTGTCGACGTACATCAGGACGCATTGCCATAAGACTGACCTCTCAATAAAAAAGCAGCTTATTATGCCATTACGCTGCATGATCGCAAAGTAAAACCATGTAATATAAAAAAACCCTGCATTAAGCAGGGTCTTATTCAGCAATCAATTGAAAAAATTACTTTTCTTCAGCTTTTGCTTTTTCACGTAAACGAATACCCAAGTCACGTAATTGATTCGCTTCTACTGGTGCTGGTGCTTGAGTTAATGGACATTCAGCAGTCTTCGTTTTCGGGAATGCAATCACATCACGAATAGAAGAAGCACCTGTCATGAGCATGATCAAGCGGTCAAGACCAAATGCCAAACCACCGTGTGGAGGCGCACCATAACGTAATGCATTCAATAAGAAGCTGAATTTTTCTTCTGCCTCTTCTTCACCAATACCTAAAGCTTCAAAAATCGCTTTCTGCATCTCTAAGGTATAAATACGCAGTGATCCACCGCCGATCTCAGTACCATTGAGTACCATATCGTATGCAACAGACAACGCAGCACCTGGATTGCTCTTCACTTCTTCAACACTTGATTTTGGTAGTGTGAATGGGTGATGCACAGAAGTCCATTTGCCATCATCAGTTTCTTCGAACATTGGGAAATCAACAACCCAAAGTGGTGCCCACTCGCAAGTTGAAAGATTCAAGTCATGACCGATTTTCACACGAAGTGCACCCATCGCATCATTTACAACTTTTGCTTTATCCGCACCAAAGAATACGATGTCGCCATTTTCAGCACCAACACGTTTTAATAAATCGAGTACGATTGGCTCGATGAATTTAACGATTGGAGATTGAAGACCTTCGATGCCTTTTTCAAGTTCATTGACTTTGATGTAAGCCAAGCCTTTAGCACCGTAGATGCCTACGAATTTGGTGTATTCGTCAATCGCACTACGTGGTAATGAACCAGCACCTGGTACACGTAAAGCGACAATACGACCTTTAGGATCTTTTGCAGGACCTGCGAAAACTTTGAATTCAACGTCTTGCATTAAGTCTGCAACGTCAACTAATTTCAATGGAATACGCATATCTGGTTTGTCAGATGCATAATCACGCATTGCATCGTTATAGGTCATACGTTCAAATTTATCGAATTTTACATTCAATAATTCGTTGAACATTTTAACCGTTAAGCCTTCCATTAAATCCATGATGTCATCGTCACTCATGAACGATGTTTCAACGTCGATTTGGGTAAATTCAGGCTGACGATCTGCACGTAGATCTTCATCACGGAAACACTTAGCGATTTGGTAATAACGATCGATACCACCGACCATCAACAACTGTTTGAACAATTGTGGTGATTGTGGGAGCGCGTAAAAGCTACCATTTGAAACACGACTTGGGACTAAATAGTCACGTGCGCCCTCAGGAGTTGCACGAGTCAAGATCGGTGTTTCAACATCGAGGAAACCGTGATCTTCAAAGTAGTTACGAATCAAGTTTGTAACTTTAGAACGGAAGCGTAAGCGATCTAACATTTCTGGACGACGAATGTCCAAGAAACGGTATTTCAAACGAATTTCTTCAGAAATATTGGTGTTTTCGTCATTCAATGGGAATGGAGGTGTTTCAGAAGCAGCTAAAACTTCGATTTCTTTTGCTAAAACTTCGATTTGACCACTCACCATGTTGGCATTTTCAGTACCTTCATAGCGACGACGTACACGACCTGTAATTTTTAATACAAATTCAGAGCGTGCTTTATCCGCAGTTGAGAAAGCTTCTGGTGTATCAGGATCAATGACGACTTGAACTAAACCATCACGGTCACGCATATCAAGGAAAATTACACCACCATGGTCACGGCGACGATGAACCCATCCGCATAAAGTCACTGTTTGATCGATTTGGGCTTCAGTTAAAGAGCCACAGTAATGAGTGCGCATCATATTGAATTATTTATCCAAACTATATTGGCTAGAAGGTGAATGCGTAAACAGCGCATCACCAATGAAGGGGAGATTATGCCTTGTTGAACATATTGTCTCAAGTCTTAATCATTTCAACAGAATTTTAAAGCGACGTTTTTTTAAAAAAATGATCTTGTTTGACCTTTTCGATCAAATAATAGTAGCAACAGACATGCTGCTGTAAAAACACAAAGTGCTGTTTGAGTAAATTCGTTAATTGATTTACCAATAAAAAAATATCGTTCGGTGTACCAGAGTTCTGATGAAATATGACGACTATAGTCCCAAATTGACAACAATCCAGCAACTGTTGAAATCATTAAGCTTGTCGTGATAAATCCTTTGATTTTAATCGGTACAGGTTGAGCTAGTTTATGTTTGATGTAATAGCGTTTGCACATCCAGAAGATAAAAGGTAAGGCGAGAATAGATGAAGCAATCTGCAAAATAAAATGTAATGGATAATGCAAACCAAAGAGAGAAATATCTTGTGCGAGTAAATCTTTAAAAGCGAAGGTTCGAAAGTCCAGATGGGTTAATCCATCCCAGATTAAATGTGTCGCTGTACCCAAAATAATCGCAAAGCAATTCATAAGACTAAAGCCCACTGCATCATCAAAATTGCTGATCTTTATGGGATCTTTTATACCCAGAAAACGATAACTGACAGGTCGATAAATGAGATACCACAAGAGACAAAAGAATAATCCAATCGGAAGATTGGGGAATAATATGCCAGACCACTGATGTGTTAATGCAATTGTTTCTTGAGTAAATAAACGATGCAGGTCTGGGGTCATACAGCCGATTGCAAGCGCTGCGACAGGCAAATGACCCTTACTCAATTTTGATAGAGGTGGTGCAAGAACAGCGTGAGAAAGAGTAAATGGCATATTCTTGGAACGTTATAAACATTGAATAATGGATCAGCAGTGTAGCAAATGTTTTTTGTGGTTATGTTTTTTATTGCAAAATAAATGAAATGTTATAATATAACAAAATATATTTAAGCTGATCTGAGACACGGCATGTCATTTTCTAAAAATATTTTGACTTTATCTATTTTAGCAATAGCCAGTAGTACCACCTTTGCAGAAGAGGAAACAAAGGTTCAACAACTTGCTACGATTGAAATTAAAGCGCACCCTTTAGAGCGAAATGCAGCCGATTTTGCTGTCGCAGATCATGTGGTTGAGCAAAAAGAGTTAACTGAAAAAAGTGTAACATTAGGTGATGCCTTAGCTGGTGAGATGGGGATACATACCAATCAGTTTGGCGCAGGTTCCAGTCGTCCAGTGATTCGCGGACAAGATGGTGCTCGAGTCAAAGTGTTGCAGCATGCCTCTGAAAATATTGATGTTTCAACCTTATCGCCTGACCATGCGGTCACGGTTGATCCATTATTAGCAAAGAAAATAGAAGTTATTCAAGGACCATCTACTTTACTGTACGGTGCTGGTACTGTAGGTGGTTTGGTCAATGTCACAGACAGCAAAATTCCGACACAGATGCCAGAAAATGGTTATGAGGGGAATGTTGGACTCCGTTATAACACGGGCAGTGATGAAAAATTAGCAAGCGCGGGTGTTACTGTTGGTTTAGGTGATCAAGTTGCATTACGTCTTGAAGGTCTCAAACGTGAAGCCAATGATTATATTGCACCTGATTATTTCCATGAAGGCGAAAAAGAACGCCGAGTCGATAATACTTTTGCCAAAGGGCAAACTATAAATATGGGTCTATCGTGGATTTATGATCGTGGCTTTACGGGTATTTCATATAGCAATCGTCAGGATCAATACGGCTTGCCAGGACATAGCCATGAATATGAAAGCTGCCATTTACAAGGTCTGAGTTTACATTGTGGTGATCACGACCCAAATGATGCGCATAATGCGGGACCTTGGATTGACTTAAAATCAGAGCGTTATGATGTTCGTACTGAGTTGGACAACCCATTTGCAGGCTTTAAAAAATTACGCGCACAAGCGAGTTATACAGATTATCAACATGATGAGATCGAAGAAGAGACCATCGCGACTCGTTTTAAAAATAAAGGTTATGATGGCCGCTTAGAGTTAGTACATAACCCGCTGGGTGCATGGGAAGGGGTCATTGGTACACAATATGGACAACAAAAATTAAAACTTACAGGTGAAGAAGCCTTTTTAGCGCCAAATACCACTAAAAAATGGAGTGTGTTCGCATTAGAACATGCACAACTTAATGATGTTCATGTTGAATTAGCTGCTCGCGCAGAACAGCAAAAAATTAATATTGATGATGCAACGAAAAAAGATTTCGACGGTTCGGCTTTTTCTGTTTCTGGTGCCGCCAATTGGGAGTTTGCACCAAACTACAAACTCTCGTTTGTTACTTCGCATCAAGAACGTTTACCTTTAGCACAAGAGTTATATGCTAATGGTGGGCATTTCGCCACCAATACCTATGAACTAGGGAATGATCAGCTTAAAAAAGAGCAGTCAAATAATGTCGAACTTGGTTTTCATTACGATGATAACAAGTTCGATTACCATGTACATGTCTACCATAACTGGTTTGACGACTACATCTATGCCCAAACTTTAGGTCGTTATAAAGATTTCCGTCTGGTGCAATATGCACAGGACAAAGCCAGGTTCTATGGTGCGGAAGCGGAAGCAGGCTATCAAATTTCACCGATCTATAAACTCGGTGTATTTGGTGATTATGTTCGTGGCAAGATCGATAATGAAAATGCACCACGTGTACCCGCAGGTCGTTTGGGTACAAAAGTGAATGCAGACTTTGATGATGGTTTTAGCGGTTCAGTTGAGTATTACCATGTATTCCAACAAGATAAGATCGCAGCTTATGAAACCGATACACAAAGTTATAATATGTTAAATTTGGGTGTGGCGTATTCAGGTAATTATGGCAATGTCGGTGATTACCGTGTATTCCTCAATGCTAATAATTTGTTGGATGATCAGGTTTATCAACATGCATCATTTTTATCAACCATTCCACAAGTTGGACGTAATTTTAGCGTTGGTGTGAACTTTAGTTTCTAATTTGTCACTCAAATCTTATTGAAAAATCAAAGTATAAGCTCTAGCCTTAGTCCATTAGGCTAGGGCTTTTTCTGTTTATATGCGCATCTTCCAAAGAATTCATCAAAAATTAAACTGGTCAGGTCGACGTTACATGGCAGTCATATTGAGTATTTTTGCGATTGGGTATATTGCTTCGGCAATTTATCACACTGTAAAACCACTCCCAAAAGGACTGGATTTTACGGGACAACTGCGCCATGCCAATGTGAAATTTTTAGCGGATCAAACTTATATGGATACGAAGGGTCAGCAACAGGTAGACCAGCATATTTTTAAAGAAATTTTTCAACTGATTGATCAGGCACACACCACAATTGTGCTGGATATGTTCCTGTTTAATCAGGAAGTTGGAAAATCTAAAGTTAAACAGATTCCTTTAACGCAGCAACTGACTAATGCATTGATCGCAAAGCGTCGTCAAGACCCAAATATTCAGGTGGTTGTCATTACTGATCCAATTAACTCGGTTTATGGTGGAATAACGCCTCAACACTATCGTCAGCTTCGTCAAGCAGGCGTAGATGTGATAGAAACAGATTTAAAACCTTTGCGTGCTTCAAATCCATTGTGGTCGGGTTTTTGGTATATCTGTTGTCAAAATTTAGGCAATAATCCTGAAGGTGGTTGGTTAAGTAATCCCTTTGGGAAGGATAAAGTAACCTTACGTAGTTATTTAGAATTGTTAAATTTTAAAGCCAATCATCGTAAAACCTTAGTGGTCGATACGGCTCAAGGTTGGAAGAGTTTAGTGACCTCAGCGAATCCTCATGATGGAAGTTCACATCATAGTAATGTCGCACTGGTCGTGGATGGCCCAACCGCGATTGATGTATTACAAACTGAGCAAACCGTCGCGAATATGTCACAAGGTTCAAGCCCTTTTGTGATTATGGGTGGGCTGGTGGAAGATAAGCGCTTGCCACAGGTGCAGCTACTGACTGAAAAAGCGATTTATGATGCTGTGTTGAAGATGATTCAATCTGCAAAAAGTGAAGAGCATTTAGACATGGCTATGTTCTATCTGTCTGAGCGAAATATTATTGAGGCGTTAAAACAGGCTAAACAACGTGGTGTAAATATTCGTATCATGCTTGATCCAAATAAAGATGCATTTGGTCGTCAAAAGAATGGTATTCCAAATCGTCAAGTGGCTTCAGAACTCAATGCGGTAGGCATTCCAATTCGTTGGTGTGATACATATGGTGAACAATGCCATAGTAAAATGCTACTCAAATATAACGCTCAGCAAGCTGAAATTATTTTAGGTTCAGCGAATTTAACGGCACGTAACCTGAAAAATTATAACCTTGAGACAGACATGCGCGTTTTAGGTTCAGCACAAGCACAAGTGTTTAAAGATGCAGGACAGTATTTTGATGCTGCTTGGAGTAATGCGAATGGTCGTCAGATCACGGTTGATTATGCAAAATATGCTGATGAATCAAAAATCAAATACTGGCTCTATCGTTTTATGGAGTGGTCGGGCTTATCGACTTTCTAAAAGAAAGAGGCTTTAAGCCTCTTTTTTTATTGTGGATTGGGTGGAATCAATTGATCTAAGTCCTTATCAGCCAATTGATCTAATTCACTTAAATCCGTTTTGATTTTCCACTGGCTTTCATTTTCCACAGGCGTTGGAAGTCGTGCTTCCAGCCAGTCACACACTACATCAGGACTAAACTCAGCATGATTACATTGAATCACCCAAGCTAAAAAGTCTTTCGCTTCACCATTCATATAAGGAGGAGGAGAGACAGGGAAGAATTGAGTGGGTAAGCGCTCATTGGTCGATAAGTAGTTCAGTACATGCCCAAGTTCCTGAACGGTCTGCCATGCCAGAGGATGCTCAACATCAATATTAAATTTAAACCACCATGCATGTTGACCATCTGTACCATGCGCCACGATTCTGGATTCTTGCACACTTGGAACCTTACAGAAAAATTGATAGAGACGATCAAAATTCATTTCAGACACTGACATTGCCTCAAAATTGAAAAATGGATTCTAGCATATTCTTAATCTGAGCAAGAAAATCCCTCCTTATTTCATCCTTGATTTGCCCTGAATGGTATCGAATGGTAACAGTCATTGCTGGTTTTTTACTCTAAAATAGAAATTAGGATTTGATGATGGGAGAGGGCAATCTTGCGATCTAAATACGATGTTTATGCTTTTATCAGTGTGTTGAGCTGTCTCCCCGTAATGGTCTACGCCGATAATGCCTGGAGCGGCTATAGTGGGGTGGAGCGCCGTTCCTCGCATCAGGCTTCGCCATCTTATCAGCAGCCTGCACAGGACCCATTTGCCTTTTCAAATCAGCGTTACACACCGACGGCACCACCCAAAGGCTATTATTATCAACCGAATCAAAATAATTATTATCCTTATCCAAGCCATCGACCGGGTGTTCGTATTGAATACTATCCAGAAACACAATATGAGCACAGCTATCGACGTGAATCATTTGTTGTTGGAAATGAATTACCCGGCGAGTTTCGTAGTGAACGCTATGTGATTCGAGATTGGGATTCATATTCATTGCGTGAACCACCAAGAGGTAGGCACTGGGTGATGGTCGATGGTCGTTATCTTTTGGTGACTGATGATAATTTTACGATTGAAATTATCCGCTGATTTTAAATGTTTTTTTGAATTTTATTCAAAATTGAAATCTCCATAATTTCTTGGTTTTCATTACAAAGTTTTGCAATGTCGCTGGATTTGTTCATGGTTTCTCCTTGAGTTTTTCTTAATCTGGATTCAGGTCAAACAGAGGATCAAACAATGAAAAAGACAGCAATATTACTTGTATCAACCTTAATGCTTGGTGTTTCTGCATCTGCGATGGCAGATTCCAATCGCTGGAACAATCATCACGATCATAAAGATCGTTACGATCATCGCTATGACCGCCATGATCATCGTGAAGCCCGCTGGTCAAATGGTGATCGTGGCAACCACTATGGTCAACGCATAAATCTTAAACGTGGTGAACGTTTACCTTCAGAGTTCCGTAGCAACCGATATATGATTTCCAACTATCGTATGCACCGTTTATATGAACCACCACGTGGTTATAACTGGATGCAGGTACAGGGCAAATATGTATTGGTTGATTCGAAATATCGTGTGTTCCGAGTTGCATAAAATACCTAAGAAAAAGCAGGCGAAATGCCTGCTTTTTTTATTTATGCAAGTTCGTCATCTTGTGGTCGTGGTGTCTTATTTGCAGGAAGTTGTTGTTCATGATCTTTACCACGAATCACCGATGGATAGTTCCACGAAGCAAAACGCACCACTAAAATGGCTAGGGCGAGGATTAAAATAGAACCCGTAATAATCACCTGATCCATTGAGGCTTTATGATTATGTTGAATATCTGCAATCAAGAGGCGAGTAAGTGCAGTGATTGCCACATAAATCAAAAAGCGCACCGGCATGTGATTGGTCTTGAAATAAATCCCAACCATCGCGCCCAGTTCAAGATAGATAAATAACAGCAGAATATCGTCAATGCTTGCGTATTGCTTAACGGTCAAAATTTCAATCACCGTATGCACGGCTGACCATGCGATCATACAGCCGATAATAAACAGTGCCAGATAATGAAATGCTTCAACCGCATAGTGACCTAAACGGTCGAATAGACGTTGCAGGTCTTCAAGTTTCTCTTTTGAACTAGACATGGAAATTTAATGTACTCAACATGATCATGAAAATGGATGCAATTTTTATGCTGATTTTATTATAGCCATAAAAAAACTGCCTAAACCAAATGATTTAGGCAGTTTTTAAAACCGAACTAGAATTAAGCTTGGTTTGTGAAGTAATCTTCGCTGAAGTTCATGATTAAGTCAGAACCTGCTTTAATCTTCGCAAGGCGAGAATCAAGTTCTGGCAAAATACGGTCAACAAAGTACTGTGCCAAAGCAAGTTTGTTTTGGTAGAAATCACCAGACTTATCTTTTGCAGCAGCAGCAATCTTAGCAAACATATAAGCAAAGCTAAGTAGACCAACTGCGCTTAAGTAATCTACTGCAGCAGCATTCGGGAAGTCTACATTTTCAGCAGCTTGCTCAATGATGAATTGAGTGATTGCTTCAATTTCAGTTGCAGCATCTAAAGTTGCATCTTTAATGAAGTTTAAGTCAGTGTCTAATGAATTGGCAAAATCACGGATCTCAGCAATATATTCAGCAATAAACGCACCGCCACACTTAATGGTTTTACGACCAATTAAGTCTTGAGATTGAACGCCGTTTGTTCCTTCGTAAATTTGAGAAATACGAAGATCACGGATACATTGTTCCATACCCCATTCACGGATAAAACCATGACCGCCAAATACCATTTGTGCATCTAAAGTTGCTTGGAATGCAGTATCTGTGAGGTAAGCTTTTGCAATTGGTGTTAACAGCGCAACACGGTCATTGGCTTTCTTCACTGCTTCTGCATCAGTAGAGAATTTAGTGATATCAAGCTGTTGACCTACATATACTGCAAATGCACGAGATGCTTCATTATTTGCACGTACATTCAATAACATACGACGAACATCACCGTGAACTAAGATGCTATCCGCAGGTTTATTTGGAGATTTAACACCAGAAGCACTACGACCTTGTAAACGATCAGTTGCATATTGAGCTGCATTTTGGTAAGCAAATTCAGAAGCACCAAGACCTTGGATACCCATTGATAAACGTTCATAGTTCATCATCACGAACATTGCTGCAAGACCTTCGTTTTCTTTACCAACGAGATAACCTTTTGCAGCATCAAAATTCATCACGCAAGTTGCAGATGCCTTGATCCCCATTTTATGTTCGATTGAGCCAGGACCAACAGGGTTACGCTCACCTAAAGAACCATCTGCATTTACAATGTATTTCGGTACGATGAATAAAGAAATACCACGTGAACCCGCTGGTGCATCAGGTGTTTTTGCAAGAACTAAGTGAATGATGTTTTCAGCGAGGTCGTGATCACCACCTGTGATGAAGATCTTAGTACCTGTAATGTTATACGTACCATCTTCGTTGCGTTCAGCTTTGGTTTTAATAATTCCTAAATCTGTACCTGCATGCGGTTCAGTTAAGCACATCGTACCTGACCATTCACCAGAGTAGATTTTAGGTAAATAGGTTTCTTTTTGCTCTTGAGATGCATAGCTGTTTAATGCCATACCTGCACCCACAGAAAGAAGCGGGTAGAGCATGAATGATGGATTGGTTGCGAATAACATCTCATCAGAAAGAACAGTCAGCATTTTTGGCATTGCCTGACCGCCCCATTCCTCATCAGCACCTAAGCCAATCCAACCACCTTCAGCGTATTGACGGAATGCTTCTTTAAATCCTGCTGGTGTGAATACTTCACCGTTAACCCAACGTGCACCTTCTTCATCACCAGTACGATTAAGTGGGTGAGTTACGTTTTGAGCAAATTTAGCCATTTCTTCTAAAATTGCTTCAGCAGTTGCAGCATCTACATGAGCAAGATTCTCATTAGACTGCCAAAATTGTTCTGCTTTAAATACATCATTTAAGATGAATTTCATGTCTGCTAAAGGTGCATTGTAAATTGGCATAATCGTTCCTTTTTACGCACAGGTTATGTGCAAAGTGATTAAATAAAACGAACAAACAAATTGAATAGTTTAAATTTAGCATTGATTAAACAAAAAAAGGACGGTCAAAACTGACCAGTCCTTTTTTTGTGATGAACGTTGCATCTCACTCTAATCTATGATTAGAACGCGAAGTGTTCCGCATCAAGTTCAAACAATGGCGCAACACCAGTTGAAAGTACATCTACATGCGAGCGAACACGTGGCAAGATCTTCTTGAAGTAGAAGCGAGCAGTCGCTACTTTAGCATTGTAGAAGTCAACATCAGTTGAGCCTTCAGCCAGTTTCTCCTGAGCAACAAGTGCCATACGTGCCCATAGGTAAGCAAGTGTGACATAACCAGAGAAGTACATGTAGTCAACCGCAGCTGCACCAACTTCATCAGGGTTTTGCATTGCACGCATACCGATTTGCATCGTGATATCGCCCCATTCTTTGTTTGCAGCAGCCAATGGTGCAAGGAATTCTTGCATTGCAGCATTGTCTTTGTTTGCTTCAACAAATTTATGGATGATCTTGGTGAAGTCTTTAAGCATTGCACCTTGAGTTTGCAATACTTTACGACCTAAAAGATCAAGTGCTTGAATTTCAGTTGTTCCTTCGTATAAGCAAGCAATACGTGTATCACGTACGATTTGCTCCATACCGTGCTCAGAAATAAATCCGTGACCACCAAATACTTGCACACCGTGGTTTGCAGATTCATAACCAGTTTCAGTTAAGAATGCTTTAGCAATAGGTGTTAACACAGATAAGATGTTGTCAGCAAACTTACGCTCTTCTTCAGTTTCGCCTTTTTCAACGACATCTGCATATTGAGCAAGTAAGTAAACAAGCGCACGACCACCTTCAGCAAATGCTTTTTGAGTTAAAAGCATGTTACGAACAGCAGGGTGAACAATAATTGGATCTGCTTCTTTTTCAGGTGCTTTAGGACCTGAAAGTGAACGCATTGCTAAACGGTCTTTTGCATATGCTAACGCACCTTGGAAAGAACCTTCAGATGCAGATAAACCTTGAACAGCAGTACCAATACGTGCAGTGTTCATGAATGTGAACATGCAGTTCAAACCACGGTTCTCAGGTCCAATCAAGTAACCTTTTGCTTGGTCAAAGTTGATGACACAAGTTGCGTTACCATGGATACCCATTTTGTGTTCGATTGATCCACAACGAACCGCATTACGCTCGCCAACAGAACCGTCAGCATTTACGTGGAATTTTGGTACGATGAACAGTGAAATACCTTTAGTGCCTTTAGGCGCGCCAGGTAAACGAGCAAGTACGATATGAATGATGTTTTCAGCCATGTCGTGTTCACCAGCAGAGATAAAAATTTTCTCGCCAGAGATTGCATAGCTACCGTCAGCATTTGGTTCTGCTTTAGTACGGATAATACCTAAGTCTGAACCTGCATGAGATTCAGTTAAGCACATTGTACCTGTCCAAACACCTGATACAAGCTTTGGCATGTAAATCGATTTTTGCTCATCAGAACCGTGATGTTCAATCGTACGAACAGCACCGTGAGAAAGACCAGGGTACATACCCCAAGACCAGTTCGCTGTACCTACCATTTCAGAGATTGCAATCCCTAAAGAGTTTGGTAAAGCTTGACCACCGAACTCTTCATCAGCAGAAAGAGATGGGAAACCAAGTTCGATATATTTTTGATATGCTTCTTTAAAGCCTGTAGGTGTCGTAACAACACCGTCATTCCATGTACAACCTTCGCGGTCGCCCACTTGGTTTAAAGGAGAAAGCTCATTTTCACAGAAATCAGCCGCTGCTTCTAAATATTGATCAACCAATTCGCGGCTTACGGTGCCTTGAAATGCAGGAAGTGTTGCGTAATGTGCTTCAGCATTTAATAATTCGTGCAATACGAACTGCATATCACGTAAGGGTGCTTTGTATTGTGGCATAGCATTTTCCTCAATACTGGTTAAACCAGAGTTATAATCTTAGTCAATGATAAATATACCCAAAGAGGGTAGCATTTTGTGTTGCTAATCGTGCAACAAGTTATAGTTCGGTACAAGCTTTAACAGGGCATTTCTTAGTGACTGTAAAGTCAAAGATAATCATAAAACTATGTTAAAGCGTATTGATTGTAGGTAGTTTGCGTTGAATTCGCTCGTAATAATATGCAAAAAATCGTAAGCAGCTGTGTAATTAAAAATAATTGGCTCTGCAAATAAATAAAAGGCGCTTGAGGCGCCTTGATAACGAAATAATATTATGTTCTTAGATAGGTTTAACGTTTGAATTGTGATCTCTCAGGCGTAAAGCGAACTTCACAAGTACCTTCAATTACACGATTATTCCACTGAACATTCACACGGTCACCAATACGTTTGCCCTGACAGGCTTTCTCGATCTGTGCTCTCTGTAGTCGATGTTCTTCACGCATTTGTTCTCGTTGTTCTTCACGTTGTTCGCGTTTAGCTTGCCATTCTGTACGTTGTTCAGGGGTTAGCGGTTGACGTTGCATTTCGTGGCGGTGGCGGTCATGATTCATTGCTTGTTCTGAAGGTGTTACTTGGCAGGCAGCCAAACCTAAAACAGAACCGAGAAGAGTTGTCATTAATACAACTTTTGTCTTGTTCATTATTTTATCCTGCGTGGTCAGTTAAGATTCGATTGTTAAAGATTAGATAATAAAGATGAAGAAAGAATGGAGAGTTTTTTTGAACCATGTTGGTTACAATCCATAAATAGAACACTATTGAGATTTCGCTTTTGAATGTTCGTCGCATGCCTTTAGCCATACGTTTATTTTTAACGCTATTACTGACTACCTTAGTGATTGCAACAATCAGTTTAGGGGTATTGCATTGGACCATGCAAAAGAACTTCGCACGTTATGTTGCTGATGTGGAAATGCAAAAATTAGATCGTTTGATTGCGAATCTAGGTAATGTTTATACGGTTTATCATGACTGGGGGAATGCCATTCAGGCGCAGATTTTACAAATTGAAGGGAACGCAGCACCTGATGATTATGATCGTTTGTCTCAGTGGTGGTTGCGCCGTCAGTATGATATTGCCTTACAACAACGTTATTTTAATGACCATACCTTATTAACGCTTTCCCCCACTTTAGCGCAAAACAACACCGAAATAAAAAATCGTCAGATTTTTAATGATGAAGAATTAAAGATTCTTAAACAAAATTTACCCTCAGAATATCAACCCTTTGAAGGCTTACGTTTTCCTTTGAGTCCGAGCCAATTTCGGTTAAAGAAAGATGCGAAAGATGACAAGCAAGAGACTAAATCTAGTTCATCATCTGAACACGTTAAAAAGCGTTTTGTATCAATTCCAGATCGTTTAGGTTTAAGTTCAAGACTGTCTTTATATGATGAAAAACACCAATTTATTGTGGGCGAACCTGCAACTGATCAAATAGCCTACCGTCCAATTCTGGTCGATCAAAAAGTTGTGGGTTATCTCGGCTTAAAACCCGTATTGGATCAGGATGATGCATCGAGTATTAATTTCTTTAGTAATCAAAAGCGTTATTTACTTTTAGTTTATGCCTTAACCGTACTTTCTAGTCTGGTGGCGGCATTATTGATGGCAACTTATTTTAAAAAGCCAATTCAACGTTTGCTCAATGCGACTTTGGAATTAACGCGTGGAAATTACCAACATCAGGTTGTGATTAAGCGAAATGATGAATTGGGAGATTTATCGAATCAACTGAATCATTTGGCTGATATTTTGCATCAGCATGAAGAGTCTCGCCGTCAATGGGTCGCAGATACTTCTCACGAATTAAAAACGCCTTTGGCTGTGTTACAAGCACAGATTGAAGCGATGCAGGATGGAATTCGTAAAGCAACACCCGAGCATCTTGATGCAATGATGCGTCAAGTGAGTAGTTTAAAGAAGCTAACACAAGATTTGGCTGATTTAGCACAGGCAGATGCGCAGCAGTTAAAATGCTATTTTGCTGAAGTCAATCCATGGGATGTCGTACTGCAAGAAGTTGAGAATTTTAAACCTACATTTGAACAAAAGCGGTTTGATGTTTCACTCTCAGGCGAAGGAATAAGCCTATCTTTAGATCGAGATCGTTTTAAACAGATCATTGTTAACTTGCTTGGAAATTGTGTACGTTACACAGAACAAGGTGGAAAAATACAGATTCATACTCAACAAAATGAGCATGAATGGATATTGTATGTGGATGATAGCCCATTTGGGGTAAGTGATGAGCAGTTGGCGCGTTTAGGCGAGCGTTTCTATCGTGTGGATGATTCACGCACACGTAGCACTGGCGGAACGGGTTTAGGTTTGGCTTTGTCTTGTAAACTTGCGCAGGCTTTAGGTGGTTCACTTACTTTTAATCATTCACCTTTAGGTGGATTGCGTTGTGTGCTGACTTTCCCAAAATTAATGAAATAACTTTTTTGATCCTCTTTGCTTGAGGACGATGGATAGGATGAAAACCATGAAGCATATTATGTTGGTTGAAGATGAAGTTGAACTAGCGCAGTTGGTTCGTGATTATTTAGAGGCGGCTGGTTTTGAAGTCAGTATGTTTCATGATGGTCAGGATGCTTATACCCAGTTTCAACAACGTAAACCTAGTCTCATGATTTTAGACTTGATGGTTCCTCGTATGGATGGTTTAACCATTTGCCGTAAAGTACGTGAACAATCTGATTTACCGATTATTATGGTAACTGCGCGTACTGAAGAAATTGATCGTGTTTTAGGCTTAAATATGGGAGCAGATGACTATATTTGTAAACCATTTAGTCCGAAAGAGTTGGTTGCACGTGTACAAGCTGTTTTGCGTCGTTTAGAGCGTAAGGCAGAACCTGATCATAATGATTTATTTCGTATTGATAAAGCACAGCAACGTATTTGGTATCAACAAAAAGCATTAACTTTAACACCGACTGAATTCCGTTTATTGGAATTATTTTTGGAGCATCTCGGTCAAGTCTATTCACGTGCGCAATTATTAGATCATATTAACCCAGATAGCTTTGATGTGGCAGATCGTGTAATTGACAGTCATATTAAAAATCTGCGTCGTAAAATTACCGAAGCTGCTGAAACAGGAAATCGTCATGAATGGATTCAGGCGGTTTATGGCGTAGGTTATCGTTTTGAATATCCTGATGAGTAAAATATAAAAGCCCTTTTGTAAATAAAGGGCTTTTTATTAAATAATAAATTGTCATTATAATTATAAGTAGCTATTATTTGTTCAAAGTCAATATATGACTTTTATTAAGTCCTAAATTTAAAAATTTAGATAATAATTTTATTATAAAAAGGGGTGTCAAATGTTTAAGAAAACATTGTTAGTTTTAGCTTGTTCAGCCATTTTAACTGCTTGTGGTGGAGGCGGTGATTCATCATCAAATAATGGTAGTAATAATCCTGAAAATCCAGCTATTCCAGCATCAGATCTGGATAAGGCAAAGCAATTGGTAGATACAACAAATACTATTATTAGTTATTTTGATAGTTTTGATGGATTGCAATCACAATACCAGCCAACATTTGATGCAATTAGTGATGCTGGTAGTGATATTGGTAATGCCAGTAGCTTGATTTTGACTTTAGCTTCATTGGCACAGCAAGATGCACAAGGTTCAGAAAAAGAATATAATGCGGCCCAGCTAGAGGCTTTATTAAAAGAAGACTCAACCTATGGCCAGTATTATTATCCTGACTATCAATTGAGCAATAATGAGCTAAAAGTGAATGTAAAGGCTGACTCTATTACTGTAACAGGTAGTGTTACAGCTAAATATTGGACAGATTATGTTTGGGACGATAAAACTCAGACAGGTCATGACGTTTTTGGTGATGAAGCCAAAGTGACTGTAACCAATTTGAAATTAGAAGCACCATTCTCTGCATCTCAATCAACTTACGATTTTAAATTGGTTGCTGGTGGAAAAATTGCCACTAAGAATGTTGTGAATGAAAAACAAGCAATTTTGGCAGTAAATAGTGATAGTACTGCTCAGGTTGTTTATAACAATTCAGCAAAATTGGGTGATCGTTCTAGTGATCAAATTCCTAAGACTGCACAGTTTAAGTTTGCAAATATTGTGTTGACTGCTGTTGGTACAGGTGCAGAGTTGAGCTTAACTGAGTTTTCAAGCAAGGCGACGCAAGTTCAATTTAAAGATGGTTTAAGTACATCCACAGAAATTATTCCTACTGAGCTGAATTTAAAAGGTAAGGCTGTTGCTGGAACGGAAAACCTGAACTTAGAGGCAAGCATTAAATTAAATAATGATTTATCCAAAGTAATTGATATTACAGGTGGTAATGAGTCTGCTGCAGCATTTATCAATGCGGACCTTAATGTGAAACTCAGTGGTAATGTCAAGGGTGGTGGCACAAGTATTAAACCATTTAGTGTTGATTTAACTGCTAAACGTAATGAGTATCAAAAAGGTACAGCAACGATTAAGGTTGCTGTAGATAAAGATGCGCTTACGGCTGACTTTAAAACAGATAATTTGATTGGTAATGATCCTAATGCGGCGTATGAGCCAACTGTATGGGCAAAACTGTCTCATGCCAATGGTGCTTATGTTGAAATTGCTGATCTTGACAAGTTTACGTCAGCACAGATCAAAGTGGGTAACACCTCATACGCTACAGTAAGCAAAGTCTCAGATAACGTATATTCTGCAAAATTCACAGATAATACCGTTAAAGCGATTGCACCATAATTATAATAAGGAGAGGGGGAGTAAATCCCCCTTTTTATATGCTCAAAAAAAGTCTAGCTGTATTGGGAATGCTAATGCCTTTCTATTCCAATGCCCAGGAAAAAATCTATTATCAAGTACAGGCAGATGTATATAGCCAACCTTTGTCGATTCACGCATTTACAGATGATTGGGATGATCCAAACTTTAAATCGGGAAAAAATGCATTTGCCCATGGCCTAATGCAGTTAGGTGTTAAACAGGGACAATGGGATTTTAGCTGGATTTGGCGTTACGATTATGTACTGCGATTTAGTCCAGACACTGCGAAATTATATTATCAAGTTAAAAATGATAAACTGATTGATGCCAATACCCAATATAATTTGCAACTTGAGGCACAGCACGTTGATACGGTTGGGTCACGTTTTGCCTATACATGGCAATTGAGTCCGAACTGGAGTTTAACAACGGGTGCAACTGCATTAATTGGGCGCCATTATGTAGATGGACAAGTAAATGCTTTGGCTCAAAGCACAAATCAACAACAATTGATGGAGCGTGTGAAGTGGCTCAATGGTCAAATTGACTATAGTTATGACCAGCCTGCATTAAAAGAAGACAAAATGGGCTGGAATGAGCGTGCAAATCAGGGTTATGGTTTTGCATTTGATACTTCATTACAAGGGACAATTGCGAATCACTGGAAAGTAAATATCAATATTCAAGATGCTTTAGCCTATTTATATTGGCAGGATGCACCCTACACTCAATATCAGATTGCTTATGATCAGGATCAGCGTCCCCGATTTGATATTCAGGGACAATTTAATAAGTATCACCAATATACGCAGAAGCTGCCTTTTAAAATTTATACTGATCTAAATTATCAGTCAGATCAGAATTGGCGTTTAGGTATGAGTTCAATCAGCAATCAATATAGTAGTCTTTGGCAATTAAACGCTTATTGGGATAGAGGTGTACAATGGGGAATCCATTTTGAACCTCAGACCCATGCTTTAGGCTTATCAGTACAGCATCAGAATTTTGGCTTGAAGTATATTGCAGATGATCTAAATACCAATCAGGCCAAGAGGATGGGTGCTCAATTGTTTGCGCAATATCAATGGTAGAGGCTAAGCAAATAATAATCCACATCTAAACTTAACCCCAGTGTAAACAATTTTCTAATATTGGCTGCGCTAACGGGGCGGTGATGTGGATTTTCAATATGTCCTGTTGCACTGACACCGAGTGAATATTGAGGATTAAAAAGAGCTGCTGTAAGGTATTTTGATAAGATCGTAACTGTTCCAGTACATCAGTGATATGTTCATCCAGTTTTAATGAATCTCGATCGGCTTTGTTGCACAAATAGCCAACACTATGATTTTATTATATTTATTTTTATTAAAATTTTAAAAAACCCTTAAAAATCAGTATCTTGCAAAATATTTATGCAACAAAGCCACAGTGAAATAAAAATATTCACTGTAGCTTTGTTGTTGTGACACTATTTTTTGACTCTTAAATGAAAAACTCACCTGAACCGCGATAGCGGCGCAAGGGAACTCAAACTGTTTAGAATTAAGATGAACAACTTACCATCACCTCAGGCACATCACTTGGTAAAGGTGCAGTATCTTGTTCAGTTTCCAACTCTGGCTGTTTTTGATAAGGCTGATTGAGTAGCTTAAATAAACGATCAACTTCACTGAAATCACCACCTTCGGCTAGTTCAATCGCTTTTTGTGCCATGTGGTTGCGTAAAATATAATGAGGATTAGCGCTTTGCATAACTCGATCTAACTCGTCTGTATCTTGAGTTTTGCGAATTTCCTGATATTGATGGAGAAAAGCATCAAACTGACGTAGATCTAAGCAATCATCACGGAGTGTTTTATATTCCTTGTTCTGTAGGCGAATAAAACTTTGCGTATAGTCGAGTTGTTCCGTTTGCAAAATTCGCAAGAATGCAAAACTACAATCTAAACTGTCTTTATGAAAATGGGGGAGTCCCATCTTCTCACAGAGTCCTAGACCATAATGATGTAAAAAGATTGGTTCAAATTGTTCTAAGCAAGTCGCTAAATCTTGTTTGAATTGTTCTTTATGCTCAGGCTTAGCTAAAGGAATAAGATTGTTCAACCATGTCCACAAATTCCAATGTCCAATACTTGGTTGGTTTTGATAGGTATAACGACCTTGGTAATCGGAGTGGTTATTAATCCAGTTTGGTCGAAAGCGTTCCATAAATCCATAAGGACCAAAATCTAAGGTTGAGCCTGTAATATTTAAATTATCGGTATTCATTACACCATGCGCGAAACCGACCAATTGCCATTTGGCGATCATGATTGCTGTACGTTCAATGACAGCTTTAGCGAAACCCAGAACAGGGTTCTCAGCTTCTAGGCATTCTGGATAATGCCATTCGATACACTTTTGCGTAAATTCAGTTAAAAGTTCAGGTGCATATTGGTTGATCCACTCAAAATGACCGAAACGGATATGACAGTCTGAGGTGCGTAACAACATTGCACCAAGTTCAAGAGTTTCACGTTGTACACCTTGTGTAGATGTGGTGAAACCAACGGCATGGCTAGATGCTACGCCAAGAGCATTGAGTGCATGTCCAGCTAAGTATTCTCGAATAACTGAACGAAGCACGGCACGACCGTCCCCCATACGAGAGTAGGGCGTTGAACCTGCACCTTTCAGATGTAGATCAATGGTTTGTCCATGTTGATTTAGAATTTGTGCAATCAATAAACCACGCCCATCCCCTAATTGACCTGCCCATTGACCAAACTGATGTCCTGCATAGACCATGGCCAAAGGGGGAAATTCGGCAAAGGTTTTTTGCCCGCTACAAATCTCAACCCAGTTGGCTTTGTCTTCATCACTCCATTGCAACTCATCTGCCAAAGCCTCATTGAAATGACCAGCTTTTGCACCACGTAAAGGGCTAGGCTGTTGCTGGTGATAAAGCTTTGAATTGAGAGATGAATAGCGAGGATTGAAATGCATAGGTCAATATCATGGCAAGAAGCTGAATGATGACTATAACAAAGATAAGTCTAAAATAGTGAATTGTGATTATGAACTGAGTCTTTAAATAGGCATAAAAAATGGCCTCTAAAGAGACCATTTTATTGAGTATTTTTTATTCTGAAACTGGAGCCTTTTTGATATTACGCACTAATGTTTCTAAACATTCACGATGGTGTGCAAGGCGATGTTCAAGCAGTTGAAAATCGACTTTAAGCTTATGATCCATTTGATGGATTTTTTCAGCCATTGCCGCTTTTTTTGCTTGTAGCTCTTGCTCTTTCAACTTGGCCCAATCGTTTAGAGTTAATGTAAAAGCTTCATATTCTTGAGCAATACGTTGTTTCATCTGAGCAATATCAGTGTTCACATCGTGACCATAAATTGCGAGGTCTTGTTCAGCATATTTAAACTTCATCGCAAGCTCGGCTTTTTGGATATTAAAGCTTGGAATACGACGTAAGTTTTTCGCTAAGCCTAACTTGGAACTTGTCCAAATTAGCCATTTTGTAGGGTCATATTGCCACCATTTAACACCATTACGGTAATCGTATTGGAAAATATGGTGATAGTTATGATAGCCCTCACCCCAAGTGAGAATCGCTAGGATAAAATTATCACGTGCGGTATTTTCGTCAGTATAAGGGCGTTTACCCCACATATGACATAAAGAGTTAATGAAGAAGGTGACATGATGGCTAAGGAATAAACGAACTAAACCACCCAAAAGTAACACACCCCAGATATCACCAACTAACCAACCGACAGGCAACAAAATACCTGCATGCACAGCAATCACTAAAGGAACATAATATTTATCTTGGAACATGACTAATTTGTCATTTAACAAATCAGGTGCATTTTTATAATTTGGTTCGGCAGCAGGGTAGTTACGTAACATCCAACCCATATGTGCATACCAGAATCCATTATTAATCGAGTATGGATCTTGGTCTACATCGTCAACATGACGGTGATGTGTACGATGACCTGAAGCCCAAAATAAGATACTATTTTGAACTGCAAAAGTACCCATAATCATAAGAATGATTTTTAAAGGTAGAGTTGCTTCATAAGCACGGTGTGCCCATAAGCGATGATAGCCAGCAGTGATACCTAAACTGCTTACACCTAGTAAGACAAACATGCTAATCCATGCGCCCATACTAAAGTCATGATAATAGGTATAAATTGGAATCGAAATGAGCGCAACAACTGGTAAGAATACCAGTGCGAAAATTGCAATCCAATTAATGGGTGCTTTCTTGAGTGGGGCGGAAGTCATATCCGTCAGCGCTCCTAAAAACCTTGTTTACACAAGATATAAAAACCAAACGAGATAGCAAAACCAATCATGACGATATATTGCTATTTTATGTTCGATATTAGCATGCTCAGATTAGATAACACTAGCATTATTCTACAGTTGTACTGAAAGAACAGTAACAGAATTCGTTTGTTGAATTAATCAATAAATTAAAAGGCGAAATAAATCAATGTCAGAACAAATAAGCGTGAAAAATACAATTTATTCTTTGAATAAGTTTTTTCACAAAACTTTAATATTATCTTGTGCTTTGCTACTTACTGCATGCCAAAGTCAACCGACACAGATCACTAAAAATAGCTTACATCCAAAACGTGTAAGTGAATTGCCTCCTATGCAAGTTCGTAAAAGCAACGATGGCATTCAAGAGGTGAATTGGCAAATAACCATGATTCAAAATAAACATGCTTTATTCTTCAATCAATACCCAAGTTTTATGCTGAATTCAGTGACTAAAACCATTTCAGGTCATACGGGCTGCAATAACATTTATGGAAGTTATCAATATGATCTTAGCCAAAGGAAAATAAGTTTTGATGTGAGAGCGCAGCACTTAAGTTGTGATAAAGCATTAGCACAAGAAGCAGATCTGATGGATGCGATGCAGCGGATTGAACGTTTCCAAATTGAAGGGACGAATTTGTATTTATTAGATGCGAAAGGGCAGCGTTTAATTCAGGCGCAATCTAAAAAATAAAATTAGTTGTCGGAATAAACTCCATACTTTTATAAAGTTAGATGTTGCAACATGGTGCTCGGGAAATCAGTGATTAACCCTTGAATGCCCAATTGTTGTAGATGTTTGGCACGTTCAACGTCATTAACTGTCCAGACACTCACAGCAAGTTCGGCTTGCTGTGTAAACTGAATGATTTGATCAGTTGCCAGTTGATCTTTCCAACCAATTTGGTGGCACTCATATTGTTGAGCAAGCTCGATTGCGTATTCCCCAATTGGAATTTCAACCAACAGACCACGTTTAAAATGACTTTGATGTTGTTGTAATGCCGCTAAAATTTTTACATCAAAACTCGTAATTGTGGCAGTTTGTTCAAAGCCGACTAAATCTTGGTGTAATTGTAGAATTAAACGCTCAGCCGCTACTTCATCTGCAACTGCTTTAATTTCAACTTCAATATGTTCAAAATCAGTTAAACAATCCATTACATGGGGCAGGCTAGGTGTGTATTCTTCAAATCCCCACGCCTGCCATTGATGGCGATGATCAAATTGCTGAGCTTCAGACAAATTACAGCTTTCAACATGCTGTGATTTACCCGTGGTACGAACAAAATCATCATCATGAATCACCACCAATTGGTCATCTTTGAGTTGACGCACATCAAACTCAACTGCACGTACACTTAAATCATGTAAGTAACGGAAGCCTCCTAACGTATTTTCAGGAGCTTCACCACGTGCGCCACGATGACCAATGATTCGCATTTTGATTTACCTTAAAATAATTATGCTTGATCAATACTATCATTAATGTTTTTTTGCCAAAGCACTTCACTACCGCCTTCTGCACGTTGCAAAGCACGTGAGGCAACAAATAACCAGTCGGATAAACGGTTCAAGAGTTGTAATGCAGTAGCTTGAATATTTTGATCACGATTGTGTACTGACATCAAAGTGCGTTCTGCGCGGCGGCATACAGCACGCGCTTGATGTGCATAACTACATGCTAGGCTACCCGAAGGCAAGATAAACTCTTTGAGCATCGGTAGAGATTCATTCATGTGATCAATTTCTTTTTCGAGAAACTCGATACAAATTGGTTGGAGTAAATGATAGTTTGGAATACAAACTTCACCACCTAAATCAAATAACCAATGTTGGATCAAGCTTAAACTTTTATCCCAATCAGCTTTATTTTCAATTTGAGATATACTGATTTGTGCTCTTAATACGCCAATCGTGGCATTGAGTTCATCTACATCACCTAGCGCATTAATTCGTAAGTCATCTTTAGCGACACGCGAGCCATCCCCAAGTCCTGTTGTACCTGAATCACCTGTACGTGTATAGATTTTACTTAAACGATGTCCCATGGAGCTGTCCTACAAATAAAAAGGGGATAATGTCGGTCAGAACATTACCCCGAAATTGGAGTTAAGAAAATATTTTTATTGTCTAGATTGCACGATTAATAACGAAGAGTGACACCCACAGAAGCTTGGCGACCACCGTTTACATACCAACCATCACCAAAATTATCAGCAGTTCTGTACTCAACATCACCCATATTCTCAATATTACTGAAAACTTTAATATTAGGGTTGATATTCCAGTACATGTTTAAATCAACGGTTGCATAACCAGGAGCTTTAACTTTATTGGCATTATCTGCATAAATATCTGAGCGTGCGATAATTGAGGCGCTTATTCCATAAATTGAATTTTCAAGTCCAGTCGTTAAAGTGAGGGTCTGTTTAGGCTTATATGCAACTCTCAGATCAGTCTTTTTATCTTTTGAATCAACATAAGCGTATTCTGTGTTTAGGAATAGGTCATCTTTTTTCCATTTAAGACCTAGCTCACCACCATTGATTTCAGCTTTATCTATGTTGATATACGTTGAGTTCGGGCTTGAGTATTTATAGCTGATTAAATTTTTTATTTCAGTATGGTAAGCAGATAAAAAGGCATTTAGGTTTTGCCCAATTCTTTGATCTACACCAATTTCATAGGAAATACTTTCTTCTGGTTTTAGATCAGGATTACCATAGGTATTTCCATAGGACTTTTCTGAAAAATAATAGAGTTCTGTTAGGGATGGGGCTTTAAAAGCTGATCCGATATTGGCATAAATACTTGTTTCGGGTAATACTTGATAACGAACAGCTCCTTGACCGATTGTATGTGTACCGAATAGTTCATTATCTTCAGTACGAACACCAACCTGAGTATTTAGCTTATCTGTCTTATACTGATGTTGAACATAATAACCGGTAGAATCGATACTTTGTTTTTTATCTTTTACATCATTACTTTTAAAATCTGATTTTAGATAAGTTACACCTGCGAGTAAATTATTCTTAGAGTCTATATTCCAGTTTAAGTTTAGATCACCTTCATTGTTTTCTGTATCAAAGTGGTTTGGATCACTATCTTTTACTTGTTGGTTATCAATAAAGTTTGAATAACGTGCAGATAATGTAAGATTTTCAGCAAAACCATATTCAATGCTTGAATTAATCAGGCGGTTCTCAAATATACGCTCTGCATTATTTTTGATAGTCATGTAATTGTAGAATTGACTCAGCCCTTCATTTTGACTGATTGACAGGTCAGTTTTAATATTCTTTTTATTGTCGTAACCTACTTTCGCACTATAACCTTTCTGATCATAAGCGGCTTTTTGATCTTTGCTTTGATTATCTAGTACTCGTGTTCCATCACTTTCTAAGCGCTGTCCTCTAATTTGTGCATAAAAACCATCTTGAATGAGGTCAGCTCCTGCAATAGCTTTATAGGTATTGTTTTCCCCATAGATACCTGTAATAAAACCGCTATTTTTTGTTGGAGTTGAGGTTATCATTTGAGCCACTCCACCAATTGCATCTGTTCCATATTGTACAGATGCTGGACCTTTAAGAATTTCTATCTGTTCAAGATCAGATGAATCAAGAAATGATGGATAAATTGCAGCAAGGTGGTTTTGGCTATTTAGACGAGCGCCATCTTTTAATATGAGAGTGTGATTTGGTCGAGTTCCACGAATTGAGATTTCCGTGATCTGACCTATTCCGCCACTTTGTTTGACAAAAACAGAAGGATCACGCTGAATTAAATCTGATAAGTTGAGAGCAGGATTCTTTTCAATCGTTTTTTGATCAATCACAGTCAGACGTGCAGGAACATTCTTTAACTTTTCTTCAGAACGAGATGCCGTCACAACAATCGTATCTAGCGTCGCAGTTTTCGCGCTTGATTGATCTTGAGCAAAAGTAGTTGAAGAAAACCCCATCGCAATAGCGATAGCACCAACTAAACGTGTCGGTTGAAAAATAGTAGACATGATGTCGCTCCATACATTCACCCGTCGTGAATGTTAAAGTGGAAATAAACAACAAGCAGGTCTCCGGACTTCACTATATCATCACAATGACGATGCTATTAATCATCTTCCCACATCATTCAGATGCAGTGATTTGGCGTTTAGCTAAGATTAATAATTCGGTGTTACCGTTGCGAGGGCAGTGTTGGACTTACACCAACTTCCCTATAAGCAAAAGAATGTGCTTTAGACTTGTTGCGAGATGATGCGAAGTATAGAGTGTTCACGTTTTTTAAACAATTGCATTTGGAAATGAACTTTGACCAAAGTATGTCAAATTGCTTTACAATGTGAGAGTAGTAAATAGTCATCTCAAATTGGACATCAAATGCGTCAAACCCAACTCCGAACTCGCGCCAAGATTTGTGGAATCACGCGGACTCAAGATATTGATGCTGTTGTGCAAGTAGGAGCAGATGCGATTGGATTGGTATTCTTTCCCCCAAGCCCACGTCATGTCAGTATTGAGCAAGCACAAATTTTGGCAAGCTCAGTACCCGCTTATGTTCAGTTGGTCGGTTTATTTGTAAATGCAAGCGCAGAAGAAATCCAAACAGTGCTTGATTCAGTTCCGTTGGATGTATTACAACTACATGGTGATGAAACACCTGAACAATGTCGACAAATTGCGTTGCATTGCAAACGCCGTTGGTACAAAGCCATTCAGGTTAAACCCGATTTAGACATTTTGACCGAAATTCAACGCTATCAAGCTGTGGGAGCCAGTGCGGTTCTACTTGATGCGTGGCATCCTGATTTAAAAGGTGGAACAGGTCACTGTTTCGATTGGAATCAATTTCCAAAACTTGATATTCCACTAATCTTGGCAGGGGGCTTAACCCCTGAAAATGTGAGTGACGCTATTCATACTACAGCAGCTTTTGCTGTGGATGTCAGCGGAGGCGTAGAGTCCGCTAAAGGTATAAAAGACCAACAACTCATTGAAAAATTTATGCAAGGAGTCCAACGTGGATCAGCAAAACCTTAGTCAACAAAATCAGGCGATTGACTACACCCAGTTTCCAGATGCTCAGGGGCATTTTGGTATTCATGGTGGGCGTTTTGTGTCAGAAACGCTTATGGCTGCACTTGAAGACTTAGAAAGTCTTTATGGTCGTATGAAAAATGATGCTCAGTTTTTAGCAGAGTTTGACCGTGATCTTGCGTTTTATGTTGGTCGTCCAAGTCCACTTTATCATGCTGAGCGATGGTCTCAGCACCTCGGCGGTGCGCAAATTTACCTGAAACGTGAAGACTTGAACCATACAGGTTCACACAAGGTCAACAACACCATCGGTCAAGCGTTATTGGCAAAACTGTCGGGTAAAAAACGTATCATTGCTGAAACAGGTGCAGGTCAACATGGTGTTGCGACCGCAACCATCGCTGCTCGCTTGGGTATGGAGTGCGTGGTGTACATGGGGGCTGAAGATGTAAAACGTCAGGCGATGAATGTCTATCGCATGCGTTTGCTTGGCGCAAAAGTTGTACCCGTGCAAAGCGGATCCAAAACTTTAAAAGATGCATTGAATGAAGCGATGCGCGATTGGGTCACCAATGTTGATACGACTTATTATGTCATTGGTACGGTTGCTGGTCCGCACCCATATCCACAGCTTGTACGTGATTTCCAATCAATCATTGGTCGTGAAGCACGTCAACAGATCCAAGCACAAGCAGGGCGTTTACCTGATGCCTTGGTTGCTTGTGTGGGCGGAGGTTCAAATGCAATGGGCTTGTTCTATCCATTCCTGAATGATCAGGATGTGAAAATGTACGGTGTTGAAGCGGCAGGTTTCGGCATTGAAACAGGCAAACACTCAGCGCCATTGAATGCAGGCCATGTGGGTGTATTACATGGTAACCGTACTTACCTCATGTCGGATGAGCAAGGTCAGATTATTGAAACACATAGTATTTCAGCAGGTTTGGATTATCCAGGTGTTGGTCCAGAGCATAGTTTCTTAAAAGATATGCATCGTGTGGAATATGTGCCAATTAAAGATGATGAAGCCTTACAAGGCTTCCGTGATTTAACTCAGATTGAAGGCATCATTCCTGCGCTTGAAAGTTCACATGCGATGGCTTATGTCACTAAACTTGCCCCAACGATGTCGAAAGACCAAATCATTATTGCAACAGTTTCAGGTCGTGGCGATAAAGATTTAATGACGGTTGCGAAAATTGATGGTATTCCGATGGTCGACTTATAATATCGAATATTTGTATGATAGTATTGTATAAATAGTGTCCCTAGACAACATCGATATTTATGTTGTGACTGGTTGTACATGGACGTATAACACGATAATAATCATACAGGACTGCGGAGGATGAAATACCCTCTACTCAAACATATTAATAAAATTTTTCTTGCAATGCTGGACTGGGATTTGGTTAAAAAATCTCAGGCCATATTGTGGTATGCCAGTTTTACCGGCCTTATCATCTATTTTATGCAAATAAAATATATGTATCATCCTTTGGCAAATACAGGGTTGTTACTTAAACTTCAGTGGTTATATCCTGGTATATTTGTTCTAAATACTTTCTTAATTTTATTTGGCTTTTTTATTAAAAATAAACCAGAAGCACATATTTATTATGTGTTGTTTTTGTCTGTTTATTATCCATGTTCATTGTTGGGTTTACCTATAGGTATTGGACTGTTAAATCTCCTTAATGGGGTGATCTTCATGGGGATTATACTGACTGCACTATTATTATATCCCCGATTTGTGGTGTATTTTGGCCTGATTGTCTATGTTGCCGTATATTACCTTTTATCTGTGCTGACGGTGACTGGGTATCTGGATTATGCGCTGGCCTATAAACCTTATACCTTGTTGCATAAGGATGTTCAAAATACCCAGATTATTTACTCCATGTTTTATACCACCTTATATGCAGCATTCACCATCACCTTGTTTGATATTAGTGTGGAGCGTTGGCGGCGCTATAATTCAAAAATAGAAAAACTCAGTTGTACTGATGAGTTAACAGGGCTGTTGAATCGCCGTGGGGTCAATGAGATTATTGATTTACAGATGCAGCAGGCACAAATTACCCATCGAGAAACATCCTTGATTATGGTGGATATTGATAATTTTAAAAATATTAATGATCACTATGGACACCATCAAGGAGATTTGGTTTTAAAACATGTTGCAAATATACTGCGAAAAAATTTACGAGCCAGTGATGTGATTGGACGTTATGGTGGTGAGGAATTTGTCATTTTATTACCATTTACTTCTATTGAAAATGCAGTGTTGTTGGCAGAGGTATGTCGTAAAGCATTAGAGCAAACCGCAGTTGAAGTGAAAGAAAATGAAATGCTTTATATCAAGGCGTGTTTTGGGGTAAGTAGTACAGCTTTTAGTGGTTTTGATTATACAGGCTTGTTTGAGCAAGCAGATAAGGCGTTGTACGATGCGAAACACAATGGTAAAAATCAGGTCAGAACGGCATTTACGTTATAATTGAGTTGGGGAAATCTTGTGAAATTGATACAGAAAAATGGCCAGCCTCGTTATGGGCGTTTTGATCAGATACCTTCACAGATCAATTTGGATGACTATATTTATAAAACGCCTTATGGCCAAGTACTAAAAGGCTGGCGCAAGCAGCTGAAATATAAAAAATTTAAATTCTGTGGTTTACAACATGAGCATTACAGCATTGGTATTGCGATTGTCGATCTATCATGGGCAGGGCATGGCTTTTTCTATGTTTATGATCATGTTTCTAAAAAAGTAATCGAATGGAATGCGATTCAGCCATTAGCGTTGAAAACACATCTGGATGAACAACCTTTATTTAGTCAAAGCTATTTTAAAAAATCTGCTTATCAATTTGATATGCAACACGCCAATGGTGTGCGTTATATCCAAGTGACCAAACATGGCGAAGTACAACTGAAAGCGCGTATTTTTTGTGCAGGTACGGATGCACTCAGTTTATGTAGCCCAACAGGGATTAATGGTTGGACATATACGCAAAAACAAACCACTTTGGCAGTAGAAGGCTTTTTCATTAGCCCAGATCAACAGCAGATCGAGTTCAATGCGTATAGTCTTGCTGCACTCGATGATACTTGTGGTTTTTTACGACCTGAGACGGCTTGGTTTTGGTTGTCTTGTCAGTTCTGTGATGCAAATGATCGCCGCATTGGCTTGAATCTCGCATCAGGTGTCAATGAAAGTTTTGGTAATGAAAATGCGTTGTGGGTCGATGGTCGTTTATATCCACTCACTGATATTTTATTTGAGCAACAAAATGAAAATTGTTGGTCAATTCGTTCTTTAGATGAGCGATTAAATTTGCTAGTTGAAACGGGTTGGTGTCGTTTTGAGAATATTAACCTACGCCTGATTGGCAGCAAGTTTAATCAGTGGCAAGCGAAAGTAAGCGGTACGATTGAACATGAAAATGTTGAACTGGTGATGTTGAACAACGAATATGGATTATTAGAACAGCACTATGCGAAGTGGTGATAATGACAGAAAGAATCCCCTAAATTCAAAGGGGATTCTTTTGATACGTGAATTAAAGCCCTGCTTGCCAGAATGCTTCACCCGCAGCAATTGGATCATTGGTCTTCGCTAAAGTATCAACCCAAACATCATATTGGCGAATAACAGGATGTTGATTTGGATGGAAATCCTTTTTAAACCAGTCACTATATTGAGATCTTTTTGCAGTCAAAATACCGTTACGACCGAAGAACCACGGTAAACCTTTACGTGCCATATCAAAGCGTTGTCTTAAATTAAAACCATCAGTTTTTAGCATTACATCCGTACGATACAAAGTAAAACCAAACATCATGACGGTGGTGAAGAGCAGCGCAAAACGTCGAGTTGCTTCAGGTACATCACCGACTTGCTTCATCACATCAAAAGCAACATCACGATGTTCCATTTCTTCAATCGCATGCCAAGCGAATAGCGCACGAACAAATGGATCTGCCTCCGCTAAAGTCTCTTTTTTACTATAAAAAGTATCTGCCATTAACGCAGTTAAATGCTCTGCAGCTGCGGTCATGGCAATGTTGTATTGAGCTGAACGGTTTTTTAATTCAAATCTAAAAATCTTTTTCAACCGTGCAGTGAATTGATCTACAGGCATGCCTTGCTCTTTCATGATCTGATTCATTTTGTCATGTGCAATACCATGCTGTGCTTCCTGACGGATAAAATCAGCCACACGTTCTTGCAAGTCAGGATCATTAATTTTGTCACGGAATAAACGCACACATTCAATAAAATAGCGTTCGCCATCAGGGAAGGTTAGGCTTAATGCATCAAACATACGAGTACGAAATGGATCACCGCCAAACCAAAAACGTGGTGCTTGATCTAAATGAAAATCTAGTTTTGTTCTAACAACTGGCTCAACTTGATAGGAAACATGTGCATTCATTTTTTGCTATTCCTTGTCTTTTCTTCATGAACTCAGTATGGAAAAAGTCCGATGAAATGTTTTGACAGTTACAGCCAAGTTTTATACAAATAACGACAGATCAGGATGAGATCGGCATATGTCAGTTAAAATTATTATTGGATACCTGCGATTATTTAATCGTGTTTTACAACAAGAACAAATTGATTTGTCTAAAGTTGTTGCGCCTGAGCTTTGGCAAGCTTTTCATACTTGCTTGGAAAATCCAGATGAGCATGATTTTGATGTCGAACGTTATGTGTTGCTTTTGCAATCGGCACAAGCTTATTTCCCTCGACCGATTACATTAGTATTGGCTGAACATGCCAATTTGCAAGATTTGGGTTTAATGGGATATTTGGCTTCAACCAGTTTAGATCTGCAACAGGCGTTACAGCTTTTACAACGTTATTATTCTTTAGTCTTTAAACAGACCAATTTAGAACAACTGAATGTTCAGCAGTTTTCTGATCATATTCAAATTGTTTGGGGAGCATCCTATAGTGATTATCGGGAAATGTATGAGCTAAATCTGGCGCTGATCTTTAAAATTTCTCAGTCTATTGTACAAGATGCCCTCATTCCACCACAGATGATTCAATTTGGTTACGCACCACATACAGCTTTATATCATTTTGAAAAATTTTATGGTTGTCCGATCCAAATTCAAGCTGGACAATATGCAATTCGCTTTTCAAATCAAATTTTAAAAGCAAAAAGCATCGCTGCAGACCAACAATTAAACCATGTACTCTCGACTCAAGCTCAGCAATCACTGAATAGCATTGCTTCTTTTGAGATTCAGCAACAACAGTTCCGTCAAAAAATACAAACGCATATTGAACAAGGACTTTTACAACAAGAAGAGCTACTGCTCAGTTATGTTGCTAAGCGTTTGCATTGCTCTGAACGAACATTACAACGCCAACTCAAAACCTATCAGCTTAATTTTCAGGATATTTTAGATCAGTATCGTTTGGAACAAAGTAAACTGTATTTGCAACAGGGCAAATCATTGTCAGAAATTGCGGAACGTTTAAATTATGCTGATCAAAGTGCGTTTGGGCGGGCGTTTAAACGTTGGACAGGAATTACACCCAAGCAGTTTTTGAAATCTCTTTAACTTTAAAGCAAGCTAAAGAGATTTATGGATTGTTTTTAGCGTGTTTTTAAACGTGGATAATTAAAAACAATTGCAAGGATTGCGCACACTGCAAGAATCCAGCAATAGTAGATATTGCCAATTAGTTCAACTGGCGAAAGTTTGGCAATTGAACAAGCAAGCAGTAATTGAGCACCGTAGGGAATAATCCCTTGGATTACGCAAGAAAAAATATCAAGTAAAGCTGCACTTCGCTTAGGATCAACACCATATTCTTTCGCTACTTCACGTGCCATATCTCCTGATAAAATAATCGCAACGGTATTATTGGCAACAAATAAATTTGAGAATATGACTAGAAAACTCATGCCTAATTCACCTGTACGCTGTTTGCCAAATTTGAATAGACGTGTAATCGTATAAATACGTTGAATAAGCCATTGCAAACCGCCTTCTTTTTGCATCAGGGTAGACAAACCACCTAGCAACATGGAAAGTAATGCCACCTCAAACATGCCAACAAAGCCATCATAAATTGAGTTATTGAGTTTTAATAAATCAAATTCAGGTTTTTCAATGAGACCAATCACACCTGACAAAATAACACCAATCATTAATACAGCAAGTACATGCAAGCGTGTAAAGGCAAGAAAAAAAACAGCTAAATAAGGCAAAATAAGCAATAAATCATAAGGTTTTGATGGAATTGATTCTGTTTGGTGACTCATCATTACATAAAGCATCAATGTAATGATTGCAGCAGGAAAGGCAATCCACACATTCACCCTAAACTTATCTCGAAGTTCAACATTTTGGCTACGTGTGGCAGCGATCGTTGTATCTGAAATCATAGATAAATTATCACCAAACATAGCGCCTCCCACCACTGCACCTATGGCATAGAGAGGTGCTATCTCTGTTGCTTGGGAAAAACCGAATGCAATTGGTGCACAAGCTGCGATGGTGCCCATAGACGTTCCCATTGCTGTTGCAATGAATGCCGCAATAATGAATAACATGGGTAACACAAATTCAGGCGAAATCAGTGAAAGTCCCAACTGTACTGTCGCATCGACGCTGCCTATGGCACTGGAGACACTGGCAAAAGCACCTGCCAACATAAATACCATAAACATTAAAATTAAATTTGGATGACTAGCACCTTGTAGGAATTCCTCAATTGCCGTATTGAGTTTCTGTTTATAAAGTAGTAATGCCAGAATAACAGCTGGAATCGCGGCAATAGGTGCTTTGACTTGATAGAATGCAAATTCTGTCCCGATCATTGAATGATAGAGACCACTCCCGAGAAAGATGATCAAAAATACCAATAGTGGTAGCAAAGCAAGGGCATTGCTTTGTACTTTTTCCTGAGTGTGGGCAGACATAAAAATAAAAAGAAAACTTAAAAATTGCGGGTAGTATAAAGGAGCTGAGCTCATTTCTAAAATCAGCCTCGATGAAGCTAAAATTAGGAAGCTTTGATCATTGAGAAAAAGCTGAAAATATAGATAAATGTAGCAGGGCAGTTGTAAGTAGCAACATTCACTGTTGCAATCACGTCAAACTCTGTTCAATGAACAAAAAATAGCGTTACAATGCAGTGTTCTTGTATGACTACAAACAACTCCTCAATTTATATAAATCAAGGAAAGCATAATCCTATGTCACGTCTTGCCACTCGTTTTGAACAGCTTAAATCTCAGCACCGTAAAGCGCTTGTTTCTTATGTTATGGCAGGAGATCCGCATCCACAAGTCACAGTTCCACTGCTTCATCAAATGGTTGAAGCAGGCGTTGATGTGGTTGAGTTGGGCTTGCCATTCTCGGACCCAATGGCGGATGGTCCAGTAATTGCCTTAGCTGCTGAACGTGCTTTAGCAGGTGGATCGAGCACACTCGATGCTTTGAATATGGTGAAAGAATTTCGCGAAAAAGATCAAACGACACCCGTTGTTTTAATGGGGTATTTAAATCCTGTTGAAGTGATTGGTTATGAAAAGTTTGTGGCTTATGCGAAAGATTGTGGTGTTGATGGTGTACTTTTGGTGGACTTACCGCCTGAAGAATCAAAGCAATTTGGCGATGTCTTAAAACAAAATGAGATGGATCAAATTTTCTTACTCGCACCAACATCAACTGATAAACGTATTCAGCATGTTGTAAATCAAGCCAGTGGCTTTGTTTACTATGTGTCGTTAAAAGGTGTGACAGGTGCAGCAACACTAGATACCTCTGAAGCAGCAGCTCGTATTGCGAAAATTAAGAGCATGACTAACGTTCCTGTTGGAGTTGGTTTTGGGATTAGTGATGCAGCTTCTGCAAAAGCAATGGGTCAAGTTGCTGATGCCGTAATCGTAGGAAGTGCTTTCGTTAAATCTTTTGCGACATTGCCAGCAGACGAAGCTGTGCAACAGACGGTGAATAAAGTGAAGGAGCTTCGAGCCGCGCTCGATGAGTTAGTATGAGTCAAGAGTTAACAGCAGGGAAGGTTCTGAGCCCATCAACGCCTTGGACAGAGCGTCAAGTGCCTGGTATTCAAGTTGCGAATGAACAACAGACATTCAAAGCAACATTTACGGAACCAACCATTGAATGTCCTGAATGTCATGCCTTAGTAACACGTACGGCAATGTCATTTAATGCCTACGTATGCCCACAATGCGATGAGCATTTGCGTATGCGCGCACGTGATCGTTTGAATTGGTTCTTTGATCAAGTCAATGCAGAGTTAGGTCAAGAATTTAGTGCGAAAGATCCATTGAAGTTTGTGGATAGCAGACCTTATCCAGAGCGTATGCGTGAAGCACAAGATAAAACTGGTGAAACAGAAGCATTAGTTGTAATGCAAGGTTCATTAAAAGGTTTGGACTTGGTGGCTTGTGCATTTGAGTTCGATTTTATGGGTGGTTCAATGGGGACCGTTGTTGGTGATCGTTTTATCCAAGCGGCAGAACGAGCAATTCAACTACATCAACCGTTAATTTGTTTTGCTGCTTCAGGCGGTGCTCGTATGCAAGAAGGCATGTTGTCTTTAATGCAAATGGCACGTACTTCGGCTGCGATTCAAAAAATGAAAGAAGCTCGTGTTCCATATCTCGTTGTATTGACTCATCCCGTCTATGGAGGTGTAACAGCTTCATTAGCGATGTTAGGTGATGTTCATCTGGCTGAACCGAAAGCGATGATTGGTTTTGCAGGTAAACGCGTCATTGAACAAACAGTTCGCGAGAAGTTAGAAGAACCATTCCAACGTGCAGAATATTTGCTTGATCATGGTGTGGTCGATCAAATTGTTCATCGTCATGCATTACGTGATACTGTATATAGACTCGTAGCTAAACTGATGAATTTACCTTGAAACTGGACGCACCACATTCTACAGATACATTAACAACATGGCTCGATTATTGGGGCCATGTTCATGTTACAGGCATTGATTTAGGTTTAGAGCGCGTAATTCCCGTTGCTGAAAAATTGGGAGTTATGCAACCTCAAGCAAAAGTTTTTACTGTGGCAGGAACGAATGGTAAAGGCTCAACAACAACGACACTCGCTGCAATTTTAAATGCACAAGGTTATAAAGTTGGTTTGTATCAATCACCGCATATTTATCGTTTTAATGAGCGGGTAAAACTTGCTGGGATTGAAGTTGATGATCAAAGCTTAGTTGATGCCTTTGTGTTGGTTGACCAAGTCCGCCGAGAATGTGGTTTATCATTGTCCTTTTTTGAAGCAACCACTTTGGCTGCTTTTCTTATTTTTAAACTAAAACAATGTGATGTCTGGGTACTTGAGGTTGGCTTAGGCGGTCGTCTGGATGTCGTGAATGTGATTGATCCTGATATTGCCGTGATTACCAATATTGGTTTAGATCATGTCGATTGGTTAGGTGACACGATAGAAAAAATCGCCTTTGAGAAAGCAGGGATTATTCGTCCGAATATTCCAGTGGTATTTGCGGGTCAACAACAATTACCCCAAGCGATTCAAGATAAAGTAGCTGAAACTCAAGCAGATCTATATGCGCTAAATCGAGATTATTTTTATCAACTTAATGACGATGGTCAAACTTGGTCATTTGCATCCTCTGGCACAACGCTAAAACTGCCAATCGGTCAGCTTGCATTAGATAATATTTCGGCTGCTGTTGCAGCGGTACTGGTGAGTGGTATTGAGGTCTCTCAGGCAGCGATTGCAACAGGTATTCAGCAAGCACGTTTGCAAGGTCGTTTTGAAATACGGCAAATTCAAGACAAAACAGTGATTTTTGATGCTGGACATAATCCACATGGCGTCGAATTTTTATTGAATCAATTGCGAAAATTCTTAAAATACAATAAACAGTACACAGATGTTGTCGCAGTATTTTCAATGTTGGCAGATAAAGATATCTCGTCTGTCACCGATTTACTAAAAACAACAGTAAAAGATTGGTTTATTGCTAGTTTAAATGTACCTAGAGCAGCGCCATTGCATCAACTACACGATGCATTACAAGGTCAACAGGTATATGAGTACGGTAATATCCAGCAAGCCTTTGAAGATGTGCTGAAGCAAAGTAATAACAATCAGCTGATTTTAGTCTGTGGATCGTTTCATACCTTAGAAGCGGTTTGGGAGTATTTAGAACAATGTCAATGAATAACAAACAACGCTGGATGGGAGGCGTTGTTCTATTGGGTGGAGGTGTTTTATTGGCAGCATTACTCCTTAAAGGTAATGACGAAATAGGGCATGACAAAACGCAAACGGCAATTACACACCCAATTCCTAAAACAGAACCTAAAACTCAAACAGCTCAATCGACCCAAGAAGGTGAAATGGTTTCATTACAACCATTAGCGGTAGATGTTGAGACAGAAAAAAGATTGCTTGAAGAACAACGCCGTTCTCGTGAGAAAGCCGTTGCTGAACAAGAGGCACGTGCAGCTGATTTTCTAAAAATGCAACAAGAAGCTGAAGCTGCTGCTGCGCGTAAAGCAGCCGAAGAATACGCTGCAATTAATGCACGCCGTACAGCCGAACAGGAAAGCTCTGATAACATTCCGCCAGAGCTTGGCGAAGATGATAAAGCTAAGACACAACGAGCGACTGAAGAAAAAAATAAATTAGATGAAAAGAAAAAATTAGAACAGCAAAAAGCAGATCAGCAGAAAAGTGATACTGATAAAAAGTTAGCGGAAGACAAGCGCAAGGCTGAAGCCGAAAAAAAGTTGGCAGAAGAGAAGCGTAAGGCAGAAGCTGAAAAAAAGGCTGAGGAAGATAAGCGTAAAGCTGACGCTGATAAAAAAGCGTTAGAAGAAAAGCGTAAAGTTGATGCAGACAAGAAAGTTGCCGAAGATAAACGTAAAGCCGAAGCTGAGAAAAAAGCAGCTGAAGAGAAGCGTAAAGCTGAAGCTGAGAAAAAATCGGCTGACGAGAAAAAGCGTAAAGCTGAAGCTGAGAAAAAAGCCGAAGCTGAAAAGGCTCGTGATCTCATGGAAAATGGAGATAAAAAGTGGATGGTACAAGTGGCATTGGCTGCCAACCAAGCCAATGCAGATGCAGTTGTATCTAAATTGCGTGCCAAAGGTTATAAGGTTACAACAAGCCCGACTTCAAAAGGAATTCGTATCATGGTTGGACCATCGAAGGACCGAGATGTTGCAGATGCCGCACGTAAAAAAATTACCTCTGATGAAAGTTTAAATATGAAATCAGCGTGGGTGATTGATTGGGTTCCACTTGATCAGCGATAACAAAAGATAAGCGATGAGATCAAAGCCGGCAAGCGTCTGGTTTTGACCTCGTTACAAGTGTTCTATTTCTGCGGGCAGTGAGTACAATATGAGTAGCGGCTTTAAGATATTAGAACACTTTATATTTTCAGAGGATTCGAGTGTTAGTGCGCTTTCTGGTGCGGCTTGTGTGGGAAATGATCTCTACTTGGTTGGAGATGATGTGGGTTACTTACTCAAAACTAATCAAAAAAATAACATCAATCGTGCGACTAATTTTGAAAAAATTCCATTATTTGAACAGCCTAAACATACGACACTAACGGTATTTAGTAAAAAAACTAAACCAGACTTTGAAGCGCTTAGCTGTATTCGCTTTGACGGACAACCTCAGTTACTAGTGATGGGTTCAGGTTCTACAGAAAATCGAAAAAAAGCATTATTGTATAATCCAGCTGATCATCAGGTTCATGTTTTATTTGATACCTCGGATTATGATTTCTTAGAACATTGTTTGGCGTTGACTGGTGGCGCTGATCTCAATATAGAAGCAGTTTGTTCAGATCAAAACAATTTATACATTTTTCAACGTGGCAATATCAATCGTTTTCATGGTGTTTTAGTCTTTGATTTAATAAAGATTCAAAATGGAAAATCATTAGAATGTGCGCTCAAAAAATCATTCAATCTGACATTACCAGAGCTTGAAGGGGCAGCAAGTGGTATTTCTGATGCTTATTTTTTTGTGGAGAAAAATCTAATTGTTGCCACTGCTGCGGTTGAGCAAACATTAAATACTTATGATGATGGCGCGGTGCTAGGCAGTTTTATTTTGGTGTTATCGCCTGAGGGAAAAATTTTATTTACACATCTGATTCAGGATTCGAAAGGACAAACTCTTGCTATTAAAGTAGAAGGAATTACATGGTTAGAGTCGACATCTGATGGTGAGGTATTTTTATTGGTCACGGATAGCGATGGTGGTGATTCTGAAGTTTTTAAAATATTACTTAGCAACTCTGTTTTTGCCAATTCTTCAGCTTAGTTCGTATTTGTTAGGTTACCATTCAGCTTATAAAATTAGGTTTTTTAAAAGCCCAATAAAAAGTGCATAAAACCCAAAAATTAAAGAAACAAATCTTACACGTCTAAGCTCTATCTCTCTAAAAATTGGATTTAATCTAAAACTCATCTCGCAATCTAAATAGATGCTGGATTTGAAAGTTGTTGTTGAATCCATTCTACATTTTCAGGGGTGAAAAGATGGTCAATATTTTTCCAAATGATATGATAGCCATATCCCCCTTCTTTCATTTCTTTAACCGCATCTTCAATTGCCCAATGCTCAAAAATAATTCGATACATCGCAATTGTGGCACCAGTTCGATCTGAGCCATGATAGCAATGCACTAGGATTTTCTGATTTTGTTGTTTAGCAGTTTGAATAACACGCATTGCTTCTAACAAGTCTTTACGATTCATTGCCCAAGTATTGATTGGAATGTGTACCAGATTAAAAGGCTGATCTTTTAAAACTATGGCATCTTCATTTCTAGCTCTCAAATTGATAATCGTATTAATTTGATGAGCTTCAAGGCTTGGGATCAAATCAATACTTGGCTGTTCGCTACGAAAAACATCTGAACTAATTTGATAAAAATTATAGCTATTAGAAATAAGAGTTCCCCAATTTTGAGGACGTTGGTCTTTTTCTAAACTCGAATGCTGCATACACCCAGAAACATTAAGCGTTGATAAAAGAACAACAGTGATAAGCGCTTTTTTCATATTATTGATAACGATTAAATTCAACAGGATCATGCGCACAAATTAACTCAATACTCGGTTCATGTTGAGCCAGATATTGTAACTGTTTAAGGTTATGTAACCTTTGTCGATTATCTTCTGCCAATAAACGTTCAGTAAGATCTAAGGCTCTCAATTTGTTTTTTGGATTGAGTTCTAAATGGGTGTAATACGCATCACCACAGAATAAAATCCAGCCTTCAGCTTTTTTAATTGCAATACCACAATGTCCAGCAGTATGACCAATCAATGGAATCATTAATATTTCATCTTGGAAAAAAGGAAGACCTTGAACCCTTTTTAAATTAAACCAAGCTTCACCATTTGTATGTTCAGCAAAATTCCAATGACGATGTTGTTTAAATTGTTCAGTTTTATAACGAAATTTACCTTTGGCTGTTAATGTCTGTGTTGCATTAAACTCGGAAGCTAAAATATGCACGGTTGCATTAGGAAAATCTGAGATACCACCTGCATGATCAAAATCAAGATGTGTGACAAAGATATGTTGCACATCTTCAGGGCGTAAGCCTAATTTTTGAATTTGTTCGATGGCACTTAATTTGAGATTGGGCACAATCGAACCAAATTGAGTCAGTAATGAACCTAGACGTTGTTCAGTGTGCAAATAGTCCTGTATACCCAAGCCTGTATCAATTAAAACCAGACCTCGATCAGTTTCAATAAGTAGGCAATGACAAACTAGATGTGCTTTCCAGCCTTTCTGTCCAAATAGGGGAGCACAAACAGGGCAGAAGCTTCCGCAATGGAGATGATGGATGTTATAAATCATCGTGATTGTTATTCTATTTTGAAGAGAATTATTTTTATAACGTATCGACTAAAAAATACCAACAAGTTTTTATTTTGCGATTTAAAAAGCCTATCGGGTCGATAGGCAATAGAGTTTGTTATTCAGATTCAATATTTATTGTTCGATTTGCATTCGTAACGAGCGTTATTCGTTTTGTGTACTGCGCACTTCGTTTGTCTTGCGCTGCGTTTGAAGCCTTTAGTCGGCTTCAATCTTTTAACTCACAGCATAGCTGTTTCGACTTGCGTTCGTAACGAGCGTTATTCGTTTTGTGTACTACACACTTCGTTTGTCTTTCGCTGCGTTTGAAGCCTTTAGTCGGCTTCAATCTTGCTCAGGTTGTGGTGTTAAACGTAGATAAGGTTTCACTGCGGTATAGCCTTGAGGAAAACGTTGTTTAATTTCTTCTTCATCTTTCAATGACGGTACAATGACGACATCTTCACCATGTTGCCAATTTGCAGGTGTTGCGACTTTATGTTTATCCGTTAGCTGTAGTGAATCCACCACTCGCAACACTTCATTAAAGTTACGACCTGTTGAGGCTGGATAAGTAATAATCAAGCGGACTTTTTTATTCGGATCAATAATGACCAGTGAGCGAACAGTTAAGGTCTCACTCGCATTTGGGTGGATAAAACCATATAGTTCAGAAACTTTACGATCTTTATCCGCAATAATTGGAAAGTTGACCGTAGTATTTTGTGTTTCATTAATATCTTGAATCCAGCTTTTATGCGATTCAACATCTTCGACTGAAAGTGCAATTGCTTTGACGCCACGCTTTGTAAATTCATCTTTCAGTTTAGCGGTGAAGCCAAGTTCGGTGGTACAAACTGGGGTGAAATCCGCTGGATGTGAGAATAAAATGCCCCAGCTGTCGTCTAAAAATTGATAAAAATCAATATGACCGTCGCTAGAGTCTTGTTGGAAATTCGGGGCGATATCACCTAAACGTAATGTCATTTAATTAGTCCTCAATACATTATTGATGTTTTATGTGTGTATTTAATATGCAGGAATCACTTTATAAATAAAATTATTGTTTTTTCATTTTGTTATGAGAATTTAAGATAATTGAATGTAGCGAAGCTAAAAAATTGATCATAAATTCACACGCAAAGCGATGTAAGTTAAATCCAAATTTGCTACATTAACGCTCTTTAGTTGTGTGATGTCAGAATCGTCTCGCAGTTTTTTTACCTGTTTGGATGCAAAGCCCTTGTAGTTCTTATTTCTGACTCCATAATAACAGCTAAGAAAAAATTACTTATTTAAACAAACAGGATTAGAGAGTTTATTCATGTTGGCAAGTCTGATCGGAGGTATCTTCGGTACAAAAAATGAGCGTGAGCTCAAACGCATGCGTAAAATTGTTGAACAAATTAATGCGCTTGAACCGACGATATCTGCTCTTAGCGATGCAGACCTCTCTGCAAAAACTCCAGAATTCAGACAGCGTTTTAGCAACGGTGAAAGTTTAGATAAATTGATGCCTGAAGCCTTTGCAGTCTGCCGTGAAGCAGCAAAACGGGTTATGGGTATGCGTCACTATGATGTGCAGTTGATTGGTGGTATTACCTTACATGAAGGTAAAATTGCTGAGATGCGTACAGGTGAAGGTAAAACCCTCATGGGTACTTTGGCTTGCTATCTCAATGCATTGAGTGGTCAAGGTGTTCATGTGATTACGGTAAATGATTACTTGGCACAACGTGATGCTGAGCTGAATCGCCCATTATTTGAGTTTTTAGGTCTCAGCATTGGTGTGATTTATTCGATGCAAATGCCTGCTGAGAAAGCACAAGCTTATTTAGCAGACATTACTTACGGTACGAACAACGAATTTGGCTTTGATTATCTTCGTGACAACATGGTGTTTTCTCTACAAGAGAAAAAACAACGTGGTTTAAGTTATGCGATCATCGATGAAGTAGACTCGATATTAATTGATGAAGCACGTACGCCATTGATTATTTCAGGTCAAAGTGAAGATTCATCGCATTTATATCAGTTAATCAATAGCATTCCTCCAACATTAAAACCTCAGAAAGAAGAAAAAGTGGCTGATGGCGGACACTTCTGGGTTGATGAGAAACAACGCTCAGTTGAAATGACTGAGGTTGGTTACGAGACTGTTGAGCAAGAGTTAATCCGTATGGGATTACTTGCTGAGGGTGAAAGTCTTTATTCTGCTGCGAACCTAAATCTGGTTCACCATGTCACTGCTGCGATTCGTGCGCATTATCTATACCAAAAGAACGTTCACTACATTATTGGCATTAATCCTCAGACTCAAAAAGAAGAAGTGATTATTGTTGATGAAAGTACGGGTCGTACGATGCCTGGTCGTCGTTGGTCTGAAGGTTTACACCAAGCGGTTGAAGCCAAAGAAAATATGGAAATTCAGCCTGAAAACCAAACTTTGGCAACCACAACGTTCCAGAACTATTTCCGTTTATATAAAAAGCTTTCAGGTATGACAGGTACAGCTGATACTGAAGCTGCTGAAATGAAAGAAATCTATGGTTTAGATGTTGTTATTATCCCAACTCACCGTCCGATGGTGCGTAAGGATCACAACGACTTAATTTATTTAAATCGTAACGGTAAATACAACGCAATTATCGAAGAAATTACCAATATTCGTAAGCAGGGTGTTGCACCGATTTTGATTGGTACTGCAACTATTGAAGCGAGTGAAATTTTATCTGCAAAGTTATTACAAGCAGGTATCCAACACGAAGTCCTCAATGCCAAACAACATGAGCGTGAAGCAGATATTATTGCGCAAGCAGGTAGTCCAAACGCCGTAACGATTGCAACCAACATGGCGGGTCGTGGTACCGATATTTTGCTGGGTGGTAACTGGAAAGCCAAACTCGCAAAAATTGAAAATCCTACGCCAGAAGACGAAGCTCGTTTACAAGCGCAGTGGGAAAAAGATCACGAAGATGTATTGAACTCAGGTGGTTTACATATCATCGGTTCAGAGCGTCATGAATCACGTCGTATTGATAACCAGCTTCGTGGTCGTGCAGGTCGTCAGGGTGACCCTGGTGTTTCTCGCTTCTATTTATCACTTGAAGATGATTTGATGCGTATCTTTGCGGGTGATCGTGTCGTTGCGATGATGCGTGCAATGGGCTTGCAAGAAAATGAAGCCATTGAGCACAAAATGGTGAGTCGTTCGATCGAAAATGCGCAGCGCAAAGTTGAAGCACGTAACTTTGATATTCGTAAAAATCTATTGAAGTACGATGATGTAAATAATGAACAACGTAAAATTATTTACTCACAACGTGATGAGATTTTGGCAGAAAGTACATTACAAGATTATATCGAAGAGATGCATAAAGAGGTGATGAAAGGGGTAATTGCGAACTTCATTCCACCTGAATCAATCCATGATCAATGGGATATTCCTGGTCTAGAAACTGCTTTACGCACGGATCTAGGTATCGAGCTTCCTGTACAGCAGTGGTTAGATCAAGATCGCCGCTTGGATGAGGAAGGTCTGATTGCACGTATTTCTGATGAAGTGATTTCACGTTATCGTCAACGCCGTACTCAAATGGGTGATGAATCTGCTGCGATGTTAGAGCGTCACTTTATGCTGAACTCTTTAGATCGCCATTGGAAAGATCATTTAGCGGCGATGGATTATTTACGTCAGGGTATCCACTTGCGTGGCTATGCTCAGAAAAATCCAGAGCAGGAATATAAGAAAGAAGCATTTAATTTGTTTGTGAACATGTTGGGTATTATCAAATCAGACGTTGTGACTGATTTATCTCGTGTTCATGTACCAACAGCAGAAGAATTGGCTGAGCTTGAAGCACAACAACAACGTCAAGCTGAATCAATGCGTTTATCATTTGAACATGATGATGTTGATGGTTTAACAGGTGAAGTGACGATTTCTGAAGAGAGTGGTAGCTTATCTGGAAATGCAGTATTTCCAGTACCAGAAAGCCGTAATGCGCCATGCCCATGTGGTTCAGGTCTAAAATATAAACAATGTCACGGTAAAATTTAAAATTTTGACTTAGTTTGTATTCAAATGAAAAGCAGAGCATTTGCTCTGCTTTTTTACGAGAAGTAACTTGTGTCTAGAGCAACTTTGTAGTTTTATTATGAGAATTATCCTCCTTAATTGGATTCGCATTAAAAGCGGGAAGACAATGAAAAAGCCATTACAACTTTTAATTTTAGCGAGTGCTGCATTATCTGGCGTTGTACTTGCAGATAACGTTCCTCAAACGACTACGGTCGATAAAGTGCTTGCAGCAAAAGGGGCGACTACTGCTGAGGCGCAGGTTAAACGTGAAGTTACTACTGTGATTAGTCCACGTACAGGTATTCGTTATATTCTCGGTGATACAGGTAATCGTCCAATCGTGTTACAAACTGCGGCAATTGCACCAGCAAATTCTGCCAATATTAATCGTATCGTGGCATCAAATCCTGCTTTGTCTGCTAAGAGTCAGGAAAAAGCCAAGATTGCCCTGATTGGTGAGGCTGCGGTTCAGGCGGCAGATATGGCGGCCCAAACAGCCAGTGCTCAAGCACCTCAGACAAATCAATAATATTGTTTGGCAATAAAAAAGAGATGCTCAGCATCTCTTTTTTATAATCAGCTTTTATAAAAAGCTAGGTAAAAGTATTAGACCAATAATGATTGCAAACATCAGCCATTTTGCAAGATAGTAAACTTTACGATTACGTTGTTTTAAACCACGACCATAGTGATGTACAGCATAACCATACTTGAAAATTCGATTGATAAAACCAGTTTTATCTTGATCATCATTGGGTGAACTTGCAGCAGACATCACGTTTCGTCCGAACCAATGATTTACTTTCTGTGCCCAACCCCATTTCATTGGACGTTCAATATCGCAGAATAAAATAATACGTGTTTCATCTGTTTGATTATGTGCCCAATGGACATAAGTTTCATCAAAAACAGTGGCTTCACCATCTCTCCAAGAATAACGTTCCTGATCGACTTCAATGAAACAGTCATCGCTATTCGGTGTGACTAAACCTAAGTGGTAGCGAACAGAGCCCGCATAAGGATCACGATGTTTACCAAGATAACTACCAGATGGTAATTCAGTAAACATGGCTGCTTTTACTGAAGGAATACTTTCCAACAGAGCGACTGTTTTGGGGCAGAGTTGTTGTGCTGATGGGTGGCTATCTTGATACCATTTCAGATAAAAGCGTTTCCAACCGCGTTTAAAAAAAGTATTAAAACCAGCATCATTATTTTTTTCTGAAGCTTTAATTTGATTTTGAAGTTGGATCGCTTCTTCTCGAATCACTTGCCAGTTATCTTGTAATGGTTTCAGTTCTGGGAACTGCGCCACATCAAAGAACGGTTGGTTAGGCAGTTTAGAGAAACCAGTCATAAACATGTTAACTGGGGCTAGGAATGTAGAATGGTCGAATAATTGTCGAGATGCTTTTAATCGTTCCTTGCCACGATAATAAGTGTATAGGAAGCTGACTAAAAATACGGCAACGATAATCACTGCGTACATATATACAGTCGTCTAAAAAATAGGAGGGGAGTATTTTAGCACAAAAAATATTTTGCAGAATGTTGTTGTTAGACCAAGTGTAAAAGGCTTGAAATTGCCCGATAAATGGTTATCGGATGATTAGGGTCTGTTGACATTTACTGTTCATAATTAACCCTATAAAGGTAGCCATAAAAATATACAGGCTAAAGCAACAGAACTTTGATAATTTCTTTTGAGCTTGTCATATCGAGTAGCTATTCCTCTAAATTGCTTTAATCTACAAAACATATTTTCAACTAAATGCCTGATTTTATATAAATACCAGTCCATATGGTCATTGTTCGATTGGCTATTTGTTTTCTTTGGTATATTCGCTTTAGTCCCTGTTTTCCTGATCTGTTCACGCAGTGGTTCTGAATCATAGCCTTTATCTGCACATACCACTTTTGTCTCTTTTAAATCTAATGTTGATATTAAATCAGGTGCAACTTTAACATCATGTGTGGTTCCATCGGTAATCATGAAATCAATAGGATTGCCATGTGCATCAACAATCAAATGTATTTTTGAGGAGTTTCCTCCTACACTTTTAGAAATAGATTGATTCGCTATGCCGGCAGAATGTTGATGAGCACGTACATGAGAGCCATCAATAAAAATCCACTCCATATCGGGGCATGAGGCTAGTAATTTGAATAATCTAAGTAACTTACCGCTGCTTGACCAACGATTAAAACGTTTGAAAATAGAGTTTGAATGACCAAAACAACAAGGAATATCTCGCCACGGACAGCCTGTTCTAATTCTATAGAGAATAGCTTCAATAAAATTGCGTAAATTTGAGTTGTGGTGAATGGATAAATTACGCAGAATAACTTTCAACTTTTGCCAGTGTTGATCTGTCAGCATGGTACGAGGCATAGCGAATAGTAAAATTGGGTTCGGCGATTTGATTTTACTACTTCGCTATTTTTTTAAGCTAAAAGTGTCAACACACCCTAATTAAATAAATCATCCGAGAATAAAAGGTGTGATTAAATTTGGTTATTTACATCATCATTTTTGGTTTCACGAATCAGTAAAAATGCAATTAAAGATAATACAGAAGCTAAGCTTAGATATAAACCGACAGCCCCTAAACCATAACTTTCTGCAAGTTGAGTCGCGATATAAGGTGCAAATGAAGCACCAAAAATTCCAGCTAAATTAAAGGTTAATGCTGAACCTGTATAACGTACTGATGTTGGAAAAATCTCTGAAAGCACAGTTCCAATGGGTCCATAGGTCAACCCCATGATTGAAAGTCCAATACACAAGAATAAAAACACCAATATTGGGCTACCAGAACCAAGCAATGGAGCGAAGCATAAGCCAAATAGTGCTGATAATACACAGACAGCGATTGATGTGGTTTTGCGTCCAAATTTTTCAGCTAAAATGGCTGAAACTGGAATAAATGAAGCAAAACACAAAGTTGCGGCTAGTTGAAGTTGTAAAAACTCACCTCGTGTATAGCCTAATTGAGTTGTTCCCCATGTTAGAGCAAATACTGTCGTGAGATAAAACACCACAAAAGTACAGATTGCCGCAATCGTACCGAGAATTAACATCGGTAGATGCTTGGTCATGACTTCTTTAAATGGCACATTGACTTCTTTTTGCTTATTTAGCACCTTTTGAAAGGCTGGTGTTTCATGCAGTTTCAAACGAATGTAGAGACCAACAAGAACCAATACAGCACTGGAAATAAATGGAATACGCCATCCCCAAGTCATAAAATCTTGCTCGGACATAAAGGCATTCAATAATAGAAATGAGCCTGTGGCAAGGATAAAGCCAATTGGCGCACCGAGTTGAGGAAACATACCATACCAAGCGCGTTTACCTTCTGGTGCATTCTCAGTAGCGAGTAGAACAGCACCACTCCATTCACCGCCTAAGCCTAAACCTTGTCCTAAACGGCATAAGGCAAGAAGTAAAGGAGCTGCAAGACCGATTTGTGCATAGGTCGGCAAAAGACCAATACAAACGGTTGAGATTCCCATAGTAAGCAATGCCGCAACGAGCGTTGCTTTACGCCCAATTCGATCCCCTAAATGTCCAAAAATGGCAGCACCAATTGGTCGAGCGATAAAAGCAATTGCAAAGGTTGCGAGTGATTTAAGTACTGCGGCACCATCACTACTTTCAGGGAAGAAGAGATGTGGAAAAATCAATACAGCTGCGGTTGCATAGATATAAAAGTCGAAAAACTCAATCGTAGTGCCAACGAGGCTGGCAAATAACACTCGTACTTTTGAGTTGCTAGCCACTGCTGTAGTGACTGTCGTAGTACTTGACGACATACATAACCTTAATTTTATTTATTCAAGATGCAGAGCGATCACGACCTTGAAAAGCCCTTTTGAATGCGGGGTTTACTTAACAAACTGGATGTAATGTAGAGCTTTATAATACATAACAATAGATCGCCAAAAAGTGTAAACCTGCCCCTAATAGCACAAAAACATGCCAAATTGCGTGGGTATATCTTACCTTTTTTAACGCATAAAACAATGTGCCAACGGTATAGGCAAGTCCACCTGCAATTAATAGTTGAATTGCTTCTTTTGAAAGGTAGCGTTGCATATCATCCATGACCAAAACTGCCAACCATCCCATCACAAGATAAGCGGCTAATGAAACTTTTTGAAAGCGATGAATAAAAACTAACTTAAATAGCGTGCCAATCAGTGCAATTACCCATAAAGCAATCAGTAAATAGTGGGCTTTAGCTGTCGGAATCGCGATGCTCAGAAAGGGGGTATATGTACCTGCGATGAGATAATAAATCGCAGTATGGTCCAGTTTTTTATACCAATAGCGTTTACGCTCATCTTGAGCAAAATGATAAATCATTGAGCTACTCAGTAATAAGACTAAGCTAAAACCATATACCCATAAACTGCACCATTGTCCTAAAGGCAGGTGTTGACCTTTAATAATGAGTAAAATAGAAGCAATCAGTGCTAATACAGCTCCAATACCATGACTATAAGCATTAATTCGTTCTTCTTTCGGGTCATAGCTCAACAAGGTATTTACGGTCATCAGATTTATTGTTTGCATAAAAATACAACTGTATCGTAATGCAATTTCCCTTTTAAAGTAAGACGCTTTAAAATTTAGTTTCTATTTGTCAGGTTTTCATTATGTTTGCGCCGAAATTTTCTTTTGAACAAGAGCAGCAGTTTTTCTTGGATATCCAGCAATCTATTGAAAATAAAAGCTTTGATCGGCTGATACTTAGTCAATACAAAGGTGAATTGACAGAATTAGAGAAAATAACTTTTCGTATGATTGAATTACAAGGACAGGCAACACTGTCTTGTTTATATCATCACACCACTCAGGATGTGACGAAAAATTACACTCTAACTGATGGTGTAAAAAAGATTGCTGAGTTACTGAATCTATCTAAACAAGCTAATTTATTCACTTTGAATCAAGATATCCAATTAAAGAAAAATAAAAAGAAAGCGATGTTAAATTATCAAAAAAAGCAAACATCAGTACTTAAAGTTGAACAACAACAGCACAATCGTGAAAAGCAACGTTATGTACAGCAGCAAAGTCCTTTTTTAAGACATTTAGGCATTACAGATGAAAAAGGCCAGATTGTTCCAAGTATGGGGCGAAAGTGGAAGCAGATTAATAAGTTTATTGAAATCTTTTCAAATGCCTATGAACAGATTGACGCTTCGCAACAGCAATTAAATATCGTTGATTTTGGTTCAGGTAAAGGTTATTTAACTTTTGCATTGTATGATTATTTACAGTCGCAACAAAAAACACCATTGATCACAGGAGTGGAATTGCGTTCCAACTTAGTCGAGTTTTGTCAGAATGTAGCTGATCAGGTAGGTTTCAATCATCTTGATTTCTTTGAAGGTGATGTACGTAGTTATCAACCTGAGAAATTGGACGTGATGATTGCTTTACATGCCTGTGATATTGCCACCGATTTTGCGATTCATACGGGTATTCGTCTGAACGCTTCAATGATTATGTGTGCGCCATGTTGTCATAAAGAACTTCGCCCACAATTACATAGCCCAGAAGTATTACAGCCAATGCTGCAATTTGGTATTCACGCAGGGCAGCAGGCGGAGATGTTGACGGATACCCTACGTGCCTTATTACTGAAAGCATATGGTTATGAAACCAAAGTATTCGAGTTTGTTGCCTTAGAACATACCAGTAAAAATAAAATGATTTTGGCGACGAAACGTAAAGCACTTCAACAGCCTGATCCAAAAATTATGCAACAAATCCAAGCCTTAAAAGCCATGTATGGCATTGAAAAACAAAGCCTAGAATTATTATTGCAAGATCAAATGCCGATCGAAAATATTGGCTGCAAATGTTAATCGAGTCTGGGGATTGTATGTATCAGGTCAAACACGGACGTTGGGATCAATTACAGCAAGATGCTAAATTGATCCGAACGCAGGTTTTTATTTGTGAACAAGGTATTACTGAAGCAGATGAGTGGGATGATCAAGATGTGATTTCTCAGCATTTTGTAATCTATGACCAAGATCAGCCGATTGCCACAGCGCGTTTGTTGCAGAACCACAGTGTAGGGCGAGTGGCTGTTGTTAAAGCCTATCGGGGGCAAGGTATTGGACAAATGATTATGCTAGAAATTATTAGTTATGCTCAAAAGCAACATCTATCAGTATTGACATTATCCTCTCAAGTCCATGCAATCTCATTCTATGAAAAGCTAGGCTTTACTGTACAAGGTAATTCATATGATGAGTGCGGAATTTCGCACATTGAAATGACGATGAATCTAAATACTTTATAAATGAAAATCGTGTTGAGAGGGCTTACTCAACGGATCGTAATCAAGATGATATAAGCTCATATTTTGATGCTACTTTTGTTGGTTATGCTCAATAACTTCTGATGCAGCAGAAGCATGTTCATGTTGAGCAAGCTCTTTCTCTTGTTGGGCTTTACGTTGTGCACTAGGCATGTAATCAGGTTCTTGAGACATTGCTAAATAAAAAAAGCTGAGAAATATGGTACTTAATACGCCCACAATAATGACAAACTTCCATCCTAATACCGTTTCTTCATTTGAGTTTTTTTGTGATGATGGTTGATTGCTCATAATAAATTCCAAAAATTAAAATTTTAAGGTTGCAGCATTAATCAATAAAACTAATAAAACCTTAAATATTATAGGACTTACGCACTATTATTTATAGATTCTCTGTGGTAGCAGATGATTTTTATCGAGAATAAAGTCATCAATGAAGTCTTTGATGATTGGTCTAAATAATTTCTTCTGCCAACGATATACATTTTCAAAGGTCCGCTCAAACTGGTTCTTTTGTATCTGAACGTAGGCCATCAAGGCTGAAAAAATATGATTCAAAATCAGTTTAGATCGTCTTACCTGAAACTTTTCAATATGACAAACCTGTTTAATCACTCGGTGATATTGTTCTATTTTCCAGTGACTTGAATGTAATTCATGAAAACCCTCAAAGGATAATAAATCATCTTCATCTTGATGCACAATATAAAACCTCTGCTGTTCTTTTAACTGAGTCTTAAATAATTGTACAAAGCCAAAATCTTTGAGCCAGACCACTTGACCCTGATGGAAATCTGGCAATAAACGCAGTTGAAACCATTGTCCTTTTTCAGGGGAAACCTTACGGTTACTGTCGACACCAAACATAAATCGAATACCATATTTTCTTATGGTTTTTAGATTTTCAGTCGATGAATACCAACTATCACCTGTAATAAATTGAATCTTTGCACCCCAACTGAGTACTTCACTTAACATCTCCATAAAGTAATCATTCTTGGTTTTACTTGCTGACTTATCATAAATTCGAAAATTAATTGGAATATTTTTGCCATTTTGATCTGTCGCATACAAGGTAATGAGATTAATACCCTTGACGGATCGGTGGTGTTTGCCTGACCAAAAATAGCTAACTAAGTCCATATGCTGACTATACGGTTTATCTAAAACAGTATCATCAATACTGACTATAAGTTTATTATTATCAATATGTTGAATTGTTTCTTGATATAGGTCGTGAGGTGTGTAGTCTTCACGCTCTAGAAAGCGATTTACACTATCATGCGAGATATTATAAGTCTCGGCAAGTTGTGTGCAGCTAATAGAGTTCGGTTCTGTCATGAGAAAGCCCATATAAATGGGTAGAGTACAAGTTGCTGTAGAAGCATGTTTAATTCGTCTGATCACAGATACTTTATAAAGTATTTTAGTACTTTTTTGAATCCGTCAATGCGTAAGTCCTATATTATATGGTTTGAAAATTACTTTGGGGAATTTATTTATATTTTGTATTGGATTCAATGCGTAAGAGTCTGCAAAAGTCAGTTAAAAAAATCGCATTGTAGATATTAAAAATAGAAAAAAGCATAAATGATTGAATAATTGGGGATAGAAATAACCAAATTATTCAATCCTGATTCATTCAAGATTTGGTCGTGCAGAATCAGAGGCTCTTCCAATCCTCAATCGCTTTTAACCCTGTTTCGATTCCGACATCGTAGCTATAGCGGATTTTTGTTTTATTTTTAGAAAGTCGACCTGCCATGTTTTTTAGATCAGGGGGGCAAACTTCAAGAATTTGTTGTTTTGACGCTGAGCGAACAAATTGCACCGAATCATTGTAACGTTGAGTTCTGTTAAGCAAGCTTTGTGCAAAACCACGTTTTTGTTTAAACACATATTTAGCAAGCAACTGATCACCTTTGCTGCTAGCTTTATAATAATTCTTTGGTCGTGTTCGCAATACCATAAGTTTCGAAACATCATGTTGCTGAGCAGCCCAATGTATTGGGAGGGCATCCGCAACGCCGCCATCAAAGTAGGGCTCACCAAATACGTCAACTGCTTGACGTGTGAGGACAGGGATAGAACTAGATGCTCTTAATCCATCTAAAATATTGTCTTTAGATGCTCTGATATAAGTGGCTTCACCTGAAATCGCATGGGTGAGCACCATATAAAATTCAGGGTGATTTTCAAATAGATGTGTCTGATTTAAAGGATATTCTTTTTCAACTACATCCCACATCCATTTTAAATCCAATAAATCACCGCCTTTAAAGAAGCGGCCATAATGGATAAATTCAGGGCGGAGTGAGTGATCTAGATAGATTTGCAGGGTGCGACCCTGTTGTGCGGCGAGGTAGTTGGCAATATTGGTAGAACCTGAGGAGACACCGACACAGAGATCAAAGGGATTAAATTGCTGCTGTAAAAATGCATCCAGAACACCGCTAGTAAATGCGCCACGCATTCCATCACCTTCAACGACCAGTGCCTGACGATCTTGCTGAAATATTGAACATCTCGAATATCATGATGAATCCATGTTTAACATGGATTTATCATCTTCGACAAGAATACTTTAGTGATTGTGTTGCTGATGCTCGCTATGTTGAGCTTCGCCATTTGCTGGAGATTGTGACATTTCAGCTGCTGCCGCTGCTTTTTTTTGATTCATTGGCATATAGTCAGGCTCATTATTTATGGCTAAATAAAAAATCACCATAAAGATAAAGCTTAAAATGCAAGTGATGATCAGTGCTTTCCAACCCCACGGCGAGGTTTCAGGACAGAGTTTCTCAGACATAAGCGCAGTTCCAAAGGACATAAAAAAAAGCGGAATGGCGATGTTTATAGCATAATTTGTGATGGATTAGACGGAAATTCTGCTGGGGTTTTATTTGGGCAATTAAAAAGCCCGTACAGATCGGATGTTCCATACGAGCTTTAACGCTTTTAAAAGAAATGGATTATTGAATCACTTCTTTCTTCTGTGCCTTGTCTTTCAATAACTGCGGTGGATTAAAACGTTCACCATATTGAGCCGCCAATTGTTCTGAACGCTGGAGAGATTTTTCAATTCCATTCTGGTTCAGGAACTGGATTGCGCCTCCTGTCCATGGTGCGAAACCGATTCCAAAAATTGAACCGACATTGGCATCAATGACTGATTCTAGAACACCTTCTTCATAGCAGCGCAAAGTATCCAGCGCTTGAACAAACAAGAAGCGATCAATCATATCTTGTTCAGAAATATCATTCGCTTTTGTCCAACGGCTGAGCCCATCCCACAAATGTTTTTTGCCATTTTCTGGATATTCATAGAAGCCTGCACCTGCTGCTTTACCTTTACGATTGAGCTCGTGAATCATGGTGTGAACCACTTCATCTACAGGGGTTTTCGGTAAGTCTTTCCCTTCAGCTTGCAATGCTTTACGCGTTTCGCTTGCTACATGCTCAGTCAGAGTTAAAGATACTTCATCCTGAATCGCAAGAGGACCAACAGGCATACCTGCTTTGAGTGCTGCCATTTCGATTTTTGCTGGATGTACACCCTCAGCAAGAAGACGCATACCTTCTTGAATGAATGTACCAAACACACGACTGGTAAAGAAACCACGACTGTCATTTACCACGATTGGTGTTTTAGCAATTTGTTGTACAAAGTCATAGGCTTTAGCTAATGTTTCAGCTGAAGTTTCTTTGCCTTTGATGATCTCGACCAATTGCATTTTGTCGACTGGGCTAAAGAAATGTAAGCCAATAAAGTTTTTAGCATCTTTACTTGCTGTTGCTAGACCTGTGATAGGTAAGGTAGACGTGTTCGATGCAAAAATTCCATCTTCCGCTAAATACTGTTCAGCTTCTTGAGTCACCTTGGCTTTGAGTTCTTGATTTTCAAATACTGCTTCAATGATTAAATCACAGCCTTGTAGATCAGCTGCATCAGCAGTAGCTGTAATAAGCGCTAACACTTGATCACGTTTTTCTGCGGTCATACGACCTTGTGAAACACGTTTATCAAGTAGCTTTTGTGAATAAGCTTTGCCTTTCTCTGCATTTTCTACAGACACATCTTTGAGTACGACAGGAATTCCTTTGATTGCGGTTGAATAGGCAATCCCTGCACCCATCATACCTGCACCTAAAACACCGACTTTTTTCACTTGCCATTTAGCAACTTCAGCAGGACGACTCGCACCTGATTTAATTGCATTTAGACCATGCCAAAACGTACCGATCATGTTCTTCGACACTTGACCGACAGTCAGTTGCGTAAAGTAACGTGATTCAATACGAAGCGCGGTATCTACATCGACTTGTGCACCTTCAACTGCAGCCGCCATGATCGCTTCAGGAGCAGGGTAGCAACCTTTGGTTTTGTCACGTAGCATGGCAGGGGCAATTGCAAGCACTTGCGCAACCGCAGGCGTTTTAGGATCACCACCAGGGATTTTGTAGCCTTTCACATCGTAAGGTTGTTGTGACTTCGGGTTGGCTTTGACCCAAGCAATGGCTTTGTCTAACAGCTCTTGTTCATTCTCGGCGGTGTCATGTACCAAGCCGAGAGATTTTGCTTTATCGACACCAAATTGCTTACCTTCCATGAGGAACGGGAATGCATTTTGTAAGCCGAGCAGACGCACCATACGGACGATACCACCACCACCTGGCAGCAAGCCCAAAGTCACTTCAGGTAAACCAAATTTAGTTTTTGGATCATTAATGGCAATGCGGTAATGACAACCTAAAGCAATTTCCCAGCCACCGCCAAGCGCAGTACCGTTTAATGCGGCAACAACAGGTACACCTAAAGTTTCGATTGTACGTAAGTCACCTTTGAGTTTTTCAATCATCTTGAAAAATTCAGTGGCATGTTCAGGTTGTACCTGAATCAGCTCATCTAAGTCACCACCAGCAAAGAAGGTTTTCTTAGCTGAACGGAAAATAATACCTTTCAGATCAGTTTCAGCTTTCAGTTTTTGACTGACTTCATCTAAAGCATCACGGAACTCTGCATTCATGGTATTTGCAGATTGACCCGATGAATCAAGGGTAAGAATTACAATATTGTCAGCGTTTTTTTCGTATTTAATAGCGCTCATACATCATCGTCCAATATTTTATGAGCTTAATCGTAAGTGACCTGCATAAGTAAATATAAGCATCGCAGCGTCTTGTTAAACTCTCATCTAGTTTTAGGATAAACCTTCGGTTCGACCTACTTTTGTTTCGTCAAAAGTAGGCAAAACCATTGTCATTCGCAAAACCTGTTCAATTCTTTCATTTATACAATTTATCGCAGAAACAATATATTGTAGATACTAAGCAGGTTGCGAATGACGTTTCCGAGTCTCATATTTCAGGGAGGTTTTGAGTGATTTACACCAACTCGATAATGGTAGCGATACCCATACCACCACCGACACATAATGTTGCTAGACCACGTTTTTTACCTTGACGCTCTAATTCATCTAACAAAGTTCCTAGAATCATAGCGCCCGTTGCACCCAAAGGATGTCCCATAGCGATCGCACCACCATTGACATTGACTTTCTCGGCAGGAACTTTCAATTCAGTGATAAAACGCATCACCACAGCTGCGAAAGCTTCATTCACTTCAAATAAATCAATATCGTCGATACTCAAGCCTGCTTTTTCTAATGCTTTACGTGCAGCAGGAGCAGGGCCTGTCAGCATAATGGTTGGGTCTGTGCCGACCAATGCGGTTGCCAGCACTTTGGCACGAGGTTTTAAGCCTTGCTCTTTAACTGCTTTCTCAGAAGCCAATAACACCACCGCAGCACCATCAACGATCCCTGATGAGTTGCCTGCATGATGAACATGATTAATTTTTTGTGCTTCAGGATACTTCTGTAATGCAACTGCATCGAAGCCCATTTGTCCCATCATCTCAAAGCTAGCATTCAGTTTTGCTAAACCTTCAACGGTGGTTGTCCCTTTGATAAATTCGTCTTTTTCTAAGATTGTTACACCTGCATGATCTTTCACAGGCACTACGGATTTATCGAAATAACCATTTGCCTGAGCAGCAGCGGCCTTTTGTTGTGAACCCACTGCAAAAGCATCTACATCTGCGCGGCTATAACCATCTAAAGTTGCAATCAAGTCTGCACCCACACCTTGTGGTACAAAAGATGATTTTAAATTGGTTTCAGGATCAAGTGCCCATGGTCCACCATCTGAACCCATCGGGATACGTGACATTGACTCCACACCGCCAGCAACCACAACATCTTCCCAACCTGAACGAACTTTTTGTGCTGCCAAGTTCACCGCTTCTAAACCAGAAGCACAGAAACGGTTGATTTGTACGCCAGCGACATCATCATTCCAACCTGCAGCAATCGCAGCAGTTTTGGCAATATCCCCACCTTGATCACCAATCGGTGTTACACAACCGAGAACGATATCATCGACTTTAGATGTGTCGAGTTGATGGCGTTGTTGTAATTCATTCAATAATGTTGTGAGTAAAGTAATTGGTTTTACTTCATGTAATGAGCCGTCTTTTTTTCCTTTTCCGCGTGGTGTGCGAATGGCATCAATAATATAGGCCTCGCTCATAGCTGTTCCTTGTATTGCCTTAAATTAAAATCATTGTGCTTCGAGTGTACTCAATTTAACTGGCAGTGCAATGATGATAAACATTGGCAAGTGTGATGTTTTTCGCCAATTTTAATCGTTAAAATGGCATGCATAAATAAAACACCATGAGTCAAATCCAGTTTTTTAGCAGTCACGATCGGGAAATACAGTTAGAGGTTAATCTGGAACAGGAAACTGTTTGGTTAAGTCAGGCATAGATGGCAGAGTTGTTTAGCACAAAACGCCCTGCAATTACCAAACATTTGGGAAACATCTTTAAAGTTGGTGAACTTGAACAAAGTTCAGTATGTTCCATTTTGGAACATACTGCGAGTGATGGCAAAATTTATCACACTCAGTTTTATTTTATTGAAAGAGATTGTTGAATAATAAAAGAGATCGGTCCGTATTCTCAGAGTCAGCGGAGTAGATAGCCTGAGCTTTCAGACTATCTATATGCAGTGATTTATAAATGCTGTCCGTGTAGTTGGCGATATAAACCAGGCGTAACACCTGTCCATTTTTTGAAGGCACGGTGGAAGGTACTGGTTTCACTAAAGCCAACTTGTTGAGCAACATCTTCAAGGGTAAGGTTTGGTGTTAATAATAAATGAATTGCAGCATCACGACGTAAGGCATCTTTGACCCCTTGATAGCTTTTACCTTCTGCTGCCAAACGACGACGCAATGTTTGTGGAGAAAGATATAACATCGCTGCAACATCATTCAAGGTTGGCATTTCTTCACCAATTTGGCTCTTCAATACATCTCGGATACGTGAAGTCAGTGAGTTGGTATTCTTGAATTTTACCAGTAATTGTGCAGGTGCCGCTTTCAAAAACTCTTCTAAGGTTTTGTCATCTTGGCGTATTGGTAAATCTAGATAATCAGCAGCAAATGTGATTTCCGTACGTTGTGCATCGAATTGCATCACAGGCGCAAAGAACAGCGCATCATATTCATCGGCGTGGTTAGGGCGTTCATAGCCAAAATGAACACGTTCCAGTGGCAGGCGGCGTTCGATTAACCATGATGCAAGTCCATGCCAAATCATCAGCATGCTTTCAGTAATAAAATGATCAGGGTCAAGCGCTTTGGGAATATGGGGAACCAGACGGGCCTCGTGTTTGTCACGCTCCAGACTCACCGACCATTCATCACCAAACAATTTATAGAACTGGGAGGAGAGTTCCAGTGCCTGTCCAAGTGTTTTCGAATGTATGATTAATTGGCACATAATGGCAAATGTACCTAAACGACGAGGCTGTACATCAAAACCTACGTGTTCATCTTGAGTGACCATCCATAACATTTTGACAAAACGAGTATATTGCTCAGGGGAGATTCGCGCTTTGGGTTGACGCAGCAGTTCTGCCTCAATTCCAACATGTGAAAGTAATGTTTCAACGTCCATGCCAAGGCGTTTAACCCCTGTTAAAGCCGCATTCACGAAGTGGATGCTGATCGTATCACGGCTCATATTGAATCCTTCAGTTTCTTTACTATTCACGATAATTGACCTAAATAACCGTCTAAAATATCTAATTGAGCAATTGACAAGAGAAAAAATATTGCTCACTAAGTACATGTTAAATTGCCGAAACGATCAAGGTAAATGGCTGAACATGACATTGTTTTTGTGTTTATCCGAACCTAGTATAAAAGAAAATTTGAACAAATCGAGTAAAAATTATTATGCCATCTGCTTTAAAAGGATTGAAAGTTCTAGATTTTTCTACTTTATTGCCTGGTCCATTTGCAAGTATGTATCTTGCGGATATGGGTGCAGAAGTGATCCATGTGGAATCTCCAACGCGTCCAGATCTCGTGAGAATTATGCCACCCTATGCCAATGGGCAAGCCACTGCACATAGTTATCTGAATCGAAATAAACAGTCGATTGCGCTTGATCTAAAAGAGCCAAACAATATTGAACTGATCAAAAATAAAATTTCTGAGTTTGATATTGTTTTGGAACAGTTTCGTCCTGATGTCATGCGCCGTTTAGGTTTGGACTATGAGACTTTGGCAGAGATTAATCCACGTTTAATCTATTGCTCGATTACGGGATATGGCCAAACAGGAAGTTATAAAGATCGTGCTGGGCATGATATTAACTATCTCGCATTAGCGGGTGTTTCAGGTCATAGTGGCCGTCAAGATAGTGGCCCACCACCACTTGGAATTCAAATTGCGGATGTGGCAGGTGGTTCTTTGCATGCGGTGATTGGTATCTTAGCTGCGGTTGTTGAGCGTCAACGTAGTGGTCTTGGACAATATATTGATATTTCCATGACAGATTGTGTGGCAAGTTTAAATAGCATGGCTGCTTCTGCAAGTTTGGCAGGTCAGACGCCACAAGCACCAGAACAAGGGATGTTAAATGGTGCGAGTTTTTATGATTATTATGAAACCAAAGATGGGCGTTATTTCTCTGTCGGAAGTTTAGAACCACAATTTATGGCGGGTTTGGCAGCGGCTTTAGAATTGCCATTACTTCTTGCCAAAGGCACATCATTTGATCCTGAAGACCGCCAAGCGGTGAAACAAGCATTGCAGGAAAAGTTTAAGAGCCAAGATTTTGTAGTATGGCAGCAACTTTTTAAAACCTTAGATATTTGTGTGGAACCTGTCTTGAGCCTTGACGAAGCACTGGTTTCTCCAATTGCTGAACAACGTGGTTGGGTCGTGGATGTACCATTATCTGAAAATAGTGAACAAACCGAAGCGCAATTGGCATGTCCAATTAAGTTCTCACGTTCACAAATTAAATATGCCTTTATTGGTCAGGGTCTAGGTGAGGGTAAGTGGTAGACAATATGTGAGATTCATCACTGTATTGTTAAGATGTTGTATAGATCTACTTCGATTTCAATAAAATTCTAGGTTGACAAGATACTGAGGCGCAGTGATGTTCGTTGCAGCAACCCAAGATAATTATCTTCGTGCATTCAATGTTTCAAATGGCGATAAGTTATCGGAAGCACGTTTACCTGCGGGTGGACAGGCGACTCGAATGACCTATGAAATCAATGGCAAGCAATATGTGGTGATTATGGCGGGTGGGCATGGTTGATTTGGGACGAAAAAGGTGATTATTTAGTCGCTTACACATTGCCAGATAAGAACTAATTTCATTTAGAAAATGATTGTAAAAGCTCAGATTTGTCTGAGCTTTTTCTATTTGCGGCAATTAGATAGGCTTATCAATAAAATCGTTATTAAATATGCAAAAAAAGCATTTTGTTGATGAATAAAAGCTCGCTATGCTAGTCACCTTTATAATGAATGACTAGCCATACGCCATGTATTTATATACGGATTTCGATCAACAACTGATTAACCAACGTGTTGCTCAGTTTCGCGATCAAACAGAACGCTATTTAGCAGGAAAATTAACAGAAGACGAATATCGTCCATTACGTTTGCAAAATGGTCTGTACGTGCAACGTTATGCACCTATGCTCCGTATCGCTGTGCCGTATGGCTTGATGAATACTAAACAACTCAGAAAAATTGCTGAAATTGCGACTGAATATGATCGTGGTTATGCCCACGTTTCAACTCGTCAAAATATTCAGTTGAACTGGCCTGCTTTAGAAAATGTACCTGATATTCTTGCTGAGCTGGCAACAGTACAAATGCATGCAGTACAAACCTCAGGTAACTGTATTCGTAATACCACGACTGATCAGTTTGCAGGCGTGGTTGCTGGTGAGATTGCAGACCCACGTCCGACGTGTGAATTGATTCGTCAGTGGAGTACTTTCCATCCTGAATTTGCCTTCTTGCCACGTAAGTTCAAGATTGCAGTTTCTGCTCTGGAAGAAACAGACCGTGCTGCAACAGCTTTCCATGATATTGGTGTTTATATCGTTCGCAATGAAGCGGGCGAAATGGGCTATAAAATCATGGTTGGTGGTGGCTTGGGCCGTACCCCAATCATTGGTAGCGTAATCCGTGAGTTCTTGCCACGTGAAGATTTGATTGCTTATTTAGAAGCGACTTTACGTGTTTATAACTTACATGGTCGTCGTGATAACAAATATAAAGCACGTATCAAAATTTTAGTTAAAGCACTTACGCCAGAAGTCTTTGCTCAAAAAGTTGAGGCTGAATTTGAACACACACGTGAAGCATTGAAGATTCAGCCTGAGATCTTGAAAAAGCTGGATGAAGAATTCACTCCGTTTGATTATCAAGAGTTAGAAGATCAAGATTTCACAGCATTGTTTGCTGAATATCCTAAATTCAAACAATGGTTCAACGTCAATACTAATGCTCATAAAGTCAAAGGCTATCGTATTGTGACGATTTCTTTGAAACGTGCAGGCGTTGCCCCTGGTGATATGACTTCTGAAGAAATGAATTTAATTGCTGACTTGGCAGATAAATACACCTTTGGTGAATTCCGTACCACACATGAACAAAATATTTCACTTGTGGATGTACCACAAAAAGATTTATTTGAATTATGGCAAACCTTAGAACAGAACAATATGGCACGTGCACATATTGGTTTTATTACCGATATTATTTGCTGTCCAGGCGGTGATTTCTGTTCATTGGCAAATGCGAAATCAATTCCAATTTCAGAAGCGATTAGCCGTCGTTTTGATGATTTAGATACGATCTATAATCTTGGTGAACTTGATCTGAATATCTCAGGCTGTATGAATGCTTGTGGTCATCACCATGTGGGTAACATTGGTATCCTTGGTGTAGATAAAAAAGGTGCAGAATTTTATCAAATCACGCTAGGCGGTAACGCGAATCATGATGCGTCTATCGGTGATATCTTAGGACCATCTTTTGCTGCTGATGCAGTCCCTGATGTCATTGAAGAAATCCTAAATACTTACCTTGATCTACGTACTGAAGGTGAGCGTTTTATTGATACGTATCGCCGTGTTGGCATCCAACCATTTAAGGAGCGTGCTTATGCTTAATACATCGCTACAAGTGCTGTTCAAAGATGGCACGATTGCTGATAATACTTATCAAGTGATTGCTGAAGATGGCGTAATTCCACAAGGTGATGTGGTTGTAACAACTGCTCAGTTAGATCAGTTGGCAAATGTACAAGCTAAAAAAGCGTTATACATTACTGTTAATGATTCACCTGAAACTCATCAATTTCCATTAAATGAATTGGATGCGATCTTCATTGAGTTCGCAGGTTTCAATGATGGACGTGGTTATTCATTTGCAGCATTATTACGCCGTCAAGGTTATCAAGGCGAGTTACGTGCTGTCGGTGATATCTTTAAAGATGTTTTAAACTATTTAAAACGTTCTGGCTTTGATAGCTTTGTGGTTAAAGAAGGTAAGGATATTCACGAAGCCGCTGCTGGACTTCAAGATTTCACCAATCCGTATCAAGCTTCAACTGCTGTGCCACAAGCGAGTTACCAAACAGGTGCTTAAGCTCATTTAAGTAAAAAAGCTGAACTCAGGTTCAGCTTTTTTTATTGCGTATTATTTAAGACTTATAGATTGAAGAATAACAATGCTGACCTTTATTGCAAAAATAAATCCTGGGGTGATTTGGCTGCTTTTCGCCATCGCAACTGATGTGCTCTCAACTTTTTATTCTGCCAAAGCAAATGGATTAGTGAATAAACTCGATCAAGGAATCGCCTTGGTTTTATATCTTGTTTCTTTTACTTGTGCTGCGATTGCATTGAAGTATATGCAAGCTGGGATTTTATATGTGCTTTGGTCTGGGCTAGGTGTTATTGCGACAGCTGCTTTAGCAAAAGTTTTTTTAGGGCAGCATATTGATTTAGCAGGGTGGGTTGGGATTGGATTTATCACTATCGGATTAATGATTATTGCTCAGTATTCTAATATTGATGTTTAGGGGTACTATCAGAAAAGACTATTTTGATAGTACCTGATATGCTGCTTATATATCTTCAAGCTGACAATTGACCATCCACTTGATTCCGAACTGATCTGTGAAAGCACCATACAGTGCGCCCCAAAAGGTTTTTTCTAATTGCATTTCAATATGGCCACGTACAGAAAGCTGGTTGAATAAACGTCGTGCCTCCATTTCATCGTGTTTAATATTGATTGAAATATAATGATTGTTGCCTTGGGTGAAAATACTATTCGGAGAGCAGAACTGATCATTAACGTCTGAACCCATGAGTACGGTATATTCATTAATAGGTAAGGAAACATGCAGAATTAAGCATTTATCTGCTTCTGATAACATAACCCCTTCTGTAGGTGGCATATCACCATAGCGACTGATCATTGCGAATTCACCGCCAAAAATAGATTGGTAAAAAATAAATGCTTGTTCAGCTTGTCCTTTAAAATTTAGGTAATGGTTGAGCTGCATGAGGGAACTCCTTATTGTTTTTTTATACAGCCCATAACTTATCGGGATTTTAATAATTGGTGCATTATTTTTTGTAATTATGAAAATAAAAAATCCTGCACTTGGCAGGATTTTTAGTTAATCGAATTAATGCTTAGATCAATTCGATTGCAACTGCTGTTGCTTCACCACCACCGATACAAAGCGCCGCAACACCTTTTTTACCACCAGTGCGTTTAAGTGCATGAATTAATGTAAGAATGATACGTGAACCCGTAGAACCAACTGGATGACCAAGTGCACAAGCACCGCCATTAATATTGACTTTTTCTGTATCTAATTTGAAGTCATCAATTGGGCACATTGTAACCATTGCAAAAGCTTCATTGATTTCCCAAAGATCAACATCTTGTGCATCCCAACCAGCTTTTTTCAAAACTTTTTCAATTGCCCCTACAGGAGCAATCGTAAATTCAGAAGGATGTTGAGAGTTTGATGCGGTTGCAATAATTTTTGCTAAAGGTTGTAAACCACGTTGAGTAGCGACTTCACTAGAGGTTAACACTAAAGCAGAAGCGCCATCAGAAATTGAACTCGCATTTGCCGCAGTAATTGTACCGTCTTTTGCAAATGCAGGTTTCAAACTTGGGATTTTGTCAATTTTTGCATTTAATGGTTGTTCATCTTGATCAACAACAACATCACCTTTACGGCTAGACACTGTTACTGGAACGATTTCATCTTTGAAATAACCTTCAGTAATTGCTTTCTGTGCACGTTGTAGAGAGCGTATAGCGAAATCATCCATTTGTTCACGTGTATAGCTACGTTTATTTGCCATATCTTGTGCAAATGATCCCATTAAGCGGCCAGTTTCTGCATCTTCTAAACCATCAAGGAACATATGATCCTTAATTTCACCATGACCCATGCGATAACCTGCACGTGCCTTAGGTAAAACGTAAGGAGCATTGGTCATTGACTCCATACCACCCGCAACCACGATTGCAGCACTACCAGCTTTGATCATATCAGCAGCTTGCATCACAGCTTTCATGCCAGAACCACAAAGTTTGTTAATGGTTACTGCACCAGTTGAATCAGGCAAACCTGCTTTACGCATAGCTTGACGAGCTGGACCTTGTTTTAAACCTGCTGGTAACACACAGCCCATGATTACTTCTTCTACATCAGTAGGCTGTAATCCCGAACGAGCAATTGCTTCTTTAATGGTGATTGCACCTAATTCGGGTGCAGTTGCGCTTGATAATGCGCCTTGGAAGCCGCCCATTGCTGTACGAGCGCCATTGACAATTACGATGTCAGTCATTGTGTGTCTCCAGACTTATAATTTGCAGAGAATGTTCAAAACCTATGCAGTATATTAAAAAAAGCATGCGAATAAAGTATTTTACGTCGTTTAGGCTAGACTGAAGAGTTTTTAACACGTGGTAATTTCCTTACTACGTATGTGCCCCATATTGCTGAGAATTAATTGAGTATGATGATTAGAATCATTCATACAATAAAAGAAACTTCCATTTGAGCCTCTTGGTAGCCCTGTATCACCTTGGAAAGTAAGTGAATTTATTCTTAATGTACCCCTCCAATCTAATTTCCCATACTTATAATGAAATGCTGTGGAATACAATAAAGGATCATTTGAATCACGTTGCCGGTTAGCATTTAAATCAAGGAATCCGATTAGTCCACTGTTCCAATCTGAATCGCAGCTAGTTAAGTCTTTACTTGCGCATAAAGTCACATTTTTATGATGAATCTGTGCGTCAGATTTGGATTTTTGTATGTAAATTGTGAGTGTTCTTTTCATATGATTTACTTCATTTGAAATCAATAATTGATTCAAATAAGGTAAACTGAGGCATGCTAGAATCGCACAAATAGCAAGTGTGACCATTAATTCACTCAGAGTGAATCCTCTAACTTTTAACATTTTTTTACCTTTTGATAATTTTGTAATTTTTTTATTAACAAAGTGTTAAGTAATTACTGTATTTATTAAATTAAGTTTAGTATTAGAAAACTAACCATTACTTCATCAAGCAAATACTGCTAAAATTGAAGAAAGCGAACGATAAGCTATTCGAGCTTTAGAGTTGAATTGAAAATTTACTGAACTACAACGGAAATTGTAAGAAATTTTGTCAATAATTTACGAGGTTAAAGTTATCAAGCACTTGGAAAATTCATCAAGTGTTTGTATGATTCAAAGTGAAGTGAATAGCTTAAAAATAATACTGTGAACACTTCTGTGTTTATGGGGCCAAAACTCATAGGCTAAGCTTGAACAACAAACAATTGTTATCTCTGGAGGATATCCATGAAATTGAGTCGTATTGCACTTGCTATGCTTGTTGCTGCTCCTTTAGCTGCTGCTAATGCGGGTGTAACAGTAACTCCATTAATGCTTGGTTACACATTCCAAGATTCTAAGCACAACAACAGCACTGAAAACTTAACAAATGCTGGTGAGTTACAGGACGATTTATTCGTTGGTGCAGCTCTTGGTGTTGAATTAACACCTTGGTTGGGTTTTGAAACTGAGTACAACCAAGTTAAAGGTGACGTTACTAGTGCAGCACCGAATGGTGAATACAAGCAACAACAAATCAATGGTAACTTCTATGTTACTTCTGATCTAATCACTAAAAACTACGATAGCAAAATCAAGCCATACGTATTATTAGGTGCTGGTCATTATAAATATTCTTTCACTGATGCTAACGAAGCTCAATTGGGTCGTGTTGGTCGTGGTTTGAAAGAAGAAGGTACTTTAGGTAATGCTGGTTTTGGTGCTTTCTGGCGCTTAAATGATGCTTTATCTCTTCGTACTGAAGCTCGTGGTACTTATAACATCGATGAAGACTTCTGGAACTATACAGCACTTGCTGGTTTAAACGTAGTTCTTGGCGGTCACTTGAAGCCAGCTGCTCCAGTAGTAGAAGTTGCTCCAGTTGAACCAGTACCAGTTCAACCACAGCCACAGCCACAGCCACAAGAATTGACTGAAGACCTTAACATGGAACTTCGTGTATTCTTTGATACCAACAAGTCTGACATCAAGCCACAATACAAGTCTGAAATCGCGAAAGTAGCTGAGAAATTAGCTGAATACCCGAATGCGACTGCACGTATTGAAGGTCACACTGATAACACTGGTCCACGTAAGTTAAACGAACGTTTATCTTTAGCTCGTGCTAACTCTGTTAAATCAGCGCTTGTTAACGAATATAACGTTAACGAATCTCGCTTGACGACTCAAGGCTTTGCTTGGGATCAACCGATTGCTGACAACAAGACTAAAGAAGGTCGTGCCATGAACCGTCGCGTATTCGCTGCGATCACTGGTAGCCGTACTGTTCTTGCACAGCCAGGTCAACAAGCTCAATAATTTGAGTTTTTGAACTGAATAAAAAAGCGACTCTGATGAGTCGCTTTTTTATATGGGTTTGTATACAAGTGATTTGAATATATAAACATTTTAATTAGTCCTACAAAATAATTTGACTGATGTGTTTGATTAATATTTTCTAGAATTTACCAAACTTCTTTTCTAAGCTTTTGTTTGGTGTTTTGTCTTTCTCGACGGTGCTGAGCTCTAGGTTTTTCTGTTTCATGGATCCCTCCTTTTTGTAGTAAAGGGGAGAGCGCTACAGGATTACGAACTTTGATTTTAGGCATTGCTTTAAGTTTCATCTATTTAACCTTTTATACATAGAACTTGTTTAAGGGTGTGCACGATTTCGATTAAATCTGATTGGTTTGCCATGACTTGATCGATATCTTTATATGCACTTGGTATTTCGTCAATTACACCACTGTCTTTACGACATTCAATACCTTGGGTCTGTTGAATCAAATCCTCTTGACCAAAAAGTAATTTGGCTTTACTACGGCTTATTTTTCGTCCTGCGCCATGTGAACATGAGCAGAATGAATCAGAATTCGCTTTGCCTTTCACAATATAAGAGTGAGCCCCCATAGAGCCAGGAATGATGCCTAATTCATCTTGGCCCGCTCGAATTGCCCCCTTACGTGTGATTAAGAGATGCTCACCAAAATGAGTTTCTTGACTGACGTAATTATGGTGGCAATTAATCGCTTCTTTGGTCATTTGAAAAGGTGATAGCAGTGGGCGGATTGCCTCTAAAATCAGACGCATCATTTCACGTCGGTTTTCAAATGCATATTCTTGTGCCCATTCCACGGCTTCAATATAGTCATTAAAACTATTTGAGCCTTCTGCAAAATAACTCAAGTCCTTATCTGGGACATGCCCAAATCGATGTTGAGCTTCTTTCTTTGCTAGCTCGATAAAATAAGTTCCAATCACATTACCTAAACCACGGCTACCCGAATGGAGCATGACCCAAACGTCCTGATTTTCATCTAAACAGAGTTCGATAAAGTGATTGCCACCGCCTAAGGTACCGAGTTGTTTTTGCCATGTCGCATCAAACTTTCTGAGCATCCGAACTAAGCCAGGGTGCTTTTTAATGATCGGCTGCAAGCGTTTTTCCAGTGGAATAATGCTTGAGGCTTTCGCCTTAATTTGTTTGTGTAATTCAAAGCCTACAGGGACTTTACGTTCAATTGCATGGCGTAAAGGTGCGAGATTATCTGGCAACTGTGATGCTTTGAGATTGAGTCGGATAGCATTCATGCCACAACCGATGTCGACACCGACAGCAGCAGGAATAATTGCATGTTTGGTTGGAATGACGCTGCCAACAGTTGCGCCTTTACCGACATGCACATCAGGCATCACGGCAATATGTGAATACACAAATTGCAGTTGTGCCATTTTCTTTAGTTGTTCAATGCTTTCGCTATCAATATCATTGGTGAATATTTTTACTGGAACACCATATTCAGCATCAGCATTAAGTATTTTTTGTACGCCCATTTTGTTTGCTCGGTTATTTTAATATTGTGTCCGAATAGGCATAAAAAAACCTAGCGAATGCTAGGTTAAGTAGAGCATTCGGACAAGTGATGATTGGATTTGTACACTTGTCCGTGAGTCGACAGTGCCAAATCCTAGAGTGTTGTTCCTTGTAGTGCCGGCATGATGTCGTACTCCTATATAATAGTGTAGCTGAAAATACGAGCTAATAATTTTACTGATATTTAGTTAAGGGTCAAGTGAATTTTTGGCTTTTTATTCGCCTTCTTTCACGTTCATGTCTTTATATGCAATCAACTTAGTTTTGTGCTTCCATTTATAGCCCAACCAGATCGCCAAAAATAATGGGATACTGATATAGGTTGAAACTAAGCCTAACCAATCAATTTTGCCACCTAGCACAGCTTGATAGTTTTGTCCTAAAATAATGATTGAACACAGAATAAAGGCAAACCATGGTGCAAATGGGAAAAACTTGGCACGGTAAGCCAAATCTTCTAATTTATAACCTTGAGCAATATAACCTTTACGGAAACGATAATGTGAAATTGCAATTCCTAACCAAACGATAAAACCACACATCCCAGACATATTTAACAACCAGTTAAATACTTGTTTTTCGCCGATAAATGTGGTCAAGAAGCACAGAGCAGCAACGGCAGTGGTTGCATAAAGTGCATTCATGGGTACGCCACGACCATCAAGTTTTGAGAACCATTTTGGCGCTCGTCCTTCTTTTGCCATATCGAACAGCATACGTGTAGATGAGTACATCCCAGAGTTACCTGCAGATAAAATCGCACTGAGAATAACCGCATTCATCAAGCTTGCAGCAAAGGCAAAGCCTGCTTTTTCGTACAATAAGGTAAATGGTGAGAGTGCAATATCTTCACTTTGTGCGGCTTTTAATAGGAGTGGGTCATCATAGCTTACCAATGTACCAATGATAAAAATACATAAGATATAAAACAGTAAAATACGCCAGAAGATTTGTTTAATCGCCAAAGGAATCGTTTTCTTTGGATCTTTCGATTCACCTGCTGCAACACCAACCATTTCAGTTCCTTGGAAGGAGAATCCAGCGATCATGGCAACACCAATCAGGGCTTGTAAGCCACCAACAAACGGTGCATCTTTATAATGCCAGTGTTGAAAGGTTGATAGATTCGGTGTCATCATAATTTTAACAATCATCCAGATACCGATGACAATAAACACAATGATTGCAAGCACTTTAATCAAAGAAAATAAGAATTCACTTTCACCAAAGCCTTTTACCGTCAATGCATTAATCGCAAAAATAATGGTAAGGAAGATTGCACTCCAATAAAACCCAGGAATATCTGGGAACCAGAATTTCATGATGAACTGAACTGCGACCAATTCAAAAGCAACGGTAATTGCCCAGTTATACCAATAGTTCCAGCCTAAGGCGAAACCAAAACCATCTTCGACATAACGACTGCCATAAGTGAAGAATGCACCTGAAGTTGGATTGTGCGTGGCTAATTCACCGAGACTCGTCATCAAGAAATAAATCATGATCCCGATGAGAGCATAGGCCAATAACGCACCACCGGGACCGGCTGTTGCGATTGTTGAACCTGAAGCAAGGAATAAGCCTGTACCAATTGATCCGCCAATGGCAATCATATTCAGGTGGCGTGCTCCGAGCTGACGCTGAAGGTGTTGAGGAGCAGATGTATCGCTCATAAAAATTCCTTAAACTGTTTATTTCGCACAGGCATATAACACTTTGAATCCCTGTTGATCTGCCTTCACAAGACATTGACCAAAGCTCTGCTCTATCAGAGGTGGATAGTTTAGAAAACGATTCGCCACGATCCATAGTTCACCTGAATTTTTCAGATGCTTTTTCGCCAATTGGCAGAGCTCTTCACTTGCATCGTAATTGGTATGAATGCCTTGATGAAAAGGTGGATTACTTACGATGGCATCTAGATCTTTAGGCGCATCAACAAAACTTGTGACAGGCTGTAGATGTAGCTGTGCTAAGTTCAGATCATTTTTTTGAAAAGTGAACTCAGTAGACCGTAATGCAAATGCATCAACATCAAGTGCAAAAATGTGCTGGTTTGGATTTATTTTGGCTAAATAAGCACTAATAATTCCAGCACCGCAACCAAAGTCGGCAATCTTACCTGATTTTACTTGGCTCAGGTAAGGGAGTAATACGGCTGTTCCAACATCTAAATGGTCTTGACTAAATACACCCGGTAAAGCACAGATTTCGAGCTGTTCTTGATTGACTTGCACAATATAGTTTTTTAACCAATGGTCAAGTGGTTTGTGTATTTCTCTCTTTTCAATTTTCATGTGCCAAAATTGACAGTGGCGTGCACTATCAATTTTAAAGGCTTTACCATATTGCAGGAGTTGTTTTGCAGCACGTTCAACACCGCTTTTTTTTTCACCCACTAGAAATACGCTTTGACCGAGTGTTAACTGGCTCACCACGACATGAAGAATATAATTCAATAACTCTTTAGATTTTGGAACGAAAATAACAACCTGATCAAAACTTGCTTGTGGAAACTCAACTGAGAAATATGAATTTATACCAGTGCTTTGAAAACCTTGATGATCAGCATAATTCCAAGTCCAGACAGACGCTTGTACTTGATGAGGTAAATTTTTGGCGAGTTGATCGTTGGGCGCATTAATCAGTAAGATTTGCCCTTTTAAATAATCTTGTTGACGTATGACAACTTCACTACGTGGATCCATATTGATCTCTCATCAAAAACAAAGCCCAGTCGTGAAACTGGGCACTTGCAATTGTTAACGAATTATTTTTGAGTTTCAGGTAAAACAATATTCAAAATCAAGGCTGCAATACCACCTGTTGCAACACCTGAGCTGAAAATATTTTTAAATAATTCAGGAAGGTGTTCTAGGATTTGTGGTACTTGTGCTACCCCTAAGCCTAGTGCTAATGAAATTGCAATAATTAACAATGCACGGCGATCTAAATGGATCGTTGATAAAATATTAATACCAGATGCTGCCACAGCACCGAACATGACCATCACCGCACCGCCAAGTACCGCTTGTGGAACAGCTTGAATCACAGCAGCCACAGCAGGGAATAAACCTAATAAGATCAATAATGCTGCAATCCAAAGACCTACATAACGGCTCGCAACACCAGTCAACTGGATCACACCATTATTTTGTGCAAATACAGAACTTGGAAAAGTATTGAAAATACCTGCTAAGAAAGAGTTGGCACCATTAACTAGAACACCACCTTTGATGCGTTGCATCCAAATGGGGCCATCTACAGGTTGATTGGAAATTTTGCTGGTTGCTGTGACATCACCAATTGCTTCTAGAGAAGTTACTAGATAAATAAAAGCCATTGGAATAAACAAGCTCCAAGAAAAGCTCAATCCAAAATGCATTGGTGTTGGGATTTGAATAATCGGGGCTTCTTGTAATACGGAAAAGTTTAAATGTCCCATAAATCCAGCAAGTACATAACCGATGACTAAAGCGATCAAAATTGCTGAACTTTTCACCCAAATAATGCGAATTCTATTCAGTAAAATGATAATCCCCAAAACTGTACATGACATAATGAGATTATCTGCGTTTGCAAAGGTATTATCCTGCATTGCGGTATAACCACCACCCATGCTAATCAGTCCTTCTTTGATCAATGTTAGACCAATTAACAGAACGACGATTCCTGTAACGAGAGGAGTAATCAGCTTTTTTACCCAAGGTAAAATTTGAGATACGCCCATTTCGATAAATGAACCAGCGATTACGACACCAAAAATGGCAGCCATAACTTGTTCGACAGGTGTGCCAGCGGCTACCATTGCGCTACCTATACCAATGATAGGACCAATGAAATTAAAGCTAGTTCCTTGAACAATAAGTAATCCAGCGCCAAATGGACCAACTTTTTTACATTGCAAGAAAGTCGCGATCCCTGAAATGATTAATGACATAGAAAGAATCATATTGGTGTCTTCGCGAGACACGCCTAATGCCAAACAAATCAATAATCCAGGGGTGACAATTGGCACTAAAATCGCTAAAAGATGTTGAAGCGCCGCTAAAAAAGCAATAAAAGGTTTCGGTCGATCATTTAGCCCATAGACTAGATCGAGCGGTTGTTCAGAGTGGGGATTTGACATGGGAGCATAAAAAAGCGGTAAGCATTAGTTGATTATTCTAATAGACTTAGACTACTTTACCAACGATTCTGTAACTATTCGTCAGAAAAAAATTGCTCTGTCAATAAACTGTCACTACTAAACTTTAGTATTTTTCTGTATAATTTGCCCTCAAATTTAAAGCGTATCGAATTTTACATGTCAGATATTAAAACTCTCCGTAACATTGCCATTATTGCGCACGTCGATCATGGTAAAACGACTCTTGTAGACAAACTTTTACAACAATCAGGTGCTCTTGGTGATCGCGCAGGCGAGATTGAACGTGTTATGGATTCTAACGCGCTTGAGTCTGAACGTGGTATTACCATTCTTGCGAAAAATACTGCAATCAAATGGTTAGATAAGCGTACTGATACTGAATACCGTATCAATATCGTGGATACCCCCGGACACGCAGACTTCGGTGGCGAAGTTGAACGTGTAATGTCGATGGTTGACTGTGTATTGCTTCTTGTTGACTCTCAAGAAGGTCCAATGCCACAAACTCGTTTCGTAACGCAAAAAGCGTTCGCACGTGGTTTGAAGCCAATCGTAATCATTAACAAAGTTGACAAGCCAAGCGCTCGTTGTGACTGGGTTATTGATCAAGTATTCGACTTATTTGATAACTTAGGCGCATCTGATGAGCAATTGGACTTCCCAGTTGTTTATGCTTCAGGTCTTCGTGGTGTGGCTGGTCCATCACCAGAAGAATTAGCGGATGATATGACTCCGTTGTTTGAAACGATTGTTGATATCGTAGAACCACCAGCAGTTGATGTTGATGGTCCGTTCCAAATGCAGATTTCTTCACTTGATTATAACAGCTTCGTTGGTGTTATTGGTGTTGGTCGTATTCAACGTGGTTCTGTAAAATTGAACACTCAAGTAACCGTAATTGATAAAGAAGGTAAGACACGTAATGGTCGTATCTTAAAAATCATGGGTTATCACGGTTTAGAGCGTGTTGATGTTGAATCTGCTTCTGCTGGTGATATCGTTTGTATCACAGGTATTGATGCATTAAATATTTCTGACACGATTTGTGATCCGAAAAATGTTGAAGCATTACCTGCATTGTCTGTTGATGAACCTACAGTTTCGATGACGTTCCAAGTGAACAACTCACCGTTTGCTGGTAAAGAAGGTAAATTCGTGACTTCACGTAATATCCGTGAGCGTCTTGATCGTGAATTGATTCACAATGTGGCATTACGTGTTGAAGATACTGATAGTCCAGACCGTTTTAAAGTATCTGGTCGTGGTGAACTTCACCTTTCAGTATTGATTGAAAACATGCGTCGTGAAGGCTTTGAAATGGGCGTATCACGTCCACAAGTCATCATGAAAGAAATCGATGGTGAAAAACAAGAGCCATACGAAAATGTAACGTTTGATGTTGAAGAACAGCATCAAGGTTCAGTTATGGAACAAATGGGCTTCCGTAAAGGTGAAATGACCAATATGGAAGTTGATGGTAAAGGTCGTATCCGTATTGAAGCGACTGTACCTTCACGTGGTTTGATTGGTTTCCGTTCTGAATTCTTAACCATGACTTCTGGTACAGGGATCATGACATCAAGCTTCTCGCATTACGGTCCAGCAAAAGCAGGTACTGTTGCGAAACGTCAAAATGGTGTGTTGATTTCTATGGTTCAAGGTACTTGCTTGGGCTATGCATTATTCACACTTCAAGACCGTGGTCGTTTATTCGCTAAACCACAGCTTGAAGTATATGAAGGCATGATCATCGGTATTAACTCTCGTTCAGATGATATGGTTGTTAACCCAACTAAAGCGAAGCAGTTAACTAACGTTCGTGCATCAGGTACTGATGAAGCGCTGACTTTAACACCTGCATTGGAATACACGCTAGAACAAGCGCTTGAATTCATTGAAGATGATGAGTTAGTTGAAGTAACACCAAAATCAATTCGTATTCGTAAGCGTTACTTGACTGAAAACGAACGTAAGCGTAATCGCGATAAATAATCTTTTAGCATAGAAGATTTAAAAAACCGCTAAATTAATTTAGCGGTTTTTTTATTGAAAATGAATCATGACTGATGCATGCTTAAGTTCATATTTTTAGTACAATAAAATATGTTGTTAAAGTGTGAAATAACTATCTTTTTTTGGAAAAATATTAAATTATCAACATTGTGTGAATAAACGTAGCTGTGTAATAAACAATGCAAAAACAGACTACATTAACTTCAACTCTGGAGAGTTATAGATGAGTATTATTCAAGAATTTAAAGAATTTGCCATCAAAGGCAATATGATGGATCTTGCTATTGGTGTCATCATTGGTGGTGCATTTGGTAAAATTATTGATTCATTGGTGAAAGATATCATCATGCCACTTATTTCAGTTATTACTGGTGGGGGTGTTGATTTTACGCAGAAGTTTATTGTGCTCGGAGACAATCCAAATAATTTACAGTCTTTAGATCAATTAACGAAAGCAGGTGTCAATGTTTTGACCTATGGTAATTTCTTAACCATCTTTATTAATTTCATTATTTTGGCATGGGTTGTGTTTCTTATGGTGAAAGTAATGAATCGTATGCGTAAACAAAAAGAAGTAGCGCCAGCAGCACCAGCGCCTACACCTGAAGATATTCAATTATTACGTGAAATTAGAGACTCTTTGAAAAAATAAGTACTTATTATTTTCATAAAAAACGGCATTTAAAAATGCCATTTTTTATTGGAAGTAGATAATTCCATATTTGGAACGCAAGCTTTTACATGGAAAATTGCAAGATTTGACTTTAAAATATTTGCATATTTGAATGGAACAGCAATCATGAACCAACTATTTGTCTATGGCACACTTTGCCCAAACCGAGAAAATGCGCATATTTTGGGTGGAATCGGTGGAGATTGGCAAAAAGCATCGGTACACGGCACAATTCATATTTTAGATTGGGGACCAGATAAAGGTTTACCTGCCTTAGTTTTAGCTGAACAAGATCCATTAATCATGGGATATTTATTCAGCACGGAAAAATTAGAACAAAACTGGCAAATGTTAGATGAGTTTGAAGGATTCCAATATGAGCGAGTTGTTGCTGAGGTTATCTTGGAATCTGGTGAAAAAATAGATGCATGGACTTATGTGATGAAACCGCAAGAATTAAAATAACTGAGAAGAGGAGAGAGCTTAAAATAATTAAGCTCAAACCATTATCTTAAGCCATCCATGCGAAATTTCACTTCAATTAAGTGAAAACCGAATTGGCTTTTGATCGGGCCGTGTAAGATTCGTTCTGCTGCTGTAAAAACTAATTTATCAATAACAGGGACCAATTGCCCCTTTTTCACTTCACCGAGTTCGCCTCCACGTTTAGCTGAGTTGCAAGTAGAGTATTGTTTGGCGATTTTGCTAAAATCAGCACCAGACTGAATTCGTTTTTTTAGCTGTTCGGCTAAGTCTTTATCTTTGACAAGAATATGTCGAACAATTGCGGTTTGCATAAGGTTGTTCTCCTTGATTGCATCTTAAATGGTCTATACTTTGCTTAGTTTCAAAGGTTGGCATTGTGGACAAAATACACTAGCACGTTGACCTAACTTTAAGTTTTCTAATGTAGTTTCACAATTAACACACATTTCACCTGCGCGACCATAAGCTAAAAGTGTCTGCTGAAAGTAACCATTTTCACCCATGGCATTACTATAGTCACGTAAAGTCGAACCACCTAAATCAATTGCTTGTTTTAAGATGCGTTTTACTTCGATGACTAACTTTTCCACTTGTGCTTTGCTCAGCGTCGAAGCAGGTTGCGCAGGATGAACCCCAATGTTGAATAAACTTTCAGTTGCATAAATATTGCCCACACCAACCACTATATGGTTATCCATTAAAGCAATTTTAATGCCGACATTTTTTTTAGCTAATTTTTCATGCAAATATGTTGGATTAAAATTTTCAGTTAATGGTTCTGGCCCTAGCGTATCAATCAATTTACTTTGATTGGTTTCATCTAACCATAGAATACACCCAAAGCGCCGTGGGTCATGGTAGCGGAGTTGCTGATCTTCAAATTCGATCACAAGATGGTCATGCTTTTTTAATTCATCACTGGATTGACATAGGCGAAAGCTTCCTGACATACCTAAGTGCCAAAGCATTTGATCTTGTTCAAATTCAGCCAAAATATATTTGGAACGACGTTTGAGTTGAGTTAAACGTTGACCAATTAATTTTTCAATATCATCAGGGATAGGCCAGCGCAAACTAGGATTGTGTACTCTTACAGCTTGTACACGTTGCTCTAAAAGCGGCAGTAAACTGGTTTTTGTGGTTTCAACTTCAGGAAGTTCGGGCATAGTGAGCTCAAGTTGTTTCAACAACAATACAATGAGGGTAAATGTTTAACTTACAATTATGACGATATTTAATTTGATTGGCTAATCATCATTAAAATTGATTTTTGGTTTTTTAGCTAAGGTTAGAGATCTAATCTAATTATAAAATAATGAAATACTTACTTTAAAAAGCTTGCCCTAAATTCTGTGAAACAAGGAATTTTCATATCTTTAGTAAAAACAAATTTTTTATATGGTTGTGTTGCAATAAGCATGGGTTTGAATGGTTCTTTTGCTTGGGCTGCTGAATCAGAAGTCGATCGGCCCATACAACTTCCGGACAATTAAGGTCGGAGCAACTCGTACTGACACAGCTTATATTGAAACACCAGCATCAATTTTTAGGGTAGATATGCCTAAAAACGATCAGAGCTTAGAAGTTGATTTAACTGAGCTTGTGAAAGGGATACCGAGTGTTCAACTGCGCAATCGAGAGAATTATGCCCAAGATTTGCAACTTTCTATGTGTGGTTTTGGTGCACGTCCCACATTTGAAGTTCGTGGAATTCTTTTATATAGCGATGCTATTCCTGCCACAATGCCAAATTGACAAGGGCAAACCTCAAATATTGATTTAAGGAGTTTAAGTCATCTTGAAGTATTAACAGGTCCATTTTCTTCGTTATATGGAAATTCTTCAGGAGGTAAGATTTTAGTAAAAACAAAGGAAGGACAGGGTAAAGATTCGATAGAAATGAGTTGTGCGGGCGGTAGTCATCACAAAAATCATGCTGGTTTAGTTTTACAAGACGGTTTAAAAAATCAAAATGAACCAAGTTATATGATTAATTCATCCTATTTTGATACAGATGGTTATCGCGATCATAGCAGTGCAGAAAGTATCAAACCAATTCTGAAAAGAATACATGTTTACTTTTTAATGACAACTTAAACAATTGCATCGGCTTATACAGGATACATATTTTGCTATACGGATTGGAGTTTAAATGGATTTACCCCTATAGATAATTTATTTAATAAACAATATATCGGTTCAGTGATTGTGAACGAAGGAAATAATCGCTTCTTTGAACCTACAGATGGGCGCAATTGGAGTGCTTGGATTAAGTTAAGCAAACAATTTTAAATAAAAAGCAGCACTCTTTAGGGGGGGGAGTGCTGCTGAATTGATTTTAGTTCTTTGTTTTTACTGAAGCTGCTTTTTTTGCAGCAATTGCTTCTTCAACTTTAGCCAATGATTCCTTCGCATTTGGATAGTTAGCTGCTGCTAAGCGAGTAAAAATATTTTTTGCCTGCTCTAAATCTTGGTCAACAATATCTCCATTTGCTAACATATTACCGAGAACCATTAAAGATGGTGCATAACCTTTTTTAGCTAAATCTTTAAGGCTATCAATCGCCTGTGCTTGCATAATAGGATTTTTATTTTTAACACCAACACTCAAATCGTAGATTGTTTTGAGATGTTTTGCTGGATAATAATCTTTCCGTAGCAATGGTAATAGTTTCTGAACAGCGATCTGATCGTATTCAGGTTTACCTTGCTCAAATAAAATTTTTGCAGTTTCAACAATCGCTTCATCAGAGCCTTGTTTAGAAGCTTTATCTAAATATTCTTTGTATTTTTGATTATTCTTAGTGATGCCCAAATCACCTTTATGATAAGCCTGTGCTAATGTATAACTGGCTTGAGCAAAGCCTTTATTTGAAGCATCTTGATAATGCTGTACGGCTTTCTTTTCATCCTTTACCGTGCCTTGACCAACTTGAGTCATATAACCTAGGTTATAAATTGCTTGGGCATTCCCTGTATCTGCGAGACGCTGCATTTCTTGAAACGCGGCAGGGTAGTTTTTTGCTTCGTATAGTTTAGTTGCTTGAGCAAATGCATCTGTTTTTGCAGTTACTTTACTATCAGCCGCAAATGTTGAATGACTTGTAGCAAGAATTAAGCTGGCAATCAGCAACTTTTTCATTTTATTTATTCCTTCCACAGATATCTGCTTTAATCCATTACATGGCAGTTTTTAATGCCCTCATCATAAAAGTTTGGTGTGAAATGTAAATATAGATTTTGTATAAATCTTGCTTAATTAATTTATTTTAATTTTTATATTATTTAATATAAATCAGAATCTTATGTTGTAAGTGGTGGCTTGCCAGTCAACTGAAAAGCCACCACCTAATTAGATACTATTTTTTAGTTTGTGCTTCTAAGAGAAGTTGTTCAATTTGTTGAGCATTTTGTGGTAAACCCGCGACTCTAGTGCCATTTTCAAGGAAGATTGTAGGTGTCCCACTAATTTCTAGATTTTGTCCTAAAGCAATATTTTTCTGTACAGGTGTTTCACATGTACCTGAATTTTGGGCTAACTTACGATGTAGCATGTAATCTTCCCAAGCCTCATATTGGTTTTTTGCACACCAAATTTTATTTGCTGCAGTTTCAGCTTGTGGATGCAATTTCTTAAGTGGGAATAAAAAAATGTAGACCGTTACATTGTCGATAGAGGTCATATATTGTTCAAGTTTTTGACAATATGGGCAATCGGGATCGGTAAAGACATATAAAGTACGTTCGCCTTTACCTTTGATGTGCTTAATGGCTTGTTTGAGAGGAAGTTGTTTTACATCAATTTTACTCAGTTCAGAAATACGATCTTCTGTTAGGTTTTTCTGATTTTTTACATCGAGTAAATTGCCAAAAAAAAGATATTTAGCATTTTCATCTGTATAGATAATCTTACCAGACACATAGACTTCATAAATTCCACTTAGTGGAGATGGGGTGACTGAAGTAACGGGAATATCTGGATAATTTTGTTTAAAGTTTTGTTCTAAGGTTTTGCTATCAGCATGTACTATTTGTAAGCTTAATAGACTCAGTGATAAGGCTGATAGCCAAGTTTTGATGGTTATTTTCATTTGAGAGAGATATTGTTGAGAATAGGTGAACAATAACCTTCATTTCGATTCTCGACAAGAATGATCATTAAACTTTATTTCAAATAAGGCTGCATTGCCAATTGCATTAATTCAATCAGTTCGGGATCCATCTCTATATCGACCAGAAGCATCTATCCATATAGAGCCTCTGATGTTTGAAAGAGTCTAAAGATCTGGAATAGGTGTTTTATCTATAAATTCTGGTTTTAATTCATTAGGAAGGCTTTGGATTCTTTGATTAATTTTTTCTGTGTTAGCAAAACTAGATTGCATATTAAATAAAGCGGTAGCCATCGTAATCATAAAAAGTAATGTAGACTTGAGTACAGCTAATTCCGATAAATTGAATAAAATAAAAAAGTATTTGTTTTAAATAAGAGTATATGCTTAATTTTAATTAGAGGATCTTATTTATAATTAAAAAGCCCTAGTAAAAGGGCTTTTGTTTAAAATGATTATTGTGGTCGTGCTACATCACCATTTAATACTTCTGGTAAATCCAAAACCTTTGCACCAAGTTCTTCTAAAGCAACTGGTTTTGCAATTACAAGCGCGATATAGCCGTCTTCAAATGCAGCACTATTCACAACCTCAACATCTTTACTTAGCTGGCTAGCAGGAGAAGGAACAGTATCTTTGCCTTGGATTAAATGTAACCAATGTTTTGGTTTTGCTTTAAACCATAGACGTGCCACAATTTCCTGACCTAAATAACAACCTTTATCAAAATGTACACCATCACGCTGATGCAAACGTAGTTCTTGTGGTTGAAACAAATGTTCTGTACTTTGACTAATCCATGCTTGACCTGACTGAATCGCTTGAATTTGCCAAGCATCGATGTCTGTCTCCACAGAAGAAAACTCAGTTTGAATGCCATTTAATAAAGGAAAAACAGATCCTATTTCTTCTAATTTCATTTTTGAAAAAGCACCAAACTTTTTAATATGTTTGGAAAACTCTTCGGCTTGATCTTGGGTGGTTACAAGTTCAAAACTTTCTGGGTTTAATCTTTTAATCCATAGCCCAAAATGAATACGTCCTTTTAAGTCACAAATAGCGGTATAGCGATTTTCATTTTCAGGGAGACGTTCTACATGAACAGTCACTTGACCCTGTAGAAATTTTTGCGCATCTACACCATTCAAGCTAAAAGCAGTAAAAGCAAGCTGACTCATAGATTAATCCCAAAGCTGCGTTCTTATCACTAAATATGGAGTACTATTTTGCGCCATTTTTTACAAAAAAGCAGCTTTAGATTCTAGATATTCGGGTTCAATTGAGCGATTGAAGGAATAGTATTTCATGACTAAATCGGTATGATAGAGGCACGAATTAAAAATAACTTAGTCTGAGAATAATAATGAGTGGAACAGTACAACTACATCGTGTATTTAATGCACCACCAGTTCGTGTTTTTAAAGCCTTTCTCGATCCAGATGCCTTGGTAAAGTGGATGCCACCTCATGGTTTTACTGCCAAAATCTATCACTTAGACCCACAAGAGGGTGGAACATACAAAATGTCATTTACTAACTTTTCAACTGGACAAATTCATTCATTTGGAGGAACGTATATTGAAATTATCCCGAATGAATTATTACGCTATACCGATAAGTTTGATGATCCTAATTTACTAGGTGAAATTCAGGTCACAATAAAATTAAGATCAGTGGCAGTAGGAACCGAAATGCATATTACTCAAGAGGGAATACCTGATGTTATTCCTGTTGAAGCGTGTTATTTAGGTTGGCAGGAATCTCTGTATTTATTGGGATTGCTGATTCAAGCTGAAATTCCAAATGAATAACAACTCCTTAGCTTAATTCAAACTAGCTAAATTTTTAATATTTAATCATATTGGGGAATATTATGTCTGAACAAATTCTTGAACACAGAGAACAATTGGCTCGTGTTGCCATGCGCGAAGCTTTAGAAAATCAACAAGCAGAAGATAGTGTGGAGTTATTTATTCAACATCATCTTGAAGAAGTTGAACCTGAATATTGGGAAAAATATTTTGACACATCAAAACCTAATTTATTACAAATTTTAGAGTTACTGGTATTAGATTCACGTTGGGATGAGGGGGATCTGGAAAGTTATGAAATTTTAGATTTCACCTTACCAGATGAGATCACAAATTACGTTATCTGCGTTAGTTTTGATTCAAAAGGGCAAGTTGTTAATATTTCAATGGAAAGCTGAAAAAATTGTGAGATGTGGGGTAGGCTGATGTGAGAATTGAGATTAAACGTATTTATTGATCCTGTTGAGCCGACTGATGGACAGCGTGTATTCGTAGATCGGTTATGGCCAAGGGGAATATCGAAATAGCAGGCACATTTAGATTTATGGCTTAAAGATATTGCACCCTCAACTGAATTGAGAAAAGCGTTTTGTCATAAGGTTGAACATTGGCTGAGTTTTCAGGAAGGATATTATGAAGAGCTTAAAGAAAACCCTTATGTAAATCAGCTTAAAGACATGGCACAGCAACAGCAAGTAACGCTCATTTACGCAGCTAAAGATCTTAAGCTTAATCATGCTAGTACTTAAAAATTATTTAATTGGACAAGCGATTCAAGCTTAAATTTTGAAAAAATGCGTCTATCGATCATAATAGTGCTTTTGAGATGTTTTTATGTCTTTTCCACACTGCCCAAAATGCCAATCAGAATATACTTACCAAGATGGCGACTTATTGATTTGCCCTGAATGTTCACATGAATGGAAAGAAGGGGAGGCATCCGCTTCAGAACAACAAGAGATTATTAAAGATGCCAACGGTAATATTTTAGTTGATGGTGATAGCGTCACTGTCATAAAGGATTTAAAAATCAAAGGTTCATCATCTGTAGTTAAAGTCGGGACGAAAGTGAAAAGTATTCGTTTATTAATCGATGCGAATGATGGACATAATATTGATTGTAAAATCGATGGGATTGGTGCAATGAAATTGAAATCTGAATTTGTAAAAAAGATTTAATCCAAATCATTTAAGGGGGCATGTCAGTGCCCCCTTTGCTATTCAAAAACTTACCAAAAGTGAACAATAAATCATTTTTTATTAGTATAAAAAATAATCTATAAATAAAGCTATGACAATCAAAACAACAGTTTTCAATAAAAAAGCCGTTTATTATTAAACGGCTTTTTTATTGCTAGGATGAAGATTAGCCTATAAGTTTAGCTAAGAGTTCTTCTTTACCTAAATTGCTTGCTTCAAGATCGCGACGACCTTTGTACTCAAAAGTTCCTGTATCAAGACCTTTCTCACCAATAACAATACGATGAGGAATACCCATTAATTCAAGATCAGAGAATTTCACACCAGGGCGTTCATTACGATCATCAAGCAATACATCATAGCCTTGAGCTTGCAATTCAGCATAAAGCGCTTCAGCTGCTTCAAGGGTACGAGGTGATTTATGCGCATTCATTGGCACAATCGCAATGTCGAATGGAGCAATCGCTTGAGGCCAAATAATTCCTTTGTCATCAAAATTTTGTTCAATTGCTGCTGCAACCACACGTGTTACACCAATTCCATAGCATCCCATTGTAACAGTAAATGGTTTACCATCTTCACCGAGTACTTTACACCCTAAAGCTTCCGAGTATTTTGTACCGAGTTGGAAGATATGACCGACTTCAATACCACGTTTGATTTGAAGTGTGCCTTTACCATCTGGAGAAGGGTCGCCTTCAACAACATTACGCAAATCATAAACTTCGGTAAATTTTGCATCACGCTCCCAGTTCACACCTGTCGCATGTTTATCGACTTCATTTGCACCCGCAACAAAGTCAGATAATACGGATGCAGCACGATCCACAATCACAGTTAAGCCTTTTTCAACTAAACCTTGTGGACCGCAGAAACCTGCTGTTAAACCATGTTGTTCTAATTGTGCTTCAGTTGCAAATGCCAAAGGTGCAGCAATTAAAGGGTGCTTTTCAGCTTTAATATCATTCAATTCGTGGTCGCCACGTAAAAATAGAGCAACAACGGGTGTATTGCCATTTTCATCTGTTTGACCTTGTACAAGTAAAGCTTTTACAGATTGTTTTGCATCACTGTTTAAAAATTGGCAAACATCAGCAATTGTTTTCTGATTTGGTGTATCGACTAAGGTCATTGTTTGAGCTGGCGTAGCACGCTCACCGACTAACAATGCTTCTGCCATTTCAACGTTAGCGGCGTAATCAGATTCAGTAGAAAATGCGATATCATCTTCGCCACTTGCAGCAAGTACATGGAATTCATGTGATGCAGAGCCACCGATTGAACCTGTGTCTGCTTGTACAGGGCGGAAATCGAGACCTAGACGTGTAAAAATACGGCTATAGGTGTCATACATGACATCATAAGTTTCTTGTAGTGATGCTTGATTTGCATGGAACGAGTAAGCATCTTTCATGATAAATTCACGAGATCGCATCACACCGAAACGTGGACGAATTTCATCACGGAATTTAGTCTGGATTTGATAGAAATTTACTGGTAATTGCTTATAACTTTTCAGCTCATTACGTGCCAAATCTGTAATGACCTCTTCATGAGTAGGACCAAGCACGAATGGATTATCATGACGATCTTTGAAACGAAGTAATTCTGGACCGTATTGTTCAAAACGACCAGATTCTTCCCAAAGCGCAGCAGGTTGAGTGACAGGCATAAATACTTCTAATGCGCCTGAACGGTTCATTTCTTCGCGAACAATCGCATCTACTTTCTTTAAAACACGTGTTCCCATGGGCAACCAAGAGTATAAACCAGAAGCTAATTTACGAATCATCCCCGCACGTAACATGAGCTGGTGCGAAATGACTTCAGCATCATTTGGGGTTTCTCTTAACGTTGCAAATAAAAAGCGGCTTGCGCGCATGGAAACTGTCCTAAAGTTAAGTGTTATTTAGAAATACTCAAACGAGCAAAATTATCTACTCGGTTTTAAGCAATTGGCATTATGACATGAATCATTGAATTTCGTGTAATCTAAAGCAAGCTGAATGAATTAAAACTATGAAAAGTTAGGATTAATATTTTTGAGAGACCATGCAAGAAAAATTCTAAGTCTATTGTGTTTCTTGTTCAATATTTTTTAAACGGTTAATAATATCAGCATAATCTGTTTCAGTTTTATGATATGCATTACGTAAACTTTCTACTGTTCTTTTTACATTTTCAATATTCTTGGCATTATTGTCTAAATTATTTTTGAGTTGAGCGGGGGGCGTTTCTCCCTTACGATGATATTCCATCTCTTGTCGCTTAAATCCAATTTTGTCTTGTTGAAGCTGTTGTAATTGTTGTTGTTGATAATTAAGTTGCTTTTTTAAACTAGCCAAAATTTGATCTCTTTTTGTTGCCGCTATTTTTGTATTTCCATAAGCACGCTTTAATCTCATATCTTGTTCGCGTTGACGTGCAATAGATTCGCGACGAGAAGATTGTTGTACATCTACGGTTGCGTTATAAGCACGGTTGCGTTTGATCACTTGCATATTACGATCAAGTGCTTCATAACCATAACGAATATGTTCGGGCGTAACTGATGTACTCACATTAGCAACACCATTTTTATCATAATAACGATACCATACAGCTCTGGGTTGCTCTGTGGCTGCAAAACTTGAACTGCAAAAAATCAATAAAAAAAACGCGCAAATGTAATTACGAGCAATCGTTGTAAAGTGGCTAATGCCGAAACCGCACTTTAACGAACCAGTCATTACATTCCCCGGAAAAAGTTAACTAAATCACTTATTTTTAAATAATAATCAGTTGTATATTAGTAGCTATTTAGATAATTAAAAATAGTGAGTATACAAAAAATTTAGGAATTTGACGAAAAGTGTGAGAAATTTGTTATTGTTGTTGAAAACTGATAGGTTGGTTCAAAAAACTTCATTGATAATGCAAGTAAAGATATGTTAAAAATATCAACTGATGTGTATAAAACAAATTAAACCAACCATAATTTGTATTGAGTGAATGGGGCAGGACAATTAAATGGAAGATAAATTTCAAAATTTGAAAGTAATGGTGATTGATGATTCAAAAACGATTCGTCGTACAGCTGAAACGCTTTTACAACGAGAAGGTTGTGAGGTGATCACCGCTGTTGATGGTTTTGAAGCATTATCAAAAATTGCAGAAGCAAATCCTGATATCGTGTTCGTCGATATTATGATGCCTCGTTTAGATGGTTATCAAACCTGTGCACTGATTAAAAATTCTTTAAATTACCAAAATATCCCAGTGATTATGTTGTCAAGCAAAGACGGTTTGTTTGATCAGGCTAAAGGGCGTGTTGTGGGTTCGGATGAATATTTAACTAAGCCATTTAGTAAAGATGAGCTGTTAAATGCGATTCGTAATCACGTTAGCGCATAAAATTTAAATTGAGGAAAAAATGGCTCGTATACTTATTGTAGATGATTCACCTACTGAAACATTTCGCTTTAGAGAAATTTTGACTAAACACGGTTATGAAGTTTTAGAAGCAACCAATGGCGCTGACGGTGTCACAATGGCGCAAGCAGAACTACCAGATCTCGTATTAATGGATGTGGTAATGCCAGGAATGAATGGTTTCCAAGCGACACGCCAAATTAGCAAAGGTAAAGACACGCAGCATATTCCTGTTGTGATCGTAAGTACCAAAGATCAGGCAACAGATCGTGTTTGGGGTAAGCGTCAAGGTGCTTGTGATTATTTGACCAAGCCGATTGATGAGCAACAGCTCATTGATGTGATTAAACAATTATTAAGTTAATTCGTACGAGCCTTTTCATTACTCAATACGGGATAGGGTATGGCAGCAAATGGATTTATCGAATTGCTTCGCTTATCCAAGCGAGGCAACAAACAATATGCTTCAACTCAAAATGAAGTCAGCCGTTGGTCTGGTATCGCATTTGAGATGTTAGGGCAATATTTCGTTGCACCATTAGGGGAGATTTCGGAGGTGATTTATCCTCCAAAATATACCCCTGTTCCTAATACTCAGGCATGGGTACGTGGTTTGGCAAATATTCGTGGTCGATTGCTTTCAGTTTCTGATTTAACACATTTTATTTCAGGACAACGGAGTCAGTTTTCACCAACACAAAAAGTAATATGCATTAGCCATCAAGACCATTATGTGGGTTTGGTTGTCGACCAAGTTCTTGGGATTCAGCACTTTAATAAAAAGAGTTTCTTTTCACAAAGTGCTGATCTAGATGATAAATTGAAAGATTATTGTCAGGGATACTTCCATCAACATAATCAGCAATGGCATGTGTTTTTACTGAGTCGGTTGTTGCAAAATCCTCAATATATGAATGCATCAATAAAATTTATAAACTAATTTGATACGCTACGGAAAATAAACGCGTATTCAGGGGAGAAGCTGACATGGGCTTTAAACTTAAAAAGAAAAATGGTAGTAGTGGTGATAGTACTGGTCTTAAGAGTGGTGGTGCATTTTTAGAGAATGCTCGAACGCAAATTGATCAGTTTTCTCGCTTATTTGGTGAAACTGAAAAGTCGAAACCAATTCTATACCGTGCGATTGGTGCTTTAGCTCTTGCAGTTATCCTCTTAATTTATTTATTCGTGAGTGTGCCTCGTCATAACCAGTTAACTCGTAGTTTGGGTGAGTTACGCTTGTTATCTCAGATGATTTCTCGTCAGGCAACTGAGGCGACGGCATCTGGTACACCTGAAGCAATGAAAAGTTTAGTTGAATCTAAAAAGCGTTTTGCTGAGAATTTAGAGACGGTTGAAAGTGTATATGGTACTGGTTCAGAAGAGTATAAAAAAGCAAATGCACTTTGGACGAGTGTTTCTAAGAACATTGAGTTAATTGCTTCACAACAAAAAGTCATCAATCAATTATACGATACAAATATCTCGATCAGTGAAACGATTCCTGAAATTCAGGCTGAATATAACTTGATGGTTGATCAGATGGTTCGTGAAAATATGCCAAGTAGTCAGGTAATTATCACGAAAAACCAAGTGTTTATTGCTGAACGTATTTTACGTTCGATTAACTCTGTTTTAGTCGGTACCGATAATTCAAATGTGTCTGCGAATGACTTTGGTGCGGATATTGATACCTTTGGTGTTTATTTAAATGCACAATTAAATGGTAGTACAGAACTTGGCGTAGATCGTATTGCATCTCCTGATTTACGTGAGTCTTTAGATAGTATTAAATCTGATTATGATGCAGTATTGAAATCAGCTGCAGCAACAGTATTACAAAACGCAAACCAAATTGTTCGCGTACGCCAAGCATCTTCGCAAATCTTTTCTCAATCTGATGCCTTATTAACGTCATTAAACAATTTATCTAACAAAGCAGAGGGTGGTTGGGGTAACGTTATTGCAGGTGTTGTATTAATTGGTGCGTTAGGTCTATTGATTTTCTCTGCACTACAATTACTTACTCTACGTAGTAATACAGATAAAGAGCGTGTAACTCGTCTACAAGATGAATATGACCGTAACCAAAATGCAATTTTACGTTTACTAGATGAAATTGCCGACTTAGCAGATGGTGATTTACGTTCATATGCAACAGTATCAGAAGATTTTACTGGTGCGATTGCCGACTCGATTAACTTTGCAATCGATCAATTACGTGACCTTGTATCTCGAATCACTGAAACATCTCAAGAAGTTGCTCGTTATACTCAAGATACTCAAGATATTACCAACCAATTAGCAGAAGCTTCTGAACATCAGGCGCAAGAAATTGCAGGTGCATCAGCAGCGATGAACGAAATGGCATTGTCGATTGACCAAGTATCTTCGAATGCATCCGAGTCTGCTGAAGTAGCACAACGATCTGTACAAATTGCATCGAATGGGGCAGAAGTTGTAAACCGCTCGATCGAAGGTATGGATCACATTCGTGAACAAATTCAAGAAACTTCAAAGCGTATTAAACGTTTGGGTGAATCATCTCAAGAGATTGGTAACATCGTATCCCTAATTAACGATATTGCCGACCAAACCAACATCTTGGCATTAAATGCAGCGATTCAAGCATCTATGGCTGGTGAAGCAGGTCGTGGTTTCGCAGTCGTAGCCGACGAAGTACAACGTCTTGCAGAACGTTCTGCATCAGCAACGAAACAGATTGAAAGCTTAGTAAAAACCATTCAAACAGATACGAACGAAGCTGTTATTTCAATGGAACAAACGACGTCAGAAGTTGTTCGTGGTGCGAACTTGGCAAAAGATGCGGGTATTGCACTTGATGAGATTCAAACGGTATCTGGTGATTTGGCTAAATTAATTGCGAGCATTTCTGATGCAGCAAAACTTCAGTCTGCATCAGCAAGTCACATTGCAACAACGATGAATGTTGTACAAGAAATTACGTCACAAACGACGACAGCAACGTTTGATACAGCTCGTTCGGTTTCTGAATTGGCAAATATGGCTGAATCATTACGTGAATCTGTAACTGACTTTAAGCTACCTGAATAAGCAGCAAAGGGGAGGCAGAGCATATCTGTCCTTTCCCTTTTTGAAGAGATGTAGAATATCTCTACAAGATGATGACTAACATGGAGCTACATCTTGTGTGATAGATACACGTAATTTTTAGCCACAATTAGTGGATAAAAACGAAAGAAGCCGCTATGAAAGAAATATTAAAAACGTTAGTTGAAACGATGACGCTTCCTGAAGATAGTTATCTTGAGCAAGATGCAGAAATTCTTGAAATTTTTATTGAAGAATTAGATGAAATCTTTGTTGAATTAGAGCCATTAATCGGTCAATGGATTGAACAGCCAAATCAACAAGATGTGCTTACAGATATTCGCCGACATTTCCATACCTTAAAAGGTTCTGGAAGGATGGTTGGCGCCAAATCTTCAGGTGAATTGGCGTGGACGGTTGAAGATACTTTAAATCGAGTACTTGCAGGGACAGTGTTGTTGAATTCAGATATTCAACATTATGTAAAAGCGGTTTTTAATATCTACCGCTTTAAACTTGTACATGATTTTAAATTGGTTCAAAAACATCAGATAGATTTAAAACCTTTGGTTTTATTAGGTCAGCAACTACAGCAGCAACTTAGTATAGAACCAGCGCTAGCTGAGTTATTACAATTATCGAATATGCTGAATGATAACGCTGAAACTAGTCTCGAATTGATATCCGTAAATGTGGATACTGTCGTAGAAGAGAAGACTGTTGATGTCACAGATTCAGAATCTGTATTTATAGGTCATCCACTAGATGATGAAGCGTTAATCAAAGAGACATTATCGATTTTCTTGGAAGAAGCAGAAGATCATTTGACTACGATCGATCAATTTTTACTAAATGATCGTCCGACAAATGATAATTATAATACGCTAATTCGAGCGCTTCATACTCTACGTGGCAGTTCTGCTATGGCGCATGTTGAGCATGTGTTTGAAGCAAGTTCGAAAGTTGAAAATTTATTCAAAACATTATTGCAAGAAGAGCTTGATTCAAGTTCTGATGAAACGGCACTTTTGACACACTATGCACAGTTTGTTCGTGACTATTTGCACACGTTGAAACACCAAGGTTCGCAACAGAAATTTGAAGAAATTTATAATACTTTCAATGTTGCATGGGATAGTTACGATTTCCAATTAGAAGAAAAACAAGGCGAATCTTTACGTCCACAAGGTTTAGTTTCACAATTACTAGAATTGAATATCAATGATCTTCTTGACGTTGAGTTTGATTTTGAGAAGCGTGCACGTACTGAATTTCCTCAATATATTCAACTGTTAAGTCAGCAAACTGAAACTTTATTAGAACATACCCATCATCATGCGACGATTGGTATGTATCAATATACAAGTTTGTTACGTTCTAGTTATCAAGATCTGTTATTTAAGCCAAATTTATTGAATCTTGATTATGCTTTTGAGCTGTATTATCAGGTACATCAACAGTTCATTCAATTGTTTGATACCTTGGCTGCAGGGCAGCGTGTGACTTTGACAAAGGCACATGAACTTATATTAAATGAATTAAGTTCATTTACACAGCAAAATATTGAGTTCTTGGAAGCGCCTGTAACTGAGCAAAAAGCAGGTTTAGTTGAAGCACCGATTGCTGAATTTGAGCCGTCTAGTAATAAAGTTGATGTGAGTGATTTAGCTGCACAATTCGCTTTAGATAAACAAAGCTTGCAATCAAGTGATTCAAATCGTGACTTTGATCCAGACTTGTTAGATATCTTCCTTGAAGAAGCTGATGAGTTATTGGTTGGTATTGATGCTGATCTAAATACATGGACAGCTGATCAACAAAATGTAGGTGCATTGAAAAACTTGATGAGATATTTGCACACCTTAAAAGGTAGTTCAAATATGATTCAAGCAGGTCATATTGGTTTAATTGCACATGAATTGGAAACAATTTATGAGAAATTAATCAATCAGCAGTTACAACCGAACCCACAATTAATCGCAATCATTCGTGCAGTACAAGATGATATTGCAGATCGAATTCAAACTATTCGTGATAAACAAGTCGATTATCCAGCTACACATGCGTTGAATGTATTAGCAAACCAAGATTCAGCAAGTGCTGCATCAATGGTTATTCCTGTTGATGACGTTGAAGAATTGGATAGTTTGAATACAGCCACAGTGGAAAACACGGTTGATTCGACTGTTTTTGTAAATACTCTAAGAACTGAAACACATCATGCTGTTGATGTGGGTGATTTAGCTGCACAATTCGCTTTAGATAAACAAAGCTTGCAATCAAGTGATTCAAATCGTGACTTTGATCCAGACTTGTTAGATATCTTCCTTGAAGAAGCTGATGAGTTATTGGTTGGTATTGATGCTGATCTAAATACATGGACAGCCGATCAACAAAATGTAGGTGCATTGAAAAACTTGATGAGATATTTGCACACCTTAAAAGGTGGTTCAAATATGATTCAAGCAGGTCATATTGGTTTAATTGCACATGAATTGGAAACAATTTATGAGAAATTAATCAATCAGCAGTTACAACCGAACCCACAATTAATCGCAGTCATTCGTGCAGTACAAGATGATATTGCAGATCGAATTCAAACTATTCGTGATAAACAAGTCGATTATCCAGCTACACACGTACTTCAGTTGCTTCAGCAAGCAGATCAATCTATTGATTTTACTTCGTCATCACCTGTTACTTTTGAACCTGTAGCCGAAAATCATGTTGCCGCTGTGATCGAAACGGATGATCTCACGGACTTATCAATTGATGAATTCTCATTGGTCGAAGCTCAAGAAGTTCTAGAAGATACTTCAAATGCTGAAAGTGTTCGTGAAGTTGCCCTTGATGATGATGTTCGTTCTCTTGTTGAGCAAACATTCTTAGAAGAAGCAGAAGAACTACTTGAACAAGCCAAAGGTCTATTAAGACAATGGTTTGATCAACGTGGTAATCGTAGTTTGCTCTTACAGTTACAACGTAATGCCCACAGTTTAAAAGGTGGTGCACGTATGGCTGAGTTAGATGCAATTGCGATTGTTGCTTATCATCTCGAGAATGCATTTGAACAGTTTGGTGTACATCATTTCAATTCAAATGTTTACGATAATCTTCTCAATACAGCACTGGCTTGGTTGAGTGATGCGATTTTCAAACGTCAGTATGCAAACTTTGACGGCTTAAAGCAAAGTTTAGAGAATATGGAGTTTGTTGATGTTTCAGCACAACTTCCACAAAAGCTCTCAGCTAAAGATATTTTCACTCCAGAATATACAATGGAGTTTGTTCAAGGTGATGGTACAGAACCTCCATCAATGTTAGGTGAGTGGGAAACGACCGAACGTATTGAACAAAATAATGAGATGATTCGTGTCTCCGCTGACGTCATTGAGAAAATGATTGACTTGTCAGGTGAGAATGCGATTAACCGTTCGCGTATCGAAATGGACCTTGGTCAATTGGGCGGTACATTAACGGAGATGGAGCTTGCGATCAAACGTTTGGCAGATCAGTTACGCCGAATGGAAGGTGAGTTAGAAAGTCAAATTATCGCACGTCATGGTGGTGAGAACTCTCGCTATGCAGATTTTGACCCATTAGAGATGGACCAATATTCATCTTTAAATCAGTTGTCAAAATCTCTTGCAGAATCCGCATCGGACTTGGTTGACTTTAAGACCACACTTTCTGAGAAGATTCGTGATACGGAAGGTTTGTTATTACAACAATCTCGTATTCAAGCAGAAATTCAAGAAAGTTTGATGCGTACCCGATTGGTACCTTTCTCTCGATTATTACCACGTTTACAACGTATTGTTCGTCAAACAGCATCAACTTTAAACCGACCAACAGAATTAATTGTTAACAATACTGAGGGTGAATTAGACCGTAGTATTTTGGAAAAATTGGTTGCGCCATTTGAACATATGTTGCGTAACGCGATTGACCACGGTATTGAAGACAGAGAGCAACGTTTACAAGCGAAGAAACCAGAAACTGGACATATCGCTTTAGATATTGGTCGTCAGGGTACTGATATTGTTGTGACATTTAGTGACGATGGTAAAGGTATCGATGTGAATCGCATTAAAGATAAAGCGATTCAAACAGGTTTAATGACTAAAGAGCAGAAACTTGACCATGAAGAAATTCTGCAATTTATCTTCCATCCAGGTTTTAGTACGGCTGCACAAGTTACACAAATTTCTGGGCGTGGTGTTGGTCTAGATGTTGTTCAGAGCGATATTAAAGCGCTTGGCGGTCATGTGAGCGTTAACTCTGTTTTAGGTAAAGGAACAACATTTACCATTCGAGTACCGACCACAGTAGCTGTAAGTGATGCCTTGATGGTAAAAGCAGGCGATCAACAGTTTGCCTTCCCACTTGCACAAATTGACCGTATTGTTCGTATTTCACCTGCGGCATTAGAACAATACTTTGAAAGTAAAGACGATTATTTCAAGATCGATCAAGAAAGTTATCGTTTACGTTATTTATCTGAGTTTGTTGCTGGGCAGCCGATTCCTCGTTTAAATGGCGTTGTTCATTCATTGCCTGTATTGTTGGTTAAAGGTGCGCAGGGGCAAACAACAGCATTACTTGTTGATCAGTTAATTGGTTCTCGTGGACAAATTGTTGTAAAACCTATTGGACAACAGTTCTCAAGCATCGGGGTGATTGCTGGTGCGACGATTATGGGTGATGGTCAGGTATGTTTGATCTTAGATGGTCAAAATATTGCTCGACAAGCACAGTCTACAGCACGTAGTAAACAGGCTGATGAAACTTATACAAAACAGCGCTATGATGAACGTCGCTTGATTATGATCGTCGATGACTCGGTAACTGTACGTAAGGTAACTTCGCGCCTATTAGAGCGTCAAGGTTATGATGTTGTGACTGCGAAAGATGGTGTGGATGCGATTGAGCAGCTTGAAACCATTAAGCCAGACTTGATGTTACTTGATATTGAAATGCCGCGTATGGATGGTTTCGAAGTTACAAACCTTGTTCGACATCATGAATTACATCGCGATTTACCAATTATCATGATTACATCACGTACGGGTGAAAAGCATCGTGAACGTGCTTTATCACTTGGTGTAAATCAATATATGGGTAAACCATTCCAAGAAGAAACACTCTTGGAAAATATTGAAAGTTTACTAACAGTGCGCTCATGAGGTAAAAATTAATGGTAAAAAAAAGCGCAAACTCAGGTTTGGGGCAAATTGACCAACAAGAGTTACAACATTTAATTACGGTATCAACAGGGTTCATTGACGCTTATATTATTAAATGTCATGAAAAAGTTCCAATGCTGCTACCGCAGAATATCGTGTTATCAGCGATGGATACACAAACCAATATTGATCATGTTGAATGGCATGATCTCAAACTTCCTATTTATGCTGTAAATGATCCAGCAAATAAAAATGGGGTAGCGTTGGTGGTTGAAGGTGATGACGTTTCAGAACGATTTGCTTTGGTTTGTAATGAAATGCCTGAATCCATTCGTTTACGTATTTCTGAAATTGTAGATGAAGAAAAAGACATTGATGACAATAACGTATTTAAATATGTCAAGATTGGGGAAAAACAGTTTTATGTCCCTCATCTACAAAATATTCAAACCCAACTAGGGTTATAAATAAAAAAGGAACTCAAAAGAGTTCCTTTTTTATTGCCTAAACTTGTATGTTAAGCAAGTAATTCAACTAAAATTTGCTCATAAATCTCAGCAAGTGGCTCTAAATCATTGACATTTACATGTTCATTGATTTGGTGAATTGTTGCATTTAATACGCCTAATTCTAGAACTTGAGCGCCTGTAGGTGCAATAAAGCGGCCATCTGAAGTTCCTCCACTTGTCGATAGAACAGTTTCAACACCAGTCACATTTTTGATCGCTGTTTTTGCAGCATTCACTAATTCACCAACAGGGGTGAGGAAAGGTAAACCTGATAGTGTCCACTGAATATCGTAAGTTAAATTATATTTATCCAAAGTCTCAAGTACGCGTTGTTTGAGAATTTCAGCTGTCACTTCAGTTGAGTAGCGAAAATTAAAAGTAACTTTTAGTGTGCCTGGGATTACGTTGGTTGCACCTGTTCCAGCTTGTATATTTGAAATTTGGAAAGAGGTCGCAGGGAAATATTCATTGCCATTATCCCAAACAGTATCGCACAGTTCAGTTAAAGCCTTAGATGCTAAATGAATAGGATTTTCTGCTAAATGAGGATAGGCCACATGTCCTTGTTTGCCATGAACAGTCAAAATCGCATTCAAAGAGCCACGACGACCATTTTTGACGATATCGCCTAATTGATGTGTGCTCGATGGCTCGCCTACCAAGCACCAGTTCATTTTTTCGTTACGTGCTTCTAAAGTTTCAATGACCTTCACTGTCCCGTTGATTGAAGGACCTTCTTCATCAGATGTAATCAAAAATGCAATAGAACCTTTATGGTTCGGATGCTTCGTCACAAAACGTTCAGATGCAACCACCATTGCAGCCAGTGCTGTTTTCATATCTGCTGAACCACGACCATATAATTTACCGTCGCGAATACTTGGTAAAAATGGATCTGAATTCCAAGCATCTAAATGGCCTGTAGGAACGACATCTGTATGACCTGCAAAACAAAAAACAGGTGCTGTAGTGCCTCTGCGTGCCCATAAGTTATCAACATCTTCAAAACGCATGTTTTCGATATTAAAGCCAATTTTTGCTAAACGCTCGGCCATAATATTTTGACAATCATGGTCAACAGGGGTGACAGAAGGTTGGCGTAGGAGTTGTAAACTAAGTTCAAGAGTGTCGGAATGGTTCATGCGAGATGTGGTTAAATCTGGTGAAATCTGAACCGATATAATAGGGGAATATGATAGAGAAAGGTATGCAAAAATAAACCTTATCTATGTTTAGATAAGGTTTTGCGAAGGGTGTTCACTAAAATTACATTTTATCCTGAGTTTTTTCAGCAGTTTGAGTAACTTTGTCACCCGCTTTAGATACATCCTGCCCAAAACCCTTAAATGTATTACAACCAGTTAAAACAAAAGCAGTCATGATTGAAGCAACTAAGATTTTTTTCATCATCTTCTCCGTTTAAATGTAATTATGATGTTCTTAGAGGCTAAGAAAAAAAGCAGAAAATAAACATAATGATTTGATAGTAGAAGTGTTATAAAATGTTACTTTATAAAAAATAATCTGATGAAGAAGATCTAATGAATAATAAAGACGGTTGGCGAAACATATAAAATGAGGGGCTAGGTGTTTCATGATAATAAAGACCATTTGTCCACCATGTTGCATTTTTTGAGGATGGTTGCTGATTAGGACATAACCATTCATGACGTTGTAATCGATAGTAATCTGTTGTGGGAATATTAGTTCCCCATAATCCCAAACGTCGGGATGAGTTGACCCAGTTGGGGAGTGCAAACTGATTCAAATCAGTCGGTAAATATAATTGCCCTTTCATAATCGCAAATCTTCGTTGAATCTGATGATGATTTGCATCCGCAAACTGAAATTGACGTTGAGTGAAATGCTTCAATTTTCTTTGTAATGTGTCTTCTCGATTTAGCCCATACCATTGCGCTAAGTCTAAGTTACTTTCACCTAGGTAATACTTTAGCGCAACTTCCCAGTGTTCAATTTCTTGCGTGTCTTTATTTAAAATGACGAAATCTAGTTCACCTAGCGTAACCGATCCTACAATTTTTTGAATGCTATGGCCTAAAAGTTGATAGGGATGATACTTATCATCTAATAACCAAAACCAAAGTAAGTTCTCGAATCGTAGCCCAAGGCGAGTACTTTTGAGTTGAGCAAGAAAATCAATGAGGGCTTGTGGATGTTGATCAAGTTGTTTTAAGCGTTCTTCATAGCGTTGATAATGAGTTTGCCAGCTTTGATCCGAATGGAGCTCAAAAGTATGCTTTATCTCTAAATCTGGCGGGATTCGAGCTAGAATATTTGGACTCGCGATGCAAAAAGCCAAGTGACGTACTATAGGATTCTTAAACTGCAACCAAGGTTCAAAAAAAAGGGTCGTACTCATTAGGCTCGACATGCTGTTACTCAATCATGGAAATAATAAGTTAAGTTTAAGAAAGAGCAATAAAAACAATTTATACTACCATGGTTGTAAACATGTGTTGGTTAATTACTCAATGAAAACATTGTTCTGGCGTAGTTTAGTTGTGATTTTTATTATTTTAGGAATCATTGGAGCAATTTTACCAGGCATGCCAACCACTGTGTTTTTAATCCTTGCAGCATGGGCTGCATCGAAAGGATGGCCTGAAATGGATGCTTGGCTCTTAAATCATCCTAAATACGGACCCACCTTACGCGATTGGCGTGAACATGGGACAGTACCGCGTAAAGCAAAATGGATTGCAAGTATCATGATGCTAATGAGTGGTATTTTAATGCCGTTTACCAACGCACCATTCCTTGTCAAAATTTTTACAGATCTCACTATGTTTATTGTTGCTGTGTGGTTGTGGTTAAGACCCGAGCCTGAGCGAGGATAAACAAAGCAACGCTTTGTCCGAGCGCAAGACGAGCAGCTATGCCGCGAGTGACGAGGATAAACAAACTTAAAGCTTTTCCTTAATGGCAAGACCTCGCACCAAATATGACCCATATGCCGTGAGTTACGTTGTTAAGAAAAGCAATCCTTAGCGCTGAGAATTGATTAAAACACTACTTTTGCTGATCTAAAACAGCATGTTTGATCTTACTATGCTGTTTTGTTTTTTATATTTAAAATCAATCAACAATCAAAACTACCGAAAAATACAAGAAAAAGCTTTGGGTGTATGTTGAAATATCTGTGTTCTATCATCTGTTGAGATAAAAATGACTTATACCCTTGATCAGGCAGACATCGTCATAGATTTAGCACAACAAATTCTACATTTGCCAAAGCACAATAAATTTTATGTGATCTCTTCTGGCAAGAATGGTATTGGTGAGCAAGAGAATAGCGGTAAGACGCCAAGAGGTTGGCATCAAGTCGCACAAAAGATTGGTGCAGACCTAAAGAAAAATACGGTCTTTATTGCACGTCAGCCGACAGGGGAAGTGTATAACCAACAACTCGCACAACAATTTCCACAAAGAGATTGGATTTTGTCACGAATTTTATGGTTGGATGGTTTAGAAGATGGATTCAATCATGGAAATGGTTGCGATACATTTAAACGATATATCTATATTCATGGCACGCCTGATACAGAACCGATGGGCATTCCGATGTCACATGGCTGTATTCGAATGAAGAATGATGAGATTATTGAGTTATTTGAGCTGATTTCTGAGCAGGCGCTGGTTTATATTTCAGAACATACTTTAGAAAATGAATGATGAAAATATGAATAAGTGCTTAAATAAAATACGAAAATCTTGATTTTTTCAATGAATTACTTATTTTTTAATCATTCGTACGCTTTTTTCAGAAAAGAATGGCAAAAGCGTTTGACAGGCTGTAAAGATTCTCTATAATGCACCTCACAAACGATGAAGACGTTAAGGGCGCTTAGCTCAGTTGGTAGAGCGTCTGCCTTACAAGCAGAATGTCGGCGGTTCGATCCCGTCAGCGCCCACCAAGCCTTTACGTTAAAACTCAAGTGCAGCGGTAGTTCAGTTGGTTAGAATATCGGCCTGTCACGCCGAGGGTCGCGGGTTCGAGCCCCGTCCGCTGCGCCACTTAAGTTTTAATATCGTTTTACCCTATAATTGCAAGATTATTGTGCAGCGGTAGTTCAGTTGGTTAGAATATCGGCCTGTCACGCCGAGGGTCGCGGGTTCGAGCCCCGTCCGCTGCGCCACTTTAAGATTGCAAGAATAGATAGAGTTAAGTAAATTAGAGTTTATATTCTTTGATACTTAAACAATATTTAGAGCATTGCTTTAAATTTGTTACCTCGCTCAGGGCGCTTAGCTCAGTTGGTAGAGCGTCTGCCTTACAAGCAGAATGTCGGCGGTTCGATCCCGTCAGCGCCCACCATAATTAGTGACATATACTTCTTAATAGAAGTAAGCAGTGCAGCGGTAGTTCAGTTGGTTAGAATATCGGCCTGTCACGCCGAGGGTCGCGGGTTCGAGCCCCGTCCGCTGCGCCATTCTCTTAATACCTTTTTTGAGAATGTTTGTTTTAACAAGTATACTTATACTTGATCTCTGATACGAGTTTACTCTCGCTCAGGGCGCTTAGCTCAGTTGGTAGAGCGTCTGCCTTACAAGCAGAATGTCGGCGGTTCGATCCCGTCAGCGCCCACCATAATATCTCTTCTAGTTCAAATCCTTGTAATTTATATAGAATTGTTTTATTATTAGCGTCAATAATGATTCTAATATTGAACTATTTTATGAAAAATCCATATCAACGCAAGGCTGCGTCGAAATCACAAACAACAAATTCTAGTTCCTCACCAAAAGATATTTATCGTCAATTTATTCAAAATATTATTATACAAAGGCAAGTTATTGCGCTTTATCATGATGGGTGGGCCTTATGTTCAACCCCATCTGGTCAACACGCATTATCGATTTGGCAAAATAAAGGTTTGGCAAAATTATTGATTAAAGATAATTGGGCTAAATACGAGATTCAGGAAGTATCACTGTGGGTTTTCATTGAAAAGATGATTCCTTTTTTAAAAGAAAATAATACGATTCTATCTTTAGACCTTACCCCAGAGGGTAACAATCTATTGGTTTCACCTGATACTTTTTTATTGGATGTAAAAAATTTCCTTTACCAAATTTATTTACAACGACCAGATGTATTTGCTGAGTTAAAGTTACCTTTGCCTAGAGATATTCGTCTACACAATTAAATGAGATAAATTGATTGGGGGGCAACCCCAATCAATATTCATTCAGAAGCCAACCGCTGGCATAAGCAAAGTATTCTCTCAACCATGCATTATAGCGTGTGGTCACTGGTGTCGTTGCGCCAAGCATAATGATATTACGATAGCCTTGTTTCTTTGCAATGGCGGCGGCGCGTAATGTGTGGAAATCGCTGGTTACAATAGCGATCGGTTGATGGATGTCAATCTGTTGTGTCTGTAATAAGTGTTGGCTATTTCTAAGATTCAGCTCCGTACTCGTGCTTTTATCTTCCAAGATGATCTGTGAGGCAGGAATATGATAGTGCTGCTGTACATAACGTGACATGACAATCGCTTCACTATCAGTTTCACCAAAATCAATACCACCTGTCATGACTAATTTGGCATGAGGTTGTGCTAAAGCTACAGGGGCAGCACGGTCTAAGCGTTTCGCCAATGTGGCAGAAGGTTGTCCATTTTCAACGCCACTGCCTAACACAATAATGGCTTTAACCGTAGGGATATTTTGAGTTTTGGTATTATTGTCTGAAATGTAATTAAAGAAATAGCCTAAGCTAACGACCCAAATCCAAAAGCACAACCAGCCGAAGCGCCAAATTGAATGTAGACGAAAATGATAGAAGAAGAAACGTTCGATATGATAATAGAAATAAGCATAGAGGCAAAAAAATAGCCCAAGTAGTAGCGGTAGTACTGTTCCAATATGAATCTTTTTAAAGGCGATTAGAATAGCGCCATCTAAGAACAGAACTGAACCGATAAGGGCTAAAACAAGACGAACCCATGAACTTATTTGCATAATCTTAATTGTAGTCAATTTGAATCGTGCTCAGTGTATGCAAAATTCTAAGAAAGGCAAATTCTCTTATGTTTCGATGAAAAAAACGAGTGGCTGGCACTCGTTTTTAGATATCAAAAGGGTTTAATAAACGTCTCGACGATAACGTCCAGCTTGTCTTAATTCATCTAGTTTTTCTTCGCTGAGAATATCTGTCAAAGCTTGATCGACTCCTGAAGCCATGCCTTCGATGCTGCCGCAGACATAAATCACCGCACCTTGATCAATCCATGTGATCAGTTCATCAGCATTGCTTCGCAAAATATCTTGTACATAGATGCGTTGTTCTTGATCACGAGAGAAGGCGAGGTCCAAACGTTGCAAGCTTCCCATATTCAACCACGCTTGAATGGTTTCTTGATAAAAGAAATCATGTTCGCGTTGACGTTCACCGAAGATCAGCCAATTGGCTGTATAGTTTTGTCGATTACGTTGCTGTAATAAACTCATCAAGCCTGCAATGCCTGTGCCATTACCAATACAGATAATTGGACGGTTATCGTCAATCAGATGGAAGGACTCATTGGTCCGAATACGCAGGGCAATGCTATGTTGCAATGGTGAAGATTCAGTGAGCCAACCTGAGCCAAGACCAAGTTGATTCTGTTCATCACGTTTTTGACGAACCACCAGTCTTAGGCGTTGTTGCGAAGGAATACTGGCAATCGAATATTCACGTGTAGGTAGGGTGGGTAGTTGTTCGAGTAAATTTTCAAGTGTACTAAATGGCTGAATCTCAACTCGTAGGTTTCTATTCCACAGGAGCTGTTCAATCTCTTGGTTCAATGATTCAACGACACTGTGTGTTGGAATCTGATACTTGATTAAGAAATCCTGAATGTCGGTTAAGCAATTGGCAGGCTGAATTTCTGCAATATCGCCAGCATGCCAAGTTATATCAGAAGCGGAACGAAGTTCAATATTATAGGCTGCCTGTCCTAAGCTATTAGGGTTGAGCAATGTGCGATCAGAGAGAGTCCACTGGTCAAACACTTTCTCTATATTCATGGCATGTAGTTCATGCTTAGTCACCACCGAAAGCGCTTGATTCCAGCGTTGAATATCATTGCTATTGGCATTATCTACTTCGATCAAGTCAAATAATGGTTGTGCCTTGCATTGTTTTAACCATGCATCAACGGCATAACCAAAGCTGCAATAGCTGTCAGGATATTCTCTTGATCCTAGTGCAAGCACTGCGTATTGCATATGAGCTAACTCTAGCTTTTGTTGCATCAGTTTTTTGCTAAAACTTGTTGCAAGATCAGGTGCTTCACCTGTGCCATATGTGCTGATTACAAATAAAACCTGTGATGCTTGTTGTAGGTCTTGTTCAGTCAGTTGCTGAACCGGTTTAACCGTCGTTGGTTGTTGCGCTTCCTGCAAGGTGGTCGCAGTACGCCATGCTAGTTGTTCAGCTACACCTGTTTGCGTCGCATAAGTGATCAGCCAAGGCTTGGCATTTGGATCAACCTGCTGTGCGTTGAGTGATTGACGTGCCGCTTGGGTCAGCTTTTTCTGCTTGCGACGTTTTAGATACAACATCCAACCCGTTACAAAGAACAGAGGCATGGCCAATGATGCCAGCATGGCAATAAATTGATAAGTCGAACCAAAGAAGCTGCCGCGATGCACAGGCAGCATGCTGCTCATGATTTTTTCATTGAGCTTCTTGTCTTCATACAGTTCAAATTTTTCAAATTTATTGTCTTGATAGTTATAAATCGCTTGGTTACGTGCACGTTCATGTTGAGGAATGGCATCGACAAAAGAGAGTTCAACTTTAGCATCCGCATTTTTGGGAATATTCAGGGTTAAACTTGAGTATTCACGACCAATCTGGGCATTTACCCCAGTCCATGTTTGCGTCAAGATAGTATTAAGCTGTGCGTTTGTCAGCTTAGGTTGTTTATCTTTGCCATGTTCATTATTTTGTTGATTACGTTGTGGCTGTTCAACGCCCATGACCTTGAACATACCTGCACGCCACCAGTCATAAGACCAATATAAGCCGGTGCAAGCAAACAGTAGATAAAACACAACGACCCAAGTTCCCACCACTGCATGTAGGTCCCAAATAAAATTACGACCTTTTAGTTTTGGCTTAATAAACAGCCATTGTTTAATGCTATGTTTCTTTGGAAAGCGTAGATAGATGCCACTCAATACAAAGAAAATCAGCATCAGCGTAGAAGCACCTGTGATTTGCGCTCCAAATTCCCCAGCGGTTAAATTACGATGTAAACGCTGAATAAATTGTAAGGTGTCACGACCTTTAATGTCAGGTAAGACTTCGGCTGTATATGGATTGACCATCATGTTATAACCACGACGCGCACCTTCTTTTTTAATATTGACGGTAGAAGATGCTGTTGGGTCGGCAGCAATAGTAATGCTGTTAATTTCAATTTCGGGTTGTTGCTGATTGAAATGTTGGTATAACTGGGCAGGGCTAAGTTTTGGTGTTTGAGCAGCCTCAACGACATAGCTATCTTGGTTGAGCCATTTTAAAATTTGCTGTTCATAAGAATAAATTGCACCGGTTACTCCCATTAAAGAAAGTATAAGCCCTGCAGTAATCCCTAAAAACCAATGGATTTGGAAGAAGACTTTTTTAGACATGGTCAAAAATGAAAAGATAATGAAATTTATGTCAAAAATTATAACTCAAGAATACGAACATAATATGGATTTTGTAGGTAATATTGATTTTGATTCTCATTTGTTTTTATAGGGTTGAAAAAACCTCTCATTTCGAGAGGTTTTTAGAATCATAGGCGTTAAATTGATTTTGGTGCGCCTACAACTTCATTTAAATGTTTACGTACCGTGTTAAAAGGGAAATTCTTAGAATCCATACGCTTAGGTAGGATGTAAGCACCTTGTTGTTGTTCGCCTTTTGGTGTTTTTACTTTGAAATTGACTAAAATAAATTCTGGAGAGTTGTACCATTCGTAAATGTCTTTCCAGCCAATGGTCGCAGTACCTTCTTGTAATCCAACTTTCTGGCGCATCACGATACCATGGGGTTGTACGCCTAAACGAAGACCTTTAATCTCTTGAACTGGAAACTCTGTCATTTTGCGTTTAACGTACCACTCAAGACCAAATTTTTTCACAAGATAAAAAAGGATCACAGCAATGATCACAACCCAACACAATACAGTTGAGTAGGTTGAATAATACTTAATCAGTCCTGCTGAAACCAATGAAAGCACCACAAGTGCAATCATAATCATCCATGCTTTTTTACTGAATTTATTGGTACTACGCCAAATCATCAGTTGAGCTTGACGTTGTTCAGCTTCAGAGACTTCGTAAGGAACAGGTTGTAGCGTATAAGCGTATAGCGTTTTGGCGGTCATAGTTTAAAAAATGAGTTTAGAACTAAGTTAAGTTTAACACCAATTGGCATTCAAAGATATTATGCCAATGGCGGATAAATTAAAGAGAAGCAAACTCAGTGCCATCTTCGTTCGGTTCGTGACTGAGACTTTGTTTGAGCATACTTAAACGGGTTAATATGCTAAGCATAAGTGAAAGCTGCTGTAAAATAATCAGAGATTTTTGATTGTTTTCATCATTGCGATTTAAATGCTCTCGTATGGTTTGCATCATATTTTGTGCAGATAAATCAGGGACTTCATCTCTAAGCAGAGCACCTTGAATATCATCTAATGCTTGATCCAGCAGGGCTAGAACCTCTTGATCTTGAATTTTTTCGCGATGAGCTCCAAGTGCAGCGATATAACTTAAAAAAGTATGACTTAAGCATAGAAACTCAAAAGCCAAAGTTTTCTGAGTAGATTCAATATTGGGTTCTGTGGCAAGCGTGGAAATAAGAGAAGCAACTTCTGCATCAGTATTGTGTGCAGCGCGCCGAACTACACGATAATTTAATGCATTATTACGACCTTGGTGATATTGCTCAATTACTTCTGCTAAGTAGGTACATTGGGCTTGTAAAGAACGTTGGATCGAGCGAGGTAGCCTGCGGAATTTCCAATCTGGCCAAATGAAACTGACCCCAAACCACGCCAAGGCACAGCCGATCAAGGTATCAATAAAGCGTGGGAAACCTGCCGCAAATGCAGAACCATCTAGATTAAAGTTAATTAAAGCGAGGATCGTAATAAAAGCTGTTGCTTGAGCATACTGTTTACTTCGAAGTTCTAAAAATAATACGCCACTAAGTACTAACATCACCAGTTGCCCTTCAACCGAAGGAATAAAATAGATGATGGTTAGCCCCACGATAATACCGATTAGGGTTCCAATAATTCGCAAATATAAGCGGCGTTTGGTAGCATTAAAGTTAGGTTGGCAAACAAACAATGCTGTGAGCAAAATCCAGTAACCGTAAGCAATATGGGTTACTTGAATAAAGACATAACCAATAAACAGCACGATTGAAAGTCTAACCGCATGGCGAAATAACACAGACTCAGGGGTTAAATGTTGTTTAACACGGACTAGAATATCATTCCAACCTTTTAAATCATCATCTTTTAGTTGATTTTCTGCTTGTTGTGCATTGATTAATTTCAGATTTCTTTCCGTTTCTAAATTCTGTAATTGTGCATCAATCGATTTAAGATTTTGATAGAGTGCAAATAATGCATTGATGCGAACTTGATCGTAAAGTCCATCTTCTCTTAATTTGTCTAAGGAAACTCTTAAATTTTCAAAGCTGTGTTTAAAGCGTTTGTTATGCACATAAGGGGTACGGCTTAAAATTGATTGGGCTAAATCCTGACAGGCTTTACCTTGAATCGTGAGAATGCGTTGAAAACGAAATAAGATATCACTGTGTTGAAATACTTTCGCTAGCTTTTGATAATCAATATGTGCGGAGTCTGCACGTTCATGAATATCTTGTGCAACGAAATAGTATTGTAGACTGCGACGTGTATCTTTCTGACCGCGGTCACCTTTTAAGCGGGTTAACAGTGACATTCGCATATCATTAAAAATCGCCACCAATTTGCCATTTTCTAATGCAATATCAATCATACTTTGTTGATAACTGGATGGAGTCATGTCCACATCAAATAAGTTTGATTTAGCAAATAAAAAACTACCTAAAGCATTATAGGATGCATAAAGTTGGTCTTGTACTTTTCGTACAGGGAACAGTAAGAAACTGATTGTTGAAAGTAATCCATACCAAGCGGCTCCCAAAACTAAGAATGCTGGTTGTAAATACCATTGTTCAAATAAGTGTACACCGAGCATGGTATAGACAGAAATCACTAAACATCCGTAAGCGATGGTCGCATAACGCCGCCCCAAAGAGCCTAATAAAATCCATCCAATACAGGAAACAATTAATCCAACTGCAAAAATAATTGGGTAGGGGAATAACAATTGAACCGATGCAGCTGTGATAAAAAATCCAATATAGGTATAAATCTGATTCTGAATACGGACAGAAAAGCGATCATCAATATCACTAATTGCTGCCGCAACAACGCCTAAAGTCAGTGGAATCGTCGCAAGTTGAAAATTTAAAAGATAAGGAACGAATGCTGTTCCTGCGAAAGCAATCAGCATGCGCACGTTATACATTAACGTGGTGTTATAGGTGGTTTGTTTTAAACGTGCGAGCCAAGGATTCAATGGTTGTCCTTTTATATTCGGCAATCAATTTATGATCATGCCTGTTAACATTTTTCAGGTATCAGCAGACTCTAATATTATGCACAAATATGGTGAGGATGCTAAGCTTAGAAAAATAAATAAACTTGAAAAGTAGAGGATTATGCAGGTAAAACAATCGAATCAGCGTCAGTATTCAACAGCATGGATTTTGTTACTTGCTTTGTTGACAGCACTCGGTCCATTGTCAATTGATATGTATTTACCCGCATTGCCCCAAATGGCAAATGAGTTTGGGGTAAGTACCCAAATGATTGCAAATACATTACCTGCTTACTTTTTGGGTTTAGCCATAGGTCAATTAATTTATGGACCTGTGAGTGATCGTATTGGGCGCAAGCCTCCCTTATATTTTGGGCTTAGCCTTTATGTGATTGCAAGTTTGGCTTGTGCGTTTACGACAAATGAATGGGCTTTGATTGCTGCACGAATTTTTCAGGCTTTAGGTGGTTGTGTTGGTGTTGTGATTGCGAGAGCAGCTATACGTGATCGCTTAGACATGCAAGGTTCAGCTCAAGCCTTTTCAAGCATGATGATCGTAATGGGGCTTGCGCCTGTTCTAGCCCCGATGTTTGGTGCATGGATTCTGACTTTTTTCCCATGGCAGGCTATTTTTCTGACGCTAGCAATGATTGGTGTGATCTGCTGGTTGTGTATACATTTCTTCTTTAAAGAATCATTAGCTATTGAACGCCGTTTAAAATTATCAACTTATCAAGTCACTACACTTTATGCTGCAATTCTAAAAGATGACAGCTTCAGAGTGCCAATGTTTGCAGGTTGTTTAACTGGCGCAGCATTATTTTGTTATATCAGTTCTGCTTCAGCCGTTTTTATGGGGCAGTACGGACTGTCTCAGCAACAGTTTTCTTATGCATTTGCATTTAATGCAGCTGGGATTATGTTGATGTCCTCAATCAATAAGCACTTAAATACTCGAATGGGTATTTTTCAGCGGTTACGATTGGGTGGGTCGATTCAATGCTTTGGAGCAGTTGTTGTCATCAGTGCGGGGCTGATGGCGAATGCACCATTGTGGTTATTAATGTCTGGTCTTTTTTTAGTTGTGTCTGGTATTGGATTAACTGGTCCTAATGCAATGGCTTTGGCGATGTCTAAGCAGGGTGCGCGTGCTGGGACTGCGAGTGCGATTATGGGAAGTATGCAGTTTGCATGTGGTTTGTTAGGTGGTGTGATTTTAAATTTCTTGTTATGGAAAGCGAGCCTCAATATGGGCATTATGATGTTAATGTTTACTAGCGCAGGTTTGTTTGCAATTTTAAAAGTTGGAAAACAGCTACAAAACAGTACCTCTGCATAGAGATACTGTTATTTAAACAATTTACTGGTCTAAAAATACTGTAAAGTTTTCAACGGGTTCTCGGGGAGTAATGAAGGTATTTACGATATGATCAGGATCAGCATAACCTAAGGCAACAGTACATACTAATTCTTCATCTTCTGGGGCATCTAATACCTCTAAAACGATGGGATGAAAATGATTCCATGCGGCTTGTGGGCACGAATCTAAGCCACGTGCTTTTGCGGCAATCATTACATTTTGGATCATCATGGAAATATCCATTTTTGAACCAATTCCCATTGCTTTATTGACTGTAAAATAAAGTGCGACAGGCGCATCAAACAATTGATAGTTACGCAATTGTTGCGCCGCCATTTTTTCTTTTTCGCCTTTTTGAATACCTAGCAAACCATACAGTCCCCAACCATTTTCACGACGACGATCAATAAATGGTGAAATCCATGTTTCAGGGTAGTAGGCGAAAGTTTCTTGATATTGTTCAGCGAGTTCTGGTTGTTGAAAAAGTGCTTGTTGAGCAGCACAAACTCGCTCAATCATCTCGGCGCGTTTTTGGCCTGTCACCACATAAACTTTCCATGGTTGAGTGTTTGTACCTGATGGCGCACGAGCGGCAACATTTAAAATATCCTTGATTGTCTCTGTTGCAACAGGTGTATCTAAAAATGCACGTACAGAATGACGGGCTGTAATCGCATCATCCACATAACGGATTTGTTCCATGTTCATCTTAAGGTTCCTAAGCTTATGGCTCTTTCTCATGTAATGAGACTATAAAGTAATAAGATAGATTTGAGGATGGGTTTTTAGTCGTAGATTGAGATTTGAATAAAAAATAGTCGAGTAAAGATTAACGAGATGAGATTATCCATAAAATTTTTTAATTTGTTATCTTTATGTGAAAAATAAATGTATTTGTAACACAATGAAATAGAAATAGTATTTATTGATACACGCTGAAATCGTTATGATGATTGGAATAAAAAAATACACACAATAATCTAAATTTATGCATAATACGCCCTTTTCAAAAATCGATTAGGCTTTTCTAACCAAGAAGGTGAGGGAAGTTTTCTATGATAAGCATATTTATTTACCCAATTTTATGCTTATGAAAAATGTTGAAATATACACGAATACAGGAGCTTCTCATGAGTTTACCTCTCATCCGTAAGCCGTTCATAGTTCAGGGATTGGCGTTTACCATTGCTGTCTTCATGATGAACGATGCGCAGGCTGCTAGCGAACAAGAACAAATTCAACAACTTCGAGAGGAAGTAAAAGAATTAAGAGCTTTATTGGAACAATATGTTCCTCAGTCAAAACAAAAAAATAATGTACCGCAGTACGATACCCAGCGATCTACTACTGTTGCTTCAGTATCTACTCAAAATATTTCATCTAATACTCAGATCGCTGCTCAAAAATCGCCTTTGGGTTTTAATTCTGCTTCGGGTGCGCAAGTACAGCTATACGGTTTTTTACGTGGCGATGCCTCGTATCAGGCAAAAGGCGGCGATGCTATTTTTAACCGAATCAATAAAGTTGATCTCGAAGGCAATGAAAAAAATAGTGATCGTTTTTATAGTACGGCAACAGTTACGCGATTAGGTCTAGATTTTAAAGCACCCATTCAAGAAGCAGATGTTGGTGGGAAATTAGAAATTGATTTTCGTGGTGGTAGTAGTAACGATACGATTCGTATCCGTCATGCGTATATGACTTTAAATAATTGGTTATTTGGTCAAACCACATCTACGTTCTTGGCGACAGATTTACAGCCAGAAATGATTGATTTCAATTCTCCTTTAGGGGGCGGTACTTATCGTACTCCGATGGTTCGCTATAGCGGAAAATTTAATCCAGACACCAGTTATATGCTTGCTTTAGAAAAAGGCAATGACGACAACCGAGCGCCAGCTTTAACCTCTAAGTTAAAATATGATTTTGATGATGGCAAAGCTACGGCTTCAGCCCGTGTTTTAGTAACAGAAGCGCGTAGCAGAGCGAGTTACGACAAGAATAATAATCAATTAACAGTTGATGATGCTGATCTAGGGTGGGGTATTGCGGTAGGAACTAAGTATAAATTTACTGATTCTTTACAAGCGATGATCGATTATTCGCATGTAAAAGGTGATAGTAAGTTTTTGCTCTATACCAATAGTGCTTTTAATATAAATCCCAATAGTTTTGAGTTGAATCTGAATGAGTTTGATGCACTCACCATTGGTACAACTTATCAAGTTAGCCCTAAATTGCGTAGTACTTTAGCGTATGGTGCAATGTTTGCAAAAGATAATAATCAGTTTGCACAACAAGCATTTGCGGATACAACGCAGAACAAAACCTTACAACAAGGTTGGTGGAACATCATGTATTCACCAGTTACTCCGATTACGTTTGGTTTGGAATATATCTATGGCGAACGTAAAACCTTTAATGGTCTAAAAGGTAAGGATAACCGTGTAGGCGCAATGGCTCGCTACAACTTCTAGCCTAATCCTATAAACCTAATCATCCGTGGAAACCAATCACTTTATTTGGTTGAGTTCTTACAAAGAACTGTATGCTTTTTATTAAGTTGATTGAGTTTTCACTCAATTTGAGAGTTACTATTTTATTAGCTACATGATGGAAAAACCGTCTAAAAGACTAATAAAATAAACGGAAGAAGATATGGAATTTACTTTTAATGGTTTTTATACCCTGATTTCAGCCGTCATTGTGCTGCTGTTAGGGCGTTTCCTTGTTAATCAAATTGATTTCTTGCGTCGTTACAATATTCCTGAACCTGTAGCTGGTGGCTTGGTTGCAGCTGTTGTTTCGTTATTGGTACATTCAATGTGGGGTTATAGCATTGTTTTTAGTAGCCAATTACAAACGAGTTTTATGCTGATTTTCTTTGCTTCAATTGGTCTGAGTGCCAATTTTATGAAGTTGAAAGAAGGTGGACTTGGGCTGGTTATTTTTCTGGTCTGTGTTGCTTCGTTTATAGTGGTTCAAAATGCTGTCGGCATGAGCCTCGCAAAGCTTTTAGGTATTGATCCTTTGGTCGGATTGATTGCAGGTTCAATCACTTTAACAGGTGGACACGGTACAGCAGGGGCATGGGGTGAAATTCTTGAAAGCCAACATGGAATTCAAGGTGCATTAGCGCTAGGCATGGCAAGTGCAACTTTTGGTTTGATTATCGGCGGCATCATTGGTGGGCCACTTGCAAAACTATTAATCAACCGTTATAGCCTTGCTCAAGAGCAATCATCCACTGCGATTAAGAATCGTGATACCCATTTAGATCAACACCCTGATGAACTCGCACCATTTGAAAATCCACATCAAGTGCGTTTAATCACGGCCGATAATGCGATTACCACATTGGGTATGTTTGCGGCGTGTCTAGCATTTGCTGAGTTTATGACAGGTTATAGCAAAGGCACATGGTTTGAGTTACCCACCTTTGTATGGGCATTGGGTGGTGGTGTCATCCTGCGTAATATTTTAGAAAGCGTATTAAAAGTTGATATTTTTGATCGTGCAATCGATGTGTTTGGTAATGCATCTTTGTCACTTTATTTAGCAATGGCATTGTTGTCATTAAAGTTGTGGCAATTAGCCGATTTGGCTGGCCCGCTGGTTGTAATTTTGGGTGCACAAACTATTACCATGGCGTTGTATGCAGCATTTATTACTTTCCGCGTCATGGGCAAAAATTATGATGCAGCAGTTCTTGCTGCTGGTCACTGTGGTTTCGGTATGGGAGCAACGCCAACAGCTGTTGCTAACATGCAAGCAATTACCAACATGTATGGACCATCACATAAAGCATTTTTAATTGTTCCGCTTTGTGGTGCGTTCTTTGTTGATTTAATTAATGCAACAGTAATTCAATTAATTTTGAAATTCTTTGCTTAAGTCGGATCAAAAGCCCCATGTGGGGCTTTTTTGGTTCATCGATTGTTATCGTATATGTACGGCCGTACATAAAATATTTTAAAGCGAATAAGTGATGAATGAACAATTAAATGCCACGCTGATGTCGTGGGTACAATTCCTGAATGATCCACTCTGGAATTTTCTGGTCGTCTTATTGGTTGCGGTTGGGGTGTTTTACACATTCGTTACGGGTGCGGTACAGCTTCGCTTGTTCCTGCACAGCATTCTTGTGATGAAAGGAAGCCGTAAAGAGACGCAAGATGAACATGGCATTACACCATTTCAGGCTTTCGTCACGGGTCTTGCAAGCCGTGTCGGTGTTGGTAACGTTGCTGGTGTTGCCATAGCAATCGCCATTGGTGGTCCTGGGGCCGTGTTCTGGATGTGGTTCACTGCCTTTCTTGGCATGAGTTCTGCATTTGTTGAATCATCGCTTGCCCAGTTGTTTAAGGTGAGAGATCATCAAAACAAGCAATTCCGAGGTGGACCTGCGTACTATATTACTCAGGGTTTAAAACAAAAATGGCTGGGGATTGTTTTTGCACTGTCACTCATTCTGGCTTATGGCTTTGTATTTAATGCCGTGCAGGCAAATGCGATTATTGGGGCAACCTCACATGCATGGGGGTGGGATAAAGCCAATTTTGTATTGGGTCTCGGTAGTCTTAATTTTGAAGTGTCATGGGTTGGTATTGCATTGGTGGTTATGACGGCATTGATCATCTTTGGTGGGATCAAGCGTATCGCCAAGGTTGCCGAAGGTATTGTTCCTTTCATGGCATTGCTTTATATCATGGTCGCCTTGTACATCGCGATAACCAACTTGCCGATGTTGCCTGAGATTTTTAAACTGATCTTCACCGAAGCATTCCAGTTCAATGCGGCAGCAGGTGGTTTCTTTGGTGCGATGATTTCTATGGCAATGATGATGGGCATCAAGCGTGGCTTGTTCTCCAACGAGGCAGGCATGGGTTCAGCGCCAAACGCTGCTGCTGCCTCTGATGTGAAGCATCCTGTGAATCAGGGGTTGGTACAAATGCTGGGTGTATTTGTTGATACTTTCGTGGTGTGTTCATGTACTGCGATCATCATCATGGTGTCTGGTCTGTATCATGAAGCTGGCTTTGAGGGCGTGACATTGACCCAAAAAGCATTGGAGAGCCAAATTGGTGGTTGGGGTGGAGGCTTCCTTGCCATTATCCTGTTCCTGTTTGCCTTTACCTCAATTATTGGTAACTATGCCTATGCTGAAAGCAATGTACAGTTCATTAATGACAACCCAAAGGTCATGTTCATTTTCCGCCTGCTGGTATTGGCAATGGTCTATTTCGGGGCGATCACAAGTGTACCTTTAATCTGGTCAATGGCCGACCTTTCAATGGGCTTGATGGCCACCATTAACCTTGTGGCAATCCTGCTGTTAACACCAATGGCACGCATATTGTTGAAAGATTATACCTCTCAGCTTAAAAAAGGGATCAAGGAACCAGAGTTCAAGATTGATCAATATCCAGAGCTGAAGAAAAAAGTAGATTCTGATATCTGGTAAGTTATTGGATTTATAAAGGCTTACTTCACTAAATTAAAGCCCCTTTCGAGGGGCTTTTTATCAATATATTGTGGATATATACATAAAAATTGATACAGCATTTCACCAATAATGGCGTTAAAATTAAAAGATAGAACCACGTAGATATGGCAAGACAGCATATGAAACAGCTTAAATTATTGACGCTTGGACTTTCAATGGTGATTTTAGCGGGTTGTCAAACGACTTCGCATTTAAAACCTTTAGTTGAAGATGCCCAAGTACAAGCAGTTGTTCAGCCCTTTGCACATATTAATCAACAAGAAAAAAGACCCGTTGTTGCCTTAGTACTCGGCAGTGGTGGGGCACGTGGATATGCTCATATCGGCGTACTTGAAGTGTTGGAACAGCAAGGTATTCGCCCTGATTTTATTGTAGGTACAAGTGCAGGCAGTATTGTAGGTTCAATTTATGCAAGTGGTAAATCCGCTGCAGAGTTGAGAGATATTGCGCTTAAGCTTAAGGCTACCGATGTAAGAGAAGTGAATATCAGTTTAAAAGGTTTCTTTGATGGTAAAAAAGTTGAGGACTATGTGAATGAGCAAGTCCAAAACATTCCTTTACAGAAGTTAAAAATCCCGATGTATGTGGTTGCAACGGAATTAAAAGACGGCACCAAAACTGTATTCAATTATGGTAATACAGGCCAAGCAGTACGTGCATCTGCTTCGATTCCAAGTATGTTTATACCAACCAAGATCCGTAATGTGGAATATGTTGATGGTGGCCTAGTCAGTCCTGTGCCTGTACAGGTTGCACGGGATTTAGGCGCAGATGTGGTGATTGCAGTGGATATTTTGGCACAACCTATTCATACTGAAACCAGTAATGTTTGGGGGCTATTCAACCAAAATATCAACATTATGCAAGGACGTTTGGCTGAAGAAGAATTGAAAAATGCAGATATTGTCATTCAGCCTGATCTACGTGAAAAAGCGCATATCTTTGATATCAAAGGCCGTGAAATGACTATGCAAGCGGGTATTGATGCTGCAAAAGAAAAATTGGCCAATATTCAATGGGTAATTAAAAGCAAAACAAAGCAAATTGATTTAAATCAACAGGATTTAGCTTTAAAATTGAGTAGCCTTGAGCCATAGTTTCTGCAAAATATTGAATTAAGGATAGACAGCGATGAGGTTTAAGTTCGTCTATCCAGTTGATGTTTATTAAACAAATTGTAAATACGCTACAAAAAGCTATCAAAAAATTGAGAAAACAGGTAAATAACTACCATTCATTAAACTTTTTCATCAGACAAATTTAAGTTTGAAATTATAGGATGACGTTCCAACGTCAATAGCAACACTACAAGGATTGTTAAACGCGATGTTTAAATCTTTTTTTCCTAATCCACGCTTGTTCTTTATTTCAGTCGTTGTGTGGTTAGCCTTGAATATGCTGCTTTGGTATACAGGTGGTCATAGTTGGGGTGAATATCTCGGTTTTACCAAAGGTTATGCTGAAGTAGAGCTACCTGTTGGTGTGAGTCGATTTTTATCAGCATCGTTCATTTGGTTTTATATTTGGTTTTTGGCTTCAACAGCACTTTTTGCAGGATTCTGGCGATTTTTTTCTGATAATAAATGGCAGAAATGGTCAGTTTGGGGTTCTGCATTTATTTTGTTTAATATCTGGTTTGGCGTACAGGTGAGTGTTGCGATCAATGCTTGGTATGGTCCATTTTGGGATATGATCCAAAAGATGCTAAGTGAAGGTGGTGGTAATATTAATGATCTATATAAAGGTACGCTAACATTCCTTTATATTGCGATGGTTGCTGTTACATTTGCCGTAATTAATGCCTTTTTCACCAGTCATTATGTATTCCGTTGGCGGACAGCAATGAATGAATACTACACAGAAAATTGGGAGCAATTACGCCACGTTGAAGGTGCTTCGCAGCGTATTCAGGAAGATACCATGCGCTTCGCAACTATCGTCGAGGATTTAGGTGTTGAGTTGATTAAATCTGTGATGGTTCTCATTGCCTTTTTACCGCTATTGTTCAAAATTTCAGAAAAAGTACCTGTCTTACCTGTCGTTGGTGAAATCAAACACTCATTGGTGTGGGCGGCTGTGGTTTGGGCTATCGTGGGTACGATTATTTTAATGTTTGTCGGGCAAAAACTACCCGGCTTGCAATTTAACAATCAAAAAGTTGAAGCAGCTTATCGTAAGGAACTGGTTTATGGGGAAGACCATGAAAATCGTGCTGATCCGCTTACATTGAAAGAGTTATTCAGTAAAGTTCGTTTAAATTATTTTAGACTTTATTTTCACTATGCTTATTTTAATCTAGTCGCGATTTGGTATAAGCAACTCGATGTTTTATACAGCTTAGTTGTCCTATTTCCAGCGATTGCATCAGGTAAAATGACTTTAGGCTTGATCAACCAAATTAGTAATATCTTTGATAAAGTGCGTGAATCATTTCAATATCTCATCAGTTCTTGGAAAACCATTATTGAATTACTCTCAATTTATAAACGTTTAAAAGCTTTCGAGTCAATTTTAAAAAAATAAGTGTGATTAAAAAACCTGCAACTAGCAGGTTTTTTTGTGCCTATGATTTGATTAGTGGGTTGCGTTGTAAAAATTTAGAATAGTTCCAACCAAATGCTGTTGTGATTGATCAATGGTGACTTTGATTTCTCTAAAGTTAAACGTGTCTCCATCTTGATATTTGGCTACGCCATGTGTTCTGTTCTTCAGCTTAGGAATCTGATAACTAAAGAAAGCGATTTGTTTTGAAGGGTGTACGATCTTTAGTAATTTAAGCGGATCTTGATAACCGCCGTATTCATATTCCACACTTTGTTTTAAAAGATGTGGAAAATAAAGCGTCGCATTTGGCATGCCGCAACCTACACAAAATGATGAATCATAAAGCTGAATTGCTTGTTTCTGATTTGGACTCATGATTAAGGCAGATCCAGTACCATTCGCTCCTGCACTTGATTGTATGTCTTGCCAATCTCTAGGTATAAGTACAATTCCTATTTCAGGAATAGCCCATAACTTGAGTTGTTCAGCTTGTTTAGCATCTAATTTAAAATCGAAATGACAGCTTTTTGCGGAACATGATTTAAAGTCTTTTAATAAACCATCTTCCACAGGGTTGAGTGCGGTTACCCCGTAAAAAGGCACTCGAACATCATTTGCAAAAGAAGCTTCACCGAGAGGGTAAATTTGATTTTCTGCTTTTCGTTCTTTTGCACTATTTGAAAACTGAGGGAAATTTGCTTTAAATACTGTAATCTCAGCATGAATGGCTGAGGAGAACATACTCATTAAAATCGTGGGAAATAAAATTGTTCTTTTCATTTTTAAATTTGACCAAACTCAGTTTGCTTTAAGCTAGTATCTTCTGCAATAAAATGACATATGACAAGTGTAGATCAGCCCTTTAAACTGTTTTCAAGTTTGATAATAAATATGAGTAATACAGAATGATACCAGTGAAGAATATACTTTCAGTTTGCTGCTTTATGGCACTAAGTTCTACTAGCTTCGCACAAGAAATCAAAGGGATTTCATTTTCACATCAAGATTGGGAAATTTACTGTAGTAATACAGGAACATGTCGTGCTGCTGGTTATCAAAATGAAGACGGGCAAAATGAACCTGCATCGGTGTTATTAACGCGCAAAGCTGGAGCAAAGCAAGCCGTCAGTGCTGAGTTTGCGTTAGGTAATTTTGAACAAGAATCTCTATCATCAGCAAAACTTAAAAATATTCATTTTTATGTGAATGGAAAAGATTTGGGTCAAGTCTCTGTTGATGGCACTGAGTTCCCAATCATGGGGAAACTTTCTACAAATCAGGTCAATGCATTGCTGCAACAAGCCAAACAAAAGACTGATATTGTATTTAAAAATTCAAATGTCCAGTGGCAAATCTCTGATGCAGGGATGACAGCTAGTTTATTGAAAATGGATGATTTTCAAAAGCGAGTCGGTACGGTTGGGGCATTGATTAAAAAAGGCAATGCTGATGAATCTAAGGTTCTGGCTGCTCAACCTAAACTGGTTGTGAAAAAGGTGAAAACAGCCGATAAACCTTATCTCACGCTACAGCCTAAAACGAAACAGTATCAATCATCCGTGTATCCACTTTTAATGGCAACACAACCCACACCCAAACAAGATGGTTTTTGTGAGGGAGTTTATACTAGTGATGGCGTAAAACCTCAGTCGATTGAACTTTACAAATTAAGCAATAAAAAAGTATTGGCAACGACCCTATGTTGGCGTGGAGCATATAATGAGGGGTATGGAGCGTGGGTACTGGATGAGTCTTTAACAGGAAAAGCGATCTTTGTGACTGAACATGCCTCAGATTTTGGGGATGGGATAATCGGTAGCTCACAAAAAGGAAGGGGGATTGGAGACTGCTGGTCAAGTGATGAGTGGGTTTGGGATGGGCAAAAATTCGTACATACTAAAGATATGTGGACAGGCATGTGTAAAGGGCTTGCTGCAGGTGGGGTATGGGAACTCGATAAAATTGAAGCCGTTGTAAAATAAAGCGTTACGCCAATAAAAATAGCCTAAGGAAATATCATGCTGAATCATAAAATTCATTTACGTGGGCTGATTTTAACGGTTTCATTCAGTTGTTTTAGCACTTCAATTATTGCTGCGCCGTTGCAAATTTTAGAATTTAAAAAAGGGCAACTCAGCCAAACGGAACAGACACAGCTATGTGAACAGGTGAAAGACTTATGTCAGCAGCGTGCGCAATGGCGTAGTTTAAAAGCTACTGACCAAAGTTTATGGTTATTGTCAGATGGAAATGTTGCTCAATTTGGCATCTCGACCACTGGATTTAAATTGTTGCAACAGTGGCATATTCAATTATCTCCTGCGGATGAAATGGCAAGATCGGGGCAATATGTTTTTCCTAAGCTATTTCCTATGGATCCAAATCGTTATGCCATTGCAGTGATTGATACCTTTTCGGAAATGTATTCGGGTGGTGGAGCAGGAATTGAACGTGCCAGCTTTTACGAGTTAAAGGAATCAGGCAAAACACATCGTTTTATTGAAAATTATCCGTTTAGTTTTAATCGTATGATTCGGGCGTGTTTCTCAGAACAGGATTATGAAAGTTCTAGAGGCAAATGCCATGATGAAGATAGTTTGAGTCTGGATATTCGTCCAATTAAGCCGATGCTTTGGCAATTCCGTTATCGTTATAGTTTGGATGTATCGCCTGCATCGGATTCAGGTGAGAAATCATTTAAGGGTAGCCGAAATCTCAATATTGACTTAAACAAAGTATCAAAGCAGCCAAATATTCCTGCAAACTGGGATTATCAAGGGCAAGGCTAAGTTAATTCGGTTTTAGATTTTGCTAAAGCTTTAAGTCCGTGGACTTATGCAATTTACAGCGTCATAACAGATGATTTGTATAGTGCGTGGTACACAAAGAGACTGATTGCTTTTTGGAACTGTGCTTATGTCTCATACTATTTATACCTCATCTCGCCGTAAATTTTCTCATTTGAGCCGTTCTGTAATCATGGCTGCGGCTGTGTTGGGAACAACCCAAGTGGCAATCGCAGGGCCAACCGTTGATCAACTGAGTGATTGTTTGGTGAAAGCCACGACGGCAGCGGATAAAACCACAGTTTTACAATGGACGTTTACCGCTTTGGCAGCGCATCCTGATTTAAAGGGTTTTAGTAGCGTTACACCTGAGCAGAAAACGCAGTTGGACCAGAAGTTAGCACAGGTGTTACAGCGTGTGATTGTGGATCAGTGTTCGACACAGACTAAGTCTGTGATTCAGGCTGAGGGGATTCAAGCGGTTGGAGAGGCTTTTCAACAGTTAGGGCAAAGTGCGGGTGAGGATATTGTCAAAGATCCAGCGGTCAGACAGCAGTTGCAAGGTACCTTGCGTTATATTGATTTAAATAAATTGGTCACCACATTTTTAACGCCTGATATTTGGAATAAGTTGGGTTTGGTGAGGTAGTATCTATTCTAATGGGAAAAGTTTTTAATCACGTATAAAAGATTTAGAAAGTTGGATACATTCTAAGTCTTCGAGTTTGGTGATAGAGTGCTATCTTTGATAGTTATATTGTTAGGGGGTTAAGTATTTGAGTTAATTATGATTTTTTAAGCCCCTTACTAAAAGAAAGATAGCTAACGCCACTTTGTAAGTAAGGGGGAGATAATATGTAAAATTAGTTAATATTTAGGATTTACATTGACTTGTATTTCAATAGATTTCGCAAATTCATTTAGCTTTTCAATTAACTCAAGAATATTATCTTTCGATATGTTTAATTTTTTCCCATTAATGTCATAGCCTGCCCTATGTGCACAATCATGTCGAATTTTTACAGCATCAATCAACCAACTTAAATTTTCAGGAAGTGTGCAGTTTAAAACGTTTATAAAAAGAGGCATCACTGCTTCAATGTTATGGAATGACATTTCTTCTAATGATTTTTTTACTTTTTCCTTTAATGTATTTTGCCAATTAGGTAATTCTTCAATCTTAAATTTCGTATCCTTAACTTTGCCATCACGGGTTGCTTGTTTGAGAATAAGTTCATTATCACCTAATACTGTTTTAATAAATGTTGTTGATAAATAGTTTTCTAACGTAGCTATCAAGAATCCATGTAGCATAATAAATACATCTTCATTAAGAAAACCGTTATATTTAATAGATACTATTTTATTAGCTTGAGAGATTTGTTCTTGAAAAATTTTCATAGGGCGTGTTTGGTGATATAGCCATAAAAACTCTTCGTGAGACAAAAAACAAAATGTTCTTTGAAAGGATGATTTGAAAAAATCTTCGGTTGTAATTTTCGTTTGTAGATTATTTTTTAATGTTTCTCTAATTTTCATATAAAAATTGGTAATTAAAGCCTCATCATTTGAAAAATAGTTTTCAATATCTTGATAAAAGCTATCATATTCAGGTAAAGAAAAGAAATTATTAGGTAGTTTGTCTAATAAACGACCTTCTATATCTCGGGAAAAATATTCTGTATAAAATTGACCTGAAATTGGCGAGGATGACGGTTTTTGTCCAACAAAACCTACTTTAACTTGTCCTATAGTTCGTGCGGTAGGACTAGTTGTAGAATAATTAACAAGAGATAAATTAAAAGTTGATTTAAAACCGTAATCATCCCATTTTGTCGGTGTAAATACTGCTAAATAACCATTAAATAGTGATAGGTTTGGAAATTCTTTTTCATTTAAATCATTAAAATATAATTTGATACTCATTATTTTATTCCTTTAGTTAATATTATAAAACCCCACATTAAGTGAGGTTTTATATCATGAAATTAATTAACTAGCCAATAAATCAACCAATCAATTTCTTCATTAATTCATTCACTTGAGCTGGGTTAGCTTTACCTTTTGCAGCTTTCATGACTTGACCAACCAGACCGTTAAAGGCTTTTTCTTTACCAGACTTGTACTCTTCAACCATTTTTTCATTGGCTGCAAGCACTTCTTTGATAATCGCTTCAATCGCACCTGTATCAGTTTCTTGCTTTAAGCCTTTTTCAGCAATAATATCATCCGCAGATTTTCCTTCTGCTTCCCACATAAAGCCAAACACTTGCTTCGCGATTTTGCCGTTAATGGTGTTATCGACAATACGTGCGATCATGCCACCCAATTGCTCAGCAGAAACAGGAGAGTCTGCTAAATCTAGACCTGCTTTGTTTAAAGCACCTGAGAATTCACCCATCACCCAGTTTGCAGAAACTTTACCTTGCTTCGCACCGCCTGCGGCAGCCACAACCGCTTCGTAGAAGTCCGCCATTTCGCGTGACAGCGTCAATACATGTGCATCGTATTCAGTCACGCCGAAGTCAGCAATAAAACGGACACGACGTGCAGCAGGCAATTCTGGCAGGGCAGCGCGTGCCGCTTCGATTTGCTCATTTGAAATGATCACTGGTAACAAGTCAGGGTCAGGGAAGTAGCGATAGTCGTTCGCTTCTTCTTTTGAACGCATTGAGCGAGTTTCCATCTTGTTTGGATCGAACAAACGAGTCTCTTGATCAATTTCGCCGCCGTATTCCAAGATTTCCATTTGACGTTCAATTTCAACATTGATCGCTTGCTCAATGAAACGGAATGAGTTGAGGTTTTTCAACTCGCAGCGTGTACCAAAAGGTTGACCCGGACGACGGAGTGACACGTTACAGTCGGCACGGAATGAGCCTTCTGCCATGTTGCCGTCAGAAATACCTAACCAGCGTACAAGCGTGTGAATCGACTTGATATAAGCAACCGCTTCTTCAACCGAACGCATATCTGGTTCAGATACGATTTCAAGCAATGGCGTACCCGCACGGTTTAAGTCGATACCTGACATACCTTCGAATTGGTCGTGGATCGATTTACCTGCATCTTCTTCAAGATGGGCACGGGTCACACCAATGCGTTTGGTCGTACCATCTTCCAGTTGAATGTCGATATGCCCCAAGCCCACAATCGGATTGTCCATTTGGCTGATTTGATAGCCTTTTGGCGAATCTGGGTAGAAGTAGTTCTTACGTGCAAACACAGATGCTTGATCTATATAGGCATCAATACCTAAACCAAAGCGAATTGCAAGATCAACCACTTCAGCATTCAGTACTGGCAATACGCCCGGCATGGCTAAATCAACAAGGCTGGCCTGTGTATTTGGGTCTTGACCAAATTCAGTCGATGAACCTGAGAAGATTTTAGACTTTGTGGCAAGCTGAGTATGGATTTCGATCCCGATAACGACTTCCCAACCGTCAATTAACTTTAACTTTTGAGCTTCAGTCATTATGCATTCTCCTCAGCAATTGCCGCACGTTTGGTATGCCAGTCTGTATTTTGTTGATATTGATGCACAATCGAAAGCAATTGTGATTCTGACCAGTAGTTACCGATCAACTGTAAGCCCACAGGCAAGCTGTCTTTATCGAAACCAACAGGTGCGTTGATCGCAGGCAGACCTGCCAAGTTAACTGCAAGGGTATAGATATCACCTAAATACATTTCAGTCGGACTGAGGTTTGCACCGATCTTATAGGCTGTGGTTGGTGCAGATGGTGCAGCAATCACGTCAACATTTTCAAATGCTTTCAAGAAATCTTGCTGAATCAAACGACGTACTTTTTGTGCTTTGACATAGTAGGCATCGTAGTAACCCGCAGACAGGGCATACGTCCCGATCAGGATACGACGTTGTACTTCAGCACCAAAACCTTCTGAACGTGAGCGTTTGTACAAGTCCATTAAATCCACTGGATTTTCACAACGGTAGCCATAGCGTACACCATCAAAACGTGACAGGTTCGAAGAAGCTTCCGCAGGGGCGATCAGGTAGTAAGTCGGAACGTAGGCTTCAGTCATGTTGAGATCAATCTCAACCAAAGTCGCACCCATCTCTTCAAGTTTTTTTAATGATTCTTCAACACGTGCTTTTACATCGGCGTCTAAACCTGCCACATTGAAGTATTGCTTTGGAATACCAATGCGTAAGCCTTTGACTGCTGTGCCATTCAAGTTAGCAACGTAATCGTCAACCTCTTTATTCACCGAAGTTGAGTCTTTGGCATCATGACCTGCAATCACATTCATCAAGTAAGCACAGTCTTCCGAAGAACGTGCCATTGGACCGCCTTGATCCAGTGAGGATGCATACGCAATCATACCGAAGCGTGATACACGACCATAGGTCGGTTTTAAGCCTGTTAAGCCGCAGAATGAAGCTGGTTGGCGAATTGAACCACCAGTATCCGTACCTGTTGCAATCGGAGCTAAGTCCGCAGCAACAGCCGCAGCGGAACCACCTGATGAACCACCTGGGACATGATCTAATGCCCACGGGTTACCTGTCGCGCCAAAATATGAACTTTCAGAGGTTGAACCCATTGCGAATTCATCCATATTCACCTTACCTAAAGTCACAAGACCTGCAGCTTTGGCTTTGGCAACGACGGTCGCATCGTAAGGTGAAATGAAGTTATCCAACATTTTTGAACCGGCAGTTGTTTTAATGCCTTGGGTACAAAAAATGTCTTTGTGTGCAAGAGGAATACCTGCCAACGCATGTGCATGACCTGACTTAAGTGCAACATCAGCAGCATCAGCTTCAATAAGTGCTTGTTCTGCTGTCACCGTTACATAACTTTTTACTTTCGGGTCAATTTTGGCAATACGTTTTAAATAATGTTCGGTCAATTCGCGTGATGAAAATTGAGCTTGTTTTAGCCCTTCAGAGAGTTCACGGATTGATAAGCGATGTAAATCTGTCATATGAAAAATTTCTTTACATTCTAAATATAAAATATTGATTAATCGAATAGAAATTATTCAATTACGCGAGGTACAAGGTACAAGCCTGCTTCTGTTGCAGGAGCGACCGCTTGATATTCATCACGATGGTTGCTTTCACTTACAATATCAGCACGTAAAGGTTGCGGATTATCAAAAGGACTTTTCAAAGGCTCAACGTTATCGGTATTAATGCCTTTTAGGCTTTCCATCATGCCAAGAATTTTATTTAAACTTTGAGCATATTCAGTAGATTGCGTGTCATTTAGAGACAAGCGAGCAAGATGTGCAATCGCTGAAACGGTCTGTGCATTTAAGTCCGTTGTCTGCTGAGCATCTGATGATGTAGACATAACTTTACCTAATTCAGTATCAAAAAATTGCAAAATATCGTGCGTTATAATAAGCGATTGACTTGTTCAAAGCATCACATTTCGTTAAAGTTGCCACCTTGCATCCATACAAAGTTTAATTGAGAACGCCCCCGTGATTCTAAAACGACTAATTGGCTTGTTTTCGCCGGATTTAGCCATTGATTTAGGTACGGCAAATACACTTATTTATGCACCAGGCCGTGGCATTATATTAAATGAACCGACTGTTGTGGCGATTCGTCATAGCGGTTCGCAAAAAATTGTTGCTGCTGTTGGTCTTGATGCTAAACAAATGTTAGGTCGTACACCAGCGAATATTTCAGCGATTCGTCCGATGAAAGACGGTGTGATTGCCGATTTTGAAGTCACTGAGACCATGTTGAATCAGTTTATCGGTAAAGTACATGAAAAGCGTTTATTTCCACCAGCACCGCGTGTTGTGGTGTGTGTCCCATGTAAATCGACTCTAGTTGAACGTCGTGCGATTCGTGAGGCTGTATTTAATGCAGGCGCACGTGATGTGCGTTTGATTGAAGAGCCAATGGCGGCAGCGATTGGTGCAGGTATGCCAGTCGAACAAGCATGTGGTTCGATGGTGGTTGATGTGGGTGGCGGTACGACCGAGATTGCGATCATTTCATTACAAGGCTGTGTTTATGCCGATTCATTACGTATCGGTGGCGATGTATTTGATGAGCAAATTATCAATTATGTGCGTAAAGCGCATGGTTGCGTGATTGGGGAAACCACAGCAGAAACCATTAAGAAAGAAGTGGGTATGGCTGTGACTGATGGCAAAACCCTTCAAATCGAAGTTCGTGGTCGTAATTTGGCAGAAGGTGTGCCACGTGCGATTACCGTCACTTCTGATGAAATCTCACAAGCGATTGCTGACCCATTACAAAGCATCGTGAGTGCAGTAAAATCTGCTTTAGAACAAACTCCACCTGAACTTTCTTCGGATATTGCAGAGCGCGGTATTGTGTTGACTGGTGGCGGCGCATTATTGCGTAACCTTGATAAACTGCTGGCGCAAGAAACAGGTCTACCTGTGATTGTTGCGGATGATCCTTTAACTTGCGTCACGCGTGGTGGCGGTAAAGTCTTAGAGTTCTTTGATAATCCGAACCATGACATGCTTTTTGTTGGCTAAATCATAAGGACTAGGCGGTGCAACCGAATCTTTTTTCAAGACAACCGCCATCTTTTCGCTCATTTATTATTGCGGTTATTTCATGTTTGGTGGTGCTTTTCTTTGATTGGCGCATGCCCTATGTGATTCAACCTGCAAGAGATGTCTTGTATGCAGCGTATAATCCAATTTATGCGCTGGCAAGTTATCCTGTATTGTCGCGAGAATGGCTGAACCAACAAACCAAATCTGAAACTCAATTGCGCCGTGAAAATACCGCAATGCAGGCTGAACTCCTTCAAGCTCAAGTTCGACTCCAAAAACTTTCAGAACTCTCCGCGGAAAATAACCGTTTAAGGGGGCTTTTGGATACGCCATTGATTATTGATGGTCGTATGCAAATTGCAGAAGTGATTGGAACCGATGCCGACCCATTACGCCATATTATTATCATTAACCGTGGCTCTGTGGATCACTTAAAAGTTGGACAAACTGTTCTCGATGATAAAGGGATTATGGGACAACTGATTAATGTGTACCCGCATAGTTCTCGTATCATGTTGTTATCAGATAAAGAACATTCGCTGTCTGTGCGTTTAGAACGGACAGGAATGCGTGCGATTGTATCTGGAACAGGTGATTTAGGTCGCCTAAAAATGGAATATGTTCCGACGAGCGCCAACATCCAAGTGGGCGATAAAGTATTTAGTTCGGGTTTGGGTGAACATTTTCCTGCGGGCTATTTGGTGGGTACTGTTTCTAAGGTTAGCCGTCATACTTCAGGTGAGTTTGCAGAAATTGATGTTATTCCTGCGGCACAGCTTGCCAGTGGTCATCATGTGGTAGTGTTATTTTCAGAATCTTTAGCGCAGGAGCAACCTTATGCCGATCGCTAGATTGAGTTTTGAAAAACGTAAAGATCCACTTTGGATGATTATCATCTCAATTATTATCGGGTCAGTTCTTTTAGTTTATCCAATTGCTTACGAAGCTTCAGGATGGCGACCATCAATTATGTTGATGACAATGCTGTTCTGGATTCTTTATCAACCTAGTTGGTGCGGGGTTTGGTTCGCCTTTGGAGTGGGGATTTTCACTGATTTATTGTTAGATGCGCCTTTGGGTTTAAATGCACTAAGTTTTGTTTTGATTACGTTTGGTACGCGTTATTTTATTCGTGAACGTCGAATTTTAACTTTCGCGAACTCATGGGTAATCGCTGTACTTGCAATTATTGCACACTTAACCTTTTTGTGGATGAGTCAAACAATATCGAGTACACATTTTTCAATAGCGCGACATTGGCAACCGCTTGTTAGTAGCGTGATAGGATGGCCGATGGTTTATTACTGCTTACAAAAATGGCGCGCATAATTTTAGCTTCGAGTTCACCTCGTCGTAAAGAACTGCTACAACAGTTAGGTCTGGACTTTGAAATATATAGTCCAGATATCGATGAAAGTGTCCGAGAAAGTGAAATTGTTGAACACTATGTTGAACGATTGGCGAGAGCAAAGGCACATGCTGTTCTAGGTTTATTTCCTGATGCAATTGTGATTGCTGCGGATACCAGTTTAAGTTTTGCAGGTAAGATCATTGGAAAACCACAATCAAAGCAGCACGCATTTGAAATCTGGTCAATAATTTCTGGGCAATGGCATGATGTGTACTCTGGAATTTGTGTGGCAAGCTCTGTCCAATGCTTAAGTAAAGTGGTTAGAACTCAAGTCGAGTTGCAACAGTTAAGTCATACCGAAATGGAAAAATATTGGGCAACGGGTGAACCTGTTGGAAAAGCAGGGGCGTATGCAATCCAAGGGATCGCAGCTCAATACATTCCCCAAATTCGGGGGAGTTATAGTAATGTGGTCGGTTTACCCTTGTACGAAACAGCACTGTTATTAGAAAGCGTTAAAATTTAAAGTAGACACTTTCGGATATAAGAATTTTTATAAAATTTTGAGTGGATTATGGCAGAAGAATTGCTAATTAACGTCACACCGATGGAGTGTCGTGTGGCTTTAATTGAAAATGGTACGGTCAATGAATTATTTGTTGAGCGTACTGTAAAACGTGGTTTAGTGGGTAATATTTATAAAGGTAAAGTGGTACGTGTACTGCCGGGTATGCAAGCTGCTTTTGTTGATATTGGATTGTCTCGGACTGCTTTTTTACATATCAATGATATGGTCTGGTCACGTTCGCAACCTACCCCAAATGTTTTTGAGCTTCTACATCCGGGACAGATGTTGACGGTTCAAGTGATGAAAGACATGTTGGGAACTAAGGGTGCACGTCTAAGCACAGATCTTTCTATCCCATCGCGTTATCTAGTATTAATGCCTTATGGTAATCATATCGGTGTATCACAACGTATTGAATCAGAAGAAGAGCGTGATCGACTTCGTAGCATGATTGAACGCATTCAGACCGAACACAGCTTACCGGGTAGTGTGATCGTTCGCACCGCAGCGGAAGGTGTAGATGAAGCTGCGATTGCACAAGATATGTGTTATTTGAGTAAGCTTTGGGAGTATATTCAACGTAAGCAAAAAGAAGTTGCGACACCTGAACTTATTTTTGAAGAATTACCTTTACCACAACGAATTGTCCGTGATTTAGCCAGTGATGAAACGGCAAAAATTTATGTCGATTCTCGTGAGATTCATGCCAAGTTAAGTGAGTTTGTGCAGGAGTTTGTGCCAACGATTGAAAATCGTCTGATTCACTATCCCGGCGAAAAGCCACTTTTCGATTTGTATAACGTCGAAGAAGATATTCAAAAAGCGTTGCAGACCCGTGTCGCACTTAAGTCAGGCGGCTATCTGATGATAGATCAGACTGAAGCCATGACCACCATTGATGTGAATACAGGCTCTTATGTGGGTGGCCGTAGTTTAGAAGACACTGTATTTAAAACCAATATGGAAGCGACACAAGTCATTGCGAGACAACTTCGTCTACGTAATTTGGGTGGCATTATCATTATTGATTTTATTGACATGCAAGAGCTTGAGCATCGACAAGAGGTCATGCGTCAGTTTGAACGTATGCTTGAACGTGATCATGCCAAAACAAAAATCACCCAAGTTTCAGAGTTAGGCTTGGTTGAAATGACACGTAAACGTACACGTGAGTCTTTAGAACATTTATTATGTGAGTCATGCCCAACTTGTCAGGGACGTGGATATGTAAAGACAGCAGAGACAGTATGTTACGAGATATTTCGAGAAATTTTGCGTTATGCCCGTGCATTTGATTCCAAGAATGGCTTTACTGTCGTTGCACATCCAGCAGTGATTGATCGGCTACTCACAGCAGAAGCCCCAGCCGTGGCCGATTTGGAACATTTCATTAATCGCGTGATTAAATTTCAGGTCGAAAATCTGTATACGCAAGAGCAATACGATATCATTTTAAGCTAAAGTTGTAACAATATTTCGCTTAATCCTTGTTACAACTGAAATTTTACTTTCGATCACAAATTTTAAATACTAGAACCATAGAATGAGCCATAGGTATCTTGAGTACCTTAGCAAATAATATGAGGTATATAATTATGAATGTGAGCGAAAGATTAGTGAATCATGGTTTTAAGCATGTTTTAGACAGTAATCCAGTCAACACATGTTATATGGTTGATAGCCAAGGTAAAGAGGTCCAAATTACTACGGCAATGATCCGTTTAGCATGCCATCAACTATTACAGCGTTGTCGTACAATTAAAAAATAAGGGGCGATTTAAAGCCCCTTAATTCTTTTCAGTACGATGCTTAATTTACAACTTTCTGTTGTGGCTGATCTTGAATGACTTGCTCATAGCGTTGAATTTCATCTTCTAGATGAGCGAGAAGAGTTTGCATTTTTGGCACCGTATTACGACATGCAATCAAACCTACTTCTAACTTATCTAAATAACTTGTCATTGTAATATTTAGTGCTTGGCCATCCATGACGATTGAAGCAGGGTAGAGCGCATCCAATTTTGCGCCATTCCAATATAATGGTTCACGTGGACCTGGTACATTCGAAATCACTAGATTAAATGCCTGACGTTTCGGTAACATTCCTGAAGCGATGTTTAAACCTGCTGGTCCATAGACTAATGCACTATAGTTCAGGATTTCATTTGCAGTCATGCGGTTAAAACGCTGCTTTGAATTCTGTACGCTACGGCGAATAATTTCTAAACGTTCAATTGGGTCTGCAATATGAGTGGCTAGGTTTGCCAAAATCATGGTAATACGATTGCTGAAATCAGAATCATCGCTACGCAATGAAGCAGGAACCATCGCAATCAAAGGTTTTTTGGGCAAACTATTTTGATTAATCAAATATTCACGTAATGCACCAGAGCAAACTGCTAGTACTACGTCATTGAGTGTTACACCAAGTGTTTTAGCGATAAGGCGGAAACGTTCCAACTCAAAAGATTGTGCAGCAAAACGGCGAGAAGAACTCACACGTTGGTTTAAGATCGATGGTGGTGCTTGAAATGTTGAGACATAATCAGGATTTTTCCCGATTTCCTTAAATAAGGTTTGTGAAAGTTCGTGCATCACTTTAGGTGCAACTTCACACTGTGATTTAATCGTATCCAAGACTCCTCTGATTTTACTTGCAGTAGGGGCCTTGGGTGCCTTTAAGCGTTTAGTTCGCTTCCCTTCGACACACCATAATGGTACGACATGCTTTTCATTTGGGTCTTTGGAGAGTGATTTTTCGATCAATCGCATTCCTGCAACACCATCCACCATCGCATGGTGAATTTTGAAATACATGGCAAAACGATTACCTTCAATGCCTTCAATAATGTCGCATGTCCATAGTGGTTTAGCACGGTCAATCAAGGAACTGTGTTGCTGTGAAATATAGACCAATAGTTCACGAATACGCCCTGGATTTGGTAACGCGATATGACGGAAATGATGATCGATATCGAATTCAGGATCTTCACCCCAGAATAATCCTGTCAGTTGATTGTTAAATGGAGGAACCGGAATACTCTTCGATTGACGGATATCTTGAACAAGATCATGTACGAATGTCGGAGATGCATTTTCTGGGATTTCAAATAAAAATAATCCGCCTACATGCATAGGTTGCTGTCTTTTCTCTAATGAAAGAAAAATAAAATCAATAGGGTGTAATGGGCGCATAGCAGATATAGCCTCTCATTGCATTTTTTATAAGATACTCTTTGAGCTCTTATTAGAATTATTGAACCGTCGTGTAAAGTATATACGGTTTGGTCTGGTTAAAATATGACTTTGTACAAGGTAGTCAGAAAAAATAAAACCACTGATGAATCAGTGGTTTTTATATACCAAATCTGCTAGGAATTATTTTTTGAGATTGCCCGAGTGTAATCCGCACTCTTTATGAGTTGCTTCTTCCCACCACCAACGACCTTCACGTTCATGTTGGTTTGGTAATACAGCACGAGTACATGGTTCACAACCAATTGAAATAAAACCACGTTCGTGCAGCGGGTTATATGGAATTTCCATCATTCGAATATAACTCCATACATCTGCACTGCTCCAATTTGCAAGCGGATTATATTTAATCAATTGCTTGCCTTCACCTGAAAATCCAACATCCGTTTGAACCACGGGAATCTCATTACGTGTGCCTGGACTTTGATCTTTACGTTGACCTGTAATCCAACCATCCAAAGTCGCTAATTTTTTACGTAAAGGTTGTACTTTACGAACGCCACAGCATTCCTGATGACCATCTTCAAAAAAGCTAAATAAACCCTTTTCATTTACCAACTGCTGTACAGCAGCGGATTCAGGGAAGCAAATTTCGATCTTAATATTGTAATGTTTACGCACAGTTTCAATAAATTGATAGGTTTCTGCATGTAAACGCCCTGTATCTAAACTAAATACACGGAATGGTTTACCAAGACGCGAAGCAATATCAATTAATACAACATCTTCAGCACCAGAAAATGAAATTGCAATTTCGCCTTCTTGGCTTAAAGCAAGCTCTAAAATTTCTCGTGGTGATTTATCTGAATATTCAGCAGCGAGCGCATCTACAAGGTCAATAGTCGGAATAACAGTCATAGGTGTTCCTGGCGAAAGGCTTGGGTACAATTGTAAATCATTCTAAGCAAAGCCATTTGCTTGTCTTCGATTTTAATCTTGCAGAATAAAATCGTTTTATTTAACAACAGCGCAAAAAATGAAAATCTTAATGGTATGATACAGCAATTTTTAATCAACATTGGATGCATTCATGGAAATCGTATGCCTAGACCTTGAAGGGGTACTTGTACCAGAAATCTGGATTAACTTTGCCAAGAAAACAGGAATTAAAGAATTAGAAGCGACGACGCGCGATATTCCAGATTATGATGTTTTAATGACTCAACGTTTAAACATTTTAAAAGAGCATGGTTTGGGTTTAAATGATATTCAAGCTGTGATTGCTGATATGGGACCATTTGAAGGTGCAAAAGAATTTGTTGAATGGGTACGTACACATTTTCAACTGATTATTTTATCTGATACTTTTTATGAGTTTGCACATCCATTGATGAAACAACTGGGTTGGCCAACGATTTTCTGTCACAAACTTGAAACTGATGAAAATGGCATGATTACGGCATATAAATTACGCCAGCCTGATCAGAAGCGTCAGGCGGTGAAAGCATTACATGGTTTAAATTTCCGTGTGATTGCTGCAGGTGACTCTTATAATGATACGACCATGTTGGGTGAAGCGGATCATGGTTTCTTATTTGATGCGCCAGAAAATGTGATTGCTGAATTCCCACAGTTTCCACCTTTGCATGGCTATGAGGCACTAAAACAGGCGATTCGTGCTGTTTCACAACGCGATATTCCAGAATAATTAAAATTTCTAAGCTTTTTATGAAAGGTAAAGGAAATTTAAAAATAAAAGGCGCTTCTAAGCGCCTTTTATTTTTTTACTATTGATTAGAATTTATAACCAATTTTCAAACCATAAGCGATGGCATTATTGTCTTCGAATTCAGCAACATAACCAGGAGTGTTGAATTGAGAACCTGATTGAGCTTTAGCATCTCCTAACCAGAAATACTTTACACCACCAGCAATAAAGTAATTCGGGGCAGGGCTATATTGAACTCCTAGGCCTACATTCCAATAACCTTCTGTTGGTCCGAGTGTTGTAACTGGGTTACCTGCACCAGAATCCCAACCAACAGATACATTACCAGCCCAATGATCATTGACTTTACGGCCTACGCCAGCAGTTACAGAATATTGGTCGTCAGCATAAGCCACTAGATCAAAGCCGTCTTTTTTACCAGTTGAGTCTACAACTAGTTTTTGTTGTGATGCAAAACCAAATTTAGGAGGTCGTACTGAGAAATCTTTCCAATTGACCCAACGTAAATTAGCAAAAGCAATCGTATTTGCCATAATTCCTGTTTGGAAATCTAAATTGACCGATTGTGGTGTTGTAATGTCTGTATTCTCATTGGGTAAAGCATTTAGACCATTAAATAACCCAGCACTCTTAAAATGTTCAGTCGTTTCAGCTGAATGCTTTATTTTTGAACGATATGTTGCAGATGCTTTTAACGCAATTTCTGGAATTTGATATGCAGCACCAGCTAACCAGCCCAATTCACCATTTTCCTTAGTAATAAAATTATAGCCACCGAAGGTCGCACTACCCCCGTATGCTGTGCCTCGAAGTTGTACATCGACAGTTACGGTCTGATAGACAGGACCCGCATATAAGTTGAAATTCTTATTTGGCTGAAAACCAAAAATTAATGATAAATTTTGTGTATCAACTTTAGCGCTAGTTGTTTCAATACCATTATGGAATGTACCTTGTCCTGCTAAAGCTGCAGGTAATGTGTTTGGAAGTTTTTCTGGAGTTAGAGAATATTTTGCTTTTGAGCCAAAAGGTTGGTCGTAAATTAAACCAAATGAAAATTGATCTGTAACTTGAAGTTTGAGTGCAGCTTGGACAGTCTGGTACGATTCTGCCATCTCACCGACTGAAGCATTTGAAATTGGTGAACCAATAAATGGATAATTATCTTTGGTTTTACCTGATACATTTGGATCAAGAACTGAAATACCTGCTTCAAAATAGTTGCCTGCTTGTAAAAAAGGGGCAATAGATTGACCTGAACGGTCTAAAGCTGCTGCAAAAGCTGAAGTGGTTGGGAGTAAGCTAAGTAAAAGAGCGTGCTGAATCGCATTAATCTTCATTGGTATTTTCTCTCATATCACTCTGTAACAAGAATGTTGCGAAAAGTAACATAATTTTTATGGCTCAAAATATTTTACAAATGTCCATAAATGAACTGATAAAGTCATGAAAATTTCTTGAGAAGTGTAGTGTTATATACTATTCGGTTTATTTGTAAATTCTTATTAATACTTTGATTAATCATGTTTTTCTATATTTTAAGAATAATCCATAATAAATTTTTAACAGTATTTATTTTTAGCATAGCAATAAAAAAAGACCATCAAATGATGGTCTTTTTTTATTGGATGTGTTGATTAGAAACGGTAACCGATTTTCATACCATATGCGATTGCATGGTTATCGGTGAAGTCTGCAAGATAGTTATCGGTGTTAAATTGAGCAGCAGATTGTGCTTTAGCATCACCTAACCAGAAGTATTTCACACCACCTGCGATAAAGTAGTTGTCCGCAGGTGAGTATTGAACACCAAGACCTACGTTCCAATAACCTTCAGTTGGACCAAGGGTGGATACAGGGTTACCAGCACCAGAGTCCCAACCCACAGAGACATTACCTGCCCATTTATCATTTAGTTTGCGACCTACACCTACAGTTGCAGAAATTTGGTCATCTGTATAAGCAATTAAATCAAAGCCATTTGGTTGACCAAGAGATGGACCTGCAACACCACTAGCAACACCAAAAGCATAAGGGCGAATCGCGAAATCTTTCCAGTTTACCCAGCGTACATTTGCAAAAGCAACAGTATTTGCCATGATGCCAGTTTGTAAATCTAAATTAACAGATTGCGGTGTTGTGATATCTGTTGAGCCAGTTGCTGGTTTACCTGCTAGAGCTGGATTATTGATAATGCTAGGAACAGGATTGGCTGAAGGAATAGCACTTTCTTTAATATTAACAGAATGTTCGATTTCTGAACGGTATGTTAGGGAGGCTTTTAGGGCAATCTCTGGAATTTGGTAAGCAATACCTGCTAACCAACCAGCAGCAGAGTCTTCTGGAATATCGGCATTATAGCCACCAAAAGCATTTATCCCACCATAACCAGCACCACGTAATTGCACGCCACCTTTTACAGTTTGGTATACGCCACCTGCATAAAGATTAACGTTCTTAATCGGTTGAACACCAAAAAGCATAGAAATATTTTGTGTGTCAACTTCAACTTTTGTATTACCTGCAGCATTAGTAAATAATGTTGAATCGTGATATTCAGCATCTGCACCAAATGGTTGATCATAAATCAAACCAAATGATAAATAATCCGTTAATTGTAACTTGAGAGCAGCATTGTAAAATTGATAATCTCCACCCATGTCACTAATATTTTGACTACCAGTTGCAGCTGTAGATTGACCTTTTACTGTTGGATCTAGAACCGAAATACCAGCTTCGAAATAATTGCCTGGTTGTAGAAAAGCAGACACAGACTGACCAGAACGGTCTAATGCTGCTGCAAATACTCCAGTTGCAGGTAGCGTCGCTAAGATCATGGCAGTGCTAAGATGTTTTAATTTCATTTTAAATCTTTCCTTGAACTTCAAGATTTTTTAGGTAGAGAAGCTATCATTGATAAGCCAAATCATTTACGACACATGATTTGCTATAACTCCATGTAACAAAAATACCATAATTAAAATAAGAGTAAATGTTCTAAATGAACTACTCAGTACGATTGATTACATGAAAATGCACAAAAAAATGCTATTTAAATTTGTATGCATTTGTGTTTTGTTGGTAATATATTGATAAATATAAAGTATTGCTAATAATTTAAGGTGTTTTGTTTTTGCATTTCTTTTTAATTTTTTTTTAATAAGGTCAAAGATTTTTTGTAAAAATTAAGAAATTTTTCTCCATAATTTTTTTTAAAGCATTCTTTGGCATTACAGAGAAGAGTTTAGGAATAATTTTACGCAAAATTTACGTCTACTGGTTTTTTCAATATAGAGAATTTACGCTCTCAATTTCCATACTAATGATGACCTATTTTAAATGGCATTTGCTATGTGGGAATTTATTACTGTATTTGTCTTTTCATTGTTGTTGGCTTATCCGCTCGGACACTATCTTGCGGATGTAATGCAAGCCAAACCAATGAAAAGTGACGCTTTGTTTAAATGGATTGAGCAACCGATTTATGCGCTACTCGGTGTCAAGCGCAGTGGGATGAACTGGCGGCAATATTTAACCGCATTTGTGCTCAGTAATATTTTACTGCTTGCTGCAAGTGTCACTATTTTAATGACACAGGCATGGCTACCATTGAATCCTGATCATATCCCGAATATGAATTGGGATTTGGCTTTACATACCACCATTTCATTTCTGACCAATACCAACCAGCAGCATTACTCGGGGCAGTCTCAACTCTCTTATCTATCGCAAATGACCGTGATTGTAGGATTGCAATATTTGTCGCCACTTATGGGGCTTGCCTTATTAGTCGCAATGTTAAGAGCATTATTTTTACAATCAGCTCAACAACAAGACCTAGATCAAAACAAATGGAATCTTATTAATTTGGGTAACTACTGGATGGATATCATCCGACCATTGTTTAGATTCTTTATTCCACTTGGTTTAATTTTTTCTTTACTGCTCACTTTTCAAGGTGTGCCAGCAACCTTATCTGCGGGGTCAACAGCGCAAGTTTTAGAGCAAAGCACAGAAGTCAAAATTCAACATATTCCACTCGGCCCAGTTGCACCGATGGTGGCGATTAAACAACTAGGTAGTAACGGTGGCGGTTGGTATGGCCCAAACAGTAGTGTGCCTTTAGAAAATCCAACACCACTGTCGAATGTGATTGAGATGATCGCGATTTTACTGATTCCACTTTCTGCGGTGTTTATGGTTGGACGTTTTATTCAACGTAAAAAACTGATGTGGATGATTTTTGGCAGCATGTTGCTAATGTCTCTTTCTTCAACGCTATTGACCCTGTGGGCTGAAAAATCTTCGCTCACTCCAAATACTGCTTTGATGGAAGGGAAGGAAATGCGTTTCGGTGCTGAAGCATCGGCATTGTGGGGAAGCTTGACCACACAAGTGAATAATGGCTCAGTCAATATGATGCATGACTCTGCCTCACCCCTCACGGGATTGGTTGAACTGTGCAATATGTTGATCAATGCCATTTGGGGCGGCATAGGGTGTGGGCTATTACAGTTCTTCATTTATCTGTTTTTAGCGGTATTTATTGCAGGCTTGATGACTGGGCGTACCCCTGAATTGTTTGGTCGAAAAATTGAAGTCACTGAAATTAAGTTATTAGCACTGGTGATTCTTTTACAACCTGTGGTGATTCTTGGTTTGACTGCGATTGCTATTGCATTCCCATCCATGACAGGGAATTCCAATCTCGCATTTCACGGCATTAGCCAAGTGTTTTATGAGTATGTCTCCGCTTATGCCAACAATGGTTCGGGTTTTGAAGGTTTAGGTGATAGCACGCTTTGGTGGAACCTAAGTGCTAGTGTTGCTTTATTGGCAGGGCGTTATAGCGTGTTGATCATTCCAGTTTTAATTGCAGTCAGTTTAGCAACCAAACCGCAAGCAGCCGAAAGCAAAGGTTCTTTACAGATCGAATCTCCAACCTTTGCCCTGACTTTAATCGGGATCGTGCTGATTCTGACCTTATTGCAATTTATGCCCGTGTTGGTGATTGGGCCAATTGCTGACTATTTGTCGATAAAAGTTTAAGCGTGGAGCAAGCACAATGAAACATTCAAATGCGACACAACAGATGGATATTTTGAATAAAGAAATTATTCAGCAAACTTTCCATAAATTGCTGCCTCAACACGCGTTTAAAAATCCAGTGATGGCATGTGTGTGGGTGGGAACAGTTTTAACCCTTGTTGCCACTTTGATGGGTAATGCCAGTTTTGGTTTTGGCTTAGTCCTAAGCTTGATTTTATTGGTCACGGTCTTATTTGCTAATTATGCCGAGGCGGTTGCAGAAGCCAAAGGACGTGGACAAGCAGCATCTTTACGTCAGGCTCGTGAAAACTTAACTGCAAATCGTATTCTTGATTTAAATGCCATCCCGACAGTGATTTCTGCAAATTTACTGAAAAAGGATGATCTCGTCATCGTCAAAGCAGGTGAAATTGTTCCTGCGGATGGTGAAATTATTCAGGGTTTTGCCACGATCAATGAATCAGCGGTTACAGGTGAATCTGCGCCCGTACTGCGTGAAGCCAATACTGACCGTTCAGGTGTGATTGGCGGCACTAAGGTTTTGTCAGATGAAATTATTATTCGAGTCAGTAATGAAGCAGGGCATAGCTTCTTGGACCGTATGATTGCCTTGGTGGAAGGTGCCAACCGTCAAAAGACACCAAATGAGATCGCATTGAGTATCTTACTCAATATTATGACCATCACCTTTATTGTGGTGGTGCTGACTTTACCTGTTATGGGATCAATGGTCGGGATCAAAATCAGTCTAGTCTTGTTGATTGCCCTGTTGGTCTGTTTGATTCCAACTACGATTGGCGGCTTACTGCCTGCGATCGGGATTGCGGGAATGAATCGTGCTTTAAAAGCCAATGTCTTAGCAAAATCAGGGAAAGCGGTTGAAGTTGCAGGTGATATTGATGTGTTGCTGTTGGATAAAACAGGCACGATCACCTATGGCGACCGTCAAGCCACTGCTTTTTATCCATTGGCTGGCGTAAGTGCAAGTGAATTACGTCAAGCAGCAATGTTGACCTCTTTTGCTGACCCAACGCCTGAAGGGAAGTCGGTCATCAGCCTTGGCAAAGAATTAGGTGAAAGTATCCAAGAGCCGAAAGATGCTGAGTTCATTCAATTTAGTGCATCAACACGTCTCTCTGGAGTGAATCTCGCCACTGGGCAAACCATTCGTAAAGGTGCAGTAGATGCTATTCTTAACTTTACCAACCAAGAAATCAAAGACAACATTGAGCTTAAAACCCGTGTGGAACAAGTCGCTTCTAAAGGTGCGACACCATTGGTCGTGGCTTCGAATCATAATATTTTAGGCGTGATTGAACTGTCGGATGTGATTAAACAAGGCATTAAAGAACGCTTTGCACTGTTACGTGAGATGGGCATCAAAACCATTATGGTCACTGGAGACAATCCATTGACTGCTGCTGCGATTGCTGCCGAAGCAGGGGTGGATGACTATATTGCGGAAGCGAGACCTGAGGATAAATTGGCGTGCATTCGTAAAGAGCAAACAGCAGGAAAATTGGTCGCAATGGTCGGTGATGGTACCAATGATGCACCAGCCTTGGCACAGGCAGATATTGGTTTAGCTATGAACTCAGGTACTCAAGCAGCCAAAGAAGCGGGCAATATGGTGGATTTAGATTCTGATCCGACCAAATTGTTAGATGTGGTTGAAATTGGTAAGCAGCAACTCATCACCCGTGGAGCGTTAACCACATTCTCGTTAGCCAATGACGTGTCTAAGTATTTTGTGATTTTACCTGCATTGTTTGCGGTGGCAATTCCACAACTTGGGGTATTGAATATTTTGCAACTCAGTAGTCCAAGCAGTGCCGTGATTTCTGCATTGATCTTTAATGCCTTGATCATTCCAATGCTGATTCCATTGGCACTCAAAGGTGTTCAATTCAAACCTGCCAGTGCGCTGCAATTGTTACGCCGTAATATGCTGATTTACGGTGTAGGTGGGGTCATTTTTCCATTTATTGTGATCAAGCTCATTGACCTTGTTGTGTCTTTGTGGATTTAGGAGTGAGAAATGAATACTTTATTGAAGCATGAGCAATTGAACCAAAAAAATCTTCAATTATCGAATCCTGTTCATTCGGTTTTACGCCCAAGCCTCGGTTTGGTTACGGTTGGTTTCTTGATTGCAGGCATGTTGTACGCTACAGCAAGTGTTTCGATTGCGCAGTTGATTTTTCCGAAACAAGCCAATGGCAGTGTCATTGAACTGAATGGTAAAGTAGTGGGGTCAAGTTTGGTAGGGCAAAACTTTGTTAGTGAACCATATTTCCATGGACGACCGAGTGCGGTAAGTTACAGTGTTGATGGGATGGCGGGGAGTAATTTAGCAATCTCTAATCCTGATTTACAAACACAAATTAAAGAGCGAACAGTGCGATTTGCCCAGACTAATCATATTACTGAGCAACACGTGCCGAACGAGATGGTAACGGCATCGGGCAGCGGGATTGACCCTGATATTTCACCTGAAAGTGCTTTATTACAGGTGAAACGAGTGGCACAGCAACGTCATTTACCTGAGCAACACGTTCGTGATTTGGTACAACAACAAATTCAGCCTGCACAGTTCGGCATATATGGGCAAGCGCGAGTCAATGTGTTGCAGTTAAATTTAGCCTTAGATCAATTGTCATCGACCACACGTTGATAGAGCGTAATTATGCAGATCGACCGAAACAATAAAGCAGATGCATGGTTGGCACATAGTCAACGTGAACAATCTGGACGTTTGACCATTTTCTTGGGTGCAGCACCTGGGGTAGGGAAAACCTATGCCATGCTGACCCGAGCGCATGAACTGACGCAACAAGGGCAGCATGTGATGGTGGGCGTGGTCGAAACGCATGGTCGAGCTGATACCGAACGTTTGATTCAAGGGTTGAATGTTATTCCAAGAAAGTCTGTGGAATATCAGGGGCGAATGTTGGAAGAGATGGATCTCGACCAAATTCTTAAATTAAAGCCTCAAATTGTGCTTGTTGATGAATTGGCCCATCGCAATGTACCCAATAGTCGGCATGAATATCGTTGGCAGGATGTCAATGAGTTGTTGGATGCAGGCATTGATGTCTATAGCACCTTAAATATTCAGCATTTGGAAAGTCTGAATGATGTGGTTTTTCAAATTACGGGGATTCGGGTCACTGAAACTGTCCCCGATGCATTACTGAAACGTTTGAAAGACATTCGACTGGTTGATTTACCTGTTCCTGAATTATTAGAACGAATGAATCATGGCAAGATTTATTTCGCCGATGTTGCACCCCATGCATTACAAGGTTTTTTTAAAGTTGCGAATTTGACAGCGTTACGTGATCTGGCAATTCAAACTGTTGCAGAGCAAGTCGATATTGATTATCGAGAAAAATTTGTTGCGCAAGGGCAGATCATCCCGATTCAAAATCACGTCATGTTGGCAATTGATGGTTCTGAATTCTCTGAAGATTTGGTACGCCGTGCGCATCGAATTGCAGAAAGGCGCAATGCAACGTGGAGCGTCATTTCAATTCAAAGAAGTAAGGTTGAAACGCCCCAAGCCTTTGCAGTGACGAAGGCTTTTAATCTAGCGCGTAAGCTCGGTGCCGATACCTATTTGCTGTATAGCAATCATATTGCATCGACCATTTTAGAGGCGGCTTATGATTATGGTGCATCTAATATTTTGCTCGGAAAAAGCCCTCAAAAATCGTTATGGCAGCGCCTATTTTCAGATCATATTGCCGATCAACTCTTAGAGAAACAGCATCCTTTTGAAATCACCTTTGTTCAGCCTTTAAAAGCCAAAAATAATGAAAAGCATTTGCAGAAAGATGTGGCGCATTCATCTTGGCTGGAACAAGGCTTGGCGTTTAATCAACGTGAAGTTTTTGAAAGTATTATCATTGTATTGCTAGGATTGATTGTGGCTGCAATCAGTGATCATTTTATTGGGTATAATGATTTAGCCTTAATTTTTATTGTGACCGTATTACTGGTTGCGATACGCGCACGCATGTTGATTACAATTATCAGCGTATTCATTTGTTTTCTACTCTACAACTACTTTTTTATCGAACCTCGCTTTACCTTTATGATCAGTGCTGAACGCGGCGTGATTACCATTATCACGTTCATTATTTCAGCCTTACTGGTCGGGCGTTTAGCCAACCAATTACGTGCTCAGGTGTTGAGTTTACGCGCAGCAAATTCAGTCTCGTTACAATTACAAGAATTAGAGCGCAAGCTATCGACCTGTGTAGATATTGAACAGGTGTTAAATGTCGCCAAACAACATTTAGAAACTTCATTAAATGCCACGGTCTGGTTAAAAGTTGAAAATCAGTCCTTAGGTGATCCATCCGTCTTAAATGAAAAAGATCAAATTGCCGCAGATTGGACGCAAAAGAATGCGAAACCCTGTGGACGTTTTACCAATACCCTGACCAATTCTGAATGGTGGTTCATTCCGCTGAATTTAGTTAAAGAATATGGCGTGATTGCAATTCGGTTTCATCTAAACGCTCAAAGCATTAGTTTTGAATTGCAACGTTTAACTGAGTTGATGATTGAAGATATTGCGCAAACTGTTGCCCGGGTTCAGCTCTCTTTACAGTTAGAAAATTCTAGAGTAGTGGCTGAAACGGAAAAGCTCCGCTCCGCCTTGCTGTCTTCGGTCTCGCATGATTTACGTTCACCCTTAGCCGCGATGATTGGTTCAGCAGATACCCTTAAATATTATGGCGAACAGATGCCTGAAAGTGATCGCCATGAATTATTAGACACCATTCACATTGAAGGGGAACGATTAGATCGTTATATACAAAACCTATTGGATATGACTCGATTAGGTCATCAGGGTTTGACTTTAAGTCGTGCTTGGATCGGTGCAGATGAGCTGATTGGCTCGGCAACTCAACGACTGAAACGCTATCAGCCTGAGGTGAAAATCGAAGTTGCTTTGGCGGAAGAACTTCCGCAATTGTATGTGCATCCTGCTTTGATTGAACAAGCCATTTTTAATGTTTTGGAAAATGCAGCCAAGTTCTCACCAGAGAATGTTCCGATTGAAATAAAGATTCAGCAACAGGAACAATTTCTGCAAATTGACATTATCGACCAAGGGATTGGCATTCCCGAAGAGGAACGCCAGCAAATCTTTGATATGTTCTACACCATGCAACGCGGTGATCGAGGAAAAACGGGGACAGGTTTAGGACTGGCGATTGTCAAAGCCATTATTGGCGCTCATATGGGTAGTATTGAAGCTTTTGCTGGAACAGATGGTCAAGGCACCTTAATTCGCATACGATTACCGTTACATCAGGATTAAAATTATTATTTATGCCGCAAACAACCCATCCGAATGCATCAATTTTAATTATTGATGATGAACCGCAAATTCGAAAATTTTTGGACATTGCTTTACGTGCGCAAGGTTATCAGGTGCATGTTGCTGAAAATGGCATGAAAGGCTTAGAAATTTTGGCAACCCGTGGTGCGGATTTACTGATTTTAGATTTGGGTTTGCCAGATATGGAAGGACAGCAGGTGTTGACCGAGATGAGACTCTGGTCGGACATTCCTGTGATTGTGTTATCTGCACGCCCTGATGAAAATCAAAAAATTAAATTGCTCGATGCAGGTGCGAATGATTATGTGACCAAACCGTTTAGCATTCAGGAATTATGTGCCCGTATTCGCGTGATGTTTCGTAATAAACCACAACAGTCTGAACAGAATATTGTATTTGATGATGGTCAATTATCTGTGGATGTGGCTGAACATGTGGTGACATTTGCTCAGGAAGAAATCGTCCTCACCAAAAAAGAATTTCAACTGTTAGCACTATTGATTCGCCATCAGGGGAAGATTGTTACGCAAAAGCAAATTATGACCGAGTTATGGGGCATTAGCCATGAAGAAGATACCCATTATCTTCGAATCTTGGTGAAAAAACTCCGCAGCAAAATTGGAGATTCTGCAGTCACTCCAAAATATATTTTTACCATCGCAGGCGTGGGGTTACGTTTTCAAGGACAATCCTAAATTGAAAATAAAAAGAGAGTTTGCAAAACTCTCTTTCTGACGAATAAACCATTTATTTTAAGTTTGTGTCGCCTTTTTTCAAGAAGAAACTCAAAGCAAGTTTTTGCACCCAAGTGCCATAAGGTGGATAGAATAATTGCGTTGGGAAGAAGGGATGGCGAGCAAAAACCGTTTTCGCATGTGAAAGCTCACGGAAACCTTCTTCACCGTGATAAGTCCCCATACCAGAGTTACCAATACCACCAAATGGTGCATCATGGTTGACCACATGCCAACCCCAATCATTGATCGTGACACCACCTGAATGAGTTTGTTTTAAGATGTGGTCACGTTCAGTTGAATCATGTGTGAAACAATAGAGTGCTAGAGGTCGTTCACCTGCTTTGATATAGGCGATCGCGTCATCAAGGCTATCGTAAGCCACTACGGGCAATACTGGGCCAAACAGCTCTTCTTTGAGAATACGCATGTCGGGTGTGCAATTCAGCACAATATGTACAGGCATACGACGTGCATCTTTATCACGATCATATTCGGCACAGGCAATAATTTGAGCACCTTTGGCTTTGGCATCGTCTAGGATTTCTAATAAACGTTTGAAATGGCGATCATTGACGATAGAGGTGTAGTTAGAATTATTGCTGATGTTACTGCCATACATCGCCGTAAAATTCTTTTTACATTCTTCTGCAAACTGATTCACTTGTTCTTTGGGTACAAGTGCATAGTCAGGTGCAACACAGATTTGCCCACAATTGGTTGCCTTACCATGCAATACCCGTTTAGCTGCATCGGCTAATGGATAATGACGGCTGACAAGCGCAGGGGATTTACCGCCTAATTCTAATGTGACAGGCGTTAGGTTTTCTGCTGCTGCACGCATTACCACTCGACCAATTGCAGGTGAACCAGTAAATACAATATGGTTAAAAGGGAGTGATGTGAATTGTGCAGGATTAAGAATTTCTTCACCGAAAATACAAACTTCATCTTCAGAAAAAACTTCAGCCAGCATACGTCTCAGCACTGCATTGGTTGCAGGCGTAATCTCGGGTAGTTTAATCATGACTCGATTGCCCGCAGCGATTGCCGCAACCAATGGGCCAAGTGCTAAATAAACAGGGAAGTTCCACGGCACAATCACGCCGACCACACCTTTCGGTTGATATTGGACAGCCAGACGGTTTGATAAAAACAGTAATTCAGTACGGCGTTTACTTGGACGCATCCATTTACGTAAATGTCGAATGGCATGTTCTGCTTCCAAAACTGAGCCTAATAAATCCAATAATTTTGATTCATCTACTGATCGAGAACTAAAGTCGCTATTGATGGCAGCAGCGATAACATCTTGGTAACGAATAATTTGTTTTTTAAGTTTGAATAATTTTGTACGTCGAGCATCGAGATCAGGATATGGATGCGCATCAAAAGCAGCACGTTGTTGGGCGAATACCAAGCGCATATGTTTAGTTGCCGAGTCGCTAAATTCCTGCGAATGAGAAAGTGTCATTGTTGCTCCTTCCATGCTTATTGGTAGAAATAGACTTTATGATTGATTGAATTTTTAGTCGATGTTAAATTGAGACAACAAAAAGTAATTTAGTGCCATTATCTACTGATCGAATGGATAAAGTAAAAATGCCTAAACAGAATATTGAGCAAAATATTTATATTGAAGCTCGTTATGATCATACGCTATTCGGTCAAGGCACGCCTATACTTGGTTTAAGCAGTTTGTTTGATGAAATGCAAAAACAAGGATATTCCATCGCTCAGATGTTGGACGGTACGGGTATTGCGCATGATGCGCTGACAAGTGCGACCACAACAATATCTCAATATCAAAAGTTGAAGCTATTTCAAAATATCCAATCTTTGTCTAAAGATCCATTGATCGGGCTTAGGGCAGGGCAAAAACAAAAATTATCAGATTTTGGGGTGTACGGTTATGCACTGTACTCTTCCCGTAATTTTCAACAAGCCGTCGAACTTGGCATTCGACATATCAAACTAGCCAGTCCTGTACTGCAAAAATCATTTTATATACAAAATGATACTGCAATTTTTGAGGCTAAGGAAATTATTGCTTTAGGACATTTATTACCATTAATTTGCGAGTTTTGGTTTAGTTCAATGCAGACCTTAATTCAGTGTGTACTCGAAGCGCCATTTCAAGCTAAAAGGTTATTGCTGCCTTATCCTGCCCCTGAATATGCAGATGAATACCAAAAGGTGTTTGGTTGTGTTGTGGAATTCGATGCAGAGGTGATGCAATGGCATTTCGATTTAGCATGGTTAGATGCGCCTTGTCCAAATGCAAACCCGATTACTGCGGATATGTGCCAATCCTTTTGTGAACGGATGTTGGGAGATGAAAATGATGAGGAATCTGAACTGATCAAAACGATTCGTCTTATTTTCTTGGACAGTGTTGGGAATTTTCCAACTGCTCAACAAATGGCAGATCAATTAAATGTATCTAAAAGAACTTTATATCGCCGTTTAGCCGATCTGAACGTGAGTTACCAAGAAATATTGGATAGTACGCGAACTCGTCTTGCTGATGAATATCTGGCTGCAACGACACTGAGTATGGACGAAATTGCAGAAAGACTTGGTTTTTCAGATACTTCAAACTTTAGGAAAGCGTATTGTCACTGGACGGGAATTTCGCCTAATCAATATCGTAAAAAGTTTGCTTAGTGAAATGCAAAGAACTAGACGTTATTTAAAATTAATTTTGATAGAGATTTAATCATTCTTTCATGATTCGCTTATATATTGCAGTGAGTGAATCTAAAAAGATAAATATGCAATGATATTTGAAAGCTTAAACATGTATTTGTTTGATTGTATCAACTCGATTGCAACTCAAAGTCCTGTTTTAGATAGAATTGCCATATTCACGGCACATGATTTAAATACAGTTTTTATATGTTTTCTCTTATTTTTATTGATTTACAAATGGAAAATCTATAACTATTTATTCGCTAAGACACTTTTAATTGTGTTACTTTCTTTAATCCTGAGTGATTTGGCTGAAGTTTTCTACCATCATCCACGTCCGTTTGAAATAGGACTAGGTCATCAACTTATTGGACATGGTCCAAGTTCATCATTTCCCAGTCAGCATACCTTAACCATTGCAATCATTGCTTTTTCATATTGGTTAGCAGGCTTTAAGAAGATTGGTATATTCGGTATTTTTGCCGGTATTGTCGTTGGTTTATCAAGGATTTATGTTGGGGTTCATTTTCCATTTGATATCATTGGATCTTTTATGATTGGTTTGATGTTGGTTGTATCTGTCAATTATATCGAGAATGAATTGACTGTTAGAATTCGTAAAATTACATCGACCAGTGCTTATGATGTCTAACAAAATGCTAAATGGTTATTTGAATTTTACGATAAATTTATACTGAGCTGAGATAAGTTTATATTATCTTAACGTTACATATTTATAAGCATAAATTATTCTATTCGTAACAATATGAACTTGGTTTAATTTATGAATGCTGTCTTTGTAGAATTGAATCAGCTATTAAATTCTAATAATGTGATTAATCAATCAAATGAGCAAAAATCTGAAAATATTCTGCTCGATAAGGGATTATTTTTACAGGAAGTAGATCATTATTTAGAAAAGTATCCGAATACACAACATATTGATATTTATTTGTATGATTTGAATGGACATCTACGAGGTAAAAGAATTGATGTCAAATGCTTAACACAATTGGTGAAAGCATGTTATTTACCTATTTCTATTTATGCGATGAGTCTAAATGGAAATGTGATAGAAGAAACAGGATTGGGTAAATTTATTGGTGAACCAGATCATTTGTGTCAGCCTATCCTAGGTTCATTGCAACCTTGCGCCATTGAGCCTGAAACTAATGCTCAATTGTTATTGACGATGAAAGATGATCGCCATCAAGAATGTTTAATTGAACCTCGTAATATTTTAAAAAGAATACTCCAACAATTACATGAAAAAAACTATCACCCTTGTATTGCTGCAGAAATAGAATTTTATTTGCAGCCGTTGAATGGGGAACAGGAAGTTCAAGAATTAATAACGCAATGTTTTGATATTCATCTCTCTGATACACATCAACAAATTTTAGATGAGATTGAAGCTATCGCTAAACTACAGAATATTATAATTACAGGAATTATTTCTGAAGCATCTTTAGGGCAATATGAGCTTAATCTGCAACACACATGTGATCTTTTAAAGTTATGTGATCAGATTATGTTGTTAAAACGAACCATTAAACAAATTGCACATAAACACGGATTTCGTGCAAATTTTCTAGCAAAGCCAGATTTGTTAAAAGCGGGCAGTGGCATGCATTTTCATATGAGTTTGCTTGATCACGATCAAAACAATATTTTTAGTCCTCGGAAAGATGAGTTATCTCAAGATCTCTTAAAAGTCATCAGTGGTTTGTTATGGTTAATGCCAAGTTCGATGGCAATTTTGGCACCCAATTTAAACTCTTTTAGACGCTTTAAAAAAGGTCATCATGTTCCCTTAGAGGCGAGTTGGGGGCTAAATAATCGTAATGTGGCTATTCGAATACCGTGCTCTGATCAAGAAAATCAAAGATTGGAGTACCGTGTGGCAGGAGCAGATTGTAATCCTTATCTTACCATTGCCATGATTTTGATTGGCACACTTTATGGTTTAACACACCAGTTAGAAGTACCGAAACAAATCAATCAACTTACGTTTAAATCTAAACATTATTTATTGCCAATTGAGCAAATTGAAGCTTTAAAATTATTTAAAAATAACAAGATATTTGCAGAATATTTAGGTAAAGAATTTATGGAATTATGGTGCACAGTAAAACAAGCAGAACATCAAAGCGTTCATAGTCAAATTACATCAATTGAAAAGTCTTGGGATGTTTAGGTGTATCTACTGTTTTATCTAGTATTGATTTAGCAAATAACCGCTTTAAGGTCACAAAATATCTTTATAGGACAAATTGAGAAAATACATGAAAAACAAATTGACAGCATGAATAGTAGATTATAATTTAATCATAGTTCTAATTTGGAACTAAGTGGGAATTTATATCTAAGCTTGTTGAAGGGATGATGTAGCTCTTGTCGGTTTGCTGTTGAATATATGATTTCTTGATGGTCTTATTAACGTAGTTAAAACTGTTTGCGCTTTAGTTTTAGGGGAAGGAAAGCCAGAATGTCACATAATACAATTACGGTGCGCCAAACGCATTTTAAACCTGAGAAAATTAAAGCGCACTATATTGAATCTACGCTAATGTCACATTTTATCACAGCACTATCGATGAGCTTTCCACAGTGGGATTTATAACTAGTACGATTGTGATGACCAGTCATCTTGCCTAGCAACACCGCAAAAATACCTTGTACTCCCCAGCACAACTTTTAAAAAATGCTCAAACGCTTTTAGGGCTGACTCAAATGACATGGCGTTTACTGCCTGATGATTTAGCATTCTATAAAGCTAGTTTTCATCCGTCTGAGATAGACCAGCAAGATTTACTCACCGAAGTGAAAGGATTATTAGCGAATTAAATAGTTAAATTTATTTTTAAAAATTAATTATTTATCGATTTTTACTTTATTCAAGGATGCGAGTGTTTATATCTCAATTATCTAAATGGTGCGCTCAGCGGGACTCGAACCCACGTCGGTCGCTTAGGAGGCAACTGCTCTATCCAGTTAAGCTATAAGCGCATAATTTTATGATTATAAACAAAAAAGTGATTGCCTAAGCAATCACTTTTTGATGAATTTGATCAGATATTTAATCTTTCGCTTTAAGATTTAAAGCTTTATATAGCACAAACATCAATACAATCCAGATTGGGATCATCAGCACAGATTCTTTGAAACCTTGTTGCCACATGATGTACAGTACGACTGCAATGAAAACTAAGACTAAGTAGTTACTGATTGGTGACCATAACGCAGGGAAACTCGTTTTTAAATTCTTTTCCTTGACCATCGCTTTGAATTTTAAATGAGTTAAGCTGATCATCGCCCAGTTAAGCACTAGAGCGCCAACCACCACATACATCAAATGACCTAAGGCATCTTCTGGAACAAAATAGTTCAACAGTACGCAACCAAAAATCAATAAAGCAGATAATAAAACAGCAGGAATCGGTACACCTTGTTTATTTACTTTAGCGAAAACTTTAGGCGCATTCCCTTGTTGTGCTAAACCGAAAAGCATACGGCTATTGGCAAACATACCGCTGTTATATACAGATAAAGCTGCTGTTAAGATAATGAAGTTAAGTAAATGAGCCGCCCAACCAATTCCCATTTGACTAAAAATCATCACAAATGGACTTTTGTCTAAACCACCTAAATCCAGTTGGTTCCAAGGCACAAGTGAAAGGAGAATCGCTAATGAGCCAACATAGAAAACCAAAATACGCACAACAACTTGATTAATTGCTTTTGGAATGGTTTTCTTTGGATCATTCGCTTCTGCCGCAGCCATACCAATCAGTTCGATTCCACCGAAAGCAAACATAATAAAGGCAAGCATGTAAAACAAACCATCAAAACCGTTTGGAAAGAATCCACCATGTGACCAAAGGTTACTAAATGAGGCTGTTGAATTCGCATCTGCTGTGAAAAGTAAAAACAAACCAAATAAAATCATAGCGACAACAGCTGTGACTTTAATGATAGCTAACCAAAACTCTGATTCACCATATAATTTAACGTTAGTTAGATTAATTGCCGTAATAATGACAAAGAAAAATAACACTGATTGCCAAGCCGCAATATGAGGCCACCAGTAGTTAATGTATTTTGCAACCGCAGTCAGTTCACTCATCGCAACAAGGATATATAGTACCCAATAATTCCAACCTGATAAGAATCCTGGAAACTTCCCCCAATATTGATAAGCAAAATGACTAAATGAACCAGCGACAGGTTCTTCGACAATCATTTCACCTAATTGGCGCATGATGAGAAATGCAATCAAACCACCGATTGCGTAACCCAAAATAATTGATGGTCCAGCAGACTGGATGACTTGCGCAGAACCTAAAAATAAGCCCGTACCAATAGCTCCACCCATAGCAATGAGCTGGATATGGCGGTTTTTTAGTCCACGCTGAAGTTGAGAAGAATCGTTGTTCAAAGGACTGAGCTCGACGAGGAATAAGTGGAATATTCTAATAGATTGCAAAGTTTTAGCCTAGTAAAAGTACAGCTTGGCTATGACTGGAAAGTAGTTTTTAAAAGTTATTTAAAATCATATATTTGAACGAATGGTAAACTAAGTTGTGGTGGTATTTTAGACATTTAAATCAAAATTTTGTTTTTTAAACAGCAGTTGTTTATTTTCGTGCCATTGTTGAGTTATTCAACTTTACTCAATATATACGATGTGCTTTATCTATTCCGTTTTGCTTTAATCGTATAGTCGTATGGCATTTCAGATGACTCTACGATAATTTAAGCTCACATTCACTTGCACCAAGAACATGATAAAAGGATGAAATTGACATGAGTTCAGTACCACAAATTAAAGTCCCTGCAACCTACATGCGTGGTGGCACGAGTAAAGGTGTCTTTTTCAATCTCAATGATTTACCTGAAGCCGCACAAGTTGCAGGAAAGGCACGTGACTTGCTCTTGCTACGAGTTATAGGAAGTCCAGATCCGTATGGTAAACAGATTGATGGTATGGGCGGTGCAACTTCAAGTACCAGTAAAACTGTGATCTTGGCAAAAAGTGCCGAGCCAGAGCACGATGTCGACTATTTATTTGGACAAGTTTCAATTGATCAAGCTTTTGTAGATTGGAGTGGTAACTGTGGCAACTTGACAGCAGCAGTCGGTTCATTTGCGATTTCTAATGGTCTGGTCGATGCAGATCGTATTCCTGAAAATGGGATTTGTACGGTACGCATTTGGCAAAAGAATATTCAAAAAACCATTATTGCACATGTCCCAGTAACCAATGGTCAGGTTCAGGAAACAGGTGATTTTGAATTAGATGGAGTGACTTTCCCTGCAGCAGAGGTGCAAATTGAATTTTTAGACCCTGCTGATGATGGTGAAGAGGGTGGGGATATGTTCCCTACAGGAAATGTTGTTGATCAATTGGTTGTGCCTGATGTTGGAACATTCCAAGCAACATTTATTAACGCAGGTATTCCAACTATTTTCTTGAATGCTGAAGATATTGGCTATCAAGGAACAGAATTACAAGATCATATTAATGGGGATGCCGCAGCCTTAGCACGTTTTGAAAAAATTCGCGCATATGGTGCAGTTCAGATGGGCTTGATCAAAGATATTTCAGAAGCAGCAGCACGTCAGCATACCCCTAAAATCGCTTTTGTTTCAGAACCTAAAAGCTATACTTCTTCAAGTGGCAAAACTGTTGAAGTAACAGATGTCGATTTATTGGTACGTGCATTGTCTATGGGTAAGCTACATCATGCCATGATGGGGACAGCAGCCGTGGCGATTGGAACGGCAGCCGCAATTCCGGGTACTTTAGTGAATTTAGCAGCAGGTGGTGGCGAGCGTGAAGCAGTTCGTTTTGGTCATCCATCAGGCACTTTACGTGTCGGTGCTCAAGCCGAGTTAATCGATGGGAAGTGGGCAGTGAAGAAAGCAATCATGAGTCGTAGTGCACGTGTATTGATGGAAGGTTGGGTACGTGTGCCGGGTGATACTTTCTAAATACTGATTTGATCTTATGAATAAAGCCTTCGTTTGAAGGCTTTATTATTTTAAAGTTATTAAAAACACAAAAACAATTTCTCTAAATAAATAATGTTATGATGTTGTCATTCTGGCAAGTTTTTGTCGGTTGATCCTTTCATTAAAATTTCCCGAGGCAATCGTGTCATCTATTTCTCAAGTTAATGCGGATGTTCTACAACAATCTCAACAACGTATTCAACAAGATTTATTGACAGCATTGGCTGCATTTTCTATTCCTGAACCTTTAAAGTCAGCCGTTCATCATGCGGTAATGTTGGGCGGTAAGCGTGTTCGTCCTGCATTATGTTATGCAACAGCAGCTTTATTGCCAAATCATAATTTTGCAGCGGCCCGTCGTGCTGCCGTTGCGATTGAGTTAATACATTGTTATTCCTTGGCACATGATGATTTGCCGTGTATGGATAATGATTTGTTACGTCGAGGTCAACCAACTTGTCATGTGGCATTTGGCGAAGATACTGCACTATTGGCTGGTGATATTTTACAGTCCATGGCATTTGAGATATTGGGCAGTCGTTTGTTTGATGAACAAGGTCAAGGTACAGATGCAGCCATTGTCTTAAAACAAATGCAGATTTTGGCGACAGCAAGCTCTAAAATGGTTTGCGGACAGGTGCTTGATTTACAAGCTGAAGGTAAACAAGTTGATCAAACTGAATTAGAAAATATTCACCGTAATAAAACGGGTGCATTGATTCAAGCTGCGATCATGATGGGTGCTGTGACTATCTTTACTGGGACAGATCAAGCAATTCCTAAATTGCGTCAATTTGGGCAAAGCATTGGTTTAGCTTTTCAGGTTCAAGATGATATTTTAGATATTACAGCAAGCACTGAAATTTTAGGTAAAACTGCGGGTAAAGACGAGCAAGTGCAAAAATCTACTTATCCTGCATTGATGGGATTGGTTCAAGCTCAGGCTTATGCTCAAACTTTACACGATCAAGCTTTTGAAGCATTAGCATATTTCGGGGATGATGCTAAAGAACTTGTTGAAATTTCTCAATTCTTGTTAGCACGCCAAAGTTGATCTAAACCAAGACCATAAACGATAAGAAATAAAATAGGATACGGTTTTATGAAGGATGATCAATTAAAACAACTTGCACTCGAGTATGGACAAAAACTTGCTTTTTGAATCCAGTCGCAACGCTTTGGACCAGATTGTGAGGTGTTTAAAATTTTTGACAAAATGTTTATGTTGATTGGTGCATATTCTGGAAAGTTGCTTGTAACCATCAAATGTAAGCCTGAGAAAAGCTTGGAATATCAGGAGCTATATCCTTTAATTTCGGCAGGTTACCATTTGAATAATAAACATTGGATATCAATTGCTAGCGGTGATGAAATTACAGCAGATTTGCTGCAAGACCTAATTAAAGATTCTTATGATTTGGTGGCAGGAAAATTGCCAGTTAAAGAACGAAAACTGATTCAAAATGTATAAAAAATAAAGCAGCGATAACGCTGCTTTATTTTGATTGGAAAGGGAGTTTAATGTTTTCCCATAATTCCACGGATAGCATTAAGTACATCTGATGGGAGTACCACAGTTTTTGCATTGCTAGATTTAGATAGATCCTGCATTGCTTTCACATATTGTTCACCCAATAAATAAGCAACAGGAATTTCTTTATCACCTACAGCAGTGGTGATCATTTCAATCGCACGTTGTGAAGATTCAGCAAGGACTACCTGAGCCTCTGCATCACGACGGGAAGCTTCTAAACGACCATCCGCCTCTAAAATCGCAGCTTGTTTTTCACCATCTGCTTTCGTCACCGTTGCACGACGTTGACGTTCAGCCGCTGCTTGTGCTTCCATCGCAGCTTGCATGGTGTGAGATGGTTGAATATCTTGAATTTCAACTGTTTTAAGGGTGATGCCCCAATCTGAAATGTCATCAGAAATGGCAGCTTTTAATTTTGCCTTAATGTGGTCACGAGATGATAAAGCATCATCTAAATCCATTTCGCCGACGATCGAACGTAATGAAGTTTGCACTAGGTTTTGAATTGCCCATGTATAATTTTCAATTCCATACACGGCTTTTTCTGGAGTTGTTAGATTGATATAAGCGACTGCATTCATCACTAAAACAGCATTGTCTCGAGTAATCACTTCTTGTGATGGAATATCTAACACAATATCTTTAGTTGTAATTTTATATGCCACTTCATCGATATAAGGAATAACAAAGTTCAGACCCGGGTTTAGGGTGGTATGGTATTTACCTAGACGTTGTACAATCCATTTATACCCTTGAGGAACAATACGCACCCCTTTAAAAATAGTTATGCCAATAAAAGCTAAAAGTGCTAAGACAACAATATTACCGATATACATTGGAAACCCTCTTTATGTTTATGAGTTGCTGTGTGGTTGAACGACTAAATCATTACCTAAAATATCAATTACTCGGACACGATCACCAACTTGTACTGGAGCTGTAGAACGGCAATTCCACTCATCAGAACCTAAAAGGGGCATGGGAAAGCGTACGACGATTTGTCCATGATCAAGTCCAGTTTTAATCACCATACCCACTTGCCCTATTGTTGATTCACGCGCTAGACCTGCTTTAGTTTTATCAATTGAAAGTGGTTTGATAAACTTAAACCAAAGAATCGTACATAAAATGGATAAAATTCCCCATGTGACCACTTGGGTGGTAAAGCCCATCATTGGGAAAAGCCATAGTAAAATGCAGACCATAATTGCGGCTACGCCAAACCATAACGCAGCAAAAGCGGTCAAAATCAACTCTGAAAGGATCAGCAAAATTCCTAATACAAACCAGTGCCAAGGTTCAACTACAAACTCCATAGATTTGCTCGCATCATTAAACTGAGGTAGGTGAAAAAACATTCACTTTGGCACTGTAGCAGATCATTATGTTTATGAATATACAAAGATTGTTTTTTTAGATATTGGGGCTGATGATTATTATAAAATAGCAGCAGCCCCTGAAGATAATGATTAGAATTTAGCTTTTGCTGCAGGTTTAAATGCAGCAGGAGATTTCTTAAATGTTGCAATTGCATTTTGGATTGATGTGATTTTCGCTTGAGCCGATTTTTCACCTTCTAAAATTGCTTGATTACTCGATTTCAGATCAAGTACACCCAAATGACCGACTTTCGGTTGAATTACAACATTTGCTTGGCTCAATTCTTCATTAATACTTTGTTGCCCCATAATATTAATGGTCTGATCCAATAAACCCCACATGCTTAATGGTTTATCACCTGTTGGACGTGCAGATATATCGACTGCAATCACAATATCAGCACCCATATCTTTCGCAGTTTTCACAGGAATAGGACTGACTAAACCACCATCTACATATTTGGTATTACCAATCACAGCTGGAACAAAGACGTTGGGAATACTGCAAGAGGCCCGTACGGCTTGACCTGCATTTCCTTTAATAAACTCAGCTTTTTTACCATTGTCTAAACGAGTGGCAACCGCCGCAAAGCGAATTGGAAATTTTTCAATTGGTTTGTTACCAACTTGCGTATTGACATAGTTTTGCAGTTTTTGCCCAAGGATAATGCCTTGGCTATTGATGGTAAGATCACGCAAATCAGATTCTTGAAGTTTTAATGCGAGATTTTGCATTTGATAAGGGGTTTGCCCACTTGCATAAATACTTCCAACAAAGCTACCTGCACTTGTTCCAGTGACAATCTTAGCTTTAATACCATGAGATTCTAAAACTTTAATGACACCAATATGCGCAAAACCTTTTGCACCACCTCCACCTAAAGCCAAAGCGATAACAGGTTCACGAGCTTTAATCGAAGTCGTAGGGGGAGCATTTTTTACAGTTTGATCACAACCAAATAAAGCTAAGCTGAATAAAGCCAAGCAAGACAGTCGAGCAATTTTCATATGAAGTGGAGATAAAATAGACAAAAAGATGGGCACATCAGAGCAGATTTACCCCTAATTTTCTAGTCCTTTTTCACTAGTTTTTGTAATGGTTCTGCCAGCCAAGCAGGATTCTTTGGAGAAAAATGACCAACATAACGCTGCATAATCTGTTCAAGGTCATTTTGATAGTGACCTGTTGGTGTAAATGCTCCTAAGCTGTAAATGGTTTTGCGATCGTAGTCGAAAGCGAACATCACAATGGGTATTGCTGCTGCATGAGCTATATGATAAAAGCCACTTTTTATTTTTTCAGCTTTTTTTCGTGTTCCCTCGGGCGCCATGCCAACCCAAATTTTGTCATATTTGTGAATAGTCGCGACCACTTGTTCAGTCAGACCATTGGTACTATCGCGGTGAACAGGAATGAGTCCTGCCCAATCTAAAATTGACTTAAAAGGTGGTTTAAATAAAGTATCTTTTCCCAAAACTGTAATTTTTAAACCGAGCCCTCCAATTGCCAAGAAACCATACCAACCATCAATATTTGAAGTGTGTGGAGAAATAATAGCAACTGCTTTGGGTAAGTTTGGAATTTCTCCAACCACAGTCCAACCTTGTCCTAAAAACAGTTTTCTACACAAAGTACGACTGAAAGCCGTTCCACGTTGCGGAACTAACGGAGGTAAGTCAGGAAAATATTGTGGCATAAATCTGTAAATACGATGACAACTACAACTTATGTTAAACGCTCATGAATGGTCTAGCATTGGCAAAAACTAAGATTTTATTGCCAGATCAATGAAAGGATTGGATACTTGAGTTCTCTCTTTTGTTACTCTGGAAAACTGTAAATGCTTAATCTTCGACAGATTTACATTTTATTGTTTTCTCTATATTGGGCACAGGGATTACCTGTAGGTTTCATGACCCATGCCTTACCCGTAATTTTAAGGGCACAAGGTGTCTCTTTAGCACACATCGGTGGTTTTGGTTTACTGATGCTGCCTTGGTCGATCAAAATCTTTTGGGCAACCTATGTTGACCGTTTTGCACTCTCTCGTTTAGGGCATTACCGTAGCTGGATTATTCCAACGCAATTATCCAGTGTTTTTATTTTGATTATTTTGTCATTTTTCCCTATTCAAGCACTTGATCAACCCAGTTATTTATTTATTTTCTTTGTCTTACTTTTTTTGATGAATTTTACTGGTGCGACACAAGATATTGCCACAGATGCTTTAGCTGTCAATTTACTCAAACAGGATCAACAGCATTGGGGTAATACTTTTCAAGTGATTGGTTCACGCTTAGGATTTATTGTTGGTGGTGGAGCAGTGCTTTGGTGTTTAGATTGGTTAAATTGGCAAAAGACATTTCTTATTTTAGCCATGTTGGTCTTTTTGAATACCCTACCTATTTTGTTTTATCGAGAGCCTAGGCATGATTTTACAAATAGCGCGCAGACAACTTCTTCGATTTCATTTAGCCAATCAATTAAAAAATATCTTACGTATTTTACATCTTCTCAAGAGTTAAAAACGTGGTTGATGGTCTTATTGAGTTTTAAAGTTGCTGATGGTTTGGCAGGACCAGTATTAAAACCTTTGATGGTAGATATGGGCCTAAATTACACCCAAATAGGTGTTTTTATCACCATATTTGGTGCTATGGCAGCGCTGGTGGGAGCAGGTGTTGCAGGGCTTTTATTGAAACATTTTTCCAGAATACAATGCTTAATTACTTTCTCAATTCTGAAGATTATCAGTTTAGTTGCTTATACGGGCATTGCTTATGGCTATGAAACTAATCAGCAGATTACGCCATTTTGGTTATATATCGTCAATGCATTTGAAGATGCTTGTTCAGCAATGTTATTAGTGGTCATCTTAACTTTGATTATGCAGTACAGTCGCAAAGCATTTGCAGGTACAGATTTTACTTTTCAGGTATCGATTATGGCTACGATGAGTGGTTTACTCTACTTAGGAAGTGGAATTTTGGCTGATGCGATTGGGTATTATCGTTACTTATGTTTGATTTGTATGGTTGCTATTTTGTGTCTATTCCCGATGTTCTATTGGAAAGAAAATACAAGATGAAAACAAATTTTTATTACAAATTTCTTTTAATATTTCTTAATTTTGAAATATAAAGGATAGTTTTTATATTGCTTCATTCGCAAAGTTTATTGTTTTAACTCAAAGTCTCGTGATTGCGTATAAGTATTTTTCATGGAATAGTGTTTTTAATAGTATTATTTAATTCATTGAAATTTATTAATAAAAAAAATTTTTTATAAAATTCATAAAATGTAATTGATGTGTGTAAAAATTAAACTTTAGTCGAAAATAGAATAAATAAATAAGATTTTAATCGTTTTGTCATATAAAGTTAATGTGTAGGATTTGTTACAAATTTAGCTAGGACGTAAACAATGAAAATCAAAATTGTAACAGCAGCAGTGCTTGGTTTACTCGCAACTTCAACATTTGCAGCACCAACAATCTATGGTGAGATTGATGCCAGTGTTGATTATTTACCAGAAAAAAATGCAACGATTGGAAATAAAGATGTTTGGGAAATTAGCTCAAATAGTTCGTTCATTGGGATTAAAGGCGATGAAAAACTCACTGATCGTTTAAGCGCTGTATATGCTGCAGAATGGGGTTTAAGTGCTGATGGCGACACCACTGATTGGAGCCAACGTAACCGTTTTGTTGGCTTAAAAGACAGCAAGTTGGGTACAGTTAAAATTGGTAAACATGACACACCAGTCAAGCAACTCTCAAGTGTTGTAGATACCTTCAACAACTATGTTGCTAACAAAGCAGATGTAACAGGGATTTTTACTGGCGAAAACCGTATTGATAATGTAGTGATCTATGAGTCACCTGCAGTCAAAGTTCTTGATGGTGCATTTAAATTTAATGCTTTACTGGCAACAGGTGAGGCGACTGGGATTAAGCAAAGCAGTGGTGGTGCTAAAGTTGAAGGTCAGGGCTTAGGTGATGCTTGGTCAGCTTCGGTAACTTATGAAAACCCACTTTTTGTTGCGGGTCTTGGTTATGACAAAGCGATCCCAAGTACGTTCTTAGGTAAAGGTATTTTAAATGCATCTGATCCTGAAATTGCTGGCGGATCAGTGTTTGCTGCTGCCAATACAGTTCGTGCGATTGGCCGATTAAATCCAATTGAAGGTTTAGCGCTTAAAGCACTTTATCAAAGTTCAGAAGTTGAAGAAACTTCTTATGCTGATGCAGGTGATGCAACTAAATGGGCTGCAAAAGCTAAAAATATTGATGATGCACAAGGTTGGTTAGTTGGTGCTGAATATAACATTCCACAGTCTAAAAACTGGACAGTGAAAGCTCAATACAGCCAAAACGATACCAGTTTCAAAGACAACAGTGCAGACTTCAAAGCCAAACAAGTGATTGCTGGTGCTGACTATGCATTTAGCAAACAAGTTAAAACATACGGTTATGCAGGTTATCTAACGCTTGAACAAGCGGACAAAAAAGATAAGCAACCTGTAGCAGGATTAGGTTTAGAATTTAAATTCTAATATCTTGTATCTAAAAACACCCCCTAAGTTTGACTTAGGGGGTGTTTTTTTATTTCTATTTTATTATGTTGTAATATAATCATTTAACTGAATAAAATGATTTTCGATAATAAAACTAAGATAAATTTTAGATGGAAAGTAAATGGAATTCATTGTTTTAAAATGAATTATTTTGAAATATACTTTGATGTCTAGATATAGATCCATTGTTTTGTTAACTCTCAATTATTTAGTTTAAGTCATTTTTAAGTTTTTATTCTTATCTTAAGCAAGTTAAGAAATCTATTTTCAGACTGTGAAGATCATGTTCCTACAGAAACTCAAGACCAAATCGATATCCTTGTTTGCATTTAATCTATTGCTTGCAATATGGTTAGGTATTTTTCTTAACTTTGCTTTTTATGAAAAAATCCAATCGCTTACGCCCTATACTGGGATAAAAGCGGGAATGTTTGTCGCAGCATCCGTTATAGTCGTTGTTGCAGCTTATCATTTTATTTTTCAGCTTTTTAACTGGAAATGGACAGCAAAACCAATAGCGATTGTTTTAGTTTTTATTGGTGGCTTTGCTTCATATGCTGTGAATACGCTTGGTGTTTTAATTACATCAGAGCAAGTGCAAAATTTAATGCAAACTGATGTTGCTGAAGCACGTGATACATGGTCTTGGCATTTAGTTGTATGGACATTAGGAATGACAGTAATTCCCATCATTGCTATTTTGATGGTGAAGTTAAAGCCTGAACCAATGCTGCGTCAAATTGTAAAAAAAGTGATTGCTTCAATTGTTTCATTGGCTTTGGTTGGTGGATTATTGTTTGTTTTTTACGTTGATTTTGCAGCGATATTCCGTGAACACCGTGATTTGAAGGGAATGATCTCACCGCAAAATATGATTGCTTCATTTGCTTCATATTATAAGAAGAAAGCACCTAAAGAAAATTTACCGTTAGTGACTTATGGTGAAGATGCTTCAATGCAGAAAGCGAATATTGCTGCTTTACCTAAATTGATGGTTTTAGTGGTGGGTGAGACGGCACGTGCAGAAAACTTTTCTTTGAATGGTTACGCTAAGAATACCAATCCGAAGCTTGCGAAACAGGATTTAATTAATTTTGCTCAAGTGAGTTCTTGTGGTACAGCGACAGCTGTTTCCGTACCATGCATGTTCTCAGGTATGCCACGTAAAGAATATGATGAACGACTTGCAAGCCATCGTGAAGGTCTACTGGATATTGCAAAACGTGCAGGTTATCAAGTGACATGGATTGATAATAATTCTGGTTGTAAGGGAACTTGTGATCGAGTTGAACAATTTAAGATTCCAGAGCCAATTCAAAAGAAATGGTGTAAAGATGAAGAATGTTTTGATGATATTTTAATTGATAGCCTGAAAGCCTACCTTGCAACAATTCCTAAAGATGATACGCGTCCACGCTTAGTGGTACTACATCAAATGGGTAGTCATGGTCCAGCCTATTACAAACGTATTCCAGCAGAATTTAAAGTTTTTAAACCAACCTGTGATACCAATGCGATTCAAGGTTGTTCGCGTGATTCACTTGTGAATAGTTATGATAATACCTTGCTTTATACGGATTATGTTTTGGACTCATTGATTGAAACGTTAAAAGGTCAAACACAGCACCAAGCAGGCTTGTGGTATTTATCGGATCACGGTGAATCAACAGGTGAAAGTGGCATGTATTTACATGGAGCGCCATATGCAATTGCCCCGACTCAACAAACCCATGTTCCAATGTTTATGTGGTTCTCTGATCTTTGGAAAAAACAAGCTCCAGAACAAATGAAATGTTTAGCGAAGCAAAATAAGAGCGAATTGAGTCAAGACAATTTGTTTCCAACGATGTTAAGTTTACTTGATGTCAAAACTAAGGTGATTGACCCTAAAAATGACATGTTAGCGACATGTTCTAACCCATAAGGTGAGATAAAGTCATGACCAAAATCTTGATGATCGAAGATGATTTTATGATTGCAGAGTCAACATTGACTCTGTTGCGCTACCATCAATTCGAGGTAGAGTGGGTCAATAATGGCGTAGATGGGCTATCCTTATTAGCAAAGCATAATTTTGATTTGGTTTTGCTTGATTTGGGTTTACCCATGATGGATGGTATGCAGGTATTGAGACAAATCCGTCAACGTAGTGCACTTCCAGTATTGATCATTTCAGCCAGAGATCAACTGCAAAACCGTGTCGATGGATTGAATCAAGGTGCGGATGATTACCTAATTAAACCTTATGAGTTCGATGAGTTATTGGCACGAATTAATGCACTATTACGTCGAGGTCATGCAGAAACAGCACAACTTAAAAATCAATCGCAGTTATTGAAAAATGGTGATTTGGTTCTTGATGTCGAGCAGCATTTGGCGACCTTCAAAGGACAGCAGATTGAGTTATCAAACCGTGAATGGGCAATTTTAATTCCGCTTGTAAGCCATCCAAATAAAATCTTCTCCAAAGCAAATCTTGAAGATAAGCTTTATGATTTTGATAGTGAGGTGACCAGTAATACCATAGAGGTTTATGTACATCACTTACGTGCAAAACTAGGGAAAGATTTTATTCGAACCATCCGTGGTTTGGGTTACCGACTAGGACAATCATAAATATTTATGAAAATATCTAAGCAATATTCACTGAAAAAAAGACTGATTTGGGGAACCTCGGTCTTTAGTTTGCTGCTTGGATGTTTATTAATTTTTACAGCTTATAAAACAGCTTTACATGAAGTTGATGAAATTCTTGATACACAAATGCAATATATGGCTGAGCGTTCGACTGCTCAGCCATTAACAACTGTTGTGAGTAAAGTTGAATTACATCGCACATATCACGAAGAAGATTTGCTGGTTGATATTTGGGCTTATAAAGATCAAAGTCATTTATGGCATCAAACACACTTACTCATTCCGCCTGTAAAACAAGCGGGTTTTTATAGCCAAGACACGCCACAAGGCAAATGGCGTGTCTATGTCATTCCTTTAAAAGACTATCAAATACAAGTTAGTCAGCAGGAAGATGTTCGCCAATCATTTGCTTGGGAATTGGCAGGGAGTATGTTTGTTCCCTATATTATTTTATTGCCTTTTGCGATTTTCGTTTTAGCTTTTATCATTCGTTTGAGTTTAAAACCTCTCGACGATTTCAAAACAGAATTAAGGCGACGTGATTCAGATGGTTTAGCGCCCATTGATGGCAATGATTATCCTCAAGAGTTGATCCCAACTATTGAGGAGATGAATCATTTATTTGAACGAATTCAACATGCTCAAACCGAACAAAAGCAGTTTATAGCAGATGCTGCACATGAATTACGAACACCCGTCACTGCACTCAATTTACAGACCAAGATTCTGATTAGTCAATTTCCTGAACATGAAGCATTGCAAAATTTGAGTAAAGGCTTGGCGCGTATTCAGCATTTGGTGACGCAGCTTTTAGCTTTAGCAAAACAAGATGTTGGATTAAGTTTAATCGAACCAAATACTCACTTTCGTTTGAATGATGTCGCACTCAATTGTGTTGAACAGCTTGTTAATCTTGCAATGCAAAAAGAAATTGACTTAGGTTTTGAACGTAACGATTTGATTGAAATGCAAAGTCTTGAATCAACTGTTCATTCAATTATTTTTAATCTGATTGATAACGCGATTAAGTACACGCCAGATCAAGGTGTTATTAATATTTCGGTTTACAGTGACAGTGACGATTTTGCTTGTATTCAAATCGAAGATAGCGGTATCGGTATTGATGCTGAACAATACGATAAAGTTCTAAAACGTTTTTATCGAGTGCACCATCATTTAGAAGTGGGCAGTGGTCTAGGACTTTCAATTGTCGATAAAGCCACACAGCGGTTAGGTGGAAGCCTAGTTTTATCTCGAAGTCTTGATTTAGGTGGTTTATCGGTTTTGGTTCGTTTACCTAAAAAGCTCTAAGTTTAGCTATCGTTGATTTGATTGATTGAATTATCAAATGAGTTAAGTGATTTTTTCAGAATGCTCTTTTAAGAAACGTAAAAACAAAACACATTTCTGAATCCGTTTGCCATCATTACCCACTTTGCTAATCTTAAAATTCAGAACCCATTTTAAGCGTTTCCCAACTTTGCATACATCGCTATAAACTTGCGGTTCAGCAAGGAGGGCTTGATAAAGAATTTGACTAGCATCGGATAATTGTTCAAATTCGAAATGATAGGCTGTAGAAAAAATAAACAGCAACCAGTCACGAACAAAACAATCATGTAGACTCAGGACTTCATGCGGGTCAGTTTCAAAATCAATAAAACTAAATCGGTTATTTTGATCAACAAGAATGTTGCGAGCGAATGCTTCGCTTAAATAGCCTTGTTTAGAATGAATATACTGAATAGCTTGAATTGCTTGGCTAAATAGTAATGATTTTGAATGAATATCTTTTTGACAAGCCAATGCTTGATCTAGTTGTGAGACGCTACTTTGATGTTGTGATCCGATGTCTTCAAGCAAAATTCCTTTTTTTGAAACTGCAAGGACATTCGATGTAGAAACACCTAAAGATTTGAGTGTTTGAATCCGATGGTATTCACATTGAATTGCAGCAGAACCCCCTTGATTAGGAACAGGAGTAATTGCACCTAAATTAAATATTTTTGCTAACCACTTCAATGGAGTGTAAAGCCATAAACCGTGACGTTCAGATGCTTTCTTTAACCATACTTTTTGAGAACCTAGATCGTAGGCTTGAATGGAAGATTGTTGCTTAGTTAAAGTAGTTTCTAAGAAATTTTGAAAGTCATCCATCAGCAGCAAACAGTACCTAAGTGAATATCATGATCATGCATGAAGCCATGCGAGTAGGGCATCACTTTATCATATCAGGACTCATTTGCGTTACAGAATTAGCCGCTGCATGAGCTAAATGACGTTTATAGGTGATCATATAAATCACAACATTGATAGCAAAGCAAATCCAAGCTGTCCATAAATTATGACTGAGGAAATGTGCACCACGCATCATTTGTGCCCAGCCCATTGCGAAGCCAAGTAATACACCTGCAAATAAATAAAACCAAGCTCTTTTACGCTGATCGAGGCGATAAAGAAAATAGCCTGTAACTAAGCCAAAACCTGTACTTGCATGACCACCTGGAAAACAATGTCCAGCGGTTGCTGAAAAATCCCAAATAAAACCTGTGACAGTCTTATGGGTCATATCCCATGGGCAAGCATGAGCAGCTTGTGCTTTCATTAGACCAATAATGCATGTACATAGCATACTGACCCAGAACATATAGCCATACTGCCAACGTTTCGCTTTGAATTTTTCTATTTTAAAAGAAGCGATCCACAGTAAGAAAAAGCTTACATAGACAATAGTTAAAACTTTTTTGACATAAGTATGATTGAGCTTTGCAAGATACCAATCGCCTTTCAAAGCAAAATCGCCAAAAGTTCCTACCCATGGTTGAATCAAATATAGATCTATTGCTCCGCCGACTGGAAACACGAATAAGAGGATAAAAAAACTCACAAATAATAAGAAACTTGCGATTAAGAAAAAACGTGTTTTTAAAATCATAGAGCATGCAATTCGGCAGAATGATAGTTTTATTATTTAATAATTTGAAACTTAATTGTCTCTTAAAATGTTCATAAAAAAAGCGGCTGAATAGCCGCTTTAAAAAATTCTTTTTAGAACATTGATTCTTCTGAATTTGCTGAAATTTTATGAATTGAAAGATCCGCACCACGATATTCATCTTCTTGAGAAAGGCGAATCCCCATCGTAACTTTCAATATGCCATAAACGGTGAAACCACCGGCAAGCGCAATCACAATGCCTAAAACTGTTCCAATGATTTGAGAAATGATAGAGACACCTCCTAAACCACCTAATGCTTGTAGACCGAATATGCCTGCCGCAATCCCACCAAATGCACCACATACACCATGTAAAGGCCATACACCCAAAACATCATCTACTTTAAGTTTATTTTGTGTATAAGTGAATAAATACACAAACAAAGCACCCGCAGCCCCACCAATTACAAGTGCACCAATTGGGTGCACAATATCGGAGCCTGCACAGATTGCGACCAAACCTGCAAGAGGGCCATTATGTAAGAAACCAGGGTCACCTTTACCCATGAAGTTTGCTGACAATGTACCACCAACCATTGCCATAAGAGAGTTAATCGCAACTAATCCTGAAATAGCATCAACGCGTTGTGCGCTCATGACATTAAAGCCAAACCAACCAACAATTAAAATCCAAGAGCCTAAAGCAAGGAATGGAATCGATGAAGGTGGATGCGCACTCACACGACCATCATGTTTATAACGACCATGACGCGCGCCAAGTAAGATCACTGCTGCTAATGCAATCCAGCCACCCATTGCATGCACAACGACTGAACCTGCAAAGTCATGAAAGCTCGCACCAAAAGAGGTTTCTAACCATTTTTGAAAGCCGTAGTTACCATTCCAAATCATGCCTTCGAAGAAAGGATAGATTAAAGCAACCAGAATTAAAGTGGCGATTGCTTGTGAACGCATTTTGGCGCGTTCTGCGATGCCGCCAGAAATAATTGCTGGAATCGCTGCTGCGAAGGTGAGTAAGAAAAAGCAACGCATTAAGTTAAACCCATGGTCAGCCGCTAAAGTGCTTCCTGCATGGAAAAAGTTTTGTCCGTATGCAATCCAGTAACCGACAAAGAAATAAGCGATTGCTGAAATCGCAAAATCGGTCAGAATTTTACTGAGCGCATTGACTTGGTTTTTGTGGCGGACTGTACCAAGCTCAAGAAATGCAAAACCTGCATGCATTGCCAATACGAGTACTGCACCAAGCAGTAAGAAAAATAGATCTACGTTTTGCATAGTGGTGCTCAAAAAAAGTGCTAAATTTAATTTCGATGCAAACATTTGATTCGTTTTTTGCACCAAAATAGATTTAGTAAATCTAAAAACTTAAGCTGTCGTTGAACAACTCAATTTGATAAAAAATATAATGCAAAAAACGCACCAATTTAGAAAGTAAATTGTAATTTTGGTGAAAAGTGGTGCATTTTGCTTAAAAATAGCACCATTTATTATACTTTGAGAACTAAATTTTTAAATATGAATGCGTTATTGCAACCGAAAATTACCGCTTAAGCTTGAGTAATATAACTTGAGTCTATTTTCATCGGATTTAGTATTTTTCCAAGTACATTCGTTACTTTGACTTAATAATTCATAAAAGATCTTTGATATATTGCTGAGTTTAAAAAGTGATTTGCTATTAGGATGCAAATGAATATATTTCGCATAGATTCCTTTCGTAATCGACTACTGGTCCTGTTCGCAGGGATGTCTTTTATGTTTGGACTATGTATTACTTTATATATTGGTAAGACTGCTTCGGCGCAAATAAGTCAAACCAGCGGTCAGACCTTATATATTGCAGCGAAAAGTATCAGCAATACCTTGGCAAACTCGCTTACAGAACGTGAGCGAGAAATGGTGTTATTAAGCCAATCTCCATTTTTTGCTGAAGCTGATTTTCATAACCCGCGAGTACAACAACAACTTGAGCAAGTCAAAAAGTCTTATAAATATTATGCTTGGTTAGGAATCGCCAATACTCAGGGGCAAGTGGTCGTTGCAGCTAATCATTTACTAGAAGGGGCAGATGTTTCAGAACGCCCGTGGTTTATTCATGGTGTAAATCAAGTCTATCTAGGCGATGTACATAAAGCTGTTTTACTGGCCAAGAAAATTAAAGCGATTAATCCTAATGAACCATTACGTTTTATTGATTTCGCTACGCCAATTTATGATCCATCGACACAGAAAATTAAAGGTGTTTTGGCTGCACATGCAGATTGGAGTTGGGCGAGTCATGTATTAAGCAGTTCATTATCGGAAAATGCTGCACAACGAGGTATTGAGGTATTTATTGTCAATCAGCATGGTGAAATTCTATATCCCTTTAAAAGCATTGGACAAGTTCAGCCTCCTGCATTTCAGGCAAATCGTGGACATCATTTTTTGCATAATTGGAATGAAAAACAACAGTATTTAACTACAGATGTCCCTGTGCTTTCGCAAACTAAGAGCAATTTAGGTTGGCACGTGATTATTCGTCAGCCTATTTCGATTGCTTTAGCAGAAGTGAAATCACTGCAACATAAAATATTAGCTCTGGGCTTTATTTTGTCATTATTGCTCTTGCTACTTACTTATAAATTGGCGAATAAGTTTAGTCGTCCGATTGAATTATTAGCAGATTCAGCGCATGCCGTGGAAAAAGGGCAAGAAGATATTCAATTTGAAGCTCAAACCAGTATTCGTGAGATTCGGGGCTTATCTCAGTCGTTGCAAAGCATGACCGATACCTTGCTTACTCAAAAGCATCAACTTCAAGATGCCAATGCCACACTTGAGCAAAAAGTTGCAGAACGTACGCACGAACTACAAGTTGCCAATGTCGAGTTAGCTCATATTGCGCGTTATGACGCACTTACAGGTTTACATAATCGCCGTGCTTTCAATGATTATTTATCCTATCTATTTAGTCAAATGTCGCGTACACAACAGACTTATGCAGTGCTATTAATGGATATCGATTTCTTTAAAAAGGTGAATGATACCTTTGGACATGAAACAGGTGATCAGGTATTGCAGCGTGTTGCAGAAATTCTTCCAACTGCTTTACGGATTACTGATTTCGTTGCACGCTTAGGTGGCGAAGAGTTTATTGCCTTGTTGCCTGCTACTTCATTGGACGGAGCTGCGATATTGGCAGAGAAAATCCGATCTACGATTGAGGAAGAACAAATTATTGTAAATCACGCCATCAGTTTAAGTATTGGTGTAAGTGTAGTCCTGTTAGATGATACTGATATGAATGATGCGATTCGTCGTGCAGATAAAAATTTATATATGGCGAAGCAGCAAGGACGTAATCGAGTGATTTCTTGACTGCTATTGCCATAGTGGATTAGAAAGTTGATTTAAATAGCTTTGGCAAAGCACTACTTTTAATATTTGATTATTGCTAGGGTTTTTAAAATTTTTAGGTGAATGAGCATGTCCTTTGATCTCAAAGTTAGTTTACAACAAAGGGCTGAGCCGTCTGCGCAGCAGAAAAAGCTGAACCGCCTGATTGATAAAATTGAACAGCAAAAAATTAGCCTTAGCATGTGGCAAAATGCCCAAGCTGGAATTCAGCAACATACACGGCAAAAACTTTTACCCGTGTATAGCGAACTCTATGAAATATTATTTCAGCAGTTAGAGCAACTTTGGAATATGTTACACAGCCATGAGTTTTCCAAAGCTAATCTACAGCAACTAGATGAAAAAATTGCCCAACTTGCGCACATGTTAAAACGTTCCAAAATGTTGAATGATGAACAGTTAACACTGGTCAAGCAGATCGAAACTTTTTATCAGCAACATGTCCAACAATCGACTAAAAAGAATAAAAAAGTACAGTCAGTTAAGTTCGAACTTAATGAAAACTTTGATCAAAATATAGAATTAGAAGAAGATGACTTTGAACAATATGCTGCTGAGCAGCAACAAGCACGTGAGCAGGCCAAACAACTTAGACAACAACAAAAACGTGAACAAGCTGAGCAGATGGCAGCACAGTCACTCAAAACAGTATATTTAAAGATTGCTGCGATGATTCATCCTGACCGTGAGCGAGATGAAACTAAGAAAGCAGAAAAAACTGAGTTATTTCAACAGGCAAGTCAGGCTTATGAACAGCAGGATTTATTTTATTTGCTCAAATTCCAGTTACAGCTTGAACAGAATAACGGTGTAGGGGCGAAAGAGTTATCTGCGGAGCAAGTGAAGTTTTATAAATTGGCTTTGGATGCGCAAAGTCAGCAGCTTGAAAGTCAAATTAGTGAGATATTAGATTCTTTTCAGTTGGCGAAGAAGGTGAAAGCGGAGCATGTGCATATTAGCGATGTGTATAAAGCCATAGATGCCGATTGTGCTGAGTTAAAGCAGCAGTTGAAGTGGGAAAAAGAGCGTTTAAAGCATATGAAAAAGGTGAGTGGGGTGGAGATGTTGTTGGGGCATGGGGCACTCTAACCTCTCCCTAACCCTCTCCTGAAAGGAGAGGGAACGTTGTGTACGAATAACTATCAAATTCACAAAGGATACTCCCTCTCCCTATGGGAGAGGGTTGGGGTGAGGGTAGTCAAAATGGAAAATAAAAAATTAAATTAGACCCACAATTATTAGAATTCGCCAAAACCATGCGAAGCAATGCTACAGATGCAGAAAATTTAATGTGGCAACTACTTCGTGCTAAACGATTTATGAATCTCAAATTTCGCAGACAGCATGTGATTGCACCGTATATTGTGGATTTTTACTGCCATGAGTTGGGATTAGTGATTGAGCTAGATGGTAGTCAGCATGGCACAGGTGATGTAATTGAATATGATGCTGAACGAACCAAGTTTTTAGAGGCTTTGGGTTTAACGGTAGTGAGGTATTGGAATCATGATGTGTTGAGTAGGATGGATATGGTTTTAGAAAACTTATGGCAAGTTTGTTGTGCGTTGAAAGAAAATCAATAATGGAAAATTCCCTCTCCCTATGGGATGAGTAGCACTGCTACGCAAAGGGATGAGGGTGAATTTATAATGGTAAAAAATTAAAAGCACCTCTCCCTAACCCTCTCCTGAGAGGAGAGGGAACATTCATTGAGCGTCAAACAACAGTGAAATTCACAAAGGTTACTGCCTCTCCCTATGGGAGAGAGCTGGGGTGAGGGTTATCTCTTAAAATTAATAATATCTTTTAAAGCTTGAACTGTACTATTTGAACTTTGAGCCTCAATTCTATTTTTTTCTAGTTCGATAGTAGTTTCGTCTTTTTTAAGAACGAAGTTTCTTTCAGTTTTAAGTAGAGTGTCTAACGCATTGGACAATAACTTGAAGTTTCCAGATTGCCTTGCTAAGTACAATGCTAAATATTTACCTTCTAAATTCGTCATTTCATTTTGAAAATACTTTATTTCATCTAAACTCCTTTTATAAAGATTTAGAAAGAAAAATGAAAAGAACTCAATAAAAATTACGATTAAAACTCTTGGTAAGAAGTAATAAATTAGACTTGGATAGTCTGTGTATAAAGTAATATTTGGGATAGTGGCAATTAGATAAAAAACTCCTAATATACTTAGGGTGATTCCAATGAATAAGTTAACAGTTCCACGTCTAGCTAGGCTGGATATTTCTTGTCTAATCCGATCAAGAGAAGGCTGTGTTAAGGTATAGATGTCTTTAATTTTTAATCTTTCTTCTAATTTTATTAAGTATTCATTAGTAATATTTGATTCTAGCTGATCGTTCAATTTACTTAATATTAGAGACTTTTCTTGATCAGAGATCTTTAGCATTGATTCAAGATTATGATTTTTAAAATTTTCAAAATCATTTTCTAAATATTGAAGTCTTTTAGGTATTGAATGTTCATTAGAGTTATTTTGTTGTGCATTATTTAAATAATTTGCAAATAATGGGAATATTACAGTTAAAAACGTAATAAAAATTAACAACCAAAAAACAGGTGTAAAAGGAATATTTTTTTCATAGCTGAAACCGAAAAAATCAAAGATTTCTGGCATAAAAAATTTATGTACAGAGTAAACTATAACTGTAGAAAATATTAAGAGAAGCCAGATTGTCTTATAATTTTTCATAAAATAATAAAGGGCTGAATAATCAGCCCTTTATACACAAATTAGATTAAATTAACAACACCTTAAAGCGCAGCAATCTGCTCCATATTCGCTTTAATCTTCACTAACTGGTCAGCAAACTCAGCCAATTTCGCTTTCTCACCTTCAACCACTGCGGCAGGTGCTTTCGCTACGAAACCTTCATTTGCAAGTTTAGTTGCAATTTGGTCATGCTGCTTTTGCACTTTGTCTAAGTCTTTTTGTAGGCGCCCCAATTCCGCTTTCGGGTCAATTAAACCCTTCATTGGAACGAATACAGATACGTGACCAACGACAGAAGAAGAGGACAACGGTGGTTGTTCAGCATCTGCCAAGAAGGTAATGCTTTCAACTTTTGCTAAAGCTTTAAACAATGCTTCGATACGTGTGATCTGTGCTTTTTCAGTTTCCGTTGTGTTTTGAAGCAATACTGGTAATAAACGTGCATTACCTAAGCCCATTTCACCACGAATATTACGTACTGCACCAATCAAACCTTGTAACCATTGCATGTCCGCTTCAGCTTGCTCATTGATTTTCTCTTGAGCAGGCACAGGGTATGCCGCAGTCATAATGGTTTCGCCTTGAATGCCGAGCATTGGCGCAAGGGTTTGCCAAATTTCTTCAGTCAAGTACGGCATAATTGGGTGAGCTAAACGTAAAGATGCTTCCATCACAGCCAATAACACACGACGAACTTCAGCTTTACGCTCTTCCGATACTTCAGCATCGTTCAATACTGGCTTGGTGAGTTCTACATACCAGTCACAGTATTCATTCCAAATAAAGTCGTAGATCGCTTGTGCAGCTAAATCTAAACGATAGGTTGCAAAGGCTTGTTGAACCGCAGCTTCAGCTTTTTGTAGACGGCTGATAATCCATTGCTCAGGTAATTCCCAAAGATCAGGACGAGCAGTTTGCCCCACGGTTTGACCTTCAACATTCATCAATACGAAACGGGTTGCGTTCCAAATCTTGTTACAGAAGTTACGGTAACCTTCAACACGCTTCATATCGAATTTGATGTCACGACCTGTGTTGGCAAGCGCACAGAAAGTGAAACGAACGGCATCTGTACCATACGCTTGAATACCTTCTGGGAATTCTTTACGAGTCGATTTTTCAATCTTCGCTGCTTGTTTCGGGTTCATCAAACCCGTCGTACGTTTTTGTACTAAAGTTTCAAGGTCTACACCATCAATCAAGTCGAGTGGGTCAAGTACGTTACCTTTCGACTTAGACATCTTCTGACCTTCGCCATCACGAACTAAACCATGTACATACACAGTTTTGAACGGAACTTGAGACGTACCATCTTCATTTTTCATGAAGTGCATGGTCATCATGATCATGCGTGCAACCCAGAAGAAGATAATATCAAAACCAGTCACCAACACATCAGTCGGGTGGAAGGTATTGAGGAAATAGTTTTCAGCATCTTTTGCTTTGTCGCCAGTCCAACCTAAAGTTGAGAATGTCCAAAGCGCAGAAGAGAACCATGTATCCAATACATCTTCATCTTGACTCAATACAACATCAGCAGGAATGTTGTTGTTAGCACGGACTTCAGCTTCGTTACGACCGACAAAGACATTGCCTTGTGCATCGTACCAAGCTGGAATACGGTGACCCCACCAAAGCTGACGTGAAATACACCAGTCTTGAATGTTGTTCATCCATGCCATGTACATGTTGCTGTACTGCTCTGGTACGAACTTGATGCGACCATCTTTCACCGCTTCAATCGCAGGTTCTGCAAGAGGTGCAATTTTCACATACCATTGGTCGGTCAATAATGGCTCAACAATCACACCTGAACGGTCACCGCGTGGTGGCTTCAAAGTATATGGTTGAATTTGGTCTAACCAGCCTTCCGCTTCGGCTTGTTCAACCAATTTTTTACGTGCAGCAAAACGCTCTAAACCAACGTAGTCTGCTGGTGCAGCGATGGTTTTAGAAATTTGCTCACCAGCTTTTGCGATGTATTCAAACTCAGCCAATACTTCCGCATTTTTGTTAAAGATGTTGATAATCGGCAATTCACAACGCTTACCGACTTCATAGTCATTGAAGTCATGTGCAGGCGTAATTTTTACGCAGCCTGTACCGAATTCTTTATCTACATATTCATCTTTAACGATTGGAACTGCACGACCTGTAATTGGCAGGATAATGTTCTGACCAACAAGGTGTGAATAACGCTCATCATCAAGTGCAACAGCAACGGCAGTATCACCTAACAATGTTTCAGGACGAGTCGTAGCGACAACAATGTGATCTTTACCATCGTGTGTACGAAGCGATTTGTCTTCAAAGAAGTATTTGAAGTGCCACAATGAACCTGCTTCTTCTTTGTCTGACTCAACTTCAAGATCAGAAAGGGCAGTTTGCAGTTTCGGATCCCAGTTTACGAGGCGTTTACCGCGGTAAATTAAGCCATCTTCATGTAGTTTAACGAAGACTTCTTTCACCGCATTCGATAAACCTTCATCCATGGTGAAACGTTCACGCGACCAGTCCACTGAAGAACCTAAACGGCGGATCTGACGAGTAATCGTACCACCAGATTGTTCTTTCCATTCCCAAATCTTTTCAATGAACTTTTCACGACCTAAGTCATGACGGCTGATGTTTTGTGCGCCAAGCTGACGTTCTACGACCATTTGTGTTGCAATACCGGCATGGTCAGTACCTGGTTGCCATAAGGTATTTTTACCAGACATACGGTTGTAGCGAGTCAAGGCATCCATGATGGCATTGTTAAAACCATGACCCATGTGCAAGCTGCCCGTGACGTTTGGTGGTGGAATCATGATACAGAATGATTCACCTTGACCTGAGGGTTTGAAATAACCTTGTTGTTCCCAGATTTGATACCATTTCTTTTCGATCTCGGTTGGATCGTAAGTAGTTGCAATATTTTGAGCAGATTGAGCGTCAGTCATAGTATAGAAGATTAAAATTGAATAAAAAATTAGATCTATTGTAGCAAAAAAATGATGAATATTTTCATCAAAAAAAGTCGATGAAAACAGTTGGTTTTTTTCTTGAAAAAGTTAGATTTATGTATGTTACATCACACAATTAAAAATGTTTAAGCATAAAACAAAGATATAAAAATATTAAAACTTAAAAAAGGACGGTTACGATGAGTTATTCAATTCTATTAAAAATTAATGAAGCAACACACGGTCAACCATTTTTGGCATTTATGCATGTTGATCGTGAATAGAATGTGGTAAATTCAGCATTTGAAAAGCCAAAAATGAAAGAAAAACAGAATCTAAGGATGAATAAGGGCTTATTGAATAAGCCCTTATTTTATGGAATCTAGAATAGGGTGATTAGAATGAACACTGCCGTTTTTTTAAATATTCATGCCGATACATACGCGCGATTTGCTCATATCCGTACGCAGCTCTTACAGGGTAGTAAAGAAAGCCAAGCAAATGCATTGGGGGCAGTTTTATCTGAAATTGCATGTGAAGTGATAGAACAAGTTTTTATGGTGCTATTGCAAGACAATCAACATCATTCACTCACAGGTGAATCTGAAAAAGTGATTCAGCAGATTTTAGAAGCAATCCGAAAATATATGCCATGGTCAGTGTCATTCTTTGGGAATGATCGTCTAGTTCCATTGGTCGAACATTTATCTAAAACAATTCGAGTTGAAGATGAGTCGGTATATATGACTTATCCGATTGAGCAACAGTTGACTCAACAGGTTAAAGCTTCGAGTCAAAAATTAGCTGAAGGGGAAAGTCGGGAAATTGCCAATTCACTGAAGTTGCTCACAGAAGTGATTGATGTAGGTGTCACTCATTTAATTCGTGAGCCGAAAAAGAGCCTAAAATTTAATTTTGTAGTCGATAAAACCTTAAATGGCGTCATTAATATGACGACACATTTAGGGTATAAGCGTTTAGAAAAATTAGGTACTCAACTTGATCAACAAGTTGCGGCAACTTATGTAGATCACTTTCTTAAATTTATGCGTCACCCTGCATAAATAAAGGAGATATATGACATGGCGAAACTTAAAAGTCTTGAAAATAAAGTCGTATGGATTACAGGTGCATCTTCGGGCTTAGGTAAAGCTTTGGCACGAGAGTGCGCTTTACAAGGTGCTCAAGTTGTACTGACTTCACGTCGTTATGATGAGTTGGAATCGGTTCGAGTGGGTTTACTTAAGCCTGAACAGCATCTTTCAATCGCTGCTGATATTACCGATGAAGCTCAAGTCCGCCATGCACATGAACAAGTTCTCGCAACCAAAGGACGTATTGATTGGCTGATTAATAATGCAGGCTTAAGTCAGCGTGCGTTGATTGAAGAAACGAGTATGCACACTGAACGTGCCATCATGGAAGTGGATTATTTCTCCCAAGTGTTCTTTACCAAAACCGTATTACCCACTTTGCGCAAACAAAAATCAGGTCGGGTGGTATTTATTTCGAGTGTGGCAGGTCTTTTAGGAACCCAATATCGCGCGACTTATTCTGCGGCTAAGGCTGCAATTCACATGTGGGCCAATAGCTTACGTGCGGAAGTCGCCAAAGAGGGAATAGCAGTTTCAGTGGTTTTTCCTGGTTTTGTTAAAACCAATGTTTCATTTAATGCTTTAAATGGTGAGGGCAAACCACAAGGGCATCAAGATGAAGCGATTGAAAATGGTTTAGAAGCGGATGTATTTGCAGAACGTGTTGTTGAATCTTTGATGGCAGGTGAGGAATATGTGGTTGTCGGTGGGAAGAAAGAGCAACTGGGTGTATTGGTGTCCCGTTTGTCGCCAAGCCTGTTGTATAAAATGATTCGTAAAACCAAAGTGAAGTAAAAGGAGTTTTTGCTCCCTTTTACTCATTTAAAATAGCCGTGCCATAAGCAAATACTTCAACCATACCACCTTGCATACCTAATTCTGTGGTGCTGAGACGAACTCCCATAATATGATTTGCGCCTATTCGATCTGCTTCTTGCTTGAGGCGGAGCATGGCTTCACGCCGTGCACGTTCAACCACACTTTCATAACTGGTCAGGCGACCACCGAAAAAGTTTTGAATATTGGCAAGTACGTATTTAAAGTAATCATGTGAGATGACGACATTGCTACTCACCAATTGCCCCTTTGCTGATGTTTCAATAAATCGATTGGTATCAATTCGAATATGGGCAAATTGTTTTTCTTTTTCATCTAGTTCACGTAAATGTTTATGTTCGATATGACGACCAAATCCCCATCCGACTGAAAACAGAATCAAGAAAAGAATAACCTGAAAAATTAATCCACTCATAGACATACCTAAGCACTAAATGGATCAGGAAGTTTTGGTGTGATCGGCTGGACGACGACAGCTGTTCCATAGACAAAGAGTTCAGATGCACCTTGAGCGATATTTGAAGTCGAGAAGCGGATTCCGACAACAGCATTCGCACCCAAACTTCGCGCTTTATCAATCATACGTTGAGTTGCTTCTTGACGAGATTCTTCAAGTAATTCTGTATAACCTGTCAGTTCACCACCCACGATGTTTTTCAAACCAGCCATTAGGTCACGACCAACGTGTTTACTACGAACGGTGCTGCCATAAACAACATCTAACTGACGTAAAATAGTGTGCCCAGGCATAGATTCTAAACTGCTTAATAACATAGTATTTGTCTAAATCATTGATATGCTATCTTTGAAGATAAGAAAAATTTGCATGTGTTGCAATAAAAAAGCTCACCGAAGTGAGCTTTTAAACCGAAAATAATCAAAATTATTGAGCGGCGTGAATTTGTGCGCTAGATGGTTGTGGATTTACAGTTTCACTTGTATTGGCTTTTAAACCACCACCAAGCGTTTTATAGAGTTCCACTTGGCTATTTAAGTTCGCTTGTTGTAACAACAATAAACCTTGCTCAGCCGAATATGCTGAACGTTGCGCATCTAATACAGTTAAGTAACTATCAATACCTGCACGGAAGCGAGCATTAGAAAGTTTATAAGTCGTATTTGTTGCTTCAACTAAACGACGTTGAGCTGTTAAACGATCACCAATATTGGCACGCGTTGCAAGCGCATCATTCACTTCACGGAAAGCCGACTGTACTGACTTTTCATAGTTAGCAAGTGCAATTTTTTGATCCGTTTCAGAAATCTTCACATTCGCTTTGCGTGTACCCCAATCGAAGATTGGCATGTTAATACTTGGTCCAATAGACCATAACGCATTTCCAGACTTGAATAAATCACTCAAGTCAGTTGATGCATAACCTGCCGAACCAGTCAAACTAATGGTTGGGAATAATTGTGCTTTTGCTGCACCAATATTTGCACCAGCAGCACTCAGTTGATATTCGGCAGCTTTCACGTCTGGACGGTTATTTAACAAATCACTTGGTAAGCCTGCACTTAACGCATTTTGCTGGGTAATGCGAGTTACTTGTTGTTGAGGCAGCAAGTTCTGAGGAACAGGCTGACCAACAAGCAAGTTTAACAAGTTCTGCGCTTGAGCAATTTGTGTTTTGTAATTAGCAACGTCATTACGTGCAGTTTCAACTGAAATTTGCGCTTGACGCACAGGAATTTCACTATCAATTCCGACATCGAAACGCTTTTTGTTCAAGTTAAATGACTCTTGCTGTGCTTTGAGTGTTTGCTCTGCAAGTTTGAGTTGTGCACTAGCAAATGAATAATTCAACCAAGCTTGAGTGACTTGGCTGATTAAACTGATTTGCGTTGCATCACGTGAACTTTGAGTTGCTAGATAACTGTCTAATGCAGCATCTTTTAAGCTGCGTACGCGCCCCCAGAAATCAAGCTCATAAGAGGTGAGACCTAAACCAACTTGATAAGTTGAATAAGGATTATTCGGATCACGAGAAGGGCTGACTTGGCGCACAGCACTACCGCTTGCTCCGATTGTTGGCAATTGATTGTTTTCTGAGATTTGATATTGCTGTTGAGCTTTTTGGATATTCAATGCAGCAGTACGTAAATCGCGGTTATTAGCAAGAGCCAAATCAATGACCTGTAATAAACGTTGGTCAGCAAAAAAGTCTTTATAACCTTGTTCAGCAATCGATTTTCCAGAAGCATTACCATAAGACGCGTAGCTTTCAGGAGTATTTGTGCTCACAACAGGCTCTGGCCCGCGCATACTTTGGCAGGCAGCCAAAGAGAGCGCGAGTGCAGAGATTGCAATGCCACGACTGGAAATAGACCAAACAGTTTGCATCACGATCAATGCTCCTGAGTATTTAAAGTTTTAGGTTTGTACTTAAAGATACTACGAATCCACACGAAGAATACAGGGATGAAGAAGATACCTAAAAGTGTTGAAGAAATTACACCACCAAGTACACCATAACCGACTGAGTGCTGACTACCAGCACCTGCACCGCTTGCTAGGGCTAATGGTAAAACACCAAAACCAAAAGCAAGTGTAGTCATGATAATTGGACGTAAACGCATTTTTGCAGCATGTAAGGTTGCATCAAATAAATCTTCACCTTGCTCCTGCAATTCTTTAGCAAATTCTACAATTAAAATTGCATTTTTGGCAGAAAGACCTATGACTGCTACGATCGCGACTTGGAAGTAAATATTAAAGGACAGGTTTGGATCGCCTTTAATGACCATTCCCAACCATGTCAATGTAAAGGCACCGATAATACCTAAAGGTACAACCAATAATACAGAAATCGGAATTGCCCAACTTTCATATAATGCCGATAGACATAGGAATACAATCAATAACGAAAGAATCAGTAAAGGCAGGGTCTGATTACCAGAATCACGTTCTTCTAAAGATAATCCAGTCCATTCATAGTCGAAGCCTTGTAAGCCCATAGACGGTAACTTACCAATGATTTCTTCCATTGCCAACATCGCGTCACCAGAGCTAACACCCGGTGCAGGAGTACCTTGAATGTTGACAGATGATACGCCGTTATAACGTTCTAAACGTGGTGAACCATACGTCCATTCGCCTTTAGCAAATGCTGAGAATGGAACCATTTGACCTTTGTTATTGCGTACATACCATTTGTTGAGGTCTTCTGGCATCATGCGAGTATCCGCTTCACCTTGGACATAAACTTTTTTGACACGACCACGGTCAACGAAATCATTGATATAAGAGCCACCCCAAGCCATGCTCATGGTGCTGTTAATATCACTAATACTGACACCCATTGCACCAGCTTGCGCTTGATCAACAGTGATTTTGTATTGAGGTGTATCTTCTTGACCATTCGGACGAACACCTGCAAGACGTTTGTCTTGTGATGCCATACCTAAAATAGCGTTACGAGCAGCAATCAGTTTTTCATGACCTTGACCACTTACATCTTTCAACTGAATATTAAAACCAGACGATACGCCCAATTCTGGCATTGCAGGAAGCTGTAATGGCATGATGTAAGATGCATCTTTTACGATCATGTTCAATGCCATACCTCGTTGAATGATGGCACCAATTTGTGATTCAGGTGTTGTACGCTCGCTCCAGTCTTTCAATTTGATAAAAGCAAGACCAGCATTTTGACCAACCCCTGTAAATGAGAAGCCAGACACAGTAAAGATTGACTCTACATGTTCTTTTTCCTTATTTAAGAAGTAATCAGTCATAGTGGTGATGACTTTATCTGTTCTTTCAAGGCTTGCACTCGGTGGTAATTGAACAAGTGTCATAACTACACCTTGGTCTTCTTCAGGTAAGAAAGAAGAAGGCAACATCTTGTATAAACCAACTAAAGCAGCAATAACAACGATATAAATGACTCCAGAGAACAACTTATGATGGGTCATACGGTTGACACCACCTTGATATTTCTCTGAAAGTTTTTCGAACCCACTATTAAAACCACGGAAGAAACGCGCAAAGATACTGTTGCTTTGTTCTTTGTTTGGATCGTGTTGTTTTAATAACGTTGCACAAAGGGCAGGGGTAAACGTTAACGCAACGATCAAAGATAAAATCATTGCCGTTACTAAAGTGATAGAGAATTGACGGTAAATTACACCAGTTGTCCCCCCGAAGAAGGCCATTGGTACGAATACCGCCGTTAATACACTAGTGATACCAATCAAAGCACCAGAAATTTGACCCATCGACTTTTCAGTAGCAGGTACAGGTTCAAGGTGTTCTTCTTGCATAACACGTTCGACGTTCTCGACGACTACAATCGCATCATCGACCAACAGACCAATCGCAAGCACCATCGCAAACATGGTGAGCGTATTGATTGAGAAGCCGAAAATATTGATTACCGCAAAAGTTCCCAATACAACTACAGGGACTGCAAGTGTCGGAATGATCGTCGCACGCCAGTTCTGTAAGAACAGGAACATGACGATAAATACAAGAACAACAGCTTCAATCAGTGTGTGTACTACACTTTCAATCGAAAGCTTAATGAATGGTGTCGTATCGTAAGCAAGTTTATCTTTTAAACCACTTGGATAGTTAACACGTAATTCTGATAAACGTTTTTCAACTGCAGCAGCTGTATCTAGCGCATTTGCACCCGTCGCAAGTTTAATCGCGACACCACCTGCAGGATTACCATTGAACTTAGAGTCAAACTGATAGTTGTCTGAACCTAACTCAACACGTGCAACATCACTTAAACGCACTTGTGCGCCATTAGCAGCATTTTTTAGGAAAATGTTTTTAAACTGCTCTGGAGTCTGCAACATACTTTGTGCATTAACTGTCGCATTTAAAACTTGTCCCTGAACTGCTGGGGCACCACCTAATTGACCTACCGCAACTTGAGCATTTTGTGAACGTATAGCTGCTGCAACATCTGAAGGTGTGAGATTAAAACTAGTAAGTTTTGCTGGATCTAACCAAATACGCATTGCATAAGAACCACCAAAGACAGTCACTTCACCTACACCTGCAACACGACTTAGTGGCTCAGAGATGTTTGAATTGACGTAATCTTTAATATCTGATGCTGACAAGCTGCCGTCAGGTGAGTAGAAAGCAACGACCTGCATAAAGCTTGCACCAGACTTGGTCACTCTCACACCTTGACGTTGAACGTCTTCTGGTAAAAGAGCAGTTGCTGATTGCAATTTATTTTGAACCTGAACTTGAGCGATATCAGGATCAATGCCTTGTTCGAAGTTTAAGTTGATCGATGCTTGACCATTACCCGCACTGTTTGAAGAGATATAACGCAAACCATCCAAACCATTCATTTGCTGTTCAATGATTTGAGTAACCGTATTCTCAACAGTCTGAGCTGAAGCACCTGGATATGTTGCAGAAATTGTCACCGTGGGCGGTGCAATTGTTGGGTATTGCGCAACTGGCATTTTGGTGAGGGTGAGAATACCCGCCAACATAATGACCAGCGCAATCACCCATGCAAAAATTGGGCGATGGATAAAAAATTGAGCCATGCAATCTACCCCTTAAGCTTGTGAAGTAGCTTTTTGTTCAGCTTTTGGTGAATTGACTTGCTTTTGTTCGCTTGCCTGAGGAGCAGCATTCTGACCTTGTGGTTCTTTTGCTTGTGGTTGATAAGGCTTAGCAGAAACTTCTTGCCCTTCTTTGACCTTAGCAACGCCATCGACTACAACTTTATCACCAACTTTTAAGCCTTCAGTCACAATCCAATCTTGACCTTTTACGCCGACTGTTGTGATAGGGCGAGTTTCAATTGCACCTTTCGCATTTACGATCAGTGCGATTGCTTGACCTGTTGGTAAACGTGTTACAGCCGCTTGAGGAATCAAGTAAGCATTCGGTAAAACTGCTTGAGAAATTTTTGCAGTTGCATACATACCTGGTAATAACAGATGATTTGGGTTTGGGAATACCGCACGTAAAGTCACTGTACCAGTTTCTGGATTAACGCTAGCGCCAGAGAATGCAAGTTGTCCTTCTAATGGATAATCTGAACCATCTTCAAGTGTAATTTTGACCCGAGTATTGTTGCTATTGTCTAAACTACCTTTGCTGAGTTGCTGACGCAGACGTAATAGTTCAGCACTTGACTGATTGATATCAACATAGATTGGGTCAAGTTGTTGAATTGTCACTAATGGATCTGCTTGATTTGCTGTAACTAAAGCACCAGAGGTAACTGATGAACGACTCGATTGTCCTGAAATAGGTGCTCGAACAGTTGAGTAACCTAAATTAATTTCAGCATTTTTAAGCGCTGCTCGTGATGCTGCGACATCTGCTTCAGCGAGTTGGACTTGAGCATTGATATCATCATATTCTTGTTTAGAAACAGCATTAGTTCCAACCAATTGACGATAACGACCTTCTTTCACACGCAGCGCATTTAAATTTGCTTGCTGACGCAATAAGGTTGCACGAGCACTATCAGCAGTTGCACGATTTGTATTCGCATCAATTTCATAGAGTGCTTGACCTGCTTGTACATAACTGCCTTCAGCAAATAAACGCTTTAAAATGACGCCGCCTGTTTGTGGACGAACTTCTGAAATTTGATATGCAGACGTTCGACCCGAAAGTTCTACGTTTTGTTCAACGCTTTGTGGTTGTGCAACGATGACACCGACTTCTGGAGGTGGCATTTTTTGTGCAGCAGCGGTTTGCTGTGCATTTTTAGGATCTTTGCTACAACCAACAAGCGCAATGCTTGTTGCTAATGCGCAAGCAGTCAGGGCAGGTGCCCAAAGCTTAGCCGACATCATTATTCCACCTCAATTTAGATTTGTTATCTAAAAACAAATTGTTGCTGAAATTGCTTTGATACAGCCAAAACCAAAGCAATGAAGTCCAAATCAACCCAATTCCCCAACCTGTGAGTACGTCAGTCGGAAAGTGAACCCCTGCGTAAACTCTAGATATCCCCATGAAAATAAACCATAACGTAGATACTAAAATGACACTAATGCGATATTTATGTTGCTGAAGCAATAACATCATTAAACTCGCAAGGGTTGCTGCATAAAGGCTATGGGCACTTGGGAATGATGCGCCATAGCTTTTAACCAAGTGATAAAACTCCAAGGGTCTTGGTCGATGAATACTCCATTTCAGAAGCCAACCAATCACAATACTTCCACCCATACTCAAAGTGATAAAAATCACATTCTTATAGTTTTTAATCCAAGTTTGATAAAGACACAAAAAAGTGGTTAAAAATAATAAAAATGGCATCCCACCTAACAGAGAAAGTAGAATTGTCACCTGGTTAAGCGTCAATGAACGGTGTTCAAAAAAAGCTTGAACACTCAAAAGGTCTAAATTTGATGTGTTTGGAAAAATGAACCCAATCACACCCAATCCTAAAAAAAAGCAACCAATACAAAGCAGTACGTACGGCATGCGAACCTCATTTTTTGCTTAACCATTGTTCAGGGTTGTCGAGTGTTTTGAAGTGTACTTGCGAGTACACTTTTGGTCAAGTCTTGAAATTTTATGATAATTTCATTTTTATATTTTTATAAGATTCATTAAAAAAACATAACAAAATTCGATTAATGTCTCACTTTTTGCTCAGTTTTATTTTGTTCTTCTAACTGTAGAGGTTGGCTAGGGGGCCAAAAAAAGTCACTTGGTCGAGTTAAGAAATGAGTCATCACTAATTTTGCGAGTGGTTTCCATTGAGCGAAGCGGACGCGACGGGCACGAAGTGCAACAATAATTGTCAAGGTAAAGCTGACAAATAAGTTAGTCAGACCAATTAGCATAACCCCTAAAAAAGACACGATGATTAAACCAATATCAGGGCTACCGATGGTCATAAGACCTTGAATAAAATTGGCAGAGGCAAAGGCAATATGTCGAATATCTAAAGGTAAGCCAAGAATAAAACCAATCGTCCCCATACTTCCAAGCATGATGCCAAAAAGAAAATTACCAGCTAAAGCACCAAGATTCGTTTCAATATAATTGGCAAATTTATCTAAACGCTGTTGTCCCATCCAACGTTTCAAACGATGGTGTTGTTTTAAACGAGGACCAACCTTTCGGTAGACGGCCAAATTATCGAAGTAGCCTGCAAGTAGTCCTGAGAAAAATAAGCATATTCCAGCAATTGCAGCATGGGGTACAGCTAACGAAGTAAACGGATTTAGATCATGTAAGGTTTTGGTTGCTTTTGTTGATGAAAGCAAAGGTTCGTGTAGATTGTATTGCCATAAAAAAGTAATTAAAGCTGCTACTGGTATAGCAATCGAAATGTTACCGAGGATTGCAATAAATTGAGTTCGAATAATGTTGATAATCAGAGCAGCCAATTCAGCAATTTGAGCTGTTTTACTGCCTTTTTGATGTTGTACTGTTGCGGCAAGTGCTGCCGCTGTCATCGCAGGTTGTTTAGTCGCTACGGTAAAGTGTAAGACATGGATAAGCATGAAGCCTAATGCATAATTCATACTATATAAAAATGCATGTGTAAAAGGTGCGAGCACTAAACGAGCAGTCAAAATCTTTAAAGTGGCCATCGTTGCGATAATTGCACCAGCACCTGCTGCTGCTTTATACATACCAAAAAAGCCAGCTTTATCAGTGCTTACATAATGTTCACCTGTTTTACTCGCATTTTCAGTGACCTGTAATGCAATCAGCTCACTGGTTGAACTAAGTAAATGACGAACACTTTTTTCATCATAATGTGCCTTAGTTAGGTCGGTGAGTAATTCACCTAATGCAAGATAGCGTATCTCATTTTTACTTGCCAATAAGCTCAATAAAAGTTCAATACGATCAATTGCCTGCTCAAGTAAAGACAATAAATAGGTTAAGCTAACACTCACACCAATACGTTTAGTTGCACGGCGAATCTTTAGCACGACTTCACGGCATTGATCTAGCATCACGAATGCCTGAGATGCATCAGGTGGTGGCATTACAACAACAGCATCTTGATCATCAATTTGTTTTTTATATTTCTCGATGAATTCAACAATTTCTCGATTTTGAACTAAGAAGGGAGATTCATATTCAATAATATCTGGCTGAGCATTAATAAATTCAGGATATAAACCTATACCACTGATTCGATAAGACAAAACGGTAATCGCCTTGATGAGCTCATTTTTAGAAATTTGTTTTTCAACCGTATTACTTTGGCTTTCGGCTAACAGATTAAATAAAGTAATCCAGTCTTGATTCTCAATCAGATCAAGCCATTGGCTATCTGTTTCTTGGTAAAATACTTTTCCAATAAGAGTCTTTAACTGCTGACCGTCTTCAACCAATGGAAGAAAGTGTGCACCAAGGCGTTGACTCAGTTGATTCCAAAAACCATCTAATGAAAGAATACCACTATCAGCATATAAGCTAATCTGTTTGTACTGGCTAATCAGTTTGAGTAAGAAATTTTGTAATAGGAGCGCAGACGCCGGCGTCAATAATAATATTTTGATGAAGCCCTGAATCTGTTGTTTAACTTCGTCCGCGTCCTTTGGATTTTTTGGCCGTATGCGGTTAATTAATTCGATGATAATATTTTCATCTAAAACAGCTTGGTTTTGATCAAGCTGTTCCTGCATTTTTAAAAATAAATCAGATAAAGTTAAATGCATAGGCACTCATAAAGTTATTGAAGTCGATGTAAGGCCATTAAGGTCAAATTAATTAGTGCTTGGCGATATTCATTATCTGGTAGCGCTTTCAGCGCTTCTAAAGCTGCATCCGTTTCTTGTTTGGCACGTTTTTGACAGTAGTCTAAGCCGCCTGAGTTGTGAACAATTTCAATGACTTTGTCCAAATGCTCGATACCACCTGTCGCGATACTGCGACGAATAATCGCATGATCATCTCCAGTTGAATGAGCTAATGCTGAAATTAACGGTAAAGTCGGTTTACCTTCCATTAAATCATCACCAATATTTTTACCTAATGTGTCGGCATCAGAGGTGTAGTCCAAAATATCATCAATAATCTGAAAGGCATTGCCAAAATGGCCAGCAAAACGGCGTAGTGGCTCACGATATTCTTCTCTGCCCGCCAGAATTGCCGCGCCTTCAGTTGCCAGTTCAAACAGGCGTGAGGTTTTACCATGAATAATTCTGAGATAGGTTTCTTCAGTGGTGTCTGGCTGGTGCTGGGCCTGAAGCTGTAAAACCTCGCCTTCCGCAATCTCACAGGTTCCTGTTGAGAAGTCCTTGAGCAAAGTGATGTTGTTTAAATCCACCAGCAAATCAAAGGACCGTGCTATCAGGAAGTCACCCACCAGAACGGCGGTCTGATTGTTCCATGTTGCATTTGCGGTTGGACGACCACGGCGTAAGTTGGATTCATCAACGACATCATCATGCACCAATGTTGCAGTGTGTAGCATTTCGATAATTGCCGCTAAATGTTGGGCATGTTGCATGTTTGCGACGCCGCAAGCACGAGCAGCAAGTAAACACATGATTGGGCGCATACGTTTACCGCCAGCTTCAACAACATGTTTACTCACCGACATAACAAGACCAACTTTAGAACTTATACCTTCATTGATCAGGTGATCCATCGCAGCAAAATCTGTCGCAACAGGGGAGAGAATGTCTTGCTTGAAATCGATAACCATATGAAGGAAAACCTCGTATAGGTGGATAATGTTGCCAAGTGTATCAATTAATTTATTGCTAAACAGTTATACAAGTCATGTAATCTGTGATTTACAACAAGACGGTGAGTTTTTTGGTCTTAATTTAGTCAAATAAAGGCAATTCTCTATAAACCGATATCACTCTACTTATGACTTGATAAAAACACAGTTTGTTATTGTCGCAATTTGTTTTTAAAAATGTATTTCAAATTTTGATCAGAATCAATCAAAACAAGCCGACATCAATCTAATTGATTTCATTAAAAAATCCAAGCAACTTATCAATATCTCTGCATTTGTGCAAAATGACTTGTTGTTTGATCAATTTTCACTTAAAATTTGTCCCCTTGTATAACCCCAGTGGCGTTCGTTTTAAGCTCGGTATATCCCTTTATCGACACGACGACACGGGCATGTTGGAGTACATTATGTACGCAGTAATCCAAAGCGGTGGTAAACAGCACCGTGTTGTTGAGGGTGAAACCCTTAAAGTAGAATTGTTGAAAGCAGAAACTGGTTCAACTATTACGTTTGATGACGTATTAATGGTTGTTAACGGTGACAGCATTCAAATCGGTGCTCCAGTAGTAGCTGGCGCAAAAGTAACTGCAGAAGTAGTTGGCCATGGTCGTCACGACAAAATCCGCATCATCAAAATGCGTCGTCGTAAACACTACCGTAAGCAACAAGGTCACCGTCAATGGTTTACCGAGTTGAAAATTACTGGTATCGCAGGCTAACTCAGGAGTAAATAGACATGGCAACTAAAAAAGCCGGTGGATCGACGAAGAACGGTCGTGATTCGAATCCTAAGATGTTAGGTGTTAAAGTTTACGGTGGTCAAACTGTAACTGCTGGTAACATCATCGTTCGTCAACGTGGTACAGAATTCCACGCTGGTGCAAATGTTGGTATGGGTCGTGACCATACTTTATTTGCTACTGCTGACGGCGTAGTAAAATTTGAAGTGAAAGGTCAGTTTGGCCGTCGCTATGTAACTGTTGAAGCTTAAGCTTTAATGGTTCAGAAAAACCCGCTTTTAGCGGGTTTTTTTATATTTACAATTTCTACATAAAGGCTGTAACTTCATACATAATGTAGACCTTTGCGACACGAATTACACAAAACCAATGCTTTTCTTCATTTTTTAAATGATCAAAAACAGTAAGATGTCGTCATAACAGTAAAAATCTGATAGAAGGTTCATTTTATGAATTTCGTAAAAAAAATCGCTTATGCAACAACTTTAAGTGTAGCTACACTTGCTCCTGTTGTGAGTAGTCAGGTATTTGCTGCACCCGTGGCTGCATCGACTCAGCAGGCGACGAATAGTTTGGTTCAACAACTCTCTGGCTTACAAAGATTCACAGCAGATTTTGAACAAAGTACCAAAGTAGCTGCGAGTAATAAAGCAGTTCAGAAAAAAGGTTTAACTGCACAACATATGAACCAGACTTTTAAAGGTTCAATGAAAGTTGAACGACCTGGAAAGTTTTATTGGGAAACCACAAGTCCTGCTAAACAAACGATTGTGACTACAGGTAAAGTCGTCTGGATTTATGATCCTGATCTTCAACAAGCAGTACGTCAAAGCTTGGATGATCAAATTGCCAATACCCCAGCGCTTTTACTGTCAGGGAATACCAATCAGATTATGCAATCTTATCGCGTAACGCAGCCTAATCGTAGTAAGCTTTATTATACTTTGTATCCAAAACAAGAGGATGGAGCATTTCAAAGTTTAACGATTAGCTTTGGTGCAAATAAGGCACCTAACTTGATGGTCTTACAAGATTCTTTAGGTCAAACAACGAATGTTCGCTTTACTAATGTAAAAGTTAATCCAACTATTCCTGCATCAGTATTTAATTTCAAGCCACCGAAAGGTACGGATATTATTGATCAGTAATATTCTAAATACTCAAAGAGCTGCAATTACTGTGGCTCTTTGAGGTGAAATGTAGATACATTTCTTAATTTCATCTATAGGCAAGGCTTTGTATAGTGAAGAAAAACATCAGAGACTTGCATGACGATGAACTGTACACAATTATCAAAAATTATTCCGCTTCTTCCTATCCTGACAGTTATTGCATTAACAGGTTGCCAACCTAAAAAAGATACAACTAATGAAAAGGACAAAGTAGATATTCCACTCATTCAAGCGAAAGTTATTGCAGTCAAAATACCCAAACAAAAAGTCTGTTTAGAAGATGGTTGTACCAAGTATGATTTACAAAATGTTGAAACCAATCAAAAATGGATTGATGAATATTTTCTTAATCGTATGAAAAAAGCAGAGCCGAATGCCTTTGCCAATATCGCCGACCAGAAAGTCAAGCTGCCAGCCGATGAACCATCACTCAGTGAAAGTAGTACCTATGTACGTTTTGTAGGGCAAAATTATAATTTGGCGACTTTCGCAATTCAGACTTATTCATATTCAGCTGGTGCTGCGCATGGTATGTCACATCAAGAATTTGTGAATTTTGATTTGTCGAATAAGAAACATATTACTGTTGCAGAGTTGTTGAAACCCGAAATGAATCAAAAACTTCGTGATGAGTTATATGCTGCTAATCAAAACTGGTTAGATGATCACCAAATTAGGAAAGATCAATTGCAGGTCAGTGACAACTATTATTATGGAGTCAATGGGATCGTGTTCGTCTATCCATTGTATGAGTTGGCTTCTTATGCAGAAGGGATGAGCGAATTAATTTTACCGTATTATTCAGCCAAAAAATTTATCAAGTCTGAATATTTGCCAAGCTTACCTAAAGAGCCAAATTAGTTGTTAGTCAGCATCTAAACATTGTTTATAGATGTTGATAGTTTATTGCCAATCGCTGTATTTTTTTAGGTTAAAGCCTTACACTATAGCCAGTTTTTTCTCTATTCATGATTGATTATGATCGACCCAAAATTACTCAGAAATAATATTGAAGCAGTGAATGCTGCTTTAGCAAAACGTGGTATTCAGCTTAATGTACAAGAATGGGCTGACTTAGAAGTTCGCCGTAAAGATTTACAATCCAAAGCTGAAAATTTACAGGCTGAACGTAACGCTGGTGCAAAACAAGTTGGTCAAATCAAAAAATCGGGCGGAGATGCATCTGAAATTATGGCACGTATGGCTGCCATTGGTGATGAAATCAAAGCTGCTGAAGTTGCGCTTGCTGAGTTGCAAACTGAACTAGAGCAAAAATCACTGGCGATTCCTAACTTACCTGATGAATCTGTTCCAGAAGGGAAAGATGAAAGCGATAATGTTGAGATCTTAAAGTGGGGCACACCACGCCAATTTGATTTTGAGATCAAAGATCATACCGATCTTGGTGAGTGGATGGGTGGGCTTGAGTTTGAAACAGCAACCAAATTAACAGGTTCACGTTTCAGCGTACTCAAAGGTCCTTTGGCACGTCTACAACGCGCTTTGACGCAGTTTATGTTAGATACGCATACGCTCAAAAATGGTTATACCGAAGCGTATGTACCTTATTTAGTCAACGCAGATAGTTTGCGTGGTACAGGTCAGCTGCCTAAATTTGAAGAAGATTTATTCAAATTACAAGGTGAAAAAGAATATTACCTGATCCCGACCGCAGAAGTGCCAGTAACAAACTTTGTGCGTGATGAAATCTTAGATGCAGATCGTTTACCACTTAAATACGCAGCACATACACCATGTTTCCGTAGTGAAGCAGGTTCTTATGGTCGTGATACCCGTGGTTTGATTCGTCAACATCAGTTCGATAAGGTCGAAATGGTGCAAATTTCAAAACCAGAGCACTCAATGCAGGCGCTTGAAGAACTAACTGCACATGCAGAGGGCATTTTGCAAGCATTAGGCTTACCATATCGTAAAATTTTGCTCTGTGGTGGTGATATGGGTTTTGGTGCAACCAAAACTTATGATTTAGAAGTATGGGTGCCAAGCCAAAATACCTATCGTGAAATCTCAAGTTGCTCAAACATGGGCGATTTCCAAGCACGACGAATGAAAGCACGCTACCGCGTAGATCAGAAGAAGATCGAATTGGTGCATACGTTGAATGGTTCAGGTTTAGCCGTAGGTCGTACTTTGCTTGCAGTGATGGAAAACTATCAACGTGCGGATGGTTCGATTGAGATTCCTGAAGTTTTACGTCCATATATGGGCGGTATTAGTTATATAGACTAAAATGCATCGAATTTGTGCATAGTTTTTGCTTTAGCTCAATCAGATCTAAAAAATATAGAGGCGTATCGTGGAAATTTTCCCAATCTCTTTAAAGTTGCAGCAGCAACGTTGCCTGATTGTGGGTGGTGGGCATATTGCCTACCGCAAAGCAAACTTGTTAGTCAAAGCTGGTGCGATTGTTGATGTGATTGCACCAGAGATTGAGCCTGATTTGCAACAATTAGTTGAGAAGTCACAGGGTCAATATATCCAAGCCCCTTTTTCTGTAAATATTTTAGCAACGCCTTATCGCCTAGTGATTGCAGCGACAGATCAGCCTGATGTGAATAAAGCTGTCTTTGAGCAATGTGAGATACGTAATCTTCTCGTCAATAGCGTAGATGATATTCCAAATTGTCGTTTTATGGTGCCTGCAATTATTGATCGGTCACCACTCGTTATTTCTGTGGCTTCAAATGGAGCTTCGCCTGTTTTATCACGTCAAATTCGTACACAGTTAGAAAGTTCTATTCCACATGGTATGGGTAAATTAGCTGAGTTTTCTGGTCAATGGCGTAAACAGGTGAAAGAAAAAATTGCCAATCCAGATGAGCGTCGTATTTTTTGGGAAAACTTATACGCAAGTCCACTAAAAGAGCAAGTCTTTAATGACAATCTTGAGGTGGCAAATAATTTAATTGAACAAGCCTTAACAGAATGGACTGCACCGAAAGGTGAAGTCTATTTAGTGGGTGCGGGTCCTGGTGATCCAGAGTTGCTGACTTTAAAAGCATTACGCTTGATGCAACAAGCTGATGTGGTGATTTATGATCGTTTGGTCTCTGCACCAATCTTAGAATTGTGCCGCCGTGATGCTGAAAAGATTTATGTCGGTAAAGCACGTTCTAATCATTCAGTCCCACAAGATGGTATTAATGCTTTGTTGGTTGAATATGCACAAAAGGGTAAGCGTGTTTGCCGCTTAAAAGGCGGTGATCCATTTATTTTTGGGCGTGGTGGCGAAGAGATTCAAGAATTAGTTGAAGCTGATGTTACGTTTCAAGTTGTGCCAGGTATTACAGCGGCATCAGGGTGTTCTGCTTATGCAGGTATTCCACTCACGCATCGTGATTATGCGCAAAGTGTACGTTTTTTAACAGGACACCTTAAGGAGGGATCACCAGAACTTCCTTGGAATGAGCTAGTGTATGAAAACCAAACTTTGGTGTTATACATGGGCTTAGTCGGTTTAGAACGCATTTGTGAGCAATTGATTGCTCACGGCCAGCGTCCAAATATGCCAGTTGCACTTATTTCCAAAGGTACTACGCCAGATCAAAATGTGGTGGTTGGAACTTTAGCTGATATAGCGACCAAAGTATCTGAGCATCATATCGTAGCACCGACTTTAACCATTATTGGTGAAGTAGTCAGTCTGCGTGAACAGTTAAAATGGCAATAAAATTTCCTTTATGGCGTTGTCGTCATTCCAGATCTATTGAATAAATAGATCTGGAGAATTTGAATAGTAGAGAAAATTTGTGATTCATGTTGTCCTATACGAACCAGAAATACCTGCAAACACAGGTAATATTATTCGTTTGTGTGCTAATACAGGTGCTCAATTGCATTTAGTGAGACCTTTAGGTTTTGAACTAGATGATAAGAAATTGAAGCGAGCAGGTTTGGATTACCACGAATGGGCAAGAATGCAAATTTGGGACAATATTGAACTCTGTCTTGCCGATTTAAAAACCAAAGGTGTTGAGCATGTTTTTCCACTGACCACTAAAGGTACAGCGACACCGCATACAGTCGATCTTAATCGTCCAGTGGCTTTGTTGATGGGACCTGAAACAAGGGGTTTGCCTGAGCAAGTGCGTTTAATGTTCCCACAAGAGCAATGGATTCGTCTGCCAATGGCTGAAAATTCAAGAAGTTTAAACCTCTCTAACGCAACCGCCGTGATTGTCTATGAAGCGTGGAGACAACAGGGTTTTAAACAACTTTAGTTCCTTGGGTTAGAGATCACCATAGGGGCTTGCAACAACCAAGGTTATGGTTCACGCGTGGTTGGCAAGATAAAGTTTTTGCAGGCTTTACAAACAGTGCGAGTTTAAATGGTGATAAACAAGTGACGTTGATTCAATTACAAACCTTAGCTTCTCAGCATGGTGGTATTTGGGTGAGTTTAGGTTTACTTCCAGCCAATACCAAAGCCGCAAAACGCGAAGATGTGAATAATTTAGGCGGTTCTGTTGGTTTACTGGTTCAATCACCTTCTGATGCGAGTGTAGATGAGATTTCAACAGGGGACTTAGAAACAGCGAAGCTGTATGCGGAACGTGTTAAATCAATTGTTGAAAAACTGCATAGCTAAGTTTTTGAGTTAATAAAAAGGCGCATTTAGCGCCTTTTTAGATTTAGATGATTTTATTCGTGTTCATTGTGTTGAGGTGCATTATATTTAAAGCCTTTGGTTTTATAGCCTAAATATAAAATACCAAACATTGCCCACCATAAACCATATTTTAATGCTGTATCTTCAATTTCTAGCCACATAGCGAAGACGCTGAGGAAGCCACAAAGAGGAATGATGACAAAGTTTAAAATATCTTTGAAATTCTTTGTACGGCCATCACGTAAGGCATAACGTGAAATTACGGACAGGTTCACGAAAGTGAACGCAATCAGGGCACCAAAACTGATCATGGAAATCACCACATCCAGACTCATGAAACCTGCACTTAATGCCACCAATCCAACAATCAGAATGTTATAGGATGGCGTAAAGGTTTTCGGGCTGATATGGCCAAAGATTTTCTTGTTAATCACACCGTCCCGACCCATCACATACATCAGACGTGATACGCCTGCATGGGCAGAAATCCCTGATGCCATGACCGTCACAATCGCAAAGGCAAGCACATAGGACTGGAATAACGAACCACCCACCAGCAACAGGATGTCAGGCTGGGTTGCGGCGACGTCCTCAAAATAAGTTTTAGGATCATTCGGAAAGTAAATTTGCATAAAGTAGGTGCTGATAATAAAAATTACACCTGCGAATAATGCAGTCAAGAAAATCGCTTTTGGTAAGGTCTTTTCAGTATCTTTGGTTTCTTCTGCTAGAGAGCTTAGCGAGTCAAAACCTGTAAATGAAAAGCACAGTAAAGTCGCACCTGTAATTAACGCGCCAATAGAGGTTAGCTCATTCCAGAACGGTTGTAAGCTCCAAAGTTGATAGCGTGTTTCTGCAGTAATTGGACCTTCTGCGTTATACCCCATTTGTAGTTTGTTATAAACCAAATAGGTGAATACACCGATGACGATCAGTTGAACTAAAACAATCAAGCTATTAAAGTTTGCAACAAAACGAGCGCCACGCAGGTTGATGCCAGTCATAAAGGCAGTCAGGATAATCACCCAGACCCAGTGGTTTACATTTGGAAATAAGGCATCCAGATAGATTCCCGCCAAGATGATATTGACCATTGGTGATAGTAAATAATCGAGCCAAGAAGACCACCCCACCATAAAGCCAACATTTGGGTGGATTGATTTTTGAGCGTAAGTATAAGCCGATCCAGAAGATGGATAACGGCGAATCATGTGCCCATAGCTTAGCGATGTAAACAAAATCGCAATCAATGCCACAATGTAAGAGGTAGGAACGTGGTGATGACTTTCTTCTGATACCAGACCGAAGGTGTCAAACAAGGTCATCGGTTGAATATAAGCCAAACCAATAATGATAATGTGCCAGAGACCTAGCGTTTTTTGCAGTTTAGCTACCGATGGAGTCCCAGAAATATTTGTCAACGGCGTTATCCTCATAATCGTTGATCAAAGATCAGCTATGGTTTTAAGGGTCATTTGAGACAAAAATAACCCCTGCTACAAAAAAAAGAAGTGCGCCAATTTATCGTAATTTATTATAAATTGTCAGTACTTTTATGCTTCTTTTAGCAATTTTTTTGCCAATTCGCCAAAGAAATAGATGAATAAAGATTCATTTAAAATGGCAAAGCCCCGATAACGAGATTATATCGGGGCTTTGAAAGTTAAATTATTTATTTAACTTAATGAATTACCATGCTTTTTGCAATATTGCACGAAGATCTTCTAAATTCGCTTCTTTTGGGTTGTAAATGATTGAACCATCATTTAAGGCTTTTTCAGCAACTTCGTCTAACTGCGCTTCTGTCACTTTACCCGTTTCACGTAAAGTACGTGGAAGTTTAGTAAGCGTGAATAAACGATCACGCATGGTTAAAATAGTTGCAATGGCTTTTTCGGCTCGCAGATGAGCAGGTGTCTGTGCATAAATATCTGCACCTGCAAGTGGAAGCAATAATTCACCAATCTTAGCACCATTGACTTCTTTGTTGTATTCAAGCACATATGGCAAGAATAAGTTCATGCAAAGACCATGGGGTAGGTGAGCCACCGCACCCAGAGCATGGCCAAGTGAGTGAACCAGACCAACCATTGAATTAGAGAATGCGATTCCCGCCATAGTTGATGCTTGAGCAAGCTCTAAACGACCTTGTGCATCACTTGGATTGTCTAAAACTTTGAATAAGTTTTCACTAATTTTCTTGATGCCAGCACTTGCATAAGCATCGCTTAAAGGATTCGCTGCTAAGCATGTATAAGCTTCAACACAGTGAGTGAGTGCATCCATACCTGTCATTGCGGTTAGGTGTGGTGGCAATGTTTGTGTCATGCGCGGATCAAGAATCGCTGCATGTGGCATGAGATAGTAAGAAGCAAATGCAAGTTTGACATTTTTTTGCGTATCAGAAACGACAGCAACCATAGTTGCTTCAGAACCTGTACCAGACGTTGTCGGAATCACGAAGAATGGTTTTAATGGTTTTGGTAGGTTATGCGCACCTGAGTATTGCAATAAATCATCGCCACCTTCTGAAACTAAAATATTAGTTGCTTTCGATGTATCAATAACCGAACCACCGCCAATCGCAATAATCGCATCACATTTTTTTTCACGATACAGTTGTGCTGCTGCACGTACTACTTCCAAGCTTGAATCAGGTGGAACGTCATCAAAAATTGCACCAATTACAGCATCTGTTGTGCTAAAAGCAGCTTCAATTGGGCTGAGTAGACCATTTGCACGTACGCCTTTATCGGTAATGATCATTGGGCGTTTTGAACCAAGAGTCGCAAGTTCAAAAGGGATGTGCTCTAACGCAGCATTACCAGCAATTACCTTTACAGGACAAAAAAATTCGTAATAAGGCTTAGCCATGTTATACGCTCCGTTTGAAATATGATTGTGCGACTTTGAGGTAGATATTTTTTGCGCCAGTGAATTTTTCTTTGAATGTTAATTCAGCTGGATAACGTTTCACAGCAAGTGAAGCAATTAATTTAGGTAGAATTAACGCTTCCATTTTATTTAAACAACGCACTAAGCGAATGGCACTTGAAACATCACCATCAGCAATCATACGGTCATTGGCAAATGCTTGAGCAGTACTTTCTTGGAAAGAAAATACCAGAAAAGCATGAGTTAAATGTTTGAAGGTAATTGTTAAATCAGGTTTGCCTTTATAGTTGGATAAAAGCTCTAATTGTTTTTCTTCGGTCACTCGTGCAATAAATGCAGGACCATTTGGGAAAACATTCATTGAAAGTATAAAGCCAACTGGAAATTTAGAGACTTCCTGTTGTACTTCGTCATCCACTTGGCTTGCCATTACTAAACCACGACCGACGACATCCATCATGAGTTTTACGTAGGCAAATTGCAAAGTGGGCTTCACTGCTTTGGTCGAAATCACTCGCGTATCCCTTGTTAAAATTATGCAAAAGCAAATTTAGAGTAATTACTCTAATTTATTTCTTTGGAATTTAAAAGTAGTTTATTCAGATTTGACTACAAGGTCATAAAAGAAATTCGTATTTTGTAAATAGCGAATAAAATCATGACAAAGTTGCTCAAAGCTTGGGTAATCTTCAAGCAAGTCTTGCAAGCGTACCATTTCTAAACCTGCGTATCCACAAGGATTAATGGTTTGAAAGCCTGTTAAATCACAATCAATATTTAAGGCTAAACCGTGGTAACTACGACCACGGCGAATTTTAAAACCTAAAGACCCGATTTTACGACCATCAACATAGACTCCTGGCGCATCGGGCTTAGCGTAAGCGTCAATATTGTATTGTTTCAGCAAGTCAATCATGGCTTGTTCAGCAAAGCTGACTAGAGTTCGAACATGCCATTTCAAACGGTTTAAATCTAATAGGAAATAAGCAACGAGTTGACCCTTACCATGCCAAGTGACCTGTCCTCCGCGATCAGTATGGACAACTGGAAGGCTGCTGTGCGTAAGGATATGTTCAGCTTTGCCTGCTTGCCCTTGAGTCAAAACATCTTGATGTTGTAATAACCAAACTTCATCGGGTGTGGTTTCATCACGATGAGTTGTGAAGTCTTTCATTGCTTCAAAACGAGCTGTGTAGTCTTGTAGATCATTGAAACAACGAATGATTAAAGTAGGTTTTACAGAGCTCATTACAATAAAATTTCCTTTGCAGCTTTAAAGAGATAAGTAGTTGAATTATATAATTATTTAAGTCGGATAAATAGGGGCGATCTAAAAGTCGTACGTTATTTTTTATTAAAAAAAATCCAAAACACTTTCGTATTTTGGATTTCTTATTTAAAGCGCTGTCTTAATTAAAGGGCAGGCTGCAAGATCAGCATATAGCGCATGAACTTGTTCTAACTCTTCAAAGCGTAATTGTGCGGTTAAAGAGTGGTATTTACCTGTACGTGAAGGTTGTACTTTTACTGTACCACCATCGAATTCAGGGAAGTGCTTCTGCAAAATATCAACAACAGCCACTCGAAGTTCATCCCCTGCATTACCAATCAATTTGATTGGATAGTCCATCGGGAAAACCCAAAGATGTTCTTGTAATTCACGAGAAGGAGTGCGGTCTAACATGAGCAACCTCTTTAATTTGAAACGCCTGCATCAGTGCAGGCGCTTATGATCTAATCACTAGATGGGGATGAAGTGTTGAACTTCAAGTCCTGCGCTAAACCAATACCATGCATTGGTCTAGCACAAGATTTCTCAAAGATTAGTCGTTTTCCAAGAATGAACGTAAATGTTCAGAGCGAGAAGGGTGGCGAAGTTTACGTAACGCTTTCGCTTCAATCTGACGGATACGTTCACGTGTTACGTCAAACTGTTTACCCACTTCTTCTAAAGTATGGTCGGTTGGCATATCGATACCAAAACGCATTTTTAAGACTTTAGCTTCACGTTCTGTTAAGTTTTCAAGCACTTCACGTGTCGCTTCTTTTAAACCTTCTGAGGTCGCAGCATCGACTGGAGATGTGATGTTTGAGTCCTCAATGAAGTCACCAAGATGCGAATCTTCATCATCACCGATCGGTGTTTCCATCGAAATCGGTTCTTTTGCGATTTTAAGTACTTTACGAACTTTAACCTCGTCCATTTCAAGACGCTCACCTAATTCTTCAGGTGTCGGTTCACGTCCCATTTCTTGAAGAAGTTGACGTGATACACGATTGATCTTGTTAATCGTTTCAATCATGTGGACTGGGATACGAATAGTACGCGCTTGATCGGCAATTGAACGAGTAATCGCCTGACGAATCCACCAAGTTGCATACGTCGAGAATTTATAACCACGACGATATTCAAACTTGTCTACAGCCTTCATCAAACCGATGTTACCTTCTTGAATCAAATCAAGGAATTGTAAGCCACGGTTAGTGTATTTCTTCGCAATTGAAATAACCAAACGTAAGTTTGCTTCAACCATTTCTTTCTTGGCGCGGCGTGCTTTCGCTTCACCAACTGCCATACGTTTAGAGATATCTTTGATATCTTTTACGTTCAAACCAAGGTCTTTCTCAATATCGGCAATTTTCTGTTGGAATGCCAATACGTCAGGGCGCACTTTTTCTAAATGTGCTTTGGTTTGAGCAGGGGCTTTCGCGATTTGTTCATCTAACCAAGCTGGATTTGACTCTTGTTCAGGGAAGGTTGTACGGAATTGATTACGATCCATACGACCACGACGCACTGCATAACGCATGATTTCACGTTCGTTGGTACGAATTTGCTCATGTGTGCCACGAATCATTTCTGAAATGATGTCAAATAAACGTGGTGTGAATTTGAACATCATAAAGACAGCAGCTAAAGCTTCTAGTGCAGCTTTTGCTTCGTCACTATTGCGACCATGTTTTGCTACAATTGCTTTTGTATCATTCCAAGCAGCTTCTAGTTCAGAAAAACGAACTTTGGCAATTTCAGGGTCTGGACCTGAATCACCTTCAGAATCATCATCGCCCTCAGACTCTTCCTCTTCGTCATCATCATCAAGCTTGACTTCCTTGGTGGTGGAAGTCGCGCTTTCAGCTTCTTCAAGTTCTGCTTCTTCTTCCAGTACTTCTGGAATGTCATCATCAGTTTCTGGGTCTAAATAGCCAGAAAGAATATCGGCAAGACGACGCTCACCTGTTAAAAAGTCATTATATTCTTGTAAAACGACTTCAACAGCATTTGGCCAATAAGCAATTGAATGTAAAACGTCACGAATACCTTCTTCGATACGTTTTGCAATGCTAATTTCGCCTTCACGTGTTAAAAGTTCAACTGTCCCCATTTCACGCATGTACATACGTACAGGGTCAGTTGTACGACCAGGCTCACTTTCAACAGATGCTAATACGGCAGCAGCTTCTTCTTCAGCGACTTCGTCCGCAGCTTCAGTAGATTCACCAAACATGGTGTCATCAGTTTCTGGCGCACGTTCATGCACTGGAATACCAACGTCTTGAAGCATCTGGATGATGTCTTCAATCTGCTCACTTTCCGTAATTGAGTCTGGTAGATGATCGTTAACCTCAGCGTAAGTTAAGTAACCTTGTTCTTTGCCTCGGCTAATCAGAGCCGCTACTTGAGAAGTAGGGGAATTCATATCGCTCATCTTTGCTTACTCTTTTGTTGAATCTGTGGCGGTGAAAAACCGTGCATGATAGCACAATTCACGAGGAATGTTTTGGATTTGATCCGCTAACTTTAAATAAAAAATAGGTTGGATTGAACTGTAGTTCCTTAAATATGGGGGTGTGTCATAATTTTTCAAGCAGAGAATTCCTATTCAAGAATTTTTTCATTTGTACAATTGTGAGAATATAAATACACAAAAAAACGATGAAAAAAAGTACAAAACACCATTTTATAGTGAAAAAAACAAATAAAACTTGACAAGGTTTGATAAGACCGATAAATAGCGGCTAGACCCATTTATATTTTTTCATTTAGAGGTGCTGTTAGTGTCTTCTACAGATTTCGAATTAGATGATGATAACTACGGTGAGGATGATGTTGGTTTTGATGAGTCATCAGGCAAAATCAGTGCCAAAGAATCATTAGAAAAGCGCCGTTTGATTGATGATCTACTCGCTCAACGCCGTTTAGAACGAGAATTAAAAGATTTCGATTATGATTTCGACGACGATGATTTGGATGACTAAAGTGAAGCAAAATTGCTAAGACTTTATGTTTGAAAATGTTATGCTGTTGCCGTGTATTTAAAATTTGGATCATAAAATGAGCACATTAGATTTAGACTTATTGAGTAATTTTCTTGACGGTGATCAAAATGAGCACGGTTTAGATTTTGCAGCGACTCATGGCTTTTTGTGTGCTATTGCGGTTGGTCCAAAATTTGATCGTTGGTTGGATGAGCTTTTTGAGAGTAATCAAAAGAAAGTTCCTAGTGAAATCATTGAACAAATCAAAGCTTGGTTAGAGTCTATTCGCCAAGATTTAGCCAATGAAAACGGAATTGAATTCCCTTTTGAAATTGAAGAAGCAGATGTTGATTCAAGTTTAGGTGATTGGAGCGTTGGTTTTGTTGATGCAATGTTCTTAAATGAAGAGGCATGGTTTGCTCCAGAGTTTGAAGAACAATTGGTTGATTTAACTTTACCAATTATGGTGTTTAGTGGCATTGATGAAGAAGATCCACAAATGGAATCTTTCCGCCGCAACGGTCAATTGATGGATGAATTAGCAGAAGAAATTCCTGATAATTTGAACGAAATTTATCTTATGTATCACACGCCAGCGTGATGCTACATCTTATGTAGTTATAAAAGTAATGCATAATTTGACACCAAATTAAATAGAAAAACGTCCTTTAGAGGACGTTTTTTATATCTCCTTTGGGAGTTAATGTTTTTGTGATTGAGGAAGCATCAAGTGGAGATCACTATTCAATGCTTTTATATTTCTCTTCGCTATTTAATCTATTTGGGATGATTTGCCCAGAGACCAAACATTTTCATAGGCGATTACTTTACCCTTAAGATTCTCTGTTATCGTTTCCAATAATTTAATTTGATAATGCGTTGCATAATGCTCAGTTAATTCATGTTCAGGAACGGAGAATGGTGGTCCTTTAAGTGAGTTTTGATCATATTCAAGGCTGATTAATAGCTGAGGTGCTTGTTTTGTAATGTCTAACAAATGTTGTGTGTATTGGCTTCGCATTTGCGGTGGAAGAGCGATTAGGGCAGCTCGATCATAAACAGCATCTACATCACCAAGTTGTTGTGCTGTTAACTGGAAAAAATCACCAACGAATAATTCAATTTGAGGATGTTGATAGTGCGTCAATTCACCTGATTGTGTCTCTTTAAAGCTCAATCCTAAATTTGAAATAAGATCTTGGATTGCAATAGGGCTAAGATCAATACCAACTATTTGATAACCCTGATTTATTAGCCAGTTTATATCTAACTTTTACCACAAAGTGGAACAAAAATACGAGCATGAGGCTTTAAATCTAATGATCTAAAATATTGGGTGAGTAGGGTGTGAGGTTGGTCTTGATGAAAACCAATATTATTGTTTTGCCATTTGTCATGCCAAAAATCATGTTGCATTATTTGAACCTCGGTATCCATTTAAATAGAGTTGAAAATGTCATTTACTATTTTTTTGATAAATAGAATTTTTTGATTAAGAACCAAAGGACGTATGCTATTGCAATAGCTAAAATAATAGTGCCAATACGCTGTGTAATAGCACTCATCAATGCTGGATTTTCACTAAAATGATAACCAACATAGGCAAGTAGGGTGGTCCAAAGGATTGTACCTGCAGCACTGTAAGCTATGAACTTACTAAAAGGCATTTTGCTCATACCTGCTGGGATACTAATTAAAGAGCGAACTGCAGGTACCATACGACCAAAAAAAACGATCCTATGCCCATATTTTTCAAACCAAGCCAATGATTTTTCAAGATCAGCAACACTAATACGTAGGTATTTTCCGTAGCGTTCGACAAGAGTAAAAAGGTGGTGTTGCGGAATTTTTCTACCAATCCAATACAGTAATGCCGCGGCTAGGAGTGAGCCGATACTACCAGCAATAATAACGCCAATTAAGCTCAAGTCTCCCTTAGAAGCGGTATAACCCGCAGAGGGCATAATGATTTCGGATGGAATTGGTGGGAAAATATTATCAAGAAACATTAAAAATGCGATACCCAAGTATCCTAGTTTCTCCATGATGGATAATACCCAGCCTTCCAGTCCCATAGCGCCTAAATGTGATTTGTGAGTTAAGGTTTAGAATAATGCTTGTCTAAATAACTCTCAATGATGTATTGGTTAATAATTTTGATGATTAAAATAAAAAAGCCTTAGTTTGAGCTAAGGCTTTTTATTAAATCTTTATACTTATTTATAGGCGTTTGCGTTTTGCCGCTGCAATTTGTGACTGACGCATACGGAAGCCAGCTTTTTGTTTATCCGTAGTTTTATCAATACAGTAAACACAAGACACACCGTGTTCATAGCTTGGTAATTCAGCTTCAACCTTAGTAAGTGGCCATCCACAAGCGTGACACTTAATATTTTCACCTTCTTCAACGCCGTGAGTCACCGCAGTACGACCATCAAATACGAAGCATTCACCTTCCCACATACTTTCTTCGGCAGGGGTTTCTTCTAGATATTTTAAAATACCGCCTTTGAGATGATAAACTTCCTTAAAGCCTTCTTGAAGAAGGAGAGAAGTTGATTTCTCGCAACGAATACCACCCGTACAGAACATCGCAATTTTTTTGTCTTTATGTTGTTCAAGGTTTTGTTTTACATATTCAGGAAATTCACGGAATGTTTCCGTTTTGGGATCGATTGCACCCTTGAATGTACCAGCTTTGTATTCATAGTCATTACGAGTGTCGATCAGGATCACGTCATCACGGCTAATCAGCTCATTCCATTCCTTTGGATCAAGATAGTGGCCAACCAGGTCACGTGGCTTAACGTCGACACCTAAAGTGACAATTTCATTTTTAAGTTTAATTTTCATTTTACGGAATGGTTTTTCAGAGCTTTCAGACTCTTTATATTCCATTGCATTGAAACCTTCGTTTAAAAGGAATTGATGAACGCTATCAATCGCGGCACGGTCGCCAGCAACAGTTCCATTAATTCCTTCAGACGCTACAATCAGAGTTCCACATAAATTGATGCTCTTCACTAAGTTCAAAAGACGTTGTTGCAGGTCTGCTGCATCTGAAACTTCTTTAAATTGATATAGTGCCGCAACAACCCAATTATTGGTCGCTTGCTGTTCTACAGGTGCAAGCTGTTCTACAGTAGCGTTCATGGATAACTCCAAATGTATTAAGATAGAAAAATAAGGCGCACATTTTAGCGCGAAATCTGAAAATAAGCGAGAAAGCCATAAAACAAATATGGTTTTAAAGGAGTTGGTTTTGAGTAACGATCGTCGAATTCCATCATTGACCCCCTGTGCAGGACGTTGCTCAACGGTATTTGGTGATCTGGTTTGTCGTGGTTGTCGACGTTTTAATCATGAAGTGATTCAGTGGAACACCTATACGCCTGAACAGCGGTTGGTGGTCTGGAAGCGTTTGGATGCACAACTGGACCAGATTCTGGTGCCATTGCTGCCCAATGCCAGTCTCCAGCATGTCGAGGGCTTTATCCACGGCAAGCACATTCGTATTCTGGAAAGCGCAAGTGCTGGGCGTAAGCTGTATCATGCTTTAAAAGTCTGTGAGAAAAATAAGCATTTGGCACATGATAGTGGGCTTGGTATTACAGATTCACAGGTTAAACCAATTTGGGATGAGTTTGAGCGACGTGTGCTGGCTTTGGCGAAGGCGAGTTATGAATTGGCATGGTTACGTGCAGATGGTATCAGTGCAACCTTGTTACGCGCCTTAGAAGATGATGAGATCTAAAAAGCTTTTTTACGAAAAGTTCGCCAATAAATAACCATTTCAGCAATTAATACATTGATCGTCCAGCCCAGCCATGCTTCAAGCTGATAAATGTGGATTGGTGTAAGCCAATCCCAATAGGGTTGAATTTGGTAAAGTGCAAGTTTCCATGTTCTTAAGCTTAATGCAGATAATGTTAAAGCAAAACTTCGAATCATCCAGTTACGATGTGCAATCCATTTTTTTTGAAAAGCATAATAAAGTGCAAATAGGGTACTTGTTCCCCATAATAATCCAAGAATAACAAAGCAGATTTGAGTACTTAGACCTCCATTTGCTGAGATTGCAAGAATGAAGCCGCTAGGCAAGGCGGCTCCAAGTGTTGAAATAATATAAAGCCAGCCCGCATAGCGATGTAAACGTGGTGTGTTGTTACGAATTGAATGTGAGAATTGGGTAAAACCCGCCAATAATACCAAGCTGCTAGTGATAACATGAGTTTGAAATGCAAAGCGCCAAGGCTGAGAGTGTACGACATCTTGCTTAAGAACTAAAAAATTGGTGCTATCCGACCAAGGGAAATAATTCAGGCAGATTTTAAGCATTAACCAAGATAGATAGCCGAAAACTAATATGATGATCAATTGAGAGAATCGGTTGAGTATTTTCCACATAAATATTGATCACTGATATGCTGTGCAAGCAAAATAATTTAAATAGTCTTTTTAGATGAGAACATTAAAATGAATAAGCCTAAACAATTATTAATTGCGATTGCTATTTTATCAAGCACTCCGCTGACTTTAGCACAGCCCCCTCAAATAGCACCTTCATGGACAGGGTTATATAACGATGAACAAAAAATTTCTTTGTTTATGCAGCAAAAAGGTAATGATGTTAATGGTTATAGTGTTTTGAATGGTAAGAAACTAAATTTTAAAGGGAAAATTAAGCAAACTAATTCAAATTATACATTAACCTTGAATGAGGTTGGGCAAGGTGTGGATGTTGGTCGATTCGTATTGAATTATAAAGGGAATACTTCACCGATTGAAGCGCAATGGTTGTCTGTAAGTCAAACGGTAAAACCTAAATTTTTTAGTTTAAATGCACAGCAATGTAAATATGCAAAAGGGCAAGGTGAATTTCCTGATGCTTCGGTGCGTTTGTTGAAAGATGCTGATTTACAAGTGCCTTTAGGGCAGTTGCAATATATGCGTAATGAAATTTATGCACGTCATGGTTATGCTTTTCAGAATAAAAATTGGGCAACTACATTTTCGCAATATGATTGGTATATGCCTTGCTATACTAATGTGGATACACGTCTAACTCAACTTGAAAAAGAAAATATCAAGCGGATTAAAATGGTCGAACCTTATGCAAAAGATATAAATTGGGGGCGTTAAGATATTTCTATTTTTTGTGCATAAAAAAGCTGCCATTAGGCAGCTTTTTTAACATTAATTTTAAAAATAAAATTAACGTTTGATGTCGCGTTGAGTCGAGCCTGTGTAAAGCTGACGTGGACGACCGATCTTGTAAGGACCGCTGTGCATTTCTAACCAGTGGCTGATCCAACCAACAGTACGTGCAAGAGCGAAAATTACAGTAAACATTTCTGTTGGGATACCAATCGCTTTTAATATGATACCTGAGTAGAAGTCTACGTTCGGGTAAAGCTTACGCTCTACGAAGTACGGGTCGTTCAATGCAATACGCTCAAGTTCCATAGCAAGCTGCAATTGTGGATCGTTGATGCCTAATGCTTCAAGAACTTCGTCACAAGTTTGCTTCATTACTTTAGCGCGAGGGTCAAAGTTTTTGTAAACGCGGTGACCGAAGCCCATAAGCTTCACTTCTTTACGTTTTACTTTTTCCATGAATTCAGCAACGTTTTCAACGCTACCAATTTCATCTAACATTTTAAGTACAGCTTCGTTTGCACCACCGTGAGCAGGTCCCCAAAGTGCAGAGATACCAGCAGAGATACATGCATATGGGTTCGCACCAGTAGAACCAGCAAGACGAACTGTAGACGTAGATGCATTTTGCTCGTGGTCAGCATGAAGCGTAAAGATACGATCCATTGCACGTGCAAGAACAGGATTTACTTTGTAGTCACGATCAGCAGGAGTAGCAAACATCATGTGTAAGAAGTTTTCTGCATAACCTAAGTCATTACGTGGGTAAATGAATGGTTGACCTACAGTGTACTTGTAGCTCCACGCTGCAAGCGTAGGGATTTTCGCGATTAAGCGAATTGCAGTAATTTCACGATGGTTAACATCTTCGATGTCTAAACCGTTGTGATAAAACGCAGATAATGCACCTACTACACCAACCATGATTGCCATAGGGTGAGCATCACGACGGAAACCATTGAAGAAACGGCTTACTTGGTCATGAACCATAGTGTGGTTGCGAACTTTAGCATCAAATTCTGCTTTCTGTTCAGCATTTGGAAGCTCGCCATTTAATAATAAGTAGCAAGTTTCTAAATAGTCTGCTTGAGTCGCTAATTGATCAATCGGATAGCCACGGTGTAATAACACACCTTTGTCACCATCAATGAATGTGATCTTAGATTCGCAAGCAGCTGTCGCCATAAAACCAGGATCGAAAGTAAAATGACCAGATGCTAATACATCTTTAACGTCAATTACATCTGGGCCCAATGTGCCGCTGTAAATTGGTAATTCAATTTCTTTGCCATCAAGCTGTAATACGGCTTTTTTGCCAGTTGCTGCAGACATTCAATAGATCTCCTGTCCTGGTGAATGATTATCTGACTCGAAATCCTAATCTTGTCATGTGCGAATCAGACGGTGTCAAAATTTGCTATAAGATTAGTGGCTACTAAAATTTTGTCAATTATACTTAGGGATAAAAAATAACGTTATTGCAGTCAACTAGTCATTTAGTATCAAAGAAAAAATTGAGTAAAATCACAGCATCGGTCGAGTATAATATGTCAAATCAGGTTTGAGGTGCATAAAAAAAATGAAGCACCAGTACAATTGTAAGTAAATTTTTATCCGAGTTATATTTTGGTGCTTAAAAAATAAATACTTACCACAATTCAAAAGCCTATATATCTCAGGGTTTAGAATTAACTATCCATTAAAAAATAGATTAAAAGTTTTATATATTGAGTCATAATTGATTCATTATGGTGCGATTAACTGTATAAAAAATAGCTTATTTTTTGTGGCTAATTGGTGTGAGGAAACAGATTATTGATCCCTGATATTTAATATATAAATGAGGGGTATTATTTTCGCCTATATTTAAGATTGTATTTTTTGATTAATTTTTAGACATTAAGTGGAGTGTTATTGAAATATATTAGAAATAATTTTGACAAAAAATTTAGTAAACTAAAAAATAATAACTTATATTTTATTTTTATATAACAGTAATATATTGGGTTTTATTGCTGTTTCCAACGCAGCTTAAACACGCATTAAATGTGAATGATTCTTATTTCATTGGATTTTCGACTAAAGCGAAAACTGATTGTTTGTATTTTGATATTTCACGTTTTATAATTCGTTGTCGTTATATAGGTTAGGCGTGCATTATGCTTGCCTGACTATGCCAGCTTTCCTTTGAATTAATTCAAACAAACTCCAGATGGAGTTTCTACCTACAGGATGCCCGCTGTGAAAAGCAACAGACCTGTCAATTTGTCCATGGGTCAGGTGTTAGCGGTAAATTTACGCTCACCCGTGGCTATTGCATCAATTCTACACCGTTTATCAGGTGTAATCGTTTTCTTATTAGTCGCTGTTCTTTTGTGGATTTTGGATAAATCTTTATCTTCACCAGAAGGATTTGACTACGTTAAAAATGTCGTTTTCGGAAATATCATTGTACGTTTCATCGTATGGGTATTTGTAGCTGGGTTAATTTTCCACTTTATTGCAGGAATCAAGCACTTGCTTGCTGACATGGGTTTTGCGGAAGAATTACAAAGCGGTCGTATCGCAGCTACTATTTCATTGATCTTGTCTGCGCTTGGAATTATCGCAGCTTTCGTATGGATTATGTTCTGATGAAAAGTGCTACAGGTTTAACAGGTTCAGGTTCTCGCGATTGGTATATCCAGCGTGTGAGTGCGGTTGTATTGGCTGCCTATACTGTTGTTCTGTTTGGCTGGATTCTCTGCAACAGCGGATTTGGCTATGAACAGTGGGCTGGCTTTATGTTGACTCTGCCAATGAAGATTTTTTCTTTGCTGGCCGTATTATCGCTCGTTGCACATGCCTGGATTGGGATGTGGCAAGTCTTTACTGATTATGTAACGACTCGTCAAATGGGTTCTTCGGCTTCAGGTTTACGCCTTGTACTCACTACAGCTGTCATTATTTCAGTGTTCGTGTACGCAATCTGGGGTATCCAGATTTTCTGGGCAAATTGATAGGAAGAGATCATGGGCGCAATTAACCCTAAAGAAGATTATTCAAATATTCAAAACCTCACTTTCGATGCAGTTATTGTTGGTGGTGGTGGTTCTGGTATGCGTGCTTCTTACCAACTTGCTCAAGCTGGTTTAAAAGTTGCAGTATTGACCAAAGTATTCCCGACACGTTCGCATACTGTTGCTGCTCAAGGCGGTATTGGTGCATCGTTAGGTAACATGCAAGAAGATAACTGGCATTATCACTTCTATGACACGGTTAAAGGTTCGGATTGGTTAGGCGATCAGGACGCAATCGAGTTCATGACACGTGAAGCGCCAAAAGTTGTTTATGAGCTTGAACACTTAGGTATGCCGTTTGACCGTAACGAAGATGGTACGATCTATCAGCGTCCATTTGGTGGTCACTCTGCAAACTACGGTGAAAAAGCTGTACCACGTGCGTGTGCTGCTGCTGACCGTACAGGTCATGCATTACTTCATACTTTGTATCAAAGTAACGTAAAAATGGGTACTCAGTTTTACGTTGAATGGATTGCATTAGATTTAATCCGTAACGAAGCAGGTGATGTTCTTGGTGTAACCGCAATCGACCAAGAAACAGGTAATATTGCAGTATTCCAAGCGAAAGCGACTTTATTTGCTACTGGTGGTGCTGGTCGTGTTTATCGTGCATCAACCAATGCTTATATCAACACTGGTGATGGTCTTGGTATGGCTGCTCGTGCAGGTATTCCATTACAAGATATGGAATTCTGGCAATTCCACCCAACGGGTGTTGCGGGTGCGGGCGTATTGTTAACTGAAGGTTGTCGTGGTGAAGGTGGTATCCTTCGTAACAAAGACGGCGAACCATTCATGGAACGTTATGCTCCAACTTTAAAAGACTTGGCGCCACGTGACTTCGTATCACGCTCTATGGACCAAGAAATTAAAGAAGGCCGTGGTTGTGGTCCTAAGGCGGATTATATCTTATTAGATATGACGCATTTGGGTGCTGAAACGATTATGAAACGTCTACCATCTGTATTTGAGATTGGTAAGAAGTTCGCAAACGTTGACTGTACCAAAGAGCCAATTCCAGTTGTACCAACAATCCATTATCAAATGGGTGGTATTCCTACGAATATTCATGGTCAAGTGGTTGTACCACACGGTGTTGAAGAGGGTGAATTCTCTGCGCACTATGATAAAGATACCAAAGAGTATTCTTATAAAGGTACACGTGACTATGTGAAACCAGTAAAAGGTTTCTATGCGATCGGTGAATGTTCTTGCGTATCAGTACATGGTGCAAACCGTTTAGGTACAAACTCATTGCTTGACCTTGTAGTATTTGGTAAAGCAGCGGGTGAACACATCATTGACTACGTGACTAAACATCATGGTGATGAATATCAACCGCTTCCGACTGATGTGTTGGAAAACACATTAAAGCGTATTCGTAAGTTAGATGATTCAACGACGGGTGAAAACGCGCAAGAAGTTGCTGATGCAATCCGTGATATCGTACAAGATCACGCAGGTGTATTCCGTACTCAAGCATTGCTTGATAAAGGCGTAAAAGAAATTCTTGCGATTGAGCCACGTGTTCGTAACATTCATTTGAAAGACAAATCTAAAGTATTTAACACTGCACGTGTTGAAGCATTGGAAGTTGAAAACTTGTATGAAGTTGCGAAAGCGACTCTAATTTCTGCTGCTGCACGTAAAGAATGTCGTGGTGCGCATACAGTTGTTGACTATGAGTTAGCACCTGATCACCCAACTTATTCATACGGTCGCCGTGATGATGAGTGGATGAAGCATACTTTATGGTATTCATCAGACAACCGTCTTGAATACAAGCCGGTACGTTTCAGCCCATTAACGGTTGAAGCAATTGAACCTAAGCCACGTACATTCTAATCGGGAGAACAAAGATGAGTAGAGGTACTCGTACATTCGAAATCTACCGCTATGATCCTGATAAGGATAAAGCGCCGTACATGCAAACTTTCAAACTTGAGTTAACCGATAAGCACCGTATGTTGCTTGATGCGTTACTTGCGTTGAAAGTGCAAGATGAGTCATTAACATTCCGTCGCTCTTGCCGTGAAGGTATTTGTGGTTCGGATGGTGTCAACATCAATGGTAAAAATGGTTTAGCGTGCTTGTGGAACTTGAACGATTTACCAGAGAAGATTGTGATCCGTCCTTTACCTGGTTTACCAGTGGTAAAAGATTTGGTTGTAGACATGAACCAGTTCTATGATCAATATGACAAGATTCAACCGTTCTTGATTAACAATCAGCCTGCACCAGCAAAAGAGCGTTTACAGTCTCAAGCAGACCGTGAACACTTAGATGGTCTATATGAATGTATTCTTTGTGCATGTTGTTCAACATCATGCCCATCATTCTGGTGGAACCCTGATAAGTTCCTCGGACCATCTGCATTGTTAAATGCATATCGCTTTATCATTGACTCTCGTGATACGGCAACACAAGAGCGTTTGGCTCGTTTAGACGACCCATTCTCTTTGTTCCGTTGTAAAGGGATCATGAACTGTGTATCAGTTTGTCCTAAAGGTTTAAACCCGACGAAGGCAATTGGTCACATTCGTAATATGTTGTTAGACCAAGCTGGTTAATACAGTTTTCTGACATGTGAAAAGGGAACTTTTTAAAAGTTCCCTTTTTTATTTTGTTTAAATCCTTTTTTGTGTTGGGAGGTGCAAGGCTTATTATCGAGTCCTTAAAAAATATTATTGAGTGTTGAAATTTATAAATTTTGAGCTTAAGAAAAATGAATGATCTATTTTTAGGCGCTCTGCATAATGTTTGTGCAAGAATTGTAGAAAATCTTTAACTTTGGTCGATAAGGGTGCAACAATTATAAAAAGGGCGGTATATTAGAATATAATGAAGAATGTGTATTTCGCTGCTTTATAGATGGTATGTGTCAAAAAAATCAATTCGTACATGAGAACATGTTACGATTTCTGCCACGACCTGAAGCAAAAATTAAGCATATTCCTGATGTTATATCGCTCTAATGCTTACCAATTGTATGGATGTAGTTTGAGTTAAAGTCAATTTAGAAAAGTTAATATTTTTGTTAATTTTTCTAAAATGGTTTGCAAAAAATTGCTCGATTTCATCGAGTATAAGGATGAGTTATGTGCTTTGAATTGAAAGTGCATAGCTCATTTATTACATCAAAAGGAATACTCCTGATGTGTAGTGATAATGTCTCAAGGTTGGATGATCTTGAGTAGTAGTGTCATGTTACCAATTTGATACTATGAATCATGGGTGTGCTTAAAAGGCAACCTGTATTATTTTTTGCAATAGGAAATGGGTCCAAAAATGCAAGAAGTTGCTGACGCACTGCGTCTTGACACTGAACTTTCCGCTGATAGTGCAGCGTATATTGAAGAGCTTTACGAACAGTACCTAACTTCTCCAACCTCAGTGTCAGAGGATTGGCGTGAATATTTCGATAAATACCCTAAAGGTGATCAACCACACGGCAGTGTGCGCGAGCAATTCCTCCTTTTGGGTCGTAATTCAAACCGAGTTCAACCTGTTGTACAAAGCACTGTAAGTACAGAACATGAGCGTCGTCAAATTGGTGTATTACAACTGATTGCTGCTTATCGTAACCGTGGTCATCAAAAAGCCAAACTTGATCCATTAGGCCTTGCGAAACGCGAAGAAGTTCCAGATCTTGATTTATCTGCACACGGTTTAACCAAATCTGATTTAGATACTGTATTTAATACAGGTAACCTCGCGATTGGTAAAGCAGAAGCGACATTGTCTGAAATGGTTGAGTCCATGGAAGCAATTTACTGCTCTTCAATCGGTGCAGAATATATGCATATCGTTGATACCAAAGAAAAGCGTTGGATTCAACAACGTTTGGAAGGTGCTCGCGGTAAATTCAATTACACCAATGATCAGAAAAAAGGTTTTCTTGAGCGTTTAACCGCTGCGGAAGGCTTAGAGAAATATCTTGGTAATAAATTCGTTGGTGCGAAACGTTTTGGTGTAGAAGGCGGTGAGTCTTTTATTCCAATGATGAATGAAATCATTCAACGTGCAGGCAGCGTCGGTTGTAAAGAAGTTGTGATTGGGATGCCACACCGTGGTCGTCTCAACCTTCTTGTGAACATCATGGGTAAAAACCCAGCGGATCTTTTTGGTGAATTTGAAGGCAAGAGCCTACATAAAAAAGGTTCTGGTGACGTTAAGTATCACCAAGGTTTCTCTTCAAACGTAATGACTCCGGGTGGCGAAGTTCACTTAGCATTGGCGTTTAACCCATCGCACTTAGAGATCGTTGGTCCGGTTGTCGAAGGTTCGGTTCGTGCACGTCAAGTTCGTCGTAAAGATATTGGCGGCGATGACGTTCTTCCAGTGATTGTACATGGTGATGCTGCATTTGCGGGTCAAGGTGTAAACCAAGAAACCTTCCAAATGTCACAAACACGTGGTTACACAGTGGGCGGTACCGTTCACATCGTGATCAATAACCAAGTGGGCTTCACAACTTCTGATCCGCGTGATACACGTTCTACAGAGTATTGTACTGACGTTGCGAAGATGATTCAGGCGCCGATTTTCCATGTGAATGGTGATGATCCTGAAGCTGTGATTTTCGTAACTCAGCTTGCACATGATTTCCGTCATACTTTCCGTAAAGATGTCATCTTAGACTTGTTCTGCTACCGTCGTCGTGGTCATAACGAAGCAGATGAACCATCTGCAACTCAACCATTGATGTATCAAGTGATCAACAAGAAAGCAACAACACGTACGTTGTATGCTGATCAATTGGTTCAAGAAAAAGTGCTTGATCGTGCAAGTGCTGATGCTATGGTTGAAGGTTATCGCTCTGACTTAGAAGCAGGTAATCATGTTGCCAATGCTTTAGTTCGTGAACCAAACAAAAAAATGTTTGTAGATTGGTCGCCATATTTAGGTCATGAATACACAGATATTTGGGATACAACTTTTAGCATCGATCGTCTAAAAGAACTTGGTTTGAAAATGAATACATTACCAGAAGGTTTTGTATTACAACGTCAAGTTCAGAAAGTGATCGAAGATCGCGTGAAGATGCAAACAGGTGAAATGCCACTGAACTGGGGTGCCGCTGAAACTTTAGCTTATGCATCTTTGCTTGACGATGGCTTCCTTGTGCGTATCACGGGTGAAGATGTGGGTCGTGGTACATTCTCGCACCGTCATGCCAAATTACATAACCAAGTCGATGGTTCGGTTTATATTCCACTTTGTCATATCAAAGAAAATCAGCCACGTACTGCGGTCTATGACTCTTTGTTGTCAGAAGAAGCAGTGCTTGCATTTGAATATGGTTATTCAACGACATTGCCAAAAAGCTTAATCGTTTGGGAAGCACAATTTGGTGACTTCGCAAACTGTGCGCAAGTTGTTATTGACCAATTTATCGCTTCGGGTGAAACCAAGTGGGAGCGTGTGTGTGGTCTAACCATGTTGTTGCCACATGGTTATGAAGGCCAAGGTCCAGAACATTCATCTGCACGTTTAGAGCGTTTCTTACAGCTTTGCGCTGAAGATAATATGCAAGTGATGACACCGACAACACCAGCGCAGATTTTCCATGCATTGCGTCGTCAAGCGGTTCGTCCGATTCGTAAGCCAATGATTGTAATGTCACCAAAATCATTACTCCGTCATAAACTTGCGACTTCAACTTTAGATGAATTAGCAAACGGTTCATTCCAAACTGTGATTGATGAAGTTGATCAAATCAATAAAGCTGATGTGACTCGTTTAGTTCTTTGTGGTGGTAAGGTTTATTACGATTTACTCGAAAAACGTCGTGAGCTTGGTCTAAACCATATTGCGATCGTTCGTATCGAACAATTGTATCCATACCCAGAACAACGCTTAGCTGAGGTTATGGCTCAGTATCCAAACATTCAAGAACTTGTTTGGGCACAAGAAGAGCCGAAGAACCAAGGTGCTTGGTTATTTATCGTTCCTCGTTTATATGAAGACGTTCTTAAATCAGGTAAACAAATTCGTATTAGCTATGCTGGTCGTGACGCATCTGCCGCACCTGCTTGTGGCTCGCCATACTTGCATGCAAAACAACAAGCTCAGCTTATCAATGACGCACTTGCGATTGAAGTTGAACAATCAGGAGATTCTAAATAATGGCAACCGAAATTAAAGCACCGGTATTTCCAGAGTCAGTTGCTGACGGTACGATCGCAACTTGGCACAAGAAAGTAGGTGAACCTGTATCACGTGATGAAGTGATCTGTGACATTGAAACCGATAAAGTTGTTTTAGAAGTGGTTGCTCCAGCTGATGGTAGCTTAGTTGCAATCATCAAAGGTGAAGGCGATACAGTTCTTTCTGACGAAGTGATTGCTCAATTCGAAACTGGTGCTGTTGCTGCCGCTGCTCCTGAAGCTGCTGCACCAGCCGCGGCTGCTCCAGTTGCATCTGCGCCAGCAGCTGCATCAACTCAAGCAGTTGATCAAAACCAAGCGCCTGCAGTTCGTAAAGCATTATCTGAAACTGGTATCAATGCTGCTGACGTTCAAGGTACAGGCCGTGGTGGTCGCATCACTAAAGAAGATGTTGCTAGCCATCAAGCTAAACCTGCTGCATCAGTTCAACCATTAAGCGTTGCTGTCGGCGAGCGTATCGAGAAACGTGTTCCAATGACACGTTTACGTAAGCGTGTTGCTGAGCGTTTATTGGCTGCGACACAACAAACTGCAATGTTAACCACGTTCAACGAAGTGAACATGAAGCCAATCATGGAAATGCGTAAGCAATATAAAGATGCTTTCGAAAAACGTCACGGTGCACGTTTAGGCTTTATGTCTTTCTTCGTTAAAGCGGCAACTGAAGCGTTAAAACGCTACCCAGCTGTAAACGCTTCTATCGATGGCGACGATATCGTATATCACGGTTTCTATGACATTGGTGTAGCTGTTTCTTCTGACCGTGGTCTAGTTGTGCCAATCCTTCGTGATACAGATCGTATGAACTACGCTGAAGTTGAAGGTGGTATTGCTGCATATGCTGGTAAAGCACGTGAAGGCAAATTATCGATCGAAGAAATGACGGGTGGTACGTTCACGATCACGAACGGCGGTACTTTCGGTTCATTGCTTTCAACACCTATTTTAAACCAGCCACAAACTGCAATCTTGGGTATGCATAAAATCCAAGAACGTCCTATGGCGGTAAATGGTCAAGTTGAAATCTTGCCAATGATGTACTTAGCACTTTCTTATGACCACCGTTTAATCGATGGTAAAGAAGCTGTAGGTTTCCTTGTAACAATCAAAGAATTGTTAGAAGAGCCAGCTAAACTCATTCTTGATCTTTAACATATTTAAATCCCCCTAAATCCCCCTTTGATAAAGGGGGACTACCAGTCACGGTATTTCCCCTCTTTGCAAAGAGGGGGTTAGGGGGAGATTTAAGGAATAGAAAAATGTCTCAACAGTTTGATCTTGTTGTCATTGGCGGTGGTCCTGGTGGTTATGAAGCAGCGATTCGTGCAGCTCAACTTGGTTTCAAAGTCGCTTGTATCGAAAAACGTATTCACAACGGTAAGCCATCTTTGGGTGGTACATGTTTAAATGTGGGTTGTATCCCTTCTAAAGCATTGCTTGATTCTTCTCACCGTTACGAAGCAACAATTCATGAGCTTGCTGAACACGGTATCACGACTGGCGAAGTTAAATTTGATTTAGATACTTTGTTGGCACGTAAAGACAAAGTTGTAGATCAATTGACGGGTGGTGTTGCTCAATTACTGAAAGGTAATGGTATCGAGTGGTTACAAGGTACGGGTAAATTACTTGCAGGTAAAAAAGTAGAATTCACACCGTTTGAAGGTGAAGTACAGGTTTTAGAACCTAAATATGTCATTCTTGCGACTGGTTCTGTACCTGTAAATATTCCAGTCGCTCCAGTGGATGAAGACTTAATCGTTGATTCTACTGGTGCATTAAAATTCCCAGAAGTTCCTAAACGTCTTGGTGTGATTGGTGCAGGTGTTATTGGTTTAGAACTTGGTTCTGTATGGCGTCGCCTTGGTTCAGAAGTTGTTGTGTTTGAAGCATTAGATGCTTTCTTACCAATGGCAGACAAAGCATTGGCGAAGGAATATCAAAAAATCTTGAAAAAACAAGGTTTAGATATCCGTATCGGTGCAAAAGTTTCTAGTGCTGAAACCAATGGCCGCGAAGTAACGGTTAAATATAACCAAGCTGGCGAAGACAAAGAACAAGTTTTTGACAAGTTAATCGTATGTGTAGGTCGTAAGGCATATGCAGAAGGTTTATTGGCAGAAGATTCTGGCATTAAATTGACTGAACGTGGTTTGGTTGATGTGAATGATCAGTGCCAAACATCTGTTGAAGGTGTTTACGCGATTGGTGACTTGGTACGCGGTCCAATGCTTGCTCATAAAGCAATGGAAGAGGGCGTAATGGCAGTTGAACGTATACACGGTCATGCTGCTCAAGTGAACTATGACACGATCATTAGCGTTATTTACACACACCCAGAAGCAGCTTGGGTCGGTTTAACTGAAGAACAAGCCGCTGAAAAAGGTCACGAAGTTAAAGCAGGTCAATTCCCGTTTGCGGTGAATGGTCGTGCGTTGGCTGCTGGTGATACTGCTGGTTTTGTGAAGTTCGTTGCTGATGCAAAAACTGACCGTTTATTAGGTATGCACGTTGTGGGACCAAATGCATCTGATATCGTACATCAAGGTATGATCGCACTTGAGTTTGTATCTTCAATTGAAGACCTACAATTAATGACTTTTGGTCATCCAACTTTCTCAGAAGTTGTACATGAAGCCGCGCTTGCTGTTGATGGTCGTGCCATCCACGCGATTCAACGTAAACGTAAATAACAAAATAAGTGTGGTTCGCCACACTTTTTAATTAATGATGGTTGAAATAAAAACAATCATTTACTCAACTTGTAACAGTCTATAATTTATAATATATCTAGACTGTATGACAATAAACTACATAGTAGGTAACTGAATGAACTTACATGAATATCAAGCTAAAGCATTATTGAAAAAATATGGTATGCCAGTACAGGAAGGTATCTTGGCAACAAATGCAGATGAAGCCGTTGCTGCGTTTGAACAGCTTGGTGGTAAATTTGCTGTAATGAAAGCACAAGTTCATGCTGGTGGTCGTGGTAAGGCTGGCGGTGTAAAAGTTGCGAAATCAAAAGAAGATGTTATCGAATTTGCAAACAATATTATTGGTACGCGTCTTGTAACCTATCAAACAGATGCAAATGGCCAACCAGTAAATAGTATTATTGTTGCTGAAGATGTATATCCAGTTGAGCGTGAGCTTTATTTGGGTGCGGTTGTCGACCGTTCTAGCCGTCGTATTACTTTCATGGCTTCTACCGAAGGTGGTGTAGAAATCGAGAAAGTTGCAGAAGAAACACCTGAAAAAATTATTAAAGTTGAAGTCGATCCACTTGTTGGCTTACAACCATTCCAAGCACGTGAAGTTGCATTTAAATTAGCATTAAAAGATAAACAAGTTGGTCAATTTGTTAAAATCATGACAGCTGCATATCAAGCATTTGTAGAAAATGATTTTGCTTTATTTGAAATTAACCCACTTTCAGTACGTGAAAATGGTGAAATTTTGTGTGTTGATGCAAAAGTAGGCATTGACTCAAATGCGTTATACCGTTTACCAGAAGTTGCTGCTTTACGTGATAAATCTCAAGAAAATGAGCGTGAATTAAAAGCATCTGAATTTGATCTTAACTATGTTGCTCTAGAAGGTAATATCGGTTGTATGGTGAATGGTGCTGGTCTTGCAATGGCAACGATGGACATTATCAAACTTTATGGTGGTCAACCTGCAAACTTCCTTGACGTTGGTGGCGGTGCAACCAAAGAGCGCGTAATCGAAGCGTTCAAAATCATTCTTGCTGATACGTCTGTTCAAGGTGTTTTAATCAACATCTTCGGTGGAATCGTACGTTGTGACATGATTGCGGAAGCAATTATTGCAGCGGTTCAAGAAGTAAATGTCACTGTACCCGTTGTTGTTCGTTTAGAAGGTAACAACGCTGAGTTAGGTGCTAAATTACTTGATGAATCTGGTTTGAAATTAATTTCTGCGAATGGTTTATCCGATGCCGCAGAAAAAGTTGTAGCTGCAGTGAAAGCGTAAGGAGTATCAATCATGAGCGTATTAATTAATAAAGACACTAAAGTATTGGTACAAGGTTTTACTGGTAAAAACGGTACTTTCCACTCTGCACAAGCTTTAGACTACGGCACAAAAGTTGTTGGTGGTGTCACTCCGGGTAAGGGTGGTACAACTCATCTTGAACTGCCTGTATTCAACACGATGAAAGAAGCGGTACGTGAAACAAATGCGGATGCATCTGTTATTTATGTACCAGCACCATTCGTTTTAGACTCAATCGTTGAAGCGGTTGACTCAGGTGTTGGTTTAATCGTTGTGATCACTGAAGGTGTTCCAACCATCGACATGCTGAAAGCGAAACGCTACTTAGAAACTAACGGTAACGGTACTCGTTTAGTTGGTCCTAACTGCCCAGGCGTGATCACTCCGGGTGAATGTAAGATCGGTATTATGCCTGGTCACATCCACCAACCAGGTCGTATTGGTATTATTTCACGTTCAGGTACATTGACTTATGAAGCTGTTGCTCAAACAACTAAGCTTGGTTTAGGTCAGTCGACTTGTATCGGTATTGGTGGTGACCCAATTCCAGGTATGAACCAGATCGAAGCGCTTCAATTGTTCCAAGATGATCCAGATACTGATGCAATCATCATGATTGGTGAGATCGGTGGTACAGCGGAAGAAGAAGCTGCTGAATTCATCAAATCTAACGTGACTAAGCCTGTAGTCGGTTACATCGCTGGTGTAACTGCGCCTAAAGGTAAGCGTATGGGGCATGCTGGTGCGATCATTTCTGGTGGTCAAGGTACTGCTGAAGAGAAATTCGCTGCATTTGAACGTGCGGGAATGGCTTACACGCGTAGCCCAGCTGAGCTAGGTTCTACTATGTTGCAAGTGTTAAAAGAGAAAGGTTTGGCGTAATACGTTAGATTTTAATCTTGAAAAAAAACCCCAATAGAAATATTGGGGTTTTTTATTGATCAAGTTTTTGATTTTCATAAAAAAGAGCCTTATGGCTAAGACTCTTTTTAGATCAACAACACTTAGTCTGCTTTTGGTTTCAACCCTTGAGTTAAACCATTGATATCACCGCCTTGTAAACCCAATTCACTCATTAAGCTATCAATCAGTGGCGCTTGTGAACGGTAGCGTAGGGCGCTATTCACAACCTGATCAGACAAAGAGGTTTGGGTATTTTCAACTGTTTCACCTGATACAGAACCACCTGCGAAATTACTTAAACCATTTACTTGTAAAATCTTGATGTCATCAATGTTTTCCATTGGTTTAACACTTTCACGAATGATCTCTGGTAAATGCTTTAATAGTGCCAAACGAACTTGCATTTCCACTTGCTCAGCAGAAAGAGTATTGGCGGCTTCATTCACTGCACGAGCACCTTCTGCATCAACCTGATATTGTTTCTCTAAAGCTTGGGCAAGCAATATTTTAGCATCGGCTTCACCTTTCGCTTTTAAGCGAATTTTTTCAGCATCTGCTTCAGCAGCAATACGCACAGCTTCCGCTTCATCAGCAGCGGCTTTTTTACCTGCATCTGCTGCGACAGTGATAGCAATTGCTTCTTTTTCAGCAGTCTGTTTGGCTGCAACTAGTTCAACCGCTTTTTGACGTTCAGCACGTTGTGTTTCACGTACCGTTACAACTTCTTCTTCGGCTTTTACGGCTTCGGCACGGGCTTTATCTGCTTGGGCTTTGGCTTCTGATTCTGCACGAGATTTTTCAGCAATCGCAATGGCACGATCCTGTTCAGCCAATTCAATGGTTTTCTTTTGCTCAACTTGTGCTTTTTGAATCAATTGTGCTTTTTGAATATTTTCATTTTCTACATCACGAGCCGAAGCAATACGTTTGATTTCAACTTCACGTTCAGCAGCAATACGGGCTTCTTCTGCTTCACGCTTTTTAGCCGCTTCCTGAGCAGCAATTTCAGCACTTTGTTCGGCCTTACGAATTGAAATTTCACGTTCCTGCTGTAGCTTGGCATATTCCTCTTCACGAGAAATTTGTAGTCTTGCCTGTTCAGCTTGCAGATTTTTCGCACGAATCGCCAAGTCCGCATCTTGTTCAATATCGTTACGTTTTTTACGACGATCTTCGATGGTTTCAGTTAGTTTGGTTAAACCTTCTGCATCGAAGGCATTTTGTGGATTAAAAAATTTAAAACTGGTCTGGTCTAAACCAGTCAATGACACTGTTTCAAGTTCTAAACCATTTTTAGATAAATCTTCAGAAACGACTTGCTGAACTTTTTGTACAAAGTCCACACGTTTTTCATGCAGTTCTTCCATTGCCATCTCAGCAGCAACAGCACGTAAAGAGTCAACAAATTTGCCTTCAACCAAGTCTTTCAACTCTTGAGGTGACATGGTTTTTCGACCTAATGTTTGAGCTGCCGTTGCAATTGATTCACCAGTAGGTTTGACTCGAACATAGAATTCAGCCATGACATCGACACGCATACGATCACGAGTGATCAGTGCTTGATCTGCTGCCCGTTTAACTTCGAGGCGCAGCGTATTCATATTCACAGGAATAATTTCATGTAAAACAGGGAGGACAATTGCTCCTCCGTTCAGAATAACTTTTTCACCTCCAAAACCTGTTCGTACAAACGACACTTCTTTGCTGGAACGGGTATATAGGCGAGCAATCACAACACCGATAAAAATGAGTGCTGCAAAAATAATACCGGTGATGATTAAAATTTCAGTCAATGCTGAACTCAACATTTAAAATCCCTCATTAAATTAATATATAAATTAAGCAGTAATTGCTTGGAATCCAATTTTTGTTCTTTGGGTTAAAATCACATCTTGCCCTTGATAAAAAATAATATCTAACTCAGGTTCAACCAAGACATAATGGGTTTGACCGAATTGATCTTTTACTTTAGCTTGAGCAGGGGAGTTTTGTGTGGCTTGTCCTAAAATAATTTGTGCTGTACGACCAATCAGTTCATCACTATGAATGGCTGTGGTTTCATCTTTTGGAATAATTTTACTGATCAATGCTGCACTTGTTCTCACTAGTGGCATACATAAAAATAAACACATAGGAGCAATGATCCAAGCAGATAAATAATGCTCGGTTAAGTGGAAAAAAATATCCTGAATAATGAGACCTGTGAGTGAGTAGACCGTTAAAAAGATAATTAACCAAATGAGAAGAGGAACTTTTCCTAGATAAAGCCACTCTAAAAGCTGAGTAAAAATACCGTTAGTATGTTCAATAGAAATATCGGCATGATCAACATCAACTAGACTGTCTGGTAAAAATTGATCAATGAAACTACTACTACCGCCAAATAATAATAAAATTAATTCTAGAGAACCTATAAATAGGCATAGCATTAATGAAATGCTAAAAACAATATTTGATGGATGGATTAATAAGTCCCATATCATTTGCATTACTCTTATATCTTTTTGAGATAATTAATAAAATTTTTATAAAAATAAAACAGTTATAAGAGTAAAGCGAACGGGGGGGAATTTCAACTTAAATCGTTCTGATTGCTATGCTCTGGCAGATTAATAAAAGATGATTTTATAATCTGTTTGATCATTTTGGATGATCAAATATTGTCGACATTGTCACTATAAAAAAATCCCCAAACGGGGATTTTTAAAAGATAAAATCTTTTTATTCAACAAGGAAACTAATTTTTAAATTCACGCGATATTCATTAATTTTATTGTCTTTGATCACTACTTTCTGCTCGTTGATCCAAGCACCTTGAACATTTTTGACCGTTTCAGTGACTTTAGCAATCCCAGTTTGAATTGCATCTTCAAAGCTTTTGTTGCTGCTAGAATTAACTTCGACGACTTTAGCAATGGACATAATAATCTCTCAGTGTGTGGTAGTTATTGAAAAATTATCATAGATCAAAAAATCAGCTAGACCGCTATAATTAACTTTTTATTGCTAAAAACTTACATGTTTTCACAATCGAGAAATAGGCATAAAAAAACGCAATGATTGGGGTAGTCATTGCGTGAACAACGAATCTGCAGAAACAGTTTCGGTTGAAAGGAGAAATGTCATGAGATTAGTGTTTACTAATCTACTTGGCTACAGTACAAAAAAACCTGACAGAGTTCATCGGTATTCATGTAAATTAGTGTTAATGGATGTTAATATGTGACAAAAATTATTAGTTATCGGGTTGTTACCGAGGTCTAAAACTAAATTTAAATAAGATATTTACATGAAAAAAGCCTAAATATTAGGCTTTTTTGCGATAAAAGTAACGTAAATTAGAATTTAAATAAACCTAATCCACTTTTTACTTCATCTAATGTTTGCTGAGTAATGTCACGGCATTTATCTGTACCATGTTTTAAAATGTCCATAATATAATCAGGATCTTTTTCAAGTTCAGCTCTGCGTTCACGAATCGGCAGGATCAATTCTTTGAGTACACCTTCTAGGCGTTTTTTCACCGTACCATCACCTAAACCACCACGACGATAATGCGCTTTCAGTTCTTCGATTTCTTCTTTATTTGGATCAAAGGCATCAAGGTAAGTAAATACAATATTACCTTCGACTTGACCTGGATCCTCAATTCTTAAGTGATTTGGATCGGTATACATTGCGTTGACTGCTTTTTTAATGTCTTTATCAGAAGCATTCAGCACAATAGTATTGCCTAAAGATTTAGACATTTTTGCTTTACCATCAAAACCAGGTAAGCGTCCCATATTCGATAATAATGCTTTACACTCAGGTAATAAGTCATGACCAATTTGGCGGTTAACGCGACGTACAACCTCATTGGTTTGTTCAATCATTGGGATTTGATCTTCGCCAACAGGTACTACAGTCGCTTTAAATGCGGTAATGTCTGCTGCTTGAGCCACTGGATAACATAAAAAGCCAGCAGGAATATCTCGTTCAAAACCACGCATTTGAATTTCTGACTTAATGGTTGGATTGCGTTCTAAACGAGCAACCGTCACAAAATTCAGATAGAGCATGGTCAGTTCATTGAGAGCAGGCAAGCATGATTGGACACAGATCGTTGTTTTGGTTGGATCAATACCAACTGCCAAATAATCTAATGCAACTTGAAGAATATTGTTACGGACTTTATCTGGATTATCAGCATTATCAGTGAGTGCTTGAGCATCTGCTAATAAAAGGTGTTGATGATGACTGTCTTGTAAACCAACACGAGAGCGTAATGAGCCAACAAAGTGTCCAAGATGAAGTTGTCCAGTAGGGCGGTCGCCTGTCAAGATGATTGGACGTTGATCAGCATTACTCATGATATATTCCAAGATTCAGTAGTTTCATAAATATAAAGATTGATATTATTGTACGGGAAATAAAAATTTTTCGTCAGCGATTGCTTAAACTTTTTCTTAAAATAATGTTGTGAATTTATTGAGGAATTCTACAATAGCGAAATAAATACAAACTGGGAAATAAAAATGGCGAGTGGATTATTGTTATTACTCGATGATATTGCAACGATTTTAGATGATGTTGCGGTAATGAGTAAGATGGCTGCAAAAAAAACAGCAGGGGTGTTGGGTGATGATTTAGCCCTAAACGCGCAGCAAGTCAGTGGTGTACGCGCAGATCGAGAGTTGCCTGTGGTATGGGGGGTTGCTAAGGGTTCTTTCATTAATAAACTTATCTTGGTTCCATTAGCATTGCTGATTAGTGTAGTTGCACCTTGGTTAATCAATCCTTTATTAATGATTGGTGGTTTATTTCTATGTTATGAAGGAGTAGAAAAAGTTGTACACATGCTCCAGCATAAAAACGCAAAAACGGCTGAGGAAGCCAATGAAAGCTTGGAACAGATCGAAATAGATTTAGACAAGTTTGAAAAAGAAAAAGTAAAAGGTGCGATACGTACCGATTTTATTTTATCTGCTGAAATTGTTGTGATTTCGTTAGGTACAGTTGCAACAGCAGCATTTATGACTAAAGTGACTGTATTAAGTGTGATTGCAATCGTAATGACCGTAGGTGTTTACGGTTTTGTTGCAATGATTGTGAAAATTGATGATTTAGGCTTATATTTAACACAACAAGCATCTGCTTTTAAAAATAAAATAGGTCGTGGTCTACTCGCATTTGCTCCTATTCTAATGAAAACATTATCTATTGTTGGAACGGTTGCAATGTTTTTGGTAGGTGGTGGAATTATTTCACATACAGTTCCTTTATTACATCATTTTACTGAAGAAACCGTAGACCATTTAGAGCTGATTCCAAGTTTTGGTTCAATTATCGGTGCCTTTACACCAACTTTGATTAATCTAGGAATCGGCTTTATTGCAGGTGCTATTGTATTAATGGTTGTTATGCTTATTCAAAAATTTTGGTCAAAAGCATCTGCATAAATAAAATGCTCAATCACCATCATTATCATATGTGAGGTTAATATGCGTTGGAAAGGTCGTCGTGTCAGTACCAATGTTGAAGATCGTCGTGGTGGTGGCGGAGCAAAAGCAGGTGGTATCAGTATTATAGGTTTGATCGTTGCATTTGTTGCGTGGAAGTTTTTTGGAGTAGACCCACAACAAGCCTATCAAGCAACTCAAGCGGTTACCAGTGCTCAGTCTTCGCAAGAGGGTGTTGCACCACAAAATTTAACTGCTGAACAGAAAGAGGCAAGTGATTTTGTTGGAACTATTCTTGCGGATACAGAAGATACTTGGACTCCTATTTTTCAAAAACTTGGCATGACTTACACACCACCACGCTTAGTTTTGTTTAGCGGTGTCGATAAATCCGCTTGTGGTAGGGCACAAGCAGCAATGGGGCCGTTTTATTGTCCTGCGGATCAAAAAGTTTATATCGATACTGCTTTCTTTAAAGATATGCGGCAGCAAATGGGTATTTCTGGTGAGCAAAATCAGACAGAACTTTCTCGTCAAGATCAAGCAGGGGATTTTGCGCAGGCTTATGTCATTGCACATGAAGTTGGGCATCATATTCAAAATCTATTAGGCATCTCTGGTCAAGTACAGCAAGCACGTGCACAAGCTAGCCAAACACAAGGAAATCAGCTTTCTGTCCGTTTAGAATTACAGGCGGATTGTTTTGCTGGTATTTGGGCGCATCAGAATCAACAACGCACTCAATTTTTAGAACAGGGTGATATTGAAGAAGCAATGGATGCTGCCGAGAAAATTGGCGATGATTATTTGCAACGTAGAGCTACAGGTCAGGTTGTTCCCGATAGTTTTACACATGGCAGTAGTGAACAACGAATGCACTGGTTTCAGCAAGGTCTGAAATCTGGAGATATCAATCAATGTGATACTTTTAAGTAATAACGATGAATATTTGTTCTTGATTTTTATACGGAAGATATACGATTTATAAGAAAAATTAACGTAAAATTAAATGGTATATACTGATTTGAGGATGATGAGTTTATTACTGCATTCAAGTTATCTCTTTTGAAACACCCACATGATCTTAAGAAAGAAAATATTCAAGCAAATACGCAGTCACTGACGATCGTTTCTACGACTGAGTTACTAAAAGAAGTTCTACAAAAAGCAAAACCTATTGAATTAAAAACTCAATAATTAAAATAACCCGCTTGAAACTTAAGGTTTCAGGCGGGTTACGATGTTATATTAAAATAAAACTTAGAAGATTTAACGTACAACCAAAACGGGGATATGGCTTTCACCTAATACTTTTTGAGCTACGCTGCCTAAGATAAATTTTTTGAAACCAGTTCGACCATGTGATCCCATAATAATCAGATCAGCACCTAAGTTCTGTGCAGCACTGATAATTTCCCCATTTACAGAGAAGCCTTCCAGCACTTGAGTTGCGACTGTTAATCCTAATGCTTCAAATTTCTTTTCCGCTTTGGTTAAATTTTCTTGAACGTAGCTACGAACACGTTCTATCAATTCATTACTTTGACCGAGTCTAAGGTATGCATCTGCCAAATATGGGTCTAAGGTCATCACCTCAACCACAGTGATTTCACTATTAAGGGCTTTTGCAAGTTGAGCCGCTTGTTGAATGACATTATCGGAGATTTCAGAGTCATCAATTGCAACCAAGATTTTTTGATAGGCCATGTTTATTACTCCTTATTATTGCACTTTGAGTTGTTTCTAAATTTTTGTTTAAAATAAGATTCATGTTTTCATATTAAACTTATTAGTAGCATAATAAAACCTAGTAATTTTATAAGAATAATTAAATGTTAAAGCAGTTTTTAATTATTCAATCCATTGAAAAAATAATCTTTTTTTAAAAATTAAGGTGAATATTAGATTTGGAAAGATTATAGACTTTGGTCTAAATATGCACATAAATCTACGATTTGATCCGTCTGCAATTGTTCACGCATTTTTAAAATCTGCTTTTCGTCTAGGTCGTAGAGTTTAAGTGCGAGTAACTTTTCAATATCTTGTTCAGGAAAACGATATTTAATCACTTTAGCAGGTACGCCGCCAACAATCGCATAAGGTGGCACATCTTGGGTAACCACAGCACCAGTGGCAATCACAGCACCTTCACCCAATTTCACGCCCTGCATAATCATGGCGCGGCTACCAATCCAGCAACCATCAGCAATCACAGTATCACCGGCAGGCAAGAAACTACGGGTATCAAAAGGGAAGGTCGAAATCCAATCAGGACGGTGTAATTGATTGCCACCCATCATGATCACGCATTCAGCACCAAAGCAGACAAAATTGCCAATATACAGTTGATCAATTGGTTTTTCAGGTGTAGCAGGTTTGTCATGTAGATAACGGACTACACAACGTTCAAAGCCCTGATCCCAATAAGCAGAATAATAAGAATAATTACCTTTGATATGGATATTTGGATTTTTTACTGTTTTGGAAATAAATTCGAATTCACACCAATGTTTAACAGGGGAGTTGATCAATGAATCCATAACTAAGACAAAATACTAAAAGAAATCGGCGCTATTATAGCTTTTATATCAGGAGAGAGCGTTAGTTGAAGAAGAATTTCCAAAACCAAATCAACAAACATTGAATTTGATTCGGAAAATACAAAGTCTAGAATAGCATACAGCGTACTGCATTGGTCATAAGAATGATATGGAAAGCTCATACGATTACAACAGCAATCCATAGGATTATTCCAGTAATCTCATACATAATGCTACTGATCAGTCGATCTTGCATTACTTTATTTCATTTTTATTGTATTTAGAAATAGGATGCTCTTGAAACAAAAGAACCATTCAATCGGTTAAAAATTCATTTTAGATATAGTTGAGTAAATTTTGCATATTTAATTTAATCGACGTTATTGGTAATAAAATTATGGGCTTAAAGGAAAATAATAAAAAAATATTGAACTGAATTCATTTATAAATACATAATATCTGAATTATAACAAAAGGATAAATATTAATGATTGAACCAATAAATGAAAGTTCAATTTTAAAAATTATTGGTGAAAAACTTTTATATATACATGATTTAATTGATTTAGCATTTGAAATTAAAAGAAAATTGAGAAGTAGGGAGTTAGATTTCTCTGTATTAATTCAGCCATATAGTGGTTCTGAATGGGAAAATCTGACAATGATGATTCCATATCTTCCTCGAGAAATCGTAGAAGAAAACTTAGATCAGTTATTAGAAGGTTTTATGGATTTAAATTGGCCAGGCTCTAGAATTTTGTATGGATACTTAGCTGAGATAGATATTCATAAGCTAAAAAATTCTTTTGATCGAGTCATTGATAAGGCAATAGAAAAGGATGATACCGAATGGGTATATTTTCTTTGCGTCTTCATGAATGATGAAAGAGTTGGCATGAAAGATTCTTTTATTCCAGAGATTGAAAAGAGTCGTTCATTTCTAAAATCTCGCAATATAGATTATGATTGAAACTCTTAGGAGTGAAAATGAATACTAAGCTTTTAAAAGCTAATAAAAGAAAAACAACTGAGAAGAAAAACCCCTCAAATAGAGGGGCTAATTCAGTTTAGAATATTAAAGATATTCCACACTGACGATTTCGTATTCAACTTCACCTTGCGGTGTTTGAATTTTTGCTTCGTCGCCTTCGCTTTTACCTAAAAGACCACGGGCAATCGGTGAGTTCACTGAGATTTTATTGATTTTAAAATCTGCTTCATCATCACCTACGATTTTATAAGTTTTACGTTCTTCAGTGTCTAGGTTTTCGATGGTTACTGTAACTCCAAACACAACACGACCGTTTTGTTCAAGTGTTTTGACATCAATCTCTTGAGCTGCACCCAGTTTGCCTTCGATATCCTGAATACGACCTTCACAAAAACCTTGCTGTTCACGTGCAGCGTGATATTCAGCATTTTCCTTTAAATCACCGTGCTCACGAGCTTCCGCGATCGCTTGGATAATACGTGGGCGATCCACTGTTTTTAGCTGTTGTAATTCTTTCTCTAAGGCAACCTTGCCTTCAGGAGTCATAGGATAACGTTGCATTTCAGTCCCTCTAAATTGGTTGGGAAAATACAGGATTAAAAAAAGAAAAAGCCCGCCACCGATAAGGTGACGGGACTTATCAGTAAAGAATTAACCTACAGTTTGTAAATCTTGCAAGCGGTATACATCCATTGGCAATTTCACAGAAAATGCTTGGCAAACAGCCTCAGCACCATTAATTGTCGTAGTGTAATACACTTTACCTTGTAGGGCAGCACGACGAATCATGGCAGAGTCGTATTGAGCTTGTTTGCCTTCAGTTGTGTTGACAATAAGATGAATCTCACCATTTTTCAAGCGGTCTACAATATGTGGACGACCTTCAGTGACTTTATTGACAGCTTCACACTCAATGCCTGCTTCTTTCAGAACACGATGTGTGCCATTAGTCGCAACAAGTTTGAAGCCATATTCGATTAATTGTTTAGCAATATTGGCAATGTATTTCTTATCTGATTCACGAACTGATAAGAACGCATGCTTCACTTCGCCTTCTGTTGGCAAGCCTGGTAAACGTTCGTTTGAACCAAGTACTGCTTTGTAGAATGCTTCACCGAAAGTTTGACCTACACCCATTACTTCGCCTGTAGATTTCATCTCAGGCCCAAGCATTGGATCAACGCCTTGGAATTTAGCAAATGGGAATACAGCTTCTTTTACTGCAAAGTGAGTCGGGATGATCTCTTTGGTGAATCCTTGAGATTCTAAAGATTGACCAGCCATACAACGTGCAGCAACTTTTGCTAATGACTCACCAATACATTTAGAAACGAAAGGAACAGTACGTGATGCACGTGGGTTCACTTCGAGTACATAAATGTCGTTGCCTTTTACTGCAAACTGAACGTTCATCAAGCCGATTACGCCAAGTTCTTTTGCCATTGCAACAGTTTGGCGACGCATTTCATCCTGAACTTCTTGTGAAAGTGAGTAAGGAGGAATTGAACATGCTGAGTCACCTGAGTGAATCCCTGCTTGTTCGATGTGCTGCATGATACCGCCAATCACAACGTCTTTACCATCAGATACGCAGTCTACGTCCACTTCAGTTGCATCATCAAGGAAACGGTCTAACAGGACAGGGGCTTCATTTGAAGCTTGAACTGCTTCACGAAGGTAGCGTTTTAGCTCATCTTCGTTATATACGATTTCCATTGCGCGACCACCTAACACATAAGATGGGCGAACAACTAGCGGATAACCAACTTTTGCAGCTTCAGAGATACCTTCTTCAGCAGATTTAACGATGCTGTTGTTTGGTTGACGAAGCTGTAGACGTTGAATCATTTGCTGGAAACGTTCACGGTCTTCTGCACGGTCAATCGCATCAGGAGATGTACCAATGATTGGTGTACCTGCTTCTTCTAAAGCACGCGCCAATTTTAATGGTGTTTGACCACCGTACTGTACGATCACGCCTTTAGGCTTCTCTGTACGTACGATTTCAAGTACATCTTCAAGTGTTACAGGTTCGAAGTACAAACGATCTGAAGTGTCATAGTCAGTTGAAACTGTTTCAGGGTTACAGTTCACCATGATGGTTTCATAACCGTCATCACGCATCGCTAGCGCAGCGTGTACACAGCAGTAATCAAACTCGATCCCTTGACCAATACGGTTTGGACCACCACCAATGACCATGATTTTGTCACGGTTCGATGGATTTGCTTCACATTCTTCGTCGTAAGTTGAGTACATGTAAGCTGTGCCAGATTCGAATTCGGCAGCACAAGTATCAACACGTTTATAAACTGGATAGACACCCAAGTTCCAACGTTGTTTACGGAATTGTTTTTGTGAAATACCCATCAAGTCAGCAATACGAAGGTCAGATAAACCTTTGCGCTTGAATGAACGGATATTATCAGCGTTTAAATCACCAAAACCTAAAGTTTTTACTTGAGCTTCAGTTTTAACGATATCTTCAATTTGGATCAAGAACCAACGGTCAATCTTTGTTGCTTCGAATACGTCATCTAATGAGAAACCGTGACGGAATGCGTCAGCTACATACCAAATACGCTCAGGGCCTGGAACTTTAAGTTCTTTTAAGATGATGTCTTTGGCATTAGCCGTACCAACTTCGATTTTTTCATCAAAGCCGCTGACACCTACTTCAAGACCACGAAGCGCTTTTTGAACAGATTCTTGGAAGTTACGACCAATTGCCATCACTTCGCCCACAGATTTCATCTGAGTCGTCAATACAGGCTCAGCTTGCGGGAATTTTTCGAAGTTGAAGCGAGGAATCTTGGTTACAACATAGTCAATCGCTGGTTCAAAGCTTGCAGGCGTGATACCACCAGTGATGTCATTTTTCAATTCATCAAGGGTATAACCAACAGCAAGTTTTGCTGCGATTTTCGCAATTGGGAAACCTGTTGCTTTAGAGGCAAGCGCAGATGAACGAGAAACACGAGGGTTCATCTCGATCACAACCATACGACCATCTTTCGGGTTAATACCGAACTGAACGTTTGAACCACCTGTTTCAACACCGATTTCACGAAGAACAGCAACCGATGCATTACGCATGATTTGATATTCTTTATCTGTCAATGTTTGCGCAGGGGCAACAGTGATTGAGTCACCTGTGTGTACGCCCATTGGGTCAAAGTTTTCAATCGCACATACGATAATACAGTTGTCGTTTTTGTCACGAACAACTTCCATTTCGTACTCTTTCCAGCCAATCAGTGATTCATCAATCAATAATTGTTTGGTTGGAGAAAGATCGAAACCACGTTCACAGATTTCAATAAATTCTTCTTTATTGTACGCAATACCGCCACCAGAACCACCCATCGTGAATGACGGACGAATGATCACTGGGAAACCGAAACGCGACTGAATTTCCAGTGCATGTTCCATACTTTCTGCAACATCGGCACGAGGACACTCTAAGCCGATTTTACGCATGGCGATGTCAAATAGTTTACGATCTTCTGCTTTTTCAATCGCTTCTTTTGATGCACCAATCAACTCAACATTGTATTTCTCTAAAACACCGTTGGCATCTAATGCAAGTGCACAGTTCAATGCAGTTTGACCGCCCATCGTTGGGAGGACTGCATCTGGGCGTTCTTTTTCAATAATTTGAGCAACAGTCTGCCAAGTGATTGGCTCGATATAAGTTGCATCAGCCATTGAAGGGTCAGTCATAATGGTTGCTGGGTTAGAGTTCACCAAAATAACACGATAGCCTTCTTCGCGAAGTGCTTTACATGCTTGCGCACCTGAGTAGTCAAACTCACATGCTTGACCGATCACAATTGGACCTGCACCAATAATTAAGATGCTTTTAATATCCGTACGTTTAGGCATTATTCGCTCCTTAATTACTTCTTAGATGCTTCAATAAGTTCGATGAAATGATCGAACAATGGAGCACAGTCATGTGGACCAGGGCTTGCTTCAGGGTGACCTTGGAAGCTGAATGCTGGTTTGTCAGTGCGATGAATACCTTGGTTTGTACCATCAAACAGAGAGCGATGTGTCACTTTTAAGTTTGCAGGTAAAGTACTCTCATCGACAGCAAAGCCGTGGTTTTGAGAAGTAATCATCACTGTACCGTGATGTTCGCTGAGAGGGTCAAGATTTTGTACAGGATGGTTTGCACCGTGATGACCATGATTCATTTTCATGGTCTTCGCGCCAGAAGCAAGTGCTAAAATTTGGTGACCTAAACAAATACCAAATACAGGTAAAGTCGTAGTTTCAACAATCGTTTTTACTGCTTCAATCGCATAATCACATGCTGCTGGATCACCAGGACCATTTGACAAGAACACGCCATCTGGATTTAAAGCGAGAACTTTCTCAGCAGGGGTCTGTGCAGGCACAACAGTGAGTTTACAACCACGGTCTGCAAGCATACGTAAGATGTTGGTTTTGACACCATAATCGTATGCAACAACATGAAATTTAAATTCTGGTTGGCTAAAACCTTGACCTAAAGTCCAAGAACCTTCAGTCCATTCAAAGCCTTCAGGATCACAGCATTCTTTTGCAAGGTCTAAACCATTTAAACCACCGAATGCACGTGCTTTTGCAATTGCTTCTTCTTCAGTGATATTTTCACCAGCAAGGATGCAACCATTTTGCGCACCTTTGTCACGTAAAATACGTGTCAATTTACGCGTATCAATATCAGCGATTGCAACAACATTATGTTGTTCCAAGTATTCACTGAGTGATTGTTCTGCACGGAAATTACTATGTAATAAAGGAAGATCACGAATAATTAAACCGTTCGCCCATACTTTATGGATGCGACCAGATTCAACGTCTTCGCTATTACAGCCTGTATTTCCAATATGGGGATAAGTCAGCGTCACAATTTGTTGCGCATAACTTGGGTCAGTCAAAATTTCTTGGTAGCCAGTCATGGCTGTATTAAAAACGACTTCACCAGTCGTACTTCCCGATGCACCGATAGACGTTCCTTTAAAGATCGTTCCATCTGCGAGGGCTAAAATGGCGGGGGTGCTCAAACCAAAGCTCCTGAACTAAAACCACAAAAATAGGGCTGTAAAAAAGCGAGAAGACATAAAAAAAGGTAGGCTGTCTTTAAAAACATGCCCCTCCTTCCAGTCTGCTCGCTTGTAACTTAACAGCGCATTATACGCATGAGTAGTTCAAAAGTCTATCTGTTTTATTGGTTAAAGCGAGTAATTGTAGTTTTTCTTTTATAAGTTTGGCTGTTGTTATGTCTATTGCCAAATCAATCATTCTTCTATCTATATCATGAGATATTATGCAAATTGTCTAACAATTTTTTCATAGTCTAAAAGTAAAGCGTTTTATCTTATATTTAGCCAAAAAATCAACTAACAATATAGAGGGGAAACACAATGGCTGATAATCAAACGACACCAGCAACTGAAGAAGTTAAAGAAGTTGTGGTTGAAAAAACAGCGAAGGCGAAAGAAGTTGTTGCAGAGAAAACCACTGAAGTTAAAGAAGCTGTTGCTGAAAAGACGGCAGAAGTGAAAGAGGTGGTTGCTGAGAAAACTGCAAAAGCGAAAGAAGTTGTAGCTGAAAAAACAGCGAAGGCGAAAGAAGTGATTGCTGAGACTCAGGAACAAGCGAAAGAAGTGATTGCTGAGACTCAAGAGCAAGTGAAAGAAGTATTAGCTGAAACTCAAGAAAAAATTGAGGCGGAAGCGAAAGAACTTAACCAAAATATCCAAAATCAGCTTGCACAAATTAAGCAAGATATTTTGCAGCGTATTGATGTTATTAAAACTCAACTGAATTCATCACAAGGCAATTTAGTTGAATTAACGAATGCATTAAAAACTGAGTTAAATGCTTTAATTGAAGATTTAACGAAGGTCAGCAAAGAGTTGAAAGATGATATTGGTCAAATTTCAGTGAAGCATAAAGATACTTTGGTTGGTAGCTTTAAGCGCACTAAAGAGCAAGCAGTAGAAGCTTGGAATAAAGTTCGCGCTAGCTAACATGTATTTAAATAAAAAAGCGAGATCATTCTCGCTTTTTTATTTTTTAGAATTGATGTAACCAATCGCGTTTATTATGAAAGTCAGCTTGTGGGCTACTATGTTGCATTGCAAAATAGTGATTACCTTGAGTGGTATTAAAAACCGCACTTAAACCTAGATATAAGTCAGACCATTTCAATTTATTCTGTTGCATAAATTTAGATAAATCTAGACTGACATTTAAACCATAATGTGTGCGTTGCAAATGGTTCAACTCAATGTCATATGCAGCAACGGGCGGCATATCCTCTGGGAAGCGATATTCTTCAAATTGATAGGCTTGCCAAGCTTGAGAGGGAGAAAGATTGATTTCACGATAAAAATCTTCATCTTTCACACCAATAAAAATCTCAAAACAAGTCTGCTCCCATAAAAAGTCTTGGCGAGGATGAGCCTTGACTTGATCGGGGTAAATCAGAAACTGATTGGGATCACGAACCCAAAAACCAACATTTAATGTCGCTGGTGTTTGTTGCTCAATTGCTCCAACGACAGTAATAGCATTAAAGCGATCGAAAGCAGAAAGTTCATAACTTGCCATTTCGATTACTTGTTACTTAAGTGAGCAAAACGAACTAAATTAGAAAGATGCTGGTTTTGTTTTGCTGCTTTTTTATAAAGCAAAACAATTTTACCAATTTTCTGTACAGATTCAGCACCTGTTGCTTCAACAAGCGCATCAATTACTGCGGCACGTGCATCACGATCTTCACCTGCAATTTTCACTTTAATCAGTTCATGATCATTTAGTGCGCGATGAGTTTCTTCAATGACGTTTTCTGTAAGACCTTGGCCACCAATCATTACAACTGGATTAAGCGCATGGCCAATTTGACGTAAACGCTTACGTTCATGGATAGATAAAGCCGCCATTAAAAATACCTGATTGGGAAAACGACCTAGTATAACTTGCATCCCGTTTCTAAGATAGATTTAGCAGACAGGCACTCGAAACAAATATGTGAAAATTAGGCAAATAGCCAATCATGACAATCGGAAAAAATCTGTAAAAGTTCGTGTGAATGAACTACAACCGTACTGTAATGAGAGTAATTTTAACGTACAATGACCAATCAGAAGTTTTTTGAAATTTAGTGAGTTATGGCGACACGCATTACCAATCAAAAATTGTCTAAAAGCAGTCGTGCATGGATGAGAGAGCACTTAGATGACCCTTTTGTAAAGAAAGCACAGAAGGAAGGTTATCGCGCACGTGCAGCATATAAATTACTTGAAATCCAAGAAAAATATAAAATGATCAAGCCGGGTATGACCGTTGTCGATCTTGGTGCAGCACCAGGCAGTTGGTCACAAATTGCAGGTAAATTAGTCGGCGCAAATGGTTTAGTGATTGCTTCAGATATTCTCGCAATGGACGCTCTTCCAGATGTGACTTTCTTACAAGGTGACTTCCGAGAAGAAGAAGTTTTCGAAAAATTGTTAAATATTTTAAATGGACGTCAAGTAGACGTTGTAATTTCAGATATGGCCCCCAATACATCAGGTAATAGGGCTGTCGATCAACCACGCCAGATTTACTTATGTGAGTTAGCATTGGATTTTGCTCAAAAAGTTTTAGGCCCAAATGGACAGTTTATTGTTAAGGTGTTCCAAGGTTCAGGATTTGATGAGTTCAGAAAACAAGTTGTTGATAGTTTTGATGTGTTAAAAACAGCCAAACCTGCGGCATCTCGTGCTCGATCAAAAGAAGTTTTTTTGATTGGTCAAGGTCGTAAAAAGGCATTGCAATAAAAGTGTACTTGCCAAGTTGTTAAAAATTGTGCATTTTGTACCTTTTAAGTTTTTTGCAACGCAAATTTATTGCTGTTTTTGTGAAGGTCAGCCAAGATTAGGTATGATCAAATTAGATTGATATGGGAATAAAGCCTTGAGCGATTACTTCAAGAATGCCGTATTGTGGCTCATCATACTCGGTGTTCTGATTTTGATTTTTAGCAACGTCAGTGACCGCAATAAGCCTGCAGCGATGAAATATTCTGATTTCGTTGCAGCGGTGAATGCTGGGCAAATTAAACAAGTCACAATTGACGGTTTAAACATTAGTGGTGAAAAAACCAATGGTTCTTCTTTTGAAACGGTTCGTCCACAAGTAGAAGACACTGAATTGCTTCCAAGCTTGAATAAACAGAATGTAGTCGTTGAAGGTACTGCACCACAACGTCAAGGCATTTTGATGCAACTTCTCATTGCGAGCTTCCCTGTATTACTGATCATCTTATTATTCATGTTCTTTATGCGTAATATGGGTGGGGGCGCTGGTGGCAAAAACAGCCCAATGAGTTTTGGCAAGTCAAAAGCGAAAATGTTATCTGAAGATCAGATTAAGATTACGTTTACCGATGTTGCAGGTTGTGATGAAGCAAAACAAGAAGTGGTTGAAATTGTTGACTTCTTGAAAGATCCTTCTAAGTTCAAACGTCTCGGTGCAACCATTCCTCGTGGTGTATTGATGGTGGGTCCTCCAGGTACGGGTAAAACATTACTTGCGAAAGCCATTGCAGGTGAAGCTAAAGTTCCATTCTTTAGTATCTCTGGTTCTGACTTCGTTGAAATGTTTGTTGGTGTCGGTGCATCACGTGTTCGTGACATGTTTGAACAAGCTAAACGTCATGCTCCATGTATCATTTTCATCGATGAAATTGATGCTGTTGGTCGCCATCGTGGTTCTGGTACAGGAGGTGGTCATGATGAGCGTGAACAAACCCTGAACCAAATGCTTGTTGAGATGGATGGTTTTGAAGGTAATGAGGGTGTGATCGTCATTGCAGCAACTAACCGTGTAGACGTACTTGATAAAGCATTGCTTCGTCCAGGTCGTTTTGATCGCCAAGTGATGGTGGGTTTACCAGACATCCGTGGTCGTGAGCAAATCTTGAATGTTCATTTGAAGAAACTTCCTTCGGTTACAGGCGTGGATGTTAAAGTTCTTGCTCGTGGTACGCCAGGATTCTCAGGTGCGCAACTTGCGAACTTAGTCAACGAAGCTGCGTTGTTTGCTGCTCGCCGTAATAAAAACACGGTCGATATGCATGACTTTGAAGATGCAAAAGACAAGATCTACATGGGTCCAGAACGTAAATCGATGGTGATTCGTGAAGAAGAACGTCGTGCGACGGCTTACCATGAAGCTGGACATGCCATTGTTGCTGAAATTTTGCCAGGTACAGACCCTGTGCATAAAGTGACAATCATGCCACGTGGTTGGGCACTAGGTGTAACTTGGCAGTTGCCTGAGCAAGACCAAACCAGCCATTACAAAGATAAGATGTTGAATGAGCTTTCAATCTTATTTGGTGGTCGTATTGCCGAAGAAGTGTTCATTAATCAAATGTCGACAGGTGCATCAAACGACTTTGAACGTGCAACTAAAATGGCGCGTGCAATGGTGACCAAGTATGGTATGTCTGATGCTCTTGGTGTAATGGTTTATGAAGATGAAAACCAAAGTGGTTTCTTTGGTAATGTGGGTAGCCGTACAATTTCAGAAGCAACTCAGCAAAAAGTTGATGAAGAAGTACGTCGTATCTTAGATGAACAATATAAAGTTGCTCGTGATATCTTGGAAAATAACAAAGATATCGCACATGCAATGGTGAAAGCGTTGATGGAGTGGGAAACCATCGATCGTGACCAAATCCGTGACATTATGGAAGGTCGTGAACCACAACCACCTAAAGTTTATATTCCTGAAAATCCAGTGGCTGCATTTGAACCACCAAAAGATGGTCCATCTACACCACCACCATTACCAGCAATGGGTTAATTAGAATTAAATAAATCAGAGCGACTTAGGTCGCTCTTTTTTGTCTGTATTTTGGTATAAGCTGAGAATAAATCATCAACCTTCAAACGACAGTCTTGTTAAAATAACCGTACTAAAGTGCGGAGAGTTTTGATGCAGTTGATGCCATTACCACAATGTCAGTTGCAGTGTGGTCGTTTTACATTGGATTTATCTCAACCTCAAATGATGGGCATCTTAAATGTTACCCCTGATTCATTCAGTGATGGCGGGCAGCATCATCAAAAAGACCTCGCCATTCAACATGCTTTGCAGATGATTGAAGAGGGTGCAAGCATTATTGATATTGGTGGAGAGTCAACTCGCCCAAATGCATCACCTGTTGGATTGGAAGAAGAAATTCAACGGGTTATTCCAGTGGTTGAAGCATTGGCAAAATATGATGTGATCATATCGATTGATACCAGTCAGCCTGAGGTGATTCGAGCTGCCGTGAAAGCAGGTGCGCATATCTGGAATGATGTTCGTGCTTTAACTCGTCCACAAGCTTTAGAAACGGCGGCCGAATTAAATATTCCTGTGGTGTTGATGCATATGCGTGGTGAACCGACCAATATGAATCAGTTGGATCAATATCAGGATGTGACTGAAGATGTGATTCATGAATTACAGCAGCGGCTTAATCAAGCAATTGCAGTCGGAGTAAGCAAAGAAAATATTATTATCGACCCAGGTTTCGGTTTTGCCAAGAACGCACAACAGAATTTTCAATTACTCAATGAGTTTTGGAAGCTGAATCGGATGGGGTATCCGATCTTGTCTGGCTTGTCACGTAAACGTTTCATTGGTGAGGCATTGAATGGTATACCTGCACAGGAACGTGCGCTTGGAAGTGTCATGGGGCATCTACTGAGTATTCAGCAGGGCGCTAGTATTGTTCGAGTGCACGATGTTAAAGCCACAAGCGATGCGATAAAAGTTTGGAATGCGATGCGTTTAGCTCAATAATTACAGAGAAATAATGAAGATAAAAATACATTCCAATACGATGTATCTTTATCTTTTTGCATACAATCACTGCAATCTCGTCATTCATTTAAAAGACATAAAAATTGGGGGATTTTATTATGCATCAATCTACAAAAATACTGACCTTAACCTTGCTAAGTTCCATGATGATCGCCTGTGGTAATCCCGTAAAGGAACGTAGCCATGTAGTCGCTCCTGCATCTTTGGTTATGTCTAATATGGCAGCGGATAGTACCCGAAAGATGATTGCTCCTGCTGCGTACATGGCGGCAATGCCTAGTCCAGAAAGCGTGCGGCTAGAACAGAATACTGAAAAATATCAAAAGAATGAGGTCAATCCTATTTATCGGGTTGCAGATCAGGCAGTTTCAACTTTTAGCATTGATGTCGATACAGGCAGTTATAGCAATACCCGCCGTTTCCTGAATGATGGGCGTTTACCACCTGTTGACGCCGTTCGTGCTGAGGAAATGATTAATTATTTTGATTATCAGTATCCGCGGCCAAATAATGTACATCCATTTTCAGTCAGTACTGAAACTGTCGACTCGCCGTGGAAAGAAAATGCCAAGCTGATCAAAATTGGGATTCAAGCCAAAGACTTGGCAACCAAACAGTTACCATCTGCCAATCTGGTTTTCCTTGTTGATGTCTCAGGCAGTATGGATGCCCCAGATAAATTGCCCTTGGTTAAGCAAACTCTACGTTTATTGACTGAGCAACTACGTCCGCAAGATAAGGTCACGATTATTACCTATGCTAGTGGTGAAAAACTGGTTTTGGAACCCACTTCGGGCGATCAAAAAGACAAGATTTTGCGTGTGATTGATGCTTTGCAGGCGAGTGGTGCAACCGCAGGCGAGCAGGCGATTCAACTGGCCTATCAACAGGCAGAAAAAGCCATGCTGAAAAATGGCATCAATCGCATTTTGCTTGCCACAGATGGCGACTTTAATGTCGGGATCACCGATTTTAGTACCCTAAAAGGCATGGTGGCGAAAAAACGAAAAAGTGGTATTTCGCTCACGACATTGGGCTTTGGCACAGGGAACTACAATGAGCAGTTGATGGAGCAACTGGCAGATGCAGGCGATGGCAATTACAGCTATATCGATAATAAAAATGAAGCAAAAAAAGTCGTAGAACGACAGCTTTCATCGACACTTGCAACGGTTGCTCAGGATGTCAAAATTCAGGTTGAATTTAACCCCGCGACGGTGAAGGAGTATCGTTTGGTGGGGTATGAAAATCGGATGCTAAAACAGGAAGATTTTAATAATGATAAAGTCGATGCAGGAGATATTGGGGCAGGGCATAACGTAACAGCAATTTATGAAATCGTTCCAGTTGGACAACAAGGCTGGCTCAATGATTCACGTTATCAGGCATCGACAAAAACAGATACAACGAAAAAATCTGAATATGCATTTGTAAATTTGCGCTATAAATTACCAAATCAAGAGAAGAGCATTCTTTTAAACCAAGCTGTAAAAGCTGAAAGTAAGTCCCTTGCTCAGGCCAATAGCGATACTCGTTTTGCCATTGCAGTGGCTTCCTATGCCCAGCAGCTAAAAGGCGGGCAATACAATGCTGCTATGGGGTGGGATCAAATTATTCAGTTAGCCCAGCAATCTGCAAAACCAGATCCTTACCAAATGCGTGAGGAATTTATAGAGCTTGCCAAGATCGCAAAAAGTTTAAGCGCTAAAAAAGACTAAATAATCTTTTTTAAAAGCGGTCGGAAAGATCGCTTTTTTTATGTCTAAATATCGTGATTTTTATGAGATTATGTTATAAGCATGGCGTTTTATTGGCATATTATTTTATTTATGTTTGAAGATCTCCTTCTCCCCATGTTTGATGATGAATATTATCCTGACATTCTCGTCGCCGAAGTTAAACAACAGATCAAACACTTTTCCAAAAAGGTGGGTCGTTCTGGTTTAACTGAAGCAGAAATATATCATTTTGCTCATCATACAATGATCGCAATTAATGAGATGAAACCCCAGTTTGAAGACCTAGATTCAAGTTTAGATGATACGGCTGCTGATTACATTGCTGAAGCTATGATGATGATTGTGCAAGAAGCAGGTTATTTTGAGATTGAAATGGAACAATTGATTGCAAATCGAGAGTGGTAAAATTCACTCTCGATATTTAGAAATTATGATCATTTCTTATTTGAAATCTCACTCCAAAATTTAGGTAAAGTAATTTGACCTGAAATCCATGCTTCAATTTTAGGTTGTTTAATTTTTTGATAATAAATACTTTCGGTCTGAATCAGTAAGCCTAAAGTATCGCCTTTATTTAAAAGTCCATTAATACTAGGTAATTCAATAGTTTGATTTTTGTTCGATGCTGAATCTTTATTAGAAATAACTTGATCAAAAGTATGTTTTTTGCTTGGATTTAATGCTGTTGTTTGATCATTTAAAATAGCATATTTACCCGTTTTTCCAGATTTAATGGCCATAGAAATAAATAGTGTTGGTTCTATTTTATTATTTGGCGTTTCGATCTTTAAAGTGAGTTGTGGTGTACCTGTGAGATGTGCCAATTCAGTTATTGTATGGATCGGAACAAACACAGCTTGCGAATTCTGAGGTTCAATCCAAGTTTTATTTAACGTGTATTGTGTTTTTGCATCCAAATCTTTGAACTTATAGACCGGACTTTTGTCGACACATAATTCTGGTAAATCAATTGTTGCAGTTTGGTCTTTGAGTTTTTGATCAAACCATCCCATGATCGTGTCTTGTAATTTATATTGCTTTTGATTCCCACAGGCAACAGATTTCCCAATATACCAAAAAGGAGTATCACCCAATGGAGAACGCTGTGCAAATGGTTGTAAATGTCCGCCTTGTACGCCGATTAAATGGACTTCATGCTGCGATTTCTGAATACATTGAGCCGCTTTAACGCCTTCATTAAAAGGAAATAATACATCTCTAAAGCCTTGGATAATGAGCGCATCTGCTTTTGGCGCTTGAGCATTTTCACAAAACCAACTAGCTTGATGTGTCTTTAGAAAATCATAAGTTAATTGTTTCAACTGACCTTGTTGGATATCTTGATAAGCTTGTTTAAGTTCGGGATCAAATTTGTTCCAGTTCCACCAGTCACCAATCAAATTCAAGAAACTTAGCCAATCTCCTTTTGGAATGCCATTGGGTACAAGGCTATCGACGATATCATACCAAGTTGTGATTGGTACAATTGCTTGTAGGCGAGGGTCTAAAGCAGAAGCAATGTATTGCACACCGCCTGCATAAGATTCGCCAATCATACCTGTACGAACACCATTTTGATTTTGCGCCAGTTGTGGCAAGTTTTTTTCAGCCCAGTTCATGAAGCTAATGACATCTTGAGCTTCTTTTTCAGGATCGGTTAAGCGAATTTTACCCTGAGTATTTCCATGACCACGTTGATCATAGCTGATGACCCAATAGCCATTTTTCCACGCTGTTTTGGCTACTTGACCCGTCGGAAGTAAAAAACCATACAAGCTTAATTCTGGTCTTTTCATTCGAGATAAACCAAAACCATGGGTATGTAGCAGCAAAGGAGCAGTTTGTCCTGCTTTTAAATGTGGTTGATACACTGTAAACGCAATGATTGTTCCATCTGATGCGATTGTTTTTGCTTGAAAATAACGTTGTTTTAATTCTGTTGGTTGAGATTGAATTTTTTGAGGTTGAATTGTCGCATTGACACAACCTTGTAATAGCAAAAAAATGCCAAAGCAAAGCCATAAAATATTTGAACGCATAGATTCTTTCATCCTTGAGCAAATCTGTGGGAAATTCTAATTGGATGGTATGTAGTTTACAGTGTGAAACGGATTGAGACTATAAAGGATAGGTCATTTTATTGACCTATCAGTTTTATACTATTTAATTCGATGTGGGCTTGAGCGATAAGCATATAAAAACAATCCCGCACATAAAAAGATTAAGCCTAAAATCAAATGTGAATTAAGCGGCTCATGATTGAAAAATATCCCTCAAAAACTTGCTAATACAGGCGTCATAATCGTAATCAGCATCACTCTCACTGTGTCATGGAAATGCTACCGTTGTCGTTGTGATTGCAACGCTATATTTGAGTAATTAAAAATGAAGGCAATAAAAAAGGTCGCAATTGAGGCAACCTCAATTTTTCAAATGATGAGCTTGTTAAATTGTCATCGGATGAAAGAGATGTGCAAAGTCCCCTCGCATAAAAATGCAGACGCTTCGCCACATTGCATTGGCGGGAATGCAATCCTTAATGTGAATAAGACGAGTGGCTGAAACCTTGTGAATCAACATGTGAGAAATTTTAAAATAAGCTTTACATTTTTATAGCATAAGGCTTGAGTGAAAAATAACCTTTGGCGTTAAAGCTTTAAAAATATGGCGAATAGAAGCGCATCAGATCAAGATTTTTTGGCTTGCTTAAATAAAGAATATTTCCATAATGTTGTCATTCGGATTTTCAAAGTAGTTTGCTCTTGTCTTCTTTAGAAATTATTGCCGTTATTATTAGTGTGATCGGTGTTGCGCTCACGATAAAACGGAATATGTGGTGTTGGTGGTTTAATTTTTTGGCATTTATTTTATATGCTTACCTTTTTTTCACCTTTAAATTATACGGCGAAACAATTTTACAATTCTTATTTATGCTGATTAATTTCTATGGTTTTTATTATTGGCTGAAAGGTAAACGCCAAGACCATGAGATTCGGATCGAACCAATTGCAGCCAAAATGGTATTGATGCAAATGTGTTTAGCAGCAATCGGTGGATTATTGTTTGGTTTAACGCTTAAACATTTTACCGATGCTGCTGTACCGTTATTAGATGCGCAGCTCGCTGCTTTTAGTTTACTGGCAACCTATTGGACAAGTCGTAAACATATCGCAACTTGGGTACTTTGGGTATTTGTCGATATTGTCTATGTCGGTATGTTTATTTATAAAGAATTATTTTTAACCGCAGGATTGTATGCCGCTTTTGTGTTGTTGGCTGCATATGGTTGGTGGCAATGGGAACAAGTCAAACACAAGCAACTTGCGAATTCAATTTAGATAGGTTTCTATCCAAATCGATAAGCTGCTTCGTTGATTGGTAATCCTCCCATAAATAACTGAATTTAAAAGTAGAGGTTAAGCAGCCATCAAAGGTGGTTTGCCTCCGTTAGCTTGATGTGGTCGTTCATGATTGTAGTGCCACAACCACTGTGTTGCATAATCTTGTACTTGCTCCAATGTATCGAACAAATGTTTGCTCACCCAACTATAACGCATTGTACGATTGTATCGTTCGATATAAGCATTTTGTTGTGGCTTGCCTGGTTGAATATATTCAATACGGATACCATGCTCAGCTGCCCAACGTACGAATTCGTGGCTGATAAATTCAGGTCCATTGTCGCAGCGAATCACAAGCGGTTTGTCTCTCCATTCGAGCAATTGGTTAAGTGTACGAATGACGCGCAGTGCAGGCAGTGAAAAACCTGCTTCAATCACTAAACCCTCACGTCGATAGTCGTCAATTACGTTAAGCAAACGGTAACTTCGTCCATCACTTAACTGATCATGCATAAAATCCAATGACCATACTTGATTTGGATGAGTTGGTTCCTTCAATGGTTCAGGTACATGTCGTTTTAATCGTCTTCTTGGTTTGATCCGCAGATTCAATGCCAGCTCACAGTAAATACGGTAAACACGCTTATGATTCCAACCACACTTCTCAACATGGCGTAGATAAGAGAAGCATAGCCCGAAGCCCCAATCTGTATTTTCTTCGGTGAGTTCAATCAATTGTTCTGCAATCAGTGCATTGTCATCGTTCAATTTGGACTGATAACGGTAGCAGGTTTCACTGATACTAAATGCACGGCAGGCCAAACGAATACTGACGGCATGATCACCAACGGCTTGTTGTGCCATCTGACGACGACAAGATGGCTTTACCACTTTTTTGACATGGCTTCCTGAATGATTTCAGCTTTAAGCCGCTCTTCAGCATACATCTTTTTTAGCTTGGCATTTTCGGCTTCTAGTTCTTTCAATCGAGTAATTAATGAGGCATCCATGCCGCCATATTTAGCCCGCCATTTGTAAAAAGTCGCATTACTCATACCATGTTCACGGCAAAGGGTGGCAACAGGCGTGCCAGACTCCGCTTGTTTCAAAATAGACATAATCTGACTGTCAGTAAATTTAGATGTTTTCATGCAGAATCTCCTGCTTTGATCTTAAGAGAAAATTCTACTTTTACATCCTTTTATTTTTAGGGGGGATTACCGATTGAGTCAAATTTCTAACAGGATTTAAATGATGGGCATTCTCTAGATTAAATTTTTAAGACTTATTTTGCCAATAAGGCCAATTTACTTCAGGCGTAAAACGATAATCACGATCTAACCAATAAGATTGCGGTGAAGCAGTTTTATTTTTAAGACCCATGATATGCATTAAATTGTTATCAAGTTCTGCTGTATTAAGCATTTTTTCTTTATTGACACCCGTGACTTGCATATTGTCATGCCACATAATCACAGGAACTTGGTATCCCGCTTTTGTATTCGGGCTGTGACCAGCATAGTCAATTTCATGACCAACTTCATTTCCGTGATCTGAAACGACCATAAAAGATCTAAAATCAGAATTATTATCAGCCTTTAGATCATCTAAAAATCTAGCAAGCAACGAGTCTTCATATAATACTGCATTATCATAATCATTGCGTAGTGAACGAACCCAAGGATCAATATTACGATTCTTGAGGTCGAGTTCGACAGCATCATTACTGTCTCCAGTAAATTTATTAAACGCTAATGGGTAACGTTCTTGGTAATTTGGATGTGCGCCAATCAAATGAAGAATAATCAGTTTTTTAGGATCCGGATCTGCAAGAGCTTGTTGATAAACGGGAATAAGCTTTTCATCTAATGAATGACTACTTCTTCCTGATCGTGTATTTTTATAAACAGCCGTATCTGCATAAGAACCAAATAATGAAGATAAATAACTATCATCTTGATTGCTTAACCAATAAATCTTATAGCCTGCTGCCCGAGCGTAAGCTAAAACACTTTCTGAAGAATATTGATCATGCGCAGATGCAGGACTTTCAGTCAATAAAACACGTAGCGCATTGATCGTTGAAGGTGACGGTGAAAATGCATTACAAAAGATTTTTAACTCATCAAGTTTTTTTGCTAATTCTGGAGTCGTCTCGCGTTGATAACCACAAACACCTAAATTTAAACTTGTTAAGCTCTCTGAGAGAACTAACACATGTGTTTGTTTCTCATCCTGTTTTTTTGTTAGAGTTAAATTTTGCTTTGCACTGATGTCCCATTGTCGGTGTACATTTTGATGTTGCTTAATTCTATTTTTAAAATCCTGAAGTTTTGTTTGATAGTCTGACCAAAAAATGATGGGATGAACTTTACGTGATGGCTTCATTAAATAGCTTGTTATTGTTAATAGAACAAGTAAAACGATACAACTACGATAAATTCGACTCTGCCACATCTGATCAAGATGGTGAGCTTTAATTACTTTGAAAGTAGAAATACTGTAAAGAATAAGCAAGCAAAGTAGACTAAAAATCACACTTAAGATTGTGCTTAAGTGTAGTTGTATGAATTCCCACGTTTCCTGCTGACTGGTATTGGCAATAGCTTCAATAATAAAATAGGCTTCATTATCACTATTAAATAAAAACCACGTACTCGAACGTAGTAGTACATCAAGCCAAGTCGCAAACCACCATAAAACTGTAAGTCCATACCAATATTTTTTTTGTGTTTTAATGGCAAGCCAAATTAAACCTACACCTGGCAAAGAAAGAAATCCCAGTCTTAAACCATCAGACAAATTGCCAGCAATACTGAGTAATCCCCCAGTAATTAATGCGGGCAATAGAATTAGGAGCAGAATATTAAAATGTTTAAAACTGGCCTTCATATATGCCTAGAAAAATAAGGGAGCAACGGAGAGCGTGCTACTATCGGTTTAAGTGAGTGGAGTGTCAATCTAAAATTAAGAAGTATTTGATTGGATAGTAAATTAAATTTTTGACCTGATTTGTTTTCGATGAAATATGCTGATGATCAATAAAAAATTCATTATTTCTCCGTAATTTTCGCTTTTTGCAATGATATGTTAATAAGGATGGTGTTTCCTTGAAAGCTCGGTAATGATCGTAGATTGAAAGTCCCTCTATTTTCCTATCTTTTTGAAAAAATTGACTGTTTCCACGATGGAATGAGCAGCCATGCTATCTAAATTTTTTATTGAGCGTCCAATTTTCGCAGGTGTGCTTGCCATTATTGTTATGGCATTAGGAATACTGGCAATTCTGAATTTGCCAGTTGAACGTTATCCTGATATTGCTCCACCGAAAATTACAGTATCGACCAACTATAGTGGTGCTGATGCCAAAACAGTTGAACAAAGTGTAACTCAAGTTTTAGAGCAACAAATCCAAGGGCTTGATCATTTACTGTACTTTAGTTCAACCAGCGATGCAGCTGGTCGTAGCCGTATTACGATTAGTTTTGAAAATGGCTCAAATCCCGATACAGCACAGGTTCAAGTACAAAATAAAATTAGTGGTGTGATACGCCGTCTCCCAGATGCGGTACAACGGCAGGGAGTTAATGTCACTAAGTCCTTGGGTGATACCTTTATGGTGATTGGACTGTATGACAGTACAGGGCAAGCAAATAATATTGCGTTGTCTGATTATCTATCTACACATGTCCTTGATAATTTAAATCGGATTGATGGCGTCGGTGAAACAGATATTTTTGGATCGCAGTATGCAATGCGAATTTGGCTAGATCCAAATAAATTGACTCAATATAATTTAATTCCAAATGATGTCGTTACCGCGATTACTACTCAAAATACACAGGTGGCAGCAGGTGCGATCGGCGATTTGCCCGTTGTTCAAGGTCAATACTTGAATGCAAAAGTAACAGCAGGTTCTCGCTTAAAGACCATTCAAGACTTTGAACAAATTATTGTGAAATCAGATGTATCTGGAAGTTTTGTTCAATTAAAAGATATTGCTCGGATTGAATTAGGGGCAGAAAATTATCAATCATTTAATACGATCAATGGTTACCCAGCTGCAGGTCTTGGTATTTCTTTATCTTCTGGTGCCAACGCAATTCAAACATCTAAACTTATTCATCAGACTTTAGATGAACTCTCTAGCAAGCTTCCAACAGGGTATAAGATCGTTTATCCAAGAGATAATACTCCCTTTGTGCAAGAATCTATTAAAGAGGTGATTAAAACACTTGTCGAAGCAATTGGTTTAGTTATTTTAGTCATGTTTCTTTTTCTTCAAAGTTGGCGTGCAACGCTTATTCCAACTATTACTGTACCGATCGTGATTTTAGGGACTTTTGCCGTACTTGAATTACTTGGATTTAGTATTAATACCTTAACTCTCTTTGCATTGGTGCTTGCGATTGGTTTGTTGGTTGATGATGCAATTGTTGTGGTGGAAAATGTTGAACGGCTTATGCATGAGCAGCATTTATCACCCAAACAAGCAGCTGTTGAATCTATGCAAGAAATTAGTGGTGCATTGATTGGAATTACCATGGTGTTAACAGCCGTTTTTATTCCAATGTCTTTCTTTGCTGGTTCTATCGGGGTTATCTATCGTCAGTTTTCAATCACTTTGGTTGCTGCGATGGTCTTATCTTTAGTAGTGGCTTTGGTGCTTACACCCGCTTTATGTGCTTTGATTTTAAAGCCAAACCATCAACCTAAGTCATGGGCGATTCGGTTCAACAACGGGATAGACACACTTAAAAATAAGTTTTTATCTCTACTGCAAACCATGCTTCGTTATAAAATCTCTGTATCTGTGATTTTTATTGCATTAATTGCCGTATTTGCTTTGTTCTATAGCAGTCTACAAAGTAGTTTTTTACCAAAAGAAGACCAAGGGATATTAAGTGTTCAATTTAAATTAGTGGATAGTGCGCCACTTTCAAAAAGTCAGGAGGTCGGTGAGGCAATTCGTCAGTATTTTCTTCAGAATGAAAAAGCAAATGTCAATTTAGTGCTTATTCGTTACGGACGAAATAATTCTGGAACGGGGCAAAATCTTGGACAAGGCTTTGTTTCATTAAATCATTGGGACGACCGTATTGGGAAGAAAAACTCTGCTGAAGCTATACGCAAGAGAGCACTTAAATATTTTAGCCAATTTCCCGATGCACAGATCAATGTGACGTTGCCTGCTTCGGTAAATGGATTAGGCGCAACTGATGGAATGGATTTATGGATTCAGGATATTAATGGGCAAGGTGAGCAATTCCTCGATCAAAGTTTTAAACAGTTGCAACAGTTGGGACAAAAATATTCAAGTTTTGAAAACTTAGATAAACAATCTACTGATAGTAAAGCTACTTTGAATGTGAAGATTGACCATAAGCAAGCGATGGCAAATGGTTTAAATCTAAATGAAATTAATAGTACTTTGTCGACCGCATGGGGTGGGACATATGTGAATGACTTTATTGACCGTGGTCGAATTAAACAAGTTATTTTACAAGGTGATGCACCATTCCGTTCTAAGCCTGAAGACTTATATAGCTGGTCAGTACGCAATAATCAAAATCAAATGGTTCCTTTTAGTTCATTTTCAACGACATCATGGGGAGGGACACCAAGCATTGTGCAACGCTATATGGGATACAGTGCTTTGCAATTACAAGCTAACGTTGTCAATGGTCAATCTTCAGGCCAAGCCATGAAAGATATTGAACAGTTGGTGGGTCAACAAGAAGGCTTAGGTTTACTATGGACTGGGCTTTCTTATCAAGAGCAGCAATCGACTAATCAAGCAATTTGGCTATATCTAATTTCTATTGCATTTATTTTTCTATGTTTAGCCGCGTTGTATGAAAGTCTGCGTATTCCTATGGCTGTGATGACCGCAATTCCTTTAGGGATTGGCGGTAGTATTATTTTTGCCCATATTTTTGCTTTACCAAATGATGTTTACTTTCAGATCGCTTTACTTACAACAATTGGCTTATCCTGTAAAAATGCAATTTTGATTGTTGAATTTGCAGCGATGGCACAAACACAAGGAAAAAATGCCATTCAAGCAGCACTACAAGGTGCAGGGCTGCGTTTGCGTCCTATTCTAATGACGTCTTTTGCATTTGGCGCGGGAGTCATTCCACTGGTTTTTGCATTTGGAGCAGGGGCTGTAAGCCGTCAAGAAATTGGTATCAGTGTTTTAGGTGGTGTGATATTCGGGACAATATTGGTACTGATATTTATTCCATTTATGTTTGTACTGGTTGCCAGTATGTTCCAGCCTAAACATAAACTGGAAACCACTGAATAAGACAATCTTTAAAATTCAGTGCAAATGAATGATCAGGTCTATGAGTTAAGCTCATAGACCTGAATTATTAATTGCTTCAATGATTTTATTCTGATTGATAATAATAATTGTACCGACAAAGCCTAAAAACTACTTTATTCTCAAGCATAAACAACGTTTTTAGGTTGAGTGAATGACTGCTCCAACAGAACAAAAAAAATTAACTCAGCAGCAAGCGATTGCTGTTGAACGTGATTTAGCAAAATTTGCCAATACCATGGACAGTTTGGTTCGAATTCCTTTTACCAAACAGGGAGTCGGGGCAGATGCTGCATTGAGTACCATGCCGTTTGCGGGCGATATCGCAGGTTTTGTTTTAACACTATATGCTTTTAAAAAAGCCAGAGAAGTGGGCGTACCACAGCATAAATTGAAGGGTGTGGTCAAATTGGCGATTATGGATATGTTGGTGGGTTTTGTACCGATTGTCGGTACCTTATTTGATGTATTTATTCGTCCAAGTCGTAAGACACTGGAAATCGTTCATGACTATATCCGTGAGGAATATCAAGTGCATAGTGATATTCATGTGGTGCATCCATTCTTGCATGAATCCCTAGAACAAAAGCAGAAAACTTCAGCTTTCTGGCGTAATCCGATCGTAAGTTGGATTTGGTTACGTATCCCAGATTTATTGGGTATTGCAGTACTCATTTTATTGCTTGTTGCAGTTTGGGCAGGTTTGAGTTATCTGTGGCAGTTTTATCAATCTTTCCAAGCACACTAGATTTTAAGCAAAAATAAAGCCTCCATAACGGAGGCTTTATCATTTATCTGATACTGATTATTGAACATTTAATTGCTGTAAAGCGGCAACACGTTGTTCAATGGTTGGGTGAGTTTGGAATAAAGCCGCTAAGCTAAAGCCTTGTTCCTTACCTTCCGCAATTGCAAATGCTTTCATTTCTTTTGGCATTTGATCTGGCATTTCTGACTCTGCCTGTAAACGAAGTAGAGCAGAAATCATTGCTTGTTTGCCTGCTAAACGTGCACCAGCTTCGTCTGCGCGATATTCACGTTGACGAGAGAACCACATTACAATCGCAGAGGCCAAAATACCAAATACGATGTCCAGTACAATCGTAATAGCAAAATAAGCAAGACCAGGTGCTTCACCATCTTCACGACCGAACACATTACGGTCAATAAAGTCACCTGCAATACGTGCAAAGAACATCACAAAGGCGTTCACTACACCTTGAATCAATGCAAGAGTGACCATATCGCCGTTGGCAACGTGACCGATCTCGTGCGCAAGTACAGCACGAAGTTCATCTTTGTTCATACGCTCAAGTAAGCCTGTCGAGACAGAGACTAAAGCATCATTTTTATTCCAACCTGTCGCAAATGCATTGGACTGGTAAGAAGGGAAAATACCAACTTCAGGCATTTTAATACCTGCACGTTGAGAAAGTTGTGCCACTTCTTGTAGTAACCAAGCTTCTGCTTGACTACGAGGAGCATTTGGGTCAATTAATTCAGTTCCAGTGGTTTTTTTCGCCATCCACTTCGACATGAATAAGGAAATTAAAGAACCCACCATACCAAAGACAAAACAGACGACTAAAAGGTTGCCTAGATTCAAGCCACCCGCGCCATGGTAACTACCGACACCGAAGAGTGACAAGATAATGCCAGCTACAACCAGTACCGCGAGGTTGGTCAGCAAGAACAAACCAATCCGCATCATTGAGAAAATCCTCTTATAAATAAAAACTGATCTGATTTATAAATTATAAATCATAACGCTAATATGCAGGGCGAACCCTAAAAATTCAAGCAAAAAATGAGCGTAGATACATTAAGCTAATAAAACAATAGAAGTGTTTTAAGAAGGGGAAAACGACTAATTTATTTGAAAAAAACAAATAAAATCATGATGTGAGAATAAGTGATTTCTTTGTTTAATCACTTACTCGTATTCGTGCAGATGCAGTTGCATTCGCTGTGGTATATATGCCTGGTGCATCTGTAAAAGTACCATCGGCCAATGTGATAATTTGACGACTATATTGTTTAGGTGCGGACACAGCTTCTGAATTTGAAGATGTATAATTTGCCGATTGAGCAATCACTTGAGTATTTGCATTATTAGAACTCGAAGTTGAACTTAGACCTGATGAATAGAGATTTTGAAAACGACTTGTGACACGACGGACATAATCTTGTGTTTCACGAAATGGCGGTATTCCACCATATTTATCAATATTACCTTCACCAGCATTATAAGCAGCAATAGCAAGTTGCGTATTGCCATTAAAACGTTTTAACAACCAACTTAGATATCTCGCACCACCAAAAATATTTTGTTGAGGGTCGTAAGCATTATTCACGTTAAAACGCCGTGCAGTTGCAGGCATCAGTTGCATTAATCCTTGAGCACCGACAGGGGATCGCGCATTAATATTAAAACCTGACTCAGTATGCATAACGGCTTTAATAAGACCTTCTGAAACGCCATGCTGTTGCGCTGCTTGACGGATCATTTGATCAAAAGCATTTTTATTACGACTATAACTTGGTAGAACAGAGGCTTCACTTGCCCCCCAGTTACTATAGCTGTGAATATTGCTATCAGGATAATAGGTCGCTTTAATCACTTTTAGGTGATTATATTCAGCTTTCTTTTTATTGGTAAGCAAAGTTGTACCATTATCATCTTTAAATTGATAAATGGTTTGACCAGCATAACCAGGTACAGTCGTATTTAAAAAACCGATTGTCCCCAAAAAAAGGACGAAAATATATTTTGTTTTGTCCATCATTATAATATTCACAAAAGATGAGCATGAGTTCTTCACAGCAGTGTAACAAAAAAAAGCATAAAAAAAACTTTAGCTACAATTTTTTTATTTCCACTGTCTTACAAAAAGCAAGTCGATTTGTGCGAATGTTCAGCAAAAAAAATTAAATTATTTTTTTTAAAATCTAAGTCTTGACATATTTAAAGCATTGTTTTTATTAAATAAAAATCATTGGTTAAAAAATGATCAATTTGATTGTAAGCCTTGTTCTCACATAAAAATACTTTGTCAATAGCGAAGAAATCCACAATTTTATCCACAGCTTTTGTGGAAAACTGTGGAAAAGTTTGAAATATAAGCAATCCAGACCGTTTTGACATAATTTGGTCAGAATTTTACTAGTATGAAACTGAAATATGACGATTGCACGAAATTGAAAAATTCTTTAGGTGCGCATCTTTTCGGAATCGGATAAAATCTTGCGGTATTTTTGTTTATGAGTAAATCACGTCTATGTACGCGCCAGTGGAGTCCAACCAAGGATTTAATTTTAAGCCTGAGCTTCCGACGAGTTCGGCATATTATCGCCTGTTGAAAAAGCTTCGTCGTCAAGTAGGGCATGCAATTCGTGATTACAACATGATCGAAGATGGCGACAAAGTCATGGTCTGTGTGTCTGGTGGTAAAGACAGTTACACGTTGCTTGATATTTTATTGCAGTTTAAACGTATCGCGCCGATTAACTTTGATGTTGTGGCGGTGAATCTTGATCAAAAACAACCAGGGTTTCCTGAAGATGTTTTACCACGTTATATGGAAGAAAATAACATTCCATATTACATTCTTGAAAAAGACACTTATACGATTACTAAACGCCTAACGCCTGAAGGTAAAACCTACTGTGCGGTATGTTCACGCTTACGCCGTGGTTCGTTATATGGCTTCGCACAAGAAATCGGTGCAACCAAAGTTGCATTAGGTCATCATCGCGATGACATTATGGCGACTTTCTTTTTAAATTTATTCCATGGCGGTAGCTTAAAGGCAATGCCACCAAAACTTCTTTCTTCAGATAAAAAGAATATCTTGATTCGTCCTTTGGCTTATGTCGAAGAAAAAGACATTATTAAATATGCTGATTTACGAAAGTTCCCAATCATTCCATGTAACTTATGTGGTTCACAAGAAAACTTACAACGTGCAATTATTAATGACATGCTACGTGAATGGGATAAACAACATCCAAAACGTTTACATAGCATCTTTGGTGCCTTACAGAATGTATCGCCTTCACAATTGGCTGACCGTGAATTGTTTGATTTCGAAGCCTTAGATGGGCAACGTGAATTTGATATGAAAGACCCTGAAGAGATGAAAAATCGTCTCGATGTGGTGAACTTGAGTTTCGCTGCTGAATAAAATGTAAAACTTTTTGAAAAGGCACTTATTTAAGTGTCTTTTTTTTATAAAAAAGAGCTAAAAAGTGAATTCTTCGTACAAAAAGCCATAGCCTAAAATAAAAATTACGTGCTATAACAGGGCACAAGCAAATTGCTTCATTTAATGTTATCTGGATAGATGACACAAGAAATTGAACAAATATATTTGAGGAATAATCATGGCTGCATTTTTAACTGATGATTGGTTTGCAACTGTTGAAAAACTTACTGCTGAAGCGGGTGATTTAAATTTACCACCAGCACTTGCGAATTTAGCGATTAACTTAGTTGTAACAGATGCGGCTGGTAATACCGAATTGGCTTTAGATGCTGGTAAAATCCAAAAAGGTTTGTCTGCAAATGCTAAAACAACTTTAAATATGGATGCTGAAACATTACGTAAAGTATTCTTAGAGTTTGATATGGCTGCTGCGATGCAAGCGTTTATGACTGGTAAAATCAAAGTACAAGGCGATATGTCTCAACTTATGGCTTTACAAACGGCGAAGCCAAGCCAAGAACAAAAAGATTTATTCAAGAAAGTACTTGAGCAAACTGCTTAAGTCCTTTTCTCATAAAAAAGCTTACCGAGAGGTAAGCTTTTTTATTTTCAACTTAGACATCAATACGACTGTTGGTCTTTAAATGTTCTAAGTAAGTTCGAATACGTGTCACGTATTGAACTGCTTGTTTATATCGACTATTTCGCGCTTGGTTACGCTGTAAATAATCATATAAATTTACCCATTGATTTGGGTTTTTTCCTTGAGTTTTGATTCGGTTTTGAATCTGATTGACTGCACCTGGTCCCATGTTATAGGCGACCAAAGCATACCAATTACGGTCTGGATAAGGGACATTCGAAAATTGATCTAGCATTAGATCAAAATATTTTGCACCACCTTGAATACTTTGTATCGGATCAGATCGGTTGCTCACACCCATTGCTTGAGCGGTATTATTGGTCAACATCATCAAACCGCGTACACCAGTGGGAGAAACCGATGTAGGTTTAAGATAAGATTCTTGATAGCCAATAGCAGCGAGCAAATGCCAATCTAAATTATATTTAGAGGCACTTTGTTTAAAGCTTGCTTTATAAATTGGCAAACGCTGGTTCAGGTCTTTTTGAATCGTAGACCATGCTTCAGGTTTAACCACATTGCGATTATAAAAGGAAGCTAGTTGTTGGGTTGTACCAAGCTGTTTGCTTTGACAAACAAATCCACTTGCAGTGAGCGTTAACGGATCATCAGCTTGCTTAAGCACCCAATTGAGTTGAGGATTCAATCCATTTTTACTTAAAGTAGCTTGATCACCACAACTTGCAGAAAAAGAGACAAGTTGTTTACTTTCAATGGCTGCTAAATTTGCAGTTGTCATAGCAAGATTAGCTTTACCTTGAGCAATCCATTTTAACGCAGTTGCATTATCAGGAACCGTTTTAAAATCGAGTTTGACATTTAAACTCTGTGCATAATTTCTTGCTAAATCATAGCCAAAACCATGCAAAAATTGCCCGTCTTTAAATACAGTTGTCGGGTTTTCAACAGCAACTACCGTTAATGTATTGGTGGTTACAACTGTCTTGTATTGATGTGATTTTTCTGCGTTCAAACTATTAAATGGAAGGATTGCAATTCCTAATACCATCGTTTGAAATGAAAGTTTAGAAGATAAAGAGTTAAGGCTAGGCCTTGACCCAGAACTTGAATTACTGTGCATGTTGTCTCCGCTACAGGTAATTTATGCCCAAAAAGTTCAGCAAAACAAAGCCTTAACTTTTAAAAGTTGATAAATTCAATAAGGGTGGGCAAGTCATGACGCCATTCAAAATGACATAGGATTAATGGGAGGAATGATGTACGTGTTACACATCATTCACAAGGTGTACAAAAAACAAACAAAATTAACTTAGGGGCGCATATTAAGCGCCAAAAAAAGTATTGTCAAATTTTGATCAATAAAAAAATGAGAAATACCTCACAAATGCATGATTTGAAAAAGAATAAAATTTATACACTGTTGTCATGCTAAAATAAGGAATACAATGCAAAAACTTGTAAATAGAATGTTGTTTTAACGTATTTGAATCCATGAAATCGAACTTAATTACGCGAACTGGACATGATTTATTGGTTGCCGAGTTGAAAAGACTATGGCATGACGAACGACCAGAAATTACTAAAAAAGTAAATTGGGCTGCAAGTTTGGGGGATCGTTCAGAAAATGCAGATTACCAATACAATAAACAAATACTTAGAAAAATAGATCGTCGTGTCCGGTATTTAGGAAAACGTTTAGAAGAATTAAAAATTGTCGATTATATGCCTGAGCAAGAGGGCAAAGTTTATTTTGGAGCTTGGGTAGAGATTGAAAATGATGACGGGGAGCAAAAGAAATTACGGATTGTGGGGATAGATGAAATTTATGATCATCATCCCCAGCATATTTCGATTGAGTCTCCAATGGCACGTGCATTATTGAGCAAAGAGGTGGATGATGAGGTGGAAGTCATTACTCCATTAGGAAAAAAAGTGTGGTATATCAACTCAATTTGCTATGAAAAATCTGAAAATGCTTAATTTTTTACTGTTTTGATTTTATTTTGAGCATTTGATTGATTATTTTGAATAAAAGATTTGCCAATTCTAATTTTTATTTATATGATAGCCGCCATTGGAAGCGTGGCAGAGCGGTTTAATGCACCGGTCTTGAAAACCGACGAGGGTGTGAGTCCTCCGTGAGTTCGAATCTCACCGCTTCCGCCAAATATTTAAATAAGCCCTTGTTTTTACAAGGGCTTGTTTTTTATCTATGATTTTACCCCTCAACCTACCCCTCATCAAACATTGGATTAGGTGATATCTAAAGAGACATCTTTTTACTTATTTGGACATCATATTAGTTGAAAGAAAATTTCTAGTAGAATTCCAAACTGATTTTAAGGTGGGGAATTTTGCAAATATCCACTTTGGTCTTATGCTTGAATGGTCTGTTGTATTTGGTTTTTTACTGTTGCTTATCTTTACTTTCATCTTGGATGAGTTTTCTTGATCTTATACATTCTGTTTATGAGATTTTATCGATTCATAATTATGGGCAGACTGTAAAAAAATAAATCTACCCATATTCTTTAGATGCTTGTAAGTGATGTTAAACCCATAAATTTGATGATACTGGTATATCATACGGACTGTTAAGTTGTCTGCATCCTTACAGATTGATGATCTCATATAAATTTTCTGGTGATAAATTTTTCACCATATCATTTAGACCTTTACTTAGACTTGCTTTACTAAATGTATGTTCATAAAGTATGTCCCTCATACCACAAGTGATAAATATTGTTGCTTTTTTAGGCTTTATGGTTTTTATATCTTTATCATTTTCAAGTAATTCATAAAGCGTTTGGAACAAATCGGAAAAATAATCCATGCCTGTATGATTGATTGAGTTGCGACGATCTTGATTGATAGCATTCTCAATTATAGTTTGGTTTGCAGAGCCGTGAATTTCACTTAGCATAAATTTAGAATAATTCGCTGATTCAAACTGCTGGATGTTACCCTTGTTGATCTTTGTTTCAAAAATTTTATCGTAGTAAATCAGGCTGATTAGCGCAGTAAGAATTGCATCAGCTCTTTTGAGTACTTCAAGTGAATTTGCACAATCATCTAAAATGATGCTCAAGCTATGAATTTTTTCAGAAACCTTATTGTCAATAATAGGCTGGGCATCTGTCCCATTTCTCTGATTATCTAATCTTGTAGCCATAAATTCATGTATAAATTTACTTAAAAGCACAGGCAGATTGCTAACATCCTCTTCTAGATTTAGATGAAGATTTATGAACTTTGAAGGTGGCAAATTGGCATCTAACGGAGAGCATCCAATAAATGATTTTGTGGACTTCTGTAGTGGTGTACCATAAATTTTCAATCCTTTAATTGCATTCCTAACTTCGTGATATGAAGGGACTTGAGTTATATTTGTGCCTTTTATATCTTTGCTATTCTTAAAATTATGATATTCAATATAAATTTTAAGATAATCCAAAAATAGAGATTTAATATCCCAGAATGGTAACAAGTCAGGTAAGAAATACTTTTCGTTCAAAATACGTTTGAGGTTTGTCGAAAAATTGGGGAATTGTGTCCATTCTTCATAACTTTTGATGTTTTCCCAAAATATGCAATAAAGTTCTTCAAATATTGATGTTAGTTCATCTGGTTGAAGTAAATGGTTTAACAAAAATATATCTTCATCCACTAATTGCCTTGTTTGACAATATCCCATTACATGGTTGAGTAACTGTCTGCCAAAGACAATTATCTCTACTTCAATCTTGATTTGCTCAATAGGTAGTGACTTTCTTTCTTTATATTTTTCAGTTAGCAGGTTGACCAGTTGCCTCAATATTACATCCCTAATACGTATTAACTCGTTATACAGATTTGGGAAAGTTGCTTGAAACTCTCTTGCTTTTACAGCTTGCTTTACTAATTTTTGCATTACAGGGTGAGCTATTCTGTAAATTTCATGATCGAAGACGGGATTACTCATTTAAATACGCTACTTAACAATTGTGAATCTTGTTTTGCTGATGTTTCTGAGGATTCTAGAGCATATTTATATCCGAAGACATCCACATCAGGTTTAAATCGGAGTAAACAATGCAAACCTCAGAAACCAAAAAAAATCAGATTCTTAGAATGAAAGGAGTAACAGAATTAGTCTGTTTAAGTAAATCAAGTCTGTATGACAAAATGAACCCGAAATCCAAGAGATATGATTCGTCTTTTCCTCGTCCGATTAGATTGGGACTATCAGCCGTTGGTTGGTTAGAGCAGGACATAATTGATTGGATCAATTCAAAAAAAAGCTAACCAGATTAGCAAGATATCTTTACAACTCTCACATACCCTATTAACCCTTATAACACTGTAATTCCTTGATTTCGAGGTCATGGGATTACAGTGATTTTTACGCCTGACCATTTGTGTTACTTATATGATCAGTATATCTAATAACATTAATTATTATATAAATTGACTTAATTAACAAATTGTTAGGTGTAATTACGTACAGAGAAGTTCATTATTATGAATCAATCATCCTATCTTATGAGTAATAATCAAACACCTGCTTTAGCACATGAATACTTAACACAAGTACCTGAACACTTTCTAAATCAGCAGACTGAAATAACTGATACTGATTCATCTAATCAGCCCATTCAGATTACAGCACCATTGGAAGAGCAACAGTCTTTACTCAATTCAATGTATGAAGAATGCTTCAATGCAGCAGACGATCAGCATTCAAGCTCATTGGCATTGGATTACTTATTAGATTTCAACACTGAATATAACCAATATGAAATTCGATCAAATCCTGAAGCTGAGAAAATATTCTCAGAAATTGAATTAGTAAAACAAATCTTAAAACACAACTATGTGCAGGCTTATCGTAAGATCAAAGGCACTCTGTATCATGGATGGTATGAGCCTATTGATAAAAAATTCATTGAATTATTAAAGCAAATACTCATCCAAGGGTTTGATCCCCTAGAGCATTATGATTGTGAGCATCATAGGATTGTTATGCAAGCGTATAACGAAACTCTAAAGGGGTATTTTCATGCTGATTTTTATCTACATTATCCCAATGATCTTGTTCAGCTAAGAAATACTGATGGAACAATAACTTCAATTTGTTATGCAGAATTAATTAATCTATTCATTGAACGTTTGTATTTGCTAACTCAAGAAAAGGAATTCAAATACCAACAGAAAAAACGAATGGAACGTTCCCAATATCAGCAAAAGGTCGCTACAGAATGTGTAGATACGATACTGGCTAAACATTCGAGAATTGTCATTGCTCGTGTCGATTTTCGTTATGGAAAAACACAAAACCCTGAACTTGCCCAAGTCAAAGCAGATTTAATCACATGCCTTCGTTATTTAAAGCGGACTTCAAATTTACATATATTGGGTTATCTATGGAAATTGGAATTTGCCGAAAAAACTGGTTATCACTACCACTGTTTTTTCTTTCTCGATGGTCGTAAACACTCACAGGACATTAAGCTAGCACAACAGATTGGTGAGGTCTGGAAAAGGGTGATTGGTATTGAGGGGGCTTACCATAATTGTAATCTTGATGCCCACAATGGCAAATATCGAGATGTAGGTATTGGCATCTTGCATCGCAAAGATAAACAAAAATACGAATATTTGATTGAAGCCATTCGTTATATCACCAAAAGAGACCAATTCATTGTGCATAAAAGGATTAAGCGGGATGAGGAAAATGAACAAAACCTTAGAAATGATAAAGCCTACTTCATACGTGTTTTTGGTAAAAATATTGCTAAGGATGTTGCAATAAAAATGGGGAAATCTGTTGGAAATACTGGAAAAAAGGAGGCTTGAAATGACCCATTATGCAATGACTCCTCAAGTACAACATATATTACAGACACCAATGCTCCCATTCATGCTAGATGTTAATACCCATTTATTTTTACGAGAGAGTATTCAAAATGCAGCCCAAATTGAAAATGGGAAACTAGCAGTTATGGATAAACGTGCGCCCAAGTGTATAGATAAGAATTATCGTATATTCTTAAATTCCCTACAGTGGCTGCATTACCATCGTATGGCATTACATGGATTCCAATTAAACCCTTATTGGGTTGCAATGCTTGATACGGCAGGTTTTTCTCATTACGGTAATATCAATTACCTTATAGCGAATGCAGAGGGTATTCATGGTCAATTTAAATATAAGTTCTTGAAACGACGGATTGCACTGGAATATACAAAATTTATTGAACCTATGAATGAAAGTATTAAATTTCAAAAGGCACTGTTTAAACGCTGTCTAGACAAACATAAGCAGATCAATTGTATGTTCTATGATTTGCCTTGTATTTTTACCATTCCTTTACAATTCGACGCTGAAGTTAAATTACCAAAACTTACTCGTAAATGGCTGGAAAGATTACACCGATCGGAAGTATTGTCTGATAAGTTGTATGATGTGCAATGGCGTATTGTTAAGTCACTGAATGGGTTTTACTCAGTCCAAGCAATTATTTATGTAATTGGTGATGAGACCCCATATTCCGATTTTATCTTGCAGGAATGGAAAGGGACTTGTTTAAATAAGGGGTATGAGATTAAGCAAGAAGCTCAATATTTACTTGAAGAAAAACACTGTTACTTTGCGGACAACGATATGCGTAGCTACTGGCGTAAACAGATTGAGTTTCTAAATGAACCACTCAAGATTTACCGCTATATGAGTCAGCATATTTCCTATTTGTGGCAAAGCTATACAGGGAACATCCCAACTCATTAAGTTTCTAAAATACAAGGCGCTCTGATTAGAACGCCTTTTTGCCATAGTAAATTTCCGTGATTAAATCTCTAAAAATTATAGGTATAGGTCAAACCACTATTGGTGGTAACCGTCACTTCACGCACATATTCAGCCGAACAACCAAGATAGACCTTTGCCACAGAACCATAGCGCATATTTTGGTAATCATAAGTACCTTTGCTTCTACAATTGCCACGGTTGATTAACACACCTGTAATGGTGGTTGGTGCATCGTTTAAAGACATAATGTTTAATAAATCGGTATAGCCTGTCATGGAGTATTGTGATTCTTCACGACGAACACGGACTTCAAACTGTTCTTGTACAGTGGGTTCAGTCACTTCCTCGGCATTATATGTTTCATCTTCTAAAAAGGATTTATCTACGGGTGGAAAATCATCTTCGGATTGAGGGGGAGTTTCAGTCGTATCAGCAGTGCTATTCTCACTTGTTTGAGTTTGGACATCTTTGGATTTTGGTACATCGTTGCCCGAATTACATGCGCTTAAAGTCAGCAGCAACACACTGGATAAAACAATCGATGGAATAAAATTCATTACACATGCCTATATTTAATCGAATATTGTGATCTACAGGGTTGGGTGAAAGCCCAACTCTGTGTATTTAATTGTTTGGTCAATCAAACTTTTACTTTTTATAAAAGTGGGAATTACTCATCGATCTTTTTGAATACCTTTTCGATCGGCATGTAGTTTTTCAAGCTAAAATCAAAAGGAATTGGCTTTTTCAGCGACACATCAAATTTCTTTAATGGCGCATTTTCTATGCCGTTGAAATGTTTACGTTGAAAGGACATGGTGCTCGGTTCAAGGATTGCGATCGGTTCATTTAGTGAATCAACTTGAGTGTTGTTGGCTTGATAAATGACTAAGCTATCTAATTCCAACTTATGGTTATTGAAGTTAAAAATGTAACCGACATACTTTTGTCCACCAGCCGTAATGATATTTTGTGCTAACTCTGGCGTGGATGGGGCGGTGAAATTCACAATAAGATCAGATGCGAAATTCATATTCTCAAAATGTAATTGTTTCGAGTCAGCATCGTAGTAAACAAAATTATCAATAGGACCCTTTGGTCGGTCACTCGGTGTATAGCTGCTCGGCATGAACTGACTTTGTGCAGACGTGGCATTTAAACTGAGCTCTAAAAGTTTTAAGTCATAATTTAGATGGGCATTTTTACTGTCCAGTTCTTTTTGAAGTGTCTGAATACGTTGTTGATATTGTGCTGTACTTTCAAATTGATCTTTTAGTGGTGGAATGACCTGCATCGTCGACCTTATATAATTGATGGCTGTATCATGAGCGGCACGTAAGGAGTAGTCATCACCTAAAGCAAATGTGAATGCAGGAAATTGTTGACCTGTATGTCCAATCACCAAAACTTGATTGTTTTTTAAAGCCAGTACATTTCTTAAATCATTGAGAACAGTTTGGAAGTTTACACAGTTTGCACAATAGTCCGCTACATCCGAATTCTCAGCAAACATCTGTAATCCAGAGATGGTTTTATACGGTGGATAAAAAGAAAAATATCCCTCATCTTTGATGAGTTCCTGAAAGCTTTCACCTGTTTGGGTGAGCGGAGGTGTAATTTGATTTCGAGCGATAATTAAAGGAGAAGAAACAGCCTGTGCAGAGGCAGCATCATTCAATGAAATTTTTTCAATCTTTTGAGATAGTTCTTCTTTCTGTACATCATTTTGTTGTGGTTTTGAGCAGCCGACCAACGTAAGGCTGGTGAGTAGCGCAATTGAAACGTATTTCATCCTATTATTTCCCCATCCAATATTTTTAAAGTTTTTAAAAATGAATTATGAAATTGACTGTAATTTCAAATACATTTTGCTTGGCTGTCACAGACCCTAGCTATGCTGTTACTGAGCACAATAAGGACAATCCGAATAAGCCGTACAGTACGCTCCATGATTTTTATCCAGCACAAAACACCACTGACCAAAATGGATGCAACAGTTAATTGATGCCTTGAATCAATCAGGACGTAGCGAAAGCGTGCGATAAATGAATCGGAATAAAATGTCGAAGAGGCGGGGAAAGTGCAGGGGAATAAAGCACAGTAAATTGCGTCATGGTTGACTATTCCTTTTGTAATGAGAAGTAGTCTTACCAAATTACTGTCAAATAATGGTGGCAAGACTAGAAGGGTTGACAGACTGATACAAAAGGAAATCAGCGCACGCAAGCGTGCCCCTCCTAGCCTCACCATAAAGGCGTGACTTAAGAGAACGCACAAAAACCCATATCGCGTTTGTTGTGCGCCTTTTGTAAACGGTCTGTCAAAACCGACTGACGATGTAGGTCAGCCCTAGCATCATAATCGTTGATAAAAAACAGGTCAATTGATCTGTAGACCGAGTATTCAAAAATCACTAAAAAATGATGATAAAAACGCATTCTAAAAAAATACAAATACATAGCATCTAAATGAGAACGATGCCTCTCCATTCGAGACAGCATCAAATAAACGTTTCACATACACAGCAATCATTTTGCCTGCTTTCCCAGCAGGCTTTTTTATTCATTTACAGGAAATACCACAATGAGTTTGCCATGTCCTTATTGCCAGTCCAGAGAGACGGTACAACTGCAATCACCCCAACATTTACCCAGCACCTCAACTAACAATCCAATTTCTAACAGTGTGATGTCACCGATGGCACTTGCCACATTAGGAGTGAGTGTTTCTAAAAGTCTAAACATTCCTCCGATTGCAGGTGCAATCGTTGGGGTGCTGATCGGAGGTATCTGGATGTTGATCACTGAAGATGAACAGCAACAACCACTACAACCAATCTATTGCAGACAGTATTACTGCAATCACTGTGACCGCAGCTTTAGCCCAAATTTACGCAATTGAGTATTCAGCAAAATTTAAATCTAACGCTTTACCCATTTTAAAATTAATACAGGAATTATTCTTATGGCACATTTAGTTGAAACAATGGCATTTGTAGGACAAACCCCTTGGCATGGTTTAGGCAATGAACTTACCCCAAACCAACCCATCGAGGTCTGGGCACAACAAGCAGGAATGGATTGGCGCATCGAATCCTCGGATGTCAGTTACATGGCTCAGAATGAAAAGGGACAAAGCATCATCATGCCTTTTGAAGAACAGCGTGTACTTTACCGTTCTGATACTCATGCACCGTTATCGGTGGTCAGCCAACGCTTTCAGGAAGTGCAACCGATGGAAATCCTACACTTCTATAAAGACCTGACCGAACAATCAGGCTTTGAACTGGAAACAGCAGGGGTGCTGAAAGGTGGCAAGAAATTCTGGGCATTGGCACGGACAGGACAAAGCTCAGCCTTAAAAGGCAAGGATGTCAGCAATGGCTACATTTTATTGGCAACTGCTTGTGATGGTACACTCGCCACTACTGCACAATTCACCAGTATTCGAGTGGTCTGTAACAACACTTTAGCCATTGCCCTCAAAGGACAGCACACCAGTGCAGGTGTGGTGAAAGTCCCACACAGCACTAAGTTTGATGCCGAGAAAGTCAAACAGCAACTGGGTATTTCAGTTCGCGCATGGGATGAACACATGTATGAAATGAAACAACTGAGCCAACGTAAAGTCACCCAACAGGAAGCAGCAGCTTATTTTGATGCGGTGTTTAACAATACCAGTCTGAGTATGGCTGAACAGGATGAAAGTATTATCCAGTTTTACCGTAATGCTGCAACAGCGACTCAAATAAACCCATCCAAAGCAGACAATAAAACCGAACCAAACGGACGTGCCATGTCGAAAGTCATGACCATGTTTAACGGACATGGGCGTGGGGCAGAACTGAGTTCAGCTAAGGATACCGCTTATGGATTATTGTGCGCGATTACCGAGTTCACCGACCATGAACGCCGCGCCATGAGTACCGATCACCGCCTTGATTCTGCTTGGTTTGGCGCAGGGGCAGCGATTAAACAACGCGGTTTGGAACAGGCACTTCGAATGGTGGGTTAAGAAAACTATACCATTCATTCAGTTTTATTTAAGCCCATTTATTTAGCCTAAGCATACGGTAAAGCAAGCCGTACAAGCACAGCAACACCTTTCGCCACATTCTCCAGATGTGGCTTTTTTTATGCCCGAAATTTAGCTTTTACGATTCTACTCATACAGGAATATTCAATATGCATAGCCATACTCAAATTCAAAACAGTTTAAATCATCCACCTTTACAACCTTATTCACCAAACCTGAATCCACCCACCCAAAACTCACCGACTCAGCAAGTTGAGGTGGGAACTCGAAGCAAACGTGACCGACCGAACAAACAGCCACGAAAAACCAAAGCCCCTGTAGCCAAACGTCTTGCCAATACTAAACAGCTCAATTACCAACAATGGCTTGAAGTTCGCAAACAGGGCATTGGCAGTAGTGATGCAGCAACTGCATGTGGATTGAATCCGTATATGTCGATGCTCGAACTATGGATGATTAAGACAGGACGGATGCAACAAAACATTGAAGATGAAAGTGCAGGCTATGCGCCTTTGTACTGGGGTAAACAGCTTGAGCCGTTGGTGGCAGAATACTACAGCATGCATACCAACCATAAAGTACGTCGAGTCAATGCGGTGCTGCAACATCCTGATGAAGACAAGTATTTTATGCTCGCCAATTTGGATTATGCCGTGGTAGGCAATGGCGAAGTGCAGATTTTGGAATGTAAAACCGTTGGAGAATATGGCTCAAAACTATGGAGAGATGGTGTACCACTGTATGTCCTCTGCCAAGTTCAGCATCAATTAGCCGTGACAGGCAAACAGGCAGCGCATATCTGTGCCTTGATCTGTGGACATGAAACCAAAATCTATAAAGTGACACGCAACGAAACCGTGATCCAGCACATCATTAATGCGGAACGTCACTTCTGGCAATGTGTGGAATCAGATATTCCACCGAGTGTAGATGCGTCAGATTCAGCAGCCAAAGCCTTGCAACAACTCTACCCAGAGCAGATTCCACTATTGGTGGAAGACTTGACCCAAAATGAACAAGCCAACTATCTGTTTAACCAATTGCTTGAGGAGCGACATAAGGTTGAGCAGCATCAACAGTATTTTGATGAACTCAAACATCAACTGCAAATACTGATGAAAGAAGCAGAGCGAGCGGTATTTACAGGTGGCTCTGTCACATGGAAGAAATCGCAGGACTCGATCAGCCTAGACAGTAAGTCCTTATTGAAACAGCATCCTGAATACCTACAGCAGTTTCCGCAAACCAAAGCAGGAACACGACGCTTTCAGATTTATCCGAATGGTGGATAAGACAGCTACGCATATCCCAAATTCAACTAAACCAACTGATCCCATACCTCAAAAGGTGTGGGATTTTTTATGCCCAATTTTTATTTAAAGGAAATGATCATGATTAAAGGTTTAGCAATTACACCACCAGTTTTAGGTCGTATCAGTATCGGAAAGATCATCGAAAAGAATGGTAAACGACTCCCTGAAAAGGATGACCAATTTACCATTACCAGTCAAATTCAAGGAAAAGATGGATGGGTCAAGCATCCACTGGATGAACAACTACGAGCTAAAGCACAAAACCAAAAACTCAGAACCATACCTGTACGGATGATCTTCAATGATCCTGATCTCAACTTAAGAGCAGAGTACAGCCTATTTGACCGCCAAACTGGACGTTTAATTTGCTCAGGCAACGGTGAAAGCTGTCAGCGACTTGGACAACATGGGATTGAGCAACATCCATGTCCATCTCCAGATTTATGCCCATTGGCACAAGGTGGATTGTGCAAGCCCTACGGACGACTTTACGTCAATCTGGATGAATCGGATGAGTTTGGCACATTCATCTTTAGAACCACAGGCTTTAACAGTATCCGCACTTTGGCGGCACGGTTGCGTTATTACCATGCCGCATCGGGTGATTTGCTTTCGTGCCTGCCATTGCAACTCACTTTACGAGGCAAGAGCACCACGCAAAGCTATCGCACGCCGATCTACTACGTGGATTTAACCTTAAGGGATGGCATAAACCTGAAAGATGCAATTAGCTCAGCCAAACAGATAGATGAGCAAAGTAAGGCAGCAGGGTTTTATCAGGAAGCTTTAGATCATGTGGCACGGCAGGGCTATGGCAATGCCAGTTTTGAGGTGGGTGGTGAAGAGGGCTTGGATATTGTTGAGGAGTTTTATACGGATGAAACGAAGCCAGAGCAGCATCAACAATCTTATGATCTCACTCATGTTCAGGATATTCAGAAAGGGTTGCAGCAGTCGGTGCAGGCTTTGAATTGAAATGAATTTAATTAGAAAAGAGTACTCGTACTCTTTTTTTGCAGATTTTGGTCTGTAGATAAGAAGATATTCACTTCTAGAATATCTGAGAGATGGATTTACTTTAATAACGCTTTTTAGTATTTTGTTAGCAAATCAGAAGTATGTCCATCGTCATGCGTTCAAGTAGGTTGTCTAAGCTTATACTCGCATTTATCCTGTTTTTGTTTACGATAACAATTACGGGAGTTCATGCGTGGGCACCTGTTTTACTTGAAAATATTGAACACCAACATGAATTAAGTATTGTTGTGGAAGATGATGCATCAAGTCATTGGTCTTTGCAGCACTCAGGTGATTCTTTTACAAGTATGACTGATCATGATGTAGAAACACACACTTGGAAGAATTTTGATGAGCCAATCTACCATCACTCGGTGAAGCCTATTTCTTCTGATAGTGATCTAAGCATAGACCCTGTGTTTATTCTAAGTTTTATCACTGCTCTTATTTTTCTGTTCCTAAAGTTATCTGAACATCAGATTCGGGTATTTGACTTTAGAAAAAGAATATTTATTTTACGTAATTCTTATACCTATACAAAAGCTCTTATTGTTCTAAGAAATTGATTTTTATATACAAAAAATAATTATTCATTTTTTTGTATAGGTAAAGTCATGTCTAAAATTTATCAGCTATTCCTTAGCTGTGGTTTTGTAGTAACGGCAGCAAACGCATTTGCGGAAACGAATTATGCTGAACTACAAAAGCAGGTTATCGCAAGTGATGCTGTACTCAATAGCCTACAGCAGTCCGAGCAAGCTTATGAAATCAACCAAAAGTTTGCTGGCAGATTAAATAATCCTACTTTCAATGTGGAGTTGGATAATCTTGGTAATTCCAAATTGAAGGGTTTGGATGGCTCAACAACCTTGTTAGGGTTGTCACAAGAGATTCCTCTTAGTAATAAACTCTCCTTGAGAAAGCAAATTGCGAGTTTTCAAGGTGATCGTAATCAGTTCGAAATAGCAAAGCGTCAGGCTGAACTCAAAGCAGATTTAAGAATCTGTATGGCGAACTGGTATGTGGCAACTCAACGTGCTGAAGTTTATTCAACAGAAAGCAAGTTTAATGCAAGACAAGCCAATGTTCTTTCGGAAAGGCTCAAGTTTGGGCGAGTCATTCCTTCGGATGCTCAGCTCAGTGCAGCACTTTCATCTGAATCAAAACTACGTTATCAAAATGAAGTGAAAAAGGGGCAGTTTCAGAAGAATCTGTGCTCTAAGTTCACATCGAATCTACCAAGTAACGCTTTAGAAGTTCCTCTAAGTTTTAATTTCACAGACAAAATTAGTTTGGCTGAGCAAGAAGCGTTTCTGAGTTCAAAATTGAAAAAGACACAATTTGAACTCGCTCGTAAAGAAGCAATACCTGATATCACTTTGGGTGTTGGGGTCAAAAACTATCAAGAAACCAATGACAAGGTATTCCAAGTTTCAACCTCAATACCACTCAATATCTTCAACCGAAATAAAGGCAATATTGCGATTGCCCAAGCGGAACAGATGAAAGCTGAAACGCAGTCTGTATGGGTTAGCCGTAATTCTAAAATTGAACTGGAAAACAAGTCCATTGAGGTTTCTAACTTAATCGATGTGATCCACCAATATGATCAAACCGTTTTGCCCGCAACCAATGAAAGTCTTCGCATTGCAGAGATGGGATACCAAGCAGGGAAAAACTCGTTACTTGAGTTCAATAGCATTAAGCAAATTTGGTTAGACAAACATCTTGCTCGATTCGATTTGTGGTTGGCTTTGCAGACAGAAATTGCAGAAGTCGAGCGCAACTACATTACTCATTTAGATCAAGAATAAGGGCAAGAATATGAATAAACCAACCAATACTTTAATGGCTACGGGCATTATTGCCTTGCTTGTCGTGTTATGTGCTGTGGCATGGTACAAGACAGGTCAAAAGACTCAGTCTTCTTCAGCACATGGGGAAGCAACAGAAGTAAAAGTTGCAGTAGCAGGTGACGAGAAAGGACCTCATGGTGGACGTTTATATCGTGATGGCGATTTCTCAGCGGAAGTGAAAATCTTTGAGCAGGGCGTAGAACCACATCTCCGTGTTTATGGGTATTTCAAAGATAAACCGCTTAAACCTGAAGCATTAACGGCAAATGTCTACATCAAACGTTTGGATGCAGAGCAAAATATTCAATTTAAACCAGAGAGTGATTACTTGATCGGTAATGAAATTGTCTATGAACCACATTCATTTTTAATGATTGTCAACGTTGATTATCAAGGTAAAAAACATACGTGGAAATGGGACACCAAAGAAGGTCGTGTCACCATGTTGGACAGTAGTATCAAGAGCAGTGGTTTAGAGCTCCTAAAAGTTGAATCCATGATGTTTGAAAATGCTTTAGAGTTAAAGGGAGAATTGAAGTTCCCTGATAATTTTGAAAGTTTTATCACACCGAAAGCAAGTGGAACACTCATCAAAACATATCGCACGATTGGCGATAAAGTAAGTCAAGGTGATTTATTAGCTACAGTACAAAGCCAAGACTTGATCCGCTTAAATGCTGAGCGTTCTATTGCAGTAGATAATTTGCAATTTGCACGTAAAAAGATGGAGCAAGAGCGAACGTTATTTCAAAAACGAGTATCGCCTGAAATTGACTACATTAATGCAAAGCGTGAATTTGATAATGCTCAGATTCGTGCCAATGAACTGAACAATTTAATCAGCTCTTATGGTGGTTCAGGCAACGGTACAATTGAAGTTCGGGCTGCGATGTCTGGCACAGTCTTACAAGTGCTAGGGGCAGTTGGATCAAATGTCACACCAGCTTCGCCAATATTTAAAATTGCCAATACATCTCAGTTACTTGCAGTAGTCAATGTTCCTGCGGATAAGCTGAATACAATTAACCCGAATGCTAAGGTGACTGTAAAACCTCAAATTCAATCAGGCACAGAAGAAGCATTGGGGACGATCAAATACATCAGTGATATCATTGATCCAAAAACACGTACTGCTCAAGTCTTTGTTGAAATTGCCAACCAATTTAAATGGCGTTCAGGTCAATTGATCACCGCACATATTTTTGAAAATCAAAGCTTGAAGCCTATGGTGGTTCGTGAAGATGCTTTACAAAACTTCCGTGATTGGGATGTGGTGTTCATTCGTGTAGGCAATGATTTTGAAGCACGTCCATTAGAGTTGGGTGAAAAATATAACGGGTTTGTTGAAGTTAAGTCAGGCTTAAAAGCAGGTCAGGTTTATGCGGCAGGCAATTCTTATTTATTAAAAGCAGAGCTAGGTAAATCTGGCGCTACTCATGATCATTAAGGGGTAGTACTATGTTTGACCAAATTGTTAAGCTTTCGATTAAGAATCGTTGGCTTGTACTGATCGTCTTCCTATTCGTAGCTGCATTGGGTGTTTATAACTATTTTAAACTACCTATTGATGCTGTTCCTGATATCACAAATGTACAAGTCCAAATCAACAGTGAAGCACAAGGCTTGTCTCCTATGGAGATGGAGTCACAAGTCACTTACCCGATTGAAACAGCTTTGGCAGGTATCCCTAATCTTGAATATACACGTTCTGTGTCGAGATACGGTTTATCTCAGGTCACGGCGATATTCAAGGAGGGGACGGACATCTATTTTGCCCGTCAAATTGTCAATGAAAAATTGCAAGGCGTGACACCAACACTACCAAGCGGCATATCGACTTCAATGGGACCTGTTTCTACAGGGCTTGGCGAGATCTTCATGTATACAGTTGAGAATGCCAAGAATAGTCTAAACCCACTTTCACCCACTGAATTAAGAACCTTGCAAGATTGGGTCATTAAACCTCAGCTTCGAAATGTAGAGGGTGTGAATGAAATCAATACTATTGGTGGCTATCTAAAACAATTTGTTGTTCAACCTGATTATGCTTATTTGCGTAGTATAGGGCTGGATCAGAAAGCTATTTTAGAGGCGATCTCTAAGAACAGCATGAACAAAGGTTCAGGGTACATTGAGAAAAATGGTGAGCAGTATTTAATCCGTTCTGATTCTCAAATTAACTCGATTGAACAAATCCAAAATATTCCGATCACGACGAGCAATGGTTATATCCTCAGATTGAAAGACGTTGCAAAAATATCGATTGGTCATGAATTACGGACAGGTGCTGCGACCAAAGATGGGCAAGAAATTGTACTGGGTACAGCGTTCATGCTTATTGGCGAAAACTCTCGAAATGTTGCTCATGCTGTAGATCAAAAGCTACAACAGGTTCAAAAGTCGCTACCTGAAGGTGTTGAAGCGAAAGCAGTCTACAACCGAACAACTTTAGTTGATGCAACGATTCAGACAGTGAAGAAGAATTTACTTGAAGGTGCAATTCTGGTCATTGTGGTACTTTTTCTTTTTCTTGGACATTTCCGAGCAGCCTTGATTACGGCGATGGTGATTCCATTATCCATGTTGATGACAATTACAGGCATGGTTAACCAAAAGATCAGTGCCAATTTAATGAGTTTAGGTGCACTCGATTTCGGAATTATTGTTGATGGTGCGGTGGTTATTGTCGAGGCATCTCTCGCTAAATTAGCCATGAAGCAAAAAGAGTTAGGACGTATTCTGACTCAAAAAGAACGTTTTACGACTGTGTTTGAAGCAACAAAGGAATCTCGAAAAGCGATTCTTTATGGTCAATTGATCATTATTTTGGTTTATCTGCCTGTGATGACTTTGACTGGTGTTGAAGGCAAGATGTTTACACCAATGGCTGCAACGGTAGTTATGGCTTTAGTTGGTGCAATGATTCTGTCAATTACGTTTGTCCCTGCAATGGTGGCATTAGTTACTACAGGTGAAATTAAAGAAGAAGAGTCAAAGATTGTTCATTTTATTAAGAAATTGTATAGCCCAATTTTAGATTGGTCTTTAAATCACAGATATTTACTGATCGCCTTTGTCTCAATATTCTTTATATTCAGTGCAAGTCTTTCAACTCGTTTAGGTTCAGAATTTATACCTTCTTTAGATGAGGGGGATGTGGCATTACATGCTTTGCGTATCCCAGGTACTTCATTAACTCAAGCCGTTGAAATGCAATACACGCTTGAAAAAGAAATTGTGAAAATTTCTGAAGTTCAGACCATGTTTGCCAAAGTTGGAACAGCAGAAATCGCCACTGACCCAGTTCCACCCAATGTGGCTGATAACTTTGTCATGTTGAAGCCACGTAGCGAGTGGCCAAATCCAAAGAAACCAAAAGCGGAAGTCGTTGCAGATATTGAACGAGTAGCTAAAGGTGTTTATGGAAATAATTACGAGTTCACTCAGCCGATTCAAATGCGCTTTAACGAACTTATTTCAGGTGTCCGTACCGATGTTGCTGTGAAAATATATGGTGATGATCTAGGTCAACTACTTGAATCAGCAAACGCTGCCGCTAAAATTTTAGAGGGAGTGAATGGTACTGCTGACTTGAAAGTTGAACAGATGACGGGTTTACCCATGGTATCTGTCGAGCTGAAAAAAGACATGATTGCCAACTATGGGCTTGATGCTGAGGATGTACAGCAACAGGTTTCTAGCCTCATCACTGGTGAGACAGCAGGTAAGGTATTTGAAGGTGATCGAAAGTTCGATATTGTTGTTCGAATGGATCAAAACTCTGTCACAGACTTAGAAAAACTCTATCAAGTTCCTGTGAATCTGCCTGATGGTTCAAGTGTACTTTTATCAGAATTGATCGAGTTAAAAAATGTTCAAGGACCAAACCAAATTTCTCGTGAGAATGGTAAGCGTCGTATCGTCATCACAGCAAATGTCCGTGGTACAGATATTGGTAGTTACATTGCAGAAGCACAATCTAAGCTGAATGCAGATTTTAAATTACCAGAAGGCTACTGGCTGACTTGGGGGGGTACATTTGAACAAATGGAGTCTGCATCGAATCGACTCATGGTTGTTGTTCCAATTGCTTTAATTCTGATCTTTGCCATGATCTACATGGCTTTAGGTAATGTTAGAAACAGTGTCTTGGTATTCACAGGCGTACCATTTGCATTAACAGGTGGTGTGATCGCTTTAGCTTTACGGGATATTCCATTCTCAATTTCTGCTGCCGTCGGCTTTATCGCATTGTCAGGTGTGGCTGTGCTGAATGGCTTAGTTCTTGTTTCTGCCATTCAAAGGCTTCGAGTGCAAGGGGAAAGTGTCATTGATGCGGTGAGACATGGTGCAATGGAACGACTTCGCCCTGTGTTGATTACAGCCTTAGTGGCTTCTCTAGGCTTTATCCCAATGGCTTTAAACGTAGGTATTGGTTCTGAAGTTCAACGTCCAATTGCAACTGTCGTTATTGGTGGGATTATTTCATCAACCTTACTGACTTTGATTATTTTGCCGACCTTATATGTGTGGTTTAACCAAGGTTGGTCAAGAAAATCAAACGATGCTACTGAACAGGTTGTTTAGGGGCATCTTTAATGACAAATATATTGCGAGATAAACAAAGCAAATTTGTGATGATGTGGCTAGTCTGCATGATCAGTCTCGCTTTATGTTTGCACTTTAATGAGCATGTAACTGAAAATGAATTTCAGAGACACGTTTCAATTGACGCAATTCATTCTCATCATCATGAGGTCAGCCAACAACATTCACATGGTCATCAGGATAACTACTATGAACATTTTGTTGGTTATGACGTACTTAAATCGATTGCTTTAGCTCATCTATTAAAGGGGATATCGATTCTAGATTGGTGTAAAGAATATGTTTTTTTGATGATAAGCCGTATTTTTAAACCGCCCAAAAAGTGAATGGATTTTCAATTCATTTTAAATTTTGGAGTTTGATATACATGCAAATTATTGATTCACACATTGTGAAATTAAGTGCTTACATAAAGCGATTACTTACTTTATTCATTACATTGGCAAGTCCTACACTTTTTGCTCATGGTGTAGCAGAAGGTGATAAGGGCTACATTCAAGAAATTTATGGCGTTCATGTGATTCCATTCATCTATTTGGGTGCTAAGCATATGGTCACTGGATATGACCATTTATTATTTCTTGTTGGCATTATCTTCTTTTTATATCGAATGAAAGATATCGGCTTGTACGTCAGCCTATTTGCACTTGGGCATTCGATTACCATGCTCGTGGGTGTTTATTACAATATCTCGATAAATGCTTACATCATTGATGCAATCATTGGTTTTTCAATTGTTTATAAGGCTCTTGATAACTTGGGGGCTTATCAGCGTTGGTTTGGTTTTCAACCAAACACGAAAGTAGCGACTTTAATTTTTGGTCTGATTCATGGTTTTGGACTCGCAGTAAAAATTCAGGAGTATGAAGTTCCGAGTGATGGACTGTTGGCAAATTTAATCTCATTCAATATTGGGGTTGAATTAGGTCAGTTTATGGCTCTGTGCATCATCATGTTATTGATGACGTTTTGGAGAAAGACATCGTATTTCTTTAAAACAGCCTATCAAAGCAATGTCTTCCTCATGTTCCTCGGTTTTTTACTTGTTGGCTATCAACTTACTGGCTTCATTACTCAATAAGGATCTAAATTATGTATAACGCTGAAATTCCAAAAGATATCGAATTACCTTCATCAAGAAAGTTAATTAAATCAACAGCGATAGCTGCCGTTAGTGCTGTGGTCGTGTTGGTTACCTGTGTCATGCCTGCGGAGTATGCGATTGATCCGACGGGTATAGGTAAAGTGCTTGGCTTAACGAAAATGGGTGAAATCAAACAATCACTCGCTCAAGAATCAGTGAATGGTCTCAATGCTCAACAGGTAGTGAATAGTGCTGAAGAAATGTCAGTAGAAACTCCGACTCAAACGGCAATTGATACTGTTCAGATGACCATGCCTGCGATTAATAAAGAGAGCATTAGTATTGAGTTAAAACCTGGGCAGGCAACAGAGGTAAAACTAACAATGCCACAAAGTGCAAGTGTCAACTTTGATTGGAAAGCTGTAGGAGGTGGTCTTAACTATGATACTCATGGTGATCCCGTAAATGCCCCTAAAGGGTTCTATCATGGCTATGGAAAAGGCAAGAATGAGACAACTCAACAAGGTGTCTTAAAAGCAGCTTTTGATGGTAAACATGGTTGGTTCTGGCGTAACCGTACAGAAAATCCAGTGACTGTAACTCTACTTGTAGAAGGACAGTTTAGTGAAATGAAGAAAGTCTTTTAAGCTTTAATCAATCTCCTTGGAATAGTCTTCCAAGGAGATTTAATCGTTATAGATGTCAGATTCTAAAAAGGAATCCATAAAATGCTAGAAGTACTAAAAAATACCACATATCGGCATTTGTTCTTGGCCCAAGTGATTGCACTCATTGGAACAGGGTTAATCACGATCGCCCTAGCTTTACAGGCATACGATATTGCCAAGGGAGAAGCTGCTCAAGTTCTTGGTATTGCTTTGGCAATTAAGATGATTGCTTATATCGGTGTAGCACCTATAGCATCAGCATTTGCAGAGCGCTTACCAAGAAAACAGGTATTGGTTGGATTAGATATTATCCGAGCATTAACAGCTTTGTGCCTACCATTTGTGACACAAATCTGGCAAATCTATATTCTCATTTTTATTCTGCAATCTGCATCTGCTGCATTTACGCCAACATTTCAGGCAATGATTCCAGATGTTCTGCCTGAAGAAAAAGACTATACCAATGCTTTGTCATTGTCTCGACTAGCCTATGATTTAGAAAACATTATCAGCCCAATGTTGGCAGGTTTCTTACTCACTGTCATGAGCTACCATAATCTGTTTTTAGGAACAGTATTAGGTTTTATCGGTTCTGCTTTGTTTGTGGTAAGTGCAAAATTACCAGTCGCCAAAGTGCCTGAGTTTAGAGGTGTTTATAGCCGTATAAAGCAGGGAGCTAAAATTTATTTTAATACGCCGAGACTTAAGGCGTTGCTTGCTTTAAATTTAGCTATTGCTTCGGCGAGTGCTGTTGTGATTGTAAATACTGTTGTATTGGTTCAATCGACATTTAAACTTACCGAAAATGCAACGACATGGGCATTTGGTCTTTTTGGACTTGGGTCAATGTTATCTGCTTTTGTTTTACCAAAGATATTGGATAAATTTCCTGATAGATCAGTCATGTTGACGGGAACAACAATTCTTGTCATTGGACTATTCAGTGGTTCTTTGATTGCATCTTATAATGGTTTGTTAGCACTTTGGTTTGTCCTTGGTATTGGATATTCAGTTTCACAAACACCTACAGGTCGCTTGATTCGTAAGTCTGCATCAAGTGAGAATAGAACATCATTGTTTGCCGCCCAATTTGCTTTCTCTCATGCTTGTTGGCTGATCACTTATCCATTGGTTGGATGGTTGAGTACGAATATAGGCACATTACAGACTTTTATTCCGATGGCTGTTATTGCGATTATTGCTCTCATTCTTGCATTATGCTTATGGACAACTAAAGATGAAGATTTTCTAGCACATAGCCATGATGATTTACCCGCAGACCACGAACATGTGATTCAGCATCAAATTAATGGTGTACATGTGCATGAGTATGTGATTGATGACCATCATCAAAAATGGCCTAAATAATTCTTTTCGACTAATGGCTTAGAAGTAAATCGTTTGTTTGTTGTACAATTTCAAACTTGTTTTATCGTTCAATAAAAAGGGAAACAATATGAAAAAACTAATCTTGGTATGTTTAATGGGGCTTGCGGTAACAAATGCTTTTGCTCATTCAGGTGGTACTGATTCTTCAGGATGCCACACGAATAGTAAAACAGGGGATCGTCACTGCCACTAATGGTATAAAAAAAGGAAGCTAAGCTTCCTTTTTTATTAAAAATTATAAGTTTACGCACCAATGTACAAAATCAAACCACAGAATGCCGAAGCTAAAATGACATACATGACTTTGACTTCAAAATGGAACAAGGCGATGAATGCTGCAATCGCAATAACCATTGCTTCATAGTTGAATGGATGATCGAATCCATTTGGCCATAAAACGTGGTAACTGAAGAAAAGTGCAAGATTTAAAATTACACCAACAACAGCGGCAGTGATTGCCGTCAAAGGTGCAGTAAATTTTAATTCATTGTGGGTTGATTCAATCACTGGAGCACCAGCTAGAATAAAAATGAAAGAAAACAGGAAAGTAAACCAAGTCACAATCACAGCACCCAACGCACCTGCCAAGAACAGATGATCATTGCCTAACAGAGCATGATTAAAGCCACCTAAGAATCCTACAAACGCAACAACCATGATCAGAGGACCTGGGGTGCTTTCTCCAAGGGCTAAACCATCGATCATTTGTGTTGGACTCAACCAACCATAAAAATTAACAGCACCTTGATAAACATAAGGTAATACTGCATAAGCACCACCAAATGTGAGCAAAGCAGCTTTTGTAAAGAACCAAGCCATTTGAGTATAAGCATGATCCCAACCAAGCGTTAAAACCAAACTGAAAATTGGGGCAAGCCATAGGATTGCTCCAATCAAAAGTATCTTAGCTAAATGTTTCCAACTAAATATGGCATGTTCTGGGGTAGGTGTATCATCATCAATTAATGCGGGACCATAATCTTTTTTACCTTGCTGATGTGAACCTCCGCCTGTAAAAACGCTTGGATATTTTTTACTTGCTAAATATCCAATGATCGCAGCCGTTAGAACGATTAAGGGGAATGGCAAGTTAAAGAAAAATATAGAGATGAATGCAAGCGCAGCGATTGCCCATAAAAACTTATTTTTCAACGATCGGCTACCAATCCGATATGTCGCATGAAAAACGATAGCAACAACAGCTGGTTTAATCCCATAAAAAAGACCTGCAATAATAGGAACATCACCAAATTTTACATAGACCCATGACAGACCAATCAGGATAAATAGAGAGGGTAATACAAAAAGGATTCCTGCAACTAATCCACCAACGGTTCTATGCATCAACCAACCGATATAGGTTGCTAATTGTTGTGCTTCAGGCCCAGGCAGTAACATGCAGTAGTTGAGAGCATGTAAAAAACGCTTTTCAGAAATCCAACGTTTTTGTTCAACGAGTTCTTGGTGCATAACAGCGATTTGCCCCGCTGGTCCACCAAAACTAATAAACCCCAATTTAAGCCAAAATAAGAAAGCTTGCCAAAAATGAACTGGCTGTGCTGGTTCTTCATGTACAGCGGCTTGTTCTTGTTCCATGATTATTCTCTTTATAGGTTGGCATATAAGCCATCGAAAATGTGATTTGATAAGGCAAATAGGTGGTCATCGTCACTTATCTGGCTTCTAATTCCTTGAATAACCTTTTCAATACCGATTGCTTCGGGAGGCTCAATTCCACCGACATCTAAGTAATGAACAATTTCAGCAATTTTCTTTAATGCAGGTGTTTCTAAATTAAAACTATGTAAAAGAACTTCGAAGGTCACCCAATGATTGACATGACTGAAAGTTGCACCATCAAAATCGAATCCTAATGCTGCTTCTGGGCAGTCACTTGGCATTTCTAACCAAATGAATGTTGGTGAGGTATCAATAAATGTCTTTATTAGCCATGCAGAGGCTAGACGATCAATCCAAGGTCTTTTACGTGTTGCCCAAATTCTGTTTTGATAACTAGCTTTATCTAGAAGTTGAATATGAGCTTGTATCGCTTGAGGCTCATTCACTTCACCAAGACGTGCAATTGAAAGTTCTAATGAAGATAGCTCATTTAAAACCTGTGCTTGAGTCTCATCGGGGTAGAAGTCAATTTCTACAAGCGCATCGATACTTTTTCTCAGTTTACGAACTTGCTTGAGTAGCTCTTTCTTTTCATCTTTAGTCTGTCGATCTCTTAACTCAGAAAGTTGTTTATAGAGAGTGTCGTATTCTTCTTTTCGATTGAAGAAAGGAGCAAGTTCAAGATTTAAGGGTTGCTCAGCATGAAACACATAAGCAGTTCCTTGTTCTGAAATAACATCATTAGCAATAGGGTCAAACTTTTCACTATGCGAAATAGGGAGTAAGTAGACCCCATCTCTTAGAATTGCTGCGCCACTTGCTTTGAGAGATCGCCAGACTCTCATACGAGTGGTTGTGTTCTGCGTAGGCAATGAGGATATGAGTAAGGATATTTTCATGTAATATACTCAACTTATTTGTTTAATATATTACATATAAAAAATTAAAGGGCAAATACAAAGAAGTGATTTCTTATATCAGAAGAAATATTAAAGTGCGGAAATGACTAAAGAGCAGTTGTTTTTTAAGTTTATGATTTTATATAAATTATTTGGTTATATATTGTTTCAGCACACTTCAATATTTGTGAGTTTAGTACTACTTATCAAAAAAATTGTTTAAATTGCAGGGTGTGCAAAAGTTGACTGAGAATTAGGTTCTTTGTAAATCTCAGTCAAAATTTTAACTCTTAGAAGGTGCTTATCGATTTAAGATGACATCAGCTAATTGATGGGCAATTTCCTCAATACTATTTACAGAAGTATTTAAGGCGACTTTATCAGCTAAATTCGGACTATAATCTAAAACATCATTTTTAGTAATTCTGTGCCAAATCGGTAGAATCATTTTGTGACCATTCATTTCACGGGCTACTAAGCCATCAAGTTCATAGTTGGTCCAGTCTTTTTTTATAAAGTCAGTTGAAAGAACAACGGTACCGTATTTAGAGTTTCGGAGACCACTATCAATTTTACGACGCAAACTATCCCCAACTTTTAACGTGAATTCGTCGTACCAAACTTTTACTCCAAGTTGCTGTAATGTCTCTGCAAGTGGTCTGACAAAATCTTCTTTATCTTCTGAAGCGTGTGAAATAAACAAATCATATTCTGGTTCAATCTCAGGTATTGTATTGTTGTAAGATGGTATTGAAACATCAGTAATGTATTGGGTAGAAGCCTTAATAGCATCAATTTCACGTTTCAGTTTCTTTTGATGTTCAATTTCGTCTTTCTGATGTTTTTTAGTCAGAGCCTCTAATTTTTTTCTTTCCAGTATTTCTTCTTTTATAAGGTTCTGTTTTTCTTTCAGTAGCTTATTGTCAATATCAGTTTTCTTCTTTTGCAAGTCTGAAAGTTTTGATTGTATTCGAGCGTTTTCTTGTTCTTTCCGACTAATTTCTGTTAACTTTGTTTTTAATGTAGAAGGGCTAGTTGTCTTCCCGATAGAATTTTGAATTTGTAAAATTTTAGAAATTATATCAGCTCCCTTTTTCTGTTCTAAGCTCATTCGATGGGTAATATCTGCTAACTCCTTATTTAATCTTGTTATGGTACTGCTTATAGTTTGTATTGACATGTTGGCTCAATGATAAATATTAAAGAATAAGATTATTATTTGGTTGGGTTAAATACAAGGTCTATGTATTACGTCATTGTGTAAGCGTAGAGCAATACTCTGCCCAATCAGCCATTAAACCTTTACGCTTTCCTAGATAATTTCCACGTAGATAAGAAGCTTCAACTTTATCTGGCAATTTATGTGCTAACACATGCTCACAAACTTCCCGTGAATAATCCGTTTTATCGGCTGACCAATCACGGAATGTAGAACGGAAACCGTGTGTTGTAACCACACGATTTTGTTTTGGATCAATATAGCCTAAGCCATCTTCTTTAAGCTTCTGCTCATGCATCCGTTTGATCAATGTGGTTAATGACATATCAGAAAGCATTTCTCCAGAACGTGGGGCAGGGAAAATGAAATCTTGTGCTTGAGTATGATTTTTGATTGATTCAAGCAACGTAATGGCTTCTTCAGACAAAGGTACGCGATGTTCCTTTTCTGCTTTCATCCGTTCTTTAGGAATAATCCAAACCTTATTCTTAAAATCAATTTCCTGCCATTTAGCCCCAAAAATCTCACCAGATCGACATGCAGTTAAAATCGCAAATTCCAGAGCTTTAGGGGAAATCCCTTTTTTCTGTCTTAAATGCTGGATAAACTCAGCAACCTGTTCATAAGGCAGGGATGGATGTGGGCGTGATTCCTGCTTTAAGTTACCTAATATAGGTTCAAGATTGCCTTTCCATTCAGCAGGGTTGTCACCCTCAAAATATCCCATAGCCTTGGCATAATCAAAAATGGTTTCTATACGACCACGAATACGTCTGGCTGTTTCATTTTTTTCAATCCAGATTGGTTTGAGAGCTTCAGCAATATCTACTTTGGTAATGGTGCCAATGGTGAGATCACCCAGCGTTGGATAGATATAGGTTTCCAGTGTTGTTGACCATTGTCCGATATGCTTTTGATTTTTGAGTTCACGGGTTTTATTGGCAATAACAACTTTTGCACATTCCATGAATGTTTTATTCCGTAGTTGCTGGACATGCAGCTTTTCAAGCTGTTCCTGTTTATGCACAATAGGATCAATCCCATTTCGTATTTGTAATTTTAATTCAGCGGCTTTGGCACGGGCTTCTGCCAAGGAAACTTCAGGGTAGGGGCCAATACCAATATCACGGCGATGAGGTTTTAATTTTCCATCTTTATCCAGACGTTTTCCCACAACGGCACGTAAAATCCAGACACGGGAATCTCCCTCGACGTTTAAACAAAGACCATCAATGCCGCCTACGTGGTATCGACCAGTCTCTTTAATTCTTGCTACACTGAGTGCGGAAAGCTCTTTGGATTTCTTTGGCATGTCTTTGATTTACCCCTCAACCTACCCCTCATAAAATACTGGAAATGGTAGGATTGGGCAAGATGGCTTAGGACGATTAAAATATTAACCAATTGAAAAATATATATTTATAATATTGTATTGGACTGCTTAGGACTATTGTTAGACGGACACCGCTTCCGCCAAATATTAAAAAAGCCCTTGTTATTACAAGGGCTTTTTTTATCTGTGGTTTTATCCCTCAACCTATACCTCATCAAACTTTGGATTTAATTACATTTGATAGGAGTCTAGAGGACTACTTGGGAATTTGAAATTCCCAAGTTTGAAATTTCGTTGGTTGACTAGAAACTTGATTTAGTAATTGTTTTCAACTTATAGCAAAGTTGTGGTAAATGATGATTTTATATGCTCTGATTCATAGTAGTAATGATTCAAAGGATAGAGCATATGTTTAAAAAATCCTTTCCATTCCTTGAAATTGATATCAGTACGATTGTTGCTTTTAGCGAATAGTTCAAAGCGTTTATCAAGCAGGTCATCGGCAATGGTGATAAGTTGAATTGAATCCTTTTCGTATCTATCGCGAAATAGACTTAAATCAATATTGAATTAATTTCTGCATTTGGTTTAGCTTAAACAAGAATATTGACGTAACATTGGTCTGTCATTGTTCTTTGAATCCGACTTTGAATACATAAAATTTTATCTAAACCAATGTGATGAATGTGGTAGACAAATTTTTGATATAATCGTTTCGCTGCTTGCTGTAGTAGTTTTATGTTACAGCCTAGGACATTAATCTCACAGTAAATTTTAAAACTAATTCGTGAGACTCGTACTGAATTGTACTGTCTGAATAGCCGACCAAGATGACGAGTGCTTTCTTGGCTTAGTAACCAGTGTCTTTCTTTTTTCTGCTCTAATTTAACCCCATTGCATCCTATATAAAACGTAGATGTCTTATTACTTAATATGATCATTACTGATCAGAGAACTTTCTTGAGTTTGATAAATTCAGTTTGATTTAAGCTAATTCAGTTAACTTAAAAATACGCTAAAGCCGTACAAGTATAGTTACACCTTTCGCCACATTTCCAGATGTGGCTTTTTTTAATCTGGTTAACTTTAATTATCCAATCCTGTAAATATTCTGTTCCGTTTACGATGGTTTGTTTAAGTCAAAAAATTTTGATCTCTGAGTAGCCTAATCAAGGTTACATCCTAAAAAGACTACTCTCGTATAAAACGAATTATATAAAATTGTAGATCAATCACTTATGTTTTAAGGGAGATTAAATTTCTCCCTTATTTAGATCATTTTCTTATACTACTTCATCTTAAAAAATCACAAATTTTTCATCTATAACATCTTAATATCATCCAAATATTTAAATTGTGATAACAGATGATTGATCGTCATCTATTGCATGAATTTTTGAGTTTAATTCTAAAAAGTAAGGATGATTTTGTGATTCAGACAGCTCAATATCTCGATGGTGATATATCTAGAATTATTGAAATGGCTTGGGAAGACAGAACCCCATTTGAAGCGATCTCTCGTGAATATGGTTTGAATGAATCAGCTGTAATCCGACTTATGCGGCTTCATTTACAAACCAATAGCTTTAAGCTTTGGCGGAAGAGAGTAAGTGGACGTAAGACAAAACATTTGCAGTTGCGTTCGCCTGAAGTGTCTCGTGGTTACTGCTCACGCCAATATAAACATCATTGAATAAGATCAGTGACAAATTAGAAGTTTCCGTTCATAACTAATTCTACAGTATAGATTTTATTTATATAGATCAATTGCATATCACTAAGGTAAAGTAATGTCTAATTTATCAATTGCTTATATTTTTCAACAACAGCAGCTTTTAGTGGATCAAGATTTCCAACTTCCTCAAGTCGAAAGATTGCATAACGATCTGGCGTTATCAAGTGATCATAAAGTGATTGCTCGAGATTTGTCTGAAAATGAAACCATTCCTGAAGGATTCGATTTTGTACCGATTCGTCAATTAGTGCAGTTTTGGAATAAGACGCAATTTGAGCAAGCAAGTCGAGCTGTTCAATTACTTGAATGGCGACGTAATCATCAGTTTTGTGGTCGATGTGGAACTAAAACCACCCAGAGCATTGAGCAGTTTGCGATGGTTTGTTCAAGTTGTGGCTATACACAATATCCAAAAGTGAATCCATGTGTCATTACGATTATTACACGTGGGGATAATGAAATTCTCCTCGCAAAAAATGCACGAAATAAAACGAAAATGTATAGTTTGATCGCGGGTTTTGTTGAGGTAGGGGAAACATTAGAAGATGCCGTTCGACGTGAGACACTTGAGGAAGTAGGCCTACATATTAAAAATATAAAATATTTGGCAAGTCAGCCTTGGCCATTTCCAAGTAATTTGATGGTTGCATTTAAAGCAGATTATCACGCGGGTGAAATTGAATTACAGCAAGATGAGCTTAGTGATGCTCAATTTTTTAAATTTGATCAACTTCCAGAAATCCCATTTAAAGGCAGTATTGCCTATGCCATGATCATGCATATCATTCATGGTACAGCAGTCGCCGATGATACGAGTGAATGGTTATAATATTTATTGATTCATTTATTAGTATTATTCGGGCGGATTTAACCAATTTTATAATTCAGATATCCGAGTATTTTATGCTGAATTTTGCATAAAATACTTTCCTATTAAATATGAAAATAATTAGAGTTGTATTTACTCATGAATTTATAATGAATGAAATTGAGAATGATTGCTTTTATTTGGTGTTAAATGATATTTGTTTTTAGTTTTTTGATATTTAAACTATTTTTTAAAAATTAATTTAAATTTAAGATCACTTTTATAATGTAATAGTATGTTTTTATATTTTTTGAAATATGAATTTTAATGTCGGGGTGGTATGAAAAATAAATATCCTTTTCCTGTAATGATTATGCATTGGCTGACGGTTGTCCTTGTCGTAGTTGCTTATATCACTGGTGGAGATCCAACAGTGCATCTAAAAAGTGGAGAACTGCATGTTTTTGCTGGAGTCTCTGTATTTCTGTTATTTTTTATCAGAATTATAATGATTTCTATTTATAGAAAAGATCTCCCACACAATAAGCCGATGAGTAAATATCAGAAAACTTTATTTTTAATGGTGAAACATACGCTTTATTCATTGTTATTTTTAATTCCTGTATTAGGTTGGTTTACTTTATCTGGATTAACCGAAAGTTATCAGTTGTTTGGAATAAATTTACCTTTAATAAGTAACTCATGGGACGTTGAAATAATTGGTGAAACTCATGAATTTCTTGGAAATTTTTTCATGGTGCTTATAGGTTTACATGCATTAGCTGCCTTAATTCATCATTATGTATTTAAAGATAATGTTCTGAAAAGTATGCTTTATTTTAAAAAATGAACCAAGAGCTTAAAAGATTATGATTGAATCAAATATTGATCTTGAGGCGAGAGCAAAAGCTGCTTCCAAATCAACATGGATAAGTGTTGTTGTTAATATCTTTTTGTCGATTGGACAGATATTGATTGGTATTTTTTCAAAATCACAAGGTCTAGTTGCAGATGGTATTCATACTTTAAGTGATTTAGTTGCGGATTTTATTGTATTGATGGCGAACCGTCATAGCCAAAAAGCACCTGACGATGCACATCCATATGGTTATCTTCGTTTTGAAAATGCAGCATCTTTTATACTTGGTCTGATCTTATTCATTGTTGGTATCGGCATGTTATGGACGGCCACGCATAAGATACTGCATCCTGAACAGATTCCCAAAGTTCACAGTATGGCGCTCTGGGTTGCGATAACAGCCCTGATCTGTAAAGAACTTTTATTCCGTTATATGCTCGCTATTGCCAAAAAAGTAAAATCAAGTTTATTGATTGCAAATGCTTGGCATGCACGTTCAGATGCGGCATCTTCTTTTGTTGTTGCCTTAGGGATTTTAGGTAATCTCGCAGGATATCCAATTCTTGACCCAATCGCAGCCTTAATTGTCGGTTTAATGATTGCCAAAATGGGGTTTGAGTTTAGCTGGACGGGTTTACATGATTTGATGGACAAGTCAGCGAACGAAGATGAAATAGCTGCGATCAAAGCAACTTTGTTGAAGAAAGATGGGATATTGGGTCTACATCAACTGAGAACACGTAAAATGGGTGACATGATTATTGTCGATGTTCATTTGGAAGTCAGTGGCGAACAAAGTGTCAAAGAAGGACATAGAATTGCAGTAGAGGCGAGAAATGAAGTCCTTAAAAATCATAATGTCATAGATGTTGTCACTCATATTGATCCAATATAGTGAGGCATTGAAAATGCAAAGGCATCTAGAATAACTGATATTCAAGATGCCTAGATTTGGATGCTGCAATCGAAGGGGCATTAATTGCTAAATATCGCAATGCAGGACAAACCTGTGTTTGTGTGAATCGCTTTCTTGTTCAAGAAGGAATTTACGAAAAATTCATTGCTGCATTAAGTGAAAAGGTCAATGCTTTTGCAATCGGCAATGGTTTGGATGTTGGGAGTGAAATTGGTCCATTAATTAATGCCAATGCAGTGAAAAAGGTTGAAGCTCACGTCGCTGATGCCTTAGCTAAAGCAGGTCGTTGGGTCGCTGGTGGTAAACGTCATAGTGCAGGTGAGTTATTCTATGAACCTACCATTATTGCTGATGTCACCGCTGAGATGGATGTGGCGACACAAGAAACATTTGGTCCATTGGCTGCTGTATTCAAGTTTGAAACTGAACAACAAGCCATTGAAATGGCAAATGCGACGGAATTTGGCTTAGCGGCGTATTGTTATACCAAAGATTTAGGACGCGCTTGGCGGATGAGTGAGCAGCTTGAATACGGTATGGTTGGAATCAACAAGGGCTTAATTTCCAATGAAGTCGCACCATTTGGTGGAATCAAACAGTCGGGCTTAGGTCGTGAAGGTTCAAAATACGGGATCGAAGATTATCTTGAAATCAAATACACCTTAATTGGGGGATTGAATGCATGAGTAATGAAAAATTTGAAAAAGGCTTAGCCATTCGTAAACAAGTGTTGGGTGAAGCTTATGTCAATAATTCGATCAACAATGCTGATGATTTTAACTTGCCTTTACAAGAGTTAGTTACAGAGTATTGCTGGGGGGCAGTTTGGGGGCGAGAGGAACTGAGCAAGCCCGAGAGAAGCTTAATCAATCTTGCCATGATTTCTGCGCTGAATCGTCCACATGAGTTGAAGCTGCATGTCAAAGGTGCTCTGCGTAATGGTGTACCTAAAGAAAAAATTCGTGAGGTGCTGCTACAAGTCGCAATTTATTGTGGTGTACCGGCAGCCGTAGATAGTTTCCGAATTGCTAAAGAAGCGATTCAGGAATATGAACAAGAAAATAACTAATTAAACGATTGAGCAAACATTACACAGCATGCTGGTGATGTTTGCTTAAGTGGTTTCATTTTGGCTCTTCGCTCTTAAAGTGACATACCAATTGTTACGATTGTTGCGGTCAGGATGAATATAATTTAAACAGAGTATTTATTTTCTAAATAACCAATCACCTTTTATATCCTGAGATATATGCAGCTTTAGGTGTCTATTGGTGTAAATTATGCACTTCGTTTTAAGGTGATTTTAATTCCATCTTAAGCAAAGAAAATTTGATATTTGATAGATCATCGAAAGAGTAAGGTATGCCCGCAAATCCTAGTAAAACCCAAAAACCTTTATATATTCCCTATGCTGGGAACGCTCTTTTAGAACTTCCACTCTTGAATAAAGGTTCAGCTTTTTCGACTGAAGAGCGTGAGCAGTTTAACTTGCATGGACTGATACCTAACAATATCGAAAACATCGAAGAACAAACGCAACGCTCTTATCAGCAGTACTTGTCATTTGACAATAACTTGAATAAGCATATTTATTTAAGAAATATTCAAGACACAAATGAAACACTTTTTTATAATTTATTGAGTCAGCATTTAGATGAAATGCTACCCATCATTTATACACCAACCGTCGGCGAAGCTTGCCAGCGTTTTTCTGATATTTATCGTCGTCATCGTGGGATTTTCATCTCATACGCTGAACGTCAATACATCGATCAAATTATTCATAATGTGAATAAGAAAAATGTCAAAGTGATTGTCATTACTGATGGTGAGCGCATCCTTGGTTTAGGTGATCAGGGTATTGGTGGTATGGGAATTCCAATTGGGAAATTATCTCTATATACCGCATGTGGAGGTATTAGTCCTGCTTATACGTTACCGATTACGATAGATGTTGGTACCAATAATCAAGAATTACTCAACGATCCAATTTACATGGGATTGAAACAACCTCGAATCAGAGGGGAGCAATATTACCTATTTGTCGAACAGATTATTTCTGCTGTGCGTGAACGTTGGCCGAATGTGTTGATACAGTTTGAAGATTTTGCCCAAATTAATGCGATGCCATTGTTGACTCAGTATCGAGATAAAATTTGCTGCTTTAATGATGACATTCAAGGAACTGCAGCAGTTACAGTTGCCAGTCTAATTGCTGCATCAAGAGCACTTGGTAAACAACTTAAAGATCAAACCATTACTTTTGTTGGTGCTGGTTCAGCAGGATGTGGTATTGCTGAGCATATCGTTAGACAAATGATGGATGAAGGTCTGAGCGATCATGAAGCCCGTTCACGTATTTTCATGGTTGATCGCTTCGGTTTAATGACTGATCAACAGCCCAATTTACTCGACTTTCAACAAAAACTCGCAACATCTGTGAATACAATTTCAGAATGGGAATATTCAGGACAAGAGATTGCGCTACTTGATGTCGTAAAAAATGCGAAACCAAGTATTCTGATTGGTGTATCAGGGCAAGCAGGTCTATTTAGTGAAGAAGTGATTAAAACTTTGGCTAAATATTATAAGCATCCGATTGTTTTGCCATTATCTAACCCGACTTCTCAAGTAGAAGCTCAGCCAAAAGATATTATTGAATGGACGCAAGGTGCTGCAATCGTTGCGACAGGTAGTCCTTTTGCACCAGTATATTTCCAAGGTAAAACTTATACGATTGCTCAGTGTAATAATTCGTATATTTTCCCAGGAATAGGCTTGGGTGTGATTGCGTGTGGTGCAAATCATATTAGTGATGCAATGTTGATGGCTGCAAGCACAGCATTGGCAGATTGCTCACCGCGTTTAAAAAATCCAGCTGCAGATCTATTGCCAAATATTAATGACATTCATCAAGTCTCCAAATTCATTGCTTTTAAAGTTGCAAAAGCTGCGATGGCAGATGGATTAGCAGTACCCATGAGCAATGATGTGCTGAAAAATGTGATTGAAGATAATTTTTGGACACCTGAATATCGAAATTATCGCCGAGTTACTTTTTAATTGAGCCAGATCTAGTCTGATTGATGAAATGTAAATGTAATTCAGTAATCTAGAACAGAACAAAACCTGACTGATCTTGAATGATCTTTCAGGTTTTTAGCTTATTATTACTCTCATACAACTATCTGTTATATTTTTTTTATAAAATCTGTATCTACCTTTATCATCTGTATTCATTCAAAGTATAACGAGGTTGATATGAATGGGCTAAATATGAGTTTTTTAAAAAAGAAAAATAATGCGAGTTTCGTATTTTTTATTATCACACTCTATGCTTTGATCGGTTTTGGGTTAGGCTATATTATTTGGGAATATTTTCTTTAAAATCAGCTTCAAGTCTGATTTATAGCACTATTTAGCTATTCATTTAATACAGCAAATTTAAGCTTGGGAATCTGTTTCGCTACAATGATCACATCTACTGGATGCGGCTTGGATTATATTCATCCAGCCATTCAAAACAATGAATAATATTCATAGCTCTTCATTAGAATAAATCATTTTATTCATAGATTTTTGTTCTGTACTCTAAAAATAAGCCGTATTTTAAAAATTACATAAATGATGACTTGGGACGATGATCATCACATCTTCATCATTTGAAAGAATAAAGAGTGTTGGAATGAGAAAACTCGATTTTGCAATTATAGATCCGCATATCCATCAATGGGATCCATATCATACTCCACATTCTGCTGCCTTGTTGGTTAAAGCTTTGGGGAATTATCCCCGTGTGATGAATAAAGTTATTCGAGTCGTTAAACCGAAGCCACTTTTAGACACGCTAGGATTAACTAAATATGCGTTGAGTCCTTATCTCCCTCAAAATTATCATGAAGATATGGGACATCATAGGATTGAAAGCGTAGTGCATGTCGAAGCAAATTGGCATCATCACAAAGGCTTTGGTGTTGTCGAAGAAACCAAATGGATTCAACAATTAAATTTTAAAGACCAAAATTTAAAGCTAGGTGCAATTATTGCCACTGCTGACCCGCGAGATCGAAAATTTAAACAGATTTTAAAAGCGCATCAAGATGCCAGCCCTCTATTTAGAGGTATTCGTAAAATGGCTTCTTGGCATGAGGATTCTGGTATTTATCGTTGGTGTGATCAAGCACATTTATATCAGTCTAAAAAATTCCTTAAAGGCTTTGAACAACTTGCCAAAATGGATTTATCTTTTGATGCGTGGACTTATTCAACACAAATTTCAGAAATTACAAAATTAGCGAAACAATTTCCTCAAACACCTATAGTCGTTGATCATTTGGCAACACCCGCAGGACTTTTTGGCCCTATTGGCAAAAAAACTGGCCAAACACCATCACAACGTGCCGCCATTTTCCAGCAATGGCAGCATGATTTGGCAGTTTTGGCTGAGCAGAAAAATGTCTATGCCAAGATTTCAGGGCTGATGATGCCCGTGTTAGGACACCGATTTTATCAACAATACCGTACTGCAACCGTCTATGAAATGGTGAATTTATTAACACCATTGATTCAGCATGCAATACAGGTATTTGGTCCAGATCGAATCATTTTTGCTTCAAATTTTCCTATGGATAAAGCAAATGCAACGTTAAGCGATTTGATCCAAGCTTATATTGAAATGATTACACCTTATGGTGATCAAGCGATGTATTCCATTTTTAGACAAAACGCTGCCAATTTTTATCAATTAAATTAGAGTCATCATATGAAAAGTTTTAATCAAAAGGTTGCTGCAATTACGGGTGCAGGTTCTGGAATCGGTCAACAACTTGCTATTTTATTAGCACAGCAAGGCGCTGATTTAGCTTTAAGTGATGTGAATGATCAAGGTTTAGCCGAAACATTGTCTTTAGTAAAACAGTATCCTGTAAAAGTTACCTTAACCAAACTGGATGTTTCTCATCAGCAAGCTGTACGTGAATGGGCGGAGAATAGTTTCAATGATCATGGCAAAATCAATTTGATTTTTAACAATGCTGGCGTTGCATTAGCAAGCACAGTAGAAGGTATGAGCTATGAAGAAATGGAATGGATTTTTAATATTAATTTTTGGGGTGTTGTCTACGGCACAAAAGAGTTTTTGCCTTATTTAAAGCAAAGTGGTGAAGGGCATATCATTAATATTTCTAGTTTATTTGGACTCACTGCTCAACCTTCTCAAAGTGCTTATAATGCAACAAAGTTTGCAGTGCGTGGTTTTACCGAATCATTACGTCAAGAATTAAATATGCAAAATAATGGTGTCAGTGCGACTTGTGTACATCCAGGTGGTATACGAACCAATATCGCTAATAGTGCTCGTATGAGTGACAGTATTCGTTCTTTGGGTATGAACCCTGCAAAGGCTAGTCGATCATTTAATAAAGTTTTGAAAACCCCACCTGAAGAAGCTGCAAAAATCATTTTAGAGGCGGTCAAACAGGACAAAGCTCGAATATTGATTGGCAATGATGCCAAAATTTTAGATTTGATTCAGCGGATTACACCAACTCATTATTCTCAAGCATTGGATTTTTTAACCAAAAAAACTTCGAAAAAAAGTTAAAATATTCTTCAACCTAAGGATGCTCATTTAATTTGTGTGAGCATCCTAGTTAATTCATTTCAAGGTGAATTATCATCTATCATTATGTTTTATATGTAGAAAGTAAAATACTTGTTTCACTATTATAAATACCTGAAATATTTCGAATTCGTTCGAGTGCCTTGTCAAAATTTTCTAAACTGTCGGACTGTAATTCAACCAAAATATCCCATTTCCCGTTTGTAGTATGCAGGCGTTCAACGGCTGATTCTAGGCGTAATTCACGAATAACGGCTTGCGCTTTGGTTCCCTCCACCATGATATTCATCCACGCCCGAATAATATTTTTCTCCACATTAGGGCGAAAGCGTACAGTATATCCCGTGATGATACCCGTCGATTCCATGTATTCAATTCGTTTTTGCACAGTCGCTCTAGAGACTCGTGTTTTTGCAGCCAGATCTGTAATTGAGATCCGAGCATTATCTTTGAGTAAACCTAAGATAATATGATCAATATTGTTCATTTTGATACTTACTATTAGCAAATTGATAAAAATTAATTCATTTTAATCATTATAAAGAATTTTTTGAATCAATTTGATTTTTAATAATAATCAATATACAAAGCCCCAAACATTTTTTTCGAATGAATCAAGAAATCTATGTTGACACGGAACGATGGGGTGAGCGGAAACCTTTGCAGTAAGGGAATCTGTAGATAACAGGGACAATTGATTAATTAAGGAAAAGATGATGTCTTTATCATATGCGGCTCAAAATGGTAGTGCTTGGCAAACCTTTCTCACTCAAGTAGATCGTGTAGCACCTTATTTGGATGCCGACCTCAGCAACTTTATCAATACACTGAAAACACCAAAACGTACGCTAATTGTTGATGTGCCAATCGTGATGGATGATGGCACAATTCGTCATTTTGAAGGCTATCGCGTACAGCACAATCTCTCTCGTGGTCCTGGTAAGGGTGGTATTCGTTATCACCAAGATGTTGAGTTGAATGAGGTCATGGCCTTATCAGCATGGATGACCATTAAAACTGCGGTGCTTAATCTCCCATTTGGCGGCGCAAAAGGTGGTGTTCGTGTCAACCCAAAAGAACTTTCAACACGTGAATTAGAGCGTTTAACTCGTCGTTTTACTAGTGAAATTAGCCCAATTATCGGCCCACAAATTGATATTCCTGCACCTGATGTTGGTACTAATGCCAATATCATGGGCTGGATGATGGATACTTATTCAAGTATTAAAGGTCACACGGTTACGGGCGTTGTAACTGGAAAACCTGTGCATTTAGGTGGTTCACTCGGTCGTGTTCGTGCAACAGGTCGTGGCGTATTTGTTACAGGTATGCAAGTTGCAGAGCGTATCAAATTACCTATCGAAGGCAGCAAAGTTGCAGTTCAAGGCTTTGGTAACGTAGGTAATGAAGCTGCTTATTTGTTTAATCAGGCAGGTGCAAAAATTGTTGCTGTGCAAGATCACACAGGCACAATTTTTAATGCTGAAGGTTTTAACGTAAAAGCATTACAAAAGCATGTTGCTGAACAGGGTGGCGTGAAAGGTTTTGCTGAAGCCACTGTGATCTCGGATGAAGAGTTCTGGGATGTCGATATGGATATTTTGATTCCAGCAGCATTAGAAGGTCAGATTACGGTTGAACGTGCACAAAAACTCAAAGCGAAAATTGTGCTTGAAGGTGCAAACGGACCAACTTATCCAGAAGCAGATGATGTATTCGTTAGCCGTAACATTACTGTAGTGCCTGACGTAATTTGTAATGCGGGTGGTGTAACCGTCAGTTATTTTGAATGGGTTCAAGATATGGCGAGTTATTTCTGGAGCGAAGACGAAATTAATGAACGTCTCGACAAGCTGATGATTCAAGCCATGAGTGATGTGTGGAATACCGCAGCACAAAAGCAATGTAGCTTGCGTACAGCAGCTTATATTTTAGCATGTGAACGTATCCTCAAAGCTCGTAAAGAGCGTGGTATTTTCCCGGGATAAACCATCCATAAAGTTAAAGCAAACGGCTCATTGAATATTCAATGAGCCTGCATATCAAAACAGGAAGTGAGTAAATAAAATGAGCGAAGTCGCAATTACACGTAACAATTTTAATGATTGGATGGTGCCTGTTTTTGCTCCAGCAAATTTCATTTTGGTTCGTGGTGAAGGTTCTCGTATTTGGGATCAAAACGATAAAGAATATATCGATTTTGCAGGTGGTATTGCGGTTAATGCTTTAGGTCATGCCCATCCAGTTGCGGTAAATGCTTTAACAGAACAAGCTCAAAAACTTTGGCACATTGGTAATGGTTATACCAACGAGCCAGTATTACGCCTTGCAAAACAATTGGTTGAAAGTACATTCGCTGACAAAGTATTTTTCTGTAATTCTGGTGCAGAAGCGAACGAAGCAGCATTAAAACTGGCACGTAAAGTTGGTTTACTCAGTGGTAATCCAAATAAAAATCATATTGTTGCATTTAAAAATGCATTCCACGGTCGAACTTTGTTTACTGTAACAGCGGGTGGACAACCTAAATATTCTCAAGATTTTGCACCTTTACCGGGTGGAATCGAGCATACGGCATTTAATGATTTAGATGCTGCTAAAGCTATTATTACTGAAAATACCTGTGCGGTGATCGTAGAACCGATCCAAGGCGAAGGTGGTGTGTTACCCGCTGACATCGAATTTTTGAAAGGCTTACGTGCATTGTGCGATGAAAAAGGCGCTGTACTGATTTTTGATGAAGTACAAACAGGCGTTGGCCGTACAGGTTCACTTTATGCCTACATGAATACTGGCGTAACCCCAGATATTTTAACGACGGCAAAAGCCTTAGGTGGTGGTTTCCCAATCGGCGCAATGATTACTACAGATCATTATGCCAACATGTATGCGGTGGGTGATCACGGTACGACTTATGGTGGTAACCCATTGGCTTGTGCAGTGGCAGGTGCGGTGTTTGAATTCATCAATACACCAGAAGTTTTAGACGGCGTTAAAAAACGTCATCAATATTTCATCGATGCTTTGCATAAAATCAATGCTGAATATGGTTTATTCAAAGAAATCCGCGGTCAAGGTCTATTAATTGGTTGCGTTCTGAAAGATGAATATGCAGGCAAAGCAAAAAATATCGTGACCTTAGCGGGTGAAGAAGGCTTGTTGGCGTTGGTTGCAGGTACTGATGTCGTACGTTTTACCCCTTCACTGATTATTCCAATGGAAGATATTGACGAAGGTTTAAATCGTTTTGCTCGTGCCTTAGCACGCCTCTAAATCTTGTTGTGAGCATCTAACCATGATGATTGTTAGACATGCAGCGCATCGGGACTTAGATGATATTTATCGTTTAGCGCAAAGAGCAGGAGAGTCGGGCATTGGCTTGACCTCCTTACCAGAAAACAAAGAAATCTTAGCTGAACGTATTACACGTACGACTCACACTTTAGCGGGCTTAACCGAAAAGTGTGAGGCAAGTTATTTGTTTGTTTTAGAAGATACCAGTATTCACAAAATTGTGGGTGTGAGTGCGATTGAAGTTGCAGTGGGGTTAAAAGAACCATTTTACAACTTCCGTGTAGCAAAACAGGTGCATGCCTCTAAAGCCTTAAATGTGTATAAGACTTTAGATACTCTTTTTTTAAGTAATGATCATACTGGTTGCAGTGAACTCTGCACTTTGTTCCTTGATCCTGAATACCGCAAAAACCAAAACGGTAAGTTTTTATCCAAAGTACGTTTTCTGTTTATTGCAGCGTTTCGTTCTTTCTTTGAAGAAAGATTGATTGCTGAGATGCGTGGTTTTTCAGATCAAAATGGACATTCGCCATTTTGGGATTCGCTCGGTTATCTATTTTTTGATATGGATTTTGCAGCTGCGGATTATTTAAGTGGTGTAGGACAAAAAGCGTTTATCGCCGAACTCATGCCGAGATTTCCAGTCTATGTTGATTTGCTGACCTCAGAGGCGCGTGCTGTGATTGCTGAAGTACATCCGCACACATTGCCTGCGGCAAAAGTGTTGATGTCAGAAGGGCTTAAATATCAGGGTTATGTGGATATTTTTGATGCAGGACCAACACTGGAAGCCAATACCGCTGAACTACGTGCAGTCAAAGAGAGTCGTTTGCTCAACGTTCAAATCACTGAGCAAGTTGAAACGACAGAAACTCATTTTTTGGTTGCGAATGACCAATACCAAGATTATTGCGTGTTGTTGATCAATAACAAAATCACTGAAAGTGACACTTTGCAGATGACAGCAGCACAAGCACAAGCACTGAATATTGCTGAACACGATCAAGTACGCGTTTTAGCATTAGAAAAAATGGAGAAGAACTAATGTCACAAGGTGCATTATTAATTGATGGTGCTTGGATCCAAGGACAAGGAACCGCATTCAGTAAAACCAACCCTGTTAACAATCAGCAAATTTGGGCAGGTCATGAAGCCAGCCAAGCTGATGTTGAGCAGGCATGTCTTGCTGCTCGTCAGGCATTTCCTGCTTGGGCACGTATGCCGTTAGAAGATCGTATCGCAATTATTGAACGTTTTGCGAGTCTACTTGAGCAGAATAAAAATGAATTGGCTCAAGTGATTAGTCAAGAAACCAGTAAACCACTTTGGGAAACATTGACCGAAGTGCAATCAATGGTGGGCAAAGTCGCGATTTCAATTCGTGCTTATGATCAACGTACGGGTTTCAGTGAAACTAGAATGCCAGATGGTATTGCTTCATTACGTCATCGTCCACATGGTGTTTTGGCTGTATTTGGTCCATATAACTTCCCAGGTCATTTGCCAAATGGTCATATTGTTCCTGCATTGATTGCAGGCAATACCGTAGTGTTTAAACCAAGTGAACTTACCCCTTGGACTGCGGAAGAAACGGCAAAGTTATGGCAGCAAGCAGGTTTGCCGAATGGCGTATTGAATATCGTACAAGGTGGGCGTAGTACAGGTGAGGCACTTGCTGCGGCTGAACAAATTGATGGTTTGTTGTTCACAGGTAGTGCCAATACAGGTTATCACTTGCATAAGCAAATGGCAGGCGCGCCTGAAAAAATCCTTGCTTTAGAAATGGGTGGTAATAATGCCCTCATCATTGATGAAGCAACTGATATTGATGCGGTCGTGAATTTAGCGATTCAATCGGCTTTTGTTTCGGCAGGACAACGTTGTACTTGTGCACGCCGAATCATTGTCAAGCAGGGTGTAAATGGTGATGCCTTCATTCAACGTTTTGTAGAAGTCTCGAAGAATCTAGTTGTTGGTGCGTGGAATGCTGAACCACAACCATTTATGGGGGGAGTGATTTCTTCTCGTGCGGCTGAACAAATGTTAGTAGCACAAACTAAACTGATTGCTTTAGGCGCAAAACCATTATTAGAAATGACACGTCCACAAGCAGACAGTTCATTGTTGACTGCAGGCATTTTAGATTTAACACAGGTCGATGGTATTCCTGATGATGAATACTTCGGTCCATTGACGACAATTTATCGCTACAACACTTTTGATGAAGCATTAAGCATCGCCAATAACACTCGCTTTGGTTTGGCAGTTGGTTTGGTTTCACCTGATCGTGATTTATTTGATCGTGTCTTGGTTGAAGCACGTGCGGGTATTGTGAATTGGAATAAACCATTGACTGGTGCTTCAAGTGCAGCACCATTTGGTGGAGTAGGTGCTTCTGGCAATCACCGAGCGAGTGCCTTTTATGCAGCAGATTATAGTGCTTGGCCAATGGCATCATTGGAAAGTGATAACGTGACGCTTCCTGCAAAATTATCACCGGGCATTGTGCTCTAAGACGGATCGCATCGGGACACATGGAGAATAAAATGTCTGGTTATGAAATCAATTTTGATGGTTTAGTTGGTCCTACGCATCATTATGCGGGCTTATCATTTGGTAATGTGGCTTCAACTAAAAACCGTAATAATGCATCAAATCCTAAGCTTGCGGCAAAACAAGGCTTGAAGAAAATGAAAGCGCTTGCAGACTTAGGGCTTAAACAAGGCGTGTTTGCACCACAAGAGCGTCCGCATGTACCAACATTGCGTCGTTTAGGCTTTACGGGTAGTGATATTGATGTGATTGCTCAAGCCATGCGTACTGCGCCTGCGTTGTTATCATCATTGAGTTCAGCGTCATCAATGTGGACCGCGAACTCGTGTACGGTATCACCATCGGCTGACAGTACTGACGGGCGGATGCATTTTACTGCTGCAAACCTAAATAATAAGTTTCATCGATCAATTGAGCATCATACAACGACTCGTATTCTTCAAGCGATGTTCAAGAATGATGTATATTTCGCACATCATGAAGCATTGCCAGAAGCTGCTTTATTTGGCGATGAAGGTGCAGCCAATCATAATCGTCTAGGCGGTGCTTATGATCAGGCTGGCGTGCAAGTTTTTGTTTACGGTCAACAACAACTTGGTGGTACGGTTGCACCACAAAAATTCCCTGCACGTCAAACACGTGAGGCGAGTGAAGCGATTGCGCGTTTACATCGGTTAGATGCAAATCGTACTGTATTTATTCAGCAAAATCCTGACGTGATTGATCAAGGCGTATTTCATAATGATGTGATCGCCGTGAGTAACCAACAGGTGTTTTTCCATCACCAACATGCATTTTTAAATCAAGCTGCAGCCTTAGATGAAATTCGTCACAAGATGGCCGAAATTGAACAAGAGTTTGTTTCGATTGAAGTGCCTGAAAGTCGAGTGAAAGTTGAAGATGCTGTTTCAACTTATTTATTCAACAGTCAAATCTTAACCCGTGCTGATGGTGGCATGAGCATTGTTGTACCAGAAGAATCTCGTCAGAACTCAGCCGTTTGGAGTTACTTAAATGACATGATTCAAATGGGAACACCAATTGACGACATTAAAGTATTTGATCTGCGTGAAAGTATGCGGAATGGCGGCGGACCTGCATGTTTAAGACTTCGTGTTGCTGTAAACGAAGCTGAGTTGAATGCAGTCAATCCAAACTTGTTCATGAATGATGCTTTGTTCAAAACACTGAATCAGTGGGTGGATCAGCATTATCGTGATGAGTTAACGCAGGATGATTTGGCTGATCCAAGTTTATTGATTGAGAGCCGTACTGCGCTAGATGAACTCACTAAGATTTTAAATTTAGGCTCGGTTTATCACTTCCAAAGATAAAACAGCAGAGAACAGCTTTTAAGGATGAAAGTACATGGTTGATCTACTCGCGTTGACTTTAGCGCAACAGGAACCCGAGCAAATGCAGGGTGAAACAGTTGAGTTTACATGGCAATGGCTAGGTGAAGGGTTACTGCAATGTACACCTAAAACAGCGTATAGAAAAACCATGGTGCTTTCTGCTGGAATTCATGGTAATGAAACAGCACCGATTGAATTATTGTCTCGCATCATTAGTGACCTATTTGCTGAGCATTTAAAATTAGCGGTGCGTGTACTCTTTGTTTTAGGTAATCCTAAGGCAATTCGACAAGGTGTTCGTTATCTCGAAAATGATATGAACCGAATGTTTTGTGGTGCATATCAGCAGTTAGCACAAGATGATGAAACGCATCGAGCAGCACAATTAGAACAGTGTACTTCAGAGTTTTTTGAGCAAAGTCAGTTTGAAGCACAGCGCTATCATTATGATATGCACACTGCAATTCGTGCATCATTACTGCCTGTATTTGCATTATTTCCCTATCAAACACAGCCCTATGATGACTTCCTGATTCAAAGTTTGAATGCTGCGGATTTGGATGCTTTGGTGTATCACAATGCGGTTGGAAAAACCTTTACTCATTTTACAGCTGAACGATGTCAAGCGGCGAGTAGTACCTTGGAGTTAGGCAAAGCAAAGCCGTTTGGTCAAAATGATTTAACTGAATTTGCGAGTACCGATCAGGTTTTACGTGCGGTACTTTCAGAGCAGGCTTTGCCATGTAGACAGAAGCCAAGTATTCGCCAATTTAAGGTGGTGGACTCCGTTCTAAAGCAGAGTGACGATTTCCAATTGCAATTAAGTGCTGATGCACCTAATTTTTCGACCTTTCAGAAAGATGAGGTGATTGCAACTCAGCAAGCAGGCAATTATGTCGTCGATAATCAACAAGTTTGGATTTTATTTCCAAATCCAAATGTCAAGATGGGCTTGAGAGCTGGACTGGTTTTAAAGGAAATTGGGTAGCATACACATACATCGACTTTTAAAAAATGGATGTGATACGGAATAGGCGTAAATGGAGTTTGAATATGGATGTTCAGTAGAAAACAGAAGATCGGAAAAAATATCCATTGGATATTCATTTTTATGAAGTGGAAAGCAAGGACAGGTTGTCATAAAAAGATAGTTGGAGTGATCGTGTATGATTAACAATATGGAAGTGGGTAAGCCGCTAAAACGTGCCATGACGAAACGTCATTTGGTGATGATTTCATTAGGTGGTGCAATTGGAACGGGCTTATTTTTAGGCTCAGGTGATGTGATTTCACAGGCAGGTCCCATTGGTGCGATTCTCTCTTACCTGCTTGGTGGTATCATTGCCTACATGGTGATGCTGTGTTTAGGTGAGTTGGCAGTACAGATGCCAGTTTCGGGTTCATTTGGTGAATATGCCAGAACCTATATTGGACCAGGCACGGGCTATATGATCACATGGTTGTATTGGTTGACGTGGACTGCAACATTAGGTACTGAATTCACAGCTGCAGCTTTACTCATGCAGGAGTGGTTTCCTTCCATATCCATGTGGACATGGACCTTATTATTTGCAGCACTGGTCTTTACGCTGAATGTGAGTTCCACTCGGTTATTTGCTGAGTCGGAATTTTGGCTATCTTTGGTTAAAGTTCTCACCATTATCTGTTTTATTGCATTGGGCCTAGCCGCTATTTTTGGCTTGATCTCCTATCATGGTCATGAGTCAGCACCGCTGTTTAGTAAATTGACCGAGCATGGTTGGTTCCCAAATGGTATTTACCCAATTTTTGCCACAATGCTGATCGTTAATTTTGCATTCTCTGGTACAGAACTGATTGGGGTTGCCGCAGGGGAAGCTGAAGAACCTGCGAAAACGGTACCGAAAGCAATTAATGCTGCAATTTGGCGTTTATTGATTTTCTTTGTTGGTACGATTGTGGTGATTTGTGCATTACTGCCTTATGAAATGGCAGGACTCAATGCAGAAGGCGTAAGTAATAGTCCATTTGTAACGGTATTTAATTACATCGGCATTCCATATGCAGAAGATATTATTCGTTTTGTGATTATTACTGCACTTTTATCGGCTGCCAACTCAGGCTTATTTGCTGCTTCTCGAATGATGTGGTCATTGTCAGCGCAGAATCAACTTCCTAAAGTGTTTGCTAAATTGACACGTTCAGGTACGCCAATTATTGCCATTATTGTCACCATGTTTGGTGCAATTCCTGGTTTATTATCTGAACAATTTGCGCCTGAAACCATTTTTAAAAATTTACTGGGTGTTGCTGCTTTTACTATGGTCGTGGTTTGGATCTCAATTTGTGTGAGCCAATTTAACTTCCGTAGACAATGGATCAAGTCTGGAAAAACGGTAAAAGATCTTAAATTTGCTGCGCCGTTGTTTCCGTTGACACCAATTTTAGGTGGGGCTTTCTGTGTCATTACTTGTATTAGTATGGTGGCAGATCCTTCAATGCAAGTTGGTTTTGTCTGCTGTGTTCTATTTATCATCGCCTGCTATGCAAGCTACTATATGTTTTATAAAAACAAAGCTTAACTGTATAAGCTAATCTTTCATAAAAGACGAATCCTTACTCAGAATCTTTGAGTTGAGATTCGTCTTTTTTACTTTAGGAAATGACCATTTAGCTGTTTATAAAATGTAAAAAACTTCAAATAAAGATGACAAAAAAGAGCAAGTGCCGTAGTACTTGCTCTTTTCATTTGATTTAGGATATTTACTTATAGGTAAATATCGCTAGTCATGTTTTAGAAGAATCCAGCAGGTTTAGTTGAATAACTCACCAATAAATTCTTGGTTTGTTGATAGTGATCTAACATCATTCTGTGGTTTTCACGACCCACGCCTGATTTTTTATAACCACCAAATGCAGCATGGGCAGGATAGATGTGATAACAGTTTGTCCAAACACGGCCTGCTTCAACTGCTCGACCAGCGCGGTATGAAGTATGTGCAGAACGAGCCCAAACCCCAGCACCTAAACCATAGATGGTGTCATTTGCGATTTTTATGGCTTCATCAAAATCTTTGAACGTTGTTACAGATAGAACTGGTCCAAAAATTTCTTCTTGGAAGATCTGCATCTCGTTGTGTCCTTTGAAGACAGTTGGTTCGATATAGAAACCTTCACCCACTTCTTGTCTAGCACCACCACCCGTAAGAAGTTCAGCGCCTTCTTCTCGACCCATGTTAATACAACGTAGGATTTTTTCCTGTTGTTCTTGTGAAGCTTGTGCACCAACCATTGTTTCAGTATCAAGTGGATGTCCAACTTTGATACGTTTCACACGCTCAATGGCTTTTTCTAAGAACTTATCCGCAATACTTTCTTGAACTAATGCGCGAGATGGACAAGTACAAATCTCGCCTTGATTGAGTGCGAACATTGCAAAGCCTTCAAGTGCTTTATCAAGAAAATCATCTTCTTGATCCATAACATCTTCAAAGAAGATATTTGGAGATTTTCCACCAAGTTCTAAAGTGACTGGAATAATATTCTCAGTTGCATATTGCATGATCAATTGTCCAACTTGGGTTGAACCTGTAAATGCAATTTTGGCAATACGAGGATTAGTGGCAAGTGGACGGCCTACTTCGACACCATAGCCATTCACAACGTTTAATACACCAGCAGGTAGAATATCTTGGATTAATTCTAAAACAAGTAGAATGCTTACAGGTGTTTGTTCTGCTGGTTTTAATACGACACAGTTACCTGCTGCTAGTGCAGGAGCAAGTTTCCATGCAGCCATGAGAATTGGGAAGTTCCATGGAATAATTTGTCCAACGACACCTAAAGGTTCGTGGAAATGGTAAGCGATTGTATCTTCATCGATTTCTGAAATGCCACCTTCCTGTGCACGGATACAACCAGCAAAATAGCGGAAGTGGTCAATTGCCAATGGAATATCGGCAGCAAGTGTTTCTCGAACAGGCTTACCATTATCCCAAGTTTCTGCAACGGCAAGATATTCTAGATTTTGTTCTAGTCTATCAGCGATTTTAAGTAAAATATTTGAACGTACTGTCGGAGAGCTTTTATTCCACTCAGCTTTGGCTTTGTGTGCTGCATCTAATGCGAGTTCGATATCTTCAGCTGACGAACACGGTACTTTTGTAAATACTTTGCCATCGACAGGAGAGATATTATCGAAGTATTCTCCTTTAATAGGTGCTACCCATTGACCGCCAATAAAGTTCTCGTATTGAGCTTTGAATTGAACCTTTGAATCAGGTTGATTAGGATCGACATAACGCATATATATATTCCTTTGCTTATAATTGATCTGTTAAGCATCTACAGCTTTGGTATAAGGTACTTTTGTACGCTATTTGATTAGGATATAACTGGGAAGGTTGGAGAAAGGTTGGAAAACGTGGTCATTAGTAAGGGATACACAAATGTTTACAAAACGAGACCTATTACAACAACGAACATCAATTGATCAACTTAAGCGACACAATAGTTTGTCGCCGCAAAGTGCTGAAATGTTAGGACAAAGTATTGCCAGTTCTTGGCAACGCTCAGCATCTTGTGCTATTCCAAAAGAGCGCTTGGCTGCACCTTTATTGGCACAACATAACAAAGCAAAAACGACTTTAGATTTAGCATTAGAGGCTTGTTCAAATGATCTCAGTCATATTGCGGCACAATCATCTATGGTGATTGCGGTTGGCGATGTGGGGAGTACAATTATTTGGACTGCTTCCAGTACGCAGATGCAAAGCGCCGCTGAAAAGGTACATTTTATTGCAGGCGGTCAATGGGCAGAAGAAGAGGTTGGGACGAATGCCTTAGCGCTGTCTTTAAAGACTCAACAATCTAGTTGCGTGTTTTCAAATGAGCATTATATGGAATCCGTGCATGACTGGGTTTGTTATGCAGCGCCAGTGATTGATCCCTACTCCAAACAAGTGTTAGGTGTGGTGGATTTATCCACAACTTGGAAAAATCACAATACGCTCGGTGTATTGGCTGCTGAGCGTTGTGCATCTATTATTCAAACCGCTCTGATTGAACAGCAACGTCAGCGTTTATATATCCGTGCTTTTACTTCACCGCAAGTGATGTTTAATAATAAATCTTTGGTTTTAACGCCGCGTCAAATTGAAATTTTGGCAATTTTAGCGCTCTGTCCGAATGGTTTAAATTTAGAAAATTTACATCAAGCGCTTTATGGTGAGCGTAAAGTCAGTGTTGGAACGTTAAAGGCTGAGATGTCACAGTTACGTGATATTTTGGGCGGAATGCTAGGCTCAAGACCTTATCGCTTACTTGCAAATGTAGAAGCTGATTTTTTATATGTGGAACAGGCACTTGACTCGGGTTATATCGCCTCAGCATTACAATTGTATAAGGGTATCTTCTTATCAAAAACAGAAAGTCCTTTCCTATGCGCATGGCGAGATTGTCTTGAATCACGTCTCAGCGATATGATTTTTAAAACCAAAGAAATTGATGTATTACTGAAACATGTAGCTCATTTTCCTGAAGCAATTGATGCCGTTGAAAGATTAATTGAATTATTACCCTTAGATCATCCTGCACATCAATCGCTGAGCAAATTCAGAGATATGTCATAACTACAGCGGATCTAAAAAATAAAATTTTGTTTTATTATTCAATAACAATGGATGATATCTTTTGGGATGTCATTTAGCTGGCATTAGAAAAATTTGTCTAAAGGCATATCATCTAATCAAATTGAAAAACAAGATGATTCGCTTAATTTAGTTCATATCTTTTAAATATATAACAGCGTTTGACCTTATCAAAGACACGGTTAATTTAGAAAAAATGATTCACAAGTTCGCTGAAATTTGATTCGATTATGGATGTTGATAAGCTCAATGAAATAAAAAAAGGGAATACCTTTTGAGGGGTATTCCCAAAATCAAGTAAGCCGACGGTCGGAGAGATTCAGCTTACTTCTCGGGAAAAGCGTGGATTACAATGCTGCTTTAAAAATCTCAACAACTTGGGCATGCGTTGCTTTGCGAGGGTTAGTCAGCATACAGGCATCTTTTTGAGCATTTTCAGCCATGATTGCAAGATCTTCAGTTTTCACACCAAGTTCAGTTAAACCTGATGGGATACCGATTGAAGATGATAATTCCCGAATGGCGTCAATGGCTGCAAAAGCCGCTTCAGTTTCTGTAAGCCCTTCAGTATTTACACCCATAAGTTCAGCAATTTTTGCATAACGGTCTTGGCAAGAAATTAGATTGAACTCACATACATGAGGGAGCAATACCGCATTACATACACCATGTGGGAGATTATAGAATCCGCCTAATTGATGAGCCATGGCATGGACATAACCTAGAGATGCATTGTTGAATGCCATACCTGCGAGGTATTGTGCATAGCTCATTGCATCACGTGCTTCAATATTTTCACCATTTGCAACCGCAGGGCGTAGCCATTGGCTAATCATGGTAATGGCTTTTTCTGCACAGGCATCGGTGATTGGGTTTGCTGCAGTCGATACATAAGCTTCAACTGCATGTGTAAGTGCATCCATTCCTGTTGCAGCGGTTAAACCTGCTGGCTTTGCAACCATAAGTTTAGGGTCGTCGATTGCAATCAACGGAGTACAGCGCCAGTCAACAATTGCCATTTTTACGTGGGTATCGGTATTGGTAATAATACAGAAACGGGTCATTTCTGATGCAGTACCCGCAGTCGTATTAATCGCAATAAGTGGGGTCATTGGTACTGTACTTTTATCAATACCTTCATAGTCACGGATATGACCACCGCCAGCCGTGACGAGTCCAATCCCTTTTGCACAATCGTGTGATGAGCCACCACCTAAAGAGACAATAAAATCACAGCTATTGTCGTTATAGGCTTCTACACCATGATGCACATTGATGTCAGTTGGATTTGGTTCAGCGCCTGGAAAAATGTGGCTGTCAACGCCTGCATCTTTTAAATATTGTGCAATGGTGTCTGCAACACCAAATTTAAATAAGCCTTGATCAGTTACGATCAGTGCTTTTTTTGCACCAAGATTCTGTGCTTTCGCACCGATTTCTTTTGCACAGCCTGGTCCAAAGAGAGATACACAAGGGATGTAAAAACCGTTAGTTTGATCTGCAATATTTTTAAAAGCCATGGAGTGATTCCTTCTTCCATATTCCATTGTTTGTTATTCAGTGATCTCATCACTGTAGGCTCAGTATGCAAGGCTTAAAAATTTTTCCTACCTACCAAAAACCTACCAAGAAATGTCTTAGATTGTTTAAATGAAATAATATGAATTTTCATTTGAGCGCAATCGATGAATATTAGACAGTTAAATATCTGTATTTTTACTGAATATTAATGTTGTTAAATAATTGTTTTTTAATGTAATAAAGAGTAAATCTCACATTTTATTCACGGTTTTATCTCTATAAATTGTTTAGTCAATTTTGATAAAATCAAGAGGATAAAATGAAAGCTAAAACTTTATTTGGCATGGCAATATTGTCTGCTGCAATGACTGCTGTTGTAATACCAATGCAAGCAAATGCTGAAAAACCCTCTGCTGTCGATAAAATTGATGTGAATCAATATGCTGGAAAATGGTACGAGATCGCTCATTTGCCAATGTATTTTCAACGACACTGTCTTAGTGATACGACTGCTGTGTATACGCTTAATCCTGATAAAACCATCGGGGTCTTAAATAGCTGTAGAACTAAAACAGGGCAAATGGATAGTTCAGAAGGTGTGGCTTATCCTGCTAATAGTGGGAATAGTAAATTGAAAGTTAGTTTCTTACCTAAAGGTTTACGTTGGCTTCCATTTACGAAAGGCGATTATTGGGTTTTACGCGTAGATCCTGAATATAAAGTTGCATTGGTAGGTGGGCCATCGACGAAATATTTATGGCTTCTTTCTAAGACACCAACAATTGATGACGCTACTTATAATTCATACCTTGAAACAGCGAAACAACAAGGTTACGACTTATCTAAGCTCATCAAAACTCCTCATCGGACACCATAAATTCTTAAAATTTAATCAGGTATCTCAGTTTGATACCTGATTTTTACTATTAATTTTAGCTTGTGATTTACATTTTTTAGAGCAATATTGAACTTCATTCCAACATCTTTCCCATTTTTTACGCCAAGAAAATGTGAGGTGGCAATTTAGACAAACTTTCTCGGGTAAATGTATTTTTTTATGCATTTTTAGAGTTCTTCGATTTGATTTTGAAGGTGGGAGGCACGTTTTAAAATACGATTTTGTTCAGATAATTCTAATTTATCCCATTGCTTATACATCATTGTCATCCGCGGATTTGAACTAAAAAAGACTCGATTTCGATGTAGAAAGTCCCAATATAAACTGTTGAATGGGCAACTATCATGATCAGTTTTGGTTTTTAGATTGTAATGGCAGTGTTGACAGTAATTGGACATTTTATGAATGTAATTACCTGATGCTGCATAAGGTTTACTTGCAACAAGACCAGCATCTGCAAATAAAACCATTCCATGAGTATTTGGAAGTTGTACCCATTCAAATGCATCAGCATAGACACTCAAATACCATTCATTGACTTGCTTGGGTGAGATGCCATTCAGTAATGTGAAATTACCAATCACCATCAAGCGTTGAATATGGTGAGCATAAGCATTTTCCAAAGAGTTTCTTAAACATTCATGCATACATTGCATTTTTGTTTCAGCAGTCCAAAAATAGCTGGGCAAGTCTCTTTCAGCATTTAATTTATTGAGATCACGATAATTTGGCATACACAGCCAATAAATGCCGCGAATAAATTCACGCCAACCTAGTATTTGTCGAATAAAACCCTCAGCAGCGTTCAACGGAATTTGGTTATTGTAATAAGCTGATTCAGCAGCATCACAAACTTCTTTGGGTGACAGCAATCCACAGTTTAGGTAGGGAGAAAGGAGGCTATGGAACATATAATCTTGTTGGTTGACCATAGCATCTTGATATTGACCAAAATGGACTAATTGATGTCGGATAAAATAATCAAGGGCTTGAAGAGCCTGTTGACGTGTAGTTGCCCAGTTGAAATGATCAATTTGACCAATATGATCTTGAAACTCTGCTTTAACTAAAGCGATCACATCTAAATCAATCTGGTCATGAGTAAAATATAAAGCAGGAGAAATAGTGGGGGTTCCATTCCACTTTTGACGATTATCACTATCAAAATTCCATTTTCCTCCAATTGGTTTATCCGCCTGCATCAAATAGCCTGTTTGCTGTCTTAACTTTCGGTAGAAAAACTCCATCCGTAGGATTTTGGCAGTTGAACTCCATTGTTTAAAAGCTTGAATCGAAGAGAAAAAACGATCGTCTATAAGGATTTGTATGGGAATGTTAAGTTCTTTTTCCCAACTATTTTCCATTTGATATTGTAAGCGGTATTCTCCACATGCGGTTATGACTAAACCTTTTGCCTCTTGTTTATCTAATTGAGACTTAAGAAATTGAAGAAAATTGTTTGTTGTTTTTGAACGGTCAAAAACTTGATAACGAACAGTCCATCCTTGTTGTTTAAGATGTTTGGCAAAATGTCGCATTGCACTAAAAATGAGTGCAATTTTCTGAGGATGATGTTTTACGTAAGTGGTTTCTTCAACCAGTTCTGCCATTAAAATCACATCTTCATGTTTATCAAGTCGTTTTAATGTGGCGATTTCTTCCGAGAGTTGATCACCTAAAATTAAACCGTAACGCATAAGCTTTCACGCTTAAAAATTTGAATATAGTTTTTCGGTTGTAAAGTTCTTGTGAATACTGCAATTCTTTTTAATCGTATTAGATTGAGAGCTTTTAAATTAAGCAGCATGGGCACTTAAATAAACGGCTAAAACTTGAATATACATTATGAAATATTCTCAGTGAAGAAACAGGTGACATCAAACGTGCATCTAATTTTTGACCGTAACAATTACAGCTCAGCGTTGGTTGAATGACATTGCCACAGCTTTTGTGTGAGCTACATTAATCATCCAATTTTTTGGCATAGCCATTGCTTTATGCTGGTTGAAAAATATCTATGCTCAGGCTCTTGGAATAGATACAAAGTATTTTTCGTTTGTTTCCTTCTTGAAACATATTTCACGATATTTTTTGTATTTTTGGAGTGAAATCTTTTGCTTATCGCTATATTTCTGAGAATATATTTTTAAGTATGAAGTATATTTTATCGTTCTGATTTCAATAAAATTAGAATCTTTAAAATGCGACCTTTGAAAAAGGGGAAAAGGTTTCATAATTTGGATTGCACTAAATTGAGCTATTTTTAATTTTTGCACTAAACTGGGATGAACTCACATTAGGTGAAATTGAATTTCATCATGCTGTGAGATTTTATTTTGACTCATAGCATCATTAAAAATAGCAAAGTCTTAATCTCTGTTATTTTTAGCATATTTTTATCTTTCAATATGTTTTTAAAAATATATCGATTTCTGAGGGAAAAGTGGCATGCCGATCAATATGAAAGCGATCCGTGTTTTATGTACTATCTTTGGTTGTAGCGTATTTTCTAGTAGCAATGTTTTTGCGAATGAGTCTGTAACGGTCTATGCCGCAGCAAGTTTGACCAATGCGGTGAATGAATTAGATGCAATCTACGAACAAAAAAATAAAGTTGAAGTAAAGACTTCTTATGCGGGTTCTTCAACGCTAGCTAAGCAGATTGAAGCAGGTGCGCCAGCTGATGTATTTATTTCGGCCGATGTGCAATGGATGGATTATTTACAGAATAAGCAGCTTGTTTCAGCAAGGGATCGCGTGAATTTATTGGGTAATCGTTTGGTAGTGATTGCTCCCAAAGCTCGTCCAATCAAATTAAAAATAGATAAAATTTTTGATTTCACTAGGGTTGCTCAAGGTAAATGGTGTACAGGTGATACCAAGAGTGTACCTATTGGGAAATATGCAAAGCAGGCTTTGATCTCGATCGGCTGGTGGGATAAGGTTTCAACTCGCCTAGTGGAGACTGAGGATGTACGTGCTGCCTTAAACTTTGTGGCTCGTGGTGAATGTCAGTTAGGGATTGTTTACGCTACTGATGCAGCAATCAGCAAAAATGTCGTCATCATTGGAACATTTCCAGAAAATACCCATCAACCTATTATTTATCCAATAGGTTTAGTAAAGAAGAATACAGAGTCAATGAAATTCTATAAGTTTTTACAAAGCAGTCAGGCAACAAAAGTATTTAAAAAATATGGTTTTAGTGTACTTAAGTAATTAAATGATGATTCTGACTCCTGAAGAACTTGAGGTGTTGCTACTGTCATCTAAAGTGGCAGCAACATGTCTGATTGTGAGTTTAATTCCTGCTATTTTGATTGCTTGGGTTTTGGCTCGAAAAGAGTTCTGGGGAAAATCACTATTTGAAACACTGGTTTTCTTACCTTTAGTGTTACCACCGGTTGTACCTGGTTATTTGTTACTTCAAATTTTTGGCAATCGAGGTATCTTAGGGCAATACCTAGCACCCTTAGGTTTAGAGTTTGCGTTTAATTGGAAAGGGGCTGTGTTGGCTTCTGCAGTGATGGGTTTTCCGTTATTGGTACAATCAATTCGACTCGCCATTGAACTGGTCGACCAGCGCTTAGAAATGGCTGCAAAAACCTTAGGTGCATCCTCTTTCGGGGCATTTATGCAGGTGACATTACCTCTTGCCAGTAGTGGTATTTTGGTGGGGAGCATTTTATGTTTTTGTCGAAGTTTGGGTGAGTTTGGTGCAACCATTACTTTTGTTGGCAATATTGCCAGTGAAACACGGACACTGCCTTTAGCGATGTATAGTCTGATGCAGCAGCCTGATACTGAAGCCGCAGTATGGCGATTGATTATTTTGTCTTTATCTGTGGCGTTTTTTGCGTTGTGGTTTGCGCAATGGTTCAATCGTTATCAAAAAAATAAGCGTGGGCATTAGCGATGATTGATTGTCATATCCAACTCAAACAAGGGCAATTTGATCTTGATCAACGCTTTCAGTCTGATCAGTCCGTGATTGGTTTATTTGGCGCTTCTGGTTCAGGCAAAACTACGATCTTACATAGCATTGCAGGCTTAGTTACGCCGCAAGCAGGTTGGATCAAAATCAAAAATCAAACATGGTTTGATCAGGCACAAAAAATTAATCTGACTACACAACAACGTCGTATTGGTCTTGTATTTCAGGACGCACAGTTATTTCCGCATAAAAACGTCAAGCAGAATCTATTGTTTGGATTTAAGCATATTCAACCGCAGCAACGTCAGTTTGAAGTGGATTATATTATTGAGTTACTCAAGTTAGAGCATCTGATTGAACGAATGCCCATCAAGCTCTCAGGAGGGGAAAAACAGCGTGTCGCATTGGGACGAGCATTGCTGTATTCGCCACAATTGTTGTTATTAGATGAGCCACTTTCTGCATTGGATGCAGCACATAAAGCAGAGATCATTCCTTTTTTTCAAAGCGTCAAACAGGAATTAGGCATTCCAATGTTATATGTCAGCCATGATAAATCTGAGATTAAGCAGCTCACCCATGAAATCTGGTATTTATAAATAGCGTTGTAATAAAGCCAGAAATTTCTGTACTTCCTCATCATTGACATGATCAACATCTTTTAATAGTGGAAATTTATCATATTCAATAGATTGGGCTGACTAGAGTTGATTTGTGCATCAACGCTAGTGCAAATTTTTATACAAATAGGTATAGAACTAAACCAAAAAGTGCAGAAGCGAAAATCACATAAAGCACATTGATTTGGAATTTAAACAGCGCAATCATCGCAGCGATTGTGATGATTGCCGCTTCATAATTAAAAGTGTGATCGAAACCCTGTGGCCACAACACATGATAACTAAAGAAAAGTGCCAGATTGAGAATAACCCCCACGACAGCAGCGGTAATTGCCGTAAGTGGTGCAGTAAATTTAAGTTCATTATGAGTGGATTCAATAATCGGAGCACCTGCGAGAATGAACACAAAGGAAAATAAAAAAGTAAACCATGTAACAATGACAGCACCAAATGCACCCGCCAAGAACAAATGATCTGCACCTAACAAGGCATGATTAAAGCCCCCTACAAATCCAACGAATGCAACCACCATAATCAGTGGGCCTGGAGTACTTTCACCCAATGCCAGTCCATCAATCATTTGGGTTGGACTGAGCCATGCATAGTGATTCACCGCACCTTGATACACATAAGGTAATACGGCATAAGCTCCACCAAATGTCAGTAATGCAGCCTTGGTAAAGAACCATGCCATTTGGGTATAAGCATGTTGCCATCCTAAGCTTAAGGTTAAACTGATCATTGGGATACACCATAACAATGCTGCGATAACGAGGATTTTAGTCAGTTGAGTCCAACGGAAAATAGCATGTGCAGGAGGAGGCGTATCATCATCAATCAGGGCAGCACCATAATGTTTTTGCTTGCCTTGATGGGTGCTTTGAGTTGCAAATAAGTGTGGTTGCTTTTTACTCAGTAAATAGCCCAGTATCGCGGCACTCAATACAATCAATGGAAAGGGAATATTGAAGAAAAAGATCGCGATAAAAGCAGTAGCGGCAATCAAATATAAGAAATTGTTTTTGAGTGAGCGGCTACCAATGCGATAAGTTGCATGGAATACAATTGCTGTTACGGCAGGTTTGATGCCATAAAATAATCCAGCAATAATTGGCACATCACCAAACTGTACATAAATCCATGACAAGGCAATTAGAATAAATAAAGAAGGCAGCACAAATAGAATGCCTGCAACTAAGCCACCTGCGGTTCGATGCATCAACCAACCAATATAAATGGCGAGTTGTTGTGCTTCAGGGCCGGGTAAAAGCATGCAATAGTTGAGTGCATGTAAGAATCTTTTTTCAGAAATCCAACGTTTCTGTTCGACTAGTTCTTGGTGCATCACTGCAATTTGACCTGCTGGTCCTCCAAAACTAATGAAGCCTAATTTCAACCAAAATAAAAAGGCTTGCCAAAAAGGAATAGAGTCCAGAGCTTTTATTGGATCAGATTGCTGCATAATTATTCTCAGATAGAGCGTTTATTTTCTGAATATCGCGAGTTGTATTGCACACCATAAGAAGTTGTCGATTCTAAATGAATCCAATTCATTTCTTTATATATTTAATTGCTTTAATAATTCAAATTAATGACTTTTAATAAATTTTTCTGATTGCAGAATAATAAAAACAAAGTGTTTATATCGATAAAAAATATAAATATAGGACTTACGCATTGACGGATTCAAAAAAGTATTAAAATGCTTTATAAAGTATCTGTGATCAGACGAATTAAAAATGCTTCTACAGCAACTTGTACTCTACCCATTTATATGGGCTTTCTCATGACAGAACCGAACTCTATTAGCTGCACACAACTTGCCGAGACTTATAACATCTCGCATGATAGTGTAAATCGCTTTCTAGAGCGTGAAGACTACACACCTCACGACCTATATCAATAAGCAATTCAACATATTGATAATAATAAACTTATTGTTAGTATTGATGATACTGTTTTATATAAAGCGTATAGTCAGCATACATGCCGCCGAGCGCGGTAGTGAATATTTGCGAGAATTTAAAATTACAAGAAAAGGCATTTCCGGTTCTCTTTTATCTGCGCTTGGAAATTTCTAGACCGTTTGATTCTTAGGCATTAAGTAAAATGATCTCTTGTTTATAAACCGAAGGCGCTTGCCCTGTCCAGCGTTTAAAGGCACGTCGGAATTCACGTAATTCGCTAAAACCCAGTTGCAGGCTAATCTCACTCATGGATAGGTTCTTTTCCAGTAATTGTTTGGCTTTACGCTCCAAGACATTTTGTCGGATTTGTTGAAAACTCAAGCCTTCTAATAATAATTGCCGCCTTAAATGGCGTTCGCTGATGCGTAAATGTTCCGCAGCTTGCTGCATTTCAAAACGTTCAGGTAAATGCTGTTCAATCAAGTGGTCAAGTAAATGTACATAGCCGACCTGATTGAGCTGATCAATTTCTTTTAGTGCCTGTTCACAGATTTGTATTGCAGTTGCGTAATTGGCAGGGCTGTAATTTTTTAAGCTGCGCTGCAACATGCTGCTGCTAAAGCGCATGATATTTTTATCACTGTTAAATTGAATTGGGCAGCCAAAGATATCGATATATTGCTGTTGATATTCGCTTGCTAAATAGCTGAGCTCAAGACTGATCACATCATTATGGTCGCCCAGCATTGCATTTAAACAGGTGATGATGCTGCTGAATAATTCATCATAGAAAAAGGCTTTCAGTTCATTGCAGGGATAGGGTTCAGTCACTTCCAATTTACAAACATCACCCTGAATTTTAAAGTCGATATTGAGTACACTGCCCGAAATACGATGGTAACGAAGCGCGATTTCTAGAGCATCTGCAACGGTTTTACAGGATTGCATGGCAAAGCCCAAAATCCCCATCGAAATCAGACCTTCGCTACTGCCAAGCTTTAAACCAAGGTCGGGCTGCTGATAGGTGGTCATGGCTTGACCAACCACATCACAGAGTTGGCTAAAACTGACCACAGCTTGGGTTTGCTGTATTTGTGCAATGTCTAAACCTGAATTCTGAAACCATGCAGCATAATCCCACTGTTGCTGCTCTGCATAATGGATCAGGCTCGCCAGAATGGTGGGTGGAATAAATTGCTGTTGATCATTTTTATCGCTGCTACGTATAGGCATAAGTCCGTTTTGCCCCCCAAAGAAAAGTCTCTTTAACCCTGTTGCGTATCGCATAATTTTGATTAACTTTCAACATGCTTTAACACAGTTAGAAAAAGAATCGAAAGGAAGTCGTGATGTATCAGGTGGGTTGGAATAAACAACAAATCAAAATTACACCGAAAGGTTATGCCATGTTTGGTTATGGACAATGGTCACATCGGGCCTATGAACAGCGCACAGCTTTATTTGCACGTAGCTTTAGTATTGTTGATCAGCAGCAGCATCGGCTCATCATTTGCTGTCTGGATTTAGGCTGTATTACCCATGCCACACGCAGTCAAACAGTTGAGCGACTCACACAAATCCTTGATTCACAATTTGATGAAAATCAATTGGTCCTCATGGCAACCCATACTCACTCAGGACCTGGCGGTTGTGGCTATGAAGCTTTATACAATATGCCAACCCCTGGTTTTGTGCCTGAACATTTAACTGCAATTGTTGAGGCGATTGTACTGAGTATTCAAAATGCGATTGCATCTGAACAAGACACCGAGATTTTTTTAGGGACGCAGCATTTTCCAGAACAGACACCTGTCGCATGGAATCGTTCAATCAAAGCCTATAATCGGAATCCAGAAGTTCAGCCACGTACCGAAGCTGAAACGCATTTAGCCTTGAACAGAGAAATGCAGTTGATCGGTTTCTATCGTGAGCAACAACTACAGTCGTTTATTTCATTATTTGGTGTCCATGCAACCTGTTTGGGAAATTCTTTAAACGCCTATGATGGCGATAATAAAGGCTATGCAGCCGTATTCTCTGAGCAGGCTTTAATTGAGCAAGGGATTCAAAATCCAGTCACGATTTTTGCTCAAGCAACTGCAGGGGATGTATCACCGCATTTTCATGGCAAAGATCAGCTGAAGATTCGCAATAAGATTAAAGGCGAGCAGGAATATCAATACGCACAACAAAATGGTCGTTATCAAAGTGAGCTGGCTTTGACGGCTTTACAGTCCAATATTCCTAAAAAATTACATAAAGTTGAAGGCAAGATCGATGCTGTTTTATCCTATGTTGATTTGAGTAATATTGAGATTCCAGATGAGTTTGCAGCTGGGCAAAAGCATGCAAAAACCAGTCAGCCTTGTCATGGCACCGCATTTTTTGCAGGCACGCCTGTCGATGGTTTAGGTGCGCCAAAAGTTTTAATTAAAGGGATGCAGTTTTTAGCCGATCAATTTCGCAGACAGAAAACCAAGCATTCAAAAGCAGCTGATTTTGCAGACTATCAGCAGTTGTATGCCTCTCAAGGACCAAAACAGATCTTACTGGAAGCAGGTGCTAAAAAGATTTTAGGTCAGCCGATTGGTTTTCCACCGAGTATGCTTGATCCGTTGATTGCTGAGATGAATCGACAAGTGAAAGCGGGGGCGATTCAGCACAGTCCTTTAGTCCCGAGCGTTGTTCCATTACAGATTATACGATTAGGTCAATTGGCTTTGATTTGCTGTCCAGGCGAATTTACCACCATCGCAGGGCAGCGTGTGGTTAACACCGTCAAGCAGACGCTTGCTACACAGGCGTCAATAGAGAGGGTCTGGTTGGCATCGTATTGCAATGATTATATGGGTTATGTCACGACCTATGAAGAATACCAACAACAAGCTTATGAGGGTGGGCATACCTTATTTGGTCAATGGACATTGGCAGCTTGTCAGAGCAAATTCAAAGATTTGGCAAAACAATTGTTGTTAGAAAAAAATAAACGTCATTACGATGAAATGACACGACCACAGCCGATTCCAGAAAACGAACTCGCAAAACGCAGCAATCATGGCAATTTAAAAACTGCCGTTAGCCAAGGAGAGGCAGTATGAGTGATTTAACACAAGGCATTTGGACAAACTGGTCAGGTTTTCAAAAAGCCAAGCCACAACAGATTTTACAACCAGTCAATATTCAAGAATTACAGTCGATTGTTTATGAACAGCAAAAAATACGTGTAGTCGGTGCAGGACATTCCTTTACGCCGTTGGTGTGTACCGATGCGACCTTAGTATCTTTAGATCGAATCTCAGGTGTTGCATCTTTCGATGTAGAACACTGTCAGAGCAATATTTATGCGGGTACACGTTTATACGATTTAGATCAGCATTTACAGCAGCAATCCATCAATCAGGCTTTGATGAATCAAGGAGATATTGATCAGCAAAGTCTGGCGGGTGCAGTTTCTACAGGCACACATGGCACAGGTGCAGATTTACATTGTATTTCAGCCTATGTTGAAGCTTTTGAGTTATTGACGGCATCTGGTGAAATCCTAAAATGCAGTCGCACAGAGAACTCTGAAATCTTTGCCGCAGGGCGGGTTTCTTTGGGTAGCTTGGGAATCTTAATCAAGATCACTATGCAGAATCGACCTCGCTATAAGCTGAAAGAGCATATTCAACTTTGTCTAGTCGAGGACATGATGCAAAACATTCAGCAATGGAAGCATCAGCATCGACATATCGAGTGTTTTGTATTTCCCCATGAAAAGCAGTTGATGTTGAAAACTTTGGATGAAACCGATGAAGCAATTTTACCGCGGAAAGAGAATTTCCCATCGGATGATACCTTACTGACCTTATGCTCTGAGTTGACCAAAAACTTTCCGTCACTAAATCCTTATTTACAGAAACTATTAGGCATCTTTGTCAAACCAACCACCTATGTCGATTGGTCGAGCAAGATATTTCCAACACTGCGTAATACCAAGTTCAATGAAATGGAGTATCAGATTCCCGTTGATCGTGGAATTGAGTGTTTGGATGAAATATTGCATGCTTTAAGAACGTATAAAGTCGCCACCTTTTTTCCGCTCGAATTTCGCTTTGTGAAAGGTGATGATATTTGGCTCAGTCCTTTTTATCAGCAGGACTCGATTTCGATTTCAGTGCATCAATATCATAAGCAAGATCCGAAGTTGATTTTTGATGTGGTTGAGCCGATTTTGCAGAAATATCGAGGGCGTCCGCATTGGGGTAAAATGCATCATATGACCAGTACACAGCTTCGAGCTTTATATCCAAAGTGGGATGATTTTATGGCTTTGCGTCAGCAGCTTGATCCAGAAGCTAAGTTTTTAAATCCGTATCTGGAAAAGTTGTTTTTAGGGAAAAATTAACACAATAAGGACATGTGCATGTTGGATCATTATTTTAAACAACTCAATCTTGACCTAAAAAAACAGGGGATTGCGACCCCGCAACTTATTGTAGATGCGGCTGCGTTAAAACAAAATATCCAACATGTACAACTGCGTTTGTCACCTGCACCACATTTAAAAGCACGCTTGGTAGTGAAATCATTAGCAAGCCTAGAATTACTTAAGTTGCTATCTGAACAACTGAATACGCAACGCTTTATGGTATTTCATCAACCGCATATTGTTTCGATCTTAGAAAATTTTGCCGAAGCCAATATTTTGTTGGGTAAACCAATGCCCGCTCAAGTAGTCCATCAATTTTTTGATCAGCATGCGGAGTGGTCAAATGCCAACATTCAATGGCTGATTGATACCAAGCAACGCTTACAACAGTATCTTGAGATTGCTCAGCTCTATGCTCTATCTTTGCATGTGAATATTGAGATTGATGTTGGTTTGCATCGTGGTGGCGTGCAATCGGCAGCACAAATGGTCGAAATATTAAAGTTGATTCAACAGTATCCGCATTATTTAAAGCTTTCTGGTTTGATGGGCTATGATGCACATGTCACTAAAATTCCAGCCATCATTAAAAAACCTGAATTGGCTTATCAAAGCTCACAGCAGACCTATGCCGATTACCAAAAGCTAATTAAACAGCAGTTTCCATCACTGTGGAGTGATGCGCTGTGTTTTAATGGCGGTGGTAGTCCAACCTTTAGCTTTCATACCACTGAAAGTGTCTGCAATGATTTGTCTTTTGGTTCAATGCTCTTAAAACCAAGTGATTTTGACAGTGATTTTTTAAAGGCTTTACAGCCTGCTTTATGGATTGCATCGCCAGTCTTAAAAGTTTTACCTTTTACCCAGCTGCCATCAATGTCTTTACTCGATAAATTGCCACATAAGTATAAAGCACTATTTATTTATGGCGGCTATTGGCTGGCGAATTATGTCTATCCAAAACAAGCGCATCCACATGCATTGTATGGGCGAAGTAGTAATCAGGAGTTGGTCAATGTACCCAAGGATTGTGATATTCAGGTCGATGATTTTGTGTTTTTAAGACCGACACAGAGTGAAGCGATTATTCCTCAGTTTTCTAAGTTGAAGCTTTATCGCGCACATGCTTTTGAGACATGGCAAAGCTTTCGGGAATAAAAAAGCCTTGTGCGATCACACAAGGCTTTGCATTTTGTCTCAGTTTATTGTTTGACAATCAGCACAGGAATATGTGATTCCGTTAAAACAGCACGCGCTACACTACCCAGTAATAAGCGTTTTACGCCTGTACGACCATGTGAACCCATAATAATAAGGTCTGCGCCAATTTCATCAGCTATAAAAATAATGCCTTCACTCGCTACACCATGCTGAATTTTGGTTTGAACCTCAATTCCATCGCGAATGAAAGATTGAGCAATATCTTGTAGTTGGGTTTTAGCATGCGCTTCAGCCTGCATAAAATGATCGGTAATGGCTGGTGCAACTTGATAAAAATCAACACCGACATATGGATCAACAGCCACCACGCTGAGTACAGTCACTTTTGCCCCTGATAATTTTGCTAAAGACAGTGTATGTTCAACTGCTGCATAAGAAATTGGAGAATCATCAACAGCGACTAAAATATTTTGATAAGACATATTTACTCCTTATAGTTTATCGTTGTAAAAGATAAAAGTATAAGCAGTTGATAACACATTGAACCCACTCTAGCAAATGGGACGATCATCTAAAACCTATGATAACGCTGAATATAATCTAGAAATATAGGAAATCCCTCAGCAAACTATGGGTCTAAGAGAATCTCTGTATTTTTGTAATTTTTCTTCATATTTATCGGCATAGGAACATCCGTGTTACTCAGTTTAGAAGCATTCAAACAACAAAAATTTGATCAAGTCGCAGCAAAAATTATGGCTGATCCAGAGAGTTATCTCGCATTTGACTCAGTTTCAGATTTTTATAAAGCTGAATGGCTAGATGAGTTTCCACAAGGGGCGACATGGTCTGCTACAGGATTAGATGATGGCGCTGAGCAGTTTTATGCAGTCATCGAATATGGCAATCACTATCTCTATATCAGCCGAACGGAGCGAGTAACGGTAAAATTAGGTATAAGACATCATTACAATAAAAATTATTAATCCGGGCAGTCATTAATTTTTACATGTTCAGATTTTGTGATTGAAATGAGAATGATATAATTTGCTGCGATGATGAAACCTTAATTAAAACTAAACGGAAATTTAAAAAATGGCACATCAATTTACGGTAAATGAAACAATTCATGGCGTTTCAATTGAAGATTTTTCAAGATTAGTTGCTATGACTTCATTGCATGAAGCAGTATGTAAGCGTATTCCAGGTGAGAACTTAGAAATTATTGAATCTGCTGTAAAAGGTGATATTTATACCTTACGTCGTGAATATAATCTTGATGTGAATATTCCAGATGTGGCTAAAAAATTATTAAAAAATGCATTCCGTTTAAAACGTTCTGATATTACTGATTTAAAAAATTTAACCTCAACTGTAGAGCTAGGCGCAAACTTACCTTTAGAAGCAAAAGCTGAACGTAAGGTAACAGGTAACAGTAACCAAGTAGACATTACTCTGACCTGGACGGTAAAGGTGAAAGTACCTTTGATTGGTGGTATGCTTGAAAAGCATGCTGAAGGTGAAATTCGTAAATTTAGCCAGCTTGAGATTGAAATTGTTGAGGATGAATTAAAGAAAAACCTTTAATTTAGATGCGATAAAAGAACTCTCCGTGAGGGGAGTTTTTTATTTTTATAAGCGTAGAAAATAGGGCAGAAGCGCAAGAATGACACCAACCGCACTGAGTAAAGCGGTACTTTCTATAAAGTAAGGATAAATCATTAGAATCAGGCCACAGGCAAGGGGCACGGTCATTTTCTGCTTTTTGCCATACATAAAATAGCCTAAGCCAATCGAGCTAAAGATCACACCAAGAAAAAGCTGGGTCGCGTTCATTGTGATTTGCCATACGTTATTTTTATCGTGCATATACTATGACAAGATTCTTAAATGAAAATTATGGCAACCCGATTCAATATCCCATACGATGTTATTCATGATTTGGTCAAAACAATTAATTATAAGGTTATGCGATGAGTGTGATTTTACCTGTGGCACAGCGTGGTGAAGACATTTTAAAGCTGAAAGCGGCATTGGTGGCCGATGCGGAATTTAATAGTGGATGGTTGATGGCACTAGCATCTGCCATGCATGCCACCATGCTTGAACGTAATGGTGTTGGCATTGCAGCACCGCAGGTTTATATTTCCAAGCGTGTGATTATTGTGGCGTCCCGACCAAACCCACGTTATCCAGAGGCACCTGAGATGGATGCAGTGGTGATGGTGAATCCTGAGATTTTGGAGTTTTCCCAAGCAACTTGTTTGGGAGAAGAGGGTTGTTTGAGTGTTCCTGATCAACGTGGAGTGGTTGAACGTGCACAAGTAGTAAAAGTACGTTATTACACTTTACAAGGTGAAATTGTCGAAAAAACTTTTGAAGGTTTTCCTGCACGTATTGTGCAACATGAAGTTGATCATTTAGATGGTATGCTGTTTGTGGAGCGGCTCAGTGCTTAGAAATTAAAATAATAATGAAGCCTTACAATAAAAACTTAAAACTTCCATCACGAGATTTACGAGGCAACATGACTGATGCAGAACAATTGCTATGGTCAAGATTGCTCAGTAAACAGATTTTAGCATCAAGTGGACGATAGTCGAAATGCTGTATTTTTTAAGACAAATATCTATTCTTTTATAAAAATTTCAATTACTTGTGAATTCTTTACAAGTGTGATTTCAATAGGGAGTGTTACATATATATCTACCCGCGTTGAGTGTAAATTAGATAGGCTTACATGAACTGAAGATAAAGTTTCAGGCGTAACTTTCTCAAAGTTTATATGTTCAATGATGTTACTTGGGGTAATATAAACTCTATCATCAGGTAATATATGAGAATACTTAAAAATAGTTTTTCCAATTTTATAAAATCTATTATTTTCACCACATTCAATTTTGTAAGAATGCAGTAAAGTTCTATTGATATTATGTAAGATAAAACTAAAAATTTTTGAATTTCCTAAAAAAACTATAGGGGATGCATAAATATAACTGCGTAGTAAAATTTTTTTAAGTAATAAAGAAGTATCTTTCTCAAAATATATTTCTGTAATTTTTTTCTGGTCTAAAGATTTAAATATGAACGAATCAATTAGGTGATAGTAGTAATCTGGTTTTAAAATATTATCTATATGTATGTTGTAATCTGTGGTTAGATATTTAGATGGTAAGGATTCTAAGCTATTAATTGTTTTAATATTATTTTTGTAGCTAATTTTTTTATTTGAAATTAATGGTGAAAATGTTGATTCATCTTTGAAATTATCTAAATTTTTTACATAAAAAGTACTTTCTGAAACTATTTTTTGAGTTTTGTTGCTGTCTAATTCTATTGAGTTAAACATTAGCTTTTGATGTTCTGAAATAAATTTTATTAAGTTTTCAATATAATCACTTAATCTTTTTTTTGTGATTTCTAACTTTTTGATGTGCCACTCTAAGCTATTATAATCATTGAAATGAATAATATCTTTCTGAATTTTCAATAGTAAGTTGTGTATTTTATCAATTCTTGCTATTGAGGATTTTTTCAGTGCATATTCCCATATATATGTTGAAACTGGTCTTGTTTTTTTTGAGTTTAGTAATAGTAATGTAATTATATAGTTAGTCATCCTGTTTTCTAAATGCGGAACCCATCCACCATACATTAAGCCTGAAATTTCAATTACACGGTCTAGGTCTTCAAGAAAATTGTTGAAATAATACTCATACATATTGTTAGAGAGAAGCCTAAAATAGCTAAATAAAATTTCATCTATGGTTTGAAATGAATAAGAGTTATTGATTAAATCAGTTGTTCTAATTAATTGTTTACCTTTGATTAAAATTTCATAATATTTGTAACATATTTCTTTGTTATCTAAATTTTTTGTAATTAGGTAAAAAGATAATATTTTTGTTTCTAAAGCAAGATTAGCAAATGTATATAAATTTTCAGATTCAAATATCGTTTGCAGTTTATCTTCATATTCTACATAATTTGGCATCTTATCAGCTACATCTTCCCAACGACTTAAGCAATCGCAAATGTAGTCAAGTGCTCTTATATTTTTATCCTTACTAAATGTATTAATTGTTAAAGCTGTAAGATTAAGATGGTTCTTATAAATATTGAATGTTAAATTATCATCTAGTTTTAGATATGAATTTAACCACTTGTACCAAGAAGATATAAATTCATTGATAATTTTAGGTTTTACCTCTGTTATTTCTTTGGTTATGAAATAAGTATGTCGATGATGCGCTTTTAAAAGCACTAAGATAGATTCATTTTCTAGTATTTGATAATTTCTGCAAAAAATATAAAAATAGATACTGTGGAGACTTTGATAGAATTCTAAATTTGGATGACTTATAGATAATTCTATGTTTTTCTGAATTAAGAAAATAATTTTTGAAAATTTTGTTCCAAATATATTTTCTTCGAATTGACTATTTAAGTTAGATGAGATTTTTTCATCTTTGATTTCTGTTGACATAATTATAATTATATCTAAAAATTCAATTAAAAAATCTACATTTTTTTCAAATGAATTTAGATCTGAGTTTTTAATATTCTCATTTATTCTATTGGTAATAATACTAATAATATTAATAGATTCATCATTTTTATTTGAGTTAATAAAATATTTGATTAAAATTTTATTAACACCTGTAGTGGTAGTAAATGAAATTGTTTTCTCAAGAAAAAAAAGAGTTATGATGATAGCATCAATAAACATGATTCCTAATGTGGCATTTAAAGCTCTCCTAATTTGTTCTGAAAGTAAAGAGTCATACAAGTAGAAAAAACTAATGACATAAAAAAGCAGTATAATAAAGGATCCACGGTAAAGTGTTTTAGCATTTGTATTGGCAATATATATTTTGAAAATTGAATCAAAATCATTGTTTTTGCTGTATAAAATTCCAATTAGGGTTAAAATTATTGGAAACACTAAGGCAATGATTGTAACTTGTGCTGCAAAAATATAGAGAGATTCATTTTCTAATTTAGGTAAAGTAAATATATTTGAAATTAAAAAAAATAATAAGAATGTACACAGAACTATCCCAATTCGTTTTATTGGAAAGTATTTGGGATTAGTACCAATCTCAAAATATTTTTTATAAGAGGTAGAATAAGAATATTCTTTAAGTATTTTTTCTTTTTGATCTTTTAAGTTCATAGTCTTTTTACATGTAAGGTAGTACATGTTGTATGTACTACCTGTATATTTAATCAAACAATCGAATCATCTAAATTTGGTGCTAACCAGCGTTTCGCTTCATCGAGTGTCCAGCCCTTACGCTTCGCATAATCCTCAAGCTGATCTTGAGAAATCTTGCCCACGTTAAAGTATTCACTTTCAGGGTGCGAATAATAGAAACCACTGACAGAAGAAGGCGGCATCATCGCAAAGTGTTCAGTCAACTTCGTACCAATCTTCGCTTCTGAACCTAACCAATCAAATAACACTGCTTTTTCAGAATGCTCTGGGCAAGCAGGGTAACCTGGAGCAGGACGAATACCGACATATTTTTCCTTGATTAACTCTTCATTATCCAAAGTCTCATCAGCTTTATAACCCCAGAACTCTTTACGGATACGCTCATGTAAATGTTCTGCAAAGGCTTCGGCAAAACGATCCGCCAAAGACTGTACTAAAATCGCTGAATAATCATCACCTTTGGCTTTATATTCATTTGCTAATTCTTCTGCACCAAAGATCGACACCGTAAAACCACCGAGATAATCTTCAGGTTGTTCAGAAGGCTTAATATAATCCGCCAAAGACAAGTTAGGTTTGCCTGTGACTTTGTCAGATTGCTGACGAATATGCTCAAAAGTATGTGTAATATTTTGACCCGCTTCATCGAACACGCTCACCGTATCGGCACCTGTACGTTGCGCAGGGTATAAACCAAATACAGCACGGGCATCGAAACGATTATTCTCGATAATGTCTTTCAGCATCGCTTGTGCTTGGTTATATAAATCAGTGGCTGCTTCACCCACAACTTCATCTGTCAGGATTTTCGGGAATTTACCCGCCAAGCTCCAAGAGATAAAGAATGGCGTCCAGTCAAAATATTCAACCAATGTTGCCAATGGATAGTTGGTGATGACTTGCGTACCCAAAGCATTTGGCTTTGGTGGTACATAGTTGTCATCAATCTTAAAGCCATTTTCAACAGATTCGGCATAACTCAATTTTGCAGCTTTCGGTTGCTTATTTGCTAAACGTTCACGAATCTTGGCATATTCAGCACGATGCTCTGCAATAAAGTTACCGCGCATTTCAGGAGAAAGTAGGGTGGTTGCGACACCCACTGCACGTGAAGCATCCGCGACGTAAATTACAGCATCATTTGAATATTGAGGATCAATCTTCACTGCAGTATGTGCTTTCGATGTGGTTGCACCACCAATCAACAATGGGATGTTAAAGCCTTTACGTTGCATTTCTTTCGCAACAAACACCATTTCATCGAGTGATGGCGTGATTAAACCTGACAAGCCAATGATGTCACATTTTTCATCAATCGCAGTTTGCAGGATTTTTTCAGCAGGAACCATCACACCTAAATCGACAATATCATAGCCATTACAACCCAAGACCACACCCACGATATTTTTACCAATATCGTGTACGTCACCCTTAACAGTTGCCATCAGCACTTTACCTTTAGACTGGCTTCCTGTTTTTTCAGCTTCGATGTATGGGTTCAGCCAAGCTACGGCTTGCTTCATCACACGCGCTGATTTCACTACTTGTGGCAAGAACATCTTACCTGAGCCGAACAGGTCACCAACCACGTTCATACCATCCATCAATGCGCCTTCAATCACATCGAGTGGACGTTTAGCTTTTAAACGGGCTTCTTCGGTATCTTCATCAATATAAGTGGTAATCCCTTTGACTAAGGCATATTCAAGACGTTTCTCAACAGACTGATTACGCCATTCAAGGTTTTCAGCTTCTTTGGCTGCGCCACCATGACTACGATATTTTTCTGCAACTTCCAGCAGTTTCTCTGTGGCGTTTTGACCAGACTCACCTTGGTTCTGGTTTAGAACAACATCTTCAACCGCATCTTTTAGTTCTTTTGGAATATCATCATAAATCGCCATTTGACCAGCGTTCACGATCCCCATAGTCATGCCTTGTTTAATGGCATGGTAAAGGAATACAGAGTGAATCGCTTCACGCACTGGCTCATTCCCACGGAAGGAGAACGATACGTTTGAGACACCGCCTGAAATCATGGCGTGCGGCAAGTTCTGCTTAATCCAACCTGTGGCTTCAATAAAGTCGACACCATAGTTGTTGTGTTCTTCAATCCCTGTTGCCACGGCAAACACGTTCGGGTCAAAAATAATATCTTCGGCAGGGAAGCCTACGTCATTGACTAGAACATCATAAGAACGTTTACAGATTTCGCGCTTACGTGCAGCAGTATCTGCCTGACCTGTTTCATCAAAGGCCATCACAATAATCGCAGCACCGTACTGACGGCATAGGCGAGCTTTTTCGACAAACTCGTCATAACCTTCTTTCAATGAAATTGAGTTGACGACGGGTTTACCTTGTACACATTTTAAGCCTGCTTCAATGATTTCCCATTTCGATGAGTCAATCATGATCGGCACGCGTGAGATATCAGGTTCAGAAGCAACCAGATTCAGGAAGTGCACCATCGCATTTTGCGAATCGAGCATGCCTTCATCCATGTTGATGTCGATGATCTGTGCACCAGCTTCAACTTGCTGCTGAGCCACTTCCAATGCTTCAGCAAATTTTTCTTCGCGGATGAGACGCAGGAATTTTTTTGAGCCCGTAACGTTGGTACGTTCACCGACATTGACGAATAGAGAATCATCATAAATGTTAAATGGCTCTAAACCACTTAAACGGCAGGCTGGTTTGGTTTCAGGAATTTGACGTGGCTTGATATCTTTAACTGCGTTATAGATCGCACGGATATGATCTGGTGTGGTACCACAGCAACCACCTGTAATATTGATTAAACCACTTTCAGCAAATTCTTTGATGAACGCTGCTGTTTGTTCAGGCGTTTCGTCATATTCACCAAAGGCATTTGGTAAACCTGCGTTTGGATGGGCAGAAACGAAAGTATCAGCTACATCAGCAATGGTTTTAACATGTGGACGCATCGCGTCTGCACCGAGCGCACAGTTAAAACCAATTGAGAGTAAGTCACCATGACGAACCGAGTTCCAGAACGCTTCTGCGGTTTGACCTGTTAAGGTACGACCAGATGCATCTGTAATAGTGCCTGAGATCATTAACGGCAGTTCATGACCGATTTGCTTGAACACCTCTTTTACCGCAAAGATCGCTGCTTTACAGTTGAGCGTATCAAACACGGTTTCAATCAAAAGAATATCGGCACCACCTTCGATGAGGGCATGTGTCGCTTCAATATAATTTTCTTTGAGTTCATCAAAGGTGATGTTACGGAAAGCAGGGTCATTTACATTGGGTGAAATGGAACAGGTACGAGAAGTTGGACCAAGGACACCTGCTACAAAACGCGGTTTATCTGGAGTTGAGTATTTGTCACAGGCCGCACGCGCTAAACGTGCTGCTTCACGGTTGATCTCTGGGACGAGGTCTTCCATGTGATAGTCCGACATTGAAACACGTGTGCCGTTAAAGCTGTTGGTTTCAATAATATCTGCACCTGCATCCAAATAAGCTTCATGGATGCCTTGAATAATGTGTGGTTGTGTGAGTACCAATAAATCATTGTTGCCTTTTAGGTCTGAGGCCCAATCTGCAAAACGTTCACCACGATAATCTTGTTCTTCTAATTTATGGCGTTGAATCATCGTCCCCATCGCACCATCAATAATTAGGATACGTTGCGCAAGAAGTGATTGTAGGGTGGTAAGCGTGGACATTCAGAAACCCCAGTCGATGATGAAGATAAAAAGCAGGGGCATTGTAACAGAAGCGAACAAAAAGCGCGTATTTTCAGCATCAGGATGATGTAATTCATCCAGTCAGGTTGAAAATGTCATAAAAGCTTCATGAAATTGCAATAATTTCGGTGAATAATGCCTAAAAACACAACGTATATTTCGGAATATGACAAATAAGTTTCACATTTTGTTGTGTTTGTTGCAAAATCAGACAAACAGGTTTTATTGAACTTATTTTTAATTAAGATATTGTTTTTGTTATATAAAAATAAAAATAATCTTGGTTTGAATCAAAAAAAACATAAAAAAATATAAGAAAAATATGAAAATTTGGCTTCATATGACAGTCCTTTGTCATATAATTGTCATAATTTAATTAAACAATACAGAGGATTTTATTATCCTCTTACCGTCTACATGAATTCTAATCTTCCTCCTGTTTCGGATTCACCGCTTGCCAGCTCTACGGCAAAATCGACGAATGTACATGTTCCTACACCGAAATTTTTTATGCCGGTGTTTTTAACAATTATTATTGCAACACTTATTTATATTGGTTTTCAGGTGAGTGCTGACTTAGCGCATGTACCACCTTTGAGTTTATATTCAGTTATTCTTCTATCCACGGCACTTTTCATTGCTTTAGGCTTTGAATTTGTTAATGGTTTCCACGATACAGCCAATGCGGTTGCCACCGTGATTTATACCAATGCATTACCTGCACCTGTTGCAGTGATGTGGGCTGGTTTCTGTAACTTCCTTGGGGTTATGGTCGCGAGTGGTGCTGTTGCTTACGGAATTATTGCATTACTTCCAGTTGAAATGATCATGAATGTCGGCAGTGGTGCTGGCTTTGCTATGGTTTTTGCACTGTTGATTGCAGCGATTCTGTGGAACTTAGGAACTTGGTTCTTAGGTATTCCTGCATCAAGTTCTCATACTTTGATCGGTTCGATCTTGGGTGTGGGGATCATGAATCACTTGTTAAATGCATCAACTGGCGCAACCAGCGGCATTGATATGGATCAAGTCATCAAAGTCGGAAAGGCATTGTTGTTTTCACCTTTGATCGGTTTTGCATTTGCAGCAATTGTATTCTTACTGGTTAAAAAAATCTTTAAGCGCCAATTGGAATTGTTCCAACCTCCTGTTGGTAACAAACCACCACCACCACTTATTCGTGCGATTTTAATCTTTACCTGTACGGGTGTAAGTTTTGCGCATGGTTCAAATGATGGTCAAAAAGGCATGGGCTTAATCATGTTGATTTTGATTGGTTTGGTTCCTTTGGCTTATTCATTGAATAAAAACTTAGATGCTCAACATCTACAATCATTCGAACAGCTTTCGGCTCAAACAGCGACAGTATTGAATGTCAATCAGAATGAATTATCTGATGAAAAAGCTCGCGAAGTTTTGACGAAATTTATTCAAACCAAAGAGCAAACACCTGAAGTTGTTCCAGCACTTGCAAGTATGACGGAACATTTAGGAACACGCGTTGCAAATTACGGTGATCTTAAAGCTATTCCTGAGGCCGCTGTAAGCGAAATCCGTAATGATATGTATTTAAGTACCACAACTTTCAAGCGATTAGATAAAGCGAAAGCTTTGCCAGAAATGGATAAAGACCAAGCCAAAGTGGTAAAAGAATACCGTAGTAATCTTGATTCATTCCTGCAATATATTCCAAATTGGGTTAAAGTTGCGGTGGCACTTGCGCTTGGCTTAGGTACGATGGTGGGGTGGAAGCGTATTGTTGTGACTGTCGGCGAGCGTATTGGTAAGAACCATATGACTTATGGCCAAGGGATGTCTGCTGAACTTGTTGCAATGACAACGATTGCTGCTGCTGATGGTTTAGGTATGCCAGTTTCAACAACTCACGTTCTAAACAGTGCTGTTGCAGGTACCATGGTTGCCAACAAGTCTGGGCTGAACTTCGCGACAGTGAAAACAATCCTTTCTGCATGGATATTTACCTTGCCAGCAACGATTTGTTTATCTGGTGGTTTATACTGGTTATTCTTACAGTTTGTATCATGATTTGATTTACTTTAAAGCCCAATCATCTAAAAGCTTTGCCTCGGCAAAGCTTTTTTTATGGGTCATAAAATAGCGATAGATATGGACACAAACCAAGAATATTAGGCTCTAACTCAAGTCAATCTGTTCTAATTTGAATGCCTGAATGCCTGAATGCCTGAATGCCTGAATGCCTGAATGCCTGAATGCCTGAATGCCTGAATGCCTGAATGCCTGAATGCCTGAATGCCTGAAGTAATGATTGTTCCTAAATAAGCGAAGAAGATCTACGTGAACCTATTACAAAAAGTTTTATTCCCCAAACGAGGAATATTTTTATTCTTGATTATCCGCTAAGATAACTGAGATATACAGTTTACTTAACTGCCTGTTTAGATATATTTAAAAATATAGGCAATCGAAATTAGAGTTTACACTCCGCCATTCTCCAAAATAGAGAGTGGCTTTTTTTATTTCTATCTCTAAATATCGAAAAAAAAGAGCTGTCGAAACAGCTCTTTGCATGTATTACGTGAGTTCAATTCAATTAAGCTTGTTGAATACCAGCAACAACCCAATCCTGTTGTGAACCAGCAGGTTTAACAAAATGCCAAATTTCGGTGAAAGGTTGCGGCAAGCTGTTTAAATCTTCGCTTACTGTTCCTGTAAAACGCACGCTGACAACATATTGACCATTTTCAGTTGCAATGTCTGCCACCATTGCATTCAGGTTACTAAATTCAGCAACATCCTGATCCTGATTGGCCATGATGTCCTGATACATTGAATTAAAAAGCTCAGGTGTTAAATAGCGGCGAATTTCTTCAACATTACTTGCACTATTGACAGATTGAATGTGGTTGAAACGCTGACGTGCAACACGCAGGAATGCAGCAGGTTCAGTACCATCAGGGAGTTGATTGCCACTACTCATTGATGCTCCGCCAAATACTGCTTGAGGAGCAGCCGTACCGCCACCGACAGATTGACCAAAAATATTGGTATTGTCACCTGCAGGCGCTGTATTTTGGCGGCCAAAATTGTTTTGACCGCTGTTGTTTGGAGCGTATGGATTATTGGCTGCTAATTTTTTTTTTGCGCCTAATTTGCGGAATACAAAGAAGGCGATAGCAGCTGCAAGAAGGACCCAAAGCCAGCTAGGAATGCCGCCTTTTTCTTCTTGTTGAGCTTGTTCAGCAGCTTGTTGTTCTGTTGCAGTTGGATTCTTATCATCAGCAAGCGCATTTGCAGCAACAGCACCTACAGCAGCACCTGCTACACCAGCAGCAACCATTGAACCTACACCAGGGCCAGACTTTTGTGGAGTAGTTGTTTGTTGTTGAGTCGGAGTCGCTTGACGAGGTTGTTGGTACGACTGGCTAGTTGAGCTAGAACGGCTCATACCATGACTTTTGCCACCGCCCGCACGTTTAGCTTCTGCAACTGGTGCTGCGACCAAAGTTGCCATCAATAAAGCTGCCATCAAGCCACGCTGGTGTACTTGCATCGAAAATTCCTATTTAATTCCAAGATGTAAGTGTATTTATGAAGGTATTCGTTGATAATTTCAACTAAAAAAGTATGTTTTTTTATGTCAGTTCATCACTAAGCTGCATTGCTTCAGTCAATGCTTCATGTAAACGAGCTACAGCAATGATTTGAACACCATCAATACTTTTTTGTGGCGCATTTGCTCTTGGTAAAATCACATATTTAAAACCATGTTTTGCCGCTTCTTTTAAGCGTTCCTGACCATTCGGAACAGGGCGTATTTCTCCCGATAAACCAACTTCACCAAAAACAGCTAGTTGTTGTGGTAATGCTTTACCACGCAAACTTGAAGCGCAGGCGAGTAATACCGCTAGATCTGAACCAGTTTCCGTGATCTTTAATCCACCTACGACATTCACATAAACATCTTGTCCCGCGGTTTGAACACCACCATGTCGATGCATTACCGCAAGTAGCATGTTCAGACGATTTTGTTCAAGTCCTAATGCAACACGCCGAGGTTGAGCATGTGCATCATCAACAAGAGCTTGAACTTCGACGAGTAATGGGCGAGTGCCTTCACGGCTAATCATCACAATTGAACCCGGAATGGCTTCATCATAACGACTGAGGAAAATAGCGGAGGGATTGGCGACTTCTCGTAGCCCTTTATCGGTCATGCCAAAGACACCTAGCTCGTTGACTGCTCCAAAACGGTTTTTCACGGCACGAATCATACGATATCGAGAATCCGACTGACCTTCAAAATACAGTACGCAATCCACCATATGTTCAAGCACACGTGGTCCAGCTAAAGCACCTTCTTTAGTTACATGCCCCACGATAAATAACGCTGTTCCGCTATTTTTTGCAAAACGTGTGAGTAGGGCTGCTGATTCACGGATTTGTGAGACACCACCTGGTGCAGATTGTAAGGTTTCTGTATATAAGGTCTGAATCGAGTCTAAAATCGCAACGGCTGGTCTTTCTTGAGCCAATACTTCACAGATTCTTTCCACACAGGTTTCAGCCATTACTTTGAGCTGGTCTGTAGGTAAATCTAATCGCTGCGCACGTAAGGCAACTTGTGAAAGTGATTCTTCGCCTGTGACATAAAGAGCTGAACTTTTCTTACTAGCCATGTGAGTTGCGGTTTGCAATAAAATTGTTGATTTACCAATACCAGGATCACCACCAATCAGTACAACAGAGCCTGTAACCAAACCGCCACCGAGTACACGATCGAATTCGCTAATACCTGTCTGTAGACGAGTTTCATGTGAAATTGAGATTTGATTAAGGGTTGTGATATTAGCACTTTGACCAGCATAACCACCGCCCATTTTAGGCTGAGCTCTATGACTAACTGTTGGTTCCAGTCGAACTTCTACTAGACTATTCCATTCGCCACACTCAGAACATTGACCAGCCCATTTAGAATGATCTGCACCACATTGTTCACATCGATAAACAGTTTTAATTTTTGCCATATATAAAATTGAAAATTTGCGATAAATTAGTTAAAAAGTAGAGTAATTACGGAAAAGATCAATATCGTTCATTTTCTTGATAAGGAATTAAGATTAAACGGTGTTTTCGTAATTGACTGGTTAAAGGGAAGTGCTCAGAAAAATAACACGATATAAGACTTTTACAAGTAAGATATAGTAGGTTTTTGAGTCGAAAATTCTTTAAATTCACTTTTTCCACGGAAGGTCTTTGAGCATTTGCTCATTTGTTGTCATAAAAATTATATTGAATGGCATAAATATTGCTGGTGCTCAGACAAATGAAAATGTATCAATTGATATATTTTTAAATTATACAAAAGGTTGATGTTTATGAGTGCAGCAGAAATTGTTGATTGGATAAATGGTATTATTTGGAGCAAAGCTCTGATCTATTTATGTTTAGGTGCAGGTTTATTTTTCTCCGTCCTAACAAGGTTTGTTCAAGTTCGTCAGATCAAAGATATGATAAGCCTCCTCATTAAAGGAGGCTCATCGGCACAAGGTATTTCTTCGTTTCAAGCACTCGCTGTTTCACTCTCAGGTCGTGTTGGTGTAGGTAATATTGCAGGTGTAGCAGCAGCAATTGGTTTTGGTGGACCAGGTGCGGTCTTCTGGATGTGGCTTGTTGCATTTTTAGGAGCGAGTACTGCTTATGTTGAATCAACCTTAGGTCAAATTTATAAAGTTGAATATCAAGGACAATATCGTGGTGGACCCGCTTTTTATTTTGATAAAGGTCTAGGTCAGCGTTGGTTGGGTATTTTATTTGCGATTGCTGCGATCATTTCATGTGGTTTGTTTTTACCCGGTATTCAAGCAAATGCAGTAGGTAATGCTTTCACACAAATCACAGGTGAAGGTGCAATTGTTTTTGGAAATGTCGGCACTTATAAACTACTCGCTTTAGTTGTGATTGTAACACTACTTGCTGTCATCATTTTTGGTGGTATCAAACGTATTGCAAAATTCGCTGAATTTGTAGTGCCGTTTATGGCGGCTGGCTATATTGTCATGGCATTAATTATTGTCTTTATCAATATCGATAAGTTACCTGGTGTGATTTCCTTAATTTTCGCTGATGCCTTTTCTCCTATGGCAGGTCTTGGTGCTGCAATTGGTTGGGGAGTAAAACGTGGCGTGTATTCTAACGAAGCAGGTCAGGGTACAGGACCACATGCCGCTGCCGCAGCTGAGGTAGAGCATCCTGCTCAACAAGGTTTAGTACAAGCATTCTCAATTTATATCGATACTTTATTTGTTTGCTCTGCTACTGCATTTATGATTCTTATTACTGGAATGTACAATGTTCAAGGTACTCTAGAAGCAGGTCAATTTATTGTACAAAATGTTGCCGCCACGGCTGAAATTGGCTCTCCTGCGTTTACTCAAATGGCAGTAAGTACAGTATTTGGTGGTTTTGGACAAATCTTTGTTGCATTAGCTGTATTCTTCTTCGCATTTACAACGATTGTTGCGTATTACTATATTGCTGAAACCAATATTACTTATTTAAGTTATATTACTAAAACTCCATCTTTATTATTTATCACCAAATGCTTCATCATTCTTTCTGTTTCATATGGTGTAATCAGTGCAACAGGTTATATTTGGGGAATTGGAGATATCGGTGTAGGTTTAATGGCTTGGATTAATATCATTGGTATTATTGTCACTTACTTCATTTGGAAACCAACGATTAAAGCGTTGAGAGATTATGAACAGCAGCAAAAAGCAGGTGTTAAAGAGTTTACTTTTGATCCAGTAAAACTTGGTATTCGTAACGCCACCTTTTGGGAAGATCGTATTAAGAATAAACAAAACTAATATCATAATAAATTAAAGTAAATATCTAGATATAAAGGCAGCCTTAAGAGGCTGCTTTTTATTGCCTAATTTTTAAGCTATTGAAAAATATAGAGTCAAAAAAGTGCATTGAGTTGGTACATCCTTGTGCGTATGATCAGGTCCATTTGTATTTAACTTGAAATGTTGAGTTGTACAGACAGAAAATTGGCTAGCTAAAACATCATCAAAGCAATTTACAATGCAAGAAGATGCCATTAAATGGTGCGAATTGTCATTTTGATTTGAGCATTAGCTAACGAACGAAAAATACTTGAGAGTTTTTGTAAAAATGTCGAATCAAAATTTAGGTGAGGCCAACGAGCAAAGTGAGCTTCACCGTAGTCTATCTAATCGACATCTTCAACTGATTGCAATTGGTGGAGCAATCGGAACGGGATTGTTTATGGGGTCAGGCAAAACCATTAGTTTAGCTGGACCATCTATTTTATTCATTTATGGCTTGATCGGTATCATGGTGTTTTTCGTCATGCGTGCCTTAGGTGAATTACTCTTATCGAATTTAAAGTATAAATCTTTTATTGATTTATCCACTGATTTAATCGGTCCTTGGGCGGGTTATTTTGTTGGATGGACGTATTGGCTATGTTGGGTCACGATTGGTATTGCCGACCTATCAGCCATTATTTACTATCTTGAGTTTTTCAATGGGGGCGAGTCATTTACTCCATTGGGTGGATTGTTGATTAGTACTGTTGCGATTCTATTTGTACTTGGATTGAACCTTGTCACCGTAAAATTATTCGGTGAAATGGAATTCTGGTTTGCAATGGTTAAAATCACCGCAATTATTGTCTTAATTGCGGTTGGTTTATGGATGATCTTTACGGGGTTCACTAATGCTGCGGGTACAACGGCGAGTATTAGCAACTTGTGGACACATGGTGGTATGTTCCCTAAAGGGTTAGATGGCTTCCTCGCAGGCTTCCAAATTGCAATTTTCGCCTTTGTCGGTGTGGAGCTGGTCGGTACAACTGCCGCTGAAACACAAGATCCAAAACGTAACTTACCGAAAGCGATTAACTCAATCCCAATTCGTATCATTATTTTCTATGTATTGGCATTGTTTGTGGTGATGTGTGTAACACCTTGGGATCAAATTAACCCTAAAGTCAGCCCATTCGTAAACATCTTCTCACAAGCAGGTATTGCTTCTGCGGCGATTATTATGAATTTGGTGGTGTTATCTTCAGTGATGTCATCAATGAATAGTGGTGTATTTTCGACCAGTCGTATGTTGTTTGGTTTATCAACGGATAAGCAAGCACCAAAATTATTTGGAAAACTTTCTAAATCGGCAGTTCCTGCAAAAGCATTAATCTTTTCTTCGATCTGTATTTTTATCGGTGCTTTCGTTCAATTCGTTTATAAAGTGAAGACAGGAACCAATGATGAGGTTACCGCGTTTACCTTAGCGACCACTTTATCGACTATCTTGTTTATCTGTGTCTGGATTGTGATTATGTGGAGTTACATTAACTACCGCAAAAACCGTCCTGAGTTACATGCACAATCAACCTTTAAACTTCCTGGTGGCGTGTTTACTTGTTGGGTGGTTATTTTATTCTTCCTTGCAACGATTTATTTCCTTGCTTTGGACGAAACCACTTTAGAGTCACTTAAAGTTAGCCCAATCTGGTTTGTTATTTTGGCAATTGGTTATTTCTTAAATAAAAAGAAGTAAGCAGTTAAAGAAGTAATTGACATGAACGTCGGCATCTAAGTCGGCGTTTTTTTATGGATATTGTTTTATTCCTTCAAGTTTAGACTTTAGCCAATCTGATGATCACGTTATACTGCTCCGAATTGTAAAAGTTAGGTGCTCAGATGCGTCAAGTCATTTGTTCGATCGGTTTATTATTCAGTAGTGTGGTACTTACTGCATGTGGTCAGTCAGGGGCATTGCAATTACCTTCTGATATCAATCATGACAAACGTGCAAAATACCTGCTTTATAAAAATGAAACGTCTCAGGCTAAAACGTCATCTGATGATGTGAAAGCTGGAAACCAAGCAGCAACATCTTCAACAGTATCACATACAACCTCACCTTAAGTTTGTAAATAAGGACATCTTCATGAGTTTCACTCGCATTAATGGAGTATTGCATGCTGAGCAATGTTCATTAGATCAGCTCGCACAGCAATTTGGCACGCCTTTATATGTTTACTCAAAATCTACATTTGAGAAGCATTATTTAGATATGCATCGTGCTTTTGATTTTATTGATCATCAAATCTGTTTTGCAGTGAAGTCAAACTCAAATATCGCTGTTCTGAATGTATTAGCAAAACTTGGTGCAGGTTTTGATATTGTGACGGGTGGGGAACTAGCACGTGTTCTCGCAGCAGGTGGTGAACCTTCAAAAATTGTATTTTCTGGCTTAGGTAAGTCTGAAGCGGATATTGAAAAAGCTTTGACCGTAGGTATTGCATGTTTCAATGTTGAATCTCATGCTGAACTTGATCGGATCCAAAAAGTAGCCGCAAAATTAGGCAAAAAAGCCCCGATTTCATTACGTGTAAACCCAGATGTGGATGCGAAAACTCATCCCTATATCTCAACAGGTCTGAAAGAAAACAAGTTTGGTATTCCAAGTGATACGGTCAATGAGACTTATCAATATGCGGCGTCATTACCAAATCTTGAAATTGTCGGTATTGACTGCCACATCGGTTCGCAATTGACAGAAACCAAGCCTTTTGTTGATGCGCTTGATCGTGTCATTGTGATGATCGAGCAGTTGAAAGGTCTGGGTATCAACCTCAAACATATTGATATCGGTGGCGGTTTGGGTGTTTGTTATAAAGATGAAACTCCGCCAAGTGTTGAAGAGTATGCTAATTCAATGCGTCCAGCTTTAGAAAAGCTCGGTCTCAAAGTGTATATGGAACCAGGACGTAGTATTTCTGCCAATGCAGGTGTATTACTCACCAAGGTGGATTTACTCAAACCGACGAATCATCGTAACTTTGCCATTATTGATGCAGCGATGAATGACTTAATTCGCCCAGCTTTATATGAAGCGTGGATGGATATTCAGTCAGTCAATCCAAATCCTGATGTTGAAGTTAAAACTTGGGATTTAGTTGGTGCAATCTGTGAAACAGGTGATTTTCTGGGTAAAGAGCGTGATCTAGCTTTACAGGAAAATGATGTATTGGCGGTATTGGGCGCAGGTGCCTACGGTTTTGTAATGAGCTCGAATTACAATACCCGTGGTCGTGCTGCCGAAGTTATGGTCAGTGGTGATCAAGCCTATTTAATTCGTGAACGTGAAACCATAGAATCACTTTGGGAAAAAGAACGTTTATTGCCTGAGGAGTAAATTGAGATGTATTTAGAATTTACCAAAATGCATGGTTTGGGCAATGATTTTATGGTCGTTGACCTGATCACGCAGCGAGCTTATTTAGATACTTTAACCATTCAACGTTTAGCCGATCGTCATTTTGGTGTGGGTTTCGATCAACTTTTGATTGTTGAACCACCTGATTTTCCTGATGTTGATTTTAAATATCGAATTTTTAATGCTGATGGTTCGGAAGTAGAACAATGTGGTAATGGTGTACGTTGTTTCGCTCGCTTTGTACATGAGCGTCAACTGACGACCAAAACTAAAATTCGTGTACAAACTAAAGCGGGTATTGTTGAGCCTGAATTGGGTGCCAATGGGTGGGTTCGTGTAAATATGGGACCACCAAAATTTCTTCCAGAAGAAATTCCATTTCTTACCCAAGAACATGAAGATATTGAAGGCTTATACGCACTAGAACTTGCAAACAATCAAAGTATCAATATTGATGTTGTGAACATGGGGAATCCTCATGCTGTGACTATCGTGCCTGATGTATTAACTGCTGATGTTGAGCGTATTGGCCCACAAGTAGAATCACATACACGGTTCCCTTCACGGGTGAATGCTGGATTTATGCAGATCATTGATGAAAAGCATATTCGTTTACGTGTGTTTGAACGTGGTGTCGGCGAGACTTTAGCCTGTGGTACAGGGGCTTGTGCAGCAGCGGTTAGTGGCATGCGCCGTGGTTTACTTGCCAATGAAGTTGAAGTTCAGCTTGCAGGTGGTAAGTTGCATATCGCTTGGCGTGAAGGTGATGTGGTCTGGATGACAGGTCCAACCACGCATGTTTATGATGCGCGTCTGGATTTAAGATATTTCCAAGGTTAATCTTGGAATCAGTAGACATTCCTAAAGGGAGTGTCTACATGAAGAGAAAATTATAATTTCAAAGGATAACAATGAATCATTTAGTTTTTCTTGCAGGTGCATCTGGAAATACTCAATTTTGGAATCCTTTAGTTGCCAAACTTCCAGAAGTCTACACCAAACAAATAATTCATTATCCAGGCTTTCATGGTGTGGCAACTGATCCAGAGATTAACAATTTTGATGATCTGAGCAATTATGTCGTTGCACAGATTCAGCAACCTTCTATTCTCATCGCTCAATCCATGGGTGGGATTTTTGCAATTGCTGCGGCCTTACAGAAAACTGATTTGGTTAAAGGTCTCGTATTGATTGCAACTTCAGGTGGAATCAATTTAGATCGATTTCAGGTGCAAGATTGGCGTCAGCTTTATCGACAGGAATATTTGGAATCCCCTGATTGGTTTGTGACGACAAAGGTCAATTATGAGGAATTTCTATCTACGATAGAGGTAGAAACATTACTCATTTGGGGCGATCAAGATTCAGTTAGCCCAATCGAAGTTGGGCAATATTTAAATCAGATACTTAAAAAATCAAAACTTTATATTGTCGAGGGTGGTGATCATGGGTTGGCAAAGCAGGATGCAGATGAAGTGGCAATACGAATAAATGCCTATTTAAAAATGATTTAGACCATGATTAAAACGTATAAAAGGCGTGCTGTGATACCAGCACGCTTTTTTTATGACTTATCGCTTACTCAATGCTAGTTTCAGTGCAAACAAGATAAAAATACTTCCTGTGACGCGATCCATATATCGAATAAATTTAGGTTGCTTTAAATAAGCGGAAATGGACTGCATCGCAGCAATTAGAAAAATTGACCAGATCAATCCGATTACGATATGTATCATCACAAGACTCATGGTCCAAATTACTGGAGATGCAGACTGTGGAATAAACTGTGGCAAAAAGGAAATATAGAAAATACCGACTTTGGGATTGAGTAAATTTCCCCAAAAACCTTTCATAAACCAATTTGGCGTTGTCACTGCTGAATTATTTAAACTCGCAAGTTGGCTACGAGGTTTTAAAAGGAGATTGAGTCCTAACCATGTCAGGTAAATTGCCCCTATCCATTTCGAAGCATTAAAAGCAAGATCCGAAGTCATCAACAATGCACCTAAGCCACAGGCCACGATCACTCCCCACACAATACAACCTAGATTAATTCCTAAAGCTGCTTGAAATGCTTTCATTTTACCTTCAAGTGTTGCAGTACGGATGATGAGTGTTGTATCCAGACCAGGAGTAATCGTAAGAATTGAGATTGCAATAAGATAGGGGATAAGCAACATTGACATGGTGATGGCGCTACAAAAAACTTGAAATATATTGTATTACACAGCTATATATACCTCGAGATTTGTTTAAAGATAAATCAGAAGAAAATTTGTTAAAATACAAGTTGGTCGATATTCCAAGATGGAGAGAAATTTGGAAACTCCTATAAAACTTCTTTCCATGTGGTTAAAAGAACGCATTATTCAAAATCAATCGGAACATACGATTGCAGCATATCAACGTGATTTAACCGATTTTTTAAATTTTTGTGAATACAAAAAGCTACGATTGAAAGATGTCGAAGCATCTGATTTAAGAGAATACTTGGCTGCACGAGTTGAGCAAGATCAATTGAGTTCGAGTAGTCTGCAACGCCATTTAACATCAATTCGTCAGTTTATGAAGTGGGCTGAGCAAGGTCAGTATCTACAACAAAATCCATCTGAAGACTTTCGATTAAAGCGCCAGCCGCGTCCTTTGCCAGGGATGATTGATATTGAAACAGTGAATCAGATTCTAGATCAGGCAGCGCCCGAGAAGCCGATCGAACAACAATTATGGCTACGTGATAAAGCAATGCTTGAACTTCTTTATTCCAGTGGATTGCGCTTAGCCGAATTACAAGGGTTAAAGATTAAGGATATTGATTTTAATCGACAATTGTTGCGTATAACGGGTAAAGGCAATAAAACGAGAGTTGTGCCGTTTGGAAGCAAGGCAAAACAAGGCTTGATTGAATGGCTTAAAGTTTACCGAATTTGGCAAGGAAATTTTACTGCCGAATCAGCAGTTTTCATCTCACAACGAGGAAATACATTACAACCTCGTCAAATTGAAAATCGCGTTAAATTGCAAGCACAAAGAGCAGGTGTTAATGTCGATGTACATCCGCATTTATTACGCCATTGTTTTGCCAGCCATATGCTTTCAGCAAGCGGTGATTTACGCTCAGTTCAGGAGATGTTAGGACACAGTAATTTATCAACGACCCAAATTTATACCCATGTTGATTTTGATCAATTAGCAAAAGTCTATGATCAAGCCCATCCGCGAGCACAAAAAAATGAGTGAACAACAAGAAACAGCTTTATCGTTGGATAATGAAGTATTTATTCAGTGTGCGAATTATATTGAGAAGATTTTATTTCAATATCAAACAATAATAGGTGCAGACTATCAAGGTTATTTGAATCATTGTAAGCGTGTGGCTGTTTGTTGTTTAATCCTAGCCCAAGATGATTGCCAACAAACCCGTGATAAAATTGCGATTGCTGTTGTCTTTCATGATATTGGTATTTGGACAGCAAAAACGATTGATTACATTCAACCTTCTGTGCAGCAGATGAGGCAATATCTTGAAATCAATCAACTATCTGATTGGCAAAATGAACTAACTTTAATGATTACGGAGCATCACAAGCTAACAACTACCGAATGCGATCAATATCCCTTAGTTGAGCATTTTAGAAAGGCTGATTATGCCGATTTTTCATTAGGATTATTACGTTCAAATATTCCCTTTCAAACTTTTAAGTATTTAACGCAACAATATCCGAATTGTGGTTTTCATAAGAATTTGATGTTTCTTGGGTTTAAACGTTTTTTGCATAAGCCATGGAGTCCATTACCAATGTTTAAATGGTAATTGCGGTACTCTTTTTTGAGTAAAATTAGATCATAAACGATATATGATGTTGCAAAGTTGAATGTTTAATAACCGACTGTTTTTTTATTTGTAGTTGCAATTTATTGAACAAACATTCTTACTTTATTGCCAAGTTTTTGCAAAATGTAAATTGGATTAAGATTTATCAGAAATGATCGGTTACAGATCTTTTGTACGTGTTTTATATAACCATTTTAGGTGGTTGAATTATATAAAATATTAGCTAAATCAAACTCTAATATAAGTGCTGAAAGTATAACAATATTTATATGCTGAATAACCTGCCAAAATTAGTGAACTGAGCATTTCATCTTTTTTACAGTCATAGCGAAAATTGTGACTTGACCGAAATGCCAAATACATTGCAAGATAGGGCACCTAAAAAGTTTCGATCGAAGAGTTAGAATGCTCTTCACTACATTTACTTGCTTAGAACAGCCGAGGATTACATGAAGGCTCTTGTCGCTGTAAAACGTGTGGTTGATGCCAACGTTAAAGTTCGTGTTAAGCCGGACAATACTGGGGTTGACCTAACTAACGTTAAGATGTCAATTAACCCATTCTGTGAAATCGCAGTGGAAGAAGCGGTTCGCTTAAAAGAAAAAGGAACGATTTCAGAAATCGTTGTTGTTTCAGTGGGTTCTAAAGACGCGCAAGAACAAATTCGTTCTGCAATGGCTTTAGGTGCTGACCGTGGTATCTTAGTTGAAACTACTGATGAAATTGGCGCTTTAGAAGTTGCTAAAATTTTAAAAGGCGTTGTTGATGCTGAAAAACCAGAACTAATTCTTCTTGGTAAACAAGCAATTGATGATGACTCTAACCAAGTAGGTCAAATGCTTGGTGCTTTACTTGGTGCTGGTCAAGGTACTTTTGCATCTGAAGTTAAAGTTGACGGCGGTAAAGTACAAGTTACTCGTGAAGTTGATGGCGGTTTACAAACTGTTGAGCTTGGTCTTCCAGCAATCATCACAACTGACTTACGTTTGAATGAGCCACGTTATGCTGCTCTTCCAAACATCATGAAAGCGCGTAAAAAACCGCTTGATACTAAGTCTCCTGCTGACTACGGCGTTGCAACTGGTACTAAACTTAAAACAGTTAAAGTTGAAGCACCTGCTGAACGTAAAGCTGGCGTACAAGTTAAGTCTGTAGACGAACTTGTTGAAAAATTGAAAAATGAAGCGAAAGTGATCTAATACAGAAGGATAAAATCATGAGTATTTTAGTTATCGCTGATCACAACAACCAGTCACTTAACGGTGCAACTTTAAACGTTGTTGCGGCAGCTCAAAAAATCGGTGGTGATATTACTGTATTAGTAGCTGGTTCTGGCGCTCAAGCAGTTGCTGATGCTGCTGCTAAAGTTGCTGGTGTGAGCAAAGTATTACTTGCTGACAATGCTGCTTATGCGAACCAATTGGCTGAAAACGTTGCTGGCTTAGTTGCTGACATCGCAAAAGGCGGTTACAAATACGTATTAGCTGCATCTACAACAACGGGCAAGAATATTCTTCCACGTGTTGCTGCACTTCTTGACGTAAGCATGATTTCAGACATCATTGCTGTTGAATCTGCAAATACTTTCAAGCGTCCTATCTATGCAGGTAACGCAATCGCAACTGTTCAATCTGACGAAGCAATCATCGTTGGTACAGTTCGTGGTACAGCATTTGATGCTGCAGCTGCTGAAGGCGGTTCTGCTGCAGTTGAAGCTGTTGCTGAAGCGAAAGATGCTGGTATTTCTAAGTTTGTAAGCGAAGAAATCGTGAAACTTGATCGTCCAGAATTAACTGCTGCGCGTATCGTTGTTTCTGGTGGTCGTGGTGTAGGTTCTGGTGAAAACTATCACAAAGTACTTGACCCATTAGCTGATAAGCTTGGTGCTGCTCAAGGTGCTTCACGTGCTGCGGTAGATGCTGGTTTCGTACCAAACGACTTCCAAGTTGGTCAAACTGGTAAAATCGTTGCGCCAGATCTTTACTTGGCAATCGGTATCTCTGGTGCGATTCAGCACTTAGCGGGTATGAAAGATTCTAAAGTTATTGTTGCAATCAACAAAGACGAAGAAGCGCCAATCAACAGCGTTGCTGACTACTGGTTAGTGGGCGATTTGAACACTGTTGTACCAGAATTGGTATCTAAACTTTAATTCTCTGAATTAAGTTTGAAACGCTCCGAAAGGGGCGTTTTTTTATGTTAAAAATAAGAATAAATAAATGAGAGCATTGCCGATGAATTATACTTTTAAGACCTATTTTCTGATGCTGGCTCATTATAATCAGTGGGCAAATCAAAAGTTATTTTCTACGCTCATCGGCTTAACAGAGGAGCAATTAAATCAAGATTGTAAAGTTTATTTTAAATCCCTTATGCAAACGGCAAATCATGTGTTGGTAGGAGATATACTTTGGTTTGAGCGTATCAAAGGTGTTGTTGCATCAACGTATACTTTGGATGAAATTCTTTATAATCAACTCGCCCAATTAGAGAATGCTCGAATTGAACATGATCAAAGTCTGATAAATTTTATCCATGAACATGATGAAGTTTCATTCCATCAAATGATTACTTATGTCCGTCGAGGTCAAATTTATACTGAGCCTTTGATTGAATATTGGCACACCTATTTAACCATCAAACGCATCATCGAGGTCAAATGCACAGCATGATCTTTGAGCTCACAGCAAAGTCCTTGGAGCTAGACTTAATTTTCTTTCAAAGAGAATGTGCCTATTTATACCGCTGATTTTAAAAAACTGGATTGAATATTTTATTAAAAATGCCTTTATTTTGATTAAAAAGTAATCTTTTATTCTATTCACTAAAAAATAGAAAACTAGATTTTTAACTTATTAATTCTAATAAATTTTTTATTGTAAAAAAATGCTATTTTCAGATTAGCAAACTCCCAGTTAACCTGTCATTTATGCTATAATTTTTGGCTATATTTTTTAATTTTAGTTCAATTTTCTGAACTAATTTTTTGCAAGATTGAATACATAAAAACAAGTAGAGCCATCTACTTGTAAACAAGGAGTATGCATGAGCGTATCGGAAATTAGACCGATTGCCATTGAGGACGAACTCAAGCATTCATATCTAGATTACGCGATGAGCGTAATTGTATCTCGTGCATTGCCAGATGTGAGAGACGGTCTTAAACCTGTTCACCGTCGTGTGTTGTTTGCAATGCATGAATTGGGCAATGATTATAACAAAGCATACAAAAAGTCTGCTCGTGTTGTCGGGGACGTGATCGGTAAATATCACCCTCATGGTGACAGCGCAGTATATGAAACAATCGTTCGTATGGCGCAAGACTTCAGTTTGCGTTACATGTTAGTTGATGGTCAGGGTAACTTCGGTTCGGTCGATGGGGATAGCGCAGCAGCAATGCGTTATACCGAAGTTCGTATGCAAAAGTTGACCCATGAAATCTTAGCAGACTTAGAAAAAGATACTGTTGATTGGGAAGATAACTACGACGGTTCTGAGCGTATTCCTCAAGTCATGCCGACACGTATTCCAAATCTTTTGATTAATGGTACGACAGGTATTGCGGTAGGTATGGCGACCAATATGGCACCGCATAACATGACAGAAGTCGTGAATGCATGTTTAGCCTACGCCAATAACCCGAATATTTCGATTGAAGGCTTGATGGAACACATTACGGGTCCAGATTTCCCTACAGGCGGTATTATTTACGGTAAATCAGGCATTGTTGATGCCTATCGCACCGGTAAAGGCCGTTTGCATATTCGTGGTAAATATCACTTCGAAGAAGATCAAAAAACGGGTCGTACTACGATTGTGTTTACTGAGATTCCTTACCAAGTTAACAAAGCAAAAACCATTGAGCGTATTGCCGAGTTAGTCAAAGAAAAGAAACTTGAAGGTATTTCTGAACTGCGCGACGAGTCAGATAAAGACGGTATGCGTATTGCGATCGACTTGAAGCGTGGTGAAAATGCAGAAGTTGCAGTGAATAACTTATTCCTGCATACCCAACTTCAAAACTCGTTCAGCATCAACATGGTTTGCTTAGACAACGGTCAGCCTAAGTTGATGAACCTGAAAGATATTATTGCGGCATTTATTCGTCATCGCCAAGAAGTCGTGACTCGCCGTACCATGTTCGAATTGCGTAAAGCACGTGAACGTGGACATATCTTAGAGGGTTTAACGGTTGCCTTGGCAAATATTGATGCCATTATTGAAACCATTAAAACGTCTGCTAACCCCGCTGAAGCACGTGAGCGTTTACAGGCAGGTGAGTGGGCAGGCGGTGGTGTGGTTGCACTACTTGAAAAAGCAGGCGCGATTTCTGTTCGTCCCGATGAGATTGAAGGCGAAGACCCTACACGTCCATTTGGCTTGTCAGGTGATATTTATCGTTTATCTCCAACACAGGTTGCCGCAATTCTGGAATTGCGTTTGCATCGTTTAACGGGTCTCGAACAAGACAAGTTACATGCAGAATATTCTGAAATCTTAGGTCAAATCGCTGAATTAACAGCAATTCTCAATGATTTTAATTTATTGATGAATGTGATCCGTGAAGAGCTTGCTTTAATCTTGCAACAATATGGTGATGGGCGTCGTACTGAAATTGTTGAATCAGGCGTTGATTTCTGCCGTGAAGATTTGATCCCAGAAGAACAAGTGGTATTGACTGTTTCTCAAACAGGTTATGCGAAAACTCAACCACTTTCTGACTATCAAGCGCAACGTCGTGGTGGTCGTGGTAAGTCTGCAACTTCAATGAAAGATGATGATATTATTCAACATTTAATTGTGGCATCAAACCATGCAACAGTTTTATGTTTTACCAATGTTGGTAAAGTTTATCGCTTGAGAGTGTTTGAGGTTCCGCAAGCTTCACGTGGTGCAAAAGGTCGTCCAATTATTAATTTGCTTCCATTGGATGCAAATGAAACCGTGACTGCAATCTTACCGTTGACTGAATTCCCTGAAAATCACTATGTATTCATGGCAACAGCATCAGGTACGGTTAAACGTGTTGAATTAGCACAATTTAGCAATGTTCGTTCTAATGGTTTACGTGCGATTGAGTTGAACGAAGAAGATACTTTAATCGGTGTTGCAATTACCGATGGTAATCAGCAGATCATGTTGTTCTCGAACGAAGGGAAGGCAATTCGTTTTGCTGAAACAGATGTTCGCGCGATGGGGCGTACTGCAAAAGGCGTGCGTGGTATGCGTGTGAGTTTTGCAAGCAATACCATTGAATCTGAAGATGCTGAAGTCGAAAATGATGATAGCGATGACAATGATGATTCATCAGATTCGAATGTTGTCAGTCGTATTGTTTCACTTGTGGTTGTACCTGAAACGGGTGAAGTACTGTGTGCTTGTGCAAACGGTTATGGTAAACGTACACCTGTAGATGACTTCCCAACCAAGAAACGTGGTGGTAAAGGTGTGATTGCCATCAAGACCAGCGAACGTAATGGTGAGCTGGTTGGTGCTGTATCTATTGATGAAAGCAAGGAACTGATGCTGATTTCTGATGGAGGCACACTAGTGCGTACCCGTGCGGCTGAGGTTGCAACCACAGGTCGTAATGCACAAGGTGTTCGCCTGATTCGTTTAAGTGATGCTGAAACTCTGGTAGGTGTGGTGTCAATTGAAGCTGTTGAAGATGACGAAGTGTTGGAAGCGACAGAAGCAGTGATAAATACTGAAACTGAAGTGACTGAGGCTGAAGTGACTGAGGCTGAAGCAGTGACTTCTGAAGACGTTGCAGCAGAACCAAAAGATGATACGCCAGAAGCGTAAATATCTTATTCATAAAAAAGGAAGCTAATCTGCTTCCTTTTTTATTGATTTCATCATCACTAACCGATAATAAGAAAGTGCCAGTAAAATTGCAGCTACCGTCGCAAGATAAATCAGTTTTGGCATAACAATAGAGGTGGGTACACCCATCTGATTGAGCTGCACAAACATTTGTACCCCATTGGTAGAGGGTAATATCCATGCAAACCACTGCATCCATTCAGGCATAGCTTGATGTGGCCATGCTGTTCCTGTTAATAGAAACAAAGGCACTGAAGTCACCACAATCAAATGCCCAACTCGTTCAGGCATATCCACCAATGAGCCAACAAGCATTGCTAAACCAATAATACAACTTACATAAATCGGAACAGCGAATAGCATTCCCCAGAAATTACCCCCATGCGGATATTCATATAACCAAAAGGTGAAACCGAATAAATAGAGACAACCTAAACATCCGATGGTTAATATTGTGGCAAAAATCGCAAAAAACTCTGATCGGTTGGCAACCCAACCTTTTTCTCTATAGCTCGCAATCAACATTGCGAGCCCGAGTAATATGGTTTGATGAATAATAAGACTAGATACAGCAGGAAAAATATAGCTGCCATAGCCAGATAATGTATTAAATAGAGGAATCTGATGAATTGATATCTCAGGATGAAATGAAGAAGCTTTGCCAAATTTTTCTAAATATTCTTGTAAACTCGCTTCAATTGAAGTCGCTAGACCAATTCCCACTTCTTTGGTTCGAATGAAATAGGCTGTACTTAGGTAAAGACCGATTCCACCCATTTCGCCGCGTTTCAAACTATTGGTAAGATTTTCGGGTAAAAGTAAAATGCCTTCAGCTTTCTGATTTTTTACGAGTTTCTCAGCCTCCAAGAAATTATCGGTAACTGTTGTGATTCGAATATGTGGACTATTAGCAGCTTGACTAATAATTTTTGAGGTTAAAATACTTTGTTCTTGGTCAACAATCACAATTGGGATATCTGCTGCCGACTGAGCTTTATAAGCAGTAGGATAGAAAAAACTATACATGATTACAGCTGCAATCAATGTGGTAAATACAGAACTATTTGCAACAATATTTTTAAACGTTTGGATGTAATAGAAGCAAAATGATTTCATTGATTTTGCTCCTGAATATTTTTCTTCAATAAACGAATACTTAAACCTAAATAAAGAGCAGAGAAAATAACTAAAATACCAAAAGGAATGAGAGATACGGAAATATCGCTACCGATCACCCATTGCTCAGTTTGTAGTTTTGCATAGGGCGTATAGGGAATAATCATTGACCAGAACTGGGTAAATGCAGGTGCATTGTTCAAGGGTAGGGTAATTCCCGAGAAACTAGGTGATGATCCACCGTAGAGTGCAATAAAACCAAAGGTTTTAGGTAGATCTTTGGTGGCTAATACAACAGTACTGCTGATGACAGCATAAGAAAAATAAAGTAAAAATTGTGCAAGCAAAATTAGGCTGAGCGAGCCTGCAATAAAGTAGCCACGAATATGTGCTAGCCAAAACATCCAGCACCATGTCCACGCACAAAAAATAAAGACATAGGTCAGAATTTTACCTAATAGGCTAGAAATAATGTGTTTTGAGTCAACCCATTTATTCAGGGTTTTCCTTTTAAATTCCTGTCCAATGGCAAAAGCCACACAACAGCAAAGCAGTAGATGTAGCACCGCAGGCACCATGAATGGTTCCAGAAACAGTTCATAGCTCATATTAGGATTATATAGCGTAGAAATCTTAATATTTGGTGTGGGAACATCCAAGTAGGGGATTACATTTGATAAGTAACTCTGTCCCGTATAATCTGCCATACCGTTTAATGTACTCATCAGCATTGCAGAGGAAATGGTATTCCCAATACTAAAAAAAGATTGATTGTGGGCAATACTGATTTGTGCATCTTGTGCTTGTACTAATCTTTGTTCTGCACCATCGGGGATTAAAACGAATCCCCATGCTTCAGTTTTATTAATAAGCTGTTCGGCTTCATCTTGGCTAGTGGTGATGGTTTTTACTTTTAAAGTATGATTGATACTCAGTGCATGAATGACTTTACGGCTCATTTCACTTTGATCTTGATCAATCACAACGATAGGTAAATGCTCAGCTTTACCCGATGCAAACATATTGCCAAAAAGAAGAATCACCAACAAAGGGGCAATAATCGCCATAAAAAAATCAGCTTTATGGCGTTTTAAATAGCGCAACTCCCGAAGCATTACTGCAAACATCGGTTACTTTGCCTCTGCAATGTTAAATAAAACACTCATCCCGACTTTTAGGTCTGGAATCGTTTGTTCTGGTACTAAATGAAATTTGAAGCTACGAATATCATAACCGCCAGTTTGTCTTGTTGTCTTAATCGTTGCAAAATCACCTTCGGCATCAATTTTTTTCACTTTAAAATTTGCTTTACGGTTGAGTGCAGGAATAAAACCTTCCAGAGTTTTGGTTTTATAAATTGAGCTATACATGTCTTCACGGACATTCAAACTTACCCATAAATCATGGTCTTCAATAATGCTTACTACAGGGATGCCTGTCGCGACTAACTCAGTTGGTTTACCGTAAGTTTTAGAAACAGTACCATCAGTCGGTGAATATAGTTTGGTCTCTTCGGTTAAAGCATTGGCTTCTTTTACCGCTGCTTGAGCCATAGCAACTTGTGCATCAGCAGTTGATTTTTGTTGCTCCGTACTGCCTCGTTTAGCGCGTGCGTACTGTTGATAAGCTGCTTCAGCAGTTTCACGTGCCGAAGTTTGGGCGGCTAACATTTCATCACGGCGTTGACGAGAAATGACACCTTGTTGAAATAAATTTTCACCACGTTTATAAGTGGTTGCTGCCAAATCAGCTTGGGTTTTCATTGCTTGCCAGTTGGCGTATAAGGTTTCGATATTCTCTTGTTGAGCACCACGATATACGGTTGAATGAAATGCTGTAGCACTTTGTAAAGCTGCTTGTGCTTGCTCTTTCTTTGCTTCTAATTCGGGACTAACAAAACGAACCAAAGCCTGTCCTTTTTTAACGGGTTGTCCATCAGTGACGTAAAACTCTTCAATACGGCTTGGAACTTTAGTGCTGATATGTACTGTTTCTGCTTCAACGCGACCTTGTAATTCAATGGTCTGAGGTTGATAAGCTTTCCATAGACCAAATGCAATTAAACCGAATAATAAAATAAGGATAATTAACCCAATAAGTTTGGATTTCCCATTTTTAGATGATTTATTCGGTGGAATTTTTTTATTCAAAGGTGCTGTTTCAGTGTCTACTCTTTCTGTATGTTCAATTAGAGAAACTGGTTCAGATGCTGTTTCTTTTGTTTGAGCATCTGTTGTTTGATTGAGTTGATCTGTATCACGTTCTGAATTGGATGATGATGGATTCTGGCTCATAAATTTCTCCAATTAGCGGATATAGTCAGTACGTGTTTGATTAACGTAAAGCTTAAATTCATCAATAGAACCATAGCTTTGTAATAAGGTGGCCAAAGATAAAATATATTTATACGAGTTGAGTGCCATTTCAGTTTTTAAAGCACTTAAAGCATTTTGTGCGTCAATCACTTGCGTTGCAGTGCCCATACCTTCTTTAAATGAGAGTTGTTGAATGCGTAAATTCTCTTGTGCTGCTTTGGTATTCTGGGTAAGTAATTGATGGCTATTTTGCGAAGAATTTAATTCACTATAAGATTTGTATAAAACATTTTCGACTTCTTGTTTTGTCCGTTCAGTCATAAGCTCTGCTGCATATTTTTTGAGCTCTGCGGCACGGATATTCTTATTATTGTCTATACCTGAGAATAAATTGTATTTTGCCATCACACCCACAATCCAATTTTCTTTGCTATCTAAGCCGTATTCTCCAAAAGCAAAAACACTTGGTTTTTTAGAGGCTTGTTGAACTTTCACATTTTCATTGGCCAATTCAGTATCTATTTGTAGTTTTTTAATCAAACTTGAGTTCTGATCATAATTTGCAAGCAATTTATCCAAAGAATGATTCTGAGTTAAATTCACAAAAAGTGGGGTGCTTAGACTGACACTTTCTTTGGTTTGTAATAGATTCTGTAAACTAAATTCGCTCGCTTTTAAATTAGACTGTGCATTTTGGTAAGTACGTTCAGCATTATTGCGTGCAACTTCAAATTGCATACGCTGTCCCTTGTTAATAAAACCTTGTTTTTCAAGTTTTAGCGCATTGTTATAATGTTCTTGCATCGCATTCAAATTAAACAACGCTGACTTGGCTAATTGTTGTTGTAATTGCACATTGAAATAAGCCTGAATCATTTCGAAACGTTGTGTATCCTGCTGTTGTTTTTCACTAATATTTGAGCGTTTTGCTTGAATAGTGGCGATTTGTTTAGCGCTATTAATTTTTCCACCTGTATATAGCGGCATAACCATTGAAACAGAAGTACGAACATCATGATCTTCAATAGTGACATCTAAGTTATTTGGAACTTTATTTAAACCATCGCTAACAACTTGATCAAAACCTTGGCTGACCTGATCGATGACTTCTGGAGGTAATACATTTTGCCATTGAGATAATTTTTCATCGAAACCATTTGTTAATGAATTTTCTAAACGACGTTTACTTGATTCAAGAGGCACGCTCGTTTCACTATGAAATGCATAGGCTCGAGCATTTAAATCAATTCTTGGTAAGCCTAAATTTTTAACAGCTTCCATTTCTAATTGCGATGCTTGCTGTAAGGCTTGTTGCGCTTGAGAACTATACGCATTTTGCACGACATATTGTTCAGCTTGGCTATAACTGAAGGTCTGAGCAAATGATGGTAATGAAAATAGGGTACAACTAATCAGGCTCATATATAGCCTGAGCTGTTTTGGAAACCGTTTGACCTGAAGGCTCGGTCGATCATGTTGTTTCAACATAAGAGCATGTCGCAATTTAATAATATCCTCAGATAGTCTAAATTCTTTTTATAAAATTGAAATATTATGTTCTTAATTAAATAGTTATATCACTTCAATTGGTGTATTGAATTTGTAAAAAATAGAGTTTTTAATCTATAAAGAAGAATGGGATTTAAACTGTGATCAGTGAATAAAATACATCAAAATAATCAAAAGTAGATTAAAAAATTTATATGTTTTTTGCACTAAAATTTAAATATTTACTCGATAAGCTGCTGCAACCTTCGCTAATCTATGATTAAATCCCCATTTCAATTTGTTTCACTTTGACAAGGGAAAACTCATGCGTGCTTATAATTTCTGCGCTGGTCCTGCTGCATTACCTACTGCCGTTTTAGAGAAAGCTCAACAAGAAATGTTGGATTGGCAAGGTAAAGGTTTGTCGATCATGGAAATGAGTCATCGTAGTAGTGACTATGTTGCTGTCGCGGAAAAAGCTGAAGCAGATTTGCGTAAGCTCATGAACATTCCTGAGAACTATAAAGTATTGTTCTTACAAGGTGGGGCATCGCTTCAATTTTCAGCAATTCCTTTAAACTTGCTCGGCAAGAATGCGAAAGCTGATTATATTCATACTGGTATTTGGTCTGAAAAAGCGTTGAAAGAAGCAAAACGTTATGGCGATATTAATGTCGTTGAGGCAGGCACTTTGATTGATGGCAAACATGCAATCACAGAGCAAAATACGTGGAATCTTTCAAGTGATGCTGCTTATGTACATTATGCAGACAATGAAACGATTGGTGGTCTACAATTTGCAGGTGTACCAGACGTTAATGCGCCGTTGGTATGTGACTTTTCTTCAAGCATTTTGTCTGCACCATTAGATGTAAGTAAATTCGGTTTAATTTATGCTGGGGCACAAAAGAATATTGGCCCAGCAGGTTTAACGATCGTTATTGTGCGTGATGATTTATTAGATCAAGCAAAACCTGAAATTCCAAGCATTTTGAAATATTCAGATCAGGCAAAAAATGATTCAATGGTAAATACGCCTGCAACTTATGCTTGGTATTTGTCTGGTTTGGTATTTGAATGGTTACTTGAACAAGGCGGTGTAGACGCAATGCATAAAGTAAACCAAGAAAAAGCAAAATTGCTTTATGGATATATTGATTCTAGTGATTTTTATAATAATCCAATCGCAATTCCAAATCGTTCAATCATGAATGTACCATTTACACTTGCAGATGAAGCACTTGAGAAACTTTTCTTAAAAGAAGCTGAGCAAAGCCATTTGCTTAACTTAGCAGGTCATCGCTCTGTGGGTGGTATGCGTGCAAGTATTTACAATGCTGTGCCTTTAGAAGGGGTACAAGCATTGGTTAATTTCATGGACGAGTTTGCAAAACGTCACGGTTAAGCAATTTATCATCCATAAAATAAAAGCCCTCATGAATGAGGGCTTTTTTATTAACACAATTTAAATCTAAAAATTAAAATAAGCCGATTTGATGAAAAAAGAGTGCTGCTAAAAACATACCAAGTAAAAAAAAGCAAAAAGCACCAATATCAAGTTTAAGACCTTGATCACTCGAATGAATCAAACTGGTGGTTGTCTGTTCTGGTATAATTTTCATTAGAACGCCTAAAAATGCCATTTGTGTGATTTTTTGTCACTTTAGTGCAGTTTTAGCATAAATATTCGCCTGAATCCATAGGTTGCCGCGAATATATTCGCCAATGTTAAAGTTTTTATACAAATCATTTTTTGTTGCAATTCGAATTAAAATTGCAGGTAAATCATCTTCTAAAACTAAAGTCACATCATACAGCGTATATTCATCTTGCATAAATTGCATGGTCGTTTTGCCAACGATATTACCTTGGAACCAAGCTTCATCTTCTTGACCTAATGTTTCACCATACAAATATGCCACCATTTTAGAAAAATCAACGGTCACAGGTTCGTGATCTTCAGGTGTTTGTGGTTGCCAGTCGTTAATCAGCTCTTGTAAGTTTTCTGGTGCAACACCATTATGTTCAGCCAAAATAGCATTTAAAGCACGATGATGTTTAATCGATGCAGGGTCATCAACAATGATTTTCTCATTTTCAGCAACTGCTTCTAATTCATATGCCCAAGCATTAAATTGAACTTGATAAGTTTGATTTTGATCATATTGGCAGTTATTAACACTGAATAAATTATCAAATGCATAAATAACCGTATTTTTATTTAAACTCAGACGTAATACTGCTTGAGTCGCAGAATCACAAGTAATAATACGCTCAATTTGGGCATCATATTTATATGGGCTTTCAAAACTTGGGAATGCTGTTTTTAATGCGCGTGGTTTTTGATTTTCAACCGCAATAATTTGATTGATTGAAATAGACTGACCCTTTGGCCCTTGAATCAACCAAAATGATTGATCCATATCTTGTTCATCTTCACATAAGCCCATAGGCATCACTGGAGCATCAAGTGCCAATCCTAACCATTTGGGAACATCTGTTTCGGGTGTATCAGTCAATAGGTTCCAATGCTCAACATGATTGCCGAAATTTTGATCTTGAATTTTAATAGTTTCAGGACTGTTTTGATTTTTCATAAAGCGTGATGCTAAAAAGATTGAACTTATTCTATTAAATCGAGGGTAACATCCATTTTTCAAGTCTGGATATGTAATTCATTAAAAATTAATTCAAATTTCTGTTTTTGATCTCAAATCTAATCAATGAAATGGATAGCAGCAATTATTCTAATGATGCTAACTCTACTTTTACCGTAATCTGCTACACTATATTTTTATTTTTATGAGCTTGTGCCAACGTGCTGCCATTTAAATTATGGGTAGATGCGGATGCTTTACCTAAAATTTTACGTGAAGTGATTTTACGTGCGTCTGATCGTTATCAGTTAGAAGTTACCTTTGTCGCTAATCAGAATGTTGGGATTACGCCATCTCTACGGATTAATTCGATTCAGGTGATGAGTGGGGCAGATCAAGCAGACAAAGAAATCATTGAGCGTATGCATGAAAATGATATTGTCATTACACAAGATATTCCACTTGCTGCACAAGTCATTGAAAAAGGCGGCATTGCCATTCACCCACGAGGTGAAATTTATACCACTGCCAATGTTAAAGCACGTCTGCATTTACGTGATTTTATGGATACTTTGCGTGGAGCAGGTGTGCAAACAGGTGGCCCACCACCTATTTCTGAACGTGATAAACGTGAATTCTCAAGCTCTTTAGATCAAACTATTTTCAAACAAAAACGCAAAACCGCTTCTTGAGCTAAATATGCCTTCACGAATCAACTTAGTACTGACGTATGGATTATTAGTATTCATTTGGGCAACCACGCCATTGGCAATTGTTTGGAGTGTTACTGATTTACATCCTATGTGGGCTTTGGTATTGCGCTTTTTTATTGCCTTACCTTTGGCGCTTAGCGTGCTATTGCTATTAAAGGTTAAATTCCCGATTCATAAAATTGCGTTATCAAGTTATGTAGCTGGTTCATTAAGCTTGATCGGTTCGCAAATTTTTACTTATGCAGCAACACCTTATTTAAGTTCTGGGTTGATTGCATTGATGTTTGGCTTAGCTCCGATCATGGCTGGGCTGATTGGAAGATTTGGTTTTCAACAAAAGTTAGCGAGTTTACAGTGGTTGGGGATGGGAACCTCAATTATTGGATTAGCGATGATTTGTCTGAATGGCAGTCAAAAGCATGTGCAGCCGATAGGTATTGTTTTAATGCTGATGAGTGTTTTTGCATATTCGCTTTCTATTTTTCTGGTGAAAAAAATCAATGCGGATGTGCAACCGATGGCTCAAGCAACCGGTTCAATTCTGGTTTCAACAATCTTAGCCATATTATTACTCCCTTGGATTTGGCAACATGCACCAACGCACATTCCTTCGACGAAATCATTGTTAGCATTGACTTATACCGTTGTAATGGCTTCGTTAATTGCGATGTTTTGTTATTTTAAGTTGGTACAAAATTTGAAAGCGACCACCTTATCACTGACGACCGTAATGACCCCAATGTTGGCAATACTCATAGGCGCTTACCTCAATCATGAACAGTTGTCTGCACAGGTTTTTGTTGGGGCAAGCATCATTCTATTAGGTTTGTGTCTTTATTTTTATAAAGATTTTAATACCTATCGCCGTTTGAAAATATGAAAAGGACATTTTCATATTTAATTTGGGTTGCTCTCAGTTTGTTGTGATTCTTGAATACTTTCCGCTAATTTGGCACGGTCCTGCGGATGTAGCGTAATAAAATACGCACCAATACGGAATTTACCTTGTTCATCTGCTGAGCTGTAAGCAACTTGAGCAGTTGCTGCGATATGAAAGTAGTTTTCAGGATGACTCAACGTAATATGAATGTAGGTTCCTTCATTAAGGTCTTGTGAGCTAAAGAAGCTCAAACCGTTCTCTGAAAAGTTAACTTGTTCAGGTACTGGTAGTAGGGATTGCACGATATTGTCGTAAAAAGAACCAGTAATCAGATTCAATTTTTGATTGAAAAGGGATAATATGCGAGCAATTTGTTGATCTTTTTCATTTAATTGTTCTAATTCGTAGCGAAATGCATGATCAAATTGATCTAATTCAGCAAGTAGTAGAAAATAGCGTGGCAATACAAAGTGAGAATCATAAGGATCATTCAGCGCAACGTCGTCAGGAATGACTTGATAGTTGATTCTTAACACAGCATCAATACGAGACATCACTCGACGTTCAGAGTTGTCCTCAACAAGCTGATGTTGTGAATTTTCCATAATAAATCACCTCGGACTAAATGGTATGTTTAAGCCAATTTCGCTGTATATAGGGTTGAGATACACTCGTGCTCGGCGAAGTAATCATTTTATTTCTTTTATTGCCTTGGTTTCCATGATTGGTTTAACCCTTGGCGTTGCTGTCCTTATTACAGTACTGTCTGTTATGAACGGTTTTGACCGTGAATTAAAAAATCGTGTTCTTGGAATGGTTCCACAAGCCACAGTTTCTTCTACTCAGATACTAACAGATTGGCCTGAGCTTGTAAAAAGAGTTGAACACCATCCGCATGTGACAGGTGTTGCACCATTTACTCAATTGCAAGGGATGTTAACCGCTCAAGGGCAAGTTGCAGGGATTATGGTGACCGGAATTGAGCCTAAATATGAAAAGAAAGTTTCAATTATCCAAAACCATATGGTCTCAGGTGATTTAAATGCTTTGAAGAAAGGCGAGTTCGGTATTGTTCTAGGCAAGGATATGACCGATGCACTTGGTCTTGGTTTAAATGACAATGTCACCTTAGTTCTGCCTGAAGCAACACCATCACCAGCAGGTGTGGTACCACGTTTTAAACGTTTTAAAGTGGTTGGAATTTTTAGTGTAGGTGCAGAAGTTGATTCGATGGTGGGTTATATCGCCTTAAATGATGCATCAACATTATTGCGTTTGCCTGATGGTGCGCAAGGCGTGCGATTAAAGTTAGATGATATTTTTGCTGCACCATCTGTTGCAGATGATATCGTGAAACAATTACCAAGTAATTTTTACGCATCGAATTGGACGTATACGCACGGTAATCTTTTCAATGCGATTCAGATGGAAAAAACCTTAGTAGGTTTACTTCTTGTTCTGATTATTGTGGTTGCTGCATTTAATATTGTTTCATCTTTAGTAATGGTCGTAACAGATAAAAAATCTGATATTGCGATTCTGCGTACGTTAGGTGCTTCACCGTCCATGATCACTAAAATTTTTATGGTACAAGGCACAGTGATTGGTGTCATTGGAACGATTGCAGGAACAGTGTTAGGTGTAACTTTAGCATTGACCATTAGTGATATTATTTCTTGGTTCAATACTGCTCTAGGTTTGAACTTGTTTGATGCCTATTTTGTTCACTATCTGCCTTCATATCTCAGATGGCAAGATGTTACGGTAATTGTCATTGTTTCATTATTGATGAGCTTTTTGGCGACAATTTATCCTGCATTACGTGCAGCCAAAGTTCAACCTGCTGAGGCATTACGTTATGAGTAAGATCGTCTTAGAAGCCAAAGATATTTATAAACATTTTGATGATGGTAAAAGCAAAGTTGAAGTGATTAAAGGTTTATCACTTCAAGTAAAAGCAGGCGAGTTTGTTTCCATTGTTGGTTCGAGTGGTTCAGGTAAAAGTACGTTATTACATGCGCTTGGTGGTCTAGAGCAACCATCGCAAGGACAAGTCTTTTTGCAAGGTCAGCGTTTTGATAATTTAGGCGAAGCAGAGCGTGGTTATAAACGTAATCAATATCTAGGTTTCGTTTATCAATTTCACCATTTATTGCCTGAGTTTTCTGCTTTAGAAAATGTAGCCATGCCTTTGATGTTACGTCGTGAAAGTAATTATAAGGATGTTAAAAGACAAGCAGAATACCTACTTGATCGTGTCGGTTTATCGCATCGTTTAGATCATAAACCAGGTGAATTATCGGGCGGTGAGCGTCAACGTGTGGCTTTAGCGCGCGCCTTAGTGACGAAACCTGCAGTTGTCTTAGCAGATGAACCAACTGGTAATTTAGATCGTAAAACAGCATTGAGTATTTTTGAATTGCTGACTGATCTCAAAAAAGAGCTGAATATGGCGATGTTAATCGTGACTCATGATGAGCAATTGGCTCAATCAGCAGATTCGATTTTGCATATGCAAGATGGTTTATGGATTGATCCAAAATAATTTATTTTGTTTAATCTCTTGTTAAAGCCCTGAAAACGGGCTTTAATTTTGCGTTCAGAAAAATCAAAAACTTAATTAAAAAATTACATGTTAAAAATTATTTTATTGGGCTGGATTGCTGGTATTGCAATCATGGGATTTCATCTTGATTTTATCGAGCTGACATGGTGGATTTGGTTGGCTATTGCAATCCTGATCTTTAGCTTTGGCATATACAAGAAAGAATTCTATTTTTATCGACCTTTTTATAAAGCACTTATTTTAATCAGTGCAAGCTGGGGATTGTTTACAACAGGATATCATTTTGCAGATTCCGCATTAGAACAACGACTGCAATTAAAAGAGTTTGAATCACAATCCTATGAAGCAATTGTTTATATTAAAAATATAGATGAATTGAGTGATGATGGTCATAAACAAATTGCTGAAGTGCTTAATCGACATAAGCAATCTGTCAACTGGTTACTTTATTTAAAACAAGACAAATATCTGTTAAATCAGAAGCAAAGCTTAGAGTTGGGTCATTATTATCGAGTTTATGGTCAGATTAAACCAGTGCATAGTTATGCTGTTGCGGGTGCATTTGATCAGGAAAAATGGTTTTTGCAGCAAAATATAATGTCTGCATTTTCAGTGCAGTCTATTCAACCTTTAAGCTTTGATGAAATTTACCATTTGGGTTATCAAGGTCACTTAAAGCAACAGCAAAGCTTTTCTGCTAAGTTTTTATTAAGCGTTGAGATGAAACGCTTAGCATTTCGGCAGATGTTGCAAACTTCTAAGCTTCAGCATAAAGGTTTACTTTTAGCCTTGCTAACAGGTGATGAAAGCCTGTTATCCAACACATTGAAACAACAATTTCAACAGCTTGGAATTTCGCATTTGTTAGCGATTTCTGGTCCACATGTGTTGATCTTTGCATTCATGTTGTCTTGGTTGATACAACGTCTCATACAGCATTACTGCCCACATCTATACTTATGGCAGCCTAGACAAATTTTATTATTATTGCCATTTTTACTCAGTGTTCTGGTCTATGTGGCATTTGTTGGTTTTGAGATTCCAGCGATCAGAACTTTATTGACTGCTTTGCTTGCAAGTATTTTTCTCTTCTTTCGTCAATCGATTCGCCCATTTAGCTTATTGATTTATAGTGCCAGTATATTATTACTTTTTGATCCTTTTAGTATTCTATCCGCTGGTTTTTGGCTGTCATATGGGGCCTGTTTTATTCTACTTAGAGTTTATCAGACCATTGCACAATTACCGCAAGATCAGCCGATTACGTGGACTCAAAAAATATTTTTAGCTGCTAAAGCTTTGGTTGAATCGCAATCTAAGATTTTTATCGCCTTATTACCATTAGTCTTGATTTTCTTTCAGCAAGTTTCTTGGATTGCACCTGTAAGTAACTTAATTGCAATTCCTTTACTTGGCGGTGTCGTTGTGCCATTAGATATTCTGGCTGCATGTATTTGGCTCATCATTCCTGCATTAGGGCAGTTTTTATTTCAAATTAATGATTTTGTATTATCTATATTGATGTCAATTTTAGACATCTTGCAAAATATTGCACCGCATTTATATGGGGTAAGTTATACACCCTTAATGATGGTATCTTTAATCCTTGGTATGCTTATTTTATTTATGCCGAGGGGGACGATTCCTAAAGCTTGGGCATTGATTTGTTTTTTACCTATATGTATAGGTGTAAAGACTCAACCTACGGTTTTAAATATTTTAGATGTTGGACAAGGGCAAGCTGTATTTTTACAACATCCCGAGCAAATCTTTATGATTGATACAGGGGGCTCTTACAATGAAAATAAATTTAGTTTAGGAGAGCGGGTTGTTATTCCATTTATACGGCAACAAGGTGTACGCCACATCGACCATGTAATCTTATCTCATCTTGATCAAGACCATAGTGGTGCTTTTCCTATTATTCAAAAAAACTTTGAAATATCCCAAGTTCAGTCAAATGAATATGACCAAAAAATGCAGTTCAAAAACAATTTCTCATTTTGTCAGCAAGGTCAGCATTGGTCATATGAAAATCTAAAAGTTGAAATTCTATCCCCTAAAGCAGATGAGCTTATTCATGCAAAGGATCAGCAAAATGAGTATTCCTGTGTGGTGTATTTGCAGTTTCTAAATGCCCAGCCTTATCAAAACTTCTTAATCATGGGAGATGCAGGTTGGGAGGCTGAATATAAATTAATGCAACAATATCCCGATTTAAAAGTAGATGTTTTGATCTTGGGACATCACGGGAGTAAACATAGTTCTGCTTATGATTTTTTAGCGACTTTAAAACCGAAACTTGCGATTGCTTCGGCAGGGTTTGATAATCGTTATGGACATCCTAGTCAAGAGTTGAAAAATCGTCTACAGGCGCTACACATTCCATTGTTAACTACGGTTGAAGCAGGAACAATTCGTTTTATTTTTGAAAATGGTCAGGTTGAGCTCAGACAGCAAAGACAACAAATTAAATGGTTGGAAAGAAAATAACTCAAATATTGTAATATTTTCATATCACAATATTTATAGGATTAAAGCTGAGTATTTTCTTGCTGACGCACTTCAGCAACTTTTGCTAAAGCTTCGTTGACATCAATATCATAAATTTTGTGTAAGCTAGGGTTCGCACTGAATCGTTTATAACTCCAGTGATAATGCATTGGAAGACGTTGGATTAAATTTTCCAAAGTCTGATGAATAATAAGCGTACCATCTTCGGCATTGCCTTCATAAATTTGAGGATTGATACGCTCGATATGCATGTCGAATCCACCTTGGTCATTCCTCAAAGCATAAAGGAATAAAGTTCGTGCTTTTGTTTTTTGAATTAACTTTGCGCTTAAACTACTTGATGCCAATGGAATACCAAAATACTTAATCATTTCACCACCGTGATCAGGGGTGTGATCAGGTAGAATAACAGTTGTACCACCTTGTTTTAATGCTTTAAAAATCTGACGAACTCCACTTTCATCAGTGGGTACTAAATTCGCTTGATTACGGCTACGTGCATCACGAACAAAACGATCAGCATCAGGATTTTTCACAGGCTTATAAAGGATGGTCATTTGAGTATGTTTAGATAGCCATGCGTTCATCACTTCCCAAGTACCCAAATGAGGCATAATCAGGACAAGTCCTTTTTTCTCTGCGAAGGCTTCGTGAAAATAATGCTCATTATGAATTTTGTGAATGCGCTGAATATTTTTCTCATTTGAAGCTCCCCAAATGCTCACAAATTCAAAATAAGAGGTTAGTTCATTTTTAATTGCTTGTTTTTTTAATTGATTTATTTCTTGTTGAGATGCTTCAGGGAATGCGATCTGTAAATTTAATTGTATAATTTTTGAGAGTTTAGAAAGCTGGAAACTATTGAGCAATCGTGCAACAAAACCTGCGATAAAACGACCTAATTGAAGTGGTTGATGACTCAGAAATTGTATGAGACGGTAATTACTATTTGTTGATTTGGGGTGTGCCATATATCAAACATTAAAAAAATTACAAGAGGAGAGTATAACGTATAAAATAATTATAAGTTAAAACAAGTTATTTAAACAGTTTTCTATAAATCAGCGTATATAATAAATTCACTTTACAATACATTGGATTGGAATCTTATGTCCGATTGGCCACCAAAACCACAAAATGAACCTACAAATAGCAATAATGTGACAGGCAAAGAATGGCAGATTTTAGAAAAAGCTGTTTTGGCTTCTGTCGAAGAACAACGCCGTAGTCGACGTTGGAGCATCTTTTTTAAATGCTTAGGTTTTGCGTATTTATTAATCGTATTGATCGCAATGAGCAAAGGCTGCTCAACTTCTGTAGAAAAATCAAATACGAATGTCAGCTCTGATCATTTAGCTGTGATTGATATTGTTGGAACTATTGATTCTTCTAGTGGTCAATCTACTGTCAATAGTGAAGACACCAATAAAGCATTAAATCGTGCATTTGAAGCCACTGGCAGTAAAGCGATTGCATTGAATATTAATTCTCCTGGTGGCTCACCCGTGCAATCTGATGAGATTTGGCAAGAGATTCGCTACCTTAAAAAACAACATCCAGATAAAAAAGTCTATGCCGTGATTGGTGATATGGGTGCATCGGGTGCTTACTATATTGCTTCTGCTGCAGATGAGATCATTGTAAACCCATCAAGTTTGGTTGGTTCAATCGGTGTGATTATGCCGAACTATGGTTTGAGTGGTTTAGCGCAAAAACTTGGTGTTGAAGACCGTACTTTAACTTCTGGTAATAATAAAGACATTCTAAGTATGACTAAGCCAATTAATCCAGCGCAACAAGCACATGTGCAAGCTGTTTTAGATAATGTTCATACACATTTTATTAATGCAGTCAAAGAAGGTCGTGGAAAACGATTAAAGTCAAATGATCCTGCGGTATTTTCTGGTCTATTCTGGACGGGTGAACAGGCAATTGCATTAGGTGTTGCAGATCGTAGTGGTAGTATTACAACATTGATGCGCGATCTTAAAGTAGATCAGAAATTAGATTATACTGTTCAACGCAATCCTTTAGAGTCGATTTTAGGACGTATGGGTACAAAGATTGGTGAAGGAATTAGTAGTTCACTTTCTGCACAATTACAAACTCAACAAAATGCAAAAATACAATAATCATCAAGACTAGGCTGTGATCATTCACAGCCTTTTTTATTTTTAAACATAACTGGGCAGTTCTCCCTTTTAAATTGCAAAGCATTTGCAGCGCGAGATAATCGACCAATCAATATATAAATTGAAAGAAACGCTTATGAAACCTTTGATTCATTTTGCACATGCTAATGGTGTTCCATCTAAAGTTTATCAGAAGCTATTTGAGCAGTTAAAAGATCAATATGACATTATTTATGTTGCAGAGATTGGCACTGATAAACGTTATCCAATTACGCATGGGTGGAGGCATTTAGTTGATCAAATCATTGATAGTATCGTGCAACAATCTCAAGGTCGAAAAGTAATTGGCTTGGGACACTCGTTAGGTTCTGTATTAACACTAATGGCATCTTATCGTCGTCCTGAGTTGTTTTCTCAAGTGATTATGCTTGACCCACCATTTATTATAGGTAAAGCATCATTTGCTTTTCATCTTGCTAAAGTTTTTAAACCTAAATTGGTCGATAAAATTACGCCAGCAGGTCTATCTGTACGTCGCCGTGATCATTGGGAGTCTCGTGAACAAGCAGCAGAACTTTTAGGCTCTAGAGGATTTTATCAACACTTTGATGCAGATTGCTTCCAAGCTTATATTCAGCATGCTTTGAGCAATGATCCCTTGAAGGGTGGAGTGACTTTAACCATTCCGAAAGTTGATGAGGTTGCAATGTTTAGAACGACACCATCGATGTGGTGGTTACCTATGCCAAAACCTAGAGTACCTGTTCATTTGGTTGTTGGTCGTGATAGTGTGTTCTTAAAAGAAAAACTTCCTCAAGTTGCTAAACGGAAATTGGGTATTCCTTTTTCAGTTGTTAATGGTGGACATATGTTCCCATTAGAGCATCCGACTGAAACTGTGGAAAAAATTAGAAGTTTGATTAATTTCTAAATGAAACATGTTGATAAGAAAGTATGTATTTTCGATCGCTCTTAAATACATACTTTGGGTTTTTATATGCTTTGATCTAAGAATTTTTGTGTTTGATTTAGATCATCTAAAGTTAATTCACTATTTTGTATATATTGAAGGATTAATAATGCTAAAAACTTGAAAATTTTCATATTAGATCCAATATCACTATGAGCAGCAAAACAAAAGTTTATTTTATATAAAACATTAAATTTCATCTGATTGCATATTTCTAATATAAATTTTTGTAATTCTGTAGAGTATTCAATTGGCAAACCATATTTTGCTTCATCAAGTTCATTCAGAAAATCAGATTGAAAAAGACGATTTTCTAAATTACGGTTCGTTAAATCTAGGATAATTTCTCGATTTTCTAAATTTATATCCACTTCTGCACCCAGTAAACCATAGAGAAATCTTCCGCCGCGAGGTTGAAACAATTCGAGGACAATTGTGTATTTGCGATACGAAGACGATGGTGGGATATCTGTGAAAGGTAAAATCGGAGAGCTTTGAGTCCAAAGCTTTATGTGTAGATGATTTTTCAGTACAAATTCAGATGTGCTCATTTTAGGCTGAAATCTAATTATTTAAAAATTAGGAATTATATTTTTCAAAAAACACATCCGAAGATGTGTTTTATTTTTAGAATTGAGCAAATTGAATTGGTCGTTCTAAAGGTTTTTTATTGAAATATGCTTGACCATTTGTCCAAGTGAGTTGACCATTACATAACCATTCTGCAACCTGAGGGTAGATGAAGTGTTCAAGCTCATGCACACGTTGTGCTAGGCTTTCTACATTATCATGCAAACTCACTTGAATGGCGGATTGCGCTATACTTTGTCCTGCATCTAGTTCAGCAGTGACAAAATGAACGGTACAACCATGCAAGCGATCTCCAGTATTTAATACACGTTGATGTGTATTAATTCCTTTATAAAAAGGCAGCAGAGAAGGGTGGATATTTAACATTTTACCTTGCCATTGACTGACAAAGTTTGGCGTTAAAATACGCATAAAACCTGCAAGGATAACTAAGTCAATTTCCCAAGCAAGCAATTGCTGATGCATAGCATCGTCAAAGCTTTCTCGATTCGGATAATCTTTATGTGAAATAACAGCGGTTGCAATATTGGCTTTCTCAGCACGCTGTAATGCATAGGCATCAGCTTTATTTGAGAGTACACCAATGATTTGCCCTGACAGATTTGCATCTATCAGGGCCTGTAAGTTGCTACCGTTGCCTGAGACAAGGACAGCAATTCTCATTATGCAAAGATCACGCGAATTTTTTCGTCTGCACCTTCAACTGATTCAGCATTTTCTTGGATATAACCAATTTTCCATGCTTTTTCGCCTTGAGTATTTAATACATCAATGGCTTTATCAGCTTCGCTTGCATCAACAGCGATTACCATGCCAACGCCACAGTTAAATGTACGATACATTTCAAAGCGTTCTACATTACCTTCGCGTTGTAATAGTTGGAATAATTCTGACCATTCCCAGCTTGATTCATCAATCACCGCTTGTGCGCCATTTGGAAGAACACGCGGTAAGTTACCTGGTAAACCACCACCAGTAATGTGTGCCATTGCATGGACATCAACTTGTTTGCAAAGTTCAAGTACTGGTTTTACATAAATACGTGTTGGTTCCATTGCAACATCTGCAAGTGGGCGACCATCAACGATTTGAGTTAAATCAACGTTCTTAACATCTAAAATTTTGCGTAGTAATGAGTAACCATTAGAATGAGCACCACTTGATGCAACACCGATCAGTACATCACCAGATTTTACTTTAGTTCCATCAATAATTTTACTATGCTCAACTATACCAACAGCGAAACCAGCAAGATCGTAATCTTCGCCTTCATACATACCTGGCATTTCAGCAGTTTCACCACCAACAAGTGCACAGCCAGCAAGTTCACAACCTTTACCAATACCCGTTACTACATTTGCTGCAACATCAACATTCAAATGACCTGTTGCATAGTAGTCTAGGAAAAATAATGGTTCAGCACCACAAACAAGTAAATCGTTTACACACATTGCAACAAGATCTTGACCAATCGTGTCGTGACGATTTAGATTTAACGCTAAACGTAATTTTGTACCTACGCCGTCTGTGCCAGAAACCAATACAGGTTCTTCATAGCCTTTTGGAATTTTGCATAGTGCGCCAAAACCACCTAAACCGCCCATGACTTCAGGACGAGTGGTACGCTTAGCGACAGATTTGATACGATCGACCAGTGCGTCGCCCGCTTCAATGTCGACGCCCGCATCTTTATAGCTTAAACCAGTATTTGGGGTAGAAGTTGAGTTGCTCATAGTGAAGTCTCCGCATTGGCGGCAGATTATAACCTGAATATACGAAACTCTTATGTTATTTATGCTCGAAAATGCTATCTTTAATTAAATTTTTTTCCCATTTATAACGATTACACGAAAAAAGGCTAGATTTTATGCAAGATCAGGTACTACGTCGTATCTTTATCCTCGCAGGACTCGCATTACTACTTTGGGTGTTGTATCTATTAAAACCAGTTGTATTACCATTTGTTGGCGCTTTTTTTATTGCCTATCTCTTTAGTCCCCTTGTAGATGTCCTTGTAAAAATTAAATTACCTCGTTGGTTGGCGATCAGTCTCGTCTTTGTTGGGATTGGCGTAACCTTAACAGTTGTTTTATGGTTCCTAGTCCCATTGGTTTGGAAGCAATTAATCTATGCGCGAGATAGTATTCCAGCAGGTATACATTGGGTAAATGCGACATTTCTACCTTGGGTATCCCATACTTTTAATGTTGTTCCAATGGAGTTGGATACAGAACAGATTTCTAAAGCAATTATGGAATACATTCAAACGAATTACAGTGCAGATAGTATTCAAGCCATGGCTTTACGTTTAGCACAATCTGGTTTGAATTTTATTCAATTAGGTGGCGTATTTATTTTGATTCCTATCATTTCATTCTATTTCTTACTTGATTGGGAAAGAATGTTGCAAAGTATGCGTCGTTTAATACCTCGTCCATATGAAGAATCAACCTTAGTCATTGTTCGTGAATGTCATAGTGTCCTTGGAGCGTTTGTTAAAGGTCAGTTCCTCGTAATGCTGCTATTAGGAATAGTGTATGCCGTTGGCCTGCAAATCATTGGTTTAGAAGTGGGTTTAATTATTGGAATGATTGCTGGTTTGGCCAGTATTATCCCTTATCTAGGCTTTGGTGTTGGTATTATCGCGGCCGTGATTGCTTCATTATTCCAGTTTGGTCTCGATTGGATGCAGTTACTTTTAGTGGGTATTGTATTTATGATTGGGCAAATGGTAGAAGGATATATTTTGCAGCCTTTCTTACTTGGTGACAAAATTGGTCTATCTCCTGTTGCCGTTGTATTTGCGGTACTAGCTGGTGCTCAACTGGGCGGTTTTTTAGGAATGCTGATTGCCTTGCCTGTAGCGGCTGTTATCGTCGTGTTACTTAAACACGCAAGAGATAATTACGAAAAAAGTCGATTTTACGGATCTCCAATTGAGGTCAGTATTCAACATGGTGAAATTCAACGTATAAATGTTGATGCTGGTGAAGTAGAACTTGATATTGAGATTAAAAACTCTCAAGATAGCGAAACTTCACATTCAAATGATCTAAAGTAATTGAGGAACAAATTAACGATATGCGTCAACTACAACTCGATATAGAACCACAGCTCGATGCGCGAATTAGCGATTTTTCGGGGCCAGGGTGGGGTCATGTAGTTGATGCGATACGACAGTTACATACTGGACTGGTAAATCGCTTTTATGTTTATGGCGGTGCTGGTACTGGTAAAAGCCATTTACTCTCTGCAATTTGTGATTCATATTTAGAATTGGGTCGTCGTGCAATAAAAGTCTCATTATTAGAATTATTAGATGCACCAATTGAAGCGATTACTTCATTAGAGTTTTATGATTTAGTGGCATTAGATGATATTGATGCAATTAGTGGTGTACCTCATTGGCAAAAAGCTGTTTTTCATTTAATGAATAATCATGATGGACAACTGGTCTTTTCATCTCGTGTAGCACCGATAGAATTAAAATTAGAATTACCTGACTTACAGTCGAGACTGACTCAAGCGGTCAGTGTCAAAGTGCCAAATGGAAGCTCATATACAGATCGACAGGCTTTATTACACTCTGTTATGACGAGGCGAGGAATTCATTTTGACCAACAAATTATTGATTATTTGTTGAGTAATGGACCACATCAAGCTTCCATTCTATTACAGACACTTGCCCAACTTGAAAAGATGTTGAAAGGTGAGAAAACAAAGCTCTCAAATACAACGATTAAGCAAATTTTTGCTCTGATTGATGAATATCACTAATCGCATAAAATTTCTTGAGTAATTTTGACAGCTATGACAAAGTACGCACAAAGGAATGTGGTTGCAAATTTGTAGTTTGCAATACTAAGAAAAATGAAAATAGAAGGAGAACGGTATGCTCAAACGGACGCTTGCCTGCGCTTTATTTGCGATTACTGGACATGTATATTCTGCGGATATTCAAGTTACAACATTAGTTGATGAAGACAAAGATGATACCGTTTGTTCATTACGTGAAGCTGTAACATTCTTAAATAATCGTACCCAAAAAGAATTTGAAAATGGTTATCATGGTTGCGGTAATAAAGATGCTTCATCGATTATTATCCTAGAACGTGATAAAGAGTATACTCTAAATAAGGCAATACAAATTAAAGCAGCGATGACTATTAATACTGCTTCCAGTACTGATTTTAATGATAATAAGCAAGGTTTAAATAATGCTACTATTAAAATGTTGGGTTCGGAAAGTGTTTTTATTATAGATGATAATAATGTAGAAAATGAACTTTTATCAGTGGGCTTAAAAGAGCTGAATCTTAAAGGGTCATCGCAGAAAGTAGTTGAAGGTGGCTTGATTCTAAATCGTGAAATATTAACAATTCAATACTCTAGATTGATGGATGGTAATGCAAGTTTAGGCGGTGCTATTTATAATAAAGGTTTACTATCTGACAAGAAAACTGCAGGCGTTGTTAGTGTAAGTAATACTATTTTTGAGGGTAATAAAGCTGATCAGGGGGCGGTCATTTATAGTGAGGTTCCTCGTTATATTATTACTCAATCAGTGATAAAGAATAATGAAGTAAAAGCAAATGGAAGTATTTTATATGTACAAAATGCTAATAGTGATACCGCAATCTCGAATGCGCTCTTGTTGAGAGTTTTTGGACTCAGAAATTCAACCATTTTTAATAATAAGGGAGGCTATGTAGCAAATATTCGAGGGGGAATGGTCATCAATAATATTACGATGATTTATAATGATGCTGGACTATATTTGCAAGCTCCGAAATGGATTTCAACCCCTGCTACTGACACAAAACCCGCTGAATTAGAGAATGGTGCGTTTATTTCAAATAGTATCATAGCGAAAAATAATAAAAACTGTGTTGCAGATAGTAATGATTCTTCGGTTATTCAAAGTAATTTGACAGAGGTGGATTGTAATCGTAATGCACCCGCTGGACTGCCAAATTTTTTATTAAACACTGATTTGATCGCAGGTGGAAAAGTGGAGGGGGATTGTGATTTACCTCAGGACAAAGGATTATTATGTCCTTATACGACTCCCAAAGATCAAATGTTAGGTTTTTTTCAACCAAGATTATTAACTTCTTATAATTCATTGTCTGACTCTCTAATCATTAATAAGGGGAGGATTTTTAGCGATGGAACAAACAAGGGGGCTATTAGTTGTGAAACTTCTGATCAACGAGGTAAAGCGCGCAGTGTTTATAGTGAACTATGTGATCTAGGTGCGATTGAGTTGGTAGTAAATCGTAATGATGTAGAAATTGCTGGGCAAGATATTCTATATGGTCAAATCGCAAAGTTTAGTATTGCGAATAGTTTATTGGATGGTGAATTAGTTGATCCTGAGGCGTGTAAAATAATATTTAAGAGTGATACAGACGCTAACGGATTACCATGGCAATCAGGTTGTCTTAATATTGAACAGACTGAAACAAAGTCAAAAGGTAAATTAACAATAGATTCAAAAGGGAATATTGTCTATGTGCCAAATGGTAATTGGCATGGTGCAGATAAATTTAATATCCGTGTAATCACTACAATCACTAGGCTTAATGACCCTTCAAATTATTATATTGATATTCCTACGACAATTGTCCAAGATCCGCCAAATAATTTTCAAAATAAAACTGTAAATGTTGGCAGCATGGATTTTGGATGGATTTTAATGGTGTTTGGTTTAATTGGATTGAGACGTTTTAAATCATAATCAAGGATGATAAATGAGATGAAAAATTATAAGAAAACCTTATTAGCGTTAATGGTTGTTTCAGCTATGCCATTGTTAGCTGCAACAAATAGTGCAACAGCACCAATTAAAGTGACTACCTTTAATGATGAAAATAAAGAAGATTCTCTTTGTTCAATCAGAGAAGCCTTAGAGGTTGCAAAAACGCGTGTATCTGCACATGGTTGTGTTGTTGCAGATATTTATTCTAATACTCAAGATATCCAATTAGAAGCGGGTGAATATACGTTAAAAAGTGAATTAACACCTGACTCAGAAGTGAGAATATGGGGAGCAGCCCCAGCTAATTGGAATGAAAAAAATATTCTAATTAATGATGTGTCAAATCAATATCCTGCACAAGTTGAAATTAAGACGACTATCAAAGCAGAGAATTCTCGAATTTTTAATACAACTGCTGGTAAGAACCCTTTAACTTTAACGAATTTAATACTTGCGAATGGTGTTGCACCTAATCAGGGAAATGGTGGTGCAATTTATGCTGGTGCAAATATTACCTTGCAAAGTATTAAGGTATTAAACTCTAAAGCAACTACTGGTGCAGGTGGGGCAATTTATCTAGCTGGACTAGCTGCTTCGGCTACAATTTCTAAAAGTTTATTTGAAGGTAATGACGCTACAATTGGTAGTGTAATTGCAATGGCTTGTAAGAATGATAATCTATATTCGGAAAGAAATATAAGTTTTACAGCAAGTAGTCTGATAAAAAATGGATCGGATACTTCATTAAGTATGTTGGAGTTTTGTGGTCTACCTAAAGCAGAATTGGAAGCAAATACGATTGCTCAGAATACCGCTAACTCTGTCAAAGGAAATTTAATAAAATTTAGTGGTGATACAAAAGCTGGATCTGAAGATCAAAACAATTCAACAATATTAAGTAGCGGTAGTGCATTAGCACTAACAAGTAACACTATTGTAGAAAATAAAGCATATACAACTTTTCTATATGATAAGATTGGTATAAAGACTTTGCTTTTTAATATAATTGCTTATAATTCAGGAGCATATTCTTGTCGTTATTTGTTGGGTGATGCTTCAAAAGAAGATAATGTGGCAATTGGTGCTATCTATAATGCATTTTCATTATTAAATAATGGCAAATGTGATTTACCCGAAGAGGTATATAAAGATAATACAACAAACATTGATTTAACCAATGTTGCGATGGATACTGTATTAAGTTCAATGGCCCCAGCATCTCAATATACTGCTTTTTTACCAATGTATTATCCAAAAAGAATAACACAAGCAGGGGGTGATAAGCAGGATTTAGTGAATGTAAGTAGTGAAGGTGCAATTGGTTGTAGTGAATATGATCAAAGAGGATTAGCTCGTCTTGCTGATGGAGTATTATTTTATCAACCGGAAGCAAAAAATACATGTGATATTGGTTCTGTAGAATTGATGAAATTAACTGCAGGTGATATTGACAGTATTACTAATCGATCATTGAGTCAATTAATAAGTAATTATAAGGTTCAGAATGATTTTTTTGATAATCTAGTTAAAAACCCAAATGATCCAGAATATCTTACCTACTATAAATACCGATTAGAACCATATAAAAAATTGGTTGAATATTATGATAAAAAAGAAAATTTAAAATATCGGGCTATTTATATTGACTTACAATCATTTCAACTTCCATTACCACACGAAGATGATAGTCATCATTTAGATTTTTTCAGCCCAGAATTATATGATATTAAAGTTGATACGGTTGGGGTTGGTTCAGTTGTTAATGGTCAACTAAATTCTCGTGAAGATAGCAATTTAGTATGTACTTGGGTCCCTGAGATTCAACAAATTGTTGTATATAGAAAAGATGATACGATTACACAAGATGGTGAACAAGCTTTGTGTAGTTATACCATCACATATAAAAATGATCATGCAATACAAACAAAAGGTTTAATTAAGGCCTCATTTACAAATCAAGCACCTGAAGCTAAAGATACATCTGTGACATTAAAGTATCAGCAAAAAGAAATCGCAAAATTGAATCTTTTAGAACTAGCTAATGATGCAGGTGATACAGGCCCAGGTGGTAAAGGTCCTGAAACAAAACCTAATAAGTCAGACTTTTGGATAAATGAAGATGGGTTAGAATTACCGATAAGATTATCGAACGTCCCAACAAAAAATCTAATAGTTACTGCTGATCGTAAAGGTAAGTGTCCTCCGCCTGATCAAAAAGAAACGTGTTATGGTGGAAATATTTATATTCAAGAAGTAAATACTTTTAATCCATTTAATTATTCGTTTAATTATCAAGTTTATGATAATGATGAAACACCAAAACTTTCAAATTTAGCAACTGTAAACGTAATTAGTACAGCAACTACCTCGGATGATACTCGACCTGCGAAAAGCGGCGGAGGAAGTATGGGTATCTTCTCTGCATTAGGTTTGTTGGGTTTACTAGCATATCGTCGTTATAAAAAGTAAGAGTGAATAAAAAGAGCGCTTTTAAAGCGCTCTTTTTATATGTTCAAATTATAAATTAAATGTATACAACTAAAGAGAAATTAATATAAAAACAATTAGTGTTCAGAATATTTGCTTAAATATTCTTCACGGATGTTCACTTTATCTTCGGCACTGGCATTTTGCATACGTTTACGCAAAGTGTTCCGTTCCTGAGTTCCCAGTTTTTGCCAAACATTACGCATTTTTTGTTTTTCATCTTCTGGAAGCTGAGTAAACCATTCCATTCTTTGTTGAAGCTGAGAGCCCTGATCAGTTGGGATTTCTTTTAAACTTTGATAACGTTGAATAAGAACACGTTGTTCTTCTGGAGATAAATCATCCCAAGCTTCTTCTGTAGTTGGTTTATTTGATTTTGAGAACACCCAAAAACGCTCAGAACCAGCAAAACTTGTTTGAAGTAAGCTGAGTGTACACACAACAATTGCTATTTTCTTAGCTGCCATATGGAACTTTATCCTCACCAAGTACCATCAACATTTCCATATCTTCAACCATTTGTGGTGAAAGTTTTGGATTTACAACGACCTGACTTTGTGGCTTATCGTTCAGTTGTAGAGAGCTTGGTAATACAATGATACCAGTAAGAGCTGCTGCTAAAGCAAAGCCTCCCATTTTCCACAGACTATAATAAGAGGTTGGTTTCTTTTGAACAGTATCTAGAACATGGTTCATCACTAACATTTTTTTGTGATGTTGCTCTTTTGCTAGTTGATCGAGTTTGGAAGTCACTGATTTAGTGAACTCATCTTTATTCATTTGATGACCCTCCCGTATGTGGATTTAAATGCTCTAAAGCAATTCTAAGCCCTTGGATTGCACGATGATAATGGGTTTTTACACTACCTTCACTGCAATTCATAATTTGAGCGGTGGTTGCAGTATCAAAACCTTCCCAAGCTCTTAACATAAATGCTTGCTGTTGACGTACTGGTAATTGGTTGATGGCAGCCTGAATTTCATCCATTGTGACTTCTTGGTTCAGAAATTCGAATGGATTGGGGGTAGATTCATCTACCACATCAATAATTTCCTCATCATCGTCTAAGCTAATTTTTTTGAATAATGAGAAAGGAGTTGCTCGACGCGCTTCTTTGCGCCTCCAATCCTGTAATTTGTTATTTAAAATGGTATAAAACAATGGATACCATTCTTCAATACTTTTATCTGAATACGATTTATGCAATGAAATAAAGGCTTCTTGTACCAAATCCATTGCAATGCCTTGTTGTCCCTTAGTTGCACTTTCCATCATCACAAGTGCACGACCTGTAACGTCTTGCATAAAAAAACGCAGACGTTGTTCAACAGTACTACAATCAGTACCATTTTCAGTTCGAGCCTGTTTCGGTGCTAAATCCATAGAGATGGAAAATCCTGTCATGGATACCCACCATTATTTCAATTCATTAATCATATAACGTTGAAAATGGTGGATGCGTTGACAACTTAAGCAATTATTTTATGAGTGTAATGGATTTTTTCATTAAAAAAATCGTATTTAAAATAATTTAACGTTTTATTGGCGTTGGCGAACCATTTCAAAAAAGCAAATTGATCCAGCGATGGCAACATTTAAAGATTCTTGCCCACCCGGTTGAGGAATAGTAACAGCCTGAGCATGTTCTAGGGCATAGTCACTTGCACCTTGTCCCTCATTACCTAAAATCCAAACACATGCTTGCTTTAAATCTTTGCTATACAAGCTGGTTGAACGATGTGAACTCGTTACAAACACAGGAATTTGAAACTTGGGAAGAATGTCGGTTAACTGAAAATTCTCAAAACAATGTACGCTAAAATGGGCACCCATTCCTGCGCGTAATACACGTGGGGACCAAAGAGAAGCAGAACCTTGCGTACAAATTACTTGCTTAATGTTGGCTGCGGCAGCCGAACGCAATAGCGTACCAACATTTCCAGGGTCTTGCACATTTTCTAAGATTAAGGTATCAGCTTTAAAATCAATTGTTAATGATGTTTTAGGGAGATCGACAATTGCTAAACAAGGCAGAGTTGTACCTAAAGTACTTAAATCTTTATACAGTACTTCACTAATGACAAAAATATGTCCCTGGTGTAATTCAATCACCTTTTGTAATTCAGAATGATCGAGAGCTTGTTCAGTCGTAAATAATGAAAAGATTTTTTTATGTTGTTGTAGCCATGCTAAACACAGATGAGTACCTTCTAGAACAGTTTGCTGATGTTTCTTTCGAGCACTATTGAGTTCGATCAGCCCACGCAAATGTTTGATTTTTGCATTGTCTTTTGATTCTAGAAAAATAACAGCCATAATATAAAGATCCAAAAGGGCATTATAAGATGATAATAATGCCCTGAATATAAAAGTAATTAGTGGTAGCTTGTTACGCGTTCCACTTCATTTTTAGAGCCAATTATAACAGGAACACGTTGGTGTAATTCTGTTGGTTGAATATCCATAATGCGAACACGTCCTGTCGTAGAGGCACCACCAGCTTGTTCAATTAACATGCTCATTGGATTTGCTTCATACATTAAACGCAAACGACCTGCTTTTTTAGGATCTTTGAGATCATAAGGGTAGAGGAAGATGCCGCCACGACATAAGATACGGTGAATATCACCGACCATACATGCAACCCAACGCATATTGAAATCTTTTTCACGGACTGATGTTTTACCCGCTAAAAGCTCGTCAATATAGCGTTTCACTGGATTTTCCCAATGACGTTGATTTGATGAGTTGATAGCGAATTCTTGTGTATCTGCTAAAACTTGAACTTGATTCGTAGTAAGTAGGAAGGTTTGAGTGGTTGGATCGAAAGTAAAGAATACAACACCTGCACCTACGGTAAGCGCTAACATGGTCGAAGGACCATAAAGTACATACCCAGCAGCGACTTGCTCAGTACCAGCTTGCATAAAATCTGCAGATTGAGTGACTGCATTTTTAGCGGGAAGAATAGAGAAAATTGTACCGACACACATGTTGATGTCGATGTTGCTTGAACCATCGAGTGGATCGAATAACACTAAATATTTGCCATTTTCTTGGGCAGGTGTGAAATCATCCAATTCTTCAGAAGCTAATCCACCTACTTGCGGATGCGCTTTTAATGCATCAATAAGATAATCATTAGAAATGACATCTAATTTCTTTTGAGTTTCACCTTGTACATTTTCGTTGCCAGCACTGCCTAAAATACCAGCTAAAGCGCCTTTTTGTAGTGCTTGGTCAATGGTTTGGCATGTTGCCGCGATTGTTTCAATGACTTGTGCCAATTCTGGTGTCAAATTCCCTTTTTGTTGTTCTAAATATTGGGATAATGTAAGGTTTGACATATTGAATTGCTCCGATTTAGCCGCATCAAAAATTGATAAAAAGAATGTCGCTATTCTAGATGAGATCGCTCGAAAATAAAAATTATCTTACTTTATTTATGTTGCTTTTGTGATTACAAACATTCTATTACATGCTATGTTGATTGCATACTAGACAGGAAGTTTGGAGAGGAACGATGTCAACCAAAAATTTTGAAGCTACCCCTACGCCAAGTGAATCGATTAGCTTAGATACGATTTCGAAAGAAAGTGTGAAAGATGCTTGGAAAGAGTATGAAGCGAAGCCTGAGTACAAAGAATTTAATAAGCACGATATGATTGAGTCGATGCAACCTCAGTCGAAGCAAGAGTCTTCATCTTAATGAAAATAAAAATGCTCACATTGTGAGCATTTTTATTGCAAATCCAAACATTATTTTAGTAATGGTGGCACTGCTTCATAATTAATTTCTACGCGACGATTTTCTTTCCACGCTGCTTCGTCATGACCCGGGTTTACAGGGGCTTCTTTACCGTAGCTCACGGCTTCTAACTGCTGTGGGTTGACACCATTGGTAATCAAGAAGCTTTCGACAGCTTTTGCACGACGCTCACCTAAAGCCATATTGTATTCACGCGTACCACGTTCATCCGTGTGACCTGTCAATGCCACCCGAGAATTAGCATTTGCAACGAGGAACTGTGCATGTGCTTGAAGTGTTTGGTAGTCATCATTTGATAGATCGCTGCTATCGTAATCAAAGTGAACAACACGTTTCGCTAAAAATGTTTTGTTCGCAGCAGTTACCCCTTTTGATGAAGCGCCAGCCAAGTTCTGTGCATTTAATGCAGCATCTTCACTTAGTCCGTCAGTGCTTACCGTGGTTGACGTATTAGGTGCTGTATTGCCTGCTGTGATTTCAGCAGCAGGTTTACGACTCGCACAACCCGTGAAAGCAATCGTCGCAGCTAAGAGTGGAAGTGTTAGGTATTTAATATTCATGTGATTCTCCAATCAATCAAATTTATTTTGGTGCCCAAGCGGGTTCACGGACTTCACCTTGTTCGCTTGGTAAATTCATACGGAAACGACCATCTGTAGACATAATAGAGAGTAAGCCGCGGTTACCTTCACGTGTTGCATAAACAACCATCTGCCCATTCGGAGAGAAACTTGGTGACTCATCCAGACTGGTTGGTGTCAATATATTAGTGATCCCTGTATTAATATCTTGTAATGCGACTTTGTAATTACTGCCACTTGGTCGATGAACTAAAGCAATTTTTTTACCGTCAGCACTTAACGTGCCGCGTGCATTAAATGCACCTTTGAAGGTAAGGCGTTTAACTGAACTATCATCAAAACTGTAGCGATAAATTTGAGGAGAACCGCCACGATCTGAGGTGAAAATAAATGATTTTCCATCAGGTGCATAACGTGCTTCGGTATCAATCGCTGAGTCATTGGTCATACGCTGTAGTTGGCGCGTATTTAAATTCATCTGATAAATTTCAGGATTACCATGCATAGATGCTGTGAACAACATAGATTGCCCATCGGGCGAGAAGCTTGGTGCACCATTTAAGCCTTTGAAGCTCGCTAAAACCTCACGTTGACCCGTTGCTAAATCCTGAATGTAAATTGCAGGACGTTTAGTTTCGAAAGAGACATAAGCAATTTTTTTAGCGTCAGGTGCCCATGTTGGAGAAAGGATTGGATCTCGTGATGACAGTACCGTTTTAGGTTGTTCGCCATCCGTATCAGCAATTTGTAATGTATAGCGTTGAGCAGGGGTTTCTGGATTGCGTAATACATAGGCAATACGACCGCTAAAATCACCCGCAATACCAGTCAGTGCTTGATATATCGCATCACTGATCATATGCCCAGCTTGACGAACACGAGAGCTTGGTACAGTCAGCACTTCATTTAATAAGTATTGTTGTTTTTGTACATCATAGAGTTGGTAATGGATTTCAAATGTATTCGCATCGATGGTTTTAATTTGACCAACCACCACATATGGCACACCAGCATTTTGCCAATCACCAGCTTGGATTTGGTTGATGCTTGCAGTTGCAGGTAAGTTTTGCGATGCACTTGTAAATCGACCTGAACGATTTAAATCATTTTCAATGATTGGATAAATCGCACTGTCATTTGTAAAAGGGATAATTGCAATTTTTGGCGCTTGTTCGGGTGCTTTTGCAATTTCAAGGTGAAGTTGTGCAAAAGTTGCTGTTGGAACAATTGCGCTAATAGCAGTCAAAACTGCTAAGGAGATGAGGTGTTTACGAGTCTTGTCCATAGTTACAATTACTTATGTTCGTATTTTTGTGGCTGTTGATTATTTAACATAGTTACAGGCTTTGTTCTATTAAAAGCATGTAACGTTAACTATTCATTACTGTTTTGCAGTAAAGCTAGAAGTAAAGCTTCTTGCTTCACGGCGTGCATCAGGGTCATCTGGCATAGGGTAAGGAGCAGCGGCTCGAACAGCGGCTTCTACACTTGCTTTTACATCGGGATCACTAGAATTTACAATCACAGATAAAACAGCACCACTATCACTAAGTGTTACACGGGCTGTTGCTTTTTGTCCTGTTGAACCAGAAGGGACATTCCAAGCTCTTTCAATTTTATTTGTGAAATCACGTTTGGCAGTCGAAGCAATTTTTTTCGAATCTGCCTTTTTCTGAGCTGCCTCTTGCTCTGCCTTTTTAGCAGCAGCGGCTTTTGCATCTGCTTCGGCTCTTTCGGCATCTGCTTTATCTTTTGCAGCTTTATCAGCAGCGGCTTTATCTTTTGCAGCTTTATCAGCAGCGGCTTTGTCTTTTGCAGCTTTATCAGCAGCGGCTTTGTCTTTTGCAGCTTTATCAGCGGCAGCTTTGTCTTTTGCAGCTTTATCAGCAGCGGCCTTGTCTTTAGCGGCTTTATCAGCAGCGGCTTTGTCTTTTGCAGCTTTATCAGCGGCAGCTTTGTCTTTGGCCGCTTTATCAGCAGCGGCTTTGTCTTTGGCAGCTTTATCGGCAGCGGCTTTGTCTTTGGCCGCTTTATCAGCAGCGGCTTTGTCTTTTGCAGCTTTATGAGCGGCAGCTTTGTCTTTGGCCGCTTTATCAGCAGCGGCTTTGTCTTTGGCAGCTTTATCGGCAGCGGCTTTGTCTTTGGCCGCTTTATCAGCAGCGGCTTTGTCTTTTGCAGCTTTATCGGCAGCGGCTTTGTCTTTTACAGCTTTATCAGCAGCGGCCTTGTCTTTTGCAGCTTTATCAGCAGCGGCTTTGTCTTTAGCAGCTTTATCAGCAGCGGCTTTGTCTTTAGCAGCTTTATCGGCAGCGGCCTTGTCTTTTGCAGCTTTATCGGCAGCGGCTTTGTCTTTTGCAGCTTTATCAGCAGTATCTTGTTCTGTTTGACGTTTTACTTCTTCATCTGCACGTTGTTTTTCGGCAATTTTGCGTTGTTCTTCTGCTTGTTTTGCTTGGGCTGCTTCTTTTGCTTTTTGTTTTGCATCAGCGAGTTGCTGTGCAGTAGGCGCTGGTGGAGTGACAGGAACATTTTCAGGTTGAGTATTATCTACAACAGGGCTTAATATTTCTTCCGCTTGATTTTCAGCAGTCGTTTCCTGTTCTACAGGTTTTGCCATCGGTGGTGGTAAATCTTCTGGCTTGATGAGAACAGTCGTCAGTTTTTTCGGTTGCTCAGGCGGTTTACTTAGACCTAAGAAAAGCAAGCCAACAATCGCAATTGCATGTACCCCAAGGGTAAAACCTAGCGCAATTGCATTTTGTTTAAAAGGTGGCTCTTGAAATTTTTTCATAACTTACTTTAATGGCTCTGTCAGTAAACCAACTTGAGTTAAACCGGTTTCTTGTAAACTAGCCATGAGTGATACAACCTCACCATAGGGGCGAGATTTATCACCATTCACTAATACGGTGAGTTGTTTATTTTCTTGTTCCGCTTGCTTTTGAGCATCACTCAAAATAGCTTCAAGCTGCTCAAGTGAAAGAGGTTCACTATCTTTATGATCTTGGTATTGCAAATAAATATTGCCATCTTTGCCAATCGTTACCATTGCAGGCATGTCTTTCGATTCGATAGGATTATTATTCGCTTGGGGCAAATCAACTTTGATGCCGCTGGTAATCATAGGTGCAGTGACCATAAAAATGACTAAAAGTACTAACATAACGTCAATATAGGGTACAACGTTCATATCACTTTTCAGTGGCTTCTTGATGCGTTCAAAACGTCCAGATCGTTGAATCGCCATTATGCATCTTCCTGTGTCGTTCCAATCGCTTGACGCTGTAAAAGAGCGACCATTTCTTCTGCGAATAACGCACGATCTGAGTAAATAGATTCACCTTTCGCTGTGAAGTGGTTAAAAGCCAGCACAGCAGGAATTGCTGCAAATAAACCGATTGCCGTTGCAATAAGTGCTTCAGCAATACCCGGTGCTACGGTTGCCAAAGTAACTTGATCAACGGCAGCAAGGCCAATAAAGGCATTCATAATGCCCCAAACCGTACCGAATAAGCCGATATAAGGCGCAACAGAACCAATACTTGCAAGCGCTCCTAAACCTTGTTCTAAACTGCCTTGATCACGACTTAGACCGACACGAAGAATACGTTCAGTACCTTCAATGGTTTGATTGGTATCTGCTTTGCGTTTTTGTAGTTTAAAAAACTCACCTAAACCTTGATAAAAAATATCTTCTAGGCCACTACGTTTCGAGTTTAACTGAGCATTATTGTAGAGCGTGTTTAATTCGGCACCTGACCAGAACATTTTTTGAAAATGCTCATCATCTTGAGCTGCTTTTTTAAAACCCATATGTAATTTGGCAATTAAATACCAGCTGAAAATTGACGCTAGTAATAAGATCAACATGACCAATTGCACGACTGGGCTGGCTTGTAAAATCAGGTCAGAAATATGTAGAGAAGATTCTAAATTAGTTGCCATAAGTCACTGTGCCGAAAAGTTTATTTTTAGTCCTGTGCTAATTCTTTTTGAATCAGATCACGTATTTCTTCAGGAAGTCTACGTGGCATTAACTCTTTGTTTAAACATGCCAACGTAACCTCACCTGAAGCAAGCAAGATTTCACCACGATAAATATTTTGTTGCAACACAAAAGACGCGGCTTTACACGAAATAACACGTGCTGTAACAGTAATTAAGTCATCCATTAAGATTGGACGTACATATTTCACCTGAATTTGATGTACAACGAAGTTGTAGTCTTGTTGATGCCAGTAGTGATCGACGCCTGCTGCACGTAACCATTCAGTGCGTGTGCGTTCCATAAAACGAATGTGATTGGCGTGGTAGACAATCCCGCCTGCATCTGTATCTTCAATATATACACGAATATTAAATTCAAAATGATTAGCCATATCCTTAACCTATTTCTGCATACTGCGAGCAATTGAGGGAATGATATTGCGTCAATGATAGGATGGGAATAGTAATAAATAACATATTAGACTTCTTTCATAATGGTTTAGACCCTCTTTATTTTCTTCTATTCAGTAGAAAATAAAGAATTTATAAAAGAAACCTAATAATTTCATTCTGGCGGTGTCATACCAAACTGCAAATACGCCATATTGGTTGCAATACGCCCACGCGCAGTCCGCATCACATAACCTTGCTGAATTAAATAAGGCTCAATCACATCTTCAAGTGTTCCGCTATCTTCAGCCATCGCGGCTGCTAAAGCTTCAACACCTGTTGGACGACCTTCAAAACGCTCAAGTAACATACTGAGATAACGACGGTCTAAAGTATCTAAACCATCTTTATCTACATTAAGCATGTCTAAAGCACGTTGTGCCATCTCTTGAGTCACTTCACCAGTGCCTTTCACTTGCGCATAATCTCGAACACGACGTAATAAACGATTGGCAATACGTGGCGTACCACGTGCACGTCTAGCGATTTCAGTTGAACCTTCTTTGGTAATCGGAACATCCATGAGATTTGCCGAACGGGTTACGATATGGGTTAAATCCTCAACAGAATAGAATTCTAAACGCTGAACAATCCCAAAGCGGTCACGTAAAGGTGAGGTGAGTAGCCCCGCACGCGTTGTTGCTGCGACTAATGTAAATGGTGGCAGATCTAATTTAATTGAACGAGCAGCAGGACCTTCACCAATCATAATATCTAATTGGTAATCTTCCATCGCTGGATAAAGAATCTCTTCAATGACAGGGGATAGGCGATGGATTTCGTCAATAAAGAGAACGTCACCTTCTTCCAAATTGGTCAGCATCGCCGCTAAATCACCAGCACGTTCTAAAACTGGGCCAGAAGTCGATTTTAAATTACCGCCCATTTCGCGTGCGATAATATTCGCCAATGTGGTTTTACCTAAACCCGGTGGACCAAAAATCAAGGTATGGTCGAGTGCTTCACCACGACCTCGTGCAGCACCAATAAAGATTTCCATTTGCTCACGTACCACTGGCTGACCAATATAGTCTTCAAGAGAGGTTGGGCGAATCGCACGATCAAAATGATCTTCTGGTTTTTCAGAACCACTGATTAAACGGTCTTGCATAATGAGTTCGGTCTATCTTTATTTATTCAATGACTTAAGTGCAGCTCGGATAATATCACTGGCTTCGGTAAAATCTGCTTTAACGGCTTGAATCAATTTTTGTGCTTCAAGTGGTTTGTAGCCCAGTGATTGTAAGGCGGCTTCAGCTTCGGCAACAGCAGAATTTCCAGTGAACTGTATTTGAGCGGATGCTGTATTATTTGAAACGGTCGTGCTTGAAAATGCTTTAAAACGATCACGTAGTTCAATCATTAAACGTTCAGCTGTTTTCGTACCAACTCCCGGGACTTTGATCAGTGTTTTTACATCACCATGTTCGACTGTATGGATGAGCATGTCCACGCTCAAAGTCGAAAGAATACCGAGCGCCATTTTAGGACCGACCCCATTGACCTTGAGTAAAGTACGAAAAATAATTTTCTCTTGTGCATCACTAAAACCATACAGTTGCTGTGCATCTTCTCGAACCACCAAATGTGTCCATAAAGTGACTTTCTGTCCTTTTTGTAATTGGCAAAATGTCGAAAGTGGTGTGTCAATTTCATAGCCCACACCATTTACATTCAGCAATACGGTTGGGGCTTCTAAGGCAAACACCTCGCCAATTAAACATCCGATCATAAAATTCGTTTCACTGTTGTTTTGAAAATTCAAATTAAAAGATAAAGTTCTCTGTTTTAAAAGAACCCAACTTTATTGCCTTGCAACTCTTGCGCCAAGCTATAAGCCTGATGATCCGAGAACTTACTAATAATATCGAGAACTTGCATAATATTATTATAGTGGTTGTTTTGCAGATTTACGCCTGAATGTTGCAAAATCGACATCAAACGTTGCTCTTTAAAGCTTAAGGTCTTATGTGGCATGGTTAATGGAATAAATGCATCCAAAATCGTTTGTAGGCTTTGATGCGCAATAATTTCTAAACCAGATTTTTGAGGATGTTCAAAAATTCGATCCCTAGCAAGATTTTTCGCTGTTTGAATGCCTATTTCAATATCGGGTGAGCAATATTGTAAAAGACCGCCTTTAAGCTGACCCGTTAAAATTTCATAATGATGTTTAGCAAAAGCAGTAGTGACTTCATCGACAAGACGTTTCATCACACGCCCACGCAAAGCTGCGATTTTTTGCTGCCATGTGGTATGGGGTAGGTGTAATTCTTCTGGTAGACCGAAATCGGCAATTAAATTGAGAAAGATCGGCTCAACTTCTTCATAACTGAGCATATTCAGTATGATGCCATCTTCCAAATCAATAAGTGCATAACACATATCATCTGCAGCTTCTAATAAATAGGTCAGCGGATGACGACAAAAATGATATTCACCGAGTTGAATTAAGCCGAGCTGTTCAGCCAATTGTTTTAAGATTTCTTTTTCAGATTGATAGCAACCAAATTTTGCTCTTTGATGCGATGGCATATCGCCTTGTTCTTCAATGGTTTTAGATAACCATGGATATTTTAAATAAGCTCCGAGTGTGGCACAGGTCAAACGCATGCCACCATCATCAGGATGATAGTCAATCCGACTAAGCAAACGTAGTCCTTGTGCATTGCCTTCAAACTGACGTACATCTGCTTCTTCTTCGGGTGTTAATTGGCTGAGAAAGTCACGATGCGATGCATCATCAAACCATTCCCGAATCGCGTATTCTCCTGCATGTCCAAAGGGTGGATTCCCAATATCATGCGCTAAGCAAGCAGCTTGAATGATTGCGCCAACATCTGCTGGTGAAATCCACATGGGTAATTCATCTTTGATTTTTTCAGCAGCCAACATGCCGAGCGAACGACCAATACAAGAAACTTCTAGCGAATGAGTCAGTCGAGTATGAATACCATCGTGTTGAGTCAATGGGTGAACTTGAGTTTTTCTATTCAGTTGTCGAAAACTTTGGGAAAATATAATTCTATCGTAATCTTTGTGAAATGGGCTTCGAGCCAATTCTGTACTACTTTTTTTACTGCCTAAACGAATTGCAGAAAGCAATTCCAACCAACGCATTTGTTCCATTCATCATTATTCACTATGAGTTCAAGATCATCATGCCAAAAAAAAGATTAAAGCACTAGTGCAGGGCGACATGGTTTGGCGTTTAAAATACTTTGCGTCTGAGTTAGGATTGTTGTGTAGCAAATATATGTGTTGAAGTGAAAATAGTAGATTTTTTAAAAGTTAATCAGTTTGGCATTCCACTGCATAACGGCGGAACGAGGCGAGATATAAAATGGCAGATGGGATGAAAGATTATTTAAAAATACTGCTGGAGGTTAATAATGCCATTTTTGAGAAAAGCTGATTTGTTAAATACTATATTAAATGAAATTACATTAGCTGCTCCTTTAGACTGGAGAAAGGTTGTTTACTATACAGAGCGATTGAGAAATGAGCATGGGGAGCTAAGAAATGCTGTAATTTCAGAATGTTGGTTTGGTGATAAAATGTTTAAAGTTAATAGTAGTAGAGGTCCTGTTTTAAAATCATCAATTGAACTATTTGATGCAGTAGATGAGTTGTATGAGTGTGATGAAAATACAAAAGATCAATGGTTTGGTTTAGGTATTAGTCTTACAAGTGATGGAAAATATTTAACAAAGTTTTATTATGAAGGTACTCCTTTACTTAATAAGAATACAATTGATTATACTCAAAGAGTAGATGCTTTAGCTGAGATGAATTAAATATATTATTGCTTCGTTCGATCATTGTTGAGCTGCACCCGAAATTTGGACATATTAGTCTAGATGAAAGGGTGTAATTATGTAGGGCGTAGAAACTGATTGAGGATATGATTTTAACTGAGATTTGTTCAACTCATCCATAAATCAGTTTGTCTCACTTTACTGTTATTCGGTGGAACGAGGAATTTATCAAACTAAATGAATTGTTACGAATATCGTAAAACCTATAAAGCTATAAGAAATTAAGAGAGTTGGGATAGAAAACTCTGATTTTTAAGATGGATATGGCTAGCTGAAAGAAGGCTTTCACAGTAGAATATGCGCTCTCTCATAAGTCACATTGCGGTAGGTTCGTTAGACCCACCCGTGGAGCCAAAGTCAACATGTTTATCGTGGCCGGTGCATCAGCACATTCTTCTTTTAAGAAAGCTCAACTCTTAAACCGTTTAGCGTCAATGAGTTCTGTTCAATCTTTTGACAGCCAGTGGGTTTATTTGTTTGATCAAGCGCTCAACGAGCAGCAACATCAATCGGCATTACAACTTTTAAACGATGGTCAATCTTTCGAACTTCGCCAAGCTGCAAGTGATGAAATCCAAATTTTAGTAACTCCACGTGTTGGCACAATCTCTCCGTGGTCGTCTAAAGCAACTGATATTTTCCAAAACTGTAATACACCTATTCACCGTTTAGAACGTGGTCTGCTATTTACACTGAAAGGTGTGAAAGAGATTTCGAATGAAGTGAAATTGGCATTACATGACCGTATGACAGAGAGTGTTTTTGCTCAAATTGATGATGCAAAAGCTTTATTCTTAGAAACAGCGCCAAAACCATTGAACTCAATTGATATTTTGAGCCAAGGTAAAGAAGCATTAGTTAAAGCGAATAATGAGTTTGGCTTTGCTTTATCTGAGCAAGAAATTGATTACTTAACCGAAGCATTTACAAAGCTGGGTCGTAATCCAAATGACATCGAGTTAATGATGTTTGCTCAGGCGAACTCTGAACACTGTCGTCATAAAATCTTTGGTTCTGAATGGACAATTGATGGTGAAAAACAACCATTATCATTGTTCCAAATGATTAAGAACACCTATAAAGAATCTCCAACAGATGTATTGTCGGCGTATAAAGACAATGCCTCTGTGATCGTGGGTTATGACACCATGCGTTTTTATCCAAAAGCGGATGAAAATGGTCACTTTGTTTATAAATATAAGAGCCAAGCCGCTCATATTTTAATGAAGGTTGAGACGCATAACCACCCAACAGCAATTTCTCCATTTGCTGGTGCTGCAACTGGTTCAGGCGGTGAAATCCGTGATGAAGGTGCAACAGGTCGTGGTGGTAAACCAAAAGCAGGTTTAACAGGCTTTACGGTTTCTAACTTGAATATCCCTGGTTTCGAACAGCCTTGGGAAGAAAACTACGGTAAGCCTTCACGTATGGCATCGCCATTACAAATCATGATCGAAGGTCCATTGGGTGGTGCTGCGTTTAACAACGAATTTGGTCGCCCAGCATTAAATGGTTATTTCCGTACTTTCGAACAGAATGTCAATGGTGAAGTGAAAGGCTTCCATAAGCCAATCATGATCGCGGGTGGTTACGGTAACATCCGTCCTGACCATGTTGAAAAAGATGCGATTCAACCGGGTGACTTGCTCATTGTATTGGGTGGCCCTGCAATGTTGATTGGTCTTGGCGGTGGCGCAGCGTCTTCTGTAGACAGCGGTACCATGGGTGAGAGTTTAGACTTTGCTTCGGTGCAACGTGAAAACCCAGAAATGGAACGCCGTTGCCAAGAAGTCATCGATACCTGCTGGCGTTTAGAAGATTTTAACCCAATCGTGTCTGTACATGATGTGGGTGCGGGTGGTGTATCTAACGCCATGCCTGAACTTGTGAATGATCACGAGTTGGGTGCAGTGCTGAACCTGCGTAAAATTCCATCATTAGAGCCAGGCATGAGCCCGATGGAAATCTGGTCAAATGAAGCGCAAGAACGCTATGTGCTTGCGATTCGCCCAGAGTCTTTAGAACAGTTTGAAGAAATTTGTGCACGTGAGCGTTGCCCGTTTGCGGTACTCGGTGAGGCGACTGAAGCGCGTCACTTAACGGTTGAAGATCCTTTGTTTGAAAACAAGCCTGTTGATATTCCAATGCAGGTGATCTTAGGCGGTACACCGCGTATGCAACGCTCGTATGAAACGATTGAGCGTACGGGTAACGACTTTGATGCTGCGAAAGTTGACTTGAAAGATGCGATTTTCCGCGTATTGAAAAATCCAACTGTTGCGTCTAAATCATTCTTAATCACCATCGGTGACCGTTCGATTACGGGTATGGTTGCACGTGATCAAATGGTGGGTCGTTGGCAGGTGCCTGTTGCAGATGCAGCAGTAACGACGACAAGCTTGCAAGGCTTCACAGGTGAAGCAATGGCAATGGGTGAACGTCCACCTGTGGCATTGTTAAATCCTGCTGCGTCTGCACGTTTAGCGGTTGCGGAAGCAATTACCAATATTGCCTGTGCCAACATCGAACAAATTAGTGATATCAAGCTTTCTGCAAACTGGATGGCTGCGGCTGGTCAAAAAGGTGAAGATCAAGCCTTGTTTGAAGGTGTGAAAGCGATTGGTATGGAAATGTGTCCTGCTTTAGGCATTGCCATTCCTGTCGGTAAAGATTCACTTTCAATGCGTACCACTTGGAACGATGGCGAAGACAAAGCAGTAACTTCTCCAATGACAGGTGTGATCACTGCATTTGCACCTGTTTTAGATGTACGTAAAACTTTAACACCTGAACTCAAAAACCTAGAAGACTCAGCACTGGTTCGTATTGATTTGTCTAAAGGTCAATTCCGTTTGGGTGGTTCGATCCTTGCGCAAGTGTACAAAGCTATTGGTTCTGTTACCCCTGATGTTGATAGTTTTGATGACTTCAAAGCGTTCTTTGCCTTGATTCAAGACTGGAACAATCGTGGTGTAATCAAAGCTTACCATGACATCGGTGATGGTGGTTTATTGGCGACTGTTGCTGAAATGATGTTCGCATCGCGTTTAGGTGTTGCTCTAGAAAATCAATCAACTGAAAGTTTATTTGCTGAAGAAATTGGTGCAGTACTTCAAATTACAGCGGTTGATTGGGCGCAGTTAGAAGTTGAAGTAGCAGCGTCAAGCCTGAAAGATACAATTGCAGTTGTGGGCCGTGTCAATACAACTGATCAATTGGTTGTAAATGGTTTAACGCTTGAGCGTGCTGAATTACAACAAGCTTGGGCTGAAGTTTCACATCAGATCCAACGTTTACGTGACAACGTTGAAACAGCTGATCAAGAATTTGCTTTAATTGCAGATCAAAACCACAAAGGTTTAATTGCACAACCAACATATGACTTAAATGAGCCAGTTGAAGCGCCGTTTATCAATACACGTCGTCCAAATATGGCAATTTTGCGTGAGCAAGGTGTAAATGGTCATGTCGAAATGGCGGCAGCCTTTGACAAAGTAGGCTTCAATACTATCGACGTACACATGAGTGATTTACTTGCAGGCCGTGTGAGCTTAAGCGACTTTGAAGGTTTAGTTGCATGTGGCGGCTTCTCATACGGTGACGTGATGGGTGCTGGTGGTGGCTGGGCGAAATCAGTATTGTTCAATGCGAAACTACGTGATCAGTTCGAACAATTCTTCCATCGTGAAAATACATTCAGCTTAGGCGTATGTAACGGCTGTCAAATGATGTCACAACTTGCTCCGCTGATTCCTGGTGCAGAGCATTGGGGACGTTTCCACCGTAACATGTCAGAAGTATTTGAAGCGCGTGCAGTGAATGTTCGTGTAGAGAAATCTGTTTCTGTGTTGCTTGAAGATATGCAAGGTTCGATTTTACCAATCGCAGTTGCGCATGGTGAAGGTCGTTTAGTTGCGACAGAACAACAACTTGCCGCTTTAAATGCAGAGAACCAAGTCATCTTGCGTTATGTAGATAGTTTGGGTAATCCAACTCAGCACTATCCATTGAACCCGAATGGTTCACCTGAAGCGATTACAGGACAAACTTCTAAAGATGGTCGTGCAACAGTAATGATGCCACACCCAGAGCGTAACTTCCGTGCTTTACAACATTCTTGGAAGCCTGAAGATTGGGCTGAAGATGGTGCTTGGTTGCGTATGTTCCGCAATGCACGTAAGTTCATTGGTTAATATGAAATAAAAAATAAGCCACCTTACGGTGGCTTATTTTATTCTTGGATTCAATATAAAATAATGATGAATGAACAAGAACAATCAAATCAAAAAGAATATGCTAAAACTTATTTACTATGTACCTGAATCTCACCTTGCAACCACAAAACTTGCTATTTTTGAAGCAGGAGCAGGTGGTATTGGTAATTATGAACATTGTGCTTGGCAAGTGAAAGGAATAGGGCAATTTAAGCCAGTTAAGGGTGCAAATCCATTTTTAGGGCAGTTGGATGAACTGGAACAACTTGAAGAGTGGCGTGTAGAAACTATTGTGCCTGAAGATAAAGCCAGTCTTGTGGCAAAGGTATTAAAGGCAAGCCATCCTTATGAAGAGCCTGCCTTTGAGTTTATTCAAATATTAGATATTGAATAATTATACTTTTTGAATAAATAAATCACGATCAAAACGATACTGCGGGAAGAACACACCATCTGTAGCCCGTTCACCTGCACCAATCACCATGACAGGATGCTGTTGATCATTTAATTTTAAAATTTTACGAACTAAAGGCTCATCAAAGCCTTCCATCATACAACTGTCAAAACCATAGGCACGTAAAGCTAATACAAGGTTTTCACAGGCTAAAGCAGTGGTTTTAGTTGCCCATAATTTAGCATCGGCAGGGTTAAATGCAGTCACAGGAAGTTGTTTATCAAGTGTACGGGCTACTTTAAATGCAACTTTTTTGAAGTTACCTAATGCATTGAAATAACCTGTTTTATAGTTGTAGGGGATAAAACGGTAATATTTTTGTACCATTGCAGGGGCTTCAGGAAATGGAAATTCGCTAATATTTCGTTTTGCCATTTCATCAACACGATCTGTACGCGCCACGCATACGATCAATTCTGATGCAGTTTTAGCAGCTAGCTGTCCTAAGCATGCTTTAACCAGTTGCTTTTTCTTACTTGGATTTTGCACCACATAGAATGTCCACGGCTGTAGGTTTGATGAGTTGGGTGCAAGCAGTGCCAAATCTAAACATTCATCTAAAATCTCACTTGGAATCGGTTTATCCGTGAACTTACGTACTGAACGACGGCTTTCAATGACTTTACGGAAATTGGCAACATCAATATCTTGAGTGGCAGGTTCGTAGTAGCGTTTTTTGTCAGTTTGATTTTGTTCAGACATGAGAATAAATGTTCCTATAAGATTGTTGTTCATATTGGGACGTTAAATAAAAAAACCACCCAGTCTTGACTAAGTGGTTTATATAAAAACAGTGTAATGTATTAATTGAACTGTGAGAAGTCAGGCTTACGTTTTTGCATAAATGCTTGTACAGCTTCCATCATTTCAGGTGAACGTACACGCTGCATAAAGATTTCAGCTTCTTCATCGACGCAAGCAATAATTTCAGCTAAGTCTTTTTTCATTAGCGCTTTACTTTGTTTTAGAGACGCTAAAGGTAATGCTGCTAAATGTTGAGCTGTTTGTTGTGCGGTTGCATAAACATCTTCAACGACATCATTCACGAGATTTGCTTTTACTGCTGTTGCAGCATCAAATTTCTTCGCTGTGAATAATAATTCAGCCGCTTTCTGATAGCCTGCTTGTTTGACCAATAAACGGCTCGCAGCACCTTCAGGAGAAAGGCCTAGGCTGACGAATGGAATTTGGAATAGGGCAGTATTGTCTGCAAATACGATATCAGCATGTAATAAGATCGTTACACCGATCCCGATTGCTACGCCTTTCACTCCAATAATCAGTGGTTTAGAAAAACGAGCCGCAGCTTTTAATAACACAAATGGTGGTTGATCGCCTGCTTTGCCTTCATACGGCTTTTGCATAAAGCCCATGAAATCTTTCATGTCATTACCCGCAGTAAAATCTTGTTCTGCACCACGGAAAATAACAACACGTACATCTTTATTTGTATCAGCTTCATCTAATGCTTTTGCAATCCATAGATAAAGTTCGCCGTAAAGTGCATTCTTTGCTTCTGAACGGTTAATGGCTAAGGTGAGTACGCCATCTTCTAAATTTGCTTGCAAATGTTGATGAGGTTGTTGAATACAGCTAAGTGTCATCGTACTATCCTTGCTTTAATCCAGATTGATTTTTTAAGTGTCCTCATTATGTCGCATATTTACCTAAATGGCGCAACTGATGAGTTCACAAAAAGTGAAATTACGCCTATGTACACATTTGACTATCTTGTTTTTATTGGACGTTTTCAGCCTTTTCATTTAGCGCATCTACAAACCATTGAAATTGCATTACAACAAAGTCAGAACGTGATCTTGGCATTGGGTTCAGCGCAAGCAGAACGGAATATCAAAAATCCATTTTTAGCCCATGAACGTGAGCAAATGATTCTGTCTAATTTTTCAGAAGATGAGCAGAAACGGATTCATTTTGTGCATGTGGTTGATGTGTATAACGATGAAAAATGGGTCAAACAAGTCAAAACATTGGTCAATCAAGTGGTTCAGCCAAATGCAAAAGTAGGTTTGATTGGTCACTTCAAAGATGAATCTTCGTATTATTTAGCTTTATTTCCAGAATGGCAGATGGTTGAGTTGGATAGTTTAAAAGATTCTATTTCAGCCACGCCCATGCGAGAAGCCTATTATCGTGGAGAGATTCAAACTGAATTTTTCCCTAAAGGCACGATTGAATTTCTGACTGAATTTAAAAATACAAAAGTCTATGTGGAATTGCAGCATAAATATCTTGCGGGTGATAAAAGTAATTTGGATGAATGTTTTTAAGATTTTAGTTCTTTAAGCAGAAAATCGATGAAAACACGAATATGGAAAGATTCGTGTTTTTTGATGGATAAACTAGGGTCTGTTGACATTTGCTGTATAAAAAATAGCGAGTAAATAAAATTTAATCGTCAAACCAAATTCACTACTCGCTATGCCTCAAACATACAGATAAAGAGTGGATTTTTATTGATGGCTCTCATATCAGAGCACATCAACACTCTGCTGGGTTAAAAGATCAATCTATATCAAAAAGCATTGGTGGGAATAGTTCAAAATTACATTTAGCCGTTGATTCTCATGGTAATCCAATTGAAATTATCATCATGAATGGAACAACACATGATGTTAAAGTTGCGCCTGAGCTAGTTGAAAAATTAGATTTGGAAGAAACTGATGTCTTATGTGCAGATAAGGGTTATGATTCTGAACCACTACGAGAGCAAATCAGCGCGACGAATACAAAAGCCAATATCCCCCTAAAGCCAAATACTCAGTCCAACAATAATCATATCGACTGGAATCTATATAAAATTAGGCACTTAGTGGAAAATACTTTTGCAAGATTGAAGCAATTTAGAGGAATAGCAACTCGATATGACAAGCTAAAACGTAATTATGAAAATGCGCTTGCTTTAGCTTCCATATACATCTGGTTGCCATTATGAAATGTCAACAGACTCTAACCTTTTTATCATACGCTAAGGTATAAGCAGCGGGCAATTTACCCATAACAAAAAAGCGAGTACACAACTCGCTTTTTTTACTCAACATTATGAAGTGCCTTGCAATGCTTTTAGATCTTCCAATACTTGTTCAGCATGACCAGCAGCTTTAACTTTGCGATAGCTTTTCACTAACTGTTTGTTGTGAAAAATAAAAGTTGAACGCTCAATGCCCATGACTTGTTTGCCATACATATTTTTTTCTTTGATGACATCAAAATGTTTGCATAACACTTCTTCTTTATCACTAATTAAATCAATTGTGAGCGCTTGTTTTTCCGTGAAATTTTGATGTGCTTTAACAGAATCTCTAGAGACTCCAAAAATTTGACAATTTAATCCTTCAAATTGATCTTTTAAACACGAAAATCCAATAGCTTGAGTCGTACAACCTGGGGTTGAATCTTTGGGGTAGAAATAAATGACAAGCCATTCGCTGCCTAACTCAGCAAGATTGACTTCACCTTGTGTAATTGAAAAAGTATGATTCGGTAATTCAATATTCTCAGACATTTTTATTCCTTCTATAAAGCTAAGCGTGATCTAGTTCAAGTGGTAAAAAAGCATATTCTTCATGATAAACAATTTCACCGTGACGTATAGGAATTGCTTTGTTAAAACCTTGTCCTGTCAATCACAATGGTATGGAATTTTCCACCCTCTTCAACATAAAGGAAAGTTTAACAGAGCCTACAAAAAAGCCTGCATTTATGCAGGCTTTAATCTGAACAATACAAGCTTACTTTTTAGGAGCTTGTTGCTGAGCAGCTTTCATTGCTTCCTCAGTTAACTTTTCAAGCTTAGACACCAGTGGTGCACCTAGGCAAGCTTGTAATTCTTTATTTTGTTGCTGTACAAATGCTAAAGAACTTGGGCTTTTCTTCGCATTGATTGCGCTTTGAATTTCCCATTTTTGAGCTTCAGTTACTTTCCCTTGAGCATCAATTTGGCAACCACAAAATTTACTCACTTCCGCAGCTGATAACTTGCCACCTTTAGTGGTTTGTTCCTTACAGACGTTAATCAATGCAGATTTTACATTGGTACTTTTATATGCTGCTTGTAATGGATTATCAGCTGCGTGAGTTGCCATTGCAAATAAAGCAGTCGCTGACATCATTGTAGAAAGAATAAGATTTGATTTTAAAAACTTCATATATTGTACCTAATGATTGCCCTAAATCATCTATTGGGTATAGCGTGTAGGGTCCGCAATACCTGCTTCGATAAAACCTTGTTGGCGTAAACGGCAACTGTCGCATTTGCCACACGCACGTCCTTGAGCATCTGCCTGATAGCAGGATACTGTTTGGCTATAGTCTACGCCATGTTCGATACCTAAGCGTATAATATTCGCTTTGGATAAATGTAACAAAGGTGTTTCAATTTTGAGGGGTTTTCCTTCCACGCCTGCCTTTGTTGCCAAACGCGCAAGATTGGCAAAAGCGTCAATAAATTCTGGGCGACAATCTGGATATCCTGAATAATCAACAGCATTGACACCAATCACAATGGCTTGAGCGTCAAAAACTTCTGCTGCTGCAAGGGCATATGAAAGGAAAATGGTGTTACGCGCTGGAACATAAGTTACAGGAATCCCTTCTTGTAATTGTTCAGGTACATCAATGTTATGATCTGTAAGCGCAGAGCCGCCTAAATTGCCTAAATCAATATTAATGACACGGTGTTCTACACCTGCACGTTGTGCAAGTGCTTTGGCTGCATCAAGTTCAGTCGTCGAACGTTGACCATACATAAAGCTTAATGCAATACAATCATAATTTGCTTGTGCCCAAGCAAGACACGTTGTTGAGTCTAAGCCACCAGACAATAATACGATGGCACGAGAACGCATATTATTTTCCATGATTCAACCTAAAAATAAATTTGATAAAAGCCGATCTATTTTGCAGAACGGATATTTTGAGTGTTTTAACGACCAGATTCATCATTCCATAACAGCTTATGTAACTGTAATTGAAAGCGAACAGGGAGATGGTCATCTAAAATCCACTGAGCTAAATCACGTGCAAGAGCAGGCAGAGCAACAGTACCTTTTTCTACCGCGAAAGCAGGAGAGAACCATACTGTACTGACTTTATCTTGCAACTGGAAACTTCCCAGTTGTTGTTTAGACCATTCATAGTCGGCACGATTACAGATCACAAATTTAATCTGATCATGCTGTGTTAGATAGTCGAGATTGGTAAGTAAATTACGATGATCTTCATTAGACGTTGGTGTTTTTAAATCCAACACTTTGGAAACACGAGGGTCAACTTTCGATACATCTAAAGCACCGCTGGTTTCAAGTGAAACTTCAAATCCAAGATCACAAAGACGTTGTAATAAAATCAGACAGTTTGGTTGTGCAAGCGGTTCGCCACCTGTCACACAGATATAAGGTGTTTTATGTTGGCTTGCTGTTTCGATAATCTGTTCAAGGGATAAACGTTCACCACCTTCAAATGAATAAGTCGTATCACAATAACTACAACGTAAAGGACAACCCGTTAAACGAATAAAAACAGTCGGTAAACCAAAAGTATTCGCTTCGCCTTGCAAAGAATAGAAGATCTCGGTAATACGTAAACCAGCCGCAGGATCAGATACAGGAATTGCAGAAGAACGTAAGGAAGCCATAAATAGTTACCACAAACAGTTGCTACATAAGCAGCAAGTACATAAAAAACAAAATCTCTACGACCATAGCTGATCGTAGAGACGAGGAGCGATGAAACTCCGAGAAACGTTATAAATTAGTCTGCACGTAATAAATCGTTCAAGCTAGTTTTTGCACGTGTTTTCGCATCTACTTTTTTCACAATAATTGCAGCATAAAGGCTGTAAGTACCACATTTCGATGGAAGGCTACCTGCAACAACGACTGAACCTGCTGGTACGCGACCATAGTGAATTTCACCTGTTTCACGATCAAAGATTTTAGTTGATTGACCAATGAATACGCCCATTGAAATCACTGAACCTTCTTCAACAATCACGCCTTCAACGATTTCTGAACGAGCACCGATGAAGCAGTTGTCTTCAATAATCGTTGGATTTGCTTGTAATGGTTCGAGTACACCACCGATACCAACACCACCAGATAAATGAACGTTTTTACCGATTTGAGCACATGAACCCACAGTTGCCCATGTATCAACCATGGTACCTTCATCTACATAAGCACCAATATTGACATACGATGGCATCAATACGACATTTTTCGCTTGGAAGCTACCGCGACGAGCAACAGCAGGTGGTACAACACGGACACCAGCAGCTTTAAATTGCTCTTCAGTCCAACCTGAATATTTAGTTGCAACTTTGTCATAAAACTGTAGATCACAAGCTTCAATAGGCTGATTGTCATTGAGTTTAAAAGAAAGTAAAACTGCTTTTTTTAACCATTGGTGAACAACCCACTCACCATCAATCTTTTCAGCCACACGAAGTGTACCGTTGTCTAAACCAGTTAATGCTTCTTCAACGGCTTGACGAATTTCTGTAGGGCAGTCCGTAGCTGAATAATTTGCACGGTCTTCAAATGCTTGCTCAATGATCGTAGAAAGCTGAGACATGATCTTCATTCTTCCAAAAATAAATTTCCGAGATTTTACACTAATTTGATACAAGAATCTTTGAAAAAAGTCGTTACAATAAAGTGTTTTAAAATTAAGCAATAAAATTGTACTAAATTCGGATTTAATTGTTTTTTATCCATTATTTTGAAATATACAATTATTCTGAATTTGTATCAAAAAATAACAAAAAGTAATCAGTTTCTGTATAAAAAGATATCAATCATTCTTTTAAGATTTTATTACAGTAACAACTATACCTTAGATAAAAGTATTTTTTTGAGGAGACTTCAATGAAAGCTTTGCGCGTTATTTTAGCTGCAGGTGCATTAACAGCGATTGCAGGTTCTGCTTTAGCAGCAGATGAACAAGTTGTGAAGGAATCAGGTTCTACGTTTCCTTCATACTTAGATCCAGTTTCAGTTCGTGCTGAAGTGGGTACTACAGGTTATGGTGGTGCAATTTCTTATCGTGTTAATCCTTATGTAGGTTTAAGTCTTGGTTATAATGGTGGCGATATTTCATGGTCTGATGATGTCAAAATTAATGGCACCAAATATGATCTTGATATGGAGAATAACAACACATATTTAAATGCTGAACTTTATCCATGGGGTGCGAGTCAAAATGCATTCGCTCGTTCGCTTTATGTAGCAGCAGGTGTTGGCTATCTCGATAATGATTATGATCTTCAGAAACGTACATCAGCAGGTCGTACTTTAACAATTGACAACAATGATTATGAAGTTGTTAATCCTGGGCAAGAGGGTGGTGTACGTGGCAAAATGTCATATAAAAATAACATCGCGCCTTATGTCGGTTTAGGTTTGAATGCACCAGTGTATAAAAATATTGGTTTGTTTGGTGAAGTTGGTGCTTACTACACAGGTAACCCTGACGTAAAACTTGATGATTACAACTTAAAAGGTGTTACCGGAGCTAAGCCGATTAATCAGGCAGTTGCTGATGAGCAAGACAAAATTGCGAATAAGAGTCGCTATGAATGGATGCCAGTGGCTAAAGTGGGTGTGAGCTTTAAGTTCTAACCTACCAACTCTGCATAAAAAACGAGCGCTAAGCTCGTTTTTTATGCTCAGATTTTAGGTCAAAATAAATGGCTAATAGTAGTAAAGCTATTCATTTTGTTTGATTTATTCTTCGGGATAAGCCACTTTTTTAAGTTCTTTGATGTTTGTTTTTGGGGAACATAAAGAAATAAATTCATAACCATAGCCACGTAAAAGATGTCCTTTACGCACAGCAATCCAAGTTGTATTCACTCCAAAAACATCAGTTTTTAATTGTTCTAAGCGATAATCTTTGTCTGTGTCATAAGCGACATCATTGACAATACCCACCCCCATATTGAGTTCAACATAGGTTTTAATGACGTCGGCATCTAAGGCGGACATCACGATATCGGCATGTATATGAGCATCTTCAAATGCCTTATCGATTTTAGAGCGTCCAGTAAAGCCGCCATGATATGTAATCAATGGATATTCGGCCAAGACATCTAAACTAATTTTATCTAATTTAGTCAACGGGTGGTCTTTAGGTGTAATGATACTATGATGCCATTCGTAATAAGGTACGCTAGCTAAGTTCTCTTCCGTCGTCAAAGATTCAGTTGCGATACCAATATCTGCTTCACCTTGGAGTAGCATTTCTGCGATTTCAACAGGACTCGCTTGTTGTAAAACCAAATGTACTTTTGGGAATAATTTTTTAAACTGATTCACAATCGGTGGAAGAACATACCGTGCTTGGGTATGCGTTGTTGCAATCGTTAATGTCCCCTCATCAACTTTATTAAAATCATCTGCGAGACGTTTAATATTGTCAGCATCAACTAACATACGCTCCACAATGCTTAATAACGATTGACCTGGTTCAGTCAAACCAAGTAAACGTTTACCTTTACGTACAAAGAGTTGTACACCTAATTCATCTTCTAAATCTTTAATGTGCTTACTGACACCAGATTGGGAGGTATAAAGTGCCGCAGAAGCTTCAGTTAAATTAAAGTTTTGGCGAACAGTTTCTCGAATAATTCTGAGTTGTTGAAAGTTCATAATAATTTTTCCACATAAAAGATGAGGAACGATCAAATTTATTTAATCGCCCTCAAGATATTATTCTAAGCAACTTGAGTCGTTTGGTCTGCAAATAAATGAAGTTGAGCTGCACTAATCCAGACGGTTTGATTCGGTCTAAATTGATGTAAATTTGCTTCTTCTACACTAAGTAAAATCTCAATGGTACGTCCACTGCGATCTTGTAACTCCGCAATCACTTTGCCCGCAATCCAGACTTCACGTATAAACGTTGCCTCAATCGTATTCGCTTGGGGACGGGTATGAATATGTAATTCATTTGGTCGTGCAAATGCAATCACTTTTCCTTGTGGTGCTTCTAATGAGGTTGGTAGTTGGATGCGATCATCACCAATGCGAATGATACCGCTAGTATGTTCGCCTTCAAAACGATTTGCTTGACCTAAGAAATCAAAAACAAAGGGGGTTGCTGGTTTTTCATAAACTTCACGAGGTGAACCAATTTGTTCAACATCACCTTTATTCATGACAATAATTTGGTCTGCGACTTCCAAAGCCTCTTCTTGGTCATGTGTAACAAAAATAGATGTGATATGTAGTTCATCATGTAAGGTTCGTAACCAACGGCGTAATTCTTTACGAACTTTGGCATCTAGTGCGCCAAAAGGCTCATCAAGTAATAAAACACGTGGTTCTACGGCAAGGGCACGTGCTAGTGCAATACGTTGACGTTGTCCACCTGAAAGTTGAGCAGGGTAACGATCAGCTAAGAAACCCAGTTGAACCAAATCTAATAAGCGCGTGACACGTTTTTTAATTTCGGCTTCTGATGGACGAGTTGCACGTGGGCGAACGCGTAAACCAAAAGCAATATTATCAAACACAGTCATATGGCGGAATAAGGCATAGTGCTGAAATACAAAACCGACTTGACGTTCACGAACATGGATATTGGTGGCATCTTCGCCTTCAAGTAAAACTTGACCATGATCAGCAGATTCTAAACCCGCGATGATGCGTAATAATGTTGTTTTTCCACAGCCTGAAGGACCAAGCAAAGCGACTAATTCACCTTCAGGAAAGTCTAAAGAGATATTTTTGAGTGCATGGAATGCACCGAAGTGTTTTTCAATATTTTTAACTTGAATACTCATGTGTTTATTCCTTAGTGATTCGGTTGATGTTCATTTGCTTGGTCTTGGCGTATTTCTAACCAAGTTTTCAAGATCAATGTGATAATCGCTAAAAATGCCAGTAACGAAGACACAGCAAATGCAGCACTAAAGGTATATTCGTTATAAAGAATCTCGACGTGTAACGGCAGGGTATTGGTTTCACCGCGGATGTGTCCTGAAACCACAGACACCGCACCAAATTCTCCCATTGCACGGGCATTACACAGAATCACACCGTAAATCAAACCCCATTTAATATTTGGTAGGGTCACTTTCCAAAAGGTTTGCCAACCTGAAGCACCGAGTACAATCGCAGCTTCTTCTTCTTCGGTCCCTTGTGCTTCCATGAGTGGAATTAATTCACGAGCAACAAAAGGAACTGTAATAAAAATTGTGGCTAAAACAATGGCAGGTACGGCATACAGGATTTTAATATCGTGATCCATTAACCAACCGCCAACCCAACCTTGTGAACCAAAAATCAGAACCAACATTAAACCTGCAATGACAGGGGAGACTGAAAATGGCATATCAATAATGGTGGTCAAGATGGCTTTGCCACGGAACTGGAATTTAGCCACTGCCCATGCGGCGGCTACCCCAAACACCACATTAATTGGTACAGCAATCGCTGCTGTCAGTAAGGTTAGTTTGACTGCCGATAGTGTGTCAGAATCAGTTAAGGCATTGATGTAAACTGAAAGACCTTGTTTAAATGCTTCAACAAAAACCAAAATGAGCGGTAGTATCAAGCAACTTAAGAAGAAAATCAGTGCAATACTAATTAATGTATAACGGACCCATGTTGGTTCACGGGTTGAATCACGAGATTGCAACTTTATGGCTAAAGCATTGCTATTGGTATTTAAACTCATTGCGCAGTTCTCCCTGTACGACGGCTTGCCCATGCTTGAACTAAATTAATTAAAAATAAGATGGCAAATGAGAGAACGAGCATAACTACAGCGATCGTTGTTGCGCCTGCATAATCATATTCTTCTAAACGAGAGATGATCATGAGGGGAGCAATCTCTGTTTTATACGGTTGATTGCCTGCAATAAAGATGACGGAGCCATATTCACCAACACCGCGGGCAAATGCCAAAGCAAAGCCTGTTAATAGTGCAGGGAATAGGATGGGTAAAATGATTTTAGTAATGGTTTGCCAGCGATTTGCACCCAGTGCAGAAGCTGCTTCTTCAAGTTCAGTTTCAATATCGCTGAGAACTGGTTGTACTGTTCGAACAACAAAGGGTAATCCAATAAAAATCAATGCAAGGGTAATACCAATTGGGGTATATGCAACTTGAATCCCTAAGGGTTCTAAATGTTGACCAATCCAACCTGTTGGTGCGTATAAAGAAGTGAGAGCAATCCCTGCAACAGCTGTTGGTAGGGCAAAAGGTAAATCGACTAATGCATCGACAATTCTTTTACCTGGAAAACTATAGCGAACTAAGCACCATGCCAATAATAATCCAAAAATCACATTCACTAGCGCAGCAATCAATGCCGCACTGAAACTAAGTTGCAGTGACTTTAGGATTCGTTCTGAAGTTAAGATTTCCCATAAACCATCCCATCCGATTCCTAAAGATCGGATAAATACAGCTGATAAAGGAATAAGTACGATAAAAGATACATAAGCGAGGGTGAAGCCCAAAGACAGACCAAACCCAGGCAGCACTCGGGAACGCTGCGACATGATATTTCCTCAAAGAGAAATATTTGCTAAAACCAGCAAATAAATAACACTAAAACCAAAAATACTGAGAGCGGAATCTAGGCAAATTTCAAATTAAAATTTGCCTGACTCATTCGAGTTACAGGTTGCAGTTTTTTTTCAGGCAACATGTAATTAAGGATGTCTGGAAAAGGGCCAAATCCAGATGCCACATTGATGTGACCTACTTGCCCCAAATTGATGGGTGTCAGTTTCCACGCTTGTGCCAGTTGTAAAGCATCGAAATAGCCTAACCAAGGATCATTTTCACTAATCAATAAGGTGGTTGGCACATCAATATTGAGCTGATGAAAATATTGTTTATAGTCAGTCAAACTGTGACGAGCAAAGCCAGCTTCGCCAAAACGTGCAGGATTGGCAGGTGCAACCAAAACTAAGTTCTTTACTTTTTCGCTTAATTCTGGATGTTCTGCAAGTGCAGCAACACTGGTTAAACAGCCAAAGCTATGCGCAACGATTTGTATGGGTGCTTTAACAGCTGCAACGGTTTTGACAAATTGGGCAACCCATTCGTTTAAGACGGGTCGGTCCCAATGTTTCTGTTGAACGCGAGAGCTAGACACGAGTTGTTGTTGTAACCAAGATTGCCAATGTTGAGCTTCGCTACCACCAACACCAGGAACAATTACGGTATGAATCATGTCCGCTCTCCTTATTTACCTAATTAGTAAATTATTTTGTGGTGCTGTTGATCTTGACGATTTGATCGAAAATACCGCCATTATCAAAATGAGTTTTTTGTACTTTTGTCCAACCACCAAACTCTTTATCGATCGTGACAAGCTTCAGAGGTTTAAAAGTGGCGTTATATTTCTTTAAAACAGCTGCATTGCGAGGACGATAGAAGTTACGTGCTGCAATTTCCTGACCCGCTGGAGAATATAAGTAGTTCAAATAGCCACGAGCGATTTGTGAATTACCTTTTTTCTCAGCATTTTTTTCTACAACCGCCACTGGAGGCTCAGCCAAAATTGAAAGTGACGGTGTAACAATCTCAAATTTACCCGGTTGTTCACGTACTGCTAGGAATGCTTCATTTTCCCAAGCCAGTAAAACATCACCGATGCCGCGTTCAGCAAATGTAGTGGTTGCGCCACGTGCACCTGAATCAAGTACTTTGGTTTGTTTGTAAATTTGGCGAACAAATTCTTGTGCCTTAGCATCGTTACCACCTTTTTGGTGTTTTGCCCATGCCCAAGCACCTAAATAGTTCCAACGTGCGCCACCTGATGTTTTTGGATTTGGTGTAATAATTTCTACACCTGGTTTAACCAGATCACCCCAATCTTTAATTTGTTTTGGGTTGCCTTTACGTACAAGGAAAACAATCGTTGAGGTGTAAGGCGTGGAGTTATTTGGTAGTTTCTTCTGCCAATCAGCTGGAAGTAATTTTGCATTTTCAGCGATTTCATCAATATCCGCAGCAAGTGCTAGTGTTACGACATCAGCATTTAGACCATCAATAACGGCACGTGCTTGTTTGCCTGAACCACCGTGAGATTGCTTAAACTCAATATCCTGTCCTGTACGCTGTTTCCAGAATGCACCGAATTGCTTATTAAAATCTGTATATAGCTCACGAGTTGGGTCATAAGACACATTTAAAAATTCTTGTGCCGCAAATGAAGAAACTGAAAGTAATGCGGCAATAACACCGACTTTAACTTGAGAAAAACGCATAAAAACCCCTTAAATCGATCTGTTATCAGCAGACCTTCAATCATTGTTTGGAATATGGATGCAGCATAGCGCCAGTTTTTTTGCAAAAAAAATAATTAAAATCGAATTTGATATGAATAAAAAAGAAATATAAAAAAGAGATAACTTATGCTGAATTTCTGATAATTGTTTTGTATATAGCTATAAAACAAAATGTTGAATTTGATTCATATTGAATGTTTATTTAAAAATGAGTTTCGGTAGATTAAGCCTGAATATATTTAGAGAGTCCGTGCTAATTCGAGTTGTTAATAAACGATTGGATTCTAGATCATGATGAATGAGGCGTGGATTGTGTACATGCTTTTGCCAAACTTAGGTTTCAGGGTATGATGACGATGTGTTGGAGACTGAATTTTTGATCATGCAGTGTTATAAAAATGGACAATTGATTGATTCGATTCCGTTGTTAGATCGAGCCTTTCATTATGGAGATGGTTGCTTTACCACTGCGCGAATTTTTCAAGATACGTTTGAACTAAAACAATTACACTTTGCTCGTTTGGCATTGGCTTGCCAAAGATTAAGTCTTGATGTGGATTTATCGGTCGTAGATAGAACCTTAGCACAACTACAACAACAGCATTTTACCTTGAATGGCACTTTAAAAATTGTGATTAGTCGAGGTGAGGGAGATCGAGGATATAGCTTACCTTTACATGCTGCTGATGTTTATGTTTGGTATTACCCTAAAGTCATGCAAGTTTTTCAACCAGAGTGGATTGAGAGTGGAGTACTCAATCATGCTCTAGGTTTGAATATGCCGCATTTAGTGGGTTTAAAAACATTAAACCGTTTAGAACAAGTGTTATTAAAGCAGGAAGCTGACCATCAGGGGTGGCTTGAAGCATTGGTAACTGATGTACAAGGTTATATTGTAGAAGGGGTGAGCAGTAATTGTTTTATTCGTATAAATGACCGATGGATTACACCAGAACTTCGTTATAATGGCGTTCACGGCGTCATGCGAGCCAAGATTCTATCTCGTATGAAGCAACAGAATATTGAATGTGGACAAGGTTGTGTAGAAATTAATGATATTGAACGTATTCAAAGTCTATTTTTCTGCAACGCTTTACATCCGATGAAAGCAGTTATTCGATTTAATGGTCGGGCTTTTGAGCAGCAACCCTACCTTGATTTATTTGAAACATTGAAACTTAGCCAGATTGATTAATATGCCAAAGCCACCAACAACCCCAGCCAAAACAAAGAAAAAACCAAAAGCTCAACCGAAGTCTAAGTTTCCTATCAAAGCCTTATTGATTGTAATCGTTGTCTTTCTTTTGCTCGTACTCGGTGTGCTTTGGGTAAGTTTATTTAAGAACTATCCAGTCGAAGGGAAAAAGCAGGTTCTAGTCATTTCTTCGGGAGATACTTACTCAAAATTTATTGATCATCTAGCCAAAGAAAATAAAGTTAATTTCCCTATTATTTTAAAGATTTATCAAAAATTTATGATTCATGACAGTTTGAAAGCTGGTGTGTATGAAATCAATAAAGGGATGAGTGTTCGTCAAGTACTTGATATGCTATCTGATGCTGAAAATGCACAAATGAATCGTATTTTGGTGATTGAAGGGACAACTTTTAAACAATTGCTACAGAATTTAAAGAAAGATCCGAATGTTAGTAAGACTATTTTAGATCTACCGCAAGACCAATTATTAAAAGCTTTAGATATTCCTTATTCACACCCTGAAGGTTTATTTGCACCAGATACTTATTTCTTTGCCAAGGGCGAAACAGATAAGAAAATTTTAACGGATTTATATCGCCGTCAAATGAAATCCTTAGATGAAGCTTGGGCAAAAAAAGCACCGAACTTACCCTATAACGATAAATATCAAGCTTTAATCATGGCTTCGATTATTGAAAAAGAAACCAATTTAGATAGTGAACTGGAGCAAGTTTCAGGTGTATTTGTACGTCGTTTAAAAATCGGTATGCGTCTACAAACTGATCCAACCGTAATTTATGGTATGGGGGATAATTATAAGGGTAATATCACTCGCAATGATTTACGGACAGCAACGCCTTATAATACATACACGATCAATGGTTTGCCGCCAACTCCGATTGCATTGCCAAGTAAAAAAGCGATTGAAGCAGCAATGCATCCAGACGATGCTAAAAATATTTACTTTGTTGCCACAGGTAATGGTGGGCATAAATTTACAGCTTCCTTAGAAGATCATAATCGTGCAGTTCAAGAATATTTAACTGCGTTACGTGCAAAGCAAAAGTAGGATGAATGATGTTTATTAGTTTTGAAGGTACGGAAGGTGTAGGTAAGACGACACTCATCCGTAAAATTCATCAGTACTTTGAACAGCAAGGTAAAGAAGTCGTTTTGACGCGTGAACCAGGTGGAACGCCGTTAGCTGAACAGATTCGCTCTTTATTATTAGCGGTGAATCACGAAGAGCAAATGAGTCATGATACTGAGTTGTTATTGATTTATGCAGCACGTGCGCAACATTTACAACAAGTCATTATCCCTGCTTTAAATGCAGGTAAGATCGTTTTAAGTGATCGTTTTACTGATGCCAGTTTTGCATATCAATGTTCTGGACGTGGTTTAAGTCAGGAAAAGTTGCAATTATTAAATCAAACTTTTGTGGCGAAAATGCCGAATATTACCTTTTGGTTGGATGCGCCGATTGAATTGGGCATGACCCGTGCGAGAGAGCGTGGTGCACTGGATCGTTTTGAGCAAGAGAAGTTGAGTTTCTTTGCTAAAGTACGTGCAGGTTATGAGACCTTGTGGCAAGCAGAGCCTGAACGGATGAAGCGTTTAGATGCAACGCAGAATGCGGATGTGGTGTTTGAAGAAGCATTGCAATATTTAAAATAGGCTCTTTAAGTAATAATAAGTTCGAAAAATAGCCTGCTTTTTAGTATTTGAATTCAAGTTGTTATTTAAGATCGAGAACGGCGGCATGGATGCCGCCAGTGGGGCAGGGGTAACAAGGATTTACCCTCTACCCAACAAGGGATTTTGATTACTTTGATCCTTCGAAGTAATCTATTGCCTATACAAATAATATTTAATTATTTTGGCTATATGAGGCAGTGCCAATTAAAAAAATAATAGATGAATAAATTAAAAGTGCTATTCATTCACCAACGGCTGCTCCACCTTAAAATTCGGTGGTGTTAACACCGTCTTGCGAATCTCATTGGAGAGTTCAGGGTAATCCAGTGTGTAATGCAAACCACGTGATTCCTTACGTTCCATCGCGCAACGTACAATCATTTCGGAAACTAAAACGAGATTACGCAATTCGATTAAGTTTTTGCTGACACGATAATCTTGATAATATTCATTGATTTCACGTTTCAGCATTTCGATGCGGTGTAAGGCACGTTGCAAACGTTTAGTGGTGCGGACAATACCCACATAGTTCCACATGGTTGAACGCAATTCATCCCAGTTTTGTAAGATCACAACATCTTCATCGGCATCAGTCACTTGGGATTCATCCCAAGACGGTACATCTGGAAATTCAAAGCTAATATTATGTTTGCTTTGAATATCTTCCGCTGCACTCATGCCATAAACGAAACATTCAAGCAGTGAGTTACTTGCCATACGGTTAGCGCCATGTAAACCAGTATATGAAGTTTCGCCAATCGCATATAAACCATCTAAGTCAGTTTGGCTATGCTCATCTACAACGACACCACCACAGGTATAATGCGCTGCTGGAACAACAGGAATCATATCTTTGGTAATATCAATCCCAAGTTCGAGCAAGCGTGCGTAAAGTGTAGGGAAGTGCTCAGTGATAAATTCAGGTGATTTATGTGTGATATCTAACCAAACATGACGAATACCTAAACGTTTGATTTCATAATCAATCGCACGTGCAACAATATCGCGTGGCGCAAGTTCAGCACGTTCGTCAAGACGCAACATAAAACGTTCACCATCAGGTAAACGTAAATAAGCACCTTCACCACGCATGGCTTCAGTAATAAGGAAAGAACGCGCTTTCGGGTGATATAAACACGTTGGATGGAATTGGTTAAATTCCATATTGGCAACACGACAACCAGCTCGATAAGCCATCGCGATACCATCACCTGTTGCAATGTCGGGGTTAGAGGTATAGAGATAAGCTTTCATTGCACCACCACAGGCCAAAGCTGTGAAAGGGGCTAAGAATGTATGAACTTGTTCTGTTTTTTCATTTAATGCATATAAACCAATCGCACGATTTTTTTTGTCTTGATGACCAAGCTTGTGTAGTGTGATGAGGTCAATCGCAATATAATTTTCAAAAATTGTAATATTTTTACGTTCTTTAGCACGTTCAACAAGCGTGGTCGAAATTGCCTTACCTGTTGCATCAGCAGAATGAATGATACGGCGTTGTGAATGACCACCTTCACGAGTGAGGTGTAATTGCTCATCATCATCTAAAGTGAATTGAACACCTTGCTTCAATAAGAAATCAACAGAAGGCTTGCCACCTTCGACTGTATGTTTCACGGCGTCCAACTCACAAAGATGTCCGCCTGCAATCATAGTGTCATTAATATGTTGTTGAATTGAATCAGTCTCGTCTAAGACCGCAGCAACACCACCTTGAGCATAAAAAGTACTGGCTTCTGTGAGCTCAGCTTTTGCTAAAATGGCAATGTTGTAATGACTCGGTAAAGAGAGTGCAAGACTTAAACCTGCACCGCCACTGCCCACAATTATCACGTCAAAATGGTGAATTGTTTTTAAATCAGGCATGTCGATCTGCTTCAGTTTTAAACGTTCACTAATGACAACGCTTTTTAACAAAAAAGGCAAGTGCCAATCTGCCTAGAATTGAACGATTTTTTAGCGAATGTAAACAATTTTCACTGATATGAATTGTCAATCACCTTAAAGTCTAATAAGGATAATGATTCAATACATCATTTTAATCTAATATTAAGCTGCCCACGATAAAAAGTTAATAAGCTTATAAATCATGGAGACTTTCTCCATAATTTATTCACATTTCAATATGCTACATCGTTGTATGCATTGAAAATATCAACATATTTTTACGAAGATTACAGTTGGGTTATGATACAAACATAATCTTAATATTCTATAGATCATTAGTACGTAGGTTCTCACTTCATGAAAAGTCGCTATTTACAACAAGGAATGTATGCTGCGGTATTTACGGTTGCTGCAGTACAGGTTAATGCTGCTTCACCAGTAGATTTTTCAAACCTCGTTGAGCAGGTGAGTCCTGCAGTTGTCAGTGTCAATGTTGTAAAAAAGATGACTCAGGAAGAGTTGTTGCAGCAACAAGTACCTGAAATTTTACGACGTTTTTTTGGTAATCAAGTCATTATACCTCAGCAACAAGGGCCACAAGAAAAAACTGCATACGGTAGTGCGTTTTTTATTAGTAAAGATGGTTATCTCGTTACAAACCACCATGTGGTTGAAAATGCGTCTCGTATCAGTATTACTTTAAACGATCGACGTGAACTTGATGCAACTTTGGTGGGGAGTGATGAGCGCACTGATGTTGCTGTGCTTAAAGTAAATGGTGCAAATTTCCCAGAATTAAAAATTGGTAACGTAAACCAGTTAAAAGTTGGTGAGCCTGTTTTAGCAATTGGTTCACCTTTTGGCTTTGACTATTCTGCTTCAGCAGGGATTGTGAGTGCTAAATCTCGAAATATGAGTGGTGAAACGTCAGTTCCATTCATTCAAACAGATGCTGCATTAAACCCTGGTAACTCTGGTGGTCCGTTATTTAACCAACATGGTGAGGTGGTTGGTGTTAACTCGCGTATCTTTAGTGGTACTGGCGGTTATATGGGCTTGTCATTCTCTATTCCTATTGATGTCGCGATGGATGTAGTTCAACAGCTTAAAACCAATGGTAAAGTAACTCGTTCATACCTTGGCGTGATGTTGCAAGATATTGATCGTAACCTTGCAGAAGCATACAAATTACCAAAACCAGAAGGCTCGTTGATTAATCAAGTTACACCGAAGTCACCGGCTGAAAAAGCAGGTTTAAAGTCTGGGGATGTGATTTTAAAAATTAATGGTTCTTCTATTTCCCGTACTAGCGATTTGTTAAATGTATTAAATCGCGTAGCACCTAGTCAGACTGTTCAATTAGAAGTATTACGTGACGATAAAGTCCGGACTATTTCAGCAACTTTAGGTACTGCACCAGACGATACGCCAGCCGCTGAGGATAAAAATAATCCAACCAGTGGTCTTGGAATGAGCATTCGTAATTTAACGCCTGAAGAGCAAGCAAAATTGGATGTCCGTGGTGGGATATTGGTGCAGGATGTTAAACGCGGTAGCTTAGCATCATTGTCAAACATTGTTGCAGGTGATGTTATCCTTCAGGTGAATGGTACACCTATTTTAAATAGTCAAATGTTTGTAAAAACAATGACGGCTCTACCAAAAAATAGTGTTGCTCGAGTAGCTATTATTCGCCAAGGTCAGCGTGCAATTTTAGGTTTACGTTTGCCTTAAGCTATAGTTAGTTTTTTTAAACCACCCTGAAATAGGGTGGTTTTTATTTTGTAATGTATAAGTGTTTAGATTAGTGTATGCGACTGAGCTTGGATTGACGAAATAAGTAGGTTTATGAGTACTATTTTTGATTTGAGAATAACTGTACAACCTGAACATATTGATGTTTTAGGTCATGTCAATAACGTCATGTATATTCAGTGGATGCAAGATGTCGCAGCAGCGCATATTGAAAAATTAGGTTTAGGTCTAGCTCAATATTTAGAACTCAAACATGCAATGGTGGCGGTAGAGCATCATGTTCAATATCGGAAAGCAGCACTTGAAGGTGAAGAAATCATCTTACGGACATGGTTAGATGATATTAATGCGCTCTATTCCTTTCGTCAGTACGCATTTTACCGTCCAAAGGATCAAAGTGTTTTATTCGTAGGGAATACCAAATGGGCGTGTATTGAAATTACAACAGGTCGTCCAAAGCGTATGTCACCGAGTTTTACTCATGCCTACCAACCGATTGGGTTGGATTTAAATCCGATGGATTTTTCAACTTTATATGAGTAAATCGAAGGACTGGAAGCACCATCTAGAGGCTTTGATGGGGTAATTATTTTGAATACTTTGAAATGCTGTTCTGCTATAATCCCCAACAATTTTGTTAAACCGCTTTGGCTCATGACTTGTTATAAGTTTCGAGCATTCTATTTTGTTAAGGTAACCCATGGCGCAAGCTAAAAAATCCGTAGATATCAAAAATATACGTAATTTCTCGATTATTGCTCACATTGACCATGGTAAATCAACCTTGGCAGATCGATTCATTCAAATGTGTGGTGGTTTACAAGATCGCGAGATGCAAGCTCAAGTATTAGACTCTATGGAGCTTGAACGTGAGCGTGGGATTACTATTAAAGCTGCATCGGTAACCTTGTATTACACGCATCCAAATGGTCAAGAGTATCAATTGAACTTTATTGATACACCAGGGCACGTCGACTTTTCTTATGAAGTGTCACGCTCTTTGGCAGCATGTGAAGGTGCGCTTTTAGTCGTCGATGCTGCGCAAGGTGTCGAAGCACAATCTGTAGCGAACTGTTATACAGCGATCGAGCAAGGGTTAGAAGTTTTACCCATCTTAAATAAGATTGATTTACCTCAAGCTGAACCTGAGCGTGTCATTCACGAAATTGAAGAAATTATCGGAATTGAAGCGACAGATGCGCCAACCTGTTCAGCAAAAACGGGTTTAGGGGTTGAAGGTGTTTTAGAGCGCCTAGTTGATGTGATTCCTGCACCAGAAGGTGATCGTGATGCACCTTTACAAGCATTAATTATCGACTCATGGTTTGATAACTATTTAGGAGTTGTTTCTCTCGTTCGAATCAAACAAGGTCGTATCCGCAAGGGCGACAAAATGTTGGTGAAATCAACGGGGCAAACTCATCCAGTTACATCTGTTGGCGTATTCAATCCTAAACATACTGAAACAGATATTCTCGAAGCGGGTGAAGTTGGCTTCGTGATCGCTGGTATTAAAGATATTTTTGGTGCGCCTGTGGGCGATACAATTACTTTGTCGAACACACCAGATGTTGCTATTTTACCAGGTTTTAAAAAGGTTAAACCACAGGTCTATGCGGGTCTTTTCCCAATTGATGCTAGTGACTTTGAACCATTCCGTGAAGCGCTACAAAAATTACAAATTAATGACTCAGCGCTGTTCTTTGAACCAGAAAGTTCAGATGCTTTAGGTTTTGGTTTCCGTTGTGGCTTCCTAGGCATGCTTCATATGGAAATTGTACAAGAGCGTTTAGAGCGTGAATACGATCTTGATCTAATCAGTTCTGCGCCGACAGTAATTTATGAAGCATTGACTAAAAAAGGCGATATTATTTATATCGACAGCCCATCAAAAATGCCTGATGGTTCAACAGTTGAAGATTTGCGTGAGCCGATCGCAGAGTGTCATATTCTTGTGCCACAAGAATATTTAGGTAATGTCATGACCTTGTGTATTGAACGTCGCGGTGTTCAAAAAGATATGAAATTCTTAGGTAATCAAGTTTCAATCACTTTTGAAATTCCTATGGCAGAAGTGGTCATGGATTTCTTTGATAAGTTGAAATCTTGTTCACGTGGTTTTGCATCTTTAGATTACAACTTCGTGCGTTTTGAGAGTTCAGCTTTAGTTAAGGTTGACGTGTTAATTAATAGCGAAAAGGTGGATGCTCTGGCAATGATTTGCCACCGTCAAGATGCGCGTCATCGCGGTATTGCGTTGGTTGAGAAGATGAAAGATTTGATTCCACGCCAAATGTATGATGTTGCAATTCAAGCGGCAATTGGTGCACAAATCATTGCACGCTCTACCGTAAAAGCCATGCGTAAGAATGTATTGGCAAAATGTTATGGTGGTGACGTTTCACGTAAGAAGAAACTTCTTGCGAAACAAAAGGAAGGTAAGAAGCGTATGAAACAAGTAGGAAGTGTTGAAATTCCTCAAGAAGCGTTCTTAGCCGTATTGAAAGTGGATAGATAAAGAAAAGATGAGCGAGGTGGTTTTTCGAACCTCGCTACAAGACGAGCAGCTGTGCTGTGAGAGAGGGCGTGTGGATTTTGATTTTAATTTGATTCTGGTACCAGTTACACTAATTTTTTTTCTAGTGTGGCTACTCGATAAATTTGTACTAAAACAACGTGCAAATAAAGGGCGTGATCAGGAAAATTTTGTTATAACGTGGGCATATGATTTTTGGCCCGTGTTAGCAGTAGTCTTAATCCTTCGTTCTTTCTTATATGAACCATTTAATATCCCATCTGATTCTATGGTGCCTACCTTAGAAACAGGTGATTTTATTTTAGTAAATAAATTTGATTATGGTGTGCGCTTACCGATTGTAAATGCAAAAGTAATTGATGTAGGCGAGCCAAAACGTGGTGAAGTGATCGTATTTCGTTATCCACCACAACCAACCATTAGCTATATTAAGCGTGTGGTGGGTTTGCCAGGCGACCATATTCAGTTTAAGGCTGGCCAATTAACTATTAATGGGAAGCAAATTGCTAAAGTCGCAACTGAATTTAAACGTGATAAAGATCAATTAGAAACTCCTACAGTTTATTACTTTAAAGAAACATTAGGTGAACACCAGCATTTAATTCGTTATTTAGATGGTCGTAATCCTTTAGCAGAACAATTTCAATTTGCAAAGTTACGTGGAGCTGACGCACTCGTTCCATTTGTTGCCAAAGAAAATAATGTTTTTATTCAAAGTAATGGGCAGGATTGGGAAGTAACTGTGCCGAAAGGACAGTATTTTGCAATGGGTGATAATAGAGATCAAAGTGCAGACAGTCGTTTTTGGGGATTTGTCCCTGAAGCGAATTTGACTGGTCGCGCTTTTTATATTTGGATGCATAAAGAACCTGGTTTTAACCTGCCAAGTTTCAATCGCAATGGTAAGATTAACTAATAAAAATACATAGGAAGTATGCAGATGCGTAAATCTCAACAAGGGGCATCCTATATCGCGATATTATTCGGAATTATTTTCTTTGCGATATTTGTAAAGGCGGCAGTTGCAATATGGCCTGCCTATTGGGATGACAAAATTATTGATACTCAAATTGAAGGATTATTAAAAGATAGTCCTAAAAATATTACACCAAGTAAATTTTATACTCAGATGGATCAACGTTTAGAGATGAATAATATTCGTGATATACATTTCAAGGATATTGCTGAAGTTACTTACAAAGATGATTTAGTTGTAATGAAAAAGTATGAAGTGCGTAAGCCTTTCGTATTGAATATTAGTTTAGTTATGAATTTTGAGAAGACTTTTGACCAAAAATCTGCAAACCAAACTCAATGATACACGGCTGCAAGGTCGAATAGGTTACCAGTTTAAACAGTTTGAATTGTTAAAACTGGCTTTGACCCATCGCTCGGTCAGTCATAAACATAATTATGAACGCCTAGAATTTCTAGGCGATGCATTATTAGGAATGATCGTTGCAAATTATTTGTACAATACCTATCCGTTGGAAAATGAAGGCCGTTTAACGCGAATGCGTGCGACTTTGGTTCGACAGGAAGCATTAGGAAAAATCGCAAATGATTTGCAACTCAGTCGGTCATTAATTTTAAGCACAGGCGAGTTAAAATCAGGTGGACACCACCGAGAGTCAATTCTGGCTGATACGGTTGAAGCCATTATTGGTGCTATTTATTTAGACAGTAATGATCTCAACTTGCTCGAACGCATTGTGTTAAAATGGTATGAACCATATCTTGATCATATCGAACCGACCGATCAGCTGAAAGACCCTAAATCACGTTTGCAAGAGTATTTACAAGCACGTAAAAAACCTCTCCCAGTTTACGAGGTTGTAGATATTCAGGGTGATGCACCGAATCAACATTTCAAAGTGGAATGTGATGTAGCGGGATTGCCAAAAATTATAGGCGAGGGCTCAAGTCGTCGTTTTGCCGAACAAACGGCAGCGGCAGAGATTTTAAAATTATTGGAGCAATAACCTGATGTCTCATTCAGAAGAAAATAAGCCAGAAGCAACTGAACAGCAAGATGGCAATAATGTAGTTGATCAATTTTTTAGTTCTCAAGGAACGACCATTCCTTCGGATTTTAAAAGCGGTTTTGTGGCTATTGTTGGGCGTCCAAACGTGGGCAAGTCAACTTTGATGAACCATATCTTGGGTCAAAAACTATCTATTACTTCACGTAAGCCACAAACCACACGCCATAAGATTGTGGGTATTGACTCGCGTGAGAAATCACAGGCTGTATTCGTAGATACGCCTGGGATGCATAAGAAAGAAGTACGTGCGATCAATAAGATGATGAACCGTGCTGCACATTCTGCATTGCGTGATGTGAATCTGGTTTTATTTGTGGTTGATGCACAAAAGTGGACGCAAAACGATGAATTGGTTTTGGAAAAGCTTAAAAATGCCGATATGCCAGTGATCCTCGTGATCAATAAGCTGGATACATTTGAAAATAAAAATGAGGCTTTACCGCTGATTCGAGAGCGTGCCAAGCTCATGAATTTTGCTGAAATTGTTCCGGTTTCAGCATTGCGTGGTGCAAATCTAGACCATTTGCGTGACACGATTGAAAAATATCTGCCGTATCAACCACCATTGTATTCATTAGATCAAATTACTGATCGTTCTGAGCGTTTCCTTGCGAGTGAGATCATTCGTGAGAAAATTATGCGTCAGTTAGGTGAAGAGCTGCCATATGATTTAACGGTTCAAATTGAATCATTTAAAACTGAAGAAGCAGCCGTAAATGAAAAAACAGGTCGTTTAAAGCCGCCATGTACGTATATTGATGCAACCATTTTTGTAGAACGCCAAGGGCAAAAAGCAATTGTGATTGGTGATAAAGGTGCGAAGCTGAAAAGCATCGGCATGGATGCACGTACAGATATGGAAAAAATGTTTGAACAGAAAATCATGCTAACGCTTTGGGTGAAAGTCAAAGGTGGTTGGTCTGATGATGAGCGTGCACTCAAAAGTTTGGGTTATAGCGATATTTAATCGCATTTAAGATAACGGAAACAGGTATGAAAACAACAATTCATATACTCGCGATTGTGACATGTGTATTCATGTTGCAAGGCTGTATTCACAAGGTTGTGACTGTACCTGTTAAAGTTGCTTATAAGACCACTAAAGGTGTTGTTAAAGGAACTGCTGCAGTTGTTGGCGCAGTGATTCCCGATGGCGATGATGAAGAAAAGGATGAGAAAAAGAAGGACTAGTCTCGTACTATGATGCGCAATGAAGTCCTACATGGTTATTTGATTCATCATCGTAAATATCGTGAAAAAAGCCATATTGTGCATTTATTTACACAAGAATATGGTCGGGTGGATGGGATTCTAAGACAGACCCCACCGCCACAATATCAGCCAATTCGTCTGCAAGCCACAGGTAAATCTGAACTAAAAAACTTCACAAAACTGGAAATTCTGAATCAACCTGTATTCTTTCATGGTGATGCATTTTTTGCTGGTTTTTATTTAAATGAAATTCTATTGCGACTATGTCCTTTAGAAGAGATGATGCCACAAACATTTGAACAATATCAGTTGATTTTAGTGCTGTTACAGCAATTGGCCACACACGAACAAGCTGCTGTATTTCTTCGGCAGATTTTGCGTCAATTTGAGCATGTACTATTGGTGGAACTTGGCTACGCCATTGATTTCTCAACAGATGCGAGTCAACAAGACATTCAGGTCAACCAGCATTATCAATTTCAACTCAATGATGGCTTTCTGCCAGTTTCACAAGCCTCGCGTTCAACACTTGATGGTACACTGATTACATCCATGCAAAGTTATGAAGATGGGCAGGATTTTTCTCACGAACAATTGCAATTATTGGGTAAACTATACCGTCAAATGATTAGCGCCTTGTTGGGTGATCGACCGCTGAAAAGCCGTCAACTTTGGATTCAAAGTACACAAACTTGATATTCCTGATGTATTGAAAATAATGATTCAGGACTAAACCGATAGGATATTTTTTATGGCTGCAATCTTAGGTGTAAACATTGATCATGTTGCGACATTAAGACAAGCACGTGGTACAACTTACCCTGATCCAGTTCAGGCTGCTTTGTTGTGTGAACAGGCTGGTGCTGAGGGGATTACTTTACATTTGCGTGAAGATCGCCGTCATATACAAGATGATGATGTACGTCGTATGCGTCCATTATTAAAAACACGTATGAATTTGGAATTGGCGGTAACTGATGAAATGGTTGCGTTTGCCAAAGAGATTCAACCCCAGCATGTGTGTTTCGTGCCTGAACGCCGTCAGGAAGTGACCACCGAAGGTGGATTGGACGTGATTGGGCATTTTGAAAAAGTGAAGGCGGCAACTGAAGCACTGAAAGCGATTGGTAGTGATGTGTCTTTGTTTATCGATGCAGATTTTGCACAAATTGACGCAGCTGTCGCATGTGGTGCACCAACCATTGAAATCCATACGGGTGCTTATGCTGATGCCGAGACAGATGAGCAGCAACAAGCTGAATTATTTCGTATTATCAAAGGTGCTGAGTATGCAGCAGCTAAAGGTTTGGTTGTGAATGCCGGGCATGGTTTGAATTTAGATAATGTGGCAGCAATTGCAGCAATTCCACAAATTTATGAACTCAACATTGGTCATTCGATTATTGCCGATAGTGTATTCGTTGGTTTGACTCAAGCAGTAACAGATATGAAAGCAGCGATTCAGGCTGCTGCGAGATAAGTTGATGAGTAGTGTAAATTATGATGAGTTAATGCAACCTGTCATTGCATTTTTAGGTTGTACCACTCCTCAGGCGTGGCTGGATGAAGCGGTTAATAACCTCGACATCCTGATGCAAGACCATGCCAACTGTGAGAAAAAAGCGGCAAGTACAGCAATGAACCTGATGTTCCGCTATAGCTTTTTTACCGACTTACAAGTGAAATTGGCACAACTGGTACGTGAAGAAATGCTGCATTATGAGCAGGTTCTGGAATTCATGACTAAACGTGGTCAGGAGTGGAAAGGATTGAGTGCTGGGCGTTATGCTGGTGGATTGCGTAAAGAAATCCGTACTTATGAACCTGAAGCATTGATTGATGTGATGATTATTGGCGCATTTGTCGAAGCACGCTCGTGTGAGCGCTTCTATGCGCTGGCACCTGTTGTAGACGATGAACTTGGACGTTACTATCGTTACTTACTTAAATCGGAATCTCGTCATTTTGAGGATTATCTGGCACTGGCATTGGATGTTGCAAAAACTGCCAAACTTAAAGATCCAGAAGAAAATATTCAGCAGCGGATTGAACATATCCGTGAAGTGGAAAAGAATCTAATTTTAACGCCAGATGATACGTTCCGTTTCCATAGCGGTGTGCCTAGTCGCTAAACACACCATTTTTGCATAAATCAATTAAACACGAGGTGTTGTAGACTACTTAAGGTTCTGATCAGCATTTAAAAATTTATAAATATTTTCAAATGGAATGTGGTCGCTAGCATCAGAACCGTAATATGTTTCAATAATATAACCTTGCTCATCAATTAAAAAATCTGCTGGCATAATATCACTTGGATTTTGTAGATTCTTTTTTAAACCCTCAGCCCCAATTATTTTGATGCCTAAAACCCATGAGACGAAATGTCGAAAAACGCTATAAGCAGAGCGTGCCATTGATCGTTCAATACCATAAGCTTTATAGGCGATATTTTCAGGATCGGCGACGATCGTAAAAGGGCGAGGGCGTTTTCTTACAAATTCATTGACTTCTTCATGTGTTGATGAAAAAAATGCAATGATTTCTAAGCCTTCATCCGAAAGTTTTTTATAATGTTGTGTTAATTGGAAAATTCTAAAATTACAAAAAGGACAGTTTGTATCACGAAAAAATGCAAGTAAAGTGCGTTTACCTGAGTCTAGTCGAACTACTTTGCCATGGCTATCTATAAGTTGAAATTTTGGTGCAGTTTCTGGCGATATAAGACGCATTATGATAAGACCATATATTTTTAAAGGTATGCATTGTACTTAATATAAAAAAAGCCCCGATTATTGATCAGGGCTTTTGAGAATTTTGGCTCTCCCACCTGGGCTCGAACCAGGGACCTGCGGATTAACAGTCCGTCGCTCTACCGACTGAGCTATGGGAGAATCTGGAGTGAATTTTAGGGGGCAAGACGTTTATAGTCAAGTAAAATCAGTGTAAATAATAAACTGTTAAGTGCTTAAAATCGCTATATTAACGTGCAACCTGATTGCATTGGGCTAATTGGGACGAATGCGCTGTCCAGCTTGCTCCCACTGAATTTTTATAATAGCTAATTTTGCCAATACGCAAAACCAGATTTTGACAGGAGTCCAGAGACAGGTCATTGCCCCAGGGCCCAGACATGCTACAAACTTTACCATTACACTTCCAGACCACATTTGGCCCATTTTCAATAGGGACAGTCACAGTACCCTTATAAGTCGAGCCTGCATACCATGTTGTTTGTGCAGCCATGACTGGACTGCATAAGAATAACAAACTGAGAAGTAGTTTCTTCATTATGGTTTTCCTTAATATGACCATCGTTTTTTATTATAGGGTTGAAAAGGGCGCAGGGCTAAAACATATACGCGATGCAACATAAAAAATACATAGGGTTACAAGAAGGATGACAATAAATTAAAGCATTTACAATAAAAAAACCCTGATCAGATCAGGGTTTTTTTAGAATCTTGGCTCTCCAACCTGGGCTCGAACCAGGGACCTGCGGATTAACAGTCCGTCGCTCTACCGACTGAGCTATTGGAGAATCTGATGCGCATTTTAGGGATGAATTTCAGATGCGTCAATAAGAATAATAAATAAAATGAATCGTTTGCTTGATAAATATGCTTTTTAATTTTTAATAGGACTTACGCATTGACAGATTCAAAAAAGTATTAAAATGCTTTATAAAGTATCTGTGATCAGACGAATTAAACATGCTTCTACAGCAACTTGTACTCTACCCATTTATATGGGTTTTCTCATGACAGAACCGAACTCTATTAGCTGCACACAACTTGCCGAGACTTATAATATCTCGTATGATAGTGTAAATCGCTTTCTAGAGCGTGAAGACTACACACCTCACGACCTATATCAAGAAGCAATTCAACATATTGATAATAATAAACTTATAGTCAGTATTGATGATACTGTTTTAGATAAACCATATAGTCAACATATGGACTTAGTTAGCTATTTTTGGTCAGGCAAACACCACCGATCCGTCAAGGGTATTAATCTCATTACTTTGTATGCGACAGATCAAAATGGTCAAAATATTCCAATTAATTTCCGAATTTATGACAAATCTGAAAGTAAAACCAAGAATGATTACTTTATGGATATGTTAAGTGAAGTACTCAGTTGGGGTGCAAAGATTCAATTTATTACAGGTGATAGTTGGTATTCATCGACTGGAAATTTAAAAACCATAAGAAAATATGGTATTCGATTTATGTTTGGTATCGACTGTAACCGTAAGGTTTCCCCAGAAAAAGGACAATGGTTTCAACTGCGTTTATTGCCAGATTTCCATCAGGGTCAAGTAGTCTGGCTCAAAGATTTTGGCTTTGTACAATTATTTAAGACTCAGTTAAAAGAACAGCAGAGGTTTTATATTGTGCATCAAGATGAAGATGATTTATTGTCCTTTGAGGGTTTTCATGAATTACATTCAAGTCATTGGAAAATAGAGCAATATCACCGGGTGATTAAACAGGTTTGTCATATTGAAAAGTTTCAAGTAAGACGATCTAAACTGATTTTGAATCATATTTTTTCAGCCTTGATGGCCTACGTTGAGATACAAAAGAACCAGTTTGAGCGGATCTTTGAAAATATATATCGTTGGCAGAAGAAATTATTTAGACCAATGATCAAAAACTTCATTGATGACTTTATTCTCGATAAAAATCATCTGCTACCACAGAGAATCTATAAATAATAGTGCGTAAGTCCTATTTAATTATAAAAAAACTGCCCGAAGTGGGCAGTTTTTATTCAAGAAATAAAAATTATTTCTCAACACCTGCTGGTTGACCAGCAAGTTTTGCATTTGCATAGTCCCAGTTCACTAGGCTTTCTAGGAAAGTTGCGATGTATTTTGGACGTAAGTTACGGAAGTCGATGTAGTAAGCATGTTCCCAAACGTCGATTGTTAATACTGCGATTTGACCGTGAGCAAGTGGAGTATCTGCATTTGAAGTTTTAGTAATTGATAATTTGCCATTGATTTCGTCAGCAACTAACCAAGCCCAACCTGAACCGAATTGAGTCGTTGCAGCAGCAGTGAATTCTTCTGCAAATTTTTCATAGCTACCAAAAGCTTCTTCGATTTTAGCTGCGATTGCGCCAGTTGGTTTACCACCACCGTTTGGCTTCATGCTGTTCCAGTAGAATGTGTGGTTCCATACTTGTGCAGCATTGTTAAAGATACCGGCTTTAGAAGCGTCACCAGCAGATGCTTTGATGATTTCTTCTAAAGTTTTACCTTCAAGGTCAGTGCCTTTGATTAGGTTGTTTAAGTTAACAACATAAGTATTGTGATGTTTATCGTGATGGTATTCTAAAGTTTCGCGAGTAATGTGCGGAGCTAAGTCATCATAGCCATATGGAAGTGCAGGTAAAGTAATGGTTGTCATGTTCCAATCCTTGCAATTGCTGGGTTTTAAGTTAAGTGGCTCTATTGTAAATGATTCCAAACATAATAGGGCAGTCTTTTAAAGAACGATATACAATAAAGGTTCAATTAAAAACGATAAATAAAATCGGATTCGTCAATTCTATTAAATTGGATTATTTAGTTCAAAATAGATCGTTTCTACAGCAAACTGATTTGTAATTGCTTGAGCAAGACGTTGTACGCCATATCGTTCAGTTGCATGATGACCACAGGCAAAATAATGAACCCCTAATTCTTTAGCTTCATAAAAAGTACGCTCACTGACTTCGCCAGAAATATAAGCATCACAATCTTTTTCTGCTGCTTTATTAATAAAATCTTGAGCGCCGCCTGTGCAAAATCCTACTTTTTGGATTTGAGTTTTCTCGCTCGGCAAATGAATCACATTAAAATCAAAAATAGCCTGTAAATTTGTTTTCAATTGCTCTGGGCTTAATGGACTTTCCAAATAACCTATATTTCCAATCGGATGCTTTTCGAATGGATATAAAGCTTCTAGTTTTTGTAAACCGATTAAATCTGCAATTGCGGCATTATTGCCAAGTGTGGGATGTGAGTCTAAAGGCAAATGGTAGGCGATCAAAGAGATGTTGTTCTGAATTAATTTTTTGATTCGATTACCACGCATCCCTGTAATAGGGTAGGCTTCACCTTTCCAAAAGTAACCATGATGGACAAGTAAGGCATCTGCTTCCTGCGCAATAGCTGCATTAATTGCATCTTCTGAGGCTGTAACAGCACAGACTATTTTATTTACATCAGGCGTGCCTTCAATTTGTAAGCCATTGGGTGCGTAATCTTTAAACTCACTAACTTTTAAAGTTTGATTACACCATTGCACAATATCATGCAAATTTGCCATGCGATTCCTCAACTGAATGACATTTATAGATTCAGCTTAATAAAAGCATATTTTTAAATGTAACTAAAGCTAGACAAAACTTTTTTAACTTTTACATTGCTTTAAATCAATTTACTTTACAATATCTGAAAGTTGTTGTTCTTCTTCAATAAATAAACTTGTCCATAATATAATTTTGCCTAGAGGATAATAAACGTGCGCCGTGCATTTACATGGTTACCTTGGGTTTTACTCGTTGTTGTTATATTTAGTTTTCTGGCTTGGCAGAAATCACATCAGCCGAAACCAACAGTCGCTGCTGATGGCGTCAAAATGCCTGCTGAAAAGGTTGAACCTCTGATTGATACAACTCGAACAGGTGGTGTTGTTTCGTATAGTGCTGCCGTAAAAGTTGCTGCGCCTGCTGTGGTGAATATCTTTACCACTCAGAAAGTGAAACAGATGAATCATCCTTTATTGAATGATCCTGTATTTCGTGAGTTTTTTGGTAATCAAGCCCCTCAACAGCCTCAAAATGAAAATAGTTTAGGTTCAGGTGTTATCGTTCGTGCAGACGGTTATATTCTAACGAATAATCATGTGATAGCTCAGGCAGAGCATATTGTGGTGGCATTGCATGATGGTCGTCGTGCTGAAGCGAAAGTCATTGGTACAGATCCTGATACTGATTTAGCTGTGATTAAAATTGAGTTAGACAAGCTTCCTGTCCTACCGTTTAAACTCAGTGGCAATGAAGTTGGCGATGTTGTACTTGCAATCGGTAATCCATTTGGCGTGGGACAAACAGTTACGCAAGGGATTATTTCGGCGACAGGTCGTTCAGATTTAGGTATCAATACCTATGAAGACTTTATTCAAACTGATGCGGCGATCAATCCAGGTAATTCAGGTGGTGCATTAATTGACGTTGCGGGGAATTTAATCGGCGTAAATACTGCGATTTTCTCTCAATCAGGCGGTTCGTTAGGGATTGGTTTTGCAATTCCAGCGAAAATTTGTCAGCAAGTATTAAATTCAATTTTGAAAGATGGTCGTGTTGTTCGTGGTTGGTTAGGTATTAGCTTAATTCCTAATACCATGGATGAGGACGTATTGGCTGCGAAACCTGTTGGAGTCGTTGTTGCTGATGTCTTGCGTGATGGTCCAGCAGATGCTGCAGGTGTAAAACGCGGCGATAAAATTATTCAAGTCAATAATGAGCAAATTACTTCAGCTTCACATTTAATCAACTATGTTGCATTGCAAGCACCACAAAGTGTGATTGATGTGGTGGTTGAACGCGATGGTAAGCAACAGAGCATGCAAGTTAAAGTTGGAGAGAGAAAAACCCAACAAAACGCTCAGTCGCAATATATCCCATTGCCTAAGCCTCAAGACTAATATGATCTTATGTTTTAATTTGAATATGAAAGGCTACTGAGGTAGCCTTTTTATTTATGAAAAGAAAAAAGCTTGCTGATAAAGGTCGATCAGCAAGCTTTTTGCAAATTTTGGAGTTTTTTATTTTTTATTACACCATCGAAATTTGATGATTTGATGACAGTTTTTTTATAATTAGATTACAACGACTCAATATCAGTATTTATAATCCATTTGCAACCATAACTTTTGAGTATCTACAGAAAACTCTTCCGCTTGATAATCTGAGAATTTTGCTAGGGCAGACAAACCTTTAATAGGCAAAGCATGAGAATAGGAAATAGAGAATTCTTGACCATAATCCATATTTTTTTCATCACTACGATATTGATGTAGTTCAGTGCCTAATTTACCTTTACCAAATACATTAAAACTTGATGAAATGTACAAGTCAGTTAAACCATTCGCGGGCGTTGTCAAGAATAAGTCAGCCCATCCGTTGAACTTATGTTTAGTCGCCAATGGGGTTTGAAATGCAATTTTTCCATCATCACTACCAAGCACTTCATAGCCAAGTGTGATTTCACCCAGTGCTGAGCCTTTATCCGTGATGCTATAACCTAATTCTAATCCATAATAATCAGCATCATAATTTATATGTTGCTCAGCATATTCACTTTGTTTGGCATATTCAGCAACGTATCTAAAATTGTTTTTCTTACCTGTTAAGCGTAAGCCATAGGTTTGATTTGACCAAGCACTTAAATCCTCGAAATCCATCAAATACCCATATAATGTTGCGTTCAACAATGGGTTGTAATTCATTTTAGCTTGAATTAAATGAATTTGACTGTTTTGTTTACCATTTTGGGCTGCTACAAATTTAGGTTTTACATCTTCACTACCAAAAATAGTATTGATTTGATCAATATAGGCATAATACAAACCAAACTCTTTGCAAGGTTTAATATTTAAACTAATCGCATCAAAGGTTTGATCATTTTGACGCCAAGCTACGGAGCCTACAAAGCGCTGATTATCTAAATTAATAGCTTGACGACCAATACTTAAATCAAACTTTGGACTATAAGCATATTTTAAATAAGCTTGATTCAATTGTAGGTTTTGAGGATCAGGGACTGTACTGTAGTTTGTTTCAGCATTACGTGTGCTATTGAAATGATCATTAATTTCGACAGTTCCTTCTCCTTGCACAAATGCGCTTAAGCCATGCCAAGAGCCAGTTTCCAGTGAAGGGCGTAGTCTCAAAGTCCAAGCATCAGCATTTTTTAGCTTATTATCTTGGTCAACTAGTTCGTAACGTAAGCGACTATCGAGAGAAAATTTAGTTTGACTTAAAAAGTTATCTGCGGCAAATGTCGTAGTTGTTAAAACACTGAGCATAGCAAAGCTAAGAAGATTCAATTTCATATTGAGACCCCTGAGAGATTATAATTTCTGGATTTAATTTTGATTGTGCAGGGGAAAGGTAAGTTTCCCCGCACTAAGTGAATGATGATTAAGAGGTGATAGAGTTGCGTTCAAGCATAGCTTGGTCAAACAGTTGTTGTTCTTTCGTTTTATGTTCTACAGAGAAGCGGATGAGAATGACACCGAAAGCGGCCACAGTTACAAGACCACCTAAAATCATGAGGCAAGTTTGAACATCTAGTAAGCCTTTAAGTAGGAAGCCTGCTGCAACCGCACCAACATTACCACCAGCCCCAATAATGCCCGCCACACCACCAAGTGCATTACGGTCAATGAAAGGAACTAAAGCATAAGTTGCTCCACAAGACATATGCGTGAATAGCGCGAAGACAGTCATGCTAATAATAGCAAGAGCTACAGTATTCATTTGTGAGAATAGAATGAGGAACAAGCCTTCACATAAGATAAGAATAAATAATACTTTTGTACGACCATCTAAACCTTTTGAAATCGCAACTTTATCTGAAACAATTCCACCTAAAGCACGAGCGAATAAGGCAAGTAGACCAAAGATACCCGCAGTTAAACCTGCTTCTTTTAAACCCATGTTGAAGTGGTCGACATAGTACATTGCCGCAATGTTATGAATGAAGATTTCGATACCGAAACATGCTGCGTAAGAAACAAATAGAATCCAAACACGATAGTTACGAGCAGCTTGCATTAAGATAGCAACACCACCTTTTTTACCGCTACCAACTTCAACACCGTTTGCGCGTAATTCTTTGAAATCTCCTTGTGGACAGTCTTGTGTGAGTTTCCAATAAAGTACACCAACAATTACCATCATAATGCCAGGTACAAGCAACGCAATTCTCCAACCCATTGCTTGTTCAACGCCAAACATCACAATTGCACCGAGAATTAATGGCATGATTGCTTGTGTTGCACCTCCACCCGCATTTCCCCAACCTGCAGAAGCCGCATTGGCTGTGCCGACGACATTCGGGGCAAACATGACACTGGTGTGATACTGGGTGATGACGAAGCTCGCACCAATAGCACCAATCAAGAGACGGAAAAACAAGAACGATTCATAAGTATTTGCTGCTGCAACACCGAAAACAGGGATACTGCCAACAATGAGAAGAGCAGTATAGGTTTTGCGTGGTCCATATTTGTCACAGAGTGGACCAACAATGAGTCGGATCAGAATTGTGATTGCAACCGCAGCGATATTGATGTTTGCGATTTGGTCTTTGGTTAGATTAAATTCACCTTTGATAACTGGCATTAAGGGTGCACAAGCAAACCAAGCGAAGAAACATACAAAGAATGCGAGCCAAGTCATATGAAAAGCACGCATGGCAGGCGTTGAAAAGCTAAATAATTTTATTTCAGTTGCTTTTTTAGCATTTAGATTCATTTTTGAAGACATAACCTTCCCCTGAACTGAACGAAATATATTTTTGCTATGCAATATTTCTGCATACACAAACCGAACAGAACGGACTTCATTGGCCGTCAGCAAATTTTTTATGAATCATCGTTGATTCATGATGCTTGTTACTAAGCAAGGGATGTGCCAAAAAACAAATTTGATCAAAATTTAAAATTAAATCTATAATAGGACTTACGCACTATTATTTATAGATTCTCTGTGGTAGCAGATGATTTTTATCGAGAATAAAGTCATCAATGAAGTTTTTGATCATTGGTCTAAATAATTTCTTCTGCCAACGATATATATTTTCAAAGATCCGCTCAAACTGGTTCTTTTGTATCTCAACGTAGGCCATCAAGGCTGAAAAAATATGATTCAAAATCAGTTTAGATCGTCTTACTTGAAACTTTTCAATATGACAAACCTGTTTAATCACCCGGTGATATTGCTCTATTTTCCAATGACTTGAATGTAATTCATGAAAACCCTCAAAGGACAATAAATCATCTTCATCTTGATGCACAATATAAAACCTCTGCTGTTCTTTTAACTGAGTCTTAAATAATTGTACAAAGCCAAAATCTTTGAGCCAGACTACTTGACCCTGATGGAAATCTGGCAATAAACGCAGTTGAAACCATTGTCCTTTTTCTGGGGAAACCTTACGGTTACAGTCGATACCAAACATAAATCGAATACCATATTTTCTTATGGTTTTTAAATTTCCAGTCGATGAATACCAACTATCACCTGTAATAAATTGAATCTTTGCACCCCAACTGAGTACTTCACTTAACATATCCATAAAGTAATCATTCTTGGTTTTACTTTCAGATTTGTCATAAATTCGGAAATTAATTGGAATATTTTGACCATTTTGATCTGTCGCATACAAGGTAATGAGATTAATACCCTTGACGGATCGGTGGTGTTTGCCTGACCAAAAATAACTAACTAAGTCCATATGTTGACTATATGGTTTATCTAAAACAGTATCATCAATACTGACTATAAGTTTGTTATTATCAATATGTTGAATTGATTCTTGATATAGGTCGTGAGGTGTGTAATCTTCACGCTCTAGAAAGCGATTTACACTATCATGCGAGATATTATAAGTCTCGGCAAGTTGTGTGCAGCTAATAGAGTTCGGTTCTGTCATGAGAAAGCCCATATAAATGGGTAGAGTACAAGTTGCTGTAGAAGCATGTTTAATTCGTCTGATCACAGATACTTTATAAAGTATTTTAGTACTTTTTTGAATCCGTCAATGCGTAAGTCCTATATAATTATAAATATATAATTATGTTGAAAATATTTTTGCTTTTGATGGATGCTATTTATCAATGAATCTCATATGCTTTATTGATATTTATGTTTCTTCATTATTTCGAAAATGATTGCAATTGGTGCATGTTTTTTATGAATGATGATTTAAAAGGTGGCGATAAATAAAAAACAGCCGAAGCTGTTTTTTAAAGTTTTGTCTAAAAACGATAGCCAACGCCTAAATAAGTAATGAGTGGGTCTATATCAATTTTAGTATTTGCTTGGATCAACTCTTTACCTGTATTGCGGTCAGTCACATAAATTTTTGCTTCATTATTCATTTTTGAATAAGAAACTGATCCAACTGCAAACCAATTCGGATTGAAATCATAAGTTGCGCCTACTGTGACAATCGGAGCAAAAGTATCAGTCGCTTCCAATTTGACAATAGGATCTGCTGATGATGTCTTACCATCTAAGGCAGCTCCCGCTTTGCCGTCATGGATATTTTGGATCATGTGACCAGCTTTTACTAAATCAGATTCTATACCTGAGTTCATTTTAAGATCATTAAAATAAGCATACATCACACCTGCTCCAACGTAAGGTCGGAATTTATTGACGCCTGATTTACCAAACTGGTAATGGAGTTCTACCGCAGGTAGCCAAGCACGTGCAGTTGCTGCTTTGCCTCCTTGGGTCAGATCTGTGATATGAAGATCCTGTTTTAAGTCAATATCACCTAAAATAGTACTTGCTGATCCACTTAATGGCGCGTATATGTCGCCTTTCCCTTTAATATCAACTTTTGGAGGAATTCCTGCCTTAATCTCTAGAGATAAATTATCAGTAAAGTGATAATTTGCCATAATACCAACGGTATCTACATTGTCTGCTTCTAAACCTGTTCCTTGGCTTTGCCAGTTAGATAATCCTTTAATGGTAGCTGTACCTGTTGCAAGACCCGATACTGTATCGGTTGGCCATAAATTAATGGCACCGTAAACGATGGGATTGGAATCTTTGACTGCTGCATCTAGTACGGCTTGTTTAGACACATCACCTACTTTAGATTGTGTTCCCTCAGCTACAGTCGTATTGATATTAATAGGATTTACAGAACCTTGTGGCATGGCATGTAACCAACCAGCTGAAAGAGAGAAACGTTTGAAACCATCTCCATCTTTTAAACTAAAATAAGGTGACTCCGCAAAGCTCATAGTGGGTAGGGTTGCAGCAATTCCTACTGCAATGCATAGCATGCGTTTTTTCATAGTGAGGACTCCATGTCCGATTTATAAGGAACTTTTTATTCTGATAAAAATAACGTTTTTTACTAAATGGTTTGTTTAGTTAAAATTTATAATTGTTATGCTTATGAAGACTTTTGTTTGATTTAGATGAATTAATGAAGAAATTATGAATATGAAAAAAAGCTACCGAAGTAGCTTTTCTTTAACGAAATAAATTACATAAAACGAGATAAATCTTCTTCAGGGCGAGCAGTAAGTACTTCGATGCCTGTTTCTGTTACCAAAATAGTATGTTCATATTGAGCTGAAAGCTTGTGGTCTTTAGTAACCACAGTCCATTTGTCACCTAAAAGTTTTGTTTGCCAAACCCCTGCATTGACCATTGGCTCAATCGTAAACGTCATGCCTGCTTCTAAGCGCATACCCGTACCTTTCTGACCATAGTGTAAAACTTGTGGTTCATCATGGAAAACATTGCCAATACCATGACCACAATATTCACGCACAACACTAAAACGTTCAGACTCAACATATTGTTGGATTGCATGTCCAATATCGCCAAGATAAGAGCCGTGTTTAACCGTAGCCATACCACGATACATGGCTTCTTGTGCAACTTGGCAGAGACGATTTGCAAGAATAGAAGTCTCTCCACCAACGATATACATCATGTTGGTATCGCCGTGATAACCATCTTTAATGACCGTTACATCAATATTGAGAATATCACCATTTTTTAAAACTTTACTTTCAGAGGGAATACCATGACAAACGACATGGTTAACCGAAGTACAAATCGAATGTTGAAATGCTGGGCGACCAGGTGCAGCGCCATAGCCAACACATGCTGGAATTGCTTGTTGTACATTTTCAATGTGATTACGACAAATTGTATCAAGTTCTAGGGTATTTACGCCTGCTTTAATATACGGCTTAATCATGTCTAAAATTTCAGCCGCTAGTTTTCCTGCAACACGCATCTTTTCAATTTCTTCGGGCGTTTTGATTAATCGACGAGGAGCTGTGTAAGTCGTGTTCATGATCTCTAAAAACTTTTGGTAATTTACAAGCGTCTATGGTATAAATAGCCGCCTATTTTATCAAATGCTTTTCGTTACAATTTTGCTTATACAAGTTGTGCGAAAAAACTGATGAATAGTTATCAAAAATCCGCACATATATCGACACATTACTCTGGGTGCCTAGCAATAGGTGGAGAATGCGGATATATGGAGGCCTAACCCAAACTTTAAGGTAAAGAAAATGGCAGATTACAACGTAAGCATGCGCGACCTTCTTCAAGCAGGCGCACACTTTGGTCACCAAACTCGTTTTTGGAATCCAAAAATGCGTCAATATATTTTCGGCGCGCGTAACAAAATTCACATCATCAACCTAGAGCACACTGTTCCTGCGTTAAATGATGCTTTGAACTTTGTTAACAATCTTGCAAGCAAAAAGAACAAAGTATTGTTCGTTGGTACTAAACGTGCTGCTTCTAACATCATCCGTGAACAAGCTCAACGTGCTGGTCAACCTTATGTAGATCACCGTTGGTTAGGTGGTATGTTGACGAACTGGAAAACACTTCGCCAATCTATCAACCGTTTAAAAGACCTTCAAACTCAATCTCAAGATGGTACTTTTGCTAAGCTTACTAAACGTGAAGCTTTAGAGCGTACTCGTGAGATGGAAAAACTTGAACGTGCTTTAGGCGGCGTTAAAAACATGGGTGGTTTACCTGACGCATTATTTGTAATCGACGTTGATCACGAAGCGATTGCAATCAAAGAAGCGAAAAACTTAGGTATTCCTGTAATCGGTATCGTTGATACAAACTCTAACCCAGATAACGTTGATTATGTTATTCCTGGTAATGACGATGCGATCCGTGCAGTAACTTTATATGCATCAGCTATGGCAAATGCAATTCTTGCTGGTAAAGAATATGCTCAATCACAAGCGAATGCACAAGCTAAAGGCGATGACGCTGCAAAAGACGCTTCTGAGGCTTAATGCGGTTTGACGCAAGCTTGTCATTTTTGCGACATGTAATGGTGGCAAATTAAGCGTCGAGATTGCAAACGGTCCAGAGTTTCTTTGGGCCGTTTTTGTTGAACAGATTTATTTTCTACCGATTTTAGGAGATCAACATGACTGCAATTAGTGCAAGCATGGTAAAAGAATTACGTGACCGTACTGGTCTTGCAATGATGGAATGTAAAAAAGCATTAACAGAAGCAGGCGGTGACATTGAACTTGCGATTGATAACCTTCGTAAATCAGGTCAAGCAAAAGCTGCTAAAAAAGCAGGTAACATTGCTGCTGATGGTGCGATCACTATCATCCAAAACGGTAATAAAGCAATTCTTGTTGAAGTTAACTGTCAAACTGACTTCGTTGCTAAAGACGAAAACTTCAAAAACTTCTCTGATAAAGTTGCTGCTGCTGCACTTGCTGCAAATGAAACTGATGCTGCAAAAATTGCTGAACTTAAGCTTGAAGATGGCGCAACTGTAGAAGAAGCTCGTGTTGCACTGGTTCAAAAAATTGGTGAAAACATTCAAGTTCGTCGTGCTCAAATCGTTGAAGGCGAAAACTTGGCTGTTTATAAGCACGGTTTAAAAATCGGTGTTGTTGTTTCTTACACAGGTGATGCTGACACTGGTAAAGGTATTGCAATGCACGTTGCTGCGTTCAACCCAGTTGCAGTAAATGCTGAATCTGTTTCTGCTGACTTGATCGCTAAAGAGAAAGAAATTGCTGAAGCGAAAGCATTAGAATCAGGTAAGCCTGCAAACATCGTTGAGAAAATGGTAACTGGTTCAGTTGAGAAATACTTGAACGAAGTTGCACTTGATCGTCAAATGTATGTTATCGATAACGACAAGAAAGTTGCTGATGTATTAAAAGCAACGGGTACAGTTGTAGCTCAATTCGTTCGCTTCGAAGTAGGTGAAGGTATTGAGAAGAAAGCTGAAATGAGCTTTGCTGATGAAGTTGCTGCTGCTCAAGCTGCTGCTGCTCAATAATTTTTATTGAATCAGTAAAAGTTAAAAAACCCAGTCATTATGACTGGGTTTTTATTTATGTTAATTTTTTAAAATTGTTCGTCATGTGTTTCTTTAAGTTTTGCTAATGCTTCAATCCGATACTGAATGAGCATTTCGCCAATTTCTGCACCTTGAACATGTTCTGGTAAATCCTGTGCTCTAATATTCCGAACAATCTCCATGGCATCCAAAATATACTGTGCTTGTGAGTAAGGGCGATCTTCTAAACCTAATCGACCTTTAGCATCGCATTCACAAGCCTGCACAAAAGCAATGACTTTTTCTGGTTTTCGTAAAACATCCAAGCGCTGTAGTAAACGCCATACAGTACCAGGTTTCAAATTTTTGATTTGATGGCATTTAAGATGTTCTTTGCAAACAATTAAAGCTAAATTTTTCAGATGTGTGGGAACTTTCAAGCGTTCACATACGTTTGTAACGGGTTCTAATCCACGTTCCTCATGCATGATATGCCGTGGTAATTCCTCAGTTGGAGTAAGTGCTTTCCCTAAATCATGCACCAAGACAGCAAAACGTACATCTAGTCCATAGTTGGCCTGACAAGCTTGTTTTAGTGCCATTAAGGTGTGTACACCACAATCTATTTCAGGGTGGTACTCTGGGCGTTGAGGAATACCAAATAATGCATCTATCTCAGGAAACAGTACTTTCAGCGCATCACAATCTCTTAATGTTTGAAAATAGATATCGGCATGATCTTCCATTAATGCACGAGAAGTCTCTTTCCATACACGTTCAGGTGTTAAAGCATTCAGTTCCCCTGAATTGGCAATCCTTTTCATTAATTGCAAAGTTTCTTCTGCAATTTCAAATCCATAACTAGCATAACGAGCAGCGAAGCGAGCAACACGTAGCACACGTAAGGGATCTTCTGTAAATGCATCTGAAACATGGCGTAGGATTTTCTGATCAAGATCTTTTTGACCACCATATGGATCATAAACTTGTCCAGTTTCATCCATTGCCATTGCATTAATTGTTAGGTCACGGCGAATTAAATCTTCTTCTAATTTAACAGTGGTATCAGTAAAAAATTGGAATCCGTGGTAGCCAATGCCTGATTTTCTTTCAGTACGTGCTAGTGCATATTCTTCTTTTGTTTTTGGATGAAGAAATACAGGAAAATCCTTTCCAACGGGTTGGTAGCCTTGAGATAATAATTGTTCAGGTGTTGCTCCAACCACAACATAATCTTTTTCGTGATAGGGGCGACCGAGTAAATGATCTCGAACAGCACCGCCTACTAAATAAACTTGCATAAAAAACCTCTATTCTTCACACAATCATGCTACAGAATAGAGGTTTTCTCAAGCATTAAGCATAGCTTTTAATGTTAAAAGCTATGCTTAAACTGTATCAGTTTTGGCTTTGCTGAATTTCAGCAACAGTTAAAGCTGTCATATTCACTAGACGACGGGTAGTTGCTGTCGGTGTTAAAATATGAACTGGTTTCGCTGCGCCTAACAAGATTGGACCAATCGTTACATTATTACCAGATGTTGCTTTTAACAAGTTGAATGAAATATTTGCAGAATCTAAATTCGGCATAATCAACAAGTTTGCTGAACCTTTAAAGCGTGAATTTGGAAATGCAAAATGACGAATATTATCATCTAATGCAGCATCACCATGCATTTCACCTTCAACTTCAAGTTCAGGAGCTTGCTCAGAAAGTAAACGATAAACTTCACGCATTTTCTGAGCACTTGGATCAACTTGATCACTTCCAAAACTTGAGTGAGAAAGTAAAGCGACACGAGGGGTCATACCAAAACGACGCACTTCTTCGGCTGCTAAAATAGTCATCTCTGCAAGTTGTTCAGCAGTTGGATTGGTATTTACATAGGTATCGGCAATAAACAAGTTACGATCTTCAAGCATTAATGCATTGAGTGTAAAGAGTGTACTACGACCTTCTTTTAAACCGATCACGTTTTTAACGAAATCTAAATGGATATCGTAGCTCGCATAAGTACCACATAGCATACCATCAGCTTTACCGAACTTAACTAGCAATGCGGCGATTAAGGTTGAACGACGACGTGCTTCACGTTGCGCATATTCAACAGTTACGCCTTTACGTTGCATTGTATTGTAGTAGTCTTTCCAGAAATCATCATATAAAGGATTGTTTTCTTGATCGACGATTTCAATATTGACACCGTGCTGTAAGCGTAAACCGAGTTTTCTGATATTGTCTTCAATAACGGCTGTACGACCAACAAGAATTGGTTTAGCCAGACCTTCATCTACAACAATTTGAACTGCACGTAATACACGTTGATCTTCACCCTCGGCATATGCAATACGCTTAGGGTCAGTTTTCGCTTGTGAGAAAATCGGTTTCATTAAGAATGCTGAGTTATATACAAACTCAGAAAGTCTTTGACGATATGCAGAGAAATCTTCAATTGGACGTGTCGCAACACCAGAATCCATTGCAGCTTTAGCAACCGCGGGCGCGATTTCTAAAATCAAGCGTTGGTCTAGAGGGCGAGGGATCAAGTAATCACGACCGAATGATGCAGATTTTTCACCGTAAGTCGCAGCATCTGCTTCAATATGTGCCATACGTGCAATCGCATGTACACAAGCAATTTTCATATCTTCGTTGATCGTTGTAGCACCGACATCGAGTGCACCACGGAAAATATATGGGAAACAAAGTGCATTGTTTACTTGGTTTGGATAGTCTGAACGACCAGTTGCCATAATCACATCTGGGCGAACTTCGTGCGCATGTTCAGGTAAGATTTCTGGATCTGGATTTGCAAGTGCAAAAATAATTGGGTTTTCAGCCATTTCTTTAACCATTTCTTTGGTTAAAATTCCCGCTGCAGAAAGACCCAAGAACATATCTGCGCCAGCCATTACTTCATGTAATTGAGTCGCAGAAATATCTTGAACGTAACGTTTTTTCGATTCATCAAGTCCTTCACGTGAAGTTGTTAAAAGCCCACGAGAATCAGCCACAATAATATTCGATTTATTTACGCCTAATGCACAAAGTAAATCTAAACATGACAATGCAGCAGCACCAGCACCTGATGCAACGATTTTAATTTCATCAATTTTCTTGTTCACGATCTGCAAGGCATTCAACAATGCTGAGCCTACAATAATACTGGTACCATGTTGATCATCATGGAACACAGGAATCTTCATGCGTTCACGAAGTTTCTTCTCGATATAGAAACATTCAGGTGCCTTGATGTCTTCCAGGTTGATACCACCAAACGTTGGTTCCAATGCGGCAACGATATCCACGATCTTGTCTGGATCATTTTCCGCAATTTCAATATCAAATACATCAACACCAGCAAACTTCTTGAATAGAACGCCTTTACCTTCCATAACAGGCTTAGAAGCAAGAGGACCAATGTTTCCTAAACCAAGCACAGCTGTACCATTACTCACGACGGCAACCAAATTTCCACGTGCTGTATATTTTGCAGCAGCAGAAGGGTCACGTTCAATTTCTAGACATGGAGCAGCAACACCAGGAGAATATGCAAGCGCTAAGTCTCGTTGGTTTACGAGTTGCTTACTCGGTGTCACGCTGATTTTTCCAGGCGTAGGAAATTCATGGTAATACAAAGCGGCTTCTTTTAAAGATTGATCGTCCATCTGAGTCTCGATTGTTCCGATAATAATCAGGCATATACATGGCTGATGATTATATTAAGATAAGTGCACAAGAATATAGCACTAGTTCATGTTTTCGCCCAGTCAAAAAAGCTTATTTTCACTGAACGTATAGGCTTATTGACAATTTATATTGGGTGTAAATTAAACTGCCAAAAGCTCAAAATATAGTTTTAACTGGAATATCTTGCAATTGCTAGACGCATATGTTGCTGTAAGTATTCAGTTGCATGTACGGCAGTTAAGGGTTTGGCAAATAAGTAACCCTGTAATATGTCACAGTTTTGTCGTTTCAAATATTCACATTGCTGTTCTGTTTCAACGCCTTCAGCGACAACTTTTAAGCCAATTGTTTTCCCCATGGCAATCATAGCATTAACAATCGCATCTTGTTTTGCATTACCAATTTTCGAAATAAATGCACGATCAATCTTTAAAATATCAATTGGATATTCAGTTAAATAAGCCAGAGAAGAATAGCCTGTGCCAAAGTCATCCAGTGCAATTGAAATATTACGTTCTTTCAATGCACACAAAATTGTTTTAACACTCTCAGTATTTTCTAAAAATGCTGACTCGGTAATTTCTAACTCTAAATTTTCACCTGTAATAGAGTATTGATCGAGTACAGCATCAATATCATGCAATAACTGACCACGTAAAATTTGTTGAGCAACAATGTTTACAGCAATGTGGATGTTCGTAAAACCTAGTTTTTGCCATTCTTGTAACTGTTTTGCTGCCTCATACAAGACGAATCGTCCAATATCAGAAATTAGACTCGTACTTTCTGCTAAAGGAATGAAAATATCGGGCATGATTAGACCTTTCGTTGGATGTTTCCAACGAATGAGTGCTTCAAATCCATTAATTTGACAATTCTGAGCAGTGATCTTTGGCTGATAATATACAACGAGTTCATTGTTTTGAATCGCCTTTCTCAAGTCAAGCTCTAAATCAGTATGATTAACGACGAAGTTAGTTCGCTCACTAGAATAATAGCGGATTGTATTTCCACCTAAGCGTTTGGCTTCTGTTAAGGCTTGCTCTGCATGGGTATTTAAGTTGTCAACTTGACGACCGTGTTCAGGGTAAATCGCAACTCCAATCGAAATACTGACCACATACTCTTGATTAGCGATATAAAAGGGTTTGCTAAAGGCTTCAACAATATTACTGCATAACTGATGAATTGGCGGATGTAACGGTGACATTTCATAAATGATTACAAAATCGTCTGCACTTAAATGTGAGACTAAAAGTGCATCAATATTACTGATACGCAAACGTTGTGCAACTTGCTTCAAAAGCTCATTGCCCGCTTGATTGCTGAGTAATTCATTCAAGGCACGGAAACGGTCAATATTGATTCGGATAACTGCTAAATTCTGTATCGAAGCCTCATTAACCAAATATTGATGCAGTTGCTGGTGATAATAGAAGCGATTAGGTAGATCGGTCAGGGTATCATAATTGGTTAAATATGATAAGCGTTGCTCTTGATGTTTACGCTCAGTTTGGTCAGAGACAATCCCGATATAATTAATCACACGATCTGATTCATCTTTTACAGCGTTCATATGGATCCAAAGGAAACATGATTTTTCAGAAAGATAAGTTTCCTGAAACTCACCTTCGTACTCATGTTCTTCGTGCAAAGTAGCAAGGATAGAAAGATGAAAATTATGATGATGCTGGTTATTTTGTTTAGTAATCTCAAAAAGTTGTTTTCCTAATATGAACTGTTTATCTAAACCCGTTAATTGTTCATATTTAGGATTAACTTCAAGATAGTGGAAGCTATCATCCAGAATAAAGATACCTTCTGAAGCCTGTTCGAATACACTCGCTGCTAATTTTAGCCGTTCTTGGTCTTTCTTTTCTTGGTTAATATCACGATGAATACCGACCATGCGTAGAGGGGTCTCATCTTTAGGATTTCTTAAAATGACTTGGCCAACATCATGAATCCAAACCCATTCACCACTCGGTCGTTTAATGCGGAAAGTTTCTTCGTAACGTTTAGTTTGGCCACATAGATGTTTATAAAGTGTATTTTTAACACGTTCAAGATCATCAGGATGTACAATTTTATGCAGCAGGGTGTAGTGGTTTTCAGACTTGCGTGTAACCGCTTGACTATGGGCGTTGGTGATACCAACCGTATGGTTTTCCAGATTCCATTCCCAGGGACGAATACCCGCAGTTTCATGGGCAAAAGCCAGATTTTGACGGTGTTCCTGCAAACTATTATTTATTTCTGTTAAATCAAAAGTACGCTCGCGAACTTTTTGTTCTAATAAATGATTGTTAAATTGTAATTGAGCTTCAATATCTTTCGATTTATTCACTTCACGTTGTAATTGTTGGCAAAGTTCTTCGGTCCATTGATTGTGTTGTTCAGCTACATCGACCAATTGTTTATTTTTTTCTAAAACTTGGAATAAACGTTGGTGAATTTTAAAAGTTGCTTGCGCAGATAAAAATGTCGCAAAGAAAGATGAATAACAAGCAAGATAAAAAAGCGTATGTTCTTGGTCACGATGTAAAATTTGAGAAAAAACTAATGGGGTAATACTTGGAATAAAAAATAAAAAGAAATATTTAACATGTTGAGTAAGAAAGGTTAAGGCAATAATATGTGATGAGGTGAGTAGTAGTGCTGTTAAAGTTAAAATATGGGAAACAGATAAATTTGGTACATCTTTGATCAAAAAATAATTGATGATAATCGTACTGATACCCAGTAATAATCCTGTGAAAAAGCAAATAATTTGAAAAGCGATACGTGTCTTATGTGCAAACCTAATAGATGAATAATGTTTTATCGAAAAATGACAAATACAATAAAAGTAAAATAAAATGCTCAGGCAAATACTCATCCAAGTCGTAAAAATATTTGTACTAAAAGAATAAAAAAATCCAAATAAAACATAATCTAAGAGAGAAATGAAAAACACACTCAATATAAATAGACGTACATGATTCGTGTAGTTAATTTGATCCGTATCAACAAATGGTGGCAAATTTTTTTCATGAACCCCGAGCATACAAAGAATAGTCCTTTTCATTATTTATCTATGCGTACAATCATTATTTTTTTGTAAGCACGATATAATTTTATTTTAAATTACCGTTAAACCAGATGGAAAGCAATGCAAATACTTTATTTGGTTGAAAAGTGATAATTTAAAATTGATAAAGCTACAACTGGAGCGGTTTCAGTCCTTAAAACACGATCTCCAATACACCAGTTTTGAAAATGATTTTGGTTAGCAGCATCAATTTCTGCTTCACTTAAACCACCTTCTGGACCAATCAATAGGGCTAAATCAGGCTGGCTATTTAGTACTACATTTTCTTGGTCTTTGTTTGGCGCTAACACAAAACGTGATTGTGGTAGCTGTGCCGATTTTACCCAATCGGTTAAACTAATTGGTGCTAGAACATTTGGAACTTTGTTCATTCCACATTGTTCACACGCAGCAATCGCAATTGACTGCCAATGATCTAATTTCTTTTGATCACGTTCATATCTTAACCGCATTTCGCAACGTTCACTAGTCAATAATTGAATAGTTGTGACACCAAGTTCAGTGGCTTTTTGAATCGCATAATCCATACGATCGCCTTTGCTCATGACTTGGCCTAAAATTACTTTAACAGGTGCTGTTCGATCTATAGGGTTGAATTGATCAATAGAAACAAAAGCATTTTTCTTATTAATTTCAGTAAGTGTTACGATATATTCACCGCCTTTTCCATTGAAAAAGATGGCTTGATCTAACTCTTTTGCACGAAGCACCCGTACCCAGTGATGAAATACCGATTCTGTTAATTCAATCGAATTGCCGGTATTTAATTCTGTTTCGATATAAAAACGATTCATGCTGGGTAAGGCTCGTACAAATTAGTTTAAACCAAGATCAACAACGAGTTGTCGAGTTGGCTCTGTTTGGTTCATTGAATAAAAATGGAGTGTTGGCGCACCACCAGCGATCAAACGTTCGCAAAGTTTAACAATCACTTCATGGCCAAAGGCTTTAATACTTTCGCTATCATCACCATAAGCAGCAAGTTGTTTGCGAATCCAACGTGGAATTTCTGCACCAGTTCCATCCGCAAAGCGAATTAAATTACTTGCATTGGTAATTGGCATGATGCCTGGCGCAACGGGAATATCCACACCAGCTTTAGCAATACGTTCGATGAAATAGAAATAAGCATCTGGATTGAAGAAAAATTGGGTAATACCTGCGTTCGCGCCTGCATTCACTTTTTCAACAAAACGTTGAATGTCACCATCAAAGCTATCAGCTTGCGGATGCATTTCAGGGTACGCAGCAACTTCAATATGGAAATGATCACCTGAATGTTCACGGATAAAGCGAACAAGATCTTGAGCATAAGGTAATTCGCCAAGACCAACTTGACCTGAAGGTAAATCACCACGCAATGCTACGATGCGGTCAATCCCTTGTGATTTATATAAATCTAAGAGCTCAGCAATACGAGCTTTATCATCGCCAATACAAGAAAGGTGAGGGGCGACGGGCGTACCTTTGCCATTAAAATCATTAATGGCTGCTAAAGTGCGTTCACGAGTAGAACCACCAGCACCATAAGTAATGGAGAAAAACTCTGGGTTTAATCGCTGTAGTTCTTGGTGAACGATACGTAACTTTTCAGCGCCAGCATCAGTTTTTGGCGGGAAAAATTCAAAAGAAATAGGAACACGTTTCGTCATTTCAAATCCTTTTTTAATCGCTTAGACATTATTTTAGAAAAAAAGGGCAGTCCGTAAACGTCTGCCCTGATTTTCTTAGTATTTATAAGCGTCAGATTTGAATGGACCTTCCACAGCAACGCCGAGGTAATCTGCTTGTACTTGCGTTAACTGGGTTAATACACCACCAAAGCCAAGCACCATTGCAGCAGCAACCTCTTCATCTAATTTCTTAGGAATCAGTTCTACACGGATTTTCGCAGCTTTTTGATCTTCAGGAAGATCGGCAAATTTCTCAGCGAACAAGTGCATTTGACCTAACACTTGGTTAGCAAAAGAACCATCCATAATACGTGATGGGTGACCTGTTGCATTACCAAGATTCACTAAACGCCCTTCAGAAAGAAGGATTAAGTAATCATTTTCATTTTCTGAACGATACACTTGGTGAACTTGAGGCTTAACTTCAACCCACTTGTAACCACGTAAGTATGCAGTGTCGATCTCTGTATCAAAGTGACCGATGTTACACACTACAGCACCTGCTTTTAAGCTATCTAACATTGCAGAATCACAAACGTGGTAGTTACCTGTTGTCGTTACGATAAGGTCAGTGTTTTGAAGAAGGTCAAGGTTGATGTCTTCTTTCTTGCCTGTTTGAACACCATTTTTGTATGGAGATACAACTTCGTAACCGTCCATACATGCTTGCATTGCACAGATTGGGTCAATTTCAGTTACACGTACAATCATACCTTCTTGACGAAGTGATTGTGCAGAACCTTTACCTACGTCACCGTAACCGATTACAAGTGCACGACGACCAGATAACAACATATCTGTACCACGTTTGATCGCATCATTTAGAGAATGGCGGCAACCATATTTGTTGTCGTTTTTAGATTTCGTTACGGAATCATTTACGTTGATTGCAGGAACTTTTAACGTACCATCACGTAACATTTCATACAGACGTTGAACACCTGTTGTTGTTTCTTCTGTTACACCGTGGATTGTTGCAATCACTTCAGGGTATTTTTCGTGAACAAGTAGGGTTAAATCACCACCATCATCAAGAATCATGTTGGCATCCCAAGGTGTGCCATTTACATTGATTTGTTGTTCAAGACACCACATGTATTCTTCTTCAGTTTCGCCTTTCCAAGCAAACACAGGAATACCCGCAGCAGCGATAGCAGCAGCAGCGTGATCTTGAGTAGAGAAGATGTTGCATGATGTCCAACGAACTTCAGCGCCAAGTTCTACGAGTGTTTCGATTAAAACTGCAGTTTGGATTGTCATATGAATACAACCCAAAATTTTTGCGCCAGCAAGTGGTTTAGTTGCTGAATAACGCTTACGTAAACCAATCAAAGCTGGCATTTCTGCTTCAGCAAGTTTGATTTCTTTACGGCCGTAGTCAGCAAGAGAAATATCAGCGACTTTATAATCTGTAAATGAAGCAGTAACCGCGTTCATCAGGATCTCCTAGAAAAATAGTATGGATCATTCTGTTCGCGGATGCCGTTGTTGGTTAGCACGAGCGTCTAACCGATCGTCGAGCCTGGCAAATTGATTTTTAGTGCTAATCAATCGTCGCAGCATCCCTCGACTGGGCATTATAATACTTGGAAATGACTTTAGTTCCAATGTTATTTTGTTTGAGATGATTATAAAATGAAGAATTAGATTGGGATAAGTGATTAAATTTTTTGAATGAACGAACAAGGATTCCAAATCCCTTTGAAATCCTTATGTATGCACAAAAGAATCGCATTAAGCTTTTAAATGATCTTCAAATTCTTCGCCAAGCTGCATGGCTAACGCATTTCCAGATAAGTCACACGTGACCAAACCGTATTCTTTTTTAAAACTAAAGGTAAAACCTTTATTGTCGGCTAAACTTTTTACTGAATATCCTAATTTTTCTAACCAAATACGAAAAGCCAATAAATTTTTTGCTTTCACAACTCTGTTTTTCATTCCAGAACTCCTTTTAACCTGTATTCATTAATAAGGGTGACCTAAAAATTTTTAAAGGGGGATTGCATATATTTATTTTTCTTCATGTAACTAATGTAAAATTAGATTGATTGAAACTGAAATTAAACTTAAATTTTATCTGATAAAATTATTTAAATAATTGATTTAATTTACTTCTATTGTTTTTTCTCGGATTGGGTTTTGATCCAAAATAAATGTAAAAAATCATTTCACTTTCTACTTTTTAAAAACTAAAGTTTAGCCTTTAAAAAGTAGAACTTTAAAATTAGAACTGATCTTTAAGCGCTCTGATCCTTGCGAAATCTTCGACACTTTCTGTGCGCAAGAACGGATTTGTTTCAAGCTCTAATTCAATTGTACTTGGCAGAGTAATTTGTTCAGCATCTCTCAATGTTTTGACTTCTTTTATGCGTTCTTGTAATGCAACATTCTGAGGTTCAATTGTTAATGCAAACTCTGCATTTACAAGCGTATATTCATGTGTACAATAAACTTTGGTTTGTATTGGCAACGCAGCTAAGCGATTTAATGAGTGGTACATTTGTTCAGCAGAACCCTCAAATAGGCGCCCACAGCCCATTGCAAATAATGTGTCACCAGAGAAAAGCGTGTCTATTTCTTCAATAAAATAAACAATATGACCTAGTGTATGCCCTGGTGTTGCAATAATTTCAACTTTTAAATCATTAAAGTGAAAATGGTCATTATGTTGCAGTGGATTGGATATAAAGGAAATTTTACTGAGTTCATCACGTGGACCGAAAACGGGTGAATTTTGCTCAGCCAATAGACCTTGTACACCATCAGTATGATCTCGATGCCAATGTGTTAACCAGATTTGTTTCAACTCAAGTTGATGTTGTTCGCAAAAATCGGTAACAAGTGCTGCTTCTGTAGGGTCAACTGCTACGACTTCTTGCGTACGAGTATCTTCTAATAACCAAATATAGTTTTTTAAGGCATTTTTTACGTCAATTGCATGAATTTTATAATGCATGGCCGAATCCTAAATCTCTGATTTATGTGGTTATTGATGAATAGAGTATTTGAATAATCAAATCACAGTTAGTTTAAGTGTAAATGTATAAGAGTGCAAAAGCTTACGTAAGAATTGATACAGAATGTTGACTTTTTAGGACATATTATGACAGCTTCAATCATCAGGTATTTTTCAGGTTGACAAGTTATACTTTTTCTATAAATATGATATAAAATTTTGATAAATTAATGGTTTATATTCATCTTTGGTGGTGTGAAAATACTTAATTAAAGCTAACATAGTTTAAAAATTAGATTTAACAATATTTAACGAAGTAACACATTTAAAGATGAAATGAAAAATAAATCATAAGAATACAGTGAGAGCATTATGACTGATTTGGTAGATCATGAGATTGTCGTTATCTTCAAAAAATATTTATATCCTTTGTCTTCCAAACTCACAGAAATGTTGAATGAGCATTTTAGTCATCAAACAGAACGTCGCGGTTGTGGTTATACTCAAGCCACTCGTGTGATTGCTGAATTTGTTTCACAGCCACGTGATATGTTGGGATTCCAAGATTTTCGTATTTTTGAAGACTACGAGGTTAAAGGATTGAAAAACATTTTAAATCAAAGTTCTTCATATGGTTTAGTGTTGGAAACTTGGCGTAATTTGGATCTAAATATTGATGTGCAACAATATTTAGAACGTTCTAATTCACAAGATACATTTACTCAGAATTTGCAACAAGAAGTTGATTTTCAAGCGAAGCTTAGAAAAATCCATCAATATGCAGTGCTTGAAGAAAGCATTTTAATTTGCCAATTACTTGCAGATATTATTCTTCCACAAACAATTGATCAAATTGAAATGATTGAGTGTCATTCTCTAGAGGAAAAGCCGAAAGTTGGCTCGTGTCCGATGGCAGAAAAATTTTTCTTGCGAATTGCACATCATCGTTTATTGAGACAAGGTGAAATTAATATTTTCGTGGATGATAACGGTTTACCCATTATGATGGAGAAACTGAATATGGGGGATAATCACTCTTGTATCAGTCTGGTTCCATTGATGATGAATGGGGTGCGCTTACCGGCAGGAAGTCTGTTCTCTGCAAGTTATGAAGTCGATGCGCTGGAAAAGAAGCCTAATAAACAATATAAAGGATATGTGATCCCAATTGCTCAAATGAATGGTTTTTGGTTTTTACGATTAACGACACTGGCTGTTTCGCCAAAAAACCGTGCACGTGCGTTTGGATATCATTTTAAACAACAGGTAGATAATGGATTATTTAGACCTGATACGACGGAACTAAGTCAACTGATTGAGATTGCAAAAGATCAAATTTATGTAGGGCATCCATGCTAAAAGCTTGTTACTCTCCACGCTATTATGCCCAAACGCATACCAATAGCATGGAAAAACTCACCGCAGTTGCGGATGTGTTGCGTAAGCATAAAATGGTTGAACTGATTGATCCAGGTTTGATTGATGTTGAAATTTTAAAGAAACTCCATAATCCGCAGTATGTGGAGGCCTTTCTGGCAGGTGAGTCCGCATTTGCAACCATACAGGGCTTTAAACCTTGGAATGAGCAATTACGGGATGCCATCCTGTCGGTGCAAGCGGGGCAGTTGCTTGGCGCTGATATTTCCTTTAAAGAGGGGATTGCGGCCAATATCGCACAGGGTTTTCATCATGCTAGTTATGAGTCTGGTGCGGCATATTGTACCTTTAATGGTTTGGCTCTGGTTGCTAAACAAAATCCTGAAAAACGTATCTTTGTGCTGGACTGTGATCAGCATGGCGGAGATGGAACGGCAATATTTACCAATAGACTCACCAATCTGGTCAATTTCGGAATTTTTGGGATTCGTTTTGGTTGCAAGGCAGGGGAGCGTAGCCTGACCCGTTATATTCATCCCAAGCAGGGCAACTTTGATTTATATCGGGAAGCGATTTTTGAGGCATTTCAATATGCTTCACGTTGGGAGGCTGACCTCATTATTTATCAGGCAGGTATGGACTGCCATCAACATGATAAATATGGATCGAAATGGTTGACCACTGAGCTGTTATATGAGCGAGATCACTTAGTTTTTGAAATGGCAAAAAAAATGAAAATTCCATTACTGTTTGTCTTGGCGGGTGGGTATCAACAACTGGATGATTTAGTGCCTTTACATGTCAACACATTCAAAGCTGCAAATGAAATTTACTTTCCTTAAAATAGAAAGGTAGAAAAAAAAGCCCTCAAAATGAGAGCTTTGTCTGTTGCTGTGATTAGCGTAATTTTGCTAACCAGTCACCAAAAGATTGAACGAATTGAACTAAAAGCAATAGCACGATCACGGTTAAGATGACCACACTAGTATCAAAGCGTTGATAGCCGTATGAAATCGCTAAATCACCAATACCGCCCGCACCAACTGCACCTGCCATCGCCGTTGCGCCAATTAAAGAAATTGTGCCAGTGGTTAAGTTAAGGATAAGGGAGCTACGTGCTTCAGGAATGATAAACTTGAAAATAATTTGCCAAGGCGAAGCTCCCATTGCTTGTGCAGATTCAACAATCCCTTCGTTAACTTCAAGCAAAGATGTTTCGATGAGACGACCTAAATATGGTCCTACATAAATCGTTAGAGGCACAATCGCAGCCCATGTCCCAATTGATGTACCGACTAACAGTTTAGTCAAAGGGATAACAGCAATCAGTAATATAATAAAGGGCAAAGAGCGGAGTGCGTTTACGATGGGGTTTATGGCATAGTAAATTGCTTTATTCTGTAAAATACCACCTGTACGCGTAACAACTAAAGTTATGCCTTGAATGAATCCCCAAATGCAGCCGAACAATAAAGCGAAGAAAACCATTTGAAATGTTTCTTGCAATGCTGTAACAAACTGGTCGATTGTTAAAGCACTTTTCCAAAAAGGAGCTGTCACTTCAGTGAGCCACTGTACAATTAAATCTCTCATTGACTGACTCCTGATTGCTCAACTTTTACACCTTGACCCTCAAGAAATTTGATTGCTTCCTGAATGATGAGTTGATCGCCCAAAAGTTGAATAAACATTTGTCCGATTACAGTGCCATTAATTTCAGTCATGTTTGCAAAAAGAATATTTAAGCTGATATCGAATTTTTTAATGACGGCTTGAATAACAGTTTCTTGGGCTGATGTGCCGAGAAATTGCAAGCTATAGATACTATTGTGATTTTGATGTTCTAAATTATCTAAAATATTAATCGGCAATTGCTGTTGTAAAACAGTCTGAATAAAGGTTTTGGTTGTGGGATGTTGAGGCTGACTGAAAATATCTAAAGTTGGACCAGTTTCAATCACTTTGCCCGCTTCCATGACCGCAACATAATCGCAAACAGATTCAATTACATCCATTTCATGGGTCACCATAACAATCGTAATATTCTGCTCTTTATTAATCTTCTTTAATAATGCTAGTACTGATTTTGTGGTTTGAGGATCTAGAGCGGAAGTTGCCTCATCGCAAAGCAGGATTTTAGGATGATTGGCAAGTGCACGTGCAATACCCACGCGTTGCTTTTGACCGCCAGACAACTCATCTGGATATGCATCTTTTTTATGTTTTAGATCAATAAAGTCTAACAGCTCATTCAAACGCTTTTCACGTTCAACTTTGCTATGACCCAGTAATTTTAGTGGCATCTCGATATTTTCAGATACCGTCTTGGTCTGTAATAAATTGAAATGCTGGAAGATCATGCCAATATTTGCACGTTCTTGACGAAGGCTACGGGCATCTAAAGCCGTAAAATCAGTCTGATTGATAATGACTTGACCTTGAGTAGGGCGTTCAAGCAGATTAATCAAACGTATTAGCGTACTTTTCCCCGCACCACTATACCCAATAATGCCAAATATACTGCCTTCTGGAATCTCTAAATTAATTTGATCCAGAGCGTTGATCGTTTGACCTTTTAGCTGGTAATGCTTTGAAATATTTTTAAATTGGATCATATCGTCAATACTAAGCAAAAATGAAAAAAACAGGCAAAGTGATTTGCCTGTTTCCTATACAGATTATATTACGAATTTGTTTCTGTGAGATAACTAACAGGTTTATTCACGTCAACTTTCGTACCAGCAAAATGTTCTTGAACATATTTTTTCACCGCTTCTGTGTGATAAAGAGTTCCTAGCTTTTGTAATACAGGATCATTTTTTCTTGAATCAGCTACAGCTAAAATGTTGACATTCAGCTTCGTGCTTTGGTCAATTGGTTCATAAAAGATAGAATCTTTTAGAACATTTAAACCGCCTTCCATTGCAAGGGTATTCCCCAATACAATCGCATCAACTTCATCTTTAACACGTACAGCAGTTGCCATTTGAATTGGTTTAATATCGAGTTTTTTCGTATTTTCGATAATATCGCTTGGTGTGCCTTTTGCTGGATCAAAGTCAGCTTTTAATTTGATCAAACCAGCACTTTGTAATAACAATAACGCACGAGCTTCGTTTGCTGCATCGTTTGGAATCGCGATAGAAGCACCTTCAGCAAACTCTTCGACCTTTTTGACTTTGCTTGAGTAGATGCCCATAGGCTCTAAGTACGTCGTTGAAACTGGTGCAATCTTATCTTGATTTGAAGCATTGAAAGCAACAAGGTAAGCATATGATTGGAATGCATTCACATCAACTTCTTTATTTGCTACAGCTGTATTCATAGCTACATAGTCTGTAAAGTTTTTCACTTCAAGCTTGATACCAGCAGCTTTAGTTTCTGGCAAGGTCGCAATAAAACGCCAAATATCAGCATCTGAACCTGTTGATGCCATTACAACGGTTTGTAATCCACCCGCTTCATTTTTTTGTTCTGCTTTGGTGTCAGGTTGCTTACTGCACGCTGCAAGTAATAACACAGACACACTTAAAAAAAGACTAATTAGCTTTTTCATGTGTAAATCCTAATCGGAATAATGCTTAGTAAATAATCCGCTAATGCATTACTAAAGAGCTATATGGTTCTTGTTACAAAGAGGTGAGTCGGTTCAAAATTTAGTGTTATGAACAGGCGACTGATCGGATTATTTGCAACAACAGAAAATCAAGAACGTTGATCTTAAGGATTTGACTTAAGCATACTGGTTCAATAATTTTCATATCAAATCGAGATTAGCTGATACTTTTCGAGTTAAATTTCATATTCTTATTCATATATAAAAGAATATGTATAAAACTAAAAGTACTCGCCGAAAATTTTGGCAATCATAACAATAATTTGGGTTCTGTTATAGTGTTCTATTTTGTACTTGTGGGTATAAATATATGATTATTAGAAAAATAGTTTAATTTTGGTAAAAGTAAATAAATGATACTTTTGTAGTTTTTTCTAATGGTGGAAATGTCAGATTTTATTGAATTAGTGATATATATTTTTCTGAATTTAATATTTAAATAATGAATAAGGAAATGATTTTTATGCTAATTAAAGAATAAAAAAGCCTTCCGAAGAAGGCTTTTGTTAATTAACCAAAGCTTATTCTGCTTTTTCACGTGCAATTGCGCGATAACCAATATCACTACGATACTGCATACCTGCAAATGTCACTTGACCACATACTTCTAGTGCATTGATTTGAGCTTCTAGAACGGTGTCTCCAAGCGCAGTCACGCAAAGCACGCGACCGCCTGCAGTAATCACATGACCATCTTCAGTCGTTGCAGTACCTGCATGGAAAATTTTTGTATCTTCTGGAGATTGACCAATTCCTGATATCACATCACCTTTGCGTACAGTTTCAGGATATCCTTCAGCTGCAAGTACAATGCCGATTGATTTGCGATCATCCCATTCGGCTTCACTTGGCAAGTTACCAGCAATACCAGCTTCTACTAAATCAACTAAAGATGATTTTAAACGCATCATGATTGGTTGAGTTTCAGGATCACCAAAACGACAGTTAAACTCGATCACACGTGGTTGACCTTGTTCATCAATCATCAAACCAGCATACAAGAAACCAGTATAAACATGACCATCTGCTGCCATACCATCAACAGTAGGACGCATAACTTCGTTCATTACGCGTTCAAATACTTCCGGTGTAACAACTGGAGCAGGAGAGTACGCACCCATACCACCCGTATTTGGACCTTGGTCACCTTCAAAAATACGCTTATGGTCTTGTGAAGTTGCCATCGGTAAAATGTTTTTACCGTCGATCATGCAAATGAAGCTTGCTTCTTCACCTTCGAGGAATTGTTCAATCACAACACGTGATCCAGCATCACCGAATTTGTTGCCCGCTAACATATCATCAATGGCATCAAAAGCTTCTTGGTTAGTCATCGCAACGATAACGCCTTTACCTGCAGCTAAACCATCAGCTTTAATTACAATAGGGGCGCCATTCTGCTCGACATAAGCCTTAGCCGCATCCACTTCAGTAAATACATCATAAAAAGCAGTTGGAATGTTATGACGTTTTAAGAAATGTTTAGCGAATGCTTTTGAACCTTCAAGCTGAGCTGCGTATTGAGTTGGACCCCAAATTTTTAGACCAGCTTCGCGTGCAGCATCCACAACACCATTTACTAATGGAGCTTCAGGTCCTACGATCACTAAAGCAACATCATTTCCTTTGGCAAAAGCAATAATTGCTGGATTATCTAAAATATCAAGTTCAACGTTTTCACATTTGTCTTCAGTTGCAGTACCAGCATTGCCTGGCGCAACAAAAACTTTAGTCACTTGTGCATCTTGTGCGATTTTCCATGCAAGTGCATGTTCACGGCCACCGCTACCCAAAACTAAAATATTCATTATTAATTTATTTCCTTTTTAAGTATCTCAAGTACATCCACTAAAAATAGAAAATTCCCCCTTGAGATGCAACTAAAACATCGCAAGAGGGATTTTTTAAATCTATTAGTGACGGAAGTGGCGCATACCAGTGAAGACCATTGCAATACCAGCTTCATCTGCTGCAGCAATCGTTTCTTCGTCGCGCATAGAACCACCAGGTTGGATGATACATTTGATACCAGCTTTTGCAGCGTTATCAATACCATCACGGAATGGGAAGAATGCATCTGATGCCATAACTGCACCTTCAACAATTAAACCTGCATGTTCAGCTTTGATCGCAGCAATACGAGCAGAGTTCACGCGGCTCATTTGACCTGCACCTACACCAATTGTTTGACGGTTTTTGGCATAAACAATTGCGTTTGATTTCACATATTTTGCAACTTTCCAAGCAAAAATCATGTCATCAATTTCTTGTTCAGTTGGCGCTCGTTTAGTCACAACTTTAAGATCATCTTTAGTGATCATGCCTAAGTCTTGATCTTGAACTAACAAACCACCATTGACACGTTTATAATCAAGTTGCGGCGCACGTGCATCGATTGCAGGAAGTTCACCACAGACTAACACGCGTACATTCTTTTTCGCGCCAGTAACTTCAAGTACGCCTTCAGCAATACTTGGTGCAATAATCACTTCAACAAATTGGCGATCCACAATGGCCTGTGCAGTTGCAACGTCTAATTCACGGTTGAATGCAATGATGCCACCAAATGCAGATTCAGGATCAGTTGCATAAGCAAGATCATAAGCCGCTTGGATACCATCTAATGAAACTGCAACACCACATGGATTTGCATGTTTAACGATGACACAAGCAGGTTTTGCAAATGATTTTACGCATTCAAGTGCTGCATCTGTATCTGCAATATTGTTATAAGACAATTCTTTGCCTTGTAATTGTTTCGCAGTTGAAACTGATGCTTCTGTAGCATTTGCTTCAACATAGAATGCTGCATTTTGATGAGGGTTCTCACCATAACGCAAATCTTGAGCTTTATTAAGTTGGGTATTGAACGTGCGAGGGAATAAATCTGCTTCACCTTCAGCTTTGCCAACACGAGCACCAAGATAAGATGCAATCATGCCATCATATTGTGCTGTGTGCTCAAACGCTTTTACCGCTAAGTCGAAACGAGTCTCGTAAGAAAGTGCACCATGATCTTTTAATTCAGCAACAACTAAATCATAGTCAGAAGCATTTACAATAATACCCACAGAAGCATGGTTCTTTGCTGCTGAACGCACCATTGTTGGACCACCAATGTCGATGTTCTCAATCGCATCTGCAAGTGAGCAATTTGGTTTAGCAACTGTTTCAGCAAATGGATAAAGGTTTACTACCACAAGATCAATTGCATCGATATCGTGTTCTTGCATCACAGCTTCGTCTAGACCGCGACGTGCCAAGATACCACCATGAATTTTTGGATGTAGTGTCTTAACACGACCATCCATCATTTCAGGAAAACCTGTATGTTCAGAAACTTCTACTACAGCGATATTGTTGTCTTTAAGCAACTTGTATGTACCACCCGTAGATAAGATTTCTACCCCTAATCCAGCAAGGTTTTGAGCAAATTCAACGATTCCAGTTTTGTCGGAAACAGAGATTAAAGCACGTTTGATAGTCATGATTCTAGTCAACAGTTTGAAGTCTACAGATTAAAAATAAAAGGCAAAAAAAATGCCCACGAGAACGTGAGCATTTTATCAATTATTCACTCATTAAACCGTGAGCTTTTAACTTTTTACGTAAAGTTCCGCGGTTAAGGCCTAAAATCTCAGCAGCGCGCGTTTGATTGCCACGAGTGTATTCTAAGACCACAGATAAAAGAGGTTTCTCCATTTCTGCTAAAACCATGTCATAAACTTGAGATGGTTGCTCACCTTGCAATTGTGCAAAATAATGACGAACTGCGCGATCTACATGGATACGAAGAGCGACATCAGATTGAGCCGTAAAAATAGGAGATTTGCTATTCATGCGTGTTAATCCGAAAAATCAAAATACCACTTGGATAAAGTGATATATAAATGTGGTCTAAATTACTGAGTCCTGTTTTAGATCCTAAAACAGTGACTCTAAAACAAAGGGACTATTAGCTTGCCACAAATCCTCGATTTGTGTAAAAAATAAGCGTAACAATAGTTAAATATTTGTTACAGCCTACTTTCAAAAACAAAAAAACCAACAATGCGCTTATGTGTTAGAAGCACAGTTCGTTTAACGATTTTATTGTCTATAAATAACGAGGAGTAAGTGGGTTAAGCATTCGTGGCGCGTATCATACCACTGTCTGCGAAAAAGTGAGCAAATTAACTGCACTTTTTTTTATTTTTTTGTCATTTTTCTACGCTTTTAAGGCTGTACAATTTCTAAACTATAATCATCGAAGCTATTTTTACTCTTTGGCACTATAAATTCGAATCTAAAAGGGCTATTCGTTGGGATTCTTTGGATGCTTTTTAAACTATCCACTAAATAATCCTGTGGCTTTAGCGTGATATCGGTGATGATTTCTCCATTTTCTTTTAGAATCACTTTAATAGAGGGGATCACAAGACTATCTTTGTGACGGTTTACTAATACACCCGTGAAGCTTGTTTCATCTTTTCCTACACGTTTAATTTTTACTTTTTCAAAACTAAGAAATTTATACTGTTCATTCTTTATTTTGCACGTTACTACACTGCAAGCATAGTTAAAGATTTGATTCAATGCTGGACTATCATGCATGAGTTTTGGATTGAACCATAAAATCTGAAAAGCAAAAACTAAAATTAATGCAATATTGCCTAATCCCCACAATGTGTAATAAAGCCAGCCATGTTGTTTATGATTTTGTTCATGGAGGATTAATAAGTTATCTTCTGATAAGTTCAAATTAGGCAATGCCGTAACAGGTTCAGTATTAAAGTAATTTAAATTATTTAAATAAGTCAATAAATCAATATTTGAGTTTTCAATTTTCTGATCAAAAATACTCAAAATTTGCATTTGCTTCTCAGCAAAAGAACTATCGGGTTGAATCGAAGAAAATAATGAACGATTTGGTGGTGTTAAGGTCGTGTCAGCGGTTTCAGAATCTATTAGATTCGTTAAAGCATTAAAATTAATGATACATTTTGGGCAACAAACCATGCCCTGTGCAACGCTAAGTTGTGAAAGGCTTACTTTATACACGGTTGAGCATTTAGGGCAGCGGGTTTGTTTTTCACTCATAAGGAACAAATTTCTCAAATTGTTGTTTTACGTTTTCCTGAGATGCGACACCAGTTCTCTTCACGTTTTTCGATTTGTAATATATCAAAAAATTCAGAATAAACACTAGAAACATCAGCAACTTGCTCTTCGATTACACCAGCAAGTGCGAATTCACCCTCATTTTTCAATAAAGTTGAGAATTCAGGCGCAAGTGCCATGAGCGGTGCCGCTAAAATATTCGCGACAAGTATATCCGCTTGTTGTTGTTTGAATTCTTGCTCAAACTCTTCAGGTAATCCTACATAAAGACGCTCAAGTACACCATTTAATTCTGCATTTTGTTTTGTAGCCAATACTGCTTGAGGATCGATATCAGTGGCATAAACTTTTTTAGCACCAAGCAATAAAGCTGCAACGCCTAAAATGCCCGAACCACAGCCATAGTCAATGACGATTTTATCTTTTACGTCGGTTTTACCCAACCACTGTAGGCACAAGAAAGTGCTTGCATGGTTACCTGTACCAAAAGCAAGACCTGGATCAAGTTTAATATTTGTTGCATCAGCTTCAGGTGGTTCTAACCACTCAGGTACGATCCAGTATTTCTCGCCAATTTGGATTGGTTCGTAATAGTCCATCCATGCGCGTTCCCATACTTGATTTTCTAAATATTCATGACGCATCGGAACGTTAGGAAGCTGCGCCTTGAGGAAAGCTTCTAAGGTATCAACATCGATAGGATCATCTTCTTCTTGTTGATAAATTCCAGTAACAATAACTTTATTCCATAGTGGCGTTTCACCCGGTAATGGTTCAAGAAGTGCCTGATCTTCAGCATCATCCAAAGTCACACTCACAGCACCTAGAGAGAGAAGCAGTGTTTCAGTAAGCTCAACTTGATCTTGATCAACGGTAATATGAATTTGTAGCCAGTTCACAGGAAAACCTAAGTAAATGTATTTGGGGTTATTGTAATAGATTCAGCTAGTCTAAAGGGATTATAAAATAGGCAGATTACAATTTTAAGATCTTTTTTTTGAATTTAGTGTGTTGATCACATCAAATAGGATAAAAGAATGTGCTTAGGTCACATTCTTTTATCATTTTAAATATTTATAATTTTCCTATTTGATAAGTCTATGGTGTTTGGACTGAACTTACTGGACGAGGTGCGGACTGAGTTTCTGAAATTTTGCTTTGAGTTTCAGGTGTCGCGTTGTTAGCAGGCATCGGTGGCTGGAATGCTAGTTTTCCAGCTTCATTCGGTTCACATGTACCGTTATAAACAACACCTTTATAAGCAAAAGAAACCATATCACCTTGTTTTTTGCTTTTACAAACTTGTTGATACTTTTGAGTTTGAGCATCAACAGTCGATTTAGCATTTACCTGTGCAGTTACAGCTAAACATAGGCTACAAAGAAACGATGAAATTAAAAGCTTTTTGTTCATATCATTTTCCTAAAGTATTTTATGCATTAACTAGAATAAGAAATTCATTCACTAAAACAGTGGTGATCAGGTTAATGATTGTGTGGCGCTTTGTTAACCATTGGAGAAAAATGCAACAGAAGGTTTCTTTTTGTGTGTTTTGTATACAGACCATTGATTTCTAGTGAATAAGAATATTGACGGTTTTTGTCAACTTAATATGAAAAATCCTGTATAATACTCTGTCATTTTTTGAATACACATTTACCACTATGCACTATCCTAAAGTTTACGACGTTATCGTAATTGGTGGCGGTCACGCTGGTACGGAAGCGGCGCTTGCTGCTGCTCGTATGGGAAGACAAACATTATTGTTGACGCATAATATTGAAACTTTGGGGCAGATGAGCTGTAACCCTGCAATCGGTGGTATTGGTAAATCACACCTTGTCCGCGAGATTGATGCACTCGGTGGTGCAATGGCACTTGCTGCGGATAAAGGTGGTATTCAGTTCCGTATTCTAAACTCTCGTAAAGGTGCGGCTGTTCGTGCAACACGTGCACAGGCTGACCGTGTTCGTTATAAAGCTGCAATTCGTTATACTTTAGAAAATCAAGCGAATCTAGATATTTTCCAACAAGCTGCGGATGATTTGATTGTTGAAGGCGATACCGTTAAAGGCGTTGTAACCCAAATGGGCATCCGTTTTGATACCAAAACTGTGGTATTGACGACAGGTACTTTCTTGGGCGGTGTGATCCACGTTGGTCTACAAAACTCAAGTGGTGGTCGTGCGGGCGATCCACCGTCAATTGCATTAGCTCATCGTTTGCGTGAACTTAAATTGCCAGTAGGTCGTTTAAAAACAGGTACACCACCGCGTATTGATGCCCGTACAGTTGATTTCTCTGTTATGACGCCGCAGCCAGGTGATTTCCCATCGCCTGTAATGTCATTTATGGGTGATGCATCTATGCATCCTGAACAGGTGAATTGCTATATTACCCATACAAGCGAAAAAACCCATGAAATTATTCGTGGTGGTCTAGATCGTTCACCTATGTATACGGGTGTAATTGAAGGCGTAGGCCCGCGTTATTGTCCATCAATTGAAGATAAAATTCACCGTTTTGCTGATAAAGATTCACATCAAGTGTTCTTGGAGCCAGAAGGCTTGGATACCCATGAACTTTATCCAAACGGAATTTCGACTTCTTTACCATTTGACGTACAGTTCAATTTAGTTCGTTCGATCCGTGGTATGGAAAATGCGCATATCTTGCGTCCAGGCTATGCGATTGAATATGACTATTTCAATCCACAAGCATTGAAATTTACACTTGAAACCAAAGCGATTCAAAATCTGTACTTTGCGGGTCAAATCAACGGTACGACAGGTTATGAAGAAGCGGGTGCACAGGGCTTGCTTGCTGGTTTGAATGCTGCACGCCGTGCTTGGGAACAAGAGGAATGGACACCAAAACGTGATCAAGCTTATATGGGCGTATTGGTTGACGATTTGATTACACTTGGAACTAAAGAGCCGTACCGTATGTTTACCTCACGTGCGGAATACCGTTTGATGTTACGTGAAGACAATGCTGATCAACGTTTAACATCCATTGGTCGTGAGCTTGGCTTAGTGGATGATGAGCGTTGGGCTGCATATAGCGAAAAAATGGAAGCAGTTGAGCGCGAAACTTCTCGTTTACAACATTTATGGGCTGCGCCAAATAATCCAATGGGTAAAAAATTCGTTGAAATGACGGGTGCTGATCTTAGTAAAGAATGTAGTGCGATTGATTTATTGAAACGTCCAAATATCAATTTCAGTCAAATTGCAGAATTAACGGGTTCTGAAGTTTCAGAGCAAGTGGGTGAGCAAATCGAAATTGCGGTGAAATACGAAGGTTATATCAACCGTCAACATGAAGATGTTGCACAATTGAAACGTCTAGAAGAAACCCGAATTCCTGCTGATTTTGAATATGATGGGATTTCAGGTTTGTCACGTGAAATCACCTTGAAGTTAAAAACAGTTCGTCCAGAAACTTTGGCACAAGCGAGTCGTATCCCAGGTGTGACTCCCGCAGCAGTACAATTATTGATGATCACCATTCGTAAAAACAATATGGCGAAGAAATCAGCATAATTCTTGTATAAAGTTACGTGTTAAAAATACCCTCTTTTTATAAGAGGGTATTTTTTTAATTTTGTTCTTAACCATTTATCTATGGGAAATTGAATGAAGAATTGGCTCATTTTATTTATCGCAATTGTTGCTGAGGTGATTGCTACTTCTGCTTTAAAAAGTAGTGAAGGGTTTACAAAGCCGATTGCATCTATTGTTGTTGTACTCGGTTATATGATTGCATTTTATTGTTTATCTCTCACATTGAAAACAATTCCCGTTGGTATTGCTTATGCGGTATGGTCGGGTGTCGGGATTGTCCTCATTACGACTGTAGCTTGGATTGTATTTGACCAGAAACTGGATGTCTGGGGAATTGTTGGCATTGCATTGATTATGAGTGGCGTTCTGGTCCTGAATTTGTTGTCTAAAACAAGTTCGCATTAAACTGGTAAGTCAGTCAAAGCAGAAATTTGAATTGCTTGTAATCAGACAGGAAAATCAAAGGCACTTACAAAAAATGTAAATGTAAGTGCCTGAATGGCTTACTCCGTCACTTCAACGGTAACGCTATAGGTGTAGCTTTGAGCAACAGGTGGTTTGGTATTGTCACTATTCGCTTCTGGATAAGTCGCGGTAATTAAATAAATGCCTGCTTCGCTAAATTTAATCTCGACTTCACCTTTTGCATTGGTTTTCACGTGCGGTTGTTCACGTTTAGCATTGGGTTGATAGCTGCTCGCACCTTTAAAGACATCAACTTCTAAGTTAGGAACAGCTTTGCCATCCATTAAAACTTGTGCTTTAAGTGATTCACCAGCAAATAATTCATTTGGGTGTGTTAAAAACTTAAATTCAAAACCTTTATTTTCAACTTGTGGAATTGGGCTTGGTTTGCCTTTTGTCACAAAGCTTTCAGCAAGATAATAGTTTGTTGTTTGAAGTGTTTTTGCATTAGCCGTGATTTGATCCTCTGTCACAAAACGTGGTGGTTGGCTTGCTTGCTGAGGTGCTTTTTGTTCAGCATTTGCTTGAGGTTGCATAGGTGCAGCATTTGCAGGTCGTGATGGACGAACACGTAACCAACGCCCATCAACTTGAGCATATTTGGTTGGATTACCAGTCGCTTCTTTTGTGCGAATGCGATAGGTACCATCATTGGTTAAATTGAATTCAGCGATATTAAACTTTTTGAGTTCAGCTGCTGCATTGAAAGATTCAGTTTTACCTTCAGGCGTTGTGACTTGATAGCTGGTTTTAAAATTTCTACTTGCGACAAAGAATTTTTCTACTGTAATACCACTTTGAAAGCTCACACTGTCAGATTTGCTATCGAAGACTTCAGGCAGTAAAAATGGGCTGGCAGTATGAGCAAAACTCAACGTTGGTAACAGCGCGAGTAATCCAGTCGTAATCAAATGACGCATGAAAAATTCCTTAAAAGAGAAATATACAAAAATGCAAAAGATTTGCCACAATCTACTTGATAACGAGTATCAATTGCAATATTATTTCGATAAATTTTTAATCGTCATGTTCAAAAACTAAGTTGATGATTAAAAAGTTATTCTTCTCTTTTAACTTAAGTTTTTATGCAGATTAATATTATTGATTTTATTGAAAAATTTGATCAAATTATATCGTAGTCTAAGTTAAGTATTGAGATAGAAGAAGAGCATTACTTTAATTGAGCGACCAGTAGATTTTAAGTAAATCTTGGAAAATGGAATCCCCGTATGTCATCAACTCAACAAATTTTTCGTCCAATACAGATAATTTTTCGTTTATCTCCGTTGATGGCTGCGTTAACAGTTTTGATGTCCCCATTTACTGCGACTCAAGCAGATGAACTAAGTATAAATATAAAAGATGCACATCAATTATCCGCGCCAATCCAATTACCAAGTTATCGTTTTCATCAAGATCATGTGTTAGGCACATCTTTAGATGTTGTAGTCACTACATCTCAGCAACAAGATGCAGAAAAGGCATTACAAGCGATTCAGACAGAAATTGCTCGACTTGATCAGATTCTTTCAGTTTGGCGTGCTGATAGTGAAATCAGCCAATTAAATCGTGAGCAGCAAATTTCGGCTTCATCTGAGCTTTATGATGTTGTCGCAGCCTGTGAACAGTGGCGCATTGCAACGTGTGGCGGTTTTGATGCACGTTTGGGGCAATTGATCCAATTATGGGAAAATAGCAATCAAGTCCAACGCTTGGATGACAATACTCAAGAATCTTTATTGCGACAGTTACAGACGCAAAGTATTGAACTGAATCCTGTAACCAAGCAAATTAAAACAGCATCAGCTATTAAAATCGTCCCTGATGCTTACGCTAAAGGCTATGTGATTGACCGTGCTTTGTTAGCAGCTAAACAAGCAGTGCCACATTTACAAGGTATTCTGATCGATATTGGTGGCGATATGCGTGTATGGGGGCAATCACCTCAACAAGCGGGTTGGAAAGTTGGTGTACAAGACTCGAATGAACGTTTTGATAATGTTGCACCAACTCAGGTACTCAACCTGAAAGATCAAGCTGTAGCTTTTAGTGGTCAAGGCTATCGTGGGTTCGCAGATCAATCACATTTGTTAAATCCACATACAGGACAACCGATTCAAAACGTTGAACAATGTGTTGTGGTTGGACAATGTGCTGCTGATTCAGATGCTTTAGCAACAGCATTAACCGCAATGCCTGCGCATGAAGGGATGCAACTGATTGAACAACTCGTCGGTTATGAAGCTCAACTTGTTGCAACTGACGGCACACGTTATCAAAGTTCAGGCTGGTCATCATTATTAGATGCCAATCAACCTGCTCTAATGCGTCATGTTGCGGCGAATGGCGCAGCAACAGCTTGGCCAAAAGGCTACCAAGCTCAGTTAGAGGTGAATATTCCAAAAATCGCAGTAGATAACTACCGTGCACCTTATGTGTCAGTTTGGGTTACAGATAGCGATAAAAAGATTGTGCGTACACTGGCTGTCTGGGGTAAAGATGAGAAGTGGATTAACTCTAACTATGTTTGGTGGCGTCGATATGGTCGTCAAATGCCAAACTTAGATGCTGTTGCAAAACCTTCACGTCAACCAGGACAGTATAAGTTGGCTTGGGATGGTAAAGACGAAGCGGGTAAAATAGTGAATGCAGGTAAATATATTATCCATATTGAAACCTCGCGTGAGCATGGTGATCATTCTTATCAAACCATTGAATTGAATGTCACACCAAAAGCTGCAACACAAACGCTGCCCGCTCAAGCAGAAATTGGTACAGTTAAATTGAATTTCCAACGTGGTGCTTAATTTCTAGCATCACTCCATTTATGAGGCTAGTCCCTTGTATCAACGCTGTGATTTTTACCGCCATGCACGTTATGTGCATGGTTGGCTTTCTGCCTTTGCCTTTATCGTTTTGATCTTCTTTGCTGCTACAGGTTTATTTCTCAATAATCCTGATTGGTTTAAATCAAAAAATGAAGAGCAAACCACCACATTCACTTTACCGCCAACACTGGTTGCGTCTCTGCAAAAACAAGAGAATCCAAGCCAAAGTATTGTGGAATACGTTCGTTCGAAACAGCCTTTGATTGGTCGTTATAAAAGTAGTGAAGTGCTAGACGGTGAGATCATGATTCGTCTCGAAAGCCCAGCAGGTTCAACAGACTTATGGGTGTTGCTCGACAATGGTGATGTTGAGATAACGCAGAAACCAGCCACCGCTGTTTCATTATTGAATGATTTGCATCGTGGCAAAAACGTTGGAACAGCTTGGCATTGGTTAATTGATATTAGTGCGATCATCATTATTTTATTATCTTTGGCAGGTTATATTCTGTTCCTGACCATTAAAACCCGTTTAGTGACACATCTGCTTTTAACGGCATGTAGTTTATCGGCAATTATTTTGCTCATTTGGTCTGCCATTTAAGGGTGAAAGGATGACTCAAGCTGTACTGACGATTATTGTGATATTGGCAATATTATTGAGTCTACATCTTTTTATAATTGTTTGGTTATTATGGCAACAAGGTCATGCGAAGCAAAAAACGAATCAAGATCATCCTGCTTATTTAGTGGTGTATGCAAGTCAATCGGGGCATGCTGAATCTTGGGCAAATCACACCGCTGAACAATTGCGTTTAATTGATCATCGCACTGCAATTCGAAATATTCAAGAACTGAGTATTACTGATTTAACGCAACATCAACGTATTTTATGGGTGGTGAGTACCTATGGAGAAGGGGATGCACCTGATGCAGCCCAGTCCTTTGTCCATAAAATTCTGTCCCAATCTTTAGATTTATCGCATTTGTTATTTTCAGTGCTTGCATTGGGTGATCAACGTTACTCGAATTTTTGTCAGTTTGGGAAAACACTAGAACAATGGTTATTGAAGCAACAAGCTCAAGCTCTATTTCCAATAGTTTGTGTGGATCAGCTCAATAGTCGTGATTTAGAACAATGGTTGCTTGGCTTGGAGCAGTTAACCAGCACTCAATTTTCAGCGCTATCTATTGAAAAAGAGCATGTAGAATTAAAGTTTGCTCATCGCCAATGCTTGAATAGAGGCAGTATTGGGGAAGCAATTTATAAAATCCAATTAATTCCTGAACAAGATTTGGTTTGGTCATCAGGCGATATTTTAGAAATTCAATGTGAAAACAATACGATTGATATTCAGAATTTTTTAGTAGCACAACAGCAAGAAGATGCAGTGGATTTCATACCTCAACTGCGCCGCTTAAATTTAAGAAAATTACCACCTCGCGCATCACTTTCATTTGCTGAATGGATTACACAATTTGAATCCTTAGCTCAGCGTGAGTATTCGATTGCAAGCTTACCTGAAAATGGTTTAATTGAATTGGTGGTGAGACAGCAACAGACTGAATCAGGTTTAGGACTAGGCTCAGGTTGGTTGACAGTGGGGTTGGAGCAAGACCAATCGCTGCAAGCCAACATACGTCATAATCCAAGTTTTCACTTAGTTCATGATGATCGACCACTGATTTTAATTGGCAATGGTACGGGAATCGCAGGTCTAGTTGCACATTTACGCCAACGTGAGCATTGGGGATATAGACGGAATTGGTTGATTTTTGGTGAAAGACAGCAGCAGTTTGATCATTTGTACCAAACAGAGATTCGCTATTGGCAGCAGCATGGTTTTCTGGAGTATGTGGATTATGCTTTTTCACGTGATCAGGCTGAAAAAGTCTATGTGCAAGATTGTCTAAGAACACAATCAGTTCAATTACAAGCATGGATTGCACAAGGCGCAGCGATATATGTCTGTGGTAGTTTACAAGGCATGGCGAGCGGTGTTGATCAAGTTCTAAAAGAGATTCTAGGGTATGAACAGGTAGAACAGCTTAAGCAGCAACAGCGTTATCAATGCGATGTGTATTAAGTCTATCGATCAGTTGTCAGATTGGGCTAGTACCAGTGCTTTGATTTTGTCAGCTTTTTCAAAATGATCAAGTCGATGTTCAATGATTCACCAATGGGGCAGCTTCCATTAAGTGTTTAGGATCATCATTTTTATTGGCAAAAAAGGCATAGAAAGAAAGTCCGACGTTACTGCCTTTTTTTGCAATTTTTTCATCGCAGACCTGTAGGATTTTGGCTTTGAGTTCGGCTCTCATATTATCCTCTAAGCACTGATGAAAGTAGGATGAAGATCATAGCATTCCCAATATCGAAAATTTTCATAGTTAGATTTTTAATATCTATTTTGAAATCTAAAAAAACCAGCTATTTTCATAACTGGCTTTTGTTAATGATGAATCAATTTAGCCTAGGCAGTAAAGTTAGAACTTTTTCTCAACAGAGAATTGGAAACTCGCTATACCTTGATTTGTTCTTGCTTGATATAAACTACCGTCAGATTGATTGGTCAGTCGTTCTTTATAATCTGTACTGAGTAGATTGTTGAGATTTAAACTTGCCGCCCAGCCACCAGTGAAACGCTTGGTTGCACTGAGGTCTAATCCAAAACGTTGATTGGTGGTTCGATCATAAGGTTGACCATCTAAACCACGCGTAAATTCAGGTGTATAACTTAGATTCATACTGGTAGAAAGCTGCCAAGGCTTAAAGTTATAAGATAACCCAGCACTTGCATTATACGGGGCAACATCGCTGACTAAACGCTCATTGTGCTGTTCATCTTCAACTTTTGCACGAATCGTTGATATTTGCCCATTCAGCATAAATGAATGACCTGCATCCGTTTGTTTCAGCGCATAACGTCCAGAAAGTTCAACACCATAGGTCGTTGCTTGATTTTGGTTTTGTGGGCGTTCAACATAACGTGACCCTTCAAGCGCAATCACCTTTTCGATGTAATCTTTAATTTCGCGATGATATGCAGTTAAACTCATACCACCATTCGCTGAGTCATATGCCAGAGTTGATTCTACAGCGCTTGTTTTCTCTGGTTTTAAGTCAGGATTACCGCCGCGATCAGGATTATTCAATGAACCAGCATCGCTATCTGTAGAAACAGTGACATTCGGAATGAGACGATCAGTTTTTGGACTGTTAAATGCTTGGCTCAGGTTGGTTTGAATCGACCATTGTTCGGTTAGATCAAAACGATAAGCAAGTACAGGGCTAAGATGTTGGTCCTGATAATCAACTAGACCAGAGCGATTTAACCATTCTTGGCGCGCGCCCAACGTAATGGTTTGTCGATCTGTAAAACGCCAGCTTCCCTCGGCATATAAAGCATAACGTTGCTCATCTAAACGATTGCTCACATTACTGTCTAAATTACTACTCCGTGTATCAACACCAAATTTGATTTGACGAGTCGGATCTAATTTACGCATCCCATCATAAGCGAGGCCATATTCATGAATGGTTTCATCGGTATAAATGGTATTTTGAGGTGAACGGGTGAGTTGAGTTTCGGTTTGACGTTCAACGGATAGCCGAATCTTATCGCTTAAGTCTTTGTCTTTTCGTTCATAACGTGTATTTAGACGAATGCTATCATTTTTATCATCTTGCGTTTGATTGGCTGAATAACCATCCATTTTGATGTTGCGATAGAATAATTCGGCAATCAATTTTTGTTGATCATCGAGATCGTATTGCAAGCGTGGTGAGAACATTTGCATGCTTCGATTGACCGTGCGCGATTGTTCACGTGTACCCGCTGATGTTTCTGTTTTGGTTAGAGATGTGTTATCAACCCACATTTGATTTGCAGAAATACTATATGACCATTGATTTTCACGACCGTCAGCTTGTAGGCTGATTTTTTGTTCGCTCTTTGATTGTTTCTCAGAATCCTCATACTTACCATAACCTACTTTTATCGAGCCACTGATGCGACTATCGAGAGGTTCTTTCAAAATAATGTTGATAACAGCTGATGACGCAACAGACGCTTGAGCAACACTTGGCTGCTTCACGACTTCAATTCGTTCAATCATTTCAGGGGTAATCGTGTCAATAATAGACATCCCACCACGTGGTCCACCTTGCACAGGTTCACCATTGATAAGGAATGTTGGACCAGCTCCACCACGGAAACGCATTCCAGAAGCGCCACCACCACCGCGTGGACCTTGTCCAGGTGTCGGAAGTTGAAATCCAGCAGCTCTACGTAATGCATCCATCACGGATTGATCGCCGTACTGTAGCATTTCATCACGGGTGATAATGGTTTTAGGTACAGCACTTATATCATCATCTTTTGGTTTCTGTGGCTCTGCCGATGCTTTAAACGATAGGGTAGGTAAAACCTGCGTTGCTGGTTCTGTAGGTGTTGTTATGTTGCTATCAGCGGCGAAAACTGAAGTGCTGATACTCAGTAATGCCGAGCTAAGTACACTCAATTTCCCAGAATAGAGTGGATATTTCATTCAAGTACCCCAAAAGAAAGATCAAATTATTTTGTGTGTAGCCTAATGTAAAATTGTGTAGAAAAATGGAATTTAGCTTAAATAAGCCTCAGATTTAAAAAATATTTTTTAATTATTTATGCGCTATTAAAGAGCATTATTTTATAAAAATTGACTGCTAAATAAGCTGAGATAAAAGAATTTATGTAAAATATGGTAAAAATAAGAATTATTTTCATTAATATTGTATTGTTTTTTATATTTTAAGTTTTACTTAATATTTGTCTGATTTTTTGTTTGGAATTCTTATGACATCTCGATATGTTACGCTCTCTCACAAGCCTATTTTTAGATTTAGTGCATTAAGCTTAATGCTCTTACAAGCGCAGTACCTATTTGCCAACGAGAACAATACTCAGACTGCGGTTATGCCAACGATTAAAATTGAAGCAATGAGCGAGCTTGATCCAATTAAAAGCTATATTGATTATGAACAAGCCAGCGTGACTCGAAATGGGCTAAAGAAAAAAGATATTCCTCAAACGATTGATACGATTGATGTTCAGAAATATAAAATCTATGGTGCAAATGATTTAAGTGTCATGTTACAGGGAACACCAGGGATATCAACGAGCTATGACATGCGTGGTGATGGCATCAACTTCCGTGGATTTAATGCAGATACTGGCGATATCTATCGTGATGGTGTCCGTGAAAGTGGTCAAGTTCGCCGTAGTACTGCCAATATTGAGCGTATTGAAATATTGAAGGGTCCAGCATCAATCTAAAGGGATAGAGTTTAGCTTTATTGGACGTGCTTTAGATAACTTGTTTGTACGGGGAGGCTATAGTTATATGAATACAGAGATTTCTAAAGACAATAAAGCGGCCAATGTTGGTAAAGTACTCAATAATACTCCACGCCATACTGGAAACTTATTTATACGCTATTTACCAGTCGAGAAGATCTATGGTGAAATTGGCGCAACTTATGTTGGTGATGCGAAGATATATTCCAATGGCAATTTAGATAATACGCCTATCGATTTTCAAGGATTCACGCGTTTAGATGCTGCAATTGGTTATAGCGCTGATCCTTGGAACGTTACGCTTGCTGTAAATAACCTAACCAATAAAGACTATTGGCGCTCAGAGTCAATGCCTAGAACACCACGTAATGTTCTAGTTCGATTGAATTATCAGTTTTAAACTTGTTTAGATCGCATATGAGTAAAAGCGTCTTTAGTTAAACTAAAGACGCTTTTTTATTTGATTTTTGATAATAATCCATCTTTAATTTTAACAAATGTTATAAAAAATGCTTAAATTTCAAGCTATCTAATTGAATTATATAAAATGCAATTGCATTAAGAATATAAATAATTTAAGATTTATTTGGATGAAAAATATACAAAATCAATTCATAAACAATCATATAATTGTGAATTATTTCTAATTTTTGATTATTTAATGTTAATTAATTCTCTTTTTTGTTTATTATTGTTAATATTCAAGAAAAGCATACAATAGAGATAATAATGAAGAAATTCCTTCCATTGCTTGTTGTTTGTTCGATTGTTGTTTTAGGTTACGCTGCATATGTAGATGCCCAAGATAAAAGACGCCAAGAGCTTACGAAAATTGTAAATGATGCGGAACACAGTTTGCATATGATCCAGAATAATCCTAATTATACCAAGCATACACATTTGCCATCGTATAAGAACGATCAATAGTCATTGATATTAATCAATAATTATTGCAATTCAGTGTATGTGTCTTTCTAGAATGTATGATAACTAGGCTTTTTTTTGATTTGAAGCCATCAAGTTTTGCTTAAAATCTGTTAAAATATTTACCATTGAATAAAAAGCTGCATCTTGTTATGCAGCTTTTTACATTTTGATAGCGGGTCAGATTTATACATCTTGTTGGTGTCACAAGCATTCGGCTGGCATAGAGATTGCTTTGTCGTTGTGTATGCCATTTCGCAAATTCAAAAAAGATTGAAATGCAAGTGTATAGATTTCAATTCCTAAGATCTCAGATTTTAACAGGTGCGATGTTATGACAACGCCTAATGCTTCGGTTGGTGTTTTAGAACGCTTATTTAAATTAAGTGAGAACAAAACCAACTTCAGAACAGAAGTTCTAGCGGGTGTAACTACATTTTTGACGATGTGTTACATCATTATTGTAAACCCACTTATTCTTTCCGAAACTGGAATGGATCATGGTGCCGTGTTTGTTGCAACCTGTTTAGCTGCTGCTATTGGTTGCTTGGTAATGGGGATTGTTGCCAATTATCCAATCGCACTTGCACCGGGGATGGGCCTAAATGCCTACTTTACCTATTCGGTCTGTTTAGGCATGGGTGTACCTTGGCAGACGGCGCTTGCGGCTGTTTTTGTATCAGGTTTAATCTTTTTGGCAATCAGCTTTTTTAAAATTCGTGAAGCGATTGTCAATGCCATTCCTATGTCGCTTAAATTTGCGATTGGCGGGGGTATTGGTTTATTTCTTGCCCTCATTGCGCTTAAAAATGCAGGCATCATTGTAGACAATCCAGCGACTTTAGTTGGTCTGGGAAATATCAAGCAACCTACGGTTTTACTGGCTTTATTTGGCTTTTTAATGATTGTGGTTTTACACCAGTTAAAAGTTCGTGGTGCGATCATCATTAGTATTCTTGCTGTGACTGGAATAGCGACAGCTTTAGGCTTAAATGAATTTAAAGGTGTTGTGGGACAAATTCCATCGATTGCACCCACCTTTATGCAAATGGACTTTGAAGGTTTATTTACGGCAAGTATGGTTGGTGTGATTTTTGTCTTCTTTATTGTCGATTTATTTGATAGTACAGGGACTTTGGTTGGTGTATCGCACCGTGCAGGTTTACTACAAGATGGTAAGTTACCTCGTTTGAAGAAAGCGTTGTTTGCTGATTCAACAGCAATTGTTGCAGGTGCAGCATTAGGTACATCTTCAACCACACCTTATATCGAATCTGCCTCTGGCGTTGCTGCGGGTGGTCGTACAGGTTTGACTGCCGTTGTCGTTGCATTCTTATTTATTGGCTGCTTATTCTTGGCACCATTAGCTCAATCTGTTCCAAGTTTTGCAACAGCTCCTGCATTATTATTTATCGGTGTGTTGATGATTCAAGGAATCACACATATTGATTGGGATGATATTACAGAAGCAGTACCTGCATTTTTAACGATTGTATTTATGCCATTTACGTATTCAATTGCGGATGGTATTGCAATGGGCTTTATTAGTTATGCATTAGTCAAATTATTTACAGGCAAAGCAAAAACAGTTCCTTACATGGTTTGGATTATTGCTGCACTGTGGGTATTTAAATTTATTGCATTTGGTGGTTGAGCCATTTAAAAGTTATTGATAAAACCTTTAGAGGGTGTACCGAACAGGCAACACCCTTTTTTATTTAAACGTGGAGTTAATATGAATCAAATCGAGCTGATTCGTGCTTTACCCAAAGCCGAATTGCATGTGCATATTGAAGGGACTTTTGAACCAGAACTGATGTTTGCAATTGCACAGCGTAATCAGATTCAGATTCCGTATCAATCAGTTGAGGAAATAAAGCAAGCCTACAACTTCCATAATCTTCAATCATTTCTTGATATCTATTATGCTGGTGCGAACGTGCTGGTGCATGAACAAGATTTTTATGATCTAGCTTGGGCATATTTCGAGAAATGTGCTGAAGATCGTGTCGTGCATACAGAGATGTTCTTCGACCCACAAACACATACTGAGCGTGGGGTTGAATTTGCAACGGTACTGGCAGGTTTAAAGCGTGCTTGTAAAGATGCTCAAGAAAAATTAGGGATTAGTTCTCAATTGATCATGTGCTTTTTGCGTCATTTAAGTGAAGAAAAAGCATTTGAAACACTTGAGCAAGCCTTGCCATTTAAAGATGACATTATTGCAATTGGTTTAGATTCAAGCGAAGTAGGGCATCCTCCTTCGAAATTTGAACGTGTTTTTGCTAAAGCACGTGAAGCAGGTTTCTTGATTGTGGCACATGCAGGTGAAGAAGGCCCCCCAGAATATATCTGGGAAGCTTTGGATTTACTCAAAGTAAACCGTATTGATCATGGTGTTCGCTCAGAAGAAGATGAGCAGTTAATGGTACGTTTAATCGCAGAAAAAATGCCATTAACAGTTTGCCCTTTAAGTAATTTAAAGCTTTGTGTTGTCAATGACATGGGTGAGCATAACATCCGCCGTTTATTACAAAAAGGTGTGCATGTTACTGTAAACTCGGATGATCCTTCATATTTCGGTGGTTATATGAATGATAACTTTGTAGCAATTCAGCAGGCTCTAGATTTATCGAATGATGAGCTTAAGCAACTTGCAATTAACTCTTTTGAGGCATCCTTTATTTCTGATGATGAGAAACAGAAATGGATTGCAGAAGTAAAAAAGATTTAAATGTAAAAAACCGCGTTAAGCGGTTTTTTTATGTGTCAGGATTTATTTAGGTTGGCGCAACATACTCAATAAGACATTATCTTTATCAATGATGTGATGTTTTATTGCTGCTAAAGCATGACCAACAATAAGTAAACCTGCAAACCAAGAAAGATAAATGTGTAATGGTTTCACTATTTCAAGCAGGTCAAAATTATCTTGAACTAGGCGAGGAATTTCAAATAAATATAAAACAGGAGCTGGATGTCCAGCACTCCAGCTAAATAAACAGCCGGTAATTGGTAGCGCAAGTAGCATGAGATACAGTAAGAAATGGCCGATATGAGCCAAAGTCTTCATCATAGGTGACATGGTGTTTGGTAGTTTAGGGACTGGGTGGGTATAACGCCAAAAAATTCGAATCACAACCAGAAAGATAATGGTGGTGGCTATATTTTTATGTAGTGTAATAACATTGCCTTTGAAGCTTCCATCAACGTCATAGCTGAGAAAATTCCCACTGTAAAAGCCGATCAGCCAAGCTGTGATAAAAATAGCCGCCATCAGCCAGTGTAAAATTTGCGCTGTGCGAGTGTAATATTGTGCTGAGGTTGACATCGCAACATCCTAGCGGTGAATATGAGTTTTACGATTTTAAATAGCTCATTTTTCTTCATATACAGTGTATATGTAACAGAGCGTTTTACGTGTAGAGCAGTAAGTAAAATGCAACTTGATTGTTATATTATGTAAAGAATCTACACAGTCATTTCTTTCAAGTCATCCTTTAGGCACAATACGCGTGCTAAAATTTTGGATACAGGTTTGAGTTCGTGAAAAAATTATTCTTTATCGTACCTATGTTATTTGCTTTAAATGGGTGTGTTGCGCCAAATACTAATAATTCCACTGCAACAACATCTCAGCAGCTAGGTATGGCTGCATTAAAAATTGCTGTGAATGCAAAATGTATTAATGAGATCAATACATTACCAGCATGGAAAACAGCGACACGTTTAATGACATCTGAGCAACGTGAAAACATTCAAACGAATGTATGTGGATGTGTTAGTGAAAAAGCACCAAATAGTGTAACGACTGTTGAATTGGCCACAGCTGCGATTGATCCTACAGCGCGTGCAACGATTGTAAATCAAGTTGTTTCTAAAACAGTAAATGCCTGTGTCGCAGAAGTGTTGAAGAAATAATTCTGATGAAATACGCTAAGCAGAGCTAAGTTTGACTTGGTTCTGCTTTTTTAGATGAAATTGATATGGTCTTGTAATTGGAGATCGTGTTAATAGACTTATATGATTAAATTGTAAAAATACCTACGTTTAGAATAGGTTTTGTATGAATAAGAACAATTTTTTTATTCTTTTCTCTTTCTTTACCTTATTTGCAGGTGTTGACGCACAAAGTGCTGAACCAACTAAACTGAAAATGGGTACGTCAGCAATACAATGTGCAGCACAAACCAAGTGTACTCATGATATCGATGATTTCGCGGCTTAGAAAGTTGCAAGTAAATTAATGACCAAGAACCAAAAACAACAGAAGAAAAAGCAAATTTGTAAATGTGTTGGTAAAAATGCACCTACTGTATTATCTCCATCAGAGCTTGCTTTAGCGGCAGTTGGTTCAAAAGCTAGAACAGCATTAACAGGCGTTGCTGTCGCAAAAACGATGAACGCTTGCGTATCAGAAGTGATAAAATAGAACAGTTTAAATAAGTTGTAATTAGTTGCTCTGAAGCAGCTAATCTTTGTGAGTAATATCATGTTTGTTGCTGGTGTAGATGAGGCAGGGCGTGGGCCTTTGGTCGGTTCAGTTGTTGCTGCTGCGGTAATTTTAGATCCCAATAATCCGATTGATGGTTTAAATGATTCTAAAAAATTAACTGAAAAGAAACGTGAAAAACTTTTCTTAGAAATTCAAGAGAAAGCCTTAGCTTGGTCAATTGCAGAAGCTTCCCACTCAGAAATTGACGAAATTAATATTTTACAGGCAACTTTTTTAGCCATGCGTCGTGCTGTAGATACCTTAAACATTCAGCCTGAAAAAGTGATTGTTGATGGCAACCAAATTCCGAAAGGAATTGAAATATTGTGTGAGGCGATTGTTGGTGGGGATGCAAGTCATGCGGAGATTAGCGCAGCAAGTATCTTGGCTAAAGTAACACGTGACCGTCAAATGCATGAACTAGATCAGCAGTATCCTAATTACGGTTTTGCAAAACATAAAGGCTATCCAACCAAAGCGCATTTTGAAGCAATTGCAGCGTATGGCGTGATTGATCAACATCGTCGTAGTTATGCGCCAGTAAAAAAAGCACTGGGTTTAAAAATATATAAATGAGTCTCCATAAACAATTAAAGCGACTAATAATTAGTCGCTTTAATTGTTAGAGAAGAATTCTGTACATTAACGATTGAAGTTATTATGTCGAGTGAAATCGTTATTATCTTCTTCAAAAGAAAGTTGATAATCTTGATCAAGATGTTGTAAATGCTCATGCATAGCACGTTCATGTTGGATACGTTGGTAAATTTCCTCACGATGCACGGAAACTTCTTTTGGAGCATTTACACCAATACGCACCTGATTACCTTTTACGCCAAGCACAGTAACACTGACTTGATCCCCAATCATTAATGTTTCTCCGACACGACGGGTCAGAATCAGCATGTTTATCTCCTTGCTAAACGCTTAAACTTGCGACAGGGAATTCATTATTTGAAAGCACAGCCTTAATATACAGAAAATTTTAACAGAAATATGTAAAAAACAGCTTTTTTTCGTAAGTTCTGTCGAGTTCTTCTGAAAAACCTCACAACTTAATATAACAGAGCCACTGTAATAAAAACTATAGTGGCTCTGTATTTTTTACCAGTTACTTGAAAGTAAATATGTTTATTGTGCTATGAATTAAGCACGTGCACTGCTTTCGCCATGTTCACGGTCTAAACCAAAAGCAGTATGTAGGCAACGTACAGCAAGCTCTAAGTAGTTTTCTTCAATGATGACAGAAATCTTAATTTCTGAAGTAGAAATCATGAGGATATTAATGCTTTCATCTGCAAGAGCTGTAAACATTTTGCTTGCTACACCAGCATGTGAGCGCATACCTACACCCACAATAGACACTTTTACGATGTCATCGCGAGTGACAACTTCACAGCCTTCAATGCTGCTTGCTGTTTGGTCCAAGATTGCTTTAGCTTTAGCAAGATCATTGCGATTTACAGTAAAGGTAAAATCAGTAGTACCATCTTCTTCAACATTTTGGATAATCATATCCACTTCAATGTTAGCATCACTAATCGGGGATAAGATTTTAGAGGCAATGCCCGGTTCATCTGGAACACCCAAAATCGTTAATTTTGCTTCGTCACGGTTAAATGCAATGCCTGCAATAATTGGTTGTTCCATGTCGTCTTCTGCCTCAGTCGTGATTAATGTGCCTACGTTTTGTTTGAAATCTTCATCAAATGCGCCGTCATTGTCATTATCAAAGCTTGATAATACACGTAATGGAACTTGATATTTGCCTGCGAATTCAACCGAACGAATTTGTAAAACTTTTGAACCTAAAGATGCCATTTCAAGCATTTCTTCAAAAGAGATACGGTCAACTTTTTTCGCTTTAGGTGCAACACGAGGATCAGTGGTATAAACACCATCCACATCTGTGTAAATTTGGCATTCATCTGCTTTTAAGGCAGCTGCAAGTGCTACACCAGAGGTATCTGAGCCGCCACGACCTAATGTTGTAATATTTCCTTCAGCATCAAAGCCTTGGAAACCTGCGACAACAATCACACGACCAGCATCTAAATCAGCTGTCATGACATCGGTATCAATAGATTCGATACGCGCTTTGGTAAACGCGCTGTCAGTTTTAATACCAACTTGACGTCCAGTGTATGATTTAGCTTCTACACCAATAGAATTCAGTGCCATAGCTAACATGGAAATCGTTACTTGCTCACCCGTAGACACCATTTGATCAAGTTCACGTGGGTTAGGGGTGCTAGTAATGGCTTTAGCAAGCGCAAGTAAGCGGTTAGTTTCACCACTCATTGCCGATACAACCACGACCACTTTGTGACCGTGATCATGCCAACGCTTGACACGATGAGCAACATTTAAAATGCGCTCAGGAGTACCCATAGAGGTACCGCCATATTTTTGAACGATTAATGCCATAGTTGTTCCATATAAGCCATGACCCTGAGAGGCATCAGGGTCAGTTACACAAAAGTGAAGTTGTTATTATTGCTCAAGCCAAGCAGGCAATGCTGCAAAAACTTGATCAAACTTCTCGTTTAGTGGCGCGCCACCTTGTGCTAAGTCAGGTTTACCACCACCTTTACCACCTAGCTCTTGAGCCAAGTGTTTGATGATGTCACCCGCTTTTAGATTTGCAGCATATTGTTTAGCGACGGACGCGATTAAACTCACTTTATCGCCTTCAACGCCAGCTAAAATAATGACTGCATCTTCCAATTTTGATTTTACACTGTCATGCAAATTGCGTAATGACTTTGCATCTAAACCTTTTACGGTTGTGATTAACGTTTGACGACCAGCGATTTCTTTAACTTGGTCTAATAAATCAGCTGCTTGGAAGCTGGCTAATTTTTGATTCAATTGTTCAATTTGCTTTTGCAGACTTGATGCTGTTTCAACAATTGATTCAACTTTTTCTACAGTTTGATCTTTTTGCGCTTTCAATAAAGCATTGATCGTCTGAATATCAGCTTCAGCTTTTTGAACAACTTCAAGTGCTTTGGTACCCGTTACGGCTTCAATACGGCGAACACCAGCTGCTACACCACCTTCAGAAGTGATTTTGAATAAACCAATATCACCTGTGCGCTTAACATGAATACCACCACACAGTTCGATCGAGAAGTTTTTCTCTTCAATAATAGAACCCATAGAAAGTACGCGAACTTCTTCGCCATACTTTTCACCAAAAAGCATCATTGCGCCTTTGGCTTTCGCTGATTCAATATCAAGTAATTCAGTGCTTACTGTCGTATTGGCAATCACTTCAGCATTGACCAAACGCTCAATCTGTTGTAATTGTTCAAATGAAACAGGTTGGTCATTGGCAAAGTCAAAACGTAAAATATCACTTGCAACCAAAGAACCTTTCTGTTGAACATGTTCACCCAGAATTTGACGTAAAGCGGCATGTAGAAGGTGAGTTGCAGAGTGGTTGCGTGCTGTTGCTGCACGAATATCTGCTTTAACCGTTGCTTCAACATTTTGAGTTGCTTTGAGGCTACCCATAGTCACGATACCTTGGTGTACAAAAGCACCACCAGATTTTTTGGTATCTTGAACTTCAAAGATACCGGTATCGTTTTTGAAAATACCAGTGTCACCAATCTGACCACCACTTTCTGCATAGAAAGGGGTTTGGTTCAATACGATCAGTGCTTCATCGCCTTCGTTGATTTCATCAACTTGAACACCATCTTTATAGATCGCAACAATTTGACCTTGACCTTGAGTTGCATCATAACCGTCAAATTGAGTTTCGCCTTCAACTTTTACAATGTTGTTATAATCAACTGCAAACTTACCAGCATCACGTGCACGTTGACGTTGTGCAGCCATTTCAACTTCGAAGCCAGCTTCGTCAATTGTAAGATCACGTTCACGCGCGATATCAGCAGTTAAGTCAGTCGGGAAACCGTAAGTATCGTAAAGTTTAAATACAGTTTCACCAGCAATCACATTGCCTTTTAGCTGAGCCAATTCACCTTCAAGTAATTTCAAGCCTTGTTCAAGTGTTTTCGCAAATTGCTCTTCTTCTTTCAGCAGTTGCGCTTCAATGCGTGCCTGTTGTGCTGCAAGTTCAGGGTATGCTTCACCCATGACTTCAATTAGCGGTTGCAACATCTTGTAGAAGAATGAACCAGTCGCACCGAGCTTGTTACCATGACGCACTGCACGACGAATGATACGACGTAACACATAACCACGACCTTCATTTGAAGGATTAACACCGTCAGCAATCAAGAATGAGCATGAACGTGCATGATCTGCAATCACTTTTAAAGAAGCTGGGTATTCAACTGGTTTATTTTGAGCTTTTGCTTCAGCTTCAATTGCAGTGGTATCCAAACCAATGACTTCAGCGGCTGCTTTTAATAAGTGTTGGAACAGGTCAATTTCATAGTTTGAATTGACATGTTGTAGAACCGCAGAAATACGCTCCAAGCCCATACCTGTATCTACAGATGGTGCTGGAAGAGGGTGCATGACACCATCCGCAGTACGGTTAAACTGCATGAAAACGTTGTTCCAGATTTCGATGAAACGGTCGCCATCTTCTTCAGGTGAGCCTGGTAAACCACCCCAGATATGATCGCCATGATCATAGAAGATTTCAGAACACGGACCACAAGGACCTGTATCACCCATTGCCCAGAAATTATCAGATGCGTATTTTCCGCCTTTGTTATCGCCAATACGAATGATACGTTCAGCATCGATTCCGATTTCTTTGTTCCAGATATCAAATGCTTCATCATCGGTATGATAAACCGTGACATATAAACGATCTTTCGGTAAGCCTAACCATTGTTCGCTGGTTAAAAATTCCCAAGCAAATTTCAGTGCATTTTCTTTAAAATAATCACCGAAAGAAAAGTTACCTAACATTTCAAAGAAAGTGTGATGACGTGCGGTATAACCTACATTGTCGAGGTCATTGTGTTTGCCGCCTGCACGTACACATTTTTGAGATGAAACAGCACGAACATAATCACGCTTTTCTAAACCTAAGAAACAATCTTTAAACTGGTTCATACCAGCATTGGTAAACAGTAAAGTTGGGTCGTTGGCAGGAACGAGAGAACTCGAAGCAACACGTGTATGCCCTTGCGATTCAAAGTAACGCAAAAATGCTTCACGGATTTCAGCGGATGTCATAAAACGAGTACTCACAACCAAGCGTCCATAATTTTTAAAAGTGCTAAATTATAACGGAAAATATGATCCCAACCAACGATTTTACAAGCAATATCATATAAAACTGTGTTTAAGCTAAAAATCTATATTCAATAGCGCTGTTCATGTTTTACCATATAGCATAGAAAAGATGATGTTTTGATGAAAGGGCTCTGCATGCAACGTATCGCTATCAATGGATTTGGTCGAATTGGTCGAAATGTATTACGTGCGTGGTTTGAGAGTCCAAAACAATTTCAATTTGATATCGTTGCTATCAACGACATTGCCGATGTGCAGACTTTGGTACATCTGTTTAAATACGATACCACGCATGGACGTTTTGCAGGTCAAGTTGAAATTCAGATTGAAAATGAACAGATATTTTTAAATATTCAGTCCCATCAACGACAATTAAAATTACAGGTATTTAAACAGGCTCAACCTGAATTACTCCTTTGGGCAGATTTAAAAATAGATGTGGTGTTGGAATGTACAGGTCTATTCCGTTCACGTGCTGATGCAACTCGGCATGTCGAAGCAGGGGCAAAGCGCGTGATTATTGGGGCTGCACCTTTTGATTCGGTCGATGCTGCAATTGTCTATGGTGTCAATCACCATGATGTGAAAGTAACTGATCAAATTATTTCGAGTGTATCTTGCACTACTCAGGCCTTGGTTCCGTTGGTCAAAATCATTGATGATGCCTTTGGCATTGATACCGCTTTAATGACAGAAATCCATGCAGTCACAGCAGATCAATCGGTATTAGACCATGCACATCGAGATTTACGTCGTGCGCGAGCTTCAGGACAAAATATTATTCCAACCACATCAAGTGCATTAGGGGCATTAAAACAAGTCATGCCAAAAATGGAAGGTCGAATTGATGGTTATTCGATTCGTGTACCGACCATTAATGTCGCAGCAATTGATTTAACTTTTGTTTCGCATTCACCAATTACAGTACACAAAGTCAATGAGGTTTTGAGTAAAGCAGCTCAATATGATTATGCGCAGATCATGCAAGTGACAGATGAAGATTTGGTTTCAAGTGATTTTAATCATTCGCCCTATTCTTTAATCGTCGATTTAACTCAAACCATGGTGGTGGGTCATCAAGCTAAAGTGTTTGCATGGTATGATAATGAGTGGGGATATGCGAATCGACTACTTGATTTGTGTGAATCTTTTTGTAATTAAACAGATCATATATTAAAAAGAAAATTTGGGGATGAAATTATGACATTGATGTTGATTTGGGGTTTTCTGATTGTTTTATTGATGGCTGTTGCTTTTTTATTTTGGTTTCAATTTAAAACGTCAAATGTACAAAGCCAAGATATTTATGTTGCGCAATTAGAAGAAAAAGTAGTGCATTTAGAGTTGCATCTAAAAAAAAGTTTGGAAATTATGCAGGATCTCGCTAAGAAAATGCATGTACAGCAAGAAGTGTTAGATAAAACTGTTGCCAATATTGCTGCATTAGAAAAACAAAATGTTGAGCTGGTCAATGTTTTGGAAGTGGTTGTTAAAAATGGGAAAAATATGCCCTAAAGTTGTCCCCCTTGAATAGGGGATTGACAAATCAGTATATATAAACAACTGTTTTTGTTAAATATTTTGATACAAATTTAAAACAAGAAAAGACTCTATATAGAATTGTAAAATTTATGCAAAACAATGATTAATTTTTGTTGGATGGTTAAATATTTTTTAATTATTATTTTGACTGAAAACTAACTTGAAGTGTGTTTTGGCTGTTGCTTATTATAAATCGTGCTTCACAAAGCATTGATCACTAAACACATAAGGATAATTGATAATGAAAAAAATAGTTTTAAAACGTACAGCAATCTGCTCAGCCTTATTTAGTGCGATTGTAATGGTCACAGGTTGTAATGATGATAATAGTTCAAATAACAATAATGGTGGGCAACAGCAAACAACGACTGAAAAATTGACAGGGACTGTTGCAACTGGAGCTGCTCTGGCTGGTGCGAATATTGAAGTGGTCAATAAAAATGGCACAACTAAATCAGTTGTTGCGGGGGCAGATGGTAAATTCAGTATCGATGTTGAAAAGGGAGCACCTTATTTATTAAAGGCAACTAAAGGTACTGGTGAATCCCAAGTTACCCTATATTCTTATGCTTCGGCTGCTGGTAATGTGAATGTAACCCAATTAACCACACAGGCAATTTTGGCTGCCAACAAAGCTGATGAAAAACGTGATTACAACTCATTGGCAGAAATTTATACCAATTGGGCAAAACTGGCTAAAGACAGTACTAGTGATGAAATAAATGCTGCTATTGATAAAGCCGCAAAAGAAGTTGTTGCGAACTTAAAGACCGTATTTGATGCAAATATAGATACGAGTAAAGGTTATCCAAACATTTTTAAAACTGCGTTTAATGCAGATTCTACTGGTCTGGACAAGGTTCTGGATCAAGTTAAGATTAATGGTTTGAATAGTAAATGTACGGGTATTGGTAGCACATATACTTGTAATGTGCAGTATGTCGTCAATGGGCAAAACTTTGCATGGAATTATAGTGTTGATACAGCAGGTCTAAATGTCGTTATTGATCTAGGAAATAATCCAAATATTCCTTCAGGAAATTATAATTTGAATGTTACAACTTCTGTGATGGGGCAAGGTGCAACAGTAACAGTGAAGAATGTTCCAAAACCAGCTAATCAAAATGAATTCTGTGGTTCTAATGATGTCACAGCACAATTACCAAATGGTCAGTTTAAGATTAATAGCTGTAGCTTTAATGGTACGGTAGGTAATATCAATGCGACAGTAAATGCAAACGGTTTTAATGTTACCTATGATGTGAAGTACGAGTATAGCCCAGCATAATCAAATCTAAAAAACTTGGAATTGATTTTAGGCAACCATTTTGGTTGCCTATTTTTATGCGGGATTTACTAAAATTCTCAGGTGCATCATATAAATCTTCATGTTACACTACGCTGAATCGGGCATTCACCCGATTTTTTTATGTGGTTGCTTTTTGTGTGGATGCCTCCACATTGAACAGATTTTAGGTTTGAACATGACCATTTCAGAGACATGGTTGCTCCCTGACGGGGTAGCAGATGTATTGCCCGAACAAGCGCAAGTTGTTGAAGCTTTGCGTAGACAAGCATTAGATTTTCTTGCAGTTCGCGGTTATCAATTGGTATATACACCATTTATTGAATACATCGAATCGTTATCTTCACTTTCAGAATCAAATCAAGATTTAGATTTGGTTACATTTAAAGTTATTGATCAACTTTCAGGTCGTTTGCTTGGTGTGCGAGCGGATATGACACCGCAAGTTGCACGTATTGATGCGCATGTTCGACCAATTGAAGGTGTAGCTCGTTATTGCTATGCAGGTACAGTCCTTCATACAAAACCGCAAAACTTTAATGCAACACGCGCTCCACTCCAGTTGGGTGCGGAGCTATATGGTCATGACAGCATCGAAGCTGATGTTGAAATGATTGATGTTATGCTTGGTTTGTTGGAAAAAACAGATAGTTTACAAGGCGTTCACCTAGACTTAGGTCATGTTGGTTTATTCCGTAGTCTGGTTAAGCGCGCTGGTTTAAATAAAAATACTGAAAATCAGCTGTCTGATTTATATCAGCGTAAGGCTTTACCAGAATTAGAAGAATTTACTCAAGACTTGCCAATGGGTACTGATTTTTATGCATTAGGTCGTTATGCGAGCGATCTAGAAGCTTTGCAAGCACATTTAAGTCCAGATGTTTTAAATGATGTTGATTTTAAAAATGCGTTTGATGCATTGAGAACAACTTTTGCAGAAATAAGATCTCGCTGGTCTAGTCTTGATATTGGTATAGATGTTATTGAGCTGCGTAGTTACCACTATCATACGGGTTTGATGTATGCCATTTATGCGCCTAATCGCGCTGCGCCACTTGCTCAGGGTGGGCGTTATGATGGTATTGGTGAGCACTTTGGTCGTGCTCGTCCAGCAACAGGTTTTAGTTGTGATTTATATGCTTTGGGTGCTACACAATTTACTGAAATTGAAACAGTTGTCGCTCCTAAAGGCAATCAACAAGATTTATTGAATGCAATTGCTGATGCACGTACTCAAGGTTTAAGTGTAGTGCAGTTGTTGGGTAATGATGAGTTAAGTTCAGTGCCTTATGCGACGCATCAAATGGTGTTGCAAAATGGGCAATGGATCATTGAAAAAATTTAATTGCTAAGTTTAAAAAGCTTAGCTTCCAATTTTAACAGCATGATGTAATGAGGCTATTATGGGCAAAAATGTTGTGGTACTGGGTACCCAATGGGGCGACGAGGGTAAAGGTAAGATCGTCGACCTGCTCACAGATCAGGCGGCTGCGGTCGTACGCTATCAAGGTGGACACAATGCAGGTCACACACTTGTAGTCGGTGGTAAGAAGACTGTATTACACCTCATTCCATCAGGTATTTTACGTGAAAACGTATTATGCTTAATCGGGAATGGTGTTGTTCTTTCTCCTGAAGCATTAATCAAAGAAATGGCAATTTTGGAAGCGGAAGGCGTACCTGTTAAAGAGCGTTTACGTATTTCACCAAACTGTCCTTTGATTTTGCCTAACCATATTGCACTAGACCAAGCACGTGAGAAAAAACGTGGTAATGCCAAAATTGGTACAACAGGTCGTGGCATTGGTCCAGCTTATGAAGATAAAGTTGCACGTCGTGCTGTACGTGTAGCTGATTTGATTCGTGGTGGCGCATTACTTGAAGAAAAACTTAAGGAAATGCTAGAGCTTCATAACTTCCAACTTTCTCAATTCTATGGTGTTGATGAAGTGAAGTTTGAAGATGTACTTGAGCTTTGTAATCAATGGCGTGAAGTGCTTGCACCATTAGTGATTGACGTGACCAAAGTGTTACATGATTACCGCAAAGAAGGTAAGTCAATTATGTTTGAAGGTGCTCAAGGTTCGTTACTTGACATCGATCATGGTACTTATCCGTTTGTAACAAGTTCGAATACAACCGCTGGTGGCGTAAGTTCTGGTTCTGGTATGGGGCCATTACATTTAGATTATGTATTAGGTATTACTAAAGCATATACAACACGTGTAGGCGCTGGTCCATTCCCAACTGAGTTGCATTACGATGCTGCTACAGATACAGGTGATGCGATTGGTCGTCATTTAGGTACTGTGGGTCACGAATTTGGTGCATCTACAGGTCGTCAACGTCGTTGTGGCTGGTTCGATGCTGAAATCCTACGTCGTTCAGTTGAAGTGAACTCATTGTCTGGTATTTGCTTGACTAAGCTGGATGTATTAGATGGTTTAGAAGAAATCAAGATCTGTGTAGGCTATGAAGATGTGGATTCAGGTTGTGCAGGTTCTTCTGATGCAATTTCATTTGAAAGCTTAAAACCAATCTATGAAACAATGCCAGGTTGGAGTGAGTCTACAGTAGGCTTAACTCAAATTGATCAACTTCCTGCAAATGCGTTAGCTTATGTAAAACGTCTTGAGCAGTTAATTGAATGCCCAATTGATATTGTTTCTACAGGTCCAGATCGTGCAGAAACCATTATTTTACGTCATCCATTTTCAGCTTAAACTGAATAGATAACGTCAAAAGCCTCTTTTTAAAAGGGGCTTTTTTATTTTTATGGATTTATATATCAAAAATCTCTAGCAAAAAATCAGCTTTTTATTCCAGTCATTGTTATTTCACAGAATGGAAAATCCCCGTTATATTCACTCTACATTCAAACGAAGAGGGTTTTAACCATGACGAAAAAAACAATTCGCTATAATAGATATGAACTGGCATGCCAATGTTAGGTTATATCAAGGCGATTAAAAAGCTACAAGCCAATTCTAATCAGGCGGGGAAAGGAATTGGTTTGAATATTTTGATACAATAAGAATAATCCTGAATATTAAATAAAATTTTAATAAGAAATCTAGGGGAATCTATTGATTCCCTTATTTTTTTCTAAAAATAAAAACTCTTATGCTTTGGAGTGGATAGTACAGCAGTTGTAATCAGTATACATAATCGTATTGTGAGCTAAATAAAATGGTCTTAGAATTTTAAATTGACAAGACATAAAAATGAAACGGGATCAGCAATGGCAGGTGGTTGGGCACGTGACGGTGCAGAGCAGGAGCAGATTGATGCAACAATTCATGATGCGATTGCAAAAGCAAGACAAGGTCTTTCTCATAATGAAGATGGAGAAGCCGCATTATATTGTGAAGAATGTGGCGAGCCCATTCCTCAAGCCCGCCGTGAAGCGATGAAAGGCGTGAAATATTGTATTCGTTGCCAGCAACAACTTGAGGAAAAGAGTAAGGCACTGGAACTATTTAATCGGCGGGGAAGTAAGGATAGCCAATTACGTTAAATCTTTTGCCTTATTAATCTTCTATCTCTTTCACAGCATTATATACAACGCTTGGCTCAATATTGAGCAACTTTTTACCAAAGCTACGTAACCACCAAACCAGTTGAGAGGTAAACGGAACTGTTGCACTAACCTCAACAATATTTTCTTCTAACGGCGTAATCTTTTGGTCTTTACTTAACTGACTTTCATAAAAGCTTTTTGCTGTACTTTCGGTCATCGTTAGTTTGAGCTGAATTTGTTCAGTCGGTTTGCTGTAATCTACACGGAAGCCCAACGCGCCTGATTCGATATAATTATCAATATCAAAATTTACTGGATGTAAAGCACGGCTATCAAGTACAGTTGCTGCTTTAAAGCGGTGCAAGGCAAAAGTTTGTACTTCAGTTTTGTCATTTCTGGTACAGATTAAATAAATTACTGCACCTTTTTGAACCAAAGCTAAAGGATTTAAAATATAGGATTTATCTTCGCCTGAATTGGTTCGTGCTCTATATACACATTCAATTTGTTTATCTTGTAGCAAGCCTTCATAAATTGCTTGTTGAGCTTGTTTATCAACCATCGGAGGGATTAATGGTTGCGAAGCAGGAACAATACGAACTCGATTGATCCATTGTCTGACATTGTTTTGTGTAGACAAACTACGTTTTGCCAGATCAAACCAAGGTGTCATTTCTTCAAGCAAGCTGGGTGGAAGCAAATGGCGTAGATGCTCTTCCACCATCATAAAGGTGACCGCCTGTGAGCTGGTCATGTGCGGCAAACTCTGGATGGGCGCGTCTGAACGCCAACGCCAGCCTTGCGGTACAGTCTTATTGCTTTCAATGGGAAAGCGTTGTGCAATCTGGTTTAAATCCCGCTGAATGGTACGCAGGCTAATTTCGATTCCTTCACGTTGTAATGTTTCTTGTAATTCACGTGTCCCCATCCATTTTCCTGTAGAAAGACGAGACAATATCTGCCATTGGCGATAAAGGCTATTGGAAGTTTCTTTTTCTTGTACGGATGACATAAGCGAAATACGTAATTTAATGGTCTAAAGCAGACACAATAAAAAAACTAGCACTATTTAGCAAGCCCATGATCTTGAGATTACGTATTTACGACTGAAACAACTGTCAATTTATTGAATGATCTTAATCCTGATGAAAAAATAATCGTTTTATATAAGTGGCATTGAAATTGCTTATTTAAGATATAAATAAATGATGAGACGAGGTTTCTATGTCAGAACAAGAACACAACCTACATGCCAGTGCGGATTATTATACTCAAGAGCAAACGGCAGCGGTATCAGTCCATTCGTCTACATTTATCCCACAGCTTAGTGTCAGCACTAACTTGTTTGAACAGCTTAAATCTGAGTTTTTTAACGAGATGCTTGATGACAAAAGTTTTAATGCGGAAGCTTCGAAAAAAATTGAACAGTGGTTGAGTATTCGCAGCCTTGATGAGTTACGAACACTTGGGAATCAAGCGAAGCAACATTTCCTTTATCAGGGAATCACATTTAATGTTTACGGCGATCAAGAGGGTGCTGAGCGAACCATTCCTTATGATTTGATTCCAAGAGTGATTGAAAAGAAACAATGGGAAAAAATTTCCTCAGGTTGCGCGCAACGTGTGAAAGCACTCAATTCATTTTTAGATGATATTTATCATGGACAACATATTTTAAAAGAGGGGCTTATTCCTGCTGATCAAGTGATTGCGCATGAAGCATTTCAGCCACATATGTTAAATCATCATCTTAAAGGAAAGGTTTATTCACAAATTAGCGGTATTGATATTATTCGTGATGGTCAGGGTGATTTCTTCGTACTTGAAGATAACTTAAGAACACCGTCTGGCGTATCTTATATGATTGAGAGTCGTAAGATTAGTCAAAAACTAATGCCTGATTTGTGCATCAGTAATAATTTGCAAGGCATAGAACAATATCCAACTTTATTAAGAGCAATTTTAGAAGAGAACGCTTATGTGGATAAGCCACTTATTGTGGTATTAACACCGGGTCGTTTTAACAGTGCTTATTATGAGCATTCATTTTTAGCACGAGAAATGGATGTGCCATTAGTCACGAGTCGAGATTTATTTGTTGAAAATGATCGAGTTTTTGTTAAAACAATCCGTGGTCGTCAGCAAGTTGATGTGATCTATCGCCGTGTCGATGATGACTTTCTTGATCCGTTAACTTTTAGACCTGATAGCACATTAGGAGTTGCAGGGTTGATGTCGGCTTATTTGCAAAAAAATGTTGTGATTGCAAACGCACCAGGTACAGGTGTTGCTGACGATAAATCAATTTATCCTTATGTTGATAAAATGATTCAATTTTATTTGGGTGAAACAGCAATTTTAAGTAATGTTCCGACATATCAATGTCGTGATCAAGAACACTTGGATTATGTACTTAGTAATTTAGAAAAATTGGTCGTGAAAGAGGCACAAGGTTCGGGTGGATATGGGATGTTGATTGGACCACAAGCAGATCAACAACAAATTGAACTATTTAGACAAAAAATTATTGAAACACCACATTTGTATATTGCACAACCCACTCTGGCACTTTCTGTAGCACCAACATTAACGTCCGAAGGGCTTGCTGAACGACATATCGATTTACGCCCATTCGTTTTGAGTTCGCCTTATCGTACTGAGATTGTGCCAGGAGGTCTGACTCGAGTTGCAATGCAAGCGGGTTCTTTAGTGGTTAATTCCTCTCAAGGCGGTGGTATCAAAGATACATGGGTTGTAGAAACATTGCATTCTTGAACGCTTTCCTTAAGAGTTTTAGTCCAAAGTCTATAGCCTAGTGCCGTACTTTGGGGATTTTGATCATATATAAGGGAGGAAATTTATGCTTTTACTTAGCTCAAGCGCTCATCATATTTATTGGTTAGGTCGTTATTTATTTAGAATTGGTCATGTTGCTAGCCATTTGCCATTTTGTGATGATGAACAAGCAGCAGATTTTGCTCAAGCACTTTGTTTACATATCGATGATGCTGAGAATCTGAATAATTTTATGCTAGATCATCAACAACCCTATTCTTTATTGAGCCAGCTTGAGATTGCTCGAGATAATATTCAAGAATTACGTGGTTTACTGTCAGCTCAAACCTATGCTGAGCTGAATCATATCATTAAAAATGCAGTATCAGATGGTGAAGAGATTCAAGCCGTCGTAGGGAAGTGTTGTGCTCTTTTAAAAACAGAACAAAACGATGTTTTCTTATTCTTTCATGTTGGACAATGTATTGAAAAAATTGATACGCATTTCCGTTTTCAACATAATATTCAGGATGTTATAGCTTCGATTGATCCGATTATTGAACAGTTATTTGAACTAGGTTGGGATGACTTGCAGCCAAATTGGCAGATTCTAAAAGAGCAACCTTATTTAAATCAGTTTTATGCCTTTACCTATAAGTTAGAAAATCAATTTGAGGCATTCTCATGAAACTCATGGTGAATCATCAAACGCACTATCGTTATACGCAAGTTGCTCGAAATAGTGTGCAATCGATTAAAATGATGCCACAGAGTTCTATGCACCAAAGCATAGAAAACTGGCATATTAGTGTGCCGGGACAATATTCATGTCAAAGAGACGCATTTAATAATTTATGGATCACTGCAACTCAGAGACATGCATATCACTACTTGACCATTATGGCGCAAGGTGTCGTTGATTTATATGCAACAGAACTCGGCTATGTAAAAACGGATGTTTCTCCAATGCTTTTTTTGCAGCGTACCATGATGACGTGTTGCGATCTAAGTATGCTTGATTTTGCTCAGGCAGTGGTCAAAGTAAAAGATCGTAAGCATTTAATACTTTTATCTGAGAAAATTTTACAACAAGTTCAGTACCAGCCTGAGACAACCTCAGTGACGACTTCTGCAATTGATGCATTTCATGCAAGACAAGGTGTATGTCAAGATCATGCACATATTTTAATTACAATGTGCCGTGGATTACATTTACCAGCTCGTTATGTGTCTGGCTATATATATGATGCAAATCAACCGCACCTAGCCAGTCATGCATGGGCTGAGGTTTTTGTAGAAAATGAGTGGTATTGTTTCGATGTAAGTAACCAGATATTTACCCCAAAAAATCATATTTATGTCGCAGTTGGTCGTGATTATCTAGATGTTGCACCAATTCGAGGTATCCGTGAGCAAGGTGGGGTGGAAAGTATGATATCTACGGTTCAAGTTTTGGCTTGTTGAAGGTAAGAGAAGAAGAGATGACCTATTGTTGTGCATTAAGATTAGAGCAAGGTTTGGTATTGATTAGTGATACTCGAACTAATGCAGGGGTCGATCATATTTCTGTATTTCGTAAATTACATACCTTTGGTGTTGAAGGTGAGCGTTTTATTGCATTGCAAACAGCAGGTAATTTAGCAACAACTCAAGCTGTTATTGGTCATTTACAAAATGCTTTAGCATTACATCAAGAGCCAAATTTATATAGCGCAAATACCATGTTTGAAGTTGCTGAATTAATTGGAAAGACTTTGCGTAAGGTACTCGAGGATGTTACGACTGATACTCAGGAACAGATGAACTACTCGTGTAGTATTTTGGTGTGTGGGCAGATACAGGGTGAGGAAATGCAACTGTATAATGTCTATCCACAAGGTAATTTTATCTGTGCGACTACCGATACCCCATATTTCCAGATTGGTGAAAGTAAGTATGGAAAGCCAATTTTAGATCGTGCACTGCACTATACGATGCCATTAGATGATGCGTTACGTTGCAGTTTGATCTCTTTTGATTCAACATTAAGGTCTAATGTTTCTGTTGGATTGCCTTTAGACGCGTTGGTTTATCATAAAGATAGTTTTAAAATTCCTGAAGGGAAACGCATCCGAGAAGATGATCCTTACTTTACCCAAATTAGTAAACAGTGGTCTGATACCTTGCGCCGTGGACTTCAAGAGTTACCAAAGCCTACGACTGATTATGGTTTGTAATCATATAAGAAAAAATCCAAGCAAAGGCTTGGATTTTTTATCTGTTTTAAATCACTTTTCGAATGGGTCTATTACTTAACCGACATAATAATTCGTAACCAATCGTGCCATTTGCCGCAGCGACATCATCAACCAAACGAGATTTGCCCCATAGTTCTACTTTAGTACCTAATTCAGCTTTAACCTGAGTAACGTCAATCGCAATCATATCCATGCTGACACGTCCGATCATGGGAACTAACTGCTGATGAATCGCCACAAAATTTGGTTTGATATATGCTCTTGGATAACCATCACCATAGCCAATTGAGACAATGGCAATATTCATAGGCTGTGTTGCTGTAAACGTTGAACCGTAACCTACAGATTCGCCTTGTTGAATTTGATTAAGCGCAATGATTTCTGCACTAAAGGTCATTACAGGCTTTAAATCGAGTTCATTTACATTTTTGTCAGCAAATGGACTTGCGCCATAAAGCATGATACCTGGGCGAACAAAATCGAAATGCAATTCAGGATATTTATAGATCGCAGCAGAGTTACAGCATGATGCAAAGATAGGGGCACATGCTTCTTTGACATGGAGAAATTGCTGCTTTTGTTGTTCATTTAAAGGGTGATCGGCATCTGCATTGGCAAAATGCATAGTAAGGACACAGCTAAAGCCTTCTGATTTTAAACGTTGAATGACATCGATAATTTCAGTCACTTTAAAGCCTAAACGGTTCATTCCGCTATTTAGCTTGACCCACACTTTTAAGCCCAAAGCATTATAAGCTTGTTTATGCTGAATCAACCATTCAACTTGTTGACTTTGATGAATCAGGCATTCGAGTTTGTACTCAATTACTTGTTGCATTTCGTCTTCTGAAAATATGCCCTCAATCAAAGTGATGGGTTGAGAATATCCCAGTTGCCTGATCTCTAAAGCTTCTTCTAAACAGGCGACACCAAAGGCATCTGTTGCATCCAAGGCGGCTAAACAGTCTTTAACTCCATGTCCATAAGCATTTGCTTTGACCATACTAACAATTTGTGAATGTGGAGCAAGTTGTTTAACGCGGTTTAAATTATATTGTAGTGCATCACTATCAATATAAACTGTTGCTTGGCGCACCCTGATTTCTCCTTTGGGTCGACATGGAAAGTTTTTAAGGCAGATCAATAACCGAGGGATTATTCCTCGTCATCGTATTGAGCATAGAACTCAGGTGAAAGGTTACTAAAGCGAGTGTATTGACCTTCAAAGGCAAGACGAACTGAACCAATTGGACCATTACGTTGTTTACCGATAATAATTTCGGCTGTACCAGCTTCTTTAGACTCTTTGTTATAGACTTCATCACGATAAATAAACATGATCAAGTCGGCATCTTGCTCGATTGCGCCTGATTCACGTAAGTCTGACATGACAGGGCGTTTATTTGGTCGGTTCTCCAAACTACGGTTAAGCTGAGACAGTGCAATGACAGGGCATTGCATTTCTTTAGCTAGTGCTTTTAAGCTTCGAGAAATCTCCGAAATCTCACCCACACGGTTATCGCCCATACCCGGCACTTTCATTAACTGTAAGTAGTCGACCATGATACAGCCGATTTTTCCATCATGCATTTTGGCAATACGTCGCGCACGTGCACGAAGTTCGGTTGGTGGTAGGGCAGAGGAATCATCGATATAGAGGTGCATTTCTTGTAATTGAAGAATAGTTCCTGTGACTTTGGTCCATTCATCTGCATCGAGATTACCTGAACGTAGATGACCCTGATGGACTTTACCCATTGCTGAGATCAAACGCATAGCAATCGAGTCTGCTGGCATCTCCATTGAGAATACGAGAGCAGGTAAGCGGTTGTATTGCAGTACACTTTCAACTAAGTTCATGGCGAAGGTGGTTTTACCCATCGAAGGACGGGCTGCAACAATAATCAAATCCCCAGGTTGCATACCTGAGGTTTTATTATCTAACTCTAAGAAACCTGTGGTTAAACCTGTAATATTGCCGTCTAATTTAGAAAGTTCATCGAGTTTAGAAATCACATCAGCAGTGACAGAGCTAATCGATTTTGGCCCTGAATCTTTCTTGTTGTTGTTATGTTGTTCGGCCAAAGAGAAAATACTGGTTTCGGCTAAATCTAGGATTTCACTGACAGGGCGACCTTTGGTGTCATAAGCATTTTGCAAAATATCACTACTGACTTTAATCATTGCGCGTAGTGTTGAAAATTCTTTAATTTTATTGGCGTAGATTTCAAGATTGTAAAAGCTTGAAGGTGAATCTGCCATCAATTGCATTAAATATTCTTCACCACCAATTGCATCAAGCAGGTTTTGTTTGAGTAACCAATCATTGACCAATACAGCATCATAAGGCGAGTTTTCTTGCGCTAGTTTTTCGATGGCACGATAAATATATTTATGACGTGTTGCATAAAAATCATTTTCTTTAAGTAAATCGCTAACTTGTTCAAATGATTCGGCAACCGTCATTAATGCCGCGAGCACAGCTTGCTCAATTGCGAGATTGTGCGGTGGTGTACGAAATTCTTTTAATTGACCTGAGTCACTCACTTTACTCTCTGTGTTTGGAGAATTTTTCGTAAAATTGGCATTCGCCTGTGACATAACAAGACCTAATAAAAAGATGAAACTGTAACGACTGACTATCTTAATCCAAATGGACGCAGACAGGAGAATTTAATTGGAAGAAAATTGTTTAATTGCTGGAAAAGTAGGGTGTACTAAAATATAAAATTTTAGGAATAAAAAAAGAGCATGTAAAAACATGCTCTTTTCTTTGCAGAAATTACTCAGATACGATAGTAACGAGAACTTCAGCAACAACATCATGATGCAATTGGATTGCGATGTTGAATTCACCAGTGTGACGAAGCGCACCGTTTGGTAAACGAACTTCTGCACGGTCTACTGCTAGACCAGCGTTCGTTAAAGCGTCAGCGATATCACGAGTACCGATAGAACCGAAAAGTTTACCTTCATCACCAGCTTTAGCAGTGATAACGATATTTACTTCGTTCAATTGTTCAGCACGTGCATTCGCAGCAGCTAAAATAGCAGCTTCTTGTTTCTCAAGTTCAGCACGACGAGCTTCAAATGCAGCAGTATTTGCTTCAGTTGCAGCTACAGCTTTACCTTGAGGGATCAAGAAGTTACGACCGTAACCAGCTTTAACTGATACTTTGTCGCCTAATTTACCAAGGTTCTTAATGCGTTGTAATAAGATAACGTCCACAGCTCACCTCACTTACTTATGGTTGTCAGTGTACGGAATCAAAGACAAATAGCGAGCTTGTTTAATAGCTAACGCTAATTGACGTTGATAACGAGCTTTAGTACCTGTAATACGGCTAGGAACAATCTTGCCGTTTTCAGTGATGTACTGTTTTAAAGTGTCGATATCTTTGTAGTCGATGTACGCAACATTCTCAGCTGTAAAGCGGCAGAACTTGCGACGACGGTAAAAACGTGCCATTGAGGTTCTCCTTATTCAGCTTCTTGAATTGCTTGTTGTGCTTCTTCACGTTGAGCTTTACGCGCACGTTTCTCTTCAGCACTCTTAGCAAGTAAAGATTCTTCAGTAATTGCGTGTTCACGACGGATGATGATGTTACGAATGATTGCATCGTTATAACGGAACAATTCTTCTAATTCATCAAGAGTCGTTTGACCACATTCAACATTCATAAGAATGTAGTGTGCTTTGTGAATCTTGTTGATTGGGTAAGCCAATTGGCGACGGCCCCAATCTTCTAAACGGTGAATTTGACCTTCAGCTTCTTTGATCTGAGAGATATAGCGTTCAACCATACCTACAACTTGATCGCTTTGGTCTGGGTGTACCAATAGTACGATTTCGTAGTGACGCATTGTCAGCTCCTTACGGTTTAAGCAGCCCCCAACTAAAAAGCCAGAAGCAAGGAGTCATAACTAATTTAGTTATGTCGCAAATTGCGAAGCTGGGATTTTAGACACATTTCATTTAAATCGCAAGTAAATTCATGTTTTAGATCGAAGTAAAAAGATGATATAGCCTTTAAAATGAGGGTCATTAAAATCGTTTGAGTTATTTTGACGTAACCCATTTTGTACAAAACCGATTTTATAAGGCAGTTGCATTGCAGAGATACGTTTTAAATATTGTGGGTAATTGGGAATGGTGGTTGTACCTTGATAGGTTTGGATCACAAGTTCACTGATATTATTTCTCAAAATAGTTAAAGTTTTCTGATCCTTAAAATTTGTCCAGTCCAGTAATCCTGTAATGCTAAGTTGATAAGAGGGAGGGAGTCTTTTTCTGAAACTTTCTAGAAAAAGGGCATATTCTTTTAAATCATGGGTTCGACTGTCGAAATCAATTTGAATTCCCTGAACTTGATTACCTTGATTTCTCCAATGTTCTAAACGTTTGAAAACAGTTTGATAGTTTTGTTCGTTCCAAGCCAGATGATGTGTGCGAAAAACTAACCAAATTTTCTGACGGGGTAATTTTAGGATAGAAACACCTTGTGGGATCAATATAGAGCTGTGTTTTTGTTTTGAATATCGAATTTCTCCTTGCAAAATATACAGTTCTTTCGCCTTACTTAAGTAAGGCGCAGATTGAATGTTGCCCCAAATCCAAAAAGAATCGAAATGATAGGCATCAATTGTTGACGTTGCAGATTGTGTCGGTTGGCAAGCAAATAAGTTAAAAATAAAAAAAGTGAAAATGATCGCTTTCAGCCACTTCAACATCGTCAATTACCAATAATATTTCAGTGATTTTGCCCAACTGGTATTTGGATAATCTGTTTTGATTTTATCAAACCATTGTTTTCGGACAGATTTGTTTACTTCATTACCACCACAATCATTAATACCACTTGGCGCATAACATTGAATTGCGCGATAAAGGGCGTAAGCTTGTAAATCGCTTTTGCTTGATGATTTGATGAGATCTTGATAAATCTGACCACGAGCAAAAATTTTTCCTGAAAAATTTGATGTTTGTTTTTCATTATAAGAAAGTTGCTGTAACGAATATCCTTGTTCACTACGGAAATATTCTCCTAAGCAAACATTTAATAATGGATCTTTAGGTGTCTGAGCCAATTGATTAACTAAAGTATCTAAATTTGAGCATTTTAGTTGTGGTGTGATGTTTGCTCCATTCCAAATGAAATTAGAAAAATCTGGCTTATTCTTCAATTGTTCATTGTCACTGTTATAACCCTTATATTGCATGGCATTTTTGGGCATAAAAGCATAGCTTTGTTTAAATAAGTCAAAATTTTGATGAACTAAACTTTTGCTTAACAGGGTATAGGTGGCTGCCTGTTTTTGATCAAGGGTACTGTCATTCGACTGGATGATTTTTTGTAAACTGTCTGCATTTGCCACTTGGGTAATAAAATTTCGTTGCAGATTGAACTGGCTCATTTTTGCTTTTTTACCGATAAAAGCTGAATAATCCTGTCTGGCAGCGAGATGATTGGATAAAGCCGTTTCAAACAGGCCTTTTTGATAACTATCTTTTGCTTGGGCAAACTGTTGATTCCAATAGTGTTCCGCTAGCTGTTTCTGTCCAGTTTTCTCTAAAATTTGCCCCTTTAAAAAGCTCTGGCTTAGCTGTAAATAATTGTTGTTCTTAATATTATCTTTAGGTAAATAGCTCAAGGCCTCCTGTGGTTTATTCTGGACAAATAGCAAATGAACTGCCTGTAAATATTGGAATAACTCAGGCTGTGCCTTAAAAAATTCTTTTTGAGCTGCTAATTGTGTCCATGTTATTGGGCGATAAGGATCAGATGCAGGCATTCGCATATACATCAAGTCATAAGTCGCCAGAAAAAATGGATCTTTTAAATTCTTAACATTGAAATATTGACTATTAAATACCCGACGATCAATTTCGGCAGGTAATTGACTCATCTCCAGATTATAAAATTTTGATTTGGGGTTATGAATTTGCCAAACGATTTCATTGACCAATAAATCCTGACGTTTTGAAAGCCATAGTCCCCGACGCATAAAGCCGCGTGCGCTCGCAACGTATTGCCCATTTGGATAGGCTTTTAAATAAACCGTAATATGATCTAAAAATTGTTTAAGTAAATTTTGATTGATATTGTCCAGATATACATCACCATATTGATCCACACCTGTTGTATAGGCTGAGTTGAGGCTGGTACGAATCAGCATATATAGTGCAGTTTCTTTTAGCCATGTATCCTCAACAGTACTTAATACCGTATAAATTTTGGTCGCGGCAGAGTAGTTTGCATTATAAAACAGGATACTGGCGTTTAAATAAGAGGCGTATTGACGTGTTGTGACTGACCAATTTGGATCAACGGCAATCAATGCAATTTTATCACCACATTGATTCATTTTTTGACGTTCATTAATCAGCAATTGTTTTTCATTTGCTGGAATATTCTTATTGATTTTAACCTGACTAATAAAAGCAGCATTGCCAGAATTAAAACTGTAGCAACGTTCATCAAAAATGATTTCATCTTTTTGCGATAATTTTTCTCGCTGATTTAAAATCCTGTTTTCAGTCAAAGCGGAAATATTTGCGGCATCAAAAGGCACCGTACCGTAGCTTGCATCCCATAAATTACCATCTGCTGTCATCGGCTTAATTGTTGCAAGCCCTAAGTCGCTGAGTAGTAAAGTCATATTGGTTTGACTATCATTTGCTGGATATAACACAGGAAGATTGCTACAACCGTTTAAATTTTTGTCATTTATGGCAAGGTTTGGCTCGCAAAATTGCTCTACACCAGCATAGGTGATTGGGCTATAGTAAATTACCAGTGAAAGCGAAGAATAGACAATTGATTTGAATATAAATTTATTTTGTAGTTTCATTTAGGCAATAAAGGGTGAAATGTTTTTATTGCACGAAATGATAACAAATGAAGTGGGGAATAAAAAGACAGAGAAGTCTCTATCTTTTTAAAAAATAGGGAGGAAGGGTACAGGGCTTTTAAATGTAAAGCTAAAGCTCAAACTAATTACAGTAATTAAGATTACTGAAAAAAGGAAAAAGCGTTTTGCCCAAAGCTGATCATCTTCAGCTTTAAATCCTAAAATACCAATGTAAAACCAGTAAATACAAAGTGCATTACAGATGACCAAGAAAATAATATTGGTATATCCATATATATACAAAGCATTCATCGCAACAGTGAATAAAATCACATAGATCAGCGATTCGATTTTAGTTCTATGAATAGAACGTGCAACAGGTAAAATAGGCACGCCTGCGTTTTTGTAATCTTCAAAACGATAAATCGCAATTGCCCATGAATGCGGCATTTGCCATAAGGCATATGCAATAAAAATGAGAAGAGCAGCCATATCGAAATGATGACTTACAGCCGTATAACCAATAACAGGTGGACTCGCTCCAGAAATACTACCAATCACGGTTTGATGGATCGTGGTACGTTTCGTCCACAAACTATAAAAACCGACATAGACGACAAAACCAATGACTGCGAATAAAAATGCATAGGCATTCACATAGAACCAGAGCATGCTAAAACCAATCACACCTAATACAAGAGCATAAAACATTGCAATAGTAGGAGATATGGTTTTCTTAACAAGAGCACGATTCATTGTGCGTTGCATTTTTTGATCGATGTCTTGATCAATAACATTATTGACTACACAACCAGAAGCAACCACAAAAGTTGTTCCAAGTAATGTAATTAATAATAAGAGGAAGTCTATAGAGCCTTGGGCGGCTAAAAAGAAGCCGCCCAAGGTGGTAATAAAATTACCAAAGAGAATTCCTGGTTTAGTCAGGAATAAATACTTTTTCCACATGACAATCAGTTTAGATCATCATGTTGTAGTGTAGGTAATTCATAATCCACACAGAGCCGACTAAAAGTACAGCAATACATAAGATTGTGTAGATAAATGCAATAAGGTTCCAGCGTTGTTCAGATGATGTATTCATGTGTAAGAAATACACAAGTTGTACGATTACCTGAGCAACAGCAGCGATTGCAATAACAGTAACTAAGATGCCACGGCTAAATCCGCCCGACATCACCATCCCGAATGGGATGATGGTGAGGATAACAGATAGGATAAACCCAACAGTGTATTGCTTAAAGTTACCGTGTGATGCACCTGCAGCATTATGGTCATGACCACTCATTAGAGAACTCCCAGTAAGTAAACGACGCTGAATACACAGATCCAAACGATGTCAAGGAAGTGCCAGAACAAGCTTAAGCAAGCAAGACGACGTGTATTCGGTAGTGTCAAACCATTCTTTTTAATTTGATACATAAGTACCAGCATCCACACTAAACCAGAAGTTACGTGAATACCGTGTGTACCAACTAAAGTAAAGAATGCTGATAAGAATGCACTATGAGTCGGACCGTGGCCAGCATGTACAAGGTGATGGAATTCATAGATTTCCATACCAATGAACGATGCACCAAATAAGAAAGTAATGAATAACCAAGTAATCACTTGGTTTACATTCTTTTTATAAGATGCAAGAACTGCAAATCCGAATGTTACCGAAGAGATCAAGAGGGCAAAAGTTTCGGTTAATACAAAACCTAAAGAATCACCAAAAAGATCTTTCGCACTTGGGGTACCAGGCGGAATATGACTGCTTAATACAGCGAACGCAATGAAGAGTGATCCGAAAAGAATCAAGTCACTCATCAAGTATGTCCAGAAACCAAAGACCGTTAAGTCTGTGTCATCGTGCTCGTGATGACCGTCATGACCGTGGTTGTCGTGATGAAGTACTTCAGCCATTTCCTTAGTCCTTCTTCAAGTGTTTTTCAAGTAACGCATAGCGTTCATTTTCAATACGTTCAACTTCTGCAGCAGGTACGTAGTAATCAACATTCTTAGTGAATGAGCTTACGATCAAGCTAACAACTGAAGCAACGAATGAAACAACGACTAGCCACCAAATATGCCAGATCAATGCAAAACCAAGAACAGTAATGAACATTGCAATGACAAAACCAGCAGCACGATCAGTCGGCATGTGGATGTCTTCATATTTAGTGTTACGTGCATATGCTACGCCATTTTCTTTGTCAGTCCAGAAACGGTCAACGCCGCTAGCTTCTGGTACATGTGCAAAGTTATAGAATGGAGCAGGAGATGACGTAGACCATTCAAGTGTACGACTATCCCAAGGGTCGCCTGTGTAGTCCATGTTGTCTTTACGTTGTAAGAAACCAACGATGATTTGCATTAAGAAACATGCAATACCAATAGCAACAAGAACGGCACCAAATAATGCGATCGCTAAGTATGGATCCCATTCTGGGTTGTCATATGTATTCAAACGACGAGTCATACCCATGAAACCAAGGATATAAAGTGGCATGAATGCAAAATAGAAACCGAAGAACCAGAACCAGAACGCAGCTTTACCCCATGCTTCGTTGAGCTTCCAACCAAACATTTTCGGCCAGTAGAAGATGATGCCGGCAAACATACCAAACACCACACCACCGATAATTACGTTATGGAAGTGAGCGATCAAGAAGAGTGAGTTGTGTACAAGGAAGTCCGCAGGCGGAACAGCCATAAGTACACCAGTTAAACCACCAATACCGAATGTTACTAGGAAGCCAAGCGTCCATAACATTGGAGTAGTAAAGGTGATGCGACCTTTATACATCGTGAATAACCAAGAGAAGATTTTCACACCTGTAGGAATCGCAATAACCATGGTCATGATACCGAAGAACGCATTCACGTTCGCACCAGCACCCATGGTGAAGAAGTGGTGAAGCCATACAACGAACGCAAGTACAGTAATCGCGATAGTTGCATACACCATAGACTTGTAACCGAACAACGCTTTACGAGAGAAGGTTGCAACGATTTCTGAGTATAAACCAAATGCTGGTAATACCAAGATATATACTTCAGGGTGACCCCATGTCCAGATCAAGTTCACGTAAAGCATTGGGCTACCGCCAAGCTCATTAGTGAAGAAATGGAAACCGAAGTAACGGTCTAAAGTAAGCATTGCAAGCGTACCTGTTAATACAGGGAATGATGCAATGATTAATACAGCCGTACACAGTGAAGTCCATGTGAAAATAGGCATGTCCATTAATTTCATGCCAGGTGCGCGCATTTTAATGATGGTAACAAAGAAGTTAACACCAGATAAAAGCGTACCTAAGCCAGAAACTTGGAGTGCCCAGATATAGTAGTCAACACCGACACCAGGAGAATATTGAATGCCAGATAGAGGAGGGTAAGCCATCCAACCAGTCGAAGCGAATTCACCTAGTACAAGTGAAACCATCATCAAACCAGCAGCGCCTGCGAATAACCAGAAACTTAAAGAGTTCAATAATGGGAATGCAACGTCACGAGCACCGATTTGTAATGGTACTGAGATGTTCATCATACCGACAACGAGACCCATCGCTACGAAGAAGATCATGATTACACCGTGTGCTGTAAAGATCTGATCGTAATGGTCTGGATGTAAGTAACCTTCACCACCGCCTTTAGCGAGGAAAAGTTGTAAACGCATCATGATCGCATCGGCGAAACCACGCAGAAGCATGACTACTGATACGATGATATACATGATACCAATTTTCTTATGGTCTACAGATGTGAACCATTCGTTCCATAAGTATCCCCATTTTTTGAAATAGGTAATACCGCCTAGAACTGCAATGCCACCAAGAGCCATCATGACCATGGTAACGAGTACAATCGGCTCTGTTGGAATAGAATCCCAGCCTAATTTGCCAAAAATCATATCCATGTCTTATTCCCCTTGAGCAGCATGTTCAGCTGCAGCATGAGTTTCTGCTGTTGCATGTCCAGCAGCAGAGTGGTCAGCACCGTGATAATTACTCATGTAGTGGTTGATAATTGTTTCAAACAATTTTGGCTCAACTGAAGAGTAATAAGTCACAGGGTGTGGCTTGTTCGGGAACGGTTTCATAGCTTCAGCTTTAGCAAGTGCTTCTTCATCACCAGCAGCCTTAGCACGGTTTATAAGAATTTCGATCTGATGTTTAGAACGATCGCCATCTTTAAGTGTCGCTAATTCAGCTTGGTCAAGTGTACCTTTTTGAATTGCTTCAGCATTGATACTTGTACCATTACCCGCTTTAACAGCTTCTACCCATTGTGCAAACTCTGGTTCAGTTACACTATGTGCCTTGAAGCGCATTTGTGAGAAACCATAACCTGAATAGTTAGCTGAGAAACCACGGAATACACCTGGTTCGTCCGCTAAAAGGTGAAGATGAGTCTGCATACCCGCCATTGCATAGATCTGACCACCTAACTGTGGGATGAAGAACGAGTTCATCGTAAAGTTAGAAGTAATCTTAAAGCTTACAGGCGTTTTTTCTGGGAAGCGTACTTCGTTTACCGTTGCAATGTTTTGCTCAGGATAGATAAAAATCCATTTAAACTGTTCAGCGACAGCTTGAATAGTTAATGGTGCTTTATCTGATTCTAACGGACGGTAAGGGTCGTACTTGTGGGAACCCCACCAAGTTAACCAAGCTAAAATACCAATAATAATGACAGGAACACCCCAAACAACGATCTCAATTGTCGTAGAGTGTGCCCAAGTAGGTTTATAGTCTGCATCTTTATTCGATGCGCGATATTGCCAACCAAACCATAATGCCATAACGATTGATGGAATCACCACCAATAGCATTAGATAGATCGCAGTCATCATCAGGCTACTTTGACCTTGACCTACTGGACCTTTATTGTTTAGAAGTACCATATCACCGCCACACCCTGTCAAGAGCGCAGCCATCGTTGATAAAGACAATACAGCTAAAATCGTTTGTCTCATTTTACAACCTCGGTGAAGAGTCCCATTCCCTAATTTAAATTATGGGATAGCGATTAAAGTGTCGCATGATTGATAAGAATTTTTTGTGAAATGCTTAGCAATCATGCGACACCGCTACGTTGTTGGGCATTATGCCTCATATTGAAAAACTAAGCTACATCTAACACAGTCAGAAATACTTGTTTTGAAACCTGATTTATTTTGTAGGAATTGTTGTTGAAATGTATATTTTTTCTATAAATATCAATTTTGTAGAGGAAAAAAGAGGAATAAATCCTCTTTTGCTTAGTTAATTAAAAATTATTGCTTTACGACCTTAGTTTTTGCCAATTTATCGTGCAAAGTTTGGCGATTTTTATTAAATGCAAAGAATGCATAGTCGATAATGGTAATAAATGGCATAAACAATAAATTCAGAATGATAAATAAAGCACTTCTCAACCAAAAAGCTCTAATCGTATTGACTGCCGTATGTGTTTCAGCATCTACGATTTTAATTTTGGTTATTTTTTTACCAATGCTTTGTCCAGACTTCGCAATTAAAAAAGCTTGCAGCATCAGCATTAGGATCAAATAAACAAAAATACTCATCCATGCTTCATTTGGAATAAGCTGCATAAGTTGATGCTGCAACTCAACTGCTTCACTTGAAGCGACTTGGCTTGCTTGTAATTGCTTTTGAATTTTAAATAATTCTGTGTACTGGCTTTCGTTAAAGAAAAAAGATGGTATAGCGGCCATTGGAAGCCAAAGTGTTAAGTCAATCACCTTAGCGAGTGCACGAGAATGAAATGAGGCGAGTTCAGATGTTTTTTGTTCAACTTTAATTTTAAAAGTTGACTGCTCAGTTTGATTGTTAATTTGATGATTGAATGATGAATAACCTACAGGTTCGTAGACAAGTTTTCCTTGAGTGAGTTCGCCAAGAGTTTTCCATTCACTCATACCTTCGTGCCAAACCAAGTCTGTAAGTAATACTTGTTGGCTAGAAAGCATTTGGTTCAGTTGGTCTAAACTATAAGGTCCAGCTTGTTGGTTATTACGAGCCAAGTAAATTTGCATAATTAAAAATTCTCAATGACTAAAGATGAAAAAAGACCCTACGAAAGGGTCTTTTTTTTAAAAGACTAGGCTTTCTTGATTTGTTCTTCAGCAAGGAAGAACCAAGTATCAAGCACTGAGTCAGGGTTAAGTGACACAGATTCAATACCTTGTTCCATGAGCCATTTAGCAAGGTCAGGGTGGTCTGAAGGACCTTGACCACAAATACCAACGTATTTTCCTGCTTTACGGCATGCATGAATTGCCATAGAAAGAAGGGCTTTAACCGCTGGATCACGCTCATCGAATAAGTGAGATACGATACCAGAATCACGGTCAAGACCAAGTGTTAATTGTGTTAAGTCATTTGAACCAATTGAGAAACCATCGAAGTGCTCAAGGAACTGTTCAGCCAATAAAGCATTGGTTGGAAGCTCACACATCATGATGATTTTGAGGCCATTTTCACCACGTTTTAAACCATTTTGAGCAAGCAACTCAATAACACGTTTGGCTTCAGACACTGTACGCACGAATGGAATCATGATTTGAATATTGGTTAAACCCATTTCATCACGGGCTTTCTTCAAAGCACGGCACTCAAGCTCAAAACAGTCACGGAAGTTGTCAGATACGTAACGACTCGCACCTCGAAAGCCCAACATTGGGTTTTCTTCCTCTGGCTCGTATAATTTACCGCCAATTAAATTCGCATATTCATTTGATTTAAAGTCAGACATACGAACGATGACTGGTTTTTCAGCAAATGCAGCTGCAAGTGTTGAAATACCTTCAACTAACTTTTCTACATAGAATTCGATTGGCGAAGAATAACCTGATGTACGTGTCATTACAGCAGCACGCGTTTCACGTGGTAGGCTGTCAATATTGAGAAGCGCTTTAGGATGTACACCGATCATACGGTTAATGATGAATTCAAGACGTGCAAGACCAATCCCTTCATTTGGAATTTGAGCAAAGTCGAATGCACGGTCTGGATTACCAACATTCATCATAATCTTAAATGGAAGTTTTGGCATTGAGTGAATTGAGTTACGTTGCACCTCAAAATCTAATGCGCCTTCATAGATAAAGCCTGTATCACCTTCAGCACACGAAACAGTGACTTCTTGACCATCGGTTAATACTTCTGTTGCATTACCACAACCCACGATTGCAGGTACACCTAACTCACGTGCAATGATTGCAGCGTGACAAGTACGGCCACCACGATTGGTCACAATCGCTGCGGCGCGTTTCATTACTGGCTCCCAATCTGGGTCAGTCATGTCTGATACAAGTACATCACCGTCTTGTACTTTATCCATCTCTTTAATCGAGGTTACAACACGAACTTTACCAGAACCAATGCGTTGACCAATTGAACGACCTTCACAGATGACAGTGCCACGTTGTTTTAATAGGTAACGTTCCATTGTGCCGACATTTTGACGGCTTTTAACAGTTTCAGGACGTGCTTGAACGATGTAGATTTGACCATCATCACCATCTTTCGCCCATTCGATGTCCATTGGCGAGCCGTAATGTTGTTCAATAATCAATGCTTGTTTAGCAAGTTCATGTAATTCATGATCATTTAATGCGAATTGTTGACGCTCTGGTTTTTCAACATCAACCACAACAACGGATTTACCTGCAGCGCCTTCTTCACCATAAATCATTTTTTGGTGTTTAGAACCGAGATTGCGGCGTAAGACTGAGTGTTTACCTGCATTTAACAATGGTTTTGACAAATAGAATTCGTCAGGGTTGACAGCTCCCTGAACAACCATTTCACCCAGACCGTATGATGCGGTAATAAATACCACATCACGGAAACCAGATTCTGTGTCAAGCGTAAACATTACACCTGCAGCACCAGTCTCTGAACGAACCATACGTTGTACACCCGCAGATAGGGCAACAACACTGTGTTCAAAACCTTGGTGTACACGGTACGCGATGGCACGGTCATTATAAAGCGAAGCAAAAACTTCTTTAATCGCGATAAGAACGTTATCAATTCCGCGAATATTTAAGAAAGTTTCTTGTTGTCCTGCAAAAGAAGCATCAGGTAAATCTTCAGCAGTCGCAGAAGAGCGTACAGCAACAGCGATGTCTGGATTACCGTTTGAAAGTGCTGTAAATGCGTCACGAATTTCTTGTTCTAAATTAGCAGTAAGTGGGGTATCAACGATCCATTTACGGATTTTAGCGCCTGTCTCTATAAGTGCGTTTACATCATCAACATTTAGCTGCTCAAGTTCAGCCTGAATTCGAGCATTTAAGCCGCTTTGATCCAAGAACTCACGATAGGCAGCAGCAGTTGTTGCAAAGCCACCAGGTACCGATACACCAGCATTGGATAAATGGCTGATCATTTCACCCAAAGATGAGTTTTTCCCACCTACGAGTTCGACATCGTGTTTCCCTAATTTTTCCAGACCGATTACGCGCGCTTCCAAAGTATTTACTCCACTTTTTTTGCAGTATGAATGACCATCATTGGTATGAAATTATACGAATGTGCTTAGATTTAGTATTTTACTAAGCGACAGTCATGTTAGATGAGTTTACTATAAAGATTATAGAGCACTAAGACAAATGTTTAAGGAGAATTTTGATGCCCGAAAGTAAACAAATTAAACGGAGTGTATTTTTTATTTCGGATGGTACTGCAATTACCGCAGAAACCCTTGGACATTCACTACTTGCGCAATTTCCGAATGTCGATTTTGATATTCATATTATGCCTTATATTACCACTGAAGAAGCTGCAATGAATGTGGTGGTTGACATCAATGGATGCCAATCAAGAGATGGATGTTTACCACTTGTTTTTGACACATTGGTAGACCCACATGTTCGTGAAATTATTAATACAGCTAAAGCCGTAAATTTGGATGTTTTCGAGGGATTAATTAGTAAACTTGAGCAAGAGTTGGGTACACCACCAACAACTTTAGTTGGACAGACCCATGCTGTAACAGATTCTGAATCTTATAAGGCTCGTATTGATGCAGTACATTTTGCATTAGACAATGATGATGGTGCTCGAACTCGTCATTATGATAAAGCTGACTTGATTTTAGTTGGCGTTTCTCGATCTGGGAAAACACCAACCTCGATTTATTTATCATTACAGTTTGGAATTCGTGTTGCGAACTATCCCTTAACTGAAGAAGATTTAGATGATAATCGTCTACCTGCTGTGCTACGAGCACATAAAAATAAGCTCTTTGGTTTAATGATTGATGCTGAGCGATTGGTCGCTATTCGTAGCGAACGAAAAGCCAATAGTCGTTATGCAAGTTTTAGTCAGTGCCAAATGGAATTACGTGCCATAGAGGGTATTTATATTTCTGAAGGTATTAAGTATTTGAACGTCACTGAAATGTCGATTGAAGAAATTTCAACGCGTATTTTACAGTTGACTGGTTTAAAACGTCGTATTGGCTAAATAGTATCTTTAAATGAGAAGCGTAGAGGATGGGCTACGCTTTTTTATTTTGAAGAAATAAGATTGGGAACCTCATAAAGCAGCGCTTGATGCCATTCAGGTCGATTTTGACTGTAAAAACCATGAAAGCTCGGATGAGACACTTGATTATATCCGTACAGACAAAAGCTTGAAGAATAATATTGATATTATGTTGCTGGATAAAAACTATAAACCTCAAGGAAAGTATCTACGTTACTGCAAAAAAAATACCTCCTATCAATACATGGGCGTGATGAAATAAGCATTGCGGAACGAGGCAATGCTTATTTGAAAATAGGATTGCCTACTGGTTTTTTAGCTCCATGAGCAAGCTAAAGTTTTCCAGACGTTTTTGTGTATCGTAAATATCACAGGTGAAGATAAACTCATCTACATCATATTGCGCAGCAATTTTTTCCAGTCCTGTTTTGACAGTTTCCTGTGAACCAATTTGAGCCATTGCATAGAAATTCTGGATGGCGAGTTGCTCAGCGCTGCTTGCCAGACCTTGTATTGATTCAGTTGGCGGTTTGAGTTTTAGACTGTGCCCCCGAATCAGGTTTAAAATACGCTGATAAGAACTGGTAGCTAAATATTGTGCTTCTTCATCAGTTGCCGCAACGACTGTTGGTACGCCCATTGACACATAAGGTTTATCAAGATATTCAGATGCTTGAAAATTCTCACGGTAAATTTCGATTGCTTGACCTAACATACGTGGAGCGAAATGTGATGCAAAAGAATAGGGAAGTCCCAACTTTGCAGCAAGCTGTGCGCTAAACAGACTTGAACCTAGCAACCAGACAGGTACATGAGTGCCTTGACCTGGGGTGGCAATAATTTTCTGGTTGGGCTGTGGGTCTTTAAAATATTGCAAAATTTCCATTACATCCTGAGGAAATTGATCTTCGGTTTCTTGACGCCCGCGTCGTAATGCACGCATCGTCATTTGATCAGTTCCTGGAGCACGCCCCAAACCAAGTTCAAAACGATTTGGATAAAGTGTAGCTAAAGTCCCGAATTGTTCTGCAACAACTAATGGTGCATGATTAGGTAACATGATGCCACCAGAACCTAAGCGAATTTTGTGTGTATTTGCTGCGATGAATCCTAGTAAAACTGCCGTTGCGGAACTCGCAATTCCATCCATATTGTGATGTTCAGCTAACCAGAAACGTTCATAACCAAGCTTTTCAGCGTGTTGAGCAACTTCTAGTGTATGACGAAGTGAAAATTCAATACTTTTATCGTCTCTGACAGGAGCTAACTCCAAAATTGAAAATTTGATCTCTTGTAGTGACTTCATTTTTTAACTCTCAAAATCATATATCGAAATAATACGATATAAGTTTGGTTTTGTATATCGAATATTGTCGATATTTGTTGCGCATTGGATAAAATAAAAAAGCGCCCGAAGGCGCCAAAAGAGAAAGCGTTTGGATTTGATCCTTAATCTTTATACCAACCACGGTGATAGCCATTATCATGACGGTAATGATGACGAGATTTATAGTATCTACGATCATCATAAGAACGGCGGTTGTCGTAACGGCGCTCATCGTAAGAACGACGGTTTTCGTAACGTTCATCGGCATCACGATCTTGACCTACTTTTTGACCTAATACCGCACCACCTGCAGAGCCAAGCGCAGCACCGATATAACCACCATTGGTTCCGCCCATATTACGACCAACCGTATAACCACCCACACCACCTAAACCCGCACCAATCGCTGCTTCAGTACGATCACGTTTATTGCTTGATGCTGCTGCACCACCAGCACCACCAATTGCGGAACCAATCATGGCACCTGTATTACCGCCAAGTTGTTTACCAACTGCTGTACCAACAATACTACCAAGTGCTGAAGTTGCTGCAACACGTGCTGTATTATCTGCATGTGCAACAGTCATCATTGATGAGGTTGCCAAGATGACGCTACATAACCACATATTCGATTTCATAGTGAAACTCCTTATCCATTCTTTTGGACAGTATTCTTTTGCTTGAGACAAATGTAACAAGACTTTTAAGTGAAAATATGGAGCGCAATAGGATGATTGAGAGAGTTTGGCGAGAGTTTTGTATATGTTCTATTACAAATGAACAGATTGTGAATAAATTATAAAAAATAAGAATGAGTATGCTGTAAGCAACGATACCTAGCTGAATCGAGTACAATAGACTGAATTTGAGATGAGGATGATGTAGTTATGCTGTTGGAAAAAATTTTGCAATCGCAAGGCTTTGGTTCAAGAAAGTATTGCCAACAGATAATTAAAAATGGTTCTGTGCAGATTGAAGGACAAGTTTGTGAAAACCCTAAACAGAATATAAATACGGATCAGCTTTGTTTTCAAGTATTTGGCGAAGAATACCAATATCGAGAACATCTCTACATTGTTTTAAATAAACCGAAGGGCTATGAATGTTCACATCAGGCAACGCATCATAAAAGTGTATTTAGCCTACTGCCTGAAATTTTGATCCATCGGGGTATTCAATGCGTGGGAAGACTAGACCAAGATACCACAGGATTATTGTTATTGACTGATGATGGTCAATATTTACAAGCCTTAACCAATCCGCGCAAGCATGTGCCAAAAGTTTATCATGTAACGACTGCCGATCCGATTTCAGCTGAGCAATTAATAGCTTTAGAACAGGGAGTTGAGCTAAGGAATGAAAAAGGTATTTATGCCGCAACCAATCTTCAACTATTTTCCACACATCAATTGACAATGACAATTCATCAAGGTGTTTACCATCAAGTTAAACGTATGCTTGCCGCAGTTGGAAATAAAGTTGAGCTTTTACACCGCCAGCAAATAGGATTACTTGAGCTTCCTGAATTACCAGAAGGTGAATGGATTTATCTTACATCTTCGCAAAAACAATTGAGTCAAAATATTGCTTTAGATATCGAGTAACTATTTTAAAAAACAGTGAAAGGTTTTGAATTCATCATCTTGAATAAATCCCATTTGTTCATAAAGACGGCGAGACTCATAATTATTTTTTTGTGTTTCGAGACTAATTCTTTGTGCATTTTCATGGCGAGCAAAAAGGATTGCGGTGTCAATTAATTGCTTAGCCGATCCTTGTTTTCGATAAGATGGGGTTACATAAACATCATCTAAAATATAATAGGTTTCACAAGAAACAGATGAAAAAGCAAGGTACAGTAAAACAAAGCCTGTGAGCACATCATCTTTAACGTGAATGAAAATGACACTATCTTTATTTTCGAAACGATGTTTTAGAAATTGATAGGATTGTTCAATATTGGATGATGTACCATAGAATTGACGGTATTCATCAAACAAGACAGCAAGTTGGTGAAGATCTTCTTTTGTTGCTCGTTTAACAATCATTCCTGTCTATCCTTGCATTTATAATTTTATTTGGACTATCAGAATAACGAAAAAATTTAAGCTTAAAAAATAAAAACTTGTTTATAAATGCAACATTGTTAAGTTTTGTCACTTTCACCTAACAGTGCATTCAATTCTTCAAATAGATCTTCATGATCGTCTTCAACATGCAAATCTATAGCAGTTGAAGGATCATTTATTGCTGCATTTTTAGATTTACGGAGCTTGAGTAACTGTTCCATATTAATGTTTTGATTTTCAATCGCAAAAGGAATTGATTTCGTCAATACAACTTGTTTAAAGAAAAGACGAACAGCTTGGGCAGGGGATATACCTAACTGCTTAAAAACGGCAAAAGCTTGTTTCTTTTCCTGTGAATCAAGGCGAACTTGATAAACTTCTGTTTTTCGCATACAGAATACGACCAAATATTTTTAATTATCGTCATGTATTCTAAACCATTGCAATGTAATTTCAATATTTCTGAAGTGAAAAAATAGCAATTTTGTCATTACGTTGTATTTACAATATCAATTCAAATTTAGAATTGAAATGCATTTCTTGATTTAAAACGGGATCGATAAAATAAATCTCTTTTGCTAACAACTGGAGCGGTTGTTCAAAGTCATCATCGGCTTTATGTGCGACAACTGGATAAAACGGATCATTTAAAATTGGAATGCCTAAGTAATTAAGGTGCACACGCAATTGATGTTGTTTACCCGTCTTGGGTTTAAGCTGATATTTTGCGTAATGTTGATTGTGTTCTAAAAGCGCTATCAAAGTTTCAGAATTCTGAGGTTTTTCAGAATTAATTTGCATCGTGTAAAACGGCTGACCTTTTTCTAAATGGAGCTGTAATATTTGTGGAAAATGTAATTCAGCTCGATAAGCTGCAATCGCGTGATAGATTTTTTGCACTTTTCGATCTGCAAAAAGTTGTTGGTATATTCCTCGAAGTTCTGGTTTTTTACAGAATAAAACGATGCCCGCTGTTTCGCGATCCAGTCGATGAATCGGGGTTAGATCCTCATATCCAGTTTGCTTTTTTAAACGTACTAATAATGTTTCCTGAACATATTGCCCAGTTGGAGTCATCGTAAGAAAGTGGGGTTTATCAACCACGAGTAAATGTTCATTTTCGTATAAAATCTCATGCTGAAAAGGCACATGAATTTCATGCGCCAGAAAACGATAATAAAAAATATGGGTATTAGGCGTATAGTGGCTTTCTATGTTTAAGATGTCACCATCAGCCGCATAAATTAACTGATCAGCAAAGCGCTGCTGCCATTCACTGGCTTGAATATGCGAGAAGTGTTGGCAAAGATATTCAAAAATGGTAGGTGCCGAAATATTTTGAGGTAAAAAGACTTTACTGGCACTAACCCCATTGATCACTGGAGGGATAAAATTTTCAACCGTATTCATATTATTTTGAGTGATGCTGAAGAATGAAAATTTGGGACAAATCCATGGTCAAACATTTTTACAAAAGTTTGAGGTGTTAACACAGTAACTATAAGATTTTGAGGTAATTCAATTTTCTTTTGATAGCCATCAAAAGACCAAATCAAATAACAGTTTTCTTTATAAACTACAATCGCTTCAGAAGCATATTCAAAAAAAGTTCCAATAGGCAGTTCTGAAAGATTTGCTTGGAATGTATGCTGCATTTTTTCAGCATTAATTCGATCTTGGTGGATACGTTTATCCATTTCTTTTGCTGAAATTGATATACCTGCATTGTTGATATTCAACCAGATTTTTTTAAACTCTTGATAACGTTTTCTTTGGCATTCGCCACAGGGACGATGTCCTGCAGATAAAGCTGTGGCTTCATCTAAAAAAAATAATTCTGAATAAGAGTCACCAAAAACTTCTCTTTTAATATTACCGAATGTTGTTAAACAATGAATCCATGACTGTGTTGCCCATTGTTTAATAATCTGTTTATTCGAGTTATGGAGACGACCGCCACGATTTCCCATCAGCATCGCTTTTTTAGAAGGATGCTGACGCAATTTTCCCCAAGGGTTTACTCTATTTTGTAAGGTCATATTTAAAATCTTGAACGTTTTAAAAAGAAGCAATTCATTTCGGTGCATTAGGCTTTAACGCAGGGCGATGTTATCATAGCGGGTATCCCAATTTTATTCTATTTGCCATGTCATATTCAGTGAAATTTACTTTAAATCATGAACAAGACACTCAAAAATTTGCGCAAGTGCTCTCACAACAAGTGCATTCAGGCGTTATATATTTGATTGGTGATTTAGGGGCTGGAAAAACGACATTTACGCGTTACTTTATCCAGAATCTTGGGCATCAAGGTTCAGTAAAAAGCCCAACTTATACCTTGGTTGAGCCATATACCATTCAAGGCAAAGAAATTTTCCATTTTGATTTATATCGTTTAGATGATCCCTATGAATTAGAACTGATGGGAATTCGTGATTATTTAGAAACCCCAGATGCTTTATTCTTATTTGAATGGCCTTCAAAAGGTGGAGATGAAATTCCAAAAGCTGATCTAATCATTGATATCCAAAAATCGGATGATGAATTGACTCGGTTTGTTACGCTAACCACTGAATCCGAATCTTTATCTCAAACTTTGCAGGAACAATTGAATGGCGCATGATTCAACTCGTCGTATTCATACCCTTGATGCTGCCTTAGCCAACCAGATTGCTGCGGGTGAGGTGATTGAACGTCCATCATCAGTTGTTAAAGAATTATTAGAAAATGCAATCGATGCTGGCGCAACCGAACTTTTTATTCGGGTAGCGCAAGGTGGTTCGACCCTGATTGAAATCATTGATAATGGCCATGGAATTCATCCTGAAGATTTACCATTAGCGGTGATGCGGCATGCGACAAGTAAAATTAAAACATCGGAAGATTTGCATGCAATTGTTAGTTTAGGCTTTCGTGGAGAAGCATTAGCTTCGATTGCTGCAGTATCACGTTTGACGTTGACCAGTAGCCAAGATGAACAAGGCGTGGGCTATCGGGTTGAAGTGAATGGAACAGCATTTGATCATCAACAAATACAGGCTGTTGCAGCACAAAAAGGTACACATATTCGTGTACAAGATTTATTTTTCAATGTGCCAGCGCGCCGAAAGTTTTTAAAAAAACCAAGTACAGAATTTGGTCATATTGAAGAAATAGTCCGTCGTTTGGCTTTGACTCATTTTGAAATTCGTTTTGTACTCGAACATAATGATAATATTCGTTTAAATTTGCCGATTGCTGATAGTGGTGAATTACGTTATCAGCGTGTCCAGCAGTTATTAGGTCAACAGTTTATTCAAAATGCCTATTGGATCGATGCTGAAAGTATCAATATGCGTTTGTCAGGCTGGTTAGGGCATCCTTCCGACGCACGAGCACAGGCTGACATGCAATATGTGTATGTGAATGGTCGTATTGTCAAAGACAAAACCATTTCACATGCGTTACGTATGGCCTATGAAGGAATTTTGCATGGTCATCAACATTCATCTTATTTATTGTTTTTAGAAGTTGATCCTGAAAATATCGATGTGAATGTACATCCAACCAAACATGAAATTCGTTTTTTGAACCAGCGTGAAGTACATGAGTTTGTACGGCATTATGCCAAAGCAACCTTGTCTCAATTTCAAACCGCAACTGCTGATTTAGCACAAGCGATGAAAACAGATGAAGCTGAGGCAGAAAATTTTAATTATCAGCCTCAGCCAAAATACCAAGAACAATTCAATTTACATCGAGCAGTAGCTGAGCCTGAACGACAAGCCAATCAGCAGGTTGTTGTTTCGACAGATTTACTCACTGAGTTTAATCAAAGCCGCCCACAGGCAGTACAGTACAATTCAACACCTCAAGAACCACGTTATAATGGCTCTGCACAGTTAAATAATGGACTCAAAAGCTATCTAGCGCCTTTACGTGAAGAAACAGAAGATGGAAATAATCCTGGTCCATCACGTGTAGATGAGTTTCCTTTGGGAATTGCAATCGCACAACTGCATGGCATCTATATTTTGGCGCAAAATACTGAAGGCTTGATCATTGTGGATATGCATGCGGCACATGAACGTATCTTGTTGCAGCAGATGAAGTCGACATGGGATAAACCTGAATTTTGGACTTCACAACAACTGCTGATTCCTAAAGTTGTTTCCATTACTCGTATGCAAGCGACTCGCGTTGAAGATTTACAACCACAATTAGAACGTTTGGGGTTGGAAATTGATCAATACGGCGATGATCAAGTGATTGTGCGTGGTGTGCCTGCCATTTTGCATAAAGCTGACTTTAGTAATTTAATTCCAGAATTATTAAATGATCTTGATCCAAATGATGAAGCCAGAGGCCTATTACAAAAACGTGATGAGCTTCTTGCTGGTATGGCGTGTCATGGGGCTGTAAGAGCACATCGACAACTCAGTCTTTCGGAAATGAATGCTTTATTACGCCAAATGGAACAAACTGAATTTGCCAGTCAATGTAATCATGGGCGTCCAACTTGGCGCGCATTTCCATTGCATCAATTAGATAAATTATTTGCTCGAGGAGAGTAGTTTTACATGTCAAATCAATTGCCCGTCATCAATTTAATGGGGCCTACCGCAAGTGGTAAAACAGCATTGGCATGCGAACTCTATGAACGCGGTAATTTCGAATTGATTTCTGTGGATTCAGCTTTAGTTTATAAAGATATGGATATTGGGACTGCTAAACCCACAAAAGAAGAGCAACAACAATACCCGCATCACTTAATCGATATTATTACGCCATTGGATGTATACTCAGCAGCACAATTTGTTGAAGATGTTTGCCCATTAATTGATGATATGCATTCGCGTGGCAAAACACCAATTTTAGTGGGCGGCACAATGCTATATTTTAAATCGCTACTTGAAGGATTAGCTGATAATCTACCGAATGCGAATCAAAGTATTCGTGATGCAATTCTCGCTAAAGCTGATCTTGAAGGCTGGCAGTCTGTTTATGATGAATTGGTTTCTGTTGATCCAATTGCTGGACAAAAGTTCAAAGTTTCAGATAAACAAAGAATTATTAGGGCATTAGAAGTTTACCGAATTACAGGTGAACCAATAACAAAACTACAGGCAGAACAGCCTAAAAATCAACCATATCGTTACAAATTTCATAATTACGCATTGATGCCAGATCGGGTAGAATTACATCAACGTATTGAGCAACGTTTAAGCAAAATGTGGAGTATTGGTTTTTTAAATGAAGTAGAGGAATTAATTAGAAAATACGATTTAAGTGATAATTTACCATCCATGCGGTCTGTGGGTTATCGTCAAGCTTTAGATTTTTTATTAAAAAGTGACCTAAGTCTCAAAAATAAAGTAGAAATGGAGAACAAAGCATTATTTGCGACACGGCAACTTGCCAAACGTCAATACACTTGGTTACGTTCTTTGCAAGAAACACACGATTTTAAAACTTACGTGACGATAAAGCAGGCGAAAGAAGACTTGCGAAACTTCTTTGGATAAAGCAAAATTCGCAGGCTGTCTTTTTATAATTTTTAGTTGAAAAATAAAGATAGTTTTTTTGCGCTGATTTAAAAATTTTTTGGAGTTACAAATGTCTAAAGGTCAAACTTTACAAGATCCGTTCTTAAATTCTCTCCGTAAAGAACGTATTCCAGTTTCTATTTTCCTCGTGAACGGTATTAAATTACAGGGGCATATTGAGTCTTTTGATCAATATGTAGTTTTATTAAAAAACACTGTAAGTCAAATGGTTTATAAACACGCGATTTCTACAGTTGTACCTGCGCGTAACCCACGTCCAGCTGGCGCACAAGGTACTACTGGTGGTTTCCCTGCACAAGGTGCTACTGGTGGTTTCGGTGGTCAAGGTTCTACTGGCGGCTTTGGTGGTCAAGGTGGCTTTGGCGGTCAAGGTGGTGGCTTCGGCGGTCAAGGTGGCTTCGGTGGTCAAGGTGGCTTCGGTGGTCAAGGTGGCTTCGGTGGTCAAGGTGGCTTCGGTGGTCAAGGTGGCTTCGGTGGTCAAGGTGGCTTCGGTCATCAAGGTGGCTTCGATAGCGAAACTAAATTTGAAGATGGTCAAGAAGACGAAAATAATCGTTAATTGATTTATGATCTTTTAAAAAAGCCAGTCTAATAATAGACTGGCTTTTTTTGTGTTTTTACATAGCTAGAAAAACTATGGAAATGATTGTTGCAGCTGCGTGCTGTAGTGTATTGGTCTCGATTCTTTTAAAATATTTAAAAGCAAAAGGTTTTGATATTTTTCAAATCATCGCGTGGAATTATTTGAGCGCAAGCCTTTTATGCTTTTATTGGTTTAAAACCGATATTACTCATATTTCTCTCAATAATACGCCTTGGTGGTTAATTCTTGTTTTAGGTCTATTATTACCAAGTATATTTTTATGCTTAGCCAAGTCGCTACAATTCGCTGGTATCTTAAAAACGGAAATTGCTCAGCGGCTTGCAGTCATACTGTCGTTATTAGCTGCCTATTTTATTTTTGGTGAGCAATTTAGCCAATTGAAATTAATTGGGGTTGTTTTCGGAGTTATGGCAATTTTAGCGATCATTATGGGACAGGCCACAGAGCAGGCAAGTAAAGGCATGAGCTTAAAATCAGCCTTATTTTTGTTTAGTGTTTGGGCGGGTTATGCAGCTATTGATGTATTACTAAAATATAGCAGTAGTTTAGGCTTACAGTTTGCGATCACGCTAAATTTAACTTTTATTACAGCCTTTATTTTATCTATCATTTATATCGCCATTACCCAACCGAACTGGCAAACTAAAAACATTTTTATGGGATTATGTTTGGGTGTACTGAACTTTGCCAATATTGCTTTGTATGTTAAAGCACATATGATTTTCAAAGAAACGCCTGCGATTGTCTTTGCTGGAATGAATATACTGGTGGTTATTCTAGGTGTACTAAGTGGAGTGATTTTATTCAAAGAGCGCTTAAAAACTTATACCTGGATTGGATTAATCAGTGGTATTGTTTCAGTCATGTTATTGGCTAAAGCAATGATGAATTAAAACAGTGGGAGTAGATTGAGTCACTCCCATTGGATGAAGGATTGTTATAAACGTGTAAAAACAACCTCATCAGATAGTCGTGATTTAGGTAATTTTGCATTAAAGTCATTTTCGCTACGATAGCCGAGTGAAACAATAACAGATGCTTTTAAGCCTTGTATTCGGCAGAAATATCAGTATGTGTGCAAAATACTAAGGTGTGGGAAGAGTTTAGAACTTTAGCCGCGTTATAGATGTAATTGCCTGTCTGTGCTGATGCGATACGTTGTTTGGCCTCATCTGTTTCAGCAATTAAAAAATGCCAAGGTTGAATATTTACTGAAGAAGGGCTGAAGCGTAAAATTTAGAGTAGTTTTTCAAACTGTTCTTTTGGAATTTTTTTACTCGCATCGTATGCCTTGGTGGTGTAACGTGTTTTTGCGGTGTGTAGGGAATCCATCTATTATCAACCAAATAAAAAATCAGTTTATTTTACTGGATCTAGCAGGTAGGAAAAGTGTCTAAATGTGATTTGGGTATCGATAAAAGTCGAATGGAATAAAGATCAATAGGTCCACTTTTTAAAATCCAAGCTGCTATTTTCTTGTTCGTTAATTTCTAAAATCCAAGCGGAGTCTTCTCGCCAATCACCTAAAACAATACGTTGTTTATTCAACACTTGATGAATTTCAGGGCGATGGGTATGGCCATGAATTAAATAATCGACTTCAGTAATGACATTTTCAACTGCTTTTGCATTTACATCCATGATGTCATAGCTTTTTAGTTGTTTGGTTTCACTACTCTTTTTACGGAAGCCATTGGCGAGCTTTTGTCTAAAGCTGAGAGGGGTACGTTTTATTAGCCCCAATAAGATGGGATTGCGAATCACTTTGCGAAAACGCTGATAGGCAACATCATCAGTGCAGAGCGCATCGCCATGCTCCAGTCGGAACGTATGTCGCTGAATATTTAAGGTATAAACGTTAGGTAATAAAATCCCATTAAATTGCTTTAAGAATTTTTGACCTAAGGCAAAATCACGATTCCCCACTTGGAAATAAACTTGGTTATTCGCTGCGGTGAATTTTTGCAAAGCGCTGACAATTTCATCTAACCACGGGGCGGTGTAATCATCTCCAATCCAAGCATTAAACCAATCACCCAAAATATAGAGGTGTGTGTTTTTATCCTGATATTGTTCCAATAAAGCCAAAAACCCTCGAACGAGTCGAGGGTGATCAGGTGACAAGTGTAAATCTGAAATAAACAGATAAGTCACAAAGAATCCTGTTGGATAAAATTATTCAGAGATAATTTTAGCAGATTCGATAACTACATTCTCTAAAGGAACATCAGCATGATAACCACGGTTACCAGTACGCACACCTTTAATTGCAGCTACAACATCCATACCTTCTACAACTTTACCAAATACCGCATAACCCCAGCCTTGTGCAGTTGGCGCTGTGTGGTTTAAGAAAGAGTTATTTTTTACGTTGATAAAGAATTGAGCAGATGCAGAATGAGGAGCTTGCGTACGTGCCATAGCAATTGTGCCTTCATCGTTGCTTAAGCCGTTGTCAGCTTCATTTTCGATTGAGTCACGTGTTGCTTTTTCTTTGAAGTTTTCGTCCATGCCACCACCTTGGATCATAAAACCATCAATCACACGGTGGAAAATTACGCCGTCATAGAAACCGTCGCGTACATATTCTAAGAAATTTGCAACCGTTTTTGGTGCTTTTTCAGCGTTAAGCTCAAGAACAATACGACCTTTATTGGTATTTAATTCGACTTGAGGAAAACTCATTACATTAATCTCCTAAACATGGGTTTGTGACCATGGGTTTTTGGTTGAGAGAAGCATAAGCAAACTGTAAACTACAAGGCAAGTAAAAAACGTTAAAATCTTTCATAAATAGCAAAGATTGCGTTTTTATTTCCCATTTTTAACTGTAAGAAGTGATTTACACCCTATGAAGCCAAATGATGTTGTTTCAGAACTGCCAAAGACCCCGACGCCGAATACTCATGCCTCTGTCGATGCCGCGCAGCAAGAACAACAGGCAGGCTTGGACTTTGTACGTCAGGTGATTACCGATGATTTAAAAGAAGGTCGTACCCAAAAAGTTGTAACTCGTTTCCCGCCTGAGCCAAATGGTTATCTGCATATTGGTCATGTCAAAGCAATTTGTTTGAACTTTGGTATTGCCGAAGAATTTGATGGTCTATGTAATTTACGTTTTGACGATACAAACCCAGATGCCGAAGAACAAGAATATGTTGATGGTATTGCCAATGATGTGAAATGGTTGGGCTTTAACTGGAATGGTGAGCCTCGCTATGCTTCTGGTTATTTCGATCAACTTTACACATGGGCTGTTCAATTAATTGAACAGGGGGATGCCTATGTGGATTTACAGACGCCTGAAGAAATCAAGTTGAATCGCGGTAGCTTTGTGGAGCCAGGTAAAAACTCGCCATACCGCGATGCTACACTTGAGGAAAACTTGGCGCGTTTCGAACAAATGCGTAATGGTGAGTTGGGCGAGGGCAAAGCGGTTTTACGTGCCAAAATTGATATGGCAAGTCCGAATGTACATATGCGTGACCCAATCCTTTATCGCGTGTTGCATTCAGAACATCACCAGACAGGTGATAAGTGGAAAATGTATCCAATGTATGACTATGCTCATCCATTGTCAGATGCAATTGAAGGGATTACTCATTCACTCTGTACTTTAGAGTTCCAAGATCACCGTCCATTCTATGATTGGGTTGTGGAGAAAGTTCATTCTCCTGTTGTACCGCGTCAATATGAGTCATCACGTTTAAACATCGATTACACGATTACTTCTAAACGTAAATTGCGTAAATTGGTTGAGGGTAATCATGTACAGGGGTGGGATGATCCGCGTATGCCAACAATTGTTGGGATGCGTCGTCGTGGTTTTACTCCAGAAGGTTTGCGCGATTTTTGTAAGCGTGTGGGTGTGTCGAAAACAGATGGTATTGTTGATGTAGCAATGCTTGAATTCTGTATTCGTCAATCTTTGGAAAATGCCGCAGCGCGTGGAATGGCTGTACTGAATCCATTAAAAGTCACATTGACTAATTTACCTGAAGAATTAGATTTAACTCATTCACGTCATCCAAATGTTGATATGGGCGAACGTATCATTCCTTTAACACGTGAAATCTATATTGATCGTAAAGACTTTGAAGAGGTTGCACCAAAAGGATTTAAACGTTTGATTCCAGAAGGCGAAGTGCGTTTACGCCATGCTTATGTGATCAAGTGTGATGAAGTAATCAAGGATACCAATGGTGAAGTAATTGAGCTTAAATGTTCAATTGATCCTGAAACGTTAGGCAAAAACCCTGAAGGTCGTAAAGTCAAAGGGGTTATTCATTGGGTCTCTGCAACGAAAGGTATACCTGCTGAAATTCGTATTTACGATCGTTTATTTACCGAAGCTGCGCCAGATGCAGATGATGATTTCTTGGCAAATCTAAATCCTGAATCATTAAAAGTCGTTCAAGCGGTGATTGAGCCTGCTTTGGCACAAGCGCAACCTGAAGATCGTTTCCAGTTTGAGCGTGAGGGGTACTTTGTTGCAGATCAACATGATCATCAAGCTGAAAAACCAGTGTTTAACCGTATTCTTGATCTTAAAGATAGCTTTAAAGTAGAGAAGAAATAACCTTTAGGTGAATTTGAACTTTTTTTAGCTCGAAGAATTTAGTTTAGACATGGAAAAGCCCAATTTTAAATTGGGTTTTTCTATTATATTATGGATTTATGTGATAGAAATAAATAATCATTGAAATAAATAAAGCCGTCGACATGAATAAATAAGTATTGATTGAGTGAAAACTTTTTATTAACTTGATCATATTTTTATTCCAACTAAAAGAGTATGAATGAATGATATTATTTTATTGTTTTTTTAGAAAATAGCTTGCAAGTACTGTCGTTACTTATTGGTCTTAATGTTTGTTTCTGTAATAAAATTTTAATAAGTGTAATATTCTATTTTTCAAATAACTAATTTAAGTTAGGCAAATAGTATGTCTAAATTTATCATAAACATACTGTTTTCGAGTCATGAATTCAATCATCAAGTTTTTCTAAAAAAAATTCAATAATTGCCCTGCATTTACTTTCTAATTGTTCAGCATAATCTAAATTAGCTTGTCGTAACTGAGGAATTGATAAGCCTGCATGCCGTATTTCACACGTATGCCCAATGAGCCATTTCTCAAAACTGTGTTGGTTTATCTCAAGATGAAATTGTAAAGCTAGAATATTATTTCCCACGGCGAATGCCTGATTTGGATAAATTTCTGAGCTAGCGAGTAAAGTTGCTTGTGATGGTAAATCGAAAGTATCACCATGCCAGTGTAAGACATGAATATTTTCTAATCCTGATAATGGGTTTTGATCAAGATTTTTTATTTCTAATGGGCTCCAACCAATTTCTTTTTGATGACCTGCGTAGACTTTTGCACCTAATGCATGTGCGATCAATTGTGCGCCTAAACAAATACCAATAGTTGGTTTATTCGTATTCAATCGTTGCTTAAGGCCTTCAATTTCTTCTATAAGAAAAGGGTAGTCTTCAGTTTCATAAACACCAATTGGTCCACCAAGGATAATGGTAAGACCTTCATAATTTAAAGCGGGTTTAAGATCATCCACACCCGCTTCAAAATAACGAACACGGAAACCGAGTTGATAAAAAATATCTTCTAATGAACCTAAATCTTCAAATGCAAGATGTTGAATTGCATAAACTGTTTTAGGCAAAGAAATTGAAGTATCCATAATCTGTGTAATCACTATAAATAGAGCTTAGTTAAGGCATTTTTTGTTCAAGCCAAGAAAATAAATCCTCATAGACTTTCTTTCGCACAGGCGGTGCAGATAAGACTAAATCATGTAAGCCATTTTTGATTGCTAAGGTTTGTACATCACCTTTCATTTTCTTTGCATTGTGTGTCATATCTTTGACATCTAAAATCACATCACTTTGCTGTGCATCAACACCCCATTTTTTTGGATATTTGGATTGGTGTGAATGCATAATCAAGGTTGGAATATTTAAACTAATACCGCGATGGATTTCTTTTTGTGCTTTGTGGATCGCATTTACAAAACATAAATGAACAAAAGGGAGTGATTTGGGCTTCCAATTTAAGTTGAAATCCCATTCACCATAGAAATCTTTATGTAGACTTGGTGTATACCATTGATTTAAGCCACTTGGGAATTTAGCATTTGGTAAACGTTCGCCAACTTCGCTTAATAAGGGAATACCAACTTTTTTCTCTATTACACTTTTATAAAAATCATAAAAAGGACTGTTGCTCCATAGTGCTTTAATCAGGCGATGATCTGGGTAATGTGCGGCGTAGAGCGTTGTAATTAAGCCGCCCGTTGAATGCCCAGCAAGTAAAACTTGGTTATGATTTTCTTGACCAATAATTTCGAGTGCTTTAGTGATTTCAGCATCATATTCACGTAAGTCGAGTAGATAATAAAACTTCTGATGCGGTAATTTTGAGCGACCATATTTTCTGAGATCGAGAGCATAAAAATCATAACCATGCTGGTTAAATTGTTCTGCCATTTCTGTTTGGAAAAAATAGTCAGAAAAACCATGAATATATAGAACTGCTTTCTTGGTGGCTTGAGCTGATTTCTTGCGAACTAATGTTGCAACGACTTTCCCATCATAATCATCAGCAAAATTTAAAGTGAGTTGCTGATAATCTTCTCCCAATATATCTGTTTGATATTTATATGAATTTGAAATGTTCATTTTTATATCTAATCTGAATTAATTAAGAAACACATTAAATGAAAATGTTTGGATGTCAATGTAAAAGTGAGATACAAACAGTTCTCAAAATCAGTTTGAGTTTTTACTTTTACAAAAAAATCGTTAAGCTATGTGCTGTTGTTTTTGACTGAAGAAATTATGAAACAAGAGACTGCACTGAAGTTACTTAAAGCTGGGGAAAATGTTTTTTTAACAGGTTCCGCGGGTGCAGGAAAAACCTATACGCTAAATCAATATATTCACTATCTTAAAGCGCGAAAAGTCCCCGTTGCGATTACGGCTTCTACAGGGATCGCGGCTACGCATATGAATGGAATGACCATTCATACGTGGGCAGGGATTGGAATTAAAGATCGTTTGAGTGATGATGATCTGAAGCGTATGAAAGAGCGTAAATATTTAAAAGAGCATTTAGAAAATGCCCAAGTCTTGATTATTGATGAAATTTCAATGCTGCATGCCAAACAGCTTAATTTAGTCAATCAGGTGCTTAAATACTTCAAAGAAAGTGATGAAGCTTTTGGTGGAATTCAAGTCATTGTTGCAGGTGACTTTTTCCAGTTACCACCAGTAGGTAAGAAAGATGAAAGTAATCGAGATAAATTTTGCTTCATGTCTGAAGCGTGGGTTGAAGCAAAATTCCGAGTTTGCTATTTGACTGAGCAACACCGTCAGGATGATGAAATTTTAAATCAAATATTAAATGCGATTCGAGCACAGACCATTCAGCAGAATCATATTTTTGCATTACACCAATCGCGTCAGCACGATATTGGTGAAACCTTTACCCGTTTATACACACATAATATGGATGTGGATAACATCAATTATCAGCATCTGAACGAAATTGAGAATGAAAGTCATCAATTTAATGCTGTTTTAGATGGTAATGAAAAATTAATCGAAACACTGAAGTCATCGGTACGTGCACCTGAAGAATTGACTCTTAAAAAACATGCCAAAGTGATGTTTGTCAAAAATAACTTTGATATGGGTTATATCAATGGCAGTTTAGGTGAAGTGATTGGTTTTGAGGAAGATGATAAACAAGGGATTTTACCAAAGGTCAAATTGACAGATGGAACGACATTACTTGTTGAGCCAGAAACATGGTCAATTGAAAATGAAGCAGGCAAGGTGATTGCAAGTTATCAGCAAATTCCTTTACGTTTGGCGTGGGCAATTACCATTCATAAAAGTCAAGGTATGACTTTAGAAGCAGCAGAAATTAATTTAACGCATACTTTTGAAAAAGGTCAGGGTTATGTGGCTTTGTCTCGATTAAAGTCACTGACTGGACTGAAATTGCTTGGGTTTAATGAACAAGCATTAGAGTTGGATAGTTTAGCAATTAAAGCAGACCGCCGTTTTCAGGAATTATCGACCGAAGCAGAAGTGAATTTTGAAAATATTGATCTAACCCCACAGCATAATGCCTTTATTCGTCATTGTGGCGGCACGCTGAATGCAACTGAAATTGCACGCAACGAGAAAAAACTTTCGAAAGGCGAAAAACAGAATTATGCAGCAGCGACTTTAGAGGAAACACGTGCTTTATTTGAAGATGGTTATGAAATTGAAGATATCGCGCATGAGCGAGGGCTAACGCCTGCAACGATTATTAACCATCTCGCGCGATTGCATAAAGAGCAAGGATTAGATATTTCCATTGCTAACCCTGGTGATGAAGTCGTTGAAGAAGTTCGTAAGATCTATAAACGGTTACACAAACGTAAAAATCCTGAGCATTTTACCGATGATGGTTCAATTAAGTTACGTCCAATTGTGGAAGCTACAAGTCCGCGCATGGCTTATGATCAAGTCCGTTTAGCATTACTGTTTATCGAATAAGGGATTTAAATGCCTCTTACATTTTCTACTGACACCAAAATTATTGATATTGCTTTACAGTCTGGTTTTGATAGCCCTGAAGCATTTAGCCGCGCATTTAAACGTTCATTTGATTAACCCCCAAGTGCTTTTAGAGAACAGCCGCGTTGGTCGTCTTGGCATGAAAGGTGTGTTTGTTCATTACCGCCGAGAGAAATCATGATGAATGTTAATATTGTAGAAAGAGCAGAAGAGAAAATTGCATTTATTTCTCATCACAGTGCACCAGAACGTGTATTTGAAACGGCAGCACAATTTATTCAGTGGCGCAAAGAAACGGGATTATCTTCTATAGCAAAAAGCCGCACCTACGGTATTCCCTTTTCTGACCCTGAACAGACTTTAAGTGATGAATTCCGTTTTGATATTGCTGGAACAATCACGGCGGATATCCCTGAAAATACATAAGGTGTAAGCACTGGTACTCTTCCCAAAGGCAATTATGCCGTGATTCGGTATTTGGGCAGTTACGATCATATTAAAGACAGTGTTTACTATCTATATCGAGACTGGTTACCACAATCAGCACGTGAAGTAGGGGATTTTCCCGTCTTTTTTCACTACCACAACTTTGTTCATGATGTAGATGAATGTGATTTGATCACAGACATTTATTTATTACTGAAATAGCGTTTAAGCTCTGCGAATAAGCAGAGCTGAATTATAAAATTTCAATGTCTACATATTGCTGAATTAAATTATCATCGAGCATATGAATATAATCTAAAAAAGCGACATTAAAGCTTCCAACTGTTTGAGCATGGTCATATGCCAGTTTGCCTGCAATAGCAAAATGAATATGTGCAGCAAGCGCCGCAATGGTTGAATTCGTTACTGCATGATAAGCGGCGGTTAATGCACCTAGAGCGCATCCTGTTGCAGTAATTTTAGGCTGTAAATGGCAACCACCATTTACTTTGATTACCATATCCAATTGTTTGGAAATGATATAGTCAGATTCACCAGAAATCGCAACACATTCGGTATGCTGTAACAAGCTTTTTGCTTGAGCATAGACATCATGGCTATTTAATGTGCTATCAACGCCTTTAGATTGAACTTGACTGCCCGCTAAAGTGCTGATTTCAGATGCATTGCCACGGATAATCGTAGGTTGAAACTTGAGTAATTGATCGACAGTTTCACTACGCCATTTCAGGATTGATCCATAGCCAACAGGATCGAGTACCCATGGTCTTTGTTGCTGTTGCGCTGTTTCAGCAGAAATGAGCATCGCTTGAGTTTGTTCAGTCGTCGGTGTACCAATGTTGATGCTTAAAGCTGCACAAATGTTTGTAAAATCTGCTGCTTCAAATGGATTGTCGATCATTGCGGGCGATGCACCAGCTGCAAGTAAGATATTTGCGACGTAATTATTGGCGACACTATTGGTAATACATTGTACCAATGGGGCTTGTTGCTGAAGAGCTTGCCAAGCTTCAATCACTTGTTCAATGAGTTGTTGTTTTTGTGACATTCATCACCCCTTAAGAATTTTAAAAAATAATAGTTTAACGCGTAAAGTAGTGGTCTTGATGCTTACATCGACGACAAATCAATGATACATAGTCTGTAGCATCATAATCGACTACAAGATCATTTGAACCGCAATACATGCAACGCTTTACTGCATAAAAATTTAAACGAGGTTCAATCTTGCGCCAAGATTTCCAGACAGGTTGAATAAAAACACTTTCGTCATAACCCAAGAATTTAAATAATAATACTTCGCTCATTTTACTAAATGGAATGGTGTATGGGCGAGGTAATGTTGTGGTTTCCCAACGTTCAGCCACAGCGCGTTCACGATATTGTGCTAATGTCTTTTTGAGTAAGTTGGTATTAATAAATTTATCGTTTCTTGGCTGCAATGCGTTTTGCTTATAGAGATACTCTAACGCAGTTTGAATTAAGTAAAAAATTTGACCCACTGCGAGTCCTTCCATCAAGCGATAGCAAAAGGCCTGAAAGGAGCGATTGCCTGCAATTTGAATTCCCCAAGTTCTACAATAAAACTGCATGAACTGGACGATTTCTTGATAAAGAATCAAATACAAAGCATCTTTAACTTCATCTGTTGTTTTGAAGGGAATACCTAAACTTAGATTCTCATAAAACCAATGGCGCAATTGTTGGGTTACACTAAATAGACTCGGATCAGAATAACCATCAAGCCGAAGATTAAGATAAAAATGTTCTGGTTCTAGGCTCGAATCTTGTGATTTAAAGATGCCTAATTTGAGTAACTCTTGAACGAGTTGATTTTGAAATAAATAATTGGGGGTGAAATCATGATATTTAATGTTCTTCCAGTGGATGAATTCATCATGCTGTACATCTTCACGAGCATAACTGTCCAACAAACTTAGTAAGAATAATTTATGCATAAAGCTGAGTTGATTCAGGCTATAAATCACTTCATCTTTGACTTTGTATTTACGTTGTTCTTGTAAAATGGTTTGTTGAGTTTGTTTTTTGCGCTGAGCGGTGCATTGAGCACAATGGCAATTCAGCTTGCTGTCACTTTTAAATACACGATGTTGGCAATGACTACATTCATGAAATTGGAATTCTTGTGAGTATTGCTCAGCTTCAATCCAGAACATGGATGCTTGGCACAATGGGCAATGGCTACTTTCATCTAACTGCTTTTGCAGAATCTGTAAATCCATTGACAATAAACCTATATAACCATGAAATGAAAGGATTATACATTGCTCGTGCTCGGAGTGAGAAAAAGATTATTTGCACTGAAAAAGTGGTTTTGTATTGAGATTGAATCCACTGAATTTTATATAAAAGCTAAGCAGGTGGCTTATCCATTTTTTAAAATATGGTAAATTTCTGTCCCAATTAAAAGATGTTATTAAGTTTGTTTTAGAAGTAGAAAGAGATAAGGATGAATAATCAATATTGTTGAAATGCTCTATTGCATTAATTGCTTGTTTTACAAGTATTCTCTCAGAGGTAAGTACAATTGAAGGCTATTGGCGCAGTATTGATGATCGGACAGGCGAACAACTGACTATTATTGAAATCAAGAAAGCAGCGGATAACACTTATCGCGGAAAAATCGTTTATATTAATCCGAATGCGCAAGGGGCGATCGTAACACATTGTGTTAACTGTCCACCGCCGTATACAGGAAAGCCACGTTTAGGTTTAGAAGTTTTAACTGGTTTGGTTGAAGACCCCAATAAAGCAAATAGTTTTATTAATGGACGCATCTTAGAGAGCAAAACTGGAAAAGTGTACAAAGGCAAAGCTGAGTTAAGTGCTGATGGTAAGCATTTAAATATGCGCGGTTGTGTTGGAATTTGAGTTTTGGGTAGAAATACGGTTTGGATATGCACAGATAGTGCGAATCCGTAATCATTTCTTTTTTAATATATGAATTGTTTAAAATTTATTGTGCTTTTAAACAATTAAATATCCACTCGTCTTGTTGACTGTCTAAGAACATTGGAATAAAAATGTATATCAGATGGATCTATTTTGCACTTAGGGAGAGCATATTATGCAAAAACATTCACTCATGAAAGGAATCGTGGGAATTTCATTTGCCCTATTCGCAACTGCTAATTTCGCGATGACACCTGAAGGCTTTTGGAAAAGTATTGATGACCGTACGGGCGAACAGCTTTCAATCGTAGAAATTAAAAAGAAACCTGATAATACTTATACAGGAACAATTGTATATCGTTACCCTGTTCCAGGTGGTGGTAGTGTATTAACCAATTGTGTGAAATGCCCTGAGCCTTTCAAAAACAAACCTATTTTAGGACTTCAGATCGCATCAGGTTTGCGAGAAGACCCTAAAAATCCAAACCATTTTATAGACGGAAAAATACTTGAACCTAAAACGGGCAATTTTTATAAAGGCAAAGCTCAGTTAAGTGCTGATGGTAAACGTTTACGCATGCGCGGATATATGGGGATCTCTGCTTTAGGTCGTACCCAAGTTTGGATTAGGACTGACAGTGCCAATCCATAACCCTGTTGAACAAATAAATTTGGTTCAATATCTGGGTTTATATCTAAATGAATTCATGTCTAATCGTCTTTTAGTCATTTTATGAATTCATCTATGTAGATCAGTTTCAATGCTTTGATATTGAATCAGAGAGGTTTTTTATGCTATATCCTAAGAGATCGAGCATAAAAAAGATTTTTCTTATTCAAAACGTTGAGGCTTCTATGTATAAAAATTCATTAAAGAAATGCCTAAAAAATCTTGTAAGTTGATAGAAATGTGAAGAATCTATTTTGTATTTAAAAAATAAAGTTATTGATTACATGAATTATATCAGTTAGATAATTTTTTTAAAGCAAAAGAACGCACCAGTAGAGTGAAAGTTCTAGTGAAGTGTGATAAGTTTCAATAATTAAACCTATAAAGATGAATGGGTTAGTTTTTAAAAGACGGGGTTAGTATGCTAAATCAAATGTTTATGAAAGGAATCATGGGAGTTTCTATTGCTTTTTTAAGCATGACTGCTTTTTCAGCCTCGATCGAAGGTTATTGGAAAAGTATTGAAGAACGTACAGGTGAGCAACTTTCGATTGTTGAAATCCGTAAAGGATCAGATGGTCGCTTTCATGGGAAAATTGTTTATCGTTATCCTAATGCTCGTGGTTTTTCCCTTGCGAACTGTACCAAGTGCCCAGCTCCAAATACCAATAAGCCAATTCTTGGCTTAGAAATTTTATCAGGTTTTAGAGAAGATCCAGATAAGCCAGATTCATATATTGAAGGTCGAGTATTAGAAGCAACAAGTGGTAGAGTTTATAAAGGTAAAGCGGTCGTAACGGGTGACGGTAAACGTTTACGTATGCGCGGTTATATGGGCGTTTCTGCCTTAGGTCGTACAGTCGTCTGGTTACGAACAGATAGTGCAAATCCTTAATTAGTGTAATAAAAAACCTCGAAAATATTTCGAGGTTTTTATTAAATGTAAAAGTTAAACAGGGCATGGTAAGTTTTCGTCCTCCTGACCGATTTTTTTGGCGTTGATAAGTGCTTGGACTTTTTTACTTGGTAATTTTTCTTTTCCAAGTTCATCATAGGTATTCACGATATTGGTAACTTCTAAGCTGCTGAGTTCGATTCCTTCTGCTGTTAAAAAAACGGAAATGACATGATGATCCACACCTGCTTTTGCAAGATCATGGATCGCTTTAATATTTTCTAAACGATATAAGTGTGCTTTTAATTCCATCGTCTTAACCCTCGCTTGTTTGATTGTATTACCTACATTGGCATATAAACTTAAGCAATAACCGTGCACAAAATGTAAAGCGCATAAAAAAAATGTAATTCAAACCTTGGAATTTGGTTATTTTTGTAGCTTTTATTTAAAATTAGAAATAACTGTTGTTATTCTTTCTAAACAGAATTCCATTTTAATCAATTAATTTGAAAATTACTGAACTAAACCCCAATAAAAATACTTGAAACTAAGATATGGGCTTAAAGACAGCTTTTGTAAGTTGGCGTATGATCGACTAATCAAGAAGTCTTGATAACAAGACCATCCGACATGATGAACGATAAGGAATACTGATGAATATTGCGGCACAGCCTCCTGTACAAGCAGATCAAACGATTTATTTAAAAGATTATCAAAAGCCATCATTCTTGGTTGAATCAATTAATTTAAATATTCAAGTTTATGATGATCATACGATTGTCGATTCTACACTGGTGATGAAGCGTCAGACTGCAGGTGAATTGGTTCTGTTAGGTCGTGATCTTGAATTAAAATCGGTTCAATTGAATGGGCAAACCCTTAGCGCTGAACAATATCATTTGGATACTGAACAATTGGTGATCACTGATGCACCAGATGAGGTCATTGTTCAAACTCAGGTGATTATCCATCCTGAATCAAATACCCAACTTGAAGGTTTATATAAAGCTGGTGATTTATTCGTTACCCAAAATGAACCTGAAGGCTTCCGTAAAATCACTTTTTATCCAGACCGTCCAGATGTTTTATCTGTATTTACAACACGGGTTGAAGCAGATAAGAAATATCCAGTTTTACTTGCCAACGGCAATTTATTGGAAACGGGTGAAGTCGGTGCAGATCGTCATTTTGCAATTTGGCAAGATCCGACTAAAAAGCCAAGTTATTTATTTGCCTGTGTCATTGGTGATTTAGCTGTTTTGACAGACCGTTATACCACCTCTGAGGGGCGTGACGTTGCTTTAGAAATTTATGCAATTGAGAAAGATATTCCAAAATGTCACATTGCAATGGAAGCTTTAAAGCATTCGATGCGTTGGGATGAGGAGCATTATGGTCGTCCTTATGATCTCGACAATTATATGATTGTTGCAGTCAGCCAATTCAATATGGGCGCGATGGAGAATAAAGGCTTAAATATCTTCAATACCTCTTGTGTACTGGCTGATGAAGAATTTACCACCGATGCTGCGATCATGCGGGTACAGTCGGTGATTGCACACGAATATTTCCATAACTGGACAGGCAACCGTATTACCTGTCGTGACTGGTTCCAACTCTGTTTAAAAGAAGGTCTGACCGTGTTCCGTGATCAGTCTTTCTCAGAAGATTTACAGTCTGCTGCTGTACAACGGATTGATGATGTAGCGGTATTGAAGTCACATCAATTCCCTGAAGATGCAGGTCCATTGTCACATCCGCCACGTCCAGACCATTTTGTTGAAATTAATAATTTTTATACGGCAACTGTTTATGAGAAAGGTGCGGAAATTAACCGCATGATGGCGACTTTATTGGGTAAAGAAAAATATCGTAAAGGCACAGATGAATACTTCCTACGTCATGATGGGCAAGCAGTCACAGTTGAGGACTGGGTTGCTGCATTGAGTGCAGGTTCAGGTGTTGATCTCTCTAACTTCCTTACATGGTATAACCAACCAGGTACGCCAAAGTTAGAAGCGAAAGGTGAATATGATGCTGCTGCACAGACTTATCGTTTAAGCTTCAAACAAAGCTTGAAAGCGCATGCAAAATATCCAGACCTCAAAGCAGTGCCAATTCCTGTGGCTTTAGCCTTATTTAATGCCAAAACGGGTGAGCAATATACCTTGCACAGCGCTGATCTGTTTGTGAATGAGGTTAAAGATGGTGTGTACTTATTTGATCAAGACCAAGCGAGTATTGAATTTACAGGCGTGACGGAGCAACCTGTTGCATCGTTATTGCGTAATTTTTCTGCACCTGTCAATTTGGTGTTTGATTATTCCAATGATGATCTTGCCTTCTTGATTCAGCATGAAACCAATGGTTTTAACCAGTGGCAAGCGACGCAGACTTTGTTGGAACGTATTCTTTTAGATGATCACAAAGCAGATACTTATATTCAGGCGATCAAAAATACATTGCCTGAACTCGTCAATAAAGATCCATTATTGGCATCACGTTTGTTTGATGTACCAAGTGAAAATTATTTGGGTAGTCGTATTGATCAAGATTATGAACCTGAATTGATTCGTGAAAAACGTGAAGCGGTACTTGCTCGTTTAGCACGTGAATTAGGCTCATTTTGGAAAGAAACTTATTTGGCACTAGACCCAGACCTACAAAAAGAGTTTTCTCTGGCAATGGGGGTGCGTTCATTGAAGAATATCACTCTGAATATGTTGGCACGCCAAGGTGATGAGTCCGTGTTTGATTTGGCTTATACGCAATACCAACAAACGGGCAATATGTCTGAGCGTTTGGGTGCATTACGTGTATTGGTTTGGAATGATGCACCGCAAGCACAAGCAGCTTTGGAAGATTTCTATAACCGTTTTAAAGATGAAGCCTTGTCATTAGATCAGTGGTTTAGTATTCAAGCATCAAATCCAAATGCGACAGCAGAAACGATAGAGTATTTGACTAAGCACGTCGATTATGATCTGGGAACACCGAACCGTATCCGTGCCGTGAGTGGTGGTTTGGCAGCAAATCCTGTGAATACATGGAGTTTTGGTGTCAATCATTTCATTGAGCTTGCAGCTTATCTAGATGAGAAAAACCCAATTTTAGGGTCTCGTTTATTACAAGTACTTTCTCGCTGGTATACTTTAGCCGAACCACAGCGTAGTCAGGTGCAACAGGCGCTTAAGGCGTTGCAGCCTAAAGTGAAATCGAAAAATGTATCTGAAACCTTGAGCAGTATGCTAAACATTGAATAACACATTGTTTTTGTCAGAAAGGATGCTGTCTCAGCATCCTTTTTTACATGTTCTGGATTATCATTAGTTCACAGAAAGGATACTCATATTGTGGTGATATATGGCTTTGCGTCGCAAAACACCAGCGGATCGGTTGTTTTATGCCATTTTAGGGTTGTCGTTGGCCCTTGTTGCGGTCATCTATTGTGCGGTAAATCAGCCCAGTAGCCATTTACGCTTTGAAGTCAAAGAACGCCAAAAAATTTCGGTATTTGACGGGGAGCGATTAATATTACAGGATGTGGATTCAGTTGCAATTTCAGCAGCAGGTGGGCAGAACCGAATACAGCTAAACGCAAATGACTTTACTGAAGATCCCCATTTTGTTGCAACCTATCCTGAGATGCAGCAATTTTTTATCAAGCAGAGCCAAGTTCATCAACTGATGAGCCAGCATCAGCAAATATTTTTGCATTCAGGCGATCATTCAAGCTCAACGCCATATCCTGTCAATATTCAGCCTAAACGAACGCTTCGAGATTTACCTTTTGAGTTCTGGTTTCAGCTTGCTGTCAGTTCGATTGGATTTTTGCTGGGCTGCTGGATTTGGGCATTGCGTCCCAATGAAATCGCCCCCCGTGTTTTTGCCTTACTCAATGCAGCCTATCCAATTTTCGCCTTTTCCGCAGCCATCTATAGCACCCGTGATCTGGCTTTAAATGCCGAATTATTTCGGGTACTGGTCGCAATCAATACGGGTGGTGCATTGCTATATGGCTGTGCATTAATCAGTCTATTCTTGGTGTACCCAAAGCAGTTGATCAGAACCCAATGGTTGTGGGCAATACCGATATTTTTCTCTGGTTGGTGGTTGCTTGATACCTTATTTCTTTTGCCTGAACCAAGCATGGGGGGCGATTTACCCGTTACTCTACAAATGCTGAGCGCAATTTTATGTATGGTTTGGCAATGGCGGGCAAACCGACATGATCCACGGGCAAAAGTGGCATTGCGCTGGTTTGCCTTATGGATTCTGGTGAGTAGCGGCGCATTTGTATTTTTGGTTCAGAGTACCCAGCTACTTGATATTCAGCTTAATATGTCACAAGGCTATTCGTTCGGTTTCTTCCTGTTTGTGACCATTGGTATTGCGATTGGCTTAAAACGCTATCAGTTATTTAGTCTGGACCGTTGGGCATTCGGAATTCTGTACTGGCTGGCAGGAGCGATTTTACTGGTGTTGCTGGATGCCTTTCTGGTGATGATGTTAAGCCCACTTATGTCACTCAGTCTGGCCATCCTGATTTGTGGTCTGGTTTGGTTGCCTGTCCGTGGCTGGCTACAGGCACGCCTGTTACAACGCAAAAAGTTATCCGACAGCGAACTGTTTGAACGAATCTTGCAGGTCAGCTTTGCGGTGAATGAACAGGAAAGACAGCTACAGTGGAAAGCCTTGTTGAATGACCTGTTTCAGCCATTAAACCTTGAAATAAGTGAACAGACAAATCATAGCCAAATCGAAGACAACGGACTGGTGCTCTATATCCCACAGGTGGCAGGGCTGACGGCGATGCGTCTCAGCTATCCGCAGCAAGGCCGCCGTTTGTTTAGTGAATATGACCAGCAACTGATCCAGAATTTATTGCCGTTTTTAGCTCAGGCTGTGGAAAGCCGTGTTGCCTATGACAATGGTGTGCGTGAGGAAAGACATCGTATCGCCCGAGATTTGCACGATGATCTGGGGGCGAAACTATTATCGGGTCTCTACCAGAAAGATGTGGATCAAGCCAAGCAGGCCATTCGTCAGGCGATTGCTGAAATGCGTACCATCGTCAATGGGCTACTGGGTACAGGGGTTGAGCTAAATGTGATTTTGCAGGAATTTGAATATGAGGTTGCGACTCGCCTGCAAAGTTGTGGGATAGAACTAAATTGGCAACAAAACCTTGCAGACACACCCATTACCTTGAGTTATGCACAATACAGGCATTATATTTCTATGCTTCGGGAAATCATCAGTAATATAATGAAGCATGCCAATGCGAAAAAAGTGACGATTGACATTAGTTTGCTTGACTCACAACTGGTTTCAGTCATTTGTGATGATGGTGCTGGATTTGATGGTCAAACTAATCAGTCTGAGGGGAATGGGCTTAAAAACCTGAGGGAACGTGCAACTGAACTTTCGGCAACCCTGCATTTTCAGAGGCTGCCAGAAACACAAGGTTCAAGGGTAGAGTTGATTTTTCCATTATCGTGACTGTGGCAAAAAGTAATGGATGTAAATATATAAGATGGGTGTAAATATGATTCAAACGGCATTGATTTTAGAAGATATAGTGGAAGTCAATGCATGGATGAAACAGATGTTACTTGAAACCTTTGCAGGCATTCGTATCCAGCAGGTTTATAGTGTAAAGGAAGCAAAGCAGGCATTATTGTCACAACATTATGATCTGGCCTTGATTGATCTTTCCTTGCCTGATGGAAAGGGAACAGAGGTGATTGACTGGCTGGCACAACATTCTGCCAATACCTTGAGTGTGGTGGTAACAATTTTTGAAGATGACCAATATCTGTTTGAGGCCATTTGTCATGGTGCAAAAGGGTACTTGCTGAAAGACCTTGAACCCACTATATTTCAGCAGCATTTGAAAAACCTGATTGCTGGAATCCATGCCTTTTCCCCAAGCATGACGCAGAAACTACTCAATTATGTCAAAACACATGAACAGCTTAACCAGCAAAAGCAACAGGCCATACAGTCACTGACTTTAACCAATCGGGAAAAACAGGTGCTTGTTTATATTGCCAAGGGGCATCAGGTGGCTGAAATCGCCTACGAATTAAAATTATCTGGCCATACCATAAATGGCTATATCAAGACAATTTATCAAAAACTGCATATCTCCTCCCGTGCTGAAGCGGCACTGCTGGCACAGCAATATGGTTTAATTTGAGAGGTTTTGTTCTGCTAAGGCTTTCTTCTCTAACCATGTCACGACATCTTCATTTTTGACACGGTCATAAATATCTTCAACCGAAATGCTTAAACCAATTGAGTTCAGTGTAATGTGATCTCCCAAATAGTAGAAATGAGATTGCCAGTTTTGACTACGACATACTACTTCAATCTCGGCAATACCCTGTTCAATCAGGATATATTCCTGTAGGGTCGGAATCTGTAGATACTTTTCACGTTTGATCACACGGTCAATCTGGCGCGTGGATTTAGACAATACTTCAACAATAATGGTCGGTGTTTCTGTAAAAACACTGTCATCTGCTAAATCTGAACAATCAACCAGTACATCAGGATAGAAATAACAGCTATCTACTTTAACTTTCATATCTCCGCTATAAGGCTGGCAGGTTTTTCCCTTTAAGTGTTGGTGTAATGCAGAGGAAATGTTGAGGGTAATTCTGTTATGCGCCGCTTTTGCCCCAGCCATTGCATAGACTTCGCCATGAATATATTCATGTTTAATATCAGTTAGCAATTCGCCATCAAGATAATCCTGTTCACTGACTGAAAGTGGGTAGGCATGATGAGGTGACATGGCAATAACTCATAATGATATAAATACAGCCTATACCTTAGCGTGTATGAAGAAGTATCACAACTCATTGAATATTCACATTGTAAGCAAGTTTTTGAAGTCAAAATAGATTTTAGGCTATCCCCCCTGAACTGGGGATACGCAGAAAACCCTAAAAGCGTTACTGTCATCACGAAAGGGATGAAATAACGAATGGGGTTCGTATGTTAAAAAAAAGTTTATTGAGTGCTTGTATTGCTGCCAGTGTTTTACTTACAGCATGTCATGATGACGATGATCAGCACAGTAATACATCACCAACACCGACCACAACCTACAGTAATTTAGCTGGAACAGCAGCTGTTGGGGCAGCGATTAAAAATGCCAGTGTTACAGCGAGTTGTAAAGATGGCACTGGGTTTAAAAATGAGGTTAAAACCAATGAACAGGGGGAATGGTCAGGGCAGGTGGATAGCACTAAACTACCTTGTGCATTGGAAGTGAAAGCATCAGATACCCAAACCTTGCATGGTTATGCTGCAAAAGCGGGTAATGTCAATATTACACCATTTACTGATCTTGCTCTGGCTTTGGCAAGCTCACAAACGCCAAGTGACTGGTACAAAACCTATCAACCGATTTTAGAAACCACACTGAAAACTGCGGTAGATAATTTAACCAAGCAACTCAAAGCAGATGGTTATGTATTACCAGAAAACTTTGACCTATTAACAACTAAATTTGCAATTGATGACGCATTTGATAAGGCTCTGGATGCCTTTGCAGCGTCATTGGCTGCCAATCAAGCAACAATTAAAGACTACGCTGCCCTGATTCAGAAAGTAAAAGCAGGAGATGTGGCAGCAGTTCCTGATTTCGTTCCTGTAACTCCTGCTCCAGTAACAGAAACCTGTGCCAGCAAGAAACTACCTGTAGGCAAACTCAGTGATTTGACGAGCTATAGCGGTGATTACAGTGATAAAGGTACAGTGGTCTTGAATCTGAATGCAGCGACAGGAAAAGTTATTGCAAAAGGCACAACTGCAACCATTGCAGAAGTTTGCGGTGCAAACGTTCAGCAAAATGGTACAAATTATTATGTAATTACTGACAAGGGATATGTGACACTATTTAAAGACAATGCAGGTAAATATTCTGCGGAAAGTGCAGATTTTACAGGTTTTTATGGTGAAAAAACCACAGCCTCTCCACAACTTTGCGAGTCAAATGGTGCGGATGATAAGCTTGGCTTTAAGAATGCCCCGAATGATTTCTGTAGCTTTAGTAAGGCAAGTTCAGTTGCAATTACATCACCTGATATTTATACATTTTTTAATGCTGATAAAAAAGAAAATGTAAAAATCACGGTTGAAAATTCAGTTGTGAAAAGTGTTGCTGTTGAAAATAATAGTTATGCTTGGGCATGTGGTGTGGGAACAAATCCTGCCTGTAATGGTGTAACCGTAAAAGATGGACAGATCAATTCAAAACCTGCAAAAAGCTTCTATTTTAATAATACTGTATTAAAAGCAGTCAGTGGGACAACGCAAGATCTAACAGTTAAAAATAATAGTTTGTTGATGTATTTAGATAACAGTCAGCAGACTACACCGACACCTGCTACAAGCTGTGCAAATAGTACCAATCAATGGGGTTGTATCACCATTACTGGATTAGCTTCGCCATTGATATTCGAACATAACTCAACTGTATGGGCGACACCAAGAGTTGGGCAGTTTAACGCATCTAATCAAACTGTAAATGTACAGTTCGCCCATAAAGCAAATCCACCACTAGAGGATGGTATAACGATTACCAAAGCTAATGCGACTGCTACTTATATCTCATTTGCACTAGGTTCAATAACTTGGTATCAATGTGGAACATATGCTTCGGAAACTTCGGTATGCCCTGGATTAAGTTTGGACACAGCAAACCGTACATTAACATTTAAAGATGTAAAACTTTCTCAACAAGCTGATCCAACGAAAATATTAACTGCCAATGGTATACTGAAATTTTAAAAATTCACTCTAATCTTAGCTGGGGCATCTATTGATGCCCTTTTTTATTTGACAATATTAATTGTCAAAAATAATATAAAAGCGATTTAAAAAAATGGATAGCTGAAATGGAAATAAAAACAATTACATTACCGACACGTAAAATCGAAGTTGAAGTGTATGCACCTGCACAGACGTCAGAAAAAGTCCCTGCAATCCTATTGCTGCATGAGTTGTTTGGCATACTGGATGTGTATCGGGAAGATGCGCAGGACTTGGCAAATCGTGGCTATCTGGTTTATGTACCCAATTTATTTAGTGGTGGTGCAGTCAAGTATTGTATTCGGGCAATGGTCAGTAAGGCTGGGCGAATCAATGCTGCCGATAGCGATATGAATAAAGAAATTCATGTGTTACTTGATGCGTTAAAAGCTGATCCACGCTCAAATGGTCGCTTGGGCATGTTGGGACAATGTTTAACGGGTGGTTATGTGATTCAAATGGCCAAGCGTGAGGACATGCTGGCACCTGTGGTTTATCATCATTCTCTGGGGATTCAAGGGGCGGGTGTTCCAAACAACGAGTCTCTGGATGAAGTTCGCATTCTACAGGGGCATTGGTCAAATGTTGATCCATTCTGTCCAGCAACCAAGCGCAACAAACTGATTCAGCAACTGGGTGATCGGGTTGAAGCCTATACCTATAACATGCCACATGGATTCCGCAGCGTCAGTCGTGGTCTACCTGAAGCAAAGGTAGTTTGGCAACGTACAGTTGAATTTTTTGATCGTGAATTAAAACAAAATACGGTATAAATAATATGCTTAGGTAAATATCACGTATAAATATTGATTCTTATAGAAAAAATGAGAGGGGAAAATGTCACATACATACGAGTATGCAGGTTTTTGGATACGCTTTCTTGCGTCTATTATTGATTCGATTATTCTGATTGTCGCTTTGATTCCGATCATGATGATTATCGCACCAAATGCTGCAAGTGGTTTTACAGGCTGGACATGGTCAGATTGGCTTGGCCAGATTATTGGTGCAGTTTTTTATATTGTATGCTGGGTAAAATTTGCAGGAACACCTGGAAAACGTTTATTACGTTTAAAGGTACTGGATGAAAAAACAGGCGAAAACCTCACGGTTGGGCAAGCTATTCTTCGTTATATTGGTTATTTTCCATCTACGCTGGTTTTCTTTCTCGGTTTTATCTGGATTGCATTCGATAGTAAAAAACAAGGCTGGCATGACAAAATCGCAAAAAGTGTAGTTGTACGTGAGTTGTAACTTTAGATTTTCAAGATGAACACAAAAAAGTCGTCATGGTTGACGGCTTTTTTATTTCTATCCACATGAAAATAAATGAATTGAGAGGCGATGTCTCATAAATGATATATCAGTCTTTTAAGCTTTCACATAGAATAAAATCGCATTGATAAAAATGAGAACAACATGAGTTCAGAGGCACATTCAATCAGCTTAATTGCACCCGTGGTTTTATTGGCTGCAGCTGTGATTGCAGTCCCTATTTTTAAACGAATAGGTTTGGGTTCGGTACTGGGTTACTTAATTGCAGGCTTGATCATTGGACCATTTGGCTTTGCTTTCTTCCAAGACTCCGCATCAATTTTACACATCGCAGAATTAGGAATCGTCATGTACCTGTTTGTGATTGGACTGGAAATGCAACCTTCACACTTATGGAGTCTAAGGCGTGAGATTTTTGGCTTAGGAACTTTGCAAATTATTGCTTGTGCTTTGGCATTAACAGGTGTTGGGCTTTTATTTGGATTTAAATGGCAAGTTGCATTTATTGGTGCAGCAGGTTTTGTACTGACGTCTACTGCAATTGTGATGCAACTCTTGGGTGATCGTGGGGATATTGCCCAGCCACAAGGTCAAAAGATTGTCGCGATTTTATTATTTGAAGACTTATTAATTGTCCCATTACTGGCAATTGTTGCTTTTATGGCACCGAATCATGTGGTGGAAAGCACTTCAGCACGTTTAGAAAATATTGGCATTGGTTTAATTGCAATTGCAGGATTGATTGCAGCAGGCTACTGGTTGCTGAATCCTCTGTTTAGGTTGTTGGCGGCTGCAAAAGCACGAGAAGTAATGACGGCTGCAGCACTTTTAGTGGTGTTGGGTGCTGCTTTATTGATGCAAGTCAGTGGCTTATCTATGGCAATGGGGGCATTTCTTGCAGGCGTGTTGCTATCAGAATCAACTTTTAGACACCAAATTGAAGCCGATATTGAACCATTTCGAGGAATTTTATTGGGGCTCTTTTTCCTTGGTGTTGGAATGTCACTGGATTTATCGGTCGTGAAGCAAAACTTGCAACTGATCGTCAGTGGTGTTATTGCAATGATGTTTGCGAAATCACTCATGATTTATATGGTTGCGCGAATAACCCAAAGTCGGCATACGGAAGCTTTGGATCGTGCTTTATTGATGGCGCAAGGCGGTGAGTTTGCTTTTGTTCTGTTTTCTGCGGCGGTCACTGCTCAGGTGATTGATAATACAGTTAAGTCGAATCTAACAGCAATTATTGTACTGTCTATGGTATTAACCCCAATCTTAGGCATTCTTTTTAAACGATTTACCGAAACCAAAGATTCAGTCTCTCTTGATAATGTTGATATAGCTGAAGGTCTAAGTGGCAGTATTCTAATGATTGGTTTTGGTCGTTTTGGTCAGGTGACAAGTCAATTACTCTTGGCAAGAGGGGTTGATGTGACAATTATTGATAATGACATCGACATGATTCAAAACGCGGAAAAATTTGGTTTTAAAATCTATTATGGTGATGGCAGTCGTCTTGATATTCTGCATGCTTCAGGGGCAGCCACTGCTCAGGCAATTGTGGTGTGTGTCGATAGTAAAGGAACCACCAATCGAATTGTTGAGCTGGTGACACATGAATTTCCATTAGCCAAAGTCTTGGTTCGTTCTTATGATCGAGAGCATTCACTACATTTGGTCAAACAAAAAGTCGATTATATGATTCGTGAAACCTTTGAATCTGCGGTTAAATTCGGTGAAGTCATTTTAGAGCAATTAGGTGTCGATGAACATGAGGTTCGTATGATCTCAAATGAAATTCGAGAACGTGATAATGAGCGTTTTGAAACTGAAATTGCTGCGGATGATGTCTATGCTGGGGTGGGTTTACAATACTCACATTCTCATCCTCGACCTACAGCGCCATTGATTCGACCTAAAAAAGCAGGACGAATTTTAAATGGTGAAGAAACTGAAAAGGAGGTAGAAGATAGGTAAATCGATTTTGAAATAAAATGGATTTAAATAAGTCTTGGCTAGACTAAACTAAGACTTATTTTTTAATTTAAATTTGAATAAAACTAAAACAAAAATACCCAATAAAAGCCCCCAAAATGCAGAACCAATTCCCCAAAATTGAACTCCTGATGCGCTACATAAAAAGGTGAGTAATGCTGCTTCTCGTTCTTCTACGTTTGCAAAAGCCACTGCAATGTTATGGCTAATCGTGGCAAATAAGGCAATACCTGCAAGTGCAACAATAAAAATAGGCGGAAATGACATGAGTAAGCTGACTAAGGTTGCAGCGAAAAGCCCCATTAAAATATAAAACAAACCACAGCTTATACCTGCAATATAGCGTTTGCTCGGATCAGGATGCACTTGATCATCTAAGCTGACTGCTGCACTAATCGCGGCTAAATTGATCGAGAAACAACCAAAAGGGGCGAAAATCGTATGTGTAATGCCTGTCCAGCCTACAATTTGATTGACGTGTGGGTGATAACCATAGCTTTTAATCATGGCAATACCGGGCAAATTTTGTGAAGTCATATTGATGACAAACAACGGTAAGGCTAGGCCCAGTAATGCAGACCATGAAAATGAAGGTTGCATCCATACAGGTTGAGTAAAAGACCAAGTGATTGAATATAATTGAAAATCAATAAAGAGCGGGCAAATCATCGCTCCTAAAATCACTGTCAGCACAATGCTATAACGAGGCAATAAGCGTTTTGACACAAGATAAATTGCTAACATGCTTAAGATAAAGCCGAGTTGACTTTCTAAGCTGCTAAAAATCTGAATTCCAAATTTTAATAAAATCCCAGCAAGCATCGCACATGTGAGGCTTTGAGGAATATGCGCCAGTAACTTTTGGAAAATGCCTGAAAATCCAACGATTGCGATTGCGACGCCACAAATTAAGAAAGCACCAATTGCTTCATACAAATCATAATGGCCAGTCGATGCAATGATCAGTGCAATCCCTGGGGTTGACCATGCTGTAGCAACTGGATATTTATATTTCCAAGATAAGATGAGTCCTGATAATCCAATCGCCAAACCTAATGCCCAAAACCAAGAGCTGATTTGTGCTGTATTTGCACCTAAAGATTGTGCGCCTTGGATCACTAATACAGCAGAAACGCTAATTCCAATGAGGAAGGTAATAAAGCCAGCAAAAATGGCAGGAATCGAAAAATCTTGAATTAGACGTTGCATCAAGGCATCTATACTTGATTAAAATTTGTTGAAAAGTATATCGTTAATTCAGCGGAAATCGTAGTTTAAAAATGATTGAATTAATTGATCATATGATCAAAACATTATTATGTAAGGGTAGAGGTTGCCAATCGTAATCCAAAAATAAAGAATAAAATACCCACGCTACAAACACCTCCAGCGGCAAGTTTGTAATTATGTTTGAAAAAGTTTGCTAATTTAACACCTGAAAAAATCAGAGCAGTCAGATAGGTGAAACTGACCAGTTGCACAATAATGGCTAAGCTCAGAAAGCTGAGTGCTGGATAAGCATAATTGGGTTGTACAAATTGCACGAAAAAAGACAGGAAAAACAGAATCGCTTTAGGATTGAGTAAACTAATACTGAGCGCAGTACGATAGGGATGAATTTGATCTAAACGAGGTAAATCAGCCATTTCTGTAGGGTGTACAGGCTTATTCCATGTCTGATAGGCACTCTGTAATAGCTTGAAGCCTAGATAGGCGAGATAACAAGCGCCTGTTAATTTTAAAACGATAAATAAAATCGGGAAGGCTTTTAATAATGATGCCGCACCTAAGACCGTACACAGGATTAAAATAGAATCACCTGTGAATACGCCACATGCCGCAGCATAACCTGTACGAATACCATAGCGTGAAGCGACCGACATCACATATAAAGAGTTTGGGCCAGGCAATAACACAATTAAGATTGTACCAATAATGAAAGTGGTTAAATCTGTTATGCCGAACACAATCTACTCATTAAAAACCGATTTTCATTAATATAACAAAAATCGGTTTTTATAGGTGAAAAATAAACTAATTAAGGTCGAATCTCTGCATCAATACCAAAAGATTGACGCAGTAATAAACTCAAATGATCACGTGCTTTGATAAAGCCATCAATACCACCTTGTAGTAATTGGAAAGCCATTAAATCTTGCTCAAGTTCAGCTTTAAAACTTTCTTTGCTTTGAGCCGTACGTTCAATTTTCTCAGCTTGTTGCGCCGAAGTTGAGCTGAGTTGAGCTTCAACAACCTGTTGATCTTGTTCAAGTTGAGCCAATAGATTTGGTGCAATTGTGAGTAAGTCACAACCTGCTAAACCAAGGACTTGTGCTGTGCTACGGAAACTTGCTCCCATGACCTGTGTCGCAATACCGTGTTGCTTGTAATAGTTATAAATTTTCTTGACTGAAAGTATACCTGGATCGTTTTCGATCGGGTATTGCTCAACGCCTTCCGCTTTTTTATACCAGTCTAAAATACGACCAACAAAAGGAGAAATTAGGGTTACTTTTGCATCTGCGCAAGCTTGGGCCTGATGCAAACCAAACAATAATGTTAAGTTACATGGAATCCCTTCAGCCTCTAAAACTTTAGCTGCTTGAATGCCTTCCCACGTTGACGCGATCTTGATCAAGATACGAGATTGCTCAATACCATATCCTTGGTAAAGTTTAGAAAGTTCACGCGCTTTGGCAATCGTCGCATCAGTATCATAAGAAAGAGAAGCATCGACTTCAGTTGAAACACGGCCATCAATCAATTTTAAAATTTCAACGCCAAACTTCACTGTCAAAATATCAATGGTGCGTTCAATCAGTTCATCACTTTGATAACCTTCTTGTTTTGCTTGTGTATAAGCTTCTTCAATCAGTTGCTTACTTTCAGGTTGTTCAGCCGCTGCTGTAATAAGTGATGGATTGGTTGTTGCATCTAAGGGACGAAATTTTTCAATCGCTTCTAGATCACTACTATCGGCAACAACGGTTGTTAAATTTTTTAATTGGTGTAATGCAGTCTGAGTCATTGATATAGCGTTCTTACTTAAAAAAAATTATGGATAACTTCTTTATAGCACAATCTACAGGAAAGCAAAGCATCGCTTTCAATACATTTAAATCTGAGTAATTTAGTCGCTTTTCCTAGGTTGTTGCCGTTGTTGTCGAATGTGCTCAATCAAAAATCTAGCAGCAACACCTAACTTGCTTTCTCGACTCCAGACTAAATCAACATAGTATTCAAACTTTGGGGTGAAATCATACAGTTGCAAAACTTTTAGTTTTTTCTTTAATTTAGGGTTTTCATTAAACATTTCTAAGGGCAAAACTCCCCAACCTAAATTCCGAAGAATCATCATACACGCAGAGTGATGGTTGTCTGTACGCCAATAATCTTTAGAAAATAGTAGTTCTGGCTTGATGCTATGGTCACGGCTAGCGACCACGATTTGGCGTGTCTGCACCATTTGCTCAAATGAGATTTGCTCAAATTGGGCTAAAGCATGACCTTGAGCAATCACTGGAACAAGAGCTTCTCTTTTTAATTCAACAAATTGTTCACGACTATCTAATTGTTCTCGTTCAAACATCAGTGCAAGTTGTGCAGACTGATCCAGTAACATCTGTAAAGCATCTTCCTGAGGAGCAGAAAAAATATTAATAGTCAGATTTGGAAAATGTTGTTCAAGCAAGGTAATGTAATCGGTCCAATTGGTATGTAGCAATTCAGAAACCACGACAATGTTTAAAGTTAACTCTAGTCCAGCGCTGAGTGCATGAGCATGTTGTTTCCATTGATTGATTTCAATCAAAAGTTTTTGAGTTTTCTCATATAAAACCATTGCCGCAGGTGTTGGTGTAGGTTCACGTCCAATTCGCTCGAATAAATTGAGATTCAAATCAATTTCTAAATTGGCAATTGACATACTCACTGCCGAAGGAACTTTGCCGAGTTTCCGCGCAGCAGCCGAAAATGAACCTGTTTCGATTACGGTCTGAAACATTAGAAGTTGTTCTTGATTAATATTCATCTGTCAAAACTAATCTATCAAAAAAATTGAAAGAAACTGATTGGATTAATCAAAATTATAAAAATAAAATGGCGCGTATCCAAATAAAAGAGTGTTAGAAAATGTTGATTTCCAGAAGAAGACTTATTCATGCAATTAGCTATGAAGTGATCTTATTGGTCATCATCGCAATTGCGTTAAGTTTTATTTTTAGTATGCCTTTAGAGGTGACTGGTATTCTAGGTGTAATCATGGCCATCATTTCAGTGATTTGGAACATGATTTTTAACCATTATTTTGAGAAAGTTGAACATAAATATCAGTGGAAACGAACGATTCCTGTGCGTATCTTGCATGCGGTTGGTTTTGAGGGTGGTTTGATGCTTGCGACCATTCCAATTATTGCTTATATGATGAAGATGAGCTTTATTGATGCATTAATTTTAGATTTTGGTCTAACGATGTGTATTTTGGTTTATACCTTTATCTTCCAATGGTGTTATGACATGGTAGAAGAGCGTTTCTTTCCTGATGTGAAATTTGCATCTTGATATATAAATAAAGGCATTGTTTAGTAGACTCTTTTAAACAATGCCTTAAAATCACATAATTGATTAAAATAAAAAGGATTTTTGATACTTATTATGGATACGGATTATTTCTGGAAAACTTTTGTGATAATTCATGGTTTCGTTATTTCTTTTATATATTGATCTATATGGTAGCTGATCAATTGTCTTAGAAGCTAAATAGCCTAAGTGGATCTCAAACAGAATAGAAAATTCACATCCCTAAAAAAACTCCATGCTAAACTAAGCGCATTGTCTTTTCGATTACATGATTTTCTCTATGTTTCAACAAGAAATCTTTCAACTCAACCTACAACAATTCAAAGCAGGCGAAAAGCGCTGGATTGGTTCCTTACGTGGATCATCAGCAGCATTATTATTTAAAGAAATTGCCACGCAAAGTTCAAATCTATATGTGATTGTTGCGAGAAATAATCAGCATCTTGCTCAGCTCGAAAGTGAACTTGAATTTTACGGAATAAAACCAACGATTTTTCCTGATTGGGAAATTTTGCCCTATGACCGTTTGTCTCCGCATCAAGATATTGTTTCTGAACGTTTGGCGATTTTAGCGAATATGCCACAAAAGGGTATTCTACTGGTTTCTGCCAGTACCTTAGCGCAACGTGTTGCACCGTACTCATGGATGGTTGGTGAACACTTTGATATTAAAGTTGGTCAACGACTTAATTTGGAAGCACAGAAAAAGCAACTGGTGCAGGCGGGTTATCGTTTGGTTGATACTGTTTATGATCATGGAGAATTTGCAGTTCGTGGCAGTATCATGGACATTTATGCATCTGGACAAGATCAACCGATTCGAATTGATTTATTTGATGATGAAATTGAAAGCTTAAAATTTTTTGATCCAGAAACGCAGAGAACCACTGAATCTTTAAAAAACTTCACTGTTTTACCAGCAAAAGAATTTCCTTTAAAAGAGGAACGTTCTACCTTTAGAGATCGTTACGCAGAAAGTTTTCCAACTGCGAATCCTAAGAAAAACCCAATTTATCAAGATGTACTTGAAGGAATTGCAACACCGGGATTAGAGTTTTATTTACCTTTATTCTTTGAGAAAAAGGTGATGGAAGCGCAAAGTATGCTTATGACATACTTACCAAAGAATTGCGTTGTCATTACAAATAACGAAGTTGAAGATGAATTAATCAATTTTTGGAAAGAAGTGGTTCGTCGTTATGAAGATCGCCGTCATAACATCGACCAACCAATTCTTCCGCCTGAAGAACTTTTTTTAATGCCAAATCATGTGTTACAGGCATTAAACCAATTTCCAAGAATTTTAGCTTCAGCAGAAGCATTTGACGAAAAAGTAGGTGTTTTAAATCTTGCAGCAGAACAACCACCAAAGCTTGCAGTTGATCCTAAAAAAGAACAGCCCTTTGAAGCAGTTAAACATTATATCGACCAAGTTAAACATCCTGTTTTATTGGTAGCAGAAAGTGCAGGTCGGCGTGAAACCTTAAAAGATGCATTACGTTCAGTTCTAGGTGAAATTCAAAATGTAGAGAGTTTTGTCCAATTTCAGAAAGACAAGCTACAAGTTGCAATCACAAGCGCACCATTAGATCGTGGACTCGTGCTCAGCAATCAACTCTCAGTCATTTCTGAAAATCAACTCTATGAACATCGGGTAGTACAACGACGTCGTAAGCGTCAGCAAGAAGTTTCTGAAGAATTTCTTGTTAGAAGCTTAACCGAACTGAGTATTGGTGCGCCTGTAGTACATATCGATCATGGTGTTGGGCGTTATGCAGGCTTAATTACCTTAGAAATTGATCAACAGGATCATGAGTTTTTACAGCTCGATTATGCAGATGGTGCAAAAGTTTATGTGCCTGTCACCAATTTACACCTGATCAGCCGTTATAGTGGTGGCGATCCTGACTTAGCACCTTTACATAAATTAGGTACAGATACATGGAGTAAAGCCAAGCGGAAAGCTTTAGAGCAAATCCATGATGTTGCGGCTGAGTTGTTACATATTCAGGCCCGTCGTCAATCGAAACCGGGTTTTGCTTTTGAGCTCGATCATACTGGGTATATGCAATTCTCTAGTGGTTTTGCCTATGAAGAGACTTTAGACCAAGCCAACGCGATTGAAGCAACCCTCCATGATATGCAGCTTGCCAAACCAATGGATCGTTTGGTCTGCGGTGATGTCGGTTTTGGTAAAACTGAAGTGGCGATGCGGGCAGCTTTTGTTGCAGTCCAAAACAACAAGCAAGTTGCGGTATTAGTTCCTACTACGCTATTGGCACAGCAACACTATGAATCATTTAAAGATCGTTTTGCTGATACTGCGGTGCGTATTGAAGTGCTGTCTCGTTTTGGTAGTAATAAAACGCATCTGAAAACGATTGAAGACTTAGCTGAAGGCAAAGTTGATATTGTGGTGGGAACACATAAAATCCTGCAAGAAAACATTCAATTCAAGAATCTTGGATTAATGATTGTTGATGAGGAACATCGTTTTGGTGTTCGTGATAAAGAACGGATTAAAGCCTTACGTGCCGATGTGGATATGCTGACGCTAACGGCGACGCCGATTCCACGAACTCTGAATATGGCATTTTCTGGAATGCGAGATCTTTCGATTATTGCAACGCCGCCCGCCCGCCGTTTAGCCGTCAAAACTTTTGTTCAAGAACATACGGATGACTCAATTAAAGAAGCGATTTTGCGTGAGTTGTTACGTGGTGGTCAGGTTTATTTATTACATAATGAAGTTGAAACCATTGAAAGAGCAGCAGAAACGATTCGTAATTTAGTCCCAGAAGCACGTGTTGCAGTTGCACATGGACAAATGCGCGAACGTGAACTTGAGCAGGTCATGCAGCAGTTCTATCACAAAGAATATAATGTTCTTGTATGTTCAACCATTATCGAAACGGGTATTGATGTACCGAATGCCAATACCATTATTATTGAACGTGCAGACAAACTGGGTTTAGCGCAGTTGCATCAATTGCGTGGCCGTGTGGGACGTTCACATCACCAAGCGTATGCTTATTTACTCGTTCCATCACTAAAACATCTCAAAGGTGATGCGGAAAAACGTCTTGATGCTATTCAACGTGCTTCGACATTGGGCGCAGGATTCATGCTTGCAACGGAAGACTTGGAAATCCGTGGTGCAGGTGAATTACTCGGTGAGCAGCAAAGTGGTTCGATGCAGGCAATTGGTTATAGTCTGTATATGGAAATGCTGGAAAAAGCCACCAAAGCCATTCAAAAAGGCAAGACTCCGAACTTTGATGCACCATTGTCATTGACGGCTGAAATCAACCTGCACATGCCAGCCCTGATTCCAGATGATTATCTGGGTGATGTACATCAACGCTTATTGTTCTATAAACGTATCAGTAACACCGATACGCAGGAAAAACTCGATAACATCCGTATGGAGTTGATTGACCGTTTTGGTATTCCACCGCAACCCGTTAAGCAACTATTCAGCGTTCATCAAATACGTTTGAAGGCAGAGCAACTGGGTATTACCAAAGTGGATATCAATAGCAATGGCGGTTATATCGAATTTTCGCCCGATACACCTGTGCAGGCGATCAGCATTATTCAGTTAATGCAAAAAAATCCAACCTATTATCGTATGGAAGGAGGACAGCGTTTGAAGGTCACAGTGCAATTGGTTGAGTATGATAAGCGGATTCAGTTTATTGTTGATTTGTTAAATAAATTGCTAAATGAGCTACATAGTTAGTTGAAAAGTATATTTTTGCTGACGAATTGAACAGCTTGGATTCCCTTTAAGCAAAGAATTTGCTTTTTGTCTGATGTCGATGTAATAAATAAGGAAAATCATTGTTATTTGTAATCAAACAGGCGACTAATAATATTCACATCAAAACTGATGTGATAGTATTGATCATCATTATTATGCATCATTTATAAAGATATGTTTAGTTTGCATCCACAACTTGCTCAAGATACATTTTTTGTAGGCGACTTTCCGCTTTCAACATGTCGTTTAATGAATGATATGCAATTTCCATGGTTGATTCTTGTACCACGTGTACCGGGAATTAGCGAGTTATATGAGTTAAGCCAAGCTGATCAAGAGCAATTCTTACGTGAATCAAGCTGGTTATCGAGCCAATTGGCACGCGTATTCCGTGCAGACAAAATGAATGTTGCAGCACTCGGTAACGTCGTGCCACAACTGCATTTTCATCATGTTGTACGTTATCAAAATGATGTTGCATGGCCTAAACCAGTTTGGGGAACGCCAGCCGTACCTTATAGCAATGATGTACTCGCACATATGCGTCAAACATTGATGCTTGCATTGCGTGGTCAAGGCGATATGCCATTTGACTGGCGTATGGACTGATTTAGAAAATAGAATAAAAAACAGTCTTCTATAACAAGGAAGGAGGGTAGGGTGTCACTAGACAGGTTTATAGATAAAGAACCTAGACAGTTCGCTTATTTTCATCGTTTGATGGGATATTCGATATTGTCGCTTATTCTGGTAATTTATACGTTTACCTCTCCCAGTGCTAACTATCAGCTTTACATCCTTCCTTTTTTATTGATCCATCTTCTTATTTGTCCCAAATTAGAAAAATGGCTTCAGTATAAATATGATAAAAATACTGAAAAAAATGTACTCTTTGCTTTTGAAGCGGTCATCGTTGCAATTGTACTTGCAGGGTTACACCTAAGTTTAGTTCCTACTTTTACGATTTTATTTGGGCTTCTTTATGTTGGTTTAAATAATAAAATTACGCTCCCTGTTGCGTGTTTAATCGGACTGATCGGTGTTCTTACTTTTTACTTTTGTACTTTTACAATTTTTGCTGCTGAAGAATATTTCGAGCCTACAAATCCAGAACTGACTGTTGTTAGTTTATTTGGTTTGATGATGTTTATTGTGATTGGTAACTATTATCAACATAGAAAAATCAATATTTTAGGCCAACAGCGTCAGCATTATCATAACCAAATGACACGCTACATTGCTTTTGCTAACCAATTGAGTCGATATGCGCCATTACAATTATGGCAGTCGATCATGCGTGGGGAAGCTCAAGCTAAAATTGAATATAAACGTAAAAAATTAACCATTTTCTTCTCTGATATTCAAGGGTTTACTGAGCTTTCAGAAAGCCTTATTCCTGATGATTTAGCTTTTTTACTTAATGATTATTTAAGTCATATGACTGAAATAGCAAAACAGTATGAAGCAACCGTTGATAAGTTTATGGGCGATGCGATTCTCATCTTCTTCGGTGATCCAAATTCTCAGGGTGTTGAACAAGATGCGAAGTCATGTGTGGAAATGGCGATCGCAATGCGTCAGCAAATGAAATTGTTGCGTGAGCGTTGGAAGAAAATGGGCTATCCAGCTTTGCACATTCGAATGGGTATTAGTACGGGTTATTGTCACGTAGGTAACTACGGGGCTTCATATCGTATGGCTTATACCATCGTTGGTCGAGATGTAAATTTAGCAGCGCGTTTGCAGTCTGCTGCTGAAGTTGATGAAATCTTGATTGCTGATGACACTCACCAACTGATCAAAGGTGAGTTTTTATGCGTACCGAAAGTGCCAATTTATTTAAAAGGGATTCAAGGACCTGTTAAAACGTGGCAGGTAATGGAAAAATTCACAGGTAAGAAATCCGATACACAAAAATGGTTTGATTTCGATTATAAAGGCTTCCATCTGGTTTTGAACTTAGAGGAAGTGCAGAATTATGAATATCCAGAATTGGTTGAAATTTTGGAGAATATGGTTCAGCGCATCAAAACACAACAAAAAATTACCAATGCTCAGGGTATTCCAAAACTGACTTTGGATGATGAAGTAAGATAAAAATATTCAATAATTAATTATAGAGTTGAAATATGTCTGCATTCGTTTCAAAGTATCCATTGGCTATTGATGAGAACATGGTGGGTGAGTATCCTGCTTTGGTAAAGTCTGGTGCAGGTTATTTTTATGATGATGTTCTTGAATATCGAGTTTGGTGTCACCCAGAACGTGGTGCGCTAGATGAATATGAGGGGCAAGATTATTATTCTGCATTTTCCAATTATGAAGATGCTCAACAGTTTTCCGAAAAAACAGCTGGAGCGGAACATCCTTTGGTTTTGATACGTCAAAGCTGTTGGATTAATGAACCTCAAACAGGCGTATTTACTGCTGATCGTGGAGAACGTCTAACTGAGTGGCAAGTAATCTGGTTGAATAATGCAAAACGTCAAGATGGTGATATTGAAAATTTCTTTGCGAAACGAGGAATTACATTTACAGGCTATCAGGAAGTGATGGATGCGACGCCTTTCACCAGAGATTTTAATCCGCAAGCATACAAAGCATTCCCACAATATTTAGGGGTTATTGCGTGTTCTTGTGTTATTGATGGAAAATTGCCAATACGTTGGGTATCTCACGCAGGCGGAGATTGGCAAATGTATTGTCATGTGGATGCACATGATTTTTCTGAAAATAGTTTGGATTTTGAGCAGAATATTCAATTGACCAATATGGCGCAATTACTTAAATATAATCCAGATTTGCAAATATTATATGATCTACCTATAGATAAAGGTGCTTATAGAGATCATGTGGAGTCTATTTGGCAATATTTTGATGATTGTGATGTTGATCAATAAACTTAGATTAAAAAACTCCTCTAATAAAGAGGAGTTTTTTTATGGATAAAGCTTAGTGATTTTCCGAAGCATGATTAATCGTATATTTCGGAATTTCAATTTCTAAATCTTCATCAACAATCTCAACCTGACAAGACAGGCGCGAGTCTGGCTCTAAGCCCCATGCGCGGTCAAGCAAGTCAGCTTCAACGTCATTCATTTCCTCAAGGCTGTCAAAACCTTTACGAACAATCACGTGGCAAGTTGTACATGCCGCAGACATGTCGCAAGCATGTTCAATTTTAATGCCTTGTTTCAATAAGCTTTGGCATAAATTGGCGTTTTGTTCGACTTCAAATTCTGCACCTTCAGGGCAAATGAGTGCATGAGGAAGAACTTTAATACGTGGCATATTGATCACCTATACCTTTAGTTTGAGTTTGACCAATCTTCAAGTTTTGTACCTTTTAAGGCATGGTCAATATGTCGATTCATACGAAGTGCTGCAAACGCATCGCTGTGAATTTTAAGTTGTTGAACAGCATGTTCAATCGCTGCAAGCTCATCAGTCTTTAGACGAGCTTTTAACGCTTCAGCAGCAAGAATTAAGTCGCGTGCCTGTTGCTGAGAGAGTAAATCGGTATCTGCTTTTAACGCTTGTTCTAAAGCTTCCAACTCACGTTGTGCTTCCACTTTTGTTTCTTGCAGATGGCGCAATTGTTTGTCTTCTTCCGCATGTTGGAAACCTTCAACCAAGAGGCGTTCAGTATCCGCTGCAGATAGACCATAAGATGGTTTGATATCAATTTGCGCTTGAACACCAGAAGTGGTTTCTTTCGCAGATACTGTCAGTAAGCCATCCGCATCAACTTGAAATGTCACTTCAATACGTGCTTGACCAGCAGTCATTGGTGGGATGCCATGTAAAACAAAGCGACCCAATGAACGACAATGCTCGACTAAATCACGTTCACCTTGTACCACATGAATCAACATCGCTGTTTGTCCATCTTGATAAGTGGTGAATTCTTGACGGCGTGCGACTGGAATTGCGGTATTTCTTGAAATCAACCGTTCAACCAATCCGCCCATGGTTTCTAGACCAAGAGAAAGTGGCGTGACATCAAGTAATAATGAACCATCTTGACTGTTACCAATGAGCTGGTTGGCGGTAATAGATGCGCCAATTGCAACGACTTCATCAGGATTGATCGTACAGAGTGGTTCACGTTCAAATAATTCGCGTACAGCTTTTTGTACGGCATATGAACGTGTTGAACCACCTACTAAAACCACATGTTCGATTTCATCGAGTTCAAGTTTAGCATCACGCAGTACACGTTTACATACACTCATGGTTTTATCGAGTGCAACTTGAATAATCGATTCAAAAGTTGGGCGATCTAAAGTGAGGCGATCATCCAGTAATTTTAATTCAGCAGATTCATGATCTGTTAAGTATTCTTTGGCTTGACGCGTTGCAACAACAAAAACAGCATATTCTTCATCGCTTAAAGTTTCGATATTAAGCTGTTTTTTTGCCCATTTTACGATTAAGCGGTCAAGGTCATCACCACCAAGCGCGGTATGTCCACCAGTCGCAAGAACTTCAAAAACACCTTGTGAGAAACGTAAAATAGAAACGTCAAATGTACCACCACCAAGGTCGTAAATCACGTAGTTACGATCGGTGCTCAAGTTGGTATCTTGGTCTAATCCATAGGCAACAGCTGCCGCAGTAGGTTCATTCAACAAACGTAAAACATTTAAACCCGCAAGTTGAGCAGCATCACGTGTCGCTTGGCGTTGTGCTTCATCAAAATATGCTGGAACAGTGATCACTGCACCGTTGATAGGGTTCTTTAAACTTGCTTCGGCACGATCTTTTAACTGTTTTAAAATGTCAGCAGAAATTTCGACAGGCGTTTTGCGACCAGCAGCAGTTTCAAATGCTGGCATCTCATTTTCTGCACCAACAAGTGTATACGGATGCTGGAATTTGATATCTGCTTGTGAGCGACCCATAAAACGTTTTACTGAAACAACAGTATTTTTGGGGTCAGTCATCATAAACGGCTTGGCTTCATAACCAAACGTCGTTGAATCTTTTGCGTAATGAACAATCGACGGCAGTAATACACGATCTTTGTCATCTTGCAGAACTTTCGGTTTTCCCGATAGCACTGTCGCCACTAAAGAGTGGGTTGTCCCTAAGTCAATGCCGATCGCAATACGATGTTGATGCGGAGCAGTAGATTGACCTGGTTCAGCAATTTGCAAAAGTGCCATGCGTGAGGTATCCCTTGAAAATATTTGGTAACAGCGGATTAAAAATCATCATCGAGATCGAAGCTATCTTCTTCGTCCAACATACGATCTTCAGCTTTATCAATATCATTCATTACACGTTGAAAAAAACGTAGTTTACGAACGGTATCACGAGCCTCAGCCCAATCTTCTTCAGCAAAATCAATTTTAAATTCACGAACTAAACCGTCAATCCATTGCTGAACTTCAACTTTTAATGTGCGAAGTTGCTCGGTAGAGGTGGCCTCATCAAGCTGTTCACGCATTTCGAGTGCAGATTGTAAAAATTCAAAATCGCTAATGGACTGATCCAAGTGATGATCTTGTTTTTTTAAGCCAAGTAAATACGCAGCACGACTATCAACTTGTGAGAGCACTTTATACGCTTGATTGATTTCACTCGACTTGATCAATGCTTGATCTTTGTCAGTGGCTTTATCGGGATGATATTGCTGTTGCAAACTTAAAAATTGTTTTTTTAAAGCTGCTAAATCTATATCGAGTGCTTCTGGTAATTGGAACAACTCAAAATGATTCATGGGAGATGAATTCCGCTATTAATAAATACGTTAAAACAGTGCGGAACACACTGTTTTGACGAAAAGAAAGAGGGTGTTGCTAGTTAGACGGTAAATGATTCACCGCAACCACATTCACCTTTTTGGTTAGGGTTGTTAAATTCAAAGCCTTCATTCAAACCATTTTTCACATAATCCATCTCTAAACCATTGAGATAAACAAGGCTTTTAGGGTCAACAAAAACTTTAACACCGAGTTGTTCAAACACTTGATCATGTGTATCGATATCATCGACAAACTCAAGTACATAAGCCAACCCAGAACAACCCGAAGTTTTCACACCAATACGAATGCCTTCACCCTTACCGCGGTTTTGCAGGTAATTGCTGATGTGAGTCGCAGCATTTTCAGTTAAATGGATCATGAAAACTCCAATATTATTTCGGTCATCAATTAAGCTTTCGCTTTCTTACCACGATAGTCTTCAATCGCAGCTTTGATTGCATCTTCAGCCAATACAGAGCAGTGTACTTTTACTGGTGGAAGCGCAAGCTCGGTCGCAATATCAATGTTTTTGATTGCTTGAGCTTCATCAAGTGTTTTACCTTTTAGCCATTCAGTTACAAGAGAGCTTGATGCGATTGCAGAACCACAGCCGTAAGTTTTGAAGCGAGCTTCTTCAATTACGCCATTGTCATCGACTTGAATTTGTAAACGCATCACGTCGCCACATGCAGGTGCGCCGACCATACCTGTACCTACGTTTTTTGCATTTTTGTCTAATACACCAACATTACGAGGGTTTTCGTAATGATCAATTACCTTTTCACTATAAGCCATGTCGCTTCTCCAAACCTCGGGGTCAGCCTAATATTAATATGAGGGTTAAAACATACTTTTCAATGAAGTGCTCAATAGAGCACCTTATAAATTAGTGTTCAGCCCATTCAACTGTTGAAAGGTCAATGCCTTCTTTGTACATATCCCAAAGCGGAGAAAGTTCACGTAATTTCTCAACAGCAGCTTTGGTAATTGTTAACACGTAATCAATATCTGCTTCAGTTGTGTATTTACCAAAACTGAAACGAATTGAACTATGTGCCAACTCGTCAGATAAACCTAAGGCACGCAATACGTATGATGGTTCTAAAGTTGCAGATGTACATGCTGAACCACTTGAAACGGCAGCATCTTTTAATGCCATCATCAGTGACTCGCCTTCAACGAAGTTGAAGCTAACATTTAGATAGTTTGCAACGTTCTCAGTCGGATGACCATTCAAGAACACTTGCTCAAGGTCTTGGAAGCCATTCCAAAGTTTGTCACGTAGGTGGCGAAGACGTTCTTGTTCCGCTTGCATAGTTTTACCAGCAATTTCAAAAGCTTCACCCATACCTACAATTTGATGAGTTGCTAAAGTACCAGAACGCATACCACGCTCATGACCACCACCATGCATTTGCGCTTTTAAGCGAACGCGTGGATTACGACGAACATATAATGCACCGATTCCTTTAGGGCCATAAATTTTATGACCAGAGAAGCTCATTAAATCAATTTTCATGGTTGAAAGATCGATTTCAACTTTACCAGCGGCTTGTGCAGCATCAACGTGTAAGAATGTTTTATTCGCACGTGTTAGCTCGCCAATAGCTTCTACGTCAGTAATCGTACCGATTTCATTGTTCACCATCATCAGTGAAACAAGAATGGTATCTGGACGTAAAGCTGCTTTCACCATTTCAGGCGTAATTAAACCTGTACGTGGTTCAGGTTCTAAATAAGTAATTTCAAAACCTTGTTCTTCTAGCTCGCGACAAGTATCTAACACTGCTTTGTGTTCGATTTTACTAGTAATGATGTGCTTGCCTTTTGAACCGTAAAACTGAGCAATACCTTTTAGTGCTAAGTTGTTAGATTCAGTTGCACCAGAAGTCCAAACGATCTCACGTGGATCTGCTTTAACTAGGTTTGCAACTTGTTCACGTGCATATTCAGCTTTTTCTTCAGCTTGCCAACCATAGGCATGCGAGCGTGATGCAGGATTACCAAAAGTCCCTTCGAAGGTTAAACATTCCATCATACGTTCTGCAACTTCAGGAAGTACTGGTGTTGTTGCTGCATAATCAAGATAAATTGGACGTTTCATGTCAAATACCTGTAACCGATAGGAGGGCTGAATCTAAACTTGCTGAGTTTTGACGTAGTGAAACAGTTTGAACGTTGTCACGTGCAATTAAGTCTGCAAGAGAAATTTTTGAGAGATAATCGGCAATATGGTGGGAGAGTTCTTGCCATAAGTCATGCGTTAAGCACATTGCACCATTTTGGCAGTTACCTTTATGGTCACAACGTGTCGCATCGACAGTTTCATTTACAGCTTCGATAATTTCTAGCACAGTGATTTCAGCGGCATTGCGTGCAAGATGATATCCACCGTTAGCACCACGAACGCTTGAAACTAACTCATGACGCTTAAGTTTTGCGAATAACTGTTCTAAATAAGCGACTGAGATGGATTGGCGTGCTGCTATTTCCGCAAGCGTGATCGTTTGTTCAGTTGGCTGCAAAGCTAAATCAAGTAGAGCAGTCACTGCGTAACGACCGCGAGTTGTAAGGCGCATGATTCGATACACATGGTTAGACTAGATGTCTAAATCTTATTAATTCCGACTAAAATAGTCAAGTTTTAAATTGTCATTATCAGTGTGAAAAGTGAAATATATTTGAATTATTGTATCCACATAGTATAAACAAAAAAGGCAATAAAAATAAAGCTCAATACAGCAAACCAAATATTGATTAGGCGCTGGCGTTTTTGCATTCGGTGAATACGGTTTTGGTATTGTTTTGCCTCAACCAGTAAGGTGTTGATTTCAGAACGTTGCTGGTCGATTTTATCAAGCAATGGCGCGATTCGTTGTTGAGACGCAATAGCTTCTGCATCATTATTAAATGCATTGAACCATTGTTTCCAATTTGCGAATATACTCGTGAGTGTGAGGTGAGGGATTAAATCCATCACATCTTCTTGAAGTCTTGCATCACCTAAAATACGCATATTGTAAATACTGCGCTGATTATTAAATACGAAAATTTTAATCAAATCGATGAGTGTGCTATTTATTTCTAGATCAACTTTTCGATCTAGTGCTTTCATATCAAATAAAATTCCTTTTTCGGTAAATTGGACATAAAAGTCAAAAAAAGGAATATAGCTGTTGATTCGAATGGTAACTTTTTCATCGATAAGCTTTTTCGCTTGCAAGCGTAAAGTTGCATCATGCGTGAGAATGAATGAAAAAAAAGTTTCTAAAACAATGATGACAATGTTTAGCAACAAATGGGGGTGTTTATGTCTTTGTTGCGTATCACTCATAGGTCTCTTTGTCCTTGCCAATCACACTATAAATTTCATAAAGCACGTAAATCTGAGTATCCATACTCAATTGTTAAAAATAATTTACATGACTTTATTGCTTTGTAGAACAGTTTTTTAAAACGATCAAGTCTTAACTTTGATATTATAAAAACATTTTTATGGTTAAATACGACATACTGTTTGTAAAGTGCTTGGGAGTAATGGTTAATGGACAACTCAAATGTAGAACACCCAACTGATGAGGCAGAGGTAAAAACTAAGCTAAAATCAAAGAGTTCTAAAAAATCTGCCCTTGATTTCAAAAAGTATACGCAACAGATTTGGCTGGCTGGATTAGGTGCTTTTTCACGCGCCGAAGAAGAGGGAAATAAATTATTTGACTCTTTAGTCAAGGTGGGTGAAGAGCTAGAATCCAAGACCGTAGATTTTGCTGATAACACTGTTGGAAAAGTAACTGAAAAAGCCAAAGAATCAGTGACGGATACTAAAGATAAAGTTGAAAAAATTTTAGACACAGGTGTGAATCATTCGTTGAATCGTATTGGTCTAGTCACTCCAAAAGATCTCCAGCATATCGAGCAACTTTTAGTTCAGCTACATATTAAAGTAGATGCATTGATTGAAGAAAATAATCTATTAAAGAGTAAATTGAATAAAAAGTAAAAAATATAGGCACTCGTCTGTTTATGTGGTTTTTGAGTATTTATTTTTGCTAAAAAGCCTTTCTAGTATTGCGTTCTCCCCTAAAGCATTGCTATAAAGGCGGCATGGCCTTTTAAACTATAGCCTTGGATCTTAACAAACGATATTAAGAGGATATTTTTTATCATGAATAAATCAGAATTAATTGATGCGATTGCTGAAAAAGGGGGAGTATCTAAATCGGATGCTGGTAAGGCACTCGATGCAACGATTGCGTCAATCACTGAAGCACTTAAAAGCGGTGATACGGTTACTTTAGTTGGTTTTGGTACATTTAGCGTTAAAGAACGTGCTGCACGTACTGGTCGTAATCCTAAAACAGGTGAAGAGCTTCAAATTAAAGCAAGCAAAGTACCTAGTTTTAAACCAGGTAAGGGTTTAAAAGATTCAGTTGCGTAATCTTTTTAAATCAGAAAACGCACCATTTTGGGTGCGTTTTTTATTTATTGAATGAAATACTTTATTCAGCATTCATTCGCTTTGGTTTTTCAGTTAAAATTGCCCCGAAATAAAATATTGGAATACTTATGGAATCATTTCGTACAGTCATTAAGGGTTGGCTTGGCAAAGTCCTATTAGTTTTGTTTTTGACCCCTTTAGCGCTTGTAGGTATTGAAGGATATTTTAGCGGCAGTAATAAAGCAGACGTTGCGAAATCTGTTAACGGACAAGATATTTCTAATAAAGACTTGGAAAGTGCGACTAAAAATTATAAAGATCAATATTTATCAATGGTAAAGGGTGATGAGTCTCTTTTAAATCAGCCCGTTATTCAGCAAAAAGCTTTAGATGCGCTGATTGCACGCTCTTTATTGCAACAACAGGCAGAAAAATTAGGTATTTCTTTAAGCGATACTCAGCTAGAGCAAATGTTGGCACAACAACCAAGTTTCCAAGAAAATGGAAAGTTTTCTCAAAAGTTGTATGAAAATTATTTACGTTCAGTTGGAATGACTAACCAAGCTTTAATCGCAAGCTTGCGTCAAGATCATGCCCTAAAAATGATTTCATCGACTTTGTTAGATTATGCGTTGGTAAGTCAATCTGATTTACATCAGCTTGCGAGTTTGCAAACAGAACAGCGTACTTTGCATTTAGCGAGTATTAAGTTGGATGATTATAAAAAAGGTTTGACTGCGTCGACTCAAGAAATAACAGAGTACTACAACAAGCATAAAAATGAATTTAAGCAAGTTGCGAGTGTTGATGTTGATTATGTGGTTTTAAGCCCAGCGTTATTGCCTCAAACGAATTTAAATATCACTGAGGCTGATTTGCAACAAGCTTATAAGGCTTTTGTTGAAAAGCAGCAGAAAGATGCAAAACGTGAAGTGAAGCATATTTTAATTACAACTGATGCGCGCGATGCGGCGGCAGCTCAAAAAATTGCAAATGATGTTTATGCCAAGATTCAAGGTGGAATGTCATTTGCTCAAGCGGCTGCACAATTCTCAGAAGACCCGACTTCAAAAGCACAGGGTGGTTTAGTTGATGCTTATGCGCCAGGTATTTTCTCAGCCGACTTTGATAATGCGGTTAATGGATTAAAGAATGGTGAAGTTTCTAAGCCTGTTAAAACACAATATGGCTACCATATCATTGAAGCAAATGCGCCAGTTGCAAATATTCCTTCATTTGAGAGTGAGAAAGCTCGCTTAACAGCTGAAGTGCAGAAGTCAAAAACTGCAAATTTATTTAGCGATACTGTAAATAGCTTAAATGAAATGGTTGTGGGCAATGACTCTTTAGAAGCGGTTGCTCAAGAAGTGAAGGGTGCTCGTGTTGAATCTTTAAATGGGGTGACCTTAACCACTCAAAACCCTTATTTGAGCGATTTAAATGTTAAAGCAAAACTGTTTAATGATGATGTGAAAAACGGTGACCGTAATGCATCTTCTAATATTCAGTTAGCGAATGGTGATACGATTTGGATTAAAGTCCGTAATTACCATGCAGCGGGCGTTAAACCATTAGATCAAGCGACTGCTGAAGTAAAAGCAAAAGTCATTGATGCAAAGGCATATAAAGCTGCTCAAGCAAAAATTTCAAAGATTTTAGCTGATTTTAAAGCGTTACCTGCTGCACAAGTTGTTGCAAAATCACAAGTCACTTTTGAAGATGCAGGTACATTTGCACGTTCTCAAGGTTTAAAGCGTGCAATTGAACGTGCTGCTTTCAGTATTCCAGCGCCAACTAAAGAAGGTATGTGGTCTGCTACGACAGCAAAATTACCTAATGAGTTGGTTATCGTTGCAGTTTCAAACGTGAATACTAATGCTGCAAATGACTTGCCACCAGAGCAAATTACTGAGTTAACTAAGTTGTATCAGCAGTTCCGTGGTCAGCAGTTACTAGAAGACTATACTGATTATTTAAAATCACAGGCGAAGATCAAATAAGTTTGATCTAAGCTTTGAAATTTAAAAAGCCAGTTCTTATGAACTGGCTTTTTTGTGCATTATAAGCATTATTTTTTCTGAATAAATTTAGCTTCTTCGGATTGTGGATATTGGTTAAGCAACTTTGTTTTATACTTGTTGGCAAGAGCAGTGTTTTTATCGACTTCTTTTGCAATGCTATAAAGTTGATAAACCGCTCGAGAAGCTTTTGCTGAATTGGGATAGCGTGTTACTACGATATTATAGTTTTGCTTGGCTGCTTTATAGTCAACTGGTTCAACCGCTAAATAAAACTCAGCTAGCCAAAAGTAAGCGTTTCCAACATAAATTCCATTTGGGTGGTTCTTAATGAAATTTTGCATTGGTTGGATGGCTTTTTTTGCACCACCTTGTTTGTAGGCATCTAGAGCAACCGTATATGCTGCTTTTTCTAGCTCAATTTGGTTGTTGGTATTGCTTGTGGTAGCGGTATTTGACTTCGGTTGTACGACAGGTGTCTGAGGGACTATGTCTTGTTTTACAGGACTAGGAGCTGATGTGGGTGCAGATGTTGGAGCTGAGTTTGTTTCTGTTTTTACTGTATCAGTTGTCGTACTATTTTCTGGTTCTGCATTTTCTTCTGGTGGGTCAATTTTTTGAGAGAGTAATTCTAAGCGTTGATCTAAATCTGTATAGCGATTTGCCAACTCTTTTTTCAGTTGCTCAATTGAATTGTCATGCTCTTCTAATTGTCCTCGTAATTTTCGAACTTCTTCTTCTAGTTTTTGGTTCTTTTGAATGAGATCCCAATTTAGGTTTGCGCCAGTATTAGAGATATTTGTATTATCTGCAATCGTCTGGCTCAGTGCACGAGATTCAATGGGAACATTTGCATATAAATGTGCGCTAGCGAGTAAGGCAGTAAAAAGTACGGAATACTTTTTTAGCATAAAAATTCATCCATAAAGTTAAAAAGCCGTGAGCGAACAAGTCTTCATGTTTACTTGTGGCACACTAGATCTATGTTTTTGATTTAGTCATTAAAGCAGCAACTCATTTAAATGCAATAAGCATTTACAATCTTCAAGCATTTTTCGAATAAAGAAATTATCTGTTGTTTAATGTTTATACATATTTAAATTAAACGGATAATATAGAGATAGATTTTGCTGATGAAATAAGCAATTGAATCAAAAAGTCACTTAAAAACAGAGACAAGTCTTGCAACTCAGGCAAAAATCTCTATACTTTGTCAGGCAATGGTAGCCCTGCTGGTAGCTTCGCAATTGTACTCTATGAACCCCGCCAGGACCGGAAGGTAGCAACGGTAATAGATCTATGATGTGCCGAAGTAATGCTAGTGGGGTTGCCACCATTTATTCTTCATCGCTCATTCGAGCAATTGCTTTCATAATTATTCCCATATCAAATCCTCGGTACTGTAAGAATCTAATTTGTCTTGCTTTTAGTTTTGGATCAGTCTCTACTTCCATCCCGAATTTCTTTATTTTGAGTTGATAAGCTTGATCTAGCCAATCGACCTCTGAAAGTTCTTCTGTAATAAGTTCTGTATCGAGTTGTTTTGCTTTTAAAGCCTGTTTAATTCTTTGTAATCCTTTACCTTTTCTAAGTTGACTGGCCAATGTGAGTTCTGCAACACGTTGGTCGCTTTGGTAATTTTGTTGTGCTAACTCATCAACTAGATTTGCGACTTCTTCTGGATTGATCGCATATTGATTTAATTTTGCTTCGAGATCTGCTTTGGAATAATCCCGACGTGTAAGAAGGGCAAATGCATAAGAGCGTAATCTTGCACCTGTTAGTGTTTTCGGTTTCTCTATTTTTTCAGAATTAAACAAGTTTTATATCCTCTTGAAAGAAAAACGCCCCGAAGGGCGTTTCAGCTTAGCTTTCTAAAAAATCTGGTTCTTCTTCATCTTCAGTTTGAGCTGCTTCTTTGTTGTTTTTAGTAAGAAGTTGTTCACGAATGACCTTTTCGATTTCTTGAGCCATTGCTGGATTTTCCTCAAAATGTCGAATCACGTTATTTTTACCTTGACCAATTTTATTGCCTTGATAAGAATACCAAGCACCCGCTTTTTGTACGATGTCTTGTTGAACAGCAAGATCAACCAATTCGCCTAACTGATTAGTGCCTTTGCCATACATGATTTGGAACACAGCTTCTTTGAACGGAGGTGCCATTTTGTTTTTCACAACTTTAACACGCGTTTCGTTACCTGTGATCTCGTCACCTTCTTTCACTTGACCAATACGACGGATATCTAATCGTACAGAAGCGTAGAATTTAAGTGCATTACCACCTGTAGTGGTTTCTGGGCTACCAAACATCACACCAATCTTCATACGGATTTGGTTAATGAAGATCACCATACAGTTCGAGCGTTTCGCATTACCTGTAATTTTACGCAGAGCCTGACTCATTAAGCGTGCTTGTAAGCCCATGTGCGAGTCACCCATTTCGCCTTCAATTTCGGCTTTAGGGGTTAATGCTGCTACAGAGTCGACAACGATTAAATCGATTGCACCCGAACGCACTAACATATCGGCGATTTCGAGCGCTTGCTCACCGTGGTCAGGTTGTGAAACCAATAGATTATCAATATCTACGCCAAGTTTACGTGCATATTCTGGATCTAATGCATGTTCTGCATCGATAAAGGCACAGGTACCGCCATTTTTTTGACATTGAGCAATCGCTTGTAATGTCATGGTAGTTTTACCTGAAGATTCAGGACCATAAATTTCGATAATACGACCTTTAGGTAATCCGCCAATCCCTAACGCGATATCGAGAGTTAAAGAACCTGTAGAAACCGCTTCAACAGCTTGTACAGTATTATCACCTAAGCGCATCACGGTATTTTTACCAAATTGCTTTTCAATTTGGCTTAAGGCTGCTTGTAACGCCTTGCTTTTATTATCATCCATCTCAAAACCTCAAAACTTTATTTCTTAACGACTAACCCAAGTGGATGTACTGAATCTCAACTTGTTGGGACTTGAGTATAGTGGCAGATTCTAGTTGTATATTCCACATCTGATCTGTGCCAATACGACACAAGATGACGCGTCCAAATTAGAAAATTTTATTCATCATGATATGACCATGATTGTACATTTTCTTGTTTAAAACGATTGATATCACGACGATCTTTTTTACTTGGTCGGTGATCAGGTCGGGCTAGATTATGCAATTTTCGCTGTGATGCATGCAACTCTCTACGCTCAATACTTTCGGGTGTTTCTTCATAAAGAAGTTGAGCCATGGGGGCACCACCTCGAACAGCCGATAGCGCTTTCACAACAACAGTCTTTTTCTCAAAGCCTTGTTGGATGGTGAGTTCCATTCCAATACGGACGTCTCTAGAAACTTTAACGCGGTCATTGTTGTGATGGACTTTACCACCTTCAATTGCGGCTTTGGCAATAGAGCGTGTTTTAAAAAAACGTGCAGCCCAAAGCCATTTATCAATGCGCATGGCATCCATGCTGTCTGATTCATGCTGTTTTGGCATCTGTTACCTGTAAGTTGGTGTCAAGATAATCAAAGAGATTGGTTAAATGATCGAGTGATGGGTACGCTATTTCCGTGGCGAGTCGAGCGGGTTTAGCACTAGACGGTTGTAAAATGCTAAACAATTGGTTAATACCAAAACGTTCAGCACCTTGGAGTACCGCAACCGTATCATCAATAAATATTGCTTGAGCTGGATCAAATGGATGTATTTGCTGTAACTTTTGCCAAAAAGCGACTTCTTCTTTGGCATGCCCAAGCTCTTCACTACTGATCATGACTTCAAAGTAAGGGTTAAGTTCGACATTTTCAAGCTTCAGTTGTAAGCCTGCTCGATCAGCATTGGTCAGTAACCAACAGCGATAGCCTTGAGCTTTGAGTTGTTCTAATAATTCATGACAACCTTTACGCGCGCGAATTTTTTCACGGTGTTCATATTGTAGTTGTAAAACATCTACGCCAACTTTAGCAGTCCAATACGCCGAAGAATACCAAGATAGTGTATGCTTATGCTGTTGGTAAAATTGGAATAGTGTTTGTTTACTTTGCTCTAAACTGCATTGATGTGTTTGGGCATGACGTTCAGGTAAACAATGATTCCAAATAAAATCATCGAAGGCTAAATCAAGTAATGTGCCATCCATGTCGAACATGGCGATAGGCTGCTGCTGTAAATCTGAATATGACATAAGGCTGATCTATGTTTATTAAAACGCTTGCCCCACAAGATCAATTTATTCTGAAACTTGTGCCAATCATGGCGCAGGCAAGTCAAATATTATTGGAAGAATATCAAAATTATTGTGCGGGTGGTGAGTTTAATATTCAGGAAAAAAGTGATGATTCGCCTGTGACTCAGGCAGATTTAAAAGTAAATCGTTTTTTATTAAAGCAGTTAGCTGAATTTACGCCAGAGTTACCAGTGTTGTCAGAGGAGAGTGATTATTCTGCTCGATCTGCTTGGTCACGTTGCTGGATGCTCGATCCTTTAGATGGTACGAAAGAGTTTATTCATGAGCGTGATGAATTTACGATTAATTTAAGCTTGATCGAGGGTAATGAAACGACTTTTGCAATTATTGCCGTACCCTGTGAACAGGTCATGTATATTGGTTATCAGTCACAGTTACCTTATAAGTATAGTTTTAGCCGTCAAGAATGGTTTCAATATCAGGTCGAAGAACATGATTTGACAACACCACTTCAAATTGGTTTGAGTCATAACAGTAAAAATCCAAAGTATAAAAATTTTATCGAACCAATTTTGCGAGATCGTGCTGTAGAAAGACGTGAGGCAGGGAGTGCTTATAAATTTTGCATGATGTTAGAAGGTGAAATTGATATTTACCCAAGATTTCATCCAACTTCAGAGTGGGATACGAGTTCAGGACAAGCTTTACTTGAAAGTATCGGTGGTGGATTGATGACTCTGGATGGAAAACCATTTCAATATAATCAGCGTAAGACTGTTTTGAATGGTGGTTTTATCGCATTTAGAGATCAATATTGCAAAAAAATTGCTTATGAGGCCTTGGCGCATTCAGGCATTTTAGATTGAGTCTTGTCTTCTGCATGGTATAGTGAGCTAAATTCTCATCTTTTGTAAATTGTGATATGGCCCTGCATTTATTGCCTAAAAGTATGTTTGAAGCAATTGATTTACTGCCAGATGCTTCAACTCCTGTCACGTTGTTTACTCGTCACTCTTTACGTGAGTTGGTGAATGGGCAGGGTTTGGCTGGTTATGACTTGCAATTAACGGAACAAGGTCGAGATTTGGCTTATGCATGGGGTCAATATCTTATTAAAAATACGGATCGAGCAATTCAGCATTGTATCTCTAGTCCAATTCAGCGTTGTGTTGATACGGCTGCATTAATGATTCAAGGTGCAGATGGGATTCATGAGGCAATAAATACGCATACGATCGAAATTGTTGAGCAGCGATTGTTAGTAGAACCCGGAAGCTTTGTATTGGATATTCAGCAAGCAGCCCCTTACTTTCGTAAACAAGGTGCATTAGGGTTTATTAATAGCTTTGTGAATAATGCTTTGCCTGGTATGAAACATCCAATTACAGGTGTTTTTGATGTTTTGGAGCTGTTATATCATACCCATCCGACCCAACATCAGGGTTTAAGCTTGGCTGTTAGTCACGACACCATTATCGCTGCGATCGTTGCTGTGATTTCAGGTCAAACACAAATTGATAAGTCGGATTGGCCTGAGATGATGGAGGGCTTATTTGTGTGGTTTGAAGGTGAGGATTTTAGCAGTAGTAAGCTAAAATGGATCTGGCGTGGTCAAAAGCATGAATTGGTTATTAAAGATTTTCAGAATAAATAAGATTTTTGAAAAGTATGATTTAATTGTGCACTTTTAAAATTAAAAAAACTACTAACGTTGCATTACTAAGTTGAAGACAATAAAAAAGCCCGAAAATCGGGCTTTTTTACATGCATCAAATTAGTTAGCTAATGCTTTAATTTGAGCGTTTAAGCGACTCTTGTGACGAGCAGCTTTATTTTTGTGGATGATGCCTTTATCAGCCATACGGTCGATTACAGGTACAGCTGTTTTATAAGCTTCTGAAGCAACAGCATAGTCACCAGCAGCGATCGCATTTACAGTACGTTTGATGTAAGTACGAACCATAGAACGCAAGCTTGCGTTGTGTTTACGTGCTTTAACGTTTTGACGAGCACGTTTTTTAGCTTGAGCAGAGTTTGCCACTCGTGCACTCCTTGAAAATAAGTTGGTCTGGGCGGGCTGAAGTTAAAACCAAAAAATATTGGCAACATTCACCAGCCCGTAAACAAGTGCCATATTTTGAGGAAACTAAGCCCCGAAGTCAAGCCTTGTGATACTTTTAAGTACATTTAACAGGTGATAATCTTGCAAGAAAACGTTACATTAGGCTTAGTTATGAGTCGGAATAAATAAAAATGAGAATAGGTGATAAAAAGGCAATTGTGATTGGTGCAACGGGCTTGGTTGGTCAAGCCTTGGTAGAACAGTTGCAGCAGGAAGATGATTTTAATGTAATCACTGTTGTAGTAAGGAAAAATTCAGATAAATTAAAATCTTATAGTAAAGTAAATCAGCTTATTTTAGAAGATTTTTTGCTTTTGAATGATGAAGATGTAGGCACTTATACCCATGCATTTAGTTGCTTAGGTAGCACGATTAAACAAGCTGGATCGAAACAAGCATTTTACGCAATTGACTATGAAATTAACGCTCATTTTGCTGATTTAATCCAAGATAAAAATATTCATTTATTGATTGTCAGTGCTCTGGGAGCGAATGCTAAATCGCCAGTTTTCTATAATAAAGTTAAAGGTGAGTTGGAAAACTACTTAAAAAGCTTGTCGATGTATAAGCTCTCAATTTTTCAACCGTCACTCTTAATTGGTAAGCGTAGTGAAGTACGGGTTTTAGAAGATGTGGCACAAACGTTATTTAAATTGGTCGAAAAAACTTGGACCAAGCCGTTTAAATATAAGCCTGTAACCGCAGAACAATTGGCGCATACTATGCTAAATGCAGCTCAAACTCAGACAGCAGTATTCAAGCTGTACGATAATTTGAGTATACAACAAACCCAATAATGGAGATTTTTCAGTGACTACGATTCCTTTTGTAACTTGCGACTTGTTAGATGATAATCCTGAGAAAGATTTACAGGTCGTAACACCATCATTAGACGGTAAGTTTTTTAAGAGTTATGGTGCACGCAAGAGCTTTGGTGGGCAGGTTGTAACAGTTAAGTGTTTTGAAGATAACTCACGTGTAAAAGAGCTATTGGCAACTGATGGTGCAGGTAAGGTGCTGGTTGTAGATGGTGGCGCTTCTATGCGTTGCGCCCTGATGGGTGACTTGATTGCAGAATCGGCGGTGAAGAACCAATGGAATGGCGTGGTGATTTATGGCTGTGTACGTGATGTGGATGCAATTGCCGAACTTGATTTAGGTGTGCATGCATTGGCTGCAATTCCACAAAAAAGTAATCGTAAGGGCATAGGTGAAGTTGATATTACATTGTATTTTGGTGGTGTGACGATCAATTCTGGCGATTATATCTATGCCGATAATAATGGCATCGTAATCGCGAAAGAAAAACTAATTGACTGCTAAAGGATAGCAATATGCTCAAAATGGTGAATCATCAATTTAAGGTTTTACAATCTGTTGTTGCAACTTTAATTGAAGGCGGAAGAGGTGTGATGGGAACACCCCAACCGAATCAGCCTTTGAAACCGTTAAAACTTTATGAGTTTGAAGGTTCACCCTTTTGTCGCCGTGTTCGTGAAGTGATTACTATGCTGAATCTGGATGTGGAAATTTATCCATGTCCGAAAGGTGGTCAAAAATATCGCCAAATCGTTAAAGAAAAAGGTGGTAAAAAACAGTTTCCTTTTTTGATTGATGAAAATACAGGTGATCAGTTATACGAATCACAAGACATTATTCATCATTTATTTAAGCATTATGGAAAAACGGGACAAACTCCTAAAAAATATAGTCATTATCCTAAATTGCCGTATGTATCGACTTTGGCTACTGTTACAAATGCAGCACGTGGTGTATGGATTAACAAGAAAATTGTTAATCGAGCAGCACCAGAACAATTACTTGAATTATGGAGTTTTGAAGGAAGTCCCTATACACGATTGGTGCGTGAAGTTCTGACTGAATTGGAAATTCCGTATATTTTGCATAATGTTGCGAAAGAACGTTGGCAAGATATTGGACCAGCAAATTTGCGTTTAAAACCTGGTCAATATATTCCATTACCGAATGGGAAGCGTGAAAAGGTTGTTGAAGTGATGGGACGAGATATTCAGGTTCCATATTTGGTTGATCCGAACACGGGTGTGAAAATGTTTGAATCAGCTAAAATTGTTGAGTATCTAAAGAAACAGTACGGACAATAAATATTGAAAAAGCACCTTCAAGAAGGTGCTTTTTTTATATGTGGAGTCTAGCAGTTGCTTCAATGATTGGTTTAGCGGTTTAATAGGCTCGAAATAGCCATATGATCAATTCTAAAATGTTAAGCCAACTAACGAACCTATTCAAAAGTTCAAAGGAAACACCTGAACAGTTATTCCTCAAAGAAAATGACTTGGTTTTTGATAGTCGCGGTGCAATTTATAGGGGCATCGTTTTGAATGAGTTAGGATTTCGTCTGGAATATTTCTCAAATCGAAAATTAGATCGATTTGATGATCTAGAGAAACTGTTTAGGATTGCACCACAAATTAATGAAAAGATTGATTTGGAATTGCACTCACAGCGATTTGTTGAGCGTTTAGGAAATACAGAAGAAAACCTTAAAGAGTTAAAGCAAATCATTAAAGTTTTAAATGATTATTATGTGAAGTTTCAAAGACCAAGATAAGTATAAATATTTTTATGAGTTTTAATATCTAAATAAAAAAGCTGAATCATTTGATTCAGCTTTTTAGTATGTAAGCTAACGATTATTTTTCAATAATTGCTGTTACACCTTGACCACCAGCAGCACAGATCGAAACTAAGATACGACCTGAACCTTTTTGGTTTAAGATTTTCGCAGCAGTCGCGATGATACGACCACCAGTTGCAGCGAATGGGTGACCCGCAGCTAAAGAAGAACCTTTAACGTTTAATTTGCTACGATCAATTGAACCTAAAGGTGCATCTAAGCCTAAGCGCTCTTTACAGAACTTCTCATCTTCCCAAGCTTTCAAAGTAGAAAGTACTTGTGATGCAAATGCTTCATGGATTTCGTAGTAGTCGAAGTCTTGAAGTTTAAGCCCAGCACGCTCAAGCATACGTGGAACTGCATAAGCAGGAGCCATCAATAAGCCTTCTTTTTTACCAACGAAATCAACCGCAGCAGTTTCAGTGAAAGTTAGGTAAGCAAGAACTTCATGACCATTTGCTTTAGCCCACTCTTCAGAAGCTAAAAGTACGCATGAAGCACCGTCAGTAAGTGGAGTAGAGTTACCCGCTGTCATTGTTGCAGCTTCGCCTTTACCAAATACTGGTTTTAATTTTGCTAATTTCTCAGCAGTTGAGTCAGCACGTAAGTTGTTGTCACGGCTTAAACCTAAGAACGGCGTGATTAAGTCATCGAAGAAACCTTCTTCGTATGCTTTTGCCATTTTTTGATGAGAAGAAGCTGCTAAAGCATCTTGATCTTCACGGCTAATGCCCCACTCAAGAGCAGTAATTGCCTGATGGTCACCCATTGAAAGACCTGTACGTGGCTCACCATTTTTCGGTGCATCCATCAAATCTTTAACATTGATTTTTTTCAATGCTTTAAGGCGGTCTTTACCTGTTTTAGCGATGTTCAGCTGAAGCAAAGCTTTACGTAAACCGTCACCCAATGCAATCGGTGCATCAGATGTGGTATCAACACCACCTGCAATACCCACTTCGATTTGACCCAAAGCAATTTTGTTTGCAACAAGGAAAGCTGCCTGTAAGCCAGTACCACATGCCTGTTGAATGTCATAAGCTGGAGTTTCTGGTGCAAGCTGAGTATTTAAAACACACTCACGAGTCATGTTGAAGTCACGGCTGTGTTTTAATACCGCACCTGCAACCACTTCACCTAAACGTTGGCCTTGTAGGTTAAAACGCTCAACTAAGCCGTTTAATGTCGCGGTGAACATATCCATGTTTGAGGCAGTGAAATATGCGCCGTTTGAACGAGCGAATGGAATACGGTTACCGCCAATAATGGCAACACGGCGAACAGTGTTTTGGCTCATGCTTTTATCCTGTTGAACAGAAGGTTTGGTTGTTTTAGCTGTTGCTACTTTTGTAGATGTAGAAGAAGCAGTGCTTTTTGTACTACGACTGGTAGAACGAGGACGAGTCGTTTTAATTGTCGTACTTGCTGCTTTAGGAGTTGCGTCAGCACTTTTACTTGGAGTAGAAGTTGCTTTTGATGTATTTGACACAGTCTCTTGAGCAGAATTCTCGACTGCTGGATTTTCTTGAGTTGTTTTGCTCATAAGGCTTTTCCAAGCATAATTGCGATATTCTTACTATAACCATAGCATATTTCCAATACTGCTGTATTGACTAGAATGACGCTGGAGACCGCATTCAGGTCAAGACATCCAGACATGAACTCAAGTATGATTTATTGTGAGTCAATCAAACATGGGTTTCATGTTATTTTGCTGACATGGTTTAGATGTTTGTAAAAAATTCATTTGTATGAGAGATAATAATCATGACCGATCAATACCAAGCATTTACACAATCACCTTTGGGTAAATTTGTTGTAAAAAATTTAGGTTTACCATCACCAGTTAGCTTAGATCGTTTTGAAAGTGCCCAACCTGTTGTAAATGGTGCCGTATTGCTTGGCGCAGCACCTTCAAGCACGATTTCTGCTTCAATTGCTCAAATCCTTAGCAATATCCATGCAGACAGCTATGTAGGTAATAATGTTGAATTACAACAAACTGCTGCAAAAGTTGGTTTAAATCTTCGCCCTTTAAATGCAGATGATAAAGAATCTAAGTTTAAAGCAGTTGTATTTGACGCTTCTGGTATCCAAAATTCTGAACAGTTAAAAGCGTTGTATAACTTCTTTAATCCAATCGCACGTCAAATCTCAAGTTCTGGTCGTGTAATTGTAATTGGTACAACACCTGAAACAGCTAAAACCGTAAAACAAGCGATTGCTCAACGTGCGCTTGAAGGTTTTGTGAAGTCTGTTGGTAAAGAATTCAAAAAGGGTATCACTGCTCAAGTGGTTTATGTAGATCAAGGTGCTGAAGCAAACTTAGAGTCTACTTTACGTTTCTTAATTTCACCACGTTCTGCTTATGTATCCGGTCAAGTGATCCGTATTTCTAAAGCAGAAACAGTGAAATTAGATTGGGCTAAGCCACTTGCGGGTAAAACCGCACTCGTAACAGGTGCAAGCCGTGGTATCGGTGAAGCAATTGCACAAGTATTGGCACGTGATGGCGCACATGTGATTTGCTTAGATGTTCCTCAACAACAAGGTGATCTTGAGCGTGTTGCGGGTTCAATTGGCGGTTCAGTATTGGCAATCGATATTACTGCTGCTGACGCTGGCGAGAAAATCAAAACTGCTGCGGCTAAACAAGGCGGTTTGGATGTCATCGTTCACAATGCAGGTATTACTCGTGACAAAACTTTGGCAAACATGAAGCCAGAGCTTTGGGATCTAGTCATCAACATTAACTTGTCTGCAATTGAACGTGTTAACGATTACTTACTTTCTAATGATGGTTTAAATGCAAATGGTCGTATCGTTTGTGTATCATCAATTAGTGGTATCGCGGGTAACTTGGGTCAAACCAACTATGCAGTGTCTAAAGCAGGCGTAATTGGTTTGGTTAAATTTACTGCACCAACATTGAAGAATGGTATTACGATCAATGCAGTTGCACCAGGCTTCATTGAAACTCAAATGACTGCTGCGATTCCATTTGCGATTCGTGAAGCAGGTCGCCGTATGAACTCAATGAACCAAGGTGGTTTACCTGTAGATGTTGCTGAAGCAATTGCTTGGTATGCTTCTACTGGTTCAACAGGTGTGACAGGCAACGTTGTTCGCGTATGCGGTCAAAGCTTGTTGGGCGCTTAAGCGTTAAAAGTTTTGAAGAGGGGGTGCTTGTGCATCCCTTTTTTATAAAAATATAGAAAGGTTCATTATGAATACACGCCATTTTAGTCAATTACCAAAGCCTTACTTAGCTTATCCAAAAGTTATTCAAGGTTTAATTTTTAAAAAGCCAAAAGGCGAAAAAGTATTACCACAAGTTGAATATGTGGTAGATACGCTTAACATTGATGTAAAACATTTAGAAAGCTATAACGAAATTTGTGGTTTTAAAAATGATGGTTTGGTACCAGCAATTTATCTAGCAGTACTGTCGCAAAGTCTGCAAATGCACATGATGACAAGTGAAGCGTTTCCATTTGCAATTTTGGGTTTGGTTCATATCCGTAACCAAATTAAACAAACTCGTAAAATCGGTGTGAATGAGCAAATTACGTTGTCATGTAAATTTGGCGAACTTCAGCCACATGATAAAGGCTTACAATTCGATTTCATTACAACTGCCAAAGTGGGTGGTGAAGTAGTGATGGAAAGTTTAACGACTTATTTATCACGTCAAAAAACTGAGAAAAAAGCTTCTGAAAAATCGAAAGAATCTAAAGAGCCTGCATATCAGCCAAAAGCAGAATGGAATATTTCTGAGAATACGGGTCGCCGCTACGCATTGATTTCAGGTGATTTTAACTTGATTCATATTCATGCAGTCACAGCCAAAGCATTTGGTTTTAAACAAGCGATTGCACATGGCATGTGGAGTAAGGCAAAAGCTTTGGCGAGTATTGAGTTACCCGCTGCTTATGAAGCAGATGTTTGGTTTAAATTGCCGATGTATTTACCATCAACTGTTGAGTTTTTAACAGCTGCTGAATCAAAACAAACTGACTTCTTGATTCGTAACCTTAAATCTAAAAAGCCGCATGTAGCGGGAACGGTGAAAGCACTTTAATACTGAATCGTATGGTTGAGTCAGCCCTTTTGTTCGCAAGAGGGTTATTCTAAAAAATATAAATATCATAAGGATATGTGCATTGATTAAAGAGATTTTATTTGCCGATACGCATAACTATCATGGCAAGGTTGATCATCGTTTTATTGACCTAGCAACCCAATTCAGTCGTTTTCAGGATGCGAGAAGTCATCAAGGTGGCGCTGCGTTGGTGGTATATTTTCAAGGTCAGAAAGTTGTTGATATTTTTACTGGTAAAAAATCTCAAGATCAAGATTGGCAAGCAGATACTTTGTCGATGTGCTATTCGACAGGTAAGGGTGTTTTAGCAACATTGGCCCATATCTTGGTGAGTGAAGGCTTACTGGATTACGATACGCCAATTGCACACTACTGGCCTGAGTTTGCTCAAAATGGTAAAGCCAATATTACCTTGCGTCATGTGTTGTCCCATCAAAGTGGTTTGTTTGATATTCGCAATTTGATTGAGACCGCAACAGAAATGTTGGATTGGTCGCATATGTTAGAGCTAATGGCTGCTGCTACACCACGTTTTGAAACAGGACAATGTTTTGCTTATCAACCGCTGACTTATGGTTGGCTCGTGGGTGGGGTCATTGAAAAAGCAGTGAAACAGCCTTTAAGTAGGTTAATGCAGCGTTATTTGGTGCAACCACTTGAGTTGGATGGTGCTTATTTTGGTGTGCCTCCTTCTGAACTGAATCGGGTTGCTCGTTTACTGGAAAAACCAAAATCAGCAGTGACACCTAAGCCACAAACTAAAACAAGCAATCAACCACGTAAGGTTTCATTGTCAGAAAAATTACTAGAACTTTCAGGACAAAGTCCTCAAGATTTCCAAGATGCCATGATTCCAAAAGGCATGCGTAATTTTAGCTTCTATAGTGATGCAGGCCTACAAGCCGTGATTCCTGCGGCAAATGGTGTGTTTACTGCAGATAGTCTTGCCAAAGTTTATGCAATGCTTGCCAATCAAGGGCAGTGGAAAGGTCAACAATTGATTCGTCCAGAAGTATTTAAGCAGTTAAGCACCGTACAATCTAAAGCACGTGATCGAGTGATGCCAATTCCAATGCATTGGCGTTTAGGCTATCACCGTATTTTAACAATGGGCAAACGCGCGCCACATGGTTTTGGACATATGGGCTTTAATGGTTCAGGTGCATGGTGTGATCCTGACCGTGAACTCAGTTTCGCTTATACGCATAATTTTAGTACCACTTCTGCAACAGGCGATTATCGTTTATGGGGCTTAAGCCAAGAGACGCTCCGCTGTGCCGATGCAATCTTAAATGGGCGGAAAGGCTGGTTTTAATTTGATCTGGTGTAATGAGGCTGCATATAGTAAATAATAGCCTCCAATAACCTGAAAAAATACCTTATCTCAATAAGCTTAGATAAGGTTTTCTAAGGAATCCTAAGCTCGAAAGCACGTAAGATCTTGCATAACTGAATCATGGGTAGACCCATCAACGTAGTTTGATCATCACCAACCATTTTCTCAAATAAGCTAATCCCTAAGCTTTCACACTTAAAACTGCCTGCGCAATGTAACGGTTGATCAATCTCGATATAACGCTCAATCTCAGTTAGTGTCAATTGGCGAAATTTCACTTGGTAATGCTCAACCAGTGTTGTTTCAAAGCCAGATTGCAAGTGCTGAACACTGAGAGCGGTGCTAAAAAACACGATTTTCCCTGAGTTTTCTTGTAATTGTTGAATAGCATTTTCAACACTTAAAGGCTTACCAATGAAGTCATATGGCGCGTGTTCACGCCAAGCGACTTGATCAGAACCAATGACAATCGCATTAGGATTCTGTTCAGCAATAACCCGTGCTTTCTGAAAAGCAAGGCGCTTGGCTAAATCATCGGCATGTAATTCACCCATTGCAGATTCATCAATATCAGGTGAAATACAACGATAGTCCAATCGTAAACGATCCATCAAGTCTTTACGAGTTTGGCTGCTCGATGCCAAAATCAATTCAAACTGTTTCATTAGATTGCATATTCAACGAGAATATTCAGTGGCACATAATGCAAAACCGCGTTATGGCATGCATTCAACTTAATCGGTGGAGCATGACCTGCTTCGTATGCTTCAACCCAACGTGTGACACAAATACACCAAAAATCACCTGGTTTTAATCCAGGGAAACCCACTTCTGGTAAAGGTGTAATTAAATCATTCCCAACTTTTTGTGAAAAATTTAAAAAATCTTACGTCATTTGCGCGCACATGGTGTGCTGACCTAAGTCCGTGACCGCTGTATGGCAAAAACCATTACGGAAATAGCCCGTGATTGGGTCAAAGCAACAACTAGATAAAGGTTCGCCAAGAACATTTAAACGATTAATTTTTGGATCAGGATGAATAGACATAAGAATACAAAGATTTAATGACGATGATTATGATAATCAAAAGTGAAATTTTAGACAGCTTTTCTGCAAAAAAACTCACCTTTATTTTAGAGAATCATTTAAAATTGTGCCGTTTTTAAAATCAACTAGAGAGCCATCCATGAATTTTCAGCGCATGACTGACCTTGATTTAGCAGGTAAACGTGTTCTTATTCGTGAAGACTTAAACGTTCCTGTAAAAAATGGGGAAATTACCAGCGATGCACGTTTACGTGCTGCATTACCAACAATCAAAGCTGCGTTAGATAAAGGCGCTGCGGTAATGGTATTTTCTCATCTTGGTCGTCCTGTAGAGGGTGAGCCAAAGCCAGAGCAATCACTTGCACCAGTTGCAGCTTATTTAAGCACTACCTTGGGTCAGGATGTTAAATTATTTACTGATTATTTAGATGGCGTTGAGGTTGAAGCGGGTCAAGTGGTATTACTTGAAAATGTACGTTTCAATCATGGCGAAAAGAAAAATAAAGAAGAGCTTGCACAAAAATATGCAGCACTTTGTGATGTATTTGTTATGGATGCATTTGGTACTGCTCATCGTGCAGAAGCGTCAACAGAAGGCGTAGCACGTTTTGCTAAAGTTGCTGCTGCTGGTCCGTTATTAGCTGCTGAATTAGATGCGCTCGGTCGAGCAATGCAAACACCTGAAAAACCAATGGTAGCAATTGTTGCGGGTTCTAAAGTATCAACAAAACTTGATGTATTAAATTCACTTTCTAGCATTTGTGATCAGTTGATTGTGGGTGGTGGTATTGCTAATACATTCCTTGCTGCTGCTGGTTTCAATGTTGGTAAATCTCTCTATGAAGCTGATTTAATTGACACTGCAAAACAAATTGCTGCAAAAGTAAGTGTTCCATTACCAACTGATGTCGTTGTTGCTGATGCAACTCAAATCGACTTCAGTGACTTCTTAGGTTCTTTGGCAAATGCTCAAGCAGTTGTTAAGAAAGTAGAAGATGTTGCAGATACTGACATGATTTTAGATGTTGGTCCTGAAACTGCACAAGCTTTTGCAGAAATCTTAAAAACATCAAAAACGATTCTTTGGAATGGTCCAGTAGGCGTATTTGAAGTTGATCAATTTGGTGAAGGGACTAAGACACTTTCATTGGCAATTGCTGAATCTGCTGGTTTTTCAATTGCAGGCGGTGGTGATACATTAGCAGCTATTGATAAATATGAAGTAGCTGATCAAATCGGTTATATCTCAACGGGTGGTGGTGCATTCTTAGAATTTGTAGAAGGCAAAACATTACCTGCGGTGGCTGTGTTACTTGAGCGTGCTTAAGTCAGGTTTAGCTTCCGTTATATAACAAGTGATTAAAAAAAGAGTCGATATCAATCGGCTCTTTTTATTGTGTCATTAAAATGTCATATATTTGCAATATAATCGTCATCAACTTAACCAAGTAACTGTGGAAAGCCGTGATGAAAATGAAATTAACCCTTGCCGCTTTAATTATTGCTCCAATCATGTTAACTGCATGTGGAAAGAAAGAAGAAGCAAAAAATGTTGAACAGCAAGAACCAGTAGCTTCAGAAGTATCAGCACCGACTACGCCAGAGCAACAAGCTGCGATCAACGCAATTGATAAGCCAGAATTACAAGATAAGAAAAATGCTGAAGCAGTAAGCCCAGCTTCAGAAGAGGCTGCGAGCGAAGCTCACTAAGCTGAATGTAATAAAAAAGCCGATATTAATATCGGCTTTTTTATATTTATGAATTTGCTTTACAATAGAAAGTCAGCGTTGTTTGATAGTCATCATCTTTGGCTAATGATGCATTTTTACCTGTAATCGTTCCAAGTACACCCGCAGCAGCTTCAACCAATTTGCCTGTTTGTTCATCGACTACACCTTTTAAAACGCCTTGATATGCGGTTTTCTCATCAACCACGATTGGTGATGTATTGCGGGTGCAAGTTTTTTGAGCGGCACTAATGGCATTATTTTTAGCGATCAAATTGGTTTTACCAATTCCTGTTACTTCATATTGATTATTTTCTTTTTGGATCGCTAGGGTGTTGGTTGGAGTTGATGCACATGCGGTCAGCCCAAGTACCAATCCGCCTAATAAAGTCATGATTAACGTTTTTTTCATTGCTTGTTCTCAAGTAGTTACCTAATTGGATTATTTGAACATATTATTTTTAATTGCTTTTGCAGGTTATGTACAGTTTGTAGTAGCGCTCTGTTAAATTTCTCAAATTGATGATTAAGCAAGGATTAAACGTGGTGGAAATTGGCTAGATTATGCTAATCTAAACAAATCCTTGTGTTAGTTAGATTCATGTCAATGACGGACTCAAATATAGAGACAATTCATCAAAATATTCATCAACGTCAATCTATTGGTCAGCTTGTTGAACCAGCGCCAAATTTACAACAACTCGAAAAAGCAGTACAAGCTGCATTAACCGCACCTGATCATCATCGTTTGAAACCAACACGTTTTGTGGTTGTAATACCTGAGCAACGAGCGGCTTTTGGTGAGTTTTTAGCAAATGCTTTAGCTGATATGGGCGAAAATGACCCTGCACAATTAGAAAGAGTGAAGCATCATCCATTTCGTGCGCCACTTTTGGTTTTAGCACTTACGACAATTCAGGATCATCCGAAAGTCCCGCATTTTGAACAAATTTTAAGTACGGGTGCAGCCATTCAGAACTTTTTATTGTCTTTGCAAGCACAAGGTTTTGCGAGTATGTGGCGTTCTGGTGCAGCTGTAGAATCCAATTGGCTTAAACAACAGTTGGGCTTAAAAGAGCAAGATTTGATTTCTGGTATTATTTATATTGGAACAGCTGCTAAAACGATTGCACCTCGTGCAGAAATAGAGAGTCAAGATTTTTTAAAAGTATGGCAACAAGTTTAATCCTATTGATGAATGATTAAAGAAAGAAATTGGTTTCAGGAAAAAAAATGACAGAGTTAAAATTTAGTGATTTAGTTGAGCCTGTGGCTGTAGATCAAAAAACAGCATTAAGAATTACTGTATTAGGTGGTGGAAGTTTTGGTACAGCAATGGCAAATTTAGCTGTACGCAATGGTTGCGATACCATGATTTGGATTCGAGATGCGGCTGTAGCAGAAGAAATTAATCAAACACATATTAATAAACGTTATTTACCTGATTATCCATTAGAGCCAGCTTTGCGTGCTGTTGCTGATTTAGAATTAGCAGTAAGAGATCGAGATATTATTTTGGTCGCAATTCCTAGTCACTCATTTCGTGATGTTTTAAAACAGATTGCGCCGTTTATTACAGCCCAAGCAGTAGTTTCATTAACCAAAGGCATTGAAGCAAAAACCTTTAGTTTTATGAGTGAAATTATTCGCGCAGAATTACCAGAAGTCCCTTATGGTGTTTTATCAGGTCCAAATCTAGCAAAAGAAATTATGGCAGGTATGCCATCAGGAACCGTGATTGCAAGTGAATCGGAATTGGTTCGCTATGCGGTACAACATGCTTTGCATAGCGCATTGTTCCGTGTTTTTGGTAGTGATGATGTACACGGTGTGGAACTTGGTGGTGCATTAAAAAATATCTATGCAGTTGCCATGGGAATGGGCGCAGCTTATAACATTGGTGAAAATACCAAGAGTATGATTTTGACCCGTGCTTTGGCTGAAATGAGCCGTTTTGCAGTCAAGCAGGGTGCGAATCCTTTGACTTTCTTAGGGCTTTCAGGTGTAGGTGATTTATTCGCAACTTGTAATAGTCCATTAAGTCGCAACTATCAAATTGGTTTTGCACTCGGTTCAGGCAAAACACTTGATCAAGCAACCAAAGAGTTAGGTCAAACAGCCGAAGGGATTAATACCATTGTCCAAGTACGTGCTAAAGCACAAGAACTGGATGTTTATATGCCGATTACCAATGCCTTATATGAAGTTATTTTTGAAAATGCACCACCAATGACGATCGCTTTATCATTGATGAAAAATGGTCATCGTAGTGATGTAGAATTTGTTTTACCACATCATGAAGTTTAATCAGAAAACTGTCATCAATCATTGTTAATATATAGGTATAAATAATAAGGTCGTTATATGCAGTTAACTTTAGTACGTCACGGTGAAGCATCTCCAGCAATCAACGGTAATGATACTCAACGCCCATTAACAGTGCGTGGACATCAACAAGCTGAGCAAACAGGACATTTTTTAAAAGATGTCATTCAGCCTGAAATTTTTATTGTTAGTCCGCTATTACGTGCCCAAGAAACTTTGGCACACATCAAGGCTCATTTTTACGGCATTCCTGTTTTAATTTGCGATAAAATTAAACCTGATGATGATGCTAAAGATGCAATTGAATGGTTATCTAAATTACCCTATGAATCTATTGCTGTGGTCTGTCATATGAATGTTGTGGCACATATTGCAGAGCAATTGACCCATGAGAATTTTAATCCGTTTGCATTAGCAGAAGCACGTATTTATGATCAAGCTGTGATTGCTAATGGTTTATCAACACAAAAGAATCGTTTTATACCAACACTATAATTTATATATCCGCGATAGGATAAGGGTACTGAACACCGATGCTGTATATATGGATGCCCGAAACCAATGGAACATGGTATTGGTCGGCAGGGGAAAATTGGTTGCAGGCAAATAGTCTTGAGCAGTTGATTCAGGACTTACAAGTGCATAATGGAAAAGAGGCAGTGGTCTATTTTCCAAGCCGTAATGCGCAAATCTTGCAACAGCCTATGACAAAAATGCACTACAAGCAGTTAGGGCAAGAAGGGCTTAAATACTTATTAGAAGAATATGTAACTTTGCCAATCGATCAAATGAAGGTGGTTCATCATTTTCAAAATGATCAGCTTAGTGTGATGGGCGTGGCTCATTCCACAGTTGAGACATGGCAACATGCGCTTAGTCTTTTGCCAATTCAAATTGCAGCGTTCTTACCTGATTTTCTAATTTTGCCAACGCCAGAAGAAAACCAAGTGGTGATTGCAAACCTCTATGATCACTTATTGGTAAGAGAATCGGAATGGTCTGGTAATTCAGTGGATGACTTGGGATTATTCCTTGAGTTTCAAACACCTGAAACGAATTATAAGCTGGCAAATCTTAGTTCAACTGAATTAGAAACAGTTATGGCTGCTTCAACCCAAGATCAATACACTGAATTTAGTTACCAATTTCAGCCCTTGGCAAAGGCAAAACAGCATCCATTTAATGTTTTGCCAAAATCCAAGAATGCAGAAGTTCAGTGGTCAGGTTATTGGAAAGCTTCAGCATTGGTTTTGGTTGCCGTCATTTTTGTTCAATTGGGTTATGACGCTTTACGTTGGTCTAAACTAAAAAAAGTGGCTGATCAGACATCGGCTCAGGCGATAGATCAATATAAATTGTGGTTTGGTGAAAATAGTCGCGTTACTGAGCAAAACATTAAAAGTCAGTTCGAAAGTCAATTACGAATGAGTCAGCTGGGTGATACACAAGCACTTTCGCTGTTGAGTCGAGTAGGACCGATTTTAATGCAGAAACAGATCATTGCTCAGCAAGTCAATTATGATGCTTCGACTTTAGCAATGTCATTAAAAGCTAAATCTGCAGATGACTTACAAGGATTAACTCAACAATTAAACCAACAAGGTTTCCAAGCTGAATTGGGTAATGTTCAAGCAGATTCGATTGGTGCGATTGGGGTGGTAAAAGTAAAATAATGAAAGCATTAACAAGTCTACAAAATAGTTTCGATCAAAAAATTGAAACCTTAAATCAATATTTACAGAGCTTATCTGTACGTGAACGCGTGATGGTAATTTTCACAACAGTTTTTTTAGTTGTTGTGATTATTGGTTTTGCATTATGGAAAATGCATGCTTTGGCCGAGCAACAGCAAAAACGTTTAAATGAATTAAAAGATTTAATGGTTTGGATGCAAAGTAATGCAGCAACAATGAAACCTGCAAATGATCTGGAGCTATCAGCAGCAGATAAAATTCAACGTACGGCACAACAACAAGGCTTATCAGTTTCTTCACAGCAGAATGGTGAGCAAATTCAAATTGTCGCTGAACATCAAAATTATGCTGTTCTTGCAAACTTCTTAATGCAACTTTCTCAAATGGGGTTAAGTATCCAGAAAATGGACTTGGTTTCAAATAACAATCAAATCAAGTTAACTGCGACCGTGCAATAACTATAAAGGAGCTTAAAGCTCCTTTATAGTTATAGACTCATCATGATGAGTATGATTAACTCTGAATGACTCTAATGATGGTTTGACCACGCTTGGATTGAACATCCATGACAGAATGAATTTTCTCAAGACGAATTTTCATGCTACGCAAACCAATATTGACATTTGCACTATTCACTTCATCGATATTAAAGCCGATACCATCATCTTCAATCTTAGGACTTACGCATTGACGGATTCAAAAAAGTATTAAAATAGTTTATAAAGTATCTGTGATCAGACGAACTAAACATGCTTCTACAGCAACTTGTACATTACCCATTTATATGGGCTTTCTCATGACAGAACCGAACTCTATTAGCTGCACACAACTTGCCGAGACTTATAATATCTCGCATGATAGTGTAAATCGCTTTCTGGAGCGTGAAGACTACACACCTCACGACCTATATCAAGAAGCAATTCAACATATTGATAATAATAAACTTATAGTCAGTATTGATGATACTGTTTTAGATAAACCATATAGTCAACATATGGACTTGGTTAGCTATTTTTGGTCAGGCAAACACCACCGATCCGTCAAGGGGATTAATCTCATTACCCTGTATGCGACAGATCAGAATGGTCAAAATATTCCAATTAATTTCCGAATTTATGACAAATCTGAGGGTAAAACCAAGAATGATTACTTTATGGATATGTTAAGTGAAGTACTTAGTTGGGGTGCAAAGATTCAATTTATTACAGGTGATAGTTGGTATTCATCGACTGGAAATCTAAAAACCATAAGAAAATATGGTATTCGATTTATGTTTGGTATCGACTGTAACCGTAAGGTTTCCCCAGAAAAAGGACAATGGTTTCAACTGCGTTTATTGCCAGATTTTCATCAGGGTCAAGTGGTCTGGCTCAAAGATTTTGGCTTTGTACAATTATTTAAGACTCAGTTAAAAGAACAGCAGAGGTTTTATATTGTGCATCAAGATGAAGATGATTTATTGTCCTTTGAGGGTTTTCATGAATTACATTCAAGTCATTGGAAAATAGAGCAATATCACCGAGTGATTAAACAGGTTTGTCATATTGAAAAGTTTCAAGTAAGACGATCTAAACTGATTTTGAATCATATTTTTGCAGCCTTGATGGCCTACGTCGAGATACAAAAGAACCAGTTTGAGCGGATCTTTGAAAATGTATATCGTTGGCAGAAGAAATTATTTAGACCAATCATCAAAGACTTCATTGATGACTTTATTCTCGATAAAAATCATCTCCTACCACAGAGAATCTATAAATAATAGTGCGTAAGTCCTAAATCTCTAAAATAATTTTTTTAAGATCAGAAAAATACAAATGAACAATGACTTTTTTGGCCTAGCTATGTTTGATGACGTTGGTAAGTGCTTCTTCTGTAATCCGCAATAATGTCAAACATTCCAATGCACTAGGTTGTGAATGCCAAAGTTCTGCAAAATCCCAAACAGAGACTAAGATTAAAAATTTGAATAAAACCAGAAAATTGTTTAATCAAGAAGCACTGAAGCAAAGACTCTACAAAATAAGCCTATGTCAAGCATGGTGTTTTGTTGAGCCTATGCCTATAATACGGCTACTTGAAAAATCAGTAGACTGTGATTGGTATGTTATATTCATTGGCTCGCCCTTTGTTGTTTACTTTGGCACCAGAGCGTGCACATGAACTCACACTTTCTATGCTCGATACAGCGCATAAATTTGGATTGATGCATCAGAAAACTGCACATAAACCAGTGAGCTGTATGGGTATCGAGTTTCCAAACCCTGTTGGTCTTGCTGCTGGTTTAGATAAAAATGGTGCGCACATTGATGCTCTAGCTGCTTTGGGTTTCGGTTTTATTGAAATTGGTACCATTACACCACGTCCACAAGCAGGTAATCCTCAACCACGTTTATTTCGTATTCCAGAAGCGAAAGCAATCATCAATCGCATGGGATTCAATAATGACGGTGTTGATCAACTGATTGAAAATGTTAAAGCTGCTAAGTTTAAAGGCGTTTTAGGAATTAACATTGGTAAAAATGCAGATACTGCCGTTGAAGATGCGGTTTCTGATTATTTGATTTGTTTAGAAAAAGTTTATAATTACGCATCATATATTACAGTTAATATTTCCTCACCGAATACAAAGAATTTACGTAGTTTACAAAGTGGTGATGCACTTACAGAGCTATTACAAACTTTGAAACAACGTCAACTAGAACTTGCTAAAGAAAATAATCATTATGTTCCTTTAGTACTCAAAGTAGCGCCAGATTTAACGCCTGAAGATATTACATTTATCGCTAAACAATTATTGAAATTTAAGATTGATGGCTTAATTGTTACCAATACAACATTAGGGCGAGAAGGCGTTGAAAATTTGCCAAATGGTAATGAGGCAGGTGGTTTGTCGGGCGCACCCGTTTTTGAAAAAAGCACCGAATGTTTACGTCAGTTCGCCGATGTTTTAGATAGAAAAATTCCTTTAATTGGTGTCGGGGGAATTGTTTCAGGTGAGCAGGCCGTAGCAAAACAAGAGGCGGGCGCGAGTCTCGTTCAAGTATACAGTGGCCTTATTTATACAGGCCCAACACTAGTAAAAGATTGTGTTAACGCGATGACTGTGTGACATGAACACACTTGATATCATCATCCTGATCATCTTGCTCATTGGAGGGCTGAACGGTTTGCGTCAAGGATTTATTAAAGCCTTTGCGAACTTGATCGGGTGGATATTCGCATTGGTCATTGGGGCTAAATACGCGGTCATTTGGGCACCTGCGATGAGCAGTCTAAGCCAAGACCCAGTTGTGCAAAAAATTGCTGCTTTTGCTTTTATTGTATTAGCCATCGTGATTTGCACTTGGGTTATTACCGCATTCCTGAATGGGCTCTTGAAAAGTTTAAAATTGGGCCCATTAAATCGTCTAGCAGGCGGTGCATTTGGTTCACTAAAAGGTTTATTAATTGTCTTGATTGCGATGCAGGGTGTCGGTCCTTGGGTGAATAGTTCACCGCATTGGAAACAATCAAAATTTGTACAGATCTTGTTGCCATACGCGCCATTAGCGACCGAAATATCAAAAGATGCTGCAAATGAAGCGATACATCAAATGACATCTGAAGGTGCGTTATTACATCGCCCTTCGACTGAAATGGAGGAGTCAGAACGCGCTTCAGTAGATCAACGTTCTGATCATTCCACGAAAAATCCTTTTTATTAATTGGGGTTAAACCCCGTTCCTAGCTTGTCGCGAGGTTGCTATGTGTGGAGTTGTTGGGATTGCCGGTAAATCGCCAGTAAACCAAATGTTATTTGATGCCTTGACGATGTTACAACATCGAGGACAAGATGCAGCAGGGATTGTAACTTGCCATCAAGGGCGTTTATTCCTCCGCAAAGATAATGGTATGGTGCGTGATGTATTCCATACCCGTCACATGCGTGCTTTGCTTGGTAACTATGGGATAGGACATGTTCGTTATCCAACAGCAGGTTCATCAAGTAGTGCTGAAGCACAGCCGTTTTATGTAAACTCTCCATATGGTATTACCCTTGCACACAATGGTAACTTGACCAACGCCGCAGAAATTCATGATGATCTGTTTAAAACAGATTTACGTCACATGAATACTGATTCTGATTCTGAAGTTTTACTCAACGTGTTTGCACATGAGTTACAGAAGATCGGTACACTCAACCCAACGCCAGAAAATATCTTCCACACCGTATCTCGTGTTCATGAGCGTTGTAAAGGTGCTTATGGGGTTGTTGCGATGATCACAGGTCATGGGCTTGTTGGTTTTCGTGATCCAAACGGGATTCGTCCTTTGGTTTATGGTTCTCGTGAAACTGAGCAAGGCACTGAATATATTATTGCCTCTGAATCCGTTGCGATTACAGCGCTAGGTTTTAAAGTTGAGCGTGATATTGCACCAGGTGAGGCAATTTTCATTAATTCAAATGGTGAATTGTTTACTAAACAATGTGCAGTAAATCCAGAATATCGTCCATGTATTTTTGAATATGTGTACTTTGCTCGCCCAGATGCAACAATTGATGGCATCTCAGTTTATAAAGCTCGTTTAAAAATGGGTGAAAAGCTGGCGTATAAAATTTTGAAGGAATGGGGTGAAGAGCACGATATTGATGTGGTCATTCCAATTCCAGATACCAGTCGTACTTCAGCATTAGAATTGGCTAATATTTTAGGCGTGAAATTCCGTGAAGGTTTTATGAAAAACCGTTACATCGGACGTACCTTCATTATGCCAGGTCAACAGCAGCGCAAAAAATCAGTTCGTCAAAAACTAAACCCAGTTGAGCTTGAATTTAAAGATAAAAATGTACTGTTAGTGGATGACTCGATTGTACGTGGTACAACGTGTAATGAGATTATTCAAATGGCACGTGATTCTGGCGCGAAGAAAGTATTCTTTGCTTCGGCTGCACCTATGGTGAAATATCCAAACGTGTATGGTATCGATATGCCAGCAAAATCTGAATTAATTGCTTCAGATCGTACAGTTGAAGAAATTCGTGAGATTATTGGTGCAGATCGTTTAGTTTTCCAAGATTTGGAAGATTTAAAGAACGCAGTGCGTACCAGCAAAGTACCTGATTTAAGAGAATTTGATTGTTCTGTATTTGACGGGATCTATGTGGCTGGTGGGATTGATAATGACTATCTGATAAATCTCGAGCAGAAACGTAATGATTCAGCAAAAAAGAAAGCAGATGGTTATATTGATGTAAATATCGATGCTTCTTCTGTTGATTTAACAGGTATTAAAGAAGAGTAATCATTTAAATCTATAGAAAAGCGGGAAATTCCCGCTTTTTTATTTTATGATACTTAAGGTTTCGAAGCCTCTAAGATCAACAATGTAATCAGGAAAATTTACATTGAAAGAAATGAGCCATTATTTAATTGAAAATAAAAATATTGCATGGTCGGTAAGTTTTTGCTTGCTCGCTATGTTGTCGACAGTTTTTATTCTCAATTTGATTTTGGGTTTAGTCGTTCATTTCTTTGACTACACTCAAGCCATTTGGTGGCATGTTCTTAGTCCATATTTTATCTTTCTTTTATTCTTCGTGATGGTTTGGTCGGTTGGTGCTGAACTGTATGTCTTACGTGAAGGCGGCCATTCACTTGCAAAACAACTTAAGGCAAGACGCCTTGTTTTTGACGAAAGTACGCCCGAAGAAAGCACAGCATTAAAAGTCGTAGAGCAAGTTGCTCAAAGTTTTGCGATCGATACTCCCGCTGTTTATGTGCTCCCAAATGAAGTTGGTGTGAATGCCTTAACCGCAGGCTTCAGATCTCAAGACATCGTAATTATTTTAACGTGGGGTGCTCTACAAAATTTGGATGAGCTAGAGCTATATGGCTTATTGAGTTATGAATTCAACCAGATTTTATCAGGCGAAGCAGTCGAAAATACTAAATTAAAAATCTTATACAGTGGTTTAACTACCTTTAGTCAATGGGGGAGTAAATTAGCTCAAGCAGGCTACAATCCTTATGCAACCTCTTATCGGAACAAATTCGAAACTATTTTTGTTGCGATTGGTGGAGTGATTTGGCTGATTGGTAGTTTAGGCATCTTAATTACGCGTTTAATTAAATATTTGACCTTAAGTGGGCGAACCTTTCGTAATGACCTGAAAACTATGCGTTTGATGAATAATAATGCCAATATTCAAACCTTGTTACGTATCTATGTCCACCATTCAGGTTCGCAAATTCATAGTGCGTATTCAGAATCGATTTCACATATGTGTTTCGCAAATTCTCTTAGTCCGCAAAGTTGGATGAATATTCATCCAAGTATCAAAGATCGAATTTATGAACTAAATCCTACTTTGCTACAGGATTTGCAATTAGAAAATTTAAAAAAGCTACGCAATCGTCCTTTATTTAGTCTGTTTCGTTCTTTGGAAGAGGAAATGACAGATATGACGTTACCTTGGAGCTCGCCACAGCCTTTACCTTTATTGCGTTTATCGCCGATCAGTTTTGCCTTGAATGATGCAATTAAGCCTTTAAACTCTGAAATGCGGAAGAATAAAAAGCGCCCAGAATTAATACAAAGAGCGATGCAAACGGCGACAGGTTCAAGGGAAGTGATGGTTGCAATTCTAATGATTCGTCAATATCGTGAATTCATTCCTCAAGAAGCTGCTGTAAGTCATGCAATTGTAGATTCTTTATTGAATTTAGATGGTCGTATTCACGTTCAAATCTTCCATGATGCCTGTAAGAATATTGGACACATGCCGACAAGTATTGCTCGTCAATTTTTGACTAAATTGGCTTGTATTATCCAAGAAGATGGTGAGGTGGGTTTGCTTGATGCCTTATTATTGGAGCGAGTAAAGCGTGAACTCAATCTTATGCCTGCACATTTACCAACATCATTTGAAGATGTGAAAGCACAAATTGTGCATTTAATTGATGCTTTATTGCATGTACAGCAAATTAATAGTCCAAATCAGCTTGAGGTGCGTGAGCGAATTCTTCAACAGATTTTAGCACCCGAAGAAATGCAAATTTATGCAGATATTTCTGATGAACCGCTTGATTTAGCAGAAATTTTAAATGATGTTTCAGGCTTGTTATTGCGTGATCGTCTCAATATTTTAGCAATTGCAGAGCGATGTTTATGGAGCGATCGTATCATCACGCAGGATGAATTAGATGTTTTAGAATTGCTTTATTGGCGTTTAGGATTCGATACGCGTGAAGTTGTTGAACAAATGCAAAAGAAAAATAGTTTGATGATTATTTAATGATAAATCCGTATTAGATCTATAAAGATCACGGTTAAAACGTTACGTGACAATCACATAAAATGATTTAATTTCAAGGTAAGCTTGCCGTTTATTTTAATCTTGAATTACGCATTTTTTGAGTAAGTTATGCAACATATTGAAATTTTAAAGGCTTTATTTTTAGGGTTTATTGAGGGTTTGACCGAATTTTTACCGATTTCAAGTACAGGTCATTTAATTTTATTTGGTCACATGATCGACTTCCATTCTGACGATGGGCGTGTATTTGAAGTTGTCATTCAGCTTGGTGCAATTTTGGCTGTTTGTTGGTTATACCGACAAAAGATTTTTGATTTAGTTAAAGGTTTTTTTAGTGGCGATTCAGAAGCACGTCATTTTGCTTTTAGCGTTTTAATTGCTTTTTTTCCTGCTGTCGTGATTGGTATTTTTGCAGTCGATTTTATTAAAAGCGTCCTATTTAGTCCTCTTGTGGTCGCAATCGCACTGATTGTTGGTGGTCTGATTATTTTCTGGGTTGAATCCAAGAATTTTGATCATAAAACAACTGAAGCGACAAAAATTACTTACAAGCAAGCTTTTTTAGTCGGTTGTGCACAATGCGTTGCAATGATTCCAGGGACTTCTCGTTCTGGTGCTACCATTGTGGGAGGAATGTTCTCAGGTTTGTCTCGTAAAGCGGCAACAGAATTTTCTTTCTTTCTCGCGATGCCAACGATGTTGGGGGCTGCAACTTTTGATCTTATTCGTAATGCAGATGTATTGACACAAGATAATATGTTGAATATCGGGGTTGGTTTTGTTGCTGCTTTTATTTCGGCATTATTGGTGGTGAGCGCATTAGTTAAATTTGTTGAACGCCACACTTTACGCGTATTTGCTTGGTATCGGATTGTACTGGGTATAATTTTATTATTTGTTTTTCTATAAAAATAAAATCTCCCTTTTAGAAAAATTACTAAAAGGGAGAGATTCTAAGTTAAAATTCTTATTCTTTATTTCTTTTTTCATGTTTAGAACTGGTTCGATTGTAAGATGACAATAGCTAAAATGAATGCCCGAGATTTAATCATTGATTTACTTTTAGGGCTACAAGGTCGTGAGATCTCGATTAAACAAATTATTATCGCAGCGAAGCTTTTTGAGATTAGCGAAAATAGTATTCGTGTCGCAGTAACCCGATTATCTAGTGATGGGGTGATTGAAGCGATTGAGCGGGGTATATATCAATTTACGGCTAAATCACATGAATGGGCCGATGTGATGTTGAACCGTAAAAACGGAATTAAACAAACAAAACAATGGGATCATCAATACTTAGCTGTCTTTACTGGTGAATTAGGGCGGGTTGATCGTACAGCTTTAAACCGCCGAGAACGCGCATTAAAGCACTTCGGTTTTAAAGAGTTAGAACAAGGCATTTATATTCGCCCTGATAATTTAGCCATTTCTTTTAAAGAGGTATTTTTGGCATTACAAGCTTCTGGCTTAGAAAAAAGCGCCAAAATTTGCCAAATTAATCATTTCGACACCACAACATTAAATAAAATTCCGAAGCTTTGGCCCACTCAAACACTTAACCAAAACTATAAAAAATATAGTCAAATGATTCAAAAGTGGTTGGAGACAGTTGAGCAATTAAGCTTAGATATTGCTGCTAAAGAATCGTTATTGCTTGGTCGGCAGACCATTTCTTTGCTGATGAATGATCCATTATTACCTGAGGATTTTGTTGATGTTCATCTACGTGATCAATTTGCATTAAGTGTTCAGCAATTGGATCAGACTGGACTGGAATTGTGGCAACGATTCTATGAAATTAGTTTAGTATAAATATTACTGAAAAATTAATTTTAATGTATTGACAGAAATATTACTTAATCTAAAATAAAAAATATATTTATGTATTTATAGAAATAAAAAAATTGTAGGGTAGGGATATGAATACACGTACATCAATAAGTGATTTGTTCACAAGAGAAGAAATCACAGAATTGACAACAAAGTCAGATTTACACGGTAGTTGGGCTGTTTTATCAACTTGGGCAGTCATTGGTGGAACCTTCGCTGCAGTTGCTAGTACATGGGAGTATTTACCTGTCTGGGGCAAATTACTGATGTGTATAGCTGCATTGGTAATATTAGCGGGTCGTCAACTTGCGCTTGCAATCATTATGCACGATGCTTCACACCAAAGCTTATTTAAAACCAAATGGCTGAATGATATTGCCACTGATTGGCTTTGTGCTCGTCCAATCTGGAATGATTTAAAGAAATATCGTGCCCATCATTTACGCCATCACAGTAAAACTTCTACCGTAGAGGATCCTGATTTGTCTTTGGTAGAGGGTTTCCCAACTTCGAAGAAATCGTTAATGCGTAAGTTTTTCCGTGATGTTTCTGGAATAACAGGATTAAAATTCGCGCTTGGACGAGTGCTTATGGATGTTGAGAAAATGGAGTGGACGGTATCTAACGACCGTCGTTGGATTTCTCAGGAGGGACGCCATTGGGTCGACTATCCAAAAGCATTTCTAAAAAATAGTGGTGGTGCAATAGCAACAAATGCTGCTTTGTTTTCAATATTATGGGCAGCCGGTCATCCTAAATTGTATGCGCTTTGGATATTGGCATATTTAACACCATTTCCATTATTTTTACGTGTTCGTTCGATGGCAGAACATGCAGGTATGCCAACCAGTAATAATGCATTAACCAATACACGGTCTACAAAAGCAGGTTATATTGCTCGTGCTTTAGTTGCGCCCATCCATGTCAATTTCCATAAAGAACATCACTTAATGGCAACAGTTCCATATTTTAAGTTACCTAAAATGCACCAGATGTTATTAGAGCGTGGACATGTTCCTGAGCCTCCTAGTTACTGGCAAGTCTTAAATGAACTTTCAGATCAAGCTGATTAAATGTTTGTTTATAGTTTTAGGCATAATTCAAAAATAATCTAAGTCAATTGGGATGTATTGTGATGGCGCTTAGTAAGCATGAAATTACTCATTTTTTGGCACAGGAATTTCCTCAAGCACTCGAAAAAACTAGTATCGAAGAGATTAGTCCTAAAGGGGCACAGTTACTTTATAAAATCGATCAGAACGATTTACGCCCAGGTCAAACCGTATCAGGTCCAACCTTGATGTTGGTGGCTGATTTCGCGCTTTATGTTGCGATTATGGGACATTTAGGTCTAATTGCTATGGCTGTTACAACCAACATGACCATTAATTTTTTTCGTAAACCGAATGGAAATCAAGATATTAAAGCTGAGTGTAAATTAATCAAAGTTGGTAAAACATTAGTTACAGGTGAAGTGTGGTTATATTCTTTGGATGATGAAGAACCAGTTGCGCATGTGATTGGAACATATGCGCTTCCACCGCGAATAGCTCAGTAATTATTTGACTAATTAGAATTGTTTAAAACGATCTTGTTTAGAGAGTAATTGAATGGAAATTCCTAAGATTTGAAACTTGGACAATGTGATGGTGCGATTATTAGTGGTTTGCGTGGTCGCCAATTCAATAAATATGTACATCATTGGATGCAATTGGTGCATGAACAGACTTAAAAACAGCAATACTTGCCTATCAATGATTGTTGCTTATAAACCCTTTGAACTCTATAAAGGTTTGGGGGATAAAGGTGGAATCGTAAAATTTCCATTAACACAAATTTCAGCAAATTTTATTATTCGAAAGGATAAGTTTCCTGAAGGATTTGGGCAAAAATCTCGTGAATGGGTAGCGGGTCAACTTGAGGGTACTTTTAATATCATCGCAAAATATGAAAAAGAAATTCCTGAAAAATATTGGATGAACATTCCCCCCGAAGAACAGCTTAATTATATGAAAATGATGCGCGAAGCTCGTATTTCTTTAACCAAAGCAGGTATTTATGATCCAAAAATGATGAACTTTTTGAAAAAAGTGCGTTGTAAGCAAAATCCAAATAGTTTTGAATACGCCCTGAATGATGAATAAAGCATCGTTTACAATTCTGAAAACTTCTTTATTCATTGTAATTAAGAGGTTTTTTATTCATTCCCAAATGTTAAATTTTAAAAAACATAACAACATTTAAGTATGCGAAAGAGTAAGAACATGCTAAAACTAACTATGTTCAAATTTATTTGTTCTTACTAAACTCGGCTAATATGACGCAATCGTTCGACTTCATACCTTTATCGCAAATTGAATCAAATCAAGAACATATTTTAGCGATTAAACGTAATGATTTACTTCCTCTTCTCAATGATCCACATCGTTTGAATCATTATGCAGACCATTTAGTTCAAGCTCAAAGTGTATTACTGAATGGTGTTGACCCTAGATTGAATCAGCAATTGAGTGAAGTGATTACCCAGATTATTCAGCAACTTTCAATTTCCAAAAAACATTTAGGTGGTCGTCGTTTTAACGCGTTGCAAAAATGGTTAGGTATAGATGTTGAATACGATGCTGGTCAAGTAAAGTTTGTCAAAGATCTTGAGCGTTTAATCAATGAAGCAAATCATTTAAGTCAGCTCTTACAGATCGAAATCCAAAAATCGCAATCACGACTACAGCAAGCTTTAGGTTTGAGAGAACAGATGGCCGCTTATATCCGCGCCGCTGATGAATTTTTAATAGAATATCCTCAATTTACTCAACAGCAAAAGCTTGACCATTTTGTTGAACGGCTCTCAAAAAAAATAAACACCTTACACACCTTACAAACGAGTAATGATATTGCGATGAAACAAATGCAGTTATCACAAGAGTTATCTTTTGGCTTGCTAGATCGATTTAAAGAAGCACAACAGGTTTTGATTCCTGCATGGCAATATCACGTTAAACAAAGTACAGCATCGACTTCAACAAATACACTTGATCAGCTTGATAAAAGTCGAGAAGATTTAATTAAAAATTTGAAAAAATCATTACAGAAATAAGAGGGAAAAAAGATGTCAGATTCAGAACTTAGCAAATTATCTCATGAGCTTGAAGTAAAGCCTGAGCAACGTTTTGAACAGTTGAATTTAAAAGATTTAGGATTGCAACCACATGATCTTGCAGAAGTAATGGATGCACATAAAGAATTGGCAGATATCAGTACCACAGTGGTAGCTGAATATGGCAAAAATATTGCCAGTAAAACTTCAACTTATACCGATGAACTGTTAAATCTGGTTCAGAATAAAGATTTGGATACGACTGGACAAAAACTTAATGAGGTCGTGCAAGTCGCACAGCAATTGAATACTTCAAGTATTTTGAATAAATCAAAAAGCTCTGGGTTTTTTGGCGGTTTACTGAGTAAGTTTAAAAATGCTAAACAAAATTTTGATCAGCATTTTAATACCACTAAAGAGCAGATTGATGTATTGCTTAAAGAAATTGAAAGCTCTCAATCAGGGTTGAAAGCTCGGGTTGGAACCTTAGATAAAATGTTTGATGCGGTACAGGATGAATATAAACAGCTTGGTGTTTATATTGCTGCAGGGCAATTAAAACAGCAGGATATTCAGCAACAGATCTCAATGCTCACATCACAAGAGCAGGATCAACAAACGACGCAACAGATTTATGATCTTAATCATTTGGCGAATAATCTTGAGAAAAGAGTCAGTGATTTGCAGGTTTTGCAACAATCTGCAATGCAGACTTTGCCGATGATTCGGATCATCCAGTCGAATAATTTAATGTTGGTAGATAAGTTCTATGCCATTAAGAACATTACGCTACCTGCATGGAAAAATCAGATTAGTTTGGCGATTTCATTACAAGAGCAAAAGAATAGTGTCCAGTTAGCAAAAGCGATTGATGACACAACGAATGAATTATTACGCCGTAATGCTGAATTATTGCATCAAAACTCAGTCGATACTGCGAAAGCGAATCAACGTTCAGTGATTGATGTGGAAACACTTGAACATGTACAAAACACCCTCATTAAAACAGTAAATGATGTGATTCAGATTCAGAAAGAAGGGATGCAAAAGCGTGCGGAAGCGACAACACGTTTACGTGCTTTGCAAGAGAGTTTAAATCATTTAGTGCTTGAGCATAGCCAACCACCCAAATCTTGATATTGTTAATTTTTGAAGGAAAAATCATTGTCACCCATAAACGATTTTAGTGTACAACCGATTGACCAACGTTTAGATGCATTAAAAAAACGTCAACGTCATTTAATGATCTGGTTCGTTTTAGCCTGTACATTGGTCGTTATTACAGTTGCATCGTTATTTTTGCAAAAAGAATTTATCTATCGGTTCTTTGATCTTTCCACGCATGTTCAGGCATTAGATTTGCCTTATCATGTTCAAGAATTGGTGCCATTTAAACAACCAGTCGATTATTTTTTTAATTTATTATCATGGTTTGGTTGGTTGTTTCTAAAAATTTTGGTTTCGTTCATTGGGGCATTTTTACTGCTCAATTGGATGAAGAAATTTAAGTTTTTTCAGCAACGTTTCCAAGCATGGACACAACGAGTTTTGGCTTGGATTATTGTCTTTATTTTGCTTTGGTCTGGTCTGAGCTACATTCAATACGATTGGAAAGATGAAACCAAACAGGCGTATCAACAATGGATGAGCTATCAAAATAATATTGTTGAAAGTCAAATTGCTCAAGATTTACAGCAGGCCAACATTTCATCGACTGAAAAAGCCTATGTGTTGGCACAAGTGGCTTTATTGCATCAGCCTGTCGATCGTAAAACTGCCAATGTCTATGTGAATCAATTGATTGTCGCTGAAAAGAATAACTCGATTCAGTTTAAACAATATGATTTTAAGCCTGAACAGTTATGGGTCATGCAGCAGCAACTATATGGTAAGAGTATCACCTCAATTACGCAGCCCTTAGATCTGCGTGCACAACAACCCGAACGTATTTCTCAGATTGTGAATGTAATTTTATGGGGCTTGATTGTGTTGGTTGTTGCTTTAAGCTCCATTTTATATGTACTCGCTAAACATTTGAAAAATCGTCGTGTGAGGATTGGTCAAAAACTGGATGTCTCTTAAATCTTAATTCGGTTTATCCGATTAAATTTATAAAAACATACTGTTTTACCTATTTATTAGTTTTGCGTACTATAGCTTCATCGAATGAATTTAGCTGATTTGAACTGCTTAGAATTTGGAGAAATACATGTTAGATCAAAATATTAAAACTCAATTAAAAGCTTACTTAGAACGTTTAGAAAGTCCAATTGAGTTAGTTGCAGCTTTAGATGAATCAGACAAAGCTGCAAAAATCAAAGAACTCGTGACTGAAATTGCGGAACTTTCTGACCAAGTTACGGCGCGTTTTGACGGTTCAAACGCTCGCCGTCCTAGTTTCGGTGTAGCTAAAGCAGGTGAACAACCACGTGTGTTCTTTGCTGGTTTACCGATGGGACATGAGTTTACCTCTTTGATCTTGGCTTTATTACAAGTATCAGGTTACGCACCTAAAGTCTCTGATGAAGTCTTGAACCAAATCAAAGGCTTAAACTTAAAAGCAAACTTTGATGTGTTTGTTTCATTGAGCTGCCATAACTGTCCAGATGTGGTTCAAGCACTCAACTTGATTGCAATCTATAACCCGAATACAACGGCGACCATGATTGATGGTGGTTTCTTCCAAGAAGAAGTTGAAGAGCGCAAAATCTTAGCTGTACCGATGGTGTTTCAAGACAATGAACATATTGGACAAGGTCGTATGACTTTGGAAGAAATCGTGGCGAAGCTAGATACCAACTCAGCTGAAAAAGATGCCGCAGCACTCAATGCCAAAGATGCTTTTGATGTATTGGTGATTGGTGGTGGCCCTGCAGGTGGTACAGCAGCGATTTATGCAGCACGTAAGGGTATCAAAACAGGTATCGTGGCTGAACGCTTTGGTGGTCAGGTCATGGATACTATGGACATTGAAAACTTCACCACGGTTCAAAAAACTGTAGGTCCGAAGTTCGCTCAAGATATGGAAGCCCATGTACGTGAGTACGGTGTGGATATCATGAATTTACAACGTGTCAGCAAGATCACAGGTGCAGATCAGACCGCCAATGGTTTGGTTGAAGTTGAATTGGAAAATGGGGCTAAGCTTGAATCGAAAACCATTATTCTTTCAACAGGCGCACGTTGGAGAGAAATGAATGTACCGGGTGAAGCAGAATACCGTACCCGTGGTGTGGCGTACTGCCCACACTGTGATGGCCCATTATTCAAAGGCAAACGTGTCGCGGTGATTGGTGGTGGTAACTCAGGTGTAGAAGCAGCGATTGACCTTGCAGGAATTGTTGAGCATGTAACATTGGTTGAGTTTGATACCAAGCTTCGTGCAGATCAAGTGTTGCAAGACAAATTAAACAGCTTACCGAATACCACTGTGATCTTAAATGCGCTCAGTACTGAAGTGGTCGGAGATGGTGCTCAAGTGACGGCGTTGAAATACAAAGATCGCGCGACTGATGTTGAGCATACGGTAGAACTTGCAGGAATCTTTGTGCAGATTGGTTTATTACCAAACACAGATTTCTTGAAGAACAGTGCGGTTGAACTCAGCAATCGTGGTGAGATTGTGATCAATGATCGTAATGAAACCAATGTCAAAGGTGTATTTGCTGCGGGTGACTGTACCACCGTGCCTTACAAGCAAATTATCATTGCGACAGGTGAAGGTGCCAAAGCGTCTCTATCCGCTTTTGATTATATGATTCGCTCTGATGTGTAAATGATTTGATTAAAAAAGCCCCAATTGTTTGGGGCTTTTTTATTGTACTTAATTCTTCGGTTTATATAAACCATGATCAACTAAATGTTGGCGTAAGATGCGACGAAGTTCTAACACAGCTTCGGGCGTTTCTTGAATAGAGTGACCACCCGTGAAGATCTTCTCGGAAACAGCACCATCTAAATGCGCACTCTTATAAGGAACAATCCCGTCTGTAATGACATTTGGATCATCACTTTTAGTAATATTGCCCATAATAGAATGAAAAACTAAGCCTTTTTCGGGTGGGATACTAGCTGTCAGTTCCATAAATTTAGATTTTTTACTTAGATCACTTGGTCCATTCTGAATGACATCATTCGTTAGTGTTTTGACAAAGTCTTTTAAATCAACATCATAACTGGTCAGCGTATCTGCGAGGGTCGTTAAGAAAGTTGCAGGAAGTTTAATAATTTTTCTTGCTGCTAGAGTAAACCATCGGTCTGCATAATCTGTACCTCGGTGTGGTGCTGCGAGAAAAATAGCTCGATCAAAATTTTCAATTGGTTTCATTTTGAGTCTTTCACCAATGACAGGGTGTTTTCTTAGACGTGTTTGTTGGCGATTATTCATCAATTCTAAAGCTTGTTTAGAAATATCTGCATCACTCACTAAAAGCCGACTAATAATTCCACCCATACTATGCCCAATTAAAACTGCATCTTGGGCTGCTGCATCTTTGGGATTAAGTGAACCAAATGCTTGTTTTAATAAAGCATAAATTTGAAAACGGCTTTCCAAAATTGGCATATTGGTAGAGTAAAAAATTTGCCAAACTTGATAATGTTCTCTTAATATTGCATCACCCATAATGTCATTAGTTACCGCAATCCATGCTTCAGGACTACTTGCCAGACCATGTACTAATACAATGATTTTCTTATTCGGGTTATAGGGTTCCAGCATATAGAGATGCGGCATTGCCAAATGCTGATCGCGGTCAATTAAGGTCAAATACGCAGCCGCACCTAAATTGTTTTCTGCTAGCCATAAACCATAGGGTGCAGAAAAATTTGCTGCTAATGAATATGGTTTACCGGCAATCTCTACTTTCTCAATGCTATAAGGATCATAAACCTTAATTTCAAAATTCGGATTTGTTAAAACATCTTCTATCGTTGCATTCGATTTTTTAGGTTGAGCAATAATTGTGGCTGCTAAATAGCGTGCTTTATGAATATTAGGATTTATCCCTTTAGGATAATCATGGGTTAAAGGATTAAGAATGTATTTATTTTCTTGTGATGATGAGTCTGTCGATGGAAAAACTGCGACAAAATCAGAACCGAAACCATCACGGCGGTTAATTGCCCTTAATCCAGAAAAATTCATGTTGTAACTGGAAATGAATTTTTCCAGTTTCATATTCTGTAGGCGTTGATATGCTTGAATATCAATTGTGTAAGTACTTTTTCCAATTTTAATCGTTGGGGTAAGATTGGTCGATGGATTCCTTAAACTATGACTACTCACCAATTGAGTAAGTGCCTGATTGTAGAAATCTCGAATTTGTACTTGGCGGTTATCAAAAAGTCGTTCTTGTGGCTGACGTGATGTTTTGAATAAATACGCATAACTATAACGAATACTTTTATCCAAAGCTTCAAACTTCTGATCTAAGCAACTTTCATAATTTTGCTGTATTAGCTTTTGTTCATCAGCAGGTTTATGTGTAGACAATTTACTGATTTTACATTCTGATGAGTCCGACAGTGACACGGCTTTAGCAAGATATAGTTCACTGGCTGTCGACAATAATTGTTCGTCTTGAATCTGAGGAATTTTATGTAGATCTGCAATGCATTCATTCGGAGATTGCATACAAATTTTTGCTTCTTTACCTGACATCGATAAGACATTCAGGCTTGCTTCACTTAACTTTTTCTGAGTTACTATACTATTACGTTCATTGGCTATGGTGACATCAACCGCTTGTTGCTTGAGGCTAACGACCTGACAGCCATTTAAAGCAATAGTTGATAACAGCGTAAAGGCAAATAGATATTTGTTTGAATTAGATGCTTGCATTATCAAGGAGCAAATTTAGCTGGAAGATTCTAGCTATAATACGAAAAAAAGATGTTTTTTCAATCAACTTAAAAAAATAGACTGTTCTGAACAGTCTATTTTTACAAAATCACAAATCTTTAATTTAGGACTTGCCAAACATTCCAACGTTTTCCAGATTCAACTTCTTTGATAAGTTGATCTGCAACTTCGGCTTCATCAGGATAATTAATTTTATAATTTTTGAGTGTTTGAATCGCATTTTTCTTTTGCTCTAACCATAAATAATTATTTGCAGCAGAAAGATACGCTTCTTGTACACCGCCTTTAATCGCTTTATCTAGATATGGAATCGCTTCACGTTGACCGCCACCTTCAGATAGACCAAAACCAAACCAGAAATTAGTTTCAGGGTCATTTGGGCTAATCGCAAGAATACGCTGTGCGTAGTTGAGTGATTTGGTTGTATAGGCTGTACCTAAGTCCATATTACGTGCCATAACGCTTGCTTTAAATGCACGAGTAAGTACATCCAGAGAAGCATTGGGCTTTTCTGCTAAAGCATCAAGTTTCTGCGTAATTTCACGAAGTTTTGCCTCATAACCTTTACGTTCTTGGCGTTCCGTAAAACGTGGTGGATAGTGACGCGCTTTACCTTCAACCAATTGAAGAAAATCATCAATTTCAGTGACATCTACTTCATTATCACCAGCAAGCACCGCATATTTCATATTACGTTGCTTTTGATCAGTCGTAGGGACAATTAATTTATTCACCTCAAGGGTGGTTGATTTTGATGGGTCACCTTGAAGTGAAACAACCATTTTTGTTACAGGTTGAGCCGATGCATCTTTAATTGCAACTTCAAAGCTTGGCGGAGCATCATATTTAACTGGATTTAAAGCATAAAATGGAGGAGTTGGATCAGGTTCTTTGAATACAAAAGGTTCAGCAGCTTTTTCTTTTTTTACTGGCGTAGTACCACAAGCTGTTAAAAAAGAAGTTGAAAGTACAAGAAGTGCCAAAGGCTTAAAATTCATGCTTTACATCCATTAATTTTAGTGAATTAACTAGGTCGGTCGTTGGTTTTACCAGTCTAGGAAAAGCAAAACCAACTTGCAACGAGAAGCTTGTTACATTTTTTATAAATTGGATTAGTTCGAAGAAGTTTTGCTCTGAGCTTCACATTCACGTCTAACTTCTTCAATAATTTTAAGTTCTTCTTTACTAAATGGCTGGGTCTTCTGTTTTTGACCGTTAAATGTTGGGTCCAGTAGCGAGAGGCGCTGGCAAAGGGTATTCATGCGCTTTTCATTTTGCTGCATCCGATCCAGTAAAACACGAATACCTTCTAAAATTGGGTCTGACTGATCCTGAGTGGTGGCATAAGGCTGGAAACCGATGCTTTCAGCATAATCACGGCGGCGTGCTTCATCCTGCTCAATCTGGGTTTTATCCTTGAAAATGTATCGTGCAGGGTTGCCAACGGCGGTTACGCCCTCAGGAACTTCTTTGGTGATGACTGCATTTGAGCCAACTTTTGCACCTTTATGGACGGTAAAGGGACCGAGGATTTTAGCACCTGCACCCACCACCACACCATCTTCAAGCGTGGGGTGGCGCTTGCCTTTATTCCATGTTGTGCCGCCAAGCGTTACTCCATGATAAAGCGTGACATCATCACCAATTTCAGCTGTTTCACCAATCACCACACCCATACCATGATCGATAAAAAAGCGTTTACCAATTTTTGCGCCAGGATGGATTTCAATTCCTGTGGCAAAGCGGCTAAATGAAGAAAGTAAACGTGCTGTACCTTTGTACTCTTTTTTCCAAAGCTCATGTGCCATACGATGCATGATCAAAGCATGAATACCCGGATAGGTGGTTAGAACTTCGAGTGTATTTCGAGCAGCAGGATCACGTGCAAATACAGCCTCGATATCTTCTTTAAGCTGTTTAATCATTGGGCATGATCCTCCGAATTGGTTTGTTTCCATGAGCCTTTGGCTAAAGCCTGTACACGGCTGAAAATTCCGCGCAATAAATGATATTCCATACGATCTAATTGTATCCTTCCGAACAGGCGACGCAAGCGTAATGGAAGTAAACGAGGATTATTTGGATCTAAAAATTCGATTTCAGTCAGCATTTTTTCTAGATGAGGATAGAATTCTTCCATTTGTTTTTGTGTTACTAATGGCTCATCCCATTCCATGCTCTGTTGTTGTTTAAGTTGCATGTGATCATCTGGAACAACAGTCATTTGTTGCGTATTTTGTTCGAGTGCAGCCATTCTCAACTCATAACAAATGACTTGAATCGCTTGTGCGACATTTAAAACACCATACTCAGGATTAACTGGGATGGTTAAGTGATAATTGGCTAAAGCAAGTTCTTCATTGGTGAGACCACGGTCTTCACGACCAAAAACAATAGCGATATTTTGTTGTTGAGTTGCAGCTTGTAACGCTTCTTTTGCAGCAGGACGTACGTCCAGTAACGGCCATGGAATGGTACGACTACGTGCGCTGGTTCCAAACACGAGATGACAGTCTTGAATAGCTTGCTCTAAAGTATCAACGATCTCAATTTTTTCAATTAAATCCTGTGCACCTGCGGCTAAAGCATCAATATCTGGGTGTGGATAGGTTTTAGGAGCAACTAAAACGAGTTGAGATAAACCCATCGTTTTCATTGCGCGTAAGGCACTACCAATATTGGCTGGTAGGGTGGTATTGACCATCACAATACGCACATGATCCAAGTGTTTGGACACGTTATTTGAGTCAAACAGATTCATATATCATCCAAAATTAAGAGTATTGAGAGATTTCAGCTTGATACAGATCAAGCGCTTCATCCATAGACATGTTTTCAGGTGGTGGTGCAACTGTCGTTACTTTAGGCGCTTCTGCTACTTTTGCAGCTTTTGACTTCACTTGATATTCAATAAAAATCGCGTCCTTACCAAAATAATCACGTAGCTTGCCTAGCAATTCATCTAAAGGTGCGACTTTCCATTGCGGACCTAGATGCAACTCTGCTGTCGCAAAGCTTTGTTCAAGTTGGATTTGTAAAGCAATATGCTGACACATATCGACATTGCAATAAGGTAATAAAATTGCCTGTAAATCTTTGGCTAAAGATTTGGTCATTAAATCTTGAGGGAGACGAATTTGAATACTTTGGGCACGCTTTTGGCGGATTTCATTTAAATTAAACGCTTTACTTAAACGCGCCATTGGGCGATCAAAGCCTTCACGTTCGTAGATTTCGCCTTCGATAACAATGACTTGTTCTAGACGAACGATTTCTTTATAACGTTGAAAACGCTCATGATTACAGCTGATTTCCACACGAGCAGTACCATCATCTAGTGTAATCATGATACGGTTCGGGAAGTTGGCAATATCAACGACTAAACCAGCAAAGACGGTCGTGACACCACGACGAGTAGGTGTTAGTTCATTTAATTTTGCTGGAATAAACGATTTTAATTCTGGACGATAGACATCAATCGGATGACCAGTGAGATACAATCCAAGCGTATCTTTTTCACCTTTAAGGCGAACTTCGTCTGACCACGGTTTCACAGGTTTAGCAGGTTTGCGTTGAACTTCTTCAACTTCACCAAATAAATCCATGATACCCGTCTCACGGTTACTTCGTGCTTGTTCCGCCGCTTGAACAGCTTCAGGCAATTGAGCCATTAAGCTTGAGCGTTCAATGCCTAAACAATCCAACGCACCTGCACGAATTAAGGCTTCTAAGGTACGTTTATTGATCTTTTTTAGGTCAATACGATGACAGAAATCGAATAAATCCTTGTATGGACCTTCATTGATGCGTGAGTCGATGACCGATTGCATCGCTTGTTCACCGACGCCTTTAATTGCACCGAGACCATAAACAATGGTTTTCTCATCACTGGCGTGGAAATGATACAAAGACATATTTACGGAAGGCGGTAGCACTTCTAATTTATTATTACGGCAGTCATCAATTAAGAATACGATACTGTCCGTATTCTGCATTTCTGATGATAAAACCGCCGCCATAAATTCTGAAGGATAATGTGCTTTTAACCATGCAGTGTGATAGGCAACAAGGGCATAGGCTGCGGCATGTGATTTGTTAAATCCATAACCTGCGAACTTTTCCATATAGTCGAAGATATGGTTTGCTGTCGCTTCATCAATCTCTTTTTTTGCAGCACCTTCAATAAAGATTTGGCGCTGTTTAACCATTTCTTCAGGTTTCTTTTTACCCATGGCACGGCGAAGTAAATCTGCACCACCAAGTGTATAGCCTGCGCAGAACTGTGCTGCCTGCATCACCTGTTCTTGGTAAACCATTATCCCGTAGGTAGGTTCAAGTACGCCTTCTAGCAATGGATGTAGATATTCGAACTCACCACCATGCATACGATGGATAAAGTCTGGAATTAGATCCATTGGACCGGGGCGGTATAAAGAAACGAAAGCAATAATTTCTTCAAATTTACTCGGTCTTGCTTCCTTGAGCATTTTTTTCATGCCGACGGATTCAAACTGGAACACCGCAGTTGTATTTGCGTCCGCAAAGACTAAATAAGCATCCTTGTCATCTAATGGAACATTTGCAATTTCGAGAGGAATTTCAGATTTGATTCTTTTATTAATATTTTGAACCGCATCTTCAATAACTGTGAGGTTACGCAAACCTAAGAAGTCAAATTTAACCAGACCTGCTGCTTCAACATCATCTTTATCGTATTGCGCAACACGACTTGTTCCATCTGCTTCACACAGTACCGCTGAATAATCGGTAATTTTTCCGGGTGCAATGACTACACCACCTGCGTGTTTCCCTGTGTTTCGTGTAATGCCTTCGAGCTTAAGTGCCATTTCCCAAATTTCAGCAGCATCATCATTATCAGGGTTTGATGGGTTGGTCACGATGTCTTTGAGCTGTGGTTCCATGTCAATCGCAGTGACTAGATCAACGCCAAGCGGCTTGGTCGGAATCATTTTGGAAATACGGTCAGCCAGACCATAAGACTTACCTAAGACACGTGCAACATCTCGGATTGCGCCTTTTGCAGCCATCGTACCAAAAGTCGCAATCTGTGAAACGGCTTCACGACCGTATTTTTGTGCGACATATTCGATTACTCGGTCACGACCTGCAATACAGAAATCGACGTCAAAATCGGGCATTGAGACACGTTCAGGGTTTAAGAAACGTTCGAAAAGCAAATCATAACGTAATGGATCTAGATCAGTAATTTTTAAACTGTAGGCAACTAATGAACCAGCACCCGAACCACGGCCAGGACCTACAGGCACACCATTATTTTTGGCCCATTGAATAAAGTCCATGACGATCAGGAAGTAACCCGGAAAACCCATTTTTAAAATAATATCAACTTCGTACTTGATACGATCATCATAAGGTTTACGAATTTCAGCCCAATCTTCATCACGTTCAGCAATAGGGTAAAGGTGATTTAAGCGTTCCTCTAAACCTGTACGAGATAAATGTTCGAAATAAGTGTCGATGGTATAGCCATCTGGGATCGGGAAATCAGGTAAGAAATAAGTCCCGAGTTGTAAGGTAACATTACAACGTTTGGCAATATGGTAGGTATTTTCAATGGCACTAGGGATGTCTGAAAATAGCTCAGACATTTGCTCACCAGTTTTAAAGTACTGTTCAGAGCTATAATTCTTAGGACGTTTATCGTCACCAAGGACATAACCATCGGCAATACACACACGTGCTTCATGTGCTTCAAAATCATCTTGTTCAACAAAGTGAACATCATTATGTGCAACGACACCAATTTGATATTTAGCAGCGAGTTTAACGGCTTGTTGAATAAAATCTTCTTCACCAACACGTTCAGTACGTGTTAAAGCTAAATAAACACGATTACCAAACTTTTCAATCCATGCTTCTAACAAAGGTTCTGCTTTTTGTGGATTGGATGAACAAAGCATTTTGCCAACATCACTATGCTGTCCAAGCAATACAATTAAATCTTCTGATTGTTCAAGTATCCATTCTTTTTGTACGCATGGGATACTAAGTTGTTGTCCTTCAATAAAGCCCCGAGATACGATTTCGGTTAGATTTCGCCAACCTTTACTGCTCATAGCTAATAAGGTTGCGCGGTGCTCTGGGTCATTTAGTCGAATGACACTGCCTAAAATAGGTTTAATGCCTTTTTTTAAACAAGCTTCATAAAATTTCACCGCAGCGTGCAAGTTGGATAAGTCAGTTAATGCAAGCGCAGGCATGTCATCTTTAACGGCAGCTTTGACCAAATCAGGTATGCGAACAATCGATTCCGTAATCGAAAATTCTGTATGGATACCGAGATGAACAAACCGCATAGAAGGACTATCCTTTTTCAAAGCAACGCATAGTTTAGCATGCAAACCGAAAATGGCATGCTTAATATTTTGGCAAACTGTCTATTTGTTCTGTGCTTTTTATAAATTAATAAAAATTAACTTTTGATTTATATGGAAATATAAATATACATTTACTTAAGTTGTTTAACCGCTAGAATGTATCTGCATAAAAATGTACCAAAGCAGGTTCAAGAATGAAATTAAAGAATATCGTATTTTCAATATTATTAAGTATGAGCGCAATTTCTTTAACTCAAGCTGAGGATGTATCTTTTAGTCAAGAACTCGTTCAACAAGCAAAAAGTGGTGATGCAATTGCCCAAAATAATCTTGGAGATGCTTATTATTATGGAAATGAGGTCGATCAAGATTTTGGTAAAGCATTAGAGTGGTTCAAAAAGGCGGCTGCAAAGGGAAATGCTGATGCACTTTTTTCCGTAGGGTATATGTATGATTATGGCGAAGGGACTGAAGAAGATAATCCCACAGCGTTAAAGTGGTATACACAGGCGGCACAAAAAGGGCAATTATACGCTCAGTATTATTTAGGTTTTTTATACCTCTATGGTGATGATGGCGTTAGTATTAATACTAAAAAGGGCTTGGAATGGATGACCAAATCTGCTGATGCGGGATTGGATCTTGCACAAGCTGAATTAGGTCATTTATATAGTGATGGGAATGATGAAGTCGCTCAGGACCTTAAAAAAGCATTACATTATTATCAGTTAGCTGTAAAGCAAGATGAATCTTCAGCAATTAACAATCTTGGTATTTTCTATTTGGAAGGCAAAGCAGGCTTAAAGCAAGATTACAAAGAAGCTTTGCGTCTGTTTACGTTAGCCTCTAAAGCTGAAAATGGCTTAGGTTCGTCAAATATTGCTTATGTTTATGAAGAAGGTAAGGGTGTTGAAAAAAATTATAAAAAAGCTGCAGAATATTATGCGCTTGCGGTAGAGCAGGGTGAAAATGAAGCATTGTTGGATTTGGCGCGTTTATATGAAAATGGCAGTTTTGGCTTAGCTAAGAATTTAAAGAAGTCGAAAGAGTATGAAGCGCAGTGGGATGAGTTGCAAACTGAGAAAAATTAATTTTTAAAATATTATAAAAGCAAAGAAGTATAGGTGACTCTTTGCTTTTATATTTATCTAGAAATGAGGAAATTGACAAATTATTCAGTCTATTAAGACACTTGAGTAGAATAAATTTTCATATATATCAGAAAAAGCATTTCGAGCATATAATCTGGAGTAGCAAGGAGATGCAGCTAGAGAGGGTTATTATAGGAAACTTCCAAATATTATCTTAGGGAGATGAACATAAAATGGAAGGTAAGTTGAGTATTCAAAATAAACATGCGAAAAATTCTTTTAGAAAATTAGGCTTACTTGTTTATAGATGAAATTAAAACAGACGTACACATGGTTACTTTTTTATGGCAACTTAGTATTCATGTTAAAAAAGGAAGCGATTTGCTTCCTTTTTCATTACTAATTCTGCTTAACGCATTTTCGCCAAGAAACGGCTTAAACGATTAATTGCTTCACGTAGCTCATTTTCAGCAGGTAAGAACACCACACGGAAATGGTCTGGTGTTGGCCAATTAAAACCTGTGCCTTGAACCAATAAAACTTTCTCCGCTTTTAATAGATCTAACATCAGTTTTTCATCATCTTCAACTGGATAAATCTCAGGATCAAGTTTTGGGAAACAGTACATTGCTCCGTCAGGCTTAACACAACTTACGCCAGGAATCTCATTTAACATTTCCCATGCAATATTACGTTGTTCATACAGACGACCGCCTGGACGAATTAAATCATTGATAGACTGATAGCCACCGAGTGCAGTTTGAATTGCATATTGTGCTTGATGATTCGCACACAAACGCATTGAAGCAAGCATGTCTAAACCTTCAATATAGTCTGCAGCACGTGATTTATCACCTGTGATCGCCATCCAACCTGCACGATAACCAGCAATACGATAGGCTTTTGATAAACCATTAAATGAAATGCAAAGTTGATTGCCAGCCAAAGCTGCAACAGCAACATGCTCAATGCCGTCATAAACGATTTTGTCGTAGATTTCATCTGCAAACAAAATTAAGTCATGCTTTTTAGCTAAAGCAACAATTTGCTCCAATACATGACGTGGGTAAACAGAACCTGTTGGGTTGTTTGGATTGATAATAACAATACCACGCGTATTTGCTGTGATTTTGCTTTCCATATCCGCAAGATCAGGATACCAATAGTTTTCTTCATCACATTTATAATGAACAGCTTTACCACCAGAGAGATTGACTGCTGCCGTCCATAATGGATAGTCAGGCATAGGAACGAGCATTTCATCGCCATCGTTCAATAAACCTTGCATTGCCATCACAATCAGTTCAGACACGCCATTTCCGACATACACATCATTAACGTGCATATCAAAAACGCCTTTTTGCTGATAATACTGGCAAATGGCTTTACGCGCAGGGAAAATCCCTTTGGAGTCTGTATAACCAATCGCATTCGGTAGGTTTAATGCAACATCATTGATAATTTCTTGTGGAGCTTCAAAACCAAAAGGTGCAGGGTTGCCGATATTGAGCTTAATGATTTTGTGTCCTTGCTCCTCCATTTCATTGGCGGCGCGTAATACTGGTCCACGAATGTCGTAGCAAACATGCTCAAGTTTCGATGATTTCTTAATTTCACGACTTGATTGAGCAGAGTGGGGTGTAACAGTATTTTTAGACATAGCTGGATTCACTTTTGCATATCGGTATAAATAACTTTTAAAGGTTTCGACACTTACCAAATCTAGATCATGTTGATCTCTAAGTAATTCAACAATTTTTTCATAGGTAAAACCTGATTGCTGATATTGTTTGATTGTTGGTAAGAGTTTTTGAAAAACCACACTTTTTTTCTGAGACATTTTTTGTCCTATACAACCGTGCCAAACAAGAATAACACTATCTTTGCTTACGAGAAAGATAGTTTTGTTAAAATTTGCTTACCTTTAAATTTAAAATTGCTTTCTTTTTGCTATTAAAATTAATGCTTAAATTTCACTAAATTGTACGTTATGAGACTAGAGTTTTTGTTATGAATGGCGTAAATATAAAACCTGATCATCGAGATATTTTTAACATCAGAATAAAAGGTGTAGGTTATGGGAAAAGTCAATAAAACAGACCGGGAATGGCAAAGAGAACTATCACCAGAAGAATATCGTATTACTCGTCAGAAAGGCACAGAACCAGCATTTACAGGACAATATTGGAATAACAAACAGCATGGTATTTATGTCTGCCGATGTTGTGGTGCAGAACTCTTTTCATCTGAAACGAAATACGATAGCGGTTGTGGATGGCCAAGTTTTTATAGACCGATTGATGGTGTTGCAATAGAAGAACATGAAGATTTATCGCATGGTATGGTCAGAACGGAAATTGTCTGCCATGATTGCGATGCACATTTGGGTCATGTGTTTGAGGATGGTCCACAGCCGACAGGACTGCGTTATTGCGTGAATTCGGCATCATTACAACTTAAAACAGAAGAAAAGAATGACGAGGAAACCTATCCATGAGTAACATTTATCAGTTTGAAGCTGAATTGTTAGAGGGAGAAACAAAAGCGCTCGCTGATTATAAAGGCAAGGTCATGCTGATTGTAAATACTGCAAGTAAGTGTGGTTTTACACCACAATTTGCAGGACTTGAAAAGTTGCATGAAAAATATAAAGCTCAAGGCTTAGAAGTTTTAGGGTTCCCTTGTAACCAATTTGGTGGTCAGGAGCCCGGCACGAATAAAGAAATTGGCGCATTCTGTCAAAGAAATTATGGTGTAAGTTTTCCAATGTTTGCTAAGGTCGATGTAAAAGGTCCTGAAGCACATGTTATTTTTCGATTTCTAACGCGTGAAGCGAAAGGCATCTTAGGTAGTCGCAATATCAAATGGAACTTCACCAAGTTTCTTGTTGGGCGTAATGGCGAAGTTCTAGGCCGTTATGCTCCGACGACTAAACCAGATGCCTTAGAAGCTGATATTGAAAATGCATTAGCAAAAAAATAATATTGAGCAACAAAAAAGACGGTCATTTGACCGTCTTTTTTGTTGAATATTGCTTAAGACTGTTCAATTGATGTGGGCTTTGCTTTTCTAAAGCTGTGTAATTTACGATTGATATCATCAATAAACGTATAGACTACAGGAATAACCAATAACGATAAAAAGGTACTGGTAATTAACCCGCCAATAACAGAAATTGCCATTGGTGCACGGAAACTCGGATCTGTTCCGATACCCAACGCAATCGGTAACATACCTGCGCCCATTGCTAGAGTTGTCATGATAATTGGGCGTGCTCGCTTATGGCAGGCATCCAATAATGCATTCAACCGAGAATAATCTTTTTCTTTTCTGGCAATAATTGCGTAATCGACCAATAGAATCGAGTTTTTACTTGCAATTCCCATTAACATAATCAAACCGATCAAACTTGGCATCGAGAAGCTACTTTTTGCTAAAAGTAAGAGTACGAATGCGCCACCGAGTGATAGAGGTAGAGCGACCAGAATAGTGATCGGTTGTAGGAAGTCTTTAAATAAAAGAACCAGAACAACATAGATACACAATACACCTGTCAGCATCGCCAAACCAAAGCTTGAGAATAACTCTTGCATGACTTCAGCATCACCAATATTGGTACGTTTAACTGTTGGTGGTAGGTTTTTCATGGTTGGAAGTTGGTCAACTTTAGCAGCAATATCACCTAACGGTTGATTATTCAGCTCGATATTAAAATTGATATTACGCAAACGATTGAAACGATCAATTTGCGATGGCCCACTTTCAATATTGACATCTGCAATCGTCCCTAACATCACAGGGCCGTGGCTGCCTTTGATCATCAAGCGTTTCATTAACTCCTGATCTTGGCGAGCAGCCAAAGGCAGTTTAATCACAACGGGAACTTGACGTTGAGATAAGTTTAATTTTGCTAGATTCTGATCAAAATCACCTGCGGTGGCGATACGCAAAGTTTCAGCAATATCATAGGTGGTGACACCTAAATCTGCGGCTTTAGCAAAATCAGGACGAATGACCAGTTCAGGACGAATTAAAGCCGCGCTTGAAGTAATACTCCCAATATTTGGAATAGTGCGTAATTCTCGTTCAAGCTTACGTGCTGTAGACATTAAAGCTTCAGGATCATCACCTGAAAGAGCAAGTTGGTACTGACTATTATTTCCAGCTAGACCAACTTGTATTCGAGCACCTGGTAGTGGAGCTAATCGTTGCCGAATCTGATTTTCAATCTCTTGTAAACTTGCACTACGATCAGAACGTCCAGTAATTTGAATGGTTAATGTTGCTTTTCTTGGTTCGCTTGAAGCGCCACCTGAAAAAGGATCTGTTCCTGCTGCACCACCACCAATCGTTGTGTAGATGCTCTTGATTTCTGGATGATCTTTAATCAGATTGCGTGCGTATTCTGCTGTTTTTAAGGTATCAACAAATTGCGAACCGGGTGCAAGCTCTAAACGAACTTGAGTCTGTCCTGTATCAGGTGGTGGAACGAAACCTGTTGGCAGTAAAGGAATCAGCATCACTGAGCCAACGAAAAAGGCAATTGCCCCAAATAAAGTGACCCAACGATGATTTAAACACCATGTGACTAAACGCATATAGCCACACATGACACGTCCATCGTTAGCGCGATCTTTAGCTAGTTTTGTTGTACCATGATCTAGTTTTGCTTGGTTATCTAAAGTTTCATCTTGCTTTTCAACTTGACCTATCCATGGTTTTAAAATGTAAGCAGACATCATTGGTGTAAGCAGGCGTGCAACTAAAAGAGAAGCAAAAATTGCCAATGCAGCCGTCCAACCGAATTGAACAAAGAACTTACCCGCAATTCCACTCATAAACGCTGTTGGTAAAAATACTGCAATTAACGTGAAGGTGGTTGCAATGACCGCTAGACCAATTTCATCCGCTGCTTCCATTGCCGCTTCATATGGGGTTTTTCCCATTCGCAGATGCCGAATAATATTTTCAATTTCTACAATTGCATCATCAACTAGGATACCAACCACTAATGACATGGCGAGTAAAGTCACTGTATTTAGGGTAAATCCAAAATAATACATCCCAATCAGGGCGGGTAATATAGACAGTGGTAGGGCAGTTGCAGCGATGATTGTTGCACGCCAATCACGTAAAAATAGCCAAACCACCAAGATTGCTAAAATTGCCCCTTCATAAAGAAGCGACATTGAACCTTTATAGTTATCTGCAACTGGTTTAACAAAGTTAAAAGCTTCTGTAATTTTAATGTCTGGATGTGCAGCCTTGAGTTTATCCAGTGCTTCAATTACACCTTTCTCAACATCAACCTCACTGGCACCCTTGCTACGGGTAATTTCAAAGCCAATCACAGGTTGTCCATTCAGCAATGCGGCAGAGCGTCGTTCTGCAATTCCATCACGAATAGATGCAACTTGATCAAGGCGAATATGGCGACCATCACTGAGCGCAAGATCCATTGCACCAATCTCTGCAGCCGTTTTGACGGTTGCAATAGTACGAATTGACTGTTCGCTGCCCCCAATTTTGGTTTGACCGCCTGAGGCGTCTTGCTGAATCAAGCGTAATTGACGGGTAATATCTGTAGCAGTTGCATTCAATGCCAGTAATTTTTCAGGGTCGAGTTCAACTTCAACTTGACGGGTAACACCGCCCACACGGGCGACTGCACCTACACCTTTAACCTGTAGCATGGCACGTGCAATATCATAGTCAACGAACCATGACAGTGCTTCTTCATCCATTTTCGGTGATTGAATGGTGTAGGTGAGAATTGGCGAGCCTGATAAATTTATTTTACTAACAATCGGATCTCTTAAATCAGCAGGTAAATCTGATCTCACCTGTGATACAGCATTACGAACATCATCAACCGCTTCTTGTAGCGGTTTTTCGAGTTGAAATTCTGCTGTAACCGTAACAACACCATCTTGAATATTGGTGTATTGATTTCTCAAACCTTGCAAAGAGGCAATCGAGTTTTCAATTTTACGTGCAACTTCTGTTTCAAGTTGAGGTGGGGCTGCGCCGGGTAATGCCGCACTTACGGTGACCATCGGAAGTTCAATATCTGGGAATTGTTGTATTTTCATCCATTTAAAACATAACAATCCTGCCAAACCAAGCATGATAAACAATAAAATGCCCGGAATTGGATTACGGATTGACCAAGCAGAGAAATTCATTTTATTTCTCCTGTGTATTCACAAGTTGTTTGGTCAATGGGGTGTCAGGTATGTCTTTGGCAACAGTAACTAAATCTCCATCCGTTAAGAAACCTGTTCCAGAAGAAACCAATTTTACTTGTGTTGGTAAATCCATGATTTCTACACGATCACCTAGACGGCGACCTATAGTGACTTTCTGCTGTGTTACACGATTATTTTGATCAACAATAAAAACATAAGAAAAACCATCCCGCAGTAATAATGCCGTTTGTGGAATAGTTAATGCTGGTTTCTCACCTAAATCAAATTCACCTTTCACAAACATGCCCATCCGAACAGCTTGAGTCGTTGGAATATCGACATAAACTAGACCGTAACGAGTTTGTGGGTCAATCACAGGTGCTATCATTCGAACCTTGCCTGTAACTGTCGCTTGAGCAGGATCAGGTGAAATGATGCGTGCAGTCATCCCTTGTTTAAGTTTATATAAATCAGAAGAAGTGACTTCGGCACGCCATTCGAGTCGATGATCACGAATCAAACGGAATAATTCTTGTCCTGTTTGTGCTAAAGATCCAACCGTGGCAGTTCGTGCTGAAATAACACCATTATCAGGTGAAACCACTTGAGTTTGAGCTAAGCGTAATTGATTACTTTTAATTTGAGCTTTAGCTGCATCAAGACGAGCTTGTGCAGTCGCTTGTGAGGTTTGATATTGCGTGGATTCTTGAGCAGAAATTGCACCCGTATTTTTAAGCTGTTGAATACGTTTGTTATTGGTAATCGCATCAGCTAAAACAGCTTGCGCTTCAGCATAACTTGCTTGAGCTGCTGCGAGGTCAGCACGTATTGTTTCACTATTGACTTCAGCTAAAACTTGACCGCGTTTTACCTCATCACCGACATTGACATTGACGCGAGTAAGCCGTTGACCTGATAGCTCGCTCCCAATGACAACTTCTTGCCATGCCGCAATGTTTCCATTTGCAGTAAAGCTTTGTTTCCAATTTTGCTGTTCAGGTTGAACAACCGTCACCGTCAGGGCTGCTTTTTGCTCTGCTGAATTTGCCCCTTTGCGCTTTTCCATATTTGCTGAGTTTTTGGCTTTGTTTGTTTGCCAAAACATGACTGTAAGAATTAAAAGAACAACAATGATCGCTAAAATAAACCAAATTTTTTTCTTAGTTTTCTGGGGAGTTTGAGAAGCCATCTTTCCATAATCGCCAAATATTGATGGCCTAAGTATAGACGAAGATTTCAACAGATGGTCAATAGTAAACTGACAGATGAAAAAATTAATAAAGGGCGAGTTTCAACACAATCTAATAGGATGCGGCTTATAAAGTGATCACTCGCTATAATTTCAGATTGCTATAAAGGAAGTAAGCGATTAGTCACTACGCTTTTCATTACAATCGTTGAAGTAAGGCGCTGTACATTCGGTAAAGCAGACAGACTGTCGTCATAAAGTTTTTGAAAACTTGCCAGATCTTTGGTCACCACATGCAACAAATAATCAGGATTGCCAAACAGTCGCTGTGCTTGAATCACATTGGTAATTTCACTGACCTTTTCTTCAAAGCTAGACAAAGCCCGCTTATCACCATCTTTTAAAGTCACAAAAATAATTGCCGCAAAATTAAAGCCAATTTGAGATGCTTCAAGATCGGCATGATAGCCCTTAATGACCCCAGATTCTTCTAAAGCTTTCACTCGGCGATGACAAGGGGATAGACTTAAGCCTATTCTTTCAGCCAATTCGGTGATAGATAATCGCCCATTTGCCTGTAGTTCAGCAATAATTTTCTTATCAATACGATCCATTTGGAATAATCTACCTTTTAGTTTTGAAAACAAGCAAACATTTGGAATAACATTTTAAGCATTAAAGTCTATTCTCTCAATTCTATTTTCACCAAATGGTGAAAAATAACAATGATGAAGAGTAGGTGTCTGATATGGATCTAAGTGTAATTTTTGCTTTTTGGTGTGTTTCAATTTTATTTGTTTTAACACCGGGTGCAGATTGGGCTTATGCGATTCTAGCTGGCATAAAGGGGAAGTTTATTGTTACAGCTGTTTCAGGGCTTGTACTAGGGCATTTTTTAGCGATTTTGTGTGTTGCAGCTGGAGTGGGCACTTTAGTTAGTCATTATCCAATTTTATTGACATCTTTAACGATTGTTGGTGCATGTTATTTATTGTGGATGGGAATAAGCTTGTTGATTCGACCAGCTATCATCTCAAGTACTGAACAGCAGATATCTGCGTTTGATTCAGCAAAGTCTTGGTTCGTTAAAGGTGTGGGAATTAGTGGGTTAAATCCAAAAGTTTTATTGCTCTTTTTTGCACTATTACCGCCATTTATTCACCCAAATTTGCAATTTTCAGCTACAGCTCAGATCCTTTCTTTAGGTATTATTCATCTAATTAGTTGCGCGATTGTTTATGTATTGGTTGGAATCGCAGCGAAGAAATTATTAAGTACACGACCTCAAGCTGTAAAAATAGTCAGTCGTATTTCGGGGAGCTTAATGATTTTGATTGCCACCATATTGATGATTGGACAGCTTTCATAAGTTGCTGAAGAATCCATGCTTTGACATAGATTCTTCAGATATTTCATGGATTAAAGAATTGCTTTTAGTCGTTTTACCACTTCTTCACACTGTGCTAAATCTGCGACGAGTGCCATCCGAACGTGTCCTTCGCCCGGATTACCTTGTTCGGTATCACGAGATAAATATCGACCTGGTAACACCTTAATATGGGCTTTTTCCATCAACATTTTGGCAAAAGTTTCATCATTATCAACTTTTAACCAATAATAAAAACCTGCATCAGGTTTTTGTAACGGTAGTAAATGTCCTAACTCTGTTTGGAATAAATCAAATTTAGCACGGTATTGTTGACGATTTTCTTCTACATGTGACTCATCATTCCATGCCGCAACCGAAGCCAATTGATGTTGAACAGGCATCGCAGCGCCGTGATAGGTACGATATTGCAAATAAGGTTTTAATAATGCTGCATCACCCGCAACAAAACCAGAACGCATACCCGGGAGGTTTGAACGTTTAGAAAGGGAATGGAACACGATACAGTTTTTATAGTCATCGCGTCCCAATTCAGCACAAACTTCTAAAAGCCCAATCGGTGCTTCATCAAACCATAACTCTGAATAACATTCATCAGAAGCAATCACAAAACCATATTGATCAGAAAGTGCAATCAACTTTTTGAATTGCTCTTTTGAAAGTACAGTACCTGTTGGATTACCCGGTGTGCAAACGAATAATAATGCTGTTTCTTCCCATACTTCCGCAGGAACGGCATCAAAGTCGCCTAAATAACCATTTTCCTCGGTGCAGTTGATAAAGTAAGGCTTTGCACCTGCCAATAATGCAGCACCTTCATAAATTTGATAGAACGGATTTGGCATCACGATATAAGGCGCATCTTCACGTTTAATCAATGCCTGAACAAAAGAAAAGATACCTTCACGTGTACCAGAAACAGGCAAAATATGTTCTTCTGCACTAATATGGTTCAGTTTGAAACGATTGCTCAGCCATTGTGCAATACTTTGGCGCAGTTCAGGTTGCCCTTTACTATTAGGATAAGTCGACAAATGTGCAAAATTATCAATGATTGCTTGTTTAACGAACTCTGGTGCAGGATGTTTTGGTTCACCAATTGATAATGGAATCAATGGTAAATTGGCAGGTTGCACATCTTTAAAAAGTTGATTTAACTTTTCAAAAGGATAGGGATGCAATAAAGACAAGCTGGAGTTCATTTAAACAATTACCCAAAATAAGCGTTATAAGTCCCCAAAGATACGACATGATCATCATACCCAAGGGGGATTCAGGGGATTTTAAGATGGATTACAAATTTGATTCGATGCTTCATCTAAAGCTGCTTTGAGCGTTTCCGCAAAAGCTTTCACCTCTTCATGGGTGAGTAATATACCGTTTTTCTTGGTCACAAAGAAAATATCTTCTGCTCTTTCACCTAGTGTTGCAATTCTAGCGGAGTGAATATCCAATCCTTGTAGCATAAACAAGGCGCCAATCCGAGCTAAGAGACCCGGTTGATCGAGCGTTGAGATTTCAACCATATGTTGCTGTAAAGTTGGGTTGAGTACGATATCCACGGTATTTTGCACATCGAAATGACGTAAATGGCGTGGAATACGGCGTTGCATAATACCTGGGTATTGATCTGAATGGCTGAGCGCATCTACAAGTGCAGCTTTGACTTTGCGTTCACGCTCTGGATCGGTAAGCAATGTGCCAAAACGATCAAGAACTAAGTAGGTGTCTAAACTAAATGAGGTGGTTGCAGTAATAATTCTTGCATCTTGAACGTCAAGATTCATGCGGTCTAAGACAGCAACCGTTGTTGCAAATAAGTTCGGTTGATCACGGGTATAAATAAAGATTTGAACGGCGTCATCCGCAGCATTACGATGTGCGCGTAATAAAACCAAAGGCTCTGGGTTATCGCCATGCTGTAAAATCGCTTGAGTATGCCATGCAATTTCATTGGCTGATTCTTTAACGAAATATTCATCACCGAGTTCTTGCCAAACTTTTTCGACTTCGGCGAGAGAGAAGTTATTGACCAATAATTCACTGGCAGCAAATTTGGTGTCTTCAATCAACATTTGATAGTCAACAGGACGACCTAAGCCTGAACGAATGACATCTCGCGCATAGGTATATAACTGGCGCATAAGGGAAGCACGCCATGTATTCCAAAGTTTAGGATTCGTGGCATTAATATCAGCGACCGTTAAAGTGTATAGATAGTCTAAATGTTCCATATCACCGACTTTTTCGGCAAACTCTTTCACTTCATCTGGATCAGAAATATCTTTCTTCTGTGCAGTAAGGGACATGAGTAGATGATTGTTAATCAACCATGCTACAAGTTTACATTCACGTTCAGTAAAACCATGCGTGCGACAGAACTCGATGGCATCTAATGCCCCTAATTCACTATGATCGCCGCCACGACCTTTCGCAATATCATGGAAAATTGCTGCCATATAGACAATATCGTGACGCGCAATACGTTGGAATACTGAACTCACCACAGGGAATTCTTTAGCGAATTCGGGTTCTTTAAAGCGACTTAAGTTTCTGAGTAATAATAAGGTGTGTGCATCTACCGTGTAGATATGGAACAGATCGTACTGCATTAATCCTGTAATCTGTCCAAACGAAGGAATGTAGTTCCCTAGTACGCCATAACGTTTCATCGCCACCATCGTGTCATATAAGTGCGGTGAGCGAATAATTGACATGAATAATGCTTGATGTTCTGGATTGTCCCTGAAACGTTGATCAATTCTTTTTGCTGCGAGCACAAGAAGACGCAAGGTACGAGCACGAATGCCTGTAATTTCTGGTCGATTGGCTAACAGATAGAATAGTTCTAAAATTGCACTCGGTTCTTCAGAAAATACTTTGTGATGCTGAACAGCGAGTTTACCGTCTACAATTTTAAAGCGGTCATTAATGTCAATAATTTGGCGTTCATAATCAGGCAGACGAGGGGTAATCACCGACTCATTGAAATAGGCGAGTAACATTTCATTGAGGGTGGAAACCTGTTGCGCTGTTCGATAATAACGTTTCATGAATTGTTCAACTGCAAAGTTCACAGGTTGACCTTCTTCGCGGACATAACCAAATTTTGCTGCTATATCTCTTTGATATTCAAATAATAAGCGATTCTCATCTCGTTTTGTGATACGATGCAAATGGGTTCTAATCTCCCATAAGAAACTTTCAGCTTCTTCCAGCACGCCTAATTCAAATTCAGTAATAAAGCCTAAGTGAACTAAATCATAAATACGATTGACACGGAAGTGGCGTTTAGCAATCCAACCAATCTGATTAATATCACGAATACCGCCAGGTGCATTTTTGATATCTGGTTCTAAATTGCTTTCAGTATTATTGTGTTGAGCGTAGCGCTTGGTCTGTTCCGCCATTTTGGCATCATAGAACGTTTTATCTGTCCATGTTTGGGCGACAATACGACGTGGCCATTTAGCCAGTTGTTCATTGCCTGAAATTAAACGTGCTTCGATTAAAGTTGAAGCAACAGTTAAATCATTTGTTGCTTGTTCAACACAGTTTTGAATCGTACGAACGCTAATTCCAGGTTTAAAATTACCAACATCCCATAAGGATGAAATAAAAGTTGAGATCAGTTTTTCTTGTTCTTCGCTGATTTCATCTTCAGATAAAATCATGATGTCAGTATCGGAATATGGCAGCATTTCGCGACGACCATATCCTCCGACCGCAAATAAACCTAATTCAGTTTTATTTAATTCAGCATGATTCCATAAAAAGACTAAGGCCTCATCAATCGAGTTTGAACGAGCCTTAATCACTTCACGAATGGCTTGTCCATTTTCATAACTCTCTTGTAATTGCTTTTCTACATCTGTTCGCCATTGATTAATGGCTTTAATATCATGATGACTGGTGACATAGTTCAGCAAAGGAGATGTATTGATCATGAAAATGGGTCTACTCAATTTAAGTTAAGAGTTTGTGTGTACGCTCACTTGGTCAGCAGCTTGTTGCGCTAATTCACGTGCTTGGTCTGTTGTTTCAGCGCGTGCTGTTGCAACTCCCATACGGCGACGTTTAAAACCTTCAGGTTTACCAAATAAACGTAAGTCAGTATTCGGATTGGCTAAAGCAAGATTCAAGCCATCAAAGCTGAGGTTGTTCGCATCCACACCTGCATAAATCACGGCACTTGCAGCAGTACTATGGCGAGCTGTATTAACAGGTAAACCTAAAATAGCACGTGCATGCAATTCAAATTCGCTTTGGAATTGAGAAGCTAAAGTTACGAGACCCGTATCATGTGGGCGAGGGGAAACTTCGCTGAACCAAACTTTATCGCCTTTGATAAATAGTTCTACCCCAAAGATACCACAGCCACCTAATGCAGTTGTTGCTTTGTGTGCGATACGTTTAGCTTCTTGTAAGGCAGGAGCAGTCATTGGTTGAGGTTGCCAGCTTTCGACATAGTCACCCGCATCTTGACGGTGTCCAATCGGATCACAGAAATGGGTTTCGATTTCGCCAGTCTTAGGATTTTTTGCACGAACTGTTAATAAGGTGATTTCAAAATCAAAATCAATTTGTGATTCGATAATCACGGTACCTTGATTCACACGACCGCCTTGCATCGCATATTCCCAAGCGGCATCAACTTCATCAAAGCTTTTAACGCGAGACTGACCCTTACCCGATGATGACATCACTGGCTTTACAAAGTTTGGATAACCGATGTCATCACATGCTGCGCGGAAACTTTCTAAAGTACTGGCAAAGCGATAAGCGGATGTCGGTAGACCGAGTTCTTCAGCAGCTAAACGACGAATTCCTTCGCGGTTCATTGTGAGATTGACTGCTTTAGCTGAAGGAATAACGGTTGCTGTTTGGCTTTGTTCAATTTCTACAAGTACTTCAGTTGCAATCGCTTCAATTTCAGGAACAATCAAATTGGGTTGAATTTTTTCAATGAGTTGTTTTAATTCAGTTGGATCAGCCATATTCAATGTATAAGAAAAATGTGCAACTTGCATGGCTGGTGCATGATCATAACGATCTGCGGCATGAACTTCGACACCTAAGCGTTGTAAAGAAATCACAACCTCTTTACCTAGCTCCCCAGAACCTAACAGTAAAACCTTAAATGCAGAAGATTGAAGTGGAGTTCCAAGAGTGACGCTCATGCGTGTAATCCTATCCTGAGTAATTTGTGGTTAAGCATAGCAGAACTTTTTGATGAATTAAGCTTGCCTGATACAAAAAAACAAGGTTTTGTTAGACAAAAAATATGACTTATCATCGTGTTGATCTGTTTAGACATTGACTTGATAGTTAAGTAGTAAGTCATCTGCATTTTGACCACGGATTCCCCAATTTGATTTTGGGGTTTCAAAAATTGTAATTTCAATATCTTGTGGGGAAATACCGCATTGCTGCTGAATATTAGAAAAAATTGACTGAATAAATTGTTTTTTTGCCGAAGTTGTTCGCCCTTCAAACATTGAAATTTCAATAATCAAATATTGTTCACTGCGATCATTTGGATATATAAAATCTTCTGGGGCTAAAGCAATAAAGCGCTGAAATTTTTTTTCTACAGGATAATCGAGGCTTGTGACCAGTGCTTGATGAATAGCATCTGACAATTGAATTCTAAATTGTTGAATCGTTTGATGTAGTGCATAAATTTTGATTTGAGACATAAATAAGTTATTCCAAAATTAAGATTAGAAATTTTGATTCACATGATATTTTTATTTCACCACTTTAAATGATATTGGCATTAAATCAATTCTTTAGAACGCAGATTGTTCTATGCGATAAATAAGTAACAACGATTGAGTATTGTTGCTGAATTGACTAGCATAATGCGCAAATGTTCCATTGGCGATTTGATATGTTTAATACAAAAACTCATGTAGCGACAATAATGTTGTTTAGCAGCCTTTTATTGACTGCATGTGATCATTCAAGCAATCAGCCAGAAAAAAAAGTGGAAATTAAAGCAGCACCCAAACTTAATAATGATGCAACAAGTTACGCACAAGCTGCTTGGAAGCTGATTAATGAAATTGATCCAATTGTCTACAATAAACAATCTGCTGAGATCGAAGATAAAGTTAGAAAACCATTACGACAACTCAGTACCGATTGGCGAATTAATGTCAAAATGACGGATTCTGTGACTGAAGGAAAATATGCGCTATGCCGTAAAGCATTGACCAGTCTGGATACTTGGGCAAGAGATGTCAAAGATAATGTGAGTTCATCAACGCAAAAGCGAGCTGACTACGAACGAGACAAGGCACAGTGTAAAGATGCAATTGATAATCCAGCTTTAGGCAATACCTCACCTAAATAAAAAAGCGAGATGATGAATCTCGCTTCAGCTGGTTAAAGCTATCATGAGTTTGGGTTTATGACGTTTTTCCTGTTTTTGCGGCTTCCTGCTTGATTTGTGTGGTTGATGTCGTTGCTGCTTTTTTAGTATCCGATGACATTTTCATGGTGTCATGTTTCATTGTCTCTTTTGCTTTCGTGGTTTCTTTTTTGGTTTTTACGACATTTGCTGCTACACATTTGCCACCTTTATGATTTGGTCCTGTGCCACCCTGTAACTGAGTTCCTTTTGGGCAGGCAAATGCATTTGCGCTTAATACGGTGAATAAGCCTGCTGTTAGAATTGTTGCGACTTTTTTCATAATTGTCATCTGAATCAGGTAAGCGATAGTGCTTAGGATTAATTTAGACGAGTTTTTAACAACAAAGCAGAATGATTTTGTGAATAATTTAAATTGAAGCGTAGTGTTTTATAGCGAGAGTTTATCTTTTAATTTATGTTTAAGATTAAGAGGATATTGCATAATAGATGATCTAATTTTCTAAATAAGATTATACTATCGCCGTAATACTTTATTGTTTTAGATAACCGACAGCAGCGACTTTCTTTAACTTTTCAATATCAATCACCTCAATTTTTTTAAAACCAAGTTGGATGATTCCTTGTTTTTCAAATAGATTTAATTCTTGATTAACGGTTTGTCTTGAGATTGTTAGCATATTAGCAAGTTGATCTTGTGAAATTTGAATATTGAAATCTTCGATACAAGCGCGATTGCCATAGCCTTCAAGAATAAATAATAAACGTTGTGCAAGACGCTGGCTGATACTTTGAGTCTGAATTGCAATTTGTTATAAAAAAACATAACGGAGTTTTTGACTGCTAAGCAAAGCAAAGCAAAGCAAAGTAATACCAGTAATAGGGATTTTGCAGTAGAAATGCTTTAAGTGGTTGTGCTGGAATTTGTAAAACGACACTTTTCTTGAGTGCAATAGCATCATGAGAGCGTGGTTTCTGGTCAATAAGAGAAATTTCGCCAAACCACATGATGGGTTCAGCAATTGCAGCAATCGCTTCATTCCCATTCACATCGATGTATCCCAAACTAATCGATCCTTCAAGCACACCATAAACACCATCAAAAAGGTCTTGAGCATGAAATACGGCAGCATTTTTTTCTATGCTATATTTTTTTCCATGCTCGATGATGAAGTTTTGAAATGGTAAATCTAGGTGACTGAACCAAGCATTTTCCTTGATGTTTTGAATAATCAGTTGCGGTTATTCTCGATGAGTAACATGCCCACACGCTTCAATTAAATGTAATTCTGCATTCGCATATTGAGCTAATCGTTCATGTTGCGCTAAGCTGGCATGTGCTGCGTAAAAACCGGATTGCCGATCTGGCCCAGCAATTTAATTTTAGTGAGCGGAATTTGAAACGGCGTTTTCAATTGGCGACGCAGATTTCTCCCAATCAATATTTGCAACAGGTGAGAGTTGATAAAGCCAAGAAGTTATTATTAACCACAGATATGAAGATTCAGCAAATTGCTTATGAAGTGGGCTATGAAAATGTAAGTTTTTTTATTCGAATATTTAAAAAGGTCACAGCTTGTACACCAACGCAATGGGTCAAATAAATGATTGAATCGTGGTTTGTGATTTACCTAAAGATTTTGATTGATACATGAGCTGATCTGCCGTCTTGGTTGCATCTTCAAGGTTTTCTGGTAATTCGGATAAAATGGCTAAACCCATACTAAAATCGACGCCATATTTTTGATTTAAGCCACTTTCTGCAAATAATGTTCGCAAGTGATGATCACAAAGATATGCTTGGGTTTCATCAATATCTAATAAAATAATTGCGAATTCATCACCGCCTAAACGGGCAACAATGTCTGAAGAACGACATGATTTTTTTAGAATTTGTGAAAATTGTAATAAAACTTCATCACCACGATGATGCCCATGAGTATCATTCACTGCTTTAAAACCATCGAGATCAATAATTCCAACAGCGAACAGCGACTGTTTACGAAAATTTAATTTACGCAAAATACGATATTCAATATCGAGAGCACGGCTATTATCGAGAGAGGTGAGCTGATCTTTCATTGCTAATTTTTTCATTTCTTGCCAGTTTTTTCGAACATGGATCAGCAAAAATGCAACAATTGAAAAAAAACCTAAACGAACGAAAGCATTCCAAAGAGGGATAAATGTATTGGAATAATGATGACCAGCATGAATGTCTGCAATCAACCAAGTCATGCCTGACAGCATAATGGTCAGCACAGTGATCTTATATTGGTCGTACCATGCTGCAATTGAAACAGGCAGTAGATAGAACACCGAGAACGAATACTCATAACCTGTTGCCAAGTCAATCATACCAAGCACAGCAGTGATGAGCAGAATCAACAACCGCCGTATCATTGGATTATGTGCGAATAATCGTTCTAATGTTCTTTCCATAGTGTCTTTATGTTGAAATAATTACACGTTAAAACGGAAGTGTAATACATCGCCGTCTTGTACGACATAAGTTTTACCTTCTAAACGCCATTTACCTGCTTCTTTGGCACCGCTTTCACCGTTGTATTGAATGAAGTCATCATAAGCAACACATTCAGCACGGATAAAGCCTTTTTCGAAGTCGGTATGAATCACACCCGCTGCTTGTGGCGCAGTCGCACCGACTTTAACCGTCCACGCACGAACTTCTTGTACGCCCGCAGTGAAGTAAGTCTGTAAGCCAAGTAAGCTATAACCTGCACGAATCACCACGTTTAAGCCTGGTTCTTCCATACCCATCGCTTCCAGAAATTCAGCACGGTCTTCATCTTCTAATAATGAAATTTCAGCTTCGATCTGGTTGCAAAGGGGTACAACAATCGCATTTTCTTCAGCAGCCAGTTTTTTTACTGCATCAAGATGTGGGTTATTTTCAAAACCGTCTTCTGCCACGTTGGCAATGTACATAGTTGGTTTAAGCGTCATTAAACCGAAACCGCGTACCGCTTTACGTTCATCATCCGAAAGGTCAGCCGCACGTGCTGGTTTGCCTTCATCGAGTAAAGGTTGAATTTTTTCTAAAGCTGCTTTAGTGGCAATCGCATCTTTATCGCCACCTTTTGCCGCTTTAGTTAAACGTAACAAAGCTTTTGCAACGGTATCAAGGTCAGCAAGCGCAAGTTCAGTATTGATGGTTGCGATGTCATCTAATGGGTCAATTTTACCATTTACGTGAATCACGTTTTCATCTTCAAAACAACGTACAACGTGTGCAATTGCATCAGTTTCACGGATATTGGCAAGGAATTGGTTACCCAAGCCTTCACCTTTAGATGCACCAGCAACTAAACCTGCGATATCAACAAATTCCATCGTAGTTGGAATAACACGTTGAGGTTTAACAATCGCTGTAAGTTTATCTAGGCGTGGATCTGGAACAGGGACAATGCCTGTATTCGGTTCAATGGTACAGAACGGAAAGTTTTCAGCTGCAATCGCTGCCTTTGTTAATGCATTGAACAATGTAGATTTACCTACGTTTGGCAGACCAACAATACCGCAATTAAAACCCATGAAACCACTCACAAATGTGTTATTTAAAAATTGCTGATGATTTTACATGAAAGCCATGACAAAGTCAGGTCATGGCCGTAATGAAAACTTGATCTTGCCCAAATTACAGGAGATAGGAAAAAAACGACATTGTAATCATTCATTTTTACTTCTAAAGTAGAGCAAACCTTAGGTTTGATCGAGTAGAAAAATAAATTTGGAGAGTTTATGCGGGTTTTATACCAATTTCCTTTGTCTCATTATTGTGAAAAAGCTCGCTGGTTGTTAGATCATAAGGAATTGGACTATGTGGCACATAATTTAATTCCTGGTTTTCACCGAGCATTTACCTATCTCAAATCTGGGCAATATCTATTGCCGATGTTGAAAGATGATAAACGCTGGGTTGCTGATTCAACACAAATCGCTTTATATCTTGATAGTACTTATCCTGAACATGCATTATTGAGACGTGATGAACAGTTACGTGAGCAAGCTTTAGAAATTGATAAATTATCGGGTGAACTGGGTGTGCATGTCCGACGTTGGTCATTGGCGCAAGCGTTATCTGTTGGCGATCATCCACTCGAAATTATGATGGGTGAGCAAGGCTATTTACGTCAGTTTGAAAAAATTTCTAAACCAATTTTAAAGAGTTTAGTTTCTTCAAACTATAAGTTAAATCCTCAGAAAGTCGCAAAATCTAAAGTGAGAATGACTGAGCTGATTACCGACCTCAATCAACGCTTGATTGATAATCAAGGGCGTTATTTGGTTGGCGATCGTCTAGGTTTAGCAGATATAGCAGTTTGTTCAATTCTTGCGCCTTTACTCGTGATTAAGGGTACGCCGTGGGAATTGGAAAATGATGATATTGAACAATTCACGGGTGAATTGAAGGAATATCATGACTATTTATTAGATTTACCGCTTGGACAATATGCACAGCGTATTTATGCGACTGAACGTAATGCACGGGTTGATTGGCGCGGTTTATAAGATTTGTTGATGAATAAAGCCCTGATTGAAAATAATCGGGGCTTTTTTATGCGAAAGAAAAGAGCAAAATAGTCAATAAAGTAAAAAATTATCGGTGAATAAAATTAATTATTAAAAGAAAATTCGTTATAAATAGAAAATATTAGAAATTATTGCCAAATTTACTTTAAAAAAACTGAAAAGAGGGAAATAATTATAAAAAGTCTTTGCTATCTTATGTTTCAGGGTGTGATGGGGATCGAAACGAGTTGTTCACTATTGGGAGATGAGTTGAACAGTTGCTCAAAAGGTCTTGTTTCGGCTTTGAGACAAAGATAAACCAAAAGTTTATCGGAATCATGTTTGCGTTATCCATGCAGCATCGTCAAAAGTTAAACGAATGTTTTCCCTTGACCCTTAAAAATTACTGAGTGAGCAGTTCCGATAGAAGCATAAATTCAGAGTGAGAACTGTAGAATGGAATTGGATCGTTTTGATAAACAAATTCTTGAAATTTTGACCCATGAAGATGTCAATCTAAATGAGCTTTCAGAGCGTATTAATCTCTCAGTGAGTTCGGTGCATCGACGCATTAAAAACCTGATTGAATCCCAAGTGATGGGACAGCTCAAACGAGAAATTAATTTTAATAAGCTCGGTTTTAGTTTACATATACTTTTACAGGTTTCTTTGAGCAAACATGACAGTGAAACCTTTGATAAATTTCTACAAGAAATTGAAGATATTCCTGAAGTCACCAATGCCTTTTTAGTGACAGGGCAGAGCGCCGATTTTATTTTGGAATTGGTGGCTCGTAATATGGATGACTATAGTGAAATTCTATTACGCCGTATTGGTAAAATTGACAGCGTCGTTGCGCTACATTCTAGTTTCGTGATCAAAGAATACAACGTATTTAACTGCTATAAACTGTTAAATAAGTTATAAAAAATGCATCTAAAAAGATGCATTTTTTACTGATCTGAATGAATTAAGCATCAAGTTGCGTTAATACATCTTCAGAGAATTCAACATTGGTATAAACGTTTTGAACATCATCAAGATCTTCAAGCATATCAATCATTTTCATGATTTGTTTGGCTTGATCAATATCATTGATTTCAGCTTTAGTTGATGGGCTCATCACAACTTCAGCATTATCAGATTTTAGACCTGCTGCTGTAAGTGCATCCTGAACATCACCAAAGCTCTCTGGACTGGTGATTACCAAGATACTATCTTCATCGATCTCGATATCATCAGCACCCGCTTCTAAAGCGACTTCCATGATTTTGTCTTCTAAAGAAACATCTTCAAAAGAAATTTCGCCACGTTTTGTGAACAGGTAAGCCACCGAACCGTTGGTTCCCAAGTTACCATTGGTTTTAGAAAAACAGTGGCGAACATCTGGGACAGTACGGTTTAAGTTGTCTGTCATGGTTTCAACGATAACCGCAACGCCACCAACGCCATAACCTTCATAGGTTACTTCTTTTAAATCATCGTTATCATCACCGCCAGCACCACGCTGAATTGCACGATTAATCGTGTCGCGTGTCATATTCACTGAAAGTGCTTTTTCAACAACAGCACGTAAACGAGGGTTACTCGCCGCATCTGGGCCGCCCAATCTAGAAGCGGTTACGATTTCACGGATATATTTGGTAAAAACTTTACCGCGACTTGCATCTTGTTTAGCTTTACGATGCTTAATATTGGCCCATTTAGAATGACCCGCCATGGAAGTAACTCCAAAAAATTAAAACTCAAAAAAGTGCGTGAATATTAGCATAGCGATAGTTTTCTTGAAAACTGCCATAGCTCATATTCAAAATTTAAAATTTTGATTAAGCATCAAAAAATGATCAGATGGTTCAGACGATTTAGTTAATTTTTACATCAATATCATATTCGGTATATAGTGCTTTGATTTTTTCTAAATCTTGTTGCAGATCAGTAGGGTGAATTTTACCTAAAATGCCACCTTGTTTATTTCGGGCATTTGCATACATCAAGATGATGGGTACGTTGGCTGCTTTTGCAATATGTCAAAAACCAGTGCGAATGGGTTTTCGCGCTTCACCATCTTTTGCTCGTGTCGCTTCAGGAGCTATAACCAAATTAAAATTATCATTTTGATTAAATAGATCAACCATTTGAGTCACGATATCTTTGTTGGCTTTGCGATCAACAGGAATACCACCAAGTTTTTCTAAAATAGGCTTGAGAGGGCCTTTGAATAGTTCTTTTTTTATCAGTGTATGTATTTTTAATTCTAAAATTTCAAATAAAGCCAGAGAAAGGATGGTATCTAGGTTTGATGTATGCTCGAATCCAATAATAACTTGTTTTTTTTCTAGAAGTTTTGGATCAACATTGTATTGCCAACCTGTTGCTTTAAAAATAGATTTTCCTAAAAAATTTTTCATGTTTATCATCATAGGCTTTGAGTTGCAGCAGTGTAATACGACTTTTTAGGAAAGCACATATCCGACAAGACCAGATCAAAATAAATTTAGATGTCTTATTAATGATCAAAATAGTGCAATATCATCTTTACTCAAGCTGTAAAGATCATATAGAATCAGCTCAGTTTATGATTTTTAACACTATTTTAGTAATTTGATAAAATCATCTGCTTGTAATTTAAGTTAAATTTAACTAAGATCAAGTCGCATTTTTCATATCAAATATATGATTAAAGTTTAGGGCCTATAGCTCAGTTGGTTAGAGCAGCGGACTCATAATCCGTTGGTCGACAGTTCAAGTCTGTCTGGGCCCACCATATAAATCAACCACTTACGTGTACTAATCGTAAGTAGTTTTTTTGTTTTTGCATTTTAATCGCTTAGGTGCACCACGCTTTTTAGCATAATCACTACTCAACTCAATATATTCATCCGTAAGAATCCCCTTACTGGCTAACACATCTTGTTTTGATTTCACCTCATAAACTGTCTTTGATCTCAACCGAGTAACAAACCTGACTTTTTGGTTGGTCATTTCTGCAAACCATTGATAATCAACATACCCTTTATCAAATACAGCGATACTTCCAGATCGTAATTTAAGTGTTCTGCCTTGAACGATGTCATTTTCAATACCATAACCAAGCGCAACAAACTCAGGAATAGTGTTGTTATGATTTAATCCAACTGTAAGTTTTATGCTTGCTTTGGACTCATGTACTTTTGCCCATTCACACAATGACAGTGAAAGATCAATATGACTCGCATCAAGTGAATAGAGTGGATTTTTAAATCGAAATTTATGAGCAATCTTGGAATTTTCACAATGTTGAAATGGGCTTGAGTAATTGATGAAATACCGTATTCTGATGTGAAAAAACCTGAATCCTTGTAGTTGAAGTGTTTGTTCGCACTTATATTTTAACTACTTTGGACTCAGGCTTTTTTATTTAAGTCTAACTATGTTACTTTGAAGAATACTTCATCATAATGTCCGAATACAGCTATATTTTTTTGATTTCTATAATATCACTTGATTCAATGAGCGATTGGATATTACCAAATAAACTTTGAATATAATCAGAGGCTAGATGGATATCTAAATCCTCTCTGCTACGCCATTCTTCTAAGAAGAAATATCTACTCGAGTCATTTTCGCTAATATAAAGCTCATATTTCAAGCATCCTTCTTCTTGAAGCGTAGGCTCTATTACACTTTTTAAAAGCGCTTCTAACGTCTCTTTTTGATCTGATTTTGCCTTAAAGTTCGCAATTACTGAAATAGTCATTATTTCACCTTTAATTTGTTTCAGAAGTTTTCTAGTACAATTTTGCCTTTTGACTTGCCTGATTCAAGCAACTTATGCGCCTTCTCCAAGTTTGCAGCGTTAATTTTGCCTAGATTTTGGTTAAGCGTACTTCTAATTTTTTGCTGGTCAACTAATTGGGCAACCTGTTGCAAAAGATCACCTTGCTTTTCAATATCATCGGTTTCATACATTGAACGGGTGAACATCAACTCCCAATGGATAGAAATAGATTTAGTCTTAAACGGCATAATATCAAATGTTTGTGGATCATCGATCAATCCAAGCTTGCCTTGTGGTGCAATTAGAGAAACGATTTGCTTGATATATGTTTCTGTATGATTGGTAGAGAATACGTATTTTGGTTTTGCAATGCCTAGTGCTTCGATTTGTTCGTTTAAATCTTTGCTATGATCAATAACATGGTCGGCACCAAGTGATTCCACCCAAGATTTCGTTTCTTCACGTGAAGCTGTTGCTATAACGGTCAGATTTGTTTTTGCTTTTAGGAGTTGGATAGCGATTGATCCTACACCGCCTGCACCACCGATAATTAGAATACTGCCAACTTCTGTTTCTGAAATTTGAAACCGATCAAACAGCATTTCCCATGCCGTTATTGCAGTTAATGGCAATGCTGCGGCTTCTGCATTAGATACTGTAATTGGTTTAAGGCTGATGATGCGCTCATCGACTGCTTGAAACTCAGCATTACTACCATCTCGGGTTAAATCGCCAGCATACCAAACAGAATCTCCTACTTTAAAAGAGGTAACTTTTGAGCCAACTTCAATAATTTCACCAACGGCATCCCAACCTAAAATACGATTATTTGCTTCAGACGAATTTTTTCTCACTTTGGTATCAACTGGATTAACAGAGATTGCCTGAACTTTTACCAGTACATCACGCTCCTTAAGCGTAGGCTTCGCTTTTTCAATATCTACCAATGAATTTTTAAAATCATCATGGTGATTTATAACATACGATACGGCTTTCATAGATTTGTCCTTAACTTTAAAAATATAGTAAAAATGGGAGCGAGGTGCTCCCATTTTTTGTTATTCAATTATTAAAACTCTTGGCTCGTTGGGCGTAAAACAATTTCATTAATATCTACATCCGCAGGCTGTTCAATTGCATAAGCAATTGCTCGAGCGACTGAGTCAGCTGGTATAGCTTGTTTGTAGAAATTGGTAACAAACTCTGAACTTTCTTTATGAGAAGAACCGAATTTTAGTTCTGACTCAACTGCACCAGGCTCAATAGTCGTCGTTCTAATTGTTCCCCCAACTTCATGACGAAGTCCTTCTGAGATGGCTCTTACAGCAAACTTAGTACCGCTATAAACAGTACCTCCTGGACTAAATACTTTTATCCCTGCAACAGATGCGAGATTAATAAAGTGTCCAAAGTTTTGTTTTTGGAAAACAGGTAGGGTAGCTGCTATACCATAAAGAACACCTTTAATATTGATGTCGATCATACGATCCCATTCATCAACTTTTAGCTCACTTAATGGTGCAATAGACATTAATCCAGCATTGTTTACCAATACATCGATTTGACCAAATGCGCTTAATGCCTTTTCAATAAGTGCTTGTACTTCCTGTGGTTTGGTTATATCCATACCAATAAATTCAGCTTGACCACCTTTAGCACGAATGTCGTGAACAATAGCCTCTAATTTTTCAGTACGTCTAGCACCAAGTACAACCTTTGCACCTTTTTTAGCAAGTAAGCGAGCAGTAGCTTCACCTAAACCACTACTTGCACCAGTGATAACAATAACTTTATTTTCTATATTATTCATACAAGTAACCTTCAACCTATCTGTCAATCATATTTAATGGGTTAAGTATTACAGCCTTGTTATATATAATAAATGAATAATATTATCTTTCAGAATTCCTATTTAAGGAATAATTACCATAACACAGGATTGGACATGCATAACAAATTGGAAATGATGCGTATCTTTTGTGTCGCAGCAGAGTCTCGAAATTTTAAAGAGGCAGCAACTCAGCTAGGTATTTCCCCACAGGCAGTGACACGGGCAATAAAAGAGCTAGAAGAGCAGCGCGGAGAGATTCTGTTTTACAGGAGTACTCGACAAATTAAAATTACCGCTGATGGTGAGCATCTGGCAAAGCAAGCACGTTTTGCGGTGGGATCGATCGATGCTTTGTTTGTAAAAGACACCAAGGAAAAACGAGATGAAATGCGTGGGACTGTCCGTCTTACTGTGTCGTCTGTGTTAGGGCGCAAATTGGTAGTACCCGCACTAGCAGAATTTGCCACACGTTATCCAGATATTGTCGTGGATTGTGTGCTAACAGATTCACACTCGGATGTGATCGATGAGCGGATAGATATCGGGATCAGATTTGGATTTTTGCCGGACAATCGATATGTGGCAAGGGAATTGGCTAAAGTGAACTTTTATTCTGTGGGTACGCCAGAGTTAATTGATAAGGTTGGAATGCCTAAAAAAATTATTGACCTAGATAAATACCCTCTAACAGCACTAGTCGATCATAAAACAGGGCGTTACTGGCCATGGACATTCACCGAAAGTCGAAGCTTTACGCCATCAAATCCCCGTTTTATTACAGATGATCTAGAAGCTGAATTTCAAGCTATTCTCGCTGGAGTTGGATTCGGACACATGCCTGGATTTCTAGTTTTGCCGTGGCTTAGGAGTGGTAAGCTCATTCAGATACTTCATGAGGAAACCTCTCCTGTTTGGCGCCTGTATTTATATCGTCCACAGCGGGGCCCGACACCTTTGCGAATCCGAGCATTGTTTGATTACTTAGCGGAAGTGCTGGGCCATATAGAAACCTGAATCAGATAAGACCATCATGTATCTAGAGTAACTACAATTTTTCCTATTTGCTGATTTGATTCAAGATAGCGCTGAGCGTCATGCATGTCCTCAAAGTTAAAGCAACGGTCGATCACTGGACGAAGATATCCTGCACCTATACTGCTAAGAATAAATCGTCTGGCTTGCTCCCTTAGAACAGGGTCATGCAGAACCTCAAGGAACAAAAAACCTCGCATGGTTAAGCTCTTGCGTAATGCAACTTTAAGGGGAAATGGTGTGATCTCAGGGCTAAGTGCACCATGCATAACCATAGTTCCTCCCACAGACATCGCTTTTGCAATCTGTTCAATATGTGGCCCTCCTACAGCATCGAAGGCGACATCAAGATATTCTCCACCCAAACGTGAAACAAGAGCCTCATACAAATCGGGTTCATCTTCACTGGCTATAACATTTTTAACACCGAGATCCAGTAAACGTTGCTTTTTCTCTACCGTCTGTGTACTTGCAATGACCTTAGCACCCGCTGCTTCAGCTATCTGTATCGCAGCTAGTCCTACGCTACTTGAAGCTGCTGTGATCAAGATCGTTTTTCCTTTCGAAAGTCCACCAGCATGGATTACACCACCCCAAGCCGTCAAATACTGCATCCAGATTGAAGAAGCTTCTTCCCAGCTTAAACTATCGGGTTTGTGAACTAAAAAAGTTTCTGGAATCAGAAGCTTGTCCGCATATGTCCCATATTTGGCTAGATTGTCAGTCGGAAGAATCGATACTGCATCTCCTGGAGAAAATTGGCGTACACCTTCACCTATCGCTAGAACTATGCCTGCTCCCTCATATCCCAGACGAGAAGGGAATACTGCCTTTTGAATATAAGTACCACGCCGAAACATTACATCAGCCCGGTTGAGTCCGATCGTTTTCATCTGGATTAGAACTTCTCCTGCGGCTGGTAAAGCAACAGGAAGTGTTTCTAATGTCAGAACATCTGTATCTCCAATACTATTGAAGCGCCAAGTCTTGGCCTGAAGTGCATTAAATGACATCAATAACGACCTTAATATTGGCAGAGCGATCTTGAACAGCATCATGAGCATCAATCGCTTGGTCTAGAGTAAAATGACGAGGATCAACAATAGGACGCAGTTTACCTTCCTCAACGAGACGAGTCGCGATCTTAAGGATATCACCATGATGAGCACGACGATTGCCTGTTAACATCGGCATTAGGACGAATACGCCAGACACTGTGGCACACCGTAGAGATGAACTCGCTAAATTATGGTTACCAAATGCAGCACAGCTGGTAATGTGGCCATAGTGAGTTGTCATAGAAAGTGAAGCTTCGAGTACTGGACCACCCACAGTGTCGTAAACAATGTTAAAACCTTGACCCTCAGGGCTTGCAGCAATAATATCATCGGAAGATGCTGTGGTGTAATCGAGAGGTATTGCACCGAGTTCTGAAATCAGTGATTGATCAGCTGTACGACCAGTCGCCCAAACATTTGCATCAAGTGCTTTTGCAAGCTGAACAACCATATAACCAACGCCACCAGCACCACCCTGAACCAGTACAGTTTGCCCTGGTTGGACCTTCGCATTATCCACTAAACCTTCCCAAGCGGTGAGGAACGTCAATGGTAGTACTGCTGCCTCGCGCATAGAGATATTGCGTGGCTTTAATGCGATCAAATCAGCATCTGCTACAACATATTCTGCTAAAGATCCTTGAAGACCACGAACGCCACCAATCAGACCGTAAACTTCATCTCCGACGTTGAAGTGGGTGACACCTTCACCAACAGCAGTTACAACCCCAGCCATATCTGTTCCCAACACGGCAGGAAGCTCTGGCATAGCATATGGTGCTTCACCAAGACGAATTTTATAATCAATAGGGTTTACACCACTCGCATGAATACGTACTAGAACTTGCCCAGCCTCTGGTTGAGGTATAGGCAGTTCTACACGTTTAAATTCATGATCACCAAAATTTTCTAGGATAAGCGCATTCATCATCTTATTCATAGTTGTTCCTTATTGTTAACTGGGGGATGATGTGCACAGTACCAAAGTAAAATAATCCAATAAATGATATTTATAGGATTTAATAATTCCTAAATAACGAATAATAAATATCATCCGCTCACTAAAAATATTCTAGTACAGTCTGTAAAGGCAGTTTAATCTAAACTATCTGTAGTATTTTCAAGGCTTGAAACGTTCAAAATATCTACAAAGTGGCTAAAATTTGAAACATAATTCTAAAAGGTCACAGCATCACAAAGAACATGAGGCAAAATAAAAAATGGGAGCTAAAAGCCCCATTCTTTGTGACTTTGGCATCAGCTCTACGATGTTAATTTAAAAAAACTAAAAACAGGCATAGAAAATTTTCGCTAAAGATCTTTTTGATTTTCGATTTATAAAAAATATTGCTTTTTTTATACTATGGGGTAGTATAGTATTAATGCGAGCAAATAAGGAGGTCTGATGCCTAATCAGATTGAAGACAAAAAAAAGATTCTTCTACGCGTCAGAAAGATCAAAGGTCAGACGCAAGCGATTGAAAAAGCGTTAGAAGACAATGTGGAATGTGTTGCAATTCTGCAACAAATTTGCTCTGTGCGTGGTGCTATTAATGGTTTAATGAATGAAATGTTGGAGGTTCATTTAAAGGACACATTAGTAACAGGTGAAACCACAGAACAACAACGAAAAGAAGAATTGGCTGAAATCGCCAAGATTCTAAAATCATATTTAAAATAGATCTGTATAAGGAATTATTGCATGAAGTCACGTGCTGCCGTTGCGTTTGGTCCTGGTCAACCTCTTCAAATTGTTGAAGTTGATGTTGCACCACCGAAGAAAGGTGAAGTATTAATCAAGATCTCCCATACCGGTGTGTGTCATACAGACGCATTTACTTTATCTGGCGATGATCCTGAAGGTGTTTTTCCGGCTATTCTCGGGCATGAAGGTGCTGGTGTTGTCATTGAGGTGGGTGAAGGCGTGACTAGCGTCAAACCAGGTGATCATGTAATTCCACTTTACACCGCTGAATGTGGCGAGTGCTTATTCTGTAAATCTGGAAAATCGAACTTGTGTATTGCCGTTCGCGAAACTCAAGGTAGAGGTGTAATGCCAGATGGTACCACTCGTTTTTCCTACAATGGTCAACCGATTTACCACTATATGGGCTGCTCAACGTTCAGTGAATACACGGTAGTGGCAGAAGTATCATTGGCTAAAATCAATCCTGAAGCCAATCACGAACATGTCTGCTTACTAGGTTGTGGGGTAACAACGGGTATCGGTGCAGTACACAACACGGCTAAAGTACAAGAAGGTGATAGTGTTGCGGTCTTTGGTTTAGGTGGTATTGGTCTAGCAGTCGTACAAGCCGCACGTCAAGCTAAAGCAGGACGTATTATTGTGGTTGACATGAATCCAGATAAATTTGCGCTGGCAAAAGAGTTTGGTGCAACGGACTTCTTGAACCCTAAAGATTACGATAAACCAATCCAGCAAGTCATTGTCGAAATGACTGGCTGGGGTGTAGATCATTCATTTGAATGTATTGGTAACGTGAATGTGATGCGTGCAGCCCTTGAAAGTGCACACCGTGGCTGGGGACAATCCGTAATTATTGGTGTAGCTGGCGCGGGTCAGGAAATCTCCACCCGTCCATTCCAACTGGTTACTGGTCGTAAATGGCTAGGTTCTGCCTTTGGTGGGGTAAAAGGTCGTACGCAACTTCCAGGAATGGTTGAAGATGCCATGAAAGGTAAAATTCAATTAGAACCATTTGTGACACATACGATGGGCTTGGATCAGATCAATGAAGCCTTTGATCTAATGCATGAAGGTAAGTCAATTCGTACTGTAATTCATTACGAATAATTGCGTCGGACCTTATACTTTTCCATGCATGTGCATCATGAATGACTGCATGGAATCCTCTAAAACGGCACATTATCTGTAAAACCGATTTCTCATGAAGTCTTGCTCAACATAGGTAATTGATTATGGAAATAATTGAGAAACATGCTTCTTTTGGTGGATCGCAAGAAGTGTATCTCCATCAGTCAACAGCATTAAACTGTTCAATGAAATTCTCAATATATCTGCCACCTCATGACAAAGATGAGCGCTTGCCAGTTTTATATTGGTTATCAGGACTGACTTGCAACGAACAGAACTTTATTACTAAAGCCGGAGCACAAAAGTATGCGGCTGAACATAAAGTCATTATTGTTGCACCAGATACCAGCCCACGTGGAGAGGATGTACCAGATCATGCAGATTATGATTTAGGCCAAGGCGCAGGATTCTATGTGAATGCAACACAAGCACCCTGGTCACAGCATTTCAAGATGTATGATTATATTGTGGAAGAGCTCAGAAATCTGATTGACCTAAATTTTCCGACCAATCAAGTCCAAAGCATTATGGGGCATAGCATGGGGGGGCATGGTGCATTAGTCATTGGGTTAAAAAACCCTGAGCTGTATAAAAGTATTTCTGCTTTTGCACCAATTGTTGCACCTAGCCAAGTACCTTGGGGGAAAAAGGCTTTTACACACTACCTAGGTGAAAACGAAACTTTATGGAAAAGCTATGATGCGATTGAATTAATCAAAAACGCAGAAGTTCATTTACCTATTTTAGTCGATCAGGGAACAGCTGATGATTTTCTTGAAGAACAGTTAAGACCTAAGCTTCTTAGTGATATTTGTTTGGAACAAGAATATCCTCTTACACTTAACCTAAGAGAAGGCTATGACCATAGCTATTACTTCATTGCGAGCTTTATAGAGAAACATATAGAGTTTCACAGCAAATTCCTAGCTAAATAACTTTCATAGTTATAAGGATGTACATGTTGTTCTTGAATGCTACTTGAGCAATATTTTTTGATTCAAATGTTAATGATATTAACTTGAATAAATTCATAGCATTATGTCGAAATGAAAACTCAGATTTTGGCTCAGCTATGGAAATTTTTTTAACTTTTATACAACAAAACTTTCTGACATGCATCCATTAGCAATGTCAGAATCGTTTTAATTCTAATCAATTGTGGAGTTTTAGTCATGCTTAAAACAGCTTTATATGTCCGTCTTGAAGCTAAACCGGGTAAAGAAGACGAAGTGGAAGCTTTCCTTAAAGGCGGTTTACCAATTGTAATGGAAGAACCTGCGACAGTTGCGTGGTTCGGCCTACGTCTTGGACCTTCAACATTTGGTATTTTTGATGCATTTCCTGATGAGGCGGGTCGCCAAGCACATTTATCTGGCAAGGTTGCAGCTGCTTTGATGGCTCAGGCCGAAGAGCTATTTTCAGAGCCACCGTCTATTGAGAAAGTAGATGTTTTGGCGAGTAAACTACCAGGTTAAACCGACGCTTAAATGTATGAGGGTGCTGCCTGAAATTTTGAATGAAAGGCAGCACTTCAACCCTGTGAGGTTTGTCAGAGGCTTTTTATTCAAGTTGGGCTACTTTATTGAATGGCTTAATCTTAGCATTTACGGGTCAATATCCAAAACAGGGTAAATAAACGTATGCACCTATGTACATGCTTTATATTGAACCAATCTATCTAATTTAGTGTCGCATTTGTACATCTGTTAAACCGTGCCAATCTGCTTTTAAATATTCAATCACCTCTGTTTTGTATAAGCCATTCACTGTTTTATCCAATGCGTTCACGACCATGTTAGTAGTCATACGTGTTGATACCTTCCATCCAACAATCGCTCGTGAAAATACATCAATAATAAAAGTGGTATAGAACAAGCCTGAATGTGTTTAACCATCACTCAAGTCGCCAAGATGAAATAATTTTTTTAAAAAAATAGACGACTGGTCTATTTTTATGTATAGTTAGCACATGGTGCAGTCAAAAGCCGCAGTGTTGTCCAATTTTTTAAAGTTTATTTGATAAATAACGGTGGTTTTTCAAATCAATTAACTGATCATCCTAGGATAAAAATATGCTGAATTTTAACTTTTATAATCCGACCCGCATTATTTTTGGTGGCGATACAATAGTTAAAATCAATGACTATGTGCCTACAGAAGCAAAAATATTAATGTTGTTTGGTGGTGAAAGTGCACGTAAGAATGGTACTTTAGCAGAAGTGCGTGAAGCATTAGGTGCAAGAGAAATTCATGAATTTGGCGGAATTGAGCCGAATCCGAGTTATGAAACCCTCATGAAAGCTGTAGAGCTGATTCGTGAACAAAAGATAGATTTCTTGATGGCTGTCGGTGGTGGATCGGTAATTGATGGTACTAAATTTATTGCAGCAGCAGTCAATTATACAGGGGATACATGGGAGATTTTAGAAACCCATGGTACTAAAATTACTCAAGCTTTGCCTTTTGCGAGTGTACTCACCCTTCCAGCAACTGGTTCAGAAATGAATAGCGGTGGGGTAGTCACCAGAAAATCGACCCAAGCCAAATTGTCATTTAGCAGTCCCTATGTTTTTCCGCAATTTTCCGTACTTGATCCGAATAAAACTTTTAGCTTGCCGACGCGCCAGTTGGCTAATGGGGTGGTCGATGCATTTATTCATGTCATGGAACAGTACTTAACTTACCCTGTGAATGCACAAGTACAAGATCGTTTTGCCGAAGGTCTATTGCAAACTCTGATTGAGATTGGACCGAAAATCTTGGAAGATTCAGCAGATTATGACACGCGTGCGAATTTGATGTGGTCTGCTAGCATGGCACTGAATGGGCTAATTGGAGCTGGTGTACCACAAGATTGGTCAACCCATTTGATTGGACATGAGCTCACGGCTTTATATGGTATTGATCATGCTCGTACCTTGGCCATTGTGTTGCCGGCCAATCTACAAGTACGTCGTCAAGAGAAGCGAGAAAAATTACTACAGTATGCAGCTCGTGTCTGGCAGATTGTCGAAGGTGATGAAGAACAACGTATTAATACTGCTATTGCTCGTACTCGAGCCTTCTTTGAGCAACTTGGATTGCCGACTCGTCTTAGTGATTATGGACTGGGGGAGACAGATATTGAGATCATCATTACGCAACTTAAATCACACAATCTTACACAGCTAGGCGAACATAAAACTGTTTCATTAGAGATCAGTCGCCAAATTCTCGAGACGAGTATCTAAATAAGCGTATCTGTCATGGTCACGCTACACGACAAGTGATCATGCAACAATGCTCCTCAATCCTGAAAAATATCGGAGAAATAACATGAAAATTTTAATCGTTTTAACCTCACATGATCAACTGGGCAATACTGGTAAGAAAACAGGTTTCTGGCTAGAAGAACTTGCTGCACCGTATTACACCTTTATTGACTCTGGTGCTGAAGTTACGCTGGCGTCGCCTCAAGGTGGGCAGCCACCACTAGATCCGAAAAGTAATTTAGCAGAAGCACAAACTGAAACCACTCATCGTTTTGAAGCTGATCCAACTGCAATGCAAGCATTGGCACAGACGCATAAACTTAGCGAAATCTCTGTAGCTGATTATGATGCAGTGTTTTATCCAGGCGGGCATGGCCCATTGTGGGATTTAGCAGAAGATCCGATTTCAATTTCTCTGATTGAACAGGCGATTCAGTCTGGCAAACCTGTTGCAGCAGTGTGTCACGCCCCAGGTGTTCTTCGTCATGTAAAAACCAGTGATGGCAAGCCTTTAGTGAGCGGTAAATTAGTGACTGGTTTCACCAATACTGAGGAGGCCGCTGTAGGTTTGACTGAAATTGTACCATTTTTAGTTGAAGACATGCTTAAAGAAAACGGTGGTCATTATTCTAAAGTGGATGATTGGCAAGTACATGTTCAAGTAGATGGCTTGCTGGTTACTGGACAAAATCCAGCTTCTTCTGCTGCAACTGCCTCAGCATTACTTCAATTGTTGAAATAAAGAGTAGCTAGTGCCTGTTGTGGTGCTTAGTAGTGAATAAATTTCTGACTCTGAGCAACTGGCTCAATAAGCAAAAAAAACCTCACTTAATGGTGAGGGGCCTAAGTGAATAGCTTTCCTTCCTTGATTTTTCTATATACAGGAAGGAAGGGTATTTTTTTTAATTTAGATCAATTAAGTCATGATGACTTGGATACAATGAAATGAAAGCCAGCAAATTTTTTCAAAACTTAAACTTAGGCCCTTATGTTTTACAAAACCGTATTGTATTGCCACCATTAACGCGGTCACGTAGTACTCAGCCAGGGAATATTCCAAATGAACTGATGGCAACCTATTATCAACAGCGTGCCGGGGCAGGATTTATGGTCACCGAAGATACGCAAATCGAGCCACGTGGTCAAGGCTATGCTTGGACTCCTGGTATCTACAGCCCTGAACAGATTGCTGGATGGCGTAAAGTGACGGAAGCAGTGCATGCTAAAGGAGGCATTTTTTTTGCACAACTTTGGCATGTTGGGCGTGTTTCACATACATCTTTGCAACCCGATCATGCATCACCGGTCGCGCCCTCGGCTATTAAGGCTGATAGTAATGTTAAAGTCTTTATTGAGACCGGGCCCAATGCAGGTGCCTTGGCTGATCCTTCAATGCCACGTGCTTTAAGCAATGCAGAAGTTAAAGAATTAGTGCAACTCTATGCTCAAGCAGCGCGTAATGCATTGGCTGCTGGTTTTGATGGGGTTGAAATTCATTGTGCGAATGGTTATTTGGTAAATCAATTTATTTCTGCACATAGTAACCACCGTGAAGATGAATATGGTGGATCACTAAACAATCGTTTGCGTTTTTTACGTGAAGTAGTAGAGGCAGTTGCTGAGGTGGTTGGTGCAGATCGTTTAGGAGTGCGTTTTGCCCCGCTATTTGAAAGTACAGAGGAAGATCGTGTTTACATAGGGTTGGTTGAAGATGATCCACATGTGACTTATATTGAAGCCATAAAAATACTTGAAGAAGTTGGGATTGCCTATTTATCGATTGCAGAAGCTGATTGGGATAATGCACCAGAACTTCCTCATGATTTTCGTAGAGATGTCAGAGACACTTTCAGTGGTCGGATTATTTATGCAGGTCGATATACGGCAGAAAGAGGGACTCGAATTTTAGAGGCAGGAGTGGCCGATTTAATTGCATTTGGACGCCCATTTATTGCGAATCCAGATTTACCCGATCGCATCACTAATGGCTGGCCATTGAATGCAGTAGATGCAAGCACTATGTATGGTGGGACGGAAAAAGGCTATATTGATTATCCGGCTTACGCAGATTAATCTCGACTAAGTGAGTTATTTTGCCAACCTTTGTGGTTGGCAAAATAAGGACTTAGGATTGCTGTTGCCAGCATAAATTCTTCTTAAAACAAATTCCTAAAATTTTTTAGTTGTGTAATGAGCCAACCAGCCAGTGGAAAAGAAATCAGTTGCGTTACTGGCACTAATACTATGACTTCAATCAACACCATCATCGGGAAACTTTGATGCTGAGTAATTGGCTTTAATAAAGTGAGAACCAGTAATAGTGTGGGATATAAGCCTAAATAACCAACTAAAATACGAGTCATGAGGGCTTTAGAAGGAGAATTCATTGCGCGCTATACTCATGGATTGTAAATCGATCTAATAGCAATACATGAATAAATAATCATTGGGTTGCTATCATAAACCATTAATTATGTAATTGATATTTAATTTAATTTTTATGAATCTTCACTTTTTAATAGAAATTTAGTTGCTCTTAGAGCTTGATGTAATGGTGTTTTATCTTTTTGCAACTTACTCAGTAATGCTGCACCTAACCACATTTGGTAAAGTACTTGTGCCAACGTCGAGGCCTCAGTATCTGCTTGGATAGACTGATCCTGTTTACCCAAATCAATTAAAGCAGCAATACGTTGGATTACATTATCGACGCCAGCGGACATAATGGAGCGCATATCTTCAGATAGATCGGCAACTTCTGCGGCAAGTTTCACAATTAAACAACTATCCGCCCAACCACACTGTGTTTCAGGATCTTCTATCCATAAATTAAAATACTCAATCAGCTTTTGATAAGGGGATTTATCACTACGCCATACATCATTTAAACGGACTTGGTAATTATCTACATAATGCTGTACCAATTCACATCCGAAAGCTTCCTTGGATTGGAAATAATGATAAAACGAGCCTTTAGGGATCTCACAGCTCTGTAAAATTTCCTGTAATCCTACACCGGTAAAACCTTTATGCAAAATCAGGTCTGAACTAGTGTTAAGAATGTGTAAGCGCTTCGCTTCAGACTTTTTAATAGGAGTAGGCTTCATATTAATTATTTACTCTATTGTAAAAATAGACCAGTCGTATTGCTTTTTAGTATAACTCATCTACAATGGATGTAAAGAAATTTTAATCATAATTTTTGATTGTGAATAGAAATACTTCTAAATAAAACATGGAGTTATATGTGTGAAAACAGTTATTAATCAACGTATCGTTTTAGCTCAACGGCCAGTGGGTGAGCCAAAACACAGCGATTTTCGTATTGAACAAGTTGAACTCAATGAACTTAAACAAGGCGAGATATTGTTAAAAACCATTTACTTGTCACTCGATCCTTATATGCGTGGTCGCATGAGTGATGCTCCTTCATATGCAGCACCGGTTGAAATTGGTGAAGTGATGGTCGGTGGAACAGTCAGTCAAGTGGTGGCCTCTAAAAACCCAAAATTCAAAGAAGGCGAGTGGGTTCTTTCAGGAAATGGCTGGCAGGGCTACGCAATTTCTAATGGGACTGCATGTCAAAGCTTAGGTATGCAACCTGAACATCCATCTTGGGCATTGGGTATTTTGGGAATGCCAGGATTTACTGCTTATATGGGGTTGTTGGACATTGGTCAGCCTAAAGCCGGTGAAACATTAGTCGTTGCAGCTGCAACGGGACCTGTTGGTGCTACGGTTGGACAAATTGGAAAACTTAAAGGTTGTCGCGTGGTTGGCGTCGCAGGTGGGCCTGAAAAATGCCGTTATGCAGTAGAAGAACTCGGCTTCGATGCTTGTATCAATCATCATGATGAAAATTTTGCAGAACAATTACAACAAGCAGCTCCCAACGGTATTGATATTTATTATGAGAATGTCGGGGGTAAAGTGTTTGATGCGGTATGGCCATTGCTTAACTCTGCGGCACGTGTACCGGTGTGTGGTGTGGTTTCCCAGTATAACGCTACCGAGCAAGCACAAGGGCCAGACCGTTTACCGGGCTTTATTTCCACCCTTTTAAAAAAGCGTATTCGCATGCAAGGCTTTATTATTTTTGATGATTATGGCAGTCAGTATCCGGAATTCTATCAGCAAATGTCTGAATGGTTGAAAGACGGAAAAATCAAATATAAAGAGCATATGGTGCAAGGTTTAGATAACACGATCAATGCTTTCAATGGTATGTTGAAAGGCGAAAACTTTGGCAAAGTGGTTGTAAAAATTTAAAAAAATAGGAATTATCATGATCACATTACATCATTTAGATCAATCACGTTCTTTTCGTATTTTGTGGTTACTTGAAGAAATCAAGCAGCCCTATGAGCTGAAACGCTATTATCGTGACTCAAGCACGCATTTGGCCCCTGACTCTTTAAAAACCATTCACCCTTTAGGGAAATCTCCAGTATTAGAATGGGATGGCAAAGTTATTGCAGAGTCAGGCGCAATCGTTGAGTTATTAATTCAGCAACTTGCGCCGCATTTAGCACCAGATATGGATGAACCTACCTATGTCGATTATCTACAGTGGATTCATTTCTCAGAAAGCTCTGCCATGCTGCCATTTTTGTTAAAAACGTTTAATGCGATAGAAACCAAGCAGGGTACGAAGTTGGTATTTCTAGAAAATTATACTCAAGTTGAGTTCGATAAAGTATTTAGCTATTTAAATGAATATTTAAAAGATAAAGAATTTCTAGTGGCAGACCGTTTAACCGGTGCTGACTTTATGATGGGCTTTGGACTACATGCTTTAGTTTATCATATGGGACAAGGTGAAAACTATCCGCATATCCAACGTTACGTAGCAGGTTTAAGCCAACTACCTAGCTGGCAAGCCGCAGTACAAGTTGAACAAAATGGTGTGAAAAGTCAAAAATAGCAAGATTGTTTTTTTAAGGCAATTGAGAAAAAGAATCATGATTGACAAGTACATCTGGTTATAAAATAAGCTGACACTTATTTAAAGTAAACGCCTAATGAATTTCATCGGGCGTTCTCTATTTTAAAGATAAGGAATTATCATTATTTAAGACAAGTTTCGCCTATTCTTTCACTGCAAATTCCTATCAAAAGGGCTTGAATATCACGACGGTTACGTTGAAAGATATAATTAACTTTTGAAAGAAAGAAACGTGATTAACGCACAGCAAGATTAAATTATTCCTCGGGGTATTAAACAAGTAAACCACATCATTTTACTCATAAACATATATGCGTAAAAATCACGCCCCGCTTAACTGGCAATAGTTTTGAACACTTGTATTAAAACTTAAACGAATCTAGCAAGTCTTTATTTAATGTTAATACTCATCCAGTATTGAGGTTTTTTATCTTTTCTTGCCTGTGATCTAGGTTGTAATACTCTAATTTCATACTCACCTGAAGCAGGTAAAATATAAATACCATTATCATCAAGCTCTGGAGAATATTCTCCAAGACTGATGGAGTCTTTTAATTGATTACCCCATAAGTAAGTTTCAACATTTCCTCCAGCCAACCTCACTTTTAACTTTTGCCCTTTTTTAGCATAAAATTTGTAGGAATCATACTTGTATCCATCTATTCTTCCGTAATAATTTGCAGAGTAAGCTTTTTTTGCAAACTTAACTACAATAGTCTTTCGTATATCATTGTTATCATTTGCAAGTACGGCAGGGCTAAGCATAGTTAAAGTTAGGGCCATACAAGCACCAGCTAGTAATTTCGTATTCGCTATTTTCATAAGGTTACCTTAATTCTTGTATCGCAGCTGACATAATAACATAAGTAATAAGTGACCTGAATCATGGAGCAGAACTGTGAATAGTCACTAAAATTCTAGACACACATAACCATCTTTTGATAGACCCTCTCATAATCTAATGAAGAACGTTGACCGTTGGAACTAGGCCGCGTTTGAACTGCAGAACACCTCAATATATTCAAAGATATTAGACCTGGCTTCAGTTCTTGCTATATATTTTCTTCTTAATTCTTTCTTGTTTTAACAACTGAAAGAAACTCTAAGGAACAGCAACAGCAACAGCAACTGTGCTGGATTTGCTGGAAATTAACTTTCCTGATATGAGAGCATTAAAAATACTTAGATCAACAAAATCCAATCAAAGTACAACAATTTTCAGATGAAGAACGTATCAAACAACTGGAAGGCGAAAATAAAGAACTGCATCGTGCTAATGACATCCTACGTAAAGCAGCCGCTTTTTTCGGCTAGGCGGAGCTCGACCGCCCACACAAATAGTGATGGATTTTATCCATAATAAGGCGTTATATGGTGTTGAGGCAATTTGTAGAATTTTACCTATCGCAGCTTCAACCTATTACCGAACTCTAGTCCTCTGTGATGAGAAGCATTGCTTCGCAAGGGAACATCAAGCGAAACGAGATTTACATGACTTGCATCATGCTGAACAAATTAAACGAATTTGGAAGGAAAGTTCAGGTCGATATGGTGTACGTAAAGTTTGGCAAAAACTGAAACATGAAGGCTATGTTGCTGCGCGCTGTACAGTTGCTCGATTGATGCAAAAGCTAGGTATACAAGGTGTTTAGCGTGTTAAGAAAGGGGGGCGTTTTTAAATATCATTAGAGGGTTATTTTTACACTGCCGCTAATACGAACAGTAATTCATACGATAATGCTCTGGCTGAAACGGTGAATGGCTTATACAAAACTGAGGTGATTGAATATTTAAAAGCAGATTGGCAAGGTCTAGCAGATGTACAACTTGCGACATTAAGTTGGGTTGATTGGTTCAACAAAAAGCGTGTACACAGTGCACTGGGTTATGTATCGCCTTTTGAGTTTGAAGCAATGTCATATGATAAGATTAACTCGTTAGGTCAGGTGGCCTAACTTAAATAAAAAGTCTCCGACAAACCCGGTATGGTTCAGTTAAAGAGTAAGAAAAATATTGGGGTAAAATCGCTTTTTGTCAAAAGAAAACAGTGTTCGTTCTAATTTATTACTTTCCTCAGAACCCACATCGACTTAAAATCATGAACACTTTTGATGATAAAGAAGTAAGTCCCGTGTCAGACCATTTGGAAAACGAATTTGAGCTAAGTAATGAGGAAATGCATCTCTATAGTCGTCAGATTTTATTAGATGGTTGGGATATCGAAGCACAAGAAAAACTAAAACTCGCCAATGTGCTAATAATCGGCGCAGGTGGTATCGGTTGTACCAGTGCTGAGCTGTTGGCACGTGCAGGTGTAGGTAAAATTACCATTGTCGATGCCGATACGATTGAAATGAGTAATCTGCAAAGACAAATTGCCTTTACGACAAAAGATTTAGGTCGATACAAAGCCGAAATACTGGCAAAGCATCTAAAAGACATTAATCCGCATATACAAGTTAGCTATCAAAATATACGATTCGATGAAACGAATGCTGATGAAGTCGTACAGCATCAAGATGTAGTCTTAGATGGTTGTGATAATTTTACGACTCGTTATCTAGTGAATGGGGTGTGTAGAAAACATCAAGTACCCCTTATTAGTGCGTCAGCCATTGGTTTTGAAGGGCAACTGTTTATGGTGGATGCTGATTCAGCTTGTTATGAATGTCTGTTTCCGAAAGAAGATCATGCCAATGAAGGATTACGTTGTGCGGAGTCAGGTGTATTAGCTACCACTCCTGTAATGATAGCGTCATTACAAGCGCATCACACTTTGTTGTTTTTAGGACTTGGTCTGACACCATTAAAGCAAAAATTGTTGCTTTGGAATGGTTTAAATCTATCGCAACGCATTCTTAAATTTGAAAAAGATGTAAATTGTCCAGTTTGTCAGGCAACTTGATCGGTAAATTGAGCAAAATTTGCTAAACTAAGACCATCTGTAAGGCAATGAAAGATTATGAAAAGAAATATTTTATTCGATGGATTACGTTCTGTTGCACGTATCGGTGAAACAGTTATTGTTGCGGCACAAGCAGGTGTGAAATATGCAACTGAAAAACCAAGTAATGCAAAGCTTATGCGTGAGACCTTTGAGTCGCTTGGTTCAACATATATTAAATTGGGTCAATTTATTGCCAGTACGCCGTCTTTATTCCCTCGTGAATACGTTCAGGAATTCCAAGGCTGTTTAGATCAAACGCCAACCTTACCATTTAGCTATATCCAACAAGTATTAGCTGAAGAATTTGAAGGTCGTAATCTGAATGAAATTTTTAGTTTTATCGATGAAAAGCCACTAGCTTCAGCTTCAATTGCGCAAGTCCATGCCGCTCGACTGGTTACGGGTGAAGATGTGGTATTAAAGGTTCAAAAACCTGGTGTCGAAACCATTTTATATACTGACTTAAATGTAGTGCATTGGGCGACAAAACTATTAGAAAGAGCAGTTCCTAAAATTAAATTTGCTTCACTTTCTGAAATTGTGGATGAGATCAAAACACGTATGGTACGTGAAGTTGATTTTATTGAAGAAGCACAGAATCTGGATGACTTTATTCAATATCTGAACATTTCTGGCAATCAGGCTGCCACTGCACCAAAAGTTTATCATCAATTTTCAACGCGTCGTGTACTTACTATGCAGCGCCTGTACGGGGTGTCATTAACTGATTTTGATGTTGTTAAAAAATATGCCAAAGACCCAACACAAGTTCTGATTACTGCAATGAATACTTGGTTTGGTAGTCTCATGCTATGTAAGAGTTTCCATGCTGATTTACATGCTGGAAATCTGATGTTACTTGAAGATGGTCGTATTGGTTTTATTGATTTTGGTATTGTTGGTCAGTTAAACCCTGAAGTTTGGACAGCATGTATGGCATTTATGGATGCATTACAGCATACCAATTATGTTGCGATGGCTGAGAATATGCTGAAAATGGGCATGACTCATCATAAAATTGACACTCAAGTCTTGGCTGATGATTTAGAGCGTTTATTTAGCGGTGTATTACTGGCAGATCCGCAAGAAATTCTCAGTTCCAATCCAGCAGATTTGAATGACATTATGATGGATATGGTGGCTGTCGGTGAGCGTCATGGTATCAAATTCCCGCGTGACTTCGCTTTGTTATTCAAGCAAATGCTATATTTTGATCGTTTCATGCGTGTTCTCGCACCGTATACCGATATTTATGCTGACCAACGTTTAAAAATGGTTCACAATATTGAACCTGCTTCGTTTTTAAAGCATTAATTTATTTATCGGTTCATTAGGTCATTATGGATGCCATTATAATTGAAGGGTTGAAGGTGGATACTGTGGTTGGCTGTTTCAACTGGGAACGCCAAATTATTCAACCTTTGATGCTAGATCTCATTATTCATAATGATCTATCACAAGCTGCATACTCGGATGAGTTGGAAGATACGCTCAACTATGCGCAAATCTGTGAGCTTGCAGCCCAAGTTATACAAGAGGCTAAACCGAAACTGATTGAGCACGCCGCACAATTGGTACTTGAATGTTTATTTACGACTTTCCCCACGATCGAATCGATCAGTATCACCATTCGCAAACCCGCCATCATTGCACAAGCCAATGCAGTAGGAATTCGCCTTGAACGCAACAGAAACAATTTTTGCGCTCGCATTGGCGAGTAACCTCAAACAAAAACAAAATTTCACTTTTGCTTATCAACAGATATTAAGCTTAGGTATAGTGGAATTTTCTTCAATTTATAGAATCCCATGTCGGGATCGTGTTGGTGCCGATTATTGGAATTCAGCTTGTTTATTAAAAAGTCGACTGAATGTTGATGAGATCACTGAAACCCTGAAAAACTTAGAAGCACAATCTGGTCGAGTTCGTCCATCACATAATATTAGCTTGGATATTGATGTGATTGCTTGGGGGGAGACTTTAGAAGATATGCAATTTAATCCAAAAAAGTTACCATTAGCCTTAGATGTTAAAATTCCACTTTATGATTTGTGGCAGGTTCCAGATTTAGATTACGATAGGAAAAATTCTTACCCCGTTATTTCTATCTAACACTATAATAATAGGAACAATATTCCATGAATAAAATTTCATTGTTACTAGGTTTTACAATTTTACTTTCAGGCTGTGCTGCCATGAGTGTTGAACAATGTAAAACTGCAAATTGGTCTAATGTTGGAGAAAAAGATGGTGCAGCAGGACAGCAATCTCGATTAGATAAATATTATTCTTCTTGTCAAAAAGCCAATATTGTGCCGAATCAAAAGCTTTATGAACAAGGTTACCAAAAAGGTTTGGGCTATTACTGTCGACCAGAAACTATTTTTAATGAAGCGTTAGAAGGGCGTGGTGATTTTCGTATTTGTCCGTTAGACAAACGTGAGTCTTTGCGAATATATTATCAAGTTGCAAATGGCTACTACCAAGCAAACGCGGAGTTTGATCGCTCACAAAATGACATTAACTATTATTTAAAAGAGTTAGAGCGTAAAGACTTATCTGTTAAGGATCGTGAGGATTATAGAAAACGTCTATATGATTTGCGCATCAATAGCAGCAGAGTCCAATCCCGTTATCAAGATGCAGTTCGAAATTTGGAACGTTTTAAAGCTGAACGTGGGTTGCGCTAATTTTTAAATAGAATTATTTAAATTGATTGAAGTAATAAAAAAAGGGGAATGATGAAGTTACAATTTCCCCTTTTTTATTTATAAATAATAACTGGTTTTAGTCATTAATTTTGATATAGCTGTCATGGTAATACGCACAGGTACAGGTAGATCAACACCTCCAGCCTTTAAGGCTGTATCGCGGTGGTGTAATTCATCTTCATTCATTTGTTCTAAAATTTTACGTGAACGATCATCATGAGATGGAAGTTGTTGAATATGTTCCTGTAGATGTTGGCTGACTTGGCGTTCAGTTTCAGCGACAAACCCTAAGCTATATTTGTCACCTGCAATACCTGCTATTGCACCCATGCCATAAGATAAACCATACCAAATTGGATTGAGTACGCTCGTATGACTGTCTAATTCTTTTAAACGATCTTCACACCAAGCGAGATGATCTTGTTCTTCTATCGCAGCTTGTTGCATTTCTTCTCGAACATGGGGGAGTTTTGCAGTGAGCGCCTGGCCGTGATAAAGCGCTTGTGCACAGACTTCGCCACTATGATTGACACGCATTAAACCTGCTACATGGCGAGCATCGCTAACACATAATTGTGAAGATTCTGAATTTGCTGGATTAGATCGCTGAGCAGCAGTTGCCCCTGGCACCAAGCTACGCAAAGCCTGATCAAAAGAATTAATAAGTTTATCGATACCTGTAAAATGACGCATATATTAATCCTCTAAAGTATTGGGTGCATTTTCTAACAACGGTTTTAAACGCTTTAATAACCAAAATGAGAAAATTGCACTTAAAACTGCAGTAATTGTAAATAATATTTTAATATCAATTTTTAAAATGCTTAAGATTAAAATTGAGAAAACTGCAGAAGAAACCATAAATACAGCATTTAGAATATTATTTGCGGCTACAACACGCGCACGATGAGAACGTGGTGAGTAAGCTTGCATCATTGCATATAGCGGCACAATATAAAATCCACCACTAATACCTAATAAAGTCACGGCAAGCATGACATGATAGTACACGGCACCTTGGGTAAAAATATCTTTTAAACTCAGTAAATCGCCAGTTCGCTCAGGAACAAAAGAGAGGCTCGCTGCTAAATACAAAGCAAAGATCGTTAACCCAATCGCACCGTAGGGTACCATTTTAATATTGATCTCTGTACCACCGATACGTCTGCACAGTAAAGAACCTACACCAATACCAACAGAGAAAAAGGTGAGGAGTAGACTGACAACGTTTTCAGAAGCATGCAGGTTTTGTTGGGTCAATTGAGGAATTTGAGTTAAATAGGTTGCGCCATAAAACCAATACCAAGAATTACCGAGCAAAACAATAAATATGATTGGAAGGTTTTTAGCATATTTTAAAGTTTGAAAACTTGTACGAAAAAAATTCCAGTCAATTTGTAAATCTGGCGCTGCAACCTTTTGAGGTAAAATAAATCGGCTACATAAATAGCCTAAGCAAGCTATGATGACAACAGTGACACTAATCCACAATAAGTTTCCTTCCGATGATGCAATAACTGCACCTCCAAGAATCATTCCTAATAATATTGCGATCGATGTACCTGATTGGAAAAGTGCATTACCGGACATCAATTCTTCTTGTTTTAGAATTTCTGGTAAAATTGCATATTTGATTGGACCAAAACAAGTTGAATGCGTCCCCATCAGAAATAATGCAAAAAGTAGTAACCATAAATTTCCAAGCAAGAACCCCGCGGTTCCAATCAACATAATGATAATTTCTAATATTTTTATAAAGCGAATGAGTTGAGATCTTTCATATTTATCAGCAATTTGCCCAGCAGTTGCAGAAAAGAAAAAGTAAGGCAAGATAAATAATAAGGCAGCTAGATTATTGAGTGTACTGACGGGGGCACTTTGTTGCTGGATCCAACCATAAGTGATCACTAAAAGTAGAGCTTGCTTAAAAACATTGTCATTTAAGGCTCCAAAAAACTGAGTGAAAAACATCGGTGCAAACCGACGTGATGTCATTAAGTGCTCATCTTGTTTCATTGTGTGTTCACTTCATTGTGTTTTATAAAAAAATGTGACGTACTGTAAAAATGCTACAAAATGCATGTATGATACTTTGATATTTGATTGGATGAAAATCAAAGATTTCAAGTATTTTCACCAGTCACAAATGATAAATTAAAAATAAGTTTAGAGTTCTACATGTCATCTAATAAAGCTAATTTTAAACAGTTAACGTTGGTTCATTCTATGCATTTAATATTTAAAATGCAGAGCTTTCCTAAACTTATTTGTAGCACTTTTTTAATTACTTCTTGTATATCAGCTGCTTGTGCGCAAGAACAATTAACAGATACATCAAATAATAAAACCGTAGACCAACAGTCTTTGAATCAAGTTAAGTCTGATCAAAGTACTGAGGATACATCAACTGTTTTATCAAGCAGTACAAATCAGTCTCTTGCTAATCAAGCCGAACAAGACAGCTTGTTGGCATTGAAACAGCAAGAGCAGTCTAATAATCAGATTAATGAATTAAAACCGATTCAGCTTGATGATAATTTAGAAAATTTGCCAGTTATCCCTGTTGACCAAACAATGGCGAATGAAATTTTTCGTGAGGCTGAGAATGCAAAAAATGAGGCCCAAGCTTATCGAGAAAGTACGTCAAAAAATCCACCAACAGTTGTTAAAGACATTTCACCGCCTGAACTGATAGAAATTACTAAGGCTCCAGTGGATATTAATCGGCTGATGCAAGATATTCAAACCGACAGTAAGATTGTCGTTGAAGCAAATGAAACGGGTAGAACACTGCCAGAGTTTCAAACACAAAGTGATCAGCCTAAAGAAAAAGTCGGTTTCTTCCGAAAAATATGGAATCGTTTTCACCCAGATAGTTTGATGGGTGCAGAGAAAATTCCGCGTATTACTGCTGATGTAGCTGGCGCGCCTCCTGCGTTGGCTGCAAATATAAAAGCAAAACTATCAAGTTTTACTCAAGAATCTTTTGAAGACTTTAACACCGCTTTACCTCAGTTAAGAGTGTTGACCAATCAGGCTGCACAAGCTGTAGGCTATTATAATGCCACGTATAAATTTGAAAGGGTAAGTGATAATAAAGTTAAAGTCATTGTCACACCGAATGAACCCGTCCGTATTAAAGAGCAAAATATTGAATTTTCTGGTGCGGGTGAAAACCTGCCTCACTTCCAAGTTTTACGCTTGATCCCAGAACAAGACAAAGGGGATATCTTTAATCATGGTAAATATGAAACAACAAAAACAAAGATAGTGAATGCCGCATCGGATAACGGTTTTTTTGATAGTTATTGGCGTTTGCATGATGTCAAAATTACCCAGCCAGAAAAAGTAGCTGAAATTAATCTAAAATATGAGACGGGCGAGCGATATAAACTTAAACAAGTTGAGTATCGTATGAGCGATCCAACTAAGCCATTGCCTTTAACTCAAAAAGTTTTAGATAGTTTGGCACCTTGGAAAGAGGGTGATGACTATGCATTTTGGCGTGTAAATGCCTTAGCAAATAACTTAACGAATACACGTTACTTTAATTACACATTGGTAGATACGATTAAACCTGATCCAGTTCAGCCTACTTTAGAGTTAGCGCCAGATCTTCAAGCTTTAGTCGATCAACAGAAAATCCAACAATCTCAATTGCTAAATAGTCAACAGAAAGCAGAATTGGCAAGACAAAAAGTAACTTCTGCACAACAAGTGACGCAAAATGTCGTTGATGAAACACAATTCTCTGGAGGTCAACCCCCTCAAGCCTATGCTCTAGCACGCTCTATGCCCTTATCACATGAACATGATGATGAAGAAGATGAACGCCAGAAATTAGAAGAGCAAACGAGAATTGAGAAAAAAATTCCAGTCGTAGTAACGCTTAATGCCGACCGTTTGAATAGTTTAGAAACTGGTATTGGTTACGGTACAGACACGGGTGCTCGTGTGCGTAGTCAATACAGACGAGCAATTGTAAATAAGTATGGTCATGCATTTGATGCCAACATTGAGGTGTCGCAAATTCGTCAATCTATAGATGGGCGATATAGCATTCCTTATAAACATCCGTTAAATGATTATTTTAATGTTGTCGGTGGTTACGAGCGTGAAGAGCGCAATGACATTGGCCCAGATATTAATTTATTGGTTGAGTCCGCTGTTTTAGGTGGTGAACGTGTTATTAAAAATCCTTTGGGTGATTGGCAACACATCATTGGTTTACGTTACCGTTTAGATCGCCTAACTAAAAAAGGTGATATTGATATCAATGAATTACCTGACGCTTTTAAAGTATCAGGGATTGATTCGGAACAAGAATCCTTGTTATTTGGATATGAACTTTCTAAGACCAATAGTAATTCCCTCTTGAATCCAACCAAAGGTTTTAAGCAAACCTACAAGCTTGAATTAGGGACAGAGTCATTATTATCAAATGCAAATATGGCAATTTTGACAGGTGGATGGCGTTTTATTTATTCATTGGGTGAAAATGAAAATCACCAATTTGTAGGTCGAGCTGACACCAGTTATATTTTCACAGATGATTTTAAAAAAGTGCCTTATAACCTCCGTTTCTTTACAGGTGGAGACCAATCCTTACGCGGTTTCGATTACAAAAGTCTTTCGCCAGAGGAGAACGGTTTTAAAATCGGTGGACAAGCTTTAGGCGTAGGATCTTTAGAGTACAATTATCAGTTTAAAGATGGTTGGCGAGCAGCAATTTTCTCTGATTTTGGTAATTCATATGACAAACAGTTTAGTAACCCAACCGAATATAGTATTGGTGTTGGTATCCGCTGGAGATCACCAATAGGACCAATACGGCTTGATGTGGCATCTGGTATTTCCAATGACAATAACCCGATCCGATTACATTTTTTCATCGGCTCACAGCTTTAATAATTTAAAAACATCCTTTAGAAAAGCTCAAACAATTTTAGGTTGATTATGACGGAAGTAGAACCACAACTAACGCCACCAGTTGGACCAAGACCAGAACGACGCATCGTGAGAAGTGTTGCTTTAATTTTGTCGATCATACTTTTGTTATTGGTTAGCTCTTTAATCGTTATGATTTCTACCGACAAAGGCAGTCGTTTTTTATTAGATCGGGTATTGCAAAGCCAAAAAATGATTCGTTATGAATATGAGGGGGGAAATTTACTCAGAGGAATCATCCTTAAGAATGTTTTAGTTCAATTAAAAGCTGTAGATGTTACTTTGGATCGTGCTGATGTTTCTCTTGGTTGGCGCGCAATCTTAAATAAAGAAATACATTTAAGTCATGCTGATGTACGTAATCTGAAAGTGATCAACAAAAAATCGCCTTCAGGTAAGCCATTTGCCTTTGATGCAATCAAACTTCCATTCGTATTGCGTGTAGATGAAGCAACTCTTGATCATCTTGAGATTAAAACTCAAACATCGAAAGTTGGTTTTAATGATATTTACTTGAAAGATGCCCTATGGTCTGGAACCAAATTAGAGTTTAAGGATTCTAAAATGGATATGGGATATTTAGCAGTCCAACACGCCACAGGGAAAATGGATTTTAGTGGTAAATATCCAATTAATGCGAAAGCAGATCTAATCATTCCATCGTTAAAAAGTTTAAATATTCATACTATTAAAGTTGTTGCAGCGGGATCTTTAGATACATTAAAAGCAGGTATCGCAACACAGACCCCAGATTTATTAACAGGTTGGGCTGTTATACATCCAGTGCGTGATCACGTACCGATGCAAGGCGAACTGCTTTTTAAAAATTATCATTTACCTTTGTTGCAAGAACAGAAATTATTTGCCAAAGATGGTGTTGCAAGATTTAGCGGCGATATTCGAAAATTGGTTCTAAATCTAGATACCGATTTGACAGGTGAGCAAATCCCCGAAGGTAAATACAATGCTTTAATGGAGACAGATCTAAAGAATCAATTGAATATTCAAGACTTTAATGGTCAGTTAATGGGTGGATCGATTGCGCTCAAAGGTTTAGTCAATTGGCATGAGCATGTTTCATGGGATATTCAAGGTCGTTTGGATCATTTAAACCCTAAAGATAAAACTGTTCCGCAAATCGCAAAGGATTTTTTACCGCCTAACTTAGATGCTAATTTAAGTTCATCTGGGTCTATGGAAAAAGGTTTAGCTTTAAGTGCACAGCTTGCTTTTGATCAATATGAAACTTGGGTTGTTAAACTCAATCAAGCTGCATCGAAAGATCACAAACCACAGCCGATGCTATTAAATGTGGCATGGAAAAATATAGATCGGGCAGTTCCTTATATTGGTTGGTTGACTAGCGAAGACGGTCATACCGACATCGCCTTAAAACAAGGTCAACAAGATATCTATGTTTCTACAACAGTGAAACCTCATGAGAAAGCATTATTACCAACGGGTAAATATGATGCCCGTCTTGATATAAAATCAAATCTACTGAATGTTGAAAACTTTCGTTATCAGGCTGCGAAAGGGAGTTTATCTGGGCAAGCAAAAGTTAAATTACCTACTGAAAAGCAACAGTTAGCCTGGCAGGTTCAGCTTAAAGCCAAGAATTTTAATCCACAAACAGTCGTTGCTAATGCACCTGTTAATTTATTAAATGGCGATATTAAAGCAACTGGTTTTGCAAAACCGAATCGACAGATCATTCAATTTGATCGTATTGATTTAAAAGGTCAAATTGTTCAGTCCGATCGTATAGAAACCGTTGCATTAAAAGGCAAAAGTACAGCCGCTTTAATGTTTAATGATCAGAAGTCTGGTGGAGGTTTTAAAAGTTTTGCAGTTGATTACAACGGTTCATTAAATGCATTAAATCAAGGCAATGGACTGTTGAAAATCAACGTAGCAGGAACACCAGAATATATAAAAATTAATGAGTTAAAACATGATGGCGTGGCAGGTAAGATTTTTGCTACAGGTGCTGTGAACCTAAAAGATAAACTTGGTTGGGATATCAATGCATCTTTAGTACGCTTCAAACCACAGTATTTTGTTTCAACACTTAAAGGTGAACTCTCAGGGCATGTTAAAACACAAGGCGTTTGGTCTGAAAAGCTGAAGCGCATTGATATTCGGGATTTAAACGCGGCAGGTTTTCTGAATAATAAACCTGTTCGTGGTCGTGGTAACCTTACTTTGTTGTTAGACTCCAACCAGAAAGGTTTTTTACCGCAACAGTTTGAAGCCAATAACTTATTTTTTGCCTATGCTCAGAACCAGTTACAAGCCACAGGCAATGCACAAAGTTTAAGAGTGAAACTAAATGCTCCAGCCTTGTATGAGATTTATCCAGGTTTGCAAGGTCGTGCCTACGGCGTTTTAAATGTTCAATCACAACCACGTTTAAAAGCAACTGCAAATATTGTCGTGGATAATTTCGCATTCAAGGATGTGGCAAGCGTTAAATCACTACGTATTCAGGGTGAATTGCCGACTTCTGAAGCAACACCTACATTATTAGTTGCCAAAGTTGATCATTTACGTAGTGGTAATCGTGAAATAGAAAATGCAATGATTAACTTAGGTGGCACGCGTAAAGCACATATATTAAAAGTTGAAAGTAATAATCGCCAATCTAATTTTTATGTACAGCTTGCAGGTGGTTTCAATCAGAACAATGAATGGTTAGGACAATTACAAAAAGGTCACTTTAAATCACGCCGTATTGATTTAGTACAAAATCAAAGTGCAGCGATCATTTATTCTGCAGCCCAGTCTGAACTTTATATTGGACAGCATTGTTGGCAAAGTTTGCATAGTCAGGTTTGTTTAGATCAATCGGCACGTATTAGCCAAAATAAAGGTAATTTTTCAGTTGTTACTAAAAATCTAGATTTAAATGATTTTGCGTTATTTATGCCAGAAGGTTTAGCAGTTACTGGTCAACTGAATGGTTATGCTCGAGCTTCGTGGGCTAAAGGTAGTCGCCCAAAACTAGATGCAAGTTTAGTCACTCGTAAAGGCGCATTGGGCCTTGCACCTGATGATCTTCAAGATATTGCGACCACAGTCAGCTATGATGAATTGAGCTTAATCGCGAAAAGTGTCAATGATGGCTTATTATTCCGTGTGGATATGAAAACACCCGACATTGGTACAGGTTACGCTAACGTGATCGTGAATCCATTTCAAAATGGAATGCCAATGCGTGGTGAAGTTGCTTTTGATAATGTACAACTCAAAGTATTCAAGCCATTTATTAAAGATGTGCGTTCAATGGCGGGCACGCTTGCACTGGCTGGAAAAATTAATGGCACACTGACTCAACCACAATTTACAGGTGAAATGCGCTTAAAAAATGGCGCAATTAGTATGATTTCACTGCCTGTAAATTTAAACAACATTCAGCTTTATTCATCTATTCGACAAGATTCAGCCAGTATTGATGGTGCGTTCAACAGTGGACAAGGGGTTGGGCGATTAAAAGGTAGCTTCAATTGGAAAGAAGATCCTCATCTCGCGCTTAGTTTGAAAGGTGATAATCTTTTAATTCGACAAGCGCCGATGATTACCGCAATCGTGCAACCAGATTTAAATTTGGATGTTTACCCATTTAAACAACAATTAAGTTTAAGAGGAACGATTGATGTACCACGTGCTCGTATTTCTATGCCAGAGACTACCGCACCAGTTGTAAATATTTCACCAGATGTACGAGTTGTACAGCAAGGGCAAGATTTACTTGCGACATTAAAAGCAGCTAAACCGTGGGATATTCGCGCGGATATGACTCTGACATTGGGCAATCAAGTGATCTTCCAAGGTTTTGAAAGTAATATTCCATTGGTTGGTCGCTTGCATTTATCACAACGTGGTTTAGAAACTGCAATGCGAGCAAATGGTGCGATTGGTGTAAGTCAGAAAGTGAAGATTGAAGCTTATGGTCAAAGCTTAGATTTGAACCGCGCAATTGCACGTTTTAACGGTCCACTTGCGAATCCAACACTTGATATTGATGCGAATAAATCAGTGCAAGGTAGTATGGTTGGTTTACGTGTGACTGGGACAGCAACCGTTCCAAATGTTCAAATTTATAATGATGCAGGTTTATCTGAACAAGAAGCATTGAATGCATTGGTCACAGGTCGTATCAATGAGGGAAGTAGCGGCCTAAGTAATACAGAAGGCTTTAAATCTGATGTAAATAATACAATTGCAGCCGCAGGCATCAGTATGGGCTTGGGCGGTACACGAGCATTAACGAATCAGATTGGTCGAACATTTGGTCTCAGTGGTTTAGCACTTGATGCACAGGGTACAGGTGATGACACTCAAGTGAGTTTAACGGGCTATATCACGCCAGACCTGTTTATTCGTTATGGCATAGGCGTGTTTACACCTGTAAATAAATTGACCTTGCGTTATCAAATGAATCGCCGTTTATACTTAGAAGCAAGTCAATCTTTAGAGCGTGCCATTGACGTATTCTATAATTGGCGTTTTTAAAGCTTTTTTAGAAAACCTGTTTTATGAAAATAAAGCAGGTTTTTTTATGCTGGGTATTTTTAAAAATATGCTAAAATAAAAATAAGCTATTGAAAAATATATAGATTAATGAAATTTTTGGGAGAGAGTGGATGAAACCTGTCACTTTAAGTCAACTTTTGGCAACTATAGGCTTAATATTGCTCAGCTTTACAATCCAAGCACATGCAAAAGAGTATTATAAATGGGTCGATTCGAAAGGAGTAACGACTTATTCTGCAACACCACCGCCCACTCAGAAGCAAGATCCTCAACTTGATCCAACTAAAAAAAATATAAATACAACAGTGACAACTCCCAGTGAAATAAATGTTTCCATGGCCAATAACAAAGAACAAAAAAATGTTCCAACGGTAATGACACAAACAGCGAAATCAACACGTACAACTACTGCAACCTCAAATGCAACCATTACAGCCGCGAGTGAAGCACTAATCCCTGTGAAGAATTGCAATGGTGTAAGATGTTGGGATGCGAAAGGTAAACCTTATAATTTAGTTGCAGGCACAACCTATCTTTCTTCTACAGGCGGTAAATGTCAGAAAATGGGGAATAGCATGCGTTGCAGTAAATGATTTGTATTATTTTATTGCAGCTCAAACGGATTTAAACGCTTCTTTTTGCAAAATGAACAACTTTCAGTATGATGTGTGCATCAAATTAATCGCAGTATGATGATGAAAAAAGTTTTTTTGATTGCAATAGGTTTGGTGCTAGTTGGTTGTGCAGATAAAAAGCAATTAACTCCCGCAGAACAGTGGCATGGTTATTGTGTCAGTGTGGGCAATGCAGCGCGTTCAATTACTTTGGACCGTCAAAATGGCATTGAACAAAAGCAAGCAAAAGAACATGCAGATAAAATTGAAGATGAAACAACACGTAAATTTATCTTTGAAATTATTGAAACGGTATATGCAATGCCAATCGACCAACTGAAGGCGAATCCTGATGCAGAACGTGAACAGTTGAAACAGAAATTTACTGAACAATGCTTGGCTACACCACATGACCAGCTACCAAAGTATAAATCATTTTAATAGGTTCATTTGAAAGACACATCAGTTGTCTTTTTTTATGCATGTAATTTGTTGTTTTATTAAGCTTTGATCTAAGACCAAAGCGGTATTCAAAAGAGATGAACATTTCGCTATAAAATAATGGGCATCACGTAGAAATACGGTAGTTGCATTAACTTTTAACGCGAAGTCTAGTAAAATTTTGCTGTCCATATTACTTGTAAAGCTTGTAGCAAGCTGGAACTTACAAGTAATTTTTTAAAAAAGAGGAATAACACTGTGCTAGAAGCTTACCGCCAACACGTTGAAGAACGTGCCGCACTCGGAGTCCCACCGAAGCCGCTTGATGATGCTCAAACTGCTGAACTTGTAACTTTATTAAAAAATCCACCAGCAGGCGAAGAAGCATTTTTAGTAGATTTGCTTGAAAACCGTGTTCCAGCAGGTGTTGACCAAGCTGCATATGTTAAAGCTGCTTTCTTGGCTGCTCTAGCAAAAGGCGAAGCAACTTCTCCACTTGTAACTAAAGAGCGTGCAGTTTACTTACTAGGTACGATGCTTGGTGGTTATAACGTTGCTCCTTTAGTTGAACTTCTTGACAATGCTGAGCTTGCTGAATTAGCTGCAGAAGCATTGAAGAAAACTCTTCTTGTATTTGATGCATTCCATGACGTAGCAGACAAAGCAAAAGCAGGCAATGCTGCTGCTAAAGCTGTTTTACAATCTTGGGCTGAAGCAGAATGGTTCACAAGCCGTGCTGACGTTCCAGAAGAAATCAAAATCACTGTGTTTAAAGTAACAGGTGAGACCAATACTGATGACTTGTCTCCAGCTCAAGACGCTTGGAGCCGTCCAGATATCCCATTACACGCAAATGCAATGTTGAAAAACGAGCGTGACGGTATCTACCCTGAAAAACCAGGTGAAGTTGGTCCATTAAGCCAAATCAAAGAATTGATCGCGAAAGGCAATCAAGTTGCTTACGTGGGTGACGTTGTTGGTACGGGTTCAAGCCGTAAATCTGCAACTAACTCTGTACTTTGGTTCTTCGGTAACGAACTTCCACACATTCCAAACAAAAAAGATGGTGGTGTGTGCTTAGGTTCTAAGATCGCTCCAATTTTCTTCAATACAATGGAAGATGCAGGTGCATTACCTGTTGAAATCGACGTTGCGAACATGAACATGGGCGACGAAGTTGTATTGAAAATTGATCATGCTGCTGCAAAAGTTACTGCATTCAAAGACGGTGCACAAATTGCAGAAGCTGAGCTTAAAACGCCTGTACTATTAGACGAAGTACGCGCTGGTGGTCGTATTAACCTGATTATTGGTCGTGGTTTAACAGCTAAAGCGCGTGAAGAATTAGGTCTTGAGCCTTCTACTTTATTCCGTACTCCAGTACAACCTGCTGATACTGGTAAAGGTTTTACACAAGCTCAGAAGATGGTAGGTCGCGCATGTGGTCTTCCTGAAGGTCAAGGTATCCGTCCTGGAACTTACTGTGAACCTAAGATGACAACTGTTGGTTCTCAAGATACAACTGGTCCTATGACTCGTGATGAGTTAAAAGACTTAGCGTGCTTGGGCTTCTCAGCTGACTTAGTGATGCAGTCTTTCTGTCACACTGCTGCGTATCCAAAACCAGTTGACGTAACAACTCACCATACATTACCTGACTTCATCATGAACCGTGGTGGTGTATCTTTACGTCCAGGTGACGGTATTATCCACTCTTGGTTAAACCGTATGTTACTTCCAGATACTGTTGGTACTGGTGGTGACTCACATACTCGTTTCCCAATCGGTATTTCATTCCCAGCGGGTTCTGGTCTTGTTGCATTCGCAGCTGCAACTGGCGTTATGCCGCTAGATATGCCTGAATCTGTACTTGTTAAGTTCAAAGGTAAAATGCAGCCTGGTATCACCTTACGTGACCTTGTACATGCGATTCCTTACTATGCGATCAAAGCTGGTGACTTAACTGTAGAGAAGAAAGGTAAGAAAAACATCTTCTCTGGTCGTATCCTTGAGATCGACTTAACAGAAATGGAAAATGACTTGACTGTTGAGCAAGCATTTGAACTTTCTGACGCATCTGCTGAGCGTTCTGCTGCTGGCTGTTCAATCACACTTTCTGAAGAGAAAGTTGCTGAATACCTACGTTCTAACATCACCATGTTGAAGTGGATGATCGCAGAAGGTTATGGCGATGCACGTACACTTGCTCGTCGTGCTGAAAACATGCAGAAGTGGTTAGATAACCCAAGCTTGTTAAAAGCTGATGCTGATGCTGAATACTTAAAAGTTTACGAAATCGATCTAGCTGACATCAAAGAACCAATTCTTTGCTGCCCGAACGATCCAGATGACGCAAAACTTCTTTCTGACGTTCAAGGCGACAAGATTGATGAAGTATTCATCGGTTCTTGTATGACCAACATCGGTCACTTCCGTGCAGCTGGTCAGTTACTTGACAAAGTACCTGGTGGTTCATTATCTACTCGTTTATGGTTGGCTCCACCAACACGTATGGATGAGCACCAGTTGATGGAAGAAGGCTTGTATAACATCTATGGCCGTGCTGGTGCGCGTACAGAAATGCCGGGCTGTTCATTGTGTATGGGTAACCAAGCACGTGTAGCACCGAACACGACATGTGTATCGACATCTACTCGTAACTTCCCGAACCGTTTAGGTCAAGGTGCAAACGTTTACTTAGCTTCTGCTGAGCTTGCATCTGTAGCTGCGGTTCTTGGTAAATTGCCAAGCCCAGAAGAATATCAACAGTATGCGTCTCAAATTGACAGCGCTTCTGCTGACATCTACAAATACTTAAACTTCGACAAGATGAGCGAATATACAAAAGAAGCTGATCAAGTTGATACTAAGAAAATCCAAGCTGCTCAATTGACTTAATTTGTTGATTTAGCTAAAAATAAGGGCTGATTAATCAGCCCTTATTTTTTGAGATTTTAAATGGTGAAAAAAATCATAAAGTAAAATTTTTAAATAATACAAAGTCAAAAGTTGCTATGTCATCTAGGAGGTTTTTATTTAATTATGTAGGTAATACAAATATATGGAATGATGGGTTTCATGTTGATTATATGAGCGGGGGCGGAAGTGGAATACTTTTGAAATATAAAAGTAAATATTTTATTTTAACTGCTTATCATGTAATTAAAGAGATAATTGAAAATCCATTACAAAATACCTCACTTTTTTGGATTAGATGTAAAGAAAAAATTGTAGAAAGTATGAATGATTTTTTAATGCCAAAAAAGGTTTGGTTTATTGGAGAGTTAATTCCTGAAATAAAAGGTTGGCAAGATTATACTGATGTAGTTTTTATTGAATTATTTAATCCTCATGAAGATTTTGAACCAGATAATTATGTTGATATAACACAAAAAGGAGAGTGTACTGAAATTTTATCTTCAAAAAAAATTTTTAAAGGTCAATTTTTAGCTGCTTCAGGCTATCCATTAGAAGCTAATTTATTTGAATTTGAGGTAGTCCCAGAGGGTTTCTCTCATGCAACTAACTTACAGCGTCATCATGATATTGGTGTGTGTTTTTTCGATGAATATGGGCACCCATATATAGATTATGAAAAGTGTGCAGATATATTTAATGGAAAAACTTATGATCATAATGGAATGAGCGGTGGCACTATATATAACTTTGAAGCTAATAGTAAAGCAAGATTAGTAGGTATGGTATTAAGTGGTAATAACAAAATAATTAGATTTATTCCAATATCGAAAATTTTATCTCAAATACGTAACTATGATAAAGCAAGTTTTATAGTTTTAGATTATGAGGAGGCTGTTCTAAAAGGATATTTAGAAAGCTCTGGAATATATTGTGTAGAAACAATGCAGGCATGTCTGGATAAAATGTTAAGTGTGAATGGGGATTATGACTCATATAAAGATTGGCTTAAAAATAGAAAATTGAAAAAATCCACATTCTCAGTGGAAAAGGGGGGAGCGTAAAATGCCCAAACAATCCCGTTTCTTATGTATTGGTGGATTTCTTAACGGTTCTGCTGTTAAAGACCAAGGTGACAGCTTTGTTTGTATCGAAAATGACAAACCAGTAACCTACCACAAAAAGGAAATCTTCCATCAAGACTGATGGGATCAAGATTATTACGTGTGCGAAACGACAACAGACCAACAAGCACGCAATTGGGTTTATGATATCAAGAGCGATTAATTAAGTAGATGTAATTTAGTGCTTTTTAAAATAAATATATGAAAAAGCCCCATCATAAGGGGCTTTTTTAAAACTAAAACAATTCTACCAATAACCCAACACTTTCCACCACAGTCCGCCAATCACCACAAAGATGATGATATTGACGACACTCATGACAAAACCAGCTTTCCACCATTCACCGAGTGTGGTGTAACCCGATCCGAACACCACAGGTGATGTACCCGTTGCATAATGGGTTAAGGTCATCATGATGCTCGAAGCTGCTGCCATCATTAAGGCAAACAACATCGGTGGTGCGCCTAGTGCTAGTCCCGCCGTATAGAAGGCGGCAAACATCGCAGTGATATGTGCGGTGGTACTGGCAAACATATAGTGTGCATATAGATAAGCGAGCATCAGTAATAAACAGGCAGGCATCCAGCTGAGACCTAAATGACCAATCCCAGTTTCTATTACACCTGAGAACCACGTGATTAAACCGAGTTTATTTAAATAAGTCGCCATCATCACCAAAGCAGCAAACCAAGTGATGGTATCCCACGCGCTTTTTTGCGTCAGGATATCTTCCCAAGTCAGTACACCAGTAATTAACAGTAAGCCCAAACCAATAAAGGCAGTTGTGGTGGGGTCAACCGCCCAAGCTGAACTGAAGATCATGGCAGGGATGCCTGCCCATAACAGCACTAAAATCCCAAATACACCCAGCATAATGATTTCATTTTGCAGACAGGGCCCATTTCTTTTAGCTTGGTTTTCGCAAACTGAGCTGAACTGGGTGTTTCTTTGACTTCAGGTGGATACATCCAGTACATAATCAAAGGCATGATGATTAAGGCAATTAAACCGGGTAATAACATCGCCAGCGCCCATGTACTCCAACTCAAGGAAATCTGATTGTTGGTTGCTTTCGCGACCAGATCAACCACCAACTGGTTAGGGGCGGTTGCGGTAATAAACATCGCAGAAGTAATTGGATTGGCTTGGTAGTTCCCCAAAGCTAAATATTTCCCCATTCGGCCTTCAGTACCTTTGGCGTGGTCTGAATCATAACTGGTGGAAATCGCACGTACAATTGGATGAATAATCCTAACACCACGAGCTGTATTACTAGGTGTTACTGGTGCAAGAAGCAGTTCAGACAGCACCATGCTATACCCAATACCAATGGTTTTCTTGCCCCAAACCGCGATAAATAAATAGCCTAAGCGTGCACCCAATCCAGTTTTTTGCAAACCTTTGGAAATCATGATTGAAATACCGATCAACCAAATAATCGCAGCAATCACACCGACAAATATGGCTAACAAATGCCATGCATTCGGGTCGACACCTGAAGGAACTGGAATAATGAACCATATGAGGAGCGAAATGAATAAAGAAATAAGGGTTGGAATAGGCTTGAATCCCACGTGAATTCCCTTTGTTGTCATGGGTTTAATAAAATTTATAGTTGTTTATAAATGAGCATTTAAGAAATTTTCATTAAAGATTGATTATTAAAAGTCAAACAGAAAAGTTCAAAGGTAATTTTGTGTAAAGAGCGTTATTTTGATTGATAAGTAAAATTATTGTCTTTGCTCAAAATCACTTATCAAATCGTTAAGCAACGTGTTACATTTTTAGCTTAGTTTACATCATGATCTGTACGATATGGCTCAACTTTCATGGCAACGGTTGCGACTTTTTATTTATAATAATCTTCATAATGATGACTACAAAAGTACAATAAGTGCTTGTATTAACTATTTATTAATTATTCTCATTATTGGTAATGTTGCTGCTGTTCTCCTTGAATCGATTAATGAAATCTATAAGCTGTACCAACCTTATTTTGATTTGTTTGAAAATATCTCAATCCTGATTTTTAGTGGAGAGTATTTATTAAGATTATGGAGTATCGTCGAAAAAAATCCAGACGAGGCTGCATGGAAGCAGCGTATTCGTTGGATGAAAAGTGGCGGGGCGATTATTGACCTAATGGCGATTTTACCTGCGTACTTGAACTTCTTTGTTCATATCGATTTGCGTTTTTTACGAGTTCTACGTTTATTCCGCTTGCTCAAACTGACCCGATATTTTGTTTCATTACAGATATTATTAAGGGTAATTCAACGAGAAAAAGGTTCTTTCCAAGCAGTTATTTTTATTTTAGTGATTATGATTGTCATGACTGCATCAGCAATCTATGTCGTTGAAAATAAAGCTCAGCCAGAAGCGTTTAGTTCGATTCCACAAGCTATGTGGTGGGCGGTTGTTACATTGACAACAGTGGGTTATGGTGATGTAACACCTGTAACCAATTTAGGTCGAATACTAGGTGCGTTTATTACTATTCTAGGTGTTGGTATTGCAGCTTTGCCTGCAGGTATTTTGGCTTCAGGTCTTGCAAATGAATTAAACCAGCGCAATCAAAGACTGGAACAGGAGTTTCGGGAAGTTCTGCAAGCCAAAGGGCTGGACTTGTTGCATGACCAAGTTGAAATTGAACGAATTCGGAAAAAAGTGGGTTTACCAAAAGAGCAGACCCATGAAATTATCATCCAATTGGTTAGGGAGAAGCTGCTTGAAGATCAGCAACAGGAAAAAAAGAAATATCATTACTGTCCGCATTGTGGTGAAAAATTATCCGAATAAACCTCAAGTTTATTGTCAAGTTTCTCTGTACACGACAAATTTCATAGGGCCCTTGTCCTATCAGGCTTTTTCTTTCTTAAAATTGCGAGCACTTTCTTAAATTCTTCTTTTTTTCCAAAACCAATCAAACGTAGAATAGCCATTTGAACATAGTCCAAACCGTATCGAAATAAACTTACTGAAAGTCGTCCATGCTTCTTTATTTTTATCGTTTTTTTTCGATCATGTTGCCATTCACCTGTTAAATAGCACCAACAGAAACCGATCGCTAGCACTGCTATCAATTTCTTGACTCGTCTAGGGTCTGTTAAACGAGTATTTTCAAGATTGAATCCACGTCCTTTGAGACAACTAAATAAGGTTTCGATTTCCCAGCGTAATGCATAATCACGAATAGCAGAAGCATTAAACATACGAGAAACAACAAGTAAAAGTTCTCCATCTTCTAATCGTAGCGCACTAATATACAGTTTCACTCGACCAACCCAAATACGTCGTTTACGACATTCAGTTTGACCAACTTGAAGATGACGAAATAAATCACTAATTTTATGATTCTTGGCTAAGTGATTGGTCACAATAAAGTTTTTTTAACACGTATACAGAAGTTAATGTCATTTTCAATTCACCATGTAAACCATTTCTCACCGATAAATTCTCTGTCTGCGAACACATTCACAATACGATCTTTACCAAAAATGGAGATAAAGCGTTGAATCAAAGCAATACGCTCTTTTGTATCTGAATTTCCACGTTTATTGAGCAATGTCCAAACAATAGGTATCGCTATTCCACGATAGACGATGGCTAACATCAAGATATTGATATCTCGTTTTCCCCATTTCCAATTGGTTCTATCTAAAGTCAGTTGCACTTTGTCGAATGAAAACATATTGAAAATCAACTGAGAAATTTGACGATAATCAAAATACTGACCTGCAAAGAAGCGTTGTATACGTCGATAAAATGATTGTGGTAAGCACTTGATGGGTAAGGCTTTAGATGCAGAAGAAAGGTTGCATGTCTGTTTTACAATTAATGCCAGCATAATCAGTGTAAAACATTTTACATGTGACTTGTTCCACTTTAGATATTTGTTTAAGATGAGATATAACTCATTGAAATGTGTCATCATATTCGTCGTCAGAAAACAAGTATTATGCCATTATTTCAATGAGTTATCTTTTTTTGTCGTGTACAAAGGTCAAGTTTAATGAAAAATAGAGTTGAGGATCAATTTTAAGAATCGAGTCATGTTAAGACAAAATAATAAAATTAGAGGAGATTATATGAGTCAAAAACTGATGTTGTGTTGTGCGGCATTTATTCTTATGTTGATTTTAATCATTTCAGGTATTCATCCATTTGACCGTGGTACATGGGTGATGGAGGTTTTGCCTGTCTTAATTATTGTTCCATTATTGATTTACACCTATAAAACATTTCCGCTCACCAATCTTTTGTATAGCTTAATTTTCTTGCACGCCATTGTTTTAATCGTCGGTGGGGCATATACCTATGCACGTGTACCTTTAGGTTTTGAGATCGCTCAATGGTTCAGTTTGGATCGAAATCCTTATGACAAGATTGGACATTTTATGCAAGGTTTTGTGCCTGCCATTGCTGCACGGGAAATTTTGATTCGACATCAGATTTTAGCCAAAGGGAAAATGCTTAGTTTTATTGTGATCTGTATTGTGCTAGCCATTAGTGCGACTTATGAATTGATTGAATGGGCAGCTGCATTAGCGCTTGGACAAGGTGCGCAAGAGTTTCTTGGTACACAAGGATATGAATGGGATACCCAGTCTGATATGTTTTTTGCCTTAATTGGAGTAATAACTGCCTTGCTATTGCTGTCCAAATGGCATGACCGACAAATTGCAAAGCTGATGAATTGATCTTAATCAATGCATGAATCTGTCATTAAGAAACGATAGATTCATTTTTCTGTGAGTATTTTGCATACGCCAGTGCAATGAGCAGAATTGCCAAACCACCTAGGCTTAAAACAAAACCTACCCAGATCGGTGCTAACCAACCCATATTATGGTTAAGTACCCATCCTCCAAGAAATGCGCCTAAGGCATTGGCTAAATTAAATGCAGAATGATTTAATGATGCCGCTAATGTTTGTGCATCGCCTGCGATGTCCATTAAATGTGTTTGTAATGCGCCACCTAATCCAATCACAGTGAAACCAATCAGAAATAAGGCTGTAATCGCAGTATAGAGATTAGACATCATAAAACTTGCAAGTACAAAGGCGAGTGCAGAACTCACCAAAATTCCAATCATCGTTTTAAATAGGCTTTTATCTGCTAGCCAGCCTGAAACGAGACCTCCAATCACCATACCAACACCCCAAATGGCTAGCGCAATCGGGACGATACGAATATCGGCGTGTGTATATTCAGTTAAAATTGGAGATACATAACTATAAACAGAGAACATGCCGCCAAAACCAACTGCACCCACTGCAAGCGTTAGCCACATATTGATGTTTTTTAGACTTGCCAATTCCGCTCTAATACTGGCTGACTTTTGTAGTGGAATATTGGGAATGAAAAGGCTGACACCGATTAAAGTAATAAAGGCAATCACGGCAGAAAACTCAAAACCAGATTTCCAACCAAATTGCTGACCAAGCCAAGTTGCAATAGGAACCCCAATCACATTTGCAAGCGTGAGTCCCATCATTACTTGTGCAATCGCAGTTGCTCTACGTTGTTTTCCTGCCAATTCGGCTGCAACTAATGCGGCTACACCAAAATAAGCACCATGAGGAAAGCCTGCAATAAAACGGGATATCAGCATAGCTTCTGGTGTGGTGGCAAAGGCGGTTGCCGCATTTGCCAAACCATAAAATAGCATTAATCCCAGTAATAGCGTTTTACGCGGTACTTTAGCTCCTAAAATTGCAATAATTGGTGCACCAACCATAACACCAAGCGCATAGGCGCTAATGAAATAGCCTGCATGTGGAACACAGACATTTAAATCAGTAGCGATTTCTTGAATCAACCCCATAGCAACAAATTCAGTCGTTCCAATACAGAAACTACCAACTGCCAAGGAGAAAATCACTAGAAAAAGAGAGAAATTAGGTTGAGGAGATAAATTTAACAACTGTTTTAATCAGAACCTCTGTACACGACAAATTTCATAGGGCCCTTGTCCTATCAGGCTTTTTCTTTCTTAAAATTGCGAGCACTTTCTTAAATTCTTCTTTTTTTCCAAAACCAATCAAACGTAGAATAGCCATTTGAACATAGTCCAAACCGTATCGAAATAAACTTACTGAAAGTCGTCCATGCTTCTTTATTTTTATCGCTTTTTTTCGATCATGTTGCCATTCACCTGTTAAATAGCACCAACAGAAACCGATCGCTAGCACTGCTATCAATTTCTTGACTCGTCTAGGGTCTGTTAAACGAGTATTTTCAAGATTGAATCCACGTCCTTTGAGACAACTAAATAAGGTTTCGATTTCCCAGCGTAATGCATAATCACGAATAGCAGAAGCATTAAACATACGAGAAACAACAAGTAAAAGTTCTCCATCTTCTAATCGTAACGCACTAATATACAGTTTCACTCGACCAACCCAAATACGTCGTTTACGACATTCAGTTTGACCAACTTGAAGATGACGAAATAAATCACTAATTTTATGATTCCTGGCTAAGTGATTGTTCAAAATAAAGTTTTTTTAACACGTATACAGAAGTTAATGTCATTTTCAATTCACCATGTAAACCATTTCTCACCGATAAATTCTCTGTCTGCGAACACATTCACAATACGATCTTTACCAAAAATGGAGATAAAGCGTTGAATCAAAGCAATACGCTCTTTTGTATCTGAATTTCCACGTTTATTGAGCAATGTCCAAACAATAGGTATCGCTATTCCACGATAGACGATGGCTAACATCAAGATATTGATATCTCGTTTTCCCCATTTCCAGTTAGTTCTATCCAAAGTTAATTGGACTTTATCGAATGAAAATATATTGAAAATTAACTGAGAAATTTGACGATAATCGAAGTACTGATCTGCAAAGAAGCGTTGTATACGTCGATAAAATGATTGTGGTAAGCACTTGATGGGTAAGGCTTTAGATGCAGAAGAAAGGTTGCATGTCTGTTTTACAATTAATGCCAGCATAATCAGTGTAAAACATTTTACATGTGACTTGTTCCACTTTAGATATTTGTTTAAGATGAGATGTAACTCATTGAAATGTGTCATCATATTCGTCGTCAGAAAACAAGTATTATGCCATTATTTCAATGAGTTGTCTTTTTTTGTCGTGTACAAAGACATTTAAATAATTGAGTGAATTTGACAAATGGTATTTTATGCATTCTTTATTAGTTGCAAGGATTATTTTTTTGTTGGAACAGATATTTTGAGATAAATGGCAAGAAATTTTGCTAAATATGCACACTGTTGAGCAAAGTAACTGATAATTTTTGCTAAATTATTATCAAAGTCTGCATGTTCAGAAGCAATCTTCTGATGATGAATTTCATCTTTTTGAATATCTAATACTGCATGATGAATCTCAATATCTTTTTCTTTGAAGAAAATTGCAGCTTCATCAAGTTCTTTGTTTACAATATTTTCAATGCTTGCAGTACTGATCCAAATTGCATTTCTACCTAAATCGATATAGTCGTGATTCTAATTGTGAGTACATTTCATCTCATTAAACAATAATAAAATAAAATTCATAGTGAGACACACTCATGAATAACATGATAGGATGAATTAAATTCAATTGTGGTGATCGTTGTGTTAGAACTTCGTCATTTAAAAACATTAATTGCACTACGTGAGCATGGTTCATTGGTTGCGGCTGCGACAGATCTATGCCTAACTCCTTCAGCAATTTCTCATCAATTAAAAGAACTTGATCATTGGTATGGTGTAGAAGTTGTTAATCGCCGTAGTCGTCCAGTAAGTTTTTCCAATGTCGGCGAGCGTTTGCTTCGACTAGCAGATGATGTGTTGCCTCAGGTTCAGATAGCACAAACGGATATTACTCGTATCGTGCATGGACAAACGGGGAGAATTATTTTTTCATCTGAATGTCATAGTTGTTTTGACTGGCTGATGCCTTTATTAAATCAATATCGCCAGCAATATCCAGATGTCGATTTAGATTTTGCAGCGGGTTTTGAGTCTAATCCGCATGAATTATTGCAAAATGCCGAGTTTGATTTATTAATCACTGCTGATCCAATTGCACTCAAAGGGATTGAATACTTTCCGATTTTTGAATACGAGTCACGGTTAGTACTCTCAACGACACATCCATTAGTGCGTAAAGAAATAATCCTAGTTGAAGATTTGGCTGAACAAACGTTGATTACTTATCCAGTTGATAAACATCGTTTAGATATCATGGCGCATTTATTCATTCCAGCAAATATTCAACCTAAGCATATTCGAACGACTGATTTAACGCAGATGTTAATTCAGTTGGTTGCCAGTGGGCGTGGTATTGCTGCTTTACCTGATTGGGTCGTTAATGAATATGAACAAAAGGGATGGGTTGTCAGTCGTCGTTTAGACTGTGTGTCGCCGCAAGGATTGAGACGCACATTATATGCCGGCTACCGTACTGAAGATAAGGATAAGAATTACTTCGAAGGTTTTCTGAAGCAACTTGAGAAATTTTCAAAGAAGCGTGCGATGTATTATGAAGATTGATTAACTTTGTTATCTAGGTTGTAAAGGGAGATACACATTCTGTTTGAACGGCTTATATACTCTGGTGATGTGTGCTTAAAAAACAGGAGGGTTTAACTTGGTAAGCTATACATACTCATTAGAAGTTTACCATGAGCAAGAAACAGAAGACTTACACCGTAGAATTTAAAGCTGAAGCCATAAAAGCCATTGAAGAGAACCAAGGTAATGTATCGGAATCCGCTAGACAACTTGGCATTTCAATGCAAACCCTTTCGAACTGGAATAACAAAGCAAAGGCTGGAACTTTAGCAGGCACAAAACAGTATTCGCCCGATCTAAACGCCTTACTCGAAGAAAATAAGAAGCTTAAACAACAGCTCAAAACAGCTGAAATGGAACGTGAATTTTTAAAAAAGGCAGCAGCGTACTTTGCAAAAGAAAGTCAGTGAGGTACGCCTATATGAAATCGCAAAGCCACTTATTTCCGATTATTTTAATGGCTCGATTACTTCGTGTATCCATTTCTCGCTTTTATGATTGGCTAAAGCGAGGCATGAGTAAAAGATCAATTCAGCGAAATCAGCAGACAATTTTGGTCAAAATAGCCCATGAAGAAACCAAACAAAGCTATGGCTATGTTCGATTAACCAAGCATTTACAAGCGCAAGGTATCAAAATAAGTACGTATGCTGTGCGCCAAATAAAAAAATCAAATCAGTTGTATTGTAAGCGCCATAAGCGTTTCAAAAGAACCACGAACAGTGATCACAACCGTTCTATTTATGACAATTTACTCAAGCAACAGTTTTCAATGACGAAGCCTAATCTTGCGTGGTCGAGTGACATTACCTACATTTGGACGGCTGAGGGCTGGTTGTACTTGGCAGCTGTCAAAGATCTTTACACGAAACAGGTTGTTGGCTATAGCTTAAATGAGTGCATGACAGCCAAGCTTGTTTGTGATGCATTGAATATGGCTATTCGCAATCAGAAACCTGCTAAAGATCTTATTGTACATTCAGACAGAGGCAGCCAATATTGCAGTAATGAATATCGAAACTTACTTGAGAAATTTGATTTTCAGGGTTCAATGAGCAAAAAAGGCGACTGCTTTGATAATGCACCGATAGAGAGTTTCTAGGGCATACTCAAAAATGAACTAGTCCATCATCGCAACTACAAAACAAGGGAAGAAGCCAAAGTGGATATTACAAAATATATAGAGTTATTTTATAATCAGCGAAGAATTCAAAAAGGCTTGGATTTTAAGACACCAAATCAAATGGCAAAAGACTTTTATCGGTTAGCTGCCTAGATGTTTAGTCCCGGCATTTGATGGATCGGATCAATCTTAAAAAGTTCAGTTTCATCTGTCCACTGTTTGCAGATGAATTCGTAGGGAGTCAGGCCCCTGAGTGTTTTGAGTCTGCGACCGAAGTTGTATGCAGCAATAAAATCAGCAAGGTGAATACATAGCTGAGTGTGATCGTCGTAATGGAACCGTTTGACAGTAGCTTCTTTAATCGTTCGGTTCATCCGCTCGACCTGTCCATTGGTCCATGGATGCTTAACCTTGGTAAGACGATGTTCAATGCCACATTCAGTACAAACCCGATCAAAGATGTGCTCAGAGGCGTAGCGATCACAGGTGCGGTTCGTGAACTGGATGCCGTTATCTGTTGCACCGTATGGATTCTATAGGGCACAGCCTTAACCAGATTGCGCAGGAACTCCGCGGCTGCCATCTTACTGGCTTTAGTATGCAATTCAGTGAACGCGAACTTGGAAGTGCGATCAATGGCAACGAAGAGATAAAGCTTACCCTGTGCTGTTTGCATCTCAGCGATGTCGATATGAAAGTAACCAATGGGGTAGCTCTTGAAGCGCTTCCTGACAGGGCGATCACCTTGCACCTCAGGCAGTCTTGAAATACCATGCCGCTCGAGCGTGTCAGATAAGGAATACTCGGCTGCAATGCATAAAGACAATCGTCTAGCGGCAACAAAGTGCATTTTCGAAAAGCAACAATTGCCGCCTCATCTTCAGGCGATAACACGCTTGAGCGAGGATTCTTTGGCGCGGTTGTAAGATCATCTACTGAAGTACGTTTCTTCCATTTTGCGACGGTCTTTTGATTGATGCCGTAACGCTTGGCTAGCGTTCTTAAGCTCTCTTGACTATTTTGTATTGCTCGACGCACTGCCTGTGTCGTTGTGGCGCTGCTGTGTAGAACTTGTCCCATAGTGCTTCCTTCCATTTATCCGAGAATATTGCACCATTAAAATCTGGGACTAAACACCTAGAGTCTCCCAAGTGAGGGTCTCCTGCTAATTCAGCACACATCATAAGTGATCCTAGCCAAAATAATGTACACATAGTCCCTCTAAAGCTAACGTAATGCTAACTTTGGAGATGTAAAAATGGCTAAATGCTTTTTTAACGAATAACTGTATTCAAAGTATGTCACGCAGCCTTGCGCAGTGCACTGCTCATGTTGGGATAATCCAGTGACAGAAAGCTTCTATGATACATTGAAAGGTCATGTGATACATGGTAGTGCGTTTGCCACTCGAAAAGAGGCGAATGCTGTCTTGTTTGACTATATTGAGATTTATTACAATCGGGTCAAAAGGCATTCCGCAAACGGCTGGTTAACCCTAGAAGCCTTTAAACAGAAACATTAATTAGGTGTGGCTTATTCAACCATAGATAAAGCACATGTGTACTTTCTGATTCCTTATCTTAGTTTATTGCAAAAATTTTTTAGATACTCAACCGATAAGAATAAAACTGCATTATCTACACATTTTAAGGTTTCATAGAAAATTTTGGGAAATTAGGTTTAAAGGTTTTTCTATTTGAATACTCTAAGGCTTTAGTATTGAAAAAAGCAAAGCCTTAAAACTTAGTTCACATTAGATTTGAGCATCTTTAACAGGTAAATAGTTTTTAAAATCATATCCTGACGGTGCTTGATAAATTCTCAAACCAAATTCAGGAATAATTGCAATTAAATGATCGAAGATATCAGATTGAATTGCTTCGTAAGATGCCCATGCTGTCGTATTTGTAAATGCATAAATTTCTAAAGGTAGACCATCACTAGTGGGTTGTAGTTGACGAACTAAAATAGTTTGATTCTGCGCAATACCTTGATGTTGGCGTAAATAGAACTCTACATAAGCACGGAATGTTCCCACATTGGTTAAACGACGTTGGTTGCATTCTGATTGATTGCTTAAATGATCATTAAACTTATTAATTTCATCTTGTTTTGCATCAAGATAATGGTCTAAAAGTAAAAAGTCTTTTAATTTTCGCTGTTCACTATCAGTCATAAAGTGAACACTACTTTGATCAAGAAATATCGAACGTTTAATACGACGGCAGCCTGAATTACTCATACCACGCCAGTTTCTAAATGTATCAGTGACAAGTTTGTTGGTCGGAATGGTGGTCAGTGTTTTATCGAAATTTTGTACGGTCACTGTATGCAGAGACATATCAATCACATCGCCATCCGCATTTAAAGAGGGCATCTCAATCCAGTCTCCAATGCGAACCATATCATAAGAGGCAATTTGTACACTTGCGACTAAAGAGAGGATCGTATTTTGGAAGACCAGCATGAGAACTGCTGCCATTGCACCGAAGCCTGCGAGTAAAGTAAACACATCTTTTTTAAGAAAAGTACCTAAAATCATAAGACCACAGACAACGAATAAAATCAGTTTGATCAGCTGTAAATAACCTTTGATGGGTTTATTTCTCGATTTTGGATTGCGTTGATACACTAAGTTAAAAATATTCAGTGCTTCACTAATTGATAAAGCAAGCGTGAGAAAAATAAATGCCTGCGCTCCCATTTGTATTAATGTAATTACTTTTAATGGAAGATGGGGAACTGCACTGATTCCATTCATGATGACTATCGCAGGAACGATATTTGCAAATCGACGTGTAACGCTGTGTTGGGCAAAAATTGATTGATGGGGTGACTTAAGCTTAGTAATGATATGGCGGATACCACGTACAATAATTCTTTTGGCAATAAAATTTGCTAAAGCCGCTAGAAAAATCAAAATTGCGAATGAAATGAGCATTTCTAACCAAGGGTATTGGCTTAATTCACTTCTAATTTCGCTAATAAAACTTAAATAATTCAAATCAAAACACCTTACAATTTTCACTTTGTTAATTGTAAGGTGTTAAAAGATATTATGATGAGTTGATCACATTTTGAATACGATCTGTAAGATTGTATTACATTAATGAGGTGTGATTTACCACATTAAATCATCTGGAATGACATAAGCGGCGTATGGATCTTCTTCATCAGTTACTTGATCATTTTTCTCAGTATTATTGTTAACTAGAATAAATCCTTGCATTTTTTGATCAATTTTTTCTGCAAGAGCTTTGGGGAGATAAGCATATTTATCTTGATCTTTAGCAATAACTAAAGAACCCGTCACTAACGCATTATAAACTTGTTGTGAAAGATAAACCTTTTTGATTTTCCCCTCATCAATGAATTGATAGGTAACATCACCCTCTGTTTGCAAAATTTTATGTTGCTTGATCATTTGAATAATTGAAGCTTTAAGCGCCTTTTCTTCTAAAACCTTTTGTTTTTCTAAATTCAGTGCTTGGTCTTTGGCTAATTTCTCTTGATTCACTCGATCAATTTCAGCTTTTAATGAGGCATCATCATGTTGTCCAGTGCGTTGTTCATGTTGCACCTGTTTGGTTAATTTTTTGGCTTTTTTATTATCGACCAAACCCGCTTTGAGTAACTGAGCTTGTAATGCATTTTTAACCATAATTCAATCCGAATTTGATGAAGAGCGAAAGTAAATTACCCAGTAAGCTATACTCATAGTCAGACTTAAACTTGCTGGTATTAGAAAAGTTTGTAATTCTAAATAAGGATAAAGCAAACTCGCAATAAGCCCACCGATAAAAAATCCTAGAAAGATGAGCAAGTGTAAAAAAATACGCCTATTTTCTATTTTTAGACCACGAACTTTATAACCTAAGGTTAAACCAATATCCGTTAAAACGCCTGATAAATGTGTTGTACGGATAATTGCACCTTTATAGTGACTGACCATCGCATTTTGTACGCCCATGGCGACACATGCCCACAACAAACCATAGCGCGGGAAGTAAGGTAACAAAAGCCAAGTTAAAAATAGAAATGCAGCAACTAAACTAAGTGGGAAACCGTAATGATGACCAAAAGAGACATTGCTATCCCCAAGAATGAGACCGCTGTAAAACGATCCAATCACGAAGCATAAAACTACTAAACTGAGATAAATAAAATGCTCTGGTTGCCATTCTAGCAAACTCATTGCGAGCATGCTGACGTTGCCAGTCATGTGTGAAACTGATTGATGTAGAACAGTAAATAGCCCCAATACGTTAACCATACCAGCATTTAGTGCGAGTAAAAAAGCACCAAGTTGAATCCAGTTTGGTAAACGCTGTAAGGGCATAACAATCTACTAGTTTTTTCGGTTTCGGAAATCTACAGCAGCAGTAAATAAAACGTCAGTTGACGAATTCAGCGCAGTTTCAGTCGAATCCTGTAATACACTGATAATCATACCAATCGCAACTACTTGCATCGCAATTTCAGATGATATACCAAATAAACTACAAGCAACAGGGATAAGCAGTAATGACCCACCTGCAACACCTGATGCACCACATGCTGAAACGGTTGCAACGACTGAAAGGATAATCATCGTGCTTAAATCAACATGAATATCTAATGTATGAACAGTAGCAAGCGTTAATACTGTAATTGTAACCGCTGCACCCGCCATATTGACTGTTGCTCCAAGTGGAATAGATACACTTGCAGTTGCTTCATTTACACCTAAGCGTTGCGCTAAATCCAGATTCACAGGAATATTGGCAGCAGAACTACGTGTGAAAAATGCTGTAATTCCACTTTCTTTTAAACATTTAAACACTAATGGGTAAGGGTTTGCTCGCATCGTCAATGCGACTAGAATTGGATTAATCACTAATGCAACAAAAAGCATTGTTCCAATTAGTACAATTAACAAATGTGCATAGCTAGATAAAGTTGCTAAACCTGCGTCCGCAAAAGTGACTGCGACTAAGCCAAAAATTCCAACGGGGGCAAAACTAATCACGGTGTGAATAATTTTATTCACTGCATCAGCTACATCAGTAAGCACTTGTTTCGTAGTCTCAGAACTATGACGTAATGCTAAACCTAAGCCGATTGCCCAGGCCAAAATACCAATAAAGTTGGCTTCACTAATCGCTTGTACAGGATTGGCAATAAAGCTTAATAATAAGTTCTTTAAAATTTCAGCCAAACTACCGGGTGCTTGTAGAGCTGGTTGAGTTGATAAATTAAGAAATAGCTGACTTGGGAAGGCAATACTTGCTACAACAGCACTAAATGCTGCGAGTAGCATTCCAACCACATACAAAATCATAACAGGTTTTAAGTTTGAGTTTTGCCCAACTTTGAAATTAGCAATCGAAGCAAGCACTAAAACAAAAACAAGAATCGGGGCAACCGACTTTAATGCTTTAATAAACAATTCACCTAATAAACTCAAATAAGGTGTAAAGTTAGGAAAAAGCAAAGCTACGCCAATCCCTAAAAAAATAGCAATAATAATTTTGCTGACTAAGCTCAAGCGAGACAATAAATTAAACATATAAAAGCCTTATAAACCTATATGTGGTTTAAGGTTAAACAAGCGCCGTATTCTATACCTAAGCACTGTATTTTTTTAAATTTTTTTGATGAACGAATTACTTTAAAAATACCATAAAAATTAAAATAATGTTTTTAAAAGTATTTTATTTAAAAATACAGAATCTTTTTGTGTAAAAAAAGATCTTATCTCTATGGTTTTACTAAAAAACTATAAGTAAAAAGTCAGTATTCTTCTATCTAGTGCTTAAAATTTAGATTGATAACTTATTGATAATTCTAGGAACAATAAATCATTTTATCTCAAAAAATATTGTACAAATGAGTGGTTTTTAAAGAATTTGGTCTTATCCATATAATTATTGCATTAAGCAAATAGTGATTAATACAAATAGAGAAGGGACTTATTTAGTCCCTTCTTTCTCTTACTTGAAAAAATATCCTGTTTCAGGTGAGCTTGCATTGGCCATACGCTTACGTGGCATACGACCTGCTAAAAATGCTTCACGACCTGCTTCAACCGCTTTCTTCATCGCTGAAGCCATTAAAATTGGATTTTGAGCAGCCGCAATCGCTGTATTCATTAATACGCCGTCGCAACCCAATTCCATTGCAATTGCAGCATCACTGGCAGTACCCACACCTGCATCCACTAAAACAGGGACTTTGGCATTTTCTTTGATGATGGAAATAGTATGTGGATTCAAAATACCAAGACCAGAACCGATCAAGCTACCTAAAGGCATGATGGCAACACAGCCCATACTTTCAAGTTCTTGCGCAACAATAGGGTCGTCTGAGGTATAGACCATGATTTCAAAGCCATCATCAATCAAGGTTTGCGCTGCTTTAAGCGTTGCAGTGACATTTGGATATAAAGTTTTTTCATCACCAAGGACTTCTAACTTCACCAAATTGTGACCATCAAGCAGTTCACGAGCTAGCATACAAGTCCGAATCGCGCTATCTGCATCAAAGCAACCTGCGGTATTTGGCAGGATTGTGTATTTCTCAGGTGGAATCACAGAAAGTAGATTTGGTTGATCGGCATGCTGACCGATGTTGACACGACGAATTGCCACTGTGACAATTTCAGCACCACTGGCTTGAATGGCTAAATCAGTTTCATTGAGATCTTTATATTTACCAGTTCCGACCAATAAACGAGATTGGAAAGTACGAGAACCAATAATTAAAGGGGAATCTTGCATGGGCTTACTCCATTTTTAGCCGATTAGCCGCCACCAACAGCTTGGATAATTTCAATACGATCTTCAGGAGCAATTGTCGTTTGCTCAAGTCTACTTTTCGGAATAATCTGTTGGTTCTTCTCTACAGCAAAACGTTTGCCTTCTAAGGCTAAATTCTGAATCAATTGCTGTAGGTTTTCACAAGACGTGTCGATTGACTCGCCATTTAAATAGATGTGCATGATTAATCCTTATTTCGCATGCTTGATTGCTTGCCATGCGAGTAACAGCCAGCCCGCTATCATAAACGCACCGCCAATCGGTGTAATCGCACCTAAAATACGCGGTAGACCGAGCGCCATAATGTACAATGAACCGCAGAAAAAGATGATACCAATTTGGATCAAAATAAAAGGAATTTTTATTGGAAATGTTGCTGTGGTTTTATGCAGGACGCCTAAGATAAGCAAACCAATTGCATGATAGAAAAAGTATTGAGTTGCTGTACCCCACCAAGCGAGTTGTTCTAGGGTTGCAAAAGATTTGAGTCCATGAGCACCAAAAGCACCCAACATAACTGCAAGTGCAAGATTAAGCGCCGAGATAGCTATCCACATAATGATAATGGAACTGGAAATTTGATGAACAAACTTAACATATTCGGGTGCTTAAACAAAGCCAGATAAAACAAAAGGGCATTAAAGCCCTTGTGTTTGATTCGATTTTAGCTTGCAGACATGGCAGTTTTGATTTTTTCCATTGCATTCTTTTCAAGCTGTCTAATACGTTCTGCTGAAACGTTATATTCTGCAGCCAGTTCATGCAAAGTCGATTTATCATCATCTAACCAGCGGCGTTGCAAGATATTACGAGAGCGATCATCAAGCTGTTCCATTGCCTCGTGTAAGGCAGAACTACTTTGCTCTTCATAATCTTCTTCTTCAATCAGTCGAGCTGGGTCGTATCGATTATCTTCAAGATAAAGTGCAGGAGCTGTATGTGGGGTATCGTCGTCATCATCACCTTGAGCTTCAAAAGCAGCATCATAAGCGGTTAGGCGACCTTCCATTTCGAGCACTTGCTCTGGTGTCACATTCAAATCATTGGCAATTGATTTCGCTTCTTCTAATGTGAGTCGTTTGCTTGATTTTTTAAGACTACGTAAATTAAAGAATAATTTACGTTGTGCTTTGGTCGTTGCGATTTTGACAATACGCCAGTTACGAATCACATATTCATGAATTTCAGCTTTAATCCAGTGCACTGCAAAAGAAACTAAGCGAACACCCATATTTGGATCGAAGCGTTTGACCGCTTTCATTAATCCAAGGTTACCTTCTTGGATAAGATCGCCTTGTGGCAATCCGTAACCTGCATAGCTACGTGCAATATGTACGACAAAACGTAGGTGTGACATTACCAATAGTTTGGCAGCATCAAGATCTTGGTCATAATAATAACGTTCAGCAAGTTCTTTTTCTTGCTCGGCCGTTAGAATTGGAATTTGATTGACAGTACTGATATATGCACCAAGATTTACACCTGGCGCAGACAATGACAGGGGCATCAATTGATTGCTGCTGTCAGTAGTCATGGAGTCTCCTTATAGGATGGTATTTAAGTCAACAATTTCATCTTAATGCGAATGTTCTTCATCACTAAGGAAATTTGAGTATAAAAATGTAAAGTTATCTAGTTTATCTTTAGCTAGAGTTTATCAAAGAATTACATAGATTCAATTAAATAGTGAAACTCATTCTCTGAAATTTTTTGTGTCTGGCATTGAAGTTGCTGGATTTGGCAATATCGTGTTACATCAATTTCACTATGTGGATCAGATGATTTCAATAAATACTGTTTAGATCCTTCAGCTTTTTTTAGAGCACGTTTCAACATCAATAGTGGCATTGGACAGGGTTGCCCAAGTGCATCAATCACTTCAGGGCATGCGGATATTTGGGTCATAAAGTTTTAATAAATTGAGTTCGATATGATTTTAACAAATTTATATGGTGATTACTGAGGATTTACTCTGAATTATTTGGGAAGTTATATTAATTCGGTTTTTCTCTTTTGAGCTTTTAATCTTAAAAATGGTTGTGAATGTTTTTTAAACCTAATAACTAGCTCAATAGCGTTGAATGCAAATGAATCGCTTTGATTTTCTTTTCTGATTAATTTTATCTAAAATTGTTTCTCGTTTTATGGCAATAAAGCAGTGCATTTTTATACTAAAAAAAGCGCTTGAAAACTGCTAAATTATTGAAAAAAACAGATAGAAACATTGGAAATAACTCAAAATAAATCTATTAATTATCATGAACCCATGTTAAGCTCGATGCGTTTTAGGATGTATGCTATACGATAAGATCGTTAAAAAACCTATAACAAATGGATGTAACCGGAAATTGTTGATAGTTTTACAGAATGATTACAAGCTTTGAAATTATAAATATTTTAAAACCTTGTTGGCTCTGCTGTTTGCAACACCGGAAGGTCCTTATCTTTCAATATCTGAGGATTGACTTATGACAGCTCGTGAACAAGGCGTAGTAAAGTGGTTTAATGACACTAAAGGCTTTGGTTTTATTCAACGTAATGGTGGTGATGACGTATTTGTTCATTTCCGCGCAATTATGGGTGACGGTCACCGTTCTTTACGTGACGGCCAACGTGTTGAATTCAGCGTAGTTCAAGGACAAAAAGGTTTCCAAGCTGAAAACGTTCAGCCTTTAGACTAATTTGTTGCTTTAACGCAATATAAAAACGCTCCAATGTTATTTGGGGCGTTTTTGTTTATAATGCCACTTTCTTTTGATCATTGATGGTTCGAGAGCATATATGACATCTGGTTTTGAAACCTTAAATTTACATCCGCAGTTGAAGAAAGCAATTGATGCTTTGGGTTTTACACAAATGACCCCAATTCAACAAAAGGTTTTGAAATATACATTAGCAGGGCATGATGCCATTGGTCGAGCGCAAACTGGCACAGGTAAAACAGCAGCCTTTTTGATTAGTGTGATCAATGATCTATTAAATAATCCGCTACAAGAACAACGTTTTCGTGGCGAACCACGTGCGCTGATTCTGGCTCCTACACGTGAGTTAGCACTACAGATTGAGAGTGATGCACAAGCTTTAACAAAATTTTCAAACTTACATCTTGTCACTCTACTTGGTGGTGTTGATTTTGACAAGCAAAAGAAAATGCTGGACAAGAATTTTGTCGATATTATTGTTGCGACTCCTGGGCGACTGATTGATTTTGTGGAGCAAAAAGAAGTCTGGCTTGATAAAATTGAATTTTTAGTGATTGATGAGGCGGATCGTTTGCTGGATATGGGTTTTATACCTTCAGTAAAACGTATTGTGCGTTATTCCCCATTTAAGGAACAGCGTCAAACATTGATGTTCTCGGCAACGTTTAGCTACGATGTCCTCAATCTTGCACGCCAATGGTTGTTTGAACCTGTTACGGTTGAGATTGAGCCTGAGCAGAAAACCAATGTGGATGTTGAGCAGCGTGTGTATGTGGTGGAGAAAAAAGACAAGTACAAGCTTCTGCAAGATATTCTGCGTGATGAACCGATTGATAAAGTCATGATCTTTGCGAACCGCCGAGATCAGGTTCGCCGTTTGTATGATCATCTTAAGCGTGATGGTTATAAGGTTGGCATGTTATCTGGTGAAATCGCTCAAGATAAACGATTGAAGATGCTCGACCAGTTCAAACAAGGTAAGCATAATATTATGATCGCAACAGACGTTGCTGGTCGTGGTATTCACGTTGACGGCGTATCGCATGTGGTGAATTTTACTTTGCCAGAGCAGTCTGATGATTATGTACATCGAATTGGTCGTACAGGTCGTGCTGGTGCTCAAGGTGTTAGTATTAGTTTCTTATCGGAAGATGATGCTTTCTATTTGCCAGAAATTGAAAAAGCGATTGGTAAAAAGTTACCTTTAACGCGTTTAGATGGATATTGTTAAGCCTAAACAAGATTTTTTGATATTCACATAACATTTAAAAAGACTAAATTTTTTCTTAATTTAGTCTTTTTTTATTTTGAAAGGCTTTCATTTGCTAAATTACACAAAAGATTCATGATTTTTGCGGAAATCCATTGATTAGTTGCTGAATTGAAGTAAATCAACATGTAGAATATGGCGCATTACCTGGGAGGATATTATGGCACTCATCTCAATGCGCCAGCTCTTGGATCACGCTGCAGAACATAACTACGGCGTACCAGCGTTTAACGTAAACAATTTAGAACAAATGCGTGCAATTATGCTCGCTGCTGATGCAACGAATTCACCTGTTATTGTGCAAGCTTCGGCAGGTGCACGTAAATATGCAGGTGCACCTTTCTTACGTCATTTGATTTTGGCAGCTATTGAAGAATGGCCACATATTCCTGTGGTAATGCACCAAGATCACGGGACGAGTCCTGATGTCTGTCAACGTTCTATTCAATTGGGCTTTAGCTCTGTGATGATGGATGGTTCATTGGGTGCTGATGGTAAGACTCCAACATCATATGACTATAATGTTGATGTTACTCGTCGTGTTGTCGCAATGGCACATGCGTGTGGTGTTTCAGTTGAAGGTGAGATTGGTTGCTTAGGTAGCCTTGAAACTGGTATGGCTGGTGAAGAAGATGGTGTTGGTGCTGAAGGTGTGCTGGATCATTCTCAATTACTCACTTCTGTTGAAGAAGCAGCTCAATTTGTCGCTGATACGAATGTAGATGCTTTGGCAATTGCTGTTGGTACTTCACATGGTGCGTACAAGTTTACTCGTCCACCTACAGGCGATATCTTGGCAATTGATCGCATTAAAGAAATTCATGCTGCGTTACCAAATACGCATCTTGTAATGCATGGTTCAAGCTCTGTACCACAAGAGTGGTTGGCTGTGATTAACCAGTATGGTGGTGATATCAAGGAAACCTACGGTGTGCCTGTGGAACAGCTTGTTGAAGCAATCAAGCATGGTGTTCGTAAGATTAATATTGACACCGATTTGCGTTTAGCATCTACAGGTGCGATGCGTCGTATGATGGCTGAAAAACCAAGCGAATTTGATCCGCGTAAATTCTTTGGTGAAACAGTTGAAGCGATGAAGCAAATCTGTGTAGATCGTTATAATTCATTTGGTACATCAGGTAATGCAGATAAGATCCGCCCAATTTCTTTAGAGAAAATGGTTGATCGTTACAAATAATTAATTTGTAATATAAAAATAGCGGCAATTGCCGCTATTTTTATTTTGAATGTAGTTAAAATAAAACTGCCTACGATAGCCGGCAGTTTTAACTTGGATTATTTCGGTGCTTTCGTGTCTAGATTTGCATCCTTAATTTCAACATAAGCATTAGCTCGAAGTTCACGCATCCAACCGTCTACTTCGGTATCAAACAAACGCTCACCTAAAATTTGACGAGCCATACGTTCTTGCACTTCTTTAGTCATATCTTGTTGGCGAGTATCAGTCACTTGTAAAATGTGCCAACCAAACTGACTTTGGAAAGGCTTACTAATTTGCCCAACTGGTGTTTCTTTCATGACTTGTTCAAACTCAGGCACCATAACACCAGGACTTACCCATCCTAAACTGCCACCATCACGTGCTGAACCTGTATCATTTGAATAGGTTGCAGCGAGGGTTGCAAAATCTTCGCCCGCCGTCGCACGATTATAAAGACTATCAATCATTTGTTTTGCACGATCTAAGCTGACAACTTCAGATGGTTGAATCAAAATATGTCGAGTTTTATATTGTGATACAAGTGCTTTTTGATCATTTTGTTTGCGTTCTAAAAGTTTTAAAACATGAACGCCATCGCGGACATTGATCAGTTCTGTGGTCTGACCAGTTTGTAATGGTGTTATACGTGCTGCAAGTTCAGTAGGAATGTCTGATAGTGCTCTGAATCCCATATCAGCACCATCAACCTTGATTGCACTGGTCGCAAGCTTGGTACTAATCGCTTTAGGATCATCACTAGTTGCAAGTGCTTGTTTGACTTCTTGTGCAACTTTTTTAACTTCTTCGCTATTTTCACCAGAAATACGCATGTGAATCACATGGACTTGTGTGCCAAGCGCAGCTTGGCCTTCTGGTGAATTTAAAAAGTTTTCAACATCATGGTCACTGATTTTAATACGAGACATGACTTGTTGTTGGCGTAAGCGACCAATTGCTAAATCTTCTGCAATCCTATTGCGTAAATTTTCATAAGTATCTGGTGCAATCGCGTCCAATTTTTGTTGGAATGCTTCTAGTGTATTAGCACCTGATTGATTTGCAATTTTTAAGACTGCAGCATTTAAACTCTTTTCATCAGCTTTAATGCCAAAACGTTTGACCTGTTCTAATTGGGCTTGACGGATAATGAGCTGATCAAGCACTTGCATCTGTAAATACTGTTGGGGCGGCACAGTTTTATTTTGTGCTTTTAACTGATGTTCTGTTTCTGCAATCCCTTGTTCTAAATCACTTTTAAGAATGACACTACTATCAACTATTGCAACAACCTCATCCGTAGGTTGCGCAAAGCTTTGCATTGATGAAGAAATAAGTGTAGCGAGAACAGTCGCTTTAAAGATATGTTGGAAAGATTTTATCTTCATTAACGTTGTGTCCAAGATTGATTAATTTTGTTGAAACCTAAAACTCTATTTTCAAGAAGAGAGGCGAGCTTATTGTTGAGTGCACCTAGACCTTTAAGTGTAACCTCAGCCATAACAGCACGTTTTCTATGAACATCTGGCGAGTTTGGATCATCTAAATCATTGTAGTAAGATCTGCCATAAACTGAAATTGCCCAACAGCAAGATTCATAATTCACACCAAGTAAGTATTCTCGCATTAAACTATTATCTAAGTCATATTGAGCGTGACCCATAATACGCCAATTATCTTTTATTGGTTGTATAAACGATGCAACAGCTTGGTCGTATGAACTTTGACGATCTTGAATATTGCTACGATAGAAATAACCTACATTGTATAAGTTGCCTTTATCTCCAGCATAGTAGGCTTGGAAGTCACGTTGAGCATTGTCGCCATTTGACATCCAAGCAGAATTTGCAGCTATGGTAAAGTTTTGATTCAATTGACTTGAAACACTTACAATTGGACCAGTACGGCGCTGTGTGTCAAACTCATCTGGTTGCTGATTTAATGTGACACGTCGATCACTAAAATAATAGTTTTGCCCAATACTTGCTTTAATACGTTCTAAGCCCTCTGTATCTAATAGGCTATAAGTTACACCCAGAGACAAGAAGTTATTATCATCCAAGCGGTCGTGTCCATAGAATCGATAAGGGTTGAAAAGTTGATCGTAATTAATTGATGCGGTGGTGGAATCAAAGTTAGGATGATCATCTTGTTTTTTATAAGGAGAATAGGCATAAAACGCACGAGGTGAGATACTCTGCAAATATTTACCTTCTTTTTCAAAAGTAACGCCTGTTGCAAAACTAAATTGAGGTACCGCAACTGATTTTTCTAAATCATCAGATATAGAAAGATCGCGACCTTCTTTAGAGTCTTGATCATAAAAAGTATTAATGCTTCTTACAGATATTTCTGGAATTGCATAAAACCAAGATGGAGTTAGGTAGTTATAGCGAACGGCAAATTGATTATAAATACGTGTACCACTTGACTCTAACGCAGAGCCATCGGTAATCGATTTCTTAAAATAAGCAGTGTCGTTATTAAACTCATATTGTAAGCCTTGAGGGTTCCCACCTACATAATTTAATAAAAACTGTGGAAGACGTGCATAAGGCTTATCTGCATCTTTGATACTTTGATCTAGCGTTTGAAAGTCTTCAACCTTTAATTGAGCCTTAAGTCCAGGAATACCATTGCGATAATTAATTTCCCATGCGCGACGTAAGTTAAGATCTGTTCGCGTGTTTGGGTTGTTATTGAAGTCTGCGAAGTAATCTTTATCGGAAGCGTAGTTGTACTCTAAGTTAGTTGACCATTGGTTATTGATTTTCCAATCATGAAGAAAATGTAAATCACTTCGATCTGTATCTTCGTAATAGTTGTCGTTTGGTAAATATCCACCCCAAATACGTCCAGAACCAAAACTTTCAGTCATATAACGGAATTCGGCATCTAATTTTGCGCCGCGTTTGCTCATATAACTTGGTGTGAGTGTAAGATCATAATTTGGTGCAAGGTTAAGGTATACAGGTGCAGTCAGTTGGATGCCACCTTCGTTACTATAACCAAAAGTTGGACTTAATAAACCAGTGGTACGACGGTCATCAATTGGAAAATTGAAATATGGCACGGCTAAAACAGGCACGTCTTTTACATACAGTTTTGTTCCGCGAGTTACGCCACGACCAGTTGCTTGGTCAAGTTCAATTTGTTTAGCTTGGATTTTCCAAGCCGGTTTTTGTTCAGGAGGGCAAGCGGTATAACTTGCATCTTTCAATACAACTAAATTTTCATTCTGTCGTTTAATCTGACTTGCATGTCCGTGAGCATGTTGCTGTTCAGAAATATAAAAACTATTGTTCAAATCACCTGTTTGGGTTTTTAAATTATAATTTATTGCGTCACTTTGAGTAAGTAGGCCTGATTGAGCCAGTTGTACTCGACCTTGAGCGGAGGCGTGCGTCTGAGTTGAGTCAATCGTAACTTGATCGGCACGAATTGTGCGACCTTCTTGATCAATCACGACATTGCCTTGCAAAACAGAATCGCCAGTTGGGTTGTAATGCCCATAATCAGCGGTAATCACGGAAGTCGTTGTATTGGAATTGCTTGCCTTTGTTTCGGGATTAATTGGTGTGACCCATGTTCCCTGACAAAAAGAAGAGCTTAAATAACGATTGTCTCGTAATTGTGCTTCTGGTGCAGATTTGTCGACATAATATTGCTGAAAAAATTTTTCACCAGGATAACTGTCTTGATCTTGGTTTTTTTGGATAGTGGCTTTCAGCTGTTTATTGTCAAGCGTAGAGACAGCATCAGCTGGAGCTGCGAAACCTGATTGGATCGAGCCGCCACACAAAAGTGTCAAAATAGCTGTTGCTAAAGGATTAAATTTAAACTGATGTTTCATTGTCTCATTAACCAGTACGCTAATTCACAATTAATTATTGTCGCATCATAGAGAAAAAGTTGATAAGTGGCTACACTTAAGCTTTCAAAATCTCAGCTAGTTTTAGATTTTATTGCAAATGAATACACAACGTGAACAATTGATACAAACTTGGCTCCAAGCCACTCTCCAATCTGATCAATTCGAGATCAATTATTTGGCTGGAGATGCAAGCTTTCGCCGTTATGCGCGAATTAAGTTACAAAACAAAACATATATGCTGATGGATGCGCCACCTGAACAAGAAGATTGTGCACCATTTGTAAGTATTGATGAGTTTTTTGACAAAAATGGTGTGCGTGTTCCGCATATCGTTGCTAAAGACCTAAATTTTGGGTTGCTGTTATTGGAAGATTTTGGTGATGTTGTTCTTTCAACCTTACTAACAGATGAAACTGTTGACCAATACTATGCACAAAGCTTTGAACAGTTGATTGAATTACAAAAAATCGACGGTCTTGAACAACTGCCTGCATACTCTTATGAAAAATTAATGACAGAGATGCGTTTGCTGACTGAGTGGATGTTGCCTTCATTAGATATTCAGCCTACAGAGCAACAGTTAGAAACGATTGAACAAGCTTTTGACTTTTTAGCTGTTGAGGCGACGCATCAGCCACAAGTGATTGTGCATCGTGATTTTCATAGTCGTAACTTGATGAAAATAGAAAACGAGCAAGCATTAGGCGTGATCGACTTCCAAGATGCAGTCATTGGTGCAGATACCTATGATCTGATCTCGATTACACGTGATGCTTATGTACAATGGAATGCTGAGCGTGTCTACGAATGGTTTGAGGTGTTCTATAACTTATTACCAGCTGTAGCGAAAGAAAATCGTAGTTTCGAGCAATTCAAGCGAGATGCAGATTTGATGGCAATTCAACGCCATCTCAAAATTCTAGGTATCTTTGTTCGTCTGTTTGAGCGCGATGGTAAATCTGGGTACTTAAAAGATTTACCACGTGTAATGTGGTATTTGCTTGAAGAAAGCCAAGGTTATGATGAGCTGAATGAATTTATGCAGTTTATTCGTGACGTGGTCATGCCTAAATTTATTGCGAAATATGGCGATTACGAGGTTGCAGCATAATGAAAGCGATGATTCTTGCTGCAGGGCTAGGGAATCGCATGCGTCCTCTGACCTTACATACACCTAAACCTTTGCTTGAAGTAGGTGGGAAGCCACTGATTGTTTGGCATATTGAAAAGTTGCAAAAGATTGGTGTTACAGAGATTGTCATTAATACCGCTTGGTTGGGTGAAAAACTGGCAACTACTTTAGGAGATGGCTCAAAATTCGGTGTGACGATTTTGTGGTCTCATGAAGGAGAAGGGCTTGAAACTGCAGGTGGTATTATCAATGCTTTACCATTACTGGGTGATGAACCTTTTATTTTGGTGAATGGTGATGTTTGGACTACGATGGATTTTTCGTCATTGTTAAATGTCCATTTGGGAGATAAGCAAGCACACTTAATATTGGTTGAAAATCCACCGCAGCACCAGAAAGGTGATTTTATCTTGTCTAATAATTTGGCCCATACTTTTGAGCAGGGACAAATAGGTGAAGCCTTAACTTATAGTGGTGTTGCAGTATTAGCTCCGCAGATGTTTAATGGTTTGGAAAATGGTAAAAGACCTCTAGCGCCACTGTTAAAGCAAGCGATGCAACAACAACAAGTGTCAGCTGAAAAATTACAAGGGATTTGGGTTGATGTTGGCACACCTGAACGTTTGGAACAGCTAGATCAACAAATTAAGCAAAATAAGTTTTCGTAATAGGTTATTGTCTTATTTACCTTAAATTTGTCTAAGGAAAGACAAAAAACTGAATAGATTGTGCAGTTTATCAGGTTTGAAAATGTTTAACTGCATAATCGTTCAACAAGTCCTACTGTGCCTTGCATCAGAAATGGGTATACTGCACGGCAAGTTTATCGAGATGTCGCACTGTTATGCATCCTTTTTTTCAAGAATTAAAGCAAGGTAGTCAAGCGTTAGGTTTAAACCTAAGTGAGGAAGCGCTAACACTCTTATTGAAATATCAAGATGCTCTCGTGCTATGGAATAAAGCATATAACCTGACAGCCATTCGTGACCCGAAAGAAATGCTGGTTAAACATTTATTAGATAGCTTAAGTATTTTAAATGATTTGCCACAAGGACGTTTATTAGATGTTGGCACGGGTGGTGGAATGCCGGGCATGATCATTGCATTATGTCAACCAGAGCGCTCGTGTGTATTATTAGATTCAAATGGAAAAAAAATTCGTTTTCTTAAGCAATTTATTGCCGATTTAAAATTGGATAATGTTGTTGCAGTTCAAACACGTGTAGAAAATGAGGACACGATTGATGAACTTGGTCAGTTTGATGTCATTACTAGTCGTGCATTTGCTTCATTAACTGATTTTATAGATGCAGCGCAACCCTATATGCATGAGCAGAGTATTATTGCGGCAATGAAAGGTTTGGTTCCAACTGATGAAATGGAACAGATGAAAGAACAGTATTCATGCAAAGTGATTGAGTTGCGTGTGCCGCGATTAGATGAACAACGTCATTTACTTTTACTTCAACGAATTCAATAAAAAATATTAAGGGTAATCATGGCTCAAATTATTGCGATTGCAAACCAAAAAGGTGGCGTGGGAAAAACCACAACAGCCGTTAATCTTGCTGCTTCTTTGGCGATTTTGAAGAAACGTGTCTTATTGGTTGATATGGATTCTCAAGGTAATGCCACTATGGGGTCTGGCGTTCAAAAGAATGACTTACTTTACTCGATTACCGATGTGTTGTTGGGTGAAGTGCCAATTGAAACAGCAATTCAGAAAGCTGACGTTGGTTATAAAGTTTTAGGTGCAAATCGTGAACTTGCTGGCGTTGAGTTAGCAATTGCCGAGCAAGAAGGGCGAGAGTTTATTCTCAAAAATGCGTTACAAGAAGTAGATTCAGCATTTGATTATATTATTGTAGATTGTGCACCAAGCCTAAGTTTGATAACTGTGAATGCTTTGGCTGCGGTCAATGGTGTAATTATTCCGATGCAGTGTGAATATTATGCTTTGGAAGGTTTGGCAGATTTGACACAAACAATTGATCGTATACAAAAAGCCCTGAATCCAAACTTGGAAATTGTAGGGGTGTTACGTACGATGTATGATGCTCGTAATGCTTTAACCCGTGACGTGTCTGCTGAGTTAGAGCAATATTTTGGTAAAAAGTTATACGAAACGGTGATCCCTCGAAATATTCGTTTGGCTGAAGCGCCAGCACATGGCTTACCAGTGATTTATTTCGAAAAAAGCTCAAAAGGTGCAGTTGCATATTTGAATTTAGCTGCAGAAATGTTGAAGAAAAGTAAAGTGAAAAAAGGAAGTGCTGTATGAGCATCAAAAAACGCGGATTGGCTAAAGGTCGTGGTTTAGATGCACTATTGGGTTCAATTCAAAAAGAGAAATTGCAACTTGAAGCACAGGCTTTGGATCATGGTCAACTCAAGCAAATTGATGTTAATTTACTGAAACGTGGCGAATATCAGCCACGCCGTTTTATTCAAGAACAAGATTTACAGGAACTTGCTTCATCAATTGAGAAGCATGGCGTAATGCAACCGATTGTGATTCGTCCAGTAGATGATGAACAACACCCTTATGAGATTATTGCAGGTGAACGCCGTTGGCGTGCTGCCCAATTAGCAGGTTTGGCTGAAATTCCAGCAATTGTACGTGACTTAAATGACCAAGTCGCAATCGCATTGGCGTTAATTGAAAACATTCAGCGACAAGATCTCAATCCAATTGATCAAGCGGTAGCTTTGCAGCGTTTCCATGATGAATTTGGTTTAAGTCATCAAGAAATCGCGGATACAGTAGGTAAGGCTCGTACTACGGTGAGTAACTTATTGCGGTTATTAAGTTTGGCTGATCCAATTAAGGACTTAATGCAACAAGGTCAACTTGATATGGGACATGCTCGTGCCATTCTGACCCTAAAAGCAAAAGAGCAAATGGATGTTGCTAAAATCGTAATTGAAAAAGCATTATCAGTGCGTCAGACTGAACAGTTAGTACGTGAGTGGAGTGAACCAAAGCCTGAAAAGGAAAAGGTGCAGGTTTCTCCTGATATTGAACAATTGACTCAGAAACTATCGGAACGTTTTGGAGCAAATGTTAAAATTGACCATAACCAAAAAGGTAAAGGAAAAATGGTCATTCATTATCACTCATTGGATGAGTTGGATGGAATTTTAAATATTTGTTTACCTAACTAATATTTAAGGTGCGTCCTTTTATATTTTAAATATTATTGGGGAATAATATGTGGGAACTTGTGAAAGCCGGTGGTTGGTTAATGCTACCGCTTATTCTCTCATCAATTTTTACGGTTGCTATTACAATTGAGCGATATATTCGCTTAAGACGGTCACAAGTTTTACCTCAAGCATTACTGGTTCAAGGCTCAAATGTGGACAATGTTATTTCACATTTAGAGCAAGAAGACGTTGTAAAAAGTCCGTTAGGTCGTATTTTAAAAGCTGGTTATGATCATCAAGATCAAGGTGAGCAGTTTGCGCGTGCACAAATGGAAGCAACAGCTTCCCAAGAAATCAGCTATCTAGAAAAAAATATTAACTTTTTAGGTACATTGAGCGCGATTGCACCCTTGCTTGGTTTGTTAGGAACAGTACTTGGTATTATTGAATCGTTTTTAGTGATTGATATCGGTTCTGCTGGAAATGCAAGCATGATGATGCCTGGTATCTCTAAAGCATTGATTACTACGGCTGTAGGTATGCTGATAGCGATTCCAGCAATGATTGCTTATCGTTATTTTCAACGTGTAGTACATGAATATATTGCTGAGTTAGAACAACAATCAACATTATTTCATGCTGCACTTTTCTACAAAAAAGCACCTCATGTGCAAGAAAATCGCCGTGCAAGCTGAGCATAGGTGACATTATGAAATTTAAACGTTCTCAAGTTGAAGATATTCATATCAATTTGACGCCAATGATTGACTGTATGTTATTCATTTTGGTGTTTTTATTATTATCTACCACATTTAGTCAGCAAAGCCGTATAAATCTTACTTTACCAGATGCTCAAGGTGTTCCGCCTAAACAATTCGATCACAAAATTGAAATCATGGTAGACTCCACGGGACATTATTCTGTGAATGGTCAAGCATTATCGACCAAAGATAGTGCCGATCTCAGTACTGCGATTAAACAGGCTGCACAGGATCGTCGTGATTTTATGTTTATTATTGCAGCTGATGCAAAAGCAAAACATGAAGATGTGATTCGTGTAATGGATGTGGCAGGTCAACTCGGCTTTGTTAATGTCAATATTAGCACCAAAGTTCCAACTAGAGGTTTTACTGAGTGAATCAGGATTTTAAGGTTTATGTCCGTTTAATATCATATTTAAAATCTTATTGGGGCGTTGCCTTATTCGTCTTACTTGGTTTTGGAATCAACGCTGCGACAGAGGTTTCTGTCGCAAAGTTATTGAAATATATTATTGATGCAATCCAAAATGGTAGTCGCGAAAATTTAGATTGGTTCCCGGCCTTAATTGTCTTACTTATGTTTTTCCGTGGCCTTGGTTTGTTCTTAGGTGGATACTTTTCAGCAGTTATTTCACGTAGTTTGGTATTTAGTATTCGTCAAGAAGTTTATGCTAAATTACTGCGCTTACCTGCGCAATATTATCTTGATAACAGTGCAGGTCATATCAGTGCAAAATTGATGTATAACGTCGAACAACTCACAGCAGCATCATCTGAATCTCTACAAACATTAGTTAAAGATGGTTTAATTGTTATTGGTTTGTTGAGTTATTTACTCTATACCAACTGGCGTTTGACTCTATGTATCGTGGTTTTCATGCCTTTCATTGGGATATTGGTCAGAATCGCATCTAAGAAAATGCGTAAGTTGTCAATTCAAGTGCAAAACACGATGGGCGATGTGAACCATGTGGTACAAGAAACGATTAATGGAAACTCGGTGGTTAAGAGTTTTACGGGTGAGGTTTTTGAGCAGCAACGTTTTTACAAATCTTCTGAGGAAAATCTTCGTCGTGGCCTAAAAATGGTTGTGGTGCAGAATATTAATAGCCCGATCATACAATTACTATTGTCTATGGCAATGGCAATTATTTTATGGTTAGCGCTTCGCCCACAGGTTTTAGGTGACACCTCAGCAGGAGAGTTTGTTTCCTACATTACTGCGGCAGGTCTGATCTCTAAACCAGTGAAGAATTTAACTGATATTAATGAGAAACTTCAACGTGGTTTGGCAGCAGCGCATTCGGTATTTGAACTGCTTGACATGCCAGAAGAAGAAAATAATGGTCAGCTTAAGCCGGTTTTGAAAGGCAATATTAAATTTGATCATGCTAATCTGCGTTATACAGATGGTACGCATGCAATTAAGGATTTTTGTCTAGATATTGAAGCAGGTCAGACCATTGCTTTGGTTGGTCGATCTGGTGCAGGGAAAACCTCATTAGTAAATATGCTGCCGCGTTTTCAAGAATTAAGTGAAGGGCAAATTTATTTTGATGATATTCCTGTACAAGAGATAGAGCTTTCTTATCTTCGCTCACAAATTGCGACAGTCAATCAACAGGTTGTGCTATTCAATCGTTCAGTGCGTGACAATATTGCTTATGGTCAGCTTCAGGATTCAAGTGATGAGCAGGTAGTTGCAGCTGCAAAAGCTGCTTTTGCGCATGACTTTATTATGAATTTGCCACAGGGTTACGACACAATACTTGGTGCGCAAGGTTTAAATCTTTCAGGCGGTCAGCGTCAACGTATCGCGATTGCCAGAGCAATCTTAAAAGATTCTCCAATCTTAATCTTAGATGAAGCAACTAGTGCGCTTGATAATGAGTCTGAATACTTCATCCAACAAGCTTTTGATGAAGCGATGCAAGGTCGTACGACGATAGTAATTGCGCACCGTTTATCTACAGTTGAAAATGCAGATCTTATTGTGGTAATGGACAAAGGACAAATTATCGAGCAGGGCACACATACTGAGTTGCTAAATAAACATGGCGTGTATTATCAATTGCATCAACGTAATTTTGAGGAAAATTAATAATGTCTATTGCGCAACACGTACAAGATGCTTGGAATAAAAAAGCGTCGTGGTTGATCGTGTTGCGTCCTTTATCATTATTGTATCGCTTAATTTTTGAATTAAATAAAACCTTATATACGGTTGGTCTTAAGAAAAAATACACTGCCCCAATTCCTGTGATGATTATTGGTAATATCACGGTTGGAGGAAGTGGGAAAACACCTTTATTAATTCAGCTCGTTAAACATTTACAGCAACAAGGTGTTCGCGTTGGTGTAATTAGTCGAGGATATGGTGGCAAAGGACCTTTTCCAGTTTTGGTGAATGCTTTGTCTGAACCAGATCTTGCTGGTGATGAGCCGTGCCTAATCGTTCAATCTACTCATGTACCCATGGCGGTTGGGCCAAATCGTCAAGCATCAATTGAATTATTATTGGAATCTGAAAAACTCGATTTAATTATTAGCGATGATGGTTTGCAGCATTGGGCATTAGCACGTCAAATTGAATGGATTGTTCTAGATCAAAATCGTGGTTTGGGGAATGAGAAGTTGCTGCCTGAAGGGTATCTACGTGAGCCTAAATCACGCTTAAATAGAAGTACGGTTATTGAACATACTAAAATTGCTCAATCACAAAAGAATATGCATTTAGCAATTGGTCAGCCATATCTGTTAAATTTAAATACAGATTCAAATGTATTTGATCCAAATCAGTATTTTAATGTGGTTGTTGGTATTGGCTTCCCACAACGATTTTATCAAACTTTAAATCAATTGAATGTGAAGCAATATCAAACACATGAGTTTGCTGATCATTATGATTATCAGATCGATGATCTCACCTTCAATAATCAAGATGCAATTATTACCACAGAAAAAGATGCGGTAAAGCTTAAGGTTTTATTGAAACAATACCCAGAATTTAATATTCCGATTTGGGTTGTGCCTGTTGAAGCGGTTTTATCTGCAGACTGTTATGATTTATTGAAACAACAATTGCAACAAGTCGGTATCCAATTTTCTTAGAGTTCTAACATGAAACATATTGTCATTCCTGCTCGTTTTGCGAGTTCACGTTTACCTGCAAAACCACTTTTACTTATTCATGGTCGCCCAATGATTTTACGTGTCGTAGATCAAGCGAAGAAAGTTGCAGGTTTTGATGATTTATGTGTTGCGACTGATGATGAGCGTATTGCAGATGTGTGTCGTTCGGAAGGAATTGATGTGGTTTTAACCAGTGCTGATCATCCGTCAGGCACAGATCGTTTGAGTGAAGTTGCTCGTCTAAAAGGCTGGGCAGAAAACGATATTATTGTCAATGTACAGGGTGATGAACCATTACTTCCTGCTCAATTGGTTCAACAAGTTACTCAGCTTTTAGTTGATCAACCGCATTGCTCAATGTCTACTTTATGCGAGCCTATTCACGCATTTGATGAATTCCAGCGTGATAGTATCGTCAAAGTCGTGATGAGTAATCGTAAAGAAGCATTATATTTTAGTCGAGCAACTATTCCTTATGATCGTGATGGCGCAAAATTACAGCAGCCAAAGCTGCATGATCGTGCTTTTCGTCATCTGGGTTTATATGCATATCGTGTGAAATTGTTGCAAGAATATGTGTCATGGGAACAAGGCGATCTTGAAAAATTAGAAAGTCTTGAACAATTACGCGTATTAGAAAATGGTCATCGTATTGCGATCGATATTGCTGAAGCCAATCTGCCACCGGGTGTAGATACACAAGCTGATCTAGAGCGTTTAAATGCGCTACCAGTAAGTTTATTTGAATAATTATGATGAGTATGCAGTCAACAACCGTTTATCCTTGGCACAAGCAGACATGGGCGTTGTTGACAACGCGTTTTCCCGATATAGGTCATGGTTTACTTTTTTATGGTAAACATGGCTGCGCGAAACATCAATTTACTGAGCGTTTTGTGGCATGGGTATTATGTTTAAACAAACAAGCCGAACAAGCTTGTGGTGAATGTACAAGTTGTCTTTGGTTGAAGTCTAATACACATCCTCGCTATGTCCATATCACCACAGATGAAGAAAATAAAAAGCAAAATGCCAAGATAAAAATCGAAAAGATTCGTGATTTATTACCATTTGTTCAACAGACTGGTGATGGGTGGCGAGTCGTTGTGATTGAGCCAGCGGAGGCTTTGAATATAGCATCCGCAAATGCATTGCTAAAGACTTTAGAGGAACCTGGAGAAAGGGTTATTCTGATTCTATTGGCGGATCATTACTTGAAATTACCAGCAACGATTCGAAGCCGTTTGCAGCATTTCGCTTTAGACCGTCTAGACACCCAAGATGCACAAAAATTTATTCAGCAGCAAATACTGAATATCTCAGCTGAACACATTGATTTGTTGCTTAATCTCGCAAATGGCATGCCATTGACTGCCGTTGAAATTAATCAGAGCGATTGGTTGCATAAAAGAGATTTATTCTTGAAAGATTGGTTTAAGTTGGTCTCAGAAAAAAATATGCCTTTAAGTTATTCAAGCAAGTGGTCAAAAGAGTTGAGTTTCTCTGAATTTATGACAATGTTTGAATATTTATTGGCCGATTTAGTCGCTATAAAATTAAATCAATGTTTGAGAAATAAAGACTTAGATTTAACACAGCTTGCACAGCTTTATGACTTGGAAAGCTTATTTCAAATTTATTCTGACCTGCAACAGAAAAAATTGATGGTTGAGCAAAATGTACAAACACAGTTGATACTAGATCAGTTGTTTATTCAATTGATGCATGTGGTTTAGATAGGGTATTAAAATCTTTTATGTTGATTGAATGCTTGATTTTGTAATAGCCAAAAAGCATTTGCTTTCCTTATGGTGATCACCTCTGAAAACGTGATTCATCGAAGGCTATATTTGTTTAAATAAAAACCATTTTTGTTTGTTTTCGAACAGTTTTCCTCAAACATTATTTGTTGTTTGTCGGATTGTTTCCTATAATTAAAATAGCAGTAATTCTAGGTTTTTAAATTGACGGTAGAAAATATTGAATTTGAGAGGCATGTAAATATGCTTAAAAATTTACTAATGCTATGAAAATATAGATATTTCAAACTATTTGTATTTGACAGGGGAATGTTATGCAACCACAAATGATGGGCGGAATTATACAGGTCAATATTCCTGATAAAGCAACTTTGCAATCAAGTTATATGCCTTTTGTACAAGGTGGAGGTTTATTTGTTTCCACGAAACAAGCCGTAAAAATGGGACAGGAAGTTTTTGTTTTAGCGACTTTACCAGAGCAGTCACAAAAAATCCCATTAACGGGTAAGGTGATTTGGATTTCGCATAAACAAACACATTTTAAACCACAAGGTTTTGCAATTCAGCTTGCTGGTGAAAAAGGTGTGTATTACAAAAATGAAGCTGAGAAATTATTGGCTGGTTCAAAAGCGATGGATCGCCCAAGTTTTACAATGTAAGTGATAGGAAATAAGCGTGTTTGTTGATACCCATTGTCATTTAACGATGTTAGATCTGAGTCCTTACGATGGGAGTTTAGATCAAGCGCTTGCCCAAGCTCGCCTTGCAGGTGTTTCAAAATTTATGGGCATCTCAGTTGATTTGGATGATTATATTAAATTGGCTGAAATCGCCTCTCGACATGATGACGTGGGTTATTCTGTAGGTGTTCATCCATGCGAGGATGATCATATTATGGCGCAAGCAACAACAGACTACCTCGTAGAGCTAGCACAGTCTGATAAGGTATGGGCATTAGGGGAAACAGGTTTAGATTATTATCACAGTACAGATTTTATTGCAGAACAGAAACGATGTTTTGCCCGTCATATTCATGCATCAAAAATTGTAAAAAAACCTGTGGTTGTGCATACACGATCAGCCAAACACGATACCGTCGATATTATAAGAGCAGAGCAGTCCACACATGGTATTTTGCATTGTTTCACCGAAGATTGGGAAACAGCGAAGGCTGTTTTAGATTGTGGTTACTATATTTCTTTTTCTGGTATTGTTTCATTCAAAAATGCACAAGAATTACGTGATGTAGCTAAACAAGTGCCGCTTGATCGGTTGTTAATTGAAACGGATAGCCCATATTTAGCACCTATGCCTTATCGGGGTAAAACCAATGAGCCTAAATATGTGCCTTATGTTGCAAAGGCGTTAGCGGATGTATATAACAAGTCAGTTGAAGAAATAGGTATGATTACCACACAGAATTTTGAGAATCTTCTTCGTTTGAAGTAAACGGTTTAGTTGTATTAGCAAAGAGAGTTATCACGTGAAAATGGATCGCCAAGCTCAGTTTAGAGCACGAGAAGCCTTAATTTTTCAGATCGCTGAGCAACTCCTATTAGAAAATGGTGAAGCAGGCATGACTTTGGACGCTTTAGCGGCGGAATTAGATCTTGCTAAAGGCACATTATATAAGCACTTTCAGAGCAAAGATGAATTGTATATGTTGCTGATTATTCGTAATGAACGAATGCTGCTTGAAATGATTCAGGATACAGAGAAAGCTTTCCCTGAGCATCTAGCTTTTTTCATGCTACATCATTTACATCATCCTGAACGTACTGCTTTATTTCATCAAATTGAAGAACGCCTCTCTACGACGGGTCAAGGTATTCAGTTATTATTTAGTGAATTGTATAAAGTTCGTCGTCAACGTTTACGTATTATCATTCGTATGACAGAAAGTTATTTATTAGATATAAATAGCACGATGACAACGCGTGATTATTTGGCTTCGATTTGGTCTCTGACTTATGGTGCAGCAGTTATTCTGAATTCGAGCTTTTATCAGCGTTATTTAGGTTCACGTGATAGTTTACGTGTGGCTTATATTGATCAAGCTTTAGGTTTGCCAAAACAAATTGAATATTTAGCGAATGGCTGATAAATAAAATGAAATCACCTCATAGATTACAACAAGGTTTTACCCTCATTGAGATCATGGTGGTGATTGTAATCATGACGATTATGACATCTTTGGTTGTTCTGAATATTGGTGGTGTAGATCAACGTCGAGCGATGCAAGCCAGAGAAATGTTTATACTTGATTTAAAAAAGATTAATAAAGAATCAACGGATCAAGCTAAAGTTTTTGCCTTAAATACTCAAAATGCGACTGACGTTGCACCATTTCGCTATAATTTGTTTGAATATCATGATCAGAGCCATGAGCAAATTCAGCAAGCTGATCGGACTTGGCAGCCGTATAAAGAGTTTAAACTTCGAGAGCTACCGACTAGCGTATCTTTTAGTATTCAAACTTTAAATGCTGAAGAATATCGAAAAGCGAGAAATGAGGACTTATTAGGTGGTAAAGCACCGCAACTCATATGGTTTGGCAATGGTGAAGTTAAGCCTGTCCGTATTCAATTTTATTATGAGCAACAGCCAATTGGACATGAGTTTGAAATAGATCATTTGGGTAAAATAAATGAAGAAGATTAAAGCATTTACCCTGTTGGAAGTAATGGTTGCTTTAGCGATATTTGCTGTCGCTGCAATTGCATTAACAAAAATTGCCATGCAATATACACAATCTACATCGAGTGCGATTTTGCGAACAAAAGCACAGTTCGTTGCAATGAATGAGATTGCAATGATGGAAATGAATCAAGAATGGTTAGATGGAACGCAATCGAAACAGGTGACTTCTCAAGGTGAGACTTGGCAGATTGATAAAAAAGCACAGGCTACAATTAGCCCCAAAATACAACGTATCGAATTACAAGTAAGTTTATTTAATACTGAGCAAGGTAAAGTTGAAGCGGGCATCACCAATATGGTGTTTTTTAATTATCCAGCAAAAGCTAAAACATGATGAAAATTAAAAAGGGTTTTACCCTTGTTGAATTGCTGGTTGCAATTGCTATTTTTGCCGTACTTTCAATGCTTGGTTGGAAAGTTTTTGATTATCTATTAAAAGTCAAAGATCGTAATGCAGAGCATGAAACACATTTATTTGCGTTACAAGATGCCTATCAGCAGATTCTAAGAGATAGTCTGCAAATTATTCCATTAACGGCAAATGATGGTCGACAATTACAAGCCGCTTTGGTGCTAAATGATCGTGGTTTTATGTTTAGTAAAGCAGGAGTGTCCGATCCGTTGAAACAAGGTTTGTCACCTTATGAACGTATAGAATATCGCTACGATTCAACGCAAAAAAAAGTTTATCGACTCAAATATTCAAATCTAAATATTCCAAATCGAGTACAACCCATCTCAAGTACCTTATTAGAAAATGTAGATCAATTTAAAGTAATCGTGATGAATCCACAGGAACTGACACAATGGCCTGAAAATATTGGTGATCCTAATAATATTAATGAGTTAAAAAAATTACCATTAGGCATAAAAATACAGCTTAGTGTTGCAGGTACGGATTACGAGTGGATTTATAGTCTACTGAATGCAAATCAATTGTTAGGAAATAACTCACCACTATGAAAAACTATTCATCTCAGCGTGGCGTAGCTTTATTAACGATTTTAGTCATGGTTGCTTTAGCAACGATTTTGGCTGCAACAATTGCAAAAAGACAAACCAATACCGCTGAAAATACGGGCTATTTGATGCGTCAGGATCAATCGTTATTGTATGCAAAAAGTGCAGAAGCTTTTTTTTCAGAGTTACTCATTCAAGATAGCGATAATGGTAGTAGCATTGACCATTTACAGGAAAACTGGGCAAAACCGATGCCATCATTTCCCGTAGAAGATGGATCAGTCTCAGGAAAACTACTAGATGAGTCAGGAAAGTTTAATCTAAATAATTTGGTTAAGGCTGATGGCAATCAAGTTGATGATTCTGCTCGACGTTGGTTTGAAAAGTTATTGCAACGTGTAGGTCTGCCTGCTGAACTAAGTCAAGCTGTGATTGATTGGCAAGACACAAATGATGAAGTGACTGGTGCAATGGGTGCGGAGAGTAGCTATTACCAAGGACTAGATCCTGCATATTTAACGCCGAATACCAAGTTTCATAGTATAGAAGAATTAAAACTTGTACGAGGTTTTGAAGGCAAAAACTACGATTTGATCAAACCTTATGTCACGGCATTACCTGAACAGACTAAGCTGAATATGAATACAGCACCTGCATTACTATTAGCCAGTATTGATCCTAAAGTAGACGTCAAAGCTATCGAACAACAATTAAAAATCAAGGAAACTGAGTTAACGCATTTTAATAATGTAGATGATTTATGGAAATTAAGTGCTTTTTCTGGGATTGATGAGCAGAGTAAAACCGATGCTGCGTCTTTATTAGATAGTAAATCAAATTATTTTACGGCTCAAATTGAAGTGATGCTAAGTGAGCGTAAGCGCCAATTTAACAGCTTAATGATGAGAAAAGATAAACAAGTGATTGTGTATTCAAGAAGTCTTGCACCATTCTAGTCTTTGTATAGATTGGATTATTGAATAGTCACAAGGCTTAAAATCAATCCCACCGATGATTTTTTTGCTTTATAATAAAATCTGTTTGCAGATATAGATCAGCTTGGTGCATGTTAATTCGTAAATTATTTAAGTTTGAAAATGCTCATATTGTACGTAATTGTACATCAGATCGCTGTAAGCGTTCGATTCACGGGCATAGTTATAAAGTTGAATTACTGTTAAAAGCCTCAAAATTAGATCATGGGCAAATGGTCTATGATTTTGGTCTATTAAAAGGTGTGATTAAAGAGCTTTTTGACAGTTTTGATCATGCAATTTGTTATTGGCAAAAAGATGATCCTGAATATATTCAAGCGTGTAAAACTTTTAGTGCACGTTGGGTTGGGTTGCCAGTTTCACCATCAGCTGAACAGTTTTCAAGGATTTTCTTTTATCTAGCGCAACAGGTGCTCGCTTCAACCACAACACAGAATGGTGAGGGTGATGTTGAGGTCTATTCAGTGATCGTGCATGAAACTGATACAGGTTACGCACAAAGTTTTTTAGAAGATATTGAAAATGAGCAAATGGGTTTACTTAGCCTAGACCAAATTATTTTTTCAGAGCAAGTACAAGTTGAGTGGAGCGATCCTCAAATGTATGAAAATCTGAAAAATGGAATTAAATTCCAAAATCCAAATGTAGAGTTACAAGTTAATATTTAGGTCAGCAAGATTTAAATGTTGGAGTCGTTATTTCAAGGAATGTTGATGCAATTTACTGAACAGCAGCAGGAAAAACTTAATAAAGTTCAGTTGGACGAGTCATGGAAAATCTCTTTGTCAGAATTTCTACTCAGTCGGAAAATGGATCATTTAAGAGAGTTTCTACAGCAACAAATCCTTGCTCAGAAAACGATTTATCCACCTAGCAAGCAAATTTTCAATGCATTGAATACAACCCCGTTACAGGATGTAAAAGTCGTGATATTGGGTCAAGATCCATATCATGGCCCTAATCAAGCTAATGGTCTAAGCTTTTCTGTACAAAGAGGGGTTGCATTACCACCATCTTTGCGTAATATTTTTCATGAATTACATACTGATCTCACAGTGCCGATTTCACGTCATGGGGATTTAAGTAAATGGGCTGCTCAAGGGGTATTGCTATTAAACAGTGTACTCACTGTTGAAGCAGGACAGCCAACTTCTCATCAAAAACAAGGCTGGGAAGAATTTACTGATGCTGTAATTGATGTGTTAAATGAACAGCGTGAGCATGTTGTGTTTATCTTATGGGGTGCTTATGCACAACGTAAAGGACAGCGCATTGATCGAAATAAACATCTAGTGTTAACAGCAGCTCATCCATCACCGCTTGCTGCAAACAGAGGTGGTTTTTTTGGCTGTAAAGTATTTTCTAAAACAAATCATTATTTGAAACAACATGGCATTGAGCCAATAGACTGGCAACTGGACGCATAATGACTTCTCCCGATTTAAATAGTTATCACCCAGATTTAATCATCGAAAACGCTAAAAATGGTTGGCGTATTGTTCGTTTAAACCGACCAAAATCTTTACATGCACTTGATGAGTCAATTGTGAGCGCTTTATTGAAAGTATTTGAATATTTTCATGAAGATGACAGTGTTAAAGCAATTTGGTTTGATTCAACCACACCGAAAGCATTTTGCGCAGGTGGTGATGTTCGTAAACTCCGTCAACTTGTCATTAATAATGAAGTAGATACGGCAAACAAGTTCTTTGAACAAGAATATGCGCTTGATTTATTGCTTCATAACTATGTTAAGCCAATCGTAGTTTGGGGTGAAGGTTATGTCATGGGTGGTGGTTTAGGACTATTCATGGCCGCGCCTTTCCGTCTAGTCACACCTTATTCACGTCTTGCAATGCCTGAAATCAATATTGGTCTCTATCCTGATGTAGGGGGGAGTCGTTTCCTTGCAGATCGTGGTCAAATTGGGCTGTTTACAGGTTTAACGGGTTCAATCATGACTTCAGCTGGTGCTTTTAGCATTGGTTGGGCAACTCATATTTGTGAAGCACAGCGAGATAATGTTCTTCAAAAAGTTTTGAATGTGGATTGGAATCATTATCCTGCGGGTGCTTTCCGTGCAATCGATGATACTTTAAATAGTCTACATCGCCCTGTATCATCAGGTCCGTTACAAAATTCAATCGATGTGATTCATAGCGTATGTCGTGGTCAAAGTTTTGAGTATGACTATCAAGCGATTATTGGTTTGAGTGATGCAAGTAGTGATTGGTTACGTCAGGCAAGTGAGAATCTGCAAAAAGGTTCTCCAAGTACTGCTGCGATTACATGGTTGCTATGGCAATGGGGTAAGCAAGGACATGCTTGGGATGAAGTTTTTGCACTAGAATCACAAATCTCTGATTGGAAAATCCGCCATCCAGATTTTGTTGAGGGTGTCCGTGCACGTTTAGTTGATAAAGACTTATCACCAGAATGGAAAGCAGCGGAAAAGATTACATTGAAAGATATTTTATCTGATTGTGCTCCAGTAACTACAATTGATAGTTGGAATGCTTTATTAAGACAATATGGTGTTATTGCTTAAAATCGATGAGTATAGACGTCACAATTTCAGAAAACTTTAATGATGAATATTGGATGCAGTTTGCTTATGAGCAAGCTGCACTAGCTGCTTCGCAGGGTGAAATTCCTGTTGGAGCGGTGATAGTGAGTCAAGAGAAAGTTATTGGTGCTGGTTATAATGCACCAATTAAACAATCTGATCCTACCGCTCATGCTGAAATTCAAGCTTTACGTGCAGCCTGTCAATCATTGAATAACTATCGTTTACCAGATGATGCCATATTATATGTGACGCTTGAACCTTGTACGATGTGTGTTGGTGCACTCATTCATGCTCGTGTCAAAAAAGTAGTGTTTGCTACGACAGAGCCTAAGGCTGGTTCGTTGGTCAGTGCTCGACAATTATTAGAAAATGGCTATTACAATCATAAATTCGTATTTGAACAAGGTTGTATGCAAGCTGAATGTTCATTGCAATTAAGTGAATTTTTTAAACAAAGACGAGAAGAAAAAAAGAAAACTCGGCTATTAAAAACGTCCTTAAATGATTAAAAATGTCTCATTAGTTGTGGCAAACTATGCCTCCGAAGATTTTAGCTAAATCAAAAAGGCAAAGTTATGCGTAACGCAATCACCATACAAAAAGAATTCAACGCACCAATTTCTGAAGTTTTTGACTTATTGTCAAAGCACGCAACTTATAGTAAAGCATTTGCTCCTTTACAAGTTGTACGTGTAAAAGATTCTGCTGATCCTCAGCGTCCAGATGGAATCGGTTCAATTCGCCGTATGGGCTTTGGACCAATCAAGCCTCTTCAAGAAGAAATCACATTACTAGAAGAGAATAAGCGTATTGAATATAAATTGATTAATAATCCTTTGGTTAAACACCATCTCGGGCAAATTGATTTTAAAGAAATCACACCGTTTATTACTTTAGTGACTTACAAGATTGAATTTACAGCAAAAGCGCCTTTTGTAAGTAAATTAGTTCTTGCACAACTCAAAGCAGCGATTACACTAGGTTTTTCAAAATTAGCGAAGTCAGTTGCTTCATAAGAGACGGGAATGACAGTTCATATTATTACGATTGATGGTCCTAGTGGTTCTGGTAAAGGGACCTTGGCAGCCAAAATAGCTGCTTATTATGGTTTTAATCTATTAGACTCTGGTGCTTTATATCGTTTACTCGGGCTGTCATTATTTCAACGTGGCTTACTTGATCAAATCGACTCTAATTTAGGTCAATGCATTGAATACGCAACGAATTTAGATATTGAATTTAAAACGACTGAGGCTGCGACCCTTGTTTTACTAGAAGGTGTAGATGTCACAAATACCATTCGTACTGAACAGGCCGGAGAATATGCCTCTAAAGTTGCAACTGTTCCTGAATTAAGAAAAGCATTATTTGCGCGCCAACGTGCATTTATTCAAGCCCCTGGTTTGGTAGCTGATGGACGAGATATGGCGACATCAATTTTTCCAGAGGCTCAAGCTAAAATATACTTAACAGCATCGGCTGAATCTCGAGCAGAGCGTAGAGTAAAACAGTTGCAGGGTATGGGTCTTGATGCTAAAATAAACGACATTTTATCTAACATACAGGCTAGAGATAAAAGAGATATGGAGCGAGCTGTTGCTCCGCTCAAGCCAGCTGAAGACGCGTATATCATTGATAGTTCTACGATAGGCATCAATGAAGTATTTCAGTTAATGGTGAACTATATCGATAGCCGTATTCAATAGATAGACCATTTTATTTTCAGTTGAAGCATTGCTTGATCAGATTTTTTGGACAATGTAACAACTTAACTAAACCGGCCTTGTCTGATCCAAGACCGCGGACTTTATCAGGTATATCATGACCGAATCTTTTGCAGCCCTCTTTGAAGAAAGTGAATTAAACCTCAACGTTGAAAAGGGTGCAGTCATCCAAGGTACTGTTGTTAGTATCGATTCTGACTGGGTTACTGTTGACACTGGCCTTAAATCTGAAGGCGTAGTTGACCGTGCTGAATTTTTAAATGAACAACGTGAACTTGAAGTTCAAGTTGGCGATACTGTTGACGTAGTTGTTGAAGCGCTTGACAACGGTATGGGTCAAACAGTTTTATCACGTGAAAAAGCGAAACGTGCTGAAACTTGGACTAAACTTGAGAAAATCTTTGAAGACGGCGAAATCGTTACTGGTGTTATCTCTGGTAAGGTTAAAGGTGGTTTCACTGTTGACATCGGTCCTGTACGTGCATTCTTACCAGGTTCTTTAGTTGACACTCGTCCTATCCGTGACACAACTCACCTTGAAGGTAAAGAGTTAGAGTTCAAAGTAATCAAACTTGATGCTAAGCGTAACAACGTTGTAGTTTCTCGTCGTGCAGTTATGGAAGCTGAATCTTCAGCTGACCGTGAAGCATTACTTGCTCAACTTGAAGAAGGTCAAACAGTTACAGGTACTATCAAGAACCTTACTGATTACGGCGCGTTCGTTGACCTTGGCGGTATTGATGGTCTTCTACATATCACAGATATGGCTTGGAAGCGTATCAAGCACCCTTCAGAAGTTGTTGAAGTTGGTCAAGAAGTTACTGTTAAAGTACTTAAATTTGACCGCGAGCGTAACCGCGTATCTTTAGGTCTTAAGCAATTAGGCGAAGATCCATGGTTAGCGATCATGAGCCGTTACCCTAAAGGTTCTATCGTTAAAGCACGTGTAACTAACTTAACTGACTACGGTTGCTTTGCAGAAATCGCTGAAGGCGTTGAAGGCTTAGTACACGTTTCAGAAATGGACCACACAAACAAAAACATCCACCCATCTAAAGTTGTTCAGATCGGTGACGAAGTTGATGTTATGGTTCTTGAAGTTGACGAAGAACGTCGTCGTATTTCATTGGGTATCAAACAAACTCGTGCTAACCCATGGGAAGAGTTTGCTAAAGCAAATGAAAAAGGCGAAAAAGTTTCTGGTACGATCAAGTCAATCACTGATTTCGGTATCTTCATCGGTTTATCTGGTGGTATCGACGGTTTAGTACATTTATCTGACATTTCTTGGAACGAACAAGGCGAAGAAGCTATCCGTCGTTACAAGAAAGGTGACACAGTTGAAGCAGTTATCTTATCTGTAGACGCTGAAGGTAACCGTATCAGCCTTGGTATCAAGCAATTAAACAGCGATCCATTCAATGATTTCTTAGCTGCGAACGAGCGCGGTGCTTTAGTTAAAGGTACTGTAACTGCTGTTGATGCTAAAGGTGCTACAGTTAAATTAGCTGATGACATCGAAGCAACGCTTAAAGCTTCTGAAATCAACCGTGACCGCGTTGAAGATGCAACTAAATTCTTAGAAGTTGGCCAAGAAGTTGAAGCGAAGATCATCAACGTTGATCGTAAATCTCGCTCTATCAACTTGTCTATCAAAGCGAAAGACGAAGCTGAAGAGAAAGAAGCTGTGAACAATGCTCGTCAAGCAGCAGCAGCTCAAGTTTCAGAAGCTAATGGTCCTAAGACTATTGGTGATTTGATTAAAGCTCAAATGAAGTAATTTGTTAAAAGGTACATTTCTTGTAACAGAGATGTACCTTTTTATACAAAAATACTGCAAACGGTAGCGTAGTATCGATGTACTGCGCTACCGTTTTGTATTTAAACAGGTTATTATTAAAATATTGAAAAGTAGCAATAATTAAAGAGGTCAACGATGACTACTGACGCACTTAACAAATCTGATTTGATTGAACGGATTGCCCTTAAAAACCCTCATTTGGCAGAACCGTTGGTCGAAGATGCAGTTAAAATTATGATTGATCAAATGATTGAAGCACTTTCGAGTGGCGATCGTATTGAGATTCGTGGTTTTGGCAGTTTTGCATTACATCATCGTGAGCCACGTTTAGGGCGTAATCCTAAAACTGGTAAATCAGTTGATGTTGCAGCAAAAGCTGTACCGCATTTCAAACCAGGTAAAGCACTTCGTGATGCAGTAAACGAGACTGTTGATTAATAAAAAATTGAGGTGTTCATGCGTTATATCCTTATAGCATTACTCATCGCCATTTTTGGTTATTCACTTGCTCTAGTTTTACAAAATCCAGCAGAATTAGAAGTAAACCTATTGTTTACTCAAGTTCCTGCGATGCGTTTAGGTTTATTGCTTTTATTGACTTTGGCATTAGGTGTCGTGGTCGGTTTACTTCTAGGTGTTCAAGTATTTCGAGTTTTCCAAACGAATTGGGAAATTAAACGATTACGTAAAGATATTGACCACCTCAGAAAAGAGCAGATCCAACTTGCTCAGCAAGCAGCCGCAGAAGCTGCTGCAAGCGTAAGACATGAAAAAACTGTTTTAGATGTTTATCCGAATGATAAGATCTAATAGTTGAATTGCTATTTAGTATTGAAAAGGGCTATTTCACAATTGAAGTAGCCCTTTTAGTTTTTGATTAAAAAAAACACTTAATTAATTTTAATTTCATTTTTCAAGTTCAATTCAAGCTGATCTATAAATTGATTAAAAGCATTAAAACTTTTTTCTACTACGATTAATGCAGTTTCATTCATTTCTCGCGTTATAGGCATGTTTTCAAAAACGTTTTCTTCATCGCCTACAGTATGTCCAGTTTCTTGCCTTAAATGAGTTTCACTACATATCTTATAAGTGCCGTTTGATTCGAGACCAAGCCTATTAATTCGTAAGTTAGTTTACGGCTAGGTGACATGTCATCACACCAAATAAATCTAAGGGTGTTGGTAAGTTCTTGTTTATTGTTGAGCTCGAGTGTTTCTAGGTCATGCAAATACCAAGGCCAATGATTAGCATCTTCTTTACAGTGAACATTGATTGCTTCTTCATATTCATTCTGTGGAAAATTAAAGGGCAGTACATATTTATTTAAATCCGCAAAGCTCATTATAAAGTGAGCAAGATTGGGCAAGAATTTTAAGCGTTGTTGTATGGGTATTTCTTGATTTTTCAGAATCTTAAAAAAATGATGGTGACTAAATTGATGCCTTTTTATGCCTATTGCAGTCTTAATCGTTTTCATTTTTAACCTTATTCGTTTTTAATTTATTTTAAGATTAAAATTTAATCAAATTTTACTATTTGGTATGTTTTAGTTTTGTTGTTGCAACTTAAATGTGCGAAGTAAAAATGTGTTGAATGAAATTTTACACTTAAATTAAAACCTATTTATAATAGCGACTTTGAATCAACTGGGAAGAAACGCTCTTGAGTATCATTGTTGCACTAGATGCAAAAAGCGAATATGACGCTTTAACGATTGTGGATCAGCTTGATCCTGCTTTATGTCGTGTCAAAGTGGGCAAGGAACTTTTTACTCATGAAGGTCCAAGTGTTGTTAAAACTTTACAAGATAAAGGCTTTGAAGTTTTCCTTGATTTAAAATTTCATGATATTCCTAACACAACTGCTCAAGCTGTTTGTGCTGCGGCAGATCTAGGTGTGTGGATGGTCAATGTTCATGCTTCTGGCGGTCGAAAAATGATGGAAACCTGTGTTGAAAGACTCAAAGCAGGCAATTATCAAACACAACTTATTGCAGTTACTGTGTTAACTTCTATGGGGCGTGAAGATCTACGTGATATTGGTTTAGACATCGAGCCGGTAGAGCATGTCAAACGTTTAGCTAAATTGACTCAAGAAAGTGGTTTGGATGGCGTAGTTTGCTCAGCACAAGAAGCTAAGATTCTTCGTGAAATGTTGAATGCTGATTTTGCATTAGTTACCCCAGGCATTCGTCCAGAAGGTTCAAATGCAGATGACCAAAAACGTATCGTTACACCTAAACAAGCTATGCTTGATGGTTCGACGCATTTAGTGATTGGTCGCCCGATTACAAAGGCTGAACGTCCAACAGAAATGTTGAAGTCAATTTTGGCGTCTATCTAAGTTTATTTAGTTTATAAATACCTTAGAACTTGAGATTTAAGAATAGGCTGATTAATAAAGGCGCAAGAAGCGATAAAATTAATCCGCTCATCATTGCATGTGGTACGTAATGCGTGCCACATGACTGTTTAACCATTGCAAGGGTGACATCCATTGAGGTTGCTCCAGCACTCGAAATCGCTGAACGTGGAAAACGCCAGCCTAGACAATACATAAGAAGAATGGCGAAAATTTCTCTGAAGAGGTCGGTTAATAAGGCAATGCCACCAAGTCGTGCTGAATGTAATTCAGTGAATAGAATGCCAGACATTGAGTACCATCCATATCCCTGAGCTAAAGCCATTATTTCATTTAAGTTAAAGTGATTAGATAAAATTAAATAATTCACGATTGCTGCTAAGCAGGAACCAACAAAGGCTGCAGCGGGAACCAATAGTACTTTCCAACTTAACCAACTGCGATCAAATTGCGTAAAAGCAAGCTCAATGCCAATCAAAAAGATAAATATGAGTAATAAATACCAACTATTAAATGCAATTTGTAGGTTAGATTGAGTGACTAGTATTCCAAGTAAAATCCCTAAACCTAATGCTAGAAATGCTTTAGCGATATTCTTGAGTGCATTGATAAAGAGGTGTAATGAAATTTTTCCTTGTATGCTTTGACGATCAATCAGTTTGTAAGTAATCAGACAGATAAAGAAAGAACCAACTGATGTAGTAAATGCAATTAATAATGCAGGTGGTAATATTGCTGCTGGATCTGAGATATGATTCAAAGCTTGAGTCAGTTCAAATGCAACACTCATTAATAATAAATAAGAAAAATAGGGTAAAATTTTAAATACAAATTGTTTAATTCGCTGTGATAGTTTTGGGGCGAGAAAATAGCCTAAGCATATTGCGATAAAAATTTGGAAGATAAGAACAAAAGATTGCATAAAAAAAAGCAGGTTACGAATAACTTGCTTATTATGAAGAATTATTGGTTAGGCTGCATTGTTTTTTGCATTTGTTGCTGTATGAATAAAATTATAGTCAGCGACATTTACTTTACGTGTTTCTAACCAATATTTCCAAGTATATGTTGGCCATAATGAGAAGTTTTTACCATCGGCTGCTTGATACCAACTACTGCATCCACCTGCTTGCCAAACTGTTCCTTTGAGTTGTTCCTGCACACGATCATTAAATTGATCTTGTACCTGTTGTTTAATCTCAACAGCTTGAGAACCTGTTTTATCTACGGTTTGAATCAATTGCAAAATATAATTCACTTGAGATTCAATCATAAAAATAATAGAGTTATGACCTAAAATCGTATTTGGACCTAATAGTTGGAATAGGTTAGGGAAGTTTTTCGTACTAACACCATAGTAGCTTTCTGCACCATCTTTCCAAGCTTGCTTAAGTTCGATTCCATTACGACCAACACAATCGAAATGCTTTAAGTAAATACGTGGGTCAGTAATGAATCCCGTACCATAAATCAAACAGTCAATTTGGCGTTCTTTACCATCTTTGGTAATAATGCCGTTAGCTGTAATTTCCTGAACGCCATCAGTAATTAATTCAACATTTTTACGGTTGAACGTTGGGAAGTACTTATTTGAAATCAAAATACGCTTACAACCCATCACGAAGTCTGGTGTAAGTTTTTTAGCGAGCTCTTTGTCTTTGACTTGAAAGCGGATAAATGCTTCTGCAAGCTTTTGACCATATTTCATGATCTGTGGTTGTACGATAGGTACGACACGTGATTCGTTGCTCAAATACAAACGAGTACGATGAATTTGACGATAAATATTTGAAGCTTTAAATAAAGATTTGCTTAATTGTGAATATTTACGTTCATCACGTGGAATGACCCATGCGGCAGTACGTTGGAATACATAAAGCTGTTTCACTTCTTGTGCAATCTCGGGGATATATTGAATTGCACTACCACCAGTACCAATAGAAGCAACAGATTTACCTTCTAAGCTGTATTGATGATCCCATTGTGAAGAATGGAAGACTTTACCTTTAAATTTTTCAATTCCTTTTAAGTGAGGAATTTGTGGAACGTGTAGGGGACCAGAAGCAAAAATAACAAATTGAGCTTCAATGGATGGTTGATCTTTAAAATCTAATAACCAAACATTACGATTTTCATCAAACTCAGCATGAGTAACTTCATGATTGAATTTGCAATAATCTTTTAATCTATATTGTTGAGTAATATCTTGGATATATTCAAAAATTTCATCAGCTTCAGCGTAACGTTTTGACCAATCTGTTTTGGGAGCAAACGAAAGTGAATACATGTGTGATTGAACATCACAGGCAGCACCCGGGTATTGATTTTCACGCCATGTGCCACCAACGTCATTGGTTTTTTCTAAAATTACAAAATCATTCATTTGACTTTGTAATAGTCGAATAGACATTGCTAAACCACCAAAACCTGCACCAATAATTGCAACTTTAGTTTTTTGAATAGCATTTTGGGGTACATCACGCATAGTCCACGCCCTACACATCTAAATTTTATGCAAGTTTAAAGGTTTTGTAGAGATTAAATATGATTGTATAGACGCAAAACTTGATCATTTCGGCAATTCATTTATTCGTATTTTTATAGTACAACGTTAAAGTTTTGGGAATTGCATTCGGAATTATGAAGAGATCTATCCTCGGATTGATGTATTTAATTCAAGGCATGCGTCATGTGGGCATTGATGTTGATGCTCGTTTAGCAGACATTGGAATACAAGCCGAAGCTTTAGATCCGAGTTCAATTATTCCAGATGAAATTGAATGGGATATTTTACAGTATATTAGTCAAGATATTTCTCCTGAACAAGGCTTAATCATTGGTCAACATTATGCGCTTGCAGGGTATGGCCCATTCTTGATGCTGCTTGTTACAAGCGATACTTTACATAAAGCTCTGTTAAATGGTGTGCGATTTCAGCAATTGACACATCTGTTTGGTTCATTACAACTAAATATTAAAAAAGATTACATCCATTTTCATTATCAACCAATTGATTTAAATACACATTTAGGATTATTTCGTGCTCAATGTGAAATCTCAGGAACTTATAAGTTCTTACAAGATATTTTTAAAATGATGGGGCTTGAAATCCCTAATATTCGTATTGAATTACCTTTTAAAGCACCTAAAGAATTAGAATTAATAGTGGCTTATCAAGACTATTATGGTCAGGATGTAAAATTTGAATGTCAGCATGCCTCTTTTATTCTAGAAAATACTGACATTTTAAATATAAAAATACCATCTGCTGATGTTCTTACTTACCGTGTCTATGAAGAAAAATGCCTACAAGATCTGAATAAATTGGAACGAAGTAGCCGTGCAAAGTTGACCATTTTAGAATATGTCGAGGAATATCTTGAAATGCAAAATGGTGTAATACCTACAATGTCTGAAACAGCATGTGCGTTAAAGATTCCTGAGAGGACTCTAAGACATAAATTGCAGCAAATGCAAACAAGTTATAAGGAAATACGCGAAAGGCTCATTAAGCAGAAAGCATTAAAGTTTATTGAAAATAGTGCGTATTCAATTGAGCAAGTTGCGGAAATGTTAGGTTATTCTGAACCTGCTGCATTTAATCATGCGTTTAAACGATGGTTTGGTCAAAGTCCAAGACAATATAATCGTAATCATTAAAATGATTAAAAAATGGTACATTATGATGTTTAAACTCCATGATAATTAAGCCTAAAATCTAATGCCTTTGGACTTAATGTTCGATATAATTTTCACCAATTAAAATTGTAATAACACCTTATGTTAAATTCTAAACCAGACTCACATAGCACTTCATTTATGCCGATCTCACCTGCGGAGCGTTATGCTCAAGCAATCGAATCAGGTCAATTCATGCCAGATGAAGCTCAAGCTCAGGCAGTGCAAGAGTTAGATCGAGTATGGAAAGAGTTGCTTACTCGTTATAAAGCCTCAAAGAAAGCGTTTAGACGTTTCCGTCGTCAAACCTACCCAAAAGGTGTTTATATGTGGGGTGGCGTAGGGCGTGGGAAAACATGGTTGATGGATCAATTTTATGAGTCAGTTCCATTTCGCCGCAAAACACGCATGCATTTTCACCATTTTATGCAACATGTCCATAAAGAATTGAATAAGCTTTCAGGTCAACGTAATCCATTAGATTCTGTTGCGGATCAAATTTATAAAAATGCGGTTGTCATTTGTTTTGATGAGTTTTTTGTATCAAATGTGACGGATGCAATGATTATTAGTGATTTATTTCAAAAGTTATTTGAACGTGGCGTCACGTTGATTGCAACGTCTAATATTGCACCAGAAGGTTTATATAAAAATGGTATCCATCGTGACCGTTTTCTTCCTACAATTGAATTGGTTCAGAAAAACTGTACGGTTCTGAATGTAGATGCTGGTGTTGATTATCGTTTGCGTGTTTTGAAGCAGGCTCAATTATTCAAACATCCATTGAGTAATGATGCTCAATCATGGATGTATGAGCGTTTTCAAGCGCTGACACAGACACAAACGCTCTTTAATACACCTATCATGATTAACAATCGTATTGTAGAAACGCTTGGGCATATAGAAGATGTATTGTGGTGTGAATTCTCTGAGTTATGTTTTAAACCACGTAGTCCAGCTGATTTCATTGAAATTGCTAATATTTACAACACGGTACTGGTAAGTAACGTGCCGCATTTAACTGATTTTCTCTCAGAAGGAACCCGTCGCTTTATTTATTTAGTGGATGAGTTTTATGATCGTGGCGTGAAATTACTTTTAACTTCAGAAGATTCAATTATTGATCTTTATGAAGGTGAAAAATTAGCATTTGAAATTGAACGAACACGTTCACGTTTATTAGAAATGCAATCCGATGATTATCTGCATTCAGAGCATCGTCAAATTCAGGTTTCAAAAACTTCATAAATTATAAAGGCATTCTCAGGAATGTCTTTTTTATAAATTCATATAGAGAAAGCTTTATTCTTAATTGAATTTTGTTATAACTAAATGAGTTTTAAAAAGTGAGTATGTCGCAGAATAGAAGTAGCTAGATCAAAACTTGGTTTTGGTGTTTATAAAAATTATATTTGTCAATACTTAGACTAAGAAAATGCTTACTATTTAGCAATGTGATATTACTATTCAGGCTAGTATAAATCGGTATACTAGGTTTCTTGTTATAAAAAGTTAGCATCATCAGGAAAGACAATGACTGTACGTATTCAACAAGGCAAGCTAGCGATTGCTAAAGAACTTTACGATTTCATCGAAAATGAAGCTTTACCAGGCTCTGGTTTAGACAGTGAAACTTACTGGAAAAATTTCGAGCAAGTCGTTGTCGATCTTAGCCCAAAGAATAAAGCACTATTAGCTAAGCGTGATGAAATTCAAGCTAAGATTGATGAATGGCATCGTAATAATGAATTTGAGTTAAATGCGTATAAAGCATTTTTAACTGAGATTGGTTACTTAGTACCAGAAGTTGCTGATTTCCAAGTAACGACTGAAAATGTAGATGAAGAAATTGCATTATTAGCTGGTCCTCAACTTGTTGTGCCAGTACGTAACGCACGCTATTGCTTAAATGCTGCGAATGCACGTTGGGGTTCATTATACGATGCACTTTACGGTACTGATGTAATTTCTGAAGAAAATGGTGCAGAGAAAGGTAAGGGATACAACCCAGTCCGTGGCGATAAAGTAATTGCTTTCGCTAAAGATTTTCTTAATCAAACATTCCCACTTGCTCAAGGCTCTCATGCCGATGCAACTAAATATGCAGTTGATCACAATCGTTTAGTTGTAACTTTAAAAGATGGTTCAACAACCTCTTTGGCTCATGAAGTTCAATTTGTTGGCTTTAATGGCGATGCTGCAAACCCAACTGAAATCGTTTTATTAAATAATGGCTTGCACGTTATTATTGATATCGATGCAAATAGCCCAATCGGTAAAACTGATGCGGCTGGCGTTAAAGATTTAACTCTAGAAGCAGCAATTACAACTATTCAAGATTTGGAAGATTCTGTTGCAGCTGTTGATGCAGAAGAGAAAGTTGAAGGCTATCGTAACTGGTTAGGCTTAATGAAGGGTGACTTGCAAGAGTCAATCGAGAAAAATGGTAAAACCATTACTCGTGCATTAAACAAAGACCGTACAGTTCAGAACTTAATTGGCGGTACTACAACGCTACATGGTCGTTCATTAATGCTTCTTCGTAACGTTGGTCATTTAATGACTAACCCTGCGATCCTTGTAGAAGGCCAAGAAATATTTGAAGGTATTATGGATGCATTAGTTACTCCATTACTTACAATTGCAGATATTCGTGGCGAAAACGAAAATAAGAACTCTCGTAAAGGTTCTATGTATATCGTTAAACCAAAAATGCATGGTCCAGAAGAAGTTGCATTTGCAGTTGAATTATTTGAGCGTGCAGAACAAGCACTCGGTTTACCTGCAAAAACTCTCAAAATCGGTATCATGGATGAAGAACGTCGTACTTCAGTTAATTTGAAAAACTGTATTGCTGCTGCAAAAGACCGTACGATTTTCATTAACACTGGTTTTATGGATCGTACGGGTGATGAAATCCATACGTCTATGGAAGCAGCGCCAATGGTACGTAAAGAAGCTGTTAAAGCTCAGAAATGGATTGCTGCTTACGAAAATCGTAACGTTGCAATTGGTTTGGCATGTGGCCTACAAGGTAAGGCACAAATTGGTAAAGGCATGTGGCCAAAACCAGATAGCATGAAAGATATGTTGGCGACTAAGACAGCTCATCCAAATGCGGGTGCTTCTTGTGCATGGGTTCCATCACCTACAGGTGCTGTACTTCACGCAATGCATTATCATCAAATTAATGTAAAAGCACGTCAAGACGAATTGGCTGCTGAAGATATGTTGACTTTAGATGATTTGTTAACGCCTCCTTTTGCACCAGAAACAAACTGGAGTGCTGAAGAGTTGAATAACGAACTTGAAAATAACTGTCAAGGTATCTTGGGTTATGTTGTACGTTGGGTTGATCTAGGTGTAGGTTGTTCTAAAGTGCCAGACATCAACAACGTTGGTTTGATGGAAGACCGTGCAACTTTACGTATTTCTTCTCAGCATGTTGCAAACTGGTTGCGTCACGGTATCGTAACGAAAGAACAAGTTGAAGAAGTACTTAAACGTATGGCTGTGATTGTTGATCAGCAAAATGCCAATGATCCGCTTTATACGCCAATGGCACCAAATTTTGATGGTATTGCATTCCAAGCTGCCGCTGATTTGATCTTCAAAGGTGCTGAGCAACCTTCTGGTTATACAGAGCCATTGTTACACGCTGCGCGTTTAAAACTTAAAGGTTATACAGGTGATTAATTTCATCTAAAATAAAAAGCCTCCTCGGAGGCTTTTTTATTAAGTAAGGTGCTTGTGATTTTATGTGTGCTAACTACAAACCAGTAACACTTGAGCAATTACAACAACTTGAACTACCACTTGTTCCTTTTAACTATCTCGATGAGATTTATCCAAGTTATAAAACACCGTTATTATTTAAATCTGAACATGGATTGGAGTGGCGAGAAGTATTATTTGGTTTAGTGCCGAAATGGGCAGAGGATATTAACAGCTCTAAACGTGCTTATAATGCTAGACATGAGACCATTTTTGAGAAACCAAGCTTTCAGGAGGCAGCTTATAAATGCAAGTTCGGTGTAATTCCAGTCACTGAGTTTTATGAAAGTAAATATACTGGAAATAAACCTCAACGATGGGGTGTAAGGCGTAAAGATGGCAGAGCCTTTTTTATTGCTGCACTTTATGAAATTTGTAAAATCAATAATCAAATTATTCGTTCAGCAGCGATGCTCACAATGAACGCAGTCGACCATCCGATGATGAAAGAATTTCATGAACCTGGCGATATAAAAAGATCAGTTGTCATCATTCAACATGATCGTCTTGATGATTGGTTGAGTTTAAAACAACCACATCAAATGATTCAATTTATGCAAGGGTTTCCAGTCGAAGAGTTTGAATGTTCACATGTACCTAAGGCAAAAATAGCAAAACAAACACCTCAGTTAAATATGTTTGATCTTTTCTAAATAAAAAAGGTTTCTAATAAGAAACCTTTTTTTATATTTTATCAATCAACGAGCAAGATTTTTAAACATATGTTTTAAAATTTCCATCGTCTTTTCAATTTGCAATGGTGTTAATCCATCAAATGATTGTTCTAATATTACAGAGGTTAGATCATTAATTTTAGTAATCATTTCTGTACCCTTATCAGTAAGATAAACGCGGGTAATACGACCATCTTCTTTACATGAATAAGTTTCAATATATCCCTCATCTTTAAGGCGATATACGATTTTTGTGGTTGTAGACATTTTAGAAATCACCATGTCTGAAAGTTCAGACACGCTTGCATGTGGTTTGACATTTAATGCAATTAAAATACGACGGCGAGAGTTGTCTAAACCATACTTCTTAAGTACGTTATCGATATTTTGAACGTACTGTGCATTTACTTGAGAAATCCAGAAATAAGGAAAGTCTTCTAAGTTAAATGTTTCTGATGTAGGTAAAAAACGCGCATATTTTTTAGGCATTAAGTTATTTCCTATGCTTGTTACACAGAGTTGTTAGATACAACTCCTAAATTCCATGAAATGTCTACAATTTATACGCTAGAAAAATGATGAAATCTAATTTTTCTAACATTCCATTTATAACAAATCTTCCTAAAAATGGTTGTATAACCATCTTTGCTTAGGATAGGGGTATCATCATGTAAACTACATAAAACTGTTATTAATGATGGTCTTACCTATCCATCTTACCCCAATTGTATTTCTACAGTGCTGCATTGTAGCTTATTTGTAGAACAAATGTATTGTAGAAAATAAATACAAATTATGACGTGACTTTTTTATAAAAGATTCTGTCTAAAATGTCATATAGCTTTAAAATTATTACATTTGTAAAATAAAATAATCGAAAAAACAAATTAAATACATATATTTGAATTTAACATTTGGTTAAAAATTAAAATCCATAGTGCTGCTAAAAAAGTTGAATAAATACATTCTTTATCACATTTAATCATTATTAGTTAATTAATTTGCTTAAAAAGAATACAAATGTAGTTTTATTATTTAATTTTATATTGTTAAAAAATAATTCAGTGTAAAAAACTTCTACTTAGTTATGTCATTTATAGTTTATGTAAATAATTGTAAATTAAAAAGGCGCATCTAAATAGGATTACAAATTTAGATGCGCAAAAGGGTAAAGCTGTGAGTTTAGGGATTACATTCTCAGTTCTTTTTCTAATACGGGCCATAATTTCTGATGTGATTTTTTGAACATCAGCATATGTCCAATTTGTTTGTAACCATATTGTTGTGGTTTCAATTCAATCAAATTGGTTTGAGCATTAGGATAAAGTCTGAGTAAATCTTTAACATTTGCCTGTGTTGCGATTTCATCATCACTTGCCCAAATTGATGTAATCGGACAGACAATCTCTTGGTGATAATCAGCAAAAATACTTTTACCAATTGCATTGATGACATAACCAGGTTGACTACAAAATTCAGCCCATTGTTTTGCTACATTTTTAGGTAAATTTTCACCCATACCAATAAATTGTGTTGCACCGTATCCTTTAATAGCACTGGATATTGGAAAAATGACATTAAACATTAATGGAGCAAGAAGTTTAGTTTTTCCTTTTAAGCCTTTTACATGACCTGTTGAACCAGCGATTGCGACAACTTTAGCAACTTTTTGATGGTTAGGGTTGATTCCAAGTAATTGACCACCGGCACTATGTCCCAAAATAATCACTTGTTTAGCTTGAGCGCGATTCAAGAGTGTTTCGATGGCTGCGGGAATATCTAATAACCCCCAATCATTGATACTGGCATTCGAATTTTTCAGTGCCCCATGTAAAGATTGACCTATTCCTCTAAAGTCAAAACTTAAGACCTTGTAGCCTTGTTGATTTAACCATTCAGCAAATGAGTGATAAAAACCTTTTGTAATACCTGTTGCTGGACAAATTAGAATCGGAAATGGTTTAGTGGCATCACTTGCTGGATAATACTGTGCTGCAAGTTGGTAACCATCTTTACAACTGATCCAAAATGATTCAAATGTAGTCATTTGAGAAATACTCTTGTCTGGACATATTTCCAGTTTATACAAGTTCCAAAAAGAAACCTGTTTAAAAAATGACTTAAAAGTCAAATTTTATGTAATATAGCTATTTTTGGAAAAACCATTTGGGGAAAAGGGAATGTTAATTTTAACCAGTGCAACCAAATTGGCGATCATTTTTAGTGGAATATTTCTTTGGGTAGGGATGCTAACTGGTGTTTGGAAGTATTATCAAATTAGAAATACAGAGCTTGCACGTGCACATTATTATGTCGATATTGCACATCGCAGTAGTTTGCTTTATGCCGCTGCGAGTTTAATCTTGGCTGCATTAAGTTATTTTACAAGTTTATCGGATAGTTTGAGTCTATTTTGCGTTGTGGCGAATTTATTCTTTTTCTCAATGTCGATTTTGGTCTATATCATTCATGGAATGTTAAAAGATACAACGAATCAGTTTAAGCAACCGCATAAGTTAGGGCAGTGGTCGATTCCAAGATGGTGTATGACATTTTTAATGTTGGGTTTAATAATGGTCGAATTAGGTGCTACAGCAGTATTATTATTAGGAACAATCTTAAAATTTACCAGTTAGAAAAATGGATGATTACTCATCCATTTCTTATATTAAAAATTCTTTTGGCGCTCAGCACTTATCTGTCGAAACTTTCGATCAATAATCCCCCACGTACAAAAGGCTAAAGACACGATTAAAGCGTATGCAAAATATTCAGGTTTTAAATTACCCTTAATAGTGCCTTGCAATAACAGCGTCGCCATTAATGCAAATGTCGTAATTGCATATACGATGGAATCATTGGTCTTTAGAGTGTCAATGAAGACTTGCTTGTTGAAATGTAATGAGAACATCTCCATCCCTCCTTGAGTAGTGATGACAAAAGCTAATCGTTTTTGTCAGAATTAAGATTAAAGTTGTACTTTTATTTTTTCAGTATTTCAATAGCTAATTTCACTATTTTTTAAATAAATTTATGAATGTATTGATTTCTATATAGATTGAACATTTTTTGAGTGTATTAAGGTTATTTTTATTATGAATAGTGGTGTGGGTTTTTTACAATTTGAAAAAGTTGCTGAAAAGATGTTGTTGTGATTCAGATCAAATACAGTGTGAATAATACGGGTAGAGGTAGATACAAATAAGATAAAAAATAATTTGTCGTAAACAAAAAATGTAAGTTGGATAAAAGAACATTTTTTGTATAGCTAAAATTATGTTTGGGTAAAACATCATTTTAACGACAAATCATTTTAATTTTGAGAAGCAGTATTGCTAGAGAATCGATCTACAGCAATTGCGATAACGAGTACGACCAATGAAGGCAATAACCAAGCAAGGTTCTGTTCATTCAACGGTAAATTATTAATGAATTGAGGGAGTTGTTCAGAGAATCCAGCCGCTTTGAGTCCTTCAATAATGCCAAAAAGAAAAGCAACAGCAGTAACAGAGCTCACGACAGTTGAAGGTTTATTCCAATATTTCCAGAAGAAACTCATCATAATCACAACAATCGCTGGTGGATAAATTGCACTCAACACTGGAACAGAGAACGCAATTAGTTTTGTTAAGCCTAAATTAGAAATTAATAATGAAAATCCAATTAAGATAAAAACTAATAATTTATACGGTAAGCCTGTTAATTCAGTGAAATATTCCGCACATGCACAGGTAAGGCCAATTGCAGTTACCATACAGGCAAGAAAAATCAAACCAGCTAAAAACAACGAACCTAGATCACCAAAGGCGTGTTGTACATAAGCATGCAGAATTACTGCACCATTCGCTGCATTCGCCGCAACTTCATGGCTACCTAATCCAAGTTTAAATAGGCTGATATATACTAGGGTTAAACCTACACCAGCAATTAAACTCGCGATAATCGCATATTTGGTGATCAGCTTTGAATCTGTCACTCCACGAGACTGAATCGCTTGAATAATCACAATACCGAATACTAAGGCACCCAAAGTATCCATCGTTAAATAGCCGTTTACGAAGCCTTCAGAAACAGGACTAGTCACATACTTATGGATTGGTGGAGAAATATAGCCAGTAGGGATAAGGATTGCTGCAATACCAAGAACCGCTAGAGCAGCAATTTTTAAAGGAGCTAAGACGTGACCTACTGTATCTAATAATTTATTCGGGTAAAGCGAGATCACAGTGACAAGTGTAAAATAAATAACACTATAAATCAGTAGACTGCTATTTGATGTACCAAAATATGGAGCAAATCCTATTTCATAAGAAACAGTTGCAGTACGTGGTGTGGCAAATAATGGTCCAACAGACAAATAACAGACAATCGTGAGGAGTAAGCTAAAAAAGCGTCCAAGTGGCGAGCTGATAATTTCAATAGAGCCTTGCATACGAGACAAAGCCATAATGGTAATTACAGGTAGACCGACTGCGGTAATTAAGAATCCAAAAGCAGCGAGCCAAACATGCTCACCTGCTTGTTGCGCAACGATAGGGGGGAAAATAATATTGCCAGCACCAATGAAGAGTGCAAAGGTCATGAAACCGAGAGCAATAATATCTCCTGTACGAAGATGGTTCATAAAAGGGAGGTATAAAATAAAAGTGCGGATTCTAGAACAAATTTGTAGTCATTTGAAACTAATTTTATGTGAAATTTGGTTTATTTTTGTCTAATAAGAACTGATTAAAATCATATAATTAGCATTGGTAAACTTAATTTATTGAAAAGATTTTAAAAGTAAAAAATATAGCCCTTTATACTTTTTTACTATGATGCCGATTGAAATTAAATGTAAAATAATAGCAGCCGTTCAATCTTAAAACGATTGAAGATTTTTGTACGACAGCGTACAACTGTTGAAATACGAGATGCAGTACAAAAATGAATCTGCATGTTGCATTAACCTATATTTAAATAAGGAAAATCTCGAATGAGAGCTTCTACTGTGACGATTAAATCTGAGCAAGATATTGAGAAATTACGTATCTCAGGACGTTTAGCGGCACAAGTATTAGAAATGATTGGTGATTATATTAAGCCCGGCGTTTCAACTGAATATTTAGACGATATTTGCAACGACTATATCGTAAATACTTTGCAGGTGATTCCAGCCAATGTGGGATATCACGGTTTTACCAAGACGACATGTATTTCAGTCAATGAAGAAGTGTGCCATGCAATTCCTTCCGCAAAGAAAATTTTGCAAGAAGGCGATATATTAAATATCGATGTTGCTGTAATCAAAGATGGTTATTTTGGGGATACCAGCCGCATGTATTTTGTGGGCGAGCCGAGCCCAGAAGCCAAGAAACTGGTGGAAACAACTTATGAAGCCATGCTTGCAGGGATTCATACGGTAAAACCAGGTGCGACACTCGGTGATATTGGTTATGCAATTCAATCCGTTGCGCAACGTGAAGGTTATAGTATTGTCCGAGAATATTGTGGTCATGGTATTGGTCGTATCTATCATGAACAGCCGAATATTTTGCATTATGGTCAAAAAGGACAGGGCATGACCTTGAAAAAGGGTATGGTATTTACGATTGAACCGATGGTGAATGCTGGTAAACGACATGTGAAAGAACTGAATGACGGATGGACTGTGGTGACACAAGATAAGTCCTTATCAGCGCAATGGGAACATATGGTTGTTGTTACTGATGATGGTTTTGAGTTGTTAACACCTTGGCCAAATGGAACAGGGCACTATCCAGCGGTGTAATGTATTTAAAAAAGAGCTTGAATGATTCAAGCTCTTTTTTTATTCGGTGATTCTGTTAATTGTTCTACTAAATAATCGATAAAGACTCGTACAGCGGGTAATAGACCTCTACGTGACGGATAAACGGCATGGAAAATACCATGTGGGGCAGTCCATTCAGGTAAAACTTTGACCAATTGGCCTGATTTTGTGAAATCTTGTGCAATACTATCTGGTAATAAAGCAATTCCACAATTTTGACTTGCCAATTCCGCGAGCATCAACAAATTCGAACCCATAATGACAGGATTTACTTTAATTTTCTTTTGTTGATTTTCAGGTCCAAATAATAAAAAGTGTTGATCTAGATGTTCTTCGGACATACTGATAATACGATGCTCAGATAATTGTTCTGGCGTTGTTAAATGACCGAATTCATTTAAATAAGCTTGACTAGCAAATAGACGTTGCTCAATTGCTGTAAACTGACGCAAAACCAAATTAGGGTCATCGTCTAGCTTAGAGCGAACACGTAAGGCGAGATCAACGCCTTCGTTAATTACATCAATTCTGCGATTGCTTACCATCATTTGAACCCGAACTTCAGGATACTTCTTTAAAAAGCTCGGTAATATTTTCGCCATTTGATTTTGTGCAATATCAACTGGAACACTGACTTTAATTACACCGCGTGGTTCGCTACTTAAGTGATTGACAACATCATGTGCAGCTTGGGCTGCATTCATCATCACTTGAGCATGACGATAAACATCCATACCAATATCGGTAACGGCAAAGTGTCGTGAACTACGTTGAATTAAGCGTACACCCAGCTGTTCTTCGAGATTATAAACTCTGCGACTTAATTTGGATTTAGGAATATCAGTTGCTCTTTCAGCCGCACTAAAACCACCATGTTCGACAACAAGGGCAAAGCAATAAAAATCATCTAAATCCGTTAGCATTACGCTATAAACTCCAGCTTTTGTGATTAGGGTGAATCATTATAAAAGAGATTATTAAACATTTTGGAGTAATAATAAATCTCGAACCTGTTGATATTCGTTTAGTCGCTCAAAGTCTTTGCTTGTTGGCGATGAAATCCGAGACAAGTCCATATTGTCATTGATATCTGCTAATTTAACAACACGTGCGATTGGATTTTGTCGCGCTCGTTGAGCTGCTTCTAGACGAGTTTCTCCTTGTTTTTTAGTAAGCGCGACGATTGCGTCAATGATATGCTCTTGAAAACCGAATTGGTATAAATCTTCAATCGTTGTTTCTGTATCTTCTAAAATATCATGTAAAACGGCCACAATTTTATGTTCAATCGTAGGAACATTTAACATGACTCTTAATGGATGCAATATATAGGGGGCATTTGCTTTATCTACTTGCCCTTCATGTTGTTTTGCTGCTAGAGAAATCGCTTGTTCAAGTGTTGCCATAATTTAAATCCCTGTTATTCAGATAGATTCACAGATCGTATTCTTTTAAACTAAATCCAAATTTTCTATGCTTTAAAATTATGACATACCAACTTATAAACGTTATCGATGCGAGTCAAAACATTGCATGTCCATATTGTCATCAAGCTGTTTTAGATTGGGAACAAGAACAGTATGTTCAGCCGTGTGAGCATACCTTGTTTATGGCGATGGATTTAGGTTTTGAATTTATTGCTGATCGTTTTGAAGAAGTTCTACCACAGTCGGTTGATGAAATTCATGAAGATCCAAGTATGAATATTTATAAGACCATTACTCAGGCGAACTATCCAAATCTACAAATTTACAAAGCCGATTTAGGGGTAGAAGGTATGTTTCGGTATGTTGGTTTCAGCTTAAACTAAAACTCATTGCAATAAAAAAGCCAATCATTTGATTGGCTTTCATTTTTTAGCTTATGCTTCAGGAGCAGGGCTATACTGTTCAACTAATGGCTTTAACTCACCATTTTGGAACATTTCAAGCATGATATCGCTACCACCAATGAGCTCACCGTTTACCCATAATTGTGGGAATGTAGGCCAGTTTGCAATTTGAGGTAATGTTGTACGAATATCTTGATTTTCCAAGATATTTACATAGGCAAATGGGCGACCAATTTGGCTAAGTGCTTCAACTGCACGCGCAGAAAAACCACATTGCGGAAATTGTGGAGTGCCTTTCATGTAAAGTAAAACAGGGTGTTTCGCAATTTGATCACGAATTAACGCTACTGTATCACGCGCTTGTTCCGTCATAGATAGATCCTCAACTAATCTTCGTAAATTATATACTGAAAAACAGTTTTGCGGCTATTGCTAAAGATTTTTCTTATATAAATGTGAGTTTGAGCTTTCAATCTACTCAAGTTTTTGCTTATATAACTTTTTTCACCACAACTAATGATAGATTGAGTTTGTTATGACTAATATCACTCTTGCTCCTGTGCAACCTGATCAACCATCACATCTTATGGCAACTTATGGTCGCCAAGCGATCAGCTTTGTACGAGGACGAGGGGCGTATTTATATACAGCGGATGGTGCGGAATATTTAGATGCCTTAACAGGTATTGCTGTTTGTGGTTTAGGGCATGCACACCCAGTGATTGCGGAAGCGATTGCTGAGCAAGCTGCAACTTTAGTGCATACCAGTAACTTATTTGAAATTCCTTGGCAAACTGCTGCAGCTCAAAAACTTGCACAAGTTTCTGGAATGGAAGAAATTTTCTTCTCAAACAGTGGCGCTGAGTCAAATGAAGGTGCGATCAAAATTGCACGTAAATTTGGTTCTAAACAAGGCATTAGCAATCCTAAAATTATTGTTGCTGAACAATCTTTTCACGGTCGTACTTTGGCGACCTTATCTGCGACAGGCAATAAAAAAGTTCAAGAAGGTTTTGCACCTTTGGTTGAAGGCTTTATTCGTGTGCCATTTGGTGATGTTGAAGCGATTCAAGAGGCAGCTATCAATCATCCAGATATCGTTGCAATCTTGATTGAACCAATTCAAGGTGAAGGTGGTGTCAATACAGCACCGCAGGGTTTTAGTTACCTCGAGGAAGTTCGTGCTTTATGTAATCAGCATAATTGGTTAATGATGCTTGATGAAATTCAAACAGGGAATGGACGTACAGGTAAATACTTTGCTTATCAACATACGAACATTATCCCTGATGTCATGACCACTGCGAAGGGTTTAGGAAATGGTTTCCCTGTGGGTGCAGTAATGACACAGGGTAAAGCGGTAGGCTTACTCGGTGCAGGCAGCCATGGTTCAACATATGGCGGTACAGTACTTGGCTCACGTGTGGTTTACACTGTACTTGATACACTTGAAAATGAAAATGCCGTTGAAAATGCAGCCGTAGTTGGAGCCTATATTGTTGATCAACTACGAGCTCAATTGATTGATCAAAATGTACAGGTGCGTGGTTTTGGTATGATGATTGGTGTTCAATTACCAAAAGATTGTGCTGAACTAGTTGCTATTGCACGTGATCAATATAAGTTGATTATTAATGTAACGGCAGGTTCGGTAGTACGTTTATTACCACCATTAAACCTGACTCAAGCTCAGGCTGATGAATTGTTGAAGCGTCTTGTACCTGCAATTCAAGGCTTTTTAGCAGCGTAATGACGTATTAGTCATACAATAAAAAAGGGCAATTTGAATTGCCCTTTTTTGCGGCGATTAGCCTGAAATATATTGTTGAAGTTGTTCGATAAGAACGCGTTGATCTTCCATTGCAGCTTTGACTAAGTCACCAATTGAAATAAAGCCAACAAGTTTTTCTTTATCTAAAACAGGTAAGTGACGCAAATGGCGATCAGTCATTAATTGCAAGCATTCTTCAACTGTATTGTTTAATCCAACGGTGATGACTTTGGATGTCATAATATCTGACACAGGTGTTGTATTTGATGAACGCTCCATCAACGTCACTTTACGTGTGTAGTCACGTTCAGAGAAAATACCAACTAGCTTTTCATCTTCTGCAACGACTAAAGCTCCCACGCCTTTATCTGCCATAATTTTGATTGCTTCAAGTACAGTCGCATTTGGTGCAATTGTAAAAATTGATTGTACAGCTTTATTTTTGATGACTTGGGCAACGATTGTCATTGTTTATCTACCTCTGTTGTATTGTCATTTTCATTTAACTTAACGGTATTTTTTTTAATTGCAAAGTCCTAAATGCACAACAATGATAACTTTCTCTTGCGAATGTCTAAAAAGTCATCATGATTGGTGGGCAAATTTATTACCCCATAACTGGTTCTGGCATAAAAAAGAAATGCTGCATTTGTTGTGTCGAAAGTTTGAATTTGCGATGCGAAGAATTAAATAAAGCAGGCTCTACTTGTAAACGCGTTAAGGTTGGTAATAGTGATTCATGAAAATCTTTAGGTGTAATTTTACGTGGTTTATAATTTTTCCAATTTGATTTTGCATAACGGTGTGCTTGTACGCCATTCAACCAAAATGGGAATACATGACCATCATGATCGGACTTGATTGCCCAACCTTGATGATATAAACCCCAAAGTACACCACAATACATCATTGTTTTTAGAATTGAAATTTTAATCATCAACTCGCGTGATACTGGTTGGAAATTATTAAAACGATACATGTTCGTAAACTAATTTTATTTAAACTCATGTTTAATTATAAGAAATTTATATGGCATTTATGTTTAAACAATTGATCTAAATCGTAAGCAAATATTCTTTTGGGTCAAAATATCATCTTGATTATTCAATCTTTGCATCAGATAAAAGCAATTCAGAAAGACTCTAGAAATATTTTTTTTATTAAAGTTAACACTACCTGAGCAAATCAAAGCTTTGATGCAGCGCAACTTAGATCGTGGGAGGGAGTGATGTTGTACGTTTTAAGGAGGTATTAAAAAACGCCACCTGAGTGACGTTTTCTTATGCTTGCATTGTTGCTAACTTTTGCCAATATTGAGCTTTCAAAGAATCACGCTCTACTCGAAAACCTTGATAATACAGTTCCGCTAAAAATAATGCTGCTTTACCGTGACCTGCTTGAGCTACTTGTTCAAGCTCTTTCACAGCATCTAGAAAGTTTTTTTGCGATTGAATTGTATTTACTGCATTGGCATACACATGCTCTAGTTCATGTTGTGTAAAATGCTGAATCATATATAACTCCTTATTTTAATTATGATTACTTCAGATTCTATTCAAAGATACTTTACTTTGAACTTAAGTCACTATAACTCTGAATTATTAAATAATTATGACAACATTACTTGAATTGTCAAGTATATTGCGTGTCTTTATGTAATTTGTAAGCTTACACGATTAAACACTTCTCGCAAATATTTTTAAGTAAAATCAAAGTGAAAATAATAGAAATAGATAAGGAGAATAATATGTCAAATGTAATTGATGGCTTCAGCTTTGATGTACCGCCAGCAGAAAGCCAAATTATTGCTTTAGCTCACCATCACCGTAAATTACTCGATGAGGCAATCTTTCATCAGGAGATTCACTTAGGTGACTATTGTTTAGCACAGCGTAAAAGAGTTTACGATTTCGCAAGTCATTTAAGCCCTGAACAAAAAGATCGGTTTTATGATATTTACAATGGCGAGTTGAAACGTATTGCTGATGATGATGATTTACATCCAGCTGATGCTGAAAGTGGTGTAGGGATGTTTGCTATATTTTTGGCACTTGTGATTATTGCATTTATTTTATATTTCGCCTTTGTCCGTTCGCTGATGAGTTGATTAATATCATATGAGCGTTCAATAAACTTACTAGCGGTGAATTATTGAACGCTACACTTGTTCTCAGCGAGCTAGACACATACACTACATCTAATTCGAGGTAGATTATGCTGTCTATAATTTCTAAACATAAAGTTCTACAATCCAAATTGAGGTTGAAAATTGACCAGTTTTATAATGCTTTGGTCAGTATCATTATTTTGTCTATTTTTATCCTTGCATTTTATGCATTGAAACTTCCTGTCAATCCTTTGCAATATCAACAAGTACTTCAGTTTTCACAGCAAGCTAGTCATCCTAAAACACAACAAATGGCAGTACATATACTGGAAAATTCTCAGATTCGCCGTGAAGATTATTTAAAGCTTTTGAACGCTTATCAATTTGAATCTAGTCGAATCAAAGAGTACCCAGCGATGGCACAAGAAGATGAATAAGTTTTAATCGACTCATTTCTATTTATAAATGAACAGTTTGCCTTAGTCAGGAAAAAGAAATCAATTTGTGCTAGACTGACTATCTTTAAAAAAGCTGCTTTTTTCTCAAGGAATCGACATGCAACAGCAATCGAATATGCAAAATAAATTCTTGATAAATGCCGATATCGGAGATGACGATGTCACATTACCAAGTTTACCTGCTGTCGATGTTCCCATTATTGAGCCAGTAGCTAAAAATACTGTTGAAACGCCATCACCTGTAGTTGTGGAAGAAACATCTGTTCCTGCTATGATAGAAGAAGCCAAGTCAACAGGTTTCTTTGGTCGTATGAAGGATGGTTTGACTAAAACGCGTCGTAGTTTTACGGATGGTGTGGTCAATATCTTAATTGGTGGCAAAGAAATTGATGATGAGTTATTAGAAGAAGTTGAAGAACAGCTACTCATCGCCGACATTGGTGTCGATGCGACCAAAACTATTATCGCGAATCTTACTGAAAGAACTGCGCGTGGAGATTTAATTTATTCGCATGCGCTCTACAAAGCATTACAAGAAGAGTTGGTTGCATTACTTGCGCCACGTGTAAAACCATTACATATCGATCCAAATAAATCGCCTTATGTGATTTTAATGGTGGGTGTAAATGGCGTAGGTAAAACGACGACGATTGGTAAACTGGCTAAACGTTTACAAGGTGAAGGTAAAAAAGTCATGCTAGCGGCGGGTGATACTTTCCGTGCTGCAGCGACTGAGCAACTACAAATTTGGGGTGAACGTAACGATATTCCAGTTGTCGCTCAGGGGCATGGTGCTGATAGTGCGTCGGTTATCTTTGATGCTTTTGAAAGCGCGCGCGCGAAAGGCATTGATGTTCTAATTGCTGACACAGCAGGTCGTTTGCAAAATAAATCAAATCTTATGGAAGAGTTGAAAAAAGTTAAACGTGTGATGCAGAAGATTGATGCAACGGCACCGCATGAAATTATGTTAATTGTAGATGCGGGGACAGGCCAAAATGCAATTAACCAAGTACAACTGTTTGATGAGGCGGTTGGCTTAACGGGTATTACGATTACTAAACTTGATGGTACAGCAAAAGGTGGTGTGTTATTTAATATCGCGAGCCGTACCCATGTGCCAATTCGTTATATCGGTGTCGGTGAAAAGATTGATGATTTACGCCCATTCTCAGCAAAATCATTTGTTGCGGCATTATTTGAAACTGATAAGTAATTAGTTTATGTTAAAAGGACTCCACTCAATGTGGAGTTTTTTTATAGTTCACAAATAGTATTGTTTCAAAAATAAAACGATATGTCATATTTTTTAGACTATTCCTAAAAAATGTATCGTTATACACTACATTCAATCCAAGATAACGCCTTAAAGGTATAGTAGGAATAACAACATGAGTAACTTTCTAAATAGCATTAAATCACGTCGTACCATTTATGCAATTGGTAAAAATCTTACAGTTGACCAAGCAACGATTGAAGAAACAATTCGCGAAGCAGTAAAACAAAGCCCATCATCATTCAACTCACAAACTTCACGTGTTGTAACTTTATATGGTGAATCACATCATAAATTTTGGGAAATTGTTCGCGAAACTTTACGTAAAATGGTTCCAGCAGAAGCATTTGCAAATACTAGCGCGAAAATTGATAGTTTCTCAGCAGGTTTTGGTACGGCGTTATTTTATGAAGATCAAGATGTTGTAAAAGGTTTGCAAGAGCAATTCGCATTGTATGCGGATAACTTCCCAGTTTGGTCTGAACATTCAAGTGCAATTGCACAGTTCGCAACATGGACTGCATTATCTGAGATTGGTGTTGGTGCATCATTACAGCACTATAATCCAATCGTGGATGCCGAAGTGGCTGAAACTTTTGATATTCCATCAAACTGGAAACTACGTGCACAGTTAGTATTCGGTTCTATTGAAGCGGCTGCTGGTGAAAAAACCTATATGGATGATGCTGCACGTTTCAAAACTTTTAACTAAGTAAATATACGTATCATTAAAAAGAGCACTCAATGTGCTCTTTTTTTATTTAAGGGTTTGTATTCGCCAAAAGAACTATGGCGCTTAGCATTAGAATTGATGTATATATCTTAAAAAAGCCAAATTGTTGGAATAGACAGTTTTGTTTTATGTCATAAAATGGTCATAATCGCAGAGCATAGTGCTTACGATTTCATAAATTGTTTATATCGAGAAGAGTCTAATGTCTTTAAGAGTTGGTGTTGCTGCTTTCGGGTTATTATTGAGTAGTTCAGTTTTTTCAGCAGTCACAATCACTGCACCTGAAGAAATCGTGATTCTTGCGGTAAATGGTCAAGAAGTAAATAATGGCTTAATTCCTTCAAAGAAAAACAACTATCAGGTTGATCCTGGGAACTTAACGGTAAATGTTCGTTATCGTGAATATTTTGAACACTTAAATGGTGAACACGATATTGTGAAATCTGGTGTGGTAACAATTCAAACAGCAGATCTAAAAGATAATCAAACTTATAATTTGGCACTGGTAAATGCTCCAAAAGACTTTAGTGAAGCAAAAAAATTTGCTGAACAGCCTACGGTTGCTTTATATGATCAAAGCAAAAAACTTGTAGTACAGCAAACTGGTGCAAATAATGAAGCTCAACCGTGGTTTTCAGGTAACAGTTTGCTAGGTCGTACTTTAGATTTAACGCAAAAAAACAAAAATAATGTCGTGAATCAACCTGCACCCGTATATGCAGCTTCGACAACAAATGTAGCACCTGTTGCTGTAACAGCAACAACGGCAGTATCGAGCAATATAAAAACCACAGATCAGCAACTCGTAGACTTGTGGCAAAAAGCATCGAAAGCTGAGCGTCAAAAATTTATGGCGTGGTTAGCAGGTCAAACGAATTAATTGCTCCACTGTAAAAGAACCGATGTTATCATCGGTTTTTTATTGAGCGTATAAAATAGAAATGTCTTTAAACATTAGAAATGCAAAAATTGATGATGTAGCGCAATTGGTTGAATTAATCAATTTGGCTTATCGGGCTCAATCTGAGCGAAGTTGGACCACCGAAAAGCATTTGTAGATGGAACACGCATTACTAATGAGCAATTGAGTGAAGACTTGAGCTGATCAAATTTTAAACTGTTTATTGGCGAGAATGAACAAGGTTTGTTAGTTGCTTGTATTGGACTCAGTCTTGATCATAATTCTGTTGAAATTGGAACTTTTGCGATAGATTCATCGGTTCAAAACTTAGGATATGGCAAACAAATGCTCAATTATGTTGCACAGAGTTGTTCGGAAGTTCGAGATTTAATTATGTATGTCTTGGATGTTCGCTCTGAGTTAATCGCATATTATCAGCGTCGTGGTTATCAAATTACAGGTCATACAGAGCCTTATCCTGTAAATGCAAATGTAGGTCAGCCGTTGGTGCCAATTCAGTTAATTGAAATGAAAAAGACGATCATATAGTCTATTGATTATAAATTAAAAATTTTATTACTCAATATTTTAAATTATATTGTAATTACTTTGTATGTTATTAAATGATCATTCAAAACGACACAAAAAAGAGGAAGCCATGCTTCCTCTTTTTATTTGATTTGTTAAAGATTAATTACCAATCCAAATATAATAGCCTAAGATCATCAGAGGCCATGCAATATAAGGACTAAATAACCATTTCCATAACCAAAATCTTGGTATAAACCCAACACCATGAATAAAACCGCCAGAAATACCGACCATGACGAGCATCAGCATACTGTGGTTGTAGTGACCATTGGCATCTAACATTAATGATGGGTGTACCAATAAAATAGCAGCAAGTGGCAATGCCAACAAAAACGAAACGGTCATTGCAAGCACTTGAGCTTTACTATTCTTCGGTGTTGTCATTGCTTCAGCCATTTTATTATTCCTCATCTAAATTTTGATGGTGTTCGATATAGAGTGCACTGAGTACACCTGCGAAGCATGCCATCAAAATGCCTAGAATCCATGCAAAATACCACATTTCACATCTCCTCATTAGTACAAACTATGTGAATTTTCTTCAATGTGTTTGTTAGTGATGACACCCCACATTTTGTAATAAGACCAAGAGGTATAGATCAAAATGAGAGGAACAAAAATACAAGCAGCAACAGTCATTACACCAAGAGTTTTGTGACTAGAAACAGCATCCCACATCGTTAAACTTGATGTTGGGTTGATACTTGATGGCAATAAGAATGGGAATAATGCAAAACCAGCAGTTAAGATAGCACCCACAATCATCAGACTCGTACCTGTAAAGCTTGCAGCTGCCTTACGTTTTCCAGCACTAAGAATAACCAATAATGCACCTAGGATTGCAACAATTGGTGCAGCCATAGTAATTGGGTAAGTTGAGTAGTTATTCAACCAACCGTGGTTTGCATTTGTTACCACTTCTTTTGCAAGTGGGTTTAATGCAGCATTAGTATTAACAGCAGTAGCATAACTATAGCCTGAGATATTTCCAAACAATAACCAAGCGCCAGCCGCTAAGAAACATACAAGGAATGCGATTGCCATAATTTGAGTTGCTTTAGCCGAACGGTTATGTAAATCACCATCAGTACGAAGCATTAACCATGCGCCGCCATGAGCAGATAACATTGACAAACTCACGATACCGCAAATCAACGCAAATGGATTCAATAATGCAAAGAAGCTGCCTGTGTATTCAGAACGTAAGGTGTCGTCTAAGCTAAATGGTACGCCCAAAAATAAGTTACCAAATGCAACACCGAATACTAGTGCTGGTACAGCACCACCAATGCATAGACCCCAATCCCAAGAAGTACGCCATTGGGTATTTTCTAATTTAGAACGATAGTCAAATCCAACGGGTCTAAGGAATAGCGCAAATAGAACGAGTAGTAATGCCCAATACATTCCAGAGAAAGCGACAGCATAAACCATTGGCCATGCAGCAAAAAGTGCACCACCAGCGGTAATAAACCAGACTTGGTTACCATCCCAGTGTGGTGCAATCGTATTGATTGCAGCACGTCTTTCAGAATCAGTTTTACCTACAAATGGCATCAGCGCCATTGAGCCCATATCAAAACCATCGGTGAGGGCAAAGCCAATCAGTAATACACCAACCAATACCCACCAAATAATTTTTAGGAGTTCATATTCGATCATGATTGAGCCTCCCCAGTTTTTGCAGCTAGTTTTTCAAAATGATATTTACCAGTGTGCAACGAACTTGGACCTAAACGAGCAAATTTGATCATTAAGTACATTTCAATAATGAGCAGTACCGTATAGAACGCAGCAAGTGCAATAATTGATCCCCATACATCACCTGTGCTTAAAGAAGATGCAGATAGATGTGTTGGTAAAACTTCACCAATAGACCATGGTTGACGACCACCTTCAGCTACATACCAACCTGTTTGAATTGCAATCCATGGTAGTGGAAGAGCAAATAGAGCAAATTTAAGTAACCACGGTTTTGTTTCGGCATTACGTTTAGCGACTGACCACGCAGCCAGTAGGAAAAGTAATAACATTAATGCACCAGAAGCCACCATCGCACGGAACGAGAAAAACAATGCAGCGACATTTGGAATGGTATCTTTAGTTGCTGCTTTGATATGTTCTTCAGTTGCGTCAACAACATTCGGTGTATATTTCTTTAATAGCAGACCATAGCCTAAGTCTTTTTGATTTTTTTGAAATGATGCAAGTAACTCTGGGGACTGATCGCCTGCACGGAGTTTTGTTAATTCGCTATACGCCACCATACCATTACGAATACGGATTTCATGCTCTTTCATCAAGTCATGTAAGCCAGTAACTTCTTTGTCTGTCGAGCGAGTTGCAATGATTCCCATAACATATGGAATTTTAATTGCATAATCGGTACGCATTTCTTTTTGGTTAGGAATACCAAATAAAGTAAATGCGGCAGGTGCGGGTTCAGTGTGCCATTCAGCTTCAATTGCAGCGAGTTTAGTTCTTTGCACATCACCCAATTCATAACCTGATTCATCACCAAGTAAAATGACGCAGAAAGTTGAAGCTAAACCAAAAATTGCAGCAATCGCGAAAGAGCGACGAGCAAAGGGCATATCACGTTTCTTTAGCATATAATAGCTTGAGATGGCGAGTACAAAAACTGCACCTGTGACATAACCAGCAGAAACGGTATGTACAAATTTTACTTGAGCGACTGGGTTAAAAATCAATGCACCGAAGTCCACAAGTTCCATACGCATGGTTTCGTAGTTAAACGCAGCACCAACTGGGTTTTGCATCCAACCATTGGCGATCAAAATCCATAATGCCGACATATTTGAGCCAATCGCGACTAACCAAGTTACACCTAAGTGCTGAACTTTAGAAAGGCGATCCCAGCCAAAGAAGAATAGACCAATAAAAGTCGATTCTAGGAAGAAAGCCATTAAGCCTTCAATTGCAAGCGGTGCACCAAAGATGTCGCCTACATAGTGAGAATAATAAGCCCAATTGGTACCAAACTGGAATTCCATCGTTAAACCAGTAGTTACACCTAAGGCAAAGTTAATCCCGAAGAGTTTCCCCCAAAATTTGGTCATGTCTTTGTAAATTTCTTTACCAGAAATCACATAAGTGGTTTCCATGATGGCAAGAATAAAAGCTAGACCTAAAGTTAGAGGGACGAAAAGAAAGTGATACATTGCGGTCATTGCAAATTGGAACCGCGAAAGATCGACCACGCTTTCAGAAATCATCAACGTGTCTCCTGAGTTTTGGACATGTCACCAGCAATACGCTCGGCAACTTCATTGTTAAAATCTTTTGGAATCGTTGGGGCATCAAACCAGATATGTTTAATCACCATGAGAAGGGCAACTTTAATAATAAGAATAATCGTAATTTCTCTGATTAATCTTCGATTTTGATCTTGAGAACTCATGTTCATAGAACTTCGCCTCATATTTAAAAAACATGTAAAACATTATTAAATAAAATTCATTAAAAATAAACCTTTAAGGCTTTTAAATTGAATTAATTTTTATTTTATATAAAAATCAATTGTTTAAATAAATTTTGGTTAAATTTTGAAAATGTTATTATTACCCAACTAAAATAATATGAATTAATTTAAAAAACTGATTAAAACAGTTGTATTTATATTTTTAAATCTGATTAAAAAGGTTTGATTTATATTTAATTAAAAAAAATTTAAACCAACTAAAATAGTATGAATATAAAAATATAATATTTACAATCACTTAAAGAATTAATTATACAATTAAGTAATTTTTATAATAGATTTTGCGCAAAACCTAGTGTATTGGTAGAGTTTGGTTTAAAAAATATGTGAAATATCATCCTTCATTTTAGTCTGAAATTTAGATCAATAAGTTGATAAAAATGGAAGAGGTGATTACACGTTTTTTACTTTTTCTTTATGTAACAAATTGTAATTTTAATGATGAATGAAAAAAATTCTAATCGCTTCAATTAGATTTTAACGGATTTTGGGTTCAGTCTGCGGTAAATAGTTTATTTGAAATAGAGATTTTTTTAGCAATATAGTACGAATTGGATTTCTGACTGATCAACAACACTTGAGATTGTAACTCTAATTCACCATATTCTGGCTCTACTTGTACATAATACAGTTGACCAAATTCATTGCGAACACGTGCTTGTGCAGAGAAGCCTGGACGTGCATTTCCCGTTGAGATTGTTGCTAAACGACCCACTAAGTTAATGTGAGTATGTGTGACTTTAGGTTTAATCACTTGGTCAAGACAATTAATCATAAACACTGTAAAAAAGATGTCGATAATCAAAGCAGGAACAAAAAGATAGTAAGGCGAGATAAAGTAGTGTTGTAAAGCAAAAAATGAAAGCTCTAGAAAATAACCTGCAAAACTAAAATTGATGAGTAAAAATACAAATATTAAGTATTTAGAAAATTTTACATCTAATAGCGGTGAATTTAATAACCACTCTGGTGTCATTTTCTTTACGAGATGACTTGGACGTAACCCAATAAAAATACCAATTGTTTCTGCAATGCTGAGCAAAATCAAAGCCACTACGCTCATGTGAAATGGCATAAGGTAGTAATTTAAAAAAAACTCAGTCATCGCAGAATTCATGATTTAGGTATTAGTCAATATAAATACCACCATCAGAGTGTACTTCCAAATTTACTTTTTCAAGGAATTCACCTAGACATGGTCCTGAAATACATTCACCAGTTTCTACTGAGAATAATGCTCCATGAGTTGAGCATTGGATATACTCACGATCCTGATCTAAAAATTGATTTTCTAAATACTCAAGTTCAGTTTGCAAATGTGGGCAAACATTTTGATAAGCGTAAAAGCTACCATCTTTCTGAGTAATAAAGATTGTTGTTCCTTTCATGGTGTCATATGCACGAGACTCACGATCTGGAACTTCTTCAGTCATGCAAATTTTTTCCATTTTAAGCATATTCCTGTTGAGAATTTTTAAATTGTTCAAATAATTTGGCATAGTTTTCAACGGCTAAGCGTGGACCAAATTGTGCAACAACTTCACTAGAAATTAAAATAGCCAGTTGAGCCGCAGCTTTTAAAGTTAAACCAGCGTTAATGGCATATAAGAATGCACCAGCAAAAGCATCGCCAGCACCGTTAGTATCAACGGCATGAACTTCACGACCAGCAACGTGGAATTGTTGTTCAGGGTCAATGATGACTGCGCCATTTGCGCCTTGAGTGATGACAATATGTTGATTCTTTGATTTTAAAACTTCAATAGCTGCATCAAGTGTTTCAGTATTACTGAACATTAGCGCTTCTTGTTCGTTACAGAATAACAAGTCAACGCCGTCATCTAAGAGTTCTTCTAGCCCTTGACGTGCATATTGCACCATTGCAGGATCAGACAGTGAGAGGGCGATTTTAACGCCATGTGCTTTGGCAAGTTCACGTGCTTGTTTAACCGCAACACGAGCAGTATCACTTGTCGATAAGTATCCTTCGATATAGAGCCATTTTGCAGCTTTTAACGGTTCAAAATCGATTTGTTCAGCAGTTAATTCAGCGGTAATGCCTAAATATGTGTGCATAGTACGTTCTGAATCAGGACTGATCAGAACCATACATGTGCCTGTTACACCTTCACTAATGGATTGTGCAGCGGTTTTAATGCCTGCTTCATTTAAACCATTCAAGTAGATTGAACCGAGGTCATCATTACCTACACGGCATCCATAAAAAGCTGTACCACCTAGAGCACTGAATGCAACAGTTGTGTTTGCAGCCGACCCACCACTTGCTTGACCTTTATAGTTTTGGGTGTCTTGTAATTGTTGATATAAAGCAGCCTGAGTTTCACCATCGGTCAACTGCATTGTGCCTTTTTGCAAAGCTTGCTGTGTTAAAAACTCATTTGAGACTTTAAATTCTTGGTCAATCAGCGCATTACCAATTGCAAAAAGATCAACAGTTGTCATGTTTGTCATCACATTAAAAAATCAAAAAGCAAAGTTTACACTAATGCTCTGGATTACAGTAGTTTGTTGGAAAAATTAGCGTAGTTCTAAATAGTTAATTGTTGCGTTGATCTGTTTTAATTTTTATTTAAGCGGACCAATCAAGAATAAAAATATTTAATGAACAAAGAGCCGAAATTCTATGGCAATACTTCAGGCGACAACTTCTAGTTCACATGAACTTTTGTCAAAAGTTCCACAAGTCACAGCTTTATTCTGGTTGACTAAAATTTTTGCCACAACATTTGGAGAAACGGCTGGAGATGCTGTTTCCAAGTCACTTAATCTAGGTTATTTGATTAGCACTTTTATTTTTGGTGGTTATCCTTGGGTGTGTATATTGGTCGAAACACAAGCACACTCGCTTAAATCCAACGTAAATATTTTTATATTCGATGAAATCACAGAGAAAAAATGCGTTGAGTTTTGGTTGGCGCATTTTTCTACAAAAACATACCAATTTACATGGATATCCATGTGTATTCTTCGGTAGACTCTCTATATTAAATTAGTGTTATTTAAATAGATAAATTGGAGATCACATGACTGTAGATGTTACTGAAAGCATTACTCAAACCATTCATCCCGCGTTTCAGCTATTACGTCAACACCATGTAGAAGCACTCGATATTCAAGTTTCAGAATATAAGCATAAAGTAACTGGTGCTGTTCACTACCATTTGGCCACAAATCACGATGAAAATGTATTTCTAGTGGCTTTTAGAACTCAACCGATGGATTCTAAAGGAACAGCTCATATTTTAGAGCATACAGCTTTATGTGGTTCTGAAAAATTTCCTGTACGCGACCCATTCTTTTTAATGATTCGCCGTTCATTAAATACCTTTATGAATGCGTTCACAGCAGCAGATTGGACAGCTTATCCATTTGCGACACAGAATAAAAAAGATTTTCAGAATTTATTGTCAGTGTATTTAGATGCTGCATTCGCTGCAAATTTGAATCCTTTAGATTTTGCTCAAGAAGGGATTCGAATTGAATTAGAGAATGATCAAGCCGTTTATAAAGGTGTGGTGTTCAATGAAATGAAAGGAGCGATGAGTTCACCTACAGATCAGCTCTATCACCAGTTGGCACATCATTTATTCCCTGAAACGACCTATCACTATAATTCAGGTGGTGATCCAAAAGACATTCCTGATTTAACCTACGAACAGCTTGTTGATTTTTATAAAACACATTATCACCCAAGTAATGCAGTCTTCATGACTTTTGGTAATCAAACTGCCTATGATTTACAGGAGCAGTTTGAAAAATTAGCATTAAATAAGTTTTCTCAGGGTACAACATTATATTCAAAACCTGAAAAACGTTTATTAGCACCAATAGAAGTGACTGAAAGCTATGCAGTTGATAGCGAAGACTTAAAAGATAAAACTTATCATGTGATGTCATGGTTACTCCCTGAAACCAGTGACATTAAATTACGTTTAGGTATGCGTTTAGTAGAAGGAATTTTATTAGAAAATTCAGCGTCGCCGTTGCGTCATTATTTAGAAACTTGTGGTTATGCACAGTCAACGGGTCCATTGATGGGAGTTGATGATAGTAACTTCGAAATGACGTTCTATTGTGGCGTACAAGGCTCGAATGAAGAACATGCTGAAACATTTAAAAATGGTGTTTTAGATATTTTGAAAGAGGCTGCTTCAAAACCAATTGACCGTGATTTGGTTGATGCGATTTTACATCAAATTGAATTGCATCAACGTGAGATCAATGGTGATGGTACGCCTTATGGTTTAAGCCTTATTTTGAATGGTCTAGGTAGTGCAATTCACCATAATGATCCAATCCATGTTTGGGATGTGGATTCTGCAATTGAGCAAGTGAAAGAAGAATTGAAAGACCCAATGTGGTTGTCTAATTTAATTCAAACCCATTTGTTAGATAATCCGCATCGTGTACAAATGACCTTGGTGCCAGATGCGACCAAATCAGTAAAAGAGCAACAGGCTGAGCAAGCACGTTTGGCTGAAATTACTGCTAATTTGACAGAAGATCAAAAAATTGAAATTCAGCAAAAAACTGAAGCATTAAAAGAACGTCAAGACACAGCTGATGATCTTGAGTTACTTCCTAAAGTTGGTTTGGAAGATGTGCCTGCGGATTTGCATATTGTTCAAGGTCAATTGCGTGAGATTATCTGTAATGGTCTGGATACACCATTAAATCTTTATCATGCAGGCACCAATGGTATTTATTATCAACAAGTTTTGATTCAGATTCCAGACGAAATCGTACAGTCGCCTTATTTCAACTTACTTTCTATCTTGATGGGTGAGGTTGGTGCAGGTGAGCATGATTATTTAGAATTCCAACAAATCCAAACGGCTGTAAGTGGCGGTTTGGGAATGGGAGCGTCTTTACGTAGCAAAGTGGATGATAAAGATCGAATTAGTGCTTGGTTAACACTGACGACAAAATCACTTACGCAAAAGTTAGATTCTATTCAGTTGTTGAAACTTGCCTTTGAGCAGCTTCGTTTTGATGAAAAAGATCGCATTATCGAATTATTGCAGCAACGGAAAACCCGTTGGCAGTCACGCTTGTCAGGTTCTGGACATAGTTATGCAATGCAAATTGCTTCTCGTCAAATGAGTGCATTAGCTCGACGTGATTATCACAATACAGGTTTAGGCGCATTGAATTGGCTTACTCACTTGGTCAATAAGATTGATCAGGATGATACGGCTTATGAAGCTTTAATCGCTGAGTTACAAGCAATTCATCGTAAGTTATTACAAGCACCTAAACAGTTTTTATTGGTTTGCGAAGAACATCAATCTGATCGTTTAGTTGAAGAGATTCAAAACGTTTGGGATAAACTGGCTGTCGATAAATCACCTGTAAGCCTAACCGAAGTTGAACAAATTAATACAGAAAATGATGAAGCATGGCTCATTCAGACGAATGTTCAATTCTGTTGCTCTGCTTATCAAGCCGTCGATGTTGCACATTCAGATGCAGCACCATTGATGGTATTGGCTGCGTATTTGCGTAATGGTTTCTTACATAGTGCCATTCGTGAAAAAGGCGGTGCTTACGGTGGTGGAGCAAGTTATGATGGTAATGCTTGTTCATTCCGTTTTTATAGTTATCGCGATCCACGTTTAGTTGAAACATTTAATGATTTTGAAGCAAGTGTGCAATGGTTATTTAATGTTGAACAGCAACCATATCAACTTGAAGAGGCAATTCTTGGATTGGTCGCAGGTATGGACAAGCCTGGTTCACCTGCTGGCGAAGCAATTACTGCTTGTTATGCATTATTGCACGCACGTACGCCAAAATTCCGTAGAGTTTTACGTGAGCGCTTATTAAGTGTGAGTCTGGAAGATTTGCAGCGTGTTGCAAAACAATATTTATTGGAACAAAAACCAGTAAAAGCAGTTGTTGCGCCATTTGCTAAACGTGATGAGCTGCAAGCACTTGGATTTAATATTCAGCAAGTTAATTAAAATAAAAAGTTGGAGATATCTATGGCGTTCAAATCTTTTGAGCGGGGTCATTTGGAGCTTGGTGTCATTATGACACTGAGCGCTTTGGCGAGTTCTATGGTCAATGCGCAAACAACTACACCTGCAGCACCAGCAACAGTAGACGCTTGTGTCGCTTTGGCTTCAAATGCAGATCGTTTAGCTTGTTATGATAGCCTTTTTAAAGCTCCAACAGTGATCGCACCACAAGTTCAAGCAGCCGAACCAATCATTGCGGTAGCTGCTCCATCGGTAGAGAACAAAAATGAAAAAGCTGAACCTACGACTTTGCGTGATAAGGTTGTTCAAAAAGTAAGTGATTTGCACATCTTAGGTGCTGCGCCTAAATTTGACCCAAATATTTCATTATTAGACCGCCGTTGGGAACTTTCTGAAGAAAGTAAACTGGGTGTGTGGAATATTCGTGCTTATCAACCCGTTTATTTGCTGCCCGCATTTTGGACCAGTGATAAGAATGGATTTCCTAGTAGCCCCAATCCAAACAATACTGTTAAAGATCAACAAAACTTAACCTCTACAGAAGCTAAGTTTCAAATCTCTTTAAAAACGAAAGCCTTAGAAAATATTTTAGGCAATAATGGTGATGTCTGGTTGGGGTATACGCAGTCTTCACGTTGGCAGGTTTACAACTCTGAGGAATCACGTCCATTTCGTGAGACCAATTACGAGCCTGAAGCAAGTTTGATGTTCAGAACCAACTATGGAATTTTAGGTTTAAATGCGCGTCTGTTAGGTGTGACTTTAAATCATCAATCCAATGGTCGTTCTGATCCATTATCACGTAGTTGGAACCGTGTAATTTTTAATTTAGGGTTTGAAAAAGATAATTTTGCGTTGATGGTACGTCCTTGGTACCGTGTCGAAGAAAATGCCAAAGATGATAATAATCCTGATATTAAGGATTATATGGGGCGTGGAGACTTAACAGCATTTTATCGCCATGATGATAATGATTTCTCGCTAATGTTACGTCATTCTTTAAAAGGTGGTGATCGCTCACATGGTGCTGTGCAATTTGATTGGGCATTCCCAATCAAAGGTAAGTTACGTGGACATCTACAACTCTTTGATGGTTATGGTGAGAGCTTGATCGATTATAACCATCGTGCGACCTATGCGGGTTTAGGCGTTTCTTTGATGAATTGGTATTAAATGAGTTTAAATATTCCTGAGTCATTGTTGCAGCTTGAAGCAAATTGTGGGGTGTTTGCGGTCTGGCTGATTATAAAGCAATATCAGATCCATATTGATATTGCTGACCTAATTCAGTTATGTCGCCATGACCAACAAGAGGGAACTTTTACCATAGCATTGGCTGTGGCACTGAAAAAATTAGGCTTTGAAGTGTCATTGTATACTGACCCTGATCCGAATATTGATGAGAAAGAAAAGCAAAGTTATTTGGATGCCCAAGGTCTTCAGATTCCAATTCAGGCTGCTTTGACCTATTCCGAGATTCAGCAGGCATTTGAAAATGGTCACTTTGTTCTCGTGTTTTATGACACCTTACACGGTGTGGGAAACCAATCTTTGATTTATTCAATTGATGAACAAGAGATTAGTTTCTGTGATCATTTTGAAGTGATGTCAAAAAGTACGTTTGAACAACAACGCCAAGCCGATGGAATTTGTCGGCAGGTGATTGTGGTTGAGCAATATTCAGAGTTTTATCCGATCTGAATATTGGCATTTGCATGTTTCAAACGACTTTTCTTTGGTGTAGCAATCAGGTAGGCGAGTGTTAATGGCCCAAGTCGACCTGTGTACATCAGTAAGCTCAAAACAAATAAGCTACCATCATGCAATTCACCTGTAACACCACGAGATAAACCAACAGTGCATGCAGCCGAAACAACCTCAAACATAAGATCTAAAACATCCAGTTTAGGTTCAAGTAAGAAAATTGTGAAACAGCCGATAAACACTAACATACCTGTAATTGCTGTCACGGCAAGCGCTTTATAGGTGGTTTCCTGCGAAACTGAATGATTGAAAATACGAATTTCTTCATTACGCCGTAGAAATGAAATCACACACAACAGCAATATTACAAAAGTACCAACTTTAATACCACCTGCGGTACTCAGTGAACCGCCACCAATAAACATCAATAGCATCGTGAGCAGTGTTGTACTGTGTTCCATCGAACCTGTATCAATAGTATTGAATCCCGATGAACGAGGTACTGTCGCTTGGAACCAAGCATTCATGGCTTGTTCACCAATATTCATTGAACCTAAAGTAAGTGGATTGTTTGCTTCTAAAAGCCAAATCAAAATAAAAGCCACAATATTTAGTGTTGCGATTGCACTGAGGATTAGCTTGCTATTCGGTGTAAGTTTATTCCAACGTTTATTTTGTTTAACGTCAATTAAAACAAGAAAACCAATTCCACCTAACGTATATAGCGTACTAATGGTTAAACAGATAAGATAATGACCTTGGAAATTTATTAAGCTGTTATTGAATAGCGAAAAACCCGCATTGTTGAATGCAGAAATACTGTAGAAAATTGAATAATATAATCCACGGTCAAAGCCATAAATAGGTATAAAAGAAGTACTTAAGATAATAACGCCAATCAGTTCAAAAAAAAGAGTATAAATCACCACACCTTTTGCCACAAAAGTTACTTTAGATAAGCTGGTTTGACCTAAGCTATCTTGTGCCATCATTTGTTGTTTGAGCCCGAGTTTAGGCGCTAGACTTAAGGCTGCCAAAATAGCAAAAGTCATAAAACCCAAACCACCTGTTTGGATTAATAAAAGAATAATAACTTGCCCGAGATGATTAAAAGACTCATTTAAATTCACTACAGATAAACCTGTAATGGTTACAGCCGATGTTGCTGTAAATAAGGCATCCATCCAGCTCAAATTGCCTTTATTGGCGATAGGAAGTTTGAGTAATAGTGTTCCAATGATAATAAAACTTAGAAACCCAATCGCTAATAAGGAGGGTGGACTTAAGTTAAAAATTTTTTGAGTATTTATTTTTATCGTCATTTTATACAAAACATCCTGAGAGCTTTCGGAGATGGCTGAGCGAGCCTTCTAAAATAAGTACGTCTCCAGCCTGTAGAGTAAAACTCACATCGGTTTCATATAGAATTTGTTGATCACGTTTAAGTAATAAAAGTTTGATATTGGGTTCTTGTTTTAAGATGCCCGATAAATTCACATGATTCAGCTTTGCTTGTACTGGAACTTTGACAATATAACGATCATCATCCAAAGCCATATAACGGCTAACCATGGGATAATTTAACGCTTGAGCAACCCGCACACCCATATCTTCCTCAGGGTGAATAATTTTACTAACGTTTAAATGGGAGAGGATAGTGTGGTGGGCTTTAGTTTTGGCTTTAACGAGGATTTTATCCACCCCTAAATTTTTTAGATTTAAAACACAAAGAATACTGGCTTCAATATCTTCACCAATCGCGACCACGACGGCATCACAATTTTGGATATTCAGTTCTTCTAATACATGTTCATCGGTTGCATCTGCAATCACGGCATGGGTAATGCGATCAGCTAAGCTCTCTACATTTCGTTTAATGGTATCGATCCCAATCACATCATGATTGAGTTTGGTCAGTTCTAAGGCAACAGTTGCTCCAAAACTACCTAAACCAATGACTGCAAACTGTGCCATAACTGTCCTTAACTAAATGATAAAAATGTCTTTTTATTCATTTTAAGGTGGATTAATTGATCTGTTTGTAATGATTTTGTTTGCGATCACATATAAAAGATCAAAATCATTGGGTAAAAATAAAGCCGACATGATGTCGGCTTTAAATGATGAGGTGATTTATTTAAGGAAACGTTTGTAACCAGTATTGTCACTGATTTCAGCATATGGATAAGTAATTTTCTCTAAAGTTTCGATCAACCCATCTGGATTTTGTTTTGCATCAGTTGCTTGTAAACCGACTAAAACACGACCTTCGGCTGCACCATGATTACGATAATGGAATAGGGTAATGTTATGTGTTGGACCTAGACGCTCCAAGAAAGTCAGTAATGCACCTGGACGCTCTGGAAATTCAACACGGAACAAGCGTTCATTTTCCAAATTGGCATGACCACCAATTAAGTAACGAATATGCAGTTTTGCAACTTCATCATCGGATAAATCATCGACATCATATTGTTGTTTCAGCAACTCATGGATTTCGTGACGTTCAACTTCGCCACCTTTCAGGCTAATCCCGACAAAAACCTGTGCCTGATTGCTGTCACTGGCCCGATAGTTAAACTCGGTGATGTTACGACCTTGCAGGGCACGGCAAAAATTAAGAAATGCACCTTTCTGCTCAGGAATGGTCACTGCATAAATCGCTTCTTTACGTTCACCCAATTCAGTACGTTCAGCAATATAACGGAGACGATCAAAGTTCATGTTTGCACCGCAAACAATTGAAACCATGTTCTTTCCAATGAGCTGATGTTCGGTAACGTATTTTTTTATACCTGCTAAGGCCATCGCCCCTGATGGTTCAACGATACTGCGATTTTCATCATAGGTATCTTTGATTGCGGCACAGATTTCATCGGTATTGACCGTAACAATTGTTGGATCAACAATTGGACCAGAATTATCTGACTTAGATAAGCGGATCATTTCAAAAGGCAATTCACCAATTTGAGCAACGGCTGTACCATCCGCAAATAAACCCACATGTGGCAGAATCACGCGTTTATTAGATTCAAGAGCAGCTTTTAGGCACGCAGATTCTTCATATTCAACACCAATGACTTTGACATGTGGCGCAACTTCACCAAGATAGGCTGCAACACCCGCAATGAGCCCGCCACCACCGACAGCAACGAAAACATATTCAACATCACGCCATTGGCGCAATAATTCATTGGCAATCGTTCCTTGACCAGCAATCACGAGTTCATCGTCATAAGGTGGGATAAAAACTAATCCTTCATCTTCTGCACGTTGTTTGGCATATTTATTGGCAACATCAAAACTATCGCCGTGTAAAACAACCTGTCCACCTAAGTTTTTAACCGCTTGTACTTTGATGTCAGGGGTCGTGCTTGGCATGACAATAATGGCTGGAATGCCTAATTTTTTTCCAGACAGTGCAACACCTTGTGCATGGTTACCTGCTGATGCGCAAATCACACCTCGATCGAGTTGATCTTTAGGAAGTTGGCTAATCCTGTTGTAAGCACCGCGTAGCTTGAAAGAGAATACAGGTTGTAAATCTTCACGTTTAAATCGAATGTTATTGTTAATTTTTTGACTAATTCGTGGAGCTGCTTCAAGCGGTGTTTCAATCGCAACGTCATAAACCGTTGCTTGTAAAATTTGTCGTACCACACGAGACAGCATGTTCATCTTCCCTATAACAGTTTAAAATAGGCAATCATTGTAGCAAACCCCTGTGCATTTGCGCTGTTTTCTTGCAGCAAATGTCAAAATAGTTGAGTGAAGTCATGAGTCTATATGCAACCCAAGATGAAAAAAAACAAGCTGCGGCAAAAGCAGCATTGAAACATTTGCCTAAAGGCGGCATTTTGGGCGTAGGAACTGGAAGTACTGTTAATTTTTTAATTGATCTATTACCAGAGTTGCAATTGGAAGCAGCCGTAGCAAGTTCTAATGCAACAGCTGAACGTCTTAAAAAATTAGGTATCGAAGTGGTTGATATGAACTCGGTAGGTGGTTTGGATGCCTATGTCGATGGTGCAGATGAAATTGACCGCCATATGCATATGATTAAAGGAGGCGGTGCTGCATTAACTCGTGAAAAAATCGTTGCTTCAATTGCTAAGAAATTTGTATGTATTGTTGACGACTCAAAGTGGGTAGAGCAATTAGGTCGTGATTTTCCACTTCCTATCGAAGTAATTCCAATGGCGCGTTCTGCAGTTGCACGTAAAATCGTAGCTTTAGGTGGTGATCCTGTTTATCGCGAAGGTGTTGTTACTGATAATGGTAACGTTATCTTAGATGTTTTTAATTTAAATATTTTGAACGCACTTGATTTAGAGAAAACGATCAACAATATTCCAGGTGTGGTAACCAATGGAATTTTTGCTTTGAATGCAGCTAGTATTGCGATTGTTGCAACCAATAATGGTATTGAAGAACGTACGGCACAGTAATGCAATCAGTTTCGCTTGAAACACAATTGCCTGAAATTAAAGTAGTTCGACATGCAAGAGCGAGAAATTTGCGTTTGCGTGTTGAACCTACAGGTATTCGTTTAACAGTCCCTATCTTTTGTACAAAGCGGCAGATTCAGCAATTTCTGCAACAGTCTGAACAATGGTTATTAGAGACATGGAGCAAGCAACAAGAACAATTTAATCAGACTATAAATTTTCCTGAACAACTTGTTTTATTTTATCATTTGCAACCATTTCAAATTATTCAGCAACAGCAACGTCATATTTTTAAATTTAACTGGGAACAACATATTTTATTTATTCGAAATGAAAGCCCTGAATTAGCTTTAAAAGCTGCTGTATTAGCATATGCGAAACAGTTTTTACCAGAATATTTAAACTTAATAAGTAAGCAGACGGGCTTACAATATGGCGAATGCACGGTGAGAAAGCCAAAGACACGTTGGGGAAGTTGTAGTTCAAAACATGACATTATGCTTAACGCAGGATTAGTATTAATGCCTATGCATAATGTACGGTCAGTGTGTATACATGAATTAGCACATACGAAGTATTTTGATCATAGTACAGCATTTTGGGGTGAAGTGGCGAAGTATGATGAAAGTTATATCGAAAATCGCAGGCAATTAAAAAGTATTCAATTGCCTGCGTGGTGGTACTAAATCAAATAAAACTACATTCAAGTTGGGTTGTTTGTAGTTGATCCGGTGCCTTGCGAGTATCTAGACCTGCATTAGCACTTACTACTTGATTTCCATTTAATTTTATTTGAATAAACTTGTACTTTTGTAAAGTAAAGTCGATGTCAGTAGAACTACTATTGAGTAGGTAATCTTGACCTGTATTATTGATGAGCATTAAATTATCAGTACTATCGCCATCAACTTTTGAAGTGAAGATTTGAGTACCTTTTTGTAGTTCTAAAACACCGTTAGCTCTGATATTTAGTTTGCAATCGTTAATTTTATCTTCGTAACTGCCAATTAGATATTCAATAGAAGGTAAATTAGGATTAAAGACAGTATTAATTCCAGTTACACCTGATTGGCATAAATAATTCGAATCTAGACATTTTGATGTTGAACTATTAACGGCAAAGCCTACAGCTCTTCTATAGTCACCAGCCCCCGCTACTCTGAAAACATCTGTAGCTTGCATTTTTGGATCGGTACCTGAGTATATTTTTTGTTCAAGTTGTAAATATCCAAGTGGATTAGATGTTTGTTGCTCATATTTTGTGGCAAGTTTTAGTACAGCACTTTTTAATAATCCAGCATATTGATCTCTAATATTTTTTTGATTTTCTGCAATGTTAATTAAAGTGTTTTTATTTGGATCTGTATTTTCAGGGGCTGGGTCAATTAATGAAACAAGTGGACTAGGATCTCCATGTATTTTTTTCCCATCTAAATAACCATCTTTTAAATCGATTGCTAAGTTCTTGGTAAATTCAACAAATGCATTTTCAGGGTTGGAGCTTGACCATTGTTGAATGTAGCCAAAGTTTAAATAGGTATTAATATATTTATTGATGGTAGCAACAGTTAGGTTATTTGATTTAAATATAGTAAGTATTGTGCTTGATGATAAGTTTGGTAAATCAACATTTGAAAAGCCATTTAATAAGGCACTGTTGACATCATTAGTCGCAAATTGTAGCTGTAATGCACTAACTTGTTTGGAGTTAATGATGTCTGTAGGGAGTTGACCAGATCTTACGATAGCACGTTGATAAATTGCTTCAGAGCTTGGGGTTATATAGATTGGTTGCGTTAAATTGCTAGTATTAACTTCTACTAAAGCATTAAAAGTTAAAGAGAAGCTTTTATATTGGCCATTGAGAAAATCATAAATTAATGAGTTAGGTGTAGTAGATATTTCAATTCTATACAAATGATCCGTATTAAGTACTTTCGGTAAGGTAATACTGAGATTTGAAGTAGTACTAACATTTTGTTCTATGACTAAAGAATCATCAAAATTATCATATACTTTGACTATAACATCACGCATTTCTACTGGAACTTTAATATCGAAGTTTTTAGGCTTTGGAATCACAACTTCTGGAGTGGGTGGGACATATTGTGCCTCGCTTTCACCGCTTCCACAGCCTACTAGAAAAGCTGGACTAAGCAAAAAATACTGCTTACGCCTAAACTGATGTATTGGTTTAATCTTTGTTTTGATCTCAAAGAAGGCATTCCAGCTCTCCAAAATTTAGCATCCATGAAATTTATTATTACCGCATGGTTTTTATTCTATGCGAATACTTAGATGATTCAATAGTATTTCTTGACCAGTGGTAAAATTGAATCTATATAAAACAATTTGACAGAACTTTTACACTGTTTTTAATGTTATAGCGGCCAGTCAAGTGAAAAATAAGTTGTTAAATTTACATTTTTGTTTTTAGAAATTTTTATATTTTTACTAACTTTAGCTAGATACAAAATCAATCCCTCAAGTTGTAACTTAGAAATGCTATATAACTTATAGGGTTATGGATTGTGGAAATGGCGTCAAACTGCCATACTACAACCACTATTTATAGTTTGAGGTAGAGCACGTGATTTCTGTTGGCATCGTCGGTGGAACTGGATATACAGGCGTCGAATTATTACGTCTTTTATTAAGGCATCCACAAGCCCAAGTACGTGTTTTAACATCTCGAACTGAAGCAGGAAAACGTGTTGCAGATATGTTTCCAAGCTTAAGAGGGCATACAGATTTAGAGTTCTCCGATCTTGATTTAGATGCATTAAAGCAGTGTGATGTTGTTTTTTTTGCTACGCCGCACGGAGTTGCAATGCAACATGCGGAAGAGCTGATAGCTTCTGATGTTAAAGTGATTGATCTTGCTGCAGATTTTCGATTGCAAAATCTATCTGAATTTGAAAAATGGTACGGCATGCAACATAGCTGTCCAGATGTATTAGTCGATTCAGTGTATGGTTTAACTGAACTAAATCGTGAAAAAATTAGAACAGCTCAAGTGATTGGTAATCCTGGTTGTTACCCTACAACAGTACAGTTGGGTTTAGCTCCTTTACTAAAAGCTTTAGAAAAATTGATCAATCCGCAAAGTATTATCATCGATGCAAAATCTGGTGTTTCGGGCGCAGGTCGCAAAGCTAGTTTAGGCATGATTTACAGTGAGAATGCTGACAATTTTAAAGCTTATGGTGTCGCTGGACATCGTCATCATCCAGAAATTGTTGAAGCTTTAGAAAACATTTCAGGTGAAAAGGGGCAATTTAATCATCTTATTTTTGTTCCACATCTTGTACCAATGATTCGTGGTATGTTGAGTACAATTTATGTCGATTTAACTGAGCAAGCTCAGAATATAGATTTACAAGCATTGTATGAGCGTTTCTATGAAAATGAACGTTTTGTTGATGTAATGCCAGCAAATAGTTCGCCTGAAACACGTAGTGTGCGCGGTGCAAATGAGCTACGTATTGCTTTATATCAACCTCAACCGAATAAATTAATTATATTAGTTGCGCAAGATAATTTAGTGAAAGGTGCAGCCGGTCAAGCGATTCAAAATATGAATTTAATGTTCAATTTTGATGAGGCTGCGGGTTTAGAAGGTATTGGTTTATTACCATAAAAAACGCTTTTTTACTTCACACACATTTAAATTTGGATTTAAATGTGTGCTTTGATGTAAATCATAACGATAGAGATGATGATGGAAAACGCTGAACCGACTACTTCACCAGAAAGTTCCGTTAAAAAAAATAAATTCCTCAAGACGAATTTGCCTTTAGTTATTGCTGCTACATTACTGATTGGTAGTAGTTTTATGTTAGGATATACTGTTGGGCATCGTCAAGGTTTGACTGTTGTTGGTTATGATGCCGATGCTGAACAACTTGTTGATGTTGTACAAAAGCAAAAGTCAGCCTTGGACTCAGTTAGTAAAAGCTTAAATGCTGCTGTCCAAGAACGTGATATGGCAGTCAGTAATGCTGATGAGTTATTTAAAGGTATTAATCAAGCTAATGCTGATAAAACTCAGTTTGAAAGTATGAACGCCATTTATCGTGAAATTTTAAGACAACGTGGTGGTGTTAGCCTAACTGTACAAAATTTAGCGATTAAATCTTTACCCGAAAATGCTTTTGAATATCAACTGGACTTGGTTCAAGTGAACCCAAATAAACGTCGAGCTGTTGGTAGTGTTGAGTTAAGATTAATTAAAGATACTGAAGTTTTGGTTGTGCCATTAGAAGATGCCAATTTTAATTTCGATGATTTTGAACGGTTGACTGGGCGCTGGACCATGCCTAAAGGTTTCACACCTCAGTTTATTGAAGTTCGCTTATCTGGTTCAGCTACACCAGTGATTAAACGCTTTAGTTGGCAACGTGGTCAACCTGTTGATGTGAGTTCTGCTTTTGTATCAGAAATTCCTCAAGCTGAAGCAAATGCCCAATAAAATTTAGTAAGAACTGGATATGCGAAGATATAAACGTCAAATGAATTTAAGTGAAGTGAAAAATGCCTTTCATCAATCTGGATATGTCGATTGGCACTTAAATCCACGTTTAAGTGACTCGCAAGAGGATCATGATGGTGAAGTCATTGTTCAGACAGCACCACCTGAATTAAAAAAACCGCCATTATACGCTGTTGTTTTACTGAATGATGATTACACACCGATGGATTTTGTTATTGAGGTACTACAAAGCTATTTTGGAATGAATCTTGATCAAGCAAGTCAGGTGATGTTGACAGTTCATTATGAAGGCAAAGGAACAGCAGGTATTTATCCACGTGATATTGCAGAAACAAAAGCGAATCAAGTGAATAACTTTGCACGATCTCAAGGCCATCCATTATTGTGTCAGATCGAACCTGAGCAGCGTTAAAAAAAGCGAAGCTTTTTAGCTGCGCAAGACGAGCAACTGTGTTGGGAGTGAAAGCGTTAAAAAAAGCGAAGCTTTGTTCCGAGTGCAAAACGAGCAACTTTGTTGCGAGTAACAGCGTTAAAAAAGCAATGCACTTGCGTCATATATGGTTCATAAGCTAAGAGTGAAAGCGTAAAAAAGCTGCTGAATATCACTTTGAGTAACCATATCTTGCGAATGGGTCTTTAGAAAACAAGGCTATATTTCGATATGTTATTTAAGTGCTAAATCAAGACATATATTGTTTTGTGCTAAAAATATGAATCGATATACTGACAATGTTTATATTCAACCTATATATGATTTGTTAGGTTTTAACTAAGATCATAGAATATTAAAATTTTTCATAGGTTGAATACGCTTTCATAAATAAAGAATAGATTTGCTGTCTTTTTGAGCGACTAGGCAAGTCTTATTCTCTTTGTAATCGAAATTTTACAACAATACTTTGTTTTGAATCTTGACCAAGATACTCAAGTAATGCTAACTGTAGATTATGAAGTAAAGTGTTATTGTAAACGTATACTAGATAACGCTTTAAAGCCTCAGACAAACCAAGTTAATACCAGCTTATTCTAATATTATCCTTTTAGATGAAGCACAAAATATAAGGGGGTTACATGCTCAGTCGTCAATTAGAAGTATCGTTACGTTTGGCTGTTAGCATGGCTCGTCAAAAGAGACATGAGTTTCTGACAGTTGAACACTTGTTGCTTGCTTTACTTGATAATGATTCAGCAGTCAATGCGTTAAAAGCATGTGGTGCTGATATCGTTACATTGCGTAAAGAATTAGAGGAATATGTAGAGCAACATAGCCCAAAACTTGGTGATAATAGTGAACAGGCGCCTCATCCAACTGAGAGCTTTGATCGAATTTTGCAACGTGCAATTTTCCATGTTCAATCGAGTGGTGGTGACCGTACGGTTGAAGGTGCAGATGTTCTAGTTGCAATGTATTCAGAACGAGATTCGTTCGCGGTTTATTTACTTAAACGTCATCAAATTAACCGTTTAACTTTGACTCAATACCTATCTCATGGCACTCGTAAAGATGAGATTCAAGTTGAAGAAGAAGTTGAAGATATTGAAGGTGAAAGTGCAGCTTCAGCAAATGCTGGGCCACTTGAGCAATACACGCTTAACTTAAATATCGAAGCACAAAAGGGCAAAACTGATCCTTTAATTGGACGTGAAAAAGAAATTGAGCGTGCAGCACAAATTTTATGTCGACGTCGTAAGAATAATCCGTTGCTTGTTGGTGATCCGGGTGTAGGTAAAACCTCAATTGCGGAAGGTTTAGCTTGGCTGATTGTAAATGGCAAGGCACCGAAACCACTTGCAAATGCTGAAGTTTATAGCTTAGACATTGGTGCTTTGGTTGCAGGGACTAAATATCGTGGTGACTTTGAAAAACGTTTAAAACAGTTGTTGAATGCTTTGAAAAAGAATCCAAATGCGATCTTATTCATTGACGAAATTCATATGATCATTGGTGCAGGCTCGAGTATGGGCAGCACTATGGATGCATCGAATTTAATTAAGCCTGCATTAGCGAATGGTACTTTGCGTTGTATTGGTTCAACAACTTTCCAAGAGTATCGTCAGGTATTCGAGAAAGATCATGCCTTGTCTCGTCGTTTCCAAAAGATCGATGTGAATGAACCAAGTATTAGTGAAACGATTGAAATTTTACGTGGCTTGAAAAGCAAGTTCGAAGATTTCCATCATGTTGAATACGATGATAAAGCTCTTGTTGCTGCTGTTGAGTTGTCAGCTAAATTTATCAATGATCGTTTTTTACCAGATAAAGCGATTGATGTGATTGATGAGGCTGGTGCACAACGCCGTTTGAAAGCTGAAGTCGATGGTACAACCATCTCGGTTGAAAATATCGAAGACATCGTTTCTAAGATTGCGCGTATTCCACCGAAAACAGTATCTAAAGATGACAAGTCTGTACTTGAGAATTTGGAACGTGATCTTAAACGTGTTGTATTTGGTCAAGATGAAGCGATTACAGCACTTGCATCAGCGATCAAATTATCTCGTGCAGGCTTGAAAGCACCAGATAAACCAGTGGGAAGTTTTGTCTTTGCAGGTCCAACAGGTGTAGGTAAAACCGAGGTTACGAAACAACTTGCGAAATTGCTCGGTGTAGAGTTGGTTCGTTTCGATATGTCTGAATATATGGAGCGCCATGCAGTTTCTCGTTTGATCGGTGCGCCTCCAGGCTATGTTGGATATGATCAAGGTGGTTTGCTGACAGATGCGATTCATAAAAATCCGCATTGTGTACTCTTGCTTGATGAGATTGAAAAAGCACATCCAGATGTATTCAACTTGTTGTTACAAGTCATGGATCATGGTGCTTTAACAGATAACAATGGCCGTAAGTCTGATTTTAGAAATGTGATCATTGTTCTTACGACTAACATCGGTGCAGAAAGTATTGTTCGCGCGAGTATTGGTTTCACTGAACAAGATCATAGTGCAGACAATCAGGATGCAATGAAACGTGCATTCTCGCCAGAATTCCGTAACCGTTTGGATGGTGTTATTCAATTTAAAGCACTTCCGACTACGATTATCGACTCAGTTGTAGATAAATTCTTGACTGAGTTACAAGCGCAGCTTGATGAGAAACAAGTGGTACTTGATGTTGATCAAAGCGCTCGTGATTGGTTGTCAGCTAATGGTTATGACCGTCTGATGGGTGCTCGTCCAATGCAACGTCTGATTCAAGAGCATTTGAAAAAGCCACTTGCTGAGATGATTTTATTTGGTGAGCTTGCAGAGCATGGTGGTAACGTTGCGGTTTCTGTGAAAACAGAAAATGGCAAAAACATTGGTTTAAAATTGGAAGTATTTGAAGATCATATTAACCCGAGTGCTGAACCTGCTTAATGTTTGAACTGTCTTTCTCTATAACCCAAGTACTTAAAGTATTTGGGTTATTTTTCGTCACAGCAATCGCTGAAATCTTAGGTTGTTATTTTCCTTATTTAATTTTGAATCAAGGAAAGTCGCATTGGTTATGGGTTCCTACGGCGTTAAGCTTAGCCGTCTTTGTTTGGTTACTGGCTTTGCATCCTGCTGCGTCAGGGCGTATTTATGCGGCTTATGGTGGTATCTATATTTTCACGGCATTGATGTGGTTACGTTATGTTGATCAGGTGTTATTAACTCGATGGGATATATTAGGAGGAATGATTGTTTTGTGTGGTGCAAGCTTAATTATTTTACAACCACAAGGTTTGGTACGTTAAATGCTACAAAATATTTTTCAAAAACACTTGTCAAATGCTGAAATAGTGCGTAATTTAAGGGTTAGCAACAGTTTTTTAGATATTTGAAATAAACATGTTAAAGCATACTGTAAACACAAACGCATACTTTTATTTTTGGCAATATATGTAGTTGCCTGATGCGTTTCGGGCAGCAAAAAAAGGGTTGCCCAACCAGTTAATACCTGATCGGCAACACCGATCAGGTTTTTTTATGCTTTAACAATCATGATTTTAGGAGAAATACCATGTATACATTCAATTATTCATATTTTAGCAAGATTTCTTGGTTTTACTTTGCAAAAAAATCAACATCACTTAGATCACACTTGCTCAAATAAATGATAGGACTGCGAAGAAGGTCAGTCCAAAGGAATTGAAAATGAATGCTTTAAATACTGCTTTGACACAACCACACACTCATTCAAAAGAATCAATACTTAGCTTGCCATCACAACTCAAAGCACAGTATCCCTTGTCTGCAACTTTAGCGCAGCAAATTTCAAAACATCGTCAAACGATTCAGAATATTTTATCTGGACATGATCATCGCTTAATGGTGATTACGGGTCCTTGTTCGATTCATGATCCTATCGCGGTACTCGAATATGCTGATCGCCTTCAACAACTACAAGAACAAGTAAAAGATCAAATATTCTTGGTGATGCGTGCATATATTGAAAAACCCCGTACTACCGTGGGTTGGAAAGGTTTCTTATATGATCCAAATTTAGATGGATCATCAGATTTACAACTTGGTTTAGAAAAGTCTCGTGCACTTTACTTACAACTCATCGAAAAAGGCTTGCCGATTGCCAGCGAAATTTTAAGTCCAATGGCAACAGGTTATTTTGATGATTTACTGGCTTGGGGTGCAATAGGTGCACGTACCAGTGAATCACAGATTCATCGTGAAATTTCTAGCCATATGCCGTACAGTATCGGCTTCAAAAATGGTACAGATGGTTCAATCCAAATTGCTTTGGATGCGATTCAGTCTGCACTGCATGGTCATCAATTCTTAGGTATGACCCAACAAGGTTTACCTGCAATTTTGCATAGCAATGGAAATCCTTTACCACATTTGATTTTACGTGGTTCAAATCATGGAACTAATTATGATTTAGCTTCGATCCAAGCCATGCATTTCAAACATAAGCAATTACCGGCACTGGTGATTGATTGTAGTCATGGCAATAGTGGCAAAGACCCATTACAACAACCGAATGTTTTAAAGCAGATCATTGCAGAACGTACTGAGTCGAAAGTTCGTGGTGTGATGATTGAAAGTCATTTAGTGAATGGGAATCAAAAGATTTCTTGCGATATGACATATGGGCAATCAGTAACCGATGGCTGTTTAGGCTGGGATAAAACTGAAAAGTTATTGCTGGATGTGGCCGAGCAGATGAGAAGTCATTAAATTAGTTTAATAGCCAGTTTATAAATAAGCTGGCTATTTTTAGGTGGAAAATAGCCTAAGTAAAATTATGTTTCTCGTAAAAAATTGCCAATTTCCTGACTAAATTTTCTAGGTTCAGTAATTAGTGGTGTATGCCCAGAACGTTCAAAATAAACCGCTTTGGCATTGCTCAGACTTTTAGCAATGATGGTTTGTCCTGTTTCAGGGTAAAGCGTAGATTCACGACCAATAAAGAAGGTTGTTGGACAATCAATATGACTGATTGCTTCACGATAATCTTCATCGTGATTTAAATAGTTCTCTACATACCAAAGCAAGTAATCTAGGCGTTGAATTGGGAGTAAATACTTTTGTAAGAATGGGCGATGTAATGCGAGTTTGAAAATTTTAGGGCTGTAATTGTTGCTGCTTTGAAACTCAATGAATCCAACCCATAAACTGACTAGCTTAAAACGTATTTCTTTGGGTAAATCTTCCAGTATTACATCGTCTTTGTATTCCAATAATAAAGTTTGAATATCAAGGAGTAAGTTTTTAAATTGCAAATGTTTCTGACCAAATAACCCATACTGCCAAGTTTCATCGACCGAAATCTTTGGCGTTTGATCGATATGTAAATAGGCTTTGAGTTTTGACCCTAAATCAGCATGTTTCATACCATGCATAGCTGTGGTTGCACCCATGGAATAACCGATCAGGATAAATTGGTCTAATTTTAATTGTTTAATAAGTGCATCTATATCATTCCAATGACTCGAAATGGCATCGGTATTTGGTATAGCACAATCTTTTGAACCACCAAAACCACGCCAATCTGGAATAATAAATTCGTATTTTTTGCGACTTGCAAATAAAAAAGGAAGCCATTGCCAACTTTGCATACCTAGTCCTGAGAGTACGAGTACAGGTTCACCTTCACCCACACGACGTACAAATAATTTTTCTTGGTCAGGCATGCTATAAAACGGCATTATTTTTCTCCAATTTCGTTTGTTTGTTCGAACTTTTGAAGCTGAGGAATCATTTGTTCTAACCATCTTATCCATTCGATTTCTTTAATGATACCGAGTTCCAGAATCATTTTATGAATAAATAAGACACGATTAGTAGGTTCATTATTTTTAAAGTCTTTGTCATGGATTGTTTGATAAAGACTAAGTTTTTCTTTATGAAGTTCTAGATGTCGTTCAAGTTCAGGCAAAATATTATTGCCGCCAAGCTGTGCTTCTGCTCTTAATCTAACCATGAGGTCATCACGAAGTTGAGCAGGCTCGCTTTGTTGTTGAATCCATGCAGCAAGTTCTATTCTGCCTAGTTGTTCAACTTGATAAGTTTTTTTACGGCTATTGGCAGCTTGTTCTTCTAATGTAGAAATCCATCCTTTTTTCAGCATTCCATTAAGTTCGCGGTAAATTTGCTGATGAGTCGCGTTCCAAAAGAAGCCCATTGAACGGTCAAAACGACGAGCTAAATCAAAACCTGTACTTGGTTTCTCTAATAAGCTCGTCAATAAAACATGGGCAAGTGACATGATGATCCGTAATAAAAAATGACTCATCAGAATTATGCAATATGTTGCATAAAAATCAAATCTTGTTTATAACTTTATGCAACAAGTTGCATTAGCAAGCAGATTGCTAGCCAAAGGAGAAAACATGTCAGCTTATCCACATTTATTACAACCACTTGACTTGGGTTTTACCACATTAAAGAACCGTGTGCTTATGGGCTCTATGCATATTGGTTTAGAGGAAGCGCCTCAAGGCTATGAACGTATGGCTGCATTTTATGCGGAACGTGCCAAAGGTGGTGTAAGTCTGATTGTAACTGGCGGTGTTTCTCCAAATGATGATGGTGTTGTATTTGCGCATGGTACAAAATTAGATTCAATAGAAGAAGCAGAAAAACATAAAGTGATTACCCAAGCTGTACATGAGGCTGGTGGAAAAATCGCAATGCAAATTTTGCATACAGGGCGCTATTCTTATCAAGCAAATATTGTTGCGCCATCAGCGATTCAAGCACCAATCAATCCGATTAAACCAAAAGCATTAAGTTCAGCAGAAGTTCAGCAAACGATTGATGATTTTGCAAACTGTGCCAAGCTTGCACAATATGCAGGTTATGATGGCGTTGAAATCATGGGCTCAGAAGGTTACTTGATCAATGAATTCATTGCTGCTCGTACCAATCACCGTGATGACGAATGGGGCGGTAGTTATGAAAATCGTATCCGCTTTCCTATTGAAATCGTTAAACGTACTCGTGACTTAGTTGGTGAAAACTTTATTATTATTTATCGTTTATCGATGCTTGATTTAGTCGAAGGTGGTTCAAGTTTAGAAGAAGTTGTACAACTTGCTAAAGAAATTGAAAAAGCAGGTGCAACCATTATCAATACAGGGATTGGTTGGCACGAAGCACGTATTCCAACGATTGCAACGAAAGTACCACGTGCTGCATTTACCTGGGTAACTGAAAAGCTAAAAGGCTCAGTTTCAATTCCGTTAATCACATCGAATCGTATCAACACACCTGAAATGGCTGAACATGTACTGGTTTCAGGTCATGCAGATATGATTTCGATGGCTCGCCCAATGTTGGCTGATCCAGATTTTGTATTGAAAGCGAGTGAAGGTCGTAGTGACGAAATCAATACCTGTATTGGTTGTAACCAAGCATGCTTAGATCATATTTTCTCGATGAAAATTGCTACATGCTTAGTCAATCCACGTGCATGTTATGAAACTGAGCTGATTTTTAAAGAAACAAATACAATAAAAAATATTGCAGTAATTGGCGCAGGTCCAGCGGGTCTAAGTTTTGCAACATATGCAGCGAGTCGTGGCCATAAAGTTAAAGTGTTTGATTCAAATAATCAGATTGGTGGTCAGTTTAATATTGCGAAAACCATTCCTGGTAAAGAAGAATTTTACGAAACTTTACGCTATTTCAAACGTCAGATTGAGTTACAGCCAAATATTGAGCTAGTACTTAATCATACAGTGACTTATGAAGAACTCAGCCAAGCGAATTATGATGAGATTGTTGTTGCAACAGGGGTAACACCGCGTCAATTACAATTTGAAGGTATTGATCATCCAAAAGTATTGAGCTACATCCAAGTATTAAAAGAGCGTGTTCCAGTCGGTAAGCGTGTTGCGATTATTGGTGCTGGTGGTATTGGTTTTGATACAGCGGAATATTTAACCCATGAAGGTGATAGCGGTAGTTTGAACCCTGAAAAATTCTATGCGGAGTGGGGTATTGATACGAGTTATGCCCATGTAGGTGGTTTAAAGCAACCTGAGCTAGAGAAATCTGAACGTGAGATTTACTTATTACAACGTAAAACAGCAGCTGTTGGTGCTGGATTAGGTAAAACGACTGGTTGGATTCACCGTACAGGCTTAAAACATCGCGATGTCAAAATGATTGCTGGTGCGAGTTATGACAAAGTGGATGATCAAGGTTTACATATTACTGTAGATGGTCAGACCACAGTTTTAGAGGTTGATAATGTTGTGATTTGTGCTGGTCAAGAATCATATACAGCAATGTTCGATCAACTTAAAGCAGATGGTAAGAATGTTCACTTGATTGGTGGTGCGAAGGAAGCGGGTGAATTAGATGCTAAACGTGCGATTCGTCAAGGTGCTGAGTTAGCAGCAGTTCTATAAATAAAAGATGAGACATTCTCTGTGTTAGGAGAATGTCTCAAACTTCATTAGCTTAGAATATAAGGAAATTACAATGACAATCGAAACAACTAAGCAAGCGTTAGAAAAATGGCATCAGATGATCAAAACAGGTGACCTTTCAAATTTAAATGAGTTATTAGCTGACGATGTGGTATTTCGTTCACCTGTTGCTTTTAAGCCTTATGAGGGAAAACGTGTAGTTTTCTTCATTTTAACGAATGTGATTCAGGTGTTTGAAAACTTTACTTATCACCGTGAGTTCTACACTGAAGATTGTGAAAATGTCGTGTTGGAGTTCAGTGCTAATGTAAGTGGAAAATCGCTTAAAGGTATTGATATGGTTCGTTTTAATGCACAGGGAAAAATCATTGATTTTGAAGTCATGATTCGCCCGATGAGTGGTTTGGCCGCATTGGCAGAAAAAATGGGTGCACGCTTCGCACAATATCAGCCAAACGCATCTCAGTAAAATAGCCTAAGCAATATTGAGATCATTAATATGTGGTTAAAACTTTCAACTTTTGCATTATTACCTGTAGTTGTAATACAAGGTTTGAAGGTTCGTAAAAACACACCACGACTTTTAGAAGCGAGTGGTGACCGTGATGGTCTTATTGGACAAGGACAGCCACTCTCTTTACTCATTTTAGGTGATTCGGCAGCAGCTGGGGTTGGTGTTGAGACCCAGCAAGATGCTTTATCTGGTGCGATTATTTCAGAATTAAAAAGAGAATATTTGTTGGACTGGAAATTGCATGCAAAAACTGGTGATACAACAAAACAAGTTTATCAAGCGATCCAACAATTAGAACCCAAAAAATATGATGTAGTCGTCACTTCAGTTGGTGTCAATGATGTGACTAAATTAATTTCTGCTAAAACTTGGATAAAACAACAAAAACAATTATTTACTCAAATACAAAATCATTTTCAGCCAAAATTGATTATTGTGTCTGGAGTCCCGCCAATGCAGCATTTTCCTGCATTACCCAATCCATTAGCATGGTTATTTGGACAATATGCAGAACAAATGAATCAAACATTAAAACAGTGGTTAGCCCCACAGCCACAATTTAGATTTATTGAATACGATATTAAAAATTTTCAGGCGATGAATTTATCTATGGCAAGTGATGGCTTTCATCCAAGTAAAGAAATCTATGCTATTTGGGGGCAACAGGTCGCGACATTGGTGCGACAAACATTTACTCGTGGTTAGATAGAGGTTTTTATTGAATATGGGTATATCTGCTTTAGATAAAATTAAAGTGTTAGGCTCTGAGCTGCTTGATTCTGTACTTGGTGCTGAGCAACCCAAAATGTACTATGACCCGAAAGGAAAAATAAAAGACGTTTTGGAAAAATTACCTCAGTTAAAGAAAAAGTATCGTCCAACACCTTGGCTTAGTAATACTCATGTACATCTTTTATATTTTGATATCATTAGAAAAAAAACAATTAAGCTTGAATATGATCGCATTGACCAACTCATCATGCAAGATGGTGGGGTTACTGCAGTTGCATGGTATAGCTATAATCTTCCGGCCGAAACGCCTACAATCGTAATTATGCATACGATTACAGGTACGCCAGAAAGTATGCGTGAACTTGTTAAAGACTTACATGCATATACGGGTTGGCGGATTGCACTTTGTTTACGCCGTGGACATGCAGGTTTACCTATGCCAGTACCTCGCATTTCTCTTTTTGGCTTGACTGACGATTTACGAGAGCAACTGAACCATATTCAAACTCTTTTTCCAAAATCAGATTTGTATGCAGTAGGTTCGTCAGCAGGAACAGGACTTTTAGTACGTTATCTTGGTGAGCAAGGCTTAGACACACCATTTAAAGCAGCTTTTGCAATGTGTCCTGGCTATAACACTGAAATTGGCTTTAAAAATGTACATCCTTTTTATAGCAAAATGATGACTAAAAAATTATTCAAATACTTTATTTACCCTTATGAAAATACATGGAATCAGGTTGCTTCGCTGAAAAAGGTATTAGCAACAACAAACTTAGAAGCCTTTGAGAAAGAATATTTCGAGATGGTAGGTTTTGACGATTATCAAAGTTACTGTAAAGCAATTAATCCAATTTATGTATTGGAGAATATTAAAATTCCATTGATGGTACTGAATGCAGAAGATGATCCTGTTTGTTCAATTAAAAACTTAGAACCTTATAAAGAAGTTATTCAGCAAATGGAAAATATTGCTGTAGTTACAACAAAAAAAGGAAGTCACTGTGGTTTTTACGAAAGTTTAGAAGTGAAATCGTGGGCATCACGACTGATGGCAGACTTTTTTAAACACTACTCCTAATTTCTAGGCTATAAAAAAAGCCACCAGTCGCTTTACAACGACTCATGGCTTTTTTGAGAGGTTAAATAAATTAATTATTTAATGCAGGTGTTGCTGCCGCAATCGCTGCAGCAACCGCATCGTCTTCAGTTTGTGCTGGAGCGGGTTTGACGGCTTTAGGTTGTTCAACTTTTGCTGGTTTCTGCTCAGTTTGCGCAGGTTTTGGTTGTTCAGCTTGTGCCGTTGTTGTCTCTTCTGCTGTTTGAGCTGGGCGAGTTTCACGACGAATTTCTGTAGTTGTATTTGGCGTTTCTTCTCGACTCATCTCAATCACTGGAGCTGGCGTTGCTGGTTTATCTACGCTTTCCAAAGGCTGAAATTCTTGGTTTTGTTGTGGTTGAGATGCTGCTTGAGTCGTTTGTGTTTCAGAAGTTTGTTCTGATGGTTCTTCATTTTTTGGCTCTTCTTTTTTGACACAAGCAGTAAGTAATAGACCAGTTGCAAGTGCAGCACAGATTAAAAGTTTTTTATTCGCCATTGTTAAAGCTACATATTGAATGAAAGATGCCAGTGATTATAGCAGTAAAATTAAATGAAAAAATCCCTAGGATTTATTGAGCTTGTTGATATTTTATAAATGCTTGCATCAGTGTATCTGTTGAAATTGTAATATGGTCAAAATCTTCAAATGAATTTATTTCTGATCTAAAATTGTTTTTAAACATTAAACGTAATTTATGGATGAAATATCCACAAACCCCATAAATTTTTATTGAAAATGCTGATAGAATAGTCAGTTGTTTATAGTTCTTTGAATTGATGCGGTTTGACTTTGCTTTATAGGGGCAGAGTACAGTAAAATTGCCCAACATTGTAGGCCGATTTCGGCTCGATTGTACGAGAAACTCAATGACCCATTTTATTTTTGTCACTGGTGGTGTGGTTTCATCACTAGGTAAAGGTATTTCTGCTGCTTCTGTTGCCGCACTTTTGGAAGCTCGTGGCTTGAAAGTCACTATGGTAAAAATGGATCCATACATTAATGTCGATCCAGGTACCATGAGCCCATTTCAGCACGGTGAAGTTTTCGTCACAGAGGATGGTGCTGAAACTGACTTAGATTTGGGATATTACGAACGTTTCTTACGTCGTGCGAAAATGACCAAACTGAATAACTTTACCAGTGGTCGTGTCTATCAGGACGTTTTGAATAAAGAACGTCGTGGTGATTACTTAGGTGGTACGGTTCAAGTTATTCCACATATTACAGATAATATTAAAGAACGTGTACTTCGCGCAGGTGAAGGCTACGACGTTGCAATCGTTGAGATTGGTGGTACTGTTGGTGATATCGAATCACTTCCTTTTATGGAATCAGTACGTCAGTTGATGGTAGAGCTTGGTCATAAACGTACCATGTTGATGCACTTGACATTATTACCATATATCAAATCTGCTGCTGAACTTAAAACCAAGCCAACTCAACATTCAGTTAAAGAACTTCTTTCGATCGGTATTCAGCCAGATATCTTAATCTGCCGTACTGAATATGATGTTGATGTTGATACTAAACGTAAAATTGCATTGTTCACCAATGTTGAAGCGCGTGCCGTTGTCGTCTGTAAAGATGCAAAAACAATTTATCAAATTCCACGTACATTCTACGAACAAAATGTTGACGATTTAATTTGTGAACGTTTTGGTTACAACGACCTTCCAGAAGCAAATCTTGAAGATTGGGATAATGTTGTAGAAGCATTATTGAACCCTGAATACACGGTTCGTGTTGCGATGGTCGGTAAATATGTTGAATTACCAGATGCTTATAAATCTGTAAATGAAGCACTTTTACATGCAGGTATTCAAAATCGCGTTAAAGTTCAGATTGACTACGTGAATGCGGAAGACCTTGAACAGCAAGATATGAGTATTTTGAGCACTGCTGATGCGATTTTAGTACCAGGTGGTTTCGGTGAGCGTGGTACTGAAGGCAAGATGAAAGCTATTCAATATGCACGTGAAAACAAGATTCCATTCCTAGGGATTTGTTTAGGTATGCAGTTGGCTGTGATTGAGTATGCACGCAATGTTGCAGGTATGCCTGAAGCGAGTTCAACTGAATTCAATCGCTCAACTAAGTATCCACTCATTGGTTTAATTACTGAATGGTTAGATGAACGTGGTGAATTACAACAACGCAGTCTTGAGTCGGATCTTGGCGGTACGATGCGTTTGGGTGCACAAAAGTCTGAACTAGTTGAAGGCACAAAAACACGTGCAGTCTATGGTAAAGCTGAAATTACAGAGCGTCACCGTCATCGCTATGAAATGAATGATCGTTTTATTCCAGCGCTTGAAGAAGCAGGAATGAAAATTTCAGGTTATTCATCAGTACAACATTTGGTTGAAACTGTAGAAATTCCTGAACATCCTTGGTTTATTGCTGTACAATTCCACCCAGAATTTACAAGCTCGCCACGTGATGGTCATCCATTATTTGCTAGCTTTATTGAAGCTGCAAAAAAACAGCATCAAAAGTAAGTACTAAGTTTTAAATAAACTGGGAAAGTTTGAATGTCACAATTAAAACCACAAGAAGTTGTACGTTTAGGCGATATACAAATGGCAAATCATTTGCCATTTGTATTATTTGGCGGAATGAACGTACTAGAGTCAAAAGATTTAGCATTTGAAATTGCTGAAACTTATGTCGATATTTGCAAACGCTTAGATATTCCTTATGTATTTAAGGCAAGCTTTGATAAAGCAAACCGTTCAAGTTTGAATTCTTTTCGCGGTCCTGGTTTAGAAAAAGGGATTGAATGGCTTGCGGACATTAAAAAACATTTTAATGTGCCAATTATTACGGACGTTCATGAACCTTACCAAGCAGCGCCTGTTGCTGAAGTTGCGGACATTATCCAACTCCCAGCTTTCTTAAGTCGCCAGACTGATCTTGTTGAAGCAATGGCAAAAACTCAAGCCATTATCAATATCAAAAAAGCACAATTCTTAGCACCACACGAAATGCGCCATATTTTGCATAAGTGTTTGGAAGCAGGAAATGACAAACTCATTCTTTGTGAACGTGGTTCAGCATTTGGTTATAACAACTTGGTTGTAGATATGCTTGGCTTTGACATCATGAAAGAAATGAATGTACCTGTATTTTTTGATGTCACCCACGCATTGCAAACGCCTGGTGGTCGTGCTGATTCTGCGGGTGGTCGCCGTGCTCAAATCACGACTTTAGCGCGTGCAGGTATGGCAACAGGTTTAGCGGGTCTGTTCTTGGAAGCACATCCAGAACCTGAAATCGCAAAATGTGATGGACCGTGTGCTTTGCGTTTATCTCAGCTTGAGCCATTCTTGGCGCAATTAAAAGAATTGGATACTTTAGTTAAAGGATTCAAAAAGTTAGATACCCATTGATGTAATTGTTTACATCTTATTTTCATTCAACAGAGGAATTGTTCATGAGCCAAATCGTTGACATCCGCGCACGTGAAATTTTGGACTCTCGTGGTAACCCAACCATCGAAGCAGACGTTATTTTAGAATCTGGGGTTGTGGGTCGTGCATGTGCACCATCTGGTGCTTCGACTGGTTCTCGTGAAGCTTTAGAACTTCGTGATGGTGACAAAGCACGCTATTTAGGTAAAGGTGTTAAAAATGCGGTTAATAACGTAAACACTTTAATCCGTGATGCTTTAGTGGGTAAATCAGTATTTGAACAAAAAGACATCGATAACACGATGATCGAGCTTGATGGTACTGAAAACAAAGAAAAACTAGGTGCTAACGCAACTCTAGCTGTTTCTTTGGCTGCTGCTCGCGCTGCTGCTACTGAAAAGAAAATTCCTCTTTTCCAATACATCGCAGACTTGCGTGGTCAAACAACTTTGAGCATGCCTGTACCAATGATGAACATCATTAATGGTGGTTCACATGCCGACAATAACGTTGATATTCAAGAGTTCATGATTGAGCCAGTTGGTTTCACTTCATTCTCTGAAGCATTACGTGCAGGTGCTGAAATCTTCCATTCTCTAAAATCAGTTTTAAACAAAAAAGGTTTAAACACTGCTGTAGGTGATGAAGGTGGTTTTGCTCCGAACTTGCGTTCAAATGAAGAAGCAATCACTGTTATTCTTGAAGCGATTGGTCAAACGGGTTACAAAGCGGGTTCTGACATTATGTTGGCACTTGACTGTGCATCTTCAGAATTTTACAAAAATGGTCAATATATTCTTGCAGGTGAAGGCAATAAAGCATTCACAAGCAACCAATTCTCTGATTATTTAGCTGGTCTTGTAAATCAATACCCAATCATCTCGATTGAAGATGGTCTTGATGAGTCTGATTGGGAAGGTTGGAGCTACTTAACATCAATCCTTGGTGACAAAATCCAATTGGTTGGCGACGATTTATTCGTAACTAATCCTAAGATTTTACAACGCGGCATTAATGAGAAAGTCGGTAACTCTATTCTGATCAAATATAACCAGATCGGTACGTTGACTGAAACTCTAGATGCAATCTACCTTGCAAAAGCAAATGGTTATAGCACTGTAATTTCACACCGTTCAGGTGAAACTGAAGATTCAACGATTGCTGACTTGGCAGTAGGTACAGCAGCGGGTCAAATCAAGACGGGTTCACTTTGCCGTTCTGACCGCGTAGCGAAATATAACCAATTGCTTCGTATCGAAGAATTAACGAATGCAGCTTACCGCGGTAAAGCTGAATTCAAAGGTCTAAACTAAGGTCAATTTATCTATGTTGAATACTTCTGATCATCTTTTTTTACAAAAGACAGAAACTCTGCAAATTCATAATCATATAGAATTTGCAGGTGATCTTCCTTGTAAGAAGGATGTAGGGAATTTTTCATGATAGAGATGTTTCGATCGACCTCGAGTAAATTGATTCTGTTACTTGTCATCTTTTTGGTGGCAAGTTTGCAGTATCAATTTTGGCTAGGAGAGGGAGGGTATTTTCCTCATCAAGCCTTGACTCAACAGATTAAGCAACAAGCAGAAGTAAATACGGAGCTTAAAGAGCGCAATCGTATTTTAGCAGCCGAAGTTTTCGACTTAAAAAATGGAACGGAAGCGATTGAAGAACATGCACGCTTAGATTTAGGTTTAATCAAGCCAAATGAAACTTTTGTGCAAATGAGTACCATCAGTACCCATTACAAACCAATTTATATCGATCCAAATGCAAAAATAGATACAGCAACCAATGAAAACCCAGACTAAGCTGTGGGCTGTTGTTCCAGCCGCAGGTTCAGGCAGTCGTTTTTCAAAAACTGAATTAAAACAATATCAATATATTCAAAATCGTACTGTACTTGAGCATACAGTTAATCGATTAAATACATTGGATTTAGCGGGTTGTGTACTTGCAATTGGTGAGAATGATAATTTTGCTAGAACACTTTCTTTTGATCATAAAGAGAAATTACATTTTTGCTTAGGCGGTGCAGAGCGGGTTCATTCTGTATTAAACGCACTGATTTATTTATCTGATATTGCGGATGAAAATGATTGGGTATTGGTGCATGATGCAGCCCGTCCTTGTGTTACGCGTGCTAATTTAGAGCAATTGGTTAATTCTGCAATAAAACATAATCAAAGTGCAATTTTGGCTATTCCAGTACGTGATACTTTAAAACAAGTGCGTGTTGAACATCAGATTGAAAAAACTGTAAGTCGCGAGTTGTTGTGGCAAGCACAAACGCCACAGATCGCAAAATTAAAAATATTAAAAAATGCGCTTGAAACAGCATTGATAGATCACTTGACGATTACTGATGAATCAAGTGCATTAGAATACGCTGATTTTCCTGTACAAGTAGTACAAGGTCGTTCAGACAATATTAAAATTACTTATCCTGATGATTTGGAATTGGCTCGACTGATTCTGCAATCACAAAACTCTTATTAATTGATTTTGGCCTATAACTCAATGCATGGTTGAGCTGATAGCAAATCTTAAATAGCCTAAGTAAGCTTAATGCAATATCAATATTTTAACATCAATATAAATGACAACAATTTCACTGTTTGTTAAATTTGAACAACATACTTTATAACGGATCAACAAATGAAAAAATTATTAATCGCAAGTCTTTTTACTTTCACATTAGTCGGTTGTGCGTCTACACCACCACAAGCTCAGGATGCGGTGCAGGAAACCATTCGCTATTCATCTAGTCCATGTTTTGGTGCTTGTCCAATTTATTCGGTAGAAATCTCACCTTCTGGAACAGTGAATTTCAATGGTAAGCAATATACTAAAGTGACGGGTACTCAGACGTTAACAATAGATCCTTCGGTATATAAAAAATTACAACAGGAGTTGAAAACTTATCGTCCAGAAACAGGTGCAAACTTTAAAACAATTGGCTGTCAGCAAACGGCAACTGATCAACCGAGTGCATATTTTGTTTGGATTAGACCAGATGAAACAACAACGAAATTAAGTCACTATACTGGTTGTATTTCACCAGCAAATATAGAATTAAATAAACTGATTGATAAGCTTCCTAAATTGATTGGTATCGAAGATTTAGTACGCTAATGTCCATGAGAGTCTAAAATAGATAAATTTGTCTCAAGTATAAGAATGAACCATGCGGAGGAGTCTTAAATGACAGCTTTTATAATCATGAAAATGAGTATGTAAGAAGAAGATTATCCTCCTAATCTTGCTGTAGAAGCATTCCGCAATGCGTTCAAGCAAGCCAGTGTTCGACTGTGATATTGTGAAAAATCATCTTTTATTGGAATAATCACTGAGAGCTGAAATTGGTATCATTAAAAAATAAATCAACATGTCCTAAAACCCAAGAAAAACAGGCTATTGTATATTTTGATGCGGCAAATTAGCTCTAGAATTCGAATGGTCTGGGAAAAGCAAAATTAAAGATTATTTGTTACTCTGGCATATCGAGGCATATTTTAATGCAGATTTCAGATATAAATCTTCAAATGGTGAAAAAGCAGAATTACGCAAGTTAAATTATCTTGTAAATGATTTTCCTATTTGATTTGTTGGGAGGGTATTGGCTGAATTTGAATAGAAATTCTGTAACAATAAAGAGCTTTAATTATTATACTTAATAATATAATATAAAAATATATAATGTTTTTTTTGCGGATCAATTATGTCTAGCATTATTTCTGCTTTAATCGGTGGTGGAATTTTAGGGCTTGCAGTCGTTGGCTATTTATATGTGAATGGTCGTATTACAGGCATCAGTGGTCTGCTTGCACAAGTGTTACAACCCAAGCTATTGGTTCGAAGCTCAGCTATGTGGTTCTTATTGGGGCTACTGATCACACCATTTATTTATCAGATATTTATAACACCTGAGATTGTTATTAAATCATCTCCAATTGGATTGATTATTGCTGGTTTATTGGTTGGTTTTGGTACTCGTTTGGGTTCAGGCTGTACAAGTGGGCATGGGATCTGCGGGATCAGTCGCCTATCTATACGCTCCATGATTGCTACAGTTACATTCATGTTAGCTGGAATAATAACTGTATATGTTATTCGTCATATCTTTGGAGTTGCGCTATGAAGAATGCACTTGCTTTTTTATTTGGTAGCTTGTTTGCGCTAGGCTTGCTGGTTTCAGGAATGTCTAATCCTGAAAAAGTTTTAGGTTTTCTTGATATTTTTGGAAAATGGGATATCAGTTTGATGTTCGTGATGATAGGTGCAATCATTGTGGCGATTCTTCCATTTCAAAAAGCGATTCGAAATCCGAAAACGATTTTTGGTGAAGAAATATCATTACCAATCAGTACCCAAATTGATAAAAAATTAATAGTTGGGTCGAGTCTTTTTGGAGTTGGTTGGGGCATTGCCGGAATCTGTCCCGCACCTGCAATTACATTGATTGGACTAGGTTATTCACAAGCCTGGTATTTTATTGCTGCAATGCTGGTGGGAATGTTTATCCATCGCTTTTGGGCTGAACGATAGGAGACAAACTTATGCAACCTCAAGTCAAGGCATTCTTTGATCAGGATACCAATACATTCAGCTATGTGGTTACTGACCCAGGTACAAAGGTTTGTGCAATCATTGACAGTGTATTGAATTATGATGCGGCATCGGCTTCAACATCAACTCATGGTGCAGATGAAATTATTCAATACATTGAAGAAAACCAGCTCAAGGTGGAGTGGATTTTAGAAACTCATGTCCATGCGGATCATCTAACTGCCTCACAATATTTAAAAAGCAGGGTAGGTGGCAAAATTGCCATGAGTGAAAAGATTGCAATTGTGCAGGAAATTTTTAGTGCAATCTATCATATTGATCTTAAATATTTTAATACCCATCAAACCTTTGATTACCTATTTAAGGATCATGAACATTTTAAGATTGGTGAGATGGATGCCTACAATATTCCAACTCCAGGCCATACGCCAGCCTGTCTGAGTTATGTGATTGGTGATGCTGTTTTTGTCGGTGATACATTGTTTATGCCTGATTATGGGACAGCGCGTTGTGACTTTCCAAAAGGTAGTGCGGAAATTTTATATGACTCTGTGCAGCAGCTTTATAAGTTACCTGAACAGACTCGCGTTTTTCTTTGCCATGACTATAAGCCTGATGGAAGAACTGAGTTTGTGTATGAAACCAGTATTCAAGCACAAAAGCAGGGCAATATTCATTTAAATGCCACAACCACCAAGCAGGATTTTGTGCGGATGCGTCAGGTGCGTGATGCAAAATTAACAATGCCAAAACTAATTCTACCGTCTATTCAAATCAATATGGATGCAGGACGTTTTCCTGAACCAGAATCGAATGGAATACGTTATCTGAAATTACCGCTAAATTATTTCAAATCCTAGACTTATCTTAGGAAACCTTGTTTTTGGTAATAAGGATTCTTTTAGCTTAACTATATAAATAGCCTAAGTGAATTTTAAAAATTTGGGGAATAAGACTATCTCATAACTTAAAAACAAGATTTAATCTTTAGACAATCATGACGTGTGGACAAGTGGTTCGTGGGGAAATCGTGACAACTCAAGCAGTTTGACAAGAATTTAATTTCTTATTTTGAAGTGGGGCGAATTTGATGCAGATATGATAATCAACACTAAGAGATAGAAAGGTGATGTTTATCGTAGTAATTTGCATCCTGAGCTGCTTAAATTATTAGTGAACAGGTATTTTTTAGCGGCACGATGATAGAAGTAGAAACCCATCCACTCACTCCATTTTTGCCTGGCAATGCAAAACTGCTGATGCTGGGGAGTTTTCCACCACCTAAGAATCGGTGGAAGATGAACTTCTATTATCCAAACTATCAAAATGATATGTGGAGAATATTTGGTCTGATTTTTTTCAGTGATAAAAACCACTTTTTAGATTTACCTAATAAAAATTTTAAGGAAAGTCAAATCCGTGAGTTTTTGTCTCAAGCTGGAATTGGGATATTTGATACGGCCTATCAAATTAAACGATTGCAGGGCAATGCCTCAGACAAGTTCTTGGAAATTGTGACTCCAACCGATTTGTCAGCTTTGCTTGAGCAAATACCAATGTGCCATACCATTATGACAACGGGAGACAAGGCCACAGATACGTTGATGCAGCATTTTCCAGATCAACCTATCAAGCCCATGATCGGTCAATCTGTACAGGTGAATTATGACAATCGTGAGCTAAGCTTATATCGCTTGCCCTCATCATCACGGGCCTATCCATTGGCGCTCGAAAAAAAAGCGGATGTTTACAAACAGTTCTTTGAACAAATTGGTTTGGTTTAACTATAAAAGGAGGGGAAATGAATGAACGATGTTGCCAGTCCAATTCACTTACGCAATCATGATGATGCTGTAGAATGGTAAGACACGGCGAATGTGAAACGCCCGTGGAGAAAGGATTTCTTTGATTATTATGCCAATTTGATTAGAACTCATGCTTCTGATCAAGATCATATTCTGGACTTGGGAGCAGGGCCAGGATTTTTAGCGCAACATTTATTGTCGCAATTGCCCAATATTCAATATACCGCTTTCGATTTTTCTGAGGCTATGCATCAGCTTGCTCAACAGAAGTTAACCTCCTCTGAACGGGCAAGAGCCAATTATTTCATTGGAAACTTTAAAGAGCCTGAGTGGAAAAATGCTGTAAATCAAAAATATGACTTTATTATCATTCATCAGGCATTGCATGAGCTTCGACATAAAAATATGCTGCTGATTTACATAAAAAAGTAACAACCTTATTAGAACCTCAAGGTTGTTACTTGGTTTGTGATCATCTATATGCACCTCATGCCATGCAAAATGACCAGCTTTATATGAACAAACAGGAGTATATCGATGCTTTAAAAGCGGCAGCTTTTGAAAATATCAAGATGCCTTTAGAGATTGAGGGGCTGTGCCTGTTTGAAATGCGTTTAGATTAGATTTTCCATCATTCTTGGGTATTTGATCCATCTAAAATCATTGATCTTGAATACAGGCTTTGGAATTTTGGCTAAGATTTTCACCCAATCTTTCTGTAAATGTATCAAAGAAATAAGCGGTTTGATTAAATATGAATTTGAGCAACTTTTGATAAACAAAAATGCTATTTGCTAAATCATGGAGCATTTGCATTAAAACAAAGCCTTTTAAGCACCAAGATGAAAATTAGAAAAAATAGTATATCTATAAAATAATATAAACATCTGATTTATATGTTTAAAATAAATTGGCATGGATTCTGCATTTTAAAATTCAAACTTGTATACAAGATGGGATTCATAAAATGCATGAAATAAAAACTTTAGGTTGGACAATTTCAGAGTGGCAAACAGCTTATTCGAAAAATGAGATCCAACTCAATACTTTAAAAGATTTAGTTGCATTAATTGATCCTCAAGATAATGCATGGATTTCAATTGCGACGTTAGAACAGATTGAACAGCAAATTCAAGTTCTCAATGAATTAAGCAAAGAAGCTGAAAGTTTAGAAAAACAATTTCCACTCTACGGCGTTCCGTTTGCAGTGAAAGATAATATTGATGTTGCAGGGTTTTTAACTACCGCAGCTTGTAAAGCTTTAACTACTGTTGCAGCAGAAGATGCTGAAACAGTGCGTTTGTTGAAGCAAGCAGGTGCAATCGTAGTTGGTAAAACTAATCTTGATCAGTTTGCAACAGGTTTAGTAGGAACTCGCTCTCCATATGGTGCTGTTGCAAATACATTTAATTCTAAATATGTCAGTGGTGGCTCAAGTTCTGGTTCAGCAAGTGTGGTTGCTCGTGGATTTGTCCCATTTGCATTAGGTACAGACACCGCAGGTTCTGGACGTGTACCAGCGGCATTTAACAATATTGTTGGGCTAAAACCAACCAAAGGGCGGTTTTCAAATCGTGGTTTATTGCCTGCATGTAAAAGTCTAGATTGTATTTCGATCTTTGCTTTAACCGTTGTAGACGCAGACTTGGTTGCAAATGTTTTAGAATCATATGATCCATTGGACAGCTATTCACGTAAGCATCCAAAGAATGTGCCAGCGCATTTCTCTAGCAAATTAAAATTTGCTATCCCAGAAAAGTTAAATTTCTTTGGTGATGAGCAATCAGAAAAAGTATTCCAGCAAACAATCCAATTACTTGAGTCATTAAACGCTGAGATCACTAAAATTGATTTTTCAGATTTTGAGCAACTGGCAGCGCAACTATATCAAGGTTCATGGGTGGCAGAACGTACCGCAGCCGTTGAAGATTTACTCAACAACAATACTGAGGACTTTGATCCAACGGTATTAGAAATTATTAAAAACGGCGAAAAATATTCAGCGGTGGATGCCTATAATGCAGAATATTTAAAACAAGATTTAACTCGAAAAATCCAACAAAGATTGGCTGATTTTGATGCCTTAATTGTTCCAACTGCACCTACAATTTATACCATTGGGCAGCTTCAACAAAATCCGATTGAATATAACGCTCATTTGGGAACATATACCAATTTTACCAATTTAGCCGATCTCAGTGCGCTTGCTTTGCCAGCAGGGTTTAGAGCTGATCATTTGCCATTTGGGATTACTCTAATTGCCCCAGCTTGGCATGATGCGGCATTGGTTCATTTCGGTAAAGCTTGGCAAAACTATCTTGCACTGAAATTAGGGGTATTGGATAAAACGCTAACTTTAAGTTCTGCTACACCTATTTCGCAACATCATATTCGTGTTGCAGTCGTCGGTGCTCATTTGACAGGTATGCCGCTGAATTTTCAGCTCACCACACGTGATGCTGTGCACATCGAAACCACAACAACCTCTCAAAATTATGCACTTTATGCATTGAACGGTACTGTTCCACCGAAACCCGGCTTAGCGCGTCAGCAAGATGGACAAAGCATCATTGTAGAACTTTGGGATGTTCCAACTGCTCGATTTGGTGAATTTGTGGCTGAAATTCCGACACCTTTAGGGATGGGTAATGTCGAACTAGAAGATGGGCGCTGGGTGAAAGGTTTTATCTGTGAGCCTTATGGCATAGATGATGCAGAGAATATTAGTCATTTTGGTGGATGGAGAGCCTATATCCAGCATCGTAACAGCCAAGCAGCAAACACAGCGAATTAATTGGGGGAAATCATCATGTTTAAAACTGTACTTATTGCAAACCGTGGTGAAATTGCTGTTCGAGCGATTCGCACACTTAAAAAATTAGGTGTAACCAGTGTTGCTGTGTATTCGGATAGTGATCGTTATGCGCAACATGTTGAAGATGCTGATATTGCAATTGCATTAGACGGTTTAAAGCCTGCCGATACTTATTTGAGTATCGAAAAATTAATTCAGGCAGCTAAACAAACTGGTGCTGAGGCAATCTTTCCTGGTTATGGCTTTCTGTCTGAAAGTGCTGATTTTTCTCGCGCTTGCGAAGAAAATAATATTGCCTTTATGGGACCAACGGCAGAGCAAATTTTAGAATTTGGTTTAAAACATCGTGCCCGTGAATTGGCGGCTGCGGCAAATGTACCAATGACTCCGGGAACAGGATTGTTGGATAGTTTAGAAGAGGCAATGACTGCCGCAGATCGAATTGGTTATCCAATCATGTTAAAGAGTACCGCTGGTGGTGGTGGTATTGGTTTGACCCGTTGTGATACGCCACAAGCCTTGACCGATGCTTATGAAAGTGTCAAACGCTTGGGAGAACAATTCTTTAAAGACGCTGGCGTATTTATTGAATGCTTTATTGATAAAGCGCGTCATGTTGAAGTGCAAATTTTTGGTGATGGAAAAGGACAAGTCGTTGCATTTGGTGAGCGTGATTGCTCTTTGCAACGTCGTAACCAAAAAGTAGTAGAGGAAACGCCTGCGGCGAATTTACCTGAAGCGACACGTAAAAAACTACATCAAGCAGCGATAGAACTCGGGAAATCCGTTAATTATCGTAGTGCAGGAACAGTAGAGTTTATTTACGATGCCAATCGAGATGAGTTTTATTTTCTAGAAGTGAATACACGTTTACAGGTTGAACATCCAGTCACTGAAATGGTGACAGGTCTAGACTTGATTGAATGCATGCTCAAAGTGGCTGCTGGTGATGAACTTGATTGGGCATATCTCAGCAATATTCAGCCTAAAGGTGCAGCGATTGAAGTCCGAGTTTATGCCGAAGATCCTGTAAAAAATTTCCAACCAAGTCCTGGTGTGTTGACCGAAGTGAGTTTTCCAGAGGGCACTCGGGTCGATACTTGGGTCAAAACAGGTACTGAAATTTCACAATATTTTGATCCGATGATTGCCAAGATCATTGTACATGCCGATGATCGTGCGGCTGCGATTGAAAAACTTAAAACCGTTTTGGCTGAAACACGCTTGAATGGTATTAGCACCAATCTGGATTATGCCCGTGCGATTATTTCCGATCAGCGTTTTGATGATATGCAAATCTGGACACGGATGCTGGATGATTTCAACTACACGCCAAACGTGATTGAAGTGGTTCAAGCAGGAACGTTGAGTTCAATTCAAGATTATCCGGGTCGTACAGGTTATTGGGATATTGGTGTGCCACCATCAGGTCCAATGGATGATTATGCTTTCCAGTTGGCGAATCGTATTGTCGGCAATGATGCTAAAGCCGCAGGTTTTGAGTTTACCTTAGTTGGACCGACTTTAAAGTTTCATACAGATACAATCATTGCTTTGGCGGGTGCAAGCTGTACTGCGTTGTTAGATGATCAGGAAATTGATTTTTGGAAGCCTGTAGAAGTTAAAGCAGGACAAATTCTAAAAATCGGTCAAGTTGAATCAGGTTGCCGTACTTATCTAGCCGTGCGTAATGGTTTGGATGTTCCTGTTTATTTGGGCAGTCGTTCTACCTTTGCACTTGGTAATTTTGGTGGTCATGCAGGGCGTACCTTGCGTGTCGGCGATATGATTAAAATGGTTGATCCAGCATTTGCGAGCACAGAGTTGCCACTTGCTCACGATGAACCTCAGGCATTGTCGGCTGAATTGATTCCTGAATATAGTAATGAATGGGAAATTGCGGTGTTATATGGCCCGCACGGCGCACCAGATTTCTTTAAACCTGAATATGTAGAAGAGTTTTTTGCATCAGAGTGGACAGTTCACTTTAACTCAAATCGTTTAGGTGTTCGTTTATCAGGACCAACACCAAGCTGGGCACGAGAAAATGGTGGTGAAGCAGGTTTACATCCATCCAATGTGCATGACTGTGAATATGCGATCGGTGCAATTAACTTCACAGGCGATTTCCCTGTGATTCTGGCAAAAGATGGTCCAAGTTTAGGCGGTTTCGTTTGTCCTGTGACGATTGCCAAAGCAGAACTTTGGAAAGTGGGACAACTCAAAGCCGATGATAAAATCCGTTTTTATCCGATTAGCGTTGAACAAGCCAATGAACTTGAACGTCAGCAAATTGAAAATATCCAAAACTTTGCGGAAGCAAGTAAAGTTGTAGAAACGATTGAGCCAATTCAAGAAGTTGTCAGTACGATTTTGGCACAACGTGAACCAACGGAATTGTCGCCAAAAACAGTGTATCGTCAAGCAGGTGATAGTTATATTCTCTTAGAATACGGCGAAAATGTTTTAGATTTAGCTTTGCGTTTACGAGTGCATCAACTGATTCAAATGATTCATGATGCAAAAATTGCAGGCGTATTAGAACTTTCACCGGGTGTTCGTTCACTACAGATTAAATACGACGGCTTAGTTATTCCACAATCACAATTGATTGCCCAATTAATTCAACTCGAAGAAGAGATGGGTGATTTGAGCCAATTAAAAATCCCATCTCGTATCGTACATTTGCCGATGGCATTTGAAGATAGTGCCACTTTAGGCGCAGTTGAACGTTATCAAGAAAGTGTTTGCTCTAAAGCACCGTGGTTGCCAAATAATGTTGATTTTATCCAACGCATTAATGGCTTGGCAGATCGAAATGAAGTTAAAGATATTATTTTTGATGCGAACTATTTAATTCTTGGCTTGGGTGATGTGTATTTAACTGCACCTTGTGCTGTGCCAGTTGACCCACGCCATCGTTTACTCAGTTCTAAATATAATCCAGCGCGTACCTTTACTGCCGAAGGAACAGTTGGTATTGGTGGTATGTACATGTGTATCTACGGCATGGATTCACCGGGCGGCTATCAATTAATTGGGCGTACACTACCAATCTGGAATAAGTTTAAGAAAAACAAACAATTTGGTGATAAACAATGGTTCTTACAATTCTTCGATCAAATTAAATATTTTGAAGTGACAGAAGAAGAACTCAATCAATGGCGTGCTGACTTTGAAAATGGTCGTGCTGAGATCAAGATTGAGGAAACTGAATTCGATTATGCGGATTATGTAAAATTTTTAGAGAATGAAGCTGAAAGTATTGCCGAGTTTAAAGCTAAGCAACAACAAGCATTCACAACTGAAGTGGATCGCTGGAAAGAGGAGTTTGCAGCTCAACCTGAAGAACAGATTCAAGAAAATAACCATGCTGATTACAGTCATTTAGCATCATTAAATGCATCGATGACAGGTAATATCTGGAAAATCTTTGTTGAACATGGTCAAGAGGTTAAAAAAGGTGAAACTGTTGCTATTATTGAAGCAATGAAAATGGAACTTCCTGTTTATGCAGAAGAAGATGGCATTGTAAAAGCCATTATTTGTAGAGCAGGGCAAACCGTACATAGTGGTGAACCATTGGTTTATATGGAATAAGGCAAGGTTGCATGAAAGAAACCAAAATAAAAACAACAAAAAGCTCAGACAATTTGTCTGAGCTGGTTTACCAACGCATCAAGAATGATATCTTTGATTTCAAATTGATGCCGGGTGAACGTTTCACTGAATCTGAAGTTGCAAAAGCTTATGATGTAAGTCGTACCCCAATCCGACAAGCGCTGTATCGTTTGCAACAAGAGGGTTATGTTGATGTGAGTTTTCGTAGCGGTTGGCAAATCCGACCGCTCAATTTTCGTTATTATGAAGAACTTTATGATGTGCGGATCGTATTAGAAAAAGATTCGATTCGTAAACTTTGTCAGATGGATCATCAAAACTCGGTTGAGTTATCCGTTTTAAAAGATTTATGGTTGATTGAACCACAACAATATCTAAAAGACATTAAACAACTGTCACAACAAGATGAAGATTTCCATTGTGCTTTAGTTCGTGCCTCTGGAAATAATGAAATGGCGAGAATTCATCGTGATTTGAGTGAGCGAATCCGTATTATTCGTCGTTTAGACTTCTCAAAAGATTATCGCGTTGAAGCGACTTATCAGGAGCATCAAAAAATACTGGGTTATATTTTTAATCGTAAAGTAGATGACGCTATTCAGGCGATTGAAGCACATATCATGCAAAGTCGTGATGAAGTGAAAAAAATTACTTTACAGATGTTGGATTCAAGTCAGTTTTATTAGGTTTTAAATAATAACCTTCCATAAGAGTCGTTAGATTTTTATAAATATATTTTTGAATACTTCAGCGTTCTTCATTAGATTATGAAAAGGCCCATCAAAAGATGGTTATGTGTGTCTAGAATTTTGGTGGCTATTCACTTGGAAGTAAGGCGGATTTAATTGTTCATAAATAGGCTAGAAAAACAGACAAAAGTTATCAATTACATAAAATACTTCTATAATAGCGCCCATTATGACTAGAGTCCGTTTTTTGTTCAGATGAATGAGTGACTCTAGCTACTCTTTTTAATCAATTTCTTATCCGCGATTCGGGTTATTGATCAATATTTGAAATTTTATGTGTCAGTGCTGACACATAACAATATTTAGGTGCCAGCATGGAAATCAAGGTTAATTATCTCGACAATCTTCGACAAGAAGCCAAGTTCGATGATTTTACAGTTATCGCTGACCAACCCATTCGTTATAAAGGTGATGGTTCTGCACCGGGTCCATTTGACTACTTTTTAGCATCATCAGCATTATGTGCAGCTTACTTCGTTAAAGTATATTGTGCAGCTCGTGATATTCCGACCGATAATATTCGTTTGTCACAAAACAATATTGTTGATCCAGAAAACCGTTATAAACAAATTTTCAAAATTCAAGTTGAATTACCCGCTGATATTTCTGAAAAAGACCGTCAAGGCATCTTACGTTCAATTGATCGTTGTACCGTTAAAAAAGTAATTCAAACGGGTCCTGAATTTATCATTGAAGAAGTCGAAAGTATTGATGCGGATGCGCAAGCTCTGTTGATGCCAAGTCTGACTTCAGAAAGCAGCACTTATATCGCAGGGAAAGATTTACCACTAGAAGAAACTATTGCCAACATGTCTGGTATTTTGGCGAATCTAGGGATGAAGATCGAAATTGCATCTTGGCGTAATATTGTTCCAAATGTCTGGTCTTTACATATCCGTGATGCACAATCACCAATGTGCTTTACTAATGGTAAAGGCTCTACCAAAGAAAGTGCTTTAGCATCAGCTTTAGGTGAGTTCATTGAACGTTTGAACTGTAACTTTTTCTATAATGATCAGTTCTGGGGTGAAGAAATTGCCAATGCAGAATTTGTACATTATCCAGACGAAAAGTGGTTCAAACCGGGTCCGAAAGGTAAATTACCAAAAGAAATTTTGGATGAATATTGTCTTGAAATTTACAACCCAGATAATGAATTACTCGGTACACATTTATATGATACCAACTCAGGCAATACAGAGCGGGGTATTTGTTCGTTGCCATTTGTGCGTCAGTCAGATCAGGAGATTGTGTATTTCCCATCGAATCTGATTGAGAATTTGTACCTGAGTAATGGAATGAGTGCAGGTAATACTTTGGCTGAAGCACAAGTTCAATGTTTATCTGAGATTTTTGAACGTGCTGTTAAACGTGAAATTTTAGAAGGTGAAATTGCTTTACCTGATGTACCTCAAGAAGTATTAGCAAAATACCCAAGTATTGTGGCGGGCATCCAAGGTTTAGAAGAACAAGGTTTTCCTGTTTTAGTGAAAGATGCTTCTTTGGGCGGTGATTTCCCAGTGATGTGTGTGACACTGATGAATCCACGTACGGGAGGCGTATTTGCCTCATTCGGCGCACATCCAAGCTTTGAAATTGCGTTGGAACGTAGCCTAACCGAACTCTTACAAGGGCGTAGTTTTGAAGGTTTAAATGATCTTCCTCAACCAACCTTCCAAAGTGAAGCAGTCACTGAACCAAATAATTTTGTTGAACACTTTATTGACTCAAGTGGCTTAGTTTCATGGCGTTTCTTTAGTGCAAAATCAGACTATGACTTTGTCGAGTGGGATTTCACCAATGATGGTGAAAACTCAAATGAAGAAGAAGCGGCTGAATTGTTTGGCATTTTGGAAGAAATGGGCAAAGAAGTATATATGGCTGTCTATGAGCATTTAGGTGCAACAGCATGTCGTATCTTAGTTCCAGATTATTCTGAAATTTATTTGGTCGAAGATTTAATTTGGGATAACACTAATAAAGCGTTGGCATTCCGTGAAGACATTTTAAATCTGCATCGTTTGGATCAGACTCAACTTGAAGCTTTGGTCGAACGTTTAGAAGAATGTGAATTAGATGACTATACTGAAATCGCGACCTTGATTGGCATTGAGTTTGATGACAATACCGTGTGGGGACAGTTGACTATTCTTGAGCTCAAACTATTGATCTATATTGCATTAGAACAGTTTGAAGAAGCCAAAGAACTGGTTGAAACCTTCTTACAATACAATACCAATACCGTTGAACGCGGACTATTCTATCAATGCATGAACGTAGTACTTGAAGTATTGCTCGATGATGAGATGGAATTAGAAGACTATGAAACGAATTTCCGTCGTATGTTTGGTAACGAACGTATGGATGCAGTCATCGGATCTGTTGAAGGGAGTGTTCGTTTCTATGGTCTCACACCAACAAGTATGAAACTTGAAGGGCTTGATCGCCATTTACGTTTGATTGATAGCTATAAGAAATTGCATCAAGCGCGTGCAAAGGCTGTCGGAGTAGCTGTATAAATACAAGCTAAACGTTGAACCTTTAAAAAGTGCATGTTGATCATGCACTTTTATATCGTTAGTCCACTGTTGGGAAGACTATGATGTAATTTATTACACGGGTGGGCACGGCGTGATTTGGGATTTTTTAAATAATGCCGATTAAAAACATTTTGATCATATGCTCTGTCTCTACCTACGGTATACAGAACATTTAAAAATATTAGATAGATGGTGGAAAACGTACTTGTTCAATCATAGAAAATTGTGAATACTCATGCCCGAAAATTTAGACTATAAGATTATCTTTCGGGGTTAGGCAATTACTGTGAAAACATATCCATTTACATTTTCTCGTTTACACAAAGCGTTACTGGCAGTTGGTTCATTTTCATGCCTAGGGCTAAGCTCAGTATTGGTACATGCTGAAGATAAAAATAAGGTATCCCAATTAGAAACAATCACAGTAAACGCCCAAGCAGCAGAAAGCGTATATTTTCAACCAAAGGTGAATTTATCTGGTTTTACTCAACAAAATATTGCTGAGATTCCTGCATCTATTCATGCAGTGACGGCTGAGCGAATTGCTGATCAACATGCGAAAACATTAACGGATGTTGTGAAAAACGATGCTGCGGTAGGTGATGGTTACGCCCCAATTGGCTATTACTCAAACTTTATGATGCGTGGTTTCGCACTGAACCTTGGTTCAAGCTACTTGCTCAATGGTAACTTACTTCGCGGTGAGCAAAATGTCGCACTTGAAAACAAAGAACAAGTCGAAATTTTAAAGGGTATAAGTGCCATTCAAAGTGGTATGTCAACACCTGCGGGTGTGGTTAATTATGTAAGCAAACGCCCTAAAGACATCCGTTCAATGACCGTTGATGCAGATAGTCATGGCGGTAATCGTATCGCAGCGGACTTTGGTGGATTTTTAGATGAGCAGCAATTGGGTTATCGAATAAATTTGGCGCATGAGGAAATCCATCCGTATGTAGAACATGCCAATGGTAAACGCTTATTTGGTTCTTTAGCATTAGACTGGAATATATCAGATCGTTCAAAATTAGAACTTGATATCGAATCACAGCGTCAACGTCAGCGTTCAGTACCTGGTTATCAGTTGCTTGATGGTAAAACCGTACCTACTGGCGTAGAGTGGGATCGTTTACTTGGCTATCAAAGTTGGAGCCAACCTGTCATTAACCAAAGTTTAAACACAGGCTTAAAATATAATTACCAAATCAATAAAGATTGGTCAGCAAATCTAAGTGCTTCTCAAAGTCGTGTTGTGGTGGATGATTATTCAGCGTTTGCCTATACCTTTGATCAAAATGGTAACTATGATATTTATGACTTCCGCAGTCCTGATGACAGTTACCTGACCAATCAATTTAAAGCAGTCTTAAATGGTCAATTTAGTACAGGATCATGGCAACATAAGTTGGGTTTAGAATTATCACAAACTTATAAACGACATGCGCAATATGATGCGATTAACCAAGCTGTCGGTACAGGGAATATTTACACTGATACTGTGGACTTTGCTCCATCAGGCGCGGTTTTGGGCAATCACTACAAATCTTTAAACAGTCAGCAAACAGCATTAAATTTACTTGATCAAGTTGAATTTAATACAGCATGGTCAATTCTAGCAGGCGGAAAACTACTGCATTTAAATGAAGATGCTTATAATGCATCTGGTAATAATATTCGTGACACTAACTTTAATCGCTTTTTACCTCAATTTGCTGTGATGTATCAGCCTGGGGAAAAGACTCATATCTATGCTTCTTATGCCAAAGGATTAAGTGACGGCGGACAAGCACCGTGGTTTGCAAACAATCCTTCTGTGACATTAGCACCTAAACATTCAGCGCAATATGAATTGGGATTTAAGCAGCAGTGGCAAGATTTACTTTTTTCAGCTGCATTATTTGATTTAAAACAAGATAATCAACATACCAATACTTCAAATGATTTCGTAAAAGATGGTGAACAACATAACCTCGGCTTAGAACTTGGTCTACAAGGGCGTATTGGTCAAAACCTAGATATGACATCGATTTTGGCACTGACCCGTTCACGCTTAAAAGACATACAATCATCTGAATATGATGGTCATCAAACTCAAAATGTACCAACTGTACGTTTGGCGAGTTATATCTCATACCAAGTTACCCAAGTTGAAGGATTACGTTTACTCGCTGGCATACAATACAGTAGCAGTAAATATGCCAATAAAATAGGCAGCGTAAAAGTTCCAAGCTACACAGTTTTTAATACTGGTGCAGCTTATAACTTTAAAACTAATGGCTATGAAAACACGTTAAGATTCAATGTAGATAATCTATTTAATAAAAAATATTGGAGAGATGCGGGAAGCTTCTTTGGGGATGATTATTTGTTCCTAGGCGCTCCACGCACTGCACAATTGTCTTGGACTGTGAATTTTTAAATCCAATTCACTGATATGAATAAAGACGATCTGACTTGAAATTAGATCGTCTTTTTTACGAGATTCTGCTATTGGATTAATAAAATTCAAGTTTTTATATCGTTGTAAACAAAAAATAGAAACAAAACATTGTATGTCATTATCTAAAGAATAATTCCAAATTACAAACACGTCCTTATAGCAATAATTCAATCAATATCCTGATAGTTTTTCAGCTCATGATGAAGCTCGTTCAGGTTAGAGCACTGAAACCCATAAAAACACACAACAATGAATTTTATTCATCTTTTGGTTAGATTAAATCATTTTTATTCATTTGATGATTCGAGTATAAATTACAACATAAAGAAGTTTACGGTTTATCGCAAAAATTAGGATACCAATCATCATGAGTAAAGAGTTTGCATGTTCAATTAAACGCATTCGTTTTGATGAAAACTATCAACCAGCGGATAGCACACGTCTAACGACTAATTTTGCCAACTTAGCACGCGGTGAAAGTCGAGAGCAGAATCTTCGTAATACACTTCGAATGATTAATAATCGTTTCAATGCTTTAGCACAAACTGATAATCCAAATGGTGATCGTTATTCACTTGAAATCGATATTATTTCTGCAGATTTAGATATTGAAGGTAATGGTAAAACTTTTCCAATCATTGAAATGCTGAAAAGCACCATTACCGATCACCATACCAATCAACGTATTGAAGGTATGATTGGCAATAGTTTCTCGTCTTATGTACGTGATTATGATTTTAGTGTGGTACTGAAAGAACATAATAAAGAGAACTCAACTTCGTATGCACCCGAAGGTTTCGGTGATTTACACGGTAAGCTTTATCAATATTTAGTAAATTCAGATACTTTTAAGGCTGAATTTAATCAACAACCTGTCATTTGTTTAAGTGTTTCAACAGCGAGGACTTATCAGCGTACTGTTAATGAGCATTCAGTTTTAGGTGTTGAATATAAGCAAGATCAATATTCACGTACAGATGAATATTTCCATAAAATGGGCTTACAGGTTCGCTTCTTCATGCCGAAAGGAAGTGTTGCGCCTTTAGCATTCTATTTTGCGGGTGATTTATTACGTGATTACACCGATTTTGAACTGATTAGCGCAATTAGCACGATGGAAACTTTCCAAAAGATCTATCGCCCTGAAATTTACAATGCAAATTCTTCAGCAGCACAAGTGTATCAAGCAAGTTTAGAGTACCCAGATTACTCATTAACACGAATCGTTTACGACCGTGTAGAGCGTGGTCAATTGGCAGTAAAACAAGGTAAATGGACGGAAGAGAACTTTATCAAACCTTATCAAAACATCCTTGAACAATGGGCTGCTAACTACACCGTACAAAGTAACGCTGCTTAATTTACCTGAAATAGAGATAGAAGATTTAAAATGGCAATTTTATTACCAACATCAACGGCTGGCAGCTTACCAAAACCTTCATGGCTTGCAGAACCTGAAAAACTTTGGTCACCTTGGAAATTAGAGGGTGAGGCATTAATCGAAGCGAAGCAAGATGCTCTGCGTTTATCTCTACAAGAACAGATCCATGCGGGAATTGATATTGTGAGCGATGGTGAGCAAACTCGCCAACATTTTGTCACCACATTTATCGAGCATCTTGATGGTGTAGATTTTGAGAAGCGTGAAACAGTTCGTATCCGTAATCGTTATGATGCAAGTGTTCCATCTGTAGTCGGTGCAGTCTCTCGCCAAAAGCCAGTTTTCGTGGAAGATGCCAAGTTTTTACGTAGCCAAACAACACAACCAATCAAATGGGCGCTTCCAGGTCCAATGACTATGATTGATACGTTATATGATGGTCACTATAAAAGCCGTGAAAAACTGGCTTGGGAATTTGCCAAGATTCTTAATCAAGAGGCGCTTGAATTGGAAGCTGCGGGTATTGATATTATTCAATTTGACGAACCTGCATTTAATGTATTCTTTGATGAAGTGAATGATTGGGGTGTTGCAACATTAGAAAGAGCGCTTGAAGGTCTTAAATGTGAAACAGCCGTCCATATCTGCTATGGCTATGGCATCAAAGCCAATACAGATTGGAAAAAGACTTTGGGTTCAGAGTGGCGTCAATATGAAGAAGCTTTCCCTAAGCTTCAAAAGTCTAAAATTGATATCGTTTCACTTGAATGCCAAAACTCTCGTGTACCAATGGATCTCATCGAACTGATCCGTGGTAAAAAAGTCATGGTTGGTGCGATTGATGTTGCAACCAATAATATTGAAACAGCGGATGAGGTTGCAGATACGCTACGCAAAGCGCTTCAGTTTGTCGATGCCGATAAACTTTATCCATCTACTAACTGTGGAATGGCGCCTTTATCTCGTGAAGTAGCACGCGGCAAACTGAATGCCTTAAGTGCAGGTGCAGAAATTATCCGAAAAGAGCTCGCCGTTTAGTATTTAGCAATTAGGAAATATCGAATGGGCTACTTATTAATTTAGTTAGCAGCCCATTCGGTTTGAAATGATTTAGATGTGCAAATGTGACGCAAGTGTGTGTTAGGTCTTAATCTAAAGAAAAGCTACAGTTCAATTTAGGAATCAGATGATGATTGAAGCAAATGACTTTAGAAATGCGATGTCTTTACTGACAAGTGCAGTGAATGTGGTGACTACAGCGGGAGCATCTGGTCGTCATGGATTTACCGCATCTGCTGTATGTAGCGTTACGGATACACCTCCGACATTATTGGTGTGTATGAATACAGCATCTAGGTCACATGCACATTTTATTGAAAATGAAACTTTAACTGTGAATGTTCTAGGCGCACAACATCAGCATATTTCTAATGTGTTTTCTTCTAAGTTGACGTCTGAAGAGCGGTTTAAACATGGAACTTGGACTAAATTAAAAACAGGTGCACCTGTTTTAGAGGATGCTCTTGTCAGTTTTGATTGTCAGATTGAACAAATTCAGGAAGTAGGAACACATACTATTTTTATTTGCCGTACAGTTGCTATTCAAAAAAGTCAGCATGAACATCATAGTCTGGTGTATTTTAATCGTGCTTATCACCAAGTAGGTGAGACTGAAGTTGCTTAAACCAACATTCGCTATTCATCTAATATTAACCTTCAATCAAGTAAGTATGTCGTGGAATTAATCATTTTTTTAGCTATAGGTGCATTAGCGGGATTCGCTGCTGGACTTTTTGGTGTAGGTGGTGGGCTGATCATTGTACCGCTTTTATATGTTGTCTTTACACAAATGGGCTATGATCCTGAAGTTGTGATGCATCTTGCTTTGGGTACTTCATTAGCCACGATTATTGTGACGTCTATCAGCTCATTAATGGCGCATAATAAAAATGGTGCAGTAATTTGGCCTGTATTCAAAAATCTGACTCCTGGTTTAGTCATTGGGTCATTTTTTGGTGCGGGTATTGCAGGATTACTATCAAGGGAACACTTGCAACTGATTATTGGTGTTTTTGTGATTTGGGTTGCATACCAAATGTTTATTGGAGCCAAAAAAGTAATAGATCAGAATAAAGTCCTTCCATCAACGACTAAACAGGTGTTCGCAGGTACAGGAATAGGCATAGCATCAGCAATTTTTGGTATTGGTGGAGGCAGTCTAACCGTACCTTATTTAAATCATCACGGTGTAGTCATGCAAAAAGCAGTTGGAACATCTGCTGCATGTGGCTTACCTATCGCAATCGCAGGTGCGCTAGGGTTTATGTTATTTGGTATGAAAGAACAAATAAATGTTCCGAATAGCATTGGTTTTGTTCATGTTTATGCATTTCTGGGTATCAGTGCGATGAGCTTTTTCACTGCAAAGCTAGGTGCCAAAGTGGCACATGCTTTATCACCTCAAATGTTAAAAAAATGCTTTGCTGTACTACTGTTGTTTGTCGGATGTTTTTTCCTGTTTAAAGGGATATTTTAGAATTAAGTGAATCTCTTTCTGGCTAATAAAAGCCCATCATGTATGGGCTTTTATGTACTAGAGTTTAATAGATTTATTTTTTAACCATTTGAAATATAAATAATTAACAAATTAAGAGTAGTCTATATTCGCCTTCATTTTCAATAGGTGCCCTATGAACACAAGGTAAAACGTGCTGCATTGGGTGATCAACTGCTAGACGCCAAAGATGTCCTAAACCTAAGTTTAAAGGTCTTGCATCAGGAAGCGGCTGGTAATGTAAATCGAAGAAATAATCTTGTAGAAAACTTTCAAACTCAGCTTCTGAGCCATGATGTAATTCTTTCAGTTTCTCTCTGATTTCGGGAATCAAAACTTTTTGCTTAACTTGATCGCTTGGCAAAATTTCACTTGCTGCGCCGTAATAAGTACATAAAAAAGTATCAGTTGGGATAGGGGAACGATCAACATGAAATGAATACACATCAGTTGAAATAAAATTTAACTCATCATCACGTTCGTAATTTTGAATTAAGTTAAGGGTAGGTGAAGCTCCGAAATCACTTAATAGCTGCATATCTTTTAAGATGATTTCTCTTGCTAAATGACCTTGTTCGGAAAGTTGCAATCCCAATAGGTCATCAATAGAAACTTCAGTGATATTTTCCTTTAGTTCAAGCTGTTTTACGATTTCTTGAAAATCTCCATTCAGGTTTCTATACCAACAAATCGCATTTCTATCTCCTTGAAAATTAGAACCGACAAGTTCGGAGAAACTAGAAACCATGCTAATTTGCTTGTGGTCAGAAAATGCATTCTTCATAAAAAGAAGTTTATCAAAAAGAAATTATGTTTAATGATACACAGTTCGATCACGTTAACAACGATAGGTTGAATCGTATTTTTCAAACATTTATCTTTTCATGCCTTATAACAATGAAATAAAGTGTTTTAAATAGATACTGAGAATGATACTTTCCATAGATCGTTATGAGCAAATTTATGCTCAAAAACTTACATAAAAAAGAATTTTGCGCAAATATATTCACAAATATAAAAAAATAGAGTATTTTTGAGAAAATAATTGCTCATTCATATCAATGAAAAAATTAACAATACAGGCGTTACTTGATCAAAGTTGGTTTGATATTGCTGAACTTACGCTATTAGAACCGAAACTAGGCTCAGCAAGTGCTAGTGAATTAGCTTACGAGTTGGAATACGCAATCCATAATTTGGATAAAAGAGATGAGCATGCCTGTAGTTTATCACTACCTATACAAATACTTATAAAACATGAATCTAAGTCATGGTTTGGTTTTTTAGATGATATTGTTCCATCTGGTGCTGCGCGCCGTTATTGGGTGAATTTTCTAGGTCTACAAAGACTAACGCATGCTGAGCAAGATAGTATTTTATTAGAAAAAGGTGGCATTGCACCCGTAGGCAACTTGAGAATTAAAGAAGCTCTGCCAGTAATCAATCCTGACTCCACTCTACATTTACGTTATTTTAGTCAAAGTGATGTTGCTGATCGAAATGTAGATTTTCTTGAATATGCACAGCAAATGGGGGCAATTAGTGGTGGTGCAACGGGAGCAGGTGGTGAAGCTCCAAAATTACTAATTCGTGCTACAAAAGATCAAAATATTTGGATTGATACTTATCAACAAAACTTTGATCAACCTGATCAACACTATCTAGTTAAATTTCCTCGGAATAATCGTGCTGAGATAGACTGTAATATTCTCAGAGCAGAATACTATTACTATCAAGAGCTTAAAGAGTTGGGATTCAATACCATTGAAACAACAGAAATGAAGCTGATTGAAGGTGAAAAATATCCATCTTTATGGCTGCCAAGATTTGATGTCGAATGGCACAATCAACAATGGCAACGTCATGGGCTTGAATCTGTTTATTCTGTATTAAATAAAGCTTCAGGTAGTCATCTCAATCATTTTGAGGTGATTGAGAATCTATGTAAGTTACTGATATCTATTGATTCCGAATTTGATTCGACACAATTCATTTGTGAATGGTTACAAAGGGACTTATTGAATATTATTTTTGGTAATTCTGATAATCATGGGCGAAATACTTCATTTCTAAAAAAATCTGGCAAAATTTCGCTTGCTCCAATTTATGATTTCGCTCCAATGAAAGCTGACCCAGAGGTTGTTACACGGTCAACAACTTGGGGAAGTCCTTATGAGGAAGGAGGAGAATATCGATGGGAGCAAATTACTCAAAAGCTAGCACATTTATGCGATCCGAATTTGTCTCTAACGACATTAAAATCTTTGGCAAGTAATCTTGTTGGGCTAAAACAAAGATTAATAGATAAAGGTGTACCAAAACAAATTGTGGAGATGCCAGCGCTTTCATTCGACTATGTTGAAGCTAAATTAGAAAGATGGGAACTATTATGAATATAAAAAATCAGACTCAAGATCGTCAGCAAGTTCTTATTGATCTATATATGCAGTACTTATTGAATGAAATAACATTAGGACAATTATTGGCGTATTTACGAAAAAACATTCTGAGTATGTCTCAGGAACAATATGCAAATTTAGTCGGCATAAGTCGCAGGACATTAACTGATATTGAGCAAGACAAAGGAAAACTTACTCAATCTGTTTTAGACAAGGTCTTTAAACCACTTGGATTGAAAGCAGGACTCGTACCAACTCATGAGCACATTGTGAGAAAGATTATTAAACCATCAGAATGAGATCAATGGTAAAGTTTAAGTCTATGTAACAAAGCTGTGTAGCCTAGATTAAAATGCTAAGGCTGGGGTTTTGATAGCTAAGATTTCTGTTTGGTTTTTTGGCGTAAGACGTACAAATATAAGCTTTCTACTTTTTCACGTGCCCATGGTGTGGTACGCAAGAATCGCAAAGATGATTTAACACTTGGATCTATGCAAAAACATCTAATTTCAATTTTACGACTTAAGCCTTCAAAGCCACCGTAGTAATCCAATAATTCATCCAAAATATCAGCAAGTTTTTTGCCATGTAGAGGGTCATTTGAGGCATTCATAATAAATAGATCAAAAATATTTTGGGGAGACCATCATTATAACCTGAGTGAGTTGAAATAGGTCAGCATTACGAAGCATAAGTATCATAGGATAGTCAGTAACGTGATGTATAATCTTAGATCATCACATTACTAAGCTATGACAACAAACAGTGTTGTGTAGACCACAGTCTTAGATATTCTACTGCACTTATGTTTACCTAAAGTCTAGTTCATAAATAATTTTTCAGTTTAATTTATACTTTACAATATCTTATAAAGATATATTGATTTAATTAAACAATCATAGTTCATGAACCTAAAATATTTAATAGTTCATTCGACCGAATCTCTAAACTTTCTTTATGGAGCCGTGATAGCTCAATAGATAGGGCTGCATTTCTAGAATCCTGGTAGATTTTTAATTTCATTAAATCTTAAATAAATACAAAAATTTATCGAACTATGTAGGTACAAAATTCACATTCATAGTTAAAAATTATGCGTCCACCATATCGTAATAGCCATCATGGCAAAATTTTTTGATGGGATACACCGCCTAAGGGCGGTCATACTAGAAAAATATTCAATATAAATTTACAGCTCTGCCAAACTATGTGAATATTTTAATGTATTAGAAAGTTGAAATACCTGCTCCTATAAATCAAAATATCTTTTTAATTCAAAAGTATTTGGTATGACATTACCTTCAATAAAAGAAGTTGGAAAATATTATCCTTGGTCAAAACATAAAATTAATACTAAAACTTTGGAGCTACGTCCTTTTGAAAAAAGTGATATGTCTCCTTTTTTAGTACATATGACAACTGAGAATGCCATTAAAAGCATTCTTGAAAGTAGTACTAAAGAATTTCATGGAAAAATTGATGCTTCAAAACCTACTCAAAGTCAATCTAACTGGTATGGCCATAAAATTGTGTGTTTCACAGAGACACCTATTTTCTCTATCGATTTTTTTAGGCATAAGAGTCATGACAGATGGTTAAAAGATCTAAGATATGGTATCGGTTTCTCAAAAAAATCTTTAGCGGATTGTGGTGTACGTCCTGCTCTATATATAGATAAAAAATTACTAAGGATGATTGCATCTTTACGAAGCTTCTCTATGACTTCGGAAGACTTGGCATTGTATAACTCTATTGCTCCTCTTATGACACCTCTTGATCACGATGCCGATAACCAAGGATTTATGTGGGAAAGAGAATGGAGATATCCGAATGAGGAAGGATTTGAATTTCACTATAAAGACATCGAGATTATTTGTTGTCCATTTGATGAAGTAGATCATATTTCAGAAAGGTTAGGTGAATATTCTAATAATATTACATTTGTGGAAACATGGGGTGAATATGAAGAGGTGTCAAAATATTTAGAGTCAAGACTTACTTCGAATGAGATGAAATTAGTGGTTAATAGCACTGGAATTGACGAACTAGAAACTGCTCGAACCAAGCTCTCAAGTGAACTGTTTAAACTAGAAGCTTATGAAGCCCAATTGAAAAGATTTGCAGATGAATTAGAAGCAATTAGAAGTTCCATACCAACGTTTAAAAATAAAATCTCACATATTGAATCCGAGATTGAAGATCGAAAAAAATGGTATGAAACTCATTGTTGCGCATGTTCAAATTCATTTGAAGAATATTCTTTAACCCTTCATGAATGGGAAAAAGACGGAGAACTTGATACATGGATATGTATTGATTGTAAACAAAAAACAGAAATTTAAATTAGACATTAACCATGATGAGAATTAAAAAATGTTGTTACCTCTATTTGATGGGTTTAATCCACCTTATGATATTTGGTCTCGAATAGAGTTGAGTCTGGATGAAAAATTAAGTGGTAAGCATACCCCCTATGAGATTAACTGGGGTGTAAAGGATAGATTAGAGAAAAGTATATCTAACCCTTTTGAAGCCGCTAAGCATATGGTAGAAAGAGGAGCAGATGGGGCCTTAAATAATTTTATTGAAAGTTCATTGAATAAAAGTTACGTATTTAAGAATTGGCGTAGTAGGATGCCTTCAAGTGTTCCAAAAAATATTGCAAGGTATCAGAAATCTTACCCAAATTGTGATTTAGACATGGTTAACAATGAAGTAATAAATGTTGGTTGTTTACCATCAGAGGGGCAATATTTTTTCCATGGAGGTTATCTTTTTGGCAGTGGTGTACTTGCTTTTAATACATCTAAACCTTTATCTACAACACTGTGCCCACAAGTTGCTTTAAGAGAAGCTGAGTTTAAAGGCAAAGCTTATGATCAAGGTGAAATCCATCTTTATGTTTTATATGCAGTTAACCCTAGAACGAAGGTCTATGTTTTTAGGAATAATGGTTCAAACTTGGGACATGAAAAAGAGGTTTTATTTGGTGCAAGAGCAAATTTAAAAATAGTGCGTAAAACATTAATTAACGATTCGTATAGTGTGGGTAAATTTCAATACCCTGATAAAACAATACCCGCATATGTTATTGAAGTTACAATTTCTTAAAAATTTGTATAGTTGGAGCCCGTCCACTTGGCGGGTTTTTATAAGCAAAATTTATGAAACACCATCATGGTATTAATTAGGAGTAATAACGCCTAAAATAGTAGGAATTAAAAATAGAATCTCACCCAAGCCTTTCTAATTTAAGTAACAATTTGGACTGCTGTTTGCCTAATTCCGTAAATATATTCAGCAAACACGGTATGTGATTCCATGTTAAACCTAACTTTTATCAAATAATTAAATTTCAATCGTTAATTCTTCAAATTGAAAGTCACTATAGTTCCGTTCTTTTGAAGCAATTTTTACCTTACATACATATTTAAATTCAGTTTCAGTATTTCCTATAGATTGAAAATACTGTGGAGAAAGCAATGTGTAAGTCGCACATTTGGGTTTCATTTTAGACGGATAAGTTCTATTCCATTCTTCATTCCAATAACCTGATACACCAAATTCCATATCATTTAATAGATATTTAATAAGATTATTATCTGATTGACCTATAATTTTCATTTCAGTGTCAGGAATGATAGGGATGTATATACCTCTTGAATCCTGTTCAACAGACCAATGACCATATCTATGGTGTGGGAAAGCTGTTCCAACAAAGGAAAAATTATCAGAAGTAGTCTTAGATTCAATATATCTGAACTCTAAATTTCTTTCTAATATTAAGCCAATAGAAACGATTTGAGATCTCTCACTTGCCTCATTTTTATCATTCATTATTGTACAAGTGATGTCTAGTTGCAAATTAGGACTAATTTCTATTGGAAAGGATAAAGCCCCCAGAATTTGACCTTTATTACTAGTGTTGCAAACTTTAATTAAATTTCTAAGATAATCTTTGAGAGCTTCAATACTGTATTCATTTAGGGAATCCCACTTTGTAAACCATGACGCTCGAGATGGTAAGAAATTTAAATATGCTGTTTCAAGGGGCAAAGCTTTTATTGAGAAGAAATTAGCATAATCTTCGGGCATTCTATAACGAAGTTTAGCAACCTCAAATACTCTTAAATATGCAGATCTAGCTCTATGGCTATTTAATGTGTAAAACTGACCAGTGTTATCTCTTTCTAAAAAATATTGATATGTGTCATGAAGCCTAGGCTCATGAATAAATGTTTTGTTCCATTCATGCTGAAAATCTTCAGTCAAGGGAAAAAAATATTTTTCCTCTAGATATTCACAAGTACTTAAATACATAAGTGGAAATTCAGAATTCATCCAATAAGTAAATAAAGTATTTAAACAATGATCGTATACGTTGCGTAATAGTCATATAATTAATGTCAGGATTTACTCTAATACGAATTAAATTATTCTCAAATTTTTTATTATTTTCTAGAAAAACAATAAAGTTATCAATTTCACTTAAATAGATTTCTAGATCATATCCTGATGAGATAAAGGATTCACAGAAAATTGTTTTATATTTTTTAAACCAAAACTCATACCAAAATTTAATTGCGAGTAAATCTGATTGTTGAGTAGCTATACTTTGAAATCGAAGACTTCCCATACAATACAGTAAAGGATAAAGGCAAGGTGCTGATATTGTTGCATCAAATAATAAAATGATTTTATTTTCATTTGAATATTTTTTTGAAAGTCGAATTGTTTTTATAAAGAACATAAATTTTCCGAGAACTTTATGAATTATTTAAAATATAAACATAAGTCATTTTAGTCTAGTTGAAAATAGTAACTAAGTAATTGTTTTGTAGTTTAGTGAGAGGGTTTATGAACTTAAAGTATCATGTACTCAATTTAACATAATATACATTATACGCAATTATTATAGCATTAGTTAGATATTCTATTTTCTTTATTTTGGCATTCTATAGTTACTTGGCGTCATATTTGTCCACTTTTTAAAAGCACGTGAAAAATGAGAAATATCTGCATAGCCTAAAAGATTTGAAATCTCTTGAATGGATAATTTATTTTTTTAAGAGAGTTTTTGCTTTTGCCTGACGGCTTTCACTAAGTAAGATTTGAAATGTTGTTTTTTCATTTGCAAGTTGGCGTTGTAAAGTTCTATCAGTTAAACCAAGATGCTTAGCGATTTGGTTCAACGACAAAAATTGCTGTAATTCTGCTTTAGAAGTTCTTTATTAAATATTAAACGATCTTGATCAGCACCAAACTTTTATTGCCTACCATGTCCTATATATCACAGATGAAGAACGAGAAAAAATTCTTATTCGTTTTGAAGAATACATAGTTAATCTAGACAACTTAACGCGCCACTGGAGTTCCCTAAATTAAAGAATTTCTACGATAAAATGAATTCAGTTTAAAAAATTAAATAAAAACTGCTACTTAGTACCCCAACTAAATAGCAGTTTATTCGGTATTTTTAATTATTATTTTGTAACTTGTAACACTCATCTAAAGCCAGCTCATAATAAGCCAAGCCTTCTTTCGCTGCTAAAAAAGCTTTTCTCTGAGAAACTGGATCTTTATCGCATAATCTCTTAATCAGCTCCATCGCTTCATAAGGATGTAGATCATCATAGTGTGCATGAGCTCTTAACCATGCCAATGATCTTTTATTAATATTTACTTCTGGTGTATCTGTATAAGCTTGTATTCCTTTATAAACATGAATGGTCCAATCCCCTGTCGCCCACTCTATTGCTAAATTTGTTGCAGCAATACTCTCCGCTAAACTTCCCCTAAAATTTACATCCCATAAAAAATGATTGACTGCATTCATTGCTACTGGTGGTCTAACTTCATTCAACATTTCAGTCGTTATGCCAAAACCCTTCGCCCAATCTTGATACCAATGTAAATGTCTTTCTTCAACTTTGATATTTTGAATTAACCAATCTCTAGTCTCAGTTACACCATCTAAAGAAAAAGCCGTCGCTTTAGCTAAAGCACCTGCCATATATGATGGAAAATGAGCAACCAAAGGATAAAAATTTAATAATGCTGACCGAAAGCATTCTAAATTTAGGCTACCGCTTGCCATATTTAAAAATAAAGGGTGTTTGCTTACTCGTTCTTTTGCAGGAACAAGTTCATCCCAAAATTGTTGTGCCCATTCTGAGTGAGGTGTTATTTCTAGTTTTGTTCCATATTGCTTCATAACAGTCATTTCGATCCATCCTATTTCGTATGACTTATTTCAATTATTTTCCACGATTGCTGCTTATTTTTATAGCTAGATTGTATCCTAATACAATTAATATACAATGCTTGTTATTTAATTTGTAACATTTTTTATCTGTTCAGCATTTTATTAAGTTTAATCATTATATTATTTGCTAATACATTCATATTACACCCGAAAAATATAGAATACTGGCAATAAAATCTGATTATCATAAAAAATTATTAATTTTATATAATCCAATACACATTTTATTTAATACAGTGTAACGTAGTTAACAATCCCTATTTACATTTATAAGAACATTGGGGGGCGATGAGAAATAAGATGAAGTTAAAAGCATCCAACTTACTCGGGCAAGAACAGATTGACTTGTTAATTTCTCGCGGACTAAATTTAGTTTGGTTTCCTAAAGAATTAGAGGTCATTTATAAAGATCAGTATAAAAATGAAGCTGCATATGAATTCCGTTACCGTGCACCAATCATTCTATGCCTCTATTTATATTTAAGTTTTGGTACTTACCAAGTTCTACCTACAGAGCTACGCACTGCATGGGTCGCGTACTACGGTTGGGTGGGTATGATAATTGTTTTTGCATGGTTACTTGCTTTCATTCCATCAATGAATAGATGGTTTGATTACTATGTTTGCTTAGGCTCTACAGGTGCCGTCGCTCTTACTTTCACGTTAATTAATGTATTGGAACATGGTCAGAATAACGTTCTTTTTCATGCCGCTATGATGTATGCCGTGGTCATTATATATGGCTTTGTTGGTATGCGATTTTATACAGCAATGTTTGCTGGTTGGTCTGGTGGTTTAATTGGTATTGCCATTAGTGTTTGGCTTAATGGATCAATTGATTGGACTTACTTAAATCGAACTTATACTTTTAGTAGCTTTCTAGGAATGGCTTTAGCTTATGCAATAGATCGGCAACATAGAGAGAATTATCTACAAGACTGTATGATCGAACTAAATCGATTAGAGCTTATGCGTCAGGCGCAACAACTTTCAATTTTATCTCAACAAGATGCTTTAACTGGTTTAGCGAACCGTAGATACCTCGATGAAGTGCTTGAAAATGAGTGGAAACGCTCAATCCGTCATGAAGTTCCTATCACAATCATGATGATCGATATCGATTTTTTTAAACTATACAATGATACATTAGGCCATATTCAGGGGGATCAATGTCTTAAACGAATTGCCATTTTGCTGGGTTCAATCTCATCGCGAAGTGGAGATCTTGCGGCACGTTATGGCGGTGAAGAGTTCTTACTTTTATTTTCCATGACGGATAAAGATCAAGCACTGATACAAGTTCAACGTTTAATGCAATTAATGCAAAATATAGGGATTGCACATCCTAGAAGTAATGTCTCTAAATATGTAACGATCAGTGTGGGTGTTGCAACAACAACTCCTCATCTTAATGACAGCCTATCAGAGTTTATCTCTCAAGCAGATCATGCTTTGTATGTAGCAAAAAATAATGGTAGAAATCAATATTATGTTGCAACGAGTGAAAATGTAATTTCTGAGACTTTATAAGATGAATTTTTTATTATTAAAAAACATACTTGCGCGCAAAGTGTCGCAAGTATGTGAAAAATTAAAATTATGGCTCAATTGGTTGGAATGGAACTACAACATCAGCATTTTGAGCACGATGTCTTAAAAAATGATCCATTAGAACAATTGCTAACATTGCTTCAGCAATTGGAGTCGCTCGAACGCCCACACAAGGATCATGACGACCCTTGGTTAACACATCCGTGTTTTCTCGATCAATCGTAATGGTTTTACCAGGAGTGGTAATACTTGCGGTTGGTTTTAAAGCAATCGCGACACGAATCGTTTGACCACTTGAAATACCACCTAAAATTCCACCAGCATGATTTGCAAGGAAACCATCTGTGGTTAATTCATCACGAGTTTCGTGACCAAACTGTCCAGCAACTGCAAAACCATCCCCTATCTCAACGCCTTTAACCGCATTGATACTCATCATAGCGTGAGCAATATCTGCATCGAGACGATCAAATACAGGTTCACCCCAACCGACGGGTACCTTTTCAGCAATAATTTCGAGTTTTGCACCACAACTAGTGCCTTGCTCACGCAATGCTGTGACTAATTGCTCGAAGCGAGGAACTGCATCAACATCACCACAGAAAAATGGATTATTTGGCACTTCAGCCCAATCTAACTTTTCTGCAATTTCATTCCCGATCTGTGTTACATGCCCGCGGATATCAATACCAAATTTTTCTGCCAAATACTTTTTAGCAATCGCACCTGCCGCAACACGCATTGCTGTCTCACGTGCACTTGAGCGACCACCACCACGATAATCACGGAAACCATATTTTTGAGTATAGGTATAATCAGCATGACCAGGACGGAATGTTTGGGCAATATTACCGTAGTCTTTTGATTTTTGATCTGTATTACGAATCAATAAACCAATTGATGTACCCGTAGTTTTGCCTTCAAAAACACCAGAAATAATTTCAACTTGATCAGGCTCTTTACGTTGCGTTGCAAACTTAGAAGTACCCGGCTTGCGGCGATCCAAATCTTTTTGTAAGTCTGCTTCGCAAAGTTCTAGTCCCGGTGGTACGCCATCTACAATTGCCATCAAGCCAGCACCATGTGATTCACCACATGTGGTCACACGGAATAACTGACCAATACTATTTCCTGCCATTTTCACCCCCTTAATTTTGAATAGATTGCTGGAATATATCTTTATAACGGCGGCATTGTTCCGCAGTTAATGCAAAAATACCAGAACCACCTTTTTGGAATGTAAGCCAATGGAAATCAACAGTATTAAAGTTTTGACGCATCGCCCATTCTGAATTACCGACTTCGATGACGATTAAACCATCTTCTGTCAAATAGTCAGCAGCTTGCGCTAACATTTTACGAACTAAATCCAAACCATCTTGACCAGCAGCAAGTGCAAGCTCAGGCTCGTGTAAGAATTCTTCTGGTAAATCTGCCATATCCTCTGCGTCTACATATGGAGGATTACTTACGATTAAATCATATTGATTTTCAGCAGGAATTTTTGCAAACAAATCAGACTCAAGTAATGCGACTTGATATTGCTTATCATGGTGTTCAGCATTAATTGATGCAACTTCTAAAGCTTCTTTGGAAATATCAGTTGCATCGACTTCAGAATCCGGGAATGCATAAGCTAAAGCGATTGCAATACAGCCAGAACCCGTACACATGTCTAAAATACGTTGTGGTGTTTTCGGATTCGTGTTTTCTGGTAAATTATTCAATGCTTCGAGCATTTGACCATTTTCATTCAAACAATATGGTGCAAATCGTTGTTCAATCAATTCAGCAATTGGCGAACGCGGAATGAGTACACGTTCATCTACATAATAAGGTTTATTACAGAAATATGCCAAATTTAATAAATATGAGGTTGGAATACGATCATTGATGCGACGTTCTAATAGACTTAAAAATTCTGCTTTTTCAGTTGGTAGTAATTTTGCATCTAATATTTCTGCATCAGCTTTCCATTCCAGGGACAGTGTTTGCAAAACAAGTGCAGAGCTTTCCGCAAAATAATCTTCAGTACCTTGACCTAAGTGTGCATCATATTGACGAAGTGCGGTTACACCAAAACGAATAAAATCTCGAATGGTTACTAAGTTTTCAGCCGCTTCTTGTAAATGTTCAGGGCTGATTGTAGGTCGCTCCACTTAGGCGTCTCCAAAAGTGCTAATTGCAAAAACGCTTTATTCTAACGGGATTAGCATCTATTTAACAGAAAAAAAACCGCCTCTATACAGAAGCGGTCATTATAAAGTATTCATATGAATTTTTAACGTGACAAATAACGCGTCATATCCTCAATGCCTTTTAAGGTCATTGGGTACATATGATTTTCAAAAATTTCTTTGATCCAGTTAATGGTCTGGGTGTAATGCCAGTAACCTTCCATTTCAGGGTTTAACCAAGCGGTTTTGTCAAAATGCTGACGTAAACGTCTAAGCCATACTTCGCCCGATTCATCATTCATGTATTCAACTGAACCACCTGCCGACTTGAGTTCGTATGGTGCCATACTGGCATCACCGACAACAATTACACGATAGTCGCGACCGTAAGTATGGAATAAATCCCATGTATTCATACGAGTTGAACTACGGCGATGGTTGTCTTTCCAAACATAATCATAGAGACAATTATGGAAATAGAAATATTCTAAGGTTTTGAACTCAGACTTCGCCGCACTAAATAATTTTTCACACTCAGCGATATAGGCATCCATTGAACCACCAACATCAAACAGCATCAGCACTTTAATACGGTTACGACGCTCAGGAACCAATTGCACATCCAAAATGCCCTGCTTAGCGGTTTCACGAATAGTCCCATCAACATCAAGCTCTTCAGCCGCGCCTTGACGCGCAAACTTACGTAATCGGCGTAATGCAATTTGCATCTGACGTGTTCCCAAAACTTGATCATCATCAAGATTTTGGTATTTACGCTGCTCCCATACTTTTACTGCTGAACGTTTACGCCCTGGCCCACCTATTCGGACACCTTCAGGATGATCGCCAAAAGCACCAAAAGGTGAAGTTCCGCCAGTGCCAATCATACGATTGCCACCCTGATGTTTTTTATGCTGTTCACGTAAACGTTCTTCCAACATTTTCATCAGTTCTTCTAAAGAACCTGCTTTTTGTAGCTCAGCACGTTGCTCTGGTGTCAGATGTTTTTCTAACAGTTCTAGGTCAAACCAGTCTTTAGGTAACTTGTGAACTTGTTTAAGTAACTCATCTAGATCAAAAGTTTCAATGCCATCAAAATAATCTTTCATGGCACGATCGAATTTATCAAAGAAACGTTCATCTTTGACTAAAACTGTTTTAGCCAACTGATAGAATTCTTCCTGATCTGCAAATACCAGACCTGATGCAACCGCTTGGTTGAGATCAATCAACTCACGAGTTGTAACAGGTACACCATATTTGCGTAAGGTGTAAAACAATCGCACAAACATGTGATTACACTCTTAGCGGCGTGACATAAAAGCTAAACGTTCAAGTAATTGTACATCTTGTTCATTTTTAATCAGCGCACCATACAATGGTGGGATTGCTTTAGATTTATCATGATTGCGCAATACGTCTTCAGGCATATCATCTGCCATAAGCAAGCTTAACCAGTCAATTAACTCTGACGTTGATGGTGGTTTTTTTAAATTCGTGACTTCACGTAATTTAAAGAATATTTGCAATGCTTCACTGACCAAAGTATTTGCGATATTCGGGAAATGAACCGCGATGATGTCACGCATGGTGGCTTCATCTGGGAACTCAATATAGTGGAAGAAACAACGGCGTAAAAATGCGTCTGGAAGTTCTTTCTCATTATTTGAGGTGATGATCACAATCGGACGTTGGGTCGCAGTTATGGTTTCACCTGTTTCATAGACATAGAACGACATTTTATCGAGTTCATGTAACAAGTCATTTGGAAACTCAATATCAGCCTTGTCAATTTCATCAATCAGCAATACACAGCGTTTTTCGCTGGTAAAGGCTTCCCATAATTTACCTGGTTTAATATAGTTTTTAATGTCATAGACTCGGTTATCACCTAACTGGCTATCACGCAAGCGAGAAACTGCGTCATATTCATACAAACCTTGCTGAGCTTTGGTTGTTGATTTGATATGCCAAGTAATTAGTTTTAGACCTAAACTTTCTGCAACTTGTTCTGCAAGTAATGTTTTACCTGTACCTGGCTCACCTTTCACCAATAATGGTTTTTGTAAAGCACACGCGGCTTTTACCGCAAGTTTCAGGCTGTCAGTTGCAATATATTGATCTGTACCAGTGAAGTGTTGTGTATCAGCAGACATTTGAAAACCTTATTTTTCTTTAACTTTATGTGAATATCTAAACCGAACGTGCAAATTTATTTGCACTGTATTTTGACCAGCAGAAGCCGATCAATAATCCTGTACCAATGACAAAGAGAATCAAAGATAAATTTGACCAGATTAAATCATGCTCTTTTGTGAGCACACCAAAAATCAAACCAAAAATAGCAGGTGCTAATTCTGAATTGGGACCTTCAGAGATTGTTGGTGTAGCAAGGATTGCAAAAGCAATAATCCAAAGAATTCCGCCTATTGGATTAGGCATACGTGACATCAAACGATACCAACACCATAATGCAATCATTGCACCTGTAACATACACAATAATCGCAACATTCTCTTCAGGGAATTGATCCAGTACAGATAGAATGTGAGACCATATTGCAGTTATCGTTTCAAGCACCACGCAAACCCTCTGGTTCTACCGCATTTGGATTAATAAGTCCTTCTGGCGGCATTTGAATAAAAAAGCCTTTGGTCTGTAATGAGTCTAAGACATGCAATACATTTACACGTGCAAGTTTACGCTCACCATGAAGTTCCAAATGCATTACAAAAGTAGCTTTTCCAAAAGCTTGTAAGACACTCTCAGGAACAGACTCAAATGGATTTTCTGATTCCTGATCTGCAGAATAATTTGGACGAGCAATATACATATACATTTCGTCTTTTTTGCTTGATCTATAAATATCGCAGTGCATGTTTACTCACAACTCTTATCAATCTTAGAGACTATTGGTCATTTTTATTCCAACAGACTTTAAACAGCATACATGAAAAAAAAACTAGGTACATTAACGAATGTTAACGCAACAGTCGTCTTTCACAGCTGAACTATTTTACCTAGCTAACTTCATTTGCGCCGCCAAATATTCAATATCTTGTCGCAGTAATGCCACCAATGGCTTGGTCAAGATATCGTAGCGCCAGCCTAACAAATAACTCGGCAATTCTTGCTCTTCTAAATGGAATACAACATATTCATAAATTGCATTCAGCCATTTCTTACGTAGTAAGATTTCTTTAGGAATGCCAGTTTCAAATACGACTCGATCGATTAAAGCATCAATTTGAGGCGCAACTTCTTTAGAATTATTCTTCACAGGTCTTGCCATTCTTAATGGCCATTCATCTTCAGGTGGTAAAAACTTTAATAAATCCAATATGGTTTTGCCATGTTCACGTACAATATTTGGACGAATATCTTTAACTTGGGCAAGTTGGAAATTATTACGTGGATTTTTTTCCACTAAATCTAGCATTGTTGTATTTTTGAGAACAAAACTACGCGGTTGATTCATGGCTTTGGTAATTTGCTCACGCCAAATACTGAGCTGCTGTAATTGCATTAACTCACGACGTGAATGGCGATAATTACCAATATCGGTATATAGCTCTGTCAATGGAGTTTCTATCGCAATTTCTTTCGTTAAATTCTGACAATCTTCCAAAACATATTGATAAAGCCCTTTACGCTGTAAATCATGTTTTAATGTATCAGCGAGCTTTGTCAAATATAAGACATCATTTGCTGCATAATTAATTTGCTCTTGGCTTAAAGGGCGTGCCAACCAATCTGAGCGAGTTTGATCCTTATCAATATCAATATTTAGGCAGGTTTTTAATGCATTTTGATAGCTTACCTGAAGCCCATGACCAAGAAATGCCATTGCGATCTGCGTATCAAATACATTTTTTAATGGTTTTTGATCTGCATAATGATAAATTAAATCAATATCTTCGCCACAAGCATGAAAGATATTCTGCTGTGCAGTAAAAACCTTCTGCCAAAACTGCTCTAAATCAAGTGCTACTCCATCTAGTAAAGCAATTTGACCATTACAATTAATCTGGCATACCCCAAGTTTTGGATATAAGGTATCAACCTTAATAAACTCAGTATCAAGTGCGTAGGTAGAACATTGTTCCATTTGACTGAGGAGAACAGCAAGGTCTTTTTGCTGTTGAATGAACTGAAACATATTTGCTCAAGTAAAATAATAAAAAACACTAGCAATACAACTGTAAAAATACAGTTTTTGCTGAAACGAAACTAAATTAAATCTACAAAGAATAATTTAATCACTATTCCACATGAAAAACATGAAATTACTCCTATTCTATTCATCAAAAACGAAAATCCTTTTCGTTTGCTTATACTGCCATAAATTAAAGCAAATATACCTAAAATAATGTTAGACAAAATGTAAAAGTGAATTATTTGTTTAAATTAATAGCATGAATTTACAATAAATATAAAACTATTTCATCTTCATACGATTATGTACCGCTTGACTTAACGTATGACTATCGACATATTCTAATTCGCCACCTTGTGGCACGCCTTGTGCGATTCTGGTCATGTGAATTGGTAAATGTTTCGTTGCCTCAACTAAGTAATGTGCTGTCGCTTGACCTTCCACGGTGGCATTAGTTGCTAAAATTACTTCTTCAATCTGTCCTTGGCTTAATCGTTGAATCAAATATGGAATACCAATTTCTTCAGGACCTATTCCATCCAATGGAGACAAATGACCACCAAGTACATGATATTTACCTCTAAAGCTTCCACTTTGTTCGATTGCCATGACATCAGCTGGAGATTCAACCACACAAAGCAATTGCTCATCTCTTTCTACAGATGCACAAATATCACAAATTTCGTTTTCAGTTAAGGAATGACAAATATGGCATTCGTGAATATGGCTCGAAGCCTCGTGTAATGCATAAGATAATGCAAAAGCACCTTCACGATTTTTCATCAACAAATGTAATGCCATCCGTTGTGCAGATTTTGGACCAACGCTTGGTAAAATACGCAATGCTTGAACTAGCTGTTCAAATCGTTCACTAAACACAGATCAACTCTATTATTTATAAAAAAGGTTCTCTAAGCCTCACCAAAAGACTTAGAGACTTTTGGCTTAGAATAAACCAGATAAACCTGGTGGTAAGCCCATACCTGAATTCGCGCCTTGAAGTTTTTCTTCAGAAATAGCTTCGGCTTGACGTGCTGCATCATTCATCGCAGCAGCAATCAGATCTTCAATCATATCAGCTTCATCTTGTAATAAGTCTGGGCTAATTTCGATACGCTTAACGACATTACGGCAAGTCATAGTTACTTTAACCAAACCACCGCCAGCTTCAGCATGAACTTCCGTATTAGCAAGCTCTTCTTTGGCTTTTTTAAGATTTGATTCCATATCTTTTTGCATGCGCTGAGCTTGCTGCATGAGCATATTAATGTTCATAAGTTTCTCTCGTTAAATTAAATCTAAACCGCGTGATAAGTCGCGAATAATATCATTAATATCTTCTAAACCAACAGAAACACGAATTAAGCCTTCTTCAATTCCTGCAGCCTGTTTGGCTTCAGGCGACATTCTACCATGTGAGGTGGTTGCTGGATGGGTAATTGTTGACTTAACATCGCCTAAATTACTGGTAATCGATAAGAAGCGCGTATTATCAATAACCGTCCACGCACCTTCACGTTCGCCTCTTACGACAAAAGATACAACACCGCCAAAACCTTTTTGCTGTTTTTTGGCTAATTCATGTCCGGGATGGTCAGGCAAACCTGCGTAATACACTTTTTCAACCTTTTCATGTTGGTGTAACCACTCCGCAAGTATTTGTGCATTTTCACAATGCGCTTTCATACGAATACTCAGCGTTTCTAAACCTTTTAAGAAAATCCATGCATTGAATGGACTCATTGAATTGCCAAGGGTACGTACAACGCCATTAATTTCTTCAACCAAATCGTTCTTACCGACTACAGCACCACCCAAAGCCCGTCCCTGGCCATCAATATATTTAGTTGCTGAATAAAGAACCAAATCGGCACCAAACTTAATCGGCTGCTGTAACACAGGCGTACAGAAACAGTTATCCACTGCAAATAAAGCACCATGCGCGTGGGCAATATCTGCAACTGCTTGCATATCACCAACCTGTGCCAAAGGATTCGAGGGTGTTTCAATAAAGAGAATACGTGTATTGGGACGAATCGCTTGTTTCCAGCCTTCAAGATCATCCAAATCGACAAAAGTCACTTCTACAGCAAATTTAGCAACATATTTTTCAAATAAAGCAATGATTGAACCAAACACTGCGCGAGAACAAATCACATGATCGCCAGCTTTTAAATATGCCATACACATCGCATGTACAGCAGCCATACCAGAACTGGTCGCAACTGCACGCTCTGCGCCATCCAGAACTGCCAGACGTTTTTCAAAGGCTTGCACTGTTGGATTGGTATAACGTGAGTATGTATTTCCTGCGATTTGCCCAGAAAATTTTGCAGCAGCATCTGCGGCACTTTCGCAAACAAAAGAAGATGTTAAAAAGATAGGTTCACTATGTTCCCCTTCAAAGGTACGATCATGCCCTGTGCGAATAGCCAGTGTTTCAAGTTGGTATTCTAAATCATCGCTTGGATTCATCGTTTTGTATGCCTTATGATCAGGTGTTTAAATATGCCAACATTTTGAGCGCCTAACGTATTTAAGGTCAAGGCATAAGATGAAATTATCGCTTAGACTTCGTGCAATCTTGACTCATGATGAGACTTTCAAAGATGAAATCACTTGTAGAACAGCAAAAAATAAATTTTAAACATCTGGCTATGCGTGTCTTCGATGCAGATAGGCTTGTATTGTCACAATCGACAGCTTATCAAGTGATTGCTGAATTTAAAGAAACTCGTGTTCGTTTTTATGCTTCTGAGAACAAACGTTACAAAGAGCCATTGGTATTTACAGCTCCTCTTGCCATCAAAATGGATATTTATGATCTATATCCATACCGCTCTTTGATTAAACATTTTCAAGAAAGTGGTTTTGATGTTTATCTAATCGACTGGGGTAAGTTGACTTACAAAAACTACCAAGTGAATTTTTTATCTTTTATCGATAAATTTATTCCACGTTGTATTGAGGCGATTCAAAAGCATTCTAAATCTGAAAAAATCTCTTTGCATGGTTGGAGTATGGCTGGAATTTTTGTCACACTTTACACTGCTCGACACAAGCCAAATGCGGTTAAAAATTTAATTGTTTTAGGTAGCCCGATTGATAGTTATGCATCGGGTTATATCGGAAAATTATATAAAACACTGGCATATATTACGACGCGTAACCCAACCATCAAAGATTATATCTGTAACCGTTTACCTAAGTTGATGATTCATTCACCTGGTTTTTTAAACTCATTAGGTTTTAAATTGTTAGATCCTAAGGGTTGGATTGATGGCAATATTCAATTGCTCAAAAATCTTGATAACCTCAAACTGGTACAAGAAGACGCCACACTCAGCCATTTCTTAAATAATATGATTGATTACCCTGGGGGGATCAACCAAGACATGTTGTTTAATGTTTGGATGCAAAATCCATTAAAAAATGGTGCAATCACATTAAAGAATAAAACCATTGAGCTTAAAAACATTGAATGTTCATTGTTAGTTGGTGCAGGTAAAAGTGATCAACTTGTTACTTCTGAGGCAGCTTTTCCTTTAACACAGTTGACAAATAGTCAAGATGTCACGTTTACTCTGATACCTGGCGGACACTTAGGTTTAATGTCTAGTCAAAACAGTTCAATTGAGTTCTGGCCAACACTGACAACTTGGTTATCAGAACGTTCAACTCCAATAAAAAGGTAAACTATGACTCAATCTGTTGCATTCATCGGTTTAGGTGCTATGGGCTATCGCATGGCTGCGCATTTACCCAAGTATTTCGAAAAAGTTTACGTTTGGAATCGTAACTTTGATAAAGCTAAGCAACATGCAACAGAATTTGGCACTTTGGCGGTTGAACTTGCTGAAGCGGTTCAGGCAGATGTTATCTTTTCGTGTTTACCGACTAGTGATGACGTTGAAACATTAATTGATGGTGTGAATGTTAAATCAGGTGCAATCTGGATTGATTGCACCAGTGGTGTTCCTGAGGCAGCACGCCGTCTAGCAGAACGATTGAAAACACAAAATATTGATTTTCTCGATGCGCCTGTCAGCGGACAAACCATTGGTGCAGAAAATGCAACACTTACGGTTATGGTGGGTGGCGACATTAATGCTTTTGAACGTGCTTATCCTGCGATGGCAGCAGTCGGAAAGCTCATTCAACACGTAGGTGATTCGGGTGCAGGATTTGCCGTTAAAGCAATTAATAACATGTTACTGGCTGTCAATTTATGGTCGGTTGCAGAGGGATTTAGTACACTCAAAGCGCATGGTGTAAACCTAGATGCAGCTTTGAATTGTATTAATGCTTCTAGTGGCAAAAGCATGGTCACAGAAACTATTTTTCCACAACGCGTTCTCAGCCGTGAATTCCCTATAACCTTTGCATTACCTTTGCTCGCAAAAGATACAGGGATTGCGTTGAATTTAGTGCATGAGGCAAAGCTTCCAGCGCCTATACTTGCCTTAACCCAGAGTTTGATTCAAGCAGCAAACCTTACTGCAGAACCCAATAGCGACTTTTCTTCTGCTGTCAAAATGTATGAAGAGTGGACGAAAATTATACTAAAGTAAAAGCTCAAGGTGATAAAAATTACACTCCAATAATACAGTTTCATTGAAATTTCATTCATAAACCGTATATTAGTAGTTGAACTTAAGTCAAATCGTGAAAATAGACATATTTTCTTAATTTATTTGAGTTCATGCCTTTTAACTAGAGGAATACCTCATGAATAAGTTTACGGTTGCAGTTTTTGTTGGATTGGTAAGCCTTACAGGTTTTAACCTTCAAGCAGCTACACCAGAACAAGAATGTAAAAAGTTGCAAGATGACTATAATCTCATCTATGCATCGAAAGGATTTTGTTTTAAAGATGCAGATGCCAAGGCTAAATATGGTAATGAAAACTGCCATACAACAAAGCCTAAATTTTCTGACAGAGAGCAACAACGCTTAGATGAAATTAAAGAGCGTCAAAAAGAATTAAATTGCAAATAAAAGCCTTATTTTTAAGTCTTAGCAGTTTATTTTCTATTCTTGTCTGAAAAGCAAAACTTCTCATCTCATTATATTAAAGGACTAATCATGGCGTACGATGACCAAAATATTTTTGCAAGAATCTTAAGAGGCGAACTACCTGCAATCAAAATCTATGAAGATGATCAGGTCCTCGCTTTTATGGATATTATGCCTCAAGCAGATGGTCATGCTTTAGTTATTCCTAAAACACCTGCTGTTACTTTGATGGATTTACCTGCTGATGCAGCAGCCTATACGATTCAAATTGTTCAAAAGATAGCTAAAGCAATTGAAACCGCTTTAGATGCTAAAGGGATCGTACTAATGCAACTTTCAGGAGTTGCTGCTGGGCAAACAGTTCCACATGTGCACTTCCATTTGATTCCTAGCTCAGTTCATGAACTTGGTCGTCATGCAGCACAAATGGGTGATCAGGAAAAGATTAAAGCCTTTGCTGAAAAGATTAAAGCAGTGCTGTAAGTAAAAAATTATCTATACGATGGGGCTTTTCGCCCCACTTTTATTTATTAAATATATAAAAATCAATAACAAATATAATTATTACTAAATATGAATCGTCATCAAACTGTCATTTTTCTTTCACTTATCTGTCACAAAGTTTGCCGATACTGCATACAAGTCAGTGAGCTGTGTAACTTTATGTACACAAGCAAGCTTATAACAGTAACTAAGGCATCAGCCATTTACAAAAAGTGTTTGGAGAAATCTCAATGAAAAAATTGCTTCTTGCTGCTACTGTAGCAACTTTAGCCATGAATGCAGCGCAAGCAGCACCTACATTGTATGGTAAGCTCAATGTGACTTTAGATCAAATCGACAAAAATGGCTTTAAAGATGAAAGCGTAACAAAAATTAACTCAAATGCTTCTCGTCTTGGTGTGAAAGGTGATGAAAAATTAACGAATGATTTATCAGCAGTTTATTTAGCTGAATGGCAAGTAAATACTGACGGTGATGGTACAGATCTTGGTATGCGTAACCGTTACATTGGCCTTAAAGCTGATGGTATTGCAACGTTGAAAGTTGGTCGTTTTGATTCTTACTTAAAAACTGCTGCTGGAAATAACCAAGATATTTTCAACGATCACAACGAACTAGATATGACTGCTATTTTAGCTGGTGAAGATCGTTTAAATAACGTAATCGGTTTTGAAACTGATAAGAAATTACTTGGTGGTTTAGCATTTAACATCATGTTCCAGCAAGGTGAAAATGCAGCAACATCTGCAACTACAAAAACATCTACAACTTCAACAGCTGGCGTTACTAAAGAAACAACTGTAGTTACAAACTATGGTTTAAAAGATGCGCGTGATGGTTTTGGTGATGGTGTTTCAGCATCTTTAACGTATGAAAATAAAGATGTCGGTTTAGCTGCGGCAGTTGCTGCAAACCGTGCTGTAGCAACTAAATTTAGTGCACATAACTTAACTGGCGTTTATGCTGATGCCGTTCGTGTTACAGGCTCTTTAGACTTTACCCCAATTGGTGTTGATGGTTTGGTATTTGGCGCATTATGGCAAACAGCTAAGCCTACAGATGATGTTGTGGCTGTCATCACAACGACTAAAGAAACTGGGAAACCAGACACAGTCACTAATAATTCATTTAAAGGCTTAAAAGAAAATGCTTTTGGTGTAACGGCTGCATATATCATCCCTTCTACACCAGTAAAGTTAAAAGCAGAATATATCTCTGCTAAAACAGAAGCTGATGGGCGTGATGATCGTAAACAAGATCTTTATGGTTTAGGTGCAGATTACCAGATGAATAAACAAGCTCGTTTCTACGGTGTTGTTGCTCAACAAAAAATTGACTGGCAGAAAGACAACAACAAGAAAACTGTTATTGGTTTAGGTATGGAATATAACTTCTAATCAGAAGTTTATTTCAAATGTTAAATAAAAGGGCGTTTCGCCCTTTTATTTTTATATACTTATCTTTTTAAAAAACCACTCACCAAATTCAATATTTGTTGAATATCTTGATTTGCTTCTTGGGGATTGGTATTACTTCCTTGCGGAGTCAAAGAATCAATCACTTGAGGTAGTACAGAAGCAATCGCACTATAAATTTCTTGCTTTGGCGCTTGTGCTTGTTGAGCAACCTGTTCGATATCTTGATCATCAAACAAGCTTTGAATATTTTGGGTTGGAACATCTTGAGCATTTGCTTGTTGAGGATCGACCCAGCTCTTAACCTGATTGGATAAACCTGTACTTTTTAGTTTATCTAATGCCCCTTGTAAGCCTCCCTGTTTTTGAATCCAAGCAAGAACCAACGGCAATACGGCTATAAGTAATGTTTGTGCTGTGTTACCACTAGTATTACTATTTGTCTGAGATGTATTGTTATTCGTACTACCTAACTGACCCAAAACTGAACCTAGGATTCCACCTAAACCACTTTGCGGCTGATTTTGATTGTTTTGTTGTTGACCACTAAGTTGCCCTAAAACAGAGCCAAGAATTCCACCCAAACCACTATTTTGTGAAGATTGTTGCTGACCGCCTAAGGCCTGTTTCGCTAAAATCTCTACGATATTTGTCAAATCTGTCATGATTTTTATATTCCAGTTAGAATTATTTATTCGAAAAGCATACGCTGCTTTTCAACATGAAAACAAAGTTAAAGTGTTAAAATTTGCAAGAACATTTCATCAGTTTATTATTATTTTCTTTGTACACGACAAAAAAAGATAACTCATTGAAATAATGGCATAATACTTGTTTTCTGACGACGAATATGATGACACATTTCAATGAGTTATATCTCATCTTAAACAAATATCTAAAGTGGAACAAGTCACATGTAAAATGTTTTACACTGATTATGCTGGCATTAATTATAAAACAGACATGTAATCTTTCTTCTGCATCTAAAGCCTTACCCATCAAGTGCTTACCACAATCATTTTATCGACGTATACAACGCTTCTTTGCAGATCAGTACTTCGATTATCGTCAAATTTCTCAGTTAATTTTCAATATATTTTCATTCGATAAAGTCCAATTAACTTTGGATAGAACTAACTGGAAATGGGGAAAACGAGATATCAATATCTTGATGTTAGCCATCGTCTATCGTGGAATAGCGATACCTATTGTTTGGACATTGCTCAATAAACGTGGAAATTCAGATACAAAAGAGCGTATTGCTTTGATTCAACGCTTTATCTCCATTTTTGGTAAAGATCGTATTGTGAATGTGTTCGCAGACAGAGAATTTATCGGTGAGAAATGGTTTACATGGTGAATTGAAAATGACATTAACTTCTGTATACGTGTTAAAAAAACTTTATTGTGACCAATCACTTAGCCAAGAATCATAAAATTAGTGATTTATTTCGTCATCTTCAAGTTGGTCAAACTGAATGTCGTAAACGACGTATTTGGGTTGGTCGAGTGAAACTGTATATTAGTGCGCTACGATTAGAAGATGGAGAACTTTTACTTGTTGTTTCTCGTATGTTTAATGCTTCTGCTATTCGTGATTATGCATTACGCTGGGAAATCGAAACCTTATTTAGTTGTCTCAAAGGACGTGGATTCAATCTTGAAAATACTCGTTTAACAGACCCTAGACGAGTCAAGAAATTGATAGCAGTGCTAGCGATCGGTTTCTGTTGGTGCTATTTAACAGGTGAATGGCAACATGATCGAAAAAAAACGATAAAAATAAAGAAGCATGGACGACTTTCAGTAAGTTTATTTCGATACGGTTTGGACTATGTTCAAATGGCTATTCTACGTTTGATTGGTTTTGGAAAAAAAGAAGAATTTAAGAAAGTGCTCGCAATTTTAAGAAAGAAAAAGCCTGATAGGACAAGGGCCCTATGAAATTTGTCGTGTACAGAGTATTATTTTATAACTGCGGCTTATTCAGAGCCGCAGTACAGTCTAAGAAATTACCAACGAAATTTATTCCAATTTTCTGGATTTGCCCAAAATTTAGAGTTAAACCAATCAGGAACATGTTTATAAGTTAAAATATTGAATTGCCATAGAGCAAAATCACTATCATGAGTAGTTTTATCAATAAGTTGAGTAAAACCTAGTGAACGTAATAGCTTTTCATCATTTCGTTTACTAACAACAACAATCCTTTTTGCCATTAAGTCGCGTAACTTCACTAAAAGCTGCGCTTTATGTGTTTCAGTGATGTTTTGCATTTGCTCTGTATCAAATAATACAAAACCTAAATCATAACGTTGTGTAAATGGCAGATTTAAAAAGTCAGTTACGTTAAAATGATGCCATTGAATTTCAGCATTTTGATCAATTTGCTGACCGATACAAAGTGCAGTATGAATGGGCTGTTCTTTAGATAAATCGTCTAGCATAGAAGTGATGACATTTTGTTCAGCCATAACTGCAACCCTTGATTGAGAAAGATGAGAGTTTATTGATGGAACTACAAGGCATTTGTCACAAAATGCACGCAGCGCTCAAAACGCATAGTGTAACTGATCAACCAACCAGCAAGGCAAATGTTGAATATAAATTTATATTAGATCGTTCAGAAACTGATCTACCCTTCGTACTAGGTCAAGAATTAGAAATTGAATGGACTGGAAATATTTTTTGTACTTCGTGTGGTGCAAAGACTCCAAAATCATATTCACAAGGTCACTGTTTCAAGTGCTTCAAGACCAAAGCTGAATGTGATCTTTGTATTATGAAACCTGAGACTTGCCATTATCATCTTGCAACTTGTCGTGATGATGAATTTGCACATAAGGTTTGTTTCCAACCTCATATTGTATATTTAGCTAATTCAAGCGCACTAAAAATTGGAATTACTCGTATCGTTAATATGCCAACTCGATGGTTAGATCAGGGTGCAACCCAAGCTTTACCTATTTTAAAAGTTGGTTCTCGCCGCTTATCTGGTCATTTAGAAACTTTATTTGGTACACAAATTGCCGATAAGACGGATTGGCGTAAGCTCCTTAAAGGTGAAGCTGAACCATTGAATTTAATTGAGCAACGTGACCAGATCTTGGAAGAATTTGCACCTAAAATTCAAACGATCCGAGATGAGTTTAGCCAAAACCTAGAATTCAATGAAGAACTTGAATTTTTAGAACATGAATTGCCTAAAGAATTTATTTACCCAGTTGAACAATATCCAGAAAAAATTAAGTCCTTAAATTTGGATAAAACACCCAAAATTCGTGGTGTTTTACATGGCATTAAAGGGCAATATTTATTACTCGATATTGGTGTCATCAATATTCGTAAATACACAGGCTATGAAATGATTTTAAGAACGTAAATGATAAGGTGGCATTTGAAATGCCACCTTTTTTAACTTAATTTGTTTTTAAACAATTCAGAATTGCATCAACAGGATTTTCAGTATCTCCTGAGATTAATTGTTTGTGCATGCTTAGATGTTGCATCATCTGAATATGTGCTGTTTCATTATCCATTAATTTTTCAATTTCAGAAGCAAGGTGTTCTGGTGTTGCATCAGCTTGAATTAATTCTTGGATGACTTTTTTACCTGCAATGATATTAGGTAAAGAGTAGTATGGAATCTTAACGAGAAACTTAGCAATCATATAAGTTAACCAATGTAACTTATAAAAAGTCACCATTGGGCGATGTAATAACATTGCTTCAAGCGTCGCAGTTCCCGATGCTAGTGCGACAACATCACTCGCATTCATGACCATACGACCTATTTTAGATTCAGCATCGGTATTTTCTAAAATATAAATTTTTGATTTTAAAGTGACATCTAAATTTTGAATACCATGTTCAATTTGTTGTTTTCGAGCATCATTAATTGCTGGAATCAGAAACTCTAGTTCAGGATATTTCTTATGTAGTATTTCCGCAGCCCCAATTAACAAAGGCAATAGTCTGTCAATTTCACCTCTTCGACTTCCTGGTAATAAAGCAACGTGCATTTCATGTGCAGATAAGCCAAGCTGATGTTTTGCTTCTACAATTGGATTTTTTAAAGGTAATTGTTTGGCTAGTGGATGCCCAACAAAAGCTGCTGGAACATCGTAATTTTCATAAAATGTTTTTTCAAATGGGAATAAACACAACACTAAATCTATACTACGTTTAATACCATGTACCCGCCCTTGACGCCATGCCCAAACAGATGGACTTACGTATTGAACTGTTTTAATTGGTAAATTCTTTTCTTTTATTGTTTTAGAAAGACGTAAATTGAAATCAGGTGCATCAATTCCAATAAAAATATCCACTGGATGTTCAGTCCAACGTTCAACTAGACCATCACGTACAGCAAATAACTTCTTTATATCTTTCAAAACCTCCACAATGCCCATTACTGATAAAATTTCCATTGGATAATAACTATGGAAACCCTCAGCAATCATTTGTGGACCGCCAATACCTTCAAATTCAGCATCAATTCCTTGTTCGCGAAAACTGCGCATGAGTTTCACTCCTAGAGTATCTCCAGAAACTTCTCCCACCACGATACCAATTTTTAGTTTTTGCTTTAACAAGACCAATGCCCCACTGAAATATTTGAATGATTCTAACAAAATGATTTTACATCGAATCATAATAAGCTATCCAAATTGTTCAAGATTGGTGAATATAATGTTTGATCTAAAATTCCATTCATTACTTTAAAAATTATCTTGATTAACGATAGTTAAATGATTGCGAGTTTACTTTCAATTTATTAATATTAATAATAATCATTTTCATTTGATATTTATTCTCCTATTGGCTAGTTAAAAATCATTTATGGCAAAATCATCATCACTTACGCTCATCTATCGCCTAAGTATTTTTTACCGCTTTACCTTGAGTTTTAGTGTTGGTTACGTCTGCATGATGTATTTGAGCTTATGTCTGACTGCATTATTTCTTCATTCATTCGCTAAAGCTGAAGCCATTTATTTGGCTGCCTTTATTTCAATAATTTTTTATTTACTATTCATCATTGTTAGTTTCTGCACGAATTCTTTGTTAAAACTTACTTGGATTAGCTTGATTTTGGCAGGTACTTTATTCGGCTTATCTGTAGGTTTAAGTTAATAATGCAAAACAAAAGTGTACGCCAATCTATGGCATGGCTACATGCATGGACGGGTTTAATTTTTGGATGGCTTTTATTTGCCATTTTTCTGATGGGAACGAGTGCCTATTATCGTCATCAGATTAATTTATGGATGCAGCCTCAACTATCGCATTATCAAATTAATCAAGTAACGGCTATTCAAACAGCAACAGAGTATTTAGAAAAAAATGCAGCTGATGCTAAATCTTGGTATATCAAAGTTGCAAATAAAGAAGAACCTGTCAATAAAATTTATTGGGAAAAAAGTATAGGTGGTTATGAAAGCCGAGACTTGGATGCAAATACTGGTCAAGAACTTAAACTTTCTACAACACAAGGTGGTGACTTTTTTTATAATTTCCACTTTCAGCTGTACGGATTACCTGTCCTTATTGGACGCCTAATCGTTTGTATCGCAGCTTTTATTATGTTGATTGCATTGGTTTCGGGCATTATTACCCATAAAAAAATCTTTACGGATTTCTTTACATTGAGAACTTTTAAATCACAACGCTCTTGGCTCGATTTTCATAATATTTGCTCTGTACTTGCTCTTCCCTTTTTCTTGACGATTACTTTTACTGGTTTAGCTATTTTCTTTTACTTATATTTACCGTGGGGTATGAAACAATTATATCCTGAAAAGCCATTTCAATATTTCACGGAGATCAGAACAATCTCTCAAACAACCAATATCGATTCTCCCCCAACCCAAGCAGATATGCAGCCAATCACTGTGTTATTAGAGAAATTACCACAGCACTGGGAGAACGAAGAATTAGCAACGATTGAGGTTAAAAATCCAAATACTAATCAAGCAAAAATCACTTTTAAACAATTGGAAGATCATTCCATTACCTTAAATCAAACACAAATTACCCTAGATGGTGCTGGAAAAATTTTAGGCAACACAAGAAATAATAGTGCAGTAGCAACCTTAAATGCAGGCGTTTATGGTCTACATATGGCTACATTTGCGCAACCACTACTACGATTTGCTTTCTTTTGTTCAGGAATACTAGGTTGTTTGATGATTGCGTCAGGACTACTACTATGGAGTCTGAAGCGCCAAATCCAAAATAAATCTGAGAAGTTTCATCTTGGTTTTTATTTAGTGGATCGTTTGAATGTTGCGACGTTTATTGGCTTACCAATCGCCATGCTAGGTTATCTTTTTTCAAATAGATTGATACATATTACTGAAACCACCCCAAATTATGAAATTTATACTTTTTTTAGTGTGTGGATGCTGAGCTTGATTGTAGCCCTACTCACCCCTAAACAATATTTATGGAAATCACAAGTTTTCTTCTTCGGTTTGATTGCAGTTGTTTTACCAATATATAACTTAGTGTATCTCAATAATCATCGATTAATTTCAGACCTTTCAAGTTATTGGTTATTTCTACGTGTTGATTTATTCTTACTCATTTGCGCTTTATTCGCTATTTTTATTTTTAGATATATTCAACCTATTCAGGAAAAGTCCATACAAAAAATTAAAACAAAATTAGCGAAAAATAAGGTGAAGGCATGATTTTTTTGAGTCTAATTTTGATACTGATTGGAATGACCTTCTTATATAAATGTAGTTCTAAGCAAATCAGCAAAACGAAGCAAGTATATCTCATTCGCTATAAAACTCTCTTCAAATTTTTTGCTTACCTCTGCTTTTTAATTGCAGGAAGCCTACTCTGTCTTGAATATGGAAACGCTATAGGATTTGTAAGTTGGTGGCTATTTGCGACACCGATTACATTTCTACTTGTGTTATGGGTTAATGAATTAAAACCTAACAAAAATAAAATTTTAGCAAAATAGAGAATGTTTAAATCACTCTACTTTTCAATTAATTATTTTACGTCACTTTGATCAAACTAAGATTTACTCTACGAACTCATAAGTGCAAATTAATGAAACATGGCTGTGTAATTCAGTCAGTTTTTATACCGCCATCGACATTCTTTAGCTTTTTTTTGCATAAGTAAATCACTATTCATCACAACGAGTTATCTAAAAAAAGCATAAGATATGCTGGTTTTTGCATATTTAGGCATATTGATTATGTTTGGTCCTGTTGAATTTATTCTAGCTGGGGTTTTGGTTGGTTTCTGTGTAGGAATCACTGGTGTTGGTGGTGGCTCATTAATGACCCCCATTTTGATTAGTTTATTCAAAATTGAACCTCATATTGCAATCGGTACAGACCTGCTATATGCCTCTATTTCTAAATTTTGCGGTTCAATGGTACATGCTAAAAAACTAAATATTGTATGGCCAATTGTACTTTGGCTTGCGCTTGGAAGTATTCCTGCATCTTTTGCCACCTCTTGGGTTTTAGAACATTATTTAAGTCAATCAACGCATTATAAAGCTGTACTGACCATGGTCTTAGGCTTTATGTTGACCTTGACAGGTATCTCTATTGTATTTCGTAGCCAAATTGAAAAGTTCTTTGATCGTTTCCGTAATCGTGAACAAGCAAATATGGAAAGTGAGCAACATGCCCTCCAGCATAAACGCTTATATATCGTCATCATGGGCATGGTTTTAGGTATTTTCGTTACCCTGTCTTCTGTAGGCGCTGGTGCTTTCGGGATTATGGCGCTCGTAATTATGTTTCCTAACTTACCGATGATTCGTATTATTGGTTCAGATGTAGTCCATGCTGTCTTATTAACAGCTGTTGCTGGTTTAAGTCATATGTCTTCAGGTAATGTCGACTTTCATTTATTAATGTGGTTACTTGTTGGTTCTATTCCTGCAATCATTGTCGGAACTTTGATTAGTTCGCGTATGCCAGAAAGACTTATTCGTAGAATCTTAGGTATTACATTATTTGCCCTTGGTGTTAACTTTATGGTTAATCCAGTTAAGGCAAAACCTAAACCAGTTGAAACCCATAAAGTTGCTGTTGTTCAACAAACAAGCCTTTCATCTAGTATGGTTTAATTCTAAAAAAGCCGGTTGTTTTCCGCAATTTTTGCGAATCGATAGTTAATCAATCGGCTTTTCATGCTATATTCGTAGACAAAATAACCTCTTCTTTCGATTGAATTTGTGACAGCAATGAATACTCTACAGTCAAATCCAGTTTCTCAGCCAGATATCGACGACGTTAATATTAAAAGCATTCAAACCTTAATTACCCCTGCGGAACTGAAAGCTGATCTTCCTTTATCTGAAGCTGCATCTCAAACTGTGTTACAAGGACGTGCAACTGTACGTAATATTTTAGACGGCAATGACAAACGTTTGTTTGTGGTGATTGGACCTTGTTCAATCCATGATGTTAAAGCTGCAAATGAATATGCTGATCGCTTAAAAGAATTAAGTGAAAAAGTAAAAGATACTTTATACCTTGTGATGCGTGTATATTTTGAAAAACCACGTACGACAGTCGGTTGGAAAGGTCTAATCAACGATCCAGATATGAATGACTCTTTCAATATTGAAAAAGGTTTACATATTGGTCGTGGTCTTTTGCTTGAATTAAATGAAAAAGGTTTGCCATGTGCGACTGAAGCACTTGATCCAAACTCACCACAATATTATCAAGATTTAATTTCTTGGTCTGCGATTGGCGCACGTACTACAGAAAGCCAAACACACCGTGAAATGTCTTCAGGCTTATCATCTCCTGTTGGGTTTAAAAACGGTACAGATGGTGGTTTAACTGTTGCGACCAATGCTATGCAATCGGTTAAGCACGGTCATAGCTTCCTCGGCTTAAATGAAAATGGTCAGGTGGCAATTATCAATACCAAAGGCAATCCTTATGCTCATGTGGTATTACGTGGTGGTAATGGCAAGCCAAACTACGATGCTTCTTCTGTTGCGGAAGCAGAAGCAGCTTTGGCAAAAGCCAAAGTCAGCAACAAGATTATGATTGATACCAGTCATGCCAACTCAAACAAAGACCCATACTTACAACCATTGGTTCTCAAAAACATCACAGAGCAAATTCTGGATGGGAATAAGTCAATCGTGGGAATCATGGTTGAGAGTCACCTTAAAGGTGGTCGTCAGGATATTCCTGAAAACCTATGTGATCTAGTATATGGTCAATCTGTGACTGATGGTTGTATCGATTGGGATACAACAGAAAAAGCATTGTTAGAAATGCATGAAGCACTTAAAGATGTTTTACCAAATCGTTAATCTTTAAGTAGATGTAAAGCAGGCTCTCATGAGCCTGTTTTTATTTTTAAATTTTCCATTAAAGTTTCATGACTCACTAGATCTAAAACTACTTTTTCAATATTTGCCCTATTTACGTTTGGGATTACAATTAAATTTTCTTGTAAAAATATTGGCTCGAATTTAAATCATCATTTAGTGTTTGCATCAAACGAACAGGGTCGTAGAAAACTAATTCATAATTCTTATTTCTATACGTTAATACTAAAATAATCCATCCTTTAGATTCAAACACCCATTCTTCGTCATCGAAAAAACTGGAAAATTTATACGGTAATCTGCCATATATTTGTGTTCTTAGATATTGAATTTGTTTTGAACTGTAACATTTTTTTAATTATACTGCTGCCACATTTCCCCTACGACGTATTGCTGATATGAAGTCCAGTTTTCGTCAACACTTGCTAAAGTGGCGTGCCTCATTCGGTGCGATTACTTTGCTTTGTTTACTCTGGCATATCTTCTTACCAACGATGGTACATACTGGCGTCGTACCTGCACTCTATGCAATGCCTACACATTGCCAAGTCACAGATATTAAAAATAGTTTGATGTTGTCTGAATCTCATTCAAGTCACCATCACGCTATGCATGAAATGCATCATCAACAGCATTTACAATGGACTGCGCATGATCAACTGAGTGACTATGCCAAAGAGGTTTTTGCTCTTGCTAGTCAAATCATGAAGCATTGTCCTTTATGTACACATGGTTTAGATGCTGTTGCAATTATTCCTTTAATTGCATTTATTTTAATCTTTGTACTGGCTTGGTTTAGTCGTGTACGATGCCTATGTTATACGTGGTCAGAAGATCTGCAAATTCCACGTATCTTCTATATTTTTCCAATTAAACAAGCACCACCGCTCGCTCTATAAAAATGCTTTTTTAACATTCCGTATCCAGTGTCTCACTGCGGTACAGCCTCGTTTATTGCTTTTATAGAGTTAAATATGAATACTCAATTGCGTTTGTCAGTATTAACGACAGCATGTCTATCGATTACCTACAGCTCAATCACTCTGGCTGAAACAGCTTCTGAAAATGAAACAAAAACCCTAGCTACAATCGTAGTCACGGCAAGCCGTGAAGGTGAATCTATAAATAATACTCCTGCTGCGATTAGCAAAATTAGTAGCCAAGATATAGATGATAAACATGCCACATTCATTGGTCAGTTAGTTAATCAAACCCCAGGTGTCTTAATGAATGACTTGGGCAACGAACAACATATGATGTCAATTCGTCAACCCATCACCACTTCTGCTGTTTATCAATATTTAGAAGATGGTATTTCAATCCGTCCAGTCGGTGTGTTTAACCACAATGCTTTATATGAAGTAAATTTAGCTGGAATTGATAGCATTGAAATTTTGCGTGGCCCAGCAAGTAGCTTGTATGGAAGCAATGCAATTGGCGGCACGATTAATTTCCTCACCAAAGCACCGAGTTTAACTCCAACTGCTGATTTAGGTTTGAGTGCAAGCTCTGAAGGTTATCGCCGTTTAGACTTAGGCGCATCCAATACGTTTGATACTGAGTATGGTGAACATGGTTTAAGACTGTCTGCCTATGCCAGTGATCGTAGTGATAGCTGGCAAGATCATGCTGAAAGTAATAAGCAAAGTGTGACCTTAAGACATGATTGGCGTATATCAGATGCCACTCAAATCAAAAATATTTTCAGCTACAACCATTTAAAAACCGATATGACGGGTAGCCTAAATGCAAATGATTTTAGCAAACGTCCAGGTTATAGCTATCAAACATTTACATATCGAGAAGTAGACTCAACCCGTCTTTCATCACAGATTAACCATCAATGGGATGATCAGCAACAAAGTCAATTGACCGTATATTATCGCGATAATACAACCGATCAAAATCCGAGCTACAATATTCGCACTGATGTAAAAGATAAAAAGCCTACAGGAACTTATAGCGGGCAAACCACCTATAACGCTTTTCAATCTTATGGCTTAAATTTACAGCATTCCATTAATTTGGATCAGGTGAAATTGATCATTGGGGCAATGGCAGATCATTCGCCGAACCAAGCTCAAACCAATGATATTCAAGTCTTTCGTGATCCAAACACGCTAGTTTATACGGGTTTCAAACAACGTCAGTTGTTACGTGATTTCAAAGTTGATGTCAATAACCAAGCATTGTACACACAAGCAAATTGGCAAGCTTTGCCGAATCTAAGTTTTGTTGGTGGTGCACGCTATGATTGGATCGGTTATGACTTTGATAACAAGCTTGTTCCCTCTAAAGTTACAGGTGCGCCAGACGAAAAACGTAGTTTTCACAAGGCAAGCCCTCAACTTGGTTTTGTATGGAATATCTCACCTGAATTAGATCTGTATAGCAATTGGTCACAAGGTTTTGTACCACCAGAAGTTAGTAGTTTATATGGCGCAAATCTGGTCACACCAAACTTAAAAGAAGCTACATTTAATAATATTGATGCGGGTTTACGTTTCAAAGTTTTAGATGACCGATTGGATGGAGAAATTACCTTATATCGTTTACAAGGTAAGGATGAAGTTCTAAGTTATACAAAACCTGATAATACCCGTGAACCACGAAATGCAGGCAAAACCTTACATCAAGGTATCGAAATTGGTGGAACTTGGAATATTACTGAACAGTATGATCAACGTTTAAAGTTATCTGGAAGTATCGCTAAACACGAATATAAAGAATTTCAGCCCTCATCAATACTCAACTATAGCGGCAATACAATGCCAAACTCTCCAAAAAGTTTTGGCACAATTGAATATCAAATCAAACCTATTCCAGCATTATTACTTTCGGCTGAAGGTGTTTATGTCGGTTCATATTGGATTGATGATGCTAATACTGAAAAATATGATGGGCATACCATTCTAAATTTACGTGCAAATTATCGTAAAAATGCTTATGAGATTTATGGGCAAATTCTGAATGTAGCTGATGTCCATTATGCTGACAGCACTTCATATAGCAGTAATCAAGCTAGTTATACGCCTGCAGCGCCACGAACCTACTTATTAGGTTTGCGTTATCATTTTGGAAAATAAACAATGAATGCCAATCAACTCAAGAAGTTACTGAAATTTCATCGTAGCTTTGGAATGGTGCTTGGCATTCTGATTTTGATGTGGTCTTTAACAGGTGTGTTGCATCCAATTATGAGTGCAACACAACCTCAACCCGTCAAACGAATGCCTCCACCTCAGCAACTGAATTTAACAAATGCTTTGCCTGCACCTTTGGTTTTACACCAGCATAAAATTGAAGAATTTTCAGGATTACAAACCATTCAGCTACAACCTGAACTTGTGGCTTATCGAGTTTTACAACCAAATCAAAACATTGCGGAGTATTTTGATAGTCGATCGGGTCAACTCATCACAGATGGAGAGCAACAAGATGCAAAACGTCTTGCAATTTGGTATACAGGTTTAGCCAAACAACAGATCGTTTCGACCGAACTGATCACTGAGTTTAGTGATGATTATCCAAGTGTGAATCGTCTATTGCCTGTTTGGCGTGTAAGTTTTGATAATGGTTTAAGAGCTTATGTCGATCCATCACAATCTCGATTAGCCACACTATCCAATGACCAAAAAATGTGGATGGCGAAAATATTTCGTTTAGGTCATACATGGACTTGGGGCGATCAACCGTGGACAGGACAAAGTATACTGATGCAAATTGCCTTAATTGGCATTTTGGTACTGACTTGTATGGGTATTGGATTATTTTTTAGGATTCGTAATAGCCAGAACCATCGTTTAGCTCACAAGCCAATTCGCTTTTTACATCGCTATTTAGGCATCAGTTTAAGTGTATTTATTTTGCTATGGGTATTTAGTGGTTTCTATCATGTTTGGCATAAAAAGCCAGAGATTGTGAACATTCAACCAATATTTTATACACAGGATTTAAGTGCTGTCGCATGGAAAAAGGCTGTTCAACAACCAATACAACGCCTTAATCTTGTACCGATCTCCTTTGCTCAAGATCATGCTCAAGCAGGTTGGATGATTCAATTAACAGGCAAACCGCAGCTACAAGGCAGCATGACCGCAGTCAAAGAACATGATCATCACAATCATGCTAAAAATGCTGCCCCTGCAATTGAATTGATCAATGCGAATACCGCGACAAAATTAAATACGCTTGAGCAAAGTAAGCAGTTGGCTGCCGACTATTTATATTTACCAGTGGATCACTTTACTCAAAGCTCTTGGGTCACCAGTTTTGGTGGTGAATATGGTTTCATCAATAAGCGTTTACCCGTAGTAAAAGTTGAAAGCAATTTAAGCGATCAACTCAGGTTGTATATTGAGCCAAGTAGCGGTGTGATTGCAGCGCAAGTCACTCAACAAGATGCTTTAGAAGGTTTTAGTTTTGCATATCTACATAAATGGACATGGCTACCACTAGATAAAACGCTCAGAGATATCTTGTTAGGAAGTATCGCTGGACTCATCGCTTTATTGGTGATTTTAGGTTGTACATTAGCAGCCCGAAAATCGTCCTAAGTTCTTTATTGATCCTTCTTAGTTTAAGGAGGATCAATGTTTTAGAATTAAACCTGTTAAATATAAAATGAAGCCATCACAAAACTTAGTATTAAACCTGTCTCAACCAGCTCAATTGCAGCGCCAACAGTATCACCAGTAATCCCACCAATTCTTTTGATAAACAAGGCTCTTAAATAAAACAATACAGCAATAAAGCAGATAAAAGTCACCAATCCTAACCATTTAAACACACAAAGTAATGCAATTGTAATGACACAAATAGTCCATGTAAGTTTCTTTGGAATAAAATCAGTAATTGAACGTCCTAGCCCTTTATCACGAACATAAGCTGTGGTTAGAAATAAAAATAATGGAACACTACGCCCAAGCATTGGAACCAGAATCAAAAAAGCATTGAGATGCTGCTCAAGCAGTACATACAGCGCAGCAAACTTGAGTAAACAAACTACAACAAGACTTAGCACACCAATTGGACCACAGTTTGGGTCTTTCATAATTCTGAGTGTACGCTCAGGATCACCAAAACCACCGACCCAAGCATCGGCTGTATCGGCTAAACCATCTAGGTGAAGTCCACCTGTGAGCCAAATCCATAACACTAAAATGATGCTGGCAATCAATAAAATTGGCAGCTTGACTAAAACTAGAGATGAAGCAAACAGAATCAGCCCAATCAACAAACCCACAAATGGATAAAATAAAATCGCTTGACCATTTTGTTTTGCATTAGGCATTGTTTTTAAGTTAATCGGCAAAACTGTCAAAAATTGCAAGGCAATCCAAAAAGCTGTCATGCAAAAAATCTCTATCAAACAATATTGATGATTTACAGATTATGAAGAAACAAAAATGGGAATAGAACCCTATTCCCAAATTAAAATGATGAATCAACTAGATTATTGAATTTGATAACATTGTTTGAGTTTCAAATAATCATAATAGAAACTGTTGGTACTATATTGTGCATATTTACATGATGATTTAAACAAGGTCTCTTTTTCATTGTAGAGCATTTTTACCAAAGTTGTGCCTTGAGCATTTTGGTAAATATCCCACTGTAAATTCGCTGCCATTGGCGATACTACTTCACCTCTCCACGTACTATTGCTGTAGTTATAGGTTTGACGTAAAGGCAAAGGCTGCATCATGTCATGTAACTCCAAACTAGTCGCCAGTGGAATAATGATTTCTGCATGTGCGAAGCGTAATACCGCGCGGTGGGACTGTTGTTTATCGACAATTGCATCTACTTGCTTAAACAAATCTTGTTTTAGACCTTGAGCAATGTTACTGGTGACAGCATTTGATTCTTGAAAGCTTGGCCCTTTCTCATAAAAATCATTTGCATCGTTAAATTCAGCATAGAATTTTGCAGCATCTACAGGCATATATTGATCAAAATTTACATTTTTTAATTCAAGCTGCATGCCACCAGAAATTGAATACAGCTCATAAAGATAAGCTGCTGCGTCTACAGCACTTGCAATGGTATTTTTCCCTTTACCTTTTTCTGTAATGGTTTCACCTTTTGGCGATATCACGGTATAAGTGCCGCTATTACTAAAGGTATAGCCTGTTGTACCTAATTTTTTGATAAATTCAGGCTTAAAAATTGGGTTAAGCACACTCAGCGCAACTTGTTCTGCACGAGTATCTTTTTCAATTTCTTTGAGTTTATTGGTTAAATCGGTATTTTCTTCTTCAAACTGCTGATAAGCTTGGCTAGAATCATAAATTGCTTGTTGCTGAGTTGATAATAGCTTAGCTAAATCTTGATCTTTATTCAAGCTATGGAAATAAAGTTTAAAACGATCTACACCGCCATCCTCAATAGATGGAATACTGGTACTGACCAAACTTGTATATGACGTAGGTGTAATTTGATTCTTCAATTGCGGTTGTTGTTGAATCAATTCAGCAGTAAAAAACTTGGCGCTATCAACCGCACGATCTACGCCTGAGCTTTGAACTAAAATAGATTCAGGTTGTGTCGCTGCTGTTTTAAATAGCTCAGGTAGACGCTGTAAAAGACGGTCTGCGATACCTCGATGTTCTTGAATACCAAGCATCGTTTCATTGCCATATCCATACTGGCGAATCCCATCTACGCCGTAACCCAGCAAAATATTTGCTTTCATCATATTTTCTAAATCAGCACCTAGTTTTTCACCTAAAGGTGTTAAAGCATTCTCAGCCTTGGCTTGTTTCCATAAATTATAAAGTGCCAAATCATATTTAATGCTCGATAATCCTCGAGAACCATGACGTGCGACTAACTCTGTAAAAATAGGTTTAAAACCTTGTGGAATCGCTTCGTATTTTTTTAGATCTTGTTGTGGTTGGTATGGTGTTTTGGTTTGATAATATTTTGATGAGGTATTTTGTTCCGGGCTAGACTGTGATTGTTGCTCATTATTATCACATGCTGCCAATAAGATACTTGCACATAACAGACTGCTTTTCAATAATATATTCATAATGAATTTGCTTATCGTTTAAGAAATGACATGTATCATAGGCAGTAGTAATGACAGTTCGATTACAATTTTATGGCAGTGTGTGATGATCGAAAAATCTCTTATTACTTATTTATCAATGTTTTTCTTCAAAATACATCTCATCTAATCTTTTAGAGCATTCAAGTTGATAGAGCTTGCCCAGTTCAGCAGGCATTTTTAATAAATCATCTAAGTTTTGTTGGCGTGCTAAACAGGTAAGTAATTTGATGACGCCACCATGTGTAATGACTAAAGCCTTTTGCCCATTTTGTTCTTGTATTTGAGTATAAATCTGCTCAAAACCAATGAAAATTCTTTGTTGAAACTGGGTTAAAGATTCACCATTCGGCGCATGATATTGAGTCGGAAATTGCCAAAAATTTGCTAATCGCTCAGGTTCAGCTTCATAAATTACTTGGGTGGAAATACCCTCCCAATCACCAAAATACATTTCTTTGATATGCTCATTGACCCGCATTGGCAATCCGAGCTGATCTGCCAAATGCTCTGCAAAGCGACGACAACGCCGCAAAGGTGAACTGATAATCACATCCCAATCCACTGGAGTAGTGATGTACTGCTGAATGGTTGATTGCATTTGCAACCAACCCTGTTCAGTCAAATCATCATCCAAGTGCCCACGTAGCGTATGGCTTAAAGTCGTTTCACCATGTCGCAGTAAATCAATCTGCAACTTTGTGACCTGTTACAGCAGCTTCAGCAAATGTTGCCATTTGATTATGTAAGACACAGGCAAGCTGAATCATAGATAATGCCGCACCAGCACCACTGCCTTCCCCTAAACGTAAATTCATTGCTAAGATTGGTTGGGCATCCAATTCTTTTAGAACACGCTGATGACCATATTCCGCTGATTGATGTCCAAAAAGCATCCACTCACGGCTTTGTGGTTGAATACGTACTGCACATAAAGCTGCGACCGAACTAATAAAGCCATCGACGATAATAGGTAAACCAATTTGCGCACATCGTAAATAAGCCCCTGTGATTGCAGCGATTTCCAAACCACCTACAGCAGCCAAAATTTTTAATGCATCATTGGCCACATTTGCTCTATGAAGCTTTACTGCTTGATCAATCACTTTTATTTTATGTTGTAATTGCTCAATATTAATTCCTGTTCCTAAACCTGTAACTTGCTGGGCTGATTCGCTCAGCAACAAACAAGCAAGTGCTGAAGCTGAACAGGTATTGCCAATTCCCATTTCACCTGCAATAAAAATATCCGCATCTTTCGCCTTAGCAAGATCGGCGCTATTTTTACCCAGCTCTAACGCTGCTAAACACTCTCTGTTGGTCATCGCAGCTTGCTCTACAAAATTAGCAGTGCCAGCACGAATAGTATGGCATTCAACGCCAACATAATTGTAACTATCGCCTACTGTCCCACAATCAATCACTTGTAAATGGGCATGATGATGTTTAGCAATTACACTAATTGCTGCACCACCCGAAGCAAAGTTTTGCAACATTTGACGAGTTACTGCTTGAGGATAGGCTGAAACATTTTCTGCTACAACACCATGATCACCAGCAAAAATAGTAATCCAAGGTTTGTTAATTTTAGGGAAAACTGTTCTTTGTAAAGCAGATAAATTAATCGCAATTTGCTCTAAATCACCTAATGCGCCTGTTGGTTTGGTCAATTGAAGTTGACGTTGCTCAGCTTGTTGTTTTACATCTAGATCAGGTTGTTGTACTGCGGCTAAAAACCATTGTGCTTGTTGAGTCATATTATTTCTCATCTTTTAAAATCATTGGGAAACCAGCCACACAGAACACCACTTTATTTGCTAATTGCCCTAAAGCTTGATGTAACCGTCCCGCTTCATCCACAAATCGGCGGCTAATTTCACCCATAGGAACGACACCCAGTCCAGTTTCGTTACTCACTAAAATAATATGTGATTTGAGTTGGGGTAATAGGTTTAAAAATTTGTCTGTTTGCTGCTGTTGTAATTCAGCATGATCGGATAACAATAAATTGGTGAGCCATAAGGTCAAACAATCCACCAAGATCACTTGATTATCTTGATCTAATTGCAACAGCTGATCCGCAAGAAAAATAGGTTCTTCACACAATTGCCAATCATCAGGACGTTGTTGTTGATGATGCGCAATACGCTGCTGCATTTCAGTATCTAAGGCCTGCGCCGTTGCAATATAAATGACCGATAAACCTGTCTCTTTGGCTGTTTGTTCTGCCAAACGACTTTTACCTGAGCGCGCCCCACCTAAAATTAGTTGCAACATGTCTAACCTAGTTCAATTTGCTGATAAGGATATAGGAATCCTTGTAAAATCTGTGCCTTATAATAACCAAAAGTCAGTTTTTTGACCTCAATATTTATAGTTTTTATTGAAAGTTGTTCTATCCGCTCAAGTACAATATCACTCAGCCAAGCTTCACGATACAAGCCTAAAGTAATATGCGGACAATATTCGAGTGCTGCAATTTCCCCAGATACTTGAGCAAATTGTTGACGAATTTGAGCCAGCACATGATCTTGATCTTTGATATGCAAGAATAAAGCACTGCTAAAGCTATCTATCTGCCTAATTTCTAGCTCAAAAGTTGTGAGCTGTAATGCTTCAATCAGCTTGATCTGCTGTTGTAATTGTTGAATCTGAAAATCATCGTCGTATTGCTTGACAGCAGGCTGCAAGAAACCACACACAAATAAAGTAATGTGATATTGGCGTTGCTGTGCAGGAAGCAATAGATTTGAAAATTGTGCTTGGATTTCATCTAAATATTGAATCAATTCAGGTTGGTCAATCTCTATATACCAAAGCCCATAATCTGAACGACCCTTGTGCCATTCGGGATAATCACGCATTTCAGTTGCAATCAGTTGGGTGTCTGCTTCTAATAACACAACTTCAGCATCATAGATAAAGTTGCGTTATTCAAACATAAACCCAGATAGAAGTTAAGGTACTTTCACCGTGATCATTGCCGCTTATACAGTTAGCGGTTTCAATTCCTCCAACTGTAACATGAATGCATTATCATTGAGTTGCGCCTGAATTCCGTGATAGAGCTGGTTTAATAAGGCTTTCTTCTGATTTTCAGTGATGTCCATATGCTCAATATTGGTCTGGACATGTTTTACAATCTTAATCTCGTCCAGCTCAAGCATTTTCAGCGCATAGGCATAGCCATAAATTGCACCTTGCATTAACTTCTGGTAAGGAAGTTGTTGCTGCACATGAGATTCTAAACTGCCTAAAACACGCTCATTCAGATTGAGTTTTCTAAGCGGATCACGAGCTACACGCTCACATGGATCTTTATAGGCGGCTCGGCAAGAATGCAGAAAACTTTCCGCCATCCGATCCAGTTCTTTGGCTTGGTTGGGAATCATATTGGCCAAACCCAATTTAACTTCGTTGACCACCTGCTCTGCATATTTCATGATTTTTGGATCAGCCATAGCGATACCAATGGTTTCATGTCCAAGTGCACTGGCATACCACGCCAACATGGCATGACAGCCATTCCATAGCCGATTTTTAATGATTTGAATCTCAGAAATCTGATCAACTAAAATCATTTGACGCATTTTGCTCAACAATGGACTGCGATTTTCCACGTAAATCGGCATATCCATTTCACTATGGAATAGGATCAAATCCATATTTTGTAGGAATTGCCCTGTTTGGAATTGCCCACGCATGTCTTCTAAACAGTAAGTGATCTGCTGTTCTTGCTTTTCAGTCAGAGCGGTTTCCTCTGAAAGTTCAATCGTTTCTGGATTGAAATCATTTTGATATTGTTTAAATAAATTGTGCTTGATATTGAGCTGACGATATAAGGCCTGATCCGTCAGTTTTGACACCATTCGATTGACCACGGTATCGCAAAAATAATGTTCACTTAAAATATGTTCTGCAATATCTTCATCCGTCATGGAAAGTAAGGCTTCACGGATATGTTTTAAGACCAAATACTTTGCGCACACTTTATTCAGAATAATCAAAAAGGTAATCGGCTCATTGTTGTCTGCATCAGCTGACATAAAACGGGCCAATAGTCCCTTCGCAATCGTTTTCGCCTCGGACTCAATTGCCTGTTCTGGCAAACACAGTGCGATCAGGCTAGATTGCATATACATCTCTAACATCTGCTGTTCATTGTCAGCATCAATCACAGTGAGATTATCAATACGCTCATCATAGGAAGACTGACCATATCGAATACTATAGCTGCCAAAACTGTTCACGGATTCCAAATAAAGACGATTTCGGGTTGATGCCAGAATCCGTTTTGGGCGTGTGTAACCATCCCAATAGGACAGGATCTGTGCTACATATCCCCCACCAATGGCACCAAAGCCATGAATCCCAACAGTCAATTGATTGACACTTTGCGGAAATAATTCTTGTAATTGTGGCATGCCCATTTCAGGAATATATTGATCCAAAGCATTCAGGCACTCATACATGTCCTGATAATAGAAATTTGCTTTAGAGAGCATATGATCATTGGGTTCTTTAATATCTTTGAATAAAATCGTGATACCACCAGCTTCATAGGCTGAACAAATCCCGTTTTCCGAATCTTCAAACATTAAACATTGTTGCGGTTGTAAATTTAGCTTCTGCGCCGCTTTTAAAAAGATTTCTGGATGCGGTTTTCCTTTTTCAACTTCATCCCCACAAACCAACAAATCAAAAAATTTATAAACATTGGCATTAATTAGATATTCTTCTGCAATTGCTCGACGACTTGAGGTCGCAACTGCCATTTTTAGACCAGACTTTCTTAAACGTTCTAAAACTTGAACCAAACCTTTTTTAATCGGCACACCATTTTTACGTACAGACTCCAATTCCACCTCATCTGCACGTTTGCGAATGGCAGTATAAGGAACATCTGTACCATAAAACTTTTGTGCCAGTTGCTCCGATGCTTTGGCACTTAAGCCGAGACACTGCATCAAATATTCATCTGAAAATTCCTGTCCAATCAGCTCTTTTGATGCCTGTTTCAATGTCTGGAAGCGCAGGCGCTCGGTATCAAACATTGTTCCATCCATGTCAAAAAGTGCGCCTTGAACAGGATAATCATGAAAAATAAGCATCTTTACTCCTCTTATATTGTTTTACTTCTAATAGGCTAACCCAGAAATGAGCTTAAATTTCGACCGTTAAATAAATGAAATAAATTTGATTAATAAACAACCAAACAACCATCTATGTTTACGTCCTAAGATGTAGTTATGTAAGTTTCCTTGCTTTTTAAAAGAATATATGAATGATTTTTAATCACACTAAGCGTTTAATCTTCGACAAAAGAACTCACTTCTTCTCCCTTTTTGACTAAAACCCACCCTATACATATCCCAACCAATATCATTAAAGCGAATAAAAAATAGAAAGGTAGATTTTGATCAAATTGATATAAATAAGTGCTAACCAGAGGAGCAAAAATCAAGCCAAAAGCTTGAGTTGCAGTGCAATATCCTGCCATTTTAACTTGTGAATCTTGTGTAACTGCTTGTGCTGCCCCTGTTGTAAATGCAGGTAATAAGCAAGCGACTGAAATACCATAGAAAATATAACTGGCTTGAAATACCACAATACTTTGTGCATAAAGAGATAGTAGCAACCCAAAGCACATGGTCAAAATGCCGATTAATACAAGACTATGTAGTTGCAGCTTAATCACTTTTACGATCAGCAACTGTGTCACTACCAGACAGATACCCACAACAACCATACATTGGGAGAAATACACTGCGCTTTGCTGACTACTCAGAAAGAATTTATCTTGGATATAAAATCCAGCAGTCATGTTTAATGTCACGATTGCAACATAAGTAGAAAAACCTAAAGCCAACCAAATTAAACTTTGCTTGATAATATTTTGCTGATTCAAAACTATATTTGAACTTTGTTCTGATGGCTTATCTGCATCTGACCGTATATCACTCTTTTTCTTAAAAAACATACTGAGTGCCAAACTGACTAATGCCAGTAAAGCAACCGCGAACCACATCGGAAATAATAGTCCACCATACAATAATAACGAAGTCGCCAAAGGTCCGACAATCATACCAAAGCTGTTCATCGCACCAAACAATGCCATATTCTTGCTACGAGTCGTTGTTTCAGTTGATTCTGTCATGACATAACTTTGTAGACCAATTTGTGGCATTGCCATAAAAATGCCAGTCGATGCACGACTTAAAACCAATAAAATAAAAATCAATACTGAAGACAAAATTGCATCTAAGCCCAAAGCCAGTATGAAAGTAAAAAGCGCCCATGTTATGGTCATTCCCATAAAACCATAATTCACTAGATTTTCTGGAGATTGATTACTTTTATTCTTAGCAACCCATATTGACGCGATCGCCATAAAGATCGCTCCTGCTGAAACGATCACTCCACCTTGGAATTCGGATAAATGTAGCTGTCGAGTCAAAGGTGCCAGTAAAGGAAGTATCATGGAAAAACACGTTCCATTGATTAACGCAGCCAAAGCTAAAAATTTTAAATGATTGTTCATCATGGAATTCATCAAAAAAAGGCATCTAAAACAGATGCCTTTTTGATTAGATTAGTATTTGAGGGTATAACTCAAACCATAAGTACGACCTTGTGCAGGCAGGCTAGAGATAGGACCATATACAGCTTCAGCTGCTTGACTAAATACGGTTTTATATTCTGTATTCCAAACGTTATAAACACCAAAGCCTACCGTTCCTGGGCCAACTTTCGCATTAGCAATCACATCCATCACTGCAAAACCTTTAATTTCTGCTGGTGGACGGCTTCCATACTTAATTGCATCTTTACACGCTTTATCCGTACCCCCAACAGCCAGAGTTTGAACGCGTAAACCTAGACCATCATTAAATTGCCAATCTGAATATACGGTACCTTTTAAGGGTGCTACACGAATCGCATCTAACTCTTGCCATTTTCCATTTGTATTTTTAAATTGACCACGTGTATAAGCTAAAGTACCACCGACATTCCATGCATCAGTCACCGCATACTTCACATTGCCTTCTAGGCCATAAACACGTTCATCGGTATCAATCACTTCGATTGCAAAGTTTGGTGGACCAAATTTCAAAGATTTATCCGACTTGTTATAGAATGCCGTAAGCCCTGTGGTTAACGCATTGTCTTGTAGACGCCAACCTAGCTCAAAACTATTCACTTTAATTGGATCAATGGTTTGATTGCTTACAACAAAGTTTGCTGGAACGTCTCTGAGCATACGTTGTACGTCTGGTAAGTTTGCACCTTGAGAGAAATTGGCAAAGACTTGTTGAGCATCTGTTAAATGATAAACTGCACCTAAGTTAAATAAAGTTGCATCATGCTTGACCGAACCACCATTTAAAGTTTTAGGACTATATCCTGAGACGAAGTCTGCAACCATCGCTTCAGAATAAGGAACAGAATCCTGCACTTGGCTATCAATTCGTTCATGGCGCACGCCTGCTTGTAGGTTTAAGTGATCAGTGACTTCAAATTGACTCTGTAAGAAGAAACCAAGCTTCTCAGTATCTACATCTGGACCAAAATCATAATTATTTAATGGTTTGAATTTCAAACCATTACTACTCATAAATGTATTCAAATCATATAACTGGGCTGTTGCTTTGCCTTTTTCTTTATCAAAATCCATTCCATATGTTAAATGTAAAGCTCGCTCTGCAAGGTCCAGTTTACTCTGTAACGCCAACCTTGCACCAAATACATCAATATCCGTCTCAGACTGGGTAACAATATATGTTCCTCCTCCTGCAATTGATGAATGTGCCAAAGTATTTGCACTCGGATAGAATCTACCTTTTTCAGTTCGATAGTAAGCCTCCGCATTTAAAGTCTGACCAAAGAAATCTTGGTTTTCATATTGTGCATTGACTGCTGCACGTTTCGTTCTTGGCTGAGTATTAAGTTCCAAACCTTTGACTGCTTTCTGGTTTGGTTTTGCACCTTTAACCAATAAAACAGCTAAACCTGGTCCATAATCTGCACCATAGTCACTGTCTTGTTCATCATTATAATATTGCGCACCAACGCTAATACTTTGCTTGTCAGCAAACTGCCAACCTAAACGCCCATTAACATCGATAGTTTCCGTATCTTGACGATCCGTTTGTGCGACTTCAGGTCCAATTCGGTCACCGTGGCTGTCTTGAATCTCACCGCGTTTGGTATAGCTTGCTCCTAAGAAACCATTCCAATCGCCTTGTTTAAACGCAGCAGATTGATATGCTTCATAAGCCAAAGCATCACTTTTAAAGTTATCGCCTGACGTTACACCGAGTTTGGATTCAAAATGAACCCCATCGGTCGACCCTTTTTTAGTAATGATATTGATGATACCGCCTGTTGCACCAGAACCATAAATACTACTTGCACCAGAGACCACTTCAACACGCTCAATCATATCAGGGCTAATACTATTTAATTGACGTGAACTATCACGCGAACCCGTTTGTGGTACACCATCAATCATATATTGGACTGTACGGCCACGCATGGTCATTCCATAGTTACTGGTAGTACCAGAACTTGGTGTTAGCGATGGAACTAATAAACCTAAAATATCTGCTGTACTTTTACCCGCAGCGGCTTGTTTTGCAATATCTTCTTGTTCAATGCGATACACCGTACCTGCAATTTCAGCAATACTTTGTGCTGAACGCGATGCTGTCAGTACAATAGGTGCAAGTTGGGTTGGTTTCTGACTTGTTACAGCAGCAGTCGTTTGAACAGATGCATCTGTTTCAACTGTTTGAGCATATAGCTGAGTACTGATTGCTAAGCTTAACAGCGTTAATGATGTCGAAAGTGAACGTACTTTCATAAATTACCCCTAGGTGAGTTGTTCCGTTTGTTTTGCTTTAAGGATTAACACTTGGCTGAGCAAGACACTCAACACAGATGCTGCTGCGAGAATGAGATAGAAATTTCCATAGCCAAATGCTTTGGCCAAGAAACCAGACATTGCACCGCCAATGAAATAAACTAGGAGTTCAAAACAGACCAAAATGGTAAAGTCTGTTCCAGCTTGTTCCTGAGAGCTGGTATGCATGAAGTGCGCATATAAAGCAGTCATTGCGACGTAACGAATCGCCAAAATAACCACAACAAATAGCCCCAATAACATTTGCCACTGATTAAACCAGCTGAGTAAGACCGCGATGCCCAGTAAGGCATACACCAAACTGCGTGCCCAACCAGCCCAAATCAGTAATTGCGTTGCTGCGATTTTTTTTAACAGGAATGCAGCTGTAACTGCTGCCAATAAACCAATACCCGCACCGATCACAGACATCAGCACCCCAATCTCTGCCAAGGACCATTTTTGATCGATCAACATCGGATTCAGCATGGCAATGGCTGGGGCTTCAACCACGCGATAACATACGATCAAGGCTAATGCCCATAACATTTCTGGACGTTTAAATGCACGGATCAAACTTGGCTGCTGTTTTGAGATTTTCTCTGCATTTGATTTTTCTTTAATTTGGAAAATAGCCAACATCGTCAATGCTGTCATAGCGGCTAAGGAAATCAGTGCAGTTTGCCAACCATAAAGCTCATACAGCCATAAAGTTGCTGCTCCACCCACCATACTACCGAGCGCAACGCCGATGCTTTGTGCCATGCTTCCTAAGCGATATTCAGACTCTGAAAAGGTTTCGACGGTATAGCCATCAATTGCGATATCTTGAGTTGCAGCAAAAGTTGAAATCCATAAACCGACAATAACAAATACACCAAGACCGTAATCGAATTGGGTAAGTGCCAAAGCAACGACCCCCAACACCAAAGCTATTTGCGTAAACAAAAGCCAAGTTTTACGTTTACCGAGTTTTTTGAAATAAAAACGATCAATTAGTGGTGCCCAAAAAAACTTGAATGCCCAAGGAATATAGAGCAGCGACAACATGCCAATCCAACGTAAATCTACGCCTTGATGACGCAGAATCGCAGGTAAGGCCACATTATAAAAATACAGTGGTAAGGCATGCGCGAGATATAAAACCACCACGACACTCAGGCTCAAGGCTGAGACTTTCTGAATATTTAATGAATTTTGATTCATAAATACCTCTGCAAAGCCCATTGTGTGGCTTCAGCTTTATCTACGCTCACAAAATATGGAACATGCCAAGCTTTGTGCAGAGCTGGTGTATCCAATCGAATACGATCTTCTTCATCTTGAGCAATACGAGCAAAACCCAAGCAATATTGGTAAAAATCTTGTTTATATTGTTTATACCACTTGCCTTGGATTGCTCTATATTCCTCCGGAAATTCTGTATTTGCATCGGTTTGCATGATCAACACAAAATTTCGCTGATGTTCGAAATAGTGCTGAATCCGTGCTAACCATTGTTCAAATTCTGCAACAGAGACATTCGCCGCAAAGCGCATGTCTAAGATATGCATTTCATTGATATATAAGCTCATGTAACACTCAGGAATTTGGCTGGCTGATCTGCTAGCTGTTGTTGTGATGTTTGGTAATATTCCCCAAACTTGTTATAGAAAGTTTCTCTAAAGCAGTAGTACAACATCGCTGTTTTTTCAGGCATCGGTATTAAACGTTGGCTTTCATAACAAAGCTCTGCCACCACTGCTGCATAAGGTTTAACGGTATGATCTGGCTCACCCACAATTTTTTTCGCTTGTGAATGTTCAAAAATATAGAAGCTGAGCAAACGAATGGTTGGACGTAAAAAGCCCTTACCAAACACAGATTTATCACCAAATAGCAAATGCCAACCGAGATCATTGGCATCACCTTCGTAATAACGACCTAAACGATCACGTTTACCTTCATAAATTTCGGTATAGCCCACATCTTTGCCATCAATTCCGACGATTAATAAACGGTGATGGTCATCTGCCAGCATCTTGTCGAAGTAAACCTGTAAATCCAGTTCCGACTTATTCAATTGCCACTGCGGAATTACATGTGGCTCATGCATCCACTTATGTAACAAAGGAATATCTTGGGGATATTGCACTTGACGTAAGTAATACTGTGTTCCATCTTCGTGGTATTCAAAGTAGTCAGGTAATTGCTGAGAAATTGTTTTCATATCGAACCTTTATAAAATTTAGAAGAAGGCTTAACCCGCTTTCGATTCAGTTTGCTGAATCGACCATTCAGCCAATGTTTCAGGACTGACGGGGTTCGGGATTGGATCAAGGAATACCGGTACTGGACGCTCTGCTTCATCGTTATAACTGGTGGTAAATAAACGAACACGGTTTAAACAAATTTTGGTGTAAGTTGGGCGCAGCATCGCAAATTTTTCAGCTCGTTCAGCCAGTTCTGGATGCTGTTGGTTAAACGCAACAATGGTGTTGGAAATGGTCTGCCAAAAATCAAGTTCTGAATATTCTGGATAATCTTGTAAGAACACATTACAGATATAACGGTAATGCACCATGAACAGCCCAGTGAAAATAAAATGACTTAAATCTGTTGCTTCATGACGTAATAACAAACCGCCTTCAGATGGGAATTGAGCCAATTCAGGGAAATCTTCATCCACTAAATTGATGTCATCAATGAAGTCTTTTAATACCAAGGCTTTTGGCACACCATTTTCATGTACCAACATGGTGTTTTCACCATGCGGTGAAAAAGCCAAGCCATAGCGATACAGGCAAAGCAGTAACGGACTGAGGCAGATTTGGGCAAATTGTGCTAACCATGCCAAAGGACTCAAACCAGACGCTTGAATCAGTACACTTAGAATCGATTGACCTGAAATATCTCGATGCAAAAGTGCTGCCTGAGAAAGCACTTGTTGAGATTGATCAACATAGCGATCGACACTTTCACGCCATAAGCAACCGAATAGTTCTTTAAATTGATATGGTGCGCCGTCAATGCGGTCAAAACATGGCTGGTGAATGGTTAAAGTTGCAACCTCACCTAAGAAAATCACACCTGTATTCTGTAAGTCTTGATCTTGCTGATGAATTTGCTTTAACCATGCAGTTACTGCTGGCGCTGCAAGGTTACGCTTAGACGGCAATCCACGATAGACAGCGGTATTAAAGATACTGACTGGCAGTTTAATGTAATGACGTTGTAGGTTTGATGTGTTGCATAATGTCCGAATAGACTGCATTGGTACATAGCTGTCTTGGCTAATGTTCAGCTCAATAATTTTTTGGTCGACAATTTCATTGGCATAAGTTGGCACGAGCCATTGGTGCCATTGCCATGCATGTACGGGAATCAAAAAATAATTTTGAGGGTCTAGATTTTTTTCTTGGAGAATATTGATGAATTGCTGTAGTTCATTGGCATCAAATTCATGTTGATATAAACCACATGCACTCCAATCTTCAGTACTTCGATACTCTGCTAAATCACGATGTACAGCTAACCACAACACTTTAACTTCAGGAGAAAGTTCTGGTGCAGCACTTAAATAATCATCATAACCAAAGCCCATACGGCCCTTGCTCATAATCAGCCAAGGGTGACCACGTAGCATGCCTTCAACTTTATAGTGTGGTTCAGTCAGCACTGCTGTGCTTGGTAAACGCGCTTCATTGAATAGATGCGCTTCTGCCAACCATGTATTATTCATTTCCTTAATCAAATATGCTTTGGTGAATGGCTTTACATTTGCCTTGTCAGACATTGCGACAATAAACTCATGTAAGTTCCAAGCAGGTTGATCATTTTCCTGACTATGAGTCACATCACGTACCGAAGCTTCCTGAATATTCCAGTGTCCGAGTAGATATTGATTTCCTTGAAACTCATACTGACGATTGCCTAAATCTAACTGATAACGTCCTGCTGACAATGCTTTAACTTCAATAATTTCTTCATATAGAAACTCTGCAATCGCCATTTCAATAAGACGTTGCCCTGCGGCACGCCATTGCTGCTGATTAATTTTTAAAGTTGCAAAGTTCATATCAGTTTCTCATATGTTGAATGTACAGAAGCAGTTTGTGTACGTGTGTTTGCACCACGACGATTAGGATGCGCCGTCATCACGTTCTGTTCTGTTTTCTTGAAAATTGAATGGTTTTTATTAGCAGAATTTTCGCAAAGGCACTCTTTTGATTGTGCTTTGTCATCTGCCATACAAATTTTTGGATTTTGAGAGAGATTAAAGTGTTGAAATGTCTGCGCTTGATTGCCTAATTCATAAAGAGGCTCCGCAAGCAATTGATTAATGATCGTTGCTGCACGATAAGCACCAAGACCTAAATCAGGCGTGCCGACACCATGACTATGCATTTCTTGATTTTGAACAAAGATATGACCATTCAACCTGTGTACAACTCGATAGTCTTCTGTAATCTGCAAACGCTGTTTATGATCAAATTCGATGTATGGCTTAAGCAATTGCATAAAACCAAAATCAGGTGTGAAATAACCCGTTGCGGCTACAAGAAAATCACAGTCGAGATGAAAAGACTGAGCTGTAGCACGATGTTCGAAATGCAATCGGATTTTTTGTGTATCCAATGCTTCTGCATCTTTCAAATCACATTGACTATGCAAATGTGTCTGTATGCTTTGGCCTGCAATGCTACGGTGATAAAGTCTTTGATAAATTTCCCGAATGGTTTTTGCACTAATCCCCTTGTATAACAAGGCTTGTTGCTTTAACTGCTGCTCTTTCTGCTGTGCAGACAAATCATAAAAATGTTGTGCATAATCAGGGCTAAAATGTTCTAAACCTAATGGCGCATACTCCATTGGGAAGAAACCTTGAGAACGAGTAAACCAATGCAAATCAAACTGATGATTGTCGGTATCTTGCTGTTCGTCAAACAAGTCGATAAACACTTCAGCTGCGGATTGCCCCGAACCTAGTACAACAACATCGCCATGTAAATCTGTATCTGCATGCGTCATATACTGTGCTGAATGCAGACATTGTTGCGGACAGACTTTCTGAATCTTTGCCAAACATTCAGGCAAAAATGGCACATTACCACTTCCAATCACTAAATGACGGCATAAATAACTTTGCTGAACACCATTTGATTCAACGACTAATTTAAAACCTATCGTTTGGGGTTCAATCCTCAAGACACGAGATTGATATTCGATACAATCAAGTTGTTCTGCAACCCATTGGCAATAATGGTTATACTCACAACGTGGAATATGCGGCTGTTCTAAAAAGTAAAATTTATATAAGCGTTGCTGATGACGCAGATAATTCAAAAAGCTAAATGGGCTGGTTGGATCAACCATTGAGACCAGATCTGCCATAAACGGCACTTGCAATACCGTATTGGGTAACTGCATCCCTGCATGCCAGTCAAACTGAGCTTTCTGTTCGAAAATTGCATAGTTAAGTGTGCTTTTATTATGCAGCAGGCTGGCCAGACTCAGATTAAATGGCCCTAAACCAATTCCAATAAAATCAAGCATAACTGACATCCTTCTGTGAAATACACAGTGGATTTGGCAGTTCGACATAGACAGATTGGTTTTCTACAGGCGCAATCAGCTCATCTAATTCATGTAAACGTGTGAGCAAATTACCTTTATAAGGCAAGGTTGCATTGAACAATAATCCCTGTAATAAGGTACTGTCTGGATATTGCTGTAATTGTTCCTGCAAGAAACTTGTTAGATACCCAAGTAATTCATCTTCAGTAATATAGCCAGTTGCACCAATCGCATTGATAATGCCGAACAAGGTATTGCCAAAGAAATAATAACTAAAACGTTCATCCACGAAATCTTTAGGCCCGACGGCAAACGCTTTTTCTTTTAGCTCAGGCAGCGCTTGCAGAATTTCAGTTGCAAACTCTTCAATATAATAAAAACCTTGGTTATCACGTAGCCATAAGGTTTTTGGGAAATGATTCTCTAGTTCCAACAGCACATTCTGCTGATGTGATTCAAATGCCATGCCATGGCGATGATAGACATACATCAAGGGTTGCAAACTGACTTCAAGGAAACGATTAAACCAATCCAAAGCAATTTCTGAGAAATCGGTTTCGTGATGTGCTTTTGCAATTTTTGCAAATAAAGCATTAAAACGATTTAAAGATTTGCTTGGATGATCCTGACACAAGGATGCAATACAAGTGACTTGCTGTTGAGGATGAAATGGCTGATCACGGAAAATACAGATACTTTCATTCACCACTTCATCATCAATTTTTAAGGCAATCCAAGCTGGGTCATTGACTGCCTTTAAACTTGGAAATTTTTTTAGAATATTCTGACCAAACTCACTGTGCCATAGACGATGAGTGAGTTCACCACGATGGCATTCTTTGGCTAAATTGACACGAATTGAATTGGTAATCATCACTGAAAGTGATGGTTTGACCATCCATGGTGCATTAAAACTCGCCAGTGTTCGGATAGAAGTGGTTGGAGAGAATTGCCAACCACGTAAACCTAAATCAATTAATTGCCCTGTTTGCTTCAAACGTTCAAACCAAGCTTTACCCTGCAAATAGCGGGCTTGCCAAGGATGTAATGGGAGTAATTTATATTCGGTGTGAGTCTTGAGCAGATTGAGATCATTTTCAGACAAATACCACTGTAACGCTGTTTTTAATTGAGCTGAAATACTTTCATCCGTAGCACAACCTTCGGAAATATAGTCCTGATGCACCAGCCAATAATGTAGTTGTGTCTTGCCCTTATGTTCAGGTGAAAACTTTAACCAATCTTCATGTACAAAACCTGTTCTACTTTTCGGCGCTGGATGCATGCTATGCCCCAGTATGAGTGCCTGCTCAGTTTCAATGAAACTCTGCCCTGCTTTGACCAAATCATCAAAATCAGTTTCACGGTATGCTAAAAACTGTTGTAGCGCATCACGACTTTGAATCCACTTCTCTACTAAAGATGCAGCATCTAATGGAATAGACGATTCAAAAACCAGTTCTTCAAGCAATAACCCGACTATTGCAACAGGACTAAATGTCTTGATTTGACCATGAATAATAATTTGTGGAAGATCTGCTAAGCGATGTCTCCCGACTCGACTGACATAAGATAAAGGAAAATTACATTGTGCTTGAATAGAATGTATTGGGATTGATAACAGCGTCAAACCTTGGCTAAACGCATGTTGTTGCAGACTTTGCTGATTTTTATTAAGAAAGTGACCTTTGCCAGTTTCTTGCGTATATGCGTTGACGAAGTGTTGTATCGCCAACCGATTGGCAAGTGATTGCATCTGTCGGTATCCTCTTATAAAGAGAGAGTTAATTTTTTTTCGAATGTTTTGAGCTCTAAACAAACCTTATTACAATGCTATTCACCGTAATTGCTATTATTAATAGTAATAATTATCATTAATAATAGCAATTATAAAACAAATTAGCTTTTTGAACTTAATACTTTGTTTTTTATGGTGAAAAATTAATTTAGATCAAGAAAAATACAAAAGATAATAATTCTAATTATTAAATATTTTAATTATGATTCATTCTTTTATTGTTTTTATAAATCAAATAAAAAAGGGCTTTTATGTTTTATAGCCCTTTTAAAGATATTAACAATCTAAAATATCTGAAAATGTAGCTTCCAGTAACCTAGCTAGATCAATTGGGTTAAGACCAATGTCCAACCCCCTTTTTCCACCACTGACATAGATCTTATTTAATGATTTCGCTGTTTCATCTATTACAGTTTTGAGTCGTTTTTTCTGCCCTAGAGGACTAATTCCACCTACTAAATAACCAGTTAAACGTTCAGCATCTTTTGGATTGGCCATTTGTAACTTCTTACACCCTACTGCTGATGCAACTTTTTTTAAATTTAATTGATAATTCACTGGCAAAACTGCGATGAAATAATTTTTTTCATTGGTGACCATTAGCGTTTTGAATACTTCATCTACATTTAGATTGAGTTTTTCTGCGGCTTCTAAGCCAAAACTTTTTGCATTTACATCATGTTCATATTCATGAATTGTGAATGCTATTTTATTTTTTTCTAATAACTTACAAGCTGGAGTCATTTTTTTTCAGTTCTTTGCTTTAGTGATTAAAGTAGTATAAGTGTAGCATTTAAAAATTAAGGATTAAATTTACTTAGGCTATTTTTGAGATAAATCTATTCTTGATAAACACTCAATTAACCACATATATTTGCTAATAGTAAACAGAATGAGCTCAAGCACCGATGAGTTATAAGCATAATAATTTGATGGCAATGCGTCACAATTATTGGGATGATGAGTCATCTCCTACTGTGCAAGAAGAGAAAATTTTTCTTCGGAATACTTTGATTGAAGAAGGTATTTTTAAAAATGCGACTTTAGACGACACCAAGTATTTTTTCTTTACGTTACCCAGTATCATTATTGTGAAAGCTCATGCTTTAGGCTTTCATCATAGTCATGTAAAGCGTATGTTGATTGCTCATATTCATACTAATCGTGCTGCTTTAATGAGAAAATCTACTCTAAAAATTCAGTTTAGGATTTAGGACATCTGTATACTAAAGCCAAATTTGAAAGTTAAATTTTACTTAGGCTATTCTGATTTATTGACCTAATTCACAAATTTAGACTGATAATTCAAGAGATTGAACTATTTTAATACGTTCAAAAGCTGTAATATCCGCTACAATTTAAGTCTCGGCTTTCAACCCTCCGATTTCAGCATAGGATTTTTCTTTCATGTCAGATCAGAACGATAAGCTTAAGAACCTAAAAACCTCATCCGTGGATCGCCGCTTATCTATTGCAAAAGCCTCTTTACTTGCTGGAACACGCTGGGCAACTGCAAGTGCGACTTCTATTTTCTCCAGTGAAGAAGAAAAAGAGAAGAAGCGTAAAAAAGCCATGGCTGAACAAGCACAATATTTGGTTTCTGAAATAGGAAAACTAAAAGGATCAATCGTAAAGATTGGTCAAATGATGGCTTTATACGGCGAACATTTTCTACCAGAAGAAATTACACAAGCATTAAATACACTGAACAATCAAACTATCGCACTAGCTTGGCCTGCAATCAAAGCGCATTTACAGGAACAGTTAGGTTCAAAATTAGATGAACTCACGATTGATCATGAACCAATCGGTACAGCCTCACTTGCTCAAGTTCATCGTGCGACACGTAAATCAGATGGTTTAGAACTGGTTCTTAAAATTCAATACCCTGGTGTGGCGGAAGCAATTGATTCTGACATGAATCTATTTAAGAACATGCTTAAACTCACACGTATGGTGCCACAAACTCGTGAATTTGATCAGTGGTTTGATGAAGTTCGTGAAATGATGCATCGAGAAGTCGACTATGACATCGAAGCCGCGACAACTCGCCGCTTTGCTGCACGCCTGAAAGATGATCCTCGTTATATCGTTCCTGAAATTGTCGATGAATTTTGCGCTAAAAAAGTGTTGTGCATGACCTTTGAACGTGGTGTGCCTGTAAATAGCCCTGTCATGCTCTCCCTCCCCCAAGAACGTCGTAACCAATTAGGCGAAGCTTCTTTGGAAATTGCAGTACGTGAGCTGTTTGAATGGGGCGAAATGCAAACCGATCCGAACTTCGGTAATTATCTTGTTCGTTTGGGTAACGGCGATGATGTAAAGGACAAAATCGTTCTCCTCGACTTTGGTGCAATTCGTCAGTTCGATGAGAATTTGCTCACTGTTGCACGTAACCTGATCCATGCTGGTTATAACCATAACAAAGATGAAATGGTTAAAGCGATGACAGGCTACGAGTTCTTTGATGCAATGCCTGAAAGTATCAAACCAGGTATGGCAGATGTGTTCCTTATCGCCACAGAAGCATTTAGCTGTCCAGCTAACAATCCTGACATGCCAGCAGGTGTAATGGATGAGCAAGATCGCTACGATTGGAAAAAAAGCCAACTCCATAGTCGTGTCATGCAACAGGCAGCACAGTCTATGGCATCGCGCTATTTCTCGGTTCCACCAAAAGAATTTATGTTTATTAGCCGTAAGTTTATTGGTGCATATACGTTTATGACCGTGATCGAAGCAAAGACAAATGTACGAAAAATGATTCGTCAGTTTGCATAAGCACTATATCTAAAGTCATTTTGACCAATCTGATTTGTCAGTTTGGTCATTTTTTTTAAAATTTATTTTTCTGATATTTTTTTTATTCATTTAAAAACAATAACATAAAATCTATATACGAATTATTTTACCCTTTATCTTTCTTAATTTAGCACGTCAAACAAGACATAGTTTTTTTGACTAGAGCATGTCAGCATAATTTTACAACCATCCTCTAGGATAAAATCATGTCGAATATGATGAATAAAGCTCAAGGCTTTGGGCTATCTTTGATCACTAAAATCGCAGGAAGCGAAGTATTAGATCAGCTCAAATTAAGAAAATTTGTAGAGAAATCATTATATCAAGGATCAAAAACAGGTTTTAAAGTACTGAATAAAACACAAAAAGCGTTTAAACCACAAGCAATTGATAAGCAACGCCTCCCGAATCAAGTTAATAAAAATTTGTTTGATCTCGGCCTGACTGAAGAACAGCAAATGACGGTTGATGCAATGTCTCAATTCGCTGAAGAAGTTTTATATGCTTTAGCGCATGACGCTGATCATCAAGCTCAATTCCCAGAACAACTTTGGCAGCATTTGGTTGACCTCGGTTTAAATTATTATGCACTTCCTGAAGCATTAGGTGGTGTGGCAGCAGAACAAAATATTGTCAGTAATATACTAATCGCAGAAAGTTTGGCAAAAGGTGATTTCAGTTTAACAGCAGGTCTGCTCAGCACATTTAGCGTTATTAATTCAATTACTCGTTGGGGCTCTACCCAAGTGCAGTCCATGTACCTACCTGTATTTGCAGAAGATACCGACGTTACGGCAACATTTGCATTTCAAGAAGCGACTCCTGCATTTAATCCATATCAGTTAAAAACCAAAGCAACTGAACAAAATGGACAAATGACCATTACAGGTGAAAAGACGTTGGTAATTTTGGGTGATACTGCGGATGTATTCCTTGTCAGTGCTGAGTTCAACGGTCAACCTGATATTTTTGTTGTACAGTCAAATGAAACGATCGCAATCAAAGCTAATCCAGCAATGGGTTTAAAGGCGGCAGAAACAGCAACCTTACAATTCAACCAGACCCCTGCCTTACGTTTAGGCGATACTGATTTTGATTACACTGCATTTATCGACCTTGGAAACTTAATGTGGTGCGCCATGGCGATTGGTACAGGAGAAGCAATCAAAGCTTACTGTATCAAGTATGCCAATGAACGTACCGCCTTTGGTGAACCGATTTCACATCGTCAAAGTGTTGCTTTCATGATTGCGGATATGGCCATTGAAATTGATGCTATGCGTATGTTGGTTTTAAATGCGGCAAGCTTGGCTGAAACGGGTAAACCCTTCCATCGTGAAGCCTATCTGGCACGATTACTTTGTGCCGAAAAATCAATGAAAATCGGTACAGATGGTGTTCAAATCTTAGGAGGTCATGGTTTTACTAAGGAACATCCTGTTGAACGTTGGTATCGTGATCTACGCGCAACCGCTATCTTACATTCTGGCTTACATGCGTAATTTTGGAGAATAATAATGAACTTACAAAATCCGAAAAAATTTAAAATGTTGGTTGATCAGGCGCATGAAACTGCTATCAATGTTTTGCGTCCAATCTCACGCAAATATGATAAAGCTGAACATGCCTATCCAAAAGAACTCGATATGCTCGCTGCCCTATTGGATGGTATGAATGAAAGTGGCGAAGGTGTGGGTGCTGCCAATGCGAGTAAACGAGGGACAGCGAACCCAGATGCCATTGTGAATGGCGGTAACATGTCTGCGGCACTTGGTATTATTGAAATGTGTTATGGTGATACAGGCTTACTGCTCAGTATGCCACGTCAAGGCTTGGGCAACTCTGCGATTGCAGCAGTTGCCAATGATGAACAACTTGAACGTTTCAAAGGAACTTGGGCTGCCATGGCGATTACTGAACCTGGTTGTGGTTCAGACTCAGCAGCTATTCGTACAACAGCAACCAAAGATGGTGATGATTACATCTTAAATGGAGAAAAAATCTTTGTCACTTCTGGTGAACGTGCTGACTCCGTTGTAGTTTGGGCAACCCTAGATAAAAAGCTCGGTCGTGCTGCGATTAAATCTTTCGTTGTACCTAAAGGTACAGTAGGTATGAAAGTTGAACGTCTGGAACATAAACTTGGAGTCAAAGCTTCTGACACAGCGGTGATTGGCTTTACGGACTGTCGTGTACCTGCTGCAAATTTATTGGGAAATCCTGAAATTGATGTTACTAAAGGTTTTGCTGGTGTTATGGAAACTTTTGATAACACTCGTCCACTTGTTGCAGCAATGGCAATTGGTTGTGCCAAAGCTTCATTGGAGCGTATCAAGGAAATTTTCAAAGACCAGTTAGATACTGACTACAAAACACCATATTTACAAACCTCGAATTTGGCTGCTCAAATCTACCGTATGGAAGCTGAGTGGGAAGCTGCTCGCCTACTTATGATTAAAGCCACATGGATGGCTGACAATAAAAAGCCCAACTCTAAAGAAGCTTCGATTGCTAAAGCAAAAGCTGGGCGTGTAGGTAATGAAATTACGCTCAAATGCGTCGAATTAGCCGCAAGCGTGGGCTATGGTGAAGATGAGTTATTAGAAAAATGGGCACGTGACTCAAAAATCCTTGATATTTTTGAAGGTACACAACAGATTCAACAGCTCATTATTGCTCGTCGTGAATTGGGTAAATCTTCGAGTGAATTGAAATAAATACCCATTTTAAACAAAAAATTTAAAAAGGACGTTATTTACGTCCTTTTTATTTCCATATAGCGCGCGCTATCGCATCGTCACAAACTCTTCCGCAGATGTTGGATGAATCGCAACGGTATTATCAAAATCTTTTTTCGTCGCTCCCATTTTTAAAGCAACTGCAAAACCTTGCAGAATCTCATCCATGCCAAAACCGATACCGTGAATACCGACAATTTTTTCATTTTCACCCACACAGACTAGCTTCATTTTGGTCGGCTGACGATGTTGCGTAATGGCGCTATACATCGCAGTAAATGATGAATTATAAACTTTCACAACTTGCTGACCATATTTATCAATCGCTTCTTGCTCAGTTATCCCTACTGTTCCAATCGGAGGATGACTGAAAACAACCGTTGGAATATTATCGTAATCTAAATGCTCATCTGGCTTATGATTGAATAATCGCTCAGACAATTTACGACCTGCTGCAACTGCGACAGGTGTAAGCTCCATTTTCCCTGTGATATCTCCCACCGCATAAATGCCTGTTTGGGATGTATTCTGGAATTTATCGACTTGAATATATCCTCGATCATCGAGCTGTATATTGGCTTTTTCTAAATTCAAACTCGCCGTATTTGGCTCACGGCCTGTTGCCCAAATCAAGCAATCGACAGTATGACTTTCGCCACTTTCTAAATGTAATACGACAGAGCCATCGGCCTTCTTGGTGATTTTTTTAGGAACAGCTTGTGTATGTATAGTAATTCCATCTGTTTGCATCACTTCAACCAAAGTTTCACTTAAGAAAGAGTCAAAACGTCGAACAGGTAGATCTTTACGGATAAATAATCCAACTTGTGAACCTAAAGAATTAAGTACCCCAGCCAATTCAACTGCAATATAACCCGAACCAATCACTGCAACTGTTTTAGGTAAAGCCGTTAGTTCAAAGAAACCATTCGAATCAATGCCATATTCAACACCATCAATATCAGGCAATGATGGCTGTGTCCCCGTTGCAATCAGGATATGATCTGCTGTGAATTTCTCACCGTTGACTTCGATAGTATTTTTATCAATAAAATGAGCTGCACCATGGATTAAATCAATTGTATTTTTGCTTAGGCTATTTTGATAGGACTGATGAATACGTTCTATATAAGATTGACGATTTTTGACCAGTGTCTGCCAATCGAAAGATTCAACTTTACTGTTAAAGCCATAATCAGGACCATATTTTTGAATTGATTCAGCAATATGTGCCGCATACCACATAACTTTTTTAGGCACACAGCCGACATTGACGCAGGTTCCACCAATTTCAGCCTTTTCAATCAAGGCGCATTTCTTCCCATACATCGCAGCACGGTTAACTGATGCAATTCCACCACTACCACCACCAATCGCAATATAATCATAATGTTTTGTCATCATTGCCTCATGCTGTCATTACACAATTATTTTTAAGTACTCTTTATAGATATACAGCAACATGATGCAAAAACTTTTGTTTTTTAAATTTTTAATACAAGAAAAAAGCACTGACTATGAATGATCAATGCTTCTGCTTTGGGAAAGTTTTAAGTTATTCGGCTGCCACGGCTTCAACTGAAGTTTCAACTAAAGATTGATCCAAGACACCAAATTTCTTAAATAGTTTTGCACGACGTTTTGGATAGATATTGGCTTTATTCAAATCACCTTTGTAGTGATCAAATACACGCTTATCCATCATTTTTGACCATAGTGGTGGAATTAATGCTGGTAATAACATTGTTGCATAACCACTAGGTAATTCTGGTGCTTCATCAAAATGGCGCAGTGCTTGGAATGGACGTGTTGGATAAGCATGATGATCTGAATGACGCTGTAATTGATACAAGAATAAGTTGGTCACAATATTGTTATTGTTCCAGCTATGCTCTGGCATCGTACGTTCATATTTACCATTCTTATCTTTTTGACGTTTTAAACCATAATGTTCAATATAATTAATGATTTCAAACAAGCTAATACCGTAAAAAGCTTGAGTCGCTAAGTAAGGAATTACACCTTTACCGAATAATCCGATCATTGAACCATGAAAAGCAGCACTCATTCCCCAGCCTTGCAATAATTCATTTTCAGTTGACCAAAATTTTTTACCTTTACGTTTCAAACGATTAGTTTCAATTTCAATAGCAGATTTGAAAGAACCAATGACTGTACGTGGCCAAAACTCATAGAATGTTTCACCCATCTGGGAAGATGCTGGATCTTCTGGTGTTGCAGCACGTTTATGGTGCCCATAAGGATGCTCTACACGGAAATGGTTATATCCTGTTGGTACAAGAGCAAGATGAGAAAGAATATGGTCTATACGGTCATGCTTATGGCTGAGTTCATGTGCGGTATTAATCGCAATACCATTCACTGCCCCCATTGAAATGCCAAGCAAAACTTTATCAATGAAAGATGTTTCTTTACAGCTTGATAGGTAGCATGCATACACATTCGCCGCATATTGCAACGGGATAAAACTTTTAACCAGGCGAGAATAATATGGGTCTTTCTCTAGCAGTTTAATGTCTTCATCTGTTGGGTTATTTGCATCTTTACCAATAAGAGTATCAATTGTTGGGATCACAATATGTAGAACGATTGGACCACCCAGCGCAAAAATCTTTTTGAATGGACGAGGTGCAAATTGATAACCTGCTAAAATGCCAATTCCAATTGCAGGTAAAGCTGGGCTAATTGCCCATAAATAACGTTTACGATCCAATTCAGTTTTCGATTTTGAAATGCTTACTGGCGTAAGTTCTTGCTCAACATTTACTGGTGCATTCATCATCTTATCCATGTCTTTGTATATATGTATATTTTGATGAATTATGAGTTTCATGACAGTTGCAAGCGTCCAAAAAAGCTATGTCAAAGTCTTTGGCATAATCTTCCATGTTTTTGTCCTAAAAACACATATTGAGTTATTGGGATAGCTCTCTATAATTTACAATGAATACATAATTTAAAAATCATATGGATGCTTTAAGTAAAATATTTGCTGATATTCATTTAAACCATACGGAATATATCTACTTGAAAACTCAAGGAGAATGGAGTTTTACGTGCCAAGATCAAACAGCACTTATCGTATACATTGTTTTAGTTGGTTCAGTTTTCATTCAAATTGATTCACAAAATAGTTTAACTGCTCATGCTGGTGAAATTGTCCTAATTCCTTCTGGAACAGCACATACGGGTGCCGATAACTCCATCACAAAGCTTGTGAATGCAGTCGATATTTCAAAATTGTTTGATGGACACAAAGAAGATGCTATTGAATTCGGTACAGATTCGTCAGAGAAAAATCTTATTTTAAGTGTTCGTTGTCAGATTGACACCATCATGGCGCGCCCTTTTATTCAAGCGTTACCTTCAATCATTCATATTCAACACGGAGAAAATACAGCACCTGAATGGTTACAAATTGGTTTACACTTTTTAGCATTAGAGACACAAAATATTCAGGCTGGCAGAGATATTATTATTGATCATCTTGTAAATATTTTATTGATCAAATGTATCAGAGATCATATTCAACAGATCTCAAATCAACATGGATGGCTAAGCGCTTTAAATCATCCTGAGCTCAGCAATAGCCTTGCTGCAATTCATAACCATCCTGAAGATGCATGGACAGTTGAAACCCTTGCAGAACAATGCTGCATGTCGCGTTCAAAATTTGCAAGTTTATTTCATGAGGTGATCGGAGAATCTCCCTTGGCTTATCTACAACAACATCGTATGCGCTTAGCAAGCCAATATTTACGTAAAAGTAATTACTCCATTCATCTGATTGCAAATAAAGTGGGCTATTCTTCTGAAACAGCCTTTAGCCAAGCATTCAAACGAACTTTTGAAGTATCACCCAAGCAATATCGACAACAATTCATCGAAGCAGAAAATTAGAATATTAAAAAAGACACCTCGGTGTCTTTTTTTATTTTTGTAAATTTTAACGGACAATACCGCGTGTAGACTTTTCGAGTGAATCAATAAACAATTGTGCTTCAGGCGTCTTCGTCAGTATGTCGCTACGAATCTGTTCAATCGCTTGCTCAGTGGTTAAACCAGCCTTATAAATCAGCTTATATGCTTCTCTTAAACCCTGAATCGTGTCTCGAGTCCAACCTTTGCGTCGCATGCCTTCAATATTCATACCATATGCATGTGCAGGATTACCAGATGCCATCACGTAAGCAGGAACGTCCTTAAGAATTAAAGCTGCTCCACCAATCATGCTATATGAATCAATACGACAGAACTGATGAATACCCGCATTACCGCCTACAATAACATGATTGCCGACATGGACATGACCTGCAACGCCTACATTATTGGCAAAAATATTGTGATCACCAATTACACAGTCATGCGCAATATGGGTATTCACCATGAATAAGTTATGACTGCCAATTTTTGTTATTGCGTTATCCTGAACCGTACCTCTATGCAAAGTACAATGTTCACGAATAAAGTTATTATCCCCAATCTCTAGCCATGTCTCTTCACCTTGATACTTTAAATCTTGGCAAATTTCACCGACACTCGAAAACTGAAAAATATCATTATTTTTTCCAATTTTCGTAAAACCGCCAATTACCACATGTGAACGTAATTTAGTCCCAGCATCAATCGTTACATTTGGACCAACAATACAATACGGTCCAATTTGTACATCAGATGCAATTTCTGCAGATGGGTCAATAATTGCGGTTGGGTGAATTAGGTTTTGACTACTCATGTCTGCTCAATTTTTTGGTGGGAAATCATGATCTCGGCTGTTGCAGCGACAATACCGTCGACACTAGCCTTGCAATTGTACTTGTAAATGCCACGTTTTTGCATCACTAGTTCTGATTTTAAGACAAGCTGGTCACCAGCAACAACTTGTTTCTTAAATCTTACTTTTTCTGCGCCAGCAAATAAGAACAATGATCCTTCTTTTGGCTTTTGATTTGTCAATACAAAGCCTAATATTCCTGAGACCTGGGCAAGCGCTTCAATAATCAACACACCCGGCATAATCGGGTATGTCGGGAAATGACCTTGCAAAAACTCTTCATTAATAGAGACATTTTTATAGCCGACAATACTATTCTCAGTTATTTCTGTAACTCTATCAACAAGTAAAAAAGGATAACGATGCGGTAAATATTCACGAATCGTAAGAATATCCATGGGTAATTTAGGCATTGTAAATGCTGGAGATGTAGACTCAGTCATAATAAATTATTTACGTAACTTAAAGGTTGATTCAAGGGACTCTAATTGAGCTTGCATATGATCAAGCCTTTTAGTGATTTGGGTCAATGGCACATCTGCTAATTGTCTTAAGCGAACAATTGTCTTTTTCCAATGACTATTTTCAAATAATCCCATTCCAGAAGAATACGTTCCAGGCTCAGAAATATTTTTTGTGACCATTGACATTGCGGTAAGAGTGACGTTATCGGTAATTTCAAGATGGCCAACAACGCCTGATGCCCCACCCATAATACAGTTTTTGCCAATTTTCGCACTTCCTGCGATTCCACAATTTGCTGCAATCGCAGTGTTCTCTCCAATTTGAACATTGTGAGCAATTTGCACAAGGTTATCAATAATGACGCCATCTGCTAAAATTGTGTCATCTAATGCGCCACGATCAATACTACAATTTGAACCAATACGGACATCATTACCGATTCTTACCGAACCGAGTTGAGCAATACGGTGCCATTTTCCTTGATAAGGTGCAAAACCAAAACCTTCTGATCCAATCACCGTATTCGCATGAATACGAACCCGATCTTTTAACTTTGCACCGCCAGTAATCGTGACATGCGCATCAATGAAACAGTCGTTACCAATTTCAACATCATCATCAATAAAAGCATGTGCTTGGATAATTGTATTATGTCCAATAACACAATGCTCACCAATGACAGCATAGTGTCCTATATAAGCATTATCAGCCACGATCGCAGAAGGATGAATTTGAGCAGTACTTTCGATACCTCTTTGAGAAACTTTCTTCTCAAATAAATGTGTAAGAGTTGCAAAAGCGAGATAAGGATTTTCTACAACGATAAAATTTTGCTTCGATGATAATTGTTGTTTTAATGCAGTTGTCACAATATAAACACCTGCTTCGCTTGCTTCAGCTTGTGCTAAATATTTTTCACCATTTACAAAACAAATGTGATGATTTTGTGCCTGTTCCAAACTAGACAAATTAGAAATTTTAAAATCTTTATCACCAAAAAGCTCACCTTTTACAAGATGAGCTATTTCTTCTAAACGATAAATACGTCTATTCATTGATTATTTCAGTGCGTTAACCTTTTGGATCATTTTATCAGTTAAATCATACTGAGCGTCAGAGGCAATTGTTGAATTTTTATTCAAAATAAGATCTAAATTATTTTCTTTTCTTAATTGCTCAGCGACTTGCTTCACTTTTCCTTCAAATGCAGTGTTCATTGACTGTAATGTAGACTGTACTTTAGTCTGTAAACCCTGTTGAGTTGTATTGAACTCATTTAACTTAGCTTGATACTGCGCAGTCATTTTTTGAATATCTGCTTGATTCATCTTAGGACCATCAGTTTGCGCTTTTTGCTGCATAGTTTCCAATTCTTTGCCTAATTGTTCTAATCGTGTCGATGTTGGTTTAACTGATTGGCCAAGAGCAGCATTTTGTTGTTTAAGATATGTGCTACTTTCAACTACGCGAGCTAGATCAACAACACCTATACCAGCAGCATTCGTCATAGCAGAAACCGTTAAACCTAAGCCTAACATCAACATCGTTAATTTTTTCATTATTTCGTCCTTTTATATTTTAAGAGCTTAAGGGCCGTACTTAGAAAGTACGACCAATTTCGAATTGAATAGATTTGGTATTATCACCACTCTTATCATTAAGTGGATAAGCATAACTTAATGATAATGGACCAATCATCGTAATCCATGTGAAACCAGCACCAACGCTATAACGCATATTACCAAAATCGAACTTGTAGTTATCATTACAATATTGTTTGATATCAACCGTACTAGCACCTACTAATATATTACCTTTTGGTACGTCACATTGCGTATCAAATACTTGAGCACCCTCGGCAAAAAGCACAGGTCTAACTTGACGCGTCCAATCTCCTTTAAATGGTAAAGGAAGTGCCAATTCTGTTCCAAATTGAACTAAAGCATTCCCCCCAACTTCTTCTGGACTCGGGTCATTTTTACCAGTTGCTTGGAAAATTACACTTGGGTATTTAGGACCTAATGAACTGTTATCATAGCCACGGACTGATCCATAACCACCCGCATAGAAGTTTTTATAGAATGGTAGGTCATTACCATAACCTAATTTACCATAACCTCTAAGCACAAAACCCATAGGTAATGATTTGAATGCCTGAGCATCATAAGTCATTTTTTGATAGTCAACATCACTACCTGGAAGGCCTACTTCTAGACCAACACGGTGCGACATACCTGACGTCGGAAAAAGTGGTCTGTTCAAGGTGTTATAAGACCAACCTAAATTCAAAGTATAAGTTAGGAAACTACCCTCGAAAGCACTATTATAAGTAATCTCACCACCTGGTTTACATTTACCTGTATAGTTACCATCTAAATCTTTATCTAATTGGTCTTCAGGACAATAAGTGTTCTGTGCAGTTGCTTTACCACCATTTGCCAACAAATAATCACGAATGTATGTAGATACACTTGGACCTGTTCTTACTTTAGTTTCATCGATACCTAAAGACGCACTAATACTCTGATTTTCATCAATTGGATAACCAAAACTTAAACTACCACCGACGCTATCTGTAACATAGTTATTGACGTTATAATTCTCACTTAACTTCGTTTTTCGATAATAAACGTTGTAACCACGACTCACGCCATCAATAGTAAAATATGGATCCGTTACACTTAAGTTATAATAGTCTTGTGTTTCAGAACGAGATAAATCAATCGCAACACGGTTTCCAGTACCCATAAAGTTGGTTTGGCTTAAACCTGCTTGGAAAGTAATACCACCATTCTGAGAATAACCAACAGCAAGTGTCGTTGTACCTGAATGTTGCTCTTCCACATTTACATTTAAATCTACTTGGTCAGGAGAGTTAGGTACACGAACTGGCTTTACATCAACAGTTTTAAAGAAACCTGTACGTTCTAAACGCACTTTTGACAAATCAATTTTTTCATTGCTTGCTAAAGCACCTTCCATTTGGCGCATTTCACGACGTAATACTTCATCCGCTGTTTTACTATTTCCAGTAAAGTTAATACGACGAACAGTGACTTGCTGACCAGGGTTAATATAATAATTTAGATTCACAATCCCTGTTTGATTATTAATTTCAGGTACAACATTCACTTCTGCATAGTAATAACCTGCATTACCATACTTACGTAGTAGCAATTGCTTAACGGCATTTACTTTTTCTTGTGAATAAGTTTCACCATCTTTATATAATTTTAGTGCTTTTAATTCTTCAGGTTTATAGAGTGCATCACCTAAAAATTTACTTTCACCAAACTTAAACTGACTACCTTCATCAACTGACACCTCAATGAAGATATGTTTTTTATCTTCGCTGATGTTGAGTTGTGAATTGATAATATTAAAGTTGATATAACCTTTATTCAGATATAAAGCACGCAATGCTTCTAAGCTTGCTGCCATTTTTTCACGTGCATAACGATCATTACGTGTAACAATTGAAGCCCAACCACTTTCTTTGACTGCAAAAGCCTGCTTAATATCACTATCACTAAATACAGTATTACCAATGATATTAATATCAAATACTTTTGCAGCAGTACCTTCATTAAAATTAAGCTTGAGCTCAACACGGTTATTTGGTCTAGCAACAGTATCAATCGTTACATCTGCATCATAACGACCTTGCTGAGTATATTGCTGCTCAAGCTCAGTCTCAATAATCTGTAATGCAGATTTCTTGAACACTTCGCCTTCAGCAATACCCATTTTTTTTAAGCCCTGTTCTAAGGCTTCTTTAGGGATAAGTTTATTGCCTTTGAATTCCAATTTTGAAATGATTGGACGCTCTACAACTTTAAACACTAATACGTCTTTTTCTTTATAAGCTTTAATGTCATCAAATAAACCTGAAGCATATAAACTACGTATCGCCTCAGCAATCATTGGATCACTTACTCTATCGCCACTATTTATTGGTAACATAGAATAGATACTTGCAGGTGTTAAACGCACGAGGCCATCAATTCGTATATCTTGTGCAAGAAACTCATCTGCTGCGTATGCTTGTTGTACCACTGCCATCGCACTAACCAGTGCCAAAGGCATTAATAAATGTGTGTGACGCATGCCCATATATTTTCCAGTAAGTTAAATTCCGTTTGCGTTTTTTATAAACGCATGAAGTCGTTAAATAAAGCCAAAAGCATCATGCTACCGAGCAGTACCATACCAACTTTTAGACCAAACATCTGTATTTGTTCAGAAACAGGTTTACCACGTATTGCTTCAATAAAGTAATAAACTAAATGACCGCCATCAAGCATCGGTATTGGTAATAAATTTAAAATTCCTAAACTAACACTCATCAATGCCATAAAAGAAATAAAGGTTTGCCACCCCATTTCAGCACTCTGTCCTGCAACTTTAGCAATCGTAATAGGACCTGATAAGTTATCCAATCCAATTAGGCCACGTACCATTTTCGTAATCGAACTAAAAATCATACCTGACAATTGTGTTGTTTTTTCAACAGCAACCCCGAAAGCTTCTACAGGTGAATACTGAATAGTTTGTTTATATTCATTCGGAATTGTGATTTTACCTGCATCACTTTTTACTCCAAGAACACCACTCATATTACCCATATTGTCACGTTGGCCTTGAGGCATCACTTGTAAATGAACCAGTTTGCCTTGACGTAGCACATCAATATTTAAGAGTTTTTCAGGTGAATTTTGTACAACATCAACGACATCAAACCAATCTTTCATTGCAACGTTATTAATCGCAACAATTTTATCTCCGACTTTCATACCTTGACGTATTGCAGCACCATCAGTACTCAGTTCTTTTACGATCGCTGGAATCACAGGACGATAAGGTAAAAACCCTAACTCATCCAAAGGCGATTGGCTCTGATCTTTTAGAAAATCTTTAATCGGTAAACTAAACTGTTTTTCAGTTCCAGTACGCTCAACGACAATTGAAACCTGACCTGTCTCTCCAACACGATTAACTAAAGCGTAGTTTAGTTTTTCCCATGTCGGTGTCGTTTGACCATCAACCATGACTACTTTATCGCCAACATGTAAATTGACTTGAGCAGCAGGTGTATTTGGTACAATCTTACCAATACGTGTATTTAATTGTTCCTGAGCTGGTAAAAACAAAATCCAAAACAATAAAACAGCAAAAATAAGATTAATCAGCGGTCCAGCAGCAACAATTGCAATACGTTTCCAAGGTGACTGACGATTAAACGCATAAGGTAAATCTTGCTCAGCAACATTACCTTCACGCTCATCCAACATTTTGACATAACCACCAAGTGGCAATGCAGAAAGCTGGTATTGTATACCTGATTTTTTCGATTGCCATTTAAGCAAAGTGGGTCCAAAGCCAATAGAATAGACTAAAACTTTAACACCTAATTTACGTGCGACCCAATAATGACCAAACTCATGAATCGCGATCAGTGGGCCTAATAATAAAATCGCCGCAACAATCATAAATAGTGCGCTCATACGATTTAACCCCCTATACCCACGATGTACTTCTCTGCATTACCTCTTGCGATCATATCAGTCTGCAAAATGATGTCTATGCTTTCTGCTTTAGCATTTTGTACAGCTTGTAAAGTATGCTCGACCACTTGCGTAATTTCAGTGAATCGAATTTGCCGATTTAAAAATGCAGCGACCGCGATTTCATTGGCAGCATTCAGAATTGTAGGAGCCAACCCACCCTCACGCATTGCTTGACGAGCTAAATTTAAAGCTGGAAACTTAATATTATCAGGTGCCTGAAAATTTAATTGAGCTGTTTCAAACAGATTTAAAGCAGGAACATCCGTCTTTAATCGTTGCGGCCATGCCAATGCGTGCGCAATTGGCGTACACATGTCTGGGTTACCCATTTGTGCCAAAGTTGATCCATCCACATATTGCACCATGGAATGAATAATACTCTGTGGATGAACAACAACTGTAACAAAATGTTCTGATATTGAAAACAAATGACACGCTTCGATCAATTCCAAACCTTTATTCATTAAAGTCGCTGAATCTACCGAAATTTTTTGCCCCATCGACCAATTTGGATGCTTACACGCCTGTTGAGGCGTTACATCATGTAATTGTTCTAAAGAATGATTAAGAAATGGACCACCAGAAGCTGTTAATAAAACCTGAGACACTCCAAGTTGTGGCTCACCTGTTCTCTCAATCTGTAAATAATTATGTGGTAATGACTGAAAGATCGCATTATGCTCTGAATCGACAGGAAGCAATAAAGCATTATGATCACGTGCTGCCTGCATCATGATGTCACCTGACATCACTAAGGCTTCCTTGTTTGCAAGTAACACTCGTTTTCCCGCTTTGACTGCGGCAAGTGTTGGTAATAAACCAGCAGCACCGACAATTGCAGCCATAACAATATCAACTTCATCGTGTTCAGCAATCGCTATCAAACCCGCTTCATCTGTTAAAATTTCAATATTTTTTAGGTTTTCTTGATTTAAACGTTGCTCTAGTTCTAAAGCTTTTATTTTCGGAACAACCACTATTTTAGGGCTGTATTTTTTACATATTTCTACCAGTTCATCTAAACGACTATATGCAGAAACCGCATAAACAGAGTATTGGTCTGGGTGTCGTGCCAATACTTTTAAGGTACTTTGCCCAATAGAGCCCGTAACACCCAATATACAAACAGCCTGTGTCATTTATAGATCTACACCAATAAGTTTTACCAATACATACATACCAGTTGCAAAAATAGGCGATGCCGCAAGAAGTGAATCAATTCGATCTAATACTCCACCATGCCCAGGAAGTACACGACCTGAGTCTTTAATGCCTGCACGACGTTTGATCATTGACTCAAACAAGTCACCTAATACTGATGCAAAAACGGTAATAATAGAAAGAATCAGGAATAAGATAAGCTGTATTACAGTTAAGTCTAAATAAAAATGTTGTACAACCAACATAATCACAACTGTTGTTGCAATACCACCATACAATCCCTCAACCGATTTATTTGGGCTTACCGTAGGAGCAAGTTTTCTTTTACCCAATTTACGACCAACAAAATATGCACCACTATCTGCCCCCCAAACCAACAAGAACAAATACATCAGCCACCAAGGTGAGCTATGCCAAACTGCATAAAGCGCAGTCACTGCTGCAGAAATTAGAATAAAACCAATTACATATAATGATACATTGTACCAATTATCTGATTCTGGAAAGTTTTTAACCCAGTAAATACTACCTAGCCACGTAAGAATAGATGCTGCCCATAGCAACAATGCAACATCATCAAAAAATAATGCGAGTGTTGAAACCGATGCTACACATATACCATATATCCAAGCCTTAGGTTTTGAAACAATAGCTTCTTTATGAGGCATAAGCTTAAACCACTCATAGCCTGCAACCCCAGCTGCTAAAATCATAAGCACAAACATTGGATAATGTGATTGCGTCGCAAACATGCAACTTAAAACAACAGCAACTAACACCAATGCGGTAATAATCCGCTCTAACATTATTAATTCTCTATTTTCGCTTGTTGAATCTGTTCTGTCGTCTTACCGAAACGTCGTTCACGTCCTGAAAAAACACGAAATGCGTAATCCAATTCTTCGACCTTAAACTCTGGCCATAAAGTTTCTGTAAAATACAATTCTGCATATGCCGCTTGCCAAAGTAAGAAGTTAGATAAACGATAATCTCCACCTGTACGTATTAATAAATCTACGGCAGGTAAGTCATTTAGACTGACATATTTATCAAATAAATCAACATTTATATGATTTGTTTGAACTTTCCCAGCAAGAACATCTTGAGCAATACATTTTGCTGCATGGGCCATGTCCCACATACCACCATAGCTAATCGCAATAGTTAAGGTCATGGAATCAAAGGCGGATGTTTTTTGTTCTGCATATTCCATCAAATCACTTAAATGATCTGAGAGACGTGATCGGTCACCAATAAAGCGTAGAGCAATATTAAACTTTTCCATACGTGGCAATTGCTCATGGATGGTTTCTTCCAACAATTTCATGAGTAAATCGACTTCGTACTGCGGACGATTCCAGTTTTCACTTGAGAACGCAAAAACAGTTAAGGCTTTTACACCCACGTGTTTACAGTGCTCAACAATGGGGTCAAGGATATTTTTACCCTCACGGTGTCCATCGCCTTTTTGCATCTGATTTTTTTGGGCAAAACGATTGTTGCCATCCATAATGATGGCAACATGCTGAGGAAGAAGTTGTTCTTCTTGTGAGGTCATATAATCAGACCTTCATCAATTCTGCTTCTTTGACTGCAAGACGTTTGTCTACTTCCGCAACAAACTTATCTGTGATTTTCTGGATATCATCACCTGCACGGCGCTCATCATCTTCAGAAATTTCTTTTTCCTTCAACAAGGCCTTGATGTCACCCAACACATCACGGCGGATATTACGGATGGCAACCTTAGCATTTTCAGCTTCTGAACGTGCAACTTTCTGCATGTCACGGCGCGTTTCTTCAGTTAAGGCAGCCAATGGCACACGAATCGAGTCAGTGGTAATCGGGTTTAAACCCAAATCACTTTCACGAATGGCCTTATCAATCGCAGACACCATGTTACGTTCAAATGGCTGAACGATTAAGGTACGTGAATCTTCAACACCCACGTTCGCCACCTGATTCAGTGGAACATCCGAACCATAGTAAGGAACCATCACGCCATTTAAGATAGATGGGTGAGCACGTCCAGTACGAACTTTTGCAAAGCCCTGCTCCAAAGATTCAAGGGTTTTCTGCATGCGCTGTTCGCTGTCTTTTTTGAGATCGTTAATCATATGATCTTCCTTACTTATTCCTGATGTATTACAAAATATTAAACATTAGTATAGAGTGCTTTCTAAGGCACGTACATTAATTCGTAACGTGAGTGCCCTCTTTTTCACCCATGACCACAGAAAGTAAAGCACCCGATTTATTCATATCGAATACTTGTAATGGGACATTATGATCACGGCATAAGCAAATTGCTGTAAGATCCATTACACCCAACTTTTCATCAAGTACTTGATCGAAAGTTAAATTATCATACTTAACCGCATCATCATATTTACTTGGATCTTTATTATAAACACCATCAACTTTAGTTGCTTTTAAGATGAGGTTTGCTTCAATTTCAATACCACGTAAGCAAGCAGCTGTATCTGTGGTAAAGAATGGATTACCTGTACCCGCAACAAATACACAAACTTCACCTTGGCTTAGGTGGCGAATTGCATCACGACTTGAGTAAGATTCAACAACCGTGCCAATTGGAAGTGCTGACATTAAACGTGTTTTGATATTACGGCGCACTAATGCATCACGCATTGCCAAACCATTCATTACAGTTGCCAACATCCCCATTTGGTCACCTGTTACGCGACCTACAAGCCCATCTTTTTGCAACTGACTACCACGGTATAAGTTACCACCACCCACAACAATACCAACCTGCACACCCAAACCAACCAAGTGTGCAATTGAAAGTGACATCTGATCTAATACTTGGGCATCAATACCCATATCTTTATTGCCTGCTAAAGCTTCACCAGAAAGCTTTAGCAAGATTCGTGCATAACGTGGATTTTTAGAAGCTGACATACCTTTACTCCAAACCGACCAATCTCAAAATTTCTTCAATTTAATTCAATATCAAGCAGATTTAATCTGAATCAACTTAGCAAATAAATCATATTCATCTGCATCCGTGATTTCGACTTCGAGCAAATCACCCGCTTTAATCACACTCTTATCAATATCTTCAACAAATACGTTGCCATCGATTTCAGGTGCTTCTGCATATGAACGCGCAACAGCAACTGGAAATTCTTCTTCCAAGCTATCAACCAATACCGTCATCGTCTGACCAATACGTTTTTGTAGTTTTGCAGCAGAAATTGCTTGCTGAACTTCCATGAAACGCTCATAACGATCTTGCTTGATCTCTTCTGGCACATGATCAGGAAGATCATTCGCTGTCGCACCCTCTACTGGCGAATAAGTAAAACAGCCCACACGATCTAATTGAGCTTCTTTTAACCATTCTAATAGAATTTGGAAATCTTCTTCAGTTTCACCAGGGAAACCCACAACAAAAGTTGAGCGAATCACCAATTCAGGGCATTTTTCACGCCACAATTTCAGACGCTCTAATGTATTTTCGCTATGGGCTGGTCGCTTCATCAATTTTAAAATGCGCGGACTGGCATGCTGAAAAGGAATATCTAAATATGGCAGAATTTTCCCTTGTGCCATTAGGTTAATAACTGCATCGACATGTGGGTACGGATAAACATAATGTAAACGCACCCAAATACCAAGCTGACCAAGTGCTTCACACATATCATAGAACTTAGTTTTTACAGGTTGACCATTCCAAAAGTCCAACTTGTATTTGGTATCGACACCATAAGCAGAAGTATCTTGAGAAATAACCAATACTTCTTTTACACCAGCACGTTTTAATGCTGCTGCTTCATCTAACACACTACCCACAGGACGAGAAACTAAATCACCACGCATACTTGGGATAATGCAGAAAGTACAACGATGGTTACAGCCTTCTGATATTTTTAAATAAGCATAATGTTTTGGTGTTAGACGCACACCTTGTTCTGGGACTAGATCAATAAATGGGTTATGTTTTGGAGGAGCTGGTACATATTCATGTACAGCTTCCATTACATCTTGATAAGCTGCCGCCCCTGTAACTTTAAGCACATTTGGGTGCATTTGGCGGATTTTATCTTCATCTTTACCTAAGCAACCAGTAACGATCACACGACCGTTTTCGCTCATGGCCTCACCAATCGCATCGAGCGACTCTTGTACCGCAGACTCAATAAAACCACAGGTATTCACAACAACAAGGTCCGCACCGTCATAATCTGATGCCACTTGATAACCTTCAGTTTTTAACTGGGTTAAAATTCGTTCAGAATCTACCAATGCCTTAGGACAACCTAAAGATACAAAACCGACTTTGGGGGTCTTCATGAATCTGCGCTCCACTTGAATCGGCGTATTGTATGACTTTTCGCGCGATAAAAACAGGTGGGGATTGCACAGTTTAATCAATGCACCAAAATACAACCAATATTTTAAATAAAATCCCACACTGCACCAATTTAGAACATTATAGAATCCAGATAAAACTGCATCTGTGTGAAAAATACAGCATAAAAAGCAGATCTTTTAACTAAGTTGTTGAAATTTAGCCCATCAAAAGTTGGCTTATATTTTGCATTACATAAACCTTAGACATGAATGGCTATTCATTTATACATATATTTATTGCGCCATTTTAATACAGGACGATTCACAAATGGATCAACATAACACTATCGACTATCGACTGCTCGTAGATAATCTGACCACTGCCATATTATTGGTCGATAGTAGGCTTAATATTTTTTATTTAAATTCGGCTTGTGAAGCATTATTTGATGTCAGCCTGTTACGCGCATCAGGTCAACCTGTATTAAATTTACTGCATGCCCATGATGATACCTTTAATACCCACGAGGCTTTATTACATACACTAGAAAGTGGACAGCATTACACACGCCGTGAAGCGGTGATTAACGTAAACTTTAAAGCCATTCATGTGGATTATACGGTCTCACAACTAAATGCAGGTAAAAGTTATCACCCACTTTTATTAATCGAACTCAATCCAATTGATCGAATGTTGAAAATTTCTAAAGAAGAAAATTTAGTACAACAACATCAAGTCGCACGCCAACTAGTCCGTGGTGTGGCACATGAAATTAAAAATCCTTTAGCGGGTATTCGTGGTGCAACACAATTACTTGCTCGTAGCTTAAATGATGAAAGCTATCGTGAGTTTACCGACATTATTATTAGTGAAGTCGATCGCTTAACCAATCTCGCAGATACCATGCTTGGTTCACGTCAATTACCAAGCTATGAGCTGGTTAATGTACATGAACCTTTAGAGCGCGTTCGTTCACTTATTGTCAATCAAACGAAGAAAAAAATTAAGATTACTCGTGATTACGACCTGTCGTTACCTGATGTGATGGCTGACCGTGATCAACTGATTCAAGTCATGCTCAATATCAGCGTAAATGCTGTGCAAGCAATGACTGAAAATAAAGATTTTTTTGTCGATTCAGAACCAGAGCTGATTTTAAGAACGCGCATTCAACGCTTAGTCACAATTAACGGTGTTCTGAATCGCTCATCGATAAGAATTGATATTGAAGACAATGGACCAGGTGTTCCAGAAAGCATATTAGAGTCTGTATTTTACCCTCTTGTGACTGGGCGGGCAAAGGGAACAGGGCTTGGCCTCAGTATCGCGCAAAACATCATGCATCAACACAACGGAATGATCGAATGTCAGTCCGTTCCAGGAAAAACCATATTTAGCTTATATTTACCTTGGGAGTCAGACCGTGTCACGAAATAAAATTTGGGTAATTGATGATGATCGTGCCATGCGTTGGGTACTCGAAAAAACTTTTAAAGAAGAAGGTTTTGACGTCACCAACTTTGAAGAAGCACAAACAGCGCTCGAACGTTTGCATGATGCTGCACCCGATGTCATTTTGACAGATATTCGTATGCCTGGAATTGATGGCTTAACTTTCTTGTCTAAAGTTAAAAATACGCATCCAGATCTACCTGTCATCATCATGACAGCACATTCTGATTTAGAATCTGCCGTCTCAAGTTACCAAACTGGTGCATTTGAGTATTTACCAAAACCATTTGATATCGATGAAGCTTTAGCATTAGTGAATCGTGCTATTTTACATATCAATAAATTGCAACAACAAGAAGCAACCAAAGCAACGACACCTTTACAATCAACCGAAATTATTGGTGAATCACCTGCAATGCAGGAGGTGTTTCGTGCCATTGGACGTCTATCTCAATCCCATATCACGGTTCTTATAAATGGTGAATCAGGTACAGGTAAAGAACTTGTCGCACATGCATTACACAAGCATTCCCCTCGTCGTGCCAAACCATTTATTGCACTCAATATGGCTGCCATTCCAAAAGACTTGATCGAAACTGAGTTATTTGGGCATGAAAAAGGTGCATTTACAGGTGCAAATACTCAGCATCAAGGTCGCTTTGAGCAAGCCAACGGCGGTACATTATTTCTTGATGAAATTGGTGATATGCCTTTTGAAACACAAACACGCTTACTCCGTGTGCTTGCTGATGGCGAGTTCTACCGTGTTGGTGGACATATTCCAGTTAAAGTTGATGTCCGAATTGTAGCCGCAACTCACCAAGACTTAGAGAAGTTAGTGAATGAAGGTCGTTTCCGTGAGGACTTGTACCACCGCCTTAATGTGATTCGCATTCATATTCCGAAACTTGCTCATCGTAGTGAAGATATCCCTATGCTTGCGCAACATTTCTTGGCGCGTGCAGGTAAAGAATTAGGTGTTAGTCCTAAAATCTTACGTACAGAAACAACTGACTATATGCAGCAACTCCCTTGGCCAGGTAACGTTCGTCAATTAGAAAATACTTGTCGTTGGTTAACAGTCATGATTACTGGACGTGAAGTCTATCCAGAAGATCTACCTGCTGAGCTAAAACAAGTTGCTATACAGAAGTCGACAAATGATGCATCAGTTACAAGCCCAGCTTTAGTTGAAAGAATTGCTGTACATCATTGGGATGAGCTACTAGCTCAATGGGCGATTCAAAAGTTAAAAAATGGTGAAATGAAAATTTTAGATATCGCAACACCAATGTTTGAGCGCACTTTGATTAATGCAGCCCTACAACAAACACGTGGTCGCAAACGCCATGCAGCAGAGCTTTTAGGTTGGGGCCGTAACACGCTGACTCGCAAACTTAAAGAGCTTGGCATGGATTCAACAGACGATGATGAAGACGATGAAGTGCGTTCAGCATAAATCATAAACAGTCCATAAAAGCGAGTAATGATCACATTACTCGCTTTTTTACATTGAGATGTTTAGATACATGATCTAATGTCATAGCCATACAAGACATATGGTTTTTGCTATAATAAAATATTGCCTCAACACTCATTGAATATAATGACTGATATTTGTTATCCAAGTTGCGAACAACCTCAAACTCGTCGTGGTCAAGAACGTCGCCTTGCCTTATTACTATGTGCAACCGATTTATTTCTTGAAAAAGGTTATGATGCGGTTTCCTTGGATGATATTGTCAATCATGCAGGTGGCTCAAAAGCTTCTATTTATAAATATTTTGGCAACAAAGAAGGTCTCTTTACTGCGATTTGTGATTATCGTCGTGAAGTGTTTTTTAAAGGTGTTTGTTTTCCATACACTTCAGAACAAAATAATTTAAGAACATACCTTGTACAAACATTAAAACGCTTTTATCAACATATTATTCAACCTGAAAATATTGCCTTTATGCGCATGTTCACAGAACAAACTCAAAAAGACATACAATTAGCGCAATATTTTTATGACCAATGTGCTTTAAATATACAGAATACGATTGCATTTGCTTTAGGTCAGGCACACGACCTCAATGAAATATACTGCTCTAACCCTCATTTCTCTGCCATGATGTATTTCGGAATTTTACGTGATGTTGAGTGGCGACTTTTAATGGGTTTAGAAGTATCAGCAAATGACGCTGAAATAACTGATTATATTAATTATTCCGTTGATTTATTCTTAAAGGCTCATCAAAATCTAGGGCCTGTTGCCACTTTATAAATGAGTTGCGTTGTAGGCTAAAAATTCATCAGACAAGGCATGAAATGCAGGCAATGGCTATTCCCTTGCCAAGTTTCATAACGAAGTATGAGGGATTTTTAGCCACAACCCTTTGGGACAGGGACATTCTTTGCCGCTACTGCGTTATGTTTCTCTCATTTAGATCACTAAATTTCGCAAAACATGCCTTGTATCGTCTAAAAAACGTCCTCTGTCGCAACCATAGATAAAATGGCAACAGGCCCTTAATTCTTTTGCATTTTTTTTGGGGTGTAGTATAGTAGTCAATTCCTTTTTTATCACCACCCATTAAATAACAATTAATTATTGTTTTTATTCAATAATTATTGTGGGAGTAACTATGGCGCTTCGGCATTTCCTGACTTTACGAGACCTTTCAACTTTAGAGTTGCAACGTATTTTAGACCGTGCTCAAGAATTGAAACGCATGCAACATGCAAATACGGTTTTTCAACCATTTGTAGGTAAAGTCTTAGGAATGATTTTTGAGAAATCGAGTACACGTACACGTATTTCTTTTGAAGCAGGTATTTGCCAATTTGGTGGTAATGCAATTTTCCTTTCTCCACGAGATACTCAATTAGGTCGTGGTGAGCCAATTGAGGATTCAGCACGTGTCATTTCAAGCATGCTTGATATCGTGATGATTCGTACTTTTGGCCATGATATTGTTGAACGTTTTGCTTCTTATTCGAAAGTTCCTGTCATTAATGGATTAACGGATGACCACCATCCATGTCAATTACTTGCTGACTTGCAAACCTTTCAAGAACACCGTGGAAGCATTAAAGGTAAAACGGTTGCTTGGATTGGCGATGGCAATAATATGTGTAATTCATACATTGAAGCAGCACATATGATGGGTTTTAAACTCAAAATTGCTGCACCTGAAGGTTATGAACCAAAACCTGAGTTTTTGACTGAATTTGCCGATTGTGTGGAAGTGTTCAATAAAGCTGAGGATGCTGCGGTTAATGCTGACCTGATCGTAACTGATGTATGGGCAAGCATGGGGCAAGAAGAAGAACAAAAGCTTCGTGAAAAAGCATTTGCTGATTTCCAAGTGAATGAAAAATTAATGGATCTGGCTCATCCAGATTGTTTATTTATGCATTGCTTACCCGCACACCGTGGCGAAGAAATTTCTGAGCACATGCTGGATCATAAAAATGCTGTTGTTTGGGATGAAGCAGAGAATCGCTTACATGCTCAAAAAGCATTAATGGAATTCTTATTAAATGAGAATTTGAAGAAAGACTAAATAGCTAAAGAAAACAGCATCATCATGATGCTGTTTTTATTTATCCAATCTAAATTGAACACTGAAATAAAAACACTTATAGTAGAAAAATCTTTTATTAGAAGAAGTTTCTCCTCTTGGTTGAAACTTTGATAACTACAAAGCGAACATCATGACTTCACTCGAACAAGCACTTTCTGAAATTCCTAGTTTTTCTTTGGTGCACGAGCATTTATTTAGTTCTGCTCAGCCAAGCGCTGAACAATTACAGCAAATTAAAGAATATGGCTGTAGTACAGTAATCAATCTTGCGACAAGCAAATCAGAAAATCATTTAGCTAAACAAGACCAAATCTGCTTGGATTTAGGCTTAAACTACATTCATATTCCTATTGATTGGGATCTTCCTTGTGCAGAACAATGCTTATTCGTTTTAGATTTAATTGCTCATCTCGTTCAAAATGAAATTGTTTGGCTGCATTGTGCCAAAAACATGCGTGTAAGTAGTTTGATGTATTTATATCGTCAATTTTATATGGATATGGATATGCCCACAGCCCAAGCATTACTTCACGAAATTTGGGAACCGAATGAGACTTGGACAGGTTTAATTCATAGTATTACTTTACAACTGCAAGGTCGTAAAGCAACACTTGAACTTGAACAATCATTAACGAATGTACATCATCTTGTTTGATGTGAAATTAAGATAGTTGCGGTTGCTAAAATACCTTCTTGGCGACCTGTAAATCCTAGTTGTTCCGTTGTCGTTGCTTTGATACTAATTTGAGTGATATCGACTTCAAGTATATCAGCAATACTTTGGCGCATTTCTAAATTATGTTTTGCGAGCTTTGGACGTTCACACGCAACTGTGATATCAGCATTATTTAAATGATAACCACGATCCAGAATCAACTGATACACATGCTTAAGCAATACACGACTATCTGCACCCTTATATTCTGGGTCAGTGTCAGGAAAATGTTGTCCAATATCGCCTAAAGCCAATGCACCCAACAATGCATCACACAGCGCATGCAGCACCACATCACCATCAGAATGGGCTTTTAAACCATGCGTATGCGGAATTTTAATCCCAGCTAAAGTAACGAAATTGCCTTCTTCAAAAGCATGTACATCAATTCCTTGTCCAATACGAATTTGAGCAACCATATGATTTTCCTTTTACAATATACTGAACAAATCTTGTATTCAGGCTTTCTATTTCGCTATAGTACAGTGAGCAAATTAGGCTGAACATATAAGTGATTATGCTGCTGAACACCTTAATAAATCAATTAAAGAAATCTGGTTATATCATCACATTGAGTTGTTTTTGCTCATCATTTGTATTTGCCGCATCAATTAATTGTACAACACAGAATGCTGAGCAAAAAAAAATTTGTTCTAAGCAATATCAAGACCAACGAACTAAGCTGAATAATAAGTTTTTAACCGCTTATCTTGTGACTGATGCTCCAATTCAACTACTACATGACACACAAAAACTTTGGCTTAATCAAATCCAACAGTGCAAATCTAAAAATTGTTATCAGCAACAATTTGATGTTCGTTTAGATGATTTAAACTTTTATACTTCAATGAATCAGACGCTTACACAACACTATTTAAAATTTGAACATGGTGATTTAGCCAAACAACCTGTTCACATTCAGATTCATCAACTGGATAAAGATAAGTTAAAAATCGAAGGAATTGCTTATCGTAATCCCAATAATCGTGTGGAGACTCAAACTTTATCTCTACTTGCCTACACCACTCCCGAACAAAAGAATCTCATTATTGATAATGAAAAAAAGTGCCAGTACCAATTTGACTTTCAAAAAGCCTTATTAATTATAAAAAGTGAACAAAAAGGTTGTGAACGTTTTACAGGAATATATCGTTTGTATGATTAATTAATAAATGCAATATAAGCCGATGTTTTCACATCGGCTTTTTATATTTAACTTGGGAATTTTTGCGCAATTTCCTCGCTAATCAGTAGCGCTGTTGCGGCAGATAAAGTCCAGCCTAAATGCCCATGCCCAGTATTGTAAAATACTCGCGCATGTTTCCCCTGTTTCACCACAGGCAACATATTTGGCATCATCGGACGTAAGCCCGCCCATGGTACAGCGTGCTCAGTTGAAATATCAAAATTTTGGTTAACCCAATTAATCAAAGGTTGGATTCGATCTGCTCGAATATCCCGATTGTAACCATTAAACTCCGCTGTACCAGCTACACGGAAACGATCCACGCCTAATCTTGAGGTTACAATCTTTGCACTTTCATCTAGCAAGCTGACCCAAGGCGCATTTTTTACACTTCGCTCATCTTTAAGCTGAACTGTAATTGAATATCCTTTTACGGGATAGACATTGACAGTATCACCAAGCATATCGGCTAATTGGTAACTTCCAACGCCACCACACACAACGATTAAGTCTGCTTCCATTATGGTCTGCTCATCTGCTTTTGAGTTCATATTCTCAGAACTCTTTTTACAGCTAACAATCACTTTATCTTGCAAACATTTAACATCAACAACATCCAAACCAAAGCGATATTTCACGCCATACGCTTGCGTTCTTTCCGCCAAACCAACAGAGTACTTATGAATATCACCTGTTGCATCGCCTGCTGTGTAATATCCACCATAATAATCACCAGTTAAATTTGGCTCAATTGCCTTCATTTCTTCAGGTGTAATTGCATGACGTTCAAGTTTACCTTCCACTAAAACATCATTCACTTTTTTTGCGACATCAAAGTCTTCTTTGCTGTGGTACATATGCAAAATACCACGCTTTTCTAAATCAAAAGCAATATTCTCTTTTTCTGCAATTTCAAATAATCGTTGTCTTGCTAACAACGCCAAACGAACTGTTTCAATTGTATTTACTTTATAGTCCTTGATGTGAGTCAAAAACTCGACTAGCCAGCGATACTTATGCACACTAAAAGACGGATTGAGCAATAAAGGTGCATCTTTCTTACTCATCCATTTAATGCCTTTCAACACCGTTGCCTTCTGATTCCAGACCTCAGCGTTACAAGCAGACAACTGCCCACCATTGGCAAATGAAGTTTCCATGGCTGGAAATAAATGACGATCAATCACTGTGACTTCATAACCCAATTTAATTAATTCATAAGCAGACGTTACACCCGTAATCCCCGCACCAATAACAACAACATGTGGCATAGCAAACTCCTTGAAATGCATAACATTTCATAATGCTTAGCCCCATCTGTCATGGTACCTGAGAGTTTTGGCAGATGATTACCAATTAATCATTAAGCCTTCCCCTTCGGTGAGTGTTAATCGTAGAAGAAAAATTATCGTATGTTTCTACAAGTTGAGCACTGCTCTCCAGATTGTATTTCTATTATTACAGTCCTTCTGCCTGAGAGTTTCCGGGGTCGTTGCTCCTTCGGCGAGTTCATTGAAGAACTTCTCTCCCGCAATAATATTTATATCCATATAAGCAATATATATGCCGTTTAAAAATACAGACACTAAATTCTTGTAATTGTTTGTAGATTAAGATTTAAGCAATTTAAAATAAATCGAAGTATAAAAAAGCAGACTCGAAGTCTGCTTTTGAAAATTAAAATTTACATTGCAAAACTTTATCTGAAAACTGCCCTTTCCAGAGTTCTCGTAATGTTGGTAAATAGAATTTTTCACCAATCATCACTAATTCAGCATCAATCAGTGCATGAATCTCATGCATCAAAACATAATCCAATGCAATCAAGGAAAGCTGTGCTTGTTTCTGAGAAATCTGCTTACGTTTAACTTGCGCTTTTTTAACTAGCTCGTTGGCAAAGTTTTTATCTTTATAAGCGGTAATGGCGCTTAAACGCAATTCAATGATACCCCAACCTTCCAATAATTTCTTAAATACTTCGAAATCTTTAGACGTTGCTTCCCATGTGACATTTTCCAAATTATTGTCTTCTGGTAATACTGGCAACAATAAATCAGCGGTGCTCGGAAAAATTTTCTTTAAATTCAACAGAAACTTAACAGGATTTTCATTTGGAAGATCAGAAAACTGGATATTGGTTTTGGTATCTGTCAAATAAATATTGAGCATAATGAAGCAACAATCAGGTAAATCAAAAGCATATTGTACGCAGATCGATTTATAAAAACTACTCATAAAAAAATCCCCCTAGGTTAAAGAAGGATTTTTTAAACTACCAATACGATTTACTTACTATTCGGAGAAACCATATTTTCAGGTCTAACCACTTCATCAAATTGCTCAGCAGTCACTAAACCGAGTTCAACCGCAACTTGCTTTAAGGTTTTGTTTTCCTTATAAGCTGTTTTGGCAACTTTGGCAGAATTTTCGTAGCCAATCACTGGATTGAGTGCTGTGACTAACATTAAAGAGTTATGCAAGAAATAATCAATTTTCTCACGATTTGGTTCAATACCTACCGCACAATGATCATTAAAACTATTACAAGCATCGCCTAATAACTGAATTGATTGCAACAAGTTATAAGCAATCACAGGGATAAATACATTCAACTCAAAGTTACCAGAAGCACCCGCCACATTGATGGTAGTGTCATTGCCCAACACTTGAGCCACCACCATGGTCATGGCTTCACTTTGGGTCGGATTCACCTTGCCTGGCATAATACTTGAACCAGGTTCGTTCTCAGGAATACTGATTTCACCAAAACCACAACGTGGGCCACTTGCCAACCAGCGAATGTCATTGGCAATTTTATTTAAGCTCACCGCCAAAGTTTTTAACGCACCTGAAGCAAATACAGCCGCATCACGCCCTGCCAAGGCTTCGAACTTATTCGGTGCTGTCACAAATGGTAAACCTGTAAGTTCAGCCAGTTGTTCTGCTGCTTTCACCGCATAATCTGGATGTGCGTTTAAGCCAGTACCTACCGCCGTTCCCCCTAAAGGCAACTCATAAAGACCTGCAAGTGCTTGCTGCAAACGTTTTAGACCATGCTCTAGTTGCGAAACATAACCACTGAACTCTTGTCCCAAGGTTAAAGGAGTCGCATCTTGCAAATGGGTACGACCAATTTTGACAATATCATCAAATTCTTTGGATTTCAGCTCTAAAGTCGCTTTTAACTTTTCCACTGCAGGAATGAGTAATTCATTGATTTGAATACTTGCAGCCACATGGATTGCAGTTGGGAAAGAATCATTGGTTGATTGTGCACGATTGACATGATCATTTGGATGCACTGGTTTTTGTGCACCTAGTACTTGTCCTAATTTCTGATTGGCAATGTTTGCAATCACTTCATTACAATTCATATTACTTTGCGTACCAGAACCTGTTTGCCAAACGACAAGCGGAAATTGTGCGTCCCATTGACCAGCAATCACTTCTTCAGCAGCATCAACGATATATTGACTTAAATCTTCAGGTAGTTGTTTTAACTCGGCATTGGTGATTGCAGCTGCTTTTTTCACCAAACCCATGGCACGAATCATGGCACGCGGTAAACGTTCTTGACCGATTTTAAAGTTCTGTAAACTTCGTTGCGTTTGTGCACCCCATAAGGCGTCATTTGGAACTTCAACTTCGCCCATAGTGTCATGTTCAATTCGCATTTGCATAAACAACCTCTGCTTTATTTGGTTAAAATGTTCACGGGCTGAAGCAAACTGATGCTTTTGGCTAGCGAAGACTCATTTCATATTGATGTATATTTGATAAGTCTTAATTATCCTAAACAAAGCCATTAAAATTGTAAATAAGAATCATTATCTTAATTGCCTGTTAAGGTATTTCGATAAAAACGCCATTCGTCTTCAATCATTTGTGATAGAGAACGTTTAGGAACCCAATTTAATATTTTTTTTGCTTTATCAATATTTGCACCCAATTGCGCTAACTCTTGGTTTTGATATACAGCAGGTTGCACTTGAATTTCGGTCTGAGTGACTCTCGCAACTTCATCAATCAAATTTTGTATAGATGTAAGTTGATGATGTGCAATGTTGAATGCTTCCAAACAACTGGTTTGTGTTTTTAACCAATTTAATGCGATCAAAACTGCATCACAAGCATCCAAAACATGTAAAAAGCTTCTTTCAACCGTTCCATCTTCTGTCTGTGCTTGATTCTGCAATTCGATACAATCTCGCTGCATCGCTGCAACTTGTAAAGCTAAAGGCACAATATTTTTAGGGAGTTGAGTTATGTATTCTCCTAAAACTCCATGTTCAAAAGCACCAACAATAGTGGATAACCTGAGATTGATAATTTTCCATTCATGATCGACTTTATAAGTATCTGCAATAATATCTTCAACCATTTGCTGAGATCGAATATATGGATTTGGGTAGCGATAATTAAACTCAGTCTCTTCAACTACACTTGGATTAGATTGCCCATATACGGCCAAACTAGAAATATTGATTAACTCTCTAACACCCATCCGCTGCATTGCTCTCAATAAGCTCATAATGCTGCTGACATTATCATTGTAGTATTCAAGTGGCTTTAGAACAGATTCTTCAAGCGATTTAAAACTGGCTGTATGGATAACAGTATGAATTGAATATTGTTCAAATACTTTATTTAAGGCAGGTGTATTTCTCACATCTACTTTAACAAATGGAATATACATTCCTGAGATGTATTCTAAGCGCTCCAAGGTTTGTAAAGTCGAATTGGCCAAATTATCAACAATAACAACTTCTTGCCCACGTGCTAATAAACTCAAAGCAATATGTGAACCGATAAAGCCTAAACCACCTGTCACCAAAATCATTGTATACTTACCTTCTTTTTAATCTGTCCATCATTTTGCTTACGTGACCATAGTGAATGTTCAATGAGTACACTACTGTTAATAACTTCTGCACCTACTTCAATTATGGCTTGGCATGCTTTTGGTTTAGCTCAAGCATTAGGAAATAAGTCCGAAGATTTTCGTGTCTTCTTTTACCAAGATGGAGTTCAGGTTGCGAATGATTTACAGTGGTTTCCTGATGATCAACGCAATCTAAAACAAGAATGGCAAAAGCTTGGCATTCGACTCCCTGTCTGTGTCAGTGCTGCCCTTGCTCGGGGAATCACTGATGCAAGCAATGCCCAACGTCATTCACTTCAACAACACAACTTAGCGCAAGGTTTTGAGCTAGTTGGGCTTGGAGAGCTAGCTGATGCTGTGCAAAGCTGTTCTCGTTTAATTCAATTTTAGTTTAAGTTCATTAATAGAGTGTTGCTTTTAAAAGGTAAATTGTGTGAAATCTGTACTCGTCATCCTAACGCAATCCAATTTAACTAGTTTGCAGATCAACGAAAGCGTGTCTGCAACTATGGTTTTAGCAACCTTTGGTATTTCTGTCAAAGTATTATTAAAAGATGCTGCACTGAGTTTATTGAACAATCAATTAGCGTTCGACCAGTTCACTCAAGCCTTTAAAATTGCTGCCAATATGGTGGAAAGTTTTGAGTTCTATGATCTAACCCCGATTTTAGTTGAAACTAAAAATCAACACTTGGCGATTGCGCAAGATAGTGATCAAGAAATCGAGTTTGTTGAGATTCAGCCTGAATTTATTCAATCCTTCGATCATATTTTGTATTGGTAGAGCTCAGAAACATGGAAAATTCAACTTTATTTTTGATTCAATCCCCTTACTACAACACAGATAAAATCTGGATTGAGTTAGCTCAAATGGCACATCTGCATGATACGATTGTAGTCATGGGGGATGGGCTTTTACTGCTAACTAAAAAGATTGTAGATCTTTATCCAAATCTTTACTGCTTAAGTAATGAGCAAAACTTACTTGGAGATGAAATCAAATCTGAGGTCAAAATTATAGAATACGCTGAATTCGCTGATTTAGTTCTGCAATTCAAACGCTGTATTTCTTTAAAATAAATTATTTTTAGTTAATTAGGCTATTTCATGCAATTAGAGTTAGATCAAGACGGTCATTTGGTCGATTATACAATTTGGAATACTGAAGTTGCCCAGCAACTTGCTCAATCACTTGATCTAGAACTGACCGCGTGGCATTTCGAAATTCTCCACGCCGTACGTCAATTCTATCAACAATTTGGGCATTCCCCAGCAACTCGTCCACTGATTAAATTTTTGATGAAGACGGTTAGTCCTGAAATCAATAATGCTGAATTACAACAAAGATTTAATACAGGGTTGGTTGCACGACATTTAAGCCGTTTGGCTGGCGTGCCTAAACCTGCCAATTGTTTATAGATCATTGAAAATGATCTATCAGGCGCTATTTTGTTTTTGTTGCATAAACGCAAAATAACCTGGGCCAGCAGCGACCTTTACCTCTTTCACATCAATGGGTTCATTACATTCTGAACAAACAACCTTTGAGTTAAATTTATGACCACAGGTTTTATGAGTAAATTCAATCGGTTTTCCCAAACCCATGTCCATCCATTTATCGGCCCATTGCACCATTGCCAGAATAATCGGATACAAGTCCAAACCTTTATCGGTAAGCTGATATTCAAAACGTTCCTGACGTTCCACATAGGGAACTTTGGTTAAAATTCCATGCTCGACCAGACGCTTTAACCGTTCTGAAAGGACATGACGTGTAACTCCCAGACTACGCTGGAAGTCATCAAAACGACGTATTCCCATGAAAGCGTTACGTAAAATTAGCATTGTCCAACGATCACCGAGTACAGAAAGCGTTCTCGCAACTGAACATGGCTGATCGCCAATTTCTTCCCATTTCATTATTATCACCTGATCATTTTTTAGAACTTTGAAGACATCTCATCGATGCCTTGAACCGTCACGTTTAGAAACTAAACACTATAAAATATACACTAAACCACCTGATCAATCAGATGCAATATTGGCACTCAGTTAAATGTCAAAAAAACAGATCATTTCATCTAAATTCATTCGACAACTTAGCTATGAATAAAAACACCTGAAAGTTCTTGTCCAGCATCTAACTGAATATTTGCAGGAATACGCACTAAACAATTGGCCTGCATTAAATTACTCAACATATGTGATTGTTGTTTCGCAAGGCTTTGTAACTTGAGCTTTCCCTGATCAAAATAAGCATGCATTCTTAAAAATCGCTCACGTGCATCAGATTTCAGTCCATGGGTGAGTACTCCACTAAACCATTGCATAGGCTCACGTTGATTTTGCAAAGTATCTAATAAAGCGTTGCCATAAATCTGCATACACACATAAACAGCCGCTGGATTACCCGGTAAACCTAATAAGTAGCAATGATGGTCAGGATCTTCATATTTTGCAAAAAATAATGGCTTACCCGGTTTTTGTTTAACTTTCCAAAAGATCTGTTCAAATCCAGTCTCAAAAGCACATGGACGAACGAAGTCATAATCCCCTACAGAGACACCACCCGTGGTAATAATGACGTCATATAAAGATTTTAATCGCTCGAAACATGCTGTGACTTGTTCAGCAGCATCTGCAATATGTAGAATCTCGACATCGATACCATAAGCTTTGAACCAAGCCTTCAGTAACGGCCCATTGGCATCAAAAACTTTACCAACGTGTAAATCTTCAGGGTGCTCAGCAACCTCATCACCAGTAATAACCACAGCAACCTTAGGCTGTTGAAATACCTCGACAGTTTGCACACCTGCCATACTTAAAGCAGCAAGTGCACCGATATTGATATTCTGACCAACGTCCGCAAGCTGTTGACCTTGTTGTACTTCTTCGCCTGTAAATCGAATATCAGCCTGTGGTTTAAGCTGTTCAATCAGTCGAATCGTCTCCGACTCAACTTTAACAATTTCTTGTCGCGCAACATGTGTGGTGCCTTCAGGAATTTTACCACCTGTAAAAATACGAATGGCTTGCCCATCAAGCAATTGATATTCGAGTTCACTACCCGCTTTAATCTCACCGATTACATCAAAACAAACATCTTGAAGCTGTGTAAGTGAGCTATTAATCGCATAACCATCTACCGCACTTTGAGAAAAGCTAGGTAGATTGACCTCGGAATAGATTGCTTTAGCGAGATAACGATTCAAACCTTGAGCTAAAGCCAAGACCTCAGTCGTCAATGTTTTGGGCTGGGTTCGAATGAGTTCAAGTGCCTCATCAATACTGATTAAACCCTTTTCAGCACCACATCCAGACATTATTCATATCCTCCCGGATGTGGTAAATCTCGGCAAACATCAAAAATATGAACCAGCGCTGGCAGAATAGCTGCCATTGATTCACTCGCACCACCACGACTACCTGGCAAAGTCACCACCAATGAACGATCAATAAAGCCTGCTACACCACGAGACATAGCTGCATAAGGGCTACGTTTTTGGCCAAAAGAACGTGCTGCCTCCATCAAACCGTCCAGCTTTCTTTCCAATAACGGTTCCAATGTATCAACGGTAATATCTCGCTTGCCAATGCCTGTACCACCAACTGTCATGATACATGCATAAGATTTGGTTAGCTCTAAAACTAAATCTTTTAACTGCTCAGATTCATCGGGCAAAATTTGATAATGAATCGGATCAAAACCTGCTTCGGTTAAAGTCTCAACCACGGACTTGCCAGCGGTATCAGGTTTACGTCCTGCTGCAACAGTATCAGAAAGCACAATCACTGCCGCTGAAACAGGTTGACGCAGAGTCCGTTTAAAATGTGACTTACCTCCTTTTTTCTTAAGCAATTTACATTGGTCTAAACATAATTCATCAGGTTCACAATGCGGCTTCAACATGTCATAAATGGTTAATCCTGCCAAACTCGCAGCAGTCAAGGCTTCCATCTCAACCCCTGTAGGCCCAATGGTTTCTACAGTCGTCAGAATCACAACGTGATCATGTTGTAAATCGTATTCAACATCAGCACGATAAATCGGTAAAGGATGGCAAAGAGGAATCAATTCATCAGTCCGTTTTGCCGCCAAGATTCCTGCAATACGAGCTGTTTTTAAAGCATCGCCTTTTTCAGTATTTCCATCACGCAATAGCTGAATGCAATGCGGTGGGGCGTATAAAATCGCTTGTGCTTCTGCAACACGATAACTTTCGGGTTTCATCCCAACATTTTTCATTTTTACTTCCTAACGCTTTATTCGTGTGTATGCTCATGCGCACAATTTTCATGTTCTTGACGGTGGTGATGCTCATGTTTATGGACATGAGCATCAGTTTCCACCATATCTTTACGAATACAGCAACCTTCTACATATTGACTTGTGCCATCCATAAAGAACTCTTCTTTCCAAATTGGTACTTCGTGTTTTACACGTTCAACGGCTTCTTCACAGGCTTGAAATGCTTCATGGCGGTGAGCAGCATACGCAATTGCAATAATTGCTGTTTCACTGACATCTAAATAACCAATTCGATGCATCACACGCACATAAGAAACCTGATGCTTCTCTTTGATTTGCTGTTCGATTTCACGAATCATCTTTTCAGCAACAGGCGTGTACGAAGTATATTTTAATGCTTTAACTGCTTTACCTTCATGATGATTACGTACAGTTCCAATAAAAATATCAATACCACCACATTCAGGAAATGATTGTATAGGATCAAAACTGTCTAAGCTTAGAGCCTGATCTTGAACTCTTGAAAATTCGCGCATTTCATCCTCCTGCAACAGGTGATAACAATACCAAAGTACATGAAGTATTTAATGCTGTTTGGCGTAGCACAATATCTTCACCTATCGCACACGCACATTTATCCATCGCTTTTGTTGCTTCTGGGTAAAGCATTACAATATGACTTAGCACTTCTTCAACCGTTTGATTTTCTGCAAACTCAAATGCAAGCTCTTTTGGCAATAACCGTTCAATAGCACCAAAAGCTTCTATTTTTATGTCAATGGTTTGCATATTCTCTCCAGACCACTTTTTTCCAAACTAACCACCTAACATATGCATACTAATTTTGCGTACTTGTTGGTGTTTTATCGCATGATAACCTTTCGCTTTGTGCCAAATATAAGGTTTAATTTGCTGATCAAGCTCTTGATAATTGATATCTTGAGCTAGTTGTTTCTGTTTAATCACAGCTTGTAAATACGGCTTTATATTCAGACCCTGTTGTGCAAATAAACAATTATATAATTCACCTTGTGCTGTTAATCGAATTCGATCACAATCACTGCAAAATGAATGAGTTATCGTAGAAATAATACCAATACAATATTGCCCATCTAACTGATACTGACGTGCGGGCTCATGCTGCTGTTGCAAAACTTGAATCTGATAAAAAGGCTGAAGTTGCGCTAAAATTTCAGCTTCACTCACAACTGACTGATCTGTCCAATGCTGATCGCCATCTAGAGGCATAAATTCAATAAAACGTAATGGAATACTGTGTTGCTTCGCCCACTTTACCATTGGCAGAATCTGATCATCATTCTGACCTTTCATCAACACACAATTGATTTTGAAAGCAAGCCCCGCTTTTTTTGCCGCCTCTATCCCATTTAATACGGGTGTGAGTTCTTTTTTAGTCAGTTGCTTGAATTGATCTGGGTCTAAACTATCTAGGCTGATATTAAGATCATCTAATCCAGCTTGTTTTAGGGGTTCCGCATATTTAGCTAAATAATGTGCATTGGTAGTGATCGAGATTCGTTTTAAACCCAATACTCGTAAACTCTGTAAATCTCGAATAAAATGAACAACACCCTGACGCATTAAAGGTTCTCCCCCAGTAATGCGAATATTTTCAATCCCTTGCTTCACCATATATTGGCAAAATAGCAGCAACGCTTCAAAACTGAGTAAATCTTGTTTTTTCATCCATTCTGGATGTTCAGGCATACAATAGGTGCATTTGAAATTGCAACGATCTGTCACGGAAATCCGTAACTTACGCTTAATACGACCGTACTGATCTTGCAAGATCGGTAAAGTCGTTTCAGGGCTATCATGCTTCATCTTTTGCACTCATATTGTGAATTTGCTGAACACTTAAGCACAAGTTATGTGCGACGCGGCTTGTATATGTGCAGCATACTGCTCTACTTAAGCAATATTTATTCCAATATTTTACTCTAATCCACCTTGAGAGCATTTATTTATCTAACAAAACAATTTATCGCTTCACAACACACAACTGTTATAAATTTCAATATACAACCGAAAACCATTCGCACCAATTAAAAGCAATTTTGTATTTTTTGAAATATTTTGGTGCGATTAACTTAAAGCTAAAATTTTAAATAAACAATTGTTTAAAAAATTTCATCTGCTGGTACTGCTGCAATTCATCTAGCGAATTGATGCTATGACAAAACAGACTTTGCTTTTGCAAAATAACTTGCTGAGAATTTAGCTGTTTAAAACATTCACGTAGGCTCAACTTACCTGCTAGGATTTGTTGTTCTAGCACAGGCAAACTGTCTCTTTTTAACAAACAAAATGGATATAAAGCATCACCATTAATTGCAACATAAGCCACTAGTGCTTGTGGATTTTTTTGTAGTGCGCGATGCAACTTAATTAAAACTTGATTGGGTATATACGTAACATCGCACGGAATAAACAAAGCATAGTCCGATTGCAGATGGGACCACGCACTTTTCATCCCCATTAATGGACCTAAAAAACCTGTTTGATCATCTGAATAACAATAGATATTCGGTTCAATCTGCTTGTAAATCGAACTATCTCGATGACTGTTTACCCAAATGCTTTGCACTTCTGATTTAAATTTCTGACAAATTTTAGATAGTTGAATTTGATCATCAAATTGTTGAAGTAATTTATTCATGCCATTCATACGGCGTGCTTGTCCTCCCGCCAAGATCACGAGATCTGTAGCGGGAATTTGCATAGTCATGCTTCTGCCTCCAACTGACAAGTCTTAATCAAACCACGAATTTCTGGTAAACATGAACCACAGTTACCGCCCGCTTTTAAACATGCCGTGACTTGCTTTTCATGCGTGATATTTTGCGTTTTGATCGCTTCAATAATCTTGTTTTTTCCTACTTTGAAGCAACTACACACCAATGGCCCATCATTATTCGCCGCTGACATTGGCATACCAGCCAATAACGCTTTACGATGCAAGGCACTTAATCGCTCACGTTTAAATAAACTTGCAACCCAATCACGATCTGGTAATAACTCAGCAGGTGCAATATAAAGACTTGCGATTAAAATTCCATCTTTGAGTACAATACTATGACTGAGTTGCGATGAAATATCCTCAATACTTAACCATTCATATGTTTCATCGACAAAAGGCAAAAAGGTTTTTAAGTTTTTTTGAGTTTGATCAATACTGTGTCGATCGGCAAGCTCATAACGCATTGCTTTTGCAGTTTTGATTTTTGTCCACCAAGCACAAGTCTGTAAAGATGGTTTAATTTGATGTTCGAACCCTTCTCGAACATATAAAACACCCTGCCAAGTTGTATGGAAAGGCTGTATTGATACTGGCGTATGCTTAAACTCAGGTTCACCTGAAATTGCATCTACAACAGGGTTAACTACTTTACCAATCCGAGCATCTGAGGCAACTTGTTCTGTCCAATGAATCGGCGCAAAGATTTGTCCACGACGAACACCTTGAGCCAATGTCACGCGTAATACACAACTTCCCCATACCGAACGAATCTCGACCAATCCTTTATCGCGAATACCAAATTTAAGCGCATCGTTTGGATGAATCTCACAAAATGGTTCAGCACGATGTGTGGTCAAATTTGCTGATAAACCTGTACGTGTCATGGTATGCCATTGATCCCGAATACGCCCCGTATTCAGAATTAACGGATAATCTTCAGAAACTGAGTGTACGGGATCGATTGCGATCGTTGGAATAAGTTTTGCTTTACGAGAAGCATAACTAAACTCGCCTTGACCAAAAAGTTGCTTAACCGATGTCGTCTGACCTTTTTCCCACACAGGCCATTGCGTTGGTTTTAGCTCGTTATATTCTTCAAGGCTTAGATTGGTTAAACCTTTTAAATTAAAATAACGAAAATTTTCTACCTGATCACGTTCAGCTAAACTTGCATTTTGATATGCAGACAATGCAGCATGCTCATTAAAGATGTCACACGCATTGCTAAAATCAAAACCAGAAAAACCAAGTTTTTTTGCAACTTCAGCAACAGCCCACCAATCTGCTTTGGCTTGTTTTGGTGAAGCTAAAAATGCGCGTTGACGTGAAATTCGACGTTCTGAGTTAGTTACCGTTCCATCTTTTTCACCCCAACCTAATGCTGGTAGCAAAATATCAGCATAAGCCGTGGTATCGGTATCGGAACAAATATCTGAAACAACGACAAATTCACATTTATCCAATGCTCGTTTCACTTGATCAGCATCAGGAAGACTTACCACAGGATTGGTCGCCATAATCCAGATTGCTTTAATTTTTCCACTTTCAACCGCTTTAAACAAATCAACTGCTTTAAGTCCAGCTTGTGTCGCAATGGTCGGGCTATTCCAAAAACTTTGCACCAAATTTTGATGCGATGAATTATCGATATCCAAGTGCGCGGCTAACATATTGGCCAGTCCACCAACCTCACGACCACCCATCGCATTGGGTTGTCCAGTCATTGAAAATGGAGCAGCACCCAGTTTACCAATTTTACCCGTCAGTAAATGACAGTTGATAATACTATTGGCTTTATTCACCCCTTGAGATGATTGATTAACTCCCATTGAAAAAAGAGTCACTACTTTTTCAGTTGTGGCAAATTTATCAAAAAACAATTGTAATTTTTCTTCTGAAATACCTGTGCGCTTCACCAATGCATTGAAGTCGGCTTCTGTTTTACTCGCATCTAAAAGTGCGGCCAAACCTTCGGTATAGCTTTCAACAAAGTGATGATCTACACAATTATTTTTATATAAATACTGAAATAAGCCGTTAAACAAAGCGACATCTTGACCTGGCAAGATTGGCAAATGTAAATCTGCTTGCTCACAAGTGCTCGTAAATCGTGGATCGACGACAACCACAAATAAATTAGGATTTTGACTCTTCGCTTGCATAATCCGTTGATACAAAACTGGATGACACCATGCTGTATTTGAACCAACCAATACCACCATATCAGCATGTTCAAAGTCTTCATAACTTGCAGGTACAATATCTTCACCAAAGCTACGTTTATGCGCGGCAACTGCTGAAGACATGCACAGACGTGAATTGGTATCAATATTGGCTGTGCCTAAATAACCCTTTACGAATTTATTCACCACATAATAATCTTCAGTTAATAACTGCCCCGAAACATAAAATGCCACACTTTCGGGTCCATATTGCTCAATACATGCCTGAAATTGAGTTGCAATTTTGTCAATTGCAACATCCCATGTTGTCACATTACGGTGATTTTTGCGTCCCAACATCGGATTTAAAACACGGGTTTCCAACCCTAAGGTATCTGCTAAATTGCTCCCTTTAATACAGAGTCGTCCAAAATTTGCAGGGTGTTCTGTGTCTCCTGCAACTTTAATATTTGAACCTTGTGTTTTATGTTGAACTTCAACATTAACACCACATCCAACGCCACAATATGGACAAGTTGTTTTTGTAATGAGTGTTTGTGCATGATCGGAGCGACTGTGTTCTAAATTTTGAATACTGTTCATGACTGCTCCTTTACCTATTCCATCTTTGCCCTAACTAAAGTTTCGATCGCTTAAAATTGTATGATCCGTGATCAATAGCCAATTTATAATCTACGCCTTAACTTTTATTGTGAATCTTTGGTTGACTACCATAAAGTAGTTAAATGACTGAGTTTTTGGTTTAGGAGAAATTTCTCCTAAACCAAAGTAAGATTAACCTGCTTTTTTCAATGCAAAATCTTTACCAAATAACAATTTATTTCTAAATGTCGAAACAGGTGTTTGATCCGCAATTAACTCGGCATACCACATACCATCTTCGGTATCACCGAATAAAACAGCGCCAATCACTTTATCTTTTTGGATAATAATACGCTTGTAAATATGGCGTTTTTCGTCATTTAGAATGATGTCTTCATAATCTTCTTTAGGCTCAAAATTACCTGCTGAAAAGACATCGACACCACTGACTTTAAGCTGAGTTGGTACCGTTGGAGACTTAAACGTTAAGCTACCATGTTCAGCCAAATGGGTTGCGCAAATAAATGCTTGCCCCCAAAGTGGCTCCACCAATCCAAAGGTTTGGTTACGATGTTCAATACATTCACCCACAGCATAAATACTTGGGTCAAAGGTTTGCATGGTGTCATTCACTAAAATACCACGGTTACAACGTAATCCAGCACTTTGCGCCAAAGCAATATTTGGACGAATACCTACAGCAAATACGACAAGATCAGCATCCAACACTGTTCCATCTTTCAGACGTACTTGGTTAACATGACCATCTTTACCAATCAATGCTTCAGTATTTGCCTCAGTGATAATCTTGATGCCTTTTTCTTCAATGCTATGACGTAGCATACGACTCGCACGTCCATCAAGCTGACGCTCCATAATGCGATCCATCAAATGAAGAACAGTAACATTCATGCCACGTTGCTTGAGACCGTAAGCTGCTTCTAAGCCAAGCAGACCACCACCAATCACCACAGCATTTTTCTTCGTTTCGCAATATTTAATCATGGTATTGACATCATAAATATCACGGAAACTGATTACACCTTTCAAATCAACGCCTTGTACAGGTGGGATAAATGGAGATGAACCTGTTGCAATGATCAAACGATCGTAATCGACACTTTCGCCTTTTTGTGTATGCACTACTTTACGAGTACGATCGATTTTTATAGCAGGATCGTCAGCAATAAATTTGATGCCCTTATCGCTGTACCATGCATGTGGATGCAACATAATATCTTCGATCGTTTTCTCACCAGAAAGCACGGGTGAAAGCATGATACGGTTATAGTTACCCCAAGGCTCTTCACCAATCACCGTTACATCATAACGATCAGGTGCCATGTCGAGTAAATCCTCTAGACAGCGCATTCCAGCCAAACCATTACCGATCAAAACGAGCTTCAGTTTTTCTTGAGAAACACCATTATTGGTAATATAAGTTTTTTGCGGAACAGTACCTACCCAAACTCGACCATTTTCGATTTTGGTTGGAAAAACAGAAAGCTTTTTATCTTTATCTTCTAGGCATCGACCTGTTGCTAAACTGAAGTGTTGTTTGTAAATCGGTGAGGCAATAACACGCTCACCTTGCAAATCACCAATAATACCGCGCGCCATTACATTTGCTTGGCTAAACGGATCTTGATTACTTAATGCGTAAATACGTTTTTCGTTCCCTACGCGGAATAAAGCAACGGATTGACCCGCAATAAGTGCACCTACACCTGTATTTGGCGTGATGTCATCAAGATGACACACATCAATCCATTGATTTTCTGGAAGCATATTCATGTCTTTTAGATTTGTCATTTTGATTCTCCTTATGCTTCTACCATCGGGATACGATCAACTGAACGTTCAGCTTCATTTAATGGACGGATCTGATCACGCACTTCAGTAAATTGAATATATGGATCAGCTTGCTCTTCAGCGCTTGCGTTAATGTAAGTTTGGAAGCGTTTACGAATCTCAGGATTCTCTACCGCAGTACGCCATTCGTCTTGATATGTTCCAATGACATGCGCCATGCGGTTTTCAAGTTCTTCTGCAAGACCAAGCGAATCATCAACAATCACAGCTTTGAGATAATCTAAACCACCTTCCATATTGTCACGCCATACACTGGTACGTTGTAAACGATCAGCGGTTTGGATATAGAACATAAAGAAGCGGTCGATGTAACGAATCAACGTTTCGGTATCAAGATCAGAAGCTAAAAGCTCTGCATGGCGTGGCTTCATTCCGCCATTACCACATACATAGAGATTCCAGCCTTTTTCTGTCGCAATCACACCAACATCTTTACCTTGTGCTTCAGCACACTCACGCGTACAACCCGACACAGCCATTTTGAGTTTATGCGGTGAGCGTAAGCCTTTGTAGCGGTTTTCTAATTCGATTGCTAAACCAACAGAATCATCCACACCGTAGCGGCACCAAGTGCTACCCACACATGATTTCACTGTACGTAATGATTTACCGTAAGCATGCCCTGACTCGAAGCCTGCTGCATTCAACTCTTCCCAAATAAATGGTAGCTCGTGCAGTTGAGCACCAAATAAGTCAACACGTTGACCACCTGTAATTTTTGTATACAGATTATATTTTTTAGCAATTTGACCTACAGCAATCAAACCATCTGGAGTAACTTCACCACCTGCCATACGTGGAACAACCGAGTATGAACCATCTTTTTGGATATTTCCTAGATAGTAGTCATTACTGTCTTGTAGACCAGCGTGCGTTGGTTCCAATACGAAGTCATTCCAGCACGATGCTAAAATGTTTGCTGTCATTGGTTTACAGATATCACAACCTAAACCATGACCATGTTGTTGAATCAAATCATCAAATGTTTTGATTTCATTGACACGTACCAAGTGATAGATCTCTTGACGTGAGTATGGGAAGTGTTCACAGACATGGTTATTGACCGTTACACCTTGACGTTGTAACTCAGACTTTAAAACTTGAGTGACTAATGGTGCACAACCGCCACAAGCCGTTGCTGCTTTGGTACATTTCTTTAAAGCACCTAATGAAGTAGAACCATCACAGATCGCTTGGCAAATATCTGCTTTTGACACGTTATTACATGAACAGATGGTTGCGCTATCAGGCAGTAAATCAACACCACTTCCACCAGCCTTCGCACCTGAGTCAGCAAATCCTGGCATGATTAAACTTTCAGGTGTTTCTGGCAATGCGATACCATTTAACATCATTTGTAAAAGATCGTTATATTCTTTTGCATCACCAACCAGTACTGCACCCAGTAATTTGGTTTTATCTGCATCGACAACGATTTTCTTATAAACCAATGCATCTTCATCAGCATAGAAATAGCTAAGCGAATTCGGTGTCATGCCATGTGCGTCACCAACCGATGCAACATCCACACCCATCAACTTCAGCTTGGTACTCATATCAGCACCAGCAAAGCTATGTGTTTCTTCAACTAGAATATGTTTTGCTGCAATACGTGCCATGTCATAGCCCGGTGCAACTAGACCATAGATCTTATTGTCCCAAAGCGCACATTCACCAATCGCATAAATATCTTCATTTGAAGTTTGGCAATAATCATTAATCTTGATACCCCCACGCTCACCAAGTGCCAACCCGCTGCTGCGTGCAAGTTCATCACGTGGGCGAATACCTGCTGAGAATAGAATAATGTCTGTTTCAAGCTCGCTACCATCCGCAAACTTCATCACATGCGTTGCGCTTTCTCCCGCTTCAATAGATGAAGTTGCTTTTTGAGTATGAACTTTTACACCCAGATTTTCGATTTTACGGCGTAAAACTTTACCGCCTAAGTCATCAATTTGAACCGCCATTAAGCGTGGTGCAAATTCAACAACGTGCGTTTCTAGGTTTAAATCACGTAAAGCTTTTGCAGCCTCTAAGCCTAATAAACCACCACCAATCACTACACCTGACTTTGACTTTAAGCTTGCAGCACGAATCGCATCTAAATCTTCAATGGTTCGATAAACAAAACAGTTCTCACGGTCATTGCCTGAAATTGGTGGAACAAATGCATATGAGCCTGTTGCCAATACCAATTTGTCGTAGCTAATCACATCACCAAAACTTGTTGTCACTGTTTTTTCTACAGCATCGATTGCAATTGCTTTGGTATTCAAGCGTAAGTCAATACCATGTGCATCTGCGAAATCAAAACGTGCAAGTGATAAGTCTTTTGCTGATTTTCCTGAAAAATATTCAGTTAAATGTACACGATCATATGCAATGCGTGGTTCTTCAGCAAGAATCGTAATTTCTAATTCATCATCAGCTTTCTCTAAGATGGCTTCGATGAATTTATGACCCACCATACCGTGACCAATCATCACTAATTTCATTGTGTTTCTCCTAAAATCTAATCTGAGATTAAGCTGCGCTGTTTTGTTCTGAGCCGCGTTCTAAAATTGCTTGTTCAAATAAGCGTTGTTCTTTTTCTTTATGCTCTACTGAAAATCGGATGAGCATTACTGAGCTTGCTGCGATGACAACTAAACCACCTAGAACCATTAAGCAAGTTTGGATATCAACCATGCCTTTCAGTAAGAATCCCGCTGCAACTGCACCTACATTTCCACCTGCACCAATAATGCCCGCAACCCCACCAAGTGCTTCTCGATCGATAAAAGGAACCAATGCATAGGTTGCACCACACGCCATATGAGTAAATAATGCGAACACAGTCATTACTAAAATTGCGAACACAGGACCATTCATTTGTGAGAACAACATTAAGAAAAGCCCTTCGCCAAGAATTAAAGCAAATAGCACTTTAGTACGACCGTCTAAACCTTTTTTGAGTGCAACTTTGTCTGAAAGAATCCCACCCAATGCACGGGCAAATAATGCAAGCAAACCAAAGATACCTGCTGCTAAACCAGCTTCTTTTAATCCAAAACTGAAGTGCTCGACGTAGTACATCGCAATGATGTTATGCATGAAGATTTCGATACCAAAACATGCAGCGTAAGAGCAGAATAGAATCCAAACACGGTAGTTACGTGCAGCATGCATTAAAATTGCAATACCGCCTTTTTTATCACTACCCGCAGCAAAACCTTGTGCACGCAATTCTTTAAAATCACCTTGCGGACAATCTTGTGTGAATTTCCAATAAAGAAGACCAACAATCACCATCATTACACCAGGTACAATCAGTGCAATTCTCCACCCCATCGCTTGCTCTACACCAAACATCACCAATGCAGATAGAAGTAGCGGCATAAGGGCTTGCGTTGCTCCACCTCCTGCATTTCCCCAACCTGCTGAGGTTGCATTTGCTGTACCTACAACGTTAGGAGCAAACATAATGCTAGTGTGATATTGAGTAATTACAAAACTTGCACCTATTGCGCCAATCAGTAATCGAAAGAAAAGGAACGATTCATAACTATTTGCTGATGCAACACCAAATACAGGAATACTTCCTAATAGCAACAAAGTGGTATACGTCTTACGTGGACCGTATTTGTCGCACAATGGCCCTACAATCAGTCGAACCAGAATCGTGATGGCAACTGCGGCAATGTTAATATTTGCGATTTGATCTTTGGTTAAATGAAACTCACCTGCAATGACAGGCATCAATGGTGCGCAGGCAAACCAAGCAAAGAAGCAAACAAAGAAAGCAAGCCAACTCATGTGGAATGCTCGCATCGCTGGCGCTGAGAAGTTAAATAACTTAATTGATGTGGCTTTTTTCGCCGATAAATCTAAAGACATTGCCATCTCCTATACTGAACGTATACTGCTTTGTTGACACATATCGCTGTGTAAACAAACCGATCAGATCGGACATCGTTGGCCGTCTTACAATTTTTAAAAAAGTCTTCATTGACTCAATAAAGAAAATGCAAATGTTATGCCAATTAATAAATTAAAAATTAAAAATAACATTAACTATTGTTTAATAATGATTTTTTATAAAATAAATAGCGTTTTAAATATCTTTTAATTGATTGAATAAATGCCGAATACATCAATGAACTGTTTTAAAGCACAATTAAACATGCTTCAAAATAATTCTTTTTATGCACCAACAATGAACATTAATTATTTTTAACAAAGATCATATCCATTTTTTATTTGTTTCCCTTAGCTGCAACGATACAATAAAGCGCACAGAATCGAGGCTAAAGTAATGCCTGCACTGAATAGATCATTCCTCATGGCATTAATTTTGCTTCAAAAAAATACTTAAAGCGCATTATGCTAAATGTGCATTGACTTAGAATCTGACTTTATATTTATGCCGAAACTCAAAATCGCACTCATAGATGATGATCAGGCTCGAGCTGAATACATTAAAACATGTTTAATTCAACATGACTTTGATGTCGTTGCTAGTTTGACTTTAGATCACCTCAATGTTTTTAAATTAGAACATCTTCAAGCAGATGTTATTTTGCTTGATATGGATCACCCTCATCGTGATGTAATTGAGAGTTGCGTAAGCAATTTTGACTTGCCAACGGTATTATTCACCAAGAACACTGACCGAGATATGATTAAACAGGCGATTGATGCAGGGATTACCGCCTATATCGTTGATGGTATCGATCCAAGTCGTTTACATACCATTCTGGATATTTCGATTGAGCAATATAAAAAGCATAAAAAACTTGAATGTGATCTAAAAGATGCAAAGACCAAACTAGCAGATCGTAAGGATGTTGAGAAAGCTAAAGTCTTACTCATGCAATTACACGGATTAACCGAAGACAAAGCATTTCAACTGCTTAGAAAAAATGCCATGAGCCATCGTATGACCATTGGTGAAATGTCACGTCGCTTACTCGATGCACAACAGCTTTTGAACAATCAATTAAAGGATGAATAAATGAGCAGTTTAGAAAAAAGTGAATTGCAACTTGGCTACATCCCTTTGCTCGATTGTATTGCGCTATTATGGGCAAAACAGCGTGGTTTGTTTGAAGCAGTAGGTCTAAATGTTACCTTAACCAAAGAAGCTTCTTGGGCAAGCCTACGTGATCGACTGGCTTTTGGTCTTTTAGATGCTGCACATTGCTTATCTGCCATGTTACCTGCAGCCGCAATAGGTGCTGATCAAATCGGTATTCCATTACAAACACCGGTCGTTCTCAGTGAAAATCGAGCTTTCATAAGTTTAAGTCAAAAACTGTGTTATCAGTTAGATATAAAGAAATATGATGCTGTAGAGCTATCAGCTAAAAAATTAGTAGAACACATGAAAAAAAATCACGTGGTCTCTTTAGGACATGTTTTCCAGCATTCCATCCATCATTATTGCTTAAGAGAATGGCTAGCATTAGCAGATCTTGATCTTGCACATTCAATACAACTCAAAACTTTACCACCTCCATATATGGTAGAAGCGCTAAATAACCATTTAATTGATGGTTTTTGTGTTGGCGAGCCATGGAATACTCAGGCAGAATTGGCGGGATTAGGGCAAATTGTCGGTTCGAGTCAAGACATCATTCCAAATGTTGCAGATAAAGTTCTAGCTGTAACCCAAGAGTGGGCTCAACAGCATCCAAATACATTAATTGCCTTAACTCGCGCAATCTTGCAGGCTCAACAAGAGTTAGGTGTATTAGAAGATTTTGAACCTGCCTGGCAACTTTTAATTGATTTTGATGTCATCCAGTTTGAATGTTCGCCAAGCATTCATGTTGAAAAATACTATACGATCCAAGATATAATTCGGAACTTCGTTAAAAGTAGCGCTATACCTAAAAGTACAGATTTTGAATGGTTATTTCAGCAAATGCAAAAATGGAACAATTTGCCTGTAGGTTCTATAGATTACGAAAATAAAGCACAAAGTTTTCTACTATTAGATACTTATTTAGCAGCATCAAAATAAGAGAACTCGTGATAAAAAAAGCTGTCTTGTGAAAAGACAGCTTTGAAAAGACCCATAAGAGATTCTGCCAATCGAGAGCGATCTCTTATGTAATAGCTATACTATTATCTATATTCAATTTATCTTTTTCGGACATTTTCATGTCATTAGCAGCCATACAAAACTTCACAATTCATCTTTTTTGCCAATAAGCCACTTTCGTCGATTTAATCAACCCCCTACCCACGAGCTTGAACCGAATGTCAAATTGAAGCTAATGCTTATTATCAATCTAAACTAGCATATTTTTATAATTCAGTATCACGACGCTTCATCCACTGCTCTCTTTAGAAGTATGTTTATACTAATTTTAAAAAATCCATTAGAATTAAAACAAATATTTTTCAAAAGTTTAGAATAAAAAAATATTCATAGCTTGAAATAAACACATGAACTAATTAGAACTCAATATAAGTTTCAAAAAAGCAAATCAATGAATTACATGACTTTCGAGTTACACAAATTACATGAACGAAATAAGGTAATTCAGTTTAAAATAGTGAAAAATAAATAAGCCTGAAATTTGTCATATTTTAACATTGCCATTTCCTTGCAAAGTTTTCATTATATGCAGCATGCTTGGTATGCAATTTTCTTCATCCATTAAAAGAAATTATAAGAAAAAATGCAGAATTTTGTGCCATAATAAGCAAACTTTGCAGACATCTTGCAAAAAACATTTGCAGATTTAGAACTGGAGCAGGCTGAATGAGCTCAACCATTTTGGTAATTCACGGACCGAATTTGAACTTGCTAGGAAAACGCGAACCAGAGGTTTATGGTTATCTCACCTTAGATGATATTAACCAGCAACTCACCACTCAAGCTCAGCAAGCATCATTTACACTAGATACATTTCAAAGCAACTGGGAAGGTGCGATTGTCGATCGCATTCATCAAGCAAAAACTGAAGGGGTTAAATTTATCATTATTAACCCTGCAGCCTTGACTCATACTTCAGTTGCTCTACGCGATGCCCTTCTTGGCGTTGCGATTCCATTTATTGAGGTTCATTTGTCAAATGTTCACGCCCGTGAATCATTCCGTCATCACTCATATTTATCAGACAAAGCCATTGGTGTTATTTGTGGCTTAGGTGCAAAGGGTTACTCCTTTGCTCTCGATTTTGCAATCGAAAAAATTCAATCTTCTAACTAATTTATACATTTCAGGAATGCTCACTCATGGATATCCGTAAAATCAAGAAACTCATCGATTTGATGATTGAATCTGACTTACAAGCGATTGAAGTTAAGGAAGGTGACCAATCCATCTCATTAACTCGCCCTACTCCAGTTTACGCAGCGGCACCTTTGGCAGCAGCACCTAGTGCTTCTGCTCCTGCGGCTCCAGCAGCAAAAACACCTCGTGGCGCCGTAGAAACGTCACCGATGGTTGGTGTGTTCTATTCTGCACCAAGCCCAGGCGAAGGCCCATTCGTAAATGTAGGTCAAACAGTTTCTGCAGGTGAAACACTGGGTATCATCGAAGCGATGAAAATCATGAACCCAATTGAGGCGACTAAAAGCGGCGTGATTGAAGAAATCTTGGTAAAAAATGGTGAAGTGATCCAATTTGGTCAACCACTTTTCCGCTACCGCGCCTAATTAATTTGGGGATTCTAATGTTGCAAAAAGTATTAATTGCAAATCGCGGTGAAATCGCCTTACGAATTACGCGAGCTTGTAAAACGCTTGGCATTAAAACAGTTGGTATTTATTCTGATGCTGACAAAGACTTAATGCATTTACGCTTCGTTGATGAAGCTGTCTGTATTGGGCCGGGTACCACAAGTGAAAGTTATTTAAATATTCCTGCAATTATTACTGCTGCAGAAATTACAGGTGCGGATGCCATCCATCCTGGATACGGCTTTTTGTCTGAAAATGCTGAATTTGCTGAAATTGTAGAAAGCTCAGGTTTTATTTTTATTGGTCCTCGCCCTGAACACATTCGTCTTATGGGTAACAAGGTATCCGCGATTATTGCCATGAAAAAGGCTGGCGTACCCACCGTGCCTGGATGTGACCATGCTGTAACGATTAACAATGCACTTGCTGAAGCAAAAGAAATTGGCTTCCCGTTGATCGTCAAAGCAGCATCAGGCGGCGGCGGTCGTGGTATGCGTATCGTTGAACGTGTCGACACATTACTTGAATCAGTTCAAGCTGCACAACGTGATGCTGAGATGTGGTTTGGTGATGATACTGTATACATGGAGCGCTTCTTACAGAAACCTCGCCATGTAGAAGTTCAAGTGTTAGGTGATGGTAACGGTCATGCAATCCATTTATATGACCGAGACTGTTCTTTACAACGTCGTCATCAAAAGGTGTTAGAAGAAGCCCCTGCTCCAAATCTACCAGAACAAGCACGTGCTGATATTTTAGAAGCATGTGTCAATGCTTGTAAGTTGATGCAATACCGTGGTGCTGGAACTTTTGAGTTTTTATTTGAAGAAGGCGAATTCTTCTTTATCGAAATGAATACTCGTGTTCAAGTTGAGCATCCTGTAACTGAAATGGTTACTGGCATTGATATTATTGAACAACAACTGCGGATTGCAGCTGGTTTAGGTTTAAATATTGAACAGCATGAAGTCGAAGTAAAAGGTCATGCGATTGAATGCCGTATCAATGCTGAAGATCCGACCACCTTCCTACCTTCTCCTGGTAAAATAGAAAACTTCTATGCACCCGGCGGCGCAGGTATTCGTTTAGATTCTCATATTTATCAAGGCTATAGTATTCCGCCGTATTATGATTCGATGATTGCAAAACTCATTGCTCATGGTAAAGATCGTCAAACATCTTTAGCTCGTATGCGTCAAGCTTTAGATGAAATGATTCTGACTGGAATCAAAACCAACATTCCATTGCACAAAGATCTTATCTTGCAGGACAAAAACTTCTGTGAACAAGCTATGGATATTCACTATCTAGAAAAACATCTGCTAAAACAGCTTGAACAGAAAGCTGAAAAAGCATAAATAAAAAAGCCTCTAAGTTAAGAGGCTTTTTTATTATTCAATCTTTCTAAGGTAGAACACGGCGTAATGTCGCAAAACATTTTTCGCCTTTTTCATTGGCGCAAAAATTAATGGTGTAATCATTTTCCCACTTCACAAAATATTGCGAAACCTCACCAGTTTGGTCTAGTGTTTGACCAGAGCAATCCATCTGATTATTGTCATACTTAATCTGTAGAACTAATGCTGGTAAACGCTCTTTATGATCTTCTGAAGGTTGATAATCATATAAACCATAAGACCACTCTTGGTTACTCTTAATCACGACTTCATTCATTCCACGAAAATTATAGTATTCGACACACTTCTTATTATTAGGAATTTCCATTCCCCATAGCCCCATGATTTCAGGACGAGTTATCACCCGAATCGCATTTGCTTTAGCCAATTGTTGTGCTGTTACTGCTTTTTCATTTACGACCGTGTCTGCCATAGTCCATGTTGAGCAAGCCCATAATAATCCAATAATATAAATATTTTTCATAGATTTAATTAAGTCGTAATCTAAACGGTGCAAGGCTTTAAATTAGCATATTTTTTGAGAAAAACATGCATTCATAACCATATAAACACAATATTTTTAGCTTGAACTTTATTTGATTGTTATGGCATTTTTCAGGTATGCTAGCTCTAGATTTACAGTTATTTTATTTACATTATAAAGCTTTAGCTTTAAGGATAAAAGCCATGAAATTTTCTGAATACGTGCAATATGATGGTTTAGGATTAGCAGAACTGGTCAAAAGCAAACAAGTTCATCCTTCAGAATTATTAAAAATTGCATTAGAACGAACAGATAAAGTCAATCCAAAGTTAAACGCCATTATTATTCCAATGTATGAGCAAGCGAAGCAGCGCGCACAGCAAGAGTCCTCTGGGTTATTTGCAGGCGTTCCATTTCTAGTCAAAGATCTATTTCAAGAATATCAGGGTATTCCAACGTCCTATGGTAGCCAAGCGCTAAAAAAAATTAATTATACACCTGATTTTAATGCCGAAATCGTAAACCGCTGGGAACAAACAGGGATTATCACTTTTGGTCGTACGAACACGCCTGAGTTTGGTATCAAAGGAATTACTGAACCCGATGCTTGGGGGGCTTGCCAAAATCCGTGGAATTTAAAACACAATAGTGGTGGTTCTTCTGGTGGATCAGGCTCTGCAGTTGCAGGTGGAATCGTCCCGATTGCTGGCGCAGGTGACGGTGGTGGATCAATTCGTATCCCCGCTTCTTATTGTGGTTTATTTGGATTAAAGCCGAGTCGTGGCCGTACACCTTGGGGGCCACAATACAGTGAAGCAATGCATGGTGCTGCCATGCAACATGTTCTCTGCAAAACAGTTCGCGATAGTGCTGCCATGCTCGATGCAGTTCAAGGTCCAGAACAAACTTCACTTTTTAGAATAGAAGCGCCTGAAAAGAAATATTTAGATATCATTCAACAAGCTCCAAGAAAACTCAAAATTGCTTTTAATACTCAATCTCCGATTGGAACAAAAGTTTCTAAAGACGCGATTCAAGCTGTTCAACAAACCGCTAAGTTACTGGAGTCTTTAGGGCATATTGTTGTAGAAGATCGTCCAAAAATAGATGGTTTAGCATTAGGAAAAGACTTTATAACGACTTGGTTCAGCCAGTTCTCGTATATGCAGGCACAAATTAAACAAATGGCAGGTGCAACTGATCATGATTTCGAATTAGATTCTATTGCCCTCGCTGCTTTTGGGGCCAAGACAACCGCAACAGAATATATTCATACACTGAATAATTGGGGGCTTTATAGCACTCAAATGAACATTTTCTTTGAAAAATATGACCTTTATTTAACCCCAACAACAGCATCAGTCGCACCAAAAAATGGGGAAGTTGCGACACCTAATTGGCAAAAACCAATCTTGAAAGGACTGTTAAAAGTAGGAAAAGCGCACTATCTTGCACAAGGTAAATTAGTTGAAAAAATGGTACAGGATAATTTAAGTTGGGTACCTTTTACGCAGTTAGCAAATATTACGGGTTTACCTGCCATGTCAGTCCCATTATATTGGAACAAAAATGGCTTACCTTTAGGTAGCCAGTTTATTGCACCTTTTGGACGTGAAGATCGTTTATTGCAACTTGCAGCACAATTAGAACAAACACAACCATGGATGTCTCAATATCAGAATATTCAACTCTAATCTAAGTTTTAGCTGCCGTTTCCAATTGATTCGGCAGCCAAAATACTAAAAACAAACCGACGAGTACGATACCACTTGCATATAAGAAAATTGTTGCGCCTGAAAATACTTGCCAATAATGCCCAGCTAATAGACTTCCAGATGCGACCCCTAACCCCCACATTGTGCTGTAAAGTGCTTGTCCCCGCCCTTGTTGCTCAGCTGAAAAATTTTGAAAAATCACTTTCATTGCAATTAAGTGAAATAATCCAAAACTAAAGGCATGTAAACATTGAGCAAATAACTGACCCCAAAAATGTGTGTTTAATATACTAACCAAAAACCAGCGTAAACTGGTCAGAATCAAGCATACTGCAACTAGTGTCCGCCAAGAGAAACGAGTAAAGAAAACTTTTTGCGCTATGGCAAACATCATAATCTCTGCAATTACGCCTGTTGCCCACAGCGTTCCAATTTGTGTCGTGCTAAATCCTATCTCTTTTAAAAAATTACTATAAAAACTATAAAATGGCGCTTGTGAAAATAATAAGACAAATTCAATTGCAAAAAATGCAGCCACAGTAGGTCGTTTTAAAATAGGTAATATAGATTCTAGTTTTTTTTGCGAGCTAGGCGCATGTTCAGGTTCTTTAATGGTAAATGACCACAAAAAAGCTAAAAAAGAAACCGCTAAAAGTAAAATGGGTAGCATTGAAATTTGAATAATTTCTAATAAAGCTCCGATAATGAATACGCCTAATATGAAGCCAACAGATCCCCATTTTCTAACTTTCCCATAAAGCTCAGCGCGTTTATCCCCCAACCAGAATAAAGTAACGCCTTCAAATTGCGCCAGAATTGCATTTTGAAAGAAACTAAAGATTAGCATGAGTAGTGCAACAGATTGAAAGCTATTTGGAATAACAAAAATCGCAAACCAGATACAGGCTTCCATCCATGTTGCAATACGCACAAGCAACATTCGTTTGCCTGACTTATCTGCAATCCAGCCCCAAATCAGCGGTGCAAAGAAACGAGTAATAATCGCAATTGAAGACAAAATACCAATTTCTTGATAATTGAAACCTTGATCTTGTAGATACAGGTTCCAATAAGGCATGAATGTGCCCACTATGGAATAGTAGAACAGGTAGAAACCACCCAATCGGGTTTGGATATTCAGGGAATGCAACAAATTAAGAGCCTTATCAACAAATGTAGACTGAAAAAATCGGAAAATTTATCAAGATAGGTTGAAGTGAATTTTAGCTGATTTAAGAGAATAATTCTCAAGTCTAACAATTCATTACTTGTGGTAAATCACGGTTCTTGTCAAGGTTTCTCTATTGCTGAATAATAGGAATCTCCTGCCTATGGCTAGCCCTGCACAAGCTCATTGCCAGTAGATTATAAAAAATCACCACTAGTAATAGTGGTGATTTGGTTTTGCATGTAAAAATGCAGGAATCAATCCAGTCAAAGCAGCTCGAATATCTGCACGCTCATTAATCAATTGATGTGAACCCTCTTCCAACATCAACAAGGTCTGTAATCTAAATTTTCGGCGAATATATTCAATGTTATAACGCCAATCTACCGTTTGATCGAGTGCACCTTGAGCAAGCCATACAGGAATACGACATGCAGGTCGATGTTCCATTTCTAACATCCATTTGGACATTGCTAAAATCCAATCCATCCCCATCATTCGAGGCTGTAATGGATCAGTTAGGCGAATAAATCTTAAAAACTCAGGATTATGATTATTACGACGGAAATGTCGTGGTACTTGGCTCTTTATACGACGAATAATTCCTAAGCCAACAGAATTATGCCACCAAGCTGTTTTTGCAGGTCGAACCAATGGCGATAAGAGCAACACTCGATTAACGATCGGATCTTCTCTACGCTCAGCAAATTCAAGTAAATGATGCATCCAAATCGCACCACCAGTACTTTGCCCTATTCCTAACCATGGTTTTGGTAGTTGTTTAGCACTACGAACAACATCATAAACTGCATGCAATACTTGCTGGTAATGGTCAAAATTCTGAATACTTGCTGGTGAACCATTACTTAATCCATGACCGGGCAAATCGTATGTAATAACACTGAATCCTTGATCAAGAATTTCTTTTATAATGGGTTGATAAATACCACTATGTTCTAAATATCCATGTAATAAGCATACCGTACCTAAAATCTTTTCCCGTTGAGGTTGAAATACTTGTACATGTAAACGAAATAATGGCATTTCAACATAACCTTGCCAGTGTTCACATTCAAGTAAATCTAAACCATAAAGCTTTCTATAGGCTTGTAGTGCTTTTGAAGGTTCTATTATTTTTGATAAATCAAGCGACTCTAAAAGCTGAGGCGTTGTTTCTCTATTGGGGATAGGTAAATCCAATTGTTTGAGTATTGTCGGATTTAAAAATGGAATATTGGACATATTATGGTATCTCTCGACAATCACCTGAGCCAAAAAGCGTATCACGAATCGTAGCTAGCAATTCATAGTTAGCACGACGACTGTGATCATAATTTTGTTCACTTGGTCGCCAGTCTGTCAATGTTGTTGGCATCGGTGCGATCACAGGAACAGTTTCAATTCCATTGAGTGCAAATAAACGTCTTGTTCGTGGCATATGATATTCATCTGTGATGAGAATGACTGTCGGTGCGCCACCTTTCTTTTGCAGTAATAATGAACTAAATCTGGAGTTTTCACAGGTATTCATACTTCTATTTTCTAGAAGCTTCGCTTCTATACCGCGTTCTTTCAGCCAAGCTTGCATATAAGGTGCTTCAACACCACTTAAAACAATAGGAAGAGGATATTGCTTTTCGACTTGCAAAGTTTTTTCCAAACGAAGACGTGTATAGTTATTTACAACAATATCTTTACCATTTGCACCAAGTGTCAAGCCACCGCCTAAAACAACAATTGCATATGGCTGAGACAATCCTTGCGACTCGTTCATTCCATCCTTGTTCTTCTTCAGATCAACTAAATCTTTATTTGTCTCGTCTTTTTCATCTGAATAAACAGGTAACTCAACAGGATATGTTTCTAAAAAAGCAATATATTTTCCCATTAAAGCCTGATTATCAGGCGTATTCCACTGTAAAAAATCCATTGGCGTACTTGCTGCTACAGCAGAACTCTCTTGTTCCTGTTCTGATTTCTCCGCCATTAATGGAATATTGGTCTGCTGGTTTTCTTCTACATTTTCACGTTCTTGCTCTTCGGTAATCAGTTGTTGTAATAATTTATAACGTGCTTGAATTAATCTTAAATCTTCAGGTTTTTCAGACCGAAATGTTTTTTCCATTAACTTGAGATAAGCTTGGCGCGCAATCCACAAATTAGACCCCGGCTCCAAAGTTTCATGCTCGCTTAACGCAGCTGTTTTTTGACTTTGTGCAGCAACTTCATTCACATCAACAGGCACAAATCGGTTTAGCCCCTTTACAACCAATTGCGAATAAAATGGCGAATATAAAAAAAGTACAAAGCAGCCTAATAGCACGAAAAATATAGTTATGATTCGTACTAAGCCAATCATCCAATGTACTTTATCCATAAAATTCCTTATACATGATGCGCTTGGATTAAGCCTTGCTCACTATACAGCACTGGTTCAGGTTCTAATTGAATATTAAATTTCTGTTTTACATCACTTTGTACAGTTTGATAGGTATTTTTAACATCAGCTAATGTCGCATCTGCATAATTCACTAACACCAATGCCTGTTTATCAAACATTCCAACAGAACCAAGTTGTTTACCTTTCCAACCTGCTTGATCAATCAACCAACCCGCTGCAACTTTAACATTGCTATGTGTTTGAGGATAATGGGGAATATTTGGAAAATGTTGAGCAATTTTGCCAAATTCAGCTTCAGTCAAGATTGGATTCTTAAAAAAGCTTCCAACATTTGGAAATTCTTTTGGATCGGGCAATTTACTTTGACGAATATGAATCACCTGATTTTGTAAATTTTCAGCGGTGAATTCCTCTCCAACAGCTTGTTTAAGATCACCATAACTCAACTTCAAATCAGCTTTTTTTAATAGTTTGAAAGTAACACTGACGATGATGTAGCGGTTTGGATAATCTTTGAAAATACTATGGCGATAAGCAAAGTGACAGTCTAAACCTGAAATAGAATCAAATACTTTTAGTTGACGATCATAGACTTGAACAGAATCGATAAACTCGCCAACTTCAACACCATAGGCACCAATATTCTGCACAGGTGATGCACCCACTAAGCCGGGAATGAGTGCGAGGTTTTGCAAACCAAACCATTGTTGTTGAGTGCTGTACAACACAAAGTCATGCCATACTTGCCCAGCACCCACTTTTACTGTGATGGTATTTTCATCTTCAGCGAGAACATTTATCCCTTGTATATTTAAATGCAACACCAAAGCTTGAATCTGTTGGGGTAATAACACATTACTTCCACCAGATAAAATCAAAGCATTCAAATTGTGTTGCTCAGCAAAGTTTAATGCCTCGATCACATCATCAGGATGATTGATTTGAACATAATGCGAAGCAATAGCACTCAAATTTAATGTATTTAAGTTTTTAAGCTGAACTTGTGCTTGTACCTGCATATTAAATTAAATCCTATTACCCTACTTTCATTTGCTTTTTAAAAACGTTAACCCATGCTTGGCTGCTAGATTCACATTGATCAAGTACTCGATCAAATCCATCCGATCCACCGTAGTAAGGGTCAGGCACTGCCTGCTGGTTAAAATGAGGATCATGCTCACTCATCAATGCGATTTTGGCGCGGATCTGTTCCGCACCAAACTGGCGTACCGCTTTCGACATGAGGGACTGAATATCTTCAAAATTCTCATGGTCCATCGCCAGAATCAGATCAAACTCAATAAAATCCTCAAGACGAATTTGTCTGGCACGTAAGCCCGATAAATCATAGCCACGCTGTAGCGCATGTTTCTGGCTTCGCGCATCAGGTGCCTTGTTTGGGTGGTAATTGCTCGTACCCGCCGAATCGACAGATACATTTAAACCATGCGCATCACAATAATGTCTGAGAATTGCTTCCGCTGTGGGTGAACGGCATATATTTCCTAAACAGACACATAATACCTTGTACGGTATTGGGGATGGCATAATCACCTCAAAACTACACTTTTTAGAACATCTTATGGTAATTTATTTGGGCAGTGAAACCTATAGTTGCCTTATATAAAAATGTTGTATTTATTAGAATTTGTTGGCATTTTGTCTATGATTGCGACATAGGTCAGGTATGGACGATGATTTGTCAAAAGATAGAAATAAGGATGTACGTATGAACCAGTTTCAGTTCCAGACCGTTCCCAACATTATTGCAGGTTTAGGTTCAATACAGGAACTTAGAACCATCTTGTCACAACATGATTATCGAAAAGCGCTTCTGGTCACTGATGCTGGCATGATTCAGCACCAGCTTCATTTACCCATTCTAGACATTCTGGATCAGATAGGTCTTGAGACTATCATTTATTCCGATATTCAGGCCGACCCACCTGAACATATTGTTTTAGAAGCTGTTGATTTTGCGACACAAGAGCAAATTGATGTGATCATCGGTTTTGGTGGTGGTAGTTCCATGGACGTGGCTAAAATCATTGCCTTGCTCGCACACCCTAAACAACAGCAAAAACTGAGTGAAATCTATGGTGTAAACCAAGCCAAATCCCCTCGTTTGCCACTCATTCTTATTCCAACAACAGCGGGAACAGGTTCAGAAGTCACACCAATCTCAATTGTCACAACAGGTGCAACCACTAAAATGGGTGTGGTAGCACCAATTTTATATGCCGATGTGGCCATTTTAGATGCAACTTTTACACAAGGCTTACCTGCGCATATCACGGCTGCAACAGGTATTGACGCGATGGTACATGCAATTGAAGCCTATACTTCAAATGTTAAAAAAAACTTCTATGCAGATATGTTAGCCCAAAATGCACTGAAATTATTAAATCATAATTTAGCTAAAGTATTGAAAAATGGTGCTGATTTAGAAGCTCGCCAAAATATATTGGTCGGCTCAATGCTTGCTGGTCAAGCATTTGCTAATGCCCCAGTCGCGGCGGTCCATGCTCTCGCCTATCCATTGGGCGGACATTTCCATCTTTCACACGGACATACCAATGCCTTAGTTTTAATTGAAGTGCTTAAGTTTAATGCACCCAAAGCCAAGCAACACTATGCAGAGCTTATGCAACTGTTAGATCCACGTAGTACAGGTTGCACAGATGGTTTATGTGATCTATTTATTGATCATATGCAGAATCATTTGGACCAGAGTGGGTTAACATTGAAATTAAAAGATTTAGACATTCCTGAGGCGAAATTACCTCAGTTAGCAAAAGATGCAATGCTACAAACCAGATTGTTGCAGAACAATCCAAGGGAAATGACCGAGCAAGACGCATTACAGATTTATCAGGCGATTTATGCATGAGCAAACCGACTTTAAAACGACGCGAACAATTTAAATTCTTTTTTCCAATCCAAACCCGTTGGGCCGATAACGATATTTATGGTCATGTGAACAATGTGACCTACTATAGTTATTTTGATACCGCAGCTAATTCATTACTGATTCAAAAAACAGGCTTTGACATTCACAACAGTGAAGTTATTGGCTTAGTAGTTGATTCAGCTTGTAGCTTTCAACAGGAACTGTCGTTTCCAGAAATCATTGAAGTTGGTGTAGCGATTGGCAAAATTGGAAATTCATCACTTAGATATGAACTGGCGATCTTTAAACAAGGTCAGCACGAAGCTGCAGCTCAAGGGCATTTTGTCCATGTATTTGTAGACAGAGAAAGTCGAAAAAGCACAGCAATTCCAGATGCAATGCGCTCTACACTCTTCGAATATTTGCTGCTGACCGTATAAATGAATAGAGGCAAAACGTTTCCGTTTTGCATCTTACTTAGAATCGTTAAGATTTCAATTGAATGTTATGTAACTCTGCATCAAAAGTTTCCACTAGGCTTTTGATTGTGGATTCCTTGCTTAATAATTCGATCGCCCGATGATAAGCTCTTTCTTTACGCTCATTCTGCATAACTAAAGGCGTATTGGAATTAACAGCACCATATTGAACACTGAACAGCGTTTGTGGCCATTGTTCTTTTAATGCATCCTCCAAACCATGCTGCAATTGCGACAACATGCCTTCATATTCTTGAGGAATCAGGAAAATAGAAGTGCCGTTAATCTGTCCTTGCATCACACCATGTTGAGCTAACTCTTGAACAGCAGGTGAAAGCTGGCTGGTTCTAAACCAGTATTCCCACTTCTCCAAATTCCACTCACCTTCCAAAACCTGCTCACGCAATTTTAAAATATCTTGAGGCATCAAATCTGTTTGCCCAAAATCTTGCTGTTGTATTGGCGATCCAACAGGCTGATCTGCGACCACAATCGGTTCCGAAACAACAGCTTTAAGCACTGGCTCTGCGATGAGATCAAGTGCCCGTTCAGCTTGAGGCTGCTTCAGATGTACTTGAGGATTTTGCTCAACAGGAAAAACCAGCACATCATCCGCCTCAACGATATTCGACTGAATCGTTTGTTGTTGCGCTGATACATCCAATCCAATTAACTGCCCGTCCTCGGCATCAAACACCATGAGATGAGGATTTTGATTGCGCTGTTCAGGTTCAGGTTCAGGTTCAGGTTCAGGTTCAGGTTCAGGTTCAGGTTCAGGTTCAGGTTCAGGTTCAACGCTAACCGCTTCTTGCTGAACTGCAAACTGATTTTCTGTACTTGAATCCTGTACAGGCTGATGCGCTTCAGGCGCTGTAATTTGCGTAACAGGTGTTGCAGTTACGATAACTTCATTCAAATTCAACGGTCTAAACGCCAGTAAACGCAACACCGTCATTTCAAAGCCTTGCTCTTGCGTCACCGCAAGTTGCAACTCAGCTCGACCTTTACAGGCAATTTGATAATACAACTGCAAATCTTGGGCAGAAATGAGTTTCGACAATTGTAGAATCTTCTGGTTAATTTCTTCACTATATTTCAGTGCAAGATCAGGTAAATATTGCAACAATGCCAATTCATGCAAGGTAGAAACCAATTGGTCTAAAACCAAGGACACATCTAAAGCTTGCTGTCTAAATTGTAGAAGGAGCTGACTTACCCGTGCTTGCTGATTTTGATGGATTGCCAAAATCAAATCATAAATAATGGTTCGGTCAATCAAACCGAGCATATCTTTAACATCTTGATGATGGACTGCACCTTGACCATAGGCAATTGCTTGGTCTGTTAAAGACAAGGCATCACGTAATGAACCTTGTGCAGATTCTGCAATTTGCCAAATCGCATCTTGATCGGCTTCGATATGCTCTTTATTTAAAATTGCTGTCAAATGTTCCGTAATTTCATCAACAGCCAAAGGACGTAACGTAAATTGCAAACAGCGCGAGATGACGGTGATCGGCAATTTCTGTGGATCTGTCGTTGCAAAGAGGAACTTTACATGCTCTGGTGGTTCTTCCAGAGTTTTGAGCAAGGCATTAAATGAATGCGTTGAAAGCATATGCACTTCATCAATCAGGTAGACCTTGAAGCGACCCTGCGTCGGCGCATAAGGCACATTGTCGAGTAACTCGCGAGTATCTTCAACCTTGGTCCGTGATGCCGCATCGATTTCAATTAAATCAATAAAACGACCTTCATTTACGGCTTTACAGGTTGCACAGACTTCACACGGCGTTGACGTCACGCCTGTCTCGCAGTTCAAACACTTGGCTAAAATACGGGCAATCGTGGTTTTCCCGACACCGCGCGTTCCTGTAAACAAATAAGCATGATGCAAACGCCCACGTTCTAATGCGCTGGTTAAAGCACGAGAAACATGGTTTTGCCCAACTAACTCATTGAAATTACGAGGACGGTATTTTCTTGCCAGTACTTGATACATGTATGCTCCTTTCTGCATCTTAAGCATACTGTTTTTTTGAAAGGCTGTGAACGAGTCCACTTCTAATTGATCAAGATTAAATACTTTCTGAAGCTTTTAAACCGAATTTCTTATAGATTTACTTACAATCATCACAAGACTTGCACCGATATTCAACTCAATAGAGAATACACCATAATTTTTAAGTTGCTGGTCTCTTTGACATGTCTGAATCCTTAGCGGTACTCGGCGGTATTACCGCAGAACAATTCCTGAATGAATATTGGCAAAAAAAACCATTGTTAGTTCGCAATGCAATGCCTGAAATTATGGGTTTATTAGAACCCGAAGATGTCAAGGAACTAGCGCTAGAAGAAGATGTCAGTGCTCGCTTGATTCGTCAAAAAAATAAAAATCCAAATGAATGGCATGTAAAATCATCACCACTCACTAAAGGCGATTTCCAAAAGTTACCGAATCTTTGGACTATACTAGTTCAAGCGGTGGACCATTATTCTTTTGATATTGCTGAGCTCTGGAAAAAATTTCCATTTATTCCTCAATGGCGCCGCGATGACATCATGGTCTCTTATGCACCCAAAGGTGGCTCTGTTGGTAAGCACTTCGATTTCTATGATGTATTCCTTGTACAAGGGCATGGTCATCGCCGTTGGCAACTCGGTCAAATGTGTGATGAATCAACAGAGTTTGTTGCAGATCAACCATTAAAACTCCTTTCTCAAATGATTGTAAATTTTGATGAGGTACTCGCACCTGGCGATCTATTATATGTACCACCTGGTCTTGCTCATTATGGCGTTGCTGAAGATGATTGTTTGACTTTCTCATTTGGCTTCCGTATGCCAAATTTAGCTGAAATGACAGATCGACTCAGTGAACAATTCGCAAAAAACTCAGTCTTAACAAATCCTCTAGCGGATATTACTCGCATAAAAACGAATGCTATTGGAGAAATAAATAATACCGAGTTTTCTTATCTCAAGACTCAATTACTTGATTATCTCACTCAAGCACCAGAATTTGATGCTGCGATCATGGCATACATGAGTGAGTCTAAATATCCCAATAGCATTCCTGAGCCAGATGAAATTGTGGTAGATGATTTACTTGAAGTTATCAATGGCGGCTATCAACTTATTCTAGAACCTGCATCAAGATTGCTCTATAGACAACAAGATCAATTATTAGACTTTTGGGCAAATGGGGAAAATATCTGTATTTCTCAATCTTTCCAAGCACAACTGAAACAAATTGCAGATGGTGCAAGCTTAACATTTGATGAAGAATTTAATCATACGGATATTTTAGAAGATATCGTATTGTTGCTGAATCAAGCAGTTATTATGTTGCTACCACCTCATTAAGCCTGATACATCCTCTAATTAAAGTAGAAGTAGTTGCGACTATTTCTACTTTTATGATTTGACATAAATAATTAAAATTTTTTTATAATAGACTAGGACTTACGCACTATCATTTATAGATTCTCTGTGGTAGCAGATAATTTTTATCGACAATAAACTCATCAATGAAGTCTTTGATGATTGGTCTAAATAACTTCTTCTGCCAACGATATACATTTTCAAAGATCCGCTCAAACTGGTTCTTTTGTATCTCAACGTAGGCCATCAAGGCTGAAAAAATATGATTCAAAATCAGTTTAGATCGTCTTACTTGAAACTTTTCAATATGACAAACCTGTTTAATCACCCGGTGATATTGTTCTATTTTCCAATGACTTGAATGTAATTCATGAAAACCTTCAAAGGACAATAAATCATCTTCATCTTGATACACAATATAAAACGTCTGCTGTTCTTTTAACTGAGTCTTAAATAATTGTACAAAGCCAAAATCTTTGAGCCAGACCACTTGACCCTGATGGAAATCTGGCAATAAACGCAGTTGAAACCATTGTCCTTTTTCTGAGGAAACCTTACGGTTACAGTCGATACCAAACATAAATCGAATACCATATTTTCTTATGGTTTTTAGATTTCCAGTCGATGAATACCAACTATCACCTGTAATAAATTGAATCTTTGCACCCCAACTGAGTACTTCACTTAACATATCCATAAAGTAATCATTCTTGGTTTTACTTTCAGATTTGTCATAAATTCGGAAATTAATCGGAATATTTTGACCATTTTGATCTGTCGCATACAAGGTAATGAGATTAATACCCTTGACGGATCGGTGGTGTTTGCCTGACCAAAAATAGCTAACTAAGTCCATATGTTGACTATATGGTTTATCTAAAACAGTATCATCAATACTGACTATAAATTTATTATTATCAATATGTTGAATTGCTTCTTGATATAGGTCGTGAGGTGTGTAGTCTTCACGCTCTAGAAAGCGATTTACACTATCATACGAGATGTTATAAGTCTCGGCAAGTTGTGTGCAGCTAATAGAGTTCGGTTCTGTCATGAGAAAACCCATATAAATGGGTAGAGTACAAGTTGCTGTAGAAGCATGTTTAATTCGTCTGATCACAGATACTTTATAAAGCATTTTAATACTTTTTTGAATCTGTCAATGCGTAAGTCCTATAGACCTCTTTCATAAATCATTTTTTACTCAGCTCCAAGTTATAGATTCCAGCAATTAAATTGAATCTCAAACCGAGTCTTTTGCCTCTATTTCGATAACATTCGGCAAGGATCTTGAAGGTTTTCAGGCTGCCAAATATAGCCAAATCCTAAAAACTATAGAACAATAGAGATATGGGATATTCAAAAGATTTTAAAGACAAAGTCATAGAAATTATGATTCGAGATGAAATGTCTGTGCGAAAAGCAGCACAGCATTTTAACATCTGTATACAGACAATTCAGAACTGGAAAAAGTCCACTACAAACAAACCTATTCCTGACCGTCCAGCTAAAATTAGCAGAGAGCAAATATTGAAGGATGTTGAACAATATCCTGATGATTATCAGTATGAGCGAGCTGAACGTTTAGGAGTAAGTACTCATGCGGTATTTAATGCATTACATGCCGCAGGAATATCGCGTAAAAAAAGACGTTAAAGCATCCTAAAGCAGATCAAAATCAACGTCAGCAATTTCAAAATCTCATAGAGTGCTTAGAAGGGAAATTACCTCTGATTTACATAGATGAAAGTGGTTTTCAAAGTGAAAGTACCAGAACTCATAGTTATAGCCTCCAAGGAACACGTGCTGAAGGTAAATTTAACTGGCAGTTGAAGAATTGCAGTAATGTGATCGGTGCAATCATTGAAAATAGATTGCTGACAGTTGGTGTGTTTAATTGTTCAGTGAACACAGAAGTATTTGAATGTTGGATTGAACAGGATTTATTACCTAAGTTGAAAGAAAGCAGTGTTTTGATTAGGGTCTGTTGACATTTACTGTTCATAATTAACCCTATAAAGGTAGCCATAAAAATATACAGGCTAAAGCAACAGAACTTTGATAATTTCTTTTGAGCTTGTCATATCGAGTAGCTATTCCTCTAAATTGCTTTAGTCTACAAAACATATTTTCAACTAAATGCCTGATTTTATATAAATACCAGTCCATATGGTCATTGTTCGATTGGCTATTTGTTTTCTTTGGTATATTCGCTTTAGTCCCTGTTTTCCTGATCTGTTCACGCAGTGGTTCTGAATCATAGCCTTTATCTGCACATACCACTTTTGTCTCTTTTAAATCTAATGTTGATATTAAATCAGGTGCAACTTTAACATCATGTGTGGTTCCATCGGTAATCATGAAATCAATAGGATTGCCATGTGCATCAACAATCAAATGTATTTTTGAGGAGTTTCCTCCTACACTTTTAGAAATAGATTGATTCGCTATGCCGGCAGAATGTTGATGAGCACGTACATGAGAGCCATCAATAAAAATCCACTCCATATCGGGGCATGAGGCTAGTAATTTGAATAATCTAAGTAACTTACCGCTGCTTGACCAACGATTAAAACGTTTGAAAATAGAGTTTGAATGACCAAAACAACAAGGAATATCTCGCCACGGACAGCCTGTTCTAATTCTATAGAGAATAGCTTCAATAAAATTGCGTAAATTTGAGTTGTGGTGAATGGATAAATTACGCAGAATAACTTTCAACTTTTGCCAGTGTTGATCTGTCAGCATGGTACGAGGCATAGCGAATAGTAAAATTGGGTTTGGCGATTTGATTTTACTACTTCGCTATTTTTTTAAGCTAAAAGTGTCAACACACCCTATGGACAATGCGACCTTTCACAAAGGGAAAAGACTTCAGGAGTTGGTACGTTGTGCGGGCCATTACATTGTGTGGCTTCCTAGATATAGTCCAGATTTAAATCCAATAGATGAACGATATATCGTGCAAGGTGGTCGCGAGTCAAGGCGATTCGAAATAAGTTTAGAGTTAAAGATATTGATAAATTATTTAAAGATTACTGTAATGATTTATTTGGTATTTAGCTATACATGCTCAATACCCATTCTTCTTTTATTGATTGACTGATTATAGGTTTTTAGTTCAGAATTCAATTTACAGCGTCTTTTTGCTTTTAACGGCAATAGATTATTCGGATACAAAGTATAAATTCCCTGATAGCCTTTATCTGCAAGGATAAAAGCGCCAACAGGAATCTGGTTTAAATTCCGTTTGAACGACTCGAAATCATGCACTACACCGCGACTGGTATATAAACTCAGAATTTGCTGAGTTTTATCGTGAATCATGGCCTATACTTTGAAGGTATGGGTCTTTTTCTTACCGCTATAGCTTTTTTCTGTTTTTTAGGCCTTTGTATTGGAATTTCTGTGGCATCCACGATCACAACATTCCAGTCGATACCTTCGCCATCGGATAAATCTTTAGGTAAATTAAACAGATTGGACCCAATCAGGCAGTCTTCAACATGACGTAAATTCTTGATGCTGTGGGCTGTGAAACCCAGTAACTCGTAGCAACGTGAAATAAGGTTCGGTATTCCCGCCAATAGCTCAGACAGAGCAGAACCTGGTCTTCCAGGCTTAACTTGGGCGGTCTGCCTTTGGCAGGGACATGCATTTTCAATTGCTTAACCATTAAATAGAAGGTTGACTATGAGATGCCGGTGTATCGCTTGAACTGAGGATCAGAAAGCTTGTTTGAATCGATGTATTTCATCTGCAGATTATGCATGAATGCTAAAAAATCTGGGATGCAAATATTAACCAAGAAGAAGATCGTTTTTTGATTTATGAAAGAAGTCTATAATTTTAAATAAATGTGAATTAGTTTAAATTCATATTATAAAGTTATAAATCACCTTATAATTACTGTATTTTATTTAAATTAGTTTAATTAATTCATATATTTAACTAAAAAATAATGAATAAACTGTAAATTTAAAAATCAATTAAATAAATAATGTTATTTTTTCTATGATGTTTATTTTATACCATGTAAAATTCGTGCCAAAATTACATGATGGAATGCAAATAATACTCAGCTCATATTAGCAGAGAGCGAATGCGAGGCTTGTATGTCAAAAAAAGAAGATATTATTAACACAGCATTAAAACTTTTTAACTCGCATAGCTATAATTCGATTGGGGTTGATCGAATTATTAGTGAGTCAGGCGTTGCAAAAATGACATTCTATAAATATTTTCCATCGAAGGAAAAGCTTATTGAGGAATGTTTACTTCAACGTAATATTAACCTTCAAATCTCATTGAATGAAACATTAGCTCAATGTGATCAATCAAATTATTTAGAGCAAATTGAATCGATATTCAAATGGTACAATGCCTGGTTCCAAAGCGAAGACTTTAACGGCTGTATGTTCCAAAAAGCACTTGAAGAAGTGATTATAATTTACCCTTCAACTCTTGAACCTGCGACACAATATAAAATATGGCTAACAGCCTTGATCCAAAACTTACTGACTCATTTAGATATTCGAAGCCCGACACACTTAATTAATCGTAAGTATTTTAGATGGAATCACCATCCAAGCGCATGTAAATAAAAACTCTGTTGAAATGAGTGAGTATTGGACTCGCGTAGAACATTTAATTAATTTTGAAAAGCAAATAACATCATAAAATTCTCAGAAAGCTGAGTTAAAAAAATAATATGAAATTGAAAGTGTAAAAAATAAAGCGTGATTTATAGTTATTATTGTGGCTCACGCTTGCGTCTGAGTTGTAAAAAGAATAATAAAAATATTACCCTCTGGCGGTCGTACAAATTGCACATCCCGATCCTTCTTATTAAGACAGATCTTTCTGTCTTGTTCTTTATTATATACATTTTTCCTGAAAGTACAAATAAAATTTTAAAAATTTTTATATTTATTAATTAAATTAATTACATAATTTTATTTTTTATAAAATTTTAACAATTTCTAACATTGCTAAAAATATCTAAACTCTCAAATTTTAAATTCTAAGCGTTATTAATGATAAATATAAGTTTCACTGATATAGATATTCACAAAAAACCATTGTATTTTTCAAGTTTTAATACATTTTTATGTTTTTCTCACCTTATACTAAGTTCGGCTTGAATGTAGTGAGAAAAGTATGCAAAAGGATATAGAGATCAACGTGATGAGAGAGTCTGCAAGCTCTATTGTCAATGTACTTAAGTCTTTGGCAAACACAGATCGCTTAATTATTTTATGTCATTTAGCCAAACAAGAATTAAATGTGTCTCAAATTGAAGAAGCTACTCATATCCTACAACCTACCCTGTCACAACAGCTTATGATGTTAAGAAAAAGTAATGTAGTTTCTACACGTCGGGATGGAAAGCAAATCTTTTATTCAATTAGTGACCCTAAGTTACAGGTTGTTTTAACAACGCTTTATGAAAATTATTGTCCTAATATCTGAATTTTACTAAAGAAAGATTATTAGAGAATTATTGAAATTCTTGATTCTCTAAAAAAGGTTAAATTTTAAGTTCTCTTTCGCCCTTTGCTCAAAATTCTGTTGAAAATATTTAGTTTGATACAGCGGTTCTGTCTGATAAAAATGTGCTAGAACTTGTTTTCTTTTAATCAAATAAATATCTGGATATACCCAAGCATATTCCTGCTGAATCTGCTGTTCATATTCCGTAAAACGCTCAGGTGAAGCTGCTAGAATCGCCAAATCAATATCCAGTAAAAACTGTAAATCTAGTTCATTCGTTGCTTCATGCTTTTGCGTGACAAGAATCCATCGCTTAATCTTTTGAACAATATCAAATGATAAATCTTGAGCCAAATACTGCTCGAACAGCTCAGCACTTTTAAGTTCATTATCTTTGGCTTGTGGGTCATAAACTGCATCATGGAACCAGAGCGCCAATGCTACAGCATCCGCGTCATTTAAATCAGCTCGAATCGAGTCAAGCAAAGCCAAACACTCATATAAATGTTTCAGCGTATGATAAGCCCGTTGCTTTTCACTGTAGGCAGCAATCAACTTATTAAAAACTTTCTGCGGCTCTGAAAAATGATAATGCTGATGGAGCTCAAACCATGATTTTTCTAATGTAGATAAATACAGCGGCATTGCTCATCCTCATTGGATTTCTTTATTCAGCCACTTTGCCAGTAATTCAGCATCTTTACGTTCTAGAAAAAGCTGATACAAGGTACAGGAGCCAAACTCATGTTTTAGTTCTTGCTGGCGTACAGGATGATTACCAAATCGAAAACGTCTGGTTCCATCACGATCTAAAGGTAGCGCATATACCCCATAACTCCGCGGTTCTGTCAATTGCTCTTTAATCCGGACTTGATCAGACGATATCGCGTGTTTTAATAAATGTTCTTTGGTTAACATCCCACCCTGCCCAAGGTAAATCTAAGCTGCGTGTTGCTCATCTCGCTTAAAGACCAATTCTTTATTCGATGAACTTTCAGCATCAAAGTAGTACCCTTCACTATCAAATGCTTTTAATTGTTCTACTTGGCTTAATTTATTTTCAATCAAGTATCTCGCCATCAGGCCACGCGCTTTTTTCGCATAGAAACTAATAATTTTATACTTTCCGTTCTTCTGATCCAAGAATACAGGCTTGATAATTTCTGCCTGAATTTTCTTTTCATTCACAGATTTATAATATTCGTCAGAGGCCAAATTTACCAACACTTTTGCATCAATTTCAGCTAAATCCTGGTTAATTTGATCGGTGATAATACTGCCCCAAAATTCATATAGATTTTGACCACGGCTATTCTTTAGTTTAGTTCCCATTTCCAAACGGTATGGCATCATCAAATCCAACGGACGCAATAAGCCATAAAGACCAGATAACATACGCAAATGCTGCTGGGCAAAATCAATCTCTCGGTCTTTTAGGTGATAAGCATCTAAACCTGTGTACACATCGCCTTTAAATGCAAATAATGCCTGACGTGCATTAGAAAAATCAAAATCTGCATTCCAGTCACGAAAGCGCTCTACATTTAAGTTAGCTATTTTCTCACTCACCGTCATCAATGATGCGATTTCACTCGCAGAAAGCTTGCGACAAACATCAATTAATTGTTGAGATTGCGCCAACAAACGAGGCTGAGTATATGTATCAGTCGGTAATGTAGTTTCATAATCTAGTGTTTTCGCTGGAGAAATTAAAGCAAGCATAATCAATCAGAATAAATTTATCTTGGTGAAACTATATCAGTTGATAATTTTTAATGCCAATTCGTGTTCTCGTTCAGTTTTATCGGTAAAATAGTGGATTCTTCCATTATCCATTGCGTATCTTATGTCTGAGCAAGTATTCATCCAAGGTCCTGTTGGTCAAATTGAAATGTTTGTAGATCAACCCCAAGGTGAAATCACAGGTTTTGCTGTCGTCTGCCATCCACATCCTTTGCAAGGTGGTACACCGCATCATAAAGTTCCTGTACTACTGGCTCAGATTTTTAATGAGATGGGATGCGTGGTTTACCGTCCTAGCTTCCGTGGCTTAGCTGGCAGTGAAGGTACACATGATCAAGGTCATGGTGAAACAGATGACATTATGGCAGTGATTGAATATGCCCGTGAGAAGCATGCAGGTTTAACCTTCTATGCAGGTGGTTTTAGCTTTGGTTCACATGTACTGGCAAAATGCCAAGCACAACTCAGCGAAGAATTACGTCCGAAGCAATTAGTGTTATGTGGCTTGCCAACAGGCTCAGTGATTGACTTACGCCACTACACAACCCCAGCAATTGATGGCAATATCTTATTTGTACATGGCGAACAAGATGACATCACCTTACTTTCAGATATGATTGCTTGGGCAAAACCACAAAAACATCCGATCACGATTTTGCCAGGTGCAAACCATTTCTTTACAGGTTATCTAAAACAGTTACGCCAAGTGATTGCTCGCTTTTTAAAACTGTAGACTTAAATAGAAAAACAGGACATTGACAGTGAAAAAGGATTTTTACATCATCAATCTAAAAAAAACACTTTATATTGCACATGAATTGCACAAACGAGGATTTGAATCTTTATATGTTGAACCCTCTCTATCTCCTTCTGGTTGTTATTGGAGATGTTCTTTTTTGAATAGCCATAAAAATGCATCTACCATTATTATTTCTAGCTGGATTCAAAAAAATAGAGATATCCGCAAAACAGAAATCACTCAAGATATTACTGAGCTGACTGAGCTATTTATTCAACAACATCAAGAGTTTTTAAACCAATGCAAAAATAAGAATTCTGTCTATATTGAGTGGTATCAAAATATGCTTAATTGTTTAACTATTGAAGAGCTGCCTTATGCCTATTCAGATTTCCACCATGAAAGCAATTATTGGATGACAACAAAAGATCAAAAAATACCCATTTTCAAATAATAAAATCAAATATTAACCATTGAAACATATAATAAAATATTCATTCGATTACTAAAAGAAATACTCCTAACGCCCCATTTCTGCTTTATCAATATCGATAAAATGAGCATTTGGATTTTTTAATAATGAAATTAAATAAAAAACAGGGACTTTTTTAAAGCAAACTATTGAATATTGGCAACAACAAGGCACGATTACGCCCGATTTTGCCAATGATTTAAATCAAAGTTCTTCGATTCGACCTTTTGACTGGGAACGTTTGGCAAAATACTCATTCTGGATTTTCATGATTTACGCCGTGATTGCGATTGCTGCAATGACAGCCGATAAGTTCTTAATGGAACTGATCGAAAAAATCTTTATTGACTCTAAAATCATCCCTTGTCTGATTTTTGCTGCAGTTGCGGTGGCCAATGTAGGCCAACACTACGGTAAGCCTGTGCTATTCATAATTAACACACCGCAAATGTATAAACACGGCTTTGAGTTTTATCAAACAGAAAATGGTGTTTGGCTAACAATACATGTACCAACACAATATTTATCACTGATTGATCAGACCAAGACAGGATGATCGGTCTGATCTCAGGATTAATTCGTTACTTCACACTTTCCAGTGCAGTCACCAGTAACTTCCAGCATTTATCTACAGTATCTACTTTCACACGCTCACCTGGTGCATGTGCCCCTTGAATATCAGGGCCAAACGACACCATCTGTAAATCAGGATAATGTTCCGCAATAATGCCACACTCCAAACCTGCATGAATGACTTTTAGATTAGGTTCAATATCAAATGCAGATTGATAAGCTTGTTGTAAGCATTTTAATGCAGCCGATTCTGGATTCGGTGTCCAACCTGATACTAAAGGCGTTAATTCAGATAGAATTTCAAAACTGGCAAAGTGCTGTTGAATCTTTTGAGCAAATGCTACTGCTTCTTGATTCACCATCGAACGAACCATAATTAAGGTTTTCGCTTCATCTTTGGTCAATTTGACCACACCAATATTATTCGAAGTCTCAACCACATCAGCTAAAGCGCTACTCCACTGGGCAATCCCGTATGGACAACTTGCCAATGCTTGCAACCAAGCTTGCTGTTGCTGCAATGTTATAACTTCATTTATCGGGTTAGCATTTTGCTGTAAGCTGATCTGTAGCTGATCATCAATGTTCTGTAACTTTTGTTGCCATTCAGTTTGTGCCACAGCAACGGTATTTTCCAACGCGGGTAATTGCTCTGCTTTAATAGCAATGGTTGCCACAGCTTCACGCGGGATGGCATTGCGTGCCGATCCACCGACAAACTCAACCAATCGGCCATTGGATGGTGCCAAATAATCATTGAGGAAATGGGCTAGAATGACATTTGCATTCCCACGACCTAAATGAATATCAACCCCAGAATGACCACCTTTCAAAGCTGATACCAGTAAATCTACAAAGATTAAATCACTTGGTGCTGTTTCATATTCAAGTGTCTGTCCCACTTCTAGGTCAATACTGCCTGCACAGCCAAGATACAGCTCACCCCATTCTTCGGTATCAATATTGAAAAGCCACTGTCCAGTTAACACGCCTGACTCAAGCAAACGAGCACCACTCATTCCTGCTTCTTCATCAATGGTCAACAGGACTTCAATCGGCCCATGAGCAATATCATTTGATTCTAATACCGCCATTGCAAGTGCAACGCCAATGCCATTGTCAGCACCAAGCGTGGTATTTTCAGCAATCAGCCAACCATCTTTTAAGACTGGTTGAATTGGATCTTTAAAAAAATCATGCTGGGTACCACGATTGGCTTGTGTCACCATATCCAGATGACCTTGCAAAATCACACCAGCAGCCTGTTCTTTACCCGTAGTTGCCGCTTTTCGAATAATTAGGTTACCAATGTTATCGACATAGGTTTCCAAATTGCGCTGTTCTGCCCAATTTTTTAAATGCTGTCTTAACCGTTGTTCATGTTTAGATGGTCGAGGAATTGTACATAAGGTCTCAAAATGCCGCCAAACTACTTGTGGAGATAATTTAGAAAAATCGACCTGTATCATGCACCAATACTCTCAAATAAAGTGTTTAAACGAATATACACCATACACCTAAATGGCGATGCTTAAATCACTTTATTTAAGATTTTATTGGCAAAATCGTCTTAGCTTTTCCATACAAATTGAGAAAAGCTATGCTCTGCTTTTAAGCTATTTTCTACGGCTTGAGCCAACTGTCGGATAATACTTTGCGTTTCGATTCGTTCAAACCAAGCTTGTTCTTGCTGTGAATTGGCAGAGATTTCACAGAGAATAATGTTCTAATTGTTTATGGAGTAGCGCTGCAACATATTCTTGCGTGATATAGCATTCATTTGGTGGATGATAATTACCTCATGTTTAGGGCAATCTGCTATAAATTGCAATGTTTTCATGGTATTCCCTCTATTTTTATTTTTTTAGCTGGATCGCAGCATAAAATCGACTCGTACGGTAAGAATGATTATATATATACAATTGTCTTTAATTGATTAGACGATTGTGTTAGTTATTTTACTAAATTGATAAATTTAGACCTAATTAGATATGTACATGGCCAAACTCATCATTTTCATTATTTATACGTTTTATGTTTGCACCTAACAACTTATTTTTATGTATAAACAAATAAAAAATGCAGCATTTAGCTATTCTAAATACTGCATTTCTCAATTCGTTTACTGATTTACAACTTGTAAATCTAAACCTGCTGAGTTTGCTAGCTCAGTAAAGGTTGGAAAACTAGTTGCAACCGTTTCCGTACCATGAATCGTGATGTTACCTGAAGTACGTAAACCTGCGATACTGAAACTCATGGCAATACGATGATCATGGTGAGATTCAATTTCACCGCCAGCAAAGATTGCCGACCAGTCACCTGACTTGCCTTTACCTTCAATGATGATGCCATCTTCTGTTGGCGTACAATCAATGCCCATGATTTTCAAGCCATCAGCCATCACTTGAATACGGTCAGACTCTTTGACACGAAGTTCAGCTGCACCCGTTAATACGGTTTGACCTTCTGCACATGCAGCCGCAATGAATAATGCTGGGAATTCATCAATTGCTAAAGGTACTTGATCTTCAGGCATATGAATGCCCTTCAATGTTCTTGAACCTTTGATATGAATATCTGCAATCGGTTCACCGCCTGCAATACGTTCATTCTCAACAGTCAGATCAGCGCCCATTTGCTTGAGAATTTCGATCACGCCAGTACGGGTTGGGTTGATGCCCACTGCTTCAAGGATCACATCGGCACCTTCAGTAATGGCAGCACCCACCATAAAGAATGCAGCAGATGAAATATCCGAAGGCACTTGAATATCTGTACCAACTAATTTACCACCACCCACAAGCGAGATTTTATTTCCTTCAGTTTTCACATCATAACCGAAAGCACGCAGCATACGTTCAGTATGATCACGGGTCGGTTCAGGTTCCGTCACTGAAGTTTCACCAGCAGCCCATAAGCCTGCCAATAAAATTCCTGATTTCACCTGAGCTGATGCCATTGGTAAATCGTATTGAATCCCTTTAAGGGCTTGACTACCCGTGATACTCACTGGTGGCGTACCTTTTTCACCTGTGGTTTGGATTTGTGCACCCATTTCACGAAGTGGCTTAGCAATACGCTCCATTGGACGTTTCGACAATGACGCATCACCTGTCATCACCGAGTCAAATTTTTGTGCAGACAACATACCTGATAGCAAACGCATACTAGTACCAGAGTTACCCATATACAACGCGCTCGCTGGTGCTTTTAAGCCTTGCATACCCACGCCATGAATCGTGACTTCACCATTCTTAGGCCCTTCAATGCTCACGCCCATATCACGGAAAGCCTGCAAAGTTGCAAGTGCATCTTCACCTTCCAAGAAGCCTGTCACATGCGTTGTGCCTTCAGCAATCGCACCAAACATGATTGAGCGATGTGACACAGACTTGTCACCCGGTACGGTGAATTTACCTGTAAATGTTTTCTTTCCCGGTAAAATGGTAAATTGCTGTGTCACCTTGTTTTTCTCCATCAAAGGTTTTTTGGCCAACATATGGTTAAAGTGCTGACGTGCTGCTTGAGCATGCCCGAGCAGTCCCATCAACGTTTGCGAATCTTCCTGTGCAATCAATTTCTTTAAAATCGACAATTGCTGTTCAAAGCCATCAACAGCATTTAAAATTGCCGTTTTATTGGCAAAGAAAATGTCATGCCACATCTGTGGGTCACTAGCCGCAATACGCGAGAAGTCACGAAAACCTCCAGCAGCATAGCGGAAAATATCTAAATTATCTTCACGATTTGCCAGTTGCTCAACCAGATTGAATGCCATCAAATGCGGTAAATGACTGGTATGTGCCAACACTTCATCGTGCTTAGTGACATCCATGCAAATCACTTCTGCTTTTGCTGCAGACCAAAGTTGAATCAGTTTTTCAACCGCCCAATCGGCACTGGTCGGAAGTGGTGTCAAGATCACTTTATGATTGACGAATAAATCAACTTTACCCGCATGTACACCTGTATGTTCTGCACCTGCAATCGGATGACCCGGTACAAAACCGACTGGTAAATTTTCACCAAATACTGCTTTTGCAGCTTCAACCACATTGCCTTTGGTACTGCCCACATCGGTAATAATGGCATTGTCTGCAAGATAAGGCTTAATCTGTTCAAGTACTTTTTGCGTTGCGCGAACAGGCAAAGCTAAAACAATTAAATCGGCATCCCGAACTGCTTCTTCAGGCGTTGCATAACCGTGTTGAATAAGACCGAGTGCCTTGGCATCTTCTAATGTTTTTTTTGAGCGTGTTGAAGCCACAATTTGAGATGCAAGTTGTTCTGCCACAATCACACGAGCAAGACTCGACCCAATCAGCCCAAGCCCAATAAATGCAACTTTCTTAAATAATGGTTGAGACATAAAACATATTTGCCTATGTAAAAATCTCCCCTAACCCCTCTTTAAAAAGAGGGGAAACTCCTCCCTTTTTAAAGGGAAGCTGGGAGGGATTCAAAATACAATAAATAGAACTATAAAACAGCGATTGGATATGAGCCGAGGACACGTAACTCTTTTACTATTGGACGGATTTCTTCCAATGCAGCCGCAACATTTTCCTGACCGATATGTCCTTCTAAATCGATAAAGAACACATAAGCCCATTTCTCAGGCAATGCTGGACGCGTTTCAATACTGGTCAAGCTAATTTTATGCTTGGCAAATGGCGCAAGAATCTCCAACAAAGCACCTGCACGGTCATGCGCAGAGATTAATAGAGAGGTTTTATCATTACCACTTTGAGGAATCTTTTCACGACCAATCACAAGGAAACGAGTGGTATTTTCAGGGTTATCTTCGATATTGCTATGTAAAATCTCAAGATTGTACATACTTGCTGCAATATCAGATGCAATCGCAGCAGAATGCCATTCATTACGAATACGGCGTGCTGCTTCAGCATTTGAATTCAGTGCAACACGCTCTACGCCTGGATAATGCGCATCTAACCATTTACGGCATTGTGCCAAGGTTTGTTGATGTGCATAAATCTGCTTAATGCTGTCTTTACGGGTATTTTCAGATACAAGGAATTGATGATGAATACGTAGTTCAACTTCACCAATCACATTGACTGTCGACGATTTAAAGCAATCGAGAGTATGGTTCACAATCCCTTCTGATGAGTTCTCTACGGGAACCACACCATAATGTGCGCTGCCTGCTTCAACTTCACGGAACACTTCATCAATAGTTGGCAATGGACGTACAACGGCATCTTTACCAAAATGCTTTAACACAGCCGAGTGGGTATAAGTGCCTTCAGGCCCAAGGAATGCAATACTTTGTGGTGCTTCAAGTGCCAAACATGCTGACATAATTTCACGGAACAAACGCGCCATGGTTGCATCAGATAAAGGACCTTGGTTACGCTCCATGACTTTACGTAACACCTGAGCTTCACGTTCTGGACGATAAAACAGCGGATTTTCTTCGGATGCAAACTTCGCTTTGGCTACCGCTTCTGCAAGCGTTGCACGGCGATTAAGTAACTCTTGGATTTGTTGATCAACACTATCAATATCGTTACGAATTTGTTCTAAATTAAGTGAATTCGATGTATTTTGTCCATCGTTTACCATTGGAATGCAGCCTCAGCAAAATCATCTATAAGAATGGATTACAATTCATCTGTGAATTGATTATCCGAGCTAGTATAACAACACTTTAAACTATTAAACACGCTGAGTTTTAACTCTTTTTATTACCAAACTTTATTGATAATGATTTTCATTATATATTGCTAGCAAAATTTTAATGTTCGCAAATAAATTATGATTAAACAATTTGGTATTTTGACTTTTTCTCTGCTCATTGACACAACATTGTCTTTTGCACAACCGACGAGTACCAGTACAAACAAGCAGCACTTAAAAGTACAAAATACAATGCTGATGACCACAGTGGGTACACATGAACATGGTCGAAGTCCAACACCAGACGCTGAATCCTTGCAGAAGCAGAATAACTTCTATCAAAACTTTAATCAGCAACGTTCAAAGCATTTCTTGTTCTGGAATTATCGACATCCAGCAGAGCAGCATTTAACTAATCTCTATGCCAGTTTACCCAAAGCGATTATGTTGGCAGGTTGTATGGATCATAAAAGTTGTTCCGCATTATTTGATAATCCAGTCACTCCTTGATCTTAAAAACATCACTACAAATAAAAAGACTGAATCAAATTTATTGATTCAGTCTGAAATCATCTGCTAAATAGAGATGATTTTTGTGCTTAAGACTTACCAATCAATCCACGTGCAACGATTTCTTTCATAATTTCGTTGGTACCACCATAAATACGTTGGATACGCGCATCAACGAAGAAACGTGAAATTGGATATTCTGTCATATAGCCATAGCCACCAAATAATTGAAGTAAATTATCGGCTACTTTCATTTGCATATCGGTACTAAAGCTTTTTAATGCCGCTGCGGTTTCTACATCCAACTTGCCCTCATTATACAAAGCAACGTTTTGGTTATAGAAAGCGGCTGTTGCTAATTCATCAATTTTTGCTTGAGCCAATACAAAACGTGTATTTTGAAATTGAGCAATTGCTTGACCAAATGCCTGACGCTCTTTCACATATTGGGTCGCAAGATCAATTGAGCCACGAATTGCTCCCAAAGAGGTCGCTGCGATTGCAGTACGCTCACGTGGTAATTCCTGCATCAAGTAAGCAAAACCTGAACCTGCATTGCCCAATAACTGGTCTTTAGGTACTTTCACATTATCAAAGAACAATTCAGAGGTATCTTGTGAATGCAGACCAATTTTGTCTAAGTTCGTGCCCTTTTTAAAGCCTTCCAAATGTGTATCAACCAATAATAAAGACACACCTTTAGCACGTGCTTGTGGATCAGTTTTGACTGCTAGAACAACAACGTCAGCATGCTGACCATTTGAAATAAAGGTTTTTGAACCGTTTAACACATAATGATCATCTTGCAAAATTGCATTAGTACGCATTGCCTGTAAATCAGAACCAGCTCCTGGCTCAGTCATACCAATCGCACCAACAACTTCGCCAGAAACCATTTTTGGCAACCAGTACTGCTTTTGTTCTTCAGTTCCGATATGTTGAATATACGGTGCCGCAATTTCAGAATGACAAGAAATTGCGGTTGATAATGCGCAATAACCCGCACGTGCAGATTCTTCAACTAACATTAATGAATAATGGGTTGGTACACCATAACCACCATATTCTTCTGGTACATCTACACAGAGAAAGCCATTTTCACCCAATGAAGACCAAACTGAACGTGGCATAATGCCTTCGCGTTCCCACTGATCATAATGAGGTGCAATTTGCTCGCTCATAAAACGTTTAAAGTTATCACGGAAGAGTTCCAAATCTGCATCGTAAGCTAACATCATTATTTCCTTTCGCTTTCATTGTTTTTAAAAATTCGATTTGCAGCCATGCTAATGATTTTTAGATTGGATGTCATGTTCCGTTTACATCAAATCACTAGACTGATTCGGTCAATAATTTTATTTGCACTCTGCATAAGCAAACGCTAATTGTTTATTGATTAGACAGCTCCTCATATTTTTTTACGCTAAATACGTCACTTTTATGTCATATTCCTTTTATTGTTGGCGAAGACTTCTCATACGATCATGAATACAAAACGAAATATTTATAAAACTGTAGAACATCCCTTTGCTCAGTATGTTCGTATCTTGGGTAAAGGGAAAACAGGTTCTCGTTCGCTCAGTTATGAAGAAGCCTATCAAGCATTTAGCATGATTTTAAAAGATGAAGTCTTGGATGTTCAGTTGGGTGCATTCTTAATGCTTTTACGTGTTAAGGAAGAATCTGTCGATGAATTGGCTGGTTTTGTTCAAGCCACACGTGATCAACTCAATTTTCAGCCACTTGATGTCGATCTTGACTGGTCATCATATGCAGGCAAGCGTAAGCACTATCCGTGGTTTTTATTGGCGGCATTAACACTGGCTCATCATGGCTATAGAGTTGTGATGCATGGCGCATCGGGTCATACCATTAACCGTGTTTATACGGAACAAGTTCTACAATACTTAGGCTATTCTATTTGTGAGAATGAGCAAGATGTCCGTAAACAACTTGAACAACATAATTTTGCATTTTTGCCACTTGAAGCCATTTCACCAATTCTGAGTGAATTGATCTCACTCCGCAATGTGATGGGTTTACGTTCTCCAATTCACACCCTTGCTCGTTTGATTAATCCATTTAATGCCAAAGCCACTTTACAAGCAATTTTCCACCCTGCTTATCGGACTTCTCATCAACACACCGCTTTTCGTTTAGGCTATCAAAATAGTGCTGTGATTAAAGGTGAAGGTGGTGAGTTTGAGCGCAATCCTGATGCCAAAACCTTAATTTGTGGGATTAAAAATGGTGAGCTATATGAACATGAGCTACCAAAATTAACACCTGACCGTAGTCCGATTGAAGAAGAACTTGATCTTGCAGTATTTAAAGCAGTTTGGCTCGGTGAGCAAAAGCATGAATATGGCGAAATGGCAGTGATCGAAACCATGGGAATCGCTTTGTATACCATGGGTGCTGTGAATAGTTATGATGAAGCAATGATTAAAGCGAAAGCGCTTTGGGACAATCGTTTTTAAACGGCTTTGTTGCACAAATAGACGAAAGGTAGAATCTTCAGATATTTATGCAACAGCCACCGTTTTAGCTGTACCAAGTTGAGTAAATTTATTCAAAATATCGACTCTTATTTGCAAGTCAACCACCTGACGATTAAAGCATCGACTAGATACACCTTGTCCAAGTCGTTTCAAGGCAAACATTTTAGCCTCTATTCTGGATCGTCGATGATAACCAATATCTCGTTTCCACTGCTTTTGACCCTTGTCCCAACAGCCTTGTACTGCATGATTCCTTGCTTTACCAATTTCATTTTCTACCCATAAAGCAGCATTGGAACGAGGAGGGATAATTACATTTGCTTGCCGTTTCAAAATCGCATCATAACAATTCACTGTGTCATAAGCACCATCAGTCGTGACAGATGCAATGGGTTCATCAATTTGATCTAAAAGAGGTGGGAGCATTTCAGCATCACCATATTGGCAGGTCGTGACTTCAACCGCTTGTATTTCTCCACTGTTTGCATCTGTCGCAAGATGTAATTTCAGCCATTGACGATGTTGGTTTACGCCATGTTTTTTACGCACCCATTCCCCATCGCCTGTAACTTTGATCCCTGTGCTATCAACTAAAATATGCAAGTCTTCCTGTGGATTTTTTGCTGATTTATGTAGAAGTGGCTGGAGCTTATCTGCTCGCCGACTCAATGTTGAGAAGTCTGGAACATTCCAGTCGAGGTGAGCCATTTGAAAAAGGCTTTGAATGAAACCTTGTGTTTGGCGTAAAGCCAGTTGGAACAGGTTTCGTATCGTCAGGGCAAATTGAATTGCTATATCAGTGTAGGTAGGTTGACGTCCTTTTTTTCCACTAGGTGTTGCAGACCATTGCATTTGGGGATCAAACCAAATGGTGAAAGCACCCCGTTGACGTAAAGCCTGATTGTACTCAGACCAGTTCGTTGTTTTATATCGGCTTTTTGATTCTGTATTCATCTAACATGTATGGGGATGAAATTTATTTATGCAACAAAGCCTTTTTAAACCAAAAAATAAATAAGGTGATTTTTTAAATCACCTTTTCTACAAAACTATATCTTTTTGATCCTAAAAATAAAATATATAAAGAGCAACCATTAAATTATTCGTTAAAGTAATCAGTATTTTATTTAAAGACATTATAAAAAACGATGACTTTATTAAAAGCATCGCTTTAAATACTACTTGTAGAAATTAATCAAACAAACCTTATCGGCTTAAATTCAGGCTCATTTTTGTGATGATCATCATCACACTCTTCACCTTCTTCTTTCGTACCTCGGTCGATATAACCACTACGCTGTTCTTTCGGTAAATTTTCCATTTCCCATGCATACACGGCTTGCATACAAATTTCACGTTGCTCTTTGGTCAATGCAATACCATTTGGCCATTTACCAATTTCAACAGCAGTTTTCAGACGCTCAACAATTTCAGGATTTAAAATAGCGAGCATTTGTTCAATATTCATGAGTCATCCTGTTGAAAAGATTCAAAATCTTGATTCCAGCCCAGTTTAGTACGGCAAGCCATATAAAAATCATAACCAGGTGGATGTAATAAGCTTAGTTTAAACGGATGTTTACGAATATGCACCGTATCACCTACATTTAATGCAACACTATGTTGTCCATCCGCACTCACCATCGGTAAGACACGATTTTCACGGATGGTGATCTTAATCTCACTTTGCCCACCGACAACGATTGGACGAGATGATAATGTATGTGGATGCATTGGTACGAGTGCGATCGCATCCATACTTGGGTGTAGGATTGGTCCACCGCCTGAAAGCGAATAAGCGGTCGAGCCTGTTGGTGTTGAGACAATTAAACCATCACTGTGCTGACGATAAACATATTGCCCATCAATACTCAGCTCAAAATCAATCATATGAACCGATTTACCTGAGTGTAACACCACATCATTCAAGGCAATTGCATCATAAATGGTTTCGTTATTGGTGCGAACTTCCATTTCTAGCAAGAAACGTCGATCGAGTTGAAATTGACCTTGTAGTACCTGATCCAGTTTAAAAATTGCTTCTGCCGGCTTAATATCAGTTAAGAATCCGAGTCGACCACGGTTAATCCCAATAACGGGTGTATTGTATCTGACTAAAGCACGTGCCGCATGAAGTAAAGAACCGTCGCCACCCACAACGATCACCAAATCCACTACTTCACCTAATAAATTACGGCTCACGGTCTGACCATAACTATAAGGTACAAGTTTGGCTGTTTCCTGATCAAAAACGGGATTTAAGCCTAAAGTGATCAAATGATCATGAATTAAACATAACGTTTCTACTACAGAATTCTTATCTGGTCGCCCAATTAGACCAATATTTCGAAAGGATTTATGTGAAATTTGCACGAATAACTCAGCTCCACCGCGACTATTGACTATCATATCATTAACAATCAAATTTTCGTTGATGATTGATTAAAAAGTATAAAAATGTCTATTCGTTGTTTTTTTATACTATTAATGTCAACACCTTCTGAAAGTTTTTATTGCATGTTGCTATTTATTCACAGTTTTATGATTGCAAAATGACAATAAGCTATCGCATCATTACTCACATTGTTTCGGTTTTAACGCAAGTCTATGAAGTGTGAACGTGGTATTGGTTTTCTAGCACTAATTTTTTCAATTTTAGTGATTGGTGTGTTTATTGCCTTTAGTATCTATCTGATCCGTTTGGATAATATTATTCGCAATAAATTTGAAGGTCAGCGTTGGGATATTCCTGCCAAGGTATTTGCTCGTCCATTAGAAATCTATGCGAACGCCCCTATTACTCAAGAAAATTTTGTCCAAGAATTAAAATTATTGGGCTATAAAAATACCACGAACTATGAAAAGTCAGGAAGTTACATCATTCAAGGTAACCAAATGTATGTTCATACACGTGGTTTTGACTATGGTGATAGTAATGAACCTGAACAGGTGCTTGAGATTGCTTTCAATCAAGGTCAAGTCGGTGAAATTCGTTCCACTAAACCCTCTAGCACAGGCATTGCTCGTTTAGAACCTCTATTAATCGGTGGTATCTATCCACAACATAATGAAGACCGTGTCCTCATTAAGCTGAATAAAGTACCCAAAACACTAATTGAAGCGTTAATTTCAACAGAAGACCGAAATTTTTATCACCATCATGGTATTTCTATTCGAGGTACAGCACGTGCCTTAGTCAGTAATGCAACAGGTGGTCGACGTCAAGGCGGCTCGACATTAACCCAACAGTTAGTTAAAAATTTCTATCTTTCACCAGAAAAAACGCTCAAACGTAAAGTCAATGAAGCACTTATGGCGTTGTTGATTGAGCTGCATTACAGCAAAGATGAAATTCTAGAAGCCTATTTAAATGAAGTAAATTTAGGTCAAAATGGTAATTACTCAATTAACGGTTATGGCTTAGCTTCACAATTCTATTTTGGTTTACCTCTGAGTGAATTGAATATTTCCCAACAAGCCTTTTTAGTTGGTTTAGTACAGGGTCCAACTTTATATAATCCTTGGCGTAATCCTGAAGCGGCAAAAAAGCGCCGTGATGTTGTATTAAACAATATGATGGTGATGGGCTATTTATCTGAAACAGAATATCAAGATGAAATCTCACGTCCTTTAAATATTGTGAGTAAACCAACTTTAGGGCCTGCAAAATTCCCAGATTTCCTTGATATCGTACGTCGCCAATTACGTACAGAATATCAAGAAAGTGATATTACCAATCAAGGCTTGAAAATTTTCACAACGCTTGACCCGATTGCACAGACCCAAGTTCAAAATGCTTTTAAAGACTCTGTTGAACGTTTAGCAAAAGCAAATCCAGCACGTTTGAAAAACTTACAAGGTGCTGTGCTTGTAGCCCATCCTGAGAATGGTGAATTGGTTGCTGCTGTTGGTTCAACTCAAGATTTTACTGGCTTTAACCGTACACTAGACGCTAAACGTCAAGTCGGTTCGTTGTTAAAACCAATTATTTATCTAAATGCGATCGAATCTGGACGTTATACGTGGGCGAGTCCGATTGAAGATAGTGCCGTTAATATTCCAGTTGATGGTGATAAGAGTTGGACACCAAAAAATTATAGTGGTGGTGAACATGGCGTTGTTTCTATGCAACAAGCCTTGGCAAATTCATACAACCTATCTGCTGTTCGTTTAGGAAATGAATTTGGATTATCAACATTTTCAAATAAGCTAAAACAATTTGGTGTCAGTTCGAATATTCCAGCTTATCCGTCTATCTATTTGGGTGCAGTAAATATGTCCCCAATGGAAGTACTTGGCATTTATGGCAACTTTGCAACAGGTGGTTTCAAATATCCTCCTCGCTCTATTCGTACTGTTGTTGATGCAAAAGGACATTTGCTTGAACGTTATAGCTTAAATGTTCAACAAACGATTGATCCTGCTGCTGCCTATATTTTGAACTATGGTTTGCAACAAGTTATGCGTTCAGGTACTGGACGATCAGCTTATGGCAGCTTACCTGAAACCTTAAATTTAGCTGGTAAATCTGGTACAACCAATGATACACGCGATTCATGGTTCGCTGGTTATTCAGGCAATCATGTCGCAGTCGTCTGGTTAGGTCTGGACGATAATAAAGTTACTGGTCTCACAGGTTCTTCAGGCGCATTACCTGTCTGGACCAATGTAATGAAACAGCTTCGTCAAGAACCCGTCAATCTTCGTCAAACTGACAATGTAGAATGGCAATGGATAGATAGCGCAACAGGTGATTTATCGGCGCAAGGCTGTGATGGCGCAATGTATATTCCCCTACTTCGACAAACTGTACCTCATCGTGCAACCCTCTGCGGCCAATCACATTATGAAGTTGAACCAACCAATATCCCATCCGAGGAAGACACTCAGGGGGATCATTACGGTGATGGCAATACTAATACCAATTATATTCGAGAAAGTGAAAATCAAATGGACACCGATTTATCCAATCATAATTCTACACGTGTGATTTCGAGCGGTAGTTATAGCGGTGAAAACTAAGTTACAAGGATGATTGGACATGATGAAGAAAATAACGATTGTGATTGGTGTATTGCTGCTTGCAGGTTGTAATTCAGCACCGCCTCCAAATAAAAAAGTGGTAATTAAATTGGGAGAACCGCCAAGTACGTCAACCACGCAGAAAAAGAAAACTGCTCCGCCCGCGTCGAATGTAAAAATTACGCCGTATGAGCAGAAAGAAATAAAGCGCCAAAACGTACCAGTGGTTGTACCTGAGCAAAAAGTACAGCAAAAGTTCAATGATGGGAGTCAATTACCAGCATTTAGAACATTAATGCAAAAAACCCAAGTCGCTTACAAGCAACAGCAACTTGCGGAAGCAGAACGTTATGCTCTTCAAGCTCAACGTATTGCTCCCCAAGCGACCGAAACTTATTTGTATTTAGCATTGATTGCAGACCAACGCAAACAATATGCAAATGCGGAAGCTTTGGCACGTCGTGGTTTAAGCTATGCGCAAAGTAACTCGATGAAAAAACAACTTTGGTTTATTGTGCTCCGAGCGAGTGAAGCACGTAATCATCCAGTAAAAGCTCAAGAAGCTAAAAAAGCCATTCAAGCATTATAACAAGTTTGATCAATTAATTGAACTAAATTGACGAATCCCTGCAAGCCCATAAGCATGATGTTTTTGGGCTTGTTCTAAATCTTCAGATGCTACGCCACCTAAAGCAAAAACTGGAATATCACTCTTCTGAGCTAATGCAGCAAAATCATTCCAACCCAATACTTTTACATTTGGATGCGTTTCAGTAGTTTTCACAGGACTCAAAAATACGGCATCACAACCTATATGCTGTGCATGTTGTAATGAAACAGCATCATGACAGGCTGCAATAAAACGTTTACCAACAATCAATTCACCTTTTTTAAGTGCCATTAATTGTGATTGTTTAAGATGAATTGTCTTCACTCTAGACTGTAGAACCATGTTCATATTTTGATAAATATCAGTATTTATTATAATTTTTTGTAATTGTTCATCAGTTAAAACCTCTAACTGCTGTTCAATCTGTTCAATTTCAGCTGTTTGGATGCGCCAATACATTTGAAAGTTATGATGTGGTAATGCATCAATTTGATCACTGATCTTAATCAAATGTGACCAGATTAAGCGTTCCAGAATTACAACATTTGCCTTCGGAAAGTTTAAACTCGCTAGTTGATCGCGTTGATACCAAGTCCAAGGTTGATGAATTTGATTGAGCATTTCCTCAGGTACGTGTGCATGAAAAAGATGTAAATTAACAATAACATCTTCATATTCATGACGAATAATATCAAACGGATGCCACTCTTTTAAACCAATGCCTACTTCCTCATAAATCTCTCTACGACAAGCTTGTTCAGGTGATTCCCCTAATTCGACTTTTCCACCAGGAAATTCATGTTTATTACCTTGATGTTGATCTGCTTGTCGCCAACCTACTAACACTTTAGATTTATGCAGTAAAATTGCAATCGCAACATCAACTATAGCTTTTGCCATAACAGTCTAATATCTCTATTTTTTCACAATAATTTTAATGAATTTAACAACGATTTCACATACTAAAAACATCAATAATCAATGATTTTGTAAATTCTTGAAATTTACGTTGACAGGTCTATTCGATAATGATTATCATTTAAATAACTAAAAAACACACCACGGAGCATAACAAATGAACGCACCATTTAACCTATTTACACGTAGCACAGATGCAGCTCAATCATTGCCAATGTTGCATTCCAATAATCTTTTTGCCTTAGGTCGGGAAATACGCATAATGCATGCGGGTGAAGAATACCGCTTGCGTTTAACGCGTAATAATCGTCTGATTTTAACCAAGTAATATAATAACAACCGCATAATAATAAACGTGGAAATAGCAGTATGTCAGCGCGTACTGCTTTTTTTGTTTGATCAAACAAGTGGGACCACCTCTTTAAAACAAATGAAGATGAGGTGAATCTGAAGATCGATAATTTGCTTAACTTAAAGGAACAACACGCAATACCTCTTCTAACGTGGTTGCACCTTCAATGACTTTGCGTGCACCTGCAATCCGCAGTGGCTCAACACCCTCTTTCTTAGATTGTGCTTTCAGATCATTCAGTGTGCCATGAGCACTAATAATAGACTTTAACTCTAAACTTACTGGCATAAATTCATAAATACCTACACGGCCTTTATAACCTGTATGGCGACATGCTTCACATCCAACTGCTTTATACATCGTCGTTGGCATATCCATCATATAATCAAAAGTAAGATGCTCCCACTCTTGTTCATTAATTGCCGTTTCTTGCTTACAAAGTGGGCAGAGTCGGCGCACCAAACGTTGTGCTAGAACACCTAAAATCGTTGCAGCAGTTAAGAATGGTTGTACGCCTAAATCATGCAAACGGGTCAGACTTGAAGGTGCATCATTAGTATGCAAAGTCGAAAGAACCAAATGTCCTGTTAATGCTGCTTGAATCGCCATATTTGCGGTGTCATGATCACGAATCTCCCCCACCATGATAATGTCAGGATCTTGACGCATCAGTGCGCGAACACCATCGGCGAAACCAAGTTCGATATTTGGATTCACCTGCATCTGGTTAAAACTTGGTTCCAACATTTCAATCGGATCTTCAATGGTACAAACATTCACTTGTTCTGTTGCTAATTGCTTTAAAGATGAATATAAGGTTGTCGTTTTACCTGAACCTGTTGGCCCCGTCACCAAAATAATCCCGTGGCTATGTTGTGTCAGTTGCTGCCAACTGTGTAATAAATGCCCTTCAAATCCTAATTGCTGAAAACTACGCACTAATACTTCAGGATCAAAAATACGCATGACCAACTTTTCACCAAAAGCAGTTGGCAACGTAGAAAGACGTAATTCCGTTTCTTGACCTTTCGGTGTACGTGTTTTTAAACGTCCATCTTGAGGCTTACGCTTTTCCGCAACATTCATACGACCTAAGATTTTAATACGGGAAATCACTGCTGTAAGCGTATTGGCTGGCATGTTATAAATAGTATGTAACACACCATCAATACGGAAACGCACCTTGCCTTTGTCTTTGCGAGGCTCCAAATGAATATCACTTGCACCCTGCTCAAAAGCAAATTGCAATACCCAATCCACCAGTTTCACAATATGCTGGTCATTGGCATCAGGGTTTTGTGTATCGCCTAATTGTAATAAAGCTTCGACCCCCTTATTGTCACGGTCAAAAGCACTTGTGCCTTGAGAAGAACTCACCGCTCGACTAACTTGATAATATTCAATCAAATAACGTTGTAGCTGTTCTGGATTTAATAGTACAGCTTCAACTTTTTTTGGGCTCAAACTTCTTTCTAAATTATTTTTCCATTCCATCATAAATGGCTGATCTGTACCGATTAAAATACGATCAGAGTGAACTTCTACTGCCAAAATATGATTTCGAGCGGCAAACTCTTGAGACATAACACTGGTTAATGCCGTCACATCCGCCTTTAGAGGATCAATGACAAACAAAGGAACATACGATTTTTCAGCTAACCATAGACATAGACGATTGAGTGTTAAAATGGTTTCTGGATTTAATTGATCTTTCAGATTAAATTTTGCAACCCACTGTAAAGGATGCCACTTCAATTCATCTTTTTGACGATGTGTTGTTTGTACTAATAATTTATCCCGTTCAGTGATTCGTCCATCTTTTTGTAATTGTTCTAAGCACCAAAAAATATCGATTTGAAAATTAAACGTCATTGTTATACCCCAAGTTATTTCTATAATATAACAGAGATTTATTGAAATCTCCCAGATCATTTCATGACTCAAGAATGATTAAATGCACTTTAAAAAACATATAGATAACTTAGTCATAAAAGTAAAAAGGGTTAAGATAGAGCGATGCATTTATGCAATTTTAAAGTATATAAATTCAACTCAATTTTGCCTAAACAATAATGATGATCCTCTAAACGAAAGGATATGACATGACTAATTTACTTGATTTATCAATACAAAATACGGCTTTAAGTCAGTTAATCATGATCTTTGCTGTATCGCTCGGTTGTGGATTATTGATCGGTTTAGAACGAGAACAAAGCAAAGCTAAACATAAGACCAAAACTTTTGCTGGTTTTAGAACCTTTGCAATTAGCTCTCTTTTAGGAACACTGTGCTTTTTATTTAATTTAGAAATAGGAATTACGGGGGCAATTTTAATTGGTGCTATAAGTATTGCATCACTTAAAAATCAACCCGATGATCCTGGTGTGACGACTGAACTTGCACTCATAATGACCTATTTCATTGGTGCTGTTTGCATATGGAATATCAATTTAGCTGCTGGGCTTGCAGTGACGCTGACCATTCTACTTTTTGCGAAACAATCACTTCACGGGCTCGCTAACCAATGGATTAATGAAAGTGAATTAAGGGATGGCGTGCTACTACTGGCTTTAATACTGATTGCACTGCCCTTAGTACCTAACCAAGCTTTTTGGGGACCTGTATTAAATCCCTATACAATTTTGAAATTATTAAGCCTCATACTATTTGTACAAGCATTAGCACATTTTGCCAAAAGACTTCTATCATCAAAAAATGCAATCGTCTTTTCTGCTTTGGCATCTGGTTTTGTCTCAAGCACAGCAACTATCGCAAATCTGGGTATGGAAGTTCGTAACAACGGTGCGAACCCTCATGTAAATGCTGGTGCTGCCTTGATGTCCTGCGTATCTACGCTTATTCAAATGCTCATTATTGTTGCAAGCATTAGCTTGGCTTGGTTCAAAATCATATTTTTGCCAACTATCATTTCTACCATCGTTCTATCTATTTGGGCTTTATATTTGATGCGGACATCTATTGGCGATGGTGAAACAATCGCAACCAATGATAGCAGCCGCATGTTCAGCTTCAAAAATGCTGTCATTATTACTTTTGCCTTATCAGGAATTCAAGCCGCAATATATGCTCTCAACCTTTGGCTTGGTAGTTCAGGTCTGATTTTAGGTACATTAATCGCATCTCTTTTTGAAATACATGCGGCAATTGCTGCAATCGTTGTCCAAGCAGAGCCTGATACCGTTCAGGCAACAACACTTATGATTGCATTAATGATCGGACTTGCTGCCCATGCTTTAGCGAAAAGTATCAACGCTGCGCTAACAGGAGGATATAAATTTGCTCTTGTTTTTATTCCAGCCCAAATCATACATATGACTGTGTTAATTATCATGCTCTGGATGCAGCAGAACTAATATGGATACTAATTGATAGTATCAAGCTTTAATATGTTGATCTTGTCATCATCAACATTAAAACTCACATCGAACGTGGAAAACTTCATTTTATAAATTCGACTCGCATCATCATGATAAGCAGGCCGTGGATCTAAAGATAAAACTTGTTCTAACTCATCAAAGATTCTCGGCTGAGTGTCATTCTCTTGAATGAACTTGTGCTTAATCGATTGTGCTAATTCGCTCCATAGAACACGCTTTCGAATCGGCTCATCTTGCGCATAGCCACTGACCGAATCCATCACAGCATCTGAATAATGGATATAAGGTTTAATATCCAAAATTGGAGTTTTATTGAGTAAATCACTTCCTATCACATACATTCGAACACTCTTAGCACATTTTTCAACACGTAAAAAGCGAACGACCGACAGACCTATAGGAGATGGACGATACATACTCCTCGTTGCAAATACTCCAATTTTTTGATTACCACCTAATCTAGGTGGACGTACTTGTGGACGGAATTTAGACATTTGATTCAAGGAGTTATCAGTATTTTTATTATCATGGAATTGCCACAGTAACCATAAATGACTGAAGTCTTCAATTCCCTCAAATGCCGAAAGATCATTATAAGGTTCTGACAACTCTATATAGGACTCCACCTGCACCAAATTTGGCTGTCTTGGAATACCAAATTTCTCCTGATAAGGAGAATGCATATAACCGATGATCGGCATGATCACAGAATTGCTCATCACTTTTTCTTATAAACACAATTAAATATATTCAGTTTATAGAGAATGATTTTAGATTAGAATAGCAATCTGTTTCTTTTAACTGTGATCGAGACCTTTAATGGCTGCTTTTAACGTTGAACGCATTACTCATGTTCACCACTGGAATGACACGCTTTTCAGTTTTAAAACCACGCGCGATACAAGCTTACGTTTTAAAAATGGTCAGTTTGTGATGATCGGACTTGAAGTGAATGGTAAGCCTTTAATGCGTGCGTATTCGATTGCGAGTGCGAATTATGAAGAAGAACTCGAATTCTTCTCAATTAAAGTACAAGATGGTCCACTCACTTCTATCTTACAAAAAGTACAAGTGGGCGACGAAATCCTTATTTCTAAAAAACCTACAGGTACTCTTGTACATGATGATTTATTGCCAGGTAAAAACCTATATCTGTTATCTTCAGGTACAGGACTAGCACCATTCTTGGCTTTATTACGTGATCCTGAAACATATGAAAAATTTGAAAAAGTGATCATGGTTCACGGTACGCGTTATGTATCAGAGCTTGCATACCAAGATTTAATCTTAAATGAACTACCAAACCATGAGTTCTTTGAAGAATTGGGTATCAAAGATAAATTAATCTACTATCCAACAGTGACTCGTGAACCTTTCCACACCCAAGGTCGCGTTACAACCGCAATTGAATCTGGTCAATTATTTGAAAAAATTGGTTTGCCACGTTTCAATCGTGAAACTGACCGTGCAATGCTTTGTGGTAGCCCTGCTTTCCTAAAAGACGTGGCTGCTTTACTTGACCAACATGGTTTAGTTGAATCCCCTCGTATGGGTGTAATGGGTGATTATGTTATTGAACGTGCATTTGTTGAAAAATAAACGTCAATAACCATATAAAAGAAACCGAGGTGATCCCTCGGTTTCTTTTTATCTCTCTGTACACGACAAATTTCATAGGGCCCTTGTCCTATCAGGCTTTTTCTTCCTTAAAATTGCGAGCACTTTCTTAAATTCTTCTTTTTTTCCAAAACCAATCAAACGTAGAATAGCCATTTGAACATAGTCCAAACCGTATCGAAATAAACTTACTGAAAGTCGTCCATGCTTCTTTATTTTTATCGCTTTTTTTCGATCATGTTGCCATTCACCTGTTAAATAGCACCAACAGAAACCGATAGCTAGTACTGCTATCAATTTCTTGACTCGTCTAGGGTCTGTTAAACGAGTATTTTCAAGATTGAATCCACGTCCTTTGAGACAACTAAATAAGGTTTCGATTTCCCAGCGTAATGCATAATCACGAATAGCAGAAGCATTAAACATAGGAGAAACAACAAGTATCGCTATTCCACGATAGACGATGGCTAACATCAAGAGATTGATATCTCGTTTTCCCCATTTCCAGTTGGTTCTATCCAAAGTTAATTGGACTTTATCGAATGAAAATATATTGAAAATTAACTGAGAAATTTGACGATAATCGAAATACTGATCTGCAAAGAAGCGTTGTATACGTCGATAAAATGATTGTGGTAAGCACGTGATGGGTAAGGCTTTAGATGCAGAAGAAAGATTACATGTCTGTTTTACAATTAACGCAAGCATAATCAGTGTAAAACATTTTACATGTGACTTGTTCCACTTTAGATATTTGTTTAAGATGAGATGTAACTCATTGAAATGTGTCATCATATTCGTCGTCAGAAAACAAGTATTATGCCATTATTTCAATGAGTTATCTTTTTTGTCGTGTACAAAGAAAAAAGCCCATTGGCATGGGCTTTTTAAATAATTACTTTAATTATTCATGTATGTATCACTGAATGCTTAACTCATCGTCTTTAGCAATGACGACTGAGGTAAGAATTGGAATACCTAAGATCACAGGAACGACAATAATCCACAAATCTGTGGTTAATTTGCTTGAGAAGAAGAACTGAATAACGATAGCAGCCAAGATAAGTACTGAAAGGAGGACAGCCATAAAGCGAATCGCAAATTTAAGAAGCATTTCTAATCCTATGTGATTGTAATGGTTAATTTGAGTATACGCCTTGTATCACATTTCATGCATTGATTTTTCACTGTAAAAGCTGTATCTCAAATGAATTTTTAAATAATTGCCTAGCGTAGTGTCTTGCTCTTCCTCTATGAAACAAATAGAACTTTAAGTGGGTACACTCCTCTCCATTACCAATCCGTAGCCTGTTAACTACTCGCTTAGGTTTCCCATCTTTTGTATCAAACCGACTCGTTCAACATACATCTAAAATGTCTCTCACTTATATCAGTTTTATCTCCTAAACACTTGTGGGGAAAAGACAGAAATTTTCTATCCTACTAATAGTTATTTGAATACAAAACTTAGATCTCATTCGCAGTTTCTATAAAAAATGAGATAATACCCCTAAGTTTTAAATATTATTAAATACCTTTCATATTAATTTAATATAATTAACTTATTATAACTCTCCAAATAAAAAGATTGATCAAATAGGCATTTTCGGATCAATAACCAATCAAAAGAAATAAATATTAATAAAACCTATTGAATTTTAATTTAAAAAAATCATTATGTATCAATATTGTTAATTAATGTAATAATGAGTTAGAAGATGCCTCACTCAGCAATAAAATTCAAAAATGAAAAAGATTACTCATTTTTCTCCCAAACTGAGAATATCGGAAATCAATCTGAATTTATAGAACTTCATTTAGAAAAAATGAGTCATAAATCTACACTTTGGATGGATGCTGCGGTCATTGCAACATTTTCTTTTGGTTTCTTTAATAGCTTAAATAATGAGCTTAGAAACAAAATAATTGATTCATTAATGCTCATCAAAGCGAATCAACTCGAACCAATTCTCTTCCAAAGTTCAAATATAGTTGATGATAAAGGATTCTCACTTCATCACACCTTGATGTATGAATTAAACAATTTAAACGCTATAAAATTTTATTTAATAAAGACTGGAATATTCATGAATTTAATAACGCATGCCAAATAATCATGAGAGAATTAACGGCATTTGAAATGAATCTAAGTAATCAAATTTCAAATTTACTAAACAATAATTTAATTTGTAATTTACTTATTTGTTCAGTAGATGTTAACTTCGATACCATTTACACCATTCGTTAATATCAACCATTTGGATTGCTAATGATCGGCGAATTCAAACATGAGGTGCGACAGTTTCATAGCAATTTTATTTACCATATTATTTGTTAAGAAAAAATTAATAACAAATATTATTTGAGATAAACTATTTTGGAAATTAAATTGCGAGTTTAATTATCCTTTTTTGAACTACGCGACATTCGCTCTTTTCATCTCTAAAGCTAATTTTCTGATATGCTACTGAACTAGCTGAATTAGAGTTTCATCAGAGGATAAGTGTAATGCTGAGTTGGTTTGAAAAATTAGTTGATCCTTACCCAACGAAAGATTTAAACAAAACATTACCGACTACTTTTTTTGCTTTTGTTTGGCAATCAACGAAAGGGGTCAGACCATTCCTCTTTTTACTTATTGCTTGTACAGCTGCTGCAGCGTGCTTTGAGGCATTATTCTTTTCTTATATTGGTAAACTAGTTGATTGGCTCACTAAAAGCCAACCCAATACCTTTTTAGAGACCAACCAACAAAATCTCACCATTCTGATTAGCATTCTGTTTGCCAATATTTTCTTTGTCAGCCTACAGTCTGTTATCAAGCATCAGGTTTTGTTCAGTAATTTTCCAATGCGTATGCGTTGGCTTTTTCACAACCTGCTGTTGCAACAAACTCTGGATTTCTTCCATACCGATTTTGCAGGTCGGCTTTCAGCTAAAGTGATGCAAACCGCATTGGCCGTTCGTGAATTCTGGATAATTCTAGGCGATATGCTAGTTTATGTGCTGATCTACTTTATTACGATTAGCTTTGTATTAGGCTCTATTTCACCTGTTTTAATCATCCCCTTGCTTTTATGGCTGATCTTATTTATCGCGATTGCCAGTTATTTCATTCCTCGTCTTGGTAAAGTTTCACAACAACAGGCAGATGCGCGCGCTATTATGACTGGACGCGTTACCGATGCTTATACCAATATTCAAACTGTGAAATTGTTTGCACATGCTGGTCGTGAAAGTCAGTATGCAAAAGAGTCCATGCAAGAATTTATGGTCACTGTTTATAAACAGATGCGCTTAGCTGTGAAATACCAAATCAGCATTCGTTTACTCAGTGCTTTTCTCTTTATTGGCGTGATTGGTAGTTCTGTTTGGTTATGGACACAAGGTCAAGCTGCTATTGGGGTAATTGCAGCAACCACGGCGATGGTTTTAAAACTCGATAGCCTAGCGGAATTCATCATGTGGCACATCACCATGCTGTTTGAAAATGTTGGTACCATTCAAGATGGTATGAAAACTCTAGGTAAGCCTATTCAGATTCAAGATAAAAAAGATGCAACTGAACTAAAAGTTCAACAGGGTGAAATTCGTTTTGAAGATGTTAGTTTTGCTTATAATCAAAAAAATGTAATTGATCATTTTAATCTTACGATTAAGCCTGGTGAGAAAATAGGTATTGTTGGTCGTTCTGGCGCGGGTAAATCTACCCTTATTCAGCTACTTTTGCATTTTTATGATATTAATCAGGGTCGTATCTTGATTGATGGACAAAACATCCATGATGTTACACAAGATAGTTTACGTGCAAATATTGCACTGGTCACTCAAGATACTTCTCTATTACATCGTACGGTAGCTGAAAATATCAAATATGGTCGCCCTAATGCGACTGAAGCAGAGATTCAGCTTGCTATCAAAAAAGCTAAAGCAGAAGAATTTATTCCACAATTGACTGATCAGAAAGGACGTGTTGGATTTGATGCTTATGTCGGCGAGCGTGGCGTAAAACTTTCTGGCGGCCAACGTCAACGTATTGCTATTTCTAGAGTTTTTTTGAAAGACGCACCTATTCTTATTTTAGACGAAGCAACAAGTGCGCTTGACTCAGAAGTTGAAGCCGCGATTCAAAGCAGTTTAAATGACTTAATGGTTGGCAAAACAGTCATTGCAATTGCACACCGTTTATCTACTATTGCTCAAATGGATCGTCTCATTGTACTTGATCAAGGCAAAATTGCTGAACAAGGTACACATGAGCAGCTTATTGCAAATGATGGCTTGTATGCACAATTATGGAAACGCCAAACAGGTGGTTTTTTAGTTGAGGAGCGAGCAGTGGCTCAGGACACAGAATAATGTTGTATTTAGAAGACTTAAATATTGGAGATCGCTTCATTAGTCGTGACTATGAAATCACGCTTGAAGAAGTGAAACAATTTGCAAGCCAGTATGACCCCCAACCATTTCATTTAGATGAGCAAGCAGCTGAGCAACATCCTATTTTTCAAGGTTTAGCTGCCAGCGGCTGGCATACCTCAGCAATCACAATGCGTTTGTGGACCGAATGTTTTCCCATCGCAGGTGGTTTACTGGGTTCAGAATCTAGTCTTCGTTGGCCTCGCCCTACCCGTGTTGGTGATAAGATTCATGTAGAAATTGAAATTACTGCAATCGTGCCGTCTAAAACCAAAACCGATCGCGGTATCGTCAGTTACGTTACGCAAGCTTTGAACCAACATGGCGATGTGCTATTAATATCAACAACCAAAATAATGGTCTTTAGAAAAGCAGCTTAATTTTGGAGATTGGATGACTCTTTTGTCCAACAATTTTTATGATTGATTATTTTATTTCGTGTAAAGATGTTTCAGACTTAAATGTTTAAAAGATATTGGCAAAATTGATGAGCGCCACGGAAAGCACATGCAAACAACTTCAACTCGTCAAGATCAAGGTATACCAGGCGTCTATGGCTTATTGCTATTAGATGTTGTTTCACGCTGGGGATATAGCGATGAAACCTTATTTGCTCCTTTTCATTTAACCAGTGAGCAATTAGCTGACCCAAATTATCGAATTCCTACGCCTATTGCGAATGAATTAGTTAAACATTCCTTGCGTTTAACAGGTGAAAGTACATTAGGATTTCACCTAGGTACGCAAATGCGTATTTCTATTCACGGTTTTATTGGTTATGCCATTATGACTGCGCATGACATTACCGATGCAATTGCACTTGCAAGCCGTTTCATTCAATTACGCTTACCTTTTTTACAACTTTACTTTTCTACTTTTGGATCTAAAGCAACCTTACAACTACAATGTGATATTGAAGTTGAACCATTACGTACTGAAATTATCTTAGGTTTAACGATTGGTATTATGACCATGGCCAAAGCCTTGACAGGAATTGAAGACTTAAAGAGTGAAGTTGATTTAGATTTCCCTGAGCCTGCGGGCTTTGATAAATATCGTGATAAATTAACCAGTACAGTACGTTTTAATCAGCCGCATTTAATTTCGAGTTTTGATAAAAAATATCTCGGTTTAAAAATGGTCAATGCAGATCCAATTGCCAGCCAAATTGCAATTAATCAGTGTGAAACTGAACTTTCTGCTTTAGGCGAACGTCGTCGACTTGCAATGCGTGTACGTGATATTTTAACCAATTCAGAACAGCATTATTTAAGCATCGAGAGTGTTGCTGAGCTTCTGCATGTGTCAGATCGCACTCTCAAACGTCAGCTAGCAGCTGAAGGTACATCCTTCTCTACCTTGGTAGATGAAGTACGCTATCGTCATGCAACATCTTTACTATCTAGAACAGATTATAGTTTAGAACAAATTGCTGATGAATTAGGGTATTCTGATGTAGCAAATTTTAGCCGTGCATTTAAGCGCTGGAGTGGACGCAGTCCGAGTAACTGGCGTAAAGACCCTTATTTGTAATATTGCAAAGTGCTTCATTTATAAACACTTTTGTTTTAACTAAAAAACCTGTATAAAGCCAAATAAAATGATACGACAGATTGTTTAAGGAGTTGTCATGAATCATCCAGCAGATTTAAAATATGCACGAACACACGAATGGGTAAGAATCGAAGGTGATTTAGTTGTTACTGGAATCAGTGACCATGCACAGGATGAGTTGGGCGATTTAGTCTATGTGGAAACACCAGAAGTCGGTAGTCATGTGACTGCAACAGAACAAGCAGGTGTTGTTGAATCTGTTAAAACTGCATCTGACATCCATGCACCTGTTTCAGGTACTGTCGTTGAAGTCAATACAGCACTTGAAGATGATCCAGATTTTGTTAATGAAGAGCCTTATGGTAAAGGTTGGATTTATAAAATCAAACCAGACAATATGGCTGATGTTGAAAAGCTACTTTCACATAGTGAATATGAATCAGGTTTGTAATTTTAAATAAATTCAAACATTAAAAAGCCCAGTCAAGAACTGGGCTTTTTATTTATGCTTAATTAATTAAGCAACATAATCAACCTGAATACCATCTACTTCTGAAACCAAATTCTCAAAAGAGAAAATTTCATCAAGTTGAGCCTGTGTGAGCAAACCTCGCTCTAGCACAACTTCCTGAATAGTTTTATTCTCTGCAATACATTGCTTACCAATTTCATCGCACAAAGCATGACCTAATAATGGATCGAGCAAAGTAATAATCCCTACACTACGCATGACCGTATCATGGCATGCTTGTTCATGTGCTTTGATTCCACGTACACATTTTTCATCTAAACTTTGAATCGCATGGGTTAATAGCTCAATTGATTCATTGAGGGAAATTGCAATCACAGGCTCCATGACATTTAACTGTAACTGTCCTGCTTCTGCTGCAAATGTAATCGTAAGATCGTTACCAATCACCTTAAATGCAATCTGATTTACAACTTCTGGAATAACTGGATTTACTTTTGCAGGCATAATTGATGAGCCAGCTTGTAATTCAGGTAATTGGATTTCACCCAAACCAGTACGAGGTCCTGAACTTAGCAAACGTAAATCATTGCTAATCTTCGAAAGTTTACATGCAAGACGTTTTAAGGCACTCGATAAAATAATAAAGACGCCACAATCACTGGTTGCTTCAACATAGTCTTCAGCACCAACTAAATTTAAACCTGTAATTTGTTTCAAACACGAAACTACTTTTACAGCATAGCCTTTAGGTGTGTTTACACCAGTACCAATTGCAGTTGCGCCTAAATTGACTTCAAGCAACAACTCGCATGTACGTTTAATCAGACGAACATCTTCTTTTAATAAAGTTGCAAATGCATGAAATTCTTGCCCAAGTGTCATCGGCACTGCATCTTGGAGTTGGGTACGCCCCATTTTTAAAATATAGCGAAACTCAATGGCCTTTTCCTCAAATGAAGTGATCAACTTATCCATTTGTGTAAACAAGGCATCCAGTGAACAATAGGTAGATAGACGAATTGCTGTTGGATACACATCATTGGTTGACTGCGATTTATTGACATGGTCATTTGGATGGATCACATCATACTGACCCTTTTGATATCCCAATAACTCAAGGGCAATATTGGCAATCACCTCATTCGTGTTCATATTAATCGAAGTGCCCGCTCCACCCTGATAGATATCAATCGGGAATGAGTCCTGCCATTTTTCAGTTTCATTGATTAAAGCATCACATCCATGCTGGATAGCAAGGCTTTGTGTTTCCGTGAGTTTTCCAAAACTTAGGTTCGCTTGAGCTGACGCTTTTTTTACCTGTGCCAGCGCACGGATAAAATAGCCATTTTGTCCAACTTTTTGCGAAGAGATTTTGAAATTTTCAATTGCGCGTAAAGTATGAATTCCGTAATAGCAATCCACTGGCACTTCTTTTGCGCCAAGTAAATCATGCTCTATTCTTATAGTTGCTGCTTGAACCGTGTCCACTTTCCATTTCTCTCAGACAATGCACCCTAATGGTGCAAAGAAATAATATGGAAGATTTCAAATAAATTTTCATTAGCAGAATTGCTTAACATTACGAGCTTTTTATAATGTAATTTCTCTGTATTATTGTTTTTATAACAACATGTGTTGTCATTTCACTCTGTTTTTCTGTTCAAAAATGCCTGTTATTTCTATCATTTTTTTGTTTTGGTAATAATTTGAAACATATAGCCTATTTTTAAGCCGTAAATATCTTTCTTTTATTAAAAAAAAGTGAGCTTTTTTAGATTTAAAAATTAAGATTCATACACTTAATTTAAATTACATAAAAAATACAAACAATATACAAAAAAAAACAGTATTTTAAAAATCATTCGTGCTTGAATCTGTGACCTTATCAGTCTTGTTAGAATAGTGAATCATTTTTGTCTATTCAGATGGGATTGCACAGTTATGGATATGTAAGGACAGGCATCCATTATGAATTTTTCGAATCCCACTGTTGTTGTGTTCGTGGTGTATATTATCGCCATGCTTGGTATCGGCTTATACGCCTATTTTTCTACCAAAAACCTTGATGATTATATTCTTGGAGGACGAAGCCTAGGTAGTTTCGTTACCGCCTTATCTGCGGGTGCATCCGATATGAGTGGCTGGTTACTCATGGGTTTACCTGGGGCAATCTATTTGACAGGCTTATCTGAATCATGGATTGCAATTGGCTTAATCATTGGTGCATGGCTCAACTGGTATCTTGTGGCTGGACGTTTACGCGTTCATACTGAGGTTCAGAATAATGCGCTTACGTTACCAGATTATTTCACTGGTCGTTTTGATGATCAGAAAAAGATCTTACGTGTAACTTCCGCACTGATTATTCTCATCTTTTTCGCGATTTATTGTGCTTCTGGCATGGTAGCTGGTGCACGTCTATTTGAAACATTGTTCCACTTACCTTACCAAACCGCTTTATGGCTTGGTGCGTTTGCAACAATTGGCTATGTTTGTATCGGTGGCTTTTTGGCAATCAGTTGGACAGATACGTTCCAAGCTGGTTTGATGATTTTTGCGTTATTGCTTTTACCTATCGTCACATACATGTCTTTGGGTGTAGGTGTCGAAGAATTTACAGCAATTGTTGAGAGTGCACGCCCACACGCTTATGATTTTGTTTCAAATTTAAGTATCGTTGGTATTCTTTCAGCAGCTGCTTGGGGCTTGGGTTATTTTGGTCAACCTCATATTCTAGTTCGTTTTATGGCTGCTGATTCTGTTAGGTCAATCCCTGCTGCTCGTCGTATTGGTATGATATGGATGATTTTATGCTTGGCAGGTGCAGTTGGTTCTGGTTTTATCGGGATTGCGTATTTCCATCAACATCCTGAATTTGCAGCGGTTGTGACAGCTAACCCTGAAACAGTATTCATGGAACTCACTAAAATTTTATTCAACCCTTGGGTTGTTGGTGTGATCCTTGCTGCAATTTTATCAGCAGTCATGAGTACCTTAAGTTGTCAGTTATTGGTATGTTCAAGCGCATTAACTGAAGATTTATACAAAGGCTTGATCCGTAAAAATGCAACTCAAAAAGAGTTAGTTTGGATTGGTCGAGGAATGGTACTCGCTGTTGCAATGTTGGCGCTTGCTTTAGCTCAAAACCCCGATAGTAAAGTACTTGGCTTAGTTTCTTATGCTTGGGCTGGCTTCGGTGCTGCTTTCGGTCCATTGATTATCATGTCATTGTTCTGGAAACGTATGACGCTAAACGGCGCTTTAGCGGGTATGGTGATCGGTGCAGTTACAGTGATTGTTTGGAAAAATGTATTTGCTAGTACTGGTATTTATGAAATTATTCCTGGTTTCATTTTTGCCCTGATCAGTATTGTTGTGGTGAGCTTACTCGGTAAAGCACCTAACGCAAATGTGACTGGTCGTTTTGAACAAGCAGATGAAATCTATACGAGAGAAATGAAATAAGATTTCTGAGTAAAATTTAAGGGGGCTTTCGAGCCCCTTTGTTTTATTTAATCTTTTATTAAAATTTAGTTCTTGATTTAATTTTTATTTTAGAGCTGTCTTTCACAACCTGCATCACAGGATAACTACGCGTTTCCTTCACCCCAGGAAGTTGCCATAAAATTTGTCCTGCTATACGACGAAACTCCTCCATCCCTGCACTACGCAATTTGATCAAAAAGTCGAAGCCACCACTCACCATATGACACTCAACAATTTCAGGATATTGCGTTACCGCATCAATAAAATCCTCGAGCACATTTGGGGTGGTTTTATCTAAAAGCACCTCAACAAACACAAGAAAACTGGCATTTAACTTATTCGGATTGAGTTTTGCCTCATATCCCAAGATAAATTCATCCTTCGTCAATTTTTGGACACGAGCCATCACGGCAGTCGGCGAAAGGTTCACTAATTCAGCCAATTTACTGTTGGAAATTCTTCCATCTGTTTGAAGAATATCCAGAATTTTCAGATCAGTACGATCTAATGTATAAATAGGGCCATTCAACTGAATTTTCCTCTAAAAAATAGGTAAATTATAGTGAGTTACTCGGGTTTTATTCTGTAATCATAAATTATCTAAACCTCTCTACTCAATATGTTCTAGAGATTGTTATTGGAATTTAGTATGAATACATTGGATACTCCTGCACAAATGGACACAGCTCACACAGACGGTTATATCACCGAATTTAAAGAAAAAAGTGAGTTTGAGCAACGCATTAATACAGCTTGGCGACGTGCTGAGCATGAAGCGGTTAAACAACTTGCAGAATCAGCAGATATTTCCCCTGATCTTGATCAAAAAATTTATGAATTAGCATTCAGTTTTGCCCACAACCTACGGGAACGTAAAAGCTCTGCGGGTAAAGCAGGTATTGTGCAGGGTCTATTGCAAGAATTTTCCCTTTCCTCTCAGGAAGGTGTCGCTCTGATGTGTTTGGCAGAAGCATTACTTCGTATTCCAGATACAGCAACACGTGATTTACTCATTCGTGACAAAATTAACCAAGGCAATTGGAAAGAGCATTTAGGTCAAAGTAACCTGATGTTCGTCAATGCCGCTGCTTGGGGTTTAATGCTGACTGGCAAGTTAATGGAAACACCTAAACAAACCAGCTTATCAAGTATTTTAACAGGTCTTCTGGCTCGCAGTGGACGTGGCATCATTCGTAAAGCGGTTGATGTCGCGATGCGTATGATGGGTGAGCAATTCGTTACGGGTGAAACCATCGAGGAAGCACTTGAGCATGCAAAACCATTTGAACACAAAGGTTTCCGCTATTCATACGATATGCTCGGTGAAGCTGCGCTAACAGACCATGATGCTGAGCGTTATTATAACGATTACACGCAAGCGATTCATGCCATTGGTAAAGCATCAAACGGGCGTGGTGTTTATGAAGGTCCTGGTATCTCGATTAAGCTCTCTGCTTTGCACCCACGTTACCAACGTGCGCAAATTGATCGTGTACATCATGAGCTTTACAACAAAGTTTTCGAACTTGCATGCTTAGCAAAACAATATGACATCGGCTTAAACATCGATGCTGAAGAATCTGAACGTTTAGAAATTTCCCTCGAATTGCTTGAGCGTTTATGTTTCGAACCAAAACTTGCGAATTGGAAAGGCATTGGTTTCGTTATTCAGGCGTATCAAAAACGTTGTTTCTACGTGGTTGATTACATCGTTGATCTTGCAAAACGCAGTAACAAACGCCTTATGATCCGTTTGGTGAAAGGTGCATATTGGGATAGCGAAATCAAGAAAGCGCAAATTGACGGCATGACGGATTACCCTGTGTTTACTCGTAAAGTTCACACTGATTTGTCATACATTGCTTGTGCGAAGAAACTTCTTGCTGCACCAGATCAAGTCTATCCGCAATTTGCAACGCACAATGCACAATCACTTGCAACGATTTATACACTTGCAGACCCAAGCAAATATTATCCAGGTCAATATGAGTTCCAATGCCTACATGGTATGGGCGAACCTTTGTATGAGCAAGTTGTAGGTTCAAAAGCAGACAATAAACTTGGTGTGCCATGCCGCGTCTATGCGCCAGTGGGTAACCATGAAACTTTACTCGCTTACTTGGTACGTCGTTTACTTGAAAATGGTGCAAATACCTCATTCGTAAACCGTATTGCAGACAAGACATTAAAAGTTGAAGACTTAATTCAGTCTCCAGTCAAAGATATTCAAACTGCTGCGAAAGATGAAGGTCAGATTGGCTTAAAGCATCCTGCGATTCCACTTCCGCATGATCTTTACCCATTACGTCCGAACTCAAGTGGTTTTGATTTAAATAACGACCAGCCTTTAGCTGCATTAGATACAACAGCACAAAAACTCCGTAGCCATATTTGGAAAAGTGCGCCTTTACTTGGATTTGAATCAACAATTCACGATCAAAGTAATGCGATTGCAATTACAAACCCTGCACAAAATAGTGAAATTGTCGGTCATGTCAATGAAGCAACCAGCGCGGATGTACAACTGGCATTAGAAGCGGCGGTACAAGCTGAACAAAGCTGGGCTGCAACAGATAAAGTTGAACGTGCTGCTTGCTTAAAACGTGCTGCCGATTTGATGGAAGCTCGCATTCAGGAGTTGATGGTATTACTTTGCCGTGAAAGTGGTAAAACTTATGCCAATGCCATTGCAGAAGTTCGTGAAGCCGTTGATTTCTTGCGTTACTACGCGACACAAATCGAAAACTTGCCTGCAAATGCACAAGTAAAACCATTAGGTACAGTCTTGTGTATTAGCCCATGGAACTTCCCCCTTGCGATTTTCTCTGGTCAAATTGCTGCTGCATTGGTCAGTGGTAACTGTGTGATTGCCAAACCTGCCGAACAAACACCATTGATTGCAGCGCAAGCCGTTCAAATGCTTTGGGAAGCTGGTGTGCCACACGGCGTTGTTCAACTTCTGCCAGGTCGTGGTGAAACTGTTGGTGCTCAACTTAGCCAAGATGATCGCATTCAAGGCATTATGTTTACGGGTTCGACAGAAGTTGCAAAAATCTTGCAAAAAACTGTTGCAAAACGTTTATCTCCAAATGGTCAACCAATTCCATTAATCGCGGAAACAGGTGGTCAAAATGCGATGATCGTTGATTCATCTGCACTCACTGAACAAGTCGTTCTCGATGTTGTAAGCTCTGCATTTGACAGTGCGGGTCAACGTTGTTCTGCACTTCGTATCTTATGCGTGCAAGAAGACAGCGCTGCAACCGTGATTAAAATGTTGAAAGGTGCGATGCAACAGTTGATCGTAGGTAATCCTGCAATCCTAAAAACTGACATTGGGCCTGTAATCGACACTGAAGCAAAACAGACCATTGATACGCACATTCAAAAGATGAAATCTAAGGGCTATCCTGTTCATCAATTGATGTTTAACGATGCGGTAAGCCAACAAGCGCTTGCACAAGGTACATTTGTTCCTCCAACAGCGATTGAATTACCAAACCTAGATGATCTAGAACGTGAAGTCTTTGGTCCTGTCTTACACATCATCACTTATAAATATGGTGAGCTTGAGCAATTGATCGACCGTATCAATGCTAAAGGCTATGGCTTAACCATGGGTCTACACACACGTATCGATGAAACAATCAATACTGTGATCCAGCGTACTGAGGTGGGTAACTTATATATCAACCGCAACATCGTGGGTGCAGTAGTCGGCGTTCAGCCATTTGGTGGTGAAGGCTTATCTGGTACGGGTCCAAAAGCGGGTGGTCCACTGTATATGTACCGTTTGATGGAACATTGTTCAGAGAAAGTTTTAGCAACACCGTTTGCGGTGAAAGCTGAAATCTCTCAGTTTGATGCTGTATCAAATGTTGCTTATCAAAGCTTATTGTCTTGGGCAAACCAAAACATGCCACAAGCAATTACTACAATCCCAGCATTTGGCGTTGGTAAATTCTATGAGTTGCAAGGGCCTACTGGTGAAAGTAACCAATACATTATCTTACCTCGTCATCGTGTGCTTTCTATCGCAGATGATGAAGCGAGCCAGTTACAACAGTTACTAGCGATTTTCTCCGTCAGTAGTACTGCTGCTGTGTTGAAAGACAATGCATTCTTAGTAAAACACAAAGCGTCTTTACCAAAAGATGTCTTAGATGCAATCACTGTGATTTCAAGTGTTGAAAAAGATGCGTTTGATGCAGTGCTTCATCATGGTTCTGTTGAACAGTTACAAGATTTGCAAACTAAAGTTGCTGCCCGTTCAGGTGCGATTGTCGGGATTACCCAGTTACAAGCAAATGAACAAATTCCTTTAGAACGTCTTGTTATCGAACGTGCAATCAGTGTGAATACGGCTGCTGCCGGTGGTAATGCGAGTTTAATGACTTTATCTGAAGACTAATTTAAGTCTCTTGCGGAACTTCAGTCGTTCCTCATCCCAGCCCGAATCATGTTTACATGGTTCGGGTTTTTATTTTCTAGCTTTGAAGCAAATGGATTTCAGCAAAAACTTCCCTACGATCATTTAAATAAAACTAATTCGTTTAAATCAGGGATAATCATAATTTCCCTGCACCTTTAACTGCTTTTTTGATACCATTCGGCTTTAGATTTCAGCTGTAGCTTTCTTTTTATGACCGTATCTTATCAACAGCAACTTCAAGAGAAAGTTGAACGCATTACCACACAATTCGCTCCGTTCAATCCCCCAACTTTAGAAGTGTTTCAATCACCTGAACAACACTTTCGTATGCGCGCAGAGTTTCGTATCTGGCATACCGAAAATGATTTGTTCTATGCCATGTTTGAACGTGCTGAAGATGGTAAACAAAAAGAAGTGATACGAGTTGATGAGTTTCCTATCGCAGATCAAAGCATCAACGACTTGATGCCACGTTTATTAGAAGAATTAAAAAAAACTCCTATTTTATCGCAACGTATTTTTGAAGCTGATTTCCTCGCCACATTGAGCGGAGAAATGTTGGTGACTTTAATTTATCATCGCCGTTTAGATGCAGATTGGGAAATCGCTGCGAAAGCTTTAGCAGAAAAGCTGAATATTAAAATTATGGGGCGTAGCCGTGGCCAAAAAGTGATTATTGGTGACGACTACGTGGTGGAACAACTCAATGTTCATGGCCGTACTTTTAAATACAAACAAATTGAAAGTAGCTTTACACAACCCAATGCACAAGTGTGCCAACATATGTTGGAGTGGGCTTGTGATGCTGCTGAAAGCTCTGAGAAAGACCTATTAGAATTGTACTGTGGTAATGGTAACTTTACTCTACCACTCTCTTTGAAATTTAAACGTGTCCTTGCAACTGAACTTGCTAAATCTTCAGTCTACGCAGCGCATTGGAACATTGAGCAAAACCAGATTAAGAATATTCAGGTGGCGCGTTTATCTGCCGAAGAATTTACTCAGGCGTATCAAGGTGAACGTGAATTTAGACGTTTGCAGGAAGCTCAGATCGACATTCAAAGCTACGACTTTGACACGGTATTTGTCGATCCACCGCGTGCAGGCATTGATGACGAAACATTGAAACTCTTACAAGGCTTTAAGCGTATTCTTTATATTTCATGCAACCCAGATACCTTACACGATAATTTAAAAACACTCAGTCAAACACATCGTATTATAAAATTTGCTATGTTCGATCAATTCCCTTTTACTCATCATGTGGAATCTGGTGTATTGCTCGAAAAGATTTAAACAAATTATTGCAAAGTAACCATTAAAAATAGAGAGTTCTCATAACTCTCTATTTTTATTTAAAGTTTTTACTAGAAAAAATGATGTTTTTCAAAGATCAAGTCATTCAACTGTCATAATTTCGTTAGAAACAAAAAGAATCATCGAAAAAATTGAAGATCAACTGCTGCTTTTATCACTTAAGCTGACTTGTATTTTATTTTAAAGTGACTATATTTCGATCTATGTTAGGTTGTATATGAAGGCTCTATGAGTTTTTGGCAAAAATTGTTTAATGCAGATCAGCAATATAATGAACACAAGAACCAAACCTCTTGCGTTGAAAATGATTGTTCTTGCAAATCAAATGAACAACTACTGGATGCTTTAGTCAAAGCGACAGATGAAGATGTGATTAAAGGTATAAAGAAAGTCCTCATTTCCCGAGGCTATAGCCGCAAAGAGCTTCTTGCTCTTATCAAAACGCCAATTCAATAAAAATAAACGCTTCTCATCTTCTAATGCCTAGAAGATGAGAAGTTGATTAATTACAATTCTCTTGAGCAATTTCAGCAACGATTGGACCTAAATTAAAAGTCTTGTCATGACGTTTAGTTTTGGATAAATATAAACTTGAAATTGAACCATCGAGATACAACGCATTATCAATTTTTAAATTTTGCTTGAAAAATTGTGCGAACTGATAAAAATTGACCCGTTGTTGTGAAATCACAAAATACAACTGATTATTTCTAACACCGACTCCATTTCTTATTTTTAGAGAATTTGAATCTGCTAAAAATTGGCGATTTACTTGGCCTTTATAAACCAACATTGGTCCAGACTGCGTAGCAAACCGTGGCTTAAATCTCATGGATTTATAATCTGTCGTTGTTTTAATTACAGCATATTTATCATTCCATGCAAGCACGCCATTTGGTTGCATAAAAAAATTACCAAATCCTTGCGCTTCATTAAGTTCAACAATTTCTTTACCCTCCTCAACATATAAACCGACAGGTTGAAAATCAGGGTGATACATACCTGCGTTCATAGCAAAACTTAACTGTTCACATGTTGGAAGCATTTTTTGGATATGAGCAAATTTTTGATAATAACGAGCTGTCTTTGGATCTTTTAGGAAAAGTCTGAGTTGCTGTAAATGGTCTACTTTAATTACATCGTATGAAATATTGTCTACTTTAATTATTTGATGCTGCATCGCATAAACATGAGACATACAAATACTGACCAATGAGGCTATAAACCATTTTTTTTAGCATAATTTAATATTGTTCAAATCGACTAACCGCATTGTCCCACAATGTGTTTCAACATAAAAAGAATAGATACAATCTCCACACATAATCGTATAAATGAGTCTTTAAATGCACTCGATAGATTTATATTTTTTGATTAAAATACATCTGTAAATACAATAGTCTTGTATGAGTATGCAGCAAATACAACGACATTTCCCTCTCGGTGCGCACCTAATTGTTAAACACTTTGGCTATAGTCATCATGGTATTTATGCAGGTCGTGGGCGAGTGATTCACTATTCAGGTTTTGCCCATATTTTTAAAAAACGTCCGATTGAAACAACCTCACTGCAACGTTTTGCACATGGCAAAACAATCCATATCAAGAATTATCTATCCCCTCGCTACAAGGCCAAAGCTGTAGTAATGCGTATGCGTTCACGTATGCATGAAAACCAGTATCATTTGATTATCAATAACTGCGAACATTTATGTACATGGGCAATTACAGGTGTTGAGTCCAGCACGCAGGTTGAGCGTATGCAACGCCGTCTTGCGACCATTGGTTATATCAGCTCAGTCATGAGTTATATGAACAGCATTATGCTGACGATTGCGACGGCTTGTTTTGCAATTGTTTTATACATCAAAATGATGCTACGCAGACAAGCTAATAAATCTATGCCTGAATATTTATTGCCAGAAGAAAAACAGGCGAAAGATTAAAACGCGTAGCCTTTATCAGATTAATGATTTATCGTTTATATTAACTCCCATAGATTCGGACATTTCATTAGGGTCAGATAAAACATGAACTTTCATATTCGCAATGAACAACCATCCGAAACTTAGGCTATTTTTAATTTAACTGAGATTGCTTTTAAAGATCAGCAATATTCCAGCCATACTGAACAGTTTATTGTGAATGCGCTGCGTAATTCAGGTCAATTAACCCTTTCACTGGTTGCTGAATATAACAAGTGATGGGGCACATTGCATTTTCTCCCGTTTCCATCTCAGATCAATCAACTGGCTGGTATGGTCTTGGGCCAGTCTCAGTTCAACCTGAATATTAAGCATAAAGTATTGGCTCAAAGCTAATCAATGATGGTTTAGCGGCATTAAAAGATTTGGGAGCAGCAGGATTTGTATTGCTTGATGAACCTGAATATTATGGCAGATTTGGCTTTAAAGCGGATTCAAGACTGGTTTTAGAAAATGAAGCTGCTGAATATTTTCAGGTGCTTGCTTTCTCCAAAACCATCCCAACAGGTAGCGTTGTTTATGCCGAAGCTTTCAACGCAACAGCATAATATTGAATCAATACACCAAATTTACACGCAAAATTAAAAAAAGCTCAGGGATTAGTTCCATGAGCTTTTTTTATCAATCTAACGATTTGTTTGATATTACTTTGCAGCAGTTGCTTCAGTCGTAATATTCACAGTGATCTTATCTCCAACATTCGGCACGTAGTTACCGATACCAAATGCAGAGCGGTTAAAGCTTGTTGTTGCATTGAAGCCAATCGCAGGTACTTTCGCCATTGGATGCTCGCCTTGTTTATTCAGCACAGCATCCAATACCACCGGCTTAGTCACACCTTTAACGGTTAAATTACCTGTAATTTTGAAGTGTTTCTTGTCTTTGGTTTCTACTTTAGTACTTTTAAAAGTAATGTTTGGATATTTCGCAGCATTAAACCAAGCTTCTTCTTGGAATTCTTTATCCAAAGCAACAACATTGGTATTTACGCTGCTTAAAGGGATCGTCACTTCTACAGATGAATTTGAAGGTTTTGCATTATCAACTTTAATTGTACCTTGAATATCAGTGAAGTTTGCACTCGGCGTAGAGAAACCAAAGTGATTCCAGCTAAATACTGTTGCTGTATGTGTTGGATCGATTTTATAGTCTACTGGCGCAGCTAAAGTTACAGAACTTGCGATAGCAGCAGCTAAACCGAGGCTTAATGTTTTAAATTGCATTTTTCGTATCCTTGTTTGATATAAGCAATAGTTTATAGATCAAGTATTTTTATTCACTATTCTTTATAAAACGATATGTTTCATCCGTGCAACAATAAAAACGTTACAGCACATATCAAACACAATTATCATAAGACCATTAGGTAGTGGACAATTGATCTGAGGAATAACATGATCGATTGATAAATTTAGATTTAAATTCTTAAAGATATACAACAAGGTAGAATATGACTCATACAGTTCAAGCTCTAAATACCCCAACCCCTTATCGTGTTACGCTTACGGATTCTTCGGGTCATACTTGGTATGCAGATGAACCAACAGATAAAGGTGGTCAAGATACAGCACCAAATCCAATTCAACTGCTTCTTTCAGCTTTAGGTGCGTGCACAACCATTACACTGGAAATGTATGCAAACCATAAAGGAATTAAACTTGATCATGTTCAGGTTGATTTGGCTTTAAATCCAAATGGTGAACCTGAATCAGGTCAAAATAATATTGAGCGTAAAATTACGCTAAAAGGTGAATTTACCGAAGATCAGCACAAACGATTACTCAAAGTAGCTGAAAGCTGTCCTGTGCATAAATTATTAACGTCGAATATTTCAATTCAGAGTGAATTAAATATCGGATGAGAGACCTATTACACTAAATTTCAATTACATCCGTGTACCATTCCAATGAGCCACTCATAGAGATATCTATTGCTAGATCGACAATATTTGTGAACTCATTTGGAATAAATGAATATAAATTTTCCCCATCAAAATGAATCCAAAATTCAGGTGGTGGAGTATCACAACCATCGATAAAGCCACCTGTTTCTTTTTCACCCAAACAGTCAAACATTGATGAATGTACATCAAATACTAAGATTTTACCCTTTAACTTTATTAAACTTGATGTGCACTCATATTTGGTCCGAGCTTGAATGGCCTCTTCAAAATAAGTTTGCATATGATAACTATAACCATCTAAGTTTAGGTCACTCTTGTTATTTATTGAACATTCTCGTAATGCACAATATAAAAAATTATATTTTGCGCACTGCCAAAGCATTTCTTTTTTATTTAGATTTTCCAAATACCAATATTTAATATCATTTAATATTTCATCAAAAGCATGAAGTTCAAATTCTTTTACCGTCATAACACCTCAACCTTATGAATACAAAAAAGCGCCCTATTCAGAGCGCTTTTTCTACCACTTAATTCGATTAAGCCGTCAATTCTTTAACCGCAGCAACAACTGCTTCAGTAGTGATACCGAAGAATTGGAACAAGTCTTTGGCTGGTGCAGATTCGCCGTAAGTGGTCATACCAATCACTTTGCCATCTAAACCAACAAACTTCCACCAGTAATCAACATGAGCCGCTTCAACCGCTACACGGGCACGAATATGTGCAGGTAATACAGCTTCACGGTAAGCAGCATCTTGCTTCATAAACTCTTCAGCACATGGCATAGACACGACACGCACACCTTCAAGTTGTGCATATGCTTCCATCGCCAATGAAACTTCTGAACCAGTCGCAATAATGATTGCTTTCAACTCACCTTTTTCTTCTGCAAGTACATAACCACCTTTTGCAGCGTTTTGAATTTGAGCTTCATTACGTGCTTGGAATGGCAAGTTTTGACGAGAGAAAATTAATGCGGTTGGACCATCTTTACGTTGTAACGCAGATTTCCAAGAAATTGCAGCTTCAACTGTATCGCATGGACGCCAAGTATTTAAGTTTGGTGTACCGCGTAACGATGCAATTTGTTCGATTGGTTGATGCGTAGGACCATCTTCACCCAAGCCGATCGAATCATGTGTATAAACATGAATCACGCGTTGCTTCATCAATGCCGACATACGTACAGCATTACGTGCATATTCCATAAACATTAAGAATGTTGCAACGTAAGGAACAAAACCACCGTGTAAAGCTACACCATTCGCAATTGCAGTCATACCGAATTCACGAACACCGTAATAAACGTAGTTACCCGCAGGATTGTCTTGTACGCCTTGGCAACCTTTCCAAAGTGTTAAGTTAGAGCCAGCCAAGTCAGCAGAACCACCTAATAATTCAGGGAGTAATGGACCGAATGCCTGTAAAGTATTTTGGCTTGCTTTACGTGTTGCAATTGTTTCTGCTTTTGCATTTGTTTCAGCAATGAATGCATCGGCTTGTGCAGCAAATTCTGTAGGTAAATCACCGTTGATACGACGTAACAATTCAGCTGCTTCAGTTGGATATTTTGCTTGGTATTGAGCAAATAATTCATTCCAAGCTGTTTCAGATGTTTGACCTTTTGCCTTTGCATCCCAAGCAGCATAAACATCTTCAGGAATAACAAATGCGTCTTCTTTCCAGCCTAATGCTTCACGTGTTAAAGCAATTTCGTCTTTACCCAACGGCGCACCGTGGCAATCTTCTTTACCTTGTTTATTCGGAGAACCTAAACCAATAATCGTTTTAGAGATAATGATCGTTGGCTTATTGCTTTCAGCTTTCGCTTCAACAGTTGCTTGACGAATCGCATCAGCATCATGACCATCTACGCGAAGCACTTGCCAACCATAGGCTTTGAAACGTTGTTCAGTATCATCACTGAACCAGCCTTCTACTTCACCATCAATCGAAATACCGTTATCGTCATAGTACGCAATCAGCTTACCTAGACCTAAAGTACCTGCAAGTGAACATACTTCGTGCGAAATACCTTCCATCAAGCAGCCATCACCAAAGAAGCAGTAAGTGAAGTGATCAACAACGTTTAAACCATCTTTGTTAAATTGTGCAGCTAAAGTTTTTTCAGCTAAAGCGAAACCAACTGCGTTAGCAATACCCTGACCTAATGGACCAGTTGTTGTTTCGATACCTGGTGCATAGCCATATTCTGGGTGACCTGGTGTTTTAGAATGTAATTGACGGAATTGTTTTAAATCTTCAATAGATAACTCATAACCTGTCAAATGCAATAATGCATATTGCAACATTGAGCCGTGACCATTTGACAATACAAAACGGTCGCGGTTCGCCCACTGTGGGTTGCTTGGGTTATGATTTAAAAATTCGCGCCAAACTACGTCAGCGATATCTGCCATCCCCATTGGAGCACCAGGATGCCCTGAGTTTGCTTGTTGCACAGCATCCATAGCCAAGACACGAATTGCATTTGCAATACGACGTTCATTTAAAGGGGTTGTCATAAGTCAGAATCCGATTAAATCAAATAAGATGAGAGAAGATGAGAAATCATCTTTCAAAAACTGCGACTATTGTCTTAAAAAAACAAGATGGGGTAAAGTGCAATACACGATATTTCTTATATTTTGATCATTCAAATACAATTCTTTATATAAATACTCACCATCTAAACAACCACTAAAATGCATTCACGCCAATATGAAAATTTACAATTCAGAAAAACTTTATTAGACCTCTTGCAAAAATCATTTTTTAACCAACTCCATGTTGTAAATTGCAGCAATTAAATTCAGACGTAAACCCATGCGTTTACACCTATTTCGGTAACGTGTAGCCAGAATTCTAAAGGTCTTTAATTTTCCATTGACGTGTTCAATTCGAATACGACGTTTACTAATTTCCCGATTTATTTGCTTCTGTAATAAAGTTAACGGCTTCTTTTTACTTGCCTTGAATGGCATCAGGCATTTTATCCCCAAACGATTTAAACCTAAATAACCTTTATCAATCAGCATAAAGGCTTGATATCTCTGCTTTTTACGTTGAGCCTTAAACAACTGGAAATCATGTGTACTCCCATGTGTAAGACCTAATGAAATAATCTGCATCGTTTCATAATGAATGATGAGTTGAGCTTTGATCGTATGTCGTTTTTTCTTACCGCTATAGAATCTTTTCTGTTTTTTTTGGACGCTCAATTGTCATTTCAGTTGCATCGACAATAACAACATTCCAATCTATCCCTGCACCATGCGGTAGTTTCTTAGGTAAATGAAATTTATCAGATTTTATTAAAATATTTTCTATTTTATGAATAATTCTGGACGCAGTTGATTCGTGGATTCCATAACTCATAGCAACATGAAAGTGCGTGCGATATTCACGCCAATAACTTAGCGTCATTAACAGTTGGTCTTCAAGTGAAAGACTCGAAGGTCTACCTCGTTGAGTATTGACTTGGCTTGACTCTAATACTTCAAGCATTTCTAAAAAGGTTGAGGGTTGTATTCCAATCAGTCGTTTAAACTGACTATTTGATAGCATCTTTACTTTTTCATATTTCATGTACTCATGATAGTAGAACATGACTTTTTAATGTGGATAAAAAACAAACAAAACGTTGATCGTTTTTTGATTTTTGCAAGAAGTCTATTAATTAAAGCATTAATATTAGTTCTACTGATACACATATCAATAAAAACACAATGAAAATGAAATAAATTCATGCATTTTAGTCAGCTTATGCTAGTCCTATCCGCCAAGTCGATGTAACATACTCTGTCTTTTTGAAAATAACCATGATAGGACGTTCATGCGCGAGTATGCTGTTTTTACTTCAGAATCTGTAAGCGAAGGTCATCCAGACAAAATGGCTGACCAAATTAGTGATGCTATTTTAGATGCAATCCTAAAAGAAGACCCGTATGCGCGTGTCGCTTGTGAAACATTAGTAAAAACAGGTGCGGTTGTTCTTGCTGGTGAAATTACAACGACAGCAAATGTCGACTTTGAAGCAATTGTGCGTCAAACCGTGAATGGTATTGGCTACCATCACTCAGATTTAGGTTTTGATGGTTCAACATGTGCCGTGATCAATATGATCGGTAAACAATCTCCTGAGATTGCACAAGGTGTTGACCGCCAGAAACCTGAAGATCAAGGTGCTGGTGACCAAGGCTTAATGTTCGGTTATGCAAGTCGTGAAACTGACGTACTCATGCCTGCCCCAATTTCTTATGCGCATCGTTTAATGGAGCGTCAAGCAGAATTACGCCGTTCAGGTGCTTTACCTTGGTTGCGCCCTGATGCAAAAAGCCAAGTAACATTTGCTTATGAAAATGGTCTGCCAGTTCGTCTAGATGCTGTGGTACTTTCAACTCAGCACGATCCTGAAATTAGTCAAGCTAACTTAAAAGAAGCTGTGATTGAAGAAATCGTAAAACCGATTATTCCTGCTGAAATGTTCCATGCGGGTACAAAATTCCATATCAATCCAACAGGTATGTTTGTGATTGGTGGCCCTGTAGGTGACTGTGGTCTAACTGGTCGTAAGATTATTGTAGATACTTATGGCGGCATGGCACGTCATGGTGGCGGTGCTTTCTCTGGTAAAGATCCATCAAAAGTTGACCGTTCTGCGGCCTATGCAGGTCGTTATGTTGCAAAAAATATTGTTGCAGCCGGTTTAGCGGATAAATGTGAAATCCAAGTCAGTTATGCAATTGGTGTTGCTGAACCGACTTCGATTTCAATCAATACCTTCAATACAGGTAAAGTATCAGACGAATTAATCATTCAATTGGTTCGTGAGCACTTTGATTTACGTCCATACGGTATCACTCGTATGCTGAACTTAATTCAGCCAATGTATAAGCAGACAGCTGCTTATGGTCACTTTGGTCGTGAAGGTTCAGATTCTGCATTTACTTGGGAAAAGACAGATAAAGTCGACGTTCTTAAAGATGCTGCGGGACTATAAGTTTATCGCTTATAAAAAAGTTCGCAAATTGCGAACTTTTTTATTTATTATTATTTATTAGATTCAGCACTATCTTGTTTAAACATTTCAAATAAAGAACTTGTCTGAGTTGTTTGATCTTCCTCATAATGTAATGAATATACATGTACCATCTTAATTACAAGTACAACTACAAAACATGCAGCCACACAGAACATCCATAAACCATAAGGACTTCTAATATGCTGAGAACCACAATAAGGGCATTCCTTATCTGTTGAAGCGACTACCTTGTCACAACATGCGCAATGATATTGATATAACATCATTCCTCCATCCACTTACTATTTACAACAATTTCTTTCGTAACACTTTTATCCTATGAGAAAAAAAATCAGAATTCAATCTAGTTTTAAAGGCAATTCATTCAAATTAACAATTCTCTTCGATACATTGTAAAGAAGATATGCAAAGCTAGATTCAACTAACGCTCAGTATTATTTTGATCTTTCACATAATTTGTTAAAATATATCTTTTAAATCATAGATGACATTACTATGACTCAATTGATCAATAAAGGTGGATTTCGTGAACGAGCTAATCGAAGTCGTTCATATAAACAATCTGAAAATGAAATAACAAATCTCCCTCCTACCCACTATCAACCTCAGAGCAAAGAACAACAAACACCAGACAAAACAGAATCTAAACAAGAGCAAAGTGTAAAAAATAAAGCATAAAAAAGCACATCAACTAGGATGTGCTTTTTAAGCGTATCAACGACTAATTAACATCTTTGAATTCAATTTTCTTTTGATCAGGTTGAACTTCTCTCGCTTCGCCATCAATAATGGTTGAGTCACGATATTGACCACCACCTTGTTGTTGATTCTGCATGTCCTGCATTTGACGCATGAGATCAGCAAATGGATTCTGACCAGCAGCATTACCACCCATCATTTGATCCATCATCGCCTGTTGACGCTTTGCCATTGCTTTCATCAACATATTTCTAAACGCTGTTTGAACTGCAGGAATTAAAACCAATACAGCCAATACATCAGAAATTAAACCAGGAATCATTAACAAGAAACCCGACATTGCAATTGCTAATTTTTTAGTAACAGCAGGATCAGCTCCAAGTTTACCTGTCATCTGCATTTGTTGCAATTGCGGCATAATATTAGATGTACTAGAACGAACGAGATTCAAACCCACGAAAAAAGTTATAACAAACCAAAAGAATACGTACCACATACTCCCAACAAGGTCGCCCACGCCGATCCATACTAATATCTCAGCAATTGCGCCAAACACTACGATAAGAAGTAGATTCATGTCAAAGTTTCGTCTATCTCAAAAATTAGAAAATAAATACAGTGATTATACTTTTGGTTAAAGCCAAAACGAAAAATATTACTGCGATATTATAATTGATGGGTACAAAAGTAGATTTATCAAGGTCTATCTTTCATTTAGATGAGAAAAGCTTTCAAATTGGTAGATACCAACTTGAAAGCAAGAACCTAGTTCACCAATTAACCACAATTTGCGCTAAGAATTTTTTTAGATTGCGGATCAATCATTACCGTCACTCGATTTTCACGGTAATCCATCGTTACGGGCTGATCTGGTCCTACACTACGCACAATTTCGGACTTGGTTTTTTGCTTAATTTGCTGTTCGGTTAAACCAGACTGCCCTACAAGTTTTTGTGCTTCATCAGCAACACATTTACTTTGATTTGCACGGAAAAATGTCCATTCCTCAATCACTTGCCCATTAGGCAATTTACAATATCCAGCCTGACCATTTGCCTCATTGCGAATCTCAAGCTGACCTCCTTGTTCAACGCAGTATTGGCTTGCAGGATTTGCCTTACCAATTTTAGGTGGAGTAACATCCTTGCTGGGTGTTAAAGAACACGCTGTTAATGTAGTAAGTGCTAAAGCTAAAAATAGAATTTTCTTCATAATTTGAAATCTTGCAAAAATTTAAAGATAACAAATAAATCAAAATATTATGTCTATTACTTGAAACAAAAACCCCAATTTCAGATCAACAATACATAATAGATAAGTCTATAAACAATCGGTTTTTGTCATTTATAAGCTCCTTTAAATTCAAAATTATTGAATAATGATATATTCAACACGAATAGCCTCATCAATCAAATACTGATCCTTAATCACATAGAAATAAGGTTTGTGTTCAAGCCACTCATCGATTGCTAAAATGGCATTTGTATACCCAGTCAGAGCTGAGAAATCTTTTATTTCAATGGCATCCATAGGCTTATCCTTTTTTCTTAAGCCTAGCATAGAGTGAATATTTAGATATAGTTTAAAATTCAATCTTAATCGTCATTTTTATTGATGTTAGAAGGCTTTGTTGCACAAAGCTATTCTTGAAGGCTTCTTCAGCAATATAATTTCTAGTTGAAGAAGCCTGTGACTAAAACCTACCGTACAACTAATGTTTGAATTGGACAGCACCAGATTACTCCACCCTCTGTAGACGACAAAAGCATATTGATATTCCGAGCCGACAAATCTTTTTAGATCGAGATGCACATGCAGTCATTACTACTAGGAAGCATGCAAAGCTTTGGAAAGATAAGAAATTAAGATATTTAGAGAGGAATGAATTATTAAAAACAGTCAAACGGGTAGGTAGGTCACTCTGGAAAAAATGGTCTGGTTATCATCATCGAAGTTTAGTGGAAACCAAAATGCATTGCATCAAATTATTAGGTGATAAATTAACAGCAAGGAGTTTTCCTAGTCAGATGAATCAGATTCATTCACATGTATAAATTTTTAATAAATTCAAACAATTAGACAACTTTCATATCCAAGTTATCACTTGAATTTAGCTCAATTAGGGTAGCATTGTCTTTCAAACCTTTGTGCAACAAAGCCAATATAATTTATAAAGTTGCAGTAATTCTAGAGTTATTTTTTTATATGAGAGAAAAACAGCTATAATTCCGAGCAAAATGCTTGGTTGAATCTTAGTAATTATATTTTTAAAATAATTCCCTATTTTTTATATGCCTTTTGCATCATGATTACTGAATTACTCTCTCCTGCTGGTTCACTTAAAAATATGCGTTATGCTTTTGCTTATGGAGCAGATGCAGTTTATGCAGGACAACCACGTTACAGTCTCCGTGTTCGTAATAATGAATTTGATCATGAAAATTTAAAAATCGGAATTGATGAAGCACATGCATTAGGCAAAAAATTCTATGTTGTTGCTAATATTCAGCCACATAACAGCAAACTTAAAAATTTTATTCGTGACATCGAGCCAATTATTGCGATGCAACCTGATGCATTAATTATGTCGGATCCAGGCTTAATTATGATGGTTCGTGAACATTTCCCTGACATGCCTATCCACCTTTCGGTACAAGCCAATGCGATTAATTGGGCAACTGTAAAATTCTGGAAAAACTATGGTTTAAGCCGAGTCATTCTTTCTCGTGAACTCGCATTAGAAGAAATTGAAGAAATACAGAAAAATGTACCAGAAATTGAACTTGAGGTTTTTGTACATGGTGCGCTATGCATGGCCTATTCAGGACGATGTTTACTCTCAGGTTATATGAATAAACGAGATGCAAATCAAGGCGCATGTACCAATGCTTGTCGTTGGGAATATAAAATTCATAAAGCACAAGAAGATGCCAATGGTGACGTGATTCCTGTTCAGCAGATAGAACAATCCAAACAATGCTGTTCCAATAAAGCTCAAGATGACCTAGTTCAAAGTGTTTTAGTACAACGTAATGATGAAGAAATGTTTGCGGCTGAAGAAGATGAACATGGTACTTATTTCATGAACTCAAAGGACTTACGTGCCATTCAACATGTTGATCGTTTGACTCATATGGGAATTGCTTCACTTAAAATTGAAGGAAGAACAAAATCCTATTTTTACTGTGCTCGAACAGCTCAAATTTATCGTAAAGCAATTGATGATGCGCTATCAGGTCAACCATTTGACTCAAGTCTAATGGATCAACTTGAAGGTTTGGCAAATCGTGGTTACACAGAAGGATTTTTACGTCGCCATGTGCATAGCGATTACCAAAATTATGAGGATGGTTCATCACATTTCGACTATCAACAGTTTTGTGGTGAGATAATTGAGCGCAATGGCGACTATGTTCAAGTCGAAGTTAAAAATCGATTTTTAGTTGGCGATACACTTGAGCTCATGACTCCCAAAGGTAATCTTGTCTTCACTTTGACTGAAATGCGTGATTTAAAAGGTCATCCAATCGACAATGCAAAAGGTTCTGGACATATTGTGGAAATCCCACTTTCAGCAGATATCGATATTGCTTATGCCTTATTAATCCGTCATCTTCCACACGCCAAAACGCAGTTAAAAACTGATGCCCTTGCATATTCGGCAGATTAAATATGGCGCTATTCATTACCACAGCATGTATCAACTGTGATATGTGCTTGCCAGAATGCCCGAATCAAGCGATTTATGAAGGTGCAAAAATCTACGAAATTGACCCACAACGTTGCACTGAATGTGTCGGCTTCTACGAATCACCCACATGTATTGCAGTTTGCCCTATTGATTGCATTAAACCTGATCCTTTACACATAGAGAGCAAGGATCAACTGCAAATTAAATTTAATAGTTTAAATTTATTAGGTAATTAGAGGCTTACACAATATAAGTGAATCACTCAATCGCATATCAATCATCGATTATCATCTCTAAAAAGAAAGCAATATTTACGGACTTAGGCAAAACACTGGCATCAAACTTGCTTTTTAGTATTACGTTTTTAACAATTAGAGAAATTTGCTCAGCTTGTTGATTATCATAAGGCTTTTGAAACTGTCGCACCTCATGTTTGAATTCGCCTTCAAGATACACAAATTGTCTTTACTCGTACTGTAACACATGCTGAATTATTCAAGTAACATCAATACAAAAAGATTCAGCCGAAAAATTGAATTCTTTTAGCTAGCTCCAATAAATCATCACCATAAAAAACACCCCAAACCAAAGTTTGAGGTGTGTTTAGAATTTTATTTAGCGAAACAAATTACGCAGCATAAACTGGGAATTTAGCGCACACTGCTTCAACTTTCGCTTTCACATCAGCAATCACTTGTTCATTACCTTTACTGTCGATAATGTCGGCGATCCAACCTGCAAGGTCACGAACTTCATCTTCACCAAAACCACGAGTGGTTACAGCTGGCGTACCAATACGAATACCAGAAGTCACGAATGGAGAACGTGGGTCATTTGGAACAGCATTTTTATTTACTGTGATATGAGCAGCGCCTAACCATGCATCAGCATCTTTACCCGTTACATCTTCTTGTTTAATTAAAGATAATAAGAATAAATGGTTATCAGTACCACCAGATACAACATCATAACCACGAGCAATGAATACTTCAGCCATTGCTTGAGCATTCTTAACAACTTGCTGTTGGTAAGTTTTATATTCAGGTGCCATAGCTTCTTTAAAACAGATTGCTTTAGCAGCAATTGCGTGCATTAAAGGACCACCTTGGTTGCCTGGGAATACAGCTGATTGAAGTTTCTTCTCGATTTCTTCGTTTGCTTTTGCAAGAATTAAACCAGAACGTGGACCACGAAGTGTTTTATGTGTAGTCGTTGTCGTTACATCAGCAATTTGAACTGGATTTGGATAAACACCAGCAGCAACTAAACCAGCAACATGCGCCATATCAACAAAAAGGTAAGCACCAACTTTATCCGCGATATCACGGAAACGTTGCCAATCTACAACACGGCTATAAGCAGAGAAACCAGCTACGATCATACGTGGCTTATGTTCTAAAGCTAAACGCTCAACTTCTTCATAATCGATTTCACCTGTTTCAGGGTTTAAACCGTACTGGATCGCATTATAAGTTTTACCAGAGAAGCTAACTTTAGCGCCGTGAGTCAAGTGACCACCGTGAGCCAAGCTCATACCTAATACTGTATCACCAGGATTAAGAAGCGCTAAGTAAACTGCTGAGTTTGCTTGTGAGCCTGCATGTGGTTGTACGTTTGCATAATCTGCTCCAAACAACTCTTTCGCACGGTCAATTGCAAGTTGCTCAATAACGTCAACATATTCACAACCGCCATAATAGCGTTTGCCCGGATAGCCTTCTGCATATTTGTTAGTAAGTTTCGAGCCTTGAGCTTCCATTACAGCTTTAGAGCAATAGTTTTCAGAAGCAATTAACTCGATGTGAGCTTCTTGGCGGTCGCCTTCCGAAGCAATCGCTTGAGCTAATTCTGGATCAAATTCAGCAATAGAGATATTGGCAAACATTAGCGGAGGGTCCTATAAATTAGGGCTTTTAAGCCGTGCTAAAGATTGGTGCGAATTATAGCATGAAGTTTACTGTTACAGAGCTTGATATTTATTTAATTATTCGTGAATTTGACTGAATTTAGCTGTTAAGCTATCGATAAAAATTCACAAGAGCTAAATATGTTTTCTTTCTTAAAATTTTGGCATAAAAAAAACAATACTTTTCAAGAAGATTTACAAAAAAATGATTCACCTGATTTAGCTCTTGAAGTTCCAGAAGACTGGAACTTTTATATGTGCCAAATAGATGAAGTTCCTGCAAGTTACTTTCTAAATCTAGCTCTGGCTAAAATTGCCCCTATAACCAATAGATCAACCCTACTTTGGGTTGAAATAAAGATGAACTGCTCAAGAGAGGATGGATTATCTTCAAGTGAAGAATTTGAACATCTCGCTCAAATAGAAGATCAAATTATTCCTGCTCTTACAAGCGAACTTGCTATCTTGTATGTTGGTCGTTTAACACATAATCATTTAAGAGATTTATATTTTTATTGTGAAGATGGAACAGATCCAGAACATATCATTAATGAGGTAATGCAGTTTTATCCAGAATATCGTTATAGGTTTGGTCAGAAACTTGATTCAGATTGGTCAACATATTTCAATTATATGTATCCAAGTAAAGAAATTATGCAAACCATTTCGAATCGATCTGTAATTGAAAATCTTCAAAATCATGGAGATAATCTTGAAGTTGCTCGAGCTATAGATCATTGGATATATTTTAAAAATGAAGTGGATCTGAATAAATTTGTGGAAATAATATTATCGTGGGATTTTCAAATAAATCAAAGAAACAAAATAGAGGAATATGATGGTTTTCCATACCAATTACAAATTTCTAAAACTGAATTTGTTGATCAGCAATCAATAGATCACTGTACATTACAGCTTTCGCAATTAGCGAATCAGTTAAATGGTGAATATGACGGTTGGGAAACCGTGGTCATTAAAAAATAGACAGAAAAGCCCAATCCTCAACACACAGAATTGGGCTTTTATAAAACTTAAATTCTTAATTACTAGCAGGCATTACTGATTTGACATCATTCACAATATTTTCAATATTAAGCACATATGCCGTTCCATGATCCCATTCAGGATTTGTTACATATCGAATAGTAGATCCCTTATTAGCTGCATCAAATACTAAAGCATCCGTTGCTTCTTTTGGTACAGTTGTATCTTTTGCTCCCTGATAAATAACAACAGGTTGATTAAGCTTAACTTGTGCAGGTTGAGAATCTTTTTCTAAAAACTCTTTCACCAAAGGTAAAGCCATAAAGTTTGTTTGGGTACGTGGGTAATTTTTCAAATCAACATTTGTTTTTAAATAATTTTGCATCCCGCTAACAAACTCATTGCCTAACGCACCTGAGCAGTTTGACTCAGCTTTACTCGCAATTAAGTCAGTTGGTGATTTAAATACATTTGAATAACTGAATGTTAAATTATTATTTCTTAGACCTGCAGTAATCAATGCAGTAAAAGTATCAAGTTGTGCATAAACTGGAATTTGAAAGTTTACAGGCGCATCTTTTACAGATAGCTCTCCATTTGTTAAAATTGCACCAAGATTAGATGCGGGTGCTACAGCAATCGTTCCTTTATAGTCTAATTTTGCGCGACTCGCATATTGAGCTGCTCCTAATGCGGCTTGTCCACCTTGTGAATGCCCGACCGTCATCCATTGACGTGATGTCATTTTTCCTTGACTAGATAAATATGATCTAGCTGCTACTACAGCATCTGTAATAGAATATGCCTCACTTTTTACATTTAAAAATGGATGAAGTTCACGCCCACTCGGTTCGCCAAGCCCTTCATAATCAGGCGCAACGACAATGTAACCTGCTGCCAAAAATTTACTAATCATTGCATACACATATTCATTAGTCACATTACGACTCGGTGCGCATATATCAGCCACACCAGTTGTTCCATGCGCCCAAGCGACAATTTTCCAACCATCCACTGGCATCGTCCCTTTCGGAACAAAAACTAAACTTGTTGCCGTCGTTTCTTGACCATTTTGACCTAACATTTTATAAGTCATAACAGAGCTTTCTGACGCTACAAGACTAAAATCACTTTTTGTATATGCTGTTGGCATGCCAACAACAGGGTCTTTGATATTATTTTCAGGAATCTCAGGTTTAGGTACAAAAACTGCCGATTCATTATCGTCGCCACCACAAGCTGTCAAAAACAAAGTCGTGCTCAGCATTGCAACCGTTAATAGTTTAATTTTCATTTAGTTTTTCCTTAACTATCTTCTTTTTTGATTTTGTCCTTAGATGTTATTTTTCTAAGGCAACTACGTCCATAACAATTACGCCTATTACAAAATTGTTTCAAGTATTTTTTTATATCCTTTTATATTTGTTTTTTATTTGCGCAATACACTACTAATTTATTTAAAATCCAATCAATCTAAGCATGATTAAGCACAGCTCATCCTAAATTTCTTGTAAGATAAAAAGTCTGAGAGACTATCCTACCCAATTAGGTTCAACTTTATGCAAGCCATTATTTTAGATACGGAAACACATACATTAAATGGTTTGCCTATAGAAATTGCTTACGCGCCAATTGAAATTGAGCATGGAAAGCTGAGCTTAGATAAGAAAAAGATTTTTGATCAGCTGTATCAAGTTGGTCAACCTATCTCTTATGCCGCGATGGCGGTGCATCACATATTAGAATCAGACCTAGCTGATCAACCTTTTTACAGTGAGTTTCAACTGCCTGAACAAACCCAATATATTATCGGTCATAACGTTGATTACGATATTACAGCTATTGCAAAGTGCGGCGTAGATACATCAAAAATTAAACCAATTTGCACTTTAGCACTTGCACGTCGTGTTTGGGAAAATGCGGAAGCACATAATATTTCAGCCTTAATTTATCTGATCTCCAAGGGCAGTGATAAAGCTAGAGAAATGCTCAAAGGTGCTCATAGAGCTGATGCTGACATTATTTTAACAGCTAATATTTTGATGCATATCATTCATCAATTAAACATTGAAAATATTGAACAGCTTTATATAGCTTCAGAAGAAGCTCGTATTCCAAAGAATATTACTTTTGGTAAACACAAAGGTACTGCGATTCAAGATCTTCCAACGGATTATATCCAATGGCTTTTACGCCAAGACGATCTTGATCTCTATTTACGTAAGGCATTGGAAACAAAATTAGTTAGATAAGCCCTCTTAGAAAATTTTTAAATTATTTTCCAGCCATTCCAATCAAGACAATGATATTTAATAAATTGTTAATATTATTGTCATTTTTTAACTTTATCTTAATCCTCATGCTAGATCTTAGGCTTGTGGGGATTAAGAAATGTCTAATTTTTTCAAAACTGAACTCGGGCAAAATGCCCTGCAACAACGTGATAGTGCTTTAACTCCACGCCAGCGTCGTTTATTGCTTTTGATTGATCATGAAGATTTTCAAGAACTTGATCATGGATATAAAGAAAGAATAGCACCTACGGAATTAGTTCAACAACTGATTGATATGGGCTTATTAGCACATCAACAACCCGAATCCATACATATTGAAGAAGAAGTCACATCAGAAGAGAATAATACTTCTACGAAAATCTCACACATTCAACCAGATCAAAATAAAAACATATCTAATCCAGCAGAAAATCTTGAAGCAGAAATTATTACCTTAGAAAAACTTCCTTTTATTGAAATCCAACAAGTTATGATCCAAACCTTAACAACTTATTGTGGTTTAATGGCGAGACCATTAATACAAAAAATACAGATAATCAAAAACCTACAGCAATTAAAAGCTTGCCAAATGCAATGGATTACTTTTCTACAAGAATCACGAATTCCACCAGCACAATTGAATCAAACATTGAAGTTGATTAATTATTCAGTACAGCATTTGCAAACATAATTGAAATATTTTGGCAATTAAAGTTCAAAATCGTTGTTTTAATAAACAATAGATCATATTGCTTACGTCTTTATATTTACCTATATGTATTTTTTGCCTATGATGTGCCACACATGTATGCGCTCATAGCTCAACTGGATAGAGTACAGGTCTCCGAAGCCTGTGGCGTGGGTTCGAGTCCCGCTGAGCGCACCAAATTCGTTTTTCAATTCATATCAAAAGCATTGCACAATAAGAACTCTTAATTTAAGTTTATTATCATAACTTCCCATGCTTTCCCAACTATTACCGTAATTGATGCGGTAAAGATTGCGGTAAACCTTAAATTACTCAAAAAAGTTACCGTAAAGATGCCAAAACAAATCGTTGGCTTTTCTCTATTATTAATTAGCTGTATTTATTTAATTACTTTTTTAATAAAAATTCTTCTTTTTCAAAATCAATTTATCGTTAAGTCTTAAGCTAGCAACAAAAGTCTTAAAAGCTACGCTCTATTGCTTACGATTATTTTGATAATCGTACCTATAGTTGATGCGATACTTAAAACTCTAAGAGTTTGATAATAAATAAAAAATTTAATATTTGACAATTTAAAAGTAGATCATTTTACAAAATTATCGAATTAATCGTTCTATTTCTAAAACGCCAGAAACCTATTTTTCTACTTGGTTTATTTTTTCATATCACTCAAAATACGCATTCTATTAAATAACGTGAGACGTTCATGACTGATGCTTTGGTGTTGAGCGATTTGTCCAAAACTTATCGTAATGGTTTTCAGGCGTTAAAAGGTATTGATTTGACCGTACCTGAAGGTGAATTTTATGCATTATTAGGTCCCAATGGTGCGGGTAAATCTACAACGATTAGTATCATTAGCTCTTTAACCAAAAAAACATCGGGTACAGTGGAAATCTTTGGGCATAACTTAGATACCCATCCATCCCATGCGAAACAATGTCTTGGTGTTGTTCCTCAAGAGTTTAATTTCGGTCAATTCGAAAAAACTTTCGATATCTTAGTGACACAAGCAGGTTATTACGGCATTCCTAAAAAACATGCTGAACAACGTGCTGAATATTATTTAGAAAAACTCGGTTTATGGGAAAAACGTAATATTCAATCACGTATGCTTTCAGGTGGTATGAAGCGTCGTTTAATGATTGCACGTGCCATGATGCATGAACCTAAGTTGCTGATATTAGATGAACCAACTGCGGGTGTGGATATTGAGTTACGTCGTTCAATGTGGGATTTTCTCACTGAAATGAATGAAAAAGGTACATCAATTATTTTAACGACACATTATTTAGAAGAAGCTGAGATGCTTTGTCGTCGCATCGCAATTATTGATCGTGGTGTGATTAAAGAAGATACCACCATGAAAGGCTTTCTTAATCAGCTCAATGAAGAATCATTCATCTGTGACCTCGCTGAACCTATTGAAAATTTGCAACTGGATATCATCGGCTTCAAATTTAATTTAATTGATCCAATGACATTAGAAGTCACTATGGATAAAGCCCATAGCATGAATGATTTGTTTTTACTATTACAATCACAAAATATTCAAGTCAGCAGTATGCGCAATAAATCCAATCGTTTGGAAGAATTATTCGTGAAAATGGTCGAGAAGAATCTTGCTGGAGCGAATCAGTGAACTTTAATCAATTAAAAACAGCACTTTGGACTTTGGTTGTTAAAGAAATTCGCCGTTTCATGCGGATATGGCCACAAACTTTATTACCACCAGCAATCACAATGAGCCTATATTTTGTGATTTTTGGCAACTTAGTTGGCTCTCGTATTGGCGAAATGGGTGGCTTTAGCTATATGCAATTTATTGTGCCAGGCCTGATCATGATGGCGGTAATTACCAATAGCTATGCCAACGTTTCATCAAGTTTCTTTAGTGCCAAATTTCAAAAAAGTATTGAAGAACTGATCATGAGCCCTGTGCCCTTACACCTGATTCTTTGGGGCTATGTGATTGGTGGCGTATGTCGTGGTGTGTTGGTCGGTTTGATTGTGACCATCATGAGTTTATTCTTTACTCACTTAGAAATTTATAATCTATTCGTTACTATATATACTGTCATTATTACTTCACTATTATTCTCGCTTGGTGGTTTCATCAATGCGGTTTATGCGAAGTCATTTGATGATATCTCTATTATCCCGACTTTTGTATTAACTCCACTTACTTATTTAGGTGGTGTCTTTTATGCGATTAGTGCGCTTAGCCCATTTTGGCAAAATTTATCTTTAGTCAATCCAATTGTATATATGGTCAATGCTTTCCGTTTTGGCATTTTAGGGCACAGTGACGTCAATGTAACGTTCTCACTAAGTATCGTTACACTATGCTGTGTTGCGCTCTATGCAGTTGCTTATCGTTTATTAGCTCGTGGTTCAGGAATGCGTGAATGAGTGTTGAACATTCTTTATTGGGTAAAGACACCCAATACCCTACTCAATATCAGCCCGATGTTTTATTTCCAATTGCTCGCGCTGAGTCTCGTCAACAGTATTTGCATGTTGAAGGAATTACACAAGGTAAAGACTGGTGGCATGTATTTGAAATTTCATGGCTGAATCATCTTGGTTTACCACAAGTGGCGATTGGTCGTTTAACCTTACCCGCCAACTCCCCCAACTTAATTGAATCAAAGTCACTTAAACTTTATTTCAATAGCATGAACTTTACTCAGTTTGAGTCTCAACAAGCTTTTGTCGAAACGGTTGAACGTGACTTATCCAATGCGGCGGGTGGAAAAGTTGAACTAGAATTATTCCAAGTTGATGATTTAGAAATTTCTAAACCGCAAGGGATTTGTATTGATGATCTCATCCCTGAGCGTCTATCTGAGCATCCAGATTCAACTCTATTAAGGTTAGATCCTGCGACCCAAGAAAGTGTTGAAATTGAACTTTACTCTCATCTTTTAAGAAGTAATTGTCCAGTCACAGGACAACCAGATTGGGGTACGATTTTTATTCGTTTTCAAGGTAAAAAACCTTGTTATCGCAGCATATTAGCCTATATTATCTCGTACCGTCAGCACAATGGTTTCCATGAGCAATGTGTCGAGCAAATATTTGCTGATATTTGGCAATTGCTTCAACCTGAAAAGTTGATGGTCTATGCAACCTATACACGCCGTGGAGGCTTGGATATTAACCCATGCCGTGTATCAGACTTGTCATGGATGCCCGAGCCAATTCGCTTGGCGAGACAATAAAACGAATAAATTTGATATAGAGGAAATGTTTCAATGACCAGTTATTTCGGTATTCTTCCATCAGCAGGTTTGAGTCAGGATATTCAACTTGCACAGGCTAGCCGTGACAGTAAAGAACCACAATACCCTTTACGTGACAAAATCTCTTTACAATTGACGGATGAATTACTAGACAACATGCTGATTAAGCTGGTTCAACAATTTCCGCCAAGTGATAAGCGTGACACTACCGAGAAGCTTGCAATCAAAATCCGTGGCATTGTTGAGACTTTACTTAAACAGTTATTAGGCAAGGCACCAAACGAGCAGGTTCTTGAATCGTTGTCGTTTATGGAAAAAAGCCTGTTTACTGACAATGAGGGTCAACAACGTCTTGGTACGGTTCTGCCTGATACGTTGGTCGCTGACATGAAGAAAAGCTTTGCAGAAGTCGCTGCTGGAAATGGCAAGGCACAACGTGATGCATTAACCCAGCAATTTAAAACTTTTGCTGATGCATTGATTCACCACTTCATGACCGAATTTAACAAAACGCTGGGTCTGGGCATGATGAAACGCGGTGTTGCGAGCGTTGCAACCAGTGGTGTCGAAACAGCCGTTCATATTGTGATCAACAAGCTCATCCCAGGTTTAAGCCAAGGTGAACTTGAAGTATTTGCAAAACATTTTGATCAGTTATTGGTTCAAAAGTAATTCGCCAAATGATGCAAAAGCGATGGTCATGGAACCATCGCTTTTTATTAGGTGCATGCAATATAACATTTAATATATAACATTGATTTATAATAATTATTTAATATAATTCATAGATAACAGATGATCATTCCAATTATAAACTGGATACTTATAGATCTCACATTTTCTAAATTTGCACGCTCTAAATCCGCATTTATGTTAGCATTCGCGAAGCCTTGATTTACCTGATTTAGAATCACATGTCCCCAAGCTCACAATACAAATTTTTACGTCAAGCACCTCGTGATGGCTTAAGTACAGCTGCACAGCCCTCTCGTTGGCAACAATTGCATATCGACCCTTGGCTTTGTTCTTTTTTGGTTTTAAATGCCTTACTTGGACTCACAGTATTATATAGTGCTTCTGCGCAAGATGTCGGACTAGTCAGTAAGCAAGCAATGAGCTTTGGGATTGGCTTTATTGTTATGTTTAGCTTGGCTCAAATCCCCCCAAAGGTATATCAGGCATTTTCACCTTATTTTTATGTGTTTGGTGTACTTTCCTTAGTGGCAGTCGTCATTTTTGGCGAAGTCCGTATGGGAGCACAACGTTGGATTGATATCCCTGGCTTCGGCAGTGTGCAACCCAGTGAATTTATGAAGATTGGTATGCCAATGATGATTGCTTGGTTTCTATCACGAAAAGCATTACCTCCGAGCCTTTCACAAGTTGTACTGTCATTGATGTTGATTGTCGTACCTTTTCTACTTATTGCAGAACAGCCTGACTTAGGTACATCACTATTGGTTCTGGCCAGTGGTATTTTCGTACTATTTTTAAGTGGTTTATCTTGGCGACTCATCGCTGCAGCAGCAGGTCTAGCCGCAATTATTATTCCAATTGCTTGGGAATTTTTACTACATGATTATCAACGTCAGCGTGTTCTTACATTATTAGATCCTGAGGCAGATGCTCTTGGCACAGGTTGGAACATTATTCAGTCTAAAACTGCGATTGGCTCAGGAGGATTCTCAGGTAAAGGGTTCTTAGAAGGCACCCAATCTCATCTACATTTCTTACCTGAAGGCCATACCGACTTTATTATTGCCGCTTATTCTGAAGAATTTGGCTTAATTGGCGTCACACTACTTATTATTCTTTATTGTGCAATTATCTTTAGAACATTCCAAATTGGATTGCAGAGCTTCCATAACTATGGTCGCTTGGTCGCAGGCGCATTTGGTTTGTCATTTTTTGTTTATGTATTTGTAAATGCAGGTATGGTCAGTGGTATTTTACCCGTAGTTGGTGTGCCTTTACCCTTCATGAGTTATGGTGGGACGGCAATTATTACCCTGATGTCTACTTTTGGACTGGTGATGTCTATTCATACACATCGATAATGAGGAATTTTATAAACATATGTTTCTTCCTAATTTAAATAAAACTTTTAAATTGCTTGGTTTGAGTGCCAGTTTATTTGTCAGCAGTAATTGGGCTCAAGCAAATGAATTTTATACACATCCGAATTACTTTGCTTTTAAGCAGAAAGCAATGTCAACTTATAATTTAACGAGTGAACAAATTGATGCAGCCATGAGTGGCGCTAAAGATTTACCTAATATTCTCAATATCATGACTCGCCCAGGCGAAAGTAAACCTTGGTATGAATATCGTTCAATGTTTCTTGTTGATGGCACTATTCAACGCGGGGCAAACTTTAAAAATCAATATCAAGATGCGTTGAATCGTGCTGAACAGCAGTTTGGCGTACCTAAAACAGTCATTCTGGGCATTTTAGGTGTAGAAACAGGTTATGGTGCGAATAAGGGCTCTTTCGTCACTAGAGATGCGCTTGCGACACTCGCTTTCGGTTATCCTCGTCGAGCAGACTATTTTAGTGATGAATTAGCTGCCTTGATCGCTTGGACGTACAAAGAAGGTTATCCAACAAATAGTATCGTTGGTTCATATGCAGGTGCTATTGGTTATCCGCAATTCATGCCAAGCAATATTCAAAAGTTGGGCGTAGATTATGATGGAAATGGTCACATTGATTTAAGAAATTCAGCAACAGATGCTATTGGCTCTATTGCTAACTATTTAGCTCAACATGGTTGGCAGCGCGATCGACCAATTGGGTTTCCAGCCCGTTACTTAGGCAACAACCCAGATAGTATTATTTCCAAGGATTTAACCCAACCTATTCCCTATGGAGAATTGAAAAGACTAGGGGTTTCCCCTGTTGACCCTTTGGTAAAAATTGATGATTTAGACTTAGTCAATGTCATTCAATTACAAGACCAATTTGGTCCAATTTACTATATTACTTATCCAAATTTCCAAGTGATTACGACTTATAATAAAAGTCGTATGTATGCAACAGCAGTATGGTTATTGGGCACCGAAGTAGCTAGTCGATAGACTAGCTTTTTTATAACATCCCGAAAAGTCAATAAAAAAATTAAGCAAAAAGATCACATATTCAGCAAAAAATATATTTTGTTACAATATTGATTATTTATTAACCACAAACTGTAAGTTTTTGCCCTTTTTGTAACTATTTATCGTTAAAGACTAGACACACTTCGTAAGCGATGAATATTATCCACTCAAGTAAAGTAATTGCAAAAGTGAATAATTAGACATGTGCACTATGTTTCAAAGTTGTTTTTTGAAATAGAAAAGCATGTTCTCTAGGAGTTTATACAATGCAGTTTTCGCTAAAATATATTCTAGCGCTGACGGCAGGCTTAAGTTTAAGCCCGTTACATGCGGAAATGGTACAATCGACATCAATGAATAATGATGTGGATGGTTCTAATTTAGCTGCCCGCGTACTAAGCAAAGATTCTCAAAATTTTAATTCGCGTTTTTCAAACGTTAATAGTCTTTCAATCACTGAGCGTTCAGGTGACCAAATCCGTCGCCAAACGATTGCTGCAAAAATCGATATTCCTGAAGACGAGCCTTCAGTGATTGAAAAACTGAATACTGTTGCTTCGAACACAGTTCGTAAATTCAGCCAAAGTGGCGTTGCATCTTGGTATGGACGTCAGTTTCATGGTCGTAAAACAGCAAGCGGTGAAACATTCGATATGAATGGATTAACTGCAGCTCACCGTAGCCTTCCTTTAAACTGTTATATCCGTGTAACAAATAAAGACAACGGCAAGAGTGTTGTAGTAAAAGTAAATGATCGTGGTCCATTCCATGGTAACCGAGTACTAGATTTATCTTATGGTGCTGCAAAGCAACTTGGTATGTCTGGTTCTGGTACTAGTAATGTGAGCATCGAACGAGTTGATGGGCCAAGTTCTTAATAACTTAGTTTTACACTCTCCAAAAAAAGCCACCTAGTGTGGCTTTTTTTATTATGAGACAAAAGAATTTAGAAATTACAGTTATTCTTTGGAGCAACATCAAATCCGCGAATGATTTTGACCCTTTTTATTTAATTCGTTATATTGAGCAAATAAAAATGAATACAGTAAAGGAACTAACATGAAGTCAATTGATACGTGGTTTGATGAGTATAGTGACAGCCATCAAAATCAAACCAATAAAAAAATTCATTGGGTTTGTGTCCCAGCTATTCTTTTTTCAATTATTGGTATTTTGGCTCATTTTAGCACCCTACTCACCGCTTTGCTTCTTGTACTCACTTTAGTATTTTATGCTCGCTTAGATATTGTTTTGGCTGTTGCAATGGCTGCACTGTTAGCCGTTATGGCATGGCTCATTATTATTTTACCTGTAGGCGTAGGATTCTATATTGGTGTCTTTGTGATAGCTTGGATTGGCCAATTTTATGGTCACAAAGTTGAAGGGAAAAAGCCTTCTTTCTTTAAAGACTTACAATTCCTCCTCATTGGCCCTGTATGGTGCATGGACGCTTATTTAGCTAAAGTCCTACCTAAATGGAAATCTCGTCAGAAATTAGCGCTTACAAGCTGATTGAGAACATGCAAATAGAATGAGTGATAAAAGGAAAATATCATTGATATATTTTCCCTTTATATTTTAACCATCCGTCAATATGTTTTCTTTGTGGATCATGATGGGTCCAATGAATCACACCGCCTTTTGGGTTATATTCATATTCACCAAAAAACTCAAGCTGATCACCTTTTTTAAGCCCGTCTATTCTTGGGGCTAAATCAATATTATGTGCAATCAAAACCGTTAAACCATTCTCAAGTTTAAGAATAATTTTCTGATGTTTTGAACCTTGATTGTCATCTGGTAAAACTGCTTTCACAATACCCTGCGCTTGAACTTGAATATTGCTTCTTTGCTGTTGATAAGCCTGCATGATCTTGTTTTGATCATCGACAGAAATATTAGTATCAGAAACTGAAGTTTGTGTGGTGCTGCTAGTAATTCTAGTATTTTGCTTTTCTTTAAAATCGAAACTCAAATAAGCTGCAAGCAACAAAATGATTACTACAAGAAGTAGATTATTTATTTTAGTTTTCATCGCAAATTTCCTAACTAAATCCAGATAACAAAATGCCAATCAAGTTGATTGGCATTTTGTTGCTTATCGAACTAAATCCATCGCCATTTAAAACAAACGATTCATACCATTCAAAGCTGCTACACGATATGCTTCTGCCATCGTTGGATAGTTGAATGTCGTTTCAACGAAGTACTTCAACGTATTGTTTGGACTATGCATCACCACTTGCCCAATGTGAATAATCTCTGCCGCATTATTACCAAAGCAGTGAATACCTAGTACTTCTAAAGTATCGCGATGGAACAAGATTTTTAATTCACCGACAGTATCACCCGTAATTTGGGCACGAGCTAGATGACGGAATGAAGCCTGACCTACTTCATAAGGTACTTTTTCTTCAGTTAATTGCTGCTCGTTCTTACCAATTGAAGAAATTTCTGGGATTGTATAAATACCTGTTGGTACATCTTTAATTGGCTTAACATTTTTCTCACCAACCATATTTGCACCTGCACAACGCCCTTGGTCATAAGCAGCCGATGCAAGTGATGGCCAACCAATAACATCCCCTGCAGCATAGATGTTATCAACTTCAGTTTGGTATTGATCATTGACCATCAGCTGACCACGGTTATTCGGTGTTAGACCGACATTTTCCAAACCAAGACCATCTGTATTACCAGAACGACCGTTGCACCATAAAATTGCATCAGCTTTAATCTTCTTACCGCTCAGCAAATGTAAAACCACATGATCATCAAAGGTTTCTAAGCGGTCAATTTGCTCATTATGTCGAATCAATACGCCTTGTTCACGTAAGTGATATGACAATGCATCTGCGATTTCATCATCAAGGTAGCTTAAAAGCTTTTGTTGAGTATTGATCAAATCAACTTTATGGTCTAAACCAATGAAAATCGAGGCATATTCGCAACCGATCACACCAGCACCATAAATAATGATTTTTTGAATTGAATAATCCAAATCAAGAATTTTATCTGAATCAAATACACGCGGATGATTAAAATCTAAACCTTGTGGTTGATAAGGACGACTACCTGTTGCAATCACGATTTGCTTACAAATGATCGTATCCTTGATTCCGTCCTGACCAAAAATCAAAACCGTATTTTTATCTTGGATATAAGCACGTCCATGAAACACATCAATTTTGTTGCGATCATAGAAACGTGTATGCGTATCAACTTGCTGTTGAATTACCTTATGTGCATTACGTAGCACTTGTTTCATGGTGAATTGTTTCCACTCACCGACCTTCTGAAACATTGGGTCACGTTGATATCGAATAATACTTGATACTGTTTGACGTAATGCTTTACTCGGAATTGTTCCTACGTGAGCACAATTACCACCAAGTTGATCACGTATATCAACGATCGCTACACGTCTACCTGCTTTAGCTAGCTTCATTGCCGCGCCTTCACCAGCTGGGCCAGAACCGAGAATGACTGCATCAAATTTTACAACATTCCCACCAACGACCTCTTTCTTACGTGGCATTCAAAGCTCCTTTGTCTCTTCGCTGTTTACTTCATATATGATAACTAATATGCTATGGCTTGATGTATTTCTCAACCATATATTTTTATATATTCACATTTTCAAAATGAATACCTAATTCATCCTATAAACCCATAAATTTGACTATAATAATCGAATATCTCAAGCAATAGGTTGTAGAAAATAATATGTCTGAACACCGTAAACCTGAACAGGGCATAAAACTTCGTGGCGCAGAAAAAGTCGCAAGAATTCCTGTAAAAGTTATACCTACGGTTGAAGTGCCTCGTAAACCAGACTGGATTCGCGTCAAAATGACTGCACCTGAAGAGGTTCAGCGTATAAAAACAACTCTACGTTCGCAAAAACTCCATACTGTTTGTGAAGAAGCTGCCTGCCCTAACCTCCCTGAGTGTTTTGGTGGTGGCACTGCTACTTTTATGATCATGGGTGATATTTGTACTCGCCGTTGCCCGTTTTGTGACGTGGCGCATGGTCGACCAAATGCATTAGACCCTGATGAACCACGCCACATGGCTGAAACCATTTCTAACTTAGGTCTTAAGTATGCAGTGATTACTTCTGTAGACCGTGATGATCTATTAGATGGTGGTGCTCAACACTTTGTGGATTGTATTAAAGAAGCTCGCGCACTCAGTCCAAAAACTTTATTAGAAATTTTAGTTCCAGATTTCCGTGGGCGTATGGATATTGCCTTACGCATCATGACCGAATGTCCACCCGATGTTTTCAATCATAATATCGAGACTGTTCCTCGCTTATACAAAGCAATGCGTCCAGGTTCTGACTATCAACATTCTTTAAATCTTTTAAAAATGTTTAAAGAATACTGTCCTGACGTACCAACGAAATGTGGTTTGATGGTTGGGATTGGTGAAACAGAAGAGGAAGTGATTGCTTTACTCGATGATCTTCGTGCGCACGACGTAGATTACGTGACTATTGGTCAATATCTACAACCTTCTAAACAGCATGCACCGATTGATCGTTTTGTTACACCAGAAGAGTTTGAGCGTTATGCTGAACATGGTCGTAAATTAGGTTTTAGAAATATTTGGTCAGCGCCGATGGTTCGTTCGAGCTATTTCGCAGATCGTCAATATCACGGCGAATCTGTTCCAGCAGTACGACGTAAAGTCGATCATGCAAAAAAAATCACAGTACAAACTGTCGAAGCGTAAGCAATAAATATATCGAAATCGAGAGAGTTTTAAAATTCTCTCGATTTTTTATTTTTGAGTTTTAAAGATTATATTTTTTCATAACAATTACTTTAATAATTTAGAGTTTCTTAGCTGCCGTGAAGTTGGTGTGAATAATTACAACTCAAAACTCAAATACGAAAAAATCACTTAAAAACACTAGTTTACTTTCAAGCTTGCCCCACTTAATCTAACAAAAGTAAATATAAGATTTTTAAATTATTCATTTAAAAATAAAAGTCGAAATCTTTTTCTAAGGCTAGCCCCCCCATTACAGCAATCCAATAACAAGAAGCTCAGAGTTAATAAATAACAGGGAATCCTTCTCAAAAGCTTCTTATAACCAAAATATGTATCAGGATAAACGACTATGAATAAACGAGCATTAACTTTGACTGCAGCAACTCTGGGTAGCCTAATATTATTGGGTTGTAATAATGATTCTAACAACGATACAGAAACTACAAATACTAATACAGGTGACACATTAATCTTAACAAACAACGGTATGATCAGTTCAATTGATCGAATGATGCCAAATAAAATCGTGTCAAATCTTAAAATTACAGGTCTACAAACAGATGATGAACTCGTTGGAATCGATTATCGCCCGAAAGATGGAAAACTTTATGCGGTGGGATTATTAGGTAATATTTATACTTTAAATCCTGCAACTGGTTCAGCCACTTTTATAAAAAAATTAATGGCTGACCCTACTGATACGACTGACGGAAATGCCCCTTTTAGTAAAATTATGGGTGATGCCGATTTAATTACAGTTAACTTCAACCCAGTCGCAGATCGTCTACGAGTCATGAGCAACACAGGACAGAACTTACGAATAAATGTTGATACTGGCGCAACGATTACTGATGGCGCTATCAATTTGACAGAAAGCAACCCTACCATTGTCGCTGGTGCATATACCAATGCATTTGCAGGAACTGGATCAACCAAACTCTATAGTATTGATCAAAATAGTGATCGAATTTATATCCAAAATGCGAATGCTGGAACATTGGGTGTTTCAGCTGCGTTGGGAGCAGATATAAACATTAATGGCGGTGGTGGATTTGACATCGATCCTGTGAGTAACGTCGGCTTCGCAGCGCTAAAACTCAATACTGGTGGTTATAAATTCTTTCAACTTAATCTAGCAAATGTAGGAACAAGCAATTATGCCATTTTTGCATCTGGTGACCTAAATAGTAACTTTAATAGTATGGGAATTCGCGGTATCGCATTAAAAAGAGCAAGTGATGCCACCGCTCAAGCTTATGGATTGACAGCCAATAATAAATTATTGAACTTTGCTTTAAATAATCCAAATGCGGTGATGGAAAAAACCATCACAGGTTTACTCGTTGATGAGAAATTTATTGGAATTGATTACAGACTCAGAACCACTATGACCAATTCTGGAAAACTTTATGGTCTTACCAATAAAGCAAACTTGTATACTATAAATACAGATACAGGAATGGCTAACCTGATTACCTCACTCAAACCTGCGACGGGTAGTAGTTTCACAACATTAGATGGAACAAGTTTCGCAGTTGATTTCAACCCTACAGCAGATCGACTCCGCGTAATCAGCAATAATGGACAGAACTTAAGAATTAACGTCGATACTGGCGATACTATAAAAGATGGTGATATTAACGGAATTGCTGATGCTAAAGTCACTGCAGCAGCATATACCAATAGTTTTGCTACACCAATTTCAACGCTTGCTACTGAACTATTTGATCTTGATCAAACAGGCAAAACTCTCACTAAACAGAATCCACCAAACGCAGGCACATTAAACCTGATCGGTAATTTAGGAGTCAACTTAGGTATAGATAATGGCTTTGATATTGCTGGTGGTGATAATGGTTTAGCTTTAGCAGCAGTCTCAGGTGCTTCTGGACCTTCTGTGTTATATCGCATAGATCTAAATAGTGACACGACTATTACAACTCCAAGAGCACGTTTAGCTATCAGTGTAGATGGAACACCAAATCTAGCAGCTTCAACTATTGGTGGTAACACGACTCCACAAGTCATCGACCTAGCGATCTTACTTAAATAAGCTGAAATCAAAAAAAAACCGCATCATTGATGCGGTTTTTTATTTTTGCCTATAAACTTTAAGCAATATGTTTTTGTACGATAATCGAACCAACCGAATATCCTGCACCAAATGAAGAGATCACAGCATATTCGCCATTATTGACTTGCTCACCTGTACGATGCATCGCAATAATTACGCCCGCAGAAGAAGTGTTAGCAAACTCATCCAAAATAATTGGTGCTCGATCTAAATCAGCATCTTTACCAACAACCAATTTTAAAATTAACTCATTCATATTGGCATTGGCTTGATGCAACCAGAAACGCTTCACTTGTTCAGGAGTTAATTCAAGTTTTTCTAACTGTGCAGTAATAATTTTTGCAACCAATGGGCAAACTTCTTTAAAAACTTTACGACCATCTTGGCGGAACAATTTGTCATCAACCACAGCATCTTCACTGCGGTTTAAGAAACCAAAGTTATTACGAATGTTATTTGAGAATTGAGTAAATAAATGAATATCTAGGATTTCATAGCCTGATTTAGTTTCAGTCTCTTCGATAATTGAAGCCGTTGCAACATCACCGAAAATGAAATGTGCATCACGGGTACGGTAGTCTAAATGACCTGAGGTAATTTCAACATTGAGTAATAATACACGGCGTGCGCCACATTTCACTGCATCATAGGCTTGCTTCAAACCAAATGTTGCAGCAGAACAAGCCACATTCATGTCATAAGCATAACCTTGGATACCCAAAGCTGACTGAATTTCAATTGCAACCGCTGGGTAGGCACGTTGCATATTTGAACAAGCTAAGATCACAACATCGATGTCTTCTGCGGTTACACCTGCATTTTCCATCGCTTGTTTTGCAGCAATGACGCCCCACTCCGCTTGAAGTGAAAGTTCATCATTACTACGCTCTTGTAAACGTGGACGTAAGCGTTTTGGGTCAAGAATACCAGATTTTTCGACCACATAACGGCGTTGGATACCAGAAGCTTTTTCAATAAATTCTGGGCTTGAACCACGCAATGCTTCGATCTCACCTGCTGCAATTTTGTCAGCATTTTCTTGATTAAATTGTTCTACATAAGCATTTAAACTTTCAACCAACTCTTCATTAGAAATAGATTCGGTTGGGTGAAATAACCCTGTACCTGTTATACGAATGCCCATGTAAAACTCCTGTAAAGAATGCTTCTAACTTTCATTATTGCTCAGTTTAACCGATTGCTAATCGATCCCATAGTTTTTGCAATCTAGTTGGTGAAATTGGCATCTTTGTTTTCATCGGTTGAGAAAACAAGGAAATTCTAAGTTCTTCCAACATCAAATACAATTCTTTGATTTTAGGATCATTTTTAAATTTAAATACTTTGTCCATCCATGGATCAACATCGTCAATTGCAGCGAGGTCACGTTGTAGATTATTTGGCAAACGATCCAAACGCAATAGCAATGCTTTTAAAAACCGTGGGTATTCCTGCCAAATCTCAACAGGTTTACTGTAGACAAAGTTCGCCAACGACATTAAATCAAGTTGGTCTTCTATGTCATCCACACTTCGACCAAAGATATCCTGATCTAAAACCAATAACTCGCGACGAATTTGCTGCCATTGAGTAAAAATCTCAGTAATATCAATTAAAACTTTTTGACCATCTGCCAAGAATTGCTTTTTTACATCAGCCATTAGCTGATTAAATTCCGCTGTATCTTTAGGCAAGGTTTTTATTGAAACTTGTAAGGTTGCATAAACCAGCATTTGCTCCAACTTCGCCCGATCACCTAAAGGCGAATATGCCAAAGCTAATGGTTTGGAAATCTGTTTTTTCAATTGACGAATTAAATCCCCCAATTGCATGTGTAAAAGACGAATCACGCCTTCACGATGTTGCTTAATTGCTTCATCCTGATCATTAAAGGTTTGAATCACCACACCCGACTCATCTTTAACATCAAGTTCAGCAAAAACTTTACTTGGAACCAAAGCCTGATATTGCTTTACGACCACTCCCGTGACTTTATGAGACGCTTCAAATACAAAATTTTCAGGAAAAGTCTGGAACTCACCCTTTTGCTGCTTCACAGGACGATGAGTTTCGACACGACAACGCGCTTTGAGTTCGTCTAAATCACGTCCTTGCGCAATGAGTTTACCTTTTTCATCCACAACTTTAATAAAAGGTACAAGATATTGATCAATTCGTTCAAAAGAAAAATCTTTTTCAGTAATTTGCTCCCCACGCAGAGCGAAAGCCAAGTAACTAAACAGATGTTCACGCAAATGTACTGCATCGACACCTTGCATCAGTTTTTTCGCAGTATCTGGAATCGGGACTAAATTACGACGTTTGTCTTTAGGCAACGCCTTGAGCAAAGCCTCGATTAAATCCTGACGCCATCCAGGAATCCCCCATGACCATTGTTTTTCATCTACTTGTGGCAAAGCCTGCACAGGAATTTTAACCGTTGCACCATCTTCATCATGGCTTGGATCAAAACGATAGCTCGCAGCTAAACGCAATTGTCCATTATGTAAATAATCTGGGAATTGCTGTGTGGTTGGCCGATCATTCATCCATAACGCATCGTCTTCTACAAAAAGATAACGCGGATGATCTGGCTCTACTGTTGCACGCCAATCTTCAAAACTACGGCGGCTAGCAATTTCCTCTGGCACTTTTTCAGCATAAAATTGATAAATAGTTTCTTCATCGACCACCAAATCACGACGACGCAATTTATCTTCAACTCGCTCAACTTCTTCAAGTTTAAGTAAGTTGTGTTTTAAAAATGGCGGTGTAATACCCAAATTACCAGTCGTTAAGGCATCCCGTAAAAAAATTTCATGTGCCGCGGCTTGATCAACTTTCTCAAAATTCACCATACGTTTTGGTTCAATAATTAAACCAAACAATGAAATTTGCGCATAGGCATTCACAATGCCTGCTTTTTTCGACCAATGTGGTTCGAAATAGTGATATTTCAATAGCTCACGTGCAGCTAATAAAATCCATTCAGGATCAATTTTTGCTAAAGTTCGTAAATACACTTGAGAAGTTTCCACCATCTCAAATGCCATCACCCAAGCAGTATTGGTCTTATGCAGTGTACTGGCAGGAAATACTTTGGCTTTCTGCTGACGTACCGCCATAAAGGTATTACGTTCATCGGTTTTATTGGCGATGAATGACAGTAAACCTGTTAATAATGCTCGATGTAAATTTTCGTAATTGGCTGCCTTTTCATTAAAGCTCAGCTTTAATCCTTCAGCCAATTCAACTAATTGTTGATGGGTTTGCTTCCATTCCCTTAAACGCAACCAACTTAAAAAATGTTGACGTGCAAATTGACGGCGCTTGTTTTCAGACTGTGTATCAGGACTGGTTTGCAGCGTATTCCAAAGTTTTAAATAGAATAAAAAGTCTGAATCTGCTTCTTTGAATAAAGCATGCTTCTGATCAGCCTGCATTTGTTTATCGGCAGGTCGTTCTCGTGGATCTTGAATCGCCAAGGCACTGACAATAATTAAAGTTTCTTTCAGCACACCAAAATGAGCGCCACCAATCAGCATACGAGCTAATCGTGGATCAATCGGCATGCGTGCCATCATTTGACCGACTTTAGTTAAATCATTCTTACGTTCGCTTAATGCACCTAACTCAATCAAAAGCTTGCGTCCATCATTCACCAAACGGAAATCAGGCGGCTCAATAAAGTCAAAATCTTCTAAACTACCTAAACCAAGACTTTGCATTTGTAAAATTACAGAAGCCAAGTTCGTCCGTTTGATCTCTGGTTCGGTAAACTCAGGACGACTTAAAAAATCTTCTTCACTGTATAGACGAATACACACACCCGCAGCAATACGACCACAACGACCTTTACGCTGATTGGCTGCTGCCTGTGAAATTGCTTCAATCGGTAAGCGCTGTACACGTGAACGGTAGTTATAGCGTGAAATACGAGCAAAACCGCTATCAATCACATACCGAATATTAGGAACGGTTAATGCTGTTTCAGCAACGTTGGTTGCAATAATGATACGGCGACCTTTGCCGCTTGGACTGAAAATCTTTTGCTGCTCGGCGAGTGCCAAACGTGCATATAAAGGCAACACTTCAGTATGCCGAGGACCATATTTTTGCAGCGTTTCCTGTAATTCACGGATTTCTTGCTCTGTACTGGCAAAAATCAAGATATCAGCATGTTCTGGATGTCCTTTACTCTCAGCATCAGCAAAACACTCTTCGACCGCTTGTACAACAGCACGTGGTAAGTTCTCTTCAAAATCATCAAACTCATCATCATCACTACCAATAATACTGAGTTCCGAAATTGGACGATAACGTACTTCAACAGGGAAGCTACGCCCTTCTACTTCAAAAATCGGTGCATCATTAAAGTATTGGCTAAAACGATTTACATCTAAAGTCGCCGACGTCACGATTACTTTTAAATCAGGACGCTTTGGTAATAACTGTTTGAGATAACCCATGATGAAATCGATATTCAGTGAACGCTCATGGGCTTCATCGATAATGATGGTGTCGTATTTTGAAAGGAAGCGGTCGTTCGTCAGCTCAGCCAACAAAATACCATCCGTCATCAAACGCACGATAGAATCTTGCGATCCCTGCTCATTAAAACGGATTTTAAAACCAATCGCCTCACCCAGTTTCTGCCCAACTTCTTCTGCAATACGTTGCGAGACACTGCGAGCAGCTAAACGTCGCGGCTGAGTATGCCCAATCATCCCAGTGAGACCACGACCAGCAAGCATAGCAATTTGTGGTAGCTGTGTGGTTTTACCCGAACCCGTTTCACCCGCCACAATAACCACTTGATGCTTTTGTATTGCGGCAATCAAACGATCTGCATACTGAGTAACAGGTAAATCTTGATTGAGTTTAATTTGGGGAATACGCGCTAAGCGTTGTTTGACTTTGTCATTTGACTGTTGAAAAAGTTTTTCGATTTCTGCTGTTTCTGTTTTTTTATCTTTGCGCAGTCGATTTAAACGGTGACGGTCACGTGCCATAACCCATTGATCTACATTTAAATGACTCTGCACTGAACAGCTTTCCTAGAAAATAAACTAATCAGCTATTTTACGCCTTAAAGCGTTGCTATGCAAAGCAACCACATTTAGTTCTTTTCAAAAACATGCACTATTCAATTGATACACAGGGGTACTTTTGCATTTTCTTATTTTTAAACCAAGCAAAACATAGGTAAAAATCTAAGTATATATCTTGGTTTTCTCTATGTTTTTTAGATTTTTTCAATTTTACCCTTGAATTTTAATACTATCGACTGCATGTTGTTATGCAAGTTAGTTTTAGGTATTCGTCATATTTACTTCATCTTATTGGAGTCAAATAGGCTTATATCTAAGGGTGAAAATCGTTTTATATTGATTCATTCAATTTTCCGATTTTAGTCATGTAAAAATACTATTTCCCCAATAACTAAAAATTATTTATTCTTAACCTCGTAAACAAATAAGGCATTAGCCTCTCAATAAAACCTCAATCATGGAGACAATGATGAGCTTAATTAATACTGAAGTTAAACCATTTAAAGCTGATGCATTCCGTAACGGTGAATTCATTCAAGTCACTGATGCTGATCTTAAAGGCAAATGGTCTGTTCTTATTTTTATGCCTGCTGCATTTACTTTCAACTGTCCTACTGAAGTTGAAGATGCTGCTGAAAACTACGAAGAATTCAAAAAAGCTGGTGCAGAAGTTTATATCGTAACAACTGATACTCATTTCTCTCACAAAGTATGGCACGAAACTTCTCCTGCTGTAGGTAAAGCTCAATTCCCATTAGTTGGCGATCCTACACATCAATTAACACGTGCTTTTGATGTGCATATCGAAGAAGCTGGTTTAGCTTTACGTGGTACGTTCATCATCAACCCAGAAGGCGTAATTAAAACTGCTGAAATTCATGACAATGCAATTGCACGTGATGTTTCAGAAACTTTACGTAAGCTTAAAGCTGCTCAATTCGTAGCAAGCCACCCAGGCGAAGTTTGCCCAGCTAAATGGAAAGAAGGTGAAGCGACTCTTGCTCCATCAATCGACCTCGTTGGTAAAATCTAATTTTTAGATTTAACAATGTTGAAAAGAAACCACTCTAAAAAGAGTGGTTTCTTTTTATTTGTCATTTGCTCACTTTTTGCGATACATCGATCTCGATTTAATAGTAAATTTTTTACAATTCTTATACTTATAAATTTATAACGAAATTCACTTATCAATTGTCAGCCTGCTTTACATGGAGTAATGTCAAATTATGAAACATAAAGAGTTTTTCGTATGTACTAAATGATCAAACTAAAATGGGGGAAAATATATGGAAAAAACTGTTGTTGTAACCTTTTGGAAATATGATATTTCTTCACGCTACTTAAAAATTTTTTACAGCAATGGCACAGCCGAGCTTTATCATCCTGTTCCAGAATTTATCTATGACAATTTGCTACGCACAACTGATAAGACTGCTTTTGTCCATAAATACCTTGAGTTTGATCTGCATTTTAAACGACTTTATCTTTTAGCCTCATAAATAAAAAAACCAGCCTAGATTAAGGTTGGTTTTTTTATTTAAATTTATTAAGCAGCTTCGACTTCAACTTGTTCAGCATACTTCTCTAATATTTTTTCTTTTGCGTCTGGATGAATATTAATTTTCTCCATATTGCCTTTGTAATGCTCTACTACTCGATCATCCATAATTTTTGACCACCATGAAGGAATAAAGGCTGGTAAAATCATCGCTCCATAGCCCGCTGGTAACTGTGGTGCATTTTCAAAATGACGTAGCGTTTGGAAGCTACGTGTTGGATTTGCATGATGATCTGAGTGACGCTGTAATTGATACAAGAACAAGTTAGTCACTACATTGTTATTGTTCCAACTATGCTCAGGTAAAGTACGCTCATATTGACTATTGGCTTTCTTTTCACGTTTTAAACCATAATGCTCAATATAATTTACTGATTCAAACAAAGTAATTGCATAGGCAGCCTGTGTCACTTGGAACGGTACTGAACGCACTCCAAATTTGCTAAACATAGCAGCATGGTACACGGCAGACATCGCCCAACCATGAATCAATTCATTCTCTTTACAGAAGAATGGCAATTTTTTACGCTCTAAACGATTTTTCTCAATTTCGATCGCAGATTTGAAACTACCAATCACTGTACGCGGTAAAAATTTCCAGAAAGTTTCACCAAGTCGAGATGATGCTGGATCTTCTGGCGTTGCAACACGGCGGTGATGACCATATGGATGCTCAATACGGAAGTGATTATAGCCCGATGGAGCTAATGCCAAATGTGATAAATAATGTTCGAGACGACCACTTTTATGACTCAATTCATGCGCCGTATTGATGGCAATACCATTCACCATCCCCACCAACGTACCCAATAACGCTTGATCTGCAAGTGATGTACCTTTACGACTTGCCAAATAAGTGCCGTAAATATTGGTCGCATATTGCAATGGAATAAAAAGTTTAACAATTCGAGAATAATATGGATCAGCTTCTAAATCTGCAATCGCATCAAGTGGTGGATTTTCTGTGTCCTCACCAATTAACTTATCCAATGCAGGAATAACACCATGAATAAATAATGGGCCAAAAGAGGCAAAGAATTTTTTGGTTTTTTTCGGCCCAAATTGATAACCCGCTAAACCACTCATTGCAATAGTCGGTACTGCCAAACCCAATAACCACAAATGACGTTTTTTATCTTTAAAAGTTGTTGTTGCTTGCTCTACATCCAGTTGAGTATGCATATTCATTAGAAATTCCTCAATCAAACACAAAATGTTTTGCTTGAATTGATTGTGTTCTTTTGCAGTCACTCTATATTATCATTTTAAGACTTGATATTATCATTTTAAGACTTTGGTGGTTTTTTATTGTGCAAAAACAGCAAATCCCTGTTATTCCGTCTCGTTATTACTTGCGGTTGATCGAAATTCTGATTGGTACTCATCAATATGATAATGAGGTATTAAACGCATTTCATAACGAACTTTCTAAAACTGAGCTTTTAACAATTCAACAAATTGAACAATTTATTGCACTTGGCCTGAGCCTACCTAATACAGAAGATTTGGCTTTTGAACTCGGTAAAAATCTAAAACTCAGTTCGCATAGTTTGGTTGGATATGCATTAATGACCAGTCCAAATTTAGAACATGCATTGAGATTAATCGCACAATATTTTCGGCTAATTATGCCAAGCTTTAAGCTATCGATTCAATTTCCAACTAATCAACATAAAGTTGAGTTATTACTTGAACCAATCTTACAAATGAATAAGCAATGTTTAGCATTTCATATTGAAGCAATCGCGGTTGGCTTTTACTACAGCCTGCTGGAACTGGCTGGACAGCAACTACAACGTTATCAGGTTTATCTAAGCATTCCTGAACCTGTGTATCAGGAACGTTATCTACATTTAGTCAAAGCCAGCTTTTATTTTAACTATACGTGGATGTCTGGCATCCGTGTCGTGATTGATCAACAACAGTTGGCACTTTCCTTACCTTTGGCGGATGCTCATAGCCTAAAAGTGGTTGAACAACGTTGTCAGGAACAGATTCAAAAAATTTACCATCAGGGCGAAATTGTTGAATGGGTCAGCATGATGCTAAGACAAGCCAATCAAGTGCCGACCTTAACCGAATGCGCTAAAGTTCTAAATATTTCTACCAAAACCCTGCAACGCTATTTACAGCAACAAGGAGTTGAATTTCATGCCTTAAAACAGCAGATCAGCATTGAACGCGCTATCGACCTTCTACAAAATTCAACCTTTACCATCACCCATATTGCCTATGAATTGGGTTATTCCAACCCTGCAAACTTCACCCGCGCATTTAACAAAGTATTAGGTTGTAGTCCCCAGAGCTATCGCTCAAAACATCAAGATCAAACGCATCTACTTCAAGACAACCAGACATAAACCTGCACCTACAGGTAAAATAGTACTCATATAATTTTCGTCCGCTTTAATCAACTCAAGAAAATCTTTGACCTCAGCAGCATGCGAAATCACATTATCAACGATCAATGTATTACCCGAGAACTGCAATAGACGTTTTAAATCATTCCAGTAACTCACATAGCAGCCACGTTCCGCATCTAATAAAATTAGATCATAGGATTCAGTTGCTTGTGCCAAATAATCTGAGGCATCGCCGACCCAAAAATCAATAAAACGCTCTAATCCAAATTCTTCAGCATATTTCTTGGCTTGAGCACTTCGGAAAGCATTGATCTCTAGGGTTTGAACTTTACCTCCGACCGATTTTGCAGCCTCAGCCAACCATAAGGTTGAATATCCCGTCGATGTTCCAATTTCTAAAATCTGCTTTGATTGCTGAGTACGTACTAACATCCCAAGTAACTTAGCAGATTCTGCTTCAATATTTCGGTAACGTTTTAAACGATCAGACTGCCGAGCATCATGTTGCTTAAGTTCATCATATAAATCAGCAATACGTTGTAAAAAAACGGCGCTCGTCATGTCTTGTCTCCGTAATGCTCAAAAGCAAAAGTTCAAATTTAAGTCGCTTGTATTAATTTAAAACGTGGAATAACTTGCCCATCTTCAAGTTCAACTGTTTCAACAAACATCGATAATGGACGCACCCACATTGAATAATCACCATATAAACATTGATATACAACAAGTTGTTCCTCAGTTTCACTATGTCTAGCAACATTAAATACCTGATAAATTTGACCCTTGTAGTGTTGATAAATACCACGTTGTAATACCATTTGCTGCTTCCTTATATACGTCATGAAATAATTGCAGTTATATAACAAGTTTGAATATATTCAAATTTTTAGGTATAAAAATCTTCAAAATGTTTATTTTATCTTAAATTCAAAAATCCGATCAAACCCATAAAAACATACTGTTTTACCTATTTATTAGTTTTGCGTACTATAGCTTCATCGAATGAATTTAGCTGATTTGAACTGCTTAGAATTTGGAGAAATACATGTTAGATCAAAATATTAAAACTCAATTAAAAGCTTACTTAGAACGTTTAGAAAGTCCAATCGAGTTAGTTGCGGCTTTAGATGAATCAGACAAAGCTGCAAAAATCAAAGAACTCGTGACTGAAATTGCAGAACTTTCTGACCAAGTTACGGCGCGTTTTGACGGTTCAAACGCTCGCCGTCCGAGTTTCGGTGTAGCTAAAGCAGGTGAACAACCACGTGTGTTCTTTGCTGGTTTACCGATGGGACATGAGTTTACCTCTTTGATCTTGGCTTTATTACAAGTATCAGGTTACGCACCTAAAGTATCTGATGAAGTCTTGAACCAGATCAAAGGCTTAAATTTAAAAGCAAACTTTGATGTGTTTGTTTCATTGAGCTGCCATAACTGTCCAGATGTGGTTCAAGCACTCAACTTGATTGCAATCTATAACCCGAATACAACGGCGACCATGATTGATGGTGGTTTCTTCCAAGAAGAAGTTGAAGAACGCAAAATCTTAGCTGTACCGATGGTGTTTCAAGACAATGAACATATTGGACAAGGTCGTATGACTTTGGAAGAAATCGTGGCGAAGCTAGATACCAACTCAGCTGAAAAAGATGCCGCAGCACTCAATGCCAAAGATGCTTTTGATGTATTGGTGATTGGTGGTGGCCCTGCAGGTGGTACAGCAGCGATTTATGCAGCACGTAAGGGTATCAAAACAGGTATCGTGGCTGAACGCTTTGGTGGTCAGGTCATGGATACTATGGACATTGAAAACTTCACCACGGTTCAAAAAACTGTAGGTCCGAAGTTCGCTCAAGATATGGAAGCCCATGTACGTGAGTACGGTGTGGATATCATGAATTTACAACGTGTCAGCAAGATCACAGGTGCAGATCAGACCGCCAATGGTTTGGTTGAAGTTGAATTGGAAAATGGGGCTAAGCTTGAATCGAAAACCATTATTCTTTCAACAGGCGCACGTTGGAGAGAAATGAATGTACCGGGTGAAGCAGAATACCGTACCCGTGGTGTGGCGTACTGCCCACACTGTGATGGCCCATTATTCAAAGGCAAACGTGTCGCGGTGATTGGTGGTGGTAACTCAGGTGTAGAAGCAGCGATTGACCTTGCAGGAATTGTTGAGCATGTAACATTGGTTGAGTTTGATACCAAGCTTCGTGCAGATCAAGTGTTGCAAGACAAATTAAACAGCTTACCGAATACCACTGTGATCTTAAATGCGCTCAGTACTGAAGTGGTCGGAGATGGTGCTCAAGTGACGGCGTTGAAATACAAAGATCGCGCGACTGATGTTGAGCATACGGTAGAACTTGCAGGAATCTTTGTGCAGATTGGTTTATTACCAAACACAGATTTCTTGAAGAACAGTGCGGTTGAACTCAGCAATCGTGGTGAGATTGTGATCAATGATCGTAATGAAACCAATGTCAAAGGTGTATTTGCTGCGGGTGACTGTACCACCGTGCCTTACAAGCAAATTATCATTGCGACAGGTGAAGGTGCCAAAGCGTCTCTATCCGCTTTTGATTATATGATTCGCTCTGGTGTTTAAAATAATCTAAAAACATGTACACGCATTTACATTTAAAAAATGTAAGTGCGTGTTTTTACAAGTTATCAACAAATTTGTAACTTTCTTATTCACTCGCTTTGTGTTTATATTTTCGATATCCATACTTGTTGGATGCCACAACGAAAAGGAAATATGAAAATGAATAAATTACTTGTTGCGTTAGGTCTAGCTGCTACTGTTGCTCTTGTAGGCTGTAATAAAGATAAAGCACCTGAAACTGGTGCAACAACGGGTGAACATTTAGAAAACGCTGCTGAACAAGCTGGCGCTGATGTGAAAGATGCTGCTGATGCTGCAACAACCAATGTAGCTACAGCGGTTGATACTGCTGCTGATCAAATCGACGCTGCTGCTGATCATACTGCTCATGCAACTGCTGAAGCTGCTGCTAAAACTGAAGCTGCTGCACGTGATGCGACTGCCAATGTTGCTGGTGCTGTAGAATCAGGTGCTGCGAACGTTAAAGAAAAAGCTCAACAATAATTTGTTGATAATAAAAAAGCCTCTGTATAGAGGCTTTTTTATTTGTAGATTTTTAATTAAACAAACCTTCATCACGCATTGCAATTTGTACAGACTGACGTTCAGCTACTTTATTACGAAGCGCGATAATATTGGTATAAGGCGTTAAATCATGCTCAATATGATTTGACCAGTTTGTCAGTACAAATAAATACGCATCTGCTGGACCAAAATTATCATCAACTAAATAATCATATTCTGATTCTGCTAAATAATTGTCGATATATTTCAGTAAACGATCTACTTCAGCATATGCTTTGATTTTTTCATCATCAGTTAACTTACCACTAAAGAAAACTGCATAAGCATCATGTAACTCAGAATTTAAATAACCTAACCATTCAAGGACTTTGGCACGCCCCATGCCCGATGGTGGGATTAAATCCTGTTTAGGATCGTGTTGTGCCAGAAACGGTAAAATTGCAACGTTCTCTGTTAAGATTAAACCAGGATTAATCTCTAAAGCTGGAACATAACCTTTTGGGTTAATTTCATAATAATCTACCCCTTTCGAGGTTTTATGTGTTTTTAGATCAACTCGTTCTAAATCAAAATCTACATTTATTTCATTTAAAATAATATGTGCTGCCAATGAGCAAGCACCAGGTGAATAATACAACTTCATAATTGATCCTTGTTATCTAACTCTTATGTTCTAAAATGCTTTACGTTAATTTGCAAAATGTGTTTCCACAAATTTGTCAAAAAAAGTAAAAAATACTGAATGATCTGACTATTAGTGAAATTACATGATTTTGCAAGTAGTCTTATGTCAACTTTTTATTATCATCGTATATATCCTGCTCAAATAGATCATTTTTTTGAGGAGAATAGATTACTTCTATCCTCCTCTTTTTGCATAGATCACACTTTATCTTTTCTTGAGCGCTTGGAAAAACTTGCAAGACCCAAAAGACCCAAGATCGATAACCATCCAAAACTCCCCGATGAAGTATTTGACGGTGAAGGTTTATTCTCGGCATCACTCATATCAAGATCAACAATTACAGGATCATGATCTGAAGAGCGATAAGCATCTTCTGAGAAAAATAATGCTTTTTGTGCATCGGTTTTATATTCTTCGTTGTAATCTAAGACTGTTGGTTCATCTGCATTGATATGCCAAGTAAATGCTTTTTTTACTTTACTATATAAATTTGCATCTGCAATTGCGTGATCTAAATTGCCTGCGCCGCCATAGCCTTCCGCATTACTTGATACACCAAATACATAGCTATAAGCCTGCTCACCTTGCCCTACAACTTTGTCATTTAATAGAACTTTGTAATTTGCCTTTTCAAACACCTGAATCGGATCTTCTTTAGCATAACTATTCATATCCCCTAAAACTAAGATGTTTGGCTTTTCTACCTGAGTTGGATTTTTTGCCATCCATTGAACGAGTTGTTCAACAGCTTTCACACGTGTCGGGTTCCAACAACCTTGCCCATCTTTTTGATCAGCGTCTGTTGTATTCGTATCAACACCTGTACATCCTTTAGATTTCAAGTGATTAGGAATAATCGTGAACATTTGCTTTCCAGAAATCGGTTGGAAAGTTTGCGCAATCGTCGATCTATTCTTATCACCTAAATCAAGTACAACTGGCTTGTTCACAGGTTTTACACGTTTGCTGTTATAAATAATGGCAACAGCAATCACATCTGTTCCTAAACGATCCTGATTTTCAGGAACTACATATTTCCAATCAGCGCCTAAAGCTTGGGTTAAATATGCGATTGCACTATTTTTATCATAGCCATTGTTTGTAATTTCCATCAAACCGTATACATCGGCATCAATTGCTTTTAAAGCTTTAATAATTTTCAGATGCTGTTTATCAAATTCAGATTGACTAGATGCACCACGCTCAGTAGGAAATCCTGTTTTGCCATTGTCGTAATTTAAGACATTAAATGCTGCTGCACGAATCAACTGCGTATCTTTAGTGGCGACATTTGGTCTTGACGGGGTTTTAGTGACTAATTCTGGGAGACTACGCCCCTGAATAGGCTGAATGCGCCAACCATTAAAACGATATTCTAAAATCCCTTCAATGTTCTTAAGTTGATCACCAGAGCGCAAACTATTTGTTGCACTAAAGCTCTGCGGCAACCAAGGCGTTCTGTTTTGATTGTTATAACCATCATCTAAAATAATCTTCGATAATAAGTTTTTCTGTGCTAATACTTTTGCCTCGGCAGATAAAGGTGGATATAAGTTTGTTGGAATAAATAATCGCTCCTTACTCAGTGACAGCTCACCAAAGCGACCATAGTTATAATTTTCACTGATGGTTAAAGTTTGTGGTAGTTTTACCAACATCCCTTGATAAAGTTGCGGTGAATTTGCAGTTAATTCAGTCAAACTATTAAACGGTAAATCAACACTTTTTGGCTGTATCTGATTTGCCATATTGCTATTACAAGTCAAAATATCTTGCTGTAACTGATCAATCTGTAATTGGTTTTGATACGCAATCAAACGTCCTCGTAAGATCACTTCATCCCCAACTTGCCCGCCTTTAACAGAGCTACTTGCTGGAATATAAACAAAAATTGCATTACTCACGTTTGGTTTAGCTTTGCTATCAACAGTTTGAATATAGAAACCAGAGAAACCATTTTCATAACGATAATCAGCAGTGATCACACCACGGAGCGTATAGTTTTGCCCTTGAGTTGATTTATTATTTAAATCTGCAATCGGGGTTTCCGTACTTGAGCAACTTACTATTTCAGTAATAGGAGGTGTTGTTGAGCCTGTTAGATTTGAAAAATCATTCCGATCCTTCCATGCACGCCAAGAATTATCAAGATCAAATATAGTTTTAGGATCAACCTCAGTGACAGGATTTACCGTTTGCAAGCGAGTAAAACTATTCGCTTTACTGATTGTTGTTGTGCCCCAGCCACCAGAAGCTGGTTGCTCACCCAATCTTCCAAAACGATCTACCACTTTGCCTTTATAAACTAATAAAATGGCATCATCGCCATTAAACGAAAGTGCAGCGACTTGATTGACCTTATCCCCTAACTCAGTTTGTAAGGCAGTATGCCCAACTAAAAAGCGCCCCTTACTCGCAAGGTTTCCGACTAAAGGATAGACAAATGGCTTAGATGTACCACCATTATTAAACTGTTGAATCTCATAATCAGCTAAATTAACGGCTGATTGATCTGGATTATAAATTTCTAATCCTTTTTTATTATTACTACCATCAATATATTGGCTAAACATCAACTGGGCATGTGCCACAGAAAATACCGAAGAAGCCCCCAATAAGCCTAAACAAATTGCAATCGAATGGAATTTAAAATTTTTCATAAATTTTTACTTAATGTTTAAATCGACATTAGGCTATTCAATCTCTGTGACAAAAACATGAAGATTTTTTTACAAGTTTTTGATCGTTTGGAAAAACAAATGATCAAATAAAATCATTTAAAGATTTGACTTGACCTGATGAACACTTAAAATACGGCATTTCTATATTTATATCTCCAGAATCATGTCAAACGATCAGTTAGAAACGCAAATTACGGAACTCGACAATTTGCCTGAGCACCGTGAAATTGTGACGTTTATGCGTCGTTCAGCTCCGCTTAATACATCACAACGGACTGCTTTAGAAGATTATCGTGATTTAATTTTGGAATACCCCGTTGGTGATTTACGTCAACACTTTGAACATCCTGAACGACCTTTAACTGTTGAAATTGGCTTTGGTATGGGGCGTTCTTTGGTACTCATGGCAAAAGCCAATCCAGAACGTAATTTTGTCGGAATCGAAGTACATGTACCAGGAATTGCACAATGCGTGTATGAAGCTGGTATGGCTGGCTTGAAGAATTTATTTGTACTTGATGCAGATGCGATTCAAGTATTACGTGAAATGCCTGACAACAGCATTAACTGTGTGCAACTGTACTTCCCAGATCCATGGCAGAAGAAGCGCCACTTTAAACGACGCTTTGTGATTCATGAACGTATGCAACTGGTTGAACAGAAGTTAGAGCTTGGAGGTACCTTCCATGCTGCTACTGATTGGGAGCCATACGCAGAATGGATGCTTGATATTTTAGATAATCGTCCAGACATGGAAAATTTAGCAGGTAAAGGTAATAGCTACCCTCGCCCTGAATGGCGTCCAGTAACCAAATTTGAGCGTCGTGGACTTGAATCTGGTCACAAGATCAATGACTTTATTTTTAAAAAAATTAAGTAGTGACTCTTAAAATTTCAAATACCAATAGCATTAAATATTATTTATTTAATGCTATTTATCTCTTATTGGCTTACTCATATTCATTTTTTAATTCTTAAAAGAACAAAAAACTGAATGCTCTCTGGTGTCCATAGACGATAAAAACTATATCTCTCAAACCGTTATTATCGAACTGACTTTATAGAATCAAATCTGATCAAACCTAAGTTCTTCTATTTACATGATCTATAAATATTTTTTACTCATATTTAGCTAAAATAAGAAACAGATAATTTTTACATCCCTTTAAGAAGTTATCGTTTCATAAACAATGAGTGCTATTCACTATAATGATTTAACTCAATGATGAAGATAGGTTGGTTTTATGGAAAAAATACTGCAATGCCCCAAATGTGGTTCTACAGAAATCGAAGTACGTGATCATAACAAATTACTAAAAACAACAGGCGGAGTTCTAATGACAGCGGCGGGAACTACGGCTGGAACAGTGGGTGGAGCTGCAACAGGTGCATCAGTTGGTGCCACGATTGGTACTGTAGCAGGTCCATTAGGCGTCATTGTGGGTGGGACTATTGGAACATTTGTAGGTGCAATTAGTGTCGGAATTACTGGAGGAATCGCGGGTAATATTTTTGGGAAAAAAGCAGGTGTGGCGATCGACAAAAATATTTTCCAAGACTATCTTTGTCTCAAATGTAAACATCGTTTTAAACAGAAAAATTGATTAAGCTTGAGGCACATTTACATTCTTTTTTAAGCTGATATTTAACAAATGATATCAGCTCAATGTATTTACAGATAATCGCTCGATTTTCTAGAATACAAATACATGATGTTCTAACATCTCTTGATATTAAAAATCATTCAAATTTTGTCCATCACAAATAAAATGAAATGGTTTCCCTATCATTATTTTCCGTGTAAATGTCGTTTCATAATACCTTCACTTAAAAGTTTATAAACATCCACAAGATCGCTTCCTGAATTCTTTTCTAATAACTGTTGATGCATTTTTAAAATATTTTCATCACCACGCATTGCAGGACCTGTTTGCATTTCTTTAGGATTATTGATCGTTGCTTTTTGAGCAGTTTCTAAAATCAATGGATAAAGTAAAGAAAAATCAACCTGTTGCTCATCAACAATTTGTTTAGAAAGATCATAACAGTAATTGCTAAAATTACATGCAAAAACAGCAGCCATGTGTAATGTCTGACGTTGTTGAGAACTATATTGATAAACCTTCGGAGTCAGACTATGTGCTAATGAAGCGAGCAACTCCAAGTCATTGTGCCGAACTGCCTCGACAAACATAGGTGTTTCTGCCCAATCAATCGCACGCTCATGACTAAAAGTTTGTAAGGGATAAAATACGCCAGATCTCTCATGTACTGTTGAAAGCACCTCTAAACTGGTACTTCCTGAGGTATGAACAATTAATGCTTGCTGTAAATAATGATTAATTTTCTGAATAACATTAGCTATGGATTGGTCAGATATAGCAATAATAACGAGATCAGTATTGGGATTTAATTGATCAAAATGATTAATCCCAGTAGCTTCCACTAAAGATGCTAAACGATTTGCTTTTTCTAAATCACGACTAAAAACTTGTACAATCTGGTGATCAGGATGTAATACTTTTGCTAAATGATAAGCAACGCGTCCTGCACCAATAAATGTAATTCTCATTTTTATTCGACCTATATACAAGCAAAGCTATCCATTATTAAATTATTTACGGAAAATTTCTAATAATGAATTAAATCACTAAAAAGTTAAGCAGAATAAGTCACAAAACCTATTCTGCTCAGAAACAAAGTTTAGATGAATGTCTGTACCGCTTTACCTTTCAATGTCTGGCCTAGCAAAGGTGTATTTTTACCTTGAGATAAAATTGTCTCTTTTGATACTACCCACTCTAGTTCTGGATCAACCAACACCCAACCTGCTTCTTGCTGCCAACGTTCAGTCATATTTGCAACCTGCGCTGGAATTGAAGTCACTTTTTCAACCCATTCTAATGGTTCAAATAGACTTTCTTGAATCAGTTGTACACCCAAAGCTACATAAGTATCAAAAGCCGTTATTCCTGGTTGTGTTTCTGCAAAAGGCGCCATTTTTGCTGAGCTACTTAATGGTTCATGATGAGTACAAATTGCATCTATCACGCCTTCTTTCACACCTTGACGTAATAATGCTTTATCTTGCTCAGAACGTAATGGTGGGCGAACATGCGCAAGTGAGTTAAAACCATCAGTGAGTTGTTCAGTTAAATGTAACTGATGCATCGCAACATCCGCAGTGACTGGCAAACCTTTGGCTTTAGCTGCGCGAATCAAATCAACTGACGCACCACAAGACAATAAACCAAAATGTGCTTTCACGCCTGTTGCTTCAATCATCAAAAGGTATTTAGCAATTGCAACTGTTTCCGCGATCGCTGGAATCATTGGTAAGCCTTGACGAGAAGCGATAAAACCTTCGTGCGTGCAACCATCTTTTGCAAGCTGTGGCTCTTCGGCATAGAAGACAACGGTCAAATCCAAACCAGCAGCATACTCAAGAGTACGAATCACAACATCATCATTTTCAAATGCTGCATTGGCATTAGAAACAGCAGTACAACCACCTTTCTTTAAACCTGCCATATTAGCCGGCTGCTTCCCATTCAAACCTTGAGTTTGTGCACCAATAATATGTAGATAAATACCACCATCTAATTGTGCCTTTTCAATCAGACCATGAATAAGTGCGCCATTATCTTGTACGATAGGTTTTGAGTCTGGTGGAGTAATGACATGTAAAATACCATTTGCACGCGCAGCTTTACCTTCTGACTTTAATGTCCCATGTTGTTGTTGCCCTGGCTCACGTAAGCGTGCGCACAAGTCAACCATGGTTGGCATCAACCATTTACCTTGACCGTCAATCGTTTCATCAATTTGATCTGCGCTATCAACGAATTTACCATTCTTAATATAAACCGTTTGAACTTGATCAGTTTTTTGAATTGGATCGAGCACACGGACATTTTCAATTTTTACAATACTCATGTGATCTATCCTTTAAAGTGCAATCGCTTCAATTAAACCTTGTTCTTGTAACTGCCCTTGCATCGCAAGTGCCAGTACCGCCATTCGTACTGCAATACCGTTGGTTACTTGTTTCAAAATAACCGATTGATCTCCATCCGCAATACTTGAATCAATTTCAACACCACGGTTCATTGGACCAGGATGCATAACGATGCAATCAGGTTTAGCGAGCGCCAAGCGTTCTTTATTAAGTCCATACATTTTGTAAAATTCAGATTGTGAAGATAATGCAGGTGAATCAATACGCTCATTTTGAATTCGTAATGCAATAATCACATCACAGTCTGTTACGCCTGCATCCATTTTATTAAACAGGCGTACATTTTCGCCATATTCATTAAAACCAACTGGTAACAGCGTATTTGGTGCAATCACGCGAATATCTTTGCAACCTAGTGTTTGTAAAGCAGCCACATTGGAACGTGCTACACGCGAATGTTTAATATCACCAATAATCGCCACAGTTAAGTCTTCAAATGGCTTCTTGGTTTCACGGCGAATGGTCAGCATATCTAGCATCGCTTGCGTTGGGTGCGCATGACGACCATCACCTGCATTAATAATCGCAACTTTCGGGCATACATCTTTTGCAATAAAGTGAGCCGCACCCGAAGATGAATGACGAACTACGAAAATATCCGCAGCCATCGCTTCCAAATTCCAAAGCGTATCACGTAACGTTTCACCTTTAGAGGTACTTGAACGTGCAATATCGATATTCAGAACATTTGCAGACAAACGTTTTGCAGCTGCCTCAAATGTAGTGCGAGTTCGAGTAGAATTTTCAAAAAAAAGATTCATTACCGTCAGCCCTTCTAATAACGGACGGTTAATCAAATTATTATTGTCGTCTAAAAAACTTTGTGCGGTATCTAAAATCTTGGTCAGGCTTTCTTTAGAAAGACCTTCAATGGTTAAGAAGTGCTTTAAATTTCCTTGTTGATTCAATTGAACCTGACTTGGTTGATGCAGGGCTGCAATATGCATAAAAGATTCCTATAGGTCGAATCACCAAAACTTGCATAGTGTAGCCCAATTTCTCTACTTTCGCAGAACAACTTTTCACCATTATGTTGCATTAAATGAGAGAGTTGCAACAGATTCGGCTAGCGGAGCGCACCAATATAGTGATGCGATACTTGTGCCCGATAGATTTCCTCTTCAGTGACTTCGGCAAAGTAAAGTTCTTCATCATTTGTTTGCTTTGGTTCTGCTACAAATAGTGTTGGTTCAGATTCAGGATATAAATCAAGCAAATGACTTAAACGCTCAACATAATGCGCTAATTCGGCATCGCGCGTTTCCAGTGCAATTTGCATAATATATCTAGCATAAGCTTGGTCATGCACCAAATACATCACATCAATCACACGACTACAGACTCGTCTTAAACGCACATACATTTGAGTTGCAACAGAAAAAGCTTCGGCATTTAGTACAAGTTCATGGTTCGTATTTGCTTTCATAAAGTCCTCACATCGTTGGGAGAAGTATTTCTTGATAATCCAGCTTTAGAAAGCAAAATATGTACCAACCATTCAAAACAAATAAAAATTATTTTATGACATGGTGAACTTATCTGATAAGTAAAAAACATATGCTGAAAATTTAAAGCAAAGACGTGATTCAATCTAAATAAGTAATACCGTATTACTAATCCAAAGAGTTTCACAATATGCCTTAGACCACAAATTAGAATTAATCTATGGAACATAATAAGGCTAAACATCAAAAGAAAAACCGTATTTCTCTTCCAAAATCAGTTAAAATAGTCGATTGCTAAAAATGTTTTTGGAAATTTGAATGAACGCTAAACCACGTCTAACAGACTATTGGGTGACCTGTGCTGACGGGCTTGAAACCTTATTACAACAAGAACTTGAGAATTTAGGCATTCAAAATATCCAACGTTTTGCTGGGCGTTTAATATTTAAAGGCACACTTGAGAATGCCTATCGCGTTTGTATGTGGTCTCGTTTAGCCTCTCGTGTGTTGTTACCAATACATACCCATGAACTTGAATTCACACATGACGCGCGTGATGTTGCAGAAGAACTCTACGAGGGTGCGATTAGCTTTGATTGGTCTCTTGTTTTTGCACCACAAAGTACCTTTGCTGTTCGCCTACATGTAGAACGCGAAATTAAAGTCAATACACAGTTTGCTACACTACGAGTTAAAGATGGTGTTGTTGATTCATTTATGGAGGCGGTTGGCAAACGCCCAAGTATTGATATTAAACAACCCGAAATTACACTTTATGTATTGGCTGGCAAAACTGAGCATACTTACTGCCTAGATTTATCAGGTGATTCTCTGCATAAGCGTGGCTATCGCCGTTTTATGACCGATGCGCCAATTAAAGAAAATCTGGCAGCGGCAATTCTACAAAAAGCTCAATTAGCACAATATCAGCCTGACATTATTCTTGACCCAATGTGTGGTTCAGGAACATTCATTATTGAATCATTAATGATTTTAACCGATCGTGCACCAGGCTTAGTACGTCGCTTTGGCTTCAATGGTTGGCATGGACATGATCGTGAATTATGGTTATCACTGAAAGCAGAAGCAGCAGAACGTCATGCAAAGGCTTTAGAGCAACCTCTACCCAAGTTTTATGCCTACGATGCGGATTGGGAAGCGGTTAAAGCCACTCGCCAAAATATCATTGCAGCAGGTTTTGAAAAAATACTCGAGCAAATTCAAATTGAAGAACGGACTTTAGCAGATTGGGATGATTTCCATGCTGAAGGTAAAAAAGCCTTTGTTGTCACCAACCCTCCTTATGGGGAACGTTTAGGTGATAAGGCCTCTAGTCGATCATTCTATTTAGGTTTATCAGGATTATTACAGAAGAATTTTCCAAATCAGCCTGTTGCCGTGATTGCAGCACAAATTGAACAAGCAGATGTACTGGCTATCACCGAACCTCAAACTTTACGTTTGATGAATGGTAAATTACCAATCTACGTGCGTTTTGGTACCATCAAGCCAGCAACCGTCACCCAACCTTTTTTGGCAACATGGCAACCTCAGCAATTTGAAAAAATTGAAGGTGCAGAAGACTTTACTAATCGTTTGCAAAAAAATATGCAAGCCTTAAAAAAATGGGCTGTGAAAGAAAATATTTTTTGCTTACGTTTGTATGATGCCGATCTACCTGATTTTAACATTGCCATCGATTTATATGGAGATCGTTTGCATGTTCAGGAATACGCACCACCAAAAACAATTGATCCTGAAAAAGCAAAAAAACGTTTTAATTTGGGTTTAGCTGCCATTCGTGCAGTGACTGGCTTAAATCGTGACGCAATTTTTATCAAAACCCGTGCAAAGCAAACGGGAACCAATCAATATGAGAAACAAAGCACTGCGTCTAAACGTTTTATTGTGCAGGAAGGCAAAGCTAAAATTCTCGTCAATTTAACAGACTATTTAGATACTGGTTTATTTTTAGATCATCGTCAAATTCGTCTAAGAATTGCCAAAGAAGCACGTGGCAAACACTTTCTTAATCTTTATAGCTATACCTCAACTGCTAGCTTACATGCAGCACTTGGCGGTGCAGCAAGTACCACCAGTGTCGACCTATCAAATACTTATTTGAATTGGTCAAAAGAAAATTTTGTATTGAATGGTTTAACGGTAGATCATGCTGATGAACAACATATGTTCTTTTCGAGTGATTGCTTTGAATGGTTAAAAGAAGGTCATGAACAATATGATCTCATCTTCATTGATCCTCCAACTTTCTCTAACTCAAAAAAGTTTTATGGTACATTTGATGTACAGCGCGATCATATTTCCCTGCTTAAACGTGCAATGAATCGTTTAACCAGTGATGGTACTTTGTACTTCTCAAATAACTATCGTGGGTTTGAGTTAGATGAAGAAATCGAAGCAATCTATCATGTCGAAGAAATTACTTCTGAAACGATAGGCTTAGACTTTAAACGTAATCAAAAAATTCATCGTGCTTGGAAAATCCAACATAATCAAATTTAAGGAATGATTTTTCTCATTATTTAAATGTGAATTTGGTTCTTTTTACATTAGGAGAATCAAACTCATAAATCATGAAGTTATCTGGAGCCTCATCATGGGGCTTCATACTTGCTTTCTTCTTTTCCCGCACATCCATTACAGACGTTTTCTTTTGTTCTTCATAAGGTGATAAAGCACCTTCAGCAAGCATACTGATCCTTATTTCACGCAAATTACGGTCACTCAATATGCGTTGAGAACGCCAACGTTCTTCCTCTGGCTTCATCGCATCTCGTTGAGCTTTTTCGATAATATTAGGCAAGGATCTATTTAATGCACCTGTTTGTAAGGCTAAAGTTCCCTCTGTCATCGGCTGTGCAGCCGAACCAATTAATGGTAAAGCCGTAAAGAATACAATTACACCAATATAAGTGTAATAATGCTGCTTATTCTCCATTTTAATTCATCCTGAATTTTTTTCTTATTTATTCCGAAACTAGCAAGCTTTTCATAAAATCGCAATGTCATTGGTAATATTCCTTAAGAAATCAGATAAATTGCACTGATATAAAAAAGATGGCGATTTTCATCGCCATCTTTTTAGCCAATCATTCAAATTAGATTTAGCTAAGTTTCATTTTATCAAACACAAGCTGACCACTATCACCTTTAATCAGAATATTATCTCCGGGCTGGAATTCACCAGATAAGATTTTCTGAGCCAAGTTATTTTCAACTTGTTGCTGTATTGCACGTTTTAGTGGTCGTGCGCCATAGATTGGATCAAAACCAGCATCAATCAATAGATCAAATGCACTATCATCGACAGTTAAAGCCATATCTCGTTCGCTCAGACGTGAACGTAAACGATCCAATTGAATATCCGCGATACCACGAATTTGAGCTTTTTTCAACGAATGGAAAATGACTAATTCATCAATACGGTTAATGAACTCTGGACGAAAATGCTGAGTTACAGCGCTCATGACCACTGTTCGAACTTCCTCATCAGTTGCACCTTCACCTAATTCACGTACATCTTGTGAGCCTAAATTAGATGTCATCACAATGACCGTATTTTTAAAATCGATAACACGACCTTGAGAATCAGTTAAGCGACCATCATCCAATACCTGTAACAGGATATTGAATACATCTGGATGAGCTTTTTCCACTTCGTCAAATAACACTACACTATATGGCTTACGACGAACAGCTTCTGTTAAAACCCCGCCTTCTTCATAACCCACATATCCCGGAGGAGCACCCACTAAACGGCTGACAGAATGCTTTTCCATAAATTCAGACATATCAATACGAATCATGGCATCATCACTATCAAACAAGAAGTTTGCTAACGCTTTAGTTAACTCAGTTTTACCCACACCTGTCGGTCCAAGGAATAAGAATGATCCACTCGGACGATTCGGATCAGATAAACCTGCACGTGAACGGCGGACTGCATTGGAAACTGCAACCACAGCTTCATGTTGCCCAACTACACGGTTATGTAAAAACTCTTCCATATTCAGTAGTTTTTCACGTTCACCTTGTAGCATTTTCGCCACAGGAATGCCTGTTGCCGCACTCACTACTTCAGCAATTTCATTTTCAGTCACTTTGGTACGAATTAGCTTCGGTTCTTCATTTTCCTCAGCGACTTCCGCTTGTTCCAAGCGTTTTTGCAACTCAGGAATCACGCCATATTGTAAGCGTGCTGCTTCAGCCAAATCACCTTCACGTTTTGCTTTTTCTAAAGCAACACGGGCTTGATCCAATTCAACTTGAGCTTTCTTATCACCTTCAACGAGTGTCTTCTCGGCTTTCCAAATTTCCTCTAGATCATTATATTCTTTTTGCTTTTCAGCAATTTGCTGTTCAAGATGATTCACTTCAGCTTTACTGCCAGCATCTTCATCTTTCTTCACTGCTTCTAATTGCATTTTCAATTGGATTAAACGGCGATCAAGTTTATCTAAAGCTTCGGGTTTAGAATCGATCTCCATTTTGATACGTGAAGCAGCTTCATCAATTAAATCAATGGCTTTATCAGGCAATTGACGATCCGTGATATAACGATGCGACATTTTTGCAGCTGCAATAATTGCTGAGTCTAAAATTTGCACGCCATGATGCGTTGCATATTTTTCTTTTAGACCACGTAAAATCGCAATGGTATCTTCCACACTTGGTTCATCAACGAGTACTTTTTGGAAACGACGCTCTAGAGCAGCATCTTTCTCAATATATTGACGATATTCATCTAAAGTTGTTGCTCCAACACAACGCAACTCACCACGTGCTAAAGCAGGTTTAAGCATATTACCTGCATCCATTGCACCATCGCCTTTTCCTGCACCTACAAGCGTGTGTAATTCATCAATAAATAGAATGACTTCACCTTCTTGTTTTGCAAGATCATTCAAAACGGCTTTCAAACGTTCCTCGAACTCACCGCGATATTTAGCACCTGCAAGCAACGAACCTAGATCCAAAGACAATACCCGTTTACTTTTTAGACTTTCAGGAACTTCACCATTAATAATTCGTTGCGCTAGACCTTCAACAATCGCAGTTTTACCCACGCCAGGTTCACCAATCAAGACTGGGTTATTTTTAGTTCGGCGTGATAAAACCTGTATCGTGCGACGTATTTCATCATCACGACCAATAACTGGATCAAGCTTACCAGCCAAAGCACGTTCTGTTAAATCAATGGTATATTTATTCAATGAATCGCGTTGATCTTCATGATTATTGCTCATGACTTTGTCATTTCCTCGAATATTTTCAATTACTTTGCGTAAACTATCTGGTGTTACCCCAACGCTGTTTAATATCGTTTTGGTTTCACCCGTTTCCGCTAAACTTAATAACACCCAATCTGTTGATAAGAATTCATCACCTGCTTTTTGCGCATAACGATCAGCTAAATTTAAGATCTTTACCGCTTCAGGATTAAGATTAATATCTCCAGTTGGATTTGATAAAGTCGGTGCATTTCTTATTGCTTGTTCTAACTTTTGTTTCAACTCTGGCAAGCGTGCACCTGATTGCTGCAACAAACTTAAATTGGCAGGCTCTTCTAGTAAAGTCGATAAAATATGAATACCCGCAATAGAAGTATGGTCTTTACCCATTGCCAATGACTGTGCATCTGAAAGAGCTTGCTGTAGACGGTTCGTAAATTTTTCAAAACGCATTCTTGTTATTCCTCACAACAAATTTTTAACTTACCACTAAGATGGGAACACTTTTTAAAATTTCAAATCAAATTTATATATTTTTCAATATTTTGTTTAAATTAAACTTTATAAAACTCAGTAATAATATGGGTATACAAACAATCTATTTCAAGTATATTTTGTATAATTTTCTATCTATTCTGATTTAAACAATATCCATATTGTTATTTTACAGTGAAACTTTTAACTTAAGACTTTACTTCATTTAAAAATGATCGTTATGCATTTAAGAAGAATTGTAATAGCTAGTATTTGCCTTTTCCCTATTCAGATAGCTATCGCTCAATTACCACAGAATTCACGACATGCAGGCGGTATAGCCGTTATTCCAGTTCCATCAACGATTACCCAAGTTTTCTATGAGAAAAAACCGATTCTAATTACACAAGAAGGCACTCAACGATACGCTATTTTTGGAATTCCTCTTTCTACCCCATTGGGAACGTTAAGCCTAGCAACCAATACTATGCCCATAGAGATTGAAATACTGCCATATCAATATGCTGAACAACACCTCAATGTAAAAAACCAAGACTACGTCAACCCCAATCAGGAGCGGTTGGATCGTTATGCGCGTGAAGCAAAGGAGCAAAATGACATCTACACTTCATTTAACCCAAGCATATGGACAACATTTCCAAGTTTTATTCCACCAACAGCAGGAAAATTTAGTAACTCATTTGGACGCAAACGTTTCTTTAATAATGAAGAACGCGCCCCACATTCAGGTCTAGACATTCCAGCACCAATTGGCCAAAAAGTTGTAGCGCCAGCAGATGGCATTGTCGTTCAAACTGGTGATTATTTTTTCAATGGTAAGACTGTTTTGATTGATCACGGTCAAGGTTTAATCAGTATGTTCTGCCATCTCAGTAAAATTGAGGTTTCAAAGGGACAACTGAACCGTACCGGGTTTGTCGGAGAGTCAATATTCTGAGAGACTATCCCGATGACAAAATTAAAATATACCCCTGAAATCAGAGAAAGAGCGGTTCAATTATTGATTGAATCTGAAAAAGATTATCCTTCTACTTGGGCTGCAATCACAGCAATTGCGCCTAAGATCGGTTGTACTCCTGAAACACTTCGTGCCTGGCATCAAAAGCATTTAGATCAGCAAAATCCTATTAAAGTACAACAGATATCTGATCAAGAAAAAATGAAGCAAATGGAACGTGAAATTAAAGAATTAAAGCGTGCCAATGAGATTCTACGTAAAGCAGCCGCTTTTTTCGCCCAGGCGGAGCTCGACCGCCCACACAAATAATGGTGGATTTTATCCATAATAATAAAGAGCTGTACGGAGTCGAGGCGATTTGTAGAATTTTACCGATCGCACCCTCAACCTATTACCGGACTCTAGATCTCTGCGAAAATCCAGAACATCGAGCAAAGCGAGATTTACATGACTTGCATCATGCTGAGGAGATTAAACGAATTTGGAAGGAAAGTTCAGGTCGGTATGGTGTACGTAAAGTCTGGCAAAAACTGAAACGTGAAGGCTATATTATTGCACGCTGTACTGTTGCTCGATTAATGAAAAAGCTAGGTATACAAGGTGTTTGGCGAGGTAAGAACAAACAAACCACCCGTAGCCGAGATGACCAAAAACGAGCAGATGATTTAGTGAAACGTAATTTTAATGCTGATCATCCTGACCCTTGCGAAGCAGTGCTTCTCAGGTGAGTGACTTTACGTATATTCAAACTCATTCAGGCTGGGTATATACCGCATTTGTTATTGATGTGTTCTCACGAGCAATTGTTGGATGGAAAGTATCTACACGGATGAATACAGATATGGTGCTCGATGCATTAGAGCAAGCATTGCACGACCGAGGCATGCCAAAGAATGTGATTCATCATTCCGATAGAGGTGTTCAATATCTTTCTATTCGCTATACCAATCGTTTAGAAGCTGCAAATTTACGAGCATCAGTCGGTACGACTGGTGATTCATACGATAATGCTTTGGCTGAAACGGTGAATGGCTTATACAAAACAGAGGTGATTGAATATTTAAAAGCAGATTGGCAAGGTTTAGCAGATGTACAACTTGCGACACTAAACTGGGTAGATTGGTTCAATAAAAAGCGTGTACACAGTGCACTGGGTTATGTATCGCCTTTTGAGTTTGAAGCAATGTACTATGATAAGATTAACCCGTTAGGTCAGGTGGCCTAACTTAAATAAAAAAGTCTCCGACAAACCCGGTACGGTTCAAACATATTACTCAAGGTGAACTTTTAGGTTTAGTAGGAAATACAGGTCGAGTCACTGGTCCACACTTACATTGGGGAATGAGTTTAAATGATGCACGGGTAGACCCACAATTATTACTGAAATAAAAACTATGTCGATAAAAAAGTGATCTAAACAAATAGATCACTTTTTAGTTAAACTTAATAATTAAGTCTTAATCAGCTTCTACAATTTCAAAGTCATGTGTGATTTCTACACCACCATCAGACAACATTTTGCTCGCAGAACAATATTTTTCTGCTGAAAGCTCAACTGCTTTTTCAACTTGCTTTGCTTTAACCGCTTTACCTGTTACTACGAAATGTAAGTGAATTTTTGTAAACACCGCAGGAATAGAATCAGCTCTCTCCGCTTTTAACTGGCATACAACATCGGTCACATCTTGGCGTGATTTCTTTAAAATAGTCACAATATCAAACGAAGCACACCCACCAAGTCCCATTAAAATCAACTCCATAGGACGTGGTCCACGGTTTTCACCACCATACTCAGCAGAACCATCCATCACTACACTGTGACCACTTTCTGATTTCGCTTCAAAAGCAACATTCTCTAACCAATGTACACTTGTTTGCATTGCAACTACCCGAAAAACGTTATAAATTTACTTCAGTTCTTGTACACTAACATAAAATGAGTTGATAAGGAATTTCATCTCTTCTGTGTAGAAAAGGCTCCATGGGGCCTGTGCGATCGGTTTTATCCAAATTCGGAAATTTTAAGCATGACTTCAAATTTTTCACATCTTAGCACTGATGCTTTGTCTCCAGGTCAATTACCTGAGTCAGTTAAAGCATTGCTAAAACGTGCTCATATTAATAGATACCCTAAACGCACCACGATTGTTGACGCTGGAACGGAATCAAAATCACTGTATTTAATATTAAAAGGTTCAGTGTCAATCATATTACGTGAAGATGATGAGCGTGAAATTGTTGTTGCATATCTCAATCCAGGTGATTTCTTTGGTGAAATGGGGCTGTTTGAAAATAACCCTCAACGTACCGCAGAAGTACGTACTCGAGATGTTTGCGAAATTGCAGAAATCTCATATGAAAATTTCCACGAACTCAGCAAGCAATACCCTGACCTGAGCTATGCTGTATTTGCTCAGCTTGTTCGCCGTCTGAAGAATACAACGCGTAAAGTCACTGACTTAGCATTTATCGATGTATCTGGTCGTATTGCGCGTTGTTTAATTGACTTATCTGCGCAGCCTGAGGCAATGATTCTACCGAATGGTCGTCAGATTCGTATTACACGTCAAGAAATTGGTCGTATTGTGGGGTGTTCACGTGAAATGGTTGGTCGTGTTTTAAAAACACTTGAAGATCAAGGCATGATTCAAACTGATGGTAAAGCAATTTTAATTTTTGATACTTCTTTAGATGATAACGCATTTTCTGAAGATGAATTTGATGATGAGGATTAATCCCCTCTAGCTTTAAGCTAATTTCAAAGCCAGTGCAAACCACTGGCTTTAATTTTATTCAGATGAAGCTAAGATATTTAGCTTTTCATCAATTCTGCTTACATAATTACTATGATTATAGAGATAATCAGAATATAAAGCCTTGCAAACTTTTTTTATAATTCTTGTTAATCATGGGTATATTTATAAGATACTGATTTGGAGCAAATAAGTATGAAAAAATTGGCTTTAAGCCTTTGTGCAATGACTGTAATAACGATTTCAGGTTGTGCATCATTTGCAGATATGGCAGGTGCTGACAGTGCCACATTAAATGCTCAGTCGGCTCAAAGCTTTGCAAAGATGACACAGGAAGCTCGTGCCAAGAATCAATTGGATATGAGCTCAAATACTTATCAACGTATTAATTCAGTATTTTTGCGCTTAAAACCGTATGCTGACCAAATGAACCAAACAGGTCAGCGTTTTGATTGGCAGTTAGCAGTACTAAAATCAGATACTGTAAATGCCTATGTTGCGCCAGGTGGGAAGGTCGTTTTCTATACGGGTATTGTGAACAAGCTGAATTTGACCAATGATGAAATCGCAGCAATTATGGGACACGAAATGACCCATGCCTTAGAAGAACATGCCAAAAGTAAAATTGGTGCGCAAGCACTTACAAACTTAGCGATTGGGATTGGCACGACTTATGCAGGTGTGAATATTGGTGAAGCAGGTAATGCGGCAATTGCTTTAGGTAGTCAAATTGGTATTGGTTTACCCTATTCTCGTAATTTAGAAAGTCGCGCTGATTTTGGTGGATTAATGCTGATGGCAAAAGCAGGATATAATCCAAATGCAGCAATTAGTCTTTGGGAAAAAATGGATCGTCTAGATGGTGCTGGTGGTGCATCATTCTTATCAACTCACCCATCAAATAGTCAACGTATTGGTGATATGCGTAAAAATTTACCTGCTGCTCTGGCAGTTTATAATAAACGTCGTTAATTTAGCCAAAGCCATTAGATCTCATTTTAGAGATTTAATGGCTTATCCTTTAGCTGTCTTATATACAAAAACTCTAATTTATCTCAGCAATTTTTGAATCCGTTTCAACAGTCTGATTAATCTCTATCAGCTTTTGAATTTTCCCCGTTTGTGGAGCAATCACAGGGACCTCCATTTTCATTGCTTCCATAATTGCAATTGTCTCACCTTGGTTTACATGATCATTTTCTTGAACTTTCCACACGGTGATTACACCACTCATCGGTGCTAAGACACTATTACTACTTGGGTTCTGATCAGAATCATTTGGTTTCTGATTGGGTGGGGGTGTCCCGACTAAACTAAAAAATCCATTTGGTAAGCCAATCTGATGCAACTTTCCATCTATTTCAATTGGATAACGTTGTAATTCAACTTGATTGCTCAGTTTACTACGTGAATAGTGAGGATAATCATGGCGACTATCTTGTTCAATCCAACGTGTATGTACTTTAAATTCATCAATAAAGTCAGCATCTGACAGGATTGCACGATGGAATGGTAATACTGAAGCAATGCCCTCTATTTCAAAATGGGCAAGCGCTCTTTTGGCCCGTTGAATTGCAATCTCGCGGGTTGCACCAGTCACAATTAATTTCGCAATTAAAGAATCAAAATGACTTGAAACAACACTTCCAGTCATCACCCCCGTATCAAGACGAATACCAATTCCTGATGGTGGGTGAAAACGAGTAAGCTGTCCAAATGCTGGGATAAAACCACGTGCTGGATCTTCCGCATTAATTCGGAATTCAATTGCATGTCCTATTGGTTTTGGCATTTCTTGAATCGAAAGTGGTTGACCTAAAGCAATTCGAATCTGTTCGACAACTAAGTCTAGGCCCGTAGTTTGCTCAGTAACTGTGTGCTCAACTTGTAGACGTGTATTAACCTCTAAGAACGAAAGTTGACCATTTTGACTAAGTAAATACTCGACGGTACCTGCCCCGACGTAATCTGCAGCGCGGCAAATTGCAATAGCAGATTGCACTAACTGAGCTTCAATATGCTCATTAATAAATGGTGCAGGTGCTTCCTCGACTAGCTTTTGATTACGGCGTTGTAAAGAACAATCTCTCGTTCCTACAACGACAATATGTCCCTGTTGATCAGCAATAATTTGTGCTTCCAAATGCCGAGGCTTATTTAAATATTGTTCAACAAAACATTCTCCTCGACCAAAAGCAGCGAATGCTTCTCGCACAGCCGATTCATATAAATCGGCAACTTCATTCAATTGCCAAGCAACTTTTAAACCACGTCCACCACCACCATATGCAGCTTTTATCGCAATCGGCAGACCATACTGTTTCGCAAAATATACCGCTTCTTGAGCTGATTGAAGTGGTTGTTCAGTACCATGAACCAAAGGTGCATTTACCGACTGTGCAATTTTACGCGCTTGTATTTTGTCACCAAGTTTATGGATAGTTTCAGGAGATGGCCCAATCCAAATCAGCCCCGCATCCATCACAGCTTGGGCAAATTCGGCACGTTCTGATAAAAAACCATAACCAGAATGAATCATGGTCACTTGGGCTTTATACGCAATATCAATAATTTTATTGATATCTAAGTAAGTGTGCTGTGCTGTTTGTCCTGATAATGCCCAAGCTTCATCTGCAAGTTGAACATGCAAACTGGCAATATCATCATCTGCATAAATCGCCACTGATGTAATATCCATATCTTTACATGCGTGAATAATGCGTACAGCAATTTCTCCACGATTCGCAATCAACAGCTTATGTTTTTTATGCATCTTTTTTGACATCCATGAAATCATAAATTTTACGAAATTGAATATGGCAACCAGCTGGAATCTGTGCAATTAAGTCCAAATGATAGGATGCGACCGCCGCAATCACAGGATAACCCCCTGTAATAGGATGATCATTCATAAATAATACAGGCTGACCATTTGGAGGAATTTGCAAAGCACCTGTACAACAACCTTCGCTCGGTAATTCTTGCTCGAATTGTCGCATTAAAGGCTGATCACCCACTAATCTCAATCCAATTCGATTACTCTCTGTGCTCACTAACCAAGTTTGTTTAAACAATAAATCAAGGCTTTCTTCGGCAAACCAATCTGTACGCGGCCCTAACACGAGATCTATTTCAATAATCTCATCTCGTTTAGGTAATTTAATCGGTATTTCATTTAAGCTGACAGGCTGCGTTATTAATTGGGCAAAATGAATCTCATCACCCACTTGAATTGGTTTTGTACCCAATTCAGCCAAAGAGTCATAACTGGCACTTTCGAGTACTTGCTCAACAGCGATACCGCCACGTAGCGCAATATAATTACGAATCCCTGCATTCGGTGCTGAAATATAAATTTCATCACCATAATCTAAAGCAATCGGCTGATACAAAGCCACTTTAACTTTATCCGCGCCAATATAAGTAATCCAGACTTCCGTTTCCGCACCTGTCACAGCAATAACTGTTGCTTCTAAAACCTGTAATCGCAATCCACCATTTAAAACTTCCATGACGGCTGCATTCTGTGGATTGCCAACAATTAAGTTTGCCTGACGAAATGCCTTTTGATCCATAGCACCTGCCCGCCCCACGCCTAGCTCAGCTAAATTTTTACGTCCTTCATCTTGGATCAATACTTGTAAGCCAACATTTTTAACGCGTAACACGGCAGGTTTTTTAATCGATTTTCTTTGAGAAAATCTCTGAGCAGGCACACAAATTTGGGTTGGATTATGACTATCATCCTTGAAGATGACATGATCACTCGGCAGTAATAGAGCAGGCTGTTGTCGATGAATATCCCACAATCTCTCATCAGTCTGTCCAATCAACTGCCAACCACCCGGACTATCTTGAGGATAAATACCACTATATTCGCCTGCTAAACCTACTGCCCCTGCACTAACTTTTTTACGTGGTGATGCTAAGCGTGGAATACTCCTAAATACTTGCTCAGGATTGGTTAGATAAGCAAAGCCGGGAGCAAAGCCAATAAATGCAACTTGCCAATAAGAGTTGGTATGTTTCTGAATGACTTGTTCAGTACTCATTCCTAAATATTCAGCAACATTATTTAAATCAATACCGTTATAGCCCACACCGATAACGATTTCCTTCCCTTGACGCAAAGTATCCTGACTGATTTTTTGGCTTGAAATCCATCGAATCAGTGTATGCATCTCGACCAAAAACGGGTCAAAATAGACCAGTATGCTACGTGCCGCAGGAATAAGTTCTTTTATATGAGGATGCTGTGCTTGTTTTAAGCAGTAATGAACCGCCATTGTTTCTTCTAAACTTTCAAGCTCAATCAAAAAACAATCCAAATTAACGGATAGAAATCGCATAAAACAGCTCTTTTAAAATGTTTAAAACTCATTCAAAGACTAAAAGCACGAACTTCAATTTGATTTTCTAACAATACTTGGCGAATCTTTTCTGCCATTTGTACCGCCCCAAAGGTATCACCATGCAAACAAATGGTATCTGCCTGAATTGTAGTGAAATCCCCTTCAATCGACTCAATACCTCCGTTCTGAATCATGCTCAGTACACGTTGAGCTGCGACTTCTGCATCATGTAAAACAGCACCTTCTAAACGGCGTGAAACTAGTTCACCATTACGATGATAAGCACGATCAGCAAACGCTTCAGAAATAACGCCAACTCCCTGCTTACGAGCAAAATTAATTAAAGGCGAACCCGCCAATGCAACTAACACTAATTTTTTATCTGAATGCTGTATTGCATCAATCACTGCTTGAGCTTGAGTTAAATTGGTGGCAATAGTGTTATATAAAGCACCATGTGGTTTGACGTAAGTCACTTTTGTTCCAGCGACTTGAGCCAACCCTTGCAGCGCTGAGATTTGATAAAGTACGTCTGCGTATAATTCATCATAAGATACATCCATATTACGGCGACCAAAACCAACCCGATCTGGATACGAAACATGCGCTCCCACACTAACATTTTGAGCAGCCGCTTGTTTTAAGGTATTTAACATATTGACAGGATCGCCTGCATGAAAACCGCATGCAATATTAGCGCTACTCACAATCGCAAGAATCTGCTCATCATTTCCCATTTTCCAAGCACCATAGCTTTCGCCTAAGTCGCTGTTTAAATCAATATGCATATATAAACCTAATGCTGATTTTATGATCCGATAATTGTGTAATATATTCGAAGTGATTACAAAATCACATATTTTATCGACTTTAACAGCTTATAGCTGTGACTAAGGTTATGGTTTCTTGTGCCTGTAAATGTCTAAGTGTTAGCACTTCGGGATACTATGCTTGGCGAAAGCGACAGATGTATGTTCATCAGAAATATACTGATTTAAAAGCTATTTATTGGCAGCACCATGCTCGCTTAGGGGCACCTTCATTGACGCATGACATGCATGATTTAAGTTACTGCATAAGTGAACGTACAGTTGGAAGAATGAGGATTTGAGTTGCCGCCTGTTGGATTCATATTTCCAACACAACCATTTAAAAACAAGCTAGATGCAGAACAGATCAAAATTGGATATTTCATCTATACACCCCCTATTGAGTGAATGAATGATTTGCAAAATTGTACAAAAACCAGCAGAAATGACTAAAACTCAAAGCTAGTTTATGAATAAACCATATCAAAACAAAAACAGTTGTAAATTTTCATTCACAACTGTTTTATACATAAATCTATAAATGGTTTAAATAAATTTATTTCGCAGCCATACGAATACCGCCATCTAAGCGGATCACTTCACCATTTAAATATGAATTTTCAGCAATATGTGCAACCAAACGACCAAACTCTTCAGGACGTCCCAAACGTGATGGATAAGGCACCATTTGCCCTAAGGCATCTTGTACATTTTGCGGTAAGCCTTTCAGCATTGGAGTTTCCATAATCCCTGGTGCAATGGTTAAAACACGAATTTGATGACGTGCTAACTCGCGCGCAATCGGAAGCGTCATCGCAACTACAGCACCTTTTGATGCAGAATAAGCCGCTTGTCCAATTTGCCCATCAAAAGCAGCAACTGAAGCTGTATTTACAATCACCCCACGATCTTCATCGCCTTCAGCAACAATATTTTTACTCATTGCATCTGCTGCGAAACGCAACATGTTAAATGTACCCGTCACGTTGATATGTAAGGTTTTTGAGAACATAGCTAAATCATGTACAGATTCTTTGCCCACAACTTTTGCTGAGGGTCCAATCCCTGCACAGTTGACTAGTCCATATACCGCACCATGTTTTGCAACAACATCTTTAAAGAGTTGCTCTGCAGCTTGTTCATCAGTTACATCTAATTTTACAAATTCAGCTTGTGCACCTAATACCTGTGCCTGTTGTTCACCCGCTTCAGTGTTCATATCGACTAAGGTAACCGTCGCACCTTGTTTAACGAGAACCTCTGCTGTTGCAGCCCCTAAACCAGAACCACCACCAGTAATAACAAAATGTTTTCCTTGAATTTTCATCTAAATTTCCTCGTAAATTAAAGATATAAATTTTTATAAGCGAGAGTAAAGCCAAGTTTTTTCCGATACAATTCCTAAAAGTAGCAAAAGTGATGCGACTTTTGAGCATTCAACCTATTTACTCTTCTATATTTCATTTTTATATGAACAAAAGCACCGATGTCGATCTTAATTCTGCTAAGGATACAATTTCAATTGCTTTAATTCGTGAAGCATTGAGTGTTGCAGCAAGTCGAGGTTTAGATATTCTCCATATCGCTAATCAAGCAGGCGTTTCAGTCGAACTGCTCAGTTCAACCAAAGCCCGTGTTCCAGTGATGCAATGTGCACGATTGTGGATTGAGCTAGCAGAACATATGAATGATGAGTTTCTAGGAATGGATCGCCATCCAATGCGTCGAGGAAGCTATAGCTTATTGGCAAAGTTGGCATTCAGTGCAGAAACATTAGAACAAGCTATTCAAGAAATCTTAAAGTTTCTGAGTTTAGTGTTGGATGACATTCAAGGTGAGTTGATTCAACAAGGTGCAAAAGCATACTTAATTTTGCATGACCGTGAACATCCTAAACGAATGTTTACTTATTCGACCTATTTGATGTTAGTCCATAGTTTAATGTGTTGGCTAAGTGACCAGCGCATCCCTTTTCAGAAAATGACCTTTAAATGTCATCAACCTGTCGAAATACAGGATTATCGTGTTCGTTTTTGCGAAGATATTCAATTTAATGCTGATCAAAATCGAATTGAGTTTGATGCAAATTACCTCAAACACAAAATCAAAAAAGATAAACAGGCTTTAAATGACTTTCTCAGACAAACGCCTTACAACCTAATTGTTCGCTTTAAAAATGAAAACTCTTTAAGCTTGCAAATACGTCGTCAACTGCTTTTACAACCACCCTCAGAGTGGGATGAACTCAAAGAAATTGCCCAACAACTGAATATGTCAACGGCAACCATTCAACGCCGTTTAAAACAAGAAGGTGTCAGTTATCAGCAGCTAAAAAATGATATTCGCTGCGATATTGCAATTGAACGGCTCAGTAAAAGCAATGATTCAATTCAGAACATCAGTGATGATTTGCATTTCCATGATCCAAGTGCATTTCATCGCGCTTTTAAAAAATGGACAGGCGTTAGTCCCGGTGCTTATCGTGCGAAAACACTATTTAGTAAAATAGAAGCTTAAATAGTTTTTTGTCCTAGACTGACACGGTCATTGCCACCATAATCCTTGATAGTCTGAATCTGCTTAAAACCTTGTTGTTCAAACATATTTCGCACTGCTTGCCCTTGATCATAACCATGTTCAAGCACAATCCAACCATTGGGTTTAAGCCAATCTTTGCCTTGGGTAATAATTGTTTCAATATCTGCGATACCCTGCTTATCAGCAATCAAAGCACGCTCAGGTTCAGACTTGAGCTTTTGCATATGTACATCTTCAGGATCAATATACGGCGGATTGGAGACAATCAAATCAAACTGTTGCTGCTCTAAAGCCTCGAACCAAGCCCCACAAGCGAACTTCACTTGCATCAGCCCGTGTCGAACTGCATTGTCCTGCGCCACGTCTAAAGTTGGTGCGTATATATCAGTTGCAGTGACTTGCCATTGCGGACGCTCACTTGCGAGCGCCAAAGCAATTGCGCCTGTTCCTGTGCCTAGGTCAACAATATTCGCGTGTTGATCGAGTGGCAGTTTGAGCACCGTTTCAACCAAAATTTCAGTATCTGGGCGTGGCACTAGAGTGTCATGGGTGACTTTTAAATCCAACGTCCAAAAAGGTTGTGAACCTGTGACATAAGCCAAAGGCTCACCCTGTTCGATACGCGCAAGCCCTTCTAAAAAAGCCTGTTCCTGTATTTCAGTCAACTCTTGCTCAAGTCTTAATTTGAGTTCTAAAGCATTGATACCTAGTAGGTGTTCAAGTAGCCATGCCGCCTCTTGACGTTCATAGCTATCAATTTCACCTTTGATTTCTAAGGCTTGAGCAATATTCATTAGCCGCCATTTTCCTGTGCAAGCATCGCCAACTGATCCGCCTGATATTCACGATGTAAGCTATCCAGCAATTCCGTTAAATCACCTTCCATAATTGCATCTAACTTATATAAAGTCAGGTTAATACGGTGATCAGTCATACGACCTTGAGGGTAGTTATAGGTACGAATACGTTCAGAACGATCACCTGAACCGACGAGGTCACGGCGCATTTCTGAAGTTGCTGCATCAGCGGCTGCACGTTTAGCATTTTCTAAACGTGAGACTAACAATGCCATCGCTTTGGCTTTATTCTTATGTTGCGAACGCTCTTCCTGACATTCCACTACCACACCCGATGGAATATGGGTAATACGCACCGCAGAATCGGTTTTGTTAATATGCTGACCACCTGCACCTGATGCACGATAGGTATCAATGCGCAGATCGGCGGGATTGATTTCAACTGTGGTATCTACATCCACTTCTGGCAGAATCGCAACAGTACACGCTGAAGTGTGTACACGACCTTGAGATTCAGTCGCAGGTACACGTTGAACACGGTGTGCACCACTCTCAAATTTCAAACGACCATAGACGCCTTCGCCATCAATACGGCAAATGATTTCTTTATAACCGCCATGCTCACCTTCATTTTCAGAAAGTACTTCAATACGCCAACTTTGTGTTTCAGCATATTTGCTATACATACGGAATAAATCACCCGAGAAGATCGCAGCTTCATCACCACCTGTACCCGCACGCACCTCAAGATAGGCTGCATTGGCATCATTTGGATCTTTCGGAATCATTAGAACATTTAATTGTTCTTCGAGATTAACGAGAATCGCTTTATTTTCTTTAATTTCTTCTTCAGCCATATCTTTGAAATCGGGATCTGATTTCATTATTTCAGCCGTTTCAATATCTTCTTCAGCTTGACGATATTTGCTCCAAACCTCAGTGATTTCTGTTAAATCATTATGTTCGCGAGACAATTTACGAAAACGTTTATTGTCCGAAATTACTTCTACATCAGCGAGCAATGCAGTCAGCTCTTCGTGACGATCACAAAGTTGATCTAGTCTTAAACGGAGTGATGCTTTCATGGGCGGAATATCTCAAAACTAAAGACTCAGTGCCGATCAAAATAATGAAGCACGAGCAAAATCAAAAAATTGCGCATAGTTTACAGATTCTAAGGCTTAAAAGACATAGAGAAACTAGGTAACTTACCAATCCCCTATTATTTCATCACAAATTCTGCGTTTTTTTAGTATGTATAGGTTGTTCTCTTACCTGAGCTTCGATATAAATAATCAAAGATAAATTAGAATGATAAAACAATAGGATAAACCATGAGTAATTTAATAAACCGCCCTACACTCGCCTTCACAGCCGCAAGCTGGCTTGCGGTTCTTATTGGTGTTGTTGGTTTTATGATTGGATTGTGGAATGCAGAAATGCCTCTGCATGAAAAAGGCTATTATTTGATCATTCTATTATATGGACTGTTCTCCACGATCTCACTACAAAAAACATTACGGGATCAATTAGAAGAAATACCTGTGACTATGATTTATGTTGCACTTTGTTGGGCATCAGTTGGTATTTGCATTGGATTATTACTATTTAGTTTAACTAACGCTACGCTCACTTTAAGTGAAAAAGGGTACTACATTATGTCTTTCTTACTCAGTTTGTTTGGCGTCACAGCGACCCAAAAGAACATTCGTGATCTAGATCATTTACGTCATCAACAAGAAATAAATTCTCATCAACCCAAATTAGAAGAAGAGTCGAGTAAGAAAGTTCCATTAGATTAATTACAATCTATTAAAGAGTGCTTGTCGTTCAAGCCTCTTTTTGTGAATTAAATCAGTATTTGATTGATTACAAATATTTATTTCACGTTATTCAGGATTGTTATTAACAAAACACTACATTCTCCTTACTAAGTAGTAATAATTTCTGTCGGTATCTCCATATTTTCTTTCTCAAACTTTGTTACATTTGCAGTCATTAAAAAGATGTCCCATTACTGGGAACATGGAGTCAAAATGAAAGCGAATATTTTGTTATTGAGCGCAATTTTAGCAAGCTCAACTCTAGCAACCAGCGTGTATGCTGATAATGCCACACGTGTTGCAGCAACTTCTGCTTTAGGTAGTGTTGTTGGTACAGCAATTGGTAAAGAAATTGGTGGTAATAATGGTGCGATGATTGGCTCTGCTGTCGGTGGTGCTGGCGGTGCGGCGGCTGCAAGTAGCAAACGTACTCGTACTGAAGCTGCGATTGGCGGTGGTCTAGGTGGTGTTGGTGGCTACACTGTAGGTAAAAATGTAGGTGGAACCACAGGTGGATATATCGGAGCGGCAGCTGGTGCAGCGGGCGGTGCAGCATTAGGTCGTCAAGTTGGTCAAGATCGTGATTATGACAATCGCCAAGATAACAAACGTCATTGGAAAAAGAAAAAACATCGTCATCATTAATCATTCTAAAAAGCACCTTAGGCACTGCTGTCCCATAGTTAGACTTAAATAAAAAAACCTGAGTCCAAAGTAGTTAAAATATAAGTGCGAACAAACACTTCAACTACAAGGATTCAGGTTTTTTCACATCAGAATACGGTATTTCATCAATTACTCAAGCCCATTTTGAGACAAGATTTTGAACGTCTTGCAAAACAATACCATCAAGGACAAAAATTAAGATCAGCAACACGATGGGATCAATTTATTGCAATATTAATGTCCCAACTATCATGCCGTCAAAGCTTGAGGGATATTGAATCTAATCTCGAATCACAACAGGAAAAGCTTTATCACCTTAAATTGAAATCGTTTCTAGGCCGTAGCCGCAATGCGATACAAACACAAATATGGATTGCACTAATCGCGTATTTACTGGTGAGTTTTGCGAAACATATGGCACAAGAACGATGGAGTATTCAAAGATTATTAAGAATTATTCATGTGAATTTATTTGAAAGGAAACCATTGAAGGCTTTGTTTTTACCTGACAAAAAATGGAATAAACAAGAAGAACCTCAGTTGAGGTTCTTCTTGTGATATTTGTGAGACAGCAGTGCCCTAAGGTGCTTTTTTCACTAGAAGCTCGTTGCGATCAAAACTAGGAAACTAAACAACAACGTACCTATAGATCGTTTACAATGTACATGAACTTCTTGCTCAAGCCCTTGAGTCAATTGCTCTAAGTTTTCCATAACTTTGCGCTCATTTAATGTACGGCAATTGTTAATTTGCCTAAATAATCCACCAGTTAAAATTAGCAAAAAGTCTAATAATCTGCTAGAGCAATTTTTTAACCAATAGGTTAAATTGTGACAAAAATAAGTACATTACAAGAAATAATGATGATTAAAATTTATAGATACTATCCGAAAATTAAAAAAGCTCACTATTGTGAGCTTTTTTAATTTAGATGTTTAGTTTTGAGCAATTACTGTAATACCAGTTGCTTGAGGTCCTTTTTTACCATCAGCAATAGTGAATGAAACACGTTGTCCTTCATGTAAAACCTTAAAACCGTTACTTTGGATTTCACTAAAATGAGCAAATACATCTTGCCCAGAATCCGCATGAATAAAGCCAAAACCTTTAGTTTCATTGAACCATTTAACTGTACCAGTCACAGTGTTAGACATATACTTAACCTATTAGAAATATTTGGAATGCTTAGCAGCAAGTAACTTGGAATCATAAACTCTGAGATTAAATCTGATAACACGAAAGGTTTATCTAAACTACGAGATGAAAGATTTTCTGAATCAACAGTGTTATTCTTCTAGTTATTATTTAATATACACCACTTTACTTTTTCGACACAAACATTATCTAACTGTAGATGAAAAATTGGGGGCGAATAGTTGTATTACTAAAAAACCCTATTAAAAAACAATCGCTTTTAGCATTTCAAAAAATTGTAAAATTTCATTTATCTCAATCAAATAATTATATTTAAAAATTATTTTGATGCTTTTCTCGCACATAAAAAACATCAAAAAAGCCCACATATGTGAGCTTTTTTTTACTGGTCTAAAAATTAGATAACAGTGATGAGCGTTGCTTGTGGTCCTTTCTTACCTTGACCAAGTACGAAAGAAACGCGTTGGCCTTCTTGTAATACTTTAAAACCTTTGCTTTGGATTTCGCTGAAGTGAGCAAAAACATCTTGACCAGAATCAGCTTGAATGAAACCAAAACCTTTAGTTTCGTTAAACCACTTAACAGTACCAGTAACTGTATCAGACATACTTTTAAACCTTTTAAAATTTGTTCATTTATAAATTAAATCAAAATTTTCATTCTGATTTAACTTAATCTATCTTTATTTGAAAGATACTGCAAGCATAGCAAATTTTAAGTCATACGAGATAGTGCATCTATGAAAGTATTGAAAGTTTTATCTCTTGAATGAAAGAGGTTGAGCTTTAATAAACCAAATCATGTAAAAATAACATTCTTTGCTAAATCAAAAAATTAGCTTTGATAGTGTAGTTACACAACTTATAAAACTTAAGATTTACTGACAAGAGATCATAAAAAATATTTTATCTTTCCCCATTTAAGATTTTCTTATATACAAACTTACTGATTACTTTCTTATACAAAACTCGTCTTTTAGGCAGAAGATCAACCTCTATAAAGCTTAGAATTTCATGCAAAGCACAACTAGAAATCAAAAGATAGTTTTTAGATATAAAAAAAGCCCACATAAAGTGAGCTTTTTTTCAAGCAATCTTATTAGATAACTTTAATTGTAGTTGCTTGTGGTCCTTTTTTACCTTGACCAAGTACAAACGAAACGCGTTGGCCTTCGTTTAATACTTTGAAACCATTGCTTTGGATTTCACTGAAGTGAGCAAAAACATCTTGGCCAGAATCAGCTTGAATGAAACCAAAACCTTTAGTTTCGTTAAACCACTTAACAGTACCAGTAACTGTATCAGACATACTTTTAAACCTTTAAACTTTGTTCATTTATGAATTAAATCAAATTATGAATATTGATTTAACCCAATCTATCTTTAACCAATAGATACTTCAAGTGCGTAAATTATCTATATTAATCGATAAAGCTGATTAACATCGGTATAGAAGCTTTTCCCATCTAGATTAAAATCGACTTCTCGACCCGACTCTAGCTGGATTTTCTTTCCAACCTCTACCCATTTGAAACCATCCAACGTATTTTGTTGACGTTTCATCGGGATAATTTGCACACAAATTTCATTGCCATTGCTGGCTTTGGCTACACGCCATTCATTAATAATTTTCAAAACAAAATCACTCATTTCTGAGCTCAAGTGATCGATTTGGATTTACTATAACGCTAGATATATGGAGAGAGGTAAACTACAATTCTAGAATCTAATAATTTTTAGCTTTCTTTAGGGTTATTTCAGCTAACTTAATTGCCGTCTAATCTTTCAGATAACAACAACTCAATAATCACAGAGCTAATATTCAATTAACTTTAAAGTGGTAGCGGGAGCTGGATTTGAACCAACGACCTTCGGGTTATGAGCCCGACGAGCTACCAGACTGCTCCATCCCGCATCAACATCTTGATCAACATGTTTAATCAATGAGATGCTTTATACGCCCATATCCCCCACAATGCAATTTTTTTTTAGAAAAATCACATAATTTACTGCCTAACGCTCAAATTAAATACAAATTGATTAAAAACAAATCAAAATAAGCCTTATTAGTTGATCTATTCAAAAGAGACCGAATTTTGGAATATGTACTTAATAAAACTAACTCTGTTTAATAAATCCACTATTTTCTTATAATTCAAAATCCTACAAAAATATTATGCAGCGAAAAGCCTGCTATGTAACAATATCAACAATCTTTCATTTTTATAGTTCGACATGTCATTAATTATTGGTATTGATCCTGGTTCACGCTTAACAGGTTATGGAATTATCGAAAAAGATGGCAATAAACTACGTTTTGTCGATGCAGGAACCATTCGTACTGAAACTCAAGCAATGCCTGAACGACTAAAACGTATTTTTGCAGGTGTTGAACGTATTGTTAAATTCCACGGTCCTACTGAGGCTGCCGTGGAACAAGTTTTCATGGCGCAGAACCCTGATTCTGCTTTAAAACTTGGACAAGCTCGTGGTGCGGCAATTGCGGCATTGGTCAATTTAGACCTACAAGTCGCGGAATATACTGCTCGTCAAATCAAACAGTCAGTGGTAGGTTACGGCGCTGCTGAAAAAGAGCAAGTACAAATGATGGTAATGCGTTTATTGAACCTAAGCATTCAACCACAGGCTGATGCAGCCGATGCGTTAGCTGCTGCAATCTGTCATGCCCATGCTTCGGGAAGTATGAGCAAAATGGCAGTGTTAAATGCGCTCGGTGGTATGGCTCGTGGACGGAGTCGTTCAAGTAGTAGAAGGCGTTAGTTTTGTTGATTTACCACTGTGTAAATCATTTTGCCCATTTCTTGTGCTTGCAAACCCCTCATACCATTTTCAGCAAGTAAATCCCCTGCTTGCGCATGTAAGCTTACAATTTCATGTAATGCAATCTGCCTATGAAACTGAGCTTTTAAACTGGCAATCATACCTGCGAGCACATCCCCCATTCCTCCTGTACCCATTCCTGCATTGCCTTGGGTACAGATAAATAATTCAGTTTCTAAGACCAAGCTACCTGCCCCTTTAAGCACCCATTTTCCTGCATATTTTTGCTCTAGCTGATAAATTGCTGCAATACGATCTTGCTCAATGTCCGCAGCCGTACAACCCAATAAAGTTGCTACTTCACCTGAGTGCGGCGTTGCGTAGAGATGAGGATTCAATTTTTTCGGATGCTTTGCTAAAAACCAAAGCCCATCTGCATCCAATACCACTTCTAAATGCGAATTTTGGTTGAGTAAATTGAACCATTGCTGATAAATCTGCTCTGCCCATTGATCTCTCCCTAAGCCCATCCCGAAACAGACGGCATCAATTTGAGTTAATAGGTGTTGGATCAATTTTTGATCTAAGGCATTAATATCTCGCACCATAATATTCGGTGAACGCGCCAGAATAGCTTGATGATGTTTGGCATGACAGACCACACTGACTTTCCCCGCTCCAGCATGAAACGCAGCTTCAGCAGACATAATCACCGCTCCGCCCATATCCACATGACCACCAACGACAAGCACATGCCCATAACTTCCTTTATGTCCAAAAGCTTGGCGTTTCGGTAATACAATTTTTTCAGAGGATAGATATGCAAGTGGCTTTAATTCTGCATCAATTGGGATCAAGCTGACTAAATGTAGTTTCCCCACATATTCCTTGCCTTGCCCAGTGAACAACCCTGCCTTATAACCTAAAATTGTAAAGGTTTGATCTGCCTGCATTGCACAGGGTAAAGCCTGACCTGTATTAGCATGTAGACCGCTCGGAATATCGATAGCAATCTTTAAACCAATCTGTGAGTTAAATAAATGGATGATCGATTGCCATTTTTGATCCAGCATTCGATTGAGACCTATGCCAAACAGAGCATCAATATGACAATCAAAAGTTGGAATTTCTTGGTGATTCGCATTTTCCGACAATAAATAATCGATACTTTGAATATCAACTCGATTTAGCAGTGCATATTGTACGGCTTGTTTTAAATCTAAAGATTGACCGAGTTCAGCTGCATAAACCGTGATGTGAAATCCATGTTGCTTTAGAAAAGCAGCGATATAGTAACCGTCACCTGCGTTATTACCTTGTCCACACCAAATTGCGATCTTTTGAATTTTATTTTTATTAAATGCTTCAATTAACTGTTGTGAGATTGTCCAAGCGGCTTGTTGCATCAACCCTAAAGATGAATTTTGCTGCGCAATCCAACGCTGCTCCCATGCTTGAATGCTTTGGCTATGGTAAACTGAACGTTGCATGTTATCCCCTAATTATTGGTTTATGGCTTCAACCACATCCTCTGGAAAATCACTTGATAAAATTGAGCTTCAGCAGCTTGATCCTCAAGAACTTAAAACATGGATAAAAACTCAAGCTTTAGACTTGGGCTTTTCTGATTGTGTCATTGCCAAACCTGATGCTCAAGATCAAATGCCACGTTTTAAAGAATATTTAAAACGGGGTTACCATGCTGATATGCACTATTTAGAGGAAAACCTAGAAAAACGTGCTGATCCAACATTGCTTGTACCTGGAACTAAAAGCATTATTTGTGTGCGAATGAATTATCTTATGGCATCACCTAAGCCCCGTTATGTACCATTTGAACCAAATTCAGCCATTATTGCACGCTACGCGCGTGGACGTGACTATCATAAAGTCATGCGTGGTCGACTTAAAATTTTAGCCACTCGTATTAAAGAAAAAGTGGGCGATTTCGAATCACGCCCGTTTGCGGACTCAGCACCTATTTTTGAAAAATCACTTGCCGAAAGTGCAGGCATGGGATGGACAGGAAAACATACCTTACTCATTCATAAAAAATCAGGTTCTTTCTTCGTTTTGGGTGAGCTATTTACTTCGCTTGACCTCCCTTTTGATCAACCCGCAACAGCCCATTGTGGCTCATGTACTGCTTGCATCGACATTTGCCCAACACAAGCGATTGTTGAACCTTATATGTTGGATGCAAGGAAATGTATTGCTTACTTAACTATTGAATATAAAGGAATCATTCCTGAAGAGTTACGTTCAGGTATAGGTAATCGTATTTTTGGTTGTGATGACTGTCAGCTCATTTGCCCGTGGAACAGCTTTGCTAAAACTGCATCAATTCCAGACTTTGACCCAAGACATAGTTTAGATGACATTAGCTTGTTAGAGATCTGGCAATGGGATGAAGTAACTTTTCTTGCAAAAACAGAAGGTAGTCCAATTCGCCGCACAGGCTATCAATCCTTTAAACGGAATATTGCAATCGGCTTGGGAAATGCTCCATACTCGGCTGAAATCGTGAGCCAATTGCAAGAAGCAAAAGCTCTACACGATGAGATTGTCAATGTACATATTGAGTGGGCAATTCAACAACAATTGCAGCAAATAAACATACCTGAATAGAAAAATGATGTTTTTTGCCCTTTGGCTTTGGCACGATTTCTGTATGATTAATCTCAATGTTTGTAATCAATCATCATGGATATAACAATGACTTTACGTAATGACTGGACTCGTGATGAAATCCAAGCTTTATATGATCAACCTTTTCTAGACTTAGTATTCAAAGCACAAAGTGTTCATCGTGAGCATTTTCAGCCAAATACCATTCAAGTCAGCACACTGCTTTCAATCAAAACAGGTAAATGCCCAGAAGATTGTAAGTATTGCTCGCAATCTGCACATTACGACTCAAAACTAGAAGCAGAAAAGCGTATTGCAGTAGATAAAGTCATTCGTGAAGCTCAAACAGCAAAAGATTCTGGTTCTTCACGTTTCTGTATGGGCGCTGCTTGGCGCAATCCACACGAACGAGATATGCCCTATGTATTAGAAATGGTTCGTGAAGTAAAAGCACTCGGTTTAGAAACTTGTATGACTTTAGGTATGCTGAATCAGTCACAAGCTGAACGCTTAAAAGATGCAGGTTTAGATTATTACAACCATAACCTTGATACCTCTCGTGAATACTATTCACATATTATTAGTACGCGTACTTTTGATGATCGTTTAGATACATTAGATCATGTACGTCAAGCGGGTATGAAAGTATGTAGTGGTGGTATCGTTGGCTTAGGTGAAAGTCGTAATGACCGTATTGGTTTATTGCATGAGCTTGCAACCATGCCTGTTCACCCTGAATCTGTGCCAATCAACATGCTGGTTCCGATCGAAGGTACACCGCTTGCCGACGTTGAAAAACTGGATGTCACTGAGTGGATTCGTACAATTGCCGTTGCACGTATCATTATGCCACACAGTTACATTCGTTTATCTGCGGGTCGTGAGTCACTGAGTGATTCAGATCAAGCGCTTGCATTCATGGCAGGCGCAAACTCGCTTTTTTCTGGTGATAAGTTATTGACTACACCTAATGCTGGCGAAGGTAAAGACCAAATCCTATTTGCTAAATTAGGTTTAACCGCAGAAAAACCAAAACCAACTGTTGCTGAACTCTCTGTAGATGCTATGAGCGCATAAACAAAAAAGCCTTGTTATTTGACAAGGCTTTTTTTCGATCATATTAAATTGATGTCACTAAAATGCCGTATTTGGCATTTAAAAACATTCCTACCCGAATAATATCCACACCTGCTGCATGTGTGACTGACAACTCTTGAGTATGTACATCAAAATGGAAAGAATCAAAAATATCCTGATGCTGCATCAACCATAGAATGGTATCAGTCGTACTTTCATCTACCTTATAAGTTTCTGACTTAAAATCTTTACCCATACTATTCAAATATCTTTGCTTGATCTATTTATCATAAACGATCAATAGCTTTTATGCAGCTTGTAAAAAAACACTTAGCCAAAGGAGATTAATAGCAGAACTTTGATAATTTCTTTTGAGCTTGTCATATCGAGTAGCTATTCCTCTAAATTACTTTAATCAGCAAAACATATTTTCAACTAAGTGGTTCTGAATCATACCCTTTATCTGCGCATACCACTTTTGTCTCTTTTAAATCTAATATTGATATTAAATCAGGTGTAACTTTAACATCATGTGTGGTTCCATCGGTAATCATGAAATCAATAGGATTGCCATGTGCATCAACAATCAAATGTATTTTTGAGGAGTTACCTCCTACACTTTTAGAAATAGATTGATTCGCTATGCCGGCAGAATGTTGATGAGCACGTACATGAGAGCCATCAATAAAAATCCACTCCATATCGAGGCATGAGGCTAGTAATTTGAATAATCTAAGTATCTTACCGCTGCTTGAGCAACGATTAAAACGTTTGAAAATAGAGTTTGAATGACCAAAACAAGAAGGAATATCTCACCACGGACAGCCTTTTCTAATTCTATAGAGAATAGCTTCAATAAAATTGTGTAAATTTGAGTTGTGGTGAATGGATAAATTACGCAGAATAACTTTCAACTTTTGCCAGTGTTGATCTGTCAGCATGGTACGAGGCATAGCGAATAGTAAAATTGGGTTTGGAGATTTGATTTTACTACTTCGCTATTTTTTTAAGCTAAAAGTGTCAATACACCCTAATAAAATTATCAATACTTATGAAAATCGTCGTTACCTCCTATACAAGCAAGAACAAAGGTGGACCGACAACCCTTTTTGGCAAGCACATCAAACCGTAGCAAAACAACTTGATTATGCAGTTATGAACGAAGATTTTATGCGCATATTTTAAAAGTCAGACATAAACATCATCTATAAACACCCACATTTCGATAAAAGTTAAATATAAAATCAATAACTAAGAACAGCTTGTATTCTTACTCAAGTTTTGATGTAATAAAATACAAAATAGCAATAATTCCGATAACAACATCTTTTACCACACAGTGTATCGATCCATCGCACTCAACAATAGCTGCGATGGGATAAGGAGCAAGTAAATGTCAAGTTATATGCCATCGATACGTTTCAGTTTGTTGTTATTTGCCATGACTCCTATTTTGATAAACATAAGCGGTTGTTCTAACAACCTTCAGCAAAAAAAAACCATAACGAATATGCATCAACTTCCCTATCCAACCATTGATAGAGAACTCGGCGAAAAATTACAGCCTGATGAAGAAATAATAGCGAATCAAATTACAGAGCAAATTGTTCAATCAATTCGAAGTCAATACTCCTCTGGCAATGCATTGAGAGATGCGCACCCAAAAGCGCATGGCTGCGTACGTGCAGAGTTTCATGTATCAAAATCTATACCCAAAAACTTAGCCCAAGGAATTTTTGTTCCTGATAAGACCTATTCAGCATGGATTCGTTTTTCTAATGCTTCTGGTGATGCCACAAGAGCAGATGGTACAAAGGACGCGCGTGGTATGGCAATAAAATTGTTAGGTGTCCAAGGTAAAAAAATCTTGGAAAATGATGAACAAGCGCTGACTCAAGATTTTATCATGATCAACCACCCTGTATTTTTCGTAGATGAACCTTTACGTTATTTATCTTTTATAGAAGATACAAATAGCAAAAGTACTTTAAAAAAATTGCATATCCCTTTCGCATTAGGTTTTAAAGGAACACTCAACGCATTGGGAGCAAGCAATTCAAAAATATCGAATCCAGTTCAAGCTCGCTATTGGTCAATGGTTCCCTATCAATTAGGATTAGGTGCTGATCGTCAAGCAGTAAAGTATTCAGTAAGACCTTTCTCCCTAAGTACGGATACTATGCTTAATCAATCAGATCCTAACTTTTTGAGGGCAGCTCTACAAAATACCTTAAATAAGAAAGATGTATGTATGGAATTTCTTATACAACCAAGAACATCAAATAAAATGCTTGTAGAAACTTCGATGAATGAATGGAAAGAAGACAAGGCTCCTTTTTATAAAGTTGCAACCATTCATATTCCTCAACAGGTTTTTAGTACGCCTGATCAGAATAAATTTTGTGAAAACCTTTCATTTACGCCTTGGCATTCTCTACCTGAACATAAACCATTAGGTGCGATAAATAGATTACGTAAAGTAATATACGAAAATATAAGTATCGTCAGACATGAAATGAATTCTGCTCAGAGACAAGAGCCTAAATAGAAATGGGCTTTGTTTGATCCTACACAGTATTATGGACAGTCGGTCCCCTCAAAACTCTTAAAATGTTTCTGTTCAAAGGCTTCTGGGATTAACCAGCCGTTTGCGGAATGCCTTCTGACGCGATTGTAGTAAACTTCAATATATTCAAACAAGACAGAGTTTGCCTCTTTTTTTGTAGAAAATACACTGTCATGTACCACATGTCCTTTTGATGTATGAAAAAAACTTTCTGTTACTGCGTTATCCCAGCATGAGCAGTATACTGCGCAAGGCTGCGTGACATACTTTCAAGACAGTTATTCGTTAATAATAGTACTCTAAAATCACGACTGCAGTATTGACTGCCTTGGTCTGAATGGACCATGATATTCGTTGGATATAGAGGTGCAAGCGCATAATTAAATGTGTCAAACACCAATTGACGGTCTATTCGATGGCCGTTTTGTCAACCAACAATTCGACAACTAAATAAATTGGTGGTGTTTCAATAACCTAACTCTGCTCTAGCAAAGATGATAAAGCAGTTTGTGATGCCAACTTATACCTTTAAACGTAAATGCAACATATGTGTCGCTATGGTATGACGAATATGATCTGCCCGATTTTTAAAATATCGTTCGCTTAAACCATATCCCGACAGATCTTCAGCCACTTGATAGCCCATTTGATTTACAGCTTGATGTAAAGCTTTAGGTCTAAATTGTCCTATTAACGGCTCTTTTAAGAAACGTGTGAATTGAGAAACGAACATACTTCCAAAACGTTCTACTCCAGATAATTCACGATAATCAATTGAATAATCCATCACCACTTCACTTTTTGCAGCAGCAATACTGCTAATAATTTTTAAAGTATGGAGTGTCGTTTGCGGTTCAAGATAATGGGTTGTACCTAACCATGAGAAAAATGCAGGTTGATTTTGTTGAAAGCCACTTCGAGCTAAAGCATTGGCAATAGACTCTTTTTAAAAATCAATTGGCACAAATTCAACATTGGTCGGGATTTCTCCAAACTCTTTCAGCTTTTTTTGTTTTGCTGCCTGAGTATCAGGATGGTCCACTTCAAAAATTTTGAGATCAGGATAGTGTTGAGCTTGGCGTAAAATAAACGAATCCAACCCAGCCCCAACCAAGACATATTGTTGGATATCGTGTTGAATTGCTTGCTGCAAAGCATCTTCGGCATAACGTGAACGCCCAACCACCTGCCCTGTCAACAACCCCAAGCTTCGGTTAAACGTGGATGAGTTCATTACTTTAACGGTCAGTGGTGTCGTTAGTAATTTTTTCCAGCCCTGACTAGTCAACTCAAATGCAAACGGATCAGAAAATACTGGATTTTCAGCATTCTGAAAGTGATTTGCTCTTAATGCCGCCGCAGCCTCAGCCGTTCGGCTGGATTGTCCTTCTTTCATATCTTTTTCCCAAGTTCTTTATATTTGGCAAAAAATAAGCAGCAAATTCCATCCTAAGATAAAATTTACTGCCCTTTCACGATTTATTTAAAAATTAGTTGGTTTTTTCAGTCTGGTATGTCACTTGGTAATCATTCAAGTCCATACGTTTTAAACGTTGCTTCAACTTCTTCAACGACCACGGCCATGCAGCAAAGTTACGGCCATTTGCATCTAAATAATAACTCTTACAGCCACCCGCATTAAATACTGTGGTTTTAAGATGTTTTTGCACCAGCTCATTATGATGCTTGATCACTTCAGGCTTGATGTTCAACTTGGCAATGCCTTGGTCTCTGATTTTCAATAAACCATCAACAATATAATCCAGTTGCGCTTCTGCCAAACCAATGAATGAGTCATAGACCAGTATGTTTGGACCTAATACCAAGAATGCGTTTGGTACATTTTCAATACTTGTACCTAAATATGCTTCTGGAGAACTACTTTTCCATAAATCATTCAGGCATTCACCTTTCTCGTTTGAAACACGCTTACCAATAGGTGGATGTGAAACTTCAAAGCCTGTCCCCCAAATGATCACATCCACTTCATGACGTTCGCCATTGGCAGACACCACAGTATTGCCTTCAACCTTGACCAATCCATGTGGAATGAGTTTAGTATTTGGTTGTTGTAGGGCTGGATAATAGTTGTTAGCGAACAATAAACGCTTACAACCAATGGTAAAGTTTGGCGTTACATTTTTGCGTAATTCAGGATCCTCAATCTGGAAACGTAGAATCAGTTTCGCTAACTCACCAACAGGCTTTAATACCGCTGGATTACGCAAACCAAAGTTGATTGCATTCAATGATTGAGCAACCGCTTGACGCCAAGTTTTTTGAATCAATGGAAATTTTTCAATTAATTTTTTGCTGATATCACCCAAGTCAGTATCAGGCTTTGGTATCACCCACGGCGCAGTACGTTGGAATACATAGAGTTCTTTAGCTTTTGGCTGGATTTGTGGCACAAACTGAATGGCTGATGCGCCAGTTCCAATCACCGCAATACGTTTACCCGTTAGATCATAGTCATGATTCCATTTTGCTGAATGGAACATTTCACCCTTAAAGGTTTCCAGACCATCCAGTTTTGGAATTTGTGCCTCAGTAATTGGACCTGTGGCAAAAATCGCAGTACGCGACAAGAATTGCCCTTTATTGGTGTCCATCACCCATAAATTACGTTCATTGTCCCATTTAGCGCCCAACAACTCTGTACCGAATTCAATTTTCGAACTTACATTGAATTTTTCGCTAACTTCTTCTAAATAACTTAAGATCTCAGGCTGACGAGCAAATAAATGACTCCATTTAGCGCTTGGCGCAAATGAGTATGAATATAATGCTGATGGAACATCACAACCACAACCTGGATAGGTATTTTCACGCCATGTACCGCCGACACGCGTCGCTTTTTCAATAATCTTATAGTTTGTATAACCCACTTGATCCAGACGGATTGCAGTTGCAATACCTGAAATACCTGCACCTACGATAAATGTATCGTAAATGTGTGGAGGTAATGCTTTTTTGTCAGCAGAATTTAATTTTTTTGCTTGAGCTGTCATTAAAATTTCCTTTTATTTATTGCTCTGAAATAAGCGTATCTTTAATCTTATTTCAGTCATCAAAATCTTTTACCCGATAGGATTTAATTCATTAATCGGTACGATGTGCCCAAAAATTTTGCATATAAATTTGGTGCAGTACGTTTCATCAACCAGAATAATTTGGCATCAATTTGTGGGATGGTATAAAGCTCACCTTTGTCTAAACGATCCAATGTCAACTTTGCGACTTTATCACTGGTCGTAAACGCAAGATTGGTCAAGGCATAATCTAAAAGACCCTTATGTGGTACTTTGCCATTTTTGATGATATTGGTCGGGACCAACGTTGGACAAAGTACATTAACCTTAATGTTCGACTTTTTAAGTTCTGCTGACAGCGTTTCAGATAATGCTCGTACACCCGCTTTGGAAACGTTATAAACAGTCATCTCTGGTGCTGCGGTAAAGGATGCTGCTGAAGCAACATTAATGATTGCACCATGACCTAATTGTTTGAATTTCGGTACAAAAGCACGACAACCATAGATCACCCCCCATAGGTTGATATCCATACACCATTTCCAGTCTTCTGATGACATTTCATCAAACTTACCACCAAGACCAATACCTGCATTATTAATCACTAAAGTAACAGGGCTCCGCATCAATTGTTCAGCTTGCTCAGCCAATTGATTAACCTGCTCTTCTTTCGCAACATCACATTGCACCGCAAAGGCCTTTTCCCCTTGTGCTTCAATCAAAGCCACCGTTTCTTTTGCTGCATCCAGATTGATGTCTGAACACACCACTGTGCCGCCACGTTTTGCCAGTTCAAGGGCAAAGCTACGCCCAATGCCACTGCCTGCACCTGTCACCACAGCAAAGGCTTGTTGGCTTGGTTTATTTTTTTTCTTACCAAATAGTCTCATCGTAATTCCATAATTAACCAATGTATTGATCAATACAAATTTATTTCCATCTCAAAACTGTTTTAAGCAGCTTGCACTTTTGGCGTAAATTCCTTCACAAAAAATGGATGTAGTGCTCCACCTTCTGATAATAATTTCTTTTCGTAATATGCAAAATAAGCAGACGCATCATGATCATTTGGATGGAAATCTGGACGTAAATAATCAAAGATTCGTCCCTGTGTACTACCAAACACACCATCTTTTGGACTGAATACCAGTTTCACGCCACGTGCCGCATCTTTCCAGAATTTAGGAGTCGACATTTCATATGGTTTACGCAGTACAGGAACAAACAGCGTTGAGAATGGAATCAGACCTAAAATTGTCCCGTATGCCAAAAAGAAACCTGCAATACGCAAAGCATAATTACCATTTAATGTTTGATACACATCATAAGCGACATCTTTATGCTCAGACTCCTCTAACATATGCCACATCCAAAGCGCACGTGTTTTAGCGTCGTCAGAAAAATAGAAATTTTGCTCATGTGCCATCATGTATTCAGCTAATACAGCCGTAAAATGCTCAATCCCTGCCATTAAAGAAAGTTTTAATGGTTGTGGAAATTTTAAGAAGATATGATCAAAAAATTGCTCGCCCAAGAAACGATAAAGTCTCACTGGATAGCCAAGCTCAACAATTGCATCATTAAACTCATTATGAAGTTTTGAGTGAATCGCCTCCTGACCAATCAATGACGTCACACGCTGCCTTAAAATAGGATCTTTGAGTAAATCACGATGGTGACGTGCAGTTTCTATCACTAAATCTTCACCATAAGTCAGGAATACTGAAAGTGTCGCAAACTGATTATTCATATAAAACGAAAGATCAACCTGTTTGCCTTCAAACCCAATTGCCAGATGGCGGATTGGAATACTTTTTTTACTTGCAAAATCAATTTGCTCAGTTATCGGGTTAGATTTAAATAAACTTAAACCTTTCTTTAATGTGTTGCTAATCATGGCTACACCTACCTACTTCACTTGAGCGTCACTTGCCCTTTACATTCTTTGAATCAGGTTCATCTCTTTTCGTATAGCTACATATTCTTTGAGTTACGAAAAAACATTCGGGAGATTTTTGTGAACCTAATTTCCTACTAGAAACAATGTAAACCGATCTTACGTTCGGATTCAATTCGGGTAAAACAATCAATTTAATAAGGTAATGATCAACACAAAAAGTTAGACATATTTATTTAAAATTAAAATATCAAATTGACTAAATTTGAAATAATACAATATATATCAATTATTTATTTTATTTAAAATAATTTAAGTCATCTATATGTTTCATTGATATAAAAGAAATTATTATTTTTATTACACTGCATAACTTGATATTCAAAAGTATGTAATTTTGTTTGTTCGGATTATGTAGGCTGATCTTTTACTTCCATGTGGAGCATGCTAATCTGACATTATGTTCGGATTTATATAACAATATTTATGGCTACCCGTAAACCACGTCAAACTCGATCAAAAGTAACAGTAGATACGATTATTGAAGCAGGCTTTATCGCTGTTGCAACAAATGGTACGAGTGGAACCACAACACGTCACATCGCAGATATTGCAGGCGTCAGCGTCGGCTCTTTATACGAATATTTTAAAAATAAAGAAGAAATCTACGATGCAATGGCAAAATCATTTGTCAAAGAAGTTCTAGACATGGTTAAAGAACTAACACCTATTATAGTCGAAATGGAGTTAGAACCATTATTTGAAATGATTTTCTATACTTTCCGTGACTTACTTACCCGTGATAATGATCGTTATCTCATCTGTCTACGATATGCAACTGAACTTAAATATGAACGCTATATTGGGCAAATTGAAATGGCATTGATGGAAGTTCTGATGAAATACATGATGCACCACCCTAAATATTTGAAAGTGAGCAATTTGAGTGTTACGGCCTATATCAGTATCAATAGTAGTATTTTTAATGTAGCACGACATCTCATTTTGCCTAATCCACAAATTAGTTTCGATGAAATGGTCAAAGGCTTAAGTACGATGATTATTAGCTATATTGATGCAGAATTAGCTAAAGCTGAACGTTAAAAAAGAGCTTTAAAGCTCTCTTTTTAACGTACTTTCACTGTTTTCAACAGAGTGTTATTTTTCTACTTGGAGATCCTGACGTTGCTTGAAAGTTGATACCTCTTTACCTTCTGGATCAACATAGACTAACTCGACTCTACGACTTAATGCATGACCAAACTTCTGATTTTCATCGTTAATTGTTTGATTTTTACCTTTTGCCTCAACAGCAACTCGATCTAAATGAATCCCTTGTTGTTGAAGATATGCAAGCACACTCTGCGCTCGTCTCATGGAAAGTTTCAAATTATACTGTTCGCTTGCACGAGCATCAGTAAAACCATACAGAGTCAAGGTGTAGGTTGGATTGTCTTTTAAGAACGTTACAACTTGATTTAACACATCAATCGATTCTTTTGACAAGTTTGATTGATCTAAAGCAAAGTGAACGACATTTGGCGCATTTGATGGAACTTTAGCTACCAGTGGTTCAGTAACAACTTTCTGTTCAGGCGACCAAATTGGCCACTTCCCTTTCACTCCATGACAACCTTTAGCATCACCATTCAATTCTTGTAAAGATGGATAATTAATTTTAGGTAATTCTAATGTTGTTGCAGACTTGCACGCCGATGCTTTGAGATTTGATTGATCAATTAAACTTTGAGCGGATAGAAACAGTTCTCTTGAGTGTCTCCATCCAAGTTCACAATGTTCTGCTGCTGCCCAAACCAACATCACTTCTGCTTGAGCAATCTCAGCCTGAGCACATGAAAAACCTTCAGTTTGCTTTAATAATTCAGCATTTGCCCAAAGGTCTCTGCGCATGACACTTGAATCAGAAAGAATAGCCGTTGTCAGCGTAAACTTTTCAATTTGTCCTTGTTCTAAAGCATCAATAATATATTTTGCTTGTTGAAGTGCTTCAGTTCTCGCAGAACTTAGACTCTTTTCACTTCCTTCGTGGGCAGCGTAACTTAACCATGTTAAGGCTTTTATCGCTTGATAATATGCAATATTTTCAGATGGTTTTAAATAAGGTATCAGACGTGTTTGTAATGCCGCAACTTGCTTATCTTTAGGATTATAAGGCTTCTGTTGATTGACATCTTGTACCAAAGAACTAGATTGCTCTCCAACAATAATTTGCTCAGATGCAGACTCAGCAAATACAGAAGTGTTTACTGCAAGCAAACTAGCAGAAACCCCTATATAAAAATAAGAACACATTTTATATAAATTATTGTGAAGATATTTCATGTTTATGGTTCTCTCGAAGCATTTATTCCAGCGTTATTACCAGCAAATAGATTCTCATCGAATTTGAATCTAAAACGAACATAAGCGCCCTGAATTGTAGTATCACTATCTACCAGATCATCATCTTTATAACCTGAGAAGTTATAGCCACCTGACAACCATAGATTTGCTGCAACGAGATACCCAACCTCACCACCCACGAGAACTCGACGCCCTGAACTCATATCAGACCATAATACACCTGTGTGTATTCCTGCATCCCATCTTTCATTGATGTCATATATAGCTCTTGCACTGAACATGTGTGTCATACCTGTAGACTCTAAACCAGAGAATGTAGCCTGCACATTTTTCACCGCATATTGACCCGACAAGGTAAAATCACGTGTTGGATGATAATTTAAATGGTTCGAGAAAATATAAACATGTTTAAGATACGGATTGTTTAAATCAGTTTTATTATCATCATAACGATATTCAACTTTAGCTAGTGCATCAAAACGATTGTGTTCTGTATCACGATAAGCCAATCCTAATTGGAAGCGATCCACTAAACGATCACCGCTACTATCATTTTTGCTATCTGTTAGGCTAACAACATTTTTTGCCAATAATGTCACATCATCCGAATATTTATAAGCAACGCCTAAATTGTTCAATATCGTATCTGATTGATCTGTCCAGCGTGCTTCAATGCGAGCAACAGCTTTCCAGTTAGGGTTCTTTAAATATTCAATACCTAAAGATGCTGCTGTGCTATCAGAATTTGAGTTATTGGCATTTGATAATGATTTAGTTTGCTCAAAACTCGTATTGGCATAAAAACCTTTTTCAAGTTCCCAACGATTACGTAAACCAATTGCTGCCTCAGCCTCTCTCGCACTAATACCATCCCGAACGCGATATTCACTGAAGGCTGTTCCATTATTGTTATATTTACTATCAAGACCGAATACTGTTACATTGCGGCGTTGATTACTATTCAGATCATAAAGACCACCAATGCTTGAAACTAATTCGTGACGACCATAAGCACGGAGTTTGGAATTAATTTGATAATTTGCACCCAACGCGAAAATACGACGACCCGCTTCAGAAATGTCTTGTTCATATTCAGCAAAGACATTCGAACCTTGCCAAGGTAGTTGACTGATTAATTTAGAGCGAACTGTGACACCATGATATGGTGCAACTTGTGTTGTATTCAGTGTTGCTGAATTAGATGACTCATCATAATACTTTAAACCAAGTTCTACAGCCAAAATACGGTTAATTGCCCGTTCAATACTTGCTGATACACCTTGATTTACGCCACTTAACTGATCTTCTGTGCGAATCGCTTCAAGCTTAGCTAAGCCGATTTTATTTAATTGTACACGTCCCTTAATACCACTCTCTTTACGACCAGCAGTAATAGGTGCCGCTGTATTATAAAATTCTCTATCAGCTTGGTTATGATAAACTTTCATTTCCAAGTCTTTATAAGAATAGTTTAATTCAACTCGTGCAGCATCCCCCGATAACTTACCAGTTGCATCTGGTTTCACATTTCCTGAGGTCGATGAATTTAAGTCATCATTAATATTCTCTGAACGAGCAAACTCAGCAATGAATTTACCTTTATCATTGGCAAATTTAACGACAGTATTCACACTTGCTAACTGATCTTGAGTTAGTGGGTTATTACTCTTCACATAAGAACCACCTACTTTAACTTTATCGGTGACTTTTACAGAACCAGACACACCACCAACCGTATATTCTTCACCACCTTGATCAGATTCAACTGTAATTCGTAAATATACTGGGTTTAAGTCAGCATCAACACTTGGAACTGGATCTTTCAAATAAATACTATTACTGAAAGTATCAATCTCATAATCAGTAAAACGAGTCAAACTTGTACGTGCAACAATTAAACCCGAATTATTACGATCACGCGTAATAACTTCTACTTTTTCACTGTTTTCACGCACGTCTTGCGCATTAACACCATTACCTAAACTATAAGGACCTGAAATACCCATAGCACGTTGTTCATTCACAACTTGTTGTGTATTTGTCTGTGCAGCAAACGCAGTAACTTTATATTTATCAGCTTCTACTGTACTACGAACACCTGTCAATGAACGGTTGTATTGACCTAAAGATAAGCCCTCATCATTTTCAGTACGTGTTACGTAGTCACCATACATTGCATATGAACGTCCTTTATCGACACGAACATACAATTTACTAGTAGATTGAGCATCAAAGCCTTTGGCAGCAGAGTCACCATAAACTGGGTAATATTCATCTGGACGAATATCACGGAATAATCTTTGGTTTTTATCTTTATCTGAATCATATGCAAGTGTGAGCAGGTATTCACCTTTTACCTTACCTTTCAAAAATAATGCAGCACGACCCGTTATATTGCGCTTACCGTCTTTTGAAGCTGAAATCTCATTTAATTCTTCTTCAAAACCATCATTTGAATTAATACCACTCAGTTCTTTAGGGTCAAACTTTTTGAAATTAAAAGAACCTTCAACCATACCTACAGCGATAATCGGTCTTAAATCAGGTAAGAAACGAATAGGTGTGCTTGAGTGGAAGATACCACTTTCAACTGATAATGTTCCTTCACCAGCTTCAATTGGCGCTTGAATTGGAACAAGTAAAGTTCCACCTTCAACGAATACTTGAATACCTGACTGTTTTGGATCTAAGTCTACTAAGTCAATCTTACCGATTGAACTATCTAATGTGATAGGTGTACGGTTTGATACAAGCGTACCATGTCGATCGACAATTTTTAAATTAACATTAAAACGATCGCGTCCATTTGCCTGTGGAATCGTTTTACTCGGCTCAAGTTGTAACTTATCTAACTGATCAGGTGCAATAACATTAATACGTTTAATGTCTCGAGTATTGCCCATCATATCTACTTGACGTACTTCTATCGTGTTGTGACCCGTACTTAAATCAACACCAATAAAGTCTAAACCTGCAACCTGCATGTTCGGCAATACAGCACGTTTACCAATGCGTTTTTCAGGAACACGCGTTCCATTTACCCAAAGTTCAAGCTGAGTGCCTGCTGCTCCTTTAACTTGAATGGAGGTCTGAGGATAAGGCAATACTTGACCATCTTTAAGATTTAAAATTTCTAGTTGATTATTCACAGCTGTTTCTAAAGCTGCTTCAAGATTAATCATTTTGGCAGAATTAACAGTATCTACAGACTCTTCATCTGGCATAGCAAGAGTTGAAGAACTTGGTAAAACGCTAGATGCTTGAACACCAGACTTTTCGGGTTCAAATTGTATTTGCTTGATTTCTTTAATTTGTTCTTTTGAAAAATCAAGATTACAATTCGCCTGAACTCCAACGGCTGAAATACAGCCACTCGATGGCTGTCCACGAACATCCGTAACTTTAGAAAAAATTGGATCAATCGTTAAATCAGAACGTAATATTTGCTCTAAATTTGTATTATCTTGTTCAATGCGTTTTTTACGCTCTAGCACCCGTTCTATTAAAGATTCTGAACATTGACCAACACCTTCAGCTATCGCAAAATCGGCACGATGCAATTCACCACGTTTTAAATCGACAAAACGGCTATTTGGATCACCTGCTTGGCGATTATTTATTAATACTAATTCAGAACCAATCGGTAGAGTTGTACGATCGACTTTTAAAACATGCGTTTTTGCACTAATTCCATAAAAATCATACTTACCTTCGCTATCAGTAATAACATAACTACCATCTTCAAGATAAATACGAACACCGGGAACACCTATTTCACCAGCATCTTGGACGCCATTCCGATTACAGTCGGTGAAGATTTTACCAACAATAAAACCGTCAGAAATCATCATACCAGGCGTAACTTCTACTTTTGCTGATGCTTCATTAGACTCAACACCTTTCGCATCTTTGGCACGAACACGGTTAATACCATCACCATTGAGAGCATTTGGTCCAATATAAACGCGATACTGTACTTTAACTTCTTTATTTGGAGTGAGTGTACCTAGTCCAAGTGTTAAATAAGGTCCCTTACCACCTAATGGATCTGCTACCTTTTTACCATCAACACGCATTGAGCCTTGAACATAAATAAAGCCTCGAGGAAGTGTATCGGTAATCGAAACACTCGTTGAATCTGCCGTTCCACGATTTGCAACATTCACCGTATATTCTTCGAATTCACCAATTTCAGCAGTTTTATTTGAAGCAACTTTTTTTACAAATAAAGATGAATTCGTATTATCCACTTCAGGGTCAATTGGAATATCGATATTGAGTGCAGGGTCACCATTATTTAATGTGAACTGTCCTGCATAAGACCACTTTAAATCAACCGCTTTATCTGCTGGGAAACTTGAATATACCTTGCGATCACTAATAAAAGTATAACGTTTGTCACCCGGAATAGTGTTTGTGTCTACAATAAAACTATATGTACCTGCTTTCACCAGTGGGTAAACAAATTCACCAGCACTATTAGTCACTTGTTTTGCAGGTATAGAAATCTTATCACCTGTTTGAGGATCAATTTCAAATGCTACATTATCACCAATTGGTTGACCATTTTGATCCAATAAAGTAACTGTAGCACCGGCTACAGGTAAACCCGTTTTAGCATCAAATACTGTACCATACGGATCGATTAACACACTTGTATTAATGTCGGTAATTGTTCCTGTAGATTGGCCTTGCGCATCCAAACAGTCAGTTAAACTAATATCAACTTTATCACGTTTAAGTGTCTGTAAAACTGCATCATATCGAATGCCTTTATCTGAAAGAGTTGTTGGTAATGTATAGTGGAATACACCTGTATTTGGTCCAGTTTCAATACCAATAACTTCTTCTAAATCATCTGTTTTTGTAGATTTAATTCGAATTTTCACACGATCTGGAATATAACGATCAGCATTACAACTTGCATTTTTAGCTTCTATATTCAGCGGCTTATTTACACTACCAGTTGCCAAAATATTCTTAAAATCACTTGAATTATTTGTAATATCTGCTGAGCCGCTAACTAAAGTAGATGCAACGTTTGATAACACATCTTTCTGACTATCAGTGACAGCATACGAAACTTTATAAGTATTTTTTACTGTGGTTTTTGCAATATTGCGGTTCATACTAACAACAAGATCAACTTGCTCAGATGTATTTGCAGCAATTTGTGGAAAACCGACAACAAGCTGGTTGATCTGTGTAATGTCACTTGGAGCAATAGTGCTATAACTATTATTGGCAAGCTTGTATAAAATTTTTGCTTGAGTATTTTTTACTAAAGCAGATTTAAATGTTGTATTAGGTGGTAAATCATCAACCAACAAAACCATTTTTTGTGTTTGACCATCCACCATGACATCAGTTGGTCTAGCTGGCTTCTTACCTTCATTGCTAATATTGAGCGTGTAATTTAAGTCATAATTTGCACTTGCAGAAGGCTCAAAAGTTTTTTGTTGTACTTCTTTAGTTGCAACTAATTTTGCACCATAGCTAATTGCACTATCTGTAGCGATTGCAATTGCTGTTTTATCTTCAACAACTGTTGCTTTAATTGGTAAATTAAATTGCTGACCTTCTGTTAAATTTGAACTTGTGGTAGCAACAACCCACAAATTGACACTTTGGCCAATCTGTAAAGCTATATTAGTTGTTAACTGTTGATCATTCGTATCAAATTGACCGTCTTTGTTACTATCTATGTAGATTTTAATATTATTTAATTCATTAATTGTTAATGCTTCTAGCTGAACATTAACAGGTGCATTACTATTATTCGATAAAGTATTGGCCCATATTACTCGCACACTAGGTTCGACATCGAGTACTGGCGGTGTAGTTAAAGTAATAGCGTACAAAGCTGAAACATTAACTTCGACTGTATTAGAAACTGATTGTTGTTCTTTACCATTTGCTACTGTAAAAGTTGCGTAAGCAACGTTTTTGATTTTACTACCTACATCAGGAATATTCGCGGCATGACCATACTTCGCAGACAATATAGATATTGTCAACGTTGACAACATGAAAGACATGTTTCGACTTACACGAGTTTGCTTCTGTTGTAGCACAGCGCTCTACCCTTCAACTAAATAGTCTAAATGAAAAACTTTAAAATTATTGTTGTGGACACCTGCTTTGCGCAAATGCCCACATATTTAATCAATTCATTTTGAGCAATCGAAATTACTTAATGAATATTAATTGTTTACTTTGATTACAAACTCTAATGAAGCACTAGAGTTAGGAGCTAATGTATCTTTACCATCGCCTGTTGTAACTTCTTTCATTTCAGCAGCTACAGTTCCAGTTGAACCATCAGTTAATGCAGCAGTTGAAGTATTTAATGTCGCATTTGTAGCTACTGGAGATGCACTTGCAATCACTTTCAACGTTGTATATGCAGGTGTAGCATCGCTAATCACAACATTAGTTACGTCAGCATTACCTTCATTCGTTGCAGTAATTCTATACTTCACACACTCGCCTGGTTTAGCATAAACTACTTTTTGAGTATAAGTACCAGCAGCACCTGTTGAACAGTCTGCTAAAGATTGCTCTTTCACTAAACGGACTTGACCACTTGTTACAGTCGTTAAGTCAGTGTTCACTAGATCAGCAACAGACTGACCACCAACAACTGTTGGTTTGATCGTCAATACAACTGAACTTGGTGTTCCAGCAGTTGCATTTGTTGGAGCTTGAACTTTGATGAGTAAGTTAACAGATGCACCAAGAGCGATACTTCCAGTTTTCACTGCAAGATCACTACCTGTGACTAATTCACCAGCATCAGCTATACCATCGTTATCCGAATCCACATATAAGGTTGTTACCCAACCATTTGCAGCTTGGTCGTTGGTTAATGTGAAAGGTAATGTATTCGCTGCAGCACCTTCAACAATGTTACCGTTGTTGGTTAAGGTATGCTTGTAAACAACCGTACCACCTGGTGCAACTTGACCAGTACGGTCATTTTGCAAGCTAAGGATACGATTAGTTTCGACTGTTACACGATCAGACATTACATCTGTTAAGCCAGTAGCAGGCGAAGCCACTTTAAAGATAACTTCTTGATCACCAGCTTCTGCATTTGCTGGAGGCGTTACAACTGCAACAAGTTTAACAGTACCGCCACTTGGTATATTACCCGTATTCGTGATTGGAGCACCTGTTGGATTACCTGCAAGGTCAGCTAAGTAATATTGAACTGTCCAACCCGTTGGTAATGTCGGTGATGTAGATAAATTATAGTTATCTCCAGTTGCACCTTTATTATCAATAGTTAATGGGAAGTTAGTTGCTTGACCAGGTTTAGTTGATTTAGTATCAATAAATTGACCAGTATCTTTACCAGATGCGCCAACAACTGCACCCGAGCTATTCGTTGCATCACCATTGTGTAAGTCAACTGTTGATGCTGTTACTTGACTAATCGTTAAAGTAATCTTGTCTCCTGTTGCAGTTGGGTTAGTTACTGGAGTAGCAGTTAAAATTGTGTTAATTGCTGTTGCTGTATAATAAGTTGAAGGTAGAGTTACCTTCGTAACAACTTGGTATGTAGCGCCGCTTGCGATTGGACCCGTGTCTGCAACACCATCACCATTCGTATCAGTTAATGGCGTTACACCATCAGCTTTGAATAATTCAACAATGCTACCAGTTGGTAAAGCGTTTTTGTTTACAGTAATGTTGAATGCTTCAGTAACATTACCAGTGTTATGGATTACGATTGGCTCACCACCACCCGCAGTAACACCGAAGGTAACTGGAGTACCTTGAGTTGTTGACTTAGTAATTACGTCATCAGCTGGAGCCGTAGAAGGTTGTCCATCAGCAAAGGCATCTGTTGTACTGTCGTTAATTGTACCTTTTTTAACACCTAACACTGTTACATCATTCGGGTTAGATGGTGTTTTACCTTCTGTACCTGGACCATCTGGATCCACTTCAGCGGTGTTTGTAATGATACCAGCTGGAGTATTTAGGTTTACTCGAACTTTGAATTTCAATACACCACTGCTGTTTGCAACAACTTTAGGAATAACTAATGTCGCCGTTCCTGAAGTAAAGTTATATCCATCAGAATCAGCAGTACCATCATTTAAAGCGGTACCATTTAGAGTAGCAGAACCAGCAACATAAGTTAAACCAGCTGGAAGTACGTCTGTAATCGTAACGCTAGTTGCAGTCGTGTTACCCGTATTTTGATAAGCTAAAGTATATTCAACTTCACGTGCTGCAGGGCTTGATGAAGTTGCATCCACATTACTAACACTTGCAGATTTTAATAAACTAATTACAGCACCATTGGTAATTGTAACAGTATCTACGTTTTTAGCAGTTACACTTGTATCATAACCACTGATTGCTGAAACCGTTAACTTACCAAGATCATTAGCAAAAATGTTGTTGCTTGCTGTTGTTGCTTGCACGATCAAGTTAACAGATTGGCCTGCTGTTAAAGTTACGCTTGTTATAGGAGTTTGGCTATCTGGAACACCATCTTTGTTGGAATCAAGATAAACGTTTAAACCGCTGAAATCGAAATTATCATTTGTGTTATCACGTGTATCATTATTGACAACAGCTACGGTAAAAGTATCGGTGCCATTACCAGTATTTGTTAATGTGTGAGATAAAGATACTTGACCATTCGCATTAGCAGTTTTAGTTTGATCTGCGATCAACGTGAAACTTGCTACTTGCAATACAGTCGTAGTAACTACGTTTGATGTCACAGTTTTATTAGAACCGTTGCTATCTGTATAGCTTGCAGATGCAATGTTACTAATGTTTGTGCCCGCACTAGGAGCTGCTGCGTGTGCTGAAGGAAGGAAAGCTGCACCACCTGCAACAAATGCAATCGAAGCTGCTAATTGCGTTAGTTTTAAACGTTGAGTTTGATTTGACATTCGGAACTTACCCCTGTTGAATATTCAATGTCAGTTTGTTTAATTTTTGGTTTTGTCACTGTTAATACGCGTTTGCGCTGATACCGTTACAGATTTCCCAGCCGGAAGTTCTGCGATCGTCCAACGTAATGCACGATAATCTTTCAGTGGAACATTCACCATTTGATTACCCTCTTTGCGTTTTAAAGGCATCGGGGCAAAATTTGTACCGTCTGTACTTGCTTGCGCGTTTTCTGGCTCAGATTTCGCCAAAAATAAAGTTTCTACGGGTATTGGTAACGTCGCAGCTAAGTTTTTAATTTTTCCTGATGTATTATTTGTATACGTTGCACGATACTCAATTACATCATTCGGCTTCACTTTATTGACTAACTTAGCTACTGGCTTCCCATCTGTGCTTACACTAATGAGATAGGTTTTTAATTCTACGGATACAGGATCTTTTGCAACTTTAGTTTCAGCAGAAACACTAACCGCCAAAACCAAACTAGCTGCACCAAGTAAACCTTTTTTCCAATTATCTTTTAAATGCATGTTTATTATTTCCACACTCAACATCCTAAACTTCTGAACATATTCTATTCTATAGACAAAATTCAAAATAATTTTTAACATTACTAAAATACAATACTTTTATGTTTTTTTGTTGAAAAAAATCACTTTTTTTGTAAAAAAACATCTACTGGTTCAAACAATTGAAAACAAACTCTATACCAGCTATCAGCACAAAGTATGCCAAGTAAATAATATTTTCGACATACTTTATCTATTATTTACTGTTGAGACACACAAAATCTCAGAGTACCTGAAGCTGATGGATTTAATAACCCAGTCAAGCTCCATTCAAGATAATCACCGGAACGGTTTGTATTACAAGTATTTCCACTTGGTGTCAGTCCACAACTCACACTGCCAAAATTAGTACCAATTGGTAAACTATCTTTCACTTTTACGTTCTGTAATTTCTTGGTAGTGTTATTTTTATAGGTGATCTCATATTCTAAATTATTCTGCTTAGCAGCTTGATTCGTGATGACAAATGGATTTGTATCGGAAGAAGTAGATGGACAACTGCTTACTGCACGTACTTTTTTTGTCAGTGTTAAACCAGCACTACCAATTAGTGTCACATCCTGACGTTTAAGCGTTTGCCCTGGAATCGTTTGTGATGGATTTGTCAGAGCAAATTGATAGTTTGCTTGAAGAGTTCCAATATGTTGTGCGCCCGCAACAACATTAGTTGGCACATGAACTCGCTGTACTAAACAAATATCAGCACCTGGCTGTAATAGAACAGTACTTGCAGCAGTTGGGTTAAATACAACTTCACCCATATCTACCTGACCATTACAGTTCGTATCTCGATAAACCAATGCTTGCCATGGTTGATCAGCGTTAGCATTTGGTTGCTGAGTCTGAGTCTGTAATAATTGAGTGAGTTGAACTGGAATTTGCGTGCTTAAACGGTGAGGATAGTCAGTGACATCTCCTGCAATAGCTGTATGTTGCCCATCTTCATTCAACACAACATTAATAATCACATCACCAAAATTATTTGCTGTATAACTTGTCGCACTTGTCTTGGTTAAAGCAATTGTATCTGTTGAACGAGTGTAGCCCGATGTGCCACTGACAGAAATATATTCTGGTAAATTCTGCTGAACAATACAAAATGGTGATGGTAATAAGCTTTGTTCAATTGAGAAAGCATAATCACCATTTGCACTTGTCACTGTTGAAGCTAGTTGTGTAGTAGTACTACAGTTGCTCAAACGAATCGTACTATTTGCAATCCCAACTTCACCTGCATCTTGTATGCCATTATATGCTTTACTCACATCTAATGTTGTTCCGCTATTATCAACAAATACTCGTCCAGTAATATCAACGTAAATAAGCTTCGTATTTGTAAACGTACAGGTAATATCGGCACCTTCTTTTATGCGAACACCGGGAATCGTCACAATATTATTTACAAGCGTCCAAAAAGTACCTGTATTCCCTGTTACACCGCTATTTGCATCTACACAGCTAACACCTGATAAAACATATCCTGCTAAAGCACTTTCTGTAAAGGAAACATCTGTATTCAATGTTTGCGCCCAAAGCTGTTGTGCAGAGGTTGCTGTGGTTCCTGCTGTCACTGTAGTTACAGAATCCGTGGTAACTGCTGTTGTATTATTTACAAGATTGCTAAGATTAATATAGTTAAACGTACCCGTCCCATTCACAGAGTTTTTAGCAATTTTAATTTTTGCACCATCTATAATGTGAATACTGACAGGAACACCTGTACCTGTGACTGTGTCATAGTTTGCAGTCGAACAATTCCCACTTAAAGACAAACCAATTGGTCCATAACCCCCCGGAGGTAGCTCACTTCCGGCAGAATAGGTGTTACGGTTAACAATACGATAGCTAATACGGTGATAACCAGCACTAAGAGTAGTTGCTGTTGATATTACGCCTCCAGGTACATAACCATCTACAAGCGTTACAGCAACACCATCAACCATGATATAAGCACCATCATCCACACCAACGCTTGTATTTCCAACACAAAAAGTGACTGCTTGTGACGTTGGAATGTATACGCCCGTTGTAAACTCCCATGCTCTACGGTTATCCCCAATGTCAGGAACACTAATGTTATTTAGTTGAACTGTTGCATTTGCATCCGAACTCATGTTGGTAATAATTCTTTGAATCATTGCAGAAGCAGTTGTACTTGATGCTCCATAAGTTGAATCACTCGTACCATTATTACCAGAAACTAAGTATCCACCTGTTGGGCTGGCTTGGTTCAATGGCCATGCACTCAAGATTGGTGTGTCTTCATCAGCAAAATCACCGACTTTTGCAGTTCCCCCAGTTCCTTCATAACCCACCCAAAATGCACCATTAGGTCTATATTCTTTTTGTTGATTAGTTCCCCATACTTTATAGAGTGTCTCTCCTACACCACTACCCGGGTTAAATTCATCACTTGACACTTTAACGGTCGCTTGCTGAGCAGTACCTAAAGAGGAAGCCGCTGTTGTGCTGTAACTCACAGATAATTGTTTTATAGCCCCATTCGCCATATTCCCCAGATTACAATTCCAGTTACTTCCACTTGGTGTACAAGCAGCCCCACCCACCACGCTTACCGAAGCGATTGTTACTCCTGTTTGTGGTGCTGGAATATAGGTTGCGATGGCATTGGTAGCACTATCTGGCCCTTCATTTTTAATATTGATGGTTTGTGTACCAACTCGTCCTCGTACAATCGTTGGTGAATCAGGAGTAATTGTAAAACGAGCTTCTTTGATAACTGGGTCTGGTGTAATTGCTGTTGGGTTAACGATTACGGCATTAACAGAACTACTCACTGGCGTATATGATGAGGTTGACTCTATTGTTGCTGTATTGGTTAACGTACCTACTTCGGTTGCTGTACCCTGAATCGTGATTATACAGGTTGCTGTTGTTGCACCTGTAAACAGTCCCGAAACTTTCCAGCCCGCATTATTATCACCTGTTAAACTTGGTGTACAGGATGTAGCCGATGGACTTGTTCCTCCTACACCCTGTGTCGTAGTTGGTGTTCCGACAATAGAAACATTTTTTAAACTGACTGGGAGTGTGTCATTAAAAGGTAAATTTACAACTGTCCCACCCAATGTTGCACCTGATGGTGTATTGTTGGTAATTTCCAATTGATATTGCATCAATGAATTAACAGGCACATTATCTAATTGTGTCTGTACAAATGTGCCTGTATTGCCTACACGTTGACTTTTGACAAGGGCAATTGCACTATCAGCGTCCATACTAGACATCCCAAAAAAGAATGTATCTGCACCATCATCACTCCATCCATCACTACCACCATCTCCTTTGATATAGACATCAAAGACTAAAGTTTGTATACCTTTTCCTTTAATATAAATACTACCACTCGCTCCTCCAGCATTAGAATTAGCTCCTTTTGTACTTGCATTATTTGTAATATCATTTCCAATAACAGATAGCTCTTTACTACCTGCTAAACGACTTAATATTACGGGGGTATTACCACTCACTAATGTAAATTCAGCAGAAGCACCAAAATTTCCATTAGCCCCCCCCCATTCCTGCTGCCTGCAAAATAGGATTATTCACAGGACGATTAAATTCTATTTTGATCTGTCCAACCCTTATTCTAGCAGTCTTTGACAAGTTCAAGCTGCCCCGTGAGTTTGAAAATCCTGCTGTTTTTATATGTACAGTTACTCCATAATTCGCTCTAGTATCAGATGAACTAGATCCTGCTCTAATTCCGCCATTAGTACTTGGGCAAGCAGAACCATTAACACAACCAGCTGGTGCATTCTGTATAGAAGCAGCAAACATCTCATCACCACTAGCACCATATGAAACTAATGGTAAAATAACATTTGTAGCTTCTACTGTTGAGTTAGTCCCGCTCCCACCTATAGTTAAATTAGGTTTATTTGACCCACTAGAGTAAGTAGCTTTATTATAGACTGACTCAGTAATTGTGTAGGTTGCTGTAGTCACAGGTGTATAAGCAGTACTATTATTATCACTTGGATTATTTGCATTTAATCTAAACGTTGTCGTTACTGGGCCAGCAGTTGGACCCTGCCCAGATCCAGAGCCTGAAAAAATCTCAATCGTTGGTGGAGCAGCGAATACAGCTTGACTACACATCAAACAAATTAAGATAAACAAAACCAAAGTATATATATAACTAACTTGATGACTCATCATGCTGTAATTAGAGGTATTCTTTTTCATTTTTTGCTTACTGACCCACATAGCGCACCCCGAAATTAAATTCATAACTTTGGTTTGCAGCTACACTATTTAATGTTCCTGAAACCGCACCAGCATTACCGACTGAGGGAGCAGTCATACTACTACATGATGTGCAGATAGGCGATTGAGATAAAACTGTATAGGCAGGCGTCATGTCTCTAAAGGTAAATGCAGTACTCATAGCAGTAGCACTTGTATTGGTTAAAATCACCTTATACAAAACACATTGACCTTGGCCATTTGCTTGTTTACCGATATTGAGACTATTTGTTGTATAGGACTCATCAGCTGTGCCATTACAATCAAAATCACGTGCTTGCAACTTACTCAACTTCAATTGTCTCTGATTCACTGTAGTTACATCAGTAATTGATGCCAAAACTTGACCATTGGAATTATTCGTTAAATTAATCGTGGTGGTATTCGCTTGGGCAATATTATTTGCTACAAGATTTTTAACCTGAAGCAATAATTTGACTTGTGTATGTGCTGCTAATTTTCCACCCGGCAAATCAGCTAAACTTCTCATCACCAAATCCCCAGCATCAAAAACACCATTTCCATTTACGTCATAGAAAAGAGTGCTATTAAACTCAACCTGATCGTTATTCGAAAGGAAACTATAGTTCCCTGTATAATCAACATCAGTATTATTGGTTAAAAGATGACTATAAATGACGGTGCCTAATGGCGAGACTTGTCCACGAGAATTTGGCGTGAATTCTACTTTAGCTACAGAATTGACACTTTGAATAGTAATCGCATCCATAATAATATCTTGGCTCGGATTACTACTATTATTACCACTTACAAAACTTGTAGAAAGAGCGCGGAAATAGATCGGTGTAGTTACACTACTGTTCAATTGATCCACTTCAACAACAGCACAGATTAACTGACTTTCACCATTATTCAGATAGATGGTTTTACCTGTTTCGCTACCCATAACACTACAGTTTGAACCATTTCCAGAAACATAAAAACGAACACGGTTCACGCCATTAGGCAAAGTTAAGCTTGTAAAATTACTCGTCGAGTTCGCACTAAGTAAATATTCAGTTCCAATACCAGTATGGCTCACTTTTAATGGAAATATTGCTTGCCCACCGGCAACAGGATTGGTACTTGTTGCGGCAATCACGATTTTCCACGGATTACCAGCATTATCAACATTCCCATTACCCGAACCATTGTTTTCAGGACTATTCGTCAAATCAACTAAACGTGCTACCGTTGTGGCAAGTAAATTACCCTGATCTTTAATCAAACTCGTTTTGCTAATATCACCTAAAGACTGAGCTTGAGGTGAAACTTCGAATGTCTTATCAGTCGTTACAGCATAACTACTAGGTAAACGTACTTTAACAACGATTGGTAAATTTACGCCTGCGGATAATAAACCTGTATCAGGAATACCATCTCCATTGCTATCTAATAAAGGGGTTACGCCATCTGCACGATAAAATTCAATTTGGCTACCTGTCGGAAATGTACTACCTGTCGTTGTTACATTAAATACATCAGTATTATTACCCTTATTCCAAACATAGTTATTAAAGCTAAGCTCCCCACCTTGAGCCGCAGCAGAAGCAATAACCGTAGCACTATTGTTTACATCAGTTGCACTACCATTAATTTTGACATCATAAATTGAAGCAATATTAAGTACAGCTATGTTACTGAGATCAGATATATCTGCTGTTGTTGTATTATTATCATGATCATACTGGAAATTAACCTTATTATTAATTGGTCCTGCTGTTGTTTTACTTGCTTTGACTTTAAACTCAATATAGCCAGTTGCATTTGCTGGTATTGAGCTAATGACCGCAGTTACAGCATTTGATGTCACACTGTAATTGATTCCTGCTGGATCGTTACTCCCAGTACTTGGATCTACAGTTGTACCGTTCCAATTCTCACCAGCATTTAGTTGATAAGCCAAACTTGAATCGAGTGTATCCGTTAAAGTTACAGAGCCTGTCGCTGTACTACCTAAATTTTGATAATCTAAACGAACGGTAACAACGTCTCCATTTGCCACGCTTGTTTGAGAAAACTTTTTACGAACAACTAAAGCAGACTGATTCGTAACAGTTGCTGTATCGACATTGGTCTTTGTTCCAGATGCACTATTTAAAGAATTTACAGTTAATGTTAATGATCCATTTTGACTAACTGTTGCACCACTTGGTACATTTGCCGCCACAATAAGACCAACTGACTCGCCCGCACTTAAAGAATAAGAAGTAATCGCTGCGCCATCAGGCACGCCATCATTATCTTTATCTAAAAATACAGATAGATTACTGTAGTCATAGCTATCTCCAGTATTATTTGTCACTGCAAAGGTATACTGGTCGACTTCATTACCCGTGTTAGTCAAGGTATGGTTAAAATATACAGTCTGACCCGCTACGACATTTTTAGTATTATTTGCCGTCAAATTAACAGAATAAACTGGAAGAATCGTTGTTTGAACTAAATTCGAACGGCTGACTTGAACAACAGTTGAACCTTCTTCAGTGTACTCACCGATCGCCATATTACTAATGATTTGGCGTGTAGGAACAGCAGCAGAGCTAGACTGATGCACTCCCAACAAAGTAACCAACAAAATCCCTAAAGTGATCTTACTGTTGCGGATATTTTCTAATGTATTGATTATATTCATCTTCTAGCATCCGCCTAACTTAAGGTGTAACCTGAATAGAAAAATACAACGCTGCTTGCTCCTGTGGTGCAAGTGCTCCAATATTTCCAGATATTTGATCTCCACTCACAGCTACAGAACCCTTACTCACTGACGGCGGCAATGTATTTCGCAAAATACTATAAGCAGGTACAACATCATTAATCACAACATTCGCTGCTGGTGTTGAACCATCATTTTTAATTGTTAAACGATAGGTAACGCATTGATTTGGCTTAATCGTCAATGGGTTACTTGCATAGGTCGCAGTGGCAACATTCATAAGTGCACATGCTTCATCTTTAGACTGTTCTTTGGTCAGACGAAGTTGCGTAGGATCAACTGTTGTTAAATCTGTATTTTGAATTGTTGTAAGTGTTAAACCTTGGATTGTATTCGTGGCAGAGACGACGATATTTGCTGCACTAGAAATACCATTTACTGCAGTTAATGGAGCTTGAACTTTTAAAATTAGCTGAACTGAACTTTGAGGGTTTAATCCACCTGTTATAGACAAATCAGTAGCGATCGGATCTGTAGTATCTAATACACCATTATTATTGGCATCGTAATACAAAGTATAAATAAAACCATCATTAATGTTTTGAGGGACTACGCTAAGACTTACTTTTCCGCTTGTATCACCTTCAACAAATGTACCCATATTTTTTAATGTATGCAGATATACAACCGTACCGCCGACATTAATCCGCCCTTGTTGATCATTTGCTAAAGTCAACTTGCGTACTGCTACATCAACTTGATCTTTAATACTATCACCTTGAGCATTCATCGGTGATTTCATAGCAAACCAAATTGGTAAACTTGTTAAAGTCGTATTTGCAGGAACAGTGACAACGGCACAATACTGTTTAGTTGTTCCAGCCGCCATGTTGCCAGTACTGGTAATTTCACCTTGTAAGGTCTGACATGTTGCATCACCATTATAGAACTTCACTACCCAATCTGTTGGTAACGTCGTATTGATACTATTAATGTCAATCTCTGTACTCGATGCATACAAATTATAATTATTTGAGGTCGTGCTGTTATTTCGAATAACAAGTGGGAAAACAGCTGTTGCACCTTTTACAGCATTTTTCACCAATAAGGCTTGCCCACCTGAACCAGTAACATTCCCAACCCCCACACCTGAATTGTTGCTGTTATACAAATCGCTTTCGCCCACAGCAACTGTATTGACTAATCGATCACGCGTACTATTTTTTATATTAGTATCTGTTACAGAAGTTGCGGTAATGTCGAAATCCATTGTACTTGTAGAAGTACAATTCGCTGGGAAATAAACCCCTAATTTAATTCTTTTTGAAGTGCCGTAAGCCAATCCACCTGTATCAATGACACCATCGCCATTAGTATCTGTCAGCAATGTACGACCATCTGCATGATATAAACGAACTACAGCACAACTTGGTACATTACTTTTAACGAAGCTTAAATTATAAGTATCCGTCGCCTGTCCTGTATTCCAAACATAGTTATCAAACTGGATTTCTTTTGCTACACCCCCAAACGTATTATTTTGGGGGTTTAAGTTACGCAAGCCACCATTTGGCTCGCCATCATCATTCGCGTTACTTGGGCTATTGTTCAGTACAACACCCAGAGTTTGCTCTACATTAAAAATAACAGTATTGGTGTTGGTGTCTTTCAATAAAGTAGTTGTATTGTTTTTATACTGTTTATAGTTCGCAGTGTTATTGATCTTTTTCGCTGCATTTGGATTAACTTTTACCTTAAAACTCACTGTGCCCTTGCTTAATGCGGCAATGCCTGTAAGTTTAAACTCCACCTCACCATTTACATATTTATAGTTCATGACGGATTCAGCAGTACTACCTGCCTCATTGTCATTATCCGCCTCTGTTAATGTAATCGTACCATTACTCCAACTGGCGTTTTCTGCCTGATATGTAACATTACTCGGCAAGGTATCATGAACTAGTAACTGCCCTAGTGCAGTCCCTGTATTGCTATATGTGAACGTATAGGTAATTTCTGTACCTGTTTTACCCGTGCTGATATTCTGTGATTTCGTTACTTGAATTACAGCATCATCCACAACTTTTGCTGTATCACTTACGGTCATAGCGATTGCATTATCATGCTGGCTTGTAGCTGTTAAAGTAAAATTAGCGACGTTATTTGCAGTTAGGTTGGTTGGGATACTTCCAACGACAACTAATGAGGCAAACTCGCCACCTTCTAAGCGAAAACTTGTGGTTGAATTCAGTAAATTATTATTATCATCAGGCTCGCCATTCTGATCCCGATCGATGTAAACTGCGATATTTTCCAAATCAAATTGATCATTCGTTAACTGAGTAAGGCTTAATTTATAGTCGTCTACAATGTTACCTGTATTGGTTAAAACATGCGGGAAGTTAACTTTGCTTCCAATAGTCCCGATATTTTGTTGATTACTTTGTAAAGTTAAAGAGTAAATTGGTTGAACAGTTAAAATAACTGCATTTGAATTAATAACTTGCAAATTACCTTGTTCATCATAGAAGTCACCACTTGCAATATTCGTGATACTACTTCCTGCTTTTGGTTGAGCAAATGCAATAGAACTATGAAATCCAATAAACAAGCCAAATAAAGCGATAAATGAAGTTTTTGAGACAGCACTTTTCTTGAATCGGCTTATCATGTTTCATAACCCACAAAAATGTAAAATTGATTTTTTATTGATAAATTGTACGGTTTTATTGACAATCTTCACGAAAGAATACTACAAAAATATCGACTTGAACACGCAAATTAACAAAAAGGTGATTTTTTTCTTACAGACTATCATTTGTAAAAAAACCTGTAGATGCCTGTTATTTATAAATAATACTTATGAAATGATTAGGGTCTGTTGACATTTCATAATGGCAACCAAATGTATATGCAAGCTAAAGCAAAAGAAATTATCAAAGTTCTGTTGCTTTAGCCTGTATATTTTTATGGCTACCTTTATAGGGTTAATTATGAACAGTAAGTGTCAACAGACCCTAAATATTCAGTAAAGTAATTGAACCTTTTTTTTAAAATATCTTGCCTTTTTAGATTTCGAGCGACACTCAGTAATGCGCCCCATCCACCTGCGGGTTGGGTATAGGGTTCAATTCTGGCAAAATTAGTATTTTCTTGCTTATGAATGGTTTGTTCTGAGTTATCAATCATGTTGCCCTCATCTGAGCTATTTTTTAACATTTGCTACAGATAGGATTAACATGAATTATGCTTCTTTTCTATTCTTGATTTGTCTCATTCGAACAATTAGAGCGTTGAAATCTCTCTTGATTTTAACAATTACAACCAAGCCCAAAACAAAAAAACTTACTGGCAATTGCTCAAAATCACCAGTAAGAGAGAAAAACCAAGCTTCGGATTAAAAAACATAAGCTATTGCTTCGATTGAGCTGATGATTGTACATGAGCAGCATTTTGCTTCTGTTGCGATGGCATATAATCAGGTTGATTGCTCACAGCCAGAAAGAAAAAGACTAAAAATAAACAACCCAATAAAATACTGATTCCAACCGCAAGGTATGGGAATCTTGATTGCTGTTGAGACATAAGTTCTGCTCCTATTGAAAGACTAAAATTTAATTCATAACAATCTACATAGTGGATAGAGCCTTAAAACTAGCGCCATTTTGAATACGGGTTTGCATGTATTCGGCATAGATCGATAACTTTTCAAAAATATGTTCCGAATAGAACATATCCTCGATTAAATGTGCCGCTTGGACCGGACTAAACTGACCAATCTTCGCGACTAGATTTGCATTAAGACTTGAAAACAAAGTACATAAGCTTTTGTGTGCTTCATCTTTGTTTTTAAATAGCAGCCTACGCGTATTAATCAATTCATCATTGAGCATGCTTGGCCTACGATCAGCGTGAATCACATCAATTTTTACATCAAAATAATCTTCTAGGATTTGAATCTGTTGCTGATCTAAAGATAAATGTGTAACCAAGAAAATATGAAAAATATCTGTACGACACAATGCTTTGACTAAACAACGGAACAGAAAATCTTGCTCTGCTTTTGCATCATCGACCAGCTCGATATAAAGCTTGAGGCTGTGGATGACATCTTCGATTTTAAGATTGACACTTTTCTCAGCTTGATAGTATTGATTCAATATCTTAAGTACAGAGGATGAGACTGGCGTGGTATAAATCACAGGCTGATTTAAATTAGCAATCATAAATGGTGCAAATAAATAGGCTAGATTATTATCATTTTCCACTATTTCAGCTTGAGCAATATAAGCGACCTTCTCCTTAGAAAAATCTCTCAGTACCTTGCCCCTTAATAAAGTGGCTTCCAGATTTACATATTCTAGACTTAGCTGTTGTTGTACCGCTTGCGAAGGGACTTTGCTTTGAAAAAGCTGAGTCAACGCATTAAGTTCTTTAGTGATAAACATAGTCATACGCCATTCAGTCCGAATTAGTGTCATTCAAACGACTTACAATGCTTGATCAATATTTAACACACTGCATCGTTGCTTGATGCTATTTTGAATCAGGTACAAACAACTGAATAGCTACAGAGTTTCGCTAAAAAAATATAACAGATCATTTATGGATCTTGGTCTAACTGCTTTAGAATTAGCTCGGATACATTTTGCATTTACTGTTTCAGTTCACATTATCTTTCCTGCCGCCTCGATTGGTCTCGCTTGTTTTCTTGCTATGCTGGAATGCAAATGGCTATGTAGTCAAAATCCCATTTATAATGCGGGGTTCCTCGGCATCATGCTCTGTGGTTGGGGACGGGTCAACCCCAAAGCGCATTTGTTGCTACCCTCATGGTTGCAATCGGCACCTGTATTTCCATGTTTTGGATAGTATCCTCTAACAGTTGGATGCAAACACCGCAAGACTTTAGCATAGAAAGTCGTACTGAGTATTTCGGAATAAAGTCCGTATTGGTGATGAAGGCTATCACTAGGAGCTTTGTATGAAAATAAAATCGCTGCATTTAAATCCAGCCCAATGGTTTATAATCTTATGGTTAGTCGGACTTTTTGCACTCGCCATCTTTGCAGGTCTATTTAGATTACTCTTGATGTTTGCTTATTAAAAAATGGGTGGAATAGCTTTTAGATGAGGTCTATTCCATCAATACGGGTTTACTTTATTTTATGTATAAATCAGAACAATTAGCACATAACTTGAAACTGCTTATTGAAAATGGTTCTTGGCAGCCACACACCAAGTTACCCTCTTTACGTGAGCAAGTACAACAATCAGGTTTCAGTCTGATTACCGTAATGAATGCTTACCAAGAACTGGAAGCACAAGGGCTGATTTATTCAAAAGAAAAGTCAGGTTATTTTGTGGCTGAGCAAAATCATATTCAGATTCCACAAGCCTATTCAGTGGTGTCTTTAAATCCGAAAATTGAAATTAACTCACTCGTTTTTAAATATCTCAAATCAATTCAATCTTCCAACGTCAGCCCATTAGGTTCTGCTTTTCCAGACAGTCAGTTGCTGTATCCTCAAAAACTGATTCAAATCATGGGGCAACTTTCTCGCAATCGACATAGTTATGACCAAACTTCAAATTTACCTCCCGGTAATTTGGCACTCAGAAAGCTAATTGCGCAACGCTATTGTATGCAAGGCATTCCAACCGATGCAGATGACATTGTCATTACATCAGGTGGACTAGAAGCATTAAATCTTTCACTACAAGCCATTACGCAACCTGGTGATTATATTTTATTGCAGCAAACAATTTTTTATGGTGCTTGGCAAGCTGCTGAACGTTTGGGTTTAAAAGTCATCACCATCCCAGAACATTCACAGCATGGCTTTGACATTGAAGCTTTTGAACAAGTCATCAAAAATTATCCAATCAAAGTCTGTTGGTTTATGCTGAATGCACATAACCCAATTGGTTTTACTGTCAGCGATGACATCAAATATAAAATCGCTAAATTGTTGCATGAACATCAAATTCATTTAATCGAAGATGATGTTTATGAAGAAATGTTTTATGGCAGCCAAAAACCATTGCCAATGAAGTATTTTGACCAACAAAATCTGGTATTACACTGCTCTTCTTTTTCTAAAACCTTAGGTTCAAGTTTCCGTATGGGCTGGGTCTATGCAGGTAAATTCTCTGAACATATTCAACATTTACAATTGATGAGTACTATTTCTGCCAATGCGCTGATTCAAAATGCGCTGGTGGAGTTCCTCTCTCATCATCATTATGAAAAGCATTTAAGAACTCTGCGACGTGCCTTAGAAAAGAATAAAAAGCAATTCTTTCAATATCTCAAACAACATCTACCGAAAGACTGTAAGGTGTATAACTATCCAAATGGTTATTTTTTGTGGATTCAACTCCCTGACAAAGTCAGTAGTATGCAAATCTATGAGCAACTGATTCAGCATCATATTGGTGTTGCGCCAAGTCCCTTATTTAATGTGTTGCCCTCACATCAACATTTTATTCGTATGAATTGTTCTTTTGAATGGACAGAACAAATTCAGCATTCGCTAGAGTTATTCATTACAACGATTCAACGTCAAATACCCAATTAATTCAGTTTGGATAGATTATACTTGCGATACTGACTCGGTGTTTCCCCAAACATCTTTTTAAAGGCACGAATAAAATTGGTGGCTTCTTCATACCCTACCAAGCCAGCAATATCCTGAATACTATATTGCTGCTGTTGTAGTAATTTCTTGGCTTGATTAAACCGAACCTCAGCCAAGATTTGCAAAAATGTGGTGCCCTGTGCTTGCAAATGCCGCTTAATCGTTCGTTCTGACATATTTAAACGTTGCGCAATTAATGTAAGTGAGGGATAACCGTGACTGGAATGATATAACAACTCGGAACGAATACTTTTTTGTAAGTCCCGTGTACTTTCTTTTACGAGTTTAAGCTTGTCATTTTCACAATACAAAATAGCCTGTTGGAATGCGACTTGATCTGCATTCAAATTCTTACAATGTAAATATTTTTTAGAAAATCGAAAACCATTACGTGGTTGATTAAAATGAATCTTTATCTGGGATAAATCAATTTTTTCATAATTCTGAGCATCTGCCCAATCCACAAAAACCTCACAACTTTCTGCAATTTTCTCAGAAAATAAGGTAAGAAAATGAATTGCTCCAAATAGCAAACTTTCGATCATAAAGTGCCGTAATTGATCAGATTGCTGTTCATTGCCAAATTTAACAGGATGTACATCGTCCAAATAGACATAGACAAAGTCTTCCTCGATACGCCATTCAGGGATAAAGTTCTGGATGCGGGTACAGAAATACTGCTGACAAAGACTTAACGCCGTTTCAACATCCGCACAACTGAGAAATGCAAACCCTAAAGCCCCATGCGAAGTTGGGCGTAACCTAAACCCATATTCAATCCCAAGACGCAGATTCCCCGTCAATCGTAACGCATTCACCACCAATTTTGACCATTGATGCGCACTCATCTTGGCGTCGGCTTGTTGCATTTCAGTCGGAATCAATCCCGTTCCATACAAAGCGATGTGTGCATCAATGCCATATTCATAAACGATTTCTAATAATACATGGGCATAAGAAACAGAGATGGTTTCTTGAAACAATCCAAAAGGATCACGCATGACACATCCTATGTCCTAAAATGATCATTAATATGGCATAGTCTCCCCTATTGAGCGAGCATTTTCTTCGAAATAATAACCTCAAGATTGATGACTAAAACAATGGGGAATTGCTGAAATGGCAACCATGACACTCGATAAACAGCAATCGACCTATGTGCTGAATTTGACGAATGGCAATCAGGAAAATGCTTTAAATAAAGCGGTATTAGAAGAATATTTTGCTATTTTTGATAAAATTGAAAGTGATAAAAATAATGCCTGTTTAATTATTCGAAGTGAGCATCCTAAAACCTTTTGTAACGGCTTAGACCTTGCTTGGTTAATGCAAAAATCGCTGGAAGATAAAAAAGCTTTTACCCTGCAACTTGAAAATATGTTGCTTCGTTTAGCATTACTCAACTTACCTGTAATTGCTGAAATCGGTGGTAATGCTTATGCAGGCGGTGCAATTCTCGCGTCTGCTTGTGACTTCCGATTTATGCGATCAGATCGAGGACGTTTTTGCTTTCCAGAAGTCCATCTGGGCATTCCTTTTACAGATATCATTGCTGAAATTGTGCAACTACTTCCTAATCAACATGCAATTTGGGAAATGTCTTTGACAGGCAAAACCATGACAGGCACTGAATGTCTACAATCCCAACTCGTTCATCAAATTGAACCAATCGAAACATTAAGTCATGAAGTGTTTAAATTTGCAGAAGATATGGCACAAAAGCACCGCCTAACCTATGCCGTGATCAAACGTCAGCTCCGCCATCGAATTGTAGAGATTGCCAAGCAACGTCGACTCTATGATCCTGAAAAATTTGCTCACCCTTTTATGATCTAATTCAACGTTTACAACAACTCAAATCTAGGAAATATCAATGAATAATATGCAAGGAAGAACTGTTTTTATTACGGGCGGCAGTCGAGGTATTGGCAGAGCGATTGCGTTAAAAGCAGCTCAGGCAGGTGCGAATGTCGTGATTGCAGCAAAAACCGAAGTCGAGACCACTAAATTAACAGGTACAATTTATAGTGTGGCTGAAGAAATTGAAGCTGCAGGCGGCAAAGCATTGCCACTGTTACTAGATGTTAGAGATGAGCAACAAATTCATACCGCTATTCAACAAGCCGCCAAAGCCTTTGGCGGAATTGATGTGCTGATTAATAACGCAGGTGCAATTGCATTAATGGGGGTGGAATCCACATCGTTAAAACAATATGACCTGATCCAAACCATTAACCATCGTGCAACCTTTATCTGCGCACAAGCTGCATTGCCCTTTTTAAAGCAAGCTGAAAATCCACATATTTTAAGCTTATCACCGCCTGTAAATATGTCGCCAAAATGGCTCGGTATGCTTGCACCTTATGCTTTATCTAAATACGGTATGACGATTCTGACTTTAGGCATGGCGGAAGAATTTCGTCACTATGGTATTTCATGTAATACGCTTTGGCCTGAAACTTATATCGCAACAGCAGCAGTTTCGAAGAATTTAGGTGAGGAAAATACCTTACAGGTCAGCCGAAAACCACAGATCATGGCAGATGCAGCTTTTGCGATTTATAGCACGGCTAGAGGTGAACTCACAGGGCAAAGCCTCACTGATGAACAAGCTTTGTCTCGTATTGGCATCACTGACTTTTCTCAATATGCATGTGTCGCTGGAAATACCAATCTACAGAAAGATTTCTTTTTGGATTAATTCAACAATAAAAAACGACCTTAAAACATCAGTCTTAAGGTCATTTTGAAAGCTAAGCTAAAAAATAAAATTAACCAGGGAAAATACCACGCTCTTTACGTGCTTTTAAAATACGCTCACAACCTAAAATGAAGGCAGCAGTACGTAAGGTACATTCTTTCTCGCTTGATTTATACCATACATCGTTAATGGCTTGAATCATCAACTTATCCAGTCTTTCGTTAATTTCTTCCTCAGACCAAAAGTAGCTCGACATATCTTGAACCCATTCAAAGTAAGATACGGTTACACCACCCGTATTACAGATGACGTCAGGTACAACCGGGTGGTGTTTCAAAAAGTATGCTGACATTAAATGAAGCCATTATTGATGTAAAAAAAGGTTAAGTCGAAAGCTTTAAAATGGTTTTCAATCTTTTTTGAAAAATTACAACTCCTTCTAAAACCACGCCTAATTCGATGCCTTATTTTGCAATTATTACCTTCAATACCTACAGTCAAAAATTTACCAATACTTTGCTTGCAGTTTTTAAAAGCAGTTATGAAACTGTCCCAATGATCACTTGCAATTCGGGTGTAGTGAATACCTAATTGTTTAAGCTTTGTCTTCAATTGTTGAACTGTAGCTAAGTCTCTTTTACCCCAAACATAAGCAACAATCTCACCTGTTTCTCGATGGTCGGCGTAAATAAGCCATTGTTTATTATTTTTATTTCCCACAAAAGTCCAAAACCCATCAACTTCAAGAGACTCATAATGACTTTGTTTAGGCTGAATTTGGTAGGTCGATTCGGTTAAAGTGCGTAAAACTTTACCGATACTGATTCGCTCAACTTCAGCGATATCTCGTATACCACTACCTCTGACCATCAACTGTAATATTTTTCGAGTAATGCCTGAATTACATCCTAGATAGCTCAGAGCATGGTCACCAATAAACTGACGTTTACAGTCTTTGCACTGATAGTTTTGTTTCCCATCTACTTTGATGCCATTTTTCTTTATACTGTCACTGAGGTAGGTTGGACATTTGATTTCTAGAGTTATTCGCATTTCTCTATTTTATCAAAATTCAACATGCTTTGTTTCAGCATACTTTTTGAAACACCACCTAAATTTTAATTAATTCTGGATATGAAAACTAAGGAATTCTATGGAAGTAAATGGTTTACTATCATTAATACTGAATGCTGTTATCTGTACAATTATTGGATTTTTTATTATTGGCAAAATACTGGAGAAAATTAAAAATAAGAATAAAACTTTTGCTGCCATATATTCTTTTATATTATTTACTATTATAAGCTTTTTAGCTCTCACGTTCATAGACTATAAGAATAATAGGATTCCACTTGAGTTAGATGCTTTTATTAAAAAAATTTCATTTGTATTCATAGATAGTATGGCTCTTTCTTTAATAGTATGTATATTTTTTTCATTTATGATACTAATTCTATATGTTTTTGATCATAAAAAATAGGAATATATATGAAATACAACATACTTACTAAGAATTATTTATGAATAAGCTTTTCATTAGACTATATTAATGACACAATTCACTCATGCAAATCCCATTTACTTCAATCACTACCACAATGAGATTAAAGTAAAATCATGGAAACAAATCCGTGATCATAATATCGTAAAACAAGATCTTGATTTTTCTTGCGGTGCTGCATCGATTGCAACCCTTCTTAATGGTTATTACAACCATAAAGTAACTGAAGAAGAAGTTTTAAAAATCATGGATAAGGGTGATCTTATGGCATCCTTTGACGATATGCAGAAAGCATTAAATAAATTAGGGGTGGTATTTCAAAAAGTATGCTGACATGTAGTGAATACCTAATTGTTTAAGCGTTATCTTCAATCGTTGAACTGTAGCTAAGTCTCTTTTACCCCAAACATAAGCAACAATCTCATCTGTTTCTCGATGGTCGGCGTAAATAAGCCATTGTTTATTATTTTTATTTCCCACAAAAGTCCAAAACCCATCAACTTCAAGAGACTCATAATGACTTTGTTTAGGCTGAATTTGGTAGGTCGATTCGGTTAAAGTACGTAAAACTTTACCGATACTGATTCGCTCAACTTCAGCGATATCTCGTATACCACTACCTCTGACCATCAACTGTAATATTTTTCGAGTAATGCCTGAATTACATCCTAGATAGCTCAGAGCATGGTCACCAATAAACTGACGTTTACAGTCTTTGCACTGATAGTTTTGTTTCCCATCTACTTTGATACCATTTTTCTTTATACTGTCACTGAGGCAGGTTGGACATTTGATTTCTAGAGTTATTCGCATTTCTCTATTTTATCAAAATTCAACCTGCTTTGTTTCAGCATACTTTTTGAAACACCACCAAAAAATTATTTTCTTAGGCTATGAATAACGTATTAGGTTTAATAATCAGTTCACATCAGATTCACATAACGCGCTCTAAACTATTTATAAAATGAAATGAGTTTACGAGCATGGCATTTATACGAACTTTAGCGGTTTCAACATTAGCCTTATTCTCTTTAGCTTCGTGTAAAAGTATACCAAGCTATTCATCTGACTATAGCAAAGCAAGTAAAGAAATATCAGGCATTGCTTTGACGCAAGAACAAGCGACTGAAATCGGTAAGCGGTTTACTTCAGCATTCAATACACTTGGAACACCAAGTTTTATTAAAAATGCAAGCCAACTTTATGCTAATGACCTATACATTAATGACACCTTATCCCAGTTTTCGAACAAACAAGATTTGGTAAAACATTTTTCAGGTATGAATGAGCATGTGAGTAACGTCAATGTCAAACTTATTAGTGCCACTTATCAAAAAGATTCAGCCTATATACATTGGTATATGGCTTATGATTTTAAAATCTTTGGTCGCAGTAAAACTATGGCATCGTATGGCATAAGCGAAATCAAAATCAACTCCTCTAGCCAAATAGTTTTTCAACAAGATTATTGGGATCCTGCCAATGGCTTATATCGTTCATTACCATATATTGGAAAGGGTTACTCTCTAGTTTTACCTTTCAAAAAATAGTTTAAAATTCATCCATCATAAATTTGTAATAATTCAAGGGTGATATATATGAACGATAATTTCTTATTAAATCAATTCAGTCACATTGATGGTTTAATCTTCCTTGCTGTGATAGATAATTATGATGGTACTATATTAAAATCTATAGGAGATCATCATATAAATATAGATAGTGCTATACTTGAAGTTACCAATATATATAACATGCAAATAAAGCTGACACATCAGTTTGATCCAATGGATTATCTTGAAGGTATATTTATCAGTTTACACAATCAATATCATATGATTACTCCCCTTGAAAGTAATCAAAACCTATTTTTATATGCAATTTTAGATCATACTCTAACAAATCCTGCATATGCACGTTACGAAATTGAACGTATTGAAAAAAATCTGAATTTTTATGCCTATTAAAAATATATCTTATTAAATAAGCTTTGAACTGAGTATTTCTTTGTACAATGGAGCTAAAAATGAATTTTAATTTAACGAAAAAAATATTTTCATTTTGTGCCATTAACTTAATAGTAGGTACTCATGTAGTGCATGCAAGTGTTCAAACTTGTCAGAATGCTCCACTAATTGTTACGGGAAAAGTTGTTGGTTCAGTGACATACTTTGCAGAGGATTGTAAAAAAAACTGGGAAAACCAAAACATACGCCTAGACTTTTCTTATCGTCAAAACATTCCTGAATGGGCGTTTAAACGCGCGGCAACTCATTTCCTTAAGAAAAATATTGCGGACTTCTCAGATAACTCACCACTGAATAACATCACAGAATTATATCACCCTGTAAAAAAAGGTGATCTCTATAGCCTCAGCTACAATCAAAATAGCAATACACTTACATTATCTTTAAATCAAAAGACTCTCGGTGCGATTACAGATCAAAAAGCAAATCAGTATTTTAAAATTTGGTTTGGAAATTCACCTTTTAATGCTAAATTAAAACAACAATTACTTAATCCATAGTGGATATTATTATGAGCAACCAATTTATCCTGATGGTTGAAGACCACTATGAACTTGCGGCAACTGTATGTGAGTTTTTAGAGGAACATGGTTTTGTAATTGATCATGCGCGTAACTTGGATGCTGCACGTAATTTTCTTAAAACACAGGCATATCATCTGCTTTTATTAGACATAAATTTACCTGATGGCTCTGGTTACGATTTATGTGAATGGTTAAGAACAGAACAAGGTATGGATATTCCCGTGCTTATGCTTACCGCTCGTGACACCTTAGATGATAAATTGAAAGGTTTTGTTGCAGGCACAGATGATTATCTAGTTAAACCTTTTGATTTCAATGAATTAGTCATGCGTATTCGTGCCCTAATTAAACGTTCATTAGGCGAAGTTTCCAAAAATAAAATTCAAATTCATGACTTAATTTTAGATAGCTCCACACAAACCATTATTCGTGCAGGGCAACACATTGAATTACCACGGATTCAATTTAAATTACTTAAAATTTTAATGAGAAACTCACCAAGAGTAATAACCAAACAAGAAATTATTATTGAGCTTTGGGGTGATGAAGAGCCTGAAAGCGATGCTTTACGTAGCCATATTTATAATTTACGTAAAATGGTGGATAAACCTTTTCAACAAAAACTCATTCATACGATTTCAGGTGTTGGTTTAAAAATCGCACTTGAGGATTAAGTGCTTTAATTCATATATACCACAACAATTAATCCTGTTGTATTCGGCAGTTCAAGGTCAGTATGTGTATTTAAATAATATTGACGATCGAACAACTCGACTCTCCAGCCTAGTTGCATACATAGTTTTTCTACTAACTGTAGACCTATGCCATGTCCTTTAGGATTGAGTTTTAGCTGACTACGACTTAACTCTCGGACTTTTAATTCATCTGGTAGGCTAATTCCAATGCCGTTATCGGCAATGATGATGCTATTTTTCTGTTGAATAATATGAATACTTGAGCCTTGAGAATAATTTAGCGCATTACGCAAAATATTGCTAAACACCATTTTTGTCATTGATGAATATAATAAACGTGTTGATTCTGAATCATCATACTGCACCAAGATCTCTATCCCTTTACTTTGGCTCACCATATCTAAATCATGAACTAGATCAGTAATAATGGCAGATAATCGGGTTTGCTCAGCATTTAGGGTATTGGTCGTGTTACGTGCAATTGCAAGTAAAGTATCTACGAGTAATTGCATGTCCTCAATGGTATTTGCTATACGGTTCAATGATTTATCATTACCATATCTTGCTTGGCAGATTTGGACATTACCTTTCAAAATCGTCAAAGGGGTACGTAATTCGTGACTAACATCCCCCGTAAACTCGCGTTCACGATGAATAAACTCACTCAATACTTCATGGTACTTTTCTAATGCCTGTTTTAGATATTCTGCTTCCATGTTGCCATTGGTACTAATATCTTGAAATGGAGAAGCCTCTTTACTTTGATGAACCCAGTCTATTAGTTCTAGCGCATTTGCAAGACGGGTAATCGGTGAGAAATAACGTTTCGCACGGCGATTTGACCACCATAAAATGCTATAGAGCACAATCAAACTAAACATTAATGGCGCAAGACCAAACATCCAAACAATTTTATTGACGTTACTTTCACCGAACACCAACAACACATGCTGACCATTGCGCTCGCCATAAACAGTCATACGATCTTTGCCATCTACAAAAATACGATGCACACCTTGCTGTAAAGTCAAATCACGAAGTGGTTGCGGAGGCTTGTTTGATGACCAACGATAGCCATATAAATTTTTAGTGTCTGGAAGATCGGCATTTGGATTACGATCAACACGTATCCAATAATGTTCCATTTCTTGTTCAAGCGCAGTTTTGAGTAATGAACCTTTAATCACCCATGCACTACAAGCAATACCAATAATAATTGAAAGTGCGATCAGCCCGATCTGCAACCAATAATAGCGATTAAACATCTCACCGAGTGGATGATTATTTCCGTCATTTTGTTTCGATCTAAACATTGGCTGATCTACTTACAGAGCTATCTTTAATTATACGACTTTCTTTTTAAACAGGAAGTGACCGACAACCCACTCTTGCCCTTGCTCAAACCCAAATAATTCTGCACAAGCCATAAAGAAAATACGCCAACGTTGCCACCATGCTTCTGCATCTTGAGCGTAAACTTGTTCAAAAAGTGGTTTTAATTGTTCGACATTGCGATCCATATTTTCTAACCAAGCATTCGCTGTTTTCTCGTAATGAGTACCCGACCATTGCCAATGTTTAGATAGCTCTAAATGATCTTGGAAATGTAAGAATGTAGACGTTGATGGCATCAGACCACCCGTAAAAAAGTAACGTGACATCCAATCATATTCACTTTTAATTTCAAATGGATAATGTAAGAAACGATGACAAAAAATATGACACCACAACATCCCATCTGCTTTGAGCCAAGACTGAATTTTCTCAAAAAGCTTTTGATAGTTTCGAACATGTTCAAACATTTCAACCGAAACAACACGATCAAAAGTATTCGCTTTTAACTCAAGCACATTAACATCACAGGTTAAGATTTCTACGTTGTTTAGACCACGCTTTTGAGCTTCTGCAAGAATATGTTGGCGTTGAGTAGCTGAATTAGACACTCCAGTAATTTTTGCATTTGGATAACGCTCTGCCATCCATAACGTAAATGATCCCCACCCACAGCCTAACTCTAAAATTTGTTGACCATCATGTAATTGAGCGCGATCACTATATATCTGTAGCGCAAACTCTTCAGCTTCATCCAAATTTGTTCGATCATGGGGAAAGAAACATGCACTATATTTCAAACGTTTTCCTAGAACTGCCTGAAAGAATGCTGTAGGTAATTCATAATGCTGCTCGTTGGCTTTGTCTGTCTCAATCGCAATCTCACTGTGCTTCAACATATTGAGCACGTCCATATAACGCTGTGCACCTTGCTCAGGATCATAGCGCCCTTCTTGAATCAAACGCTTTTTACTCAATGCACGGATTGCTGCACGAATCGCCTGATCTGGAACTAAACCGCTTTCAACGAGTTTTAATGATTTTTGAATAATAAAGTCCATGTGCAGTACCTACTGTTTGGGTTTCCACGGAATAAACATTGAAGTTCGTTTTTGATAATCGAGATAATTTTGACCTCGATTTTTTAATGCTTGTTGCTCACTGAATGGAATACCCGTGATGTAATACAAGAATAACCACATCAAAATTGGATAAATCCACAAGCTTAATAATCCTGCCGCTAATCCTATGATGGGATAAGCAAACCAATGTAGCCATTCAAAGAAGTAGTTTGGATGCCTTGAATACTTCCACAAACCTTGATCCATTGTTTTGCCATGATTATTGATATTCTGCTTGAACCGATATAATTGTTGATCTGCAACCGTCTCGCCAACGAATGCAACAAACATAATTAAACCTGCAATAATCAGATAATCATTGGTATCCATGCTCCAAGACATACTTGGCACATTGAGCAAACTCCACATCGGAATACTAAATAAAATGGCTAATCCAGCCTGAAACATGAAAAATAGAAAGAAACCAAAATGTTGATATTTGCCCATTGCTCTGCGCATGTTGGCATATCTACGATCTTCTTCATGCTCAGCTAGATAACGACGGAATAGATGTAAAGTTAGACGCAAGAACCATATGGCACTGAATATGCCGAGAAACCATCTGACATTTAACGGAGCGATTTCAACAAACAATGCTGTAATGACAATATTGAGAACAATACAAAAACTCCATGCGACATCTACGATACCAGCACGATGGTTCACTGTTGCCCACAACCAACAAAGCGTCATGACTGCGGCATCAAGTAAAAACAATTGCCATATCATAACTGCCTCCTTGATGCTTATAATAATGAGGAATTAATAAGGACTTGCTTCAAATAACAGGTGTACATCGCTGATCACCCCTTCTTTAAAGCCACCTTCGCAATAGCAAAGATAGAAATCCCACATCCGAATAAAGTTTTCATCAAATCCTAAAGCCAAAACGTGTTCTTTGGCATTTAAGAAACGCTCACGCCATTGATGAATCGTTTCTGCATAGCTCAAGCCAATATCTTCAAGGTGTTTTAAACGTAACTGTTGTTCAGATGCAGCTTGAGTTAAAACGCTGATACACGGAATAAAACTACCTGGGAAAATATAGCGTTTAATATAATCCACGGTATTCAAAGCTTTTTTATAACGTGCATCTTCAATCGTAATAGCTTGAATCAATCCCAAACCGTTCGGTTTTAATAAAGATCGGCATTTATTGAAATAAGTCGATAAATATTGCTCACCTACAGCTTCGATCATTTCGATCGAAACCAACTTGTCGAACTTGCCTTCTAACAATCGGTAATCTTTGAGTTGAACATCGACACGATGACTAAGGCCCGCATCTGCGATACGTTTGGTTGCTTCATCATATTGTGCTTGAGAAATCGTAATCGTAGTCACTTTACAGCCATAATGCTGAGCAGCGTAAATCGCAAAACCGCCCCACCCGCTCCCAATCTCAACCAAGTGATCCATCGGTTTGAGCTGTAACTTCTGACAAATCAGTTCTTTTTTATAATCCGATGCTTCTTCTAAAGTCATATCTTTGTGCTTATACACCGCACTGGAATACATCATTGAAGAATCAAGAAAGAGTTTGAAAAAGTCATTGCTCAGGTCGTAATGCTCTGCAATATTTTTTCGACTTCCTGACAATGAATTTTTACGTGTTTTGTACCAAGCTTTTAATACAAGTTGGCTGGCTTGAGAAATCACATTCTGATTAATCTTATCAAGCACATGACGGTTTCTCGCCAAAATTTGAATGACTTCAACGAGGTGTTCACTGCTCCAATAGCCGCGAATATAACCTTCAGCTGCACCAAGTACACCGTTTTTAAAAATCAGATCAATCAATTCTTTATTATGAACCTCTATCGTCGCTTCTAAATCAGAAACCTCACCCACGGTACCATTCCATTCTCCACGAAAATGAATTTGTCCATGACGAAGTTTGAGCAAGCTTCGAAGAACCAAAGGCAGTGAATCCTGTTCACCGAAAATAAGCGTTTTCATCATGTTGTTTTAAATCCTTATCTTTTTTTGGGTGCCGATAAAATGGAACTTTCTTTCGCCATAGATGAGAAGCTTGAAGGTAGATCGAAGCTAACATCTTGAAAGGTTCAAAGATATGATAAATAGCATAACGATTCAGTTGTGAAGGAACTGTGATGCTGGTTAAAGTGAAACGCATCGTTGCATCAAAGATAAATTTATCTGATTGATAAAGCTGCATATGAATCACATTTTGTTCATCTGAAAAGTTAAATCGCCATTTGTACTGAATATCCATTGGCATAAATGGAGAGACATGAAAGCTCTTTTCAAATTCGAACTCATAACTTTCGAAATGACTGTGCTCTTTTAATTTTTGACGACAGTCATGCACATAAACTTTACGTTCATTCCAAGGGGTATTGGTGATTTCGCTCAATATGAAAACAGGTTGTTTTTGTGGATTGAATACAAAATAAAAGATGACTGAATTAAAACTAAATCCTAAAGTTCTTGGCAATGCGAGCACACGAATTTCTGATTGTGTCGATAAAATCGTGTCCACTTGCTGCAAAAGGATTTTCTTAATTCGTTCTCTGATCGAACCTGTATAGCCTCTTAGAAAATCATTTTCATAAAGATTTAAGATATTCCAACGCGAAGTTGAACCAAGCCATGAACGATCTAGGTTTTGATCGATACGATCTGGATCAAAACATAAATAGCTCAAACTAGACTCAAAATCGTGTGCTTTAGGATAAAAGCGCCGATGTCTAATCTGAGCTTTGGCTATGGACAGTGAATCTTCAAACATGTGATCACCTCCAAATTTAGCCGTTCAATTTTAATAGTTGATCGACTACACGTTGAGCACTTCTCGCCCCATCTTCATGAAAGCCCCAACCCCAATATGCCCCACAGAATGAACTGCGGTTTTGACCATCGATCAAATCCCAACGCGCTTGTGATTCAATTGCTTTTTTATCAAAAACAGGATGTCGATAACGACGTTCGACATAAATCTTATCTTTTGCGATCGGCATATTCGGATTGAGTGTAGAAAAGATCTGAGTCTTACACGGTAGCTTCTGCAAACTGTTCATCCAGTAAGTAAATCCATAATGTACTTGATGAGCTTTGCTATTTTTTTGATGTTTCTCTTGAGCAGTGACATGCACATGCCAACTTGCCCATTGGGATTGACGCTTCGGCATAATCGAAGTATCAGAATGTACCACCATAAAGTTATCTTGATAATCAAAACAACCTAATACTTCTCGCTCATCTGCCGAAGGATTTTCAATCAGCTTTAACGTATCATCAGCATGACTCGCAAACACAACCCAATCAAAAGTTTCTTGTTCTTGATTGGTGACAATATGAACTAAATCATTTTCACGAATCGCTTGTTGAACTTGCGCTTTTTTCCAAATAATTGATGGACAAGCTTTTTGAATCGCTCGTATATAAGAAGCTGAACCACCTTTGACCGTCTGCCATTGAGGGCGGTCTTCCAATTGCAACATACGATGATGTTGAAAAAAGCTTACGACAAATTTATAGGGAATATTTCCAACTTGATCCACTGGGCTTGACCACAATGCACCACACATTGGATATAAATGTTCTTGGCGAAATACCTCTGAATAGTCATTTTGATTCAGATAGTCTTCGATACTCAGTTCAGCGTTGCACTGATCTAACTGAATATCTTTGTTGTCTTTATAAAAACGAATCAAGTCGGACAGCATGGTCCGAAATTTCTTATTTAAAAAATTCTGAGGTCGAGTTAATAGTGACCATTTTTTTGATGGATTATATTGAAGCCCTGTCACTTGATTATTGACTGAAAAGCTCATGTCACTATTCTGTGCTTCTACACCTAATTCAGCCAGCATGGCGCTAAATAGAGGATAATTATAATCATTGAATACAATAAAACCGCTATCTACAGCAACGTTTTTACGTTCAATCCAAAGATCATGTGTATCCGTATGTCCACCGAAATACTGTTCTTTCTCAAAGATAGTGACTTGATGCTGTTTTGATAATTTCCACGCAGCGTATATACCTGAAATACCAGAGCCTACGATTGCAATCTTCATCAAGACTCCTCGCTTTGAATTTTACTCGTGTTTATTTTGAGATTTAATTGATGACTTTTATGGGTGTCATAAATACGTTGTGGTACAGGTTTAATTCCCCAAATCAAACCGAAAAAAGACATCATTTTTAAAATGTAATAAGTAATGTCGATTTGCCACCAGAAGAAACCTTGCCGAGTACTCCCAGCATAATAATGATGGTTGTTATGCCAGCCCTCACCCAATGTAATAATCGATAAAAATAAATTATTTCGGCTGTTATCCTTCGTCTCGAAGTCTCGACTGCCATACAAATGCGCAAGTGAATTGATACATAAAGTCGCATGAATCAGCAAAACAGTTGAAATCACAAATCCCCATACCAATAGCTGTAAGCCTGAAGTACCTAAACTCGGATAAGCAATACTCAACCACTCACCTAAACCATAAATTGCAAAAGCAGTGAACAAGACCACAGGTAAACTAAAACGGTCTAACCAAACAATTTCAGGAAACTTTAGCCAGTCTTTAATGACTTCTTTTCGTGTAGAAAAATTCTGTTCATTTAAAAACCATCCAATATGACTGTACCAAAATCCATGTGTAGATGAATGCGGATCGTGATCTGTGTCAGTAAAACGATGATGATAACGATGATGAGCTGCCCACCATAAAGGCCCTCGCTGTGCACTCATGGTTCCGATCAACACAAAAAAGAATTGTATTGGACGCGAAGTTTGAAAGGTTTTATGCGAAAGATAACGATGAAAAAAAGCAGTGATCGCAAACATACGAATAAAATAAAAAAACAGCATGAATGCGATAGCAAACCAAGACACACCCACCCAAAAAACTGCAAGACAAGCGATATGCAGCAAAATGAATGGTAAAATTCTAAACCACTGAATCTTGGTATCTTTTGAGCTTTCTTGAAAAGGAATATGCTGTTTGTCTAAAGTATCAGTCAGTGACCAACTATCCATCCATCGCAGAAAAAATTTAAACATTGATTCTTCCTGACCCAATCTCTTTTTATATTTATGATATTAATAGAAATCATATGAAGTTTATGTGAAGCATCCTTTTAGGCATGCTAGTGAACTCTTAGCATCATAATACAAAATTACATAGGAAACATAAATTTATGTATCTTTTAACCTAAACTCAAAACCTCATCGTTTGAGTCTAGGCTCAGTTTTAGAAACTAAAAGTCAAATAGATAACAATATAATTAAAGTGAAATCATGGGCAAGATTTTCGATACGCTTGAAATCACCAAATAAATCGCAACACAAATTACCACTACAGCAAATACCTTTTGTACCGTTTTGATATCAATCAGGCTGATTAATCTTCTGCCCATTAACATGCCGATAATACAAGCCACAACAAAGCTAACAGTTACAACGATTGGATACTGAAAGCCATCTATGATGTGTATTGAAATACTTACACCACCAATTAAGAAAATGATCATCAGTGACGTTGCAACGATACTACGCATATCTAGATCAGTGACTTTACGCAAAGCTGGCACAATCACGAAACCGCCACCAACTCCTAATAATCCAGTTAATAGACCTGCAATCACACCGATAATACCCAACACTGAAGCAGTTTTAACATTCCAAATCAGTTGCCCTGTTGATTGATTCACCTTACACGGCGGATCTTCAAAATCATTCACCTTATTGAAGAAAATACGATAAGCCACAATCATCATCACGATACTAAAACCAAGGCTTAACCAAACTGGAGAAATAATACTCGCAAGATGAATCCCGTAACGTGCTGATGGAAAACTGATTAAAGCGATCCATATCGCGGCACGATAACGTACGATTTTCTTGAATAAGCCTTGAACCATGCCAACAAATGCAGAAAGTGTTACTGCCAACAAACCTACTGGTGCAGCTTGAGACACCGTCCATCCTTGACTCGCCATCAATGCTGGTACAGCCAAAATACCGCCACCTGCGCCTGTCAATCCAAGTAAACATCCGATCGCAAGACCTTCTAAGACTAATAACCACATGATATGCAATGTCCTCGTACAAGGCTGAACCCATTTCTGGAGAAAATACTGCCCTAACTCAGCTCTGAATCAGGACTAAGTATTTGATTTATTTAAGCTGAATAAACTAAAGTTTTGACTGCAACAACATCTGATCAATGGTAAGTTCAGCCACTTGAGATAGTGCCCATAACGTGATTGATCGAGTTCCAGAACGGCAAAATGCTAGTACAGGTTTTTGGGATTTTTGATAAAGTGACTTAAATTCAATTGCTTGTTCATCTGTCACCCGCCCACTTACAACAGGTAAATATTCCAATTGAATCCCACGTCGTATTGCAGCTTCTTGGATTTCAATGATATTTGGCTGGTCAACACCTTCACCATCAGGACGATTACAAATAATCGTTTTGATTCCCTTGGCTGCAATTTCAACCAAATCAGATTGATTGATCTGCGCAGATACCCAAAATTCAGGGTTAACTTGTTTTAAGTCACTCACAATTTTCCCCTTATTTCCCACACGCTTTATTGGCAGGCAGGGCTATATCAATCTTTTTAGGATAAGGAAGATCAAGATTTTTCATAATTTCTACAAAATCTTGTTTGTTACACCCATGACCTAAACGAGAGTTCGATTCGCGTTCACGCCTTACAGTTGAAGACAAACGACCTTTATAATCATGCCCCGGGTAAACGATCGTGTCGTCGGGTAAAGTGAATATCTGTTGGTGGATACTGTCGTATAAGGTTTCAGCATTGCCTTCTTGGAAATCAGTACGACCACAACCATCTATCAGTAATGCATCGCCTGTAAACACCATATTGTCAATGACATAGCTTGTGCAGGCATTCGTATGTCCAGGGGTATAACGTGCTTCTATTAAGCATTCACCAATACGGATCGCACTGCGGTCAGTGATAAAAATATCGCCGCAATCTACACCCGAATTACGATGTAAAACTGTTTTACAGCCAAAACGTGCTCTGAGTAAATTTGCAGCCGTAACGTGATCTGCATGAACATGCGTATCTAAGCTGTAAACTAACTTGAGATTCAACTGATTCAACATTTGTTCATAACTTTCTATTTCAGTAGCAACTGGATCAATCAGTACCGCTTCACGTGTTTGTTCAGATGCAACCAAATAAGTATAAGTTGAACTTTCTTTTTCAAAAAATTGATGAAATATCATTTCAATTTGTCTCGATATGCTTGGTTATATTTTTATTTTGCAAACTAAGTGCCAACTTTATGCAATATAAATTATATTCAAATAAAACAATATATTAATTAATAATATTTAATTTTAAACAAAATCACCATTTCATTAATGTTGCACAATATGTTTCAATTGTTTCAAATGAAAAACATTCGATGAAACACCATGCACCAAGCGATTGATTTTGATACTCAAGCTGATTTAGAGAGCTTTTTGTTTAAATTGCAAACCCTCATGTTAGATAGCTCCTTTCTTATCTTAGATCAATCTAAGCAGCGTTTTGTGTATGAATTGAACGATAAAAAAATCAATAATTCGTTATTTCAAACTTTAAAAAAAACAATACAACATCATGAGCTTGAAATCGGACGACATATGATGAGTGATGCGGCTCAATCCATCGAGCTGTTTTGCCATCGTCATCCTATTAGAATTATCGATCAGCACTTTGAGGGAACCTTATATTTATTACAATCCACTCAAGTCATACAGAAAATAAAACAAGATCAAAACATCCCAACTTTAGAGCAGACTTTTCATAGCCATTCGCCAGAAATGCAACGCATGTTTTCCATTATTCAACGTGTTGCAGTTACAGAATTCCCAGTTCTAGTTCGCGGTGAATCTGGTAGTGGAAAAGAACTGGTTGCGCAGGCTATTCATGATCATAGTCAGCGGAAAAATAACGTATTTATTGCCATTAACTGTGCAGCTTTAAATGCCAATATTCTGGAAAGCGAATTATTTGGTCATGTTAAGGGGGCTTTTACAGGGGCGATTCGAGAACATAAAGGCGTATTTGAACGTGCTGCAGGCGGAACACTTTTTTTAGATGAAATCGCTGAAATTCCATTAGAACTTCAAGCAAAATTATTAAGAGTTCTTGAGACTGGTGAATTTACACCTTTAGGTGGAGAAAAATCGATTAGAGCGAATGTCCGTATTATCACCGCTACTCATCGAGCGTTACGAGAAGAAGCTCGCCTTGGACGCTTCCGTCAAGATTTATTATATCGACTGCGTGTTATTCCAATTTTTGTTCCACCACTGCGTGATCGTAAGCAAGATATTCTATATATTGCAGATTATATTTTATCTGAACAACACAATGTTTTTGGTACATCGACTAAATTATCTAATTCAGCATTACAAACCTTAATGCAATATGATTGGCCCGGAAATGTCCGTGAATTAAAAAATACGCTCCTTTACGCACTGACCATGGCAAACGAGAAGTCTGAAATAGATGTTTGCGATTTACCCGATGAAATTATTGATAAACAACATATTTCACCTTCAAACTCAATCATTGAAGATGAACCATTACTGATCTCGGATAAAATCAATAAAGAAACAATACGGAAAACATTAATTCAATACCAAAATGATCTTTCACTCGCAGCAAAAGCACTGGGTATGAGTCGAACCACACTTTGGCGCTATCGTAAAAAATTTAATTTATAAAAAATAAAAAAGCGAGACTTGGATATCTCGCTTTTTTATTGACCACCTTATCTAACTTTTCAAATGAGGGTTCCCAAGAGACAGGTCATTTTCTAAATGCTGATCAAATATATCAGTCAGCATACTGTCGTAGCGTTTAGCATTATATTTTAAAAGCTGTTCCGCTTCATTTGCAGTAATAAAACCCACTGCAACTGCATCTGTAATATGTTCCTCAAAAGTCAGTCCCTTAAACTGATCTTTCGATTCAGCTTTTTTAAACTTATCCCAAAGCGGCTGCAATGTTAGCAACATTTGGAAGGTTGATTCCATGCGCCCCATCACATCTGTTTCATCGGTTGTGTAATAAACATGTTTTTTCAATTCCGCTCTAAAAGAATTTTCTTTAACTAGTAATTGAGCAACTTGTTGTTTAAGTTCATCCGATGGTTTTGTGACTGGTCGACCAAATGGGAAACTGATTAATTTCACCAATGTCGCAGCAATTTTCACAGGGAAATTTTCATACAATCCAAAGAATGCTTCCTGAGCATTATAGAGAGCCTTATTTAATGCTAATTCTGCATGTTTTTGATCCGACTCAGTTCTTTGTCCATGCTCATAATAATTAAGAATCGCTGTTGCAATAAATAAATGGGCATGAATATCTGCTAAACGACCTGAAAGCATTTCCTTACGTTTTAAATCTCCAGCCAATATTCCCAATGCCATGTCTGCCGTCAAAGCAAAATCAGCACTCATACGATTGATCATTGCATAATATGGTTTTGAGAAATCATCAGCCGATGAAGAGCCCTCTTTACTCCCCCCTGTGAGACCAAATGCAAGCGCTTTTGCAGCACGATTAAAAGTATAAGCAAGATGTTTAAATAACAGAGTATTGAATTTTTTTAGAGCACTCTCTTTATTGTCTGATTGCAATAATTGCAGTTCTTCAAATAAATACGGATGGCATCTCATGGAACCTTGACCGAAAATCATCAAAGAACGCGTAAGAATATTTGCCCCTTCTACCGTAATTGCAACAGGTATGGATTGATAAGTTAAAGCCATAAAATTACGTGGTCCTAGCTGAATCGCACGTCCACCAACGACATCCATACCATGATTAATCACTTTTCTCATGGTTTCAGTCGCATAGTATTTTGCCATAGCTGTCATGACGGCTGGAGTCCCACCCTGATTCAAGCCACAAGTCACCATATATCTAAATGACTCAAGCATATAGGCATCACTGGCAATATCACTAGTTGCCTCTTGCACACCTTCAAAATGCCCAACTGACACTTTAAACTGTTGTCGAACACTAGCAAATGCACCCACTAAAAGGTAACTCATCTCACCCGCAGCAGTCGCCAATGCAGGTAAAGAAATACCACGACCAACCCCAAGGCATTCCATCAACATGCGCCAACCTTTCCCTGCATTTTGTTGACCGCCAATAATCCAGTCGATTGGAATGAAAATGTCTGTTCCTTCCACCGTTCCATTCATAAATGGCGCACCAGGATTATGGCGTGCACCTATTTTTATGCCTTCATGACTTGCAGGTATTAATGCACAGGTAATGCCATATTCGCTTTTACTTTTATCACCCAATAGACCATCTGGATCGTACAACTTAAACGCCAAACCAATTACCGTTGCAATCGGTGCAAGCGTAATCCATCGTTTAGAAAAATTCATTTTCAGACCAAGAACTTCTTGTCCTTGATAAGACCCATAACAGACTATACCTGTATCTGGAATCGCTCCCGCATCAGAACCAGCTTCTGGACTGGTTAAGCCAAAGCAAGGAATTTCTGTACCATTTGCTAAGCCGGGTAAATAACGTTGCTTCTGTGCAGTTGTACCGTAATGTAGCAATAGTTCACCGGGACCAAGCGAGTTGGGCACCATACAACTCACTGCCGCAGTCAATGAACGTGATGCTATCTTGCTCATAATGCGGCTTTGAGCAAATGCTGAAAATTGTTTTCCCCCAAATGATTTTGGAATGATGAGTCCTAAAAAACCTTTATCTTTAATAAACTGCCAAACTTCAGGAGGTAAATTTTTATTTTTGTGGTGAATTTTCCATTCATCAAGCATGGAGCAAAGTTGTTGAACTTCATTGTCTATAAAAGATTGTTCTTCTACAGAAAGTTTTGGATATGGATATTGATCGAACTTTTCCCAATCAGGCACTCCCATAAATAATTCTTTTTCCCACCAACTTGTACCTGCTTCCAAAGCCTCTCTTTCTGTAATACTCATGCTAGGCATTGCTTTGGAAAGAATATTAAATGCAGGTTTAGCAATTAACGCTTCACGTAATGGTGCAACAAGTAAAATAATACTCATTAAAATGATGGGAATACCAACCACTAAACTCCAAGGTGTAATAAAAATCGCGCATAGAATCGCAGTAGCGATAGCCACAATACTACCAATTGTTCGATTGAGTTCGAAATAAAATGCAGCCCACAACACAAAAAACTGAATCAACAAGCTAAGCAATATCAATACGAGAGTCATAATTACTCCTTTGCCTTCAACTTGAACTGAGAAAGATGATTTATTTGAATTACTTCATGTTTAAACTTAGATGGAAATAGGTGAAAAAAGCGTGAATTTTTATTCTACAGATTGGATTGATTTTTTTTAAATTCGCTACCAAACATTACACAACCGCATCAAGATAAGACCTCTTGCGAAAGTCGTTATTGCAAGTTTATCTGGTTTACTAGTGCAGCGAGGCTTTGTTGCCAAAAGTTTGAAAGAGAATGCTACCCTAATTGAGCTAAATTCAAGTGATAACTTGGATATGAGGTCGACCTAATTTTGTGAATTTATTCAAAACTGCTACATGTGCATGAATCTCATTTACCTGACTAGGAAAACTCCTTGCTGTGAATTTATCACCTAATAATTTGATGCAATGCATTTTGGTTTCCACTAAACTTCGATGATGATAACCCAACCATTTTTTCCAAATTGACCTACCTAGCCTTTTGACTGTTTTTAATAATTCATTCCTCTCGAAATATATCAATTTCTTATCTTTCCAAAGCTTTGCATTCTTCCTAGGGGGAATGACTGCATGTGCATCTCGATCTAAAATGACTTGCCGGCAGTGCTTTGTATCATAAGCACCATCTGTATAGACTAAATCAATTCGTTCATCCAACGGAATTTGATCAAGCAAATCACCAAGCACCTGTGAATAACTCACATTGTTTGTTGTGAGCTGAACTACTCGTATTTGATATGAAGTTTGCGCCATTGGCGACGATATTCAGTATCAAAATTATAAAATTGATTTTATTTTCGATAAAATAGTTTTATATAAAAAGACCACGTCAAGGGGATGACGTGGCGAAAAACTGAAATATATAACTCACTATACACAGCATATAATCAAGCTATGTATTAACTTTTCGCAATGTTATCGAGTAGTTCTGGTTCCAACATAAAGAAATCTCGTCCAAAATTTTCCAATGGAATATCAGAAAGGTTAATTTGGTATTCAATATCACCGTTAAAAAAACTTTGAGATTTTTGTATCGAACGTTCCCAACCGAATTCCTTACCACATTGCTTGAGCAAATATTGATAAACCTTTGCATCATTGACTCTTAACAAGAATGCATCATCAGATAACTGATGTATCGAGACATTTTCGGAATATTGCACATCAATCATGATCTACCTCCTAGAATGAATGATCAAATGGATATTAGTTATCATTATAGATAATTGCTTATTATTCAACCATTTTTTAATATTTATTTTTAGTTATTAAATATTTAAGTCATATTTTTGAAATAAACAACAAGACTGGAAGCGATGTGGCGAAAATTGTCACTAATGCTAGCTTTCTTCTCTGTCAAATTACTAGCGATAAAGAGTAGGTCTTTGGCTGCATAAAATCAAAAAGTGCAAATTCTCATAATAATACTTCCCATTAAAACCAATGATGTTCTAAAAAATTATTATTTATACAAGCCTAAATACATAAAACAGCATTGATTCGATCTTGATCTGTGATTAAGTTTAATCCATTCATTACCTAAAATATTCTCCATAACAACTTCTATATTTTCTGATGGGTAAACTATTTTCCAAATTAAGTTAGTAGACACTAAAAAGATTCAGTTTAAATTATTCAACGGTAAATGAATAACATCTTAATTGTTTAGAATTGTCTTCTATAGAAAACAATCATTATAACCTCAGACAACTGACAGTATTTTTTTAAATGTGTACCCTATCTTTTGAATAATTACTACTGAATTTAGGCAGATCAAACCGTCATTCACATCTATTCTACTTTGAAAGAGTCAGTTAAGTTGTTCGAAGTATAGGCTTGTATATTGTTAGCATTTCAAACTGACGATTAGCTAATTCTCAATTGCTCCTTACAAGTTTTATCCCATGTAATTCAATCCAATATTGGATGTGGGGTAGGTTTAGGGGTAAAACCAGAGGTAAGAAAAAAGCCCTTGTAAAAACAAGGGCTTTTTTAAATATTTGGCGGAAGCGGTGAGATTCGAACTCACTAAAATACTTTTCAATAGATTCTATTAAAGTTTAGTTCATTATTTATCAATTAATTACACTTCAATAGAATCTTTTAGATTTTATTATTTGTGCCAAGTTTTGTGTCAAAGTCTTTTATAAAGCTATACTCATTCTCAAGAATTTCATTCCAATAAATGACGAAATTTTACTAGTAAATTGATAGTAGCCCTATTCACAACCAGACCTAAATTCCCATTGCTGATAAGTTTTAGCTTTATTAAACATTTCTAGCTCTCCATCTTTGAATAAGGTTTTTATAGGTTTCTTCGTAGACGAACTTTTTACCCCGCATAAGTATCAACTAAAAAGTAAACATGTATTCATTACCAAAACCCTTTGAAATCTGCCCAACCCAACGCTCTATTTGATCTGCCTTCATCACCTTAAAATCCCGCCAGTTATACTTCATCTGCTTCCAAACCATCTCAATTCTATTCAGCTCAGGACTATACGCAGGTAGAAAATACAAAGTCGTTGAATACTCTTGTACAAGAAGCTTGCGCCAATCTACCATCTGTTTGCTGCAATGAATCGAGGCATTGTCAACAATCAACACCAAAGGAACTTGATAGCTGCGTTTCACCTGTGCTGCTACACCCATCAAATAGGCATAAAACCAGCGACTGTTAACGGATTCCTGTAGGCAACTGGTGATCAGATGACCCGTTGACAGCAGACAACCCATCACATTAACTCGCTTTAGTCTTACAGCATCAACCGCATGAACATCGCCTATCTTTGTCCATGCATAACGGTTATCTGGCGTAGCCGAAAATCCTGTTTCGTCGACATAGCCCAATACAATTTCACCACGTGCCGCTTGCTCACGTAATGCTTCAATCTGCTGTTGCGCTTGTCCAAATGCGGTCGGGTCTCTTTTTTTTCAAGCTGTGGCGGGTGCGTTTGAAGACCATGCCTGAATCTCGCAAAAACTTGCGAAGAGTTTCAACAGACACGGACACACCGTGTTTTTCATGCAGTTTGACTCGGATTTGTTCTGCATTGAGTGGGCTTGTGTTGACCCACTCTAAGATTTGAGCCTGATAGTTTGAGGTCAGTGTATTGGGACGGCCTGAGCGATGACCTTCTTGAATCGATTCAAACTGATGTAGCTCCCAATGTCGGCGTTGTAGCCTTATGGTTTCTGGGATACGCTCTTGTAACGCAGCAACTTCGGCAACAGTTTTACCTTCGGAAAGCCAGAGAATGGTTTGGGCACGTTGTCTTTCACGCTAATGTGCTGCATGCTTGGTCAAGAGAATTAGTTGTGCACGCTGTTCTAAGCTGAGTGGGACAGTAACAATCCGTGGCATGTGCAAACATCGTTTAACCAAAAATGTCTTTTCGCATGTTTAGTTGTTTTTGTCAACTTATGGGCTCCAGCCATAAATAAGCTCTGTGCCTTCTGGAATTCAAAGCATGGCGGGCGTGACATTATGTTATTGACCATTGGCAGTAAGCTCAATTTAGAGGGACAATATCATTTAGATTTCTTTGAACCTTTTAGGAAGCGAATGTGTATTAGAAATCATTGAATATTATGGAAATTAATTTGACGAATTGCCAAATTTGAATTGTAGGAAATACTCATTATAAAAGACTTGTAAGTATTTCTACTTATAAGTCTTTAAATCTTGGCAGGATATCCTCTACCATACTAAATTATAACCATATGATTTACATTAATTTTAAATAAAAAAATAATGAGACACACGGTGATACAAATATCATATTCCTAATTAATTAGGAACCATTAAAATGCTGAACAAACTCTTGTTCAATTTTAGGATGATTGATATATACACCTATCTCATGATTATTGTCAAAGTCATTTGCTTGCGTGGATAACGAGTTCGCAGAAAGCCAATTTAAGCTAGTAATGACAATGTGATTTTTGTCCCAAGCTAAAATTTTACTATGATTTCGTTTCCTACTTGTATCGTGTTTCAAATTAATTTTTTCGTTAACTTCATTTTTCAAAGTCTGACTAAATCTTTGAATTTGATCATGTGTAAGTTGCTCTGAATCAGATGTATACCAAGCTTTAATTTTTTGTGCTTTTGAATGCTTTAATCCTGCCCATACAGCCCTATTAATATTAAAAGAAATTTTGTCACTAAGAATATATATTCTTTCTTTTGCTCGCTGAGCTAAATTCAGCACTTTATAGTGGTCATACTTTAAAAGTAGATTAACTTTAGCAATTTGATCATCTTCATGTCCCTCAAGAGATTTAGATGGAGGAATTTGATTACTTAATCTCGATAATTTTTTTGTTAACTCATTTGACAAATAACTGCGACCCGTCGCAATACTAGCTGCTAGATTTAATAACTTTTTTGCGAAATCATTATCTTTAATTAAAACTGAGCCTTCATATCTATCAAAATTAGTATAGAACCAATTACATGAGCCAATAATCGAGATGCAATCTGACTCTTGTGTATCAAAAATAATAAATTTTGCATGAGATCCTGTTTGAATTTTATGTAAATAGAATAAGCCATAATAGTCATTCTCTATTTTCTCAAAATATTCTTTTATCGCATCAAAATTACTGTCATCTTCAATCATTTGATCTTTACCCCACAATAAATAAACAATTACGCCCCTCTTTAATGCAGAAATAATTGAGTCTATTGTGAAATTAAAATTCCATTTACCAATGAAAGTCGAATGAATTATCACATAGCTTTTTGAATCATTAAAAGCTGACTTAAAGTTTTCTAAATGTTTCGTAGATCCAAGAATCAACTCAATATTTTCACGTAAGATATTGAATTCATAGCTTGGTTCCAGATCTAATGGTGTATAACTAGAATTTACTTTCCGAACTGAAGCCTTACTTTTAGCATGTAACCTCTCAGCGATATGATTTGATATCTGCTTTAACGATGTAGCAGAAAAAATTCCTTTGCTATTTTCAGATTGCTCATTATCAAACTTAGTCTTAAATGAACTATGGACAACACCTTTCACAACATTAATATTAAATACAACGTATTTATAATCGCTAGTCGTTAAAAACAAATTAACTGGTGGTATATAAGTAACAATCTCTTCATCATCTTTTATTATACATTTTTCAGCTTTATTTACATCGATAATTTTAAAATGATTATTACTAATATCATCTAAGAAAATAAAATTATCATAAGTTCTTTCAAACTCTTTAACTTGAGTATAACTATATAAATTAATATTATTATTCAGCAGACCGATGTGATCACCATTTGTAAAATTAACAATAAACTCTCTCTTAGTATTAATTTTTTTTGGTGATTGTGGTAAAGATTTCATATCAGCCACTCTTAGTCCATAGGCAGTAATCTGCAAATAAATTTTATTTTCATCTTGAACCAATGTAATCCAATCAAGTTTAATAAATGGCAAAATGATCTGTATAAGCAGTTGCCTATTTAAATTTGATTCAGCCACAAGATCGTCTAAAGTTACTCTTTCACGTGCAATTCTTCTAATAACAATAAGGTCCAAAACACTCCATTGTGAGCTCTTCCGTAAAGTAACATCAGAAATAGAATATCCAAATGGTATAGCTACTAAATAATGATTATTTTTTGCTGATTGTGCTTTCATAATTTTTCATCTTATAGAGTAGAGGCATCATGGAATGTGCAATATTGAGGATTACGTACCAATTTTATCAACTGCTCAATAAAAGCTGCCTCAATTGGCAATTCTTTATGATTCAATGCACTATTGACCCAATAATCAAACATACCTATAGAACCAACAATAATGAGATGAAATTTAGCTCTGCTAAACATAACATTCATTCTTCGTTCATCTATTAAAAAGCCCAAAGCACTATAAATATCATTATTTATGTTATTTCTAACTAGACTAATAATCACCAAATCAGCTTCGCCACCTTGGAATGAATCACAAGTTTTGCAAATTTCATTCTCAGATATAATTTCAAAATCTTTTCTAATTAGCTCCTTTAAGACACCATTAGTTTTTAAATATTCATTAATATAATTAACTTGTTTAGCGTAAGGGGATAATAAAACAATTGATGGTTTTTTAATAAAATTAGATTTTTTATAAATACAATTTAAGATATCTTCAATTATTAAAACCTCAGATTTGTTAACAAAGTTTTCCTCTAAAATTTTTATAACACTTGAATCAGAATAAGGCTCCTTTACATTTAACCAAGTAAATCTTTTAGAGTTTTCTAAATCTACCTTCTTAAAATCTTTAAAATAAAAAGGTCTATTACAATCATCTAAATAAAAAACCTTTCTTGATTCATTATCTAACAACTTATAATCATAAAATACTTTTGTAATAATTTTAGAAATATCTGGATGCATCCTATATTGCTCAGATATCATACTACCAAAGTTAATCTTCGACTTATTCGATTTATTAATATCAACTTCCTCAAATAAATATTTAAAAAGTGAATAATATTCAATAGATTTTTCTATGGCAGGTAAATATTTATCTTGTACAAATTTTAGCAACTCATCCATATCAGCATCATCATCATTTAACTTTGGTTTTATATCTGTAAATATTTCTAGCAAACTATATAAACCGCTATCATGAACTATACTATTTTTAAATTTCCCCTTTGTTATAAAACTTATAATTTTATCCAAATTTAAATTTTCTGGGACCATAATTTTTTTGAAATCTTTTTCAAAAAAAGTTGGTAATTGTTTATGATCTCCAATTAATAACCTTTTGTAAGATAGAAGAAGTGGACTAATAAGATCATTAGTCGAAGCTTTTGCTGCCTCTTCCATTATACTCCAATCGAAATAACAATTATTATCAAGCATTTTTTCGATTGTTTTAGAATTTGTAGTTGTTAAAATAATATAGGACTTACGCATTGACGGATTCAAAAAAGTATTAAAATAGTTTATAAAGTATCTGTGATCAGACGAACTAAACATGCTTCTACAGCAACTTGTACATTACCCATTTATATGGGCTTTCTCATGACAGAACCGAACTCTATTAGCTGCACACAACTTGCCGAGACTTATAATATCTCGCATGATAGTGTAAATCGCTTTCTGGAGCGTGAAGACTACACACCTCACGACCTATATCAAGAAGCAATTCAACATATTGATAATAATAAACTTATAGTCAGTATTGATGATACTGTTTTAGATAAACCATATAGTCAACATATGGACTTGGTTAGCTATTTTTGGTCAGGCAAACACCACCGATCCGTCAAGGGGATTAATCTCATTACCCTGTATGCGACAGATCAGAATGGTCAAAATATTCCAATTAATTTCCGAATTTATGACAAATCTGAGGGTAAAACCAAGAATGATTACTTTATGGATATGTTAAGTGAAGTACTTAGTTGGGGTGCAAAGATTCAATTTATTACAGGTGATAGTTGGTATTCATCGACTGGAAATCTAAAAACCATAAGAAAATATGGTATTCGATTTATGTTTGGTATCGACTGTAACCGTAAGGTTTCCCCAGAAAAAGGACAATGGTTTCAACTGCGTTTATTGCCAGATTTTCATCAGGGTCAAGTGGTCTGGCTCAAAGATTTTGGCTTTGTACAATTATTTAAGACTCAGTTAAAAGAACAGCAGAGGTTTTATATTGTGCATCAAGATGAAGATGATTTATTGTCCTTTGAGGGTTTTCATGAATTACATTCAAGTCATTGGAAAATAGAGCAATATCACCGAGTGATTAAACAGGTTTGTCATATTGAAAAGTTTCAAGTAAGACGATCTAAACTGATTTTGAATCATATTTTTGCAGCCTTGATGGCCTACGTCGAGATACAAAAGAACCAGTTTGAGCGGATCTTTGAAAATGTATATCGTTGGCAGAAGAAATTATTTAGACCAATCATCAAAGACTTCATTGATGACTTTATTCTCGATAAAAATCATCTCCTACCACAGAGAATCTATAAATAATAGTGCGTAAGTCCTATAATATTTGCACTGCTTAAAATTTTATCATAAAAATTATAATTTTCCTTATTATGCTTAAACTTATCCATATCCTGTCTTAAATCTATATTTGTAGAATATGATTCTTTCCATAATTTACTGATATATACGGGTTCTAAATGCTCCAATAATGTATTAGATATAATTGATTTAGCTTCATGATCACTATTATTAAAAGCTTTGATCATTACTAATTTTTTTTCAAATTCACATTTATCAATTTCATCACTCAACACTTCTACAGTAGAGTGACTTTGAGCACTTAATACTATTTTGCTAAATGGTTCATTTTTGAAGATCTGTTCAACTAAAGTTTTGACTAAAAATGTTTTTCCTACTCCTGGAGGACCTTGAACTATATAATTTGGATATGTGTTTAAAGCTTTTTCAAATACTTCTTTTTTTGAATCATCCAGTTCTTGATAACCATCAACATATTGAAGCTTAGAGTTATAGATTTTTGTATTCTTCTTTGGAAATATAAGACTATTTAATAGGTTTGTATTTTTAACAAGTAATGTTATAGCCTTATTTTTTCTTAAAAGCGAAGAATGATTTCCTAATAATGACTTCGGATACATAAACATATGCTGATTTATTTTACCGACCACTTCGCTAATTTTTTCTGGATTTTCAGAGTCTATTTTAGAATCTAAGAAATACTCATAATTTTTATTAAATCCACTAGAAAATAATCTGTATCTAAAATCTTCATTATCCTCACCATGAGCACTATAAAACTCTCTCTTATTTTCAGGTTTAACGTTAGAAATTATCCATTCCACATCTGGATTATCCCTATAAAACTTATTAAAACACTCAGAAACTGTTTTTTTACAAAGAGCTCTATTAATTGCTTCAGATTGCAAATCAGTATTTAATTTTACTTTAATTTTTTCCTTATCCTCCAAAATATCTACCACTTCAACCGAGTATATTTGAGAGTAATAATCAGCAATATCTATAGCCTGAGATATAAGAATACTATTAATGAAGTTTTTCACATTTTCATCTAGTTCAATTTTATTTTTAAAAGCTGATAACAATCTAGACCAATCATTTTTTTTATTTTTTTCCCGCCCTACATCTACTACAATATCAAACTCTTTAAACTCTTTTTCGTGTTTAGCATAAAAAGGAATACTTTGATATATATCAATTAAAACCATTTTATCTGTTGTATAAACACCCATGAAATTTTTAGATTTTTCTATGTTGTATAAAAACTTCTCACCTTGAATAAAATACTTATTCACACCCTGCTTATAGTGTAAAGCTTTAAACATACCAACTTTATTAAGCTTATTAATATCACTTTTAATAAATTCAATTATATTTCCATGATCAACTCCTTCTATTAACTTATTTATTTCTCCTAAAAAATCGTCCTCTTTTCTAGTAATAATATGTAAATAATATTCCGTACTATTCTCCTCTTGAACGTCTAATTGCTGTAAAATTTCATCTAAATCGTTTAAAATATCTTCATCATTTATTTTCTTAGAACTCATATGTTTATAGAAGAAATACACTTCTTTTCGAGTAAATATTTCATCTATTTCTTTTATTTTTTTTATATTAAATATTTCTTCAGCCAACCTTAAATAATCCATCCAATCATTATTATATGAACTTTCTAGAAGAACCCCATAATTTTTTTTATTATAGTTGAATCTACCTAACTCAAGCATCCATTCGAAGCCAGTTAACTTAAAATCACTTGGTATTTCATCATCAATATTTACAATTATTGATTTTGTATTAATACTCCTATGCAAAAAACCATTTTCATGTAATAGATTTAAGCCTTCTGCTATATTCTTTAAATTTCCCCATATCTTAAACCTTAATTCTTTATCCCTTAATTTACCTTTACTATTCCAATTAGTATTTTTTTTATAAAAAGTCTCATAATCAATTTCATCAATCTTAATTTTGTAGGTTGTTACAAAACAATCTTCATATTCTTTTGCATCATCTATGATCAATAAATATTTTTCTGCATTTGGTGAGTTTTTTAAAAAAATTAGCTGTCTTATTTCTTGCAACCAAATTTCTTTTACACTTTGATCAAATATTTTTTCCCATAATTTTACCAAATAGACATCACTATCCTCATCTACACACTTATATAATTTATAAGATGTATGCTCATCGTCAGCTAATAAGTAGGATTCCTCAAAATTTTGTTCTATATCAAATTTCAACATTTTTTTCATTGCAGTTTTAAATTTTACAAATTATACACATTTAGTGGTGATCCTAGCCAAAATAATGGACAATGATTCCCCCTAAAGCTAACATAATGTTAACTTTGAAGATACAAGAAATGGCTAAACGCTTTAGTCCTGAATTTAAACAACAAGCGATAGAGTGTGTACTGGCGAACTCACATGAACCATTAGCGGCCATAGTCAGAAAATTAGGTGTTGGTGATCTGTGCTTAAAAAACAGGAGGGTTTAACTTGGTAAACTATACATACTCATTAGGAGTTTAACTTGGTAAACTATACATACTCATTAGGAGTTTACCATGAGCAAGAAACAGAAGACTTACACCGCAGAATTTAAAGCTGAAGCCATAAAAGCCATTGAAGAGAACCAAGGTAATGTATCGGAATCCGCTAGACAACTTGGCATTTCAATGCAAACCCTTTCGAACTGGAATAACAAAGCAAAGGCTGGAACTTTAGCAGGCACAAAACAGTATTCGCCCGATCTAAACGCCTTACTCGAAGAAAATAAGAAGCTTAAACAACAGCTCAAAACAGCTGAAATGGAACGTGAATTTTTAAAAAAGGCAGCAGCGTACTTTGCCAAAGAAAGTCAGTGAGGTACGCCTATATGAAATCGCAAAGCCACTTATTTCCGATTATTTTAATGGCTCGATTACTTCGTGTATCCGTTTCTCGCTTTTATGATTGGCTAAAGCGAGGCATGAGTAAAAGTGATGTGTGCTTAAAAAACAGGAGGGTTTAACTTGGTAAACTATACATACTCATTAGGAGTTTACCATGAGCAAGAAACAGAAGACTTACACCGCAGAATTTAAAGCTGAAGCCATAAAAGCCATTGAAGAGAACCAAGGTAATGTATCGGAATCCGCTAGACAACTTGGCATTTCAATGCAAACCCTTTCGAACTGGAATAACAAAGCAAAGGCTGGAACTTTAGCAGGCACAAAACAGTATTCGCCCGATCTAAGCCAAAGCGGATATTACAAAATATATAGAGTTATTTTATAATCAGCGAAGAATTCAAAAAGGCTTGGATTTTAAGACACCAAATCAAATGGCAGAAGACTTTTATTGGTTCGCTGCCTAAAATCTCCCAAGTGAAAGTCTCCTGCTAATTCAGCACACATCAGAATTGATGAGGCTACACAGAATCTCGTTGTCCTAAGCGACTATCCATCTAGTACTATACACTTATCAAGTCAAACCGATTAAAAAAATCCGTCCTAAAGCAGATTTCATTCGTTATGAGCGCCCATTACCAGGCGATAGAATTCAAATGGATACCTGTAAATTGGGTCCTGGGCTATATCAGTACACATCTATCGATGACTGCACACGATATCGCGTTTTAAGGATATATAAACGCCGAACAGCAGCGAATACGCTCGACTTTTTAGATTGCGTAATTGAAGAAATGCCTTTTCCCATACAGCGAATACAGACCGATCGTGGGCGGGAATTTTTTGCTGAAAAAGTACAGAAAAAATTGATGCAGCATGGAATCAAATTTAGACCAAATAAACCAGGTTCACCTCATTTGAATGGCAAGGTAGAGCGTTCTCAAAAGACTGATAAATCTGAGTTCTACGCTACTGTCGATATTAATTCTGAAGATATCCAAGACAAGCTAGCCGAATGGCAGCATTACTATAACTGGATGAGACCACATTCAGCTTTGAAAGGTAAAACACCGATGGAAAGGTACTTTGAATTATGTGAAGAAACCCCTTTCTCTGATGAGGTCCAGAAGCAATACAACCCATCAAATGAACGGATTCAACACGCCAATTACAAGATGGATTTAGAGATCGCTAAATTGAAACGATCTCTATGAATCACACACATTATCAGCTAAATATTTTGCAGTACCACACCCTTTCTAAGTCATCTGTGCGATAAGAAAAGCCCCCCCTGAGGGGCTATCTTATTATAGAACATCGCTTCTTATTTAGATTTTTTTAAACGTGAGCGCATTTTACAGCAAAAAGTATATTTATGCTCAGACGGTTTTGTCTATTTGTGTCATTTCCCTTGAGCTGCTTGAGTAGCTTTCGCCTATAACAAACTTAATCAAAGCTGAGGTTATATTTCCGTTGAAGTTGGTTAATACTCAATTCAGTGGGTTCATTCCAATATTTTTCTACCCATGCTTTTTTATCATTGCGCCGTCCAATATTGTCTAATAAAAAAGTTTAAGTTCTTTACGTGCATACATAATTTGCCGTTCGGTCTGATTCAAGTTTTTAGCAATCTCCTTGACCTCTATATCTGTTCTAAAGATTTCCTGTTGGTGTTCAAGTAGCCAGTTTTTACAACGTTCACTATAAGTTAACTCAGGCTGTTGGAATTCTTTACATGTTCTCTGATAAGCAGCTTTAGCAGTGTTGTATGGATATATATACCTATATTTAATAAAAATTAAATAATTTATTGTTTTTAGGACTTACGCACTATTATTTATAGATTCTCTGTGGTAGGAGATGATTTTTATCGAGAATAAAGTCATCAATGAAGTCTTTGATGATTGGTCTAAATAATTTCTTCTGCCAACGATATACATTTTCAAAGATCCGCTCAAACTGGTTCTTTTGTATCTCGACGTAGGCCATCAAGGCTGCAAAAATATGATTCAAAATCAGTTTAGATCGTCTTACTTGAAACTTTTCAATATGACAAACCTGTTTAATCACTCGGTGATATTGCTCTATTTTCCAATGACTTGAATGTAATTCATGAAAACCCTCAAAGGACAATAAATCATCTTCATCTTGATGCACAATATAAAACCTCTGCTGTTCTTTTAACTGAGTCTTAAATAATTGTACAAAGCCAAAATCTTTGAGCCAGACCACTTGACCCTGATGAAAATCTGGCAATAAACGCAGTTGAAACCATTGTCCTTTTTCTGGGGAAACCTTACGGTTACAGTCGATACCAAACATAAATCGAATACCATATTTTCTTATGGTTTTTAGATTTCCAGTCGATGAATACCAACTATCACCTGTAATAAATTGAATCTTTGCACCCCAACTAAGTACTTCACTTAACATATCCATAAAGTAATCATTCTTGGTTTTACCCTCAGATTTGTCATAAATTCGGAAATTAATTGGAATATTTTGACCATTCTGATCTGTCGCATACAGGGTAATGAGATTAATCCCCTTGACGGATCGGTGGTGTTTGCCTGACCAAAAATAGCTAACCAAGTCCATATGTTGACTATATGGTTTATCTAAAACAGTATCATCAATACTGACTATAAGTTTATTATTATCAATATGTTGAATTGCTTCTTGATATAGGTCGTGAGGTGTGTAGTCTTCACGCTCCAGAAAGCGATTTACACTATCATGCGAGATATTATAAGTCTCGGCAAGTTGTGTGCAGCTAATAGAGTTCGGTTCTGTCATGAGAAAGCCCATATAAATGGGTAATGTACAAGTTGCTGTAGAAGCATGTTTAGTTCGTCTGATCACAGATACTTTATAAACTATTTTAATACTTTTTTGAATCCGTCAATGCGTAAGTCCTATCATCTTAAAATCCTATAAATAATCTTTCACTTTTATGACATCAATATGAATCCTTTAATTGAGAATTCAGAACTCCTCCCCCTATCAAAACACCCAGCAAGTAGCTAACAGCCAGACTTCCTGAGCATTTTGCAATAACCACCCCATCACGGTGAAACACAGAACCTCACTGTACCCGTAGCAGAAGGTGGCAGATTACCTGTCAACACCCACTCTAGCTGGCCATTGTTATGGGTTGCTGTACAACCTGTAATGCCTGAAGGGGTAGACTGGCAATTGATGCTACCAAACGTTGTATCCAATGGCACACTGTCTTTCAGCTTTACATTTTGCAACACTTTCACACTATTGTTCTTATAGGTGATCTCATACTCCAGTTTTTGTTGGCTGGTCGCCTGATTGTTGATCGCAAAAGAAGTGCTGTCACTCACTGTTGATGGGCACGTGGCAACGGTACGTACTCGTTTCTGCAAATCAAGTCCTGCACTGCCAATCAGGGTGGTATCCTGTCGCTGGTTGCTTTGTCCTGTGATCGTTTGCGATGGATTACTCAGGCTAATCTGATAGCTGGCCTGTAGTCGGGTCATTTGCTGTGCGCCTGCATAGGCATTACTTGGCGACAGGACACGCTGTACCAGACAGATGTCGGTTGCTGGCTGTAACAGGATTGGGCTACCTGTGGTGGGGTTAAATACACTTTCCCCCGCGTCCACTTTGCCATTACAGTTAGTATCCTGATAGATAATAGCCTGCCATACCTGATCTGTACTGGAAGCTGGCTGTTGTGCCAGATTTTGTACCATCTGGGTAATGTTCACAGGCGCGTAACTGATCAGTCGATGTGGATAGTCAGTCACTTCTCCTGCTTTAATGGTATGTTGCCCATCTTCTATGAGTATCACGCTCAGATTAGCATCGCCAAAATTTCCTGTGGTATAGCTGGCTACAGTACTATTTGCCACGCTAATGGTATCGGTACTACGTGTGTAATTGGCAACACCGCTAACTGAGGTAAAATTTTGCGTATTAGTTTCTATAATACAATAGGGACTTGGCAGATTTGCATTACGAATAAACTGATAATCACCTGCTGCATTGGTTGTGGTTTCTGCAATAATACTACTAATACAATTGGTCAGTTGAATCCTCGCACCAGCAATCCCATTCTCGCCAGTATCTTGTACACCATTATAGGCATTAGCAAAAATATTATTTACTGTGCCGCCATTATCATTAAATACCCTTCCTGAAACAATCAGTTGTGAGTTAACACTCACGCTAGACTGGTTATTATCCAAAATAAGCTCAGGTGTCGAACCACTTACATTTGCTGTATTGATAATCGTCCCTAATTGTCTGGAAACTGCCTGTACTCTGACTTGCTTAGTTGTAGCTGGAGTCATTAACCCCATGTTGCAAGTCAGGGTCTTATTGCTACTATTGTAAGTACAACTTCCCCCTGTTATGGTATAGGAAACATAATCAATTCCTACAGGAATAGTATCTGTGAGAGTCACATTACTGTTTGCAGGCCCCTCATTGAAAATATTAATGGTATACCAAAAAGATTGATTAACATAAATATTTGTACTATCGACCAATTTGGTGACCTGAACATCTGTTCCAAGTTGCACTGTGGTATTTTCACTATCACTATTATTGGTCGTTAAACTATCTGTTTCACTTGCCTGAACACTGACCTGATTGACATCGGTACCAATATACTTTGCCAACATACGGATAGTAATCGTTATTGTTTGACCCGCCTCTACACTTCCCAGATTACAGAGCATTTGATGACTGCTATTTGGTGTTGTGCAACTTCCCTGCTGAGGGGTGGCATCTATAAATTCAAGATAAGTATAAGGCAAGTTTTCAGTGACTATCACATTGGTTGCAACCGAAGGCCCCAGATTATTTACTGTTACCGTATAAACCACAGTGCCGTTTTGCGCAACAGGATCAACCAGATCTGATTTATTGATCACCAGATCAATGACAGCAGAAGTTACTGTTGTAGACACTGAAGATGTGTTGTTGGTACTCACAGCATCATAAATATCGGAACTAATAGTGGCGGTATTTATGATGTTTGTACCTGCTGCTGCCTGTTGGGGACGCACCACCACTGTCACTGATTGCGTAGTATTATTGGCTAAACTTGCCCATTGGCACTGAATTTTTCCTGCTGTAGGTACGTCCTGCTGACAAGTACCAGCGCCTGTTGGTGTGATTGACATCACTGTCACATTACTCGGTAAAGTATCAATAACAGTAACATTGGTAGCAACACTAGGACCATTATTTCTGGCGGTTAAAATATAGGTCAGGTTCTGACCAGCAGCAACCGTGGTTAAGGAAGCACTTTTGCCGATCTGCAAATCAGCACTTGGCAGTACATCTAAGGTCACAGTACTGCTATTATCTGTAAAATCTGGATCAGCAACAACAGCAGTACTGACAAAACTGATACTGGCTGTATTTGAACGTGCCGTCCCAACCGTCCTAGGTGTCACAGTCACAGTAAATGAAGTACTCGCCCCCACTGCCAGACCACCTGCATAATCACAAGTCAAGGGAGTGACATTTCCTGTTCCTGCTGTGGTACAAGTCCAGCCATTGGCTGTCGCTGTCGTAGACACCAGTGTTGCCCCTGGATCAGGATTCATACTATCAACCAAACGAATAGCATTTGACGCTCCCACTGGTACAGCAGTTCGCCCCTGATTCGTCACCACAAAAGTATAGGTATAGCTCTGTCCCATATAAACACTAGTGGCTGACACTGTTTTAACCAGTTTTAAATTGGCATCATCCAGAATAGTGGTTTGCTGTTGGGCAGTATCATTGCTGCCTATTGGATCGTTTGTGGTCACTACTTGTGAGTAGTTAGTCATTGTTGTGCCGTTATTGGCTTTTAATACCACATCAATATCATTGGTTGTATTTACCGTCCAGGTAGATGAAGCGCTCACAGTGCGGATACAGGTAATCACCGTGCCAGTATCACTACAACTCCAGCCTTGGGTAGATACAGTGGGTGCATAACTCACAATGGTAGAATTGACAGGAATGGTATCCGTTACTGTCACTGTACGACCCGTTGGCATATTAGATGGTCCATTATTGGTTACACGTAAGCGATAGCGTACATTACCTGTTACTGCCACAGGATCAGGTCCATAAGTAGTATTGCCTGATACGGTATCGTCCTTAACAATTGACAAATCACTATAAGTACCACCTCCTGATGTATCTACAATCGTCAGCGTATTGTCTGACTGGTTATTACTCAGATCAGGATCGGATATGACAGAGCTAATATTGCCAATATTTTGCTTCACCCCAGTACTGGTAAATTTTGCGGACAGTGTGATGCTACCATTATTACTACTTGATACCACCAGACCATTGGTCAGTGTACATGTAATGGTTGTAGGTCCATTAATGGGAGAAGCTGTGCTTGCAGTTGGACAACTCCAGCCAGCTGGCGCAGTAATCGCCGTAATTTGAACACCACTAGGCAACGTATCAGTAATCGTTACTGTTGTTCCAGCAGGGATTGGAGATGTACCCGCATTACGATAAGCAAGCGTGTAAGTTGCTGTAGAGTTTAAAGCACGTACAGCACCAGAACCATTGACAGTTTTAGTAATTCTCAGATCGGCATTTCCGTTCACTGTATGTGTCACTGAAGCTGTATTATTGCTGGTTGCAATATCAGTTAAGATATTACCCACAGAACCTACTGTTGCCGCATTAGTCAATGTACCCCCTTGAGTTGGGATAAAATCAAACTGGATAATCCCCAGACTTTGTGTTGTCGTACTGGTATTCACATAGGGTGTTGAAGAGTCACAAATGACACTCACAGGGTTACTGGCTGATACCGTAAAAGGTAAAGTCTGGCTTGGACTATAATCACAACTCCATACCCCTGAATTACCAGATACTGTTGGTGAAGTAGTGACCTGTATATTATTCGGTAATGGATCCGTGACTCGAACCGTTGCACCTGCTGTATCCCCAATGACTAAAGACGGTGTTAGACGATACCGATAAGTCGCACCTGCACCGATCTGTGTACTCGTCCCAATGGTAGTATTTGACGTATTGGTAAGTACCTTTGCCACACTTAAATCAACCGCCTGATTTACCGAAGTATTTTCTGTAACCGTATTATTGGCAGTGTTTTTATCAGCCATCGTTGAACTCACGCTGGCTTCATTGGTTACCGTCCCATAAGCCAATGCCTTGACGGGTACTGTAATATTCTGAAAACTTGCATTGACTGCCAAGGCATTATTGGCTTGTATATTTCTCTGACACGTTACAACAACTGGTCCATTTTGGGGAAATGTTGTACCACCAGAACTACTACAAGTCCAATTAGTACCACTGGGTAGACTTTGTAGACGCATACTGGATGGAATATTATCTGTTACAGTCACTGTATCTGCTGTAGTATGAGCAAAAGGCCCTAAATTCTTGATCGCCAGCACATAATTATAAGTCGCCCCCTCTGATACTGGATCAGCACTATCCGTTTTTGTGATTTGCAAATCAGCACTTTGTACAACTGTTGTTGTTTCAATCTTACTATTATTGGTTAAATTAGTATCAATTTGACCACTTGAACCTGTGAAGGTACTGGTTAATGTCCCTGGTGTGGTGGGTACAGTCACCTTAATCACAATATTGACTGCCGCATTATTATCAATATTACCCAGACTACAAGTAATTGTTGTTGTACCTGTACATGTCCCCTGCGAAGAAACGACACTTTGCAAACTTACTGTTGCAGGTAACGCCGCCGTCAAACTAACTCCTGTCGAATCATCAGGACCATTATTAGCTACATTCAGAGTATAAGTTAATGTCCCACCTGCTGCGATTGGGTCAGGACTATCATTCTCATTGACAACAATATCAACAGCAGCATGTAAAATAGATGTATATAAGAAAACAATAGCACAAATAAATAAATAAAAGATTTTATTAACTTTTATCACAAAAATTCTCCTCCATCGGTGGGACATTTTTCATCAATAATGAAAGTGAACAACTTCAATCTGACCTTTATTTTTGTCCTAATTAAAGTTTTAATTAACCCTAATGAGTAGCCACACATAATTGTGTGAAATATATCACGTAATTTACAATTTTAAAACATATTTAACATTAATTAGGACTTACGCATTGACGGATTCAAAAAAGTATTAAAATAGTTTATAAAGTATCTGTGATCAGACGAACTAAACATGCTTCTACAGCAACTTGTACATTACCCATTTATATGGGCTTTCTCATGACAGAACCGAACTCTATTAGCTGCACACAACTTGCCGAGACTTATAATATCTCGCATGATAGTGTAAATCGCTTTCTGGAGCGTGAAGACTACACACCTCACGACCTATATCAAGAAGCAATTCAACATATTGATAATAATAAACTTATAGTCAGTATTGATGATACTGTTTTAGATAAACCATATAGTCAACATATGGACTTGGTTAGCTATTTTTGGTCAGGCAAACACCACCGATCCGTCAAGGGGATTAATCTCATTACCCTGTATGCGACAGATCAGAATGGTCAAAATATTCCAATTAATTTCCGAATTTATGACAAATCTGAGGGTAAAACCAAGAATGATTACTTTATGGATATGTTAAGTGAAGTACTTAGTTGGGGTGCAAAGATTCAATTTATTACAGGTGATAGTTGGTATTCATCGACTGAAAATCTAAAAACCATAAGAAAATATGGTATTCGATTTATGTTTGGTGTCGACAGTAACCGTAAGGTTTCCCCTGAAAAAGGACAATGGTTTCAACTGCGTTTATTGCCGAATTTTCATCAGGGTCAAGTGGTCTGGCTCAAAGATTTTGGCTTTGTACAATTATTTAAGACTCAGTTAAAAGAACAGCAGAGGTTTTATATTGTGTATCAAGATGAAGATGATTTATTGTCCTTTGAGGGTTTTTATGAATTACATTCAAGTCATTGGAAAATAGAACAATATCACTGAGTGATTAAACAGGTTTGTCATATTGAAAAGTTTCAGGTAAGACGATCTAAACTGATTTTGAATCATATTTTTGCAGCCTTGATGGCCTACGTCGAGATACAAAAGAACCAGTTTGAGCGGATCTTTGAAAATGTATATCGTTGGCAAAAGAACTTATTTAGACCAATCATCAAAGACTTCATTGATGACTTTATTCTCGATAAAAATCATCTGCTACCACAGAGAATCTATAAATGATAGTGCGTAAGTCCTAGTTTTATAAATAAATATAAATATTAAAATTACATAAACAGAATATTACGTTAAATTAATAAAAGATCTATGGCTATTTTGACCGTAAATTTACACTGATAGTTTTCTAAAAACAGTAATAAATACAAATAGAATTTTCTCTCGAGATACTAGCAAGTGATTCGAGGTGAGAACATCTAAACATCTGACTAAAGTTCAGTGATTGACCTAAGCTATTCAATCATTTTAGTGTACTAACACTGCTTTGTTAAAAATGATGATTAGGTCGTATAAAGTTGTTTTTTTAAGCGGGCTATGCGGTTTCTAAACCCTTCTATACTACGTTCTAAACGTGCATAGCTTGCTGTATTTTTATCTTTGCGACATGTTTGGATATAGCTAAATTCTTTGAGTTCTGCCTCAAGTTCTTGAATTTTTAGTACCGTGGCAAGTTTTTTATCCCATTGAGCTAATAAATTGGCTTCTCTGTATTTGAAATAGTCTTCATCGATCATTGCCGTCCTTCTTTTAATTCGCTCATAAAATAGGCATATCAACCCAACCCTACGATAACATAAGCAATTAATTAATATTTCATTATATATGCCGGCAATAAACCATGACTAGCAATTAACTTCAAATAATTACATAACACGCCCTGTATGAGTTTGTAAAAAATTCACCATTAGCAAGTGAAATTCGTGGGTACAAGTTCGTTTTGATATTGGTGAAAAAATACAAGAACTTCTTTCCGTTGCCGAAGATCAATTTGAGCAATATAAATCAAAACGAACAACTATTTGGCGAAATAAACTGATCAATACTATGAAAGGTTTATTGAATGAATGCTTACCTCAAGCTCAATATTCAGCTATATCATCTACTGTTACCTTATCTGATGATATATTCAAAAATATAAAACAAGGTATGGAAGATGAAGGACTGTGGAATGAGGAATTAGAGCAAAAGCTTTTTTTTGCATCTCAAATACAGCTTTCATATTTGTAATCTATAAGGGAGATATTAAATTTCCCTTTTTATAGCTTACGATAGGCTTACATTGCACAAACTTCCTGAAAAGCCATTCATTGATATTTTATGTATAAGTTGCTGTTTTGTAATTACAATATTTTAAATTTAAGCTCACTTATGCCACATACCTTAATCAGTTTATAAATTATATGGAAGAGTTCCCCCTTACCGAATTTCCACCGCTGAAACAAACTTGTTATAAAATATCAAAAAACTTCACAGCCATGTTATCTAATCTCTCTTTCACTACCTCCCAATCAGGCATAACTTGATTCAATAGTTGGTAGAAACGCTCACTATGATTATGTTCAACCAAATGACAAAGTTCATGCAGAATCACATAATCAATGCAGATTGTAGGCGCTTTAACTAGATGAGGATTGAGCGTAAGTAAACCTGATGGGGAGCAGTTTCCCCACTGTGTTCGCATGGTCATCAAACGAATATCAGGGTAATTTTCAACCCATAAAGCTTGTTCTAGAATATGTTGCAAACGTGCTTCGAATATGACTTTTGCTCGGATTCTATACCATTCATTTAAATAAGATTTAATACTTTCAAGACCCATATCCAAGGTGTTTACTTCCAATCTTCCTCTTAGAAGTTTTACACCTTTTGGCTTGGTATCATCATGAATCACTTTCAATTGATATTGTTTACCTAAATAAAAGTGGCTTTCACCACTTTTATATTTGCGAGGCGTGATAAATCTACTTTGTTCACGGAACTCTCGTAATTGTTTATAGATCCAACGACTACGCTGCTTTACCGCTTCAATAATTGTTTGATCATCTGTATTTAACGGTGTTGATACAACCACCCGACAATCAGCATAGACTTTAATCAGTATCTTTTGAGTACGACTAGGACTTTCAAGCACCTCAAAATCAATAATTTCATCACCATAAACAATGCTTAACTTTCTCTCTGGCAGCGTATTCATCCTAGAGCCCATTTAAACCAACCCGAGTAATTTGTACGATCATTTCTACAATTTTTTTTGCTTGATCCATACCACTCCCAATGGATTTACATTCACGGAACATCTGAGGTAATAATTTTTTACGGATATCCGCTTCAATATTTTGCGGATTGATGGAGTTTTCAGCCACAGAGCTCATCACAGAACGATCAACCTCGAAAGCGAGTTCAATCCACTTATCTTGATTCTGTTGATTTGTTATCGAGAATGCTTCAGGTAATAGCTTCTTAAAGACCCCGTAATAAGCTTGAGCATGCTTATTACCACTGAACACATCGGGAATTTCATCTAAACGACGAGCTTCAACTTGTTCTTCAAACTCTCTAAACAACATGTGTTGCTTCAATGGGTGATCAAACTCTTTCTCTGCTTCTTCAATGACTTGACGTAACAGCTTAGAGAAAGCCTCCTGAGCATAAGGATCATCACGCAATTGTTGCTCAATCATCTTAGTTACACGAGTTTTAATGATATCCGTTTCATTACGTGTTTTCTCTTCACTCCAATCTTCAGGCTGAGCTATTTTACCCATCTTGCCAACTTCATAAACCCCATCAGGGTCCTTAACTTCAATGCCCACAACATGCTTATCAATCAGTTTTTTGACTTGCTCTGCATACTGATCGTAGTCAACAGTCTCCCCAGCATCTCGTTTCACAATTTGACGCAAGCTTGTAAATAGTTTGACTGTTTCTTTGTAGTGCTGACGATCTGCATCAGAAAAGCTTTTATCTTCAAAGAAGGTTGCTGACTGCAACGCAACTTTTAAACAACTTGCAAACTCTGTAAGTGCTTCATAAAAATCATCACGAACTTTTAAGTGAATATCGACTAACTCACCCTTACGTTCTTCAATACGAGGAACTAAAACTTGGCGTAACTGCTCTGGATCATTTTTATTTTTAACATCAGCAAAAATTGCCCAAAGTGCTTTATACAAACGAGGTAATCGTTTGTATTCAGAACTCATTTGAGTATATAAGCCTGTAAGATCGTTAATATCATAACCACCTTGGGTACGAGCAGCGAGATCTTGGTAATCAAGAATTGTGGCATCCAATTCTTTTAAAATACCGCGATAATCAATTAATAAACCAAACTTTTTCAATGGGTGAAGTCTGTTTACACGCGCAATTGCTTGAATTAAATTGTGCTGTTTTAAATTTTTATCAATATAAAGAACAGCATTTTTAGGTTCATCAAAACCTGTTAATAGCTTATCTACTACAATCAATAACTTAAGGGATTCATCTTTTTCAAAGCGTTCGATGACTTGTTTTGTATAGGATTGTTCATCTTGAGTACCGACATTCTCTTTCCACCATTGAGTCACTTCAGGGGTAGTTGATTCATCAACATCAGTATTACCTTCACGACTATCGGGTGGACTCATGACCACTGCCGATTCAAATAGACCAGCTTCATCCAAATATTTTTTATATTTAATCGCTGAGGCTTTACTGTCACAAGCAAGCTGACCTTTTAAACCATCATCAATATTTTTAACAAAATGATTGGCAATATCTAATGCAATCAGGCGAATACGGTCATCAGCAGTATAAAGCTGACCTTTTCTCGCAAATTTACGTTTTAAATCTGATTTTTGCTGATCATTTAAACCTTCTGTAATGCGCTCAAACCATGTATCAATAGCACGTTCATTTACATCTAAATCAGGAATGCGCTCTTCATATAGCAAAGGCGTTACGGTTTTATCTTCTACGGCTCTTTGCATTGTATAAGCATGAACAATAGGTCCAAACTTGTTAACGGTCTTTTCATCTTTAAGCAATGGTGTACCTGTAAATGCCACGAATGCCGCATTTGGCAGTGCGAGTTTCATACGTACATGGTTTTCACCACCTTGGCTTCGATGCCCTTCATCAATCAGGACAATGAAGTCTGAACTTGTGTTAACACATTCAGGAAGCTTGGTTGCAGAATTAAACTTCTGAATCAAAGAGAACATGATTCGTTCTGTACCCTTACCAATTTGTTCAGCCAAGCGTTTGCCTGAAGTCGCCATGGCATTTTGCTTGTCTTTTTTTCCTGCCAGTTCACCACCTGATACAAAGGTTTTACTCAGTTGATCTTCTAAATCGACACGGTCAGTGACAACCAAAATACGGCATTTTTTTAAAGTTTCATGTAAGATCATGGCTTTACTGAGAAAGACCATAGTAAAAGATTTACCTGAGCCTGTTGTATGCCAAATCACACCACCTTCACGACCACCTTTGCTGTTCTTCGTACTAATACGCTCAATAAGTCGTTTGATACCAAAGATTTGCTGATAACGAGCAACAATTTTTCCTGCTTTCTTATCGAAAAGCGTATATAGGCGAACCATTTCAAGTAGGCGTTCAGGCTTTAATAGACTAATCAGCAGTTGATCTTGACCTGTAACAGCTAAGTCTCCACCTGCAATTAGGTTTTCATACCAATTTAAGTCATCAACTGGACGATAAGAAAATAGGCTCTGTTTTTGAGAAGCACTTAATTTCTTATTTTTAAGCGCATACATTTCTGCATCAGAAATATCTTCTTCTCGCCATGCAGCCCAAAATTTTGCAGGGGTATTACATGTGCCGTAACGACCTTCATGCCCATTTATAGAGAGTATCAGTTGGCTATATGCAAACAGATGTGGAATTTCATCAGGTCGCTGATTACGAAGTGTCTGAGAAATACCTTCATTAATTGTTGGACCTTTCTTTGCCTGACTGTCAGGGCGTTTTGCTTCAATCACAACTAAAGGAATACCATTTACAAAGCAAATGATATCGGGTCTACGTGTATCTACTCCACCTGAACGTGTTACAGCAAATTCTTCTGTATATGAAAAGTCATTATTATGGATGTTATGCCAATCAATCAATGGAATCGTTGGGCTAACTTTTTTTCCATTTACAAATTCAGTTACTGGAATACCGTAGAACAAATGGTTATACATTTTTTCGTTAGCGGTCAGTAGCCCCTCATTCAAAGCTGGGCTACAGATTTCAGCAATTAAGTTGTCTACCGACTTTGCTGAAAGTGGATATTCTTGACCCGCAAATGGAAAAGTACGTTTAGAGAGCTCTTTACGTAAAATTTGGCGTAATACCACTTGGTCTTGTTTACCATCACGGGCAACAAGTGCCTGTGATGGCGGTAAAAACGACCACCCCAGATTCATTAACAATGTTAATGCGGGAATCTTAGCACTGTATTCTTCTTGAAACTTAATTGAGAGACCATTCATATCAAACCAAAACTTTTAAAATAAAACTGCGAAACATGCACTAAGATTTGCTTTATAAATAAAGCAGATAGCCATAACAATTAATACCACCAAGAACATATAAAAACTTAACGGCACTTTATCCCTAAAAAAACTAAAATTTTTCTGCTCATCAACCCATTCAATCTGATGTTGCCAAAAGAATTTATAGTGTGCATACCAATCACTGAACAATATTTGCTTACTCAGACCTACTGAATAATACTGACTTTCTAACTGCTGATATTCACTAATCAAATTTGTTAAATCATCAGAATCACTTTTACTTTGGACTGAGTAATATAAAGCTCTAAGCTGATTATAAATTTTAGTCAGCTCAACACCTGCCTTTTCATAATCACTTTTTTTTGCATCATACATACTGACATAGAGACCAACCACGCCAAGCACAGTGAAAGATGCTGAAAGAAAGCTTGTTGAAAGCTCCTTGAATGCTAAAGAATAAATACCGAAAGCAATTGATATAAAACTAATCCATCCTGGGGATTTTTCAACAAGATCATAAGTAGCAAAGTGTTTTTTCGCTCCAAATCCTACGTTATAGCCAGTTTCAGCGATACATTTAAGAAAATCAGATCGATTCATATTTAATCCTCAATTGGCACATAAATGCGATCACGAGCTACAACCACACCATTTTGAATGATGTAGCACTCCACTAGATGTTCACCATTAAAACTTGAATATTCATCAATGCGTTCTTTTCCATCATCCAACACAATTTGACCACGAATACAATTACGTCTTTTCGCTTCTTCACCTCTATTCAGCACTTTCCACTTCACAGAATAGTTCTGTAAATTTTTTGGTGTTGTATTTTCTTCAATATAAAAACTTAAACCACGTCCATGATTTAACTTTTTCTTTCTACGTTTAAATCCTCTTAGCCAATCAATCGTTTGACCATCTTGAGTAACTTTAGACTCAATTTTTAGCTTATATCGAATATCAATTGGATATTGATCCTCAATAAACTGCTCTGTATGTTCATAACGCATATCTTCAATGCGTATCGACATTTCTGCTTGTTTACTTGGTGCTTTAGGAAACTGTCGTCCATAAATCATTCGCCACTTACTATAAGCTTTATCGTCAGTACCTAAATCAATAGCCTCTAAACATAAATCATAAGCATCTTGTGCAGCATCTTGGAATTTAGCTTTAACTTTAACATCCTGATTACTGCCTAAAGCTTGATAATGATCACGATCAGGTTGATCAGCTAAAAATTTAAAAAAATCTCGGCTTAACCAGTCATAATACATATAGCTTTTATCATCATAGTAAGTCGTAGATTTCATGAAGTTATAGGCAAGTGTATCAATCAGTAAGCCCCCCATTGAGACACCATGCTTATTTTTCCAAGCTCTAGCCATCTTGCATAAACGACGCAAATTTCGATTTTTTGCATTATTCATATTTTGCATTTCATCAAGTTCAGCTTGCGGTTTTGTAATCTTCCAACTACCGCCATTTTTAGTATCTGGATATTTATATGATCCATCCTCTTGCTTAAATACAGGCTGTACCTCTACATGAAAGTTCGTATATTGGACACATACGACTAATCGATCTACAAACACAGTGGTTCGAGGATAACGTGCAAGAATTGCATCTTTTGTATCCTTTAATAACTTTGATTGACCTCCATTTTTATAATCCTCCCATTTTGAAGATGGCATGATGTACAACATGTCTAAATCTGAAATACCTTTAATCGCAGTCCATCTGCCATAGGAACCAACTTGTAATTGATTTGATGTTTTTGATTCGGTATCACGAAACTTTTTGTTCAACGCACATGTTATCTCTTGATAACGCAACGTGATTTGTTCTTCATTCGCAACCTTAATATTGCTTAAAAAGTCTTGAAACATTTGGGAAATTGACATTACAGCCCTCAAATTTTAATTGTTGATAAAGTATTAAAAACGTCCTTGTTTCTAACAATACATTTAATATTTTGTGACGCCAAACATGATCAATCAGCGCCAAATTTCACTTTTGCATTAGCTTTTATTGAGCTTAAAACTCAACTGATAACGATAAAACTCAATATTCTGAGCCACACTCAAAGCACGACGAATTCTTAGGTCATCTTCTAAGGCAATGATCACGCCTTTCACTTGCTGATCTGCCTCAGCCAACTCATCTTTGACATAGCCCATATAGCGTTGAATTTGCCCCACAACACGATCACTTGCACGACCACGTTTTAACTCAACAACAAGCAATGTCTTTTTATCCTTACTGATTGCCAAAATGTCGATAGGACCTGTATCCGATGGATACTGCTGACCGACCAATTGACCTTCTTCAGTATAGATATCGTATGTTGCCCCCAACTCAGTTTTAGACCAATTCTCTACCAAGAAATGTTCTAAATGCTTTTCTAAAGCAAAAGCCGTTGGGTCTTCGAGCACTTCATCAGGCTCGAGATGCTCAACTGTTTCTTTACCATCAATAAGCGTTTTAAGCTCTTCTGCATACTTGGTGATATTACAAACCGCACCTGCTGATCCCGATGAATTTTTCAACTCTTGAGACATCATTTCTCTAGGTAAAGTCTGTTCAAACCATTCAACTTTTCTGCGATGGCTTAGTTCACCAGAAGGCACGTAGTAATAGTCTGAAATGACTTTACCAACTAAGTAATGACCATCCCCACGAGGTGTAAGGATAATGTCACCCTGTTTAATGCCTTTGCAGATGGTGTGTAACATGCCACAGGCTAAGCCTGCTGAAATTTTGGTTTTATCAGGTAAGGCTTCAAGATAGACAGGAATAAAACGGTGATTAAACTCACGCCAATCATCAGGTAAGTCATGTGTTAAGTCTTGGTCAATGTTCCAGTTGGCGGCAATAAAGCCGCCTTCTAGAAACTCTTGAGCAAATACAGACTTTGCACCCGCCATAATGCGGTAGTAGCTAGGATTGATTTGCAGCATTAGGCAGCCACCTTGACACGTTTTTTACCTGTCAAAAGTTGTTGCATGAGTGCTTTTTTCTCTTGCTTTAAGTAATCAAGTTTTTTCTGCAAGGTTTTAATTTCTTGATCTGAAAGCGTTAGAATTTCGGCAATCTTTTTTTGCTCTGCAATCGTTGGCAATTTTAATATTAACTTCATTAATTGATTTTTAGACAAGTTGTAACGTGTTGCACCTTGCCCAAGAATCGATATTTGCTTTCTAATATTACTGCTGCGCAGAATATAAGCTGCAAACTGAGGAAGTAAAACTTTAAAATTATTCAATCTAAAACCAAAACAAAAGGAGTTAAGATATAGTCTTTCTACTTCTTCCAATAAAACTGATGACATACCAACTTCTTCAGCAGTTTCGGAAGATGTTGTAAAAAATATATCTCCATACCTTACAGAGTTCTGATTTTCATCTTCTTTAACAACCACGTAATCGACTTGATTAATATCAATTCGACTATTTTTGAAGATATTCATGTAAGTGATGTATGGAACACCACTTCCAAAATCATCTTTAGTTTTACCCGTCAGCCCTGTAAAAGTATTTCCTAGATTTCCAAGTGAATACTCATTCCACCCTTCGCTAAAATTAACCCCATTTTCATCTAACAAACGCTTCTTACCCGTCAACAACTGTTGCATTAACGCTTTTTTCTGCTGTTGGCTATTTTCAATCAGTTTTTCAGTAGCCGAAATTGCTTGATCCCAAGTTGAAAGGATTTGGGCGATTTTTTCCTGCTCAAAATAAGGAGGTACAAGTACAGGAATTGATTTGACAATTGATCCACTCAAATTTTCCTGACTACCACTATTCGACATATCTCGAATGTTTTCATATTGGTAGATCAAAAATTGATAGTAGTAATCTACGCAATAATCAGAAGATAGAATAATTGCAGCACAAGCCTGATTCGTAGAAGCTTCAATCCCTAACTTTGCAACTTGCCCTCTAGTCTTACCTTGCCCATACATTGCCATTAAAATGGTATTTATTGGAAATAGCTTGGCAGAAGAATTTGTTAAACCTTCTTTAGTAATTTTTTCAGCACTATCTAAAATAGTTTTAAACTGAACTTCAGCCGTTGTTACCCATGGAATATCACCATTCCAATATGCTTGTTCTTTTCTGCTTGGAGTTCCTCCAGAGGATACTGTTGCAATATCACCTATAGTCTTAATTTCCCATTCTTTAGGCACCATAACCCAACTCCTCTAAATACTTTGCTATTTGAACTTCAAGCTCAGCAAGTTGAGTCTTTAATTGCTCACGCTCAGCACGTACAGCAACCAAATCAATCTCTTCTTCCTCTTCAAAAGTATCCACATAACGAGGAATATTCAGGTTGTAATCGTTGTCTTTCACTTCCTGCAAAGTCGCTAAATACGCATACTTATCAATACTTTCACGAGCACGATAGGTTGCAATAATCTTGGCAATATTCTCTTCAGTTAAATTGTTTTGATTTTTACCTGACTTAAACTCACGGCTTGCATCAATAAACAAAACAGAATCATCAGACTTTTGCTTTTTGAAAATTAAAATCGCAGCAGGAATACCCGTACCGTAGAACAGCTTTTCAGGTAAACCAATCACCGCATCTAATAAGTTCTCGTTAATCAACTTCTCACGAATCTTACCTTCAGATGAGCCACGGAATAACACGCCATGTGGAACCACAACGCCCATACGACCCGTAACAGGTTTTAGCGTTTCAATCATGTGTGAGATAAACGCATAATCACCTTTGGTCTTTGGTGGTAAACCACGACGGAAACGATCAAACTTATCATTTTCAGCTTGCTCATAACCCCACTTGTCTAATGAGAATGGTGGGTTTGCGGTCACGATATCAAACAGCATCAAGTCGCCATTTTTATCCAATAATTTTGGATTACGAATGGTATCTCCCCACTCAATTTTATGATTATCTTCACCATGCAAGAACATGTTCATCTTCGCCAATGACCAAGTTGAACCAATCGCTTCTTGCCCATAAAGTGCATATTCTTTGCTATCGTGATTCGCTACAACTTTACGACCACATTTCATTAATAGTGAGCCAGAACCACAGGCAGGGTCACAAATGCTGTCGCCTTTTTGTGGGTCAAGTAACTCTGCAATTAAGTCCGATACTTCAGGTGGTGTATAGAATTCACCTGCTTTTTGACCACCACTCGCGGCGAAATTTTTAATCAAAAACTCATAACCGTTGCCAATCACATCAAGTAAACCTACACGGCTTGGTTTCAGATCTAAATCCTTAGAAGCAAACACTTCAAGTAAGTCTTTCAGAATCGTATTCTTTTGTTTTTCTTCACCCAATTTATCGGTATTAAACGAGATATCTTGGAAAACGCTTTTGCCTACATCTTTGAGCTTTGTACCATTGGCTTCTTCAAGTGCATGCAAAGCCATATCAATACGTTCACCATTGCCGGGTTCAAAGCGACGCTCATGCAAGGTATAGAAATTTGATTCACGAGGCAGGACAAAACGCTCGCTTTTCATTAATTCTTCGATGAGCTCAGGTTCATCGCCATGTTCATTTTTATAATTATCGTAGTGATCTTGCCATACATCAGAGATGTACTTTAAGAATAACATCGTCAAAATATAGTCTTTGTAGGTATCTGCACTCACCGTGCCACGGAATACATCACATGCCGACCAAAGGGCTTTATTGACGGTATCTTGATTGATTTGAGTAACCATTATTTGTTTCCTTGGAGCAGTTGTTTAAACATGCCCATCATCATTTGTTCACGATTTTTAAGTAATTGTTGGGTCAAGATCTGCTCTTGCTCCCAAATACGGTTTAATTCGATTATGCGTTGCTGAATATCCAAGCTAGGGATTTCAACTTCAAACTGGTTGACTGTAGATACGCTAAGCATTGGCATCTTAGAGCCCTGACTTTCTTTCCGTAACTCGTATTGCACATGAGGTTGGTTTAAGTACCAGCATAAGTATTCAGGCACTACATTTTGATTTGGCATTATTATCAAAAACTGGCTACTCACAATTAAGGGTAATGCTTTTGATTGATCTTGATTGCCTACAAAATAATGTGCCTTGAGATACTCTCCACGACAGGGCAGCAACACAGACTCAGGCGACACGATTGCGTTATCTTTACCTTGCCAATCAATTTGCGGTAAAGCATCTGCAAAAAGCGTATAACTACATGTATCCGTTGCTATGTTACGAATGTCTTTGATCTGCAATACGTGGGCATTGCCAGACTCAACTTCCTCGATCTTTTCTCGAAATGTAAAGCCTGTACGAATCTCTGTAAGGTCGCTCAGTTTTAAGAATCTCTTTAACTTTGCCATAAATATTTACTCAGAAAGGGATTGAGCCATCCTTGGCTCACATATTTAAGAAGCTTTGCCTAAGTTTTCTTTAAGCCAAGTAGTAACATCTTTCATTCCCTTTGAATCAAGGTTGTACCAAGCTGCCTCATTTTGTAAGCGAGTCACTAATAAGCCATCATTACCATCCATGACTTTGAATAATTCCTCTGCAATTTGTGATGGTGTTTTTTCAGAGACAATTAACCAACATGACTCCAGTGGATGACACCAATTGCCTAGAGACCTAATTTTTTCATAAAGCTCATCATAGTTACGTTGTTTACGCAGGTCATAATTGATCTGATATACTTTCATTTGTTCTGAACTCCTAATATTTAGTCGTGTTAATGGTTTTGAACTCGATGACAGGCGGCCACCTGTCATCCTTATTTTTTGCAGTAGAACATCTATTCAAACCAGCTAAATAGCATATTATGTTGCTGATAGTACTATGTCAATTAAAATTACAGTAGATTATCTACGTTTTTTATTTAATTTATAACCTTTTGTTAAATAATTAATTTTCTAAAAGTTCGGTAATAAGTGTTGAGGATGAATCTTCAATATTTTTGCAATCTCATATAGTTTTTCGACAGTTAGATTTACTTCCCCACGCTCAATTCTTCCCATGTAGCTCCTATCTATAGAGCACTGTAGGGCCAAGAACTCTTGAGTCATGTTTAACTCTATTCTTTTATTACGGATTAATTTCCCAATTTTTATAGATAATTCTGACATGTTCGGCGTCAACTATCTTGGCCGGTTCGCGTCAATTATGATGGCCGGTTAGGTTTTCTCATTTTTCCTACTTCCAGCTTGTTTTAACTGATGTTGTTTTCGATAGCTTTCTCCTTCTAATTCTATAATTGTCGCGTGGTGGATCAGCCGATCTATGGCCGCTACCGTCATCATGCTGTCTGGGAAGATCTGATCCCATGCACTAAACGGGTGATTGGCTGTGATGATCAGGCTACCGCTTTCATATCGATGCGCGATAAATTCAAACAGTACCTGGGTTTCTGCATCGGTTTTTTTCACATAACCAATGTCATTTATCTGACCACCCGATATTTCAAAATAAACGGGAAGCCCACCGCTATCTACAGCGAGATGAATTTTTGTAGAACTCCCACCCCGACTTTTTCCTATCGCTTCATCTGAACTGCTTGCGGCTCCGCTACTGTCTTGATGCGCTTTGACAATACTTCCATCAATAAACAACCATTCTGGATCATTATCGGACGATATGCTTTGAAACCATTTTTGTAACACACCTTTCTTTGACCAAAGGTTAAAGCGCTTAAATACAGAGTTCCAACGACCGAATCTTTCAGGCAAATCTCGCCACTGAATGCCTGTGCGCATACGATAAAGTATGCCTTCCAGTGTATTTCGGTGTTCATATTTATTGTAAACACGCCCTGTCTCTTTAAGTATTTGCTTTAGGGCTTCCTAGGCGTTATCTGTTAGCATTGTCCTTGGCATAGCAACGTCCGTTCTCGGTGGTATTTTTGATTTTTGGCGAAACCATTATACCTTGTTGCTATGCCGTTCATTTTTCACTCAAAGATCAACAGCCTCTAGTAAGGCACGTACTTGAAGCACTTAAAAGATAAAAATAAAGGCTCTCTAATGTGTTTAGGAGCCATCTAACTTATAGTTGTTTCGGGTGAGGCTTATTTGTTTTTGTGCTCCAGTGCTGTAAGTGATGTACCTACGATAAATATAGACATGACAAACAAGCCTAAATCTTTTAGCAAAAACTGGCCAGGAACCACAGAGATCGCAGGAAACCCAAGAGATGCCTCAAAAACACCGGGTGTAGTCAGCATGAACGACAATGTCGTAAAAAAGAGTCCGGTTGAAAGTACACCGCCCAAGATTGCGAGCTTAGGGGAGAAAACTCGTGCAGCGATTAACAGGCCAACTGAAATTTCAAGCACACCCAGAAAATTTGAGAATCCTTGAATGCTGAGGAAGCTATACATCCACGAAAGCAGAGGGCTATTACTAACAAAACCATGTATACCGTTTGCTTCGTAGCTAGTGAATTTCATGCCACCAAACCACAAATATATTATCGTCATGGCAACGTAGATGCCACCTATACCAAACTTAGTGATTTTTGCACCGAGATTATTACTAAGGGTATTGGTAGTCTGGACACCATTTTCAATTTCGGGAATAGTCATCTTATATCTCCAATTATTTTTAGCCATGTGGACTCACTCTATGTAGCCCACTAAAATGATATGACTCTTGAGAAAAACTATATGTTTACTCGAGTCGAACCTAACTTAGGTAATTGCTGTAGTTGAGCACCAATGGATTAGACATCAATGCCTAGTGGTTGAACGGCCGGGAAGTCGACCTCGGTCTGTGTCACTTCGTTAACGTAGTTAGTGAAAGTGTTCAGGGCAACAGCCAACAGAATATCCACTACATGTGCATCACTGTAGCCAGCGTTCAGCACCGCTTGGACCTGGTCATTGCTGACTTGCCCGCGCTGGCGGACTACGGCGGCAGCAAAACGCACGGCTGCGTCGGCCTTAGGGTCATTTGATGCACCGCTGCGGTTGGCAGTGAGTTCAGCATCATCAAGCTTGGCCACCTTACGGCCTAGGAAGGAATGGGCAGCAAGGCAATAATCGCAGCCGTTGATCTCAGCGACGGCTAGGGCAATACGCTCAAGAGTCGCTGTACCCAAGCCGCCCTGTGCTGATGCTGCGCTCAATTGCAGGTAGCCAGTCAGCGCAGCAGGGCTGTTGGCAACGACGCGGAACATGTTAGGAACGCGGCCCAGTTGTTTTTCCACAGCCTTGAGTGAGGTATGGGTAGCAGTAGGCGCGGCGTCGATTGTGGTAGGGGTGTTCAAACGTGACATAAATTTCTCCTAGTGATTTGAAAGACAGCACGCTGTATTGGCGTGGAATAAATTGTATTTAAGAAGGTTCTGCTTGATAATCCGTTGCTATCAGACAGCTCATCTTCACGTCTTGCGCAGTCGCCATTTCAGTGCCACTACACACCTTCGTTGACGTCACGCCGTCCTGATTTCTAAGGAGGTCTTCGAGACCCCAAAAACACCCTCCGGCAACGATCACATAATCTAGTTTCATAAAGCCTCCTTAGTTTTCATCCACTTACTGATTAGACTGACTTTACAGCATGTAAAATAGATATAATATGTTCAATAGTTCGTATAACATGACCTATTGGACAGTTTACGTAGGGGCTATGTATGGATGCAGACTTTGGATATCAGATTAAAAGAGTTGTGAAATTAAGGGTTCACGAAAAACTGCAAATATAGGGCAAATCAGATTGTCTATACCCATAATTTAGAGCGCCCGAGCATCAGGAACTCACTGAAAGCAGACGTTTCTGAAAATAAACAAGGCACAGCGCTTGAAAATTTCGAGACATCAACGTTTTGCCAAAAGGCTAAAAATGCGTGCACTACTCATTTCGCATTTAAAGAGAGCATCGGTTATTAGGCAATAACGATGTGGCCAAAATTTGTCGACCACTACACTATCTCGTAAACGAGTTTGATAGACGTCAACTAGTACGTATTTTTAGTGTAAGGTCATATTAATGCACGATGCTAAACTCTGCTGTGAGCTAGGTAGGATGTATAAATACCATAAATATTTCAATGCTTTACTTTTTAAAGCTCAAGTGAGTTACTCAGTTCCGACTGTTGGTGGCAGATTTGGAATCTCGCGATTTGTCTTAAATGTCAGCCAAGCAAGTCTCTCGCTAATAAAGTGTTGACTATCCCTGACAAAGTAACAATTTCTTGGCATAATCAGACTTAAGCACTTTACTTAGAGTGTATGTGCGCCGCTTAATGCATCAATGCTGCTAATTCCCTGATTGACATCAATCACTTTGTTTCCTGTTTGATACTCTGAGATAAACAAGATCGAATGATGCAAAAGGGGACTATTTAAATACTGAGGGAACAAATGGCAGTAGATTTGAGCATAGAAACCGCTCTGCTCCTAGAGCGCTGGCAAGGCATTGTAAACTCGATGGCTCAAGTCGCGGAAGTGCCTTGTGTGCTGATTAATCGATTAGATAAAAACGAAATTTGTCAGGCTGTTGGCAGTGTGTCAGTACCAACTTTTTATTGCGGTGAACCTGTTCCATTGGCACTTAACACTTATTGTTCCCAAGTCATTTCCAGTAACCAGCCATTACTAGTTGAAAATGCAATCGGTACCCGATATGAAAACAATAACCCAACATTTGCAGCAGGCTTTAGTTATTACTATGGCCTGCCATTGCTTTGGCCTAGCGGAAAAACTTTCGGTACTTTGTGTATGTTGGACTTTTCAAGCCCAGATCGGGCATCACAACACTGTTCCTTACTCACACTTTTTAAGCAGGCCATTGAATACGATTTACAGATGCTTCAACAACAGCAAGATCTGCTAAAGCGTGAGCAACAAGCAGACAAAAAATTTATACAACTATTCAATGAGATGTCAAATAGGATAAGACCGGTAACTAATAATAAGTTGCTTCAATCTGAGTTGTTTGTACTTTTGACAAGCCAATACCAATACTGGCATCAGGAACTGGATAAGCAGCTTAATCAAACCGTCCTGACTGATGAAAACTCCATTCATATAGCGGCACTGGTTCGAATTTGGTCAAATTTGTTGGCGATTGCCCATGAAACAGAATGGTTGAGAGCTACGGCAGTTCTAGAACCTTATAGTTGTGATGCTGTTGCGTCACTGGTCAATGCAACTCCATTATTAGAACAAGCAGTGTATAAAACAGCGCTGACCCTTGGTGCTGATCTCGTTTTGAGGAGTCATTTGCCTAATCCACTGTTACTAAGTGGGAAACCAGAGTTATGGTCTCTGATAGGACTAGCTATCACGAGCTTTTTAGTTGTTGGCGCCAGCGGTACAAGTATAACTATTTTTGTCAGTAACCGATTAAAAGGTAAGTACAGAGTTTTGGAATGGTCCCTTCTTGTAAAAGGCCAGACGATGCCGCTGCGTTTTACCCGCGATAATCAAGCGCTTTATGGTTTTGCAACAGTATGTGCCGAGTTAGCGGGTGCTGTTCTTGAATCTGGTGAGTGGCAATTAACTGAGAGTCTTCAGCAACAGAGTCGTTATCTCAACTCAAATCGTGATCACGTTGACGACATTGAAAGCAGGAATGCTTCAAGAACTGCTAATGGCATAACCAGGCTTATCTGCTTATCGATACCGGTGATGGGAGACGATTTATAAACACTCAGCGATGATCAGCGAAGTTGTGTTTTAGTTTTCTTGTTGGCACTACATCCGGTATGGCGGCCTTTAATCTGAGAGTGACACTTGGGATAACTGAAAAACTGGCTGTGATTCTGCTGAACGGAGCTTGGTGCTAAGCATGTTGGCGTCATTCAAAGCAAGGTCAACACTGCTATTAACGTTTACGATTATCTGACGGACGTGCTGCTGCGCGTCAACCAACATCCAGTAAGCAAGGTACATGAACTAATGCCGAAGTTACGGAAAGCTCAGTTCGAAAGCGCATTACAGCGTTCAGCTCTATTTAGCAATCCCGATGCTTCGGTAAAATAAGCCACGGAAAATGCTCCGGAGGCCGCATGCACACTAAATAGATGACGTTAGACGAAGAGTTGGATTTAAACGAGCAAATTATAGAGCCTGCGACCGGAAAAGCCAAAAGTTTATAAATACAGCTAAAACTCAAATCAAGCAGGCGAATATTGTACAAAACAATACCATTGCTACAGAGATAACTTCAAGTCTGACAGATCTATGCTAGAGTTAAATCAACGATTTAATTCATTTTTCTATGCAGGATCTTTGAAAAATGCAGTAGAAAAACGGAGAAGTACATGACCTTTAGTTTAGCTCAAACAGCTAGTGCAGAAACCACACTAAAAGCACCTGCTGAAGCAGATCAGAACCTGCGGGATATCACTGAACTGGCGTGTTATATCTGTGATGCACCAGTGGCTATGGTGACGCGAACCGATGACACAAAGCTGAATCTAATTGCAAAAGTTGGTATTTCGCGTACCTCTGTATTAATTAAAGAGTCCTTTTGCGTGTATGCAATGGAAACACCTGATGCGGTAATGGTGGTCCCTGACGCTACTTTAGATCACAGATTCAGTACCAATGCTATGGTGATTTCAGGACCTGGCTACCGATTTTATGCTGGCTCGCCGCTGATTGATCCCGAAGGTGCAGTGATTGGTACTATTTGTGTCTATGATCATGTTCCTAAGCAGCTGAACCAGCGGCAGATAAGCTCTTTGCAGGCTCTGTCCAGACAAGTGATCGCCATACTGGAGCTGAAAAAAGTCGGCGAACAATTACATAATACCAGCATGACGGATGCGCTGACAGGGGTGAACAACAGAAGAGCTTTTGACCTCAAGTTTGAAGCTGAATTTGCTCGCTGGCAAAGAACAGGACAATCTTTTGTACTGGCATTGATTGATATTGATCACTTTAAGAGTTTTAACGACAGCTATGGTCATGCCGCAGGAGATGAGGCACTGAGTCAAGTCGCGGCTCTGTTTCAGCGCCATAGCAGGAACTATGACTTTTTCGCCCGTTATGGTGGTGAAGAGTTTGTGCTGATCCTGCCAGGCACAGACACAGCGTCCGCAAATAAAACACTGGAAAAGTTAAGGCTGGTAGTGGCTAACCATGAGTGGTTATTACGACAATTAACGGTCAGCATAGGTTTGGCCAGCGCTGATTTATTTGACGACAAAAAGCAGTTGCTCGAAGTCGCCGATCAGATGTTATACAAAGCTAAAACCCAAGGCCGCAATCAAACCAGTGTGTTCGCCACACTGTAAGAGATCTGTTCATGCTGCGCTGATCTCAAGACCTCATAAAAACTGAGGTCTTGCTTCGGTCGATAAGCTGGTCTGATATTGGCATTATTTATTCCTTTCAAATACATGGGTAATGCGACTTACACAGATTTTTTATGCTCTCTTGGACTCCATGTGAAGGAGATCGTCACATTCTTTACATATAGAAAATAGAGTTCTTTAGCCAGCTGCAATTTCAGATTAACCGATTCGGTAAGCTTTCTGCATTTCCGGAGACAACTTTTTTAGCCAGCTTGAGAGACTGAAGCCTTTTCTATCGGTACTATTTAATTTAGTAAAATACAGATGTTCATCCCAGCGAGGACCGAAATCTACTTCTGCAAGACTTACAAGCTGTTTGTTTCTGCGAAGACGATGCTTTTGATGGTAATCTTCGGCGGGCCAAAAATAACCATTTTGTTCTCCGGCCTCAATCACCTCGGGAGATTTCTCCTTTCCAATCGCTTGAATCAGTTCTTCAGCTACTTGTTTTTGCTCCAGATCAAAAACAAAAAGTATCTGGCGATACTGGCCCTGCTTTCTACCATGAACAGACCATGATTCAAAACTTCCAAGAAGTTCCCTGTAGCTGATTTGGTCTTTATCGTAGATCACTCTGACGACTTCGGCGTGTCCGTTGATGTTGCGGTAACTCGGATCCAGAGTTGATGCTCCAGCGTAGCCAACACGTGTTTGCACTACTCCCTGCGTCCCTCCAAAATTAGAATCCGGTCCCCAAAAGCAACCCATGCCGAAAACCGTTTGACTAAGCTTCCCGATTTTCAATGCTTCTTCGATTGCTTCAGGGGTTGCAAATTCATAGCTTTCAACACCGTCTTCTTTATTCATTTTTAGATCCGACATATTTTTCACCTAACTTTCAAAAATTGAAGCCACTCCCATTCCTCACGCCGTGCAAACGACGATAAGACCACGTTTTCCAACACCAGCTTGATGAAGTATCTTTGCTAAAACTCCGCAGCATGTTTCTTGGTAACACAACTGCGGAAAATTGCTGTAATCATTGATCTTACTGCTTATTAAGTTATTAATAATTCTAAAAAACTCATTATTTCATTGAAGCTTCCAACCACCTGTCAAGGTCCTTGAACTTGGGGTTTCTCAGCTTCTTTGTCCCAACCACTATTGTCGGGAAATTCAGCTTTCCGTTCGAATAGAGGGAGCACAGTTCATCAGCAGCCGCGTCGTCTTCATGAACATCCAAAAAAACAAACTGGCTCCCTTTTTCTTGCAAGTACGAATGGTAAATCTTGGTTTTATGGCAGTCTTTATGACCGAACAGCTTAATCAACACGAACGGCTCCTTTTTTCAAAAGGTTCACTTTCATAAAACTCCTCAATTTAAAAATTATTCTACAAACTTCAATGACTCAGAGTTAATGCAGAATCGGACCCCTGATGGCTCAGGGCCATCTGGAAAAACGTGCCCCAGATGGGCTTCGCACACATTGCATAACACTTCGATTCTGCGCCCGTACGTCGTATCCAGTTCATATTGAATTACGTTGTCGGCGACAGGCTCAGAAAAACTCGGCCATCCCGTTCCCGAATCGAACTTTAGGTTCGAGTCAAAGAGTTCGGTGTCGCAGCCAACACAGGCGTATCTACCTGCTTCATAAAATGAACAGAGTCCTCCCGTGTGCGGGCGTTCGGTGCCTTTCATTCGCATAACCCGAAATTGCGCGGGCGTCAGAATTTCTTTCCACTCTTCCTCGCTCCTTTCAACTTTTCTGGGAGGTGCTGGAGTGCCGTTATCGAGGTAGCTGTAAATGCTTTTCCAATTGAACATATATTTGATCCTTTATTTTAGGGCTTGCTCTTTAGCCATCAATCCACGAGAAGAAGTCTGTAGCACTGCCAATGAATTCTCCATCCACAAAAACTTGCGGAACAGTTTGAAGATTTGTTCTTTCCTTCAACTCCAAGTAAGTCTTCGGATCGTCGTCTACGCGAATTTGTTTGAAATCAACCTTTTCAGAAGTTAGGTAATTCTTTACGCGTGCGCAAAATGGACAATGGTCTTTCGTATAGATGACAACATTCTTAAGTGTTTTCATAATTTCCTCTTTCATTTGGTTTATGGTTTAGTCTCTTTCAAAATGGCAAGAGTATCCGTTGGGATTCCTTTGCAAATAGTTTTGATGATATGCCTCAGCGTCGTAGAATTCTTTTTCCAAGGCGACGGTCGTAACTACTTCATTCTCGAAGCGACCGATCTCATTGACCTCCTCAATCACGTTTTCGATAATCGCTTTCTGGGCATCGTCACGATAGAACGCAGCAGAGCGATACGAAGATCCAACATCATTCCCTTGGCGATTCTTCGTAGTTGGATCATGGATCTTGAAAAAGTAATGTAGAATCTCTTCGAGAGATATTTCGTCTGGGTCGTATTCCACGCGAACAGCTTCGGCGTGACCCGTTTTCCCTGTTTTAATATCGGCGTAGGTAGGATCATCAAAATCTCCGCCAGAGTAGCCCACCTTTGTTGACGTCACGCCGTCCAGATTCCTAAGGAGGTCTTCAAGACCCCAAAAACACCCTCCGGCAACGATCACATAATTTAGTTTCATAAAGCCTCCTTGGTTTTTATCTATTTACTGATTAAACTGACTTTACAGCATGTATAATAGATATAACATGCCCAGTAGTTCGTATAATGTGACTTATTAGACAGTTTGCGTAGGAGCTAAGTATGGATGTTCTCAGTGAGATTTTAGATAAGGTAGAGCTTACTAGTAGCTACTGGTATAGAACATCATTTGCAGGAGACTGGGGCATCAGTCTCCCGCAGGAAGAGAATCTAGCGAGATTTCACATCGTGACCCATGGCGAGTTTTGGTACGAGGTGCCAAAACTTAAACTTAAGGCTTTGGCGGAGCAAGGCGATATTTTGATTTTATTCAAAGGGATGGAGCACACCATGACCAGTGCACCAAAAATCAAGGCCGAGCCCGCGGTCGAATTTAGATCCAAGGCCAACCTCACTGAAACTCAAGTTCTGGAATATGGTGATCAGAGCAAGCTCAAAGCAAACGTCGTTTGCGGACATTTTTGTTTTGATGGCGGACCCGATCATCCATTCTTAAATTCGCTGCCAAACGTCGTGCATATCAAGAGTACTGAGAACTCCCACTCGCCTTGGCTTACCATGCTTTTAAGTATTATAGAGCAGGAAGCAAAATCAGGGCTTCCTGGAAGCAACACGCTAGTCAGGAAGCTGACCGAAATTATCTTCGTGCAAGCGTTAAGAATTCACATGTACAAATCCAACAAAAATGTAGGATTTTTCAAATTGATCGAAAATCCGCAACTCAGCAAATCCTTGGAAGCTATCCATCATAGTCTCGATAAAAAATGGGGTCTTGACGATCTCGCTGAGATTGCTGGAATGTCGCGTACGAACTACAGCGTTAAGTTTAAGAAACTGTCTGGCATGACACCTCTTGATTATTTAACCTATTGTCGGCTTGAAAAAGCGAAGCAGCTGCTTAAAGAAACCGGTAAATCTGTTCCTGAAGTGAGTGAAGCCATTGGGTATCCGGCACATGAACACTTTCAAAAATTATTTAAGAAAAAAATTGGCAAAACTCCTAGCGCGTACAGAAAAGAAAATTCTGAAAAGGTGTAAAAATGAATATCTATAACTCTCCTGTTACCAAAATAGCTTTCTGGGTCATAGTCATTGGTGGTGCGGCTTGCCTGCTTATCCCTTTGTTTGCACCTCTTCTTCCGCTGCAATATTTGAAAGGTTATGGCGAAATAGGAGATGTTCTTGGAGGTATTTCAAGCCCATTTCTACAAATTCTGGGTTCAGTGCTTCTCTTTCTGGTGTTAAAAGCTCAGATTGACGCTAATGGCATCCTCCATCAGCTGATGTGTGCTGAAAAAACAGGAGGTTTTAACTTGGTAAACTAAACACACTCATCAGGAGTTTACCATGAGCAAGAAACACAAGACTTACACCACAGAATTTAAAGCTGAAGCCATCAAATTAATTGAAGCCAATCAAGGCAATGTCTCGGAAACAGCTAGACAACTTAGCATTTCAATGCAAACTCTTTCAAATTGGAATACCAAAGCAAAGGCTGGAACTTTAGCAGGTACAAAACAGTATTCACCTGATCTAAACGCTCTACTCGAAGAAAATAAAAAACTCAAACAACAGCTCAAAATAGCTGAAATGGAACGTGAATTTTTAAAAAAGGCAGCAGCGTACTTTGCCAAAGAAAGTCAGTAAGGTACGCCTATATGAAACAAAAAAGATATTCTTTTCCAATTACCTTAATGGCTCGATTACTTCATGTTTCAGTTTCATGTTTTTATGATTGGCTCAAGAGAGGCGTGAGCAAAAGAACGATTCAACGAAATCAACAGACGATATTGGTGAAAATAGCCCATGAGGAGACAAGGCAGAGCTATGGTTATATTCGATTAACCAAATACTTACAAGCTCAGGGCATAAAAATGAGTATGTACGCTGTACGTCAGATAAAAGCGCTGAACCACCTGTATTGTAAGCGACACAAGCGTTTTAAAAGGACTACGAATAGTGACCATAATCGAGCGATCTATGAAAACCTGCTGGAGCAACAATTCTCAATGACTAGACCAAATCAAGCATGGTCAAGTGATATTACGTACATATGGACTGTTGAAGGATGGCTGTACTTAGCAGCGGTAAAAGACCTTTACACGAAACAAGTGGTTGGCTATAGCTTAAATGAGCGCATGACAGCACAGCTTGTTTGTAATGCGCTAAATATGGCTATTCACAATCAAAAACCAACCAAAGAACTGATTGTGCATTCAGACAGAGGAAGTCAATATTGCAGCCATGAATATCGAAATATACTTGAGCAATATGGTTTTCAAGGTTCAATGAGCAAGCGCGGAGACTGTTACGATAATGCACCGATTGAAAGCTTTTGGGGAATACTGAAAAATGAGTTAGTGCATCATTACAACTATCAAACCAGAGAAGAAGCCAAAGCAGATATTATAAAATACATTGAATTATTTTATAATCATCGAAGAATTCAAAAGGGTTTGGGTTTTAAGACACCAAATCAAATGGCCGAAGACTTTTATAAGTTGGCTGCCTAGAATCTCCCAAGGGAAAGTCTCCTGATAATTCAGCGTATATCAGCCTTCTATCTGTTCTGTAGTCAAAAACTGTTTCTTTAAGAAAGTTTCTTCCAATAAAATGTTATTAGTATGACACCATTCTAATAACAACTTAACGGCATTGAGATAGGCTTCTATTGTATTTGAGGCCTTCGCAGAATTTCTGAGCTTACTTGTAGCAAAAAGAGTCGGATACCAATTCGGAACTCCATTGTCATCTATCAAAAGTGAATAACGTTCGCCTGACTCAAATTTTGTTCTAATGAGTTTCATTATGTAGACTCAAAACATTACATTATTTGATGGTACATCATTACCTGTTAAATTCAATTATTATATTTACTTACATGTTAAATTATTATATTTTAATATCAATTATTTATATAAAATTATTTACATAAAAGTCTTTGGTGCATTTAAATATGAAAAATTATAATTTTGTTGAATATCCTTCAAACTCATCGTACGCATGGCATGTTTATTTTGTTGATACCATTTTCACGTAATACAATTTGCTCTCGTGATCGTACGATCTGCTGTCTCTTAACACCGATATATTGAACCAGATAACGGCAGTATGAAGATACTTGTCTTTGAGTAACACTATTCATTGCTCATATCTTAGAATATGTTTGTTAATGATAAAAGCCGTAGATATTTCATTTAACTTTTAATATCTCACTACTCTTTACAACTTTGATTGGATGATATTCCTCTTCATAAGCTTCAATGAGTGTGACTAAAATTTCCCTTTCCTCGGCTTTAGGCGTACCTTTATTCGCCTGAAAGATACTTTCTAATCGAATAAAAGCGTTAGTAAGTTCAACATCATTTTTAATTGGTTTAATATTCACTGATATTTCCTCATTCTTATAGTGTCCTCCAATTCCCAATACCTAGAAACAGGAGGATAGACATCAATATAGCTATTCTAATTTACGAGTATTATTTCAGCTTTGAATAAAACTTACTCTTACTGTCATACTGATAAAGTACAATTTTATTTACTTTAACCATCCGATTATTGTCGCTCATATCCGTTCCCTGATATTGAATCTGGAATGGATAAAATGGTTGTCCATTTTTGTTGACTCTGATTACTGAAGAATACCCGTACTCTGGTTGTTCTGAAACTTTTCCTTCTTCAAACATTTGTTCAACAATATAGTCGTCCTCATTTAACAGAAGAAGTGACCATACGCTTTCCCCATAACCATTTCCGTAATAACCATCAATGGTATAGCTTCCTAGTGTATTGTTTCCAAAAGCTTGTAAGTTCTTTTTAAATTCTTGAGCATTCCATGAGGTTCGACCATATCCCTCTATACTTTCAATTCCCCCTTGGGCTGTTTTTGAAATCATTTGGAATTGTCGATTGTCCAATTTTTTAAAGAGATATAATTCCAAAGTGCCTCGTGTAACATGTGAAGTTTCTATCCTGCCTTCGATTGCTAAAGTCACTTCGACAGGGACTATATAACGGACTTCCCCCTGCATATTCTGGTAAGTAAAAATAGGCGCGATACTGATTACAGCATCTGTGAGATCATCCAAGTCGCTAGGCTTATTAACATAGTAGTATTTGCCACTTCCCCAGTAATCATCTTTTTGTCTTTCTCTGGATGATGTCACTTTATAAAAACTTCGAGCAACGGTATCTGCACTTAGGTTAGGGAGTACAACTTGCTTAAAGTTCTTAGGTTCAAGCTTGGATGTATCATAGTATTTAATGGCTGTTGTAGCTGTTTGTACTGATGGCGTTTGAACAGCATTGAGCTGCTGTGCTTTAGCCTGCAATACATTGTATAACTTGACCGCTTCAGGTTGTCCCTGCCGTGCAGCACTTTGCAACAAGGTAACGCCCTTTTTTGCATCCTGTGGTACACCATCCCCATTAAGATACATGACTGCTAATGCGTACTGTGAAGGAGCAAAACCATTCACTGCTGCCTTGGAAAACCATTCAGCCGCTTTTTTATGATCTACAGGTAGACCTTTCTTTCCTAAGTAGTAAAGCATTCCCATATTATGGTGACTTTGATTATTATCTCCTTTGGTCACGACTTGTGACAGTACATAGTTCAGTCCTGCCGACAGGTTCACTTTCTTGGTTTCAGCAAATACCGTTGAACTAGCAGCTATAATACTGGTGGCTACAACAAGGTTAAGCATTAATTTATTCATCTAATTCTTATCCTTATTTATCATCTACTTTAAACCAGTATGAATATTCTTTAGGTTGACCATTCACTAAGACATTACTGAGTTTGACATCATAAATGATATTGTTTTTTAAACCATCGAAGTAGAACTGGATATTATTTGGAATCCCCATACCAAGATTGTCATAGCTAATATCTCTAATTTTTTGCTCACCACCACCTCGCTCTGTTACCACCAGTTTTGCTTTGGAATAATCTACATTTTGATTCGCCCAATAGTCATTTTGATCAATGAGGATAGAAACAGAAAGTATTGCTCCTTTCATAAAGTATTTCGAAGGATAGTTGTGATATGGATAAGCAATCACACCAAGTTTTGCAGTGGTTGGATTCTTCTGGAAATAAATTGTTTTATGAGAAGTCCCAACCACATAAGGAAATTGAGTATCTTTAATTGATGGTGCATTGACTGAACCATAAGCAGACTTTTCCATAAATGGATTAATGATCCACCTACGATGACCAACATTATTTGCTACAACATTCAATTTATCATGTGTCATATTTCTAACACTTTCGGCAGGCGAATAATCATACATGATTGATCTCACACCCATTTCAAGATTACTGGTGCTTGCACCAACAGCACCAATATCAGAGTAGCAGTCTGTGTTAGGTTCTGGATAATGGGTCAAGATATTGTTTGCAGCAAGAATAAGAGCGGTCTGCATCATCTCATCTTCATGGGCATAGTCGTATGTAATACTTGGTAGTCCATGCAAAGCACGAACTGTATTCATTTCAGTTAAAAATTCATTTCTAAACTTTGTACTGAGCTTGCCTGCATAACAGTTGTTTATATCTGGGGTTTCGCTCATGGATGAGGCTTTAAAGACATCAAAACTGATGGTCTTACTCTCTGCTGCCAGTGTTTTAGCATCCCCCTCTTGAGTAAGTTTAAGGGTACATAACCCTGCACCAATCCCTTTGAGTTCCCCCTGACTATAGGTACAGGTTGATGAAGAAAGGCTGCTAATCGTGACAGGTAGTTTGGCACTGGATTCCGTATCCAGTGAATACACACTCTCCGTCAGGATATATTTGATTTTTAGTGGGGTAATGGTTTGCTTGAGCTTATTCACGCACACATTATTTTCTAGATATTGCTCAGCCGCACAACTCACATTGACGGTCATGCTGCTATTCAGTGCTAGAACTTTTGCCGTCCCTGCCTGTGTCAATACCAGATTACACTGACCGACTTTATGCGCTTTAAGTTCACCGCCACTTACACTACAGATGTTGGGTGTGTTACTGCTAAACGTTACTACTAGACCTTGATCTGTTTGCAGCGATAATGGATAGCGTTGACCTTGAATCAGCATACTGAATGGTAGTGACTGAATATTCTGCACTACCTTGTTTTTACATACACCCTCTTCCAGATATTGGCTTTCAACACAGGTCACGGGCTTAGGGATTGGATTGCCATTATCTGGATTATCCGTTCCACCGCCATTGGATGAACTTGAATCTCCACCCGAACCACCACCACACCCGACCATTGCTGTACTGATTGCCATCATTAGAACTGATGGCATGAACGATTTTGAAATCATCATGATTGACTGCCTTAAATTTTTATATTGTTGTTATTGATAATGATCAGCCGATAATAATTGACGGATTTCACTGGCCATTTGTGGACTACGCCAAGGAAATAGGACTTTTAGGCTGTAATTCGGTTTGAATGGATCTCGTGTACCGATATTGACTTGAAACTCTCGTTTCATCGGTGTGCGATGAACCTGTTGATTGACATGCGTTCCCATCATTGGATTGCTGATCACAGTGGTCGTGGTTCTAAAATTATCTTCGACTAAGTTGTAGTGTCCGACGGAGGTGATGTAATCAAAGGGATATTTCACGAGACGTTGATCAGGCTGATCAAACAGGATAATGGTTTTATCTTGGCTATTAATCCAAACACCACGGTTTTGGTAGTTAAAAGTTTCTCCTTGACGCTTGAGTTGTTCAGTCATCCCGTCAAAGTAGGTATTTCCATATTCATAAAGGTAGTAAAGGATCACAAACCAGAACAGGTCAAAGCCAAAGAAGATGTAACCGAAAGCACCAAAAGAGAAGATTTTGGCAACGATGAGAAAGATCACGATGGGTAAGACCACACATTTTATAAAGAGCTTAGATTTTTGTGGACGGTGTTCAATGGGTATGATTTTGGGTTTGCTTAATTCAGTCATGGTTGTTTCCCGCATGTTCAATGCAATGCACAATCACCAGCAGATATAAAAAGGTTTATTTTTTATAGGCGTGACTTAGCCATCCACCGTTGGATTGTTTTTGTAAAAATATTGTTTGAATACAGACGAATAATAAAAAATTAGCCGTATCGCCCCCGTTGCAAAGCACAACAAGGTTGAACATGGGGTGAAACACAAATTAGAAAAGATTGGTACAGCATGAGAAGCTCCTAGATGTTTATAGAAGTTCTACCAATTACTGCTAAATAATGGTGGCAGAACGAAAAGGGGTTAGCAGACTGATCATCTAGGAATCAGCACACCCGAAGGTGTCCCCCTTCCGTCCTACCATAGAAAAAAAGGGGGACGAGAGGATTCCCACACTCAATTTATATCCAAAAATATAAACGTCATGTGCTAGATGAATTCGGTCTGCTAAAACCGACTGGCAATGTAGGCCAGCGAGCCCATATTAATTTTATCCAAGAATTTAGTCAATTTCACCATGCGATAAAATTCACATTATCCTTTGGAAAGAATCGAGTTAAGTGGTTGATTTTTCCCATAGGCTCAAATTGAACCCATCGATTTTGCTTATTTTGATTTTATGGATAAGTCTAAAATGTTTATAAGAATAATTATTAGGCTGACATATCCGTCAGCAGATATTTTTAATAAACAGTTTTTCAGCCGTCAAAAATTTAAAATATCTCCAGCAGAATCAATCAATTATTTAATGTTAAGATATGTAAAATAACCAATTTGATAGTTGACACGTTAAGGTATACCCAGCTAACCTAGTATTACACAGCAAAATCTGTGTTCAGGCGTGAGAACCTGATACAATCTAGGTGCAAATCAATGTCGCACTAGCGGCTATTTTTTTGTCTACTGTTTAGTAGTCGTTATGGCAGCTTGCAGGGCAACCGTAAGGTTGGCTGATCCTAGATTCAGTATTCTCACCCCTGTCTTGCTGCCACCATTACCGTGAGAAGTAATGATGGTAAGTGTTAAAACTTATCTAGGAATACTGCTATGAACGCAATTCTTCATGGTGCAAACTCTTGCACACCTAAACAACAAGCTGGTCAACTTATCGTTGAACTTGGCAAAACAATTTCAAATCCTCAACGTCAAACACTCGCCAATCTTTATATTGCTGTTGACACCGCAAATTCCTTACTCAAAGAACTTGAACAAGCACATCAAATCATTCGTCAATGCATGCATGAAATGACTGATGAGCAAATTCTTGAAGTTGCAAAGCTCAATCAAAATAACAATCTCTCCTCTTTATGGGCATTTCGTACACATCAACGTCACAAGATGATTGAACGTGCACAGCGTGTATTGGGAATCCGTTCTATTTAGGTCACTTAATTAATTATGTATTTTTAGCTTGCTACTGTGCACTGTATTAATCGACTGCATTATTATCGAATAAGCAGAAATAATGCTGAATGCAATCAGTGACAGCAGCAATGCTAAAGATAATAGACTTGTGAATATTAAAAGTGATTGTTTAAAACTCAGCACCAAAATCATTTGGTTTTTGTTGTTTAGCTTCAACTTGTGGTTGATGTTGAATGTTATATTGCTGCCCCAGCATGGTAGCAATTAAACTCATCATCAACCTGACAATTTCTTCAACGAGTTTTGCAAGTTGCAATATTGTTGCTGTAAGCTCTGCTGAATGCTCTCGATCGAATTGGCATTGCTGTTGCATTGTTGCTGCATGCTCTTGATCTGCATCTGCTTGTTCTCTAAGTCGACGCATATTTTGTTTAAATTGCTCATACTCTGAATACAATTCAACATCATCTCGTTTAAGTCTTTGATTTGTTTTTGCTGTTGCAATTGCAACTGTTTCAAATTCGACTCTTGCTTCTCCAGCACGTCGAAGCGCTTGATCCAATTTGTCGTTAAGTGCTCTAGTCTGCTGATCTGTGTAGCGAATGACATGCTCTGTTCTTGAAGTTGCTGCTCTTTCTGATGCTGTAACTGCTGCTGTTGTTCTAACTGTTCTAATTTTTCCTGCCTCGATTGTAACTCTTTGATCATCAATCCAATATTCTGAAATAAACTGATCTCGGTGTGGCTCAATTCTGACGGATTGCTGAAGCCTAAGATTTTCAAGATCTTGTTCATGTCGTCTCTGTTGCTCTGCTCGTAATGCTCGATCACGCTGAGCCTTTTTTTCATCTTCTCGACGTTTTCTTGCAAGTCTTGCATAGTACTCAGCGATGATGGCATCAAAGCTAAACTCATTTGTTCGAGTAAATCCAAAATCATCTGCTGTGTATCGCTGCCGTTGTGATGTTGAATAATCGTATGTTGCTGTTCTTTCATAACTTACTTCTCCACGAAACAAGGAAATGTCAGATGAATATTCGGTTCTGTCGGATGGACTTTCTTTTTGCTCAAATTCAGGGTATTGCAATCGATCCATTTCGAGGAGGTGATCGCTCGGTATCGAGTGCCGTCTTCGTCCGTCAAGATTTCGGTCTCGTTTTTGGTTAAGATCGGCTGTGTGAGATAGTAGTTGGAGGGCAATATTACTAAAATATTCAGTAACCCCATTCCAAGCAACATCAAAATAAATGTTTTCAGAATTAATTTCGGGTTGTAAGTGATCGACTGAGTTAATGCTTGAGCTACTTGCTGCTGCAACTGATTCTTCTGATCTTCTAATAACAGTGTGATACTTTGGGTATTGTCCTGAATTTGGGCTTTGATCAGATTCTGATTGTCTTTGATCGTATGTTGCAATTGGGCTTTGCTCTGCTGAAGATGCTTTTGCATGATCTGATCGATTTCGTTGAGATGTGAAGAAAGCGTCATTTGAATATTGCTGATATTCTGCTTCAACTCTGCTCGATATGATTTCAATCCTCTGATTAAAATCTGAGTCTCGTTTTTCTGATGTTGTAGCAGATGCATAACGTTGTCTGTTGTAAGCTGCTCTTGCCTGTCTAGCTCCTTGCAAAGTTTTTTCTGCTCTATCTCGAAGTTCTGCGCAAGGCATTCGAGTATTTTTTGAAATCTGATTAACTGTTCGCTGCTCATCGTTTCCACGTTCGCTATCTGCTTTTCGAACTTGCTCAAAAGCTTTGATACGTTCTCGAAATGGTTTTGAGCATTTTCTGATGTCAAATTGTCTTTCATATATTTCTCCTTGAAAATAAATAGGTTTTTTCCCGAAAGTTGGAATTAAGCTAAACTGATTTTCTCGAATTTTGGCAACTTCGCTAGCAAGTTTGTTTGTGAGTACAAATTGCATAAAGTCATCACGGTTATGTACTAAAATTTCAGAGAAGAGAAATTCATTTTGATTTGTTTCTAATTGTTTTAACGAAATGGACAAGAGTCCAACATATAAATTTTCAATGAATGTTTTATAGTTTCCTCTATTCTTTTCAACTTTTTTCAGCGCAGATTGTAAATACAGCTCATAGCCTTTTTTTGTAAATCTTGCACGGTCAGGATCCTTCGGATCTGCCCACCCATATTCGGAATTAAGCTTGTCTTGCAAAGTATGAAAATGCTTTTGAAACAAACCTGGAGGGGCTATATTCATTGCTTTTCCTGACCTGAGTTCAAGCCGAGGAACAAGTATATGAACATGTTTTGAACCGTTTGGTTCCTGATGCAGAACAGCCGTCATATGATATTGGTCAGGTTCAAGACCGCTGAAAGCCAATGCTTCGAACTGTTTTAAGACATCTTTTATTTCAACATCGGTCGGTTGATCTTCCTCAGTAAATGCAATGACGGCAGACGTGTATTTATGTTTAAAAGGAGAGCTGTCTGCAATTTTTGCAAAGAGATGTGGATCACCACAGAGCACTTCGACATGCGGACGGACAATATTCATGTGATCTTTTTCATCGAGCACATAACTTGCTGCACGTGCTGCACTGCCCGTTCCATGCCTCAACATCTTAATCAACATGCCCCGCTCTCCCGTTTAAAATAAAAAAGGAAATAAAATTAAATTTCTATATGGTCATCAGAAAGATCAGCGTCTGAAACTGATTCAAGTTCACCGTCTCCAACGACTTGCATTTGTCGCAATAAATCGGCGAGATATTTCTGTTCAATATGCTGGTGTCGGCGCTGAACTGTCTTATCAGAACGATGCAGTGACGGAGGACAAGGAAGCGGATAAAGCTGATAGATTTTTTTTAAATAGTCTTCGACAAGTAGGTAAGTTCGAAGTAAGTCGACTGGTTTTCCGATTTTGTTGCTAATGTGAATTGCACGGGTAATCTGATTGAGATTATTGCCAATTTTTGCAAGTTGGAATGCAATGCTTTCGCTATCTTCTTGCGTCCTGTGATTTGAATCTTTTTTCTTCGCTACAACATGCGATTCACGAATTGAAGATCGATCAACATTCAAATTATTTTGAATATAACAACTCACGCTAAATCGAATAAAATCACTCACAGTTTTATTTAATAGACTTGCTGAATCTCTAATTATCTCTAATTCATCATCATTTAAACGCAATTCAAGTCGACTTACTCTTCTTGATTTTTTAATAACATTAGCAACAACCATAATACACCTAAAAACCGTCAATCTATTTTTAAGCTATAATAAATTTTAAAATAATAAAAGTGTTTTTTGATAGGAATTTTAAAATAATTTATATGTAGAATAAATAGTTACTCTAAAAATTCAAAACAAACACATTATTAAAAGTAGCGGTTTGGCTGCAAGCCAACCAGATTCCGTTCGTATACAATTACAACTTTTGTTGTTATTGTGTACGGACAGGGTACTCTGGCTCGACCGATTATTTTCATATTTTATGTACTTTGGACTATTAAGTGATATATTAAATATCACAAAGACTAAACACGTTCTAATTTTCAAATAAAAATAAGATCATGATCTATAGAAGATATACACCAAGAGGAATTTTAAATTTATTTTATAATTAAAACATATGCTTAACTAAAAACAACATCTAAGTTTAAAGTTTATTCTCTTAAATTAAATTAGATCAAATATTTAATCTAATTATTAAATAAATAATAGTTCTCATAAGAAAAATATTAAAATGATCAACATCAAAAACTAATAAACCCCAACTAAAACAAAAAAGGAATTAAGAAATAAAAACCTAACCACAAAAAAACAAAAGTAGTAAACCGAAGAACGTACTAAAGATTAATTACTGTTATAATAGATAAAAATTAATTAAAAAAATAAACCTATTTCTTGATCTTTTATACACAAATCATTTTTACACAAATAAAACATGTTAGCTTTAAATGTATAGAAACTTGTTTTACTCTTCAGATCCTAATTAACAACATGAGGATTTTAAGACAACAGGCTTTCTTCAACTGCATTAAAAACTGAAGAGGTCAAAATGATAAAAAATCTTTATCTAATAAAATTAATTATTAGATATAAAAAACTGGAGCAAGACTTTCAAATAAAAATGCGGAGGTTCAACAATGAGTAAATATTTTGAACTGCTGGATTGGGTCACCGCAGAAAAGTTTTGTGAATTGACGGGTGAACAGATCACGAACCTAAAGAATCTTAGGCCTCACTGGGAGGAAGGAAAAGTCTGGGTGAAAGTGTCTGATCGAAAAATTCTATATAGTTTGAAAGGTTATAACGCATGGGTCGAACAAGCAGCTCAGGTCTACCAAAAGGCACAAGAGCAAGATCGGGAAAAATACAGATTAACTTTAAATGGAACGACAAGCGCGAGTGGTTCACCCTCGACCTCATCGATACCCCAGCCAACTTCATTAAGGCGGCTAAGATTAGAGAAGATTTTGTAAACAAGGCTAAATACGGGATATTAAAAATCGAGGATATCGAAGCTGTCACCGCCAAACCCATCAAAAAAGCTGACGCTGCGCAAAAAACATTGCCAGCGTCAAATGCTCCGACATTTGCTCACTATGCCCAAGAATACCTTTATAACCTTTCAGATCATAAGCTAGGCACCAAGAAAAAATATCTATCAATTTTAGAAAGGCTCTGGATGCCATTATTCGAAGATATGCTGATTAATACGATCACCAGTCAAATGTTGCGTACAGCCGTCAATGGACGTGAATGGTCATCGGCTAAAACTCGAAATGATGCTTTGATTCCATTACGTGGCGCATTCGAACTAGCGCATGATGATGAAATTATTGATAAGAACCCATGTGACCGATTAAAGAATCAGAAAACACAGGAAACTGAACCTGATCCATTTAATGAAATGGAAAAGGAAATAATACTGAACTGGTTAAAAGAGAAATATATTGCAGACTACCCAACTGTGTATTGGTATTTTGTGGTGGCATTCTGGACAGGTTGCCGTCCATCAGAAATTATCGCACTCACTTGGCAGGATGTAGATTTTTTAAATAAGCAGATTTACATCAATAAAGGTCGTGTGAACGGCGTTCAGCAAGAAACGACTAAAACAAATAAAGCTAGATTTGTAGATTTAAATGATTTTGCATTTGAAGCATTTCAACAACTCAGATTACTAACCTACCTCAAATATGAGCACGTATTTATCTGTGATGAGACAGGTAAGGAATTTACTACGCAAAAATCATTGAGCGAAAAGTTTGTAGCTTCACTGAAAGTGAATGGCATACGTTATCGCCCTGCCTATAACACTCGTCATACATATGCGACTGTATGCTTAATGAATGGACTTAATCCAGTTTATGTGGCTTCACAGCTAGGGCATAGTTTAGTGATGCTAATGATGCGTTATGCCAAGTGGATTAATTCAGATAAGAACAAAGAAGAGATTGCTAAAATTTCGAATAGTGCCAAAATTGTGCCAAATAAAAAGGGAATCAAACTATGTGTTTGATTCCCTTTAAGATATTTGGCGGAAGCGGTGAGATTCGAACTCACGGAGGACTCACACCCTCGTCGGTTTTCAAGACCGGTGCATTAAACCGCTCTGCCACGCTTCCATGTGCGTAAGAATACAAAGCTTGCCCTCTTTATTCAAGAGAAATTTAACTGCAATGTATTCAAATGCATAATGTTTCATCAATTATTAGAGTTTAGCGGCCAATTCAGCCCCTTCGCGGATTGCACGCTTGGCATCCAGCTCACCTGCTAACTTTGCACCACCAATCACATGATATTTTGCCAATGTGGTTTCATTCTCACGCGGTACTAAATCTTTTACTGATTCCTGACCTGCACACACCACAATGGTATCCACACGCAATAACTGGTCATGGCCATTATGCTCAACCCATAAGCCTTCGTCAGTTACAGCCTTATATTGCACACCGCGCAGCATACGCACAGCATGCTTTTTCAATTGTGCACGATGCACCCAGCCTGAGGTTTTACCCAAACCAATACCCAACGGCGTTGTTTTACGTTGCAATAAATAAATCTGACGTACAGGCATTTCAACTTCTGGACGTTGTACACCGCCTTCAGAAATATAATTAGGGTTTGGATCAACGCCCCATTCGCGTTGCCATTCTGCCAATGGTTGTGGCTGTGGTTGATGGGGTGGTTTTAGTAAAAACTCTGACACATCAAAACCAATACCACCTGCACCAATCACAGCAACCTTATGTCCAACCTTAGCGCCTTTTAGTACTTCTGCATAAGACAAGACTTGTGGTGCATCACTACCCTGAATTTTTAAGGCGCGTGGTACTACGCCTGTTGCAATCACCACTTCATCAAAGCCTTCACGTTCCAACTGTTCACGATTGACCTTAGTATTTAAGCGAACATCCACACCTGTCTGTTTGAGTTGAACTTTAAAATAACGAATGGTTTCATGAAATTCTTCTTTTCCAGGAACAACTTTCGCTAGATTAAACTGACCGCCCACATCATTATTGGCTTCAAACAAGGTTACGGCATGACCACGACTTGCCGCCACTGTTGCAGCCGACATGCCTGCAACACCACCACCCACAACCGCAACACGTTTTGGTTTCTTGGTTTTGATATAAACCAGTTCTGTTTCAAAACATGCCTGTGGGTTAACCAAGCAGGTAACACGCTCGTTTTTAAAAGCATGATCCAAACACGCCTGATTACAAGCGATACAGGTATTAATTTCATCCACACGGTTGGTTGCAGTTTTATTGACCCAGTATGGATCAGCGAGGAATGGTCGTGCCATTTGCACCATATCCGCCTGTCCTGAAGCAACAATCTCTTCAGCAACATCTGGCATATTGATACGGTTTGACGCAATCACTGGTACTGAAACATGCTGTTTAACTTCGGCGGTATAATCCACAAATGCAGCACGAGGTACAGAAGTCACAATCGTTGGGATACGTGCTTCATGCCAGCCAATCCCTGTATTTAATAAAGTCACGCCTGCTTTTTCAAGTGCCTTTGCTACTACGATCACTTCCTGCATTGTATTTCCGTCATGCACGAGATCCAGCATGGATAAACGGAAGCAGATAATGAACTTCTCACCCACTTTGGCACGAATCGCCTTGACGATGTCCACGGGAAAACGCATACGGTTTTCAATATCACCACCCCAACGGTCTGTGCGCTTATTGACATGGTTGCTCAGAAACTGATTGATCAAATAACCCTCAGAGCCCATGATTTCCACGCCATCATAGCCTGCCTTTTTTGCCAGGCTTGCACAACGGGCATAATCTTCTATGGTGGCCAAAATCTGGCTATCCGACATTTGACGTGGTTTAAAAGGATTAATTGGTGCCTGAATTGGCGAAGAAGAAACCGAAAATGGATGATAACCATAACGACCTGAATGCAGGATTTGCATCAGGATTTTTGCTCCATGCTTATGCACAGCATGTGTGACCAGACGGTGATGAGGAATATCTGCCAGAGTATTCATGGTACCGCCCGCAGGTAATAACCAGCCTTGACGGTTGGGTGAAATCCCACCCGTGATGATTAAGCCAACTCCACCTTTGGCACGTTCACCAAAATAAGCAGCAAGTTTAGGATAATTAAAAAAACGATCCTCCAAGCCTGAATGCATCGACCCCATGACCACACGGTTTTTAATGGTCGTAAATCCGAGATGTAATGGCTTTAAAATATTTGCATAGCTAGTCATGATATTCCTTCTATATTTTTGGCTTTGCAACTTGTTGCATAATACTCTAACTGAATTTTTATGCGTGTTTATGACTTTTTTTTGAGAAAGTGCTGACACTAAAGTCAAAACACTTGTAACAATCATGTTTTCAATCTTAAAAACTAAAAAACTGAACCCATTAGAGCATAAATTTTCTGGATAGTTTTTCTTTGAAGAAAACAAGCTTAATGAAAAGTGTTACAATGCTTCCGATTTTTGATTCTCCAAGACTACCTGTTCGGGGTCTTTACTCATAAAAGTTAGGACAAGCAATGACTGATAATGCAACTATCTTGCAGCACGTACCTGTAGGCAAAAAAGTTGGGATTGCCTTTTCTGGTGGTCTCGATACTTCAGCAGCTTTATTGTGGATGAAGCAGAAAGGTGCACAACCTTATGCCTATACAGCGAATCTGGGTCAACCTGATGAGGATGACTATGATGCAATTCCAAAGAAAGCTGAACAATACGGCGCAGTCAAAGCTCGATTAATCGATTGTCGTTTACAACTTGCCCTTGAAGGTATTGCTGCAATTCAGTGTGGCGCTTTCCACATTAGCACTGGTGGCGTTCCTTATTTCAACACCACACCACTAGGCCGTGCAGTAACAGGTACAATGCTTGTAACAGCGATGAAAGAAGATGACGTCAACATTTGGGGCGACGGTTCAACTTATAAAGGCAACGATATTGAACGTTTCTACCGTTACGGTTTATTGACCAATCCTGCGCTTAAAATCTATAAACCTTGGTTAGACCAAACCTTTATTGATGAGTTAGGCGGCCGTGCCGAAATGTCGCAGTTCCTGATCGACAATGGTTTTGACTACAAAATGTCAAAGGAAAAAGCCTACTCGACTGACTCAAATATGTTGGGCGCAACGCATGAGGCTAAAGATCTGGAATACCTCAATGCAGGTATTAAAATCGTTGAGCCAATCATGGGCGTTGCATTCTGGAAAGAAGATGTAAAAATTGATGCTGAAGAAGTATCAATCACTTTCGAAGAAGGCTTCCCTGTTGCATTAAATGGTCAACGTATCGAAGATCCAGTGGAATTCATTCTAGAAGCAAACCGTATCGGCGGTCGTCATGGTTTGGGTATGTCTGACCAAATCGAAAACCGTATCATCGAAGCCAAATCTCGTGGTATCTATGAAGCACCAGGTATGGCTTTATTACATATCGCTTATGAGCGTTTAGTAACTGGTATTCATAACGAAGATACCATTGAGCAATACCGTATTAACGGTTTACGTTTAGGTCGCCTACTTTACCAAGGTCGTTGGTTCGATTCTCAGGCGCTTATGCTGCGTGAAACAGCACAACGCTGGGTTGCTAAAGCGATTACAGGTACGGTGACTTTAGAATTACGTCGTGGTAATGACTACACCATCATGAACACTGAATCTCCTAACCTCACCTATGAAGCTGAGCGTTTGACCATGGAGAAAGGTGATTCGATGTTTACCCCAATGGATCGTATCGGTCAGTTAACCATGCGTAACCTCGACATTACTGATACCCGTGCAAAACTCGGTATCTATACTGAAACAGGTTTACTTGCTGTTGGCCAAGGTTCTGCAATTCCACAGCTAGAAAATAAATCAAAATAAAAGATGGGTAAATTAATTTGCCCACTTAAAAAGGCTGAATATTTGATTCAGCCTTTTTTATTATTTGAAATAAAAAGTTAAATACTCAATCATTTCATTTATAGAACAATATGTCGCAATTAAAGACTATTTATCTTCATTATGAATCAATAATATAATCATTAAGCAAAACATAATAATTGGGAGATGAAAGATGAATGCTTATCTACATCGTAGTGAAAATCGTGGTCATGTCAAAGCAGGTTGGTTAGACACCTACCATAGCTTTTCATTTGGTAGCTGGTACAACCCGAAATATATGGGTGTCAGTGCCCTTCGCGTGATCAATGATGATACAGTTGCTGCACATAATGGTTTCGGTACTCATCCCCATGACAACATGGAAATCCTAACCTGCGTACTTGATGGCACCATTTACCATAAAGACAGTATGGGCAATGAAGGTCAGATCAATGCGGGTGAATGGCAACTGATGAGTGCTGGAACTGGGGTCACCCACAGTGAAATGAACAAGCATGATAAAGCGGTGCATCTATTACAGATTTGGATTCAACCGAATGTGCAAGATGCCGAACCAACCTATCAGCAAATTCAGCTGAATCCAAAAGACCATCCAAACCAATGGCACTTGATTGCTGGTGATACATCTGCGCCAATGTCGATTCGTCAAAATGCGGAAGTGAAAACTGCTGTCATTGAGAAAGATCAACATTTAGAAATTACAGTACGAAAAAAAGTGAACTACGTGCATGTGATTTCAGGTGAAGTGATGATCGCCGATCATTTGGTTAAAGCAGGTGATGCTTTAGTATTCGATGAAACAGCAACCATTACTGCATTGCAAGACAGCCAAATGATTTGGTTTGATCTACCTTAATTAAACTCAGTTTATCTTGTACCCCTTGCCCCTCATGGGGTACAAGCTTTTTCTAGTCATTATTGCTGCTACTATCACAACTACTTGAGTCTGAGCTCGAATCATCATTTGAGCTACATTCATCAGAACGTCTGAAATCATTATTTTGAGAAGAATCACATGAGGAGGTTGTTGATGAATATGGCTGGCTATAATCAAAATTATCTTGTGTAGGATCAGTTTTCTTGAAAAAAAAGAACAATAAAATCAAACCAATAACAATCACTATAATCATAAATATCAGCATCACAATTCCCTATCCTAATCCTTATGACAAACTATAGCGTAAATCATCTTTAAAAATAATGGGCATTAAAAAAGCCCGATTAACGGGCTTTTCTACAACCTTGAACATTTTTAAAAACAATCCAAACCGTTTCGTTCGTTGTTAGCTGTGTATTCAGGTCATCATATCTTTGTTCATTTAGGCAAGATTTCTCTTAAATCCCAAATAGTATATGACTTCCTTATTGATTAAATTAGCACCAATATCAGGCTGAGTCAAGATTCTAATATCTGATAAAAATTACTCAAGCATAATGAGTATAAAAAACTCATTCTAAATTGCAATTCAACCCAGTTACCGAGTTATTCTTCTAAGCAAATATTTGTGGTATTAATAAAAAAGCCCTAAATTTTATAAACTTAGGGCTTTTTCTATTCAAATCTTGGTAGGTATATCCAGACTCGAACTGGAGACCTCTACGATGTCAACGTAATATTTTCATATTAAAATCAACAACTAAAGAATAATTGGTGCTAAATTGGTGCCAATTTTTTATGTAACAATATATTATCATTAATACTTATCGATAATAAAACCAATAAAAACTTTCCTTTATCTTTTAATTGTTATCGGCTTTGTTGCACAAACCTATCTGTAAAGGGTTTTTCAGCGATATAATTTTCAAATGAAGAAGCCTACACACAAAATCTACCGCACAACCAATTGGCCCGCATATAACCGAGCACTTATGAGTCGCGGAAATATTGCCATTTGGTTTGATCCTGCTACGCAATGGTATGCGCCATCAAAAGGCAAACAAGGGCGAAATCAAACCTACTCCGACGCAGCCATCCAATGCTGCTTAATGATTAAATCCTTATTCCGTCTGTCTTTACGTATGGTCACTGGCTTTGTGCAAAGTCTGATTAAACTTTGCGGATTAAATTGGATAGCTCCAGATTACACCACGCTTTGTAGAAGACAAAAGCATATTAATATTGCAATCAATTACCAAAAAAGTAGCGATGGGCTGCATCTACTCATAGACTCTACAGGCATGAAGTTTCTAGGTGAGGGCGAATGGAAACGCAAGAAATATGGACCTGAATATCGTCGCCAATGGCGTAAACTTCATATTGGCATAGATGCTAAAACTCTACAAATACGCGCTATTCAGCTTACAACCAATAATGTCAGTGATTCACAGGTGCTTGGTGATTTACTTAATCAGATTCCACAAGATGAGCAGATTGACTCTGTTTATACCGATGGAGCTTATGACACCAAGCAATGCCGTGAGGTCATTGCAGATCGGCAAGCGCATGCGGTGTTTCCACCTAGAAAAAATGCGAAACCTTGGAAAGATACAAAGAGCAGCTCGCTAGATCGAAATGAATTACTTCGAACAGTTAATCTTGGAAGCAGTGCTTCTCAGGCAGGACACTATGGAAAAAATCAGGCTATCATCGGTGAAGTTTGGTTGAAACTAAGATGCACTGCATTAAATTATTAGGAGATAAACTCAGAGCAAGGCGTTTTGATAGCCAAGTCAATGAGATTCATGCACGTGTAGCAGTCCTCAACAGATTTACGGAATTAGGTCGACCACTTACCCAAATTACGCCTTAAATTTAGCTCAATTAGGGGCGCTTTGCATTTCAAATCTTTGTGCAACAAAGCTGTTTGAATAAAAACTTATCTATGTACCTTCAATTTTAAGCATGGTTTGATCCTATCTTTTCAAATAAATGGCCATGCAATACTCAGTAAAAATAATAGCCCTAATATGGCGCAACTCATTTGCCAAAAACGTAAAGGATCTCGTTCAATGATTGCTGGTGGTTTAGAGTTTAATAATTCTTTGGAAGGATGCATTAGATTATGAATGAGTTCAGACAATGCCTCAAAACGATGTATCGGTTCAATACTCAGCGCTTGGCCTAAAATTTTATCTAACCATATAGGTAAATCTGGCCGATATTTCCTGATGGAATGATATTGAACTTTTTTCATCTGCTTTAAACTGTTACAGCGAGCTAAATCTGTCCCATAAGGTAATTGTTTGGTGAATAAATAATAGGCCATTACCGCCAAAGAAAATTGGTCTGAATGTACAGATGGCGAATGATCAATAAAATACTCCGGTGCCATAAATGCCAAGGTTCCGAGTGCTCGATTCGCATTTTTAGGATTAATTTCGACCAGGCCTCTTACTGCCGTTGAACCATAATCAATCAGTTTAATTTTCATGGCATTTTCTGCATTTATAACCATGATGTTTTTTGGTCGTATATCCTGATGTAGCATTTCCAGCCGGTGCATTGCATTTAAAGCCAAGGCTGTTTGTTGCAAAATTGGTAAAATCTCATCCAGATTTAAAGGCTTTTCTTGGCGATGCAGCCATTGAGCCAAGGTTTCACCCTGTAAATATTCATAACATTGGAATAAATATTTTTTCTCAGTGTTATGTGGATAACACTGCATCAGGTTGTCATGTTTCAGACGTTTCGATACCCAATCTTCGAGTTGAAACTGCTCTACGGCATTTTTATCTTGCTGTAAATCTACCCCCAAAGTTTTTATAACCAAGGGCTGCTGCTGAGTATCGTGTGCCAAATACAGGCAACTGCGATGATTTTGGTGCAAAATTTTATCAATCACATAGCCTTCAAACACTTCACCTTTACTAAGCTGTTGTGGAAATACATAATCCTGCTGAATATGAAACTGATTCATTTCAGGCAGCTGTTCTACATGGATCACCTGGAGACTTAAGTTATCATCACTGCCCTGTTCTAAAGCTTTTTCAACGAATGCTTTGGCAAGTTGATTTAAATCTGCATCTATTAAAGTTAAATCTAATAATTGTTGATCTGTGACAAATTCATAGACCCCATCGGTCATTAGTAAAAAAATATCTTTTTCTTTGAGTTCAATATTTCGATAATCAATTTCAATACGATAATCCGCACCTAAGGCTCGACTAAGATAATGCTCTTTGGAAGACAACCAGACACGATGATCATGGGTTAGTAATTCAATTTCATGATCGCGAATGCGGTAAATACGACTATCACCAACATGAAAAACATGGGCTTGTTGCTGTTTTAAAATCAGTGCAGATAAGGTACAGACATACCCTCGGTCTTTATCAAAACGTCCTTGACTTTGTTGAGTCTGTGCATAAAGCCATGAATTGGTCGCGCGGATCACTCGTTCTGCTGAAGTCTGTGTACTCCAGGCATCTGAAGTAGAATAATAGTCAGATAAAAAACTACCAACGGCTGTTTCTGCTGCAAGATGACTGACATTACTGCTACCGATTCCATCCGCTATAACACATGCAATACCTTTCTGTTTCAGCACATGTCCTTCGGGCAGATATACTCCATGGAAATCCTGGTTCTGTTGTTTAACTCCGGCAGTAGAATATTGCCCAATATTGACTTTTAATGTTTTTTTCATGCTGAAAGCTCAAAAAGGGATCTATATGATCCCTTTATAAAATGATGAATGTTAAAATTCTTTTTTAACACCAGTACGGACATGGGTGGTATAAAGTGCCAGACCTGTTAATGCCAAACCGCCCACCAGATTACCTAAAGCAACCGGCAGTTCATTCCATAGGAAGTAGTCAGCAATCGAGAAGTCACCGCCCATCATCATGGCAAATGGGAACAGGAACATGTTCACGACAGAGTGCTCAAAGCCCATGGCAAAGAACAGCATAATTGGCATCCACATGGCAATAAATTTGCCACTCACCGTAGTAGACATCATCGCGCCAATGACACCTAATGACACCATCCAGTTACACAGCATGCCACGGATAAAAATAGTCATCCAGCCGGCGAATCCGTATTCGGCATAACCTAATGTCCGCTCCTCGCCAATATGCGCAATTTTTACGCCGACAGGGTTTGGATCCGCTGCAAAACCCATGGTATAAACCGCTGCCATGAGCACCGCAACGACTAAACAGCCTGTAAAGTTCCCTACAAACACCAAGCCCCAGTTTTTTAGAATACGTCCCCATGTCACCCCTGGGCGTTTATCTAGCCATGCCAGCGGCGTAAGTACAAACACCCCAGTTAATAGGTCATAGCCCAATAAATACAACATACAAAAACCAACTGGAAACAGGAGCGCACCAATCAATGGTGATCCTGTTTGCACGGCTATGGTAATGGCAAATACCGCTGCCAAGGCCAGAATGGCCCCTGCCATAAAGGCACGAATCAATACATCACGGGTTGCCATATGCAATTTGGATTCACCCGCATCTACTACTTTTTTTGCAAACTCCGCAGGAGCAAGATATGCCATGTTGTCGTCCTCTTTTTCAATATACGGACCTGTTTTTCGAAAAAAAGACGCCTAAGATCATTGAAGACCTTAGGCGCCGTTGCCTTGAATATTAGAACAGGTAATGGTGAATGGCGTCGTTGCCATGTATATCGAAATATAAGCAAAAGCTATGCCACAAATAATTAACAATCACTTAAATATTCATTTTCTATTTAGCATGAACTCTAGAATGCTGTTGGCATGATATCTGCATTATGCGTTCTACATACATTCATTTGAGAATAATTTGGAGAGGATTATGATTACCCATCGTCAACAAGTAACTGACATGATCATTTCAGCGAAAGTTTTAAAGTCAATTAAGTGGTCAGATGTTGCCAAAGAGATTGGTCTTTCTAAAGAATGGGTAACCGCTGCATGTTTAGGTCAGATGGCGTTTAATAAAGAGCAAGCAGAAAAGATTGGTCAGATTTTTGGCTTAAGTGATGAAGCCGTTGCATGGCTACAGATCGTGCCATATAAAGGTTCCCTGCCAACTAGCGTGCCGACAGATCCGCTGATTTATCGCTGGTATGAGGTTGTCAGCGTCTATGGCATGACTATTAAAGAACTGATCCATGAAGAATTTGGTGATGGAATTATGAGCGCAATCGACTTCAGCATGGATATTCAGCGTGAGGAAAACCCGAACGGTGACCGGGTAAATGTCGTATTGTCTGGCAAGTTTTTACCTTATAAAACCTATTAATTAATCGTTTGATAAAGCCATCATATTGATGGCTTTTCATTTCTTCGTAAGGAGATCTTTTATATCACCGTCTTTATCCTTATTTAATTTTGACTATACACAGCTTCTGGGTATAAGAGGAACCGACATCAATATAGTGACAGTTATCAATCTGGGTATGTTTTTTCACAATGGTATGCCCTAAATAGGTTTTGAACTGAACCGTACCGGGTTTGTCGGAGACTTTTTTATTTAAGTTAGGCCACCTGACCTAACGGGTTAATCTTATCATAGTACATTGCTTCAAACTCAAAAGGCGATACATAACCCAGTGCACTGTGTACACGCTTTTTATTGAACCAATCTACCCAGTTTAGTGTCGCAAGTTGTACATCTGCTAAACCTTGCCAATCTGCTTTTAAATATTCAATCACCTCTGTTTTGTATAAGCCATTCACCGTTTCAGCCAAAGCATTATCGTATGAATCACCAGTCGTACCGACTGATGCTCGTAAATTTGCAGCTTCTAAACGATTGGTATAGCGAATAGAAAGATATTGAACACCTCTATCGGAATGATGAATCACATTCTTTGGCATGCCTCGGTCGTGCAATGCTTGCTCTAATGCATCGAGCACCATATCTGTATTCATCCGTGTAGATACTTTCCATCCAACAATTGCTCGTGAGAACACATCAATAACAAATGCGGTATATACCCAGCCTGAATGAGTTTGAATATACGTAAAGTCACTCACCTGAGAAGCACTGCTTCGCAAGGGTCAGGATGATCAGCATTAAAATTACGTTTCACTAAATCATCTGCTCGTTTTTGGTCATCTCGGCTACGGGTGGTTTGTTTGTTCTTACCTCGCCAAACACCTTGTATACCTAGCTTTTTCATTAATCGAGCAACAGTACAGCGTGCAATAATATAGCCTTCACGTTTCAGTTTTTGCCAGACTTTACGTACACCATACCGACCTGAACTTTCCTTCCAAATTCGTTTAATCTCCTCAGCATGATGCAAGTCATGTAAATCTCGCTTTGCTCGATGTTCTGGATTTTCGCAGAGATCTAGAGTCCGGTAATAGGTTGAGGGTGCGATCGGTAAAATTCTACAAATCGCCTCGACTCCGTACAGCTCTTTATTATTATGGATAAAATCCACCATTATTTGTGTGGGCGGTCGAGCTCCGCCTGGGCGAAAAAAGCGGCTGCTTTACGTAGAATCTCATTGGCACGCTTTAATTCTTTAATTTCACGTTCCATTTGCTTCATTTTTTCTTGATCAGATATCTGTTGTACTTTAATAGGATTTTGCTGATCTAAATGCTTTTGATGCCAGGCACGAAGTGTTTCAGGAGTACAACCGATCTTAGGCGCAATTGCTGTGATTGCAGCCCAAGTAGAAGGATAATCTTTTTCAGATTCAATCAATAATTGAACCGCTCTTTCTCTGATTTCAGGGGTATATTTTAATTTTGTCATCGGGATAGTCTCTCAGAATATTGACTCTCCGACAAACCCGGTACGGTTCAAAAATAGCAGGCCCTAGGGCCTGCTATTTTTAATATCGAGACAAAATTAAAAAACTAATTCAATACCTGCACCATATAGCCATCCCTTTTCAGAATCTGTTGCTTCTTGAAAAGGAGTTGATTTTTGTCCTTTCTCATATTGATAAGCTATATCAACAAATGGTCTGATACGTTTGCTAATCTCATAACGAGTTTTAATACCTGTCTTCAATTCTGACAATCCCGTCCTTGATGCAAAGTCGGAATTATCATTAAAGACAACATCTGCTTCAATATATGGCTGAGTAATCAACTTTTGAGTGAGTAATAAATCACGGTCGAAATCAAAACTAGCTCCCCAGAAGTTGTCTTTTCCACCATAAAGGTAAGCTTTGGTCTCAAAGAAATAAGGAGCAAGACCTAATATACCAACGACACCATCGACTCGATCGCTGTTCTTGTTATTTTTATCCTCGCTGTATCTTAGACCAGCTTGTACATCCCAAAATGGTGCTACATTACGGCTATAAAGTGCAGACACATCATAATTGGGATCATTACTCTCTGCTTTATTCAGATTGGCTTCAACAAATACTCGATTCTCATCTGTTCCAATCAATGTTTCGAAACTAGAACCTAAACTACCCTTACCATCGTTATCAATTACCCACTCATTGGAAAATTTAGTTGTTTGGTAAATCTGTCCACCATGCTCGTTCAGATGTTTATCATGATTTTGGCTAAGAGCTAATTTGCCTTTTGAAGTACTTTGAGCAGCATTACGTTCAACATAGCCTAATCCTCCAGCTTCTTTTAAAAGCACATTCATACTTGACGTACTCTTATTTAGATTTTCAGTCGAATTATCATTAGCAAATGCCATACCTGCTAAACCAATTAAAGCAACTGATAAAAGTGTTTTTGAAAAAAGTTTTTTAGTGGTTTGCATGTTGATTCACTCCCTTATCATTTGCATGGGGTTGGGCAACGATACTTTTTGAATCAACATCATTGCTATCTACATTTGCCACAATGAGTTTGTTCATCATTCCAGCTGCCATGTGATATAACAAATGGCAGTGGATAGCCCATTCACCTAATTCATCAGCAGTAAGTAAAGTTGTAACTGTTTTCCCTGGTGGCACAATGATCGTGTGTTTATTTGGCATATTACTTGGATCTTGACCATTTTCAAGCTGCATAAACATACCGTGCAAGTGCATTGGGTGAGCCATCATACTGTCATTCACAAATTTCAAGCGTATACGTTCCCCATATTTCACTTTGAATGGTTCTGTTTCATTAAACTTCTTACCATTAATTGTCCAAATGTAGCGCTCCATATTCCCACCAAGACGGATTTCCATTTCACGTTCAGGGGCACGAGTATCTGGTTGAGGGTTTAAAGATTGTAAATCACTATACTGGAGTGCTTTTTGACCAACGGGTGTTGAAGCATTTGCCCATCCAAATACGGTATTATCATTCTTGTCTGAAGCCGACTTAACAGTAGCGCTATTCATCGGCATATCATGATTCATACCTTTCATAGAAGACATATCGTGATTCATGCCTTTCATAGAAGACATATCGTGATTCATGCCTTTCATAGAAGACATATCATGATTCATATCTTTCATTGAAGACATATCATGATCCATACCTTTCATAGAAGACATATCGTGATTCATGCCTTTCATAGAAGACATATCATGATCCATACCTTTCATAGAAGACATATCATGATTCATACCTTGCATTGAAGACATGTCATGATCCATCCCCATATCTTCCATAGTCAATAAAGAGCGAGGACGAGGTTTAGGCATCTCAATTTGTTTTACAGGTAAGGTATTTTCATCATGTAAGGTTCCAACCGAAAAACCAGTACGATCAATAGATTCAGCTTCAATTTGGTAATGTGCTTGTTTTGGTTCCACAATGACATCATAAGTTTCAGCAGTACCAATACGGAACTCATCTACAGGAACGGGCTTTACAGGTTGACCATCAGCACTGACTACAGTCATTTTTAGGTTTGGAATGCGTACATCAAAGAATGACATAGCGGAAGCATTAATAAAACGAAGGCGAACTTTTTCACCAGCTTTGAAGTTACCCGTCCAATTTTGCTGAGGTGTCTTGCCATTCATTAAAAATGTATAACCAGTCACATCGGACATATCTGTTTTCAGCATTCGCATCTGATTCCACATAGAACGGTCTTGCCAAGTCGCTTTTAGCCCATCACGTTTAACTTGTTTTAATACATCGAATACTGTTTCGCGGCGGTTCTGATAGTAGTCTGCTTCTTTTTTAAGATTTTTCATAATTTGATCACTTGTCGAATTATGAAAATCAGAAAGCAAAACAACGTAATCTTTATCGGTTTTTTCAGCAGCTGTTAGTGGAGTTTTATCTTTAGGATAAATAACAAAAGCACCATATAAACCGTCTTGTTCTTGTCCTTTACTATGTGAATGATACCAATAAGTACCATTTTGGCGGACTTTAAACTTATATTCATAAGTTTTATTAGGGGCAATGCCATTAAATTTGTTAAATCCAGGTACACCATCCATAATTCCAGGTAATAATAAGCCATGCCAATGGATTGAAGAGTCCTGATTTTTTAACTTATTGTGAACACGGATAACGGCCTCATCACCTTCTTCAAATTCAAGAAGTGGTGCAACGAATTTACCATTTACAGTAATTCTCTCAACTGGTTTTCCTGTGATATTTACAGTTTGTTCAGCGATTGTTAAATCATATTCTTTAACTGCCGCCATTACCCAAGTTGATGAAAATAAACCAACTCCTATTAAAAGGACATGACTTAATTTTTTAGACATTTATTTCACCTATCTAATATAAAGATGGGGAGCTCAAGCAAACCAATTATTCGCTTTAATCTCCCCAATCTTTCATTTATCGTATTTGTTATTTATTTGATGTATTTGACATGTTCATCTTTGAGTGGTCCATGTTCATCATATTTGAATGATCCATATTACCCATTTTAGACTGATCCATATTCATCATCTTAGAGTGATCCATCTGAGACATATCAGCCATATTGCCATGCTCATGCTGACTATGATCCTGTTGGGTTTTCTCATCATTCTTCATATTACAAGGTTTTTGGCATTTCTCTGACATTTTTGAGTCCGCTTTAGTTTCAGTGACTACAGTGGTTCCCTGTTTAGCATCGGCTGCCCAAGACTGAGTTCCTGCAATTAAAGTTCCAATACACATAAGTGTAGTTAAGCTACGACGGAATAGAGTTTTCATGTTTTGCTCCAAAAATTAACTTTATACAAATACCTTAAAGGCTACCACCAAACATCTATATGACATGAAAATGACATTTTTGTAATCTACAAAGAATCACGTATTTATAACGTTATTATATTCTTAATGAGTGATATTGGATTTTTATCAATGAGAATCTTACTAGTTGAAGATGAACAAAAAACTGGTGACTACCTTAAACAAGGTCTATCTGAAGCTGGGTATATTACGGATTGGGTCACAGATGGATTATCAGGTAAACATCAAGCACTTTCCGAAGAATATGACCTCATCATTTTGGACGTTATGTTACCAAAATTAGATGGCTGGAATATCATTTATGATATTCGCAAAAGCGGAAAGACAATGCCTATTCTATTTCTTTCAGCGCGTGATCAAATTGAAGATCGAGTTAAGGGATTAGATTTGGGAGCTGATGACTACCTCGTAAAACCTTTTGCTTTTGCTGAGTTATTAGCACGCATTAAAAGCTTACTCCGACGGGGACAACAAAAAGAAGATAGTAACCTTATTACAATTGCTGATCTTGAACTTGATCTTCGTAAACGCCGCGTCACTCGCGCTGGGCAACGTATTGACTTAACAGCTAAAGAATTCGCGCTGATGGAATTATTTATGCGTAGACGTGGTGAAATTTTACCTCGCGCACTCATAGCTTCTCAAATTTGGGATATGAATTTTGATAGTGATACCAACGTCGTAGAAGTCGCTATTAAACGTTTGAGAAGTAAAATTGACAGTAACTTTAGCCCTAAGCTAATCCAGAACATACGGGGAATGGGTTATGTTCTAGAGGTTGAAGATGACTCGTAAATTGTTTAATGCAATCAGCTTTCGTATAGCTATTATTTTTTCTCTATCTACCGTAATCATTCTAATGATTATGGGACTAGTTATTCATCAACTCGTAATGCATCATTTCGAAGCTCAAGACCGAACTCAATTAGAAGGTAAAATTCAACTTATAGAGAATCTATTAGAACAGAATCCTTCTAATTCTCAAGAATTGAATTTATATTTAAAAGATGCCTTAGTTGGTCATCATGATCTAATTGTTCAAATTGAACGACCAACGGGTCAAATTATTTTTAGTTCAGCACCATCCACCATTCATACCAAAACACTCAATAAATCAAAACGAAAGCCTTGGGTTGAATGGAGCATTCAAAATAAAACCTACCGTGGTTTAATTTATACAAAGTCTTTTAATCATCAAGACTCAATTATGTCAGCTCAAATTGTCGTTGGCATCGATACTTCTGAGCATCTACATTTCTTAAATGACTTTAGACGTCAACTTCTATACATTGGATTTGTGGGTACAATTTGTTTAATGTTCTTAGGGTGGTTCGCAGCATGGCGAGGGTTACGCCCAGTTCAAAAAATGGCAAAAGTGGCAGAAGGTATATCTGCTCAACATCTTTCTGAACGCTTAGAAGTCGAAAACACGCCAACAGAGCTTAGATCCTTAGCCATAGCTTTTAACGATATGTTAGATAGACTGGAATCTGCTGTAGAGAAATTATCAGACTTCTCATCTGATCTTGCTCATGAAATTCGCACACCTATTAATAATTTGATGACTCAAACCCAAGTATGTTTATCCCGTAGTAGAGATATCAATACTTATCAGGAAGTTCTCTTTTCTAACTTAGAAGAGTTTGAACGTTTAGCTCGGATGGTTTCAGATATGTTATTCCTTGCCAAAGCCGAACACGGTTTGCATTTACCAAACTTACAAAGAATTGATTTGGTCAAAGAAATTTCAGCTTTATTTGACTTTTATGATGCTATTGCTTCTGAAAAGAAAATGACTTTAGAACAAACTGGTCTAGGTTATGTAAATGGCGATCCTTCAATGTTACGTCGAGCACTCAGTAATCTATTATCAAATGCGATCAAATATGGAAAAACAGATTCAGTGATCAAAATCAATTGCCAACAAAGCTTTGATAAAACTGTTTTTACAATTGAGAATGAAAGCTCACCTTTATCATCAGACCAGCTAAATCGATTATTTGACCGTTTTTATAGAACAGATGCTTCCAGACAGCGAGTTGAGGAAGGTACTGGCTTAGGGCTAGCAATTACCAAATCCATTCTTGATGTACATGGCGCAACAATTAGAGCAGACTATCATAATGGCCGCATAACTTTTAAAATTATTTTTAAAAATTAATCACTTATATAAAAATAAACAACTACTGACTACTCATCTTTAATAGTTAAAAATAATGAGTAGTCAGAAAAACTTAGTTTTGGCTACGTAGTCGTAAAGCATTACCAATTACCGATGCTGAGCTTAGGCTCATTGCTAATGCTGCGATCATAGGCGAGAGTAACCAGCCAGTAAATGGATACAGTACACCAGCAGCCAAAGGGATACCTAATCCATTATAGAGGAAAGCAAACATCAAGTTTTGTTTCATATTTTTAACAGTTGCCTCTGATAAAGAACGAGCAATTTCAATACCACGTAAGTCACCTTTTACCAAAGTAACTTGGGCACTATTCATTGCTACATCTGTTCCTGTACCCATTGCAATTCCGATATCAGCCTGAGCTAAAGCTGGGGCATCATTGATCCCATCACCAGCCATCGCAACCACTCTTCCTTCTTTTTGCAATTTCTTAACCAATTCTAATTTATCTGCGGGTTTAACCTCACCATAAACCTCATCAATACCTAATCTAGCGCCAACAGACTTAGCTGTTGTTAATCCATCACCAGTAGCCATTACGATTCTTAGACCGGAATCTTTTAATGAAAGAACAGCCTCAGGTGTACTTGCTTTGATTGGATCTGAAACAGCTATTAACCCTATCAGTTTTCCATCCACAGCTAAATGCATGACACTTGCACCTTCGGCTCTTAACTTTTCAGCTTCGGGAACAAATGCTTTAACTGATATTCCCAGCTGTTCCATTAATGCTGTATTACCAAGAGATAATTGTTGTCCATTTAACTCTCCTTTAACACCAATCCCAGAGCCAGATTCAAAAGATGTTGGTCTAGACAGTACAAGATCTCTTTCACGGGCAGCACGTACGATTGCATCAGCTAAAGGGTGTTCACTCCCCTGATCCAGACTAGCTGCTAACCGAAGTACCTCATTTTCTTCATAGCCCGAAAGAGCGATAACCTTATCGAATGAGGGTTGGCCTTCAGTTAAAGTACCTGTCTTATCAATAATTAAAGTATCAATCTTACGTAAATTTTCTATTGCAGCTGCATCACGAAAAAGTACACCATTCGATGCACCACGACCTGTTGCCACCATAATTGACATAGGTGTCGCTAAGCCTAAAGCACATGGGCAAGCAATAATTAACACTGCGACAGCATTAATTAACCCGTAAACCCAACTAGGCTCTGGGCCAAATACCCCCCAACCAAAAAATGTAAGCACAGAAATAGCAATAACTACCATAACAAACCAACCTGCAACATGATCTGCCATTCTTTGCATCGGCGCTTTAGAACGTTGAGCTTGCGATACCATTTGTACGATCTGAGACAGTACCGTTGAAGATCCAACCTTTTCTGAACGCATTACTAATGAACCATTCATATTTATTGTTGCACCTATTACTTGATCGCCTTCACGTTTTGTAACGGGAACAGGTTCTCCTGTTAACATTGATTCATCAATAGAACTTGACCCTTCAGTAACAACTCCATCAACAGGGACCTTTTCACCTGGTCGTACTCGGAGCAAATCTCCAACATGTACATGGGAAAGAGGAATATCTTCTTCTTTACCATCGTCATTTATTTTTCTTGCAGTCTTAGGTGCTAGCCCAAGTAAAGATTTAATTGCTGCCGAGGTCTGTGATCGAGCTTTCAACTCAAGAACTTGGCCTAATAAGGTCAGCGAAATAATGGCTGCTGTGGCCTCAAAATACACAGCAACACGCCCCATAGATACAAATGAGTCTGGAAATACTTGAGGTACTATTGTTCCAACAAGGCTGTATATAAAAGCAGCTCCTGTACCAATTCCAATCAAGGTCCACATATTTGGACTCCGATTAAGGATTGACTGCCAACATCTCACAAAAAATGGCATTCCTGCCCACAAAACAATTGGTAAAGTCAGTACCAGTTCAATCCAGCTTTGCACCTGCATTTCGAACCAGTTCAATTGATGACCAAACATTGCTAAGAAAACTACAATAATGGTTAGCGGTAAGGTCCACCAAAATCTATGCTTAAAATTCTTGAGTTCTGGGTTTTTATCAGCGTCATCTAAGTCAGGAAGTAAAGGCTCTAACGACATACCACAGATCGGACAATTTCCCGCATGGTTCTGTCTAATTTCAGGATGCATTGGACAAGTGTATATCGTGAAGGTATTAACATGAGCAGGCTGATTAACTTCATTTGAATCCTCACCATCCCTCTTTTGTGGTTCTTTTAACGTAACTACATTCTCAACTTTAGTAATATAAAAATGAGGATCACTTTTAAACTTTATGTGGCATTTCTCACTACAAAAGTAAAAAGTTCTATTTTTAACTTCTTCATAAAACTTGGATGCTTCTGTAACTGTCATACCACAGACAGGGTCAGTAAGTCTGTTATTGAGTACTTTGTTTTCATGATGATGGTCCATAAAAGCCTCCTTCATATTTAATTTTTTAAATTAATAATTTCATTAAGATGGAAATAGACTCCCTCTTATTAGTTTGTTTAGTGATCATTGTTTTCTTTAAAGCCAGTGTACCACTTGTGGTTTTTTAATTTTTAAAATGACAAAAATGTAATTTTGAAGTCATCGGGATGTTTCTCTCATCCTTTAATAATAAGCATGAGAAAGGTGATGACCAAGCAACCAATTGATGCATTTCATTCGGTCATTACTGAGCCCAAGATTAGTTTAAAGAGGATGAAGAAATGAAAATTTTCAAAAATAAAATGTCAGCTCTACGTAACACTCTCGTAGGTGCAACACTGATTGTTACTGCTTCAAGTGCATTTGCACACGTGAAACTTGAAAGTGCAATTCCTGCGATCAACGCTTCTGTAGCAAGTCAACCAAAAAACATAACACTCAATTTTGGTGAAGAAGTCATGCTAATGAACGTTAAGTTACTTGATGCCCAACGTAAGGATATCCCTTTGAACTACCAAATAACTCATGATATGAAAAAATCATTTGACGTAGCGGTTCCAAAACTAAAAAAAGGAAAATATACGGTGGTTTGGACCACAATGGGTACCGATGGCCATAACATGAATGGTGAATATAATTTCACTATTAAATCGGTAAAATAACAATAAATGCAAATAGCCAACATGCAAGCAGCTTGCTTACACGTTGGCTATAACTGTGGGAGAAAAATATGATTCCTGAATCTTGGATATATGCATCATGGCTTGTTAAAGTCATTTTATATTTAGGTATTGCATTTGTTGTTGGTGGTACTTTCTCCTACTTCTTACTTGGACGTTATGTAGAAATAAAGGAAACTATTCTGAAATACATAACTCTTGGCACAGCATTAGGACTAATTTCCAGTATTCTAGGATTCTTCCTTCTCATCGGAAGTTTTGCCAATACTGGACTATCTGGTATGTGGGATACTAACTATATAAATCTAGTAATTAACACTCCAATTGGCCATACCCATATCATACGATCAGTGGGTTTTCTGCTTTTATTTTTATTTATGCTCGTGAAATTAAGCAGAAGAACTAATCAGTTTTCTAAAGTTGAAGGGTTAATCTTTACCATCTTACTCTTACCTATTGTTTTTAGTTTTTCCCAATTAGGTCATGTCACGAATTTACCCTTATTCGCTCAAGCTTTATTATCAATACATGTACTTGTAATATCCTTATGGATGGGATCACTTTATCCTTTATGGAAAACAAGCAAAAAAATTAATGGCTTACCACTCAAAGAACGTATGCATCTATTTGGGCAAATAGCGACCTTTATTGTAGGAATACTCATCGCTTGTGGTCTTAGCATTACTTTATTACTTTTTAAAGATTTTAATACTCTAATCAATACACCTTATGGGCATGGATTTATTATTAAAATTGTATTTGTCCTAAGTATTTTATTGTTAGCCGCTTTTAACAAATGGTATTTCACACCTCGCTTACAAGACCCGAAATTTGCGAAACAATTGGGCTATGCCATTTTATTTGAAATGTCGTTAGGTCTATTAATTCTTTTAGCCACTGGTTATATCACCACCGTAGTCGGTATTGAGTAAAAAAAGGATCATGCTATGACTTCAAGGATGAAGTACAATTTATTATTTCCCATTTTTTAAAAACGTACTACCGTCCTCCAAATAAATAATTCTTAAATAATGTTTTTTCATTCAATAAGTGGTTCTAATTTTGGAATAAAAATATGTGGTAAGAATACTGTTGGAGGCTAAGAAGCCCCCAACAGTATTTAATTCAAAGCATGCACTGACAGCTGTAATGAACCGTACCGGGTTTGTCGGAGAGTCAATATTCTGAGAGACTATCCCGATGACAAAATTAAAATATACCCCTGAAATCAGAGAAAGAGCGGTTCAATTATTGATTGAATCTGAAAAAGATTATCCATCGAATTGGGCTGCGATCACCGCTATTGCTCCCAAGATAGGTTGTACTCCTGAAACACTACGTGTTTGGTATCAAAAATATTTAGATAAACTAAATCCAGTTAAAGTACAGCAGCTTTCAGACCAAGAACGTATCAAACAACTCGAACGCGAAAATAAAGAACTGCAACGCGCCAATGAGATTCTACGTAAAGCAGCCGCTTTTTTCGCCCAGGCGGAGCTCGACCGCCCACACAAATAATGGTGGATTTTATCCATAATAATAAAGAGCTGTACGGAGTCGAGGCGATTTGTAGAATTTTACCGATCGCACCCTCAACCTATTACCGGACTCTAGATCTCTGCGAAAATCCAGAACATCGAGCAAAGCGAGATTTACATGACTTGCATCATGCTGAGGAGATTAAACGAATTTGGAAGGAAAGTTCAGGTCGGTATGGTGTACGTAAAGTCTGGCAAAAACTGAAACGTGAAGGCTATATTATTGCACGCTGTACTGTTGCTCGATTAATGAAAAAGCTAGGTATACAAGGTGTTTGGCGAGGTAAGAACAAACAAACCACCCGTAGCCGAGATGACCAAAAACGAGCAGATGATTTAGTGAAACGTAATTTTACTGCTGATCATCCTGACCAACTGTGGGTCAGTGACTTTACGTATATTCAAACTCATTCAGGCTGGGTCTATACCGCCTTTATTATTGATGTGTTCTCACGAGCAATTGTTGGCTGGAAAGTATCTACACGAATGAATACAGATATGGTGCTCGATGCATTAGAGCAAGCATTGCATGATCGAGGCATGCCAAAGAATGTGATTCATCATTCCGACAGAGGTGTGCAATATCTTTCCATTCGTTATACCCATCGTTTAGAAGCAGCAAATTTACGAGCATCAGTCGGTACGACTGGTGATTCATACGATAATGCTTTGGCTGAAACGGTGAATGGCTTATACAAAACAGAGGTGATTGAATATCTAAAAGCAGATTGGCAAGGTTTAGCAGATGTACAACTTGCGACACTAAACTGGGTAGATTGGTTCAATAAAGAGCGTGTACATAGTGCACTGGGTTATGTATCGCCTTTTGAGTTTGAAGCAATGTACTATGATAAGATTAACCCGTTAGGTCAGGTGGCCTAACTTAAATAAAAAAGTCTCCGACAAACCCGGTACGGTTCAGTAACCCTTTCTGCATATCCTGTACAAATCCATCACCCTGATTGAATTTAGGCTTTGCCTTTAAAGCTTTTCAATTGTTGTCCGCTATAGTGACTAAATTGAATCTTTAATCCATCCTCAATCTTTTGTTTGGTGGTGTTGATGTCATCAGCACGATAGATTGCGGTTTTTGCCCCTGCAACACTGACGTGTACTAAGGTTTCAATCTTTTTGATGGGATTGCTTTTGTTGTTGGGTAAATAAACTTATGTTTCAGGACAATCTTCACAGAAATTTTCATCATCAGGCTCATTGATGACGCTGCTCTTTTGTTTGCGGTACTGCTGTTGAAATTGTTGCTGTAATGAGGTGATTCCAGATGGCCATTTCATTTCGGTGCCCATCAAGGCTAAGCGGTTACTCAAGGATTGTTCTTTCTTGGTCCAATCCAGACAAGTTAAGCCCTGCTCTAAGGTGAATGACTTAGATGTAAACACGGGTTGAGCCGTCACAGTCTGCATGATCAACAAGGTCATGCTGCTGATCAGTAGAGGTTTAAATCGAAATTTCATTTTAATGATCCTCGCATCTCCTACGGGCTTTGGCTACCCGCAAGAAGTGCTCGTGTAAAATACTTATTTATTTTTAATCTTTTAACATCAGTTATTGATAATGATCCGCTGATAGTAGCTGACGGATTTCACTGGCCATTTGTGGACTACGCCATGGAAATAGGACTTTTAGACTGTAATTCGGTTTGAATGGATCTCGTGTACCGATATTGACTTGAAACTCTCGTTTCATCGGTGTGCGATGAACCTGTTGATTGACATGCGTTCCCATCATTGGATTGCTGATCACAGTGGTCGTGGTTCTAAAGTTATCTTCAACTAAGTTGTAGTGTCCAACGGAGGTGATGTAATCAAAGGGATATTTCACGAGGCGTTGATCAGGCTGATCAAACAGGATAATGGTTTTATCTTGGCTGTTAATCCAGACACCACGGTTTTGGTAGTTAAAGCTTTCTCCTTGACGCTTCAGTTGTTCAGTCATCCCGTCAAAGTAGGTATTTCCATATTCATAAAGGTAGTAAAGGATCACAAACCAGAACAGGTCAAAGCCAAAGAAGATGTAACCGAAAGCACCAAAGGAAAATATTTTGGCAACGATAAGAAAGATCACGATGGGTAAGACCACACATTTTATAAAGAGCTTAGATTTTTGTGGACGGTGTTCAATGGGTATGATTTTGGGTTTGCTTAATTCAGTCATGGTTATTTCCCACATGTTCAATGCAATGCACAATCACCAGCAGATATAAAAAGGTTTATTTTTTATAGGCGTGACTTAGCCATCCACCGTTGGATTGTTCTTGTAAAAATGTTGTTTGAATACAGACGAAAATAATAAATTAGCCGTATCGCCCTCGTTGCAAAGCACAACAAGGTTGAACATGGGGTGAGGCACAAATTAAAAAAGATAGGTACAGCATAAGAAGCTCCTTGAATCTTAAGAAGTTCTGCCATATCACTGCTAAATAATGGTGGCAGAACAAAAGAGGGTTAGCAGACTGGGATCCAAGGAACCAGCACACCCGAAGGTGTCCCCCTTCTGTCCTACCATAAAGATAAAAGGGGCACGAGGGGATAAACACTAAAAGACAAGTCCTTTAATGCTCTTGTGTTGGACGGTCTGTCAAAACCGACTGGCAATGTAGGCCAGCGAGCCCATATTAATTTTATCCAGCGCTTTAGTCAATTTTACAAAGCGCTAAAATCTAGACAATTAGATTCGCCTCATATAATCGCATTAAGTCTTTGATTTTTCCCATAAGGTCAAATTCGTCCGATCGATCGGCTCATTTTGCTTTGATGGATGAGGTTAAAATGGACTGTTGTTCTCTATTAAAATAAAACAATAAAATAAAGAATTAAATCAGGCGCAGCTCAGCTGTTAAATTTGAAGCATTGAGATGAATGAATGCCTAATGAGCTGTTAATGAGAAGAATGAAATTTACAAATGCTGATTTAAAGAGAGCAAACTGAAGTTCCCTCTTCTTCAGTAATATCCTATTAAATGCGATAGAATAAATAATCAGCAAAGCTCAGCGGGTCGATTGAATGAACTCAGCAAGTACAACAATGGTTTTAGCAGAAGCCGTCTTGAAAACCGCGAATTTACTTGGTCTTAGCCAAACCCAACTCGCTGCTGTGATGGGTCTCGATCTCGCGTCGATGAACCAAATCGAATTCTCAGCTGTATTAGAACCCACATCTGCACATAGTGAAGCTGGATTATTGCTAATACGACTTTATCAAAGCTTATCGGCACTCACGGGCGGTGATTCTGAATGGATTGATTATTTTATGAATGCATTCAATACCGCAACCGATGGTGTCCCGATTCAGCAAATTCAAACTAGAAAAGGCTTAGAGAAAGTCTTAATGGTTGTTGAAGCCCTGAACAATCGATAATTTATTCATTTCATTCTTTTAGAGAATCACCTTAGATTTGATGATTTCTTATTTTTTACAGAATCATTGAGAGCTAAAAATTAAATATTAGTCTATACAGCCGTCCGCAAGCACTGTTCAAAACAATATTCCCAGCCGTCAGAAATTAAAAATATCTCCAGCAGAATCAATGAATTAATTAATGTTAAGATATGTAAAAAGATCCAATGCCCGCGTTGACAGCTTAAGCGATACCCAGTTAATCTAGAATCACACAGCAAAATCTGTGTACGGGCGTGAAAACCTGATACAATCTAGGTGCAAATTAATGTCGCACTCGCGGCTATTTTTTTGCCTACTGTTTAGCAGTCGTTATGGCAGCTTGCAGGGCAACCGTAAGGTTGGCTGATCCTAGATTCAGTATTGTCACCCCTGTTTAGCTGCCACCATCATTGTGACAAGTGATGGCGGTAGGTGTTAAAAACTTATCTAGGACAACTGCTATGAACGCAATTCTTCATGGTGCAAACACTTGCACACCTAAAAAACAAGCCTCGCAACTGATTGTTGAACTTGGCAAATCAATTTCAAATCCTCAGCGTCAAACACTCGCCAATCTTTATATTGCTGTTGACACTGCAAACTCCTTACTCAATGAGCTTGAGCAAGCGCATCAAATTATTCGTCAATGCATGCATGAAATGAATGATGAGCAAATTCTTGAAGTCGCAAAGCTTAATCAAAATAATAATTTATCGTCGCTCTGGGCATTCCGAACGCACCAACGTCACAAGATGATTGAACGTGCACAACGTGTGCTACGTGGGGCGAATCATGTCCAAAACCAATAAGAATAATAACCTCCTGATTTCTGGAGACTATCCTCTGATTGCTTCGCCAACGCTTGCAAAAGCGTTTGGCGTGGCTGCCGCCAATTTTTTACAGAAGCTGCATTACTTTTTAGAAAATAACGAAGGAAAAACCTTTAATGGAAAAAAATATTGGTTCCATAGTTATGAACAGTGGCAAACCACGCTCGGTGTGTATAGCATCTCAACGATTAAAAGAATTGTGGCCAAATTAAAACAGGCTGGAATTTTAGTGATTGAAAAATTGGCACAGAATAAATGGCTACAAACCAATTTCTATACGATTAACTATAAGAAACTCAAACAAATCATCAAAGTCGACAGTCAACAAGATCATCAGGCTAAAGTGAAATCATCCATTTCTGCTCCAGTCGCTGCACCCAGCTTGCAGAAGCCAGCACCAGCACATACTGTTCAACCGAGTGCACTAATCAATTCAATTCAACAGGCATTTCAAAATATCAAGGTTAGATCAAATACATTTGAACCAACATTAAAAGTGGCAAAGGAATCCCGTATACGCCCTGACTTTGTCACGCGTGAATCTTATTCAATAGTTGGATTAAGCCAACCACTCCACCCTGCGGCATCCAAGGAAATATTAAAAAATATGGATATGGACTACCGCTGCTTTTATCAAGCACTAAGGCAACAACGAGTAGATATTGATTATGACGATCAGCGTATTCAACAACTCTTAACGTATCAGAAGCGAATTCTTCAACATATTGTATATATCAAACAAAATTTTGTAGGACATGAGCGTTATCAATGGCATACGCTGGAACAATTACAGATGGAAAACTATTTTAAGAAATAGGTCAAATTGCGCTAATACCAATTCAGTTGATCCGTCCATAGAAAGTATATAGACAGATCAACTGATTTAATTAAAGACTAAAGAAGGAATAATACATTCCATTGAGCTTGCTTGTGAGCAGTCATCATCTTTGGTTTATTAATGAGGATATATTAGGGTCTGTTGAGAATTACCGAGAGTTAATTAAACTCGCGCACAATTGAATCATGGCTTCAAAACTCGTATCTGTTTTACAACTACGCATCGCTATACGTTTAAATTCTTTTAACTTACAGAAATAGTTTTCAATGAGATGACGCCATTTATACATAATCGTATCAAATGCTCTCATTACTTTTCGATTAGATTTAGGTGGGATCACCACTTTCACTTTACGTTCATTGAGTTCTTGGATGAGCCAATCTGCATCAAATGCTTTATCCGCTAGTAATGCTTGAAAATCAACATCTTCGATTAAAGGTTTGGTTTCTACTAAATCGTGATATTGACCAGGCATTAATCGAAACTTAATGAGGTTGCCTAGACTATCCACTAAGGCAAGAATTTTACAGGTCATTCCACCTCGAGATTTACCTATAGACTGTTTGAAAGTCCCCCTTTTGCACCTTGGCCATGTCGATGAACTTTAACAATCGTTCCATCAATCATGGCGTATTCCAAATCAACATCTTCATTTACAGATGCAAAAATAGCTTCAAATACACCAGCTTTCACCCAATCACGGTATCTTTTAAAGACGGTATTCCATTTACCAAAATGAGCAGGTAGATCACGCCATGGACTGCCTGTACGGGCAATCCATAGAACTGCTTCTAAAAATAATCGATTATCTTTTCCACTACGACCTCGATCGGTCACTTTACCTAGGCAAAAAGGTTCCATTTTTGCCCATTGGGCATCAGTAAGTATGTATCTATCCATAGTACTATTATAAATTAATCAGTTGCCTTTGTTAATTCTCAACAAGCCCTAGAAGTCAAAATCAAATTTTTTAGATTGATCAAGTTGTGGCCTATTCTGATTTTCCTGTTCACGTTTTTTCGCCAGCGCTAGCTCATACTCATTTTTATAAAGTTCATATAGGTTATTTTTACGAATTTCCCGAATGTTCTTTCTATATTCTGCTACCTTGTCTTGATCTTCAGGATCAGTGCTATAGAGTAATGACCTTGGAATTTGTGGGACTGTTTTTAAATTGGTTCCATTTTTTTTATTATAATCTTCATTAGATAAGCACGATACTGCACTGCTCACTTCGATTTCCACATCATGAATTTCTATAATTTTTGTGGGTGCATATTTTTCTAAAAATTCATTTATTATTTTTTCAGTTTGTGTTCGGTAGTGAAATAATATATTACGACCAAATCCAAGCACATCCGCAGTAATTTTTAACGCACCCCCTTTTTCAGGATTTTTTTGACGATATTGCTTAAAGAACTGCTGTGGGGAACGTTGAATATTATCCAACATACTTTTTTCTGAAAATAATAAATGTAAATGTGGCTGTTCTGACTGTCCATCGAGCGCAGCCACATGATTATGAATTGCGATTGTTGATGGCATTTTATGTTGACCACAAAATTCATACATTAATCTTTCAGACAACTCTATACGGCGATTTTTATCCAGCTCTTTGGGTAAAGCGACTGTAATATGGCATGATGTTCTCCCTCCTTTTCTTTCATATTGATCTGCTGCATACCAAAACTTTTCAGGATTATTTTCAGTCCAAATAGGCATATTATAAGACGCACAATATTCAAGCTCTTCAATGTCACTTTTATGCTTTGAAAAATATAAAGTACGCGTAATATAGTGATATGCACTTTTTGAGAGTCGATACTTTGAATCACCATCACTCAATTTTATTTGACTATCACCTTTAACGTTATGACTTAAATGAAAATAATACATTTTTACTTCCGATATTAATTTAACTGGAATATCGGATCCTACAAAATTTTAAAAATTCATGATTCGTTTCGTGAAGAAAAATGAAAAAAAATATTTTTCAATTAAAACGCATGAGCAATACCACTCCAATAATTTCAATTTACATAATAAAAACAATAACTTAGTTGTGTGTTTTATTTGTATGTAGAAACAGTAAATCTAAAACATGAGTAACGCATAAATTATATAATAATCAATTATTTAAAACTAAAAGTGCTGCGCAGCACGAGGAGAAGTGTCTTTTAAAGAGAGCGAAGCGAAATTTAAAAGACACGGAAACGAGATATAAAAAATCTTTTTTGCATTCGCAATATAAAAAATCTTTTTTGCATTCGCAAAAAAGATTTTTTATCTGTCCCACCATTAACAGCCAAAAAACTAACAGAAGAGTAGTTTTTTTTGAAAAACTCAACATATGACGATTTTTTTTAAGACTCTGTGATATACCAACATTTTCTTAAATACAGATGGTTTAAAAAATGGTTAGAGCTAGATTAACAGTAGATGAAATTATTTTAAGTGTTGAAAAGCACTTAAAACAGATAGCAAGACGCACTCATTCAGATAAGTTAATACTACAATTGATTCGATCAAAAACTGCAAATCAATTTACAGAAGAAGACATTAAAAATTTGAGGAATAAATATCATAAAGTTTTAGAATTAAACAGATTAGCAGAGTTAATGGACTCTATCTGCACAATCGCAAAGAGTGATCGCTCTGATATTGAAAAGGACATTGTTGATTTTAGTGGATATGAAGACCCTTTCTCTCAGACTGATGAAAGATTAAAAATAGCCTTAAGGATGCTAAAAAACTACAATCGAAGAGTTCCTGATTTAATAAAACAAAAAGCACATGATGAAATCAAAAATTCATTTCATAGTTCTTATAGACAAGTAAAACAAAAGATAAAAGATCGAAAGAAAGAGAATCATGAGAAATTTTTTTTAGGAAGTGTGCTTATATCATTTTTTAAATCACAAAATATTGAAATGAATTATCTTGAGAATACACTTAAAATGATCGAGTTTTATCAAACTAAAGATTATTTTAGAAAAGAATTGTTTTCAAAGTCCGAAATTGAACAATTTAAATTTTCAGAGCAAGGTAGAAACTTTAACGACAAGAAAAATTCTATTTTATCCGACCCCAAGAATCCTTTTTATAACAAATCCATAGATTAAAAGAAAAAGTAGTATACGTTAGCTCATTTAAAATAAATGAGCTAAGTAGCTAACGTTGTTATCATCTATAACTAACAAAAGATTATTTACTGATATAATAAAAAAATAAGTATTTTTTTTGATTTTTTAAACATATCTCATCTTTTTTTTAATTAATTTGTTAAATTATATTTTATAAGTAATTGTATTGCTGACCCTCTGCAATTATTTTTAAATCTATTTTTTTAATTGGAAATAATATGGGAATTATAAACAAATATGTCATGGTGATTGAATCTGATGAACCTCCACAAGTTTTCCTAAATGATACTATTCCAAAAGTCGGGAAAGTCATTGAACTTAAAACAGAGCAACTACCCAACCGTGTAGATGCAGCGTGGTTACAAGAAAGATTTAGTATCTCGCGCAAAGCACTTATTGAAAAATTGAGAATTTTTAACAGAGGTACTGATACTAAACATCTTTACGATCCGAAAGAAGTCATACCAATTTTAGAGAATTTTAATGTCACCAGTAGACGTGGCGCACATCGAAAGAAATAAGGGAGCAATTGCTCCCTATTTTATTTAAGATGCGTTCATCATTTTAGCAATGTCTGAAGCGGTCGGATTATAATATGTATTAATCAGAGTTTTAATATCCCTATGTCCTGTAACTTTAGCCAAGATTTCCACAGGTAATTTGCGTTTATTCACAAATCGAGTAATAGCTTCATGCCGTGTATCATGAAAATGAACTACATTATGCAATTCTGTTTTCCCAATTGCTCTTTGCCAAATTAATCTAAATGAATTTGAATTATGTGGAATTAATTTTACTCTATCCATGTAAGGGATAAGGTTTAGAAGATCACGGGCTTCTTTAGATAAGGGAACATCACGAGCATCACCATTTTTTGTGATTGGCAAATGTATGTAGTCAGGATAGATATTGTTACACGTAATCCCTAGAATCTCCCCTTTTCTCATAGCAGTTTCAATCGCAAAAAGAAAAGTCCATGCAACATACTGTCTTGGTGTTTGTGGCCTTGTTCCAATTTTATAATTAAGCGCCTTAAGTATGATTTCAATTTCACTATGACTTATTAGTCGATTACGGGCGGGAGGCTTAGTTGGCTTAGTGACCTGTGCGAATGGATTGTCTTCAATCAAGAAAAGTTCATTTTTGGCGTAATTAAAAACTGATGTGTATAAACACATTTGTCGATGTACTGTCCCAGGTGCGACTTTCTCTAAACGTTTATCTCGCCATTTTTTTACGTCAATAGGTTTAATTTCATAAATTGACTTTTCAGCAAGTTCACCAAAATAATTTTTAAATGTTTCTCTTTTTATTTGTTGCTTTATAAAGGATTTACCTCTTTTCTTATATCCAACTTCATCATAATATTTCTGACAAAGGACAAAGAATGAAAAATATGGTTTTTGCATCTGAGTTTTTTTAGGATCATACTCAGCTTTCATTTCAAGTAAACGAATAGCAGCCCATTGTTCACACTCTCGTGCAGAATCACGTGTGACACTGTCTCTAAGATTTTTATAGCGTACTTGAATACGCCAAGCATTGCCGCGCTTCACTGGTTTTTGCATAAATCCACCTTGGTGTCGTAGCAGCACCAAACACAAAACCCAAGTGTAAACTTGGGGGCGTTTTGGTGCTAAAACGGAAATAATAAGGTGTTTTTGACGCAGATTTTGACGATTTTAAACCATCAAGCTGACCAATTTAGCATTAAAAACTCTTAAATTACCTTAATTTTAGCGACTTAACTACTTGATAATTAAGTATAAAATTTTGGTAGGTATAAGCAGACTCGAACTGCTGACCTCTACGATGTCAACGTAGCGCTCTAACCAACTGAGCTATACACCTAGAATGAGAGCATAATATTCATTTTTAATCAGCTTCACAAGTTTTTTTGAGATTGTTTAATTGCGATCGCACAGACTTTAAGCAGTTTCTTAAATTCTTGAATATTTTGCTGAGTATTCTGTTCTAAAAACACAATTTTTTGATATAACACAACTACTTGATGAAATGATTTTTGATCACTATCTACACTTGATAAACGCTGCATCCAAACTTGAAATGTTTCCTCTGATCTTTTATGCAAATGTTTAGGCAATTGCTTTTGGAATGATAATACTGCTCTTTCATAATTCTCTTTTTGACTTAGATTCCTCCACCAATAGACACCAATGTAAATAAACAAAATCGCGGCAATAGCAATAATTAATAAAAATGCATAACTATAGCTCGAATTAAAGCCTAGCTTAGATAACCAATTTTTTTGTTTATCCGCATCATAGCCTACAACTTTAGCTTGCCATTGATAGCTTAAATAATCGCTCCAAATACGTATATTTGTTAAAAATTTAAATTGCTGTAGTTGCCATGAATGACTTCCCCCATTCCCCCAGATGTTTTGATATTGACTTAAATAATCTTGCATTCCTGAATCTATACGTTGTGGTGCAATGATTGCTGTAGGGTCAATTCTTTGCCATTCACCATCTAGATACACTTCACTCCAAGCATGTGCATCAAGTTGGCGTACTTCCCAACTTTCTCTATCTAATGCAAACTGCCCACCCTGATAACCTGTGACAACTCTTGCAGGAATTCCAACATAACGCATTAACATCACAAAACTAGAGGCATAATGCTCACAAAAACCTTTTCGACTATAAAATAAAAATTGATCTATACGATCACTGCCAAGTGTACCTGGTGCCAAGGTATAAACGAAGTTATGGTCTCCATACCAATTCAGCACCTTTTTAATATATTTCTCAGGCTGTTTCTGACTTTGTTCAAACAGTTGATGGGCTAATTGCTGTGCTTTTTGATCACGATCATGATCAAATCGAGTATTAAATTCAATTTGACGTGATGATAACAAAGTAGAAGATGTTGATGTACGCCCCAACCAAAACATTTGGATAGGTTGATTACGTTTAATAAGTTTAGACGGGCTTATACTATCATCTTGATACAGATGTAAATAACGTTCTTGTGGAATGGAATATTCCAACCCCATGATCCAATTTGCCTGTTCATCAGCAGCTAAGTATTGATAGGCAACTCCTTGAGAATTTGAAGTTACGCTTTTAATCTGTTGATTATAAAAACTACTGGTCCATGTTGTACCATCATACTCATCCAAAACCAAAGCACGCCAGTAAAGCTCCTGTCTATCTGGTAGTTGTCTCATATCTGCAACAACACGAAAAGCCAAAGCCGATGATTGTGATAGTTGTGCAATGTCTCCTGGAGACATACGATCACTAATCCCAGTAGTGGCTTGATTCTTTTGAATAGGAATTGCCCAAAGAGGTGGCAACCGAGGAAAGAAAATAAATAATATAATAAAGAACGGTGTCGCAATCCCGACAAACTTTAGAATTTGTTTAACATCATTTTTTAACTGATTGGATAATAATTGATGCTGGTTAAATAGACCAGTTTGAATCCGATACAACCCCATCAAACATATCACAAATGCTGAAAAAACAAGGACAGCCATCCAGAATGCCTGACTATGTAACAATAAACTGGCACTGACGAATAAGGCAAAGTTAAATACAATCAATAAATCACGAGTATTCTTGGCTTCCAAACTTTTCGCAAATAAACACGTACTTAAAAATGTGACTCCAGCTTCTACTCCCAGTAAAGTTTGATAATTTAAATAAATAAGACCCAAAGATAATAAAGAGAAAAAAACTAAAAATAAGCGTGGAAATGGTGAAATTTTTTGTTTGCAATATCGCCATACCAATATAAGCCAAATAACGCCCCACAACCCACTCAATGTCACAGGAATAAAAGCCACTTGCCCAATTAATACAAATGCCAATACAGCTAAAATGCAAAAATAGATTTGTTTGGTCATAATCTTAGGCCTGTGCAAGTAGAAGTTTTGCTTGAAGAAGCTGCATCTGCCCCTGACCACTTTCTAATCTTGCATGTGGCAGTATCAATGCATAATCATGACCAAGTTGTTCACATTTCTCAATTAATCCCATCATAAAGCTTAATTTTTCCTCATGACTTTGTGCAGGGATTTTTTGATAATCAATTTCTAAATGTTGATGATTTGTTTGAGCCTCAAACATTTTGATAAAAAAGCCCTGTCCTCGAGCAACTTGCTTCCATGCCACATTTTGATAAGAATCGCCTTGTTGAAAGGCCCTAAGCTCCTTAAATTCATCTAAACTATCGTTCGCATTGGTTGGTTGATTTTTATGTTCTTTTTGCCAATCATGCGCTTTAGGTGCAATCCACACTTTTTGTTTTGGATATAAATAAGTCCACGCTCGCACCAAACCTAAAGGATAGGTCGAATAAATTTTCATCGCACCAAATTCAAATAAACCACGCTGCTTCGGAAAAAAAGCCAGTTCGAAGGTCTGTTGTTGCTGATCTAAATAAATTAATTGTTCTTGTTGCAGCCATTGAATACGTAAATATCGGGTCATTACCGATGGCTGATTAAAGCGAAGTTTTAAAATGAAAGGCTGATCGACTTGCCCAACTTCAGCTGCAATCAGATCAATTTGTAAAACATGCAATTGCTTGAATGTGAGATAAAAATTAATCCATAAAATTGCACTGATTAGAAAACAAAAACCTAAAATCAAATTATTTGCATAGTTAATCCCTGCAATAAAGGTAATTAGAATCAGAATGAGATATAGAAAACCCTGCTTATAAATAAAAACCAAAACATCTTTCTGTAACAGGGTTTTAGTCCCATTAACCTGAAAGCGTTTCGCAATCCACTGCTGAATCCTTTGCATAAGCCAATCTCAACTATAAGACATCAACCGATTGCAAAATTTGTTTTACCTCTATTTCGCCTAAACTTAAACGATGAGCAACCACGGCAACAAAAATGGTTTGCACATCATCAGTAGTCACAAAACTGCGACCTTCAACCAGTGCATAAGCTTGTGCAGCAGCTTTTAATGCCAATACTCCACGTGTTGATAAGCCATGCCGTTGTTTACGTGTTTCAGCAGCCAAATCTAAAATATAATTGAGTACAGCATCACTTAGAAAAACCTGTTTTGCTAATTCACGTAATTCCAAAATATCAACGTGCGTAAATACCGCTTCTAATTGATGAATTAAAACCTGACGTGAGCTTTGTTGTAACAGTAGTTTTTCAGCTTGACGAGACGGATAACCGAGCGATAAACGCATCAAGAAACGGTCAAGTTGTGACTCAGGCAAAGCATAAGTTCCACTTTGAAATAACGGATTCTGCGTTGCCAGCACCCAAAATGGTTGCGGTAAGTCATAATGTGTTCCATCAACAGTGACCGCACCTTCTTCCATAGCTTCAAGTAATGCGCTCTGTGTTTTTGGACTACAACGATTAATCTCATCTGCCAATAAAATCTGAGTAAAAATTGGACCTTTCTTGAACTCAAATAAATGTTCTTTTTGATTAAAAATATTGATCCCAATGACATCACTCGCCAACATGTCATTGGTAAATTGAATCCGCTGAAAATGCAGCCCTGCTAGACGAGCTAAGGCACTAGCTAGAGTCGTTTTACCCAATCCTGGTAAATCTTCAAACAATACATGGCCACCTGCCAATAAACAGGTCAGCGCTAATTTAGTTTGTTGTGGTTTATCTAAAATAAGTTGATTCACTTCAACCAAAAAACGTTCTATTTTCTGAGTAAAATTTTTAATATTTTGCTCTACTTCTTGATTTTTTTGTTGTTTTTCTTGAATAGAAGCTTTTTCCATGCCCCACATAACGTAATCCTCAAACTAAAACAGTGCATGATTCAACATACACTGTTTTAGTTTTTTTTCAAAGAAATCAAATGACTTCTAGCAAGGACATTTTTTCAAATTCCCACCTGATGATGGATAACGCGCATCGATACAATGACGATAAAAAGTCTTAGCATCCATTGGCGTTAAATCTGGATGATGCGCTTGCATGTGCTTTACGTAATTTTCATAATCAGGCACACCCACCATCAAACGAAAACTTTTTTGCAAGTTTTGCCATAAAGTTGCAATACGAGACCAGTTTTTGGGCGAAAAGATCAGGTGTTTTTGCGACATGATCGTGAACTTAATGATCTTCACAATCACAGCACTTCCTTGCCTAGCAATTTTAAAATCCATCACGACTCTCCCTTCACTGTTTCTGCTGTCATTGCAGTTTCAGTAAATACGGCAGGTGCTTCATTTACTGTTGGGACAGGGCTTTGTAAAGCACGACGAATAATTCCGATTGATGCAATAATCATAACAATTGCAACAATCATAAAGAATCCACAAAGTACTGCATTAATCTGATTCGACAACACAATCGTCTGCATCTCAGCAACTGACTTCGCAGGTGCAAGTACATCACCACGTGCAATTGCATCAGAGAAACGATTCGCTTGAGCAAGGAAGCCAATCTTCGGATTTTCGTGGAAAATCTTTTGCCAACCCGCCGTCATAGAAGTAATAAATAGGAAAATCGTTGGAACAATCGTTACCCAAACATACTTCTCTTTCTTCATCTTGAATAAAATAACTGTACCCAAGATCAATGCCATTGAAGCGAGAATTTGATTTCCAATTCCAAATAATGGCCATAAAGAATTAATGCCACCAAGAGGGTCCACTACGCCTTGATAAACGAAGAAGCCCCAACCTGCAACTGCCACAGACGTCCCAACCAAATTTCCAAAGAATGAACCTGATTGTTTTACTGCAGGCACAACAATCCCAACGGTATCCTGTACCATGAAGCGACAAGCACGTGTTCCCGCATCCACTGCAGTTAAAATAAATAATGCTTCAAATAAAATGGCAAAGTGATACCAAAATGCCATCATTGCACGACTATTGAAAATTTCCGAAATGATATGAGCCATACCAATCGCAAAAGTCGGCGCTCCACCAGTACGAGAAAGGATTGAACTTTCACCAACCTCCTGAGCAAGCACAGTCAGCATCTCAGGTGTAACGATAAAACCTAGATTACGCACCGCTTCCGCAGCAGTATCTACCGTTGTACCCAGAACTGCCGCTGGTGCATTAATCGCAAAATAAATCCCTGGATCAAGTACGGTTGCGCAGATCATTGCCATGATACCGACAAATGATTCCATCAACATGCCGCCATAACCGATCATACGAATATTGACTTCGTTATCGACCAATTTTGGAGTTGTTCCTGAAGAAACTAGCGCATGGAAACCTGAAATCGCACCACAGGCAATGGTAATAAATAGAAAAGGAAATAAACTGCCTGCAAATACAGGACCTGTACCATCAACAAAATGAGTCACCGCAGGCATTTTGAGTTCAGGCATTGCAAAGATAATTCCAATCGCCAGACCTGCAATTACACCAATTTTAAGGAAGGTTGATAAATAGTCACGAGGCGCTAACAATAACCACACAGGCAATACTGACGCAATAAAGCCATAAATGATGAGTGCCCAAGTTAGTTGAGTTCCAGTTAAGGTGAACAATTGCCCCCAGTAAGGGTCTTTTGCTACATCACCACCAAAGACAATCGCCGCCATCATTAGCACAAAGCCAATGATCGAAACCTCAGCAATTTTCCCTGGGCGTAGATAACGCATGTATATGCCCATGAATAATGCAATTGGGATGGTTGCTGCGATACTGAACACCCCCCACGGACTATGCGCCAAAGCTTTTACGACAACCAATGCAAGTACCGCAAGAATAATAATCATGACACCGAGCGTACCCAACATCACAATAACACCTGCGAAAGTACCTAACTCCTGTTTTGCCATTTCACCCAAAGACCGACCATCACGCCGAGTTGAGATAAATAGCACAAGAAAATCTTGTACCGCGCCTGCAATCACCACACCGACCAAAAGCCAAATGGTTCCTGGTAAGTAACCCATTTGCGCTGCAAGAATTGGCCCAACCAAAGGCCCTGCACCTGCGATAGCAGCGAAATGATGTCCAAATAAAACGTATTTATTGGTGGGCACATAATCCAGACCATCATTCAAACGATGTGCTGGTGTTAAGCGTTTAGAATTTAATTCAAAGACTTTTGTTGCAATAAATAAACTGTAGAACCGATATGCAATGCTATAAACACAAACCGCGGCAAGAACGAGCCAAACTGCATTGACATGCTCTCCACGACTTACCGCCAAAATTCCAAATGAAATTGCACCAATGATGGCAACTAAACTCCACAGAATTTTTGAGGATAGCGTCGACTTTGCTTGTACTGTCTCCATTCAGAACCTCTCAAATACATAAGCTGTAGTTTTGGATTTCCCTTCCTATGTTTTCTTTAGAAGAAATATCTTTGTAAGTCTATCTGTTATTAAAAATGATTTATCTAATACTTTGGCATAAAAAAAGGGATGATTGTTTAATCATCCCTTCGATAATCGTATAGCTTACGTAGCATTGCTACTCATTTACGATTATGCGCGCTCTAGGTAATCACCTGTACGCGTATCAACACGAACACTTTCTTCTTGCTGAACGAATAATGGAACACGTACTACTGCACCTGTTTCAAGTTTCGCTGGCTTACCGCCACCGCCAGAAGTATCACCACGTACACCTGGATCAGTTTCAACGATTTTCAACACCACAAAGTTTGGTGGATTAACGTTTAAAGGTACACCGTTGAACAACATGATCGTACATTTTTCATTAGAATCATCTTTTAACCATTTCGCAGCATCGCCCATTGCAGTTTTGTCAGCAGCGATTTGCTCGAAAGATACAGGATCCATGAAATTCCACATTTCACCATCGTTATAAAGATAATCCATTTCAACTTCAACAATATCAGCCGCTTCTAAAGAGTCACCTGATTTAAAAGTTTTTTCTAATACTTTACCTGAGCGAAGGTTACGTAATTTCACACGGTTAAATGCTTGACCTTTACCTGGTTTTACATATTCATTTTCCATGATTGAACATGGGTTGCCATCAAGCATAACCTTAAGGCCTGCTTTAAAATCATTTGTAGAATAATAGGCCATGAAAGGCTCACTCCAAACTTAAAACTCAAATCTATTAGTGCTAGACTACGCGCACAGCTTAGGCTATCACTATTTTAACGTATGGCATGATAAACTATTTACATCAAGAGAAAAACTGGCAATCACAACTCAGTGATCTAATTACTGATCCTTTGGAGTTGTTAAATCTGCTTGAATTATCGACCAAGCAATTATTATCAGGGGCAATACTTGCCTCTGAACAGTTTAAATTACGCGTTCCACGTGCATTCGTCGGAAAAATGCGTATTGGGGATCCATTTGATCCTTTGCTATTACAGGTTTTACCACACCATCTTGAACTTGAAGAACATCCTGAATTTGTTACTGACCCATTAGGTGAGGAAGCAGCCAATCAAATGGCTGGTGTCTTACACAAATACCAGTCTCGCTTTTTACTGACCTTAACAGGTGCATGCGCAATTCACTGCCGTTATTGTTTCCGCCGCCATTTTCCATATCAAGAAAATTTACCTAAAAATGATGATTGGCTAAATATAAAACAATATATTGAAGACAACCCTGCCATCAATGAAATCATTCTCAGTGGGGGCGATCCTTTAACTTTATCTAATCGAAAAATAGCACTTTGGATAGAGCGATTAGAATCTTTACCTCAACTCAAAATATTGAGAATCCATTCACGAGTTCCAGTTGTTATTCCCAATCGTATCGATGAAGAGCTTATTTCTATTTTAAAAAACAGTAGGCTACGCATTGTAGTAGTGATACACTCAAATCATGCTTCAGAACTTGATGATTTCACGTGTTCAAAGTTATTACAGTTATCATTACATCATATTACTGTGTTAAATCAGGCAGTTTTACTTAAAGGTGTGAATGACTCTGCAACATCTTTAACTCATCTAAGTTATCGACTATTTGAAGCGAGGGTTATGCCCTATTACTTACATGTATTGGATAAAGTAAAAGGTGCTCAACATTTTGACTTAAGATCTTCAGAGATAGATCATATATACAGTGATGTATTAGCGAGTTTACCTGGATATTTAGTTCCAAAACTCGTCAGGGAAATTGCGGGCGAAAAAAATAAAACACCGCTTTTTGGGGTTCAAACGTTCTGAGATTGATTACAATGATGAATAATGCATTTTCGGATATTTTTCAAATTCCCACTGTTTTAAGACGGGATAAACTCAGTTTTTGTGATGCAAACGCAAAAAGTTTAACAGAATGGATTTCAACCCTCTCAATTATGCAGTTGGGTGATACTTCAAAAGCATTGTTTGCAGCCTTATTAGAGCTTTGTGAATTAGATTGTTCAGAAACATTACGCTTTGATCTCATTCAGACCTTACATCCAACGATTGAAAATATTTTAGGTAGCCTAGAGAAAAACTTTTTTAATCAGGGTGTAATCAGTTCAGATCGTAATGAGCACATTATTGAACTGGCAATGCTGTTACGCTGCTATTTTGCGGCTATTTATATCAATATTGTTCGCCGCAGTAGCGAACAATTGGAAAATCGAAAATTTTCTATTTTTGCACTAAACCAAAAGAAAAATTTACATACTGCTAGAACACTTGCAACTTTCCAAGCATTGCAACAACTTACGCAGCTTCTTTATCAACAACACATGTTATATAGTGAACCTGTTGCAGGACAGTGGCTCATTGCACATCAATTATACGATGCAGCAGTGACACATAAGTATCATCATGTGACTATTGAACAGGCGCAAACTAAGCCAAATAGCCTGAATAATATTGCTCAGGCCTATGCTCAATTAATTTTGATGGATATTTTTAATACCAATCAAATTCGTCAAACAGAAATTCAAGCCCTGTTTCAATGCAGTTTTGACTGGGCCAAAATGCTACAGCTCTTATCTAAAGAGACTGATTTAACTAAATACGTTGTTGATACAACTAAAGATCATCCGCCAATATACAACAAAAAACAAAGTTCAGGATTTAATCCTAATATCTTTATTAGTACAAATGGTTTACTTGATCATGTGACAGCAACATTACATAAAAATGCTGAATACATTTCTAAGAATGAAAAGATTTATCTCACACCCGCTCTAAAATTCCACGTTCAGACCATTTTAGGATCTACGGCAGAACGTCGCCATGAACGCTATGAATATTCAGCTCAACTACATATTTGTTTTGGACTCTTAACAGCCCACTTCTATTTATCCAAAGCAAAAAACTTCGGTGAAACATTACTCTTAGAACACGGGTATGGACTACAAAGCGAATCAAAATTTTTATCAACTTGGGATAAAAAAGATTCTTCTGGCAATCAAGAATCCTCAATCCAGCGTTTAAGCCGAGAAAACAAAGCCATTTATCAAGCGGATATTTTAGATATTAGTGTTAATGGTTATCGAATTAAATGGTCAGCCGAAGTACCAAAAAATCTAAGAACTGGCGAATATATTCTTGTAAAAGAAACCTCTCATGGACATTGGCGCGGCGGTGTGATTCGTTGGTTAAAGCAATCAAGTGAAAAAAGTTTAGAATTAGGCTTAGAGGTTTTAGCACAAGAAATTTTCCCTTGTGCAGTTCGCGTACAAGCAGATCGTCATATTAGCAATTATTACCCTGCGCTTATTTTAAAAAATCAAAATTTAGATGAAACTAAAACAACAATAATTTTGCCAGGCTCGCAAATTTTTCGCGAACAGCAAGCTGTTCATTTGAGATTAGGGAAAGAGGAAGTAAAAGTGTATCTGTTGACTGCACAACTAATTACCCAAAGTTTTGTTCAATTCGACTTTGAACTACTTAATGAAGAAGAACAACCCGTTCTTAATAAATTTATTGCGCAAAAAAATATGGATACAAATGACCAAGATTTATGGGAAGCATTGAAGTGAGAAATTCTTTACTCTCTAAAAAGTTGAAACGAACTGAAACGCGCTTACTCATTATTGATGATAACCAATTAAGGTATAATCAAGTTTTAGAGCTTTTTGCGCAGCAAGAACATCAAGTACAGGCTATTTTACTTGATGATTTAAAAACTTTTGAAAAACAATTGAATTTGCCTTGGGATATTGTAATTTTTGGACGTGCTTACGATCTAAAAATCGAACAAACGCTTTCTCTTATTCATGCATCCGCACAACCAAGTTTACCCATTCTACTGCTTGAGCCAGATGACTATAATTCAGCGCTATATCAAAAGTACATTCATAAAGGTATTTATGATGTTGTGAACTTAAAGGCGCCAGAAGAATTTTATATCAGTATTATTAGATCACTTTCATTCAGTCGTTTAGTACAAGCAGAGCACCGTTTACTTACCGAATTAGAGGCAGCCCAAACACAAGCCCAATCACTTGTTGCTGAAACACATAAAGCAGTTGCAATTCTACAAGAAGGTATTCATATCAAAGCGAATGCTGAATATGCTCACCTATTTGGTTTCGACAGCGAAGATGACGTCATTGGCTTACCAATACTTGATATTTTACAACCTGAAGATTTAGGCCAGTTTAAATTACGCTTTAAAAGAATTTCCCAAGGCTTATTCGAACAAGCACGCTTTGAAATTCGCACCCAAAATCCAATGGTTAAGAATAATCTTTTACATGTTGAGTTCTTACCCTCTGGTAATGATGATGAAATACAACTGAATATTGAATGTGAATCATCATCAACTGTTGTTTCAGCAGCAACTGCCACGACTACTTCAGTACAAAGTGAAAAAGCCTCTGGTATCATCTTAGCACTGCAACAAATTAATCGAAATTTAGCAAATCACCCAGCCAATGCAAATGCTCTAATCTTATTTAGCCTGAATAATTGTCCAAACGAAGTTTTTCAAACTGACTGGCGTGGAACTAAAGCTTATTTTTCAAATATTGCAAATTTCATTAAAGAACAAGTTAATGTTCCAATTTATCAAATAGAAACGGCTTTGTATGTTGGGCTTATTCAAGCTGAATCAAAAACAGTTTTAAACTCTTTGCTTATAGGCTTGAATGGTTTACAAAAACCTCAGTTATTGGTCACTGAAAACCACACTTTCCCATTACATTTAAAACTGGGCTATCAAGAACTAGACCAACAAATATTAGATGATGCTCATTTTGAGAAAATCATTTCTCAAGCATTTACGCATGCACTACCAGTCTTGAAAAATGCATCGATTGACAGTGATATTAGCCTGACAACTGATAAAATTTCAATGTCGATGGAAGTCAATCTTTTAGAAGAGCTCAGAAGCAAATTAGATAAAGGTGATATACATCTAAAATATCAGCAGCTTTATGATAAACAAGATCAATTCACTCATACCTATGAAGTATTTGGCGGTATTATTCATAATAATCAATGGTTAGACTTGATGGATCTTAGTGATCTAAAAGATGATCATGAATTATCGGCTCAGTTAGACCGTTGGGTATTAGTAGAAGCTTGTAAACAATTACACAACTTCATTACCCAATATCCAAAAGCTAAATTAATTATTAATCTGAATCATCATATTTTATTGAATGACAGAAAATTATCCGAATTGGTCGCTAAATTATTGACAATTATTGGAAGCAAACAAGCTCATCCTTTAATTCTGCAGTTTTCAGAACAAGCTCTTCAGCAAAATTTATCACAGGCTCAATCTCTGATTGCATCACTTCGTCAACACGGCGCTGAGATCTCTATTCGTAACTTTGGTGATTCTCTTTATAGTGACTCAATTCTTCAACAGATCGATACGCAGTATTTAAGCTTCCATCGAAAATTAGTGAAGATGCTAGGATCTGAAAAAGAAATGGCAATTCTACAAGAGAAAATTCTTCATTTTATTGCTGAAAAGCAAGTTGAGATTTTACTCACCGAACTCAATGACATGAGTTTGTTTGCGAATGCATGGAATGTCGAAGCCCGCTTCTTGCAAGGTAACTACTTCCAAAAGAAACTTGATCGTTTAACTGACGTACAAGACCAATAGAAAATCCCCCCTAACCCTCCTTTGATAAAGGAGGGAATATCAAAAGGCATAAAAAAACGGGCATATCGCCCGTTTTTTTGTTTTCTTGATATTAACGTTTGATAGAACGTGACATACCAGAGAAACGTTGTTTGAATTTGTCGATACGACCACCAGTATCTACATTCTTTTGTTTACCAGTATAGAATGGGTGGCAAGCTGAACATACGTCAAGATAAAGAGTTTCTTTACCAAGTGCAGAACGAGTTTCGATTACGTTACCGCATGAGCAAGTAGCAACTAATTTTTCGTATTTAGGGTGAATATCGGCGCGCATGGTCGATGCTCCTATTTAGTAAGAAAGGCTTAAGCTGTTATCGCAATTGATCACTCTCAAGATGAGGAAAGCAGAGTGTTAACACTCGCAGATCAATACCACAACAGACCATTTCTTTTGACTCACCGAGACCCTTAGATCAGGGCAAAGCCAACAAGTGGCAAAGATTATACGCCAATAAATCAAAATTTGCGAACTATTCTTGTTTTGATTTTGACCAACGATTCGCAATTACACCACAGACCATTAATTGGATTTGATGAAAAATCATAATCGGCAATACAATCATACCTAAAGGCTGACCAATAAACAGAATTTGCGCCATTGGCACGCCACTCGCTAGCGTTTTTTTAGAGCTACAAAAGAAAATAGTAACTTGATCTGCATGATTAAACCCTAACCATTTTGGTAAATACGAAGCAAGCAACATTACAATAGTAAGCAAAACTGAGCATGCAAGTACTAAATACAGCAAAGCTAATCCACTGATTTGATGCCATAAGCCTGCAACTACAGCACTACTAAAGGCACCGTAAACTACCATTAAGATTGATCCTTGATCGAAAGCTTTCACTAAGCTTGGTAATTTGATCATATAAGGAAAAACATAAGGGCGAAGTAACTGACCTAAAACAAAGGGAACCAATAGTAACAAGGTAATTTGAACAATCGATTGCGTAGGATCAAAGCCATGTTGGCTTTGGCCTAAGATAAAATAACTCACTAAGATTGGCGTAATAAACATCCCAATGATATTGGAGAAAGATGCACTACAAACCGCTCCTGCAACATTCCCTTTTGCAATCGACGTAAATGCAATTGAAGATTGTACTGTTGAGGGTAAGAAGCACATAAATAAGAAGCCCCAGTACAACTGTTGCCCAAGAAGCGGCTCCAAAACAGGTTTAGCTAAAAGCCCAATTACAGGAAAAATCGCAAAAGTAAAAGCAAAAACCAATGCATGCATTTTCCAATGCAGCATTCCATGTACAACGGCTTCACGTGACAACTTGGCGCCATGTAAAAAAAATAATATAGCAATCGCAACTGTCGTTAGGATATTAAAGTAATGCGCAACCTGTCCCGAAACTGGGAAAAAAGTCGCTAGTACTACCATTGCTATCAATAATATTGTGAAACGATCTAGCGCCAAGAGCTTTAACATAACTTTTCCCAATCTGTTCGCTAATAACGATACAGCCCAATATGAGATTATTGACCATTCGATCAAAACATCATACTGGGCTGTATAAATAAAGCTATGGCTTTAAATTAGAAATTGTGGATCAAGATACGAAATTAATTATTACGTGCATTTTGATCCTGTTGAATCAATTCAACCTTATAGCCATCTGGATCTTCAACAAAAGCGATCACTGTAACTCCACCTTTCATTGGGCCAGCCTCACGTACTACTTTTCCACCAGCTGCTTTGATTTCTTCACATGCTTTATAAGCATCATCTACGCCAATGGCGATATGACCATAGGCATTGCCTAAATCATAGCTAGCTGTATCCCAGTTATGAGTCAGCTCAAGCACAGTATTATTTTCTTCATCACCATAGCCCACAAAAGCCAAGGTAAAACGCCCCTCTTCATAATCACGTTGGCGTAGTAATTTCATACCAAGTACCTCAGTGTAGAACTTTAAAGATTGCTCTAAATTACCTACTCGTAACATCGTATGTAACATGCGCATAGTTATTCACCTGTCTGTTGAGTTGTTTGGTTTTCATGGTCACGCAATAGTTTAGCAACCCAAACCACAAGAATCAAAATTGGAATTCCAATTAAAGTCGTCATTAAAAAGAAATTTGGGTAGCCAATATTACTCACAATCGTTCCTGAATAACCACCCAATAATTTGGGTGTTAAAGTCATTAATGAACTGAAAATTGCATATTGAACTGCGGTAAATGATACGCTGGTTAAGCTAGATAAAAAGGCAATAAATGCAGCACCTGCCAAACCTGAAGCTAAATTATCTACAATAATGGCAAAATAGAGCCACAATGAGCTATAGCCTTTTATCACTTTGCCAGAAAGTTCTATTGTGCCTGACTGACTTGGATCGACCACAGCAATTGGCTGAATATCGACATCGAGTGTGGTTTCAACATGTGATGCAGTATTGATACGGTATGATCTTTTTGCAAATAACTGGCTTGCACTATTATTTTTTAAATGAACAAAAGCTTTAATCGTTTTAGTGGGAGATGCTTGTAATAGCTTTCCATCTACAGCACCAGTAAATATTCCTTTATCATCCACTTTCGCAGCAAATTCTTGATTATCTAATTTAAGGATAACAGGCTTATCTTCATTTAAATCTTCACTTTTAAGCCCTGCTAATTGTCCTTTAACGACCAGACTTTGCTTCAATTCTTTTTCCGTTAATTGATCATCACCACTAATAGGTAATAATTGAATCTGAGCATGCTGGGCATTTACTAAATATGGTATGGCAAGAGTTACATTTGTATCGCTCTGATTTTGGTACTGAGTACTTACCTGTACCGAATTTGCTTTTGCTAAGACGTCATTCGGCACTTGTAATTTCCAATATCCAACATCATCGGTTTGCACTTGATAATGTTTATTTCCGACCTGAACCTCAACTGGAGCAAGTGGTTTACCTGATTTGACCAACCCGATAAAAATTAAATTGGTTGAACTTGCCAACACTGCGCCCACAAACATGAGTTTCATAATGTTCATGCGTTGCGCCAACAAACCACCGAGAAAACCACCAACTAAACTAAAGATCACACCATAGATTTTCACAGCCTCAGCAATTTGTTCTTTAGTGAAATTTAGATCTTGATAGAACACATTGGAAATCACTCCTGCAATAATGTCTGAGATGCGGAAAAAACCAATCAGCAGCAAAAGAACTAAGGCAAGTTTAATACCATAGCGTTTAAAGAAATCTAAAACTGGGGCAACCCAAGTTTCTTTAGCCATTTGTTGATTCACGACGCCAGTTTTAACTAAACAAAAACCAACGAATAAAGCTGTGGCTGTAGCAGTTAAAAAGCGCAGGGCTTCTAAACCAAATAAAGCGGCGGTGTCTTTAATATTTGCGGCTTTAGCGGTAGCATCTGTTACATTCCCAGAGTAAATATAACTGACAACAAAAGTTGCAACAGCAATAAAAAATACAAAGACTAAGCGATAGTAATCTGTAGTTTTATAGTGTTTATAAACACGATTTACTTGAGGTTCACGAATGCACAAAGTTGTAATAATACCAACCACCATGACCGCTGCCATGGTGAGATAAGTATATTTCCATGCTTCATAGATATAATTGCCTTTAGCTGTACCTAAATAAGCAGCAAGAAATAAAGCCCCTGCACCCGCAACGATCATCCCGATACGGTAACCTGCGTTGTAAGTTGAAGCTAAAACCGTTTGCATCTCACTTTCAGCAAGTTCAATACGATAAGCATCGATGACAATATCTTGAGTCGCTGCCGAGAATCCTAATAAAACAGCACCAACTGCCATTTGAATTAAATAGCTTTGTCCAAGTGCTGGGTCGGAAAATGCCATAATACAAATTGCACATATAATCAAAGACTGTGCAATCAACAACCAAGCACGGCGGCGACCTAAACTTTTCGTTAACAATGGAACAGGCAATTCATCAATCAACGGTGCCCAAACGAATTTAAAAGAGTAACCTAATGCCGCCCAACTAAAAAATGTCACAGCACTTTTATCAATTCCTGCTTCACCTAACCATAAAGACAAGCTAGAAAAAATCAATAAAATGGGTATCCCTGCCGAGAAACCAAGAAATAGCATAATCAGTGCACGGCGATCTAAAAAAGCTTTAAATGCGGATGCCCACCCAGGTGCTTGAGTTGTCATTGGTTATTATTTTCCATGAACATGCGTGAATGTGCCTATTCAATCGTTTCTTGCTCTTGCTTGCAAGTTGCTTTATGCAACGATTGTTTTGTTTTGTCGATAAAAAACACAAGTTCGCTTGATCTTTAGACCTAAAACTGTATACCTTTAATTACTTAACTTTCGTTTCTTTGTTGGATAGCAATAGTGACCCAAAAACTTGATCAAATGACTGCAACAACTTTATCTTCAACACCAACAAACACGACTACAGCGAAAATCAATTCTTTACCAAGCGCCTTTGAGCAGACGGATATTCAAACGACACTTAAGAAAACAGCACTTAGCCCTGAACAACTCACGCATATTCTAAATCTAGCTGAGATTCCGAGTTCAACTAAACGTATCAAGCCCCTCAATAACTTTCTTGGGCAGGATCGTGCACGTGCCTCAGTAGAAGCTGGTATTTCCTTACCATACTCTGGCTATAACATTTTTGCAGTTGGCACAGCGGGTCTTGGCAAACGCACCATGATTAAACGGTTGCTTCAGCAACACGCTAAAACCATGCCTACGCCAAACGATTGGGTTTATGTCAATAACTTCAAAAATCCAAGACAACCCATTGCACTACGCTTTCCTGCAGGACAAGGTACAAAATTTCAAAATGCTTTACAGCAAACATGGCAAATCATTCTAAAACAATTGGAACGTCGTTTTAGTGCTGAAAGCTATCACAATCGTATTGAACGCATTCGTCAAGATACAGGTGATGTCCAGCAACAAGCTTTAATAGAACTCACTAAAGAAGGACAAGAACTCGATTTAAAGTTAATTTCTCGTGATGACAAACACGTGTTTATTCCAATGCAGCTCATAGAGAATGAATATCAAGAATTAACAAAAAATGATCTTGATGTGCTAAGCAGCAAAGAACGTGCTGAAATCACATCCAACATGCGTTATATGGAGAAAAAACTAGAGCGTTTAGGGTTACATCTTGGTGATTTAGAAGACGATGCTCGTGATCAAGTATCAATTTTAAACCGTGAAATTGCCACTCAAGTGGTTACACCACGTATGGAGTCAATTTTAAATAAAAACAAAGAAGTCAAAGGTCTCGACTTATATCTAAAACATTATGCTGAAGATATTATTGATAATGTTGAGCTGATTTTAGAACAAGAAGAAGATGATTTTACGCCTGCTTTATTTAATCGTGTTCCATCACGTTATCAAGCTAATGTAATTATTGCCAATAAGCCAAATAGTGGTGCTCCAGTTATTTTCGAAGATTTTCCAACGCACTATAATTTATTGGGTCATGTTGAGCAACTTACACATAATGGTACGATTACCACCGACTTTACCTTAATTCGCCCGGGGTCTTTGCATCAAGCCAACGGTGGCTTTTTAATGCTTGAAGCAGAGCAATTGCTTGAACAGCCTTATGCATGGCAAGGTTTAAAACGTGCATTGAAATCAGGCCAACTCAAACTTTCTTCGTTAGAACATATGCTAACATTAACGGGCAGCATTTCGATTGAACCCGCTTCTGTTCCTTTAGATATCAAAGTTGTTTTACTGGCAGAACCTGAAATTTACTATGAAATTTTAGAAGTTGAACCAGAATTAGGCAGTGTCTTTAAAATTCGCGCAGATTTTACGGATACCTTGCAACGTAATAACAGCAATGAACAAGCCTATATGCAATTGATTGCAGACTATGTTCAAGCCGATAAATTACTTCCATTTGATCGTTCAGCGCTCGCCGCTTTACTCACCGACTCTAGTCGTCAAGCAGAAGATCAAAGCTCTCTCTCACTACATGCCTCTACACTCGGTGATTTAATTCGTGAAGCACATCATCATGCCTTTAAAGCTGATGACAAAATCGTCACAGATCAGCATGTCAACCAAGCATTACATCATCGTCAATATCGCTTAGGCTATTTAAGAGAGTTATATTGGCAAGATCTTTCGCGTGGGACACAATTGATTGAAACTTCAGGGCATCGTCTCGGTCAGATCAATGCCTTGTCTGTAATTCACTATGCAGATGTTGAATTCGGTTTACCCTCTCGTCTCACCGCATCCGTTTATCAAGGCGGCGGTGATATTTTAGATATTGAACGCAGTGTCGAGTTAGGCGGCTCGCTTCATGCCAAAGGCGTGTTGCTCATGTCAAGCTTCTTAAAAGCACACTTTGGTCGTGAACAAATCTTACATTTCTCCGCAGCATTGGCGTTTGAGCAAAGCTATGGACAAGTGGATGGCGATAGTGCCACTGTTGCAGAACTTTCAGCTTTAATTTCTGCCATTTCTCAAATTCCAATTGACCAATCATGGGCGATTACGGGTTCTATGAACCAACTTGGCCAAGTACAACCAATTGGTGGAGTGAATGCAAAAATCGAAGGTTTCTATGATGCATGTAAACTTCAAGGCTTAACAGGCAAACAAGGCGTCATTATTCCCCGTCAAAACATGCAACACCTGATGCTACGTCAAGATGTAATTGAAGCGGTTCAAGCAGGTCAGTTCCATGTCCATGCGATTGAAACAATTGATCAAGCCTTAGAAATTCTAATGGCTCGCCCAGTAGGTACATTAGATAAGAAAGGTCGATATAGTAAAAATTCAATCTATGCAGCCGTTATGGAACAACTTGAGTATTGGCAAGCAATTGAGGACGGCGAAGCTGTTGAAGATGATGAACCTAAAAAAAAGAAAAAGCGAAAAAAGACCAAAAAAGATGAAACTGAGACAAAATCTTCAGAAGAATCTACTGTTGAAGCTAAAAGCTTAAAATCACTTCGTAAGAAGAATAGATAAAATGAAAAGGCCATGTTTTTAAACAAACATGGCCTTTTTCTTAGGCTACACCCAGTAGAGATCGTCCACCAGGTAATTGAGCGAAATATTGTTTTAATGCATCAATACAACGATGCACTTTCATTGGGTATTGTTCACGCTTGGAAGTTAAAGCATGAAGCGTATAAGCAGGAAGTTGCCAATCAGGTAGAACTTCAACCAAAGAACCATTAATCAGTTCTTTTTGAATGTCCATATAGAGAATACGTGCAATACCATGCCCCTGCTGGCACAAGGATTTAGCAACAAAAACATTGTTTGTGCCTAAGCGTGTTTTCATATCAACATTGACAATTTCACCACTCAAACCATGACGGAAGGCAAAATGTTGATAATTGTGCATCAAAGTAACAGGTAATAATTCGTGATTTCGTAAATCTTCTGGGCGAGTAATAGTTGATGCTTGATTGAGATAACTTGGCGATGCAACAAGAACCTGATCAACTCTCGCTAAAGGTACTGCGGTGAGCTGATGATCATCAACACGCAGGCTCATCCGTATTGCGATATCAATCCGCTCTTCAATCAAATCAATATAACGGTGGTCTGCTTCAAAATGAATCGCTAGACCTTTATGTGCTGACATCCAATGAGATAGTGCTGGAATGACATGCAAGGCACCTAATTCAGGTGTCGTCGCAATACGTAAATCTCCAACAAGATCGTCGCGCAGTTCATTGATACGAATTTTGCCACGTTCAGCGGCAGCCAACATTTCTTGGCAACTGAGAAAAAATGCTTGTCCTGCTTCTGTAAGACTGAGTTTTCGAGTAGAACGATGAAGTAAAGTGACATCCATTTCATGTTCTAAAGAACGAATTTGTTGACTGACTGCACTTGTTGTAATTCCTAATTCTCGTGCTGCACCACTAAAAGAACTTTTTTCAACAACGCAAGCAAAGACCCCCATTGCACGCAATTGATCTAGCATAGACTTCTCTCTTAATTTATTAAAATATGCTTATTGTTCTAATTAAAGCAATCTCAATAAGTATACAAGGAAGTCTACCCTTAAACTAGCGATTATTAATAATTTATTGAAAGATTATTAATTCGGCTATTTTAGTTTGGTAAAACTATTATTGGATTCACAGGCTTGCCATCTAAACGAACTTGGAACTCAAGCATGATACGTGAAGCACCTGAAGAACCCATTTCTGCAATTTTTTGACCAGCAGTCACATTATCCCCACTCTTGACTAACATCTTACTGTTATGCGCGTAGGCCGTAATATAACCATCAATATGCTTAATCAAGACTAGATTGCCATATTCTTTTAAACCATCAGCAGCATAGACCACTTGCCCATTTGCAGCAGCAAAAATTGGATCGCCTTCATTACCACCGTAACGTGTTCCTTTGACGTTATTTGCCAAATTGAAACTTTGAATGATCGCTCCATTTGATGGTTTTACCCAACGTAAACTCGAAGCAAGCGTCGTTGAAGATGGTGTAACAGGATTTGCTGGAACAGCAGCTTTGGGTATAACAGGCTGTGTCTTAGGAACAACAGGTTGTTGTGTTGGCAAGTTAATCGTTTGACGTTGAATCGGCGCGGTTTGTACCACTGCTTGTGTAGATGTAGTTCGTTCTGAAACAGAACCTTTTAAACGTAATGATTGATTGACATAAATACGATAAGGCGGCGCAATATCATTCAGCGCAGCAACATCTAAATAATTCAATCCATAACGATTTGCAATTGCACTCAGCGTATCGCCTGAACGTACTGTGTAATAATTGGGTGCTTGCTGTACATAACGATTACCACCTTTTACTTGTGGTTTTGATGCACAACCTGTAACGACGACAATGCTTGTTACTGCCATAGACAACACGATTGTTTTAATCATTTTTCGTGATAGAAAAATCGAGACATGGTTTAAATGCATCTTCGCCCTCATCGAAAAAACCTTAATTTATTTGCGCCTAAGAGTACCAAAAAAGTGAGAAAAAACGAGTTCTCACTTCCTATATTCACAAAGTTATAACATAGCCACTGCTAACCATTTACATGAAGATGTAAATTATCGAGTACAGCATAATTAGTTGCATCCATTTGAATCGGCGTGATACTGACATAACCTTTCGCGACAGCAAAGAAATCAGACTGAATATGACTTGAAGCGGATTGAGGTTCTGTAACCGCCTCACCGGCTAAACCAATCCAATAGACTTGGCGACCACGTGGATCGACATGGCTACTAATTGGTTTGGATTGTGCTCTACGACCTTGATAGGTGATTTGTGTCCCTTTAATTTGCTCAACATCTGGGATATTAATATTAAAAATATGACGGGGCGGCAAAATTGGTAGTCCATTCGCAATAAAATCATGAACCCATTGTGCAGCTTTCGCATAATGCTTAGGATGTTCATAGGAACGTACATTTGAACCTGCTAATGAAACTGCGATTGCAGGATGTTTCATTAGGCGACCTTCAAATGCAGCACCAACCGTACCTGAATATAGAACATCATCGCCGAGGTTTGCGCCACTATTAATACCACTGACAACAAGATCAAATTCAAAATCGAATAGACCATTCATTGATAAATAAACACAATCTGCGGGCGTTCCATTCACAGCCCAAACATCCTCTGCAATTGGGATCGGTCGTAAAGGACGATCTAAAGTTAAAGCACTTGAGTAACCGCTACGCTCACTTTCAGGTGCAACCACGACGACGCGTCCTAAAGGCTTTAACGCTTGTGCTAGAGCCTGTAAGCCTGGTGCAAAAACACCATCATCATTTGCTATTAAAATATTCACTTTGATCTTGTCTCTTCAAATGTTACTACGTAGTTTTTTCAATTGAATTATTCAATGAATTATATATATTTGTAACTTCATAGTATTAGAAATTTATGCCGCCATGAGACATTTATCTACTTTTATCCGTGTTTTAGGGGTAAGTTTTTCACTTCTAACAGCACCCGTAATTTTTGCAAACACAACGGTTTCAGCTAAAGAAGCAGACGCACTCATCAAAGATGATATTGCCAATGCGCAAGTCCTCATTGAAATGTGCCCAAGCATAATTGGAAAAAATGCTAAATTTGACGAAAACATCAAAAAGATGGTGGGTTCTTATTTAAGCACCTATTCGGATAAGTCAGCTTCCCTTGAGAGTCTACAAAAGGATGGAGAATTCCAATCTTTATTGAAAGATGCTCGTGAAGCAGCGAAAGAAGTTGAAAAAGCTGAACAAAAGTCAGTATGTGAAGATGTATTAAATTTTGAAGGCTAATATGCCATTAAAATTTGGAAGCGTTTTCAAATTTAAGATTTGAAAACGCTTCCGTTTAATTTCCTACAGCAAACATACAATCTACTGATATTTTTATGCTATAAGCTATTCAAATTCTTTAAGTCTTGTTTCTGAGTTTGAGTTCTTATGAAGAAAAATGTTTTCAAAACACTAGGTTTATCATTTCTCATTACCTCTAGTCTTTTCACAACAACTGTATTTGCCGCAGAAAAAAAATCTGAACCTGAAAAAATTGAAGTTACACCAACGTCTGAAGGCGTGACTCCTCAAGAACTTGCTGCCATTTATGTATTGTCAGAAATCTGCCCAGATTTAATTGGCAAAGATCTAAAATTTAATAAAGCATATGACAACCTCGTAAAATCATACTTATCAAATGAACCAAATGCTGTAGACATCCTCAATAAACGTGCTAAAACCAAAGAGTTCCAAGCTCCTCTTGCTGAAGCGCGTAAAGATGCGAAGGCTGCATCTGAAGATGATAATCGTCAAATTTGCGATGATGTTCGGAATTATTATTCTAAGTAACTGATTAGTTACAATACTGCATGAAAAAGCCGACTTCTACCGTAGAAGTCGGCTTTGCTTTGTCCTAAAATGCTAGGCTCATCTGCTTCACACAAGATATTGGAACACCTAGAATGACTCAAAAAAGCGCTCTTGCTGCATTATTACTTTTGCCAAGCCTTTCATATGCAGCGACTGTCCTACCGTCTCCACCAGAATTAAATAATAAATCCTATGTATTAATGGATTACGAGACAGGACAAATCCTTGCTGCAAAAAATGAAAATGAAAAACTCGCACCCGCTTCTATGACCAAAATGATGACAAGCTACATCATAGAACAAAAACTTTTAAAGGGTGAATTAACAGACAACGAACAAGTCCGTATGAATGAATCAGCATGGTGTCGTGGTACCAGTGCTGAATCATGTATGTATGTACCATTAAATGGTACAGCAACTGTCCTAGAAATGTTACGTGGCATTATTATTCAATCAGGCAATGATGCATCTAAAGCAATGGCCGAACACATTGCGGGCAACGAAGGTACATTTGCCCATATGATGAACCAAGAAGCCAAACGTATCGGTATGATCAATACTCATTTCATCAATGCGACAGGTATGCCTGCTGAAGGTCATTACTCAACTGCTAAAGATATGGCTGTACTGGCACAACATATTATTAAAGATAGCTCTAAATACTACCCGATCTATTCGGAAAAAGAATTTACCTTTAATGGCATTAAGCAAGGCAACCGTAATGCATTGCTTTATACAGACCCAAGTGTTGATGGTTTAAAAACGGGTCACACTGATGAAGCGGGTTATTGCCTAACCACTTCAAGTAAACGTGGACCAATGCGTTTGATCTCAGTCATCTTTGGTACGCCAAGCATGAATGAACGTGCTAGTCAAACTCGTACATTGTTAGCGTGGGGCTTTGCGAACTTTGAAACAGCAAATGTACAGCCTGCTAACCAAGTGCTTGCTAAAGCAAAAGTATGGTTTGGTAAAGAAGATAATGTTCAAATTGGTCTTGCTGAAAACTTCAACGTAACCATGCCTAAAGGTCAAGCGGACAAAATCAAAACTCAACTTGTAGTTCAACCTAAATTGAATGCGCCTTTAGCCAAAGGTCAAGTTGTGGGTAAATTAGTTGCAAGCCTTGATGGTAAAGTGATTGCAGAGAAACCACTTGTTGCATTAAAACCTGTTGAAGAAGCAAGCTTCTTTGCTCGTCTAATTGACCATATCAAGATGTTCTTTAGTAACTTATTCTAATTTTAGAATTGCTGATATTAAGCATTCATGCTCTTGGGCATGAATGCTTTTTTATTTTATAATTCATCTATATTTTATATTGATCATACTCATGGCTAAGAATATTCGTCCCTATCTCGATCAAAAACCTGATGTTGATTCAAGCTGTTATGTGGATGACATGTCTGTCATCATCGGTGATGTCAAATTAGCAGAGAATGTTTCCGTTTGGCCCTTTGCCGTAATCCGTGGTGATGTCAATTCAATTCAGATTGGCAAAAATAGTAATGTGCAAGACCACTGTATGTTACACGTCAGCCATAAAAACCAAGCTAAACCAAATGGTTCACCTTTAGTCATTGGTGAAGATGTGACGGTTGGACATCATGTGACTTTGCATGGTTGTACCATAGGCAATCGTGTCTTGATCGGAATTAATACCGTTGTTTTAGATGACGTGATTATTGAAGATGATGTGATGATTGGTGCTGGTAGCCTTGTTCCGCCACGTAAAGTTTTAAAAAGCGGTTATCTCTATGTCGGTAGTCCAGTACAACAAGTTCGTGCACTGACTGAAAAAGAAATGGAATTCCTTCCTTATTCAGCACGCCATTATGTGAAAGTGAAGGATAATTATAAGAATAATTAAATTTATATCCATTTAATCAATTTACACTAACGAACTCAAAGAACAATGAAACAACTAAATGAACTAATAGATACTAAGGAATCAGGTTGGATTCTCATTAAAAGCTGGTTGGAAACGGCTAAGAATCAATTTGAAATGCTACCTAATAATATAAACAGAGCAGAAAGTGAATTACTTTCAATCCAAGTGACGACTCGCTCCTCAATGGGAGCTATGATTTATGAAACTGGTGGTTTACTCATTGATCATGGATGGTTGAGAGTTTTAGGTTCTGGCAGCAAAAGGTTAGATCGTGGAATTCATGAATGGAATATTGGAAAAACAATCACCCAACAACATAAGCAACCTGATTATTTACTTATAGCCGACGATATTCTGGGTGGTTATTTTTCGATAAATTGTGGTGGTTTGGGAGAAAGCTTAGGTGATATTTATTATCTTGCTCCCGACTGTTTAAGATGGGAGAATTTAGAGATTGGTTATTCAGATTTCTTAAATTGGTGTTTAAATGGCGATCTCGATCAATTTTATGGCTCTTTAAGGTGGAATAATTGGAAAACTGATATTCAAGAACTTACTGGGAATCAGGTCTTTTCATTTTATCCTTTTCTATGGACACTAGAAGGAAAGAATATAGATGAATTAAGCAAAAAGGCTATTTCAATTGAAGAAAATTTCTGGTTGCTGGATACAATTATTAATGAAATGAAAAATTTAGATTAATTCAATAATTCCCCATCAGCACTACCATAGCCAAAAACTCTCAAATTTTGTAGAATACGTTTTTTAAAATCATGGTGCTTTCTATGACCGCTTGGACACCCCATGTCACAGTCGCTACTGTAGTCGAAAAAGACGGACGTTTTCTGTTTGTTGAAGAACACAGCGAAGGCTTTGTACATACCGTGTTTAATCAACCTGCGGGACATGTAGAATGTGGTGAAACCATTATTCAAGCAGCGATTCGTGAGACCTTAGAAGAAACAGGTCATCATGTTGAAATTGATCATCTGCTCGGTATTTATACCTATACTCCCCCGATGTTTCCAGATCGTACCTATTACCGTTTTTGCTTTTTAGCACATGTCACGTCAGTTGAAGAAAATGCGCAACTGGATACAGGTATTGTTGGTACAGTATGGATGAACTTGGATGAGCTACAAGAATCAGCACGTGCTAGAAGCCCATTGGTTTTAAAAGTAATTGAAGATGCCCTTGCTGGCAAAAAATATCCCTTATCGCTCATTTATGAGCACCCTTTCTCTCCCTCATTAACTTCTCATTTGGACGCTTAATTAGATGCAACAACGTGTCATCGTCGGTATGTCTGGTGGTGTAGACTCCTCTGTTTCTGCCGCATTATTACTTCAACAAGGATATCAAGTTGAAGGCCTTTTCATGAAAAACTGGGAGGAAGATGATGGTACGGAATACTGCACAGCACTTGAAGACTTAGCTGATGCGCAAGCCGTTGCAGATAAAATTGGTATCAAGCTGCACACTGCGAACTTTGCCATGGAATATTGGGATCGCGTGTTTGAACACTTCTTGGCTGAATATGCTGCAGGTCGCACACCAAACCCAGATATCTTGTGTAATAAAGAAATTAAATTCCGTGCATTCCTCGACCATGCGATGACTTTAGGTGCAGATTTTATTGCAACAGGTCATTATGCGCGTCGTGGTGCAAGCATGCAAAACTCGCGTGGCGAAACGTATGCTCAATTACTCCGTGGTGTGGATAATAATAAAGACCAAACTTATTTCTTACATGCAGTGCATGGTCGTGAAATCAATAAGACGCTGTTCCCTGTCGGTGAAATCGAAAAGCCCGAAGTTCGTCGCATTGCTGAACAACTTGATTTAGCAACAGCGAAGAAAAAAGACTCGACAGGTATCTGCTTTATTGGTGAACGTCGTTTCACCGATTTCTTAAAACAATATTTACCTGCACAAGCTGGAAAAATTGTTTTAGAGTCAGGTAAAGAAGTTGGTGAACATCATGGCTTGATGTACTATACGCTCGGTCAACGCGGTGGTATTGGTATCGGTGGTATGAAAGGCGCACAAGAAGGTGCATGGTTCGTACTCCATAAAGATATTGCCAATAACCGACTGGTGATTGGACAGGGACATGATCATCCACTCATGCAAAGCACACAGCTCTGGAGTGAGTCAATTGACTGGGTTGCTGGTGAACAGGATATCCCAGCCAGTGGTTTCCGATGCACGGCAAAAACCCGTTATCGTCAGCCTGATCAAGCGTGTACAATTTATCGTGATGAACAAACTGAAAATGGTATTCGCGTTGAGTTTGACGAAGCACAACGTGCTGTGACTCCTGGGCAAAGTGTAGTGTTCTACTCAGGAGAGGTTTGCTTAGGTGGTGGTGTGATTCACCATACCAATGCACCTGAACCAGATTTTATTTAAGGAAATTGGAAGCGAAGCATGGTGGAGTTACCCTTTCAGCACGCCCAAGCGTTGAATGTTCGACAAAATCGTGCTTTGGCATTGGCTGCTGTGTTTCAAGCAACTCAGCTCACGCATATGACTGCAATGGCGGGTCAGCAAAGTATTGGCGATAGCGGTAATTTTTATTTTGAACTACTGATTAAAGCCAGTCTTAATATTCGCCCAGCCACCAACAATGCCACTCAAACTTTAGATTTTTTTAATCAACTTGCAGATATCTCTCTTGGTTTAAAAACATTAGAAGGTTGTATAACGCAACCTTTTAATACTGCGCCTAAATCTCGTATTCCGAAAATGTCAACTGCTAAACTCCCAATGTCTTATGCAATGGCGTTATTGCAATTAGAAAAGAAAGTGTATAGCAATCCTGAATACGTCAAAATTATCGAAGCAGCTCAACAAAAAATATTAAAACAGCTTTCATTTTTCGATAACAACTATTTGCATCCAAGTATTATCGCCAACCTTGCACAAACTTATGTGGAAACAGCAGGACAAATCAATCCTCGTATTTTAGTTCGCGGTAATGCTGAAGCATTTAAAGACATCAATCATACCAACCGTATTCGTGCATGCTTATTTACTGGCTTACAACTTGCACATTTATGGAAGCAGCTCGGTGGTAGCTCTTGGAGTATGATTTTTACTAAACGTAAGTTATTACAAGATATTCAAGCTCTCGCTCGTTTACAGTATCAGGTGGTATAAACCGATGCTAAGACGAATTTATTTTTATGTTTATTCCAAAATTAAGGAATCTGTATGAATGCTTTAACCGCACTCTCACCACTTGATGGACGTTATGCAAGCAAATGCGATGCGTTACGCCCTTTTTTGTCTGAGTTTGGTTTAATCCACGCTCGTGTTACGGTTGAAGTGCGTTGGTTACAAGCACTTGCAAATCGTGCAGAAATTATTGAAGTTCCTGCTTTTTCTGCTGAAACAAATGCAGCATTAGATGCGATCGTAACCAATTTTTCTGAAGAAGATGCGAATCGTATTAAAGAAATTGAACGTACGACGAACCATGATGTAAAAGCGGTTGAATACTTCCTTAAAGAAAAAATTGCGAATATTGATGAGCTACAAAATGCGGGCGAATTTATTCACTTTGCATGTACCTCTGAAGACATCAACAACTTGTCTCATGCATTAATGCTTAAAAATGGTCGTGAAGTTTTAGTTTCAAGCATGAAACAAATCCTCAATGCGATTTCTGCTTTGGCAATCACACATGCTGAACAACCAATGTTGTCTCGTACACATGGTCAAACTGCAAGCCCGACTACGTTGGGTAAAGAGATGGCAAACGTTGCTTATCGTTTAGCGCGCCAAATCAAGCAATTTGAAAATATAGAATTACTTGGCAAAATCAATGGCGCTGTCGGTAACTACAATGCTCACCTATCTGCTTACCCAGAAATTGATTGGGCTGCACATGCTCAAGCATTTGTAGAGTCTTTAGGTTTAGCATTCAACCCATACACCACACAAATTGAGCCACACGATTATATGGCTGAATTGTTTGATGCATTACGTCGTTACAACACGATCTTGATCGATTTTAACCGTGATGTTTGGGGCTATATCTCACTAGGTTACTTCAAGCAAAAATTAAAAGACGGTGAAGTTGGTTCTTCAACAATGCCTCATAAAGTAAACCCAATTGACTTCGAAAATTCTGAAGGTAACTTAGGTATCGCAAATGCGGTATTGGGTCATCTTGGTGAAAAACTTCCTGTTTCTCGCTGGCAACGTGATTTAACTGACTCAACTGTTCTTCGTAACATGGGTGTTGGTTTTGCACAAAGCTTGATTGCTTTTGATGCTTGCTTAAAAGGTATTGGTAAACTTGAATTGAACGCGAACCGTTTAAATGAAGATTTAGACCAAGCACAAGAAGTTCTTGCAGAGCCAATCCAAACCGTTATGCGTCGTTATAACGTTGAAAAGCCATACGAAAAATTAAAAGCATTGACTCGTGGTCAAGCAATGACCCGTGACATGATGGTGAACTTCGTGAATGGTGATGAACTTGCACAAGTTCCAGCAGATGAACGCGCTCGCTTAGCTGAACTTAGCCCTGCAACTTACACAGGTAATGCGGCTGAACAAGCGAAACAAATTAATGATCTAATTAGCAAAATCTAAATTTTGTTGATTAAAAAAAGCAAAGCCTCGTCTTTGCTTTTTTTATTTCTTCATTTTGCTCGTTAAAATCATCAGAATCCCAACGATTTTAACTGATCACCACCCGATTTTTATTTAAAAACGTTTATAGTCAAATCATTATAAAACCAATACAATGGTGCAATGAGTTATTCAGAACATTTTAGACGTAAAATTTTAGCTAAGCTTGAGGAAGGTTATTCTATTCGAGCGGTAGCTGCACAATTTGAAATTAATAAAAATACCATTGTTGAATGGAAGAAACGTATAGAGATTAAAAAAACTCGTGTACGTAAACCTTCTAAAATTAACGATGATGCTTTACGTGAAGATGTTGAAAAGTATCCTGATGCTTATCAATATGAACGTGCTGCACGTTTTAATTGTGGTGTTTCATCTATTGGTGCTGCATTAAAGCGCTTAAATATTACAGTTAAAAAAAGACGTTAAGCCATCCTAAAGCAGATACAAAGCTTAGGGATAAATTTATTCAGCAAGTGAATGAATTAGAAAAAAACCATCCGATTATTTATCTGGATGAGAGTGGTTTTAAGTCACATGATTATAGACCTCATGGCTACTCAGGAAAAGGAGTACCCTGTTTAGGGCAATATAATTGGCAATTAAAGAATCAGACCAATGTCATTGGCGCAATCCATAAAGGGTATTTATTTTCAGTCGGTTTATTTGACTGCAAAATCAATTCAGATGTTTTTCATTTTTGGATTGAGCAATTCCTCATACTAGCATTACCAGAAAATAGTGTAGTGGTTATGGATAATGCAGCATTTCATAAAAGAGCAGATATTCAAGAGTTATTGGAACAACAAGGTCATAAAATTCTTTGGCTTCCTGCATACAGCCCTGATTTAAATCCTATAGAACAGATGTGGGCATGGGTTAAACGTAAGCGTAAAGAATGGTTGATCGACTCAGTCGATGAGTTATTTCGAGTTTTTTTCGAATCTTGTATGAATAATAAAGTAGTTTGACTATACAGTTCTATAAACTTTATTCATTTCTACGCCACCCCAAAATTGATATCAGCGCCAAACTTAAAACTACCATTTCAAAAAAATGGAATTAAAATATAAGAATTATGTGTCCCCCCTATCATTTTAAATATAATAAAGGCAATTAAACACATTATTTAAAAGATGAATTTTAAATAATAAAGTAGACACACAAAATAATTATAAAGATACATTAGATCTCTTGCGAAAGTCGTTATTGCAAGTTCATCCGGTTTACCAGTGCAGCGATTAAGTTAATGCGTAAACCGAATCTTTTCCGTCTATTTCGATAGCGTTCACTTAGTATTCTAAATCTTTTCAATTGACTGTTAATGTGTTCGATTACAACTCGTATTTTTCCAATCATTTTATTGTAATTTGTCTCAGCATCAAATAAGGGTAAATTCTTCTTTTTCTTTATTGGCATCAATAATTTAAAGCCATCTTGCTCTAACCCATAGTACCCTAAATCGGTCATAACATAGTCACAATGTTTGAATTTCTTAACTGTTTTTCTTGCCAATTTAATATCATGCTGACTGCCAGACGATATATCTACTCCTATGATTTGTTTGCTCTTCGGATGATAGATCACTTGGGCTTTTAACGTATGTTTCTTCTTTTTACCACTGTAGAACTTACTCTGATTTTTTTTTCGGGCGTTCTATTAAACATTCTGTCGCATCAATAATTACCCAGTTAAATTGTTCGTCTGCTGTGGTAATGCTTCGTTTTGGCAGGGTAAAACGTCTTGATTTCATTAATGCATCTTCAACCTTTTTAATAGTTCGATTCACATTACTTTCAGCGATATGGTAATTTGCCGCCAATTCCAATTGGGTGTTGTAGCTCCGTAAGTAATTGAGTGTTAATAATAATTGATCCTCTATAGCTAAAGTATGAGGACGCCCTAATTTCTTTTTAAGTGATTCTGCTTCTTTTAAAACTTCGACCATTTCACTAAAAACTGCTCGAGGTACACCAACCAAGCGCTGGAATTCAGAATCTGAAAAACGATTTAATTTCTGATATTTCATGAAATCTATATTGAGGCAGTTTTTACTTTCGCAAGAGGTCTATTAATTATATCCATTTTAAAACCCCTGCATTTTTAATTAAGACTAAATCCAATTGATAAATTAATTTAAAGCTCAATAAAATAAGCTTAACAAACTATGTCTAATTATAATTTTTGCCAAAATGTGTCAATAAATGTCATTCAATAACATAGCCTTATATTTTGAGAACACCACATCCATATTAAAAATTTACAAAACGACATTAATACTTGGTTAAAAAAACAAGAACAATATCACGAAAATAGCATATATACCTCATATCAAATATATATACTCATCAATTAAATATAAGTTATATTATTTTTAAATAAACCCCTATTTAACACTTTATTAACTCGGTTAATTAAAAACATGAAAAACGTGACAAAACCCTCAATAAGCACATTAAGCTTTTGTATTTCACTCTTATTATTATCTGGTTGTGGGGGAAACTCTCAAGAAACAACTGATAATAATAAAACTGATTCGGTGACAAATGGTCAAGCAAAGGCACTTACGACATCAGGTGCTTATCCTGAGCCAAATAAGGATGTTTTTGATTCAAATACATTGGGATTCTACGATTACGACTTACAGGGTAATACGCGACCTTTACGTAATGATCTTGTCGGCAGCTTTTCAGCAATGATCCAATTTGCACAAAACCATACCGTAGACCCGAATGGTAACGAGGCGAAAAGTATGCCTCGTCTTACCAGTGAAAAAGATGCTCTTCTTTTAGTCACCCCAAATACCGACATGGGTGAGGTGCAACAACTAAATGCAGAAATCTATTTAAATAGTCGTTTAATACGTCGTGTTGCATTACAAGAACCCACTCAAATCCCCGCCTCAGATCAATCTAACGGCGATGCTCGCCCAAGAGTTCAATACTCTAAACGCACATGGACAGCAGCCCTTAACTGGGATGAAGTCAAACCGGGTTTAAATATTCGCATTATAGATCCTATTAGCCTTAAAAACGGGCGACTCGGTACACAATCGATTGATTTTGGAGCGCCGGGTGAATTAGTGGTTCAAAGCATTCGTTTAGGCATGCTCACCGCACCTCGACAATCTAGCGGTCACTATATGCTGAACGAACCTGAAAAAGCGGGTACTGATTATTTTGAAACGATTCCCGCGGCAAAAATGATCGTCACAAAGTATGATGACATGCAACTGAATCAAGTCATGGTTGCAAGTGGTGTCATTTATAATGACAAAAGCGCCACAACAGGTGATGTCTACAGTGGTGATATGAGAGAAAATACTGCTAAATCAACATTTAGTACAGGAATAAATCTTGCAAATTGGGGTGTAACCAGTGCATCAATGTCAAGCCAAGAGCAACCTCAACTGACTCAAAGTGCAGTCATTCACCATGCTTGGGGTAAATACCAAAATGGTGATGTCAATCATGGCTTAAGTGGTGGTAATGGTATCTTAACGCTGATCGATTCTATGGGTAATGAATTCAGTCATGAAATTGGGCATCACTATGGTTTAGGGCATTATCCCGGACAAAATGCTGAAAACTACTTTTGGTCAGCTCATCATCCTGACAGTGGATGGGGTTATATTGCTTATCGCAACCGTATGCGAGGCAATTTAAACTGGAATAATACAAATCTAGAAAATCGCTTAGCTGGCACACCAATTTTCCAAAATGCCTATACTTACGGCACTGATGCTATGGCAGGAGGTAATTACTCGAGCTCCCTCTCCCGTTTTACCCATTACACGGGTTATAGCACACAACTAAGAATTCAACCTACATTTGATCGTGCTGTGTGGGATTCGACCTCTCCAACAGGATATAAACGCTGGAACGCGACAACTCGCCAAATGGATGTCACTCAACCTAAAGTTCCAAACTCAAATCAAGTTTGGTACAACCGCCCAGATGGCAATTATTTAAAACCCACTCAATTTGGTGTACCAATTTTTACCATTTTAGGTGGCTATGACCCTGTCAACCAAATTGGTCTGCTTTATCCTGCAGCACGTGGTAATTGGGGGAACGTGTTTTCACTTCCTCAAGCACAACTGGGTCTTGCTAATGCAAGCTGTTGGATTAATGTCAAATATGCATTAAAAGCTGAGGAAAACATTGCGCTCGCACCAAATCGAATGAATGGAAATGCAAATAAATTGCACATTAACTTGGCTCAAAGCGATGTACCACTCAGCGTTGATTTATACTGTAAACGCGCCAATGAACAAGCCAATAAACTTTCATCGATTGTTATTCCAAGTTATGCCCAACCTCTACCTGCTGCCGTAACGATTGGTAAGGAACAAGGTTATAAAGCTTTACGCAAAGTTGAACTTCCACAATTAGAACAAGCTTTACTCAGCAATCAAGGCAAGCTCGTCGCTAATTTATCTCCAAGTAATAAAATTCTTTATGATTCTTATAAGAATTTTAAAAATGAACTTTCAACAACTGCGCAGCAAGAATTAGAACGTTTTAGCAACCAACAAAAACAGCTATATCGCTTAAACCGCTGGGTCAACGTATATCGTAGTGACTTAACAGCGAATGTGACTGCTGCTCATACTGCTTTAAAAAGCTTTGTTGCTCAACTTGGTCTTTCCAATAGTAATCCATTGGCTGGCGCCACTATGTTGATTATGCCAAACATGAATTCAGCGTGCCTCAAGACAGAAATCTCAAGTAGTACAGGGAAACCAAGTGTATACATGAGTGGCAAAAATGGCTGTACAGGTGATAGTGCTAGTTTATGGGTCTATGATGCTGTAGGTAAAATCCATAGCGTACAATATCCTGAACTTTGTTTATCAGGTGCAACCCTTGCTAGCTGTAATAACAGCGTAAGCAATCAGATTTGGGAAACACCTGTAACAGGCTCAACACAGCAATTCCGTCAAGGTGATACTTGCCTTGATTTGAGTGGTGGCGGTGCACCAGCCGCAGATGGTCGTGGTACTTTAATCACATACGGTTGTAGCAGTGGAAATAATCAAAAATGGACGATTACCACAGCTAGCCAAAACTTTATTTTAGCTTCTGCTACAGGGCAAAATTTACCACTCTTGGCAACTGTATTAGCAACACCATAATCGATCAATATATAAAATCACCAACTTAAGACTAGGAAACCTATGTGTTCCCTAGTCTTTTTATATAAGTCAACTTTGTACACGACAAAAAAAGATAACTCATTGAAATAATGGCATAATACTTGTTTTCTGACGACGAATATGATGACACATTTCAATGAGTTATATCTCATCTTAAACAAATATCTAAAGTGGAACAAGTCACATGTAAAATGTTTTACACTGATTATGCTGGCATTAATTATAAAACAGACATGTAATCTTTCTTCTGCATCTAAAGCCTTACCCATCAAGTGCTTACCACAATCATTTTATCGACGTATACAACGCTTCTTTGCAGATCAGTACTTCGATTATCGTCAAATTTCTCAGTTAATTTTCAATATATTTTCATTCGATAAAGTCCAATTAACTTTGGATAGAACTAACTGGAAATGGGGAAAACGAGATATCAATATCTTGATGTTAGCCATCGTCTATCGTGGAATAGCGATACCTATTGTTTGGACATTGCTCAATAAACGTGGAAATTCAGATACAAAAGAGCGTATTGCTTTGATTCAACGCTTTATCTCCATTTTTGGTAAAGATCGTATTGTGAATGTGTTCGCAGACAGAGAATTTATCGGTGAGAAATGGTTTACATGGTGAATTGAAAATGACATTAACTTCTGTATACGTGTTAAAAAAACTTTATTTTGAACAATCACTTAGCCAGGAATCATAAAATTAGTGATTTATTTCGTCATCTTCAAGTTGGTCAAACTGAATGTCGTAAACGACGTATTTGGGTTGGTCGAGTGAAACTGTATATTAGTGCGTTACGATTAGAAGATGGAGAACTTTTACTTGTTGTTTCTCCTATGTTTAATGCTTCTGCTATTCGTGATTATGCATTACGCTGGGAAATCGAAACCTTATTTAGTTGTCTCAAAGGACGTGGATTCAATCTTGAAAATACTCGTTTAACAGACCCTAGACGAGTCAAGAAATTGATAGCAGTGCTAGCGATCGGTTTCTGTTGGTGCTATTTAACAGGTGAATGGCAACATGATCGAAAAAAAGCGATAAAAATAAAGAAGCATGGACGACTTTCAGTAAGTTTATTTCGATACGGTTTGGACTATGTTCAAATGGCTATTCTACGTTTGATTGGTTTTGGAAAAAAAGAAGAATTTAAGAAAGTGCTCGCAATTTTAAGGAAGAAAAAGCCTGATAGGACAAGGGCTCTATGAAATTTGTCGTGTACAGAGATAAGTCAAAACAGGCTATGTATGCTTTGAGCAAATATTTCTATACTTTTACTAAAACATCAAATTGAGAAAATAAAAAAGCCCTTGTATTTACAAGGGCTTTTTTATTAATTTGGCAGAGGATCAAGGACTCGAACCTTGACGAACGGTTTTGGAGACCGTCATGCTACCATTACACCAATCCTCTATAACTGCATGATTAATTCATTTCTGATTTAATCATAAAAGTAAGAAACTTACTTTTAAATTTGGTGGGGGCGAAGAGACTCGAACTCTTACACCTTGCGGCGCTGGAACCTAAATCCAGTGCGTCTACCAATTTCGCCACGCCCCCGATGGATGTGTATATTAGTGATAAACTTTCTTGCTGACAAGCCTTTTTTATAAAAAAACTATGCATCTGAAAGCTAATGCTTTTTTCGTATACAAATGAAAAAACTCTTGAAATAAAAAAAGGAACTTATTTAAAGTTCCTTTTGATATTTGGCAGAGGATCAAGGACTCGAACCTTGACGAACGGTTTTGGAGACCGTCATGCTACCATTACACCAATCCTCTATAACTCTATGATCAATTCATTTCTGATTTAATCATAAAAAAAGCAAGAAACTCTTGCTTTTTAAATTTGGTGGGGGCGAAGAGACTCGAACTCTTACACCTTGCGGCGCTGGAACCTAAATCCAGTGCGTCTACCAATTTCGCCACGCCCCCGATGGGTATGCATATTAGTGAGAAACATTCGCTATGACAAGTCTTTCTGACAAAAAACTCTACCAAATGCACATATAATATTCAAATCAAACATTTATGTTTATTTTTACAGCAAATCAATTGCATTCAAACAATTTTTTGCCTCTATTGCTGAGCTAAATCGCTGTTTTACATGTTTCTGCAATAAGCCTGTTAATAAAGGCAAAAAACAGCGCAATTCATCAGGTAAGTCAATTTCCAATTTCTGGCAATGTAGGATGGCCCATTCATGGTAGTTTTTTGCAGTTAATTTGCTTTGGGATAACCACTCATAAACAATAATGCCAAAAGCATATAAATCAGTTTGTACCGTTTTTGGCTTTCCATGAAAAAGCTCAGGTGCCATATAATGAGGAGTTGCGGTTAAATTTTGGATTGGCTGTAATTGATAACTTTGTTCAAAATCAATGAGCTTGCATGAGTTTTCATATAATCGAAAATGCTCTGCTTTAAAATCGCCATGAACCCAACCTAATTGATGCATACTTTCAATCGCTTGCAGCGCAGTTAAAATTTTATAGTGAATAACTTGGATGCTATCCATACCCTGAATATGACTAAAAAATACATTTGTAGTAACACTAAGCAACCCTACCCCACACTGAGGAAGATCATCGTCATTTTTAATATGAGAAAGTGGTATAATTTGATGGGGCAATAAAAAATTCTGTCTAACTTGAGAGTTTTGTTGATAGAAATTTAGTTCTCGCTCAAACGCTTGCTCTAAAACCTCATGGCTATTGATTAAATGAAATTTAAGCCAATATTGTTGTTGCTCAATTTGGCAACGATATAAACGCCGCCCAAAAGCATAGCTTCCAGGTTTAGTACTTAGACTTAAATTATCCAGTTGAATATTTGAATCAAAGATCAACGTAGTAAAACTCACTCTGTTGCTTTTCTTGCTGCTTACGCAGTGATGTTAAACAATGCTCAATCGTTTTTCCAATCCGTGCATGAATTTCAATAGATGAAATCTTCGGCCATGTCGCTCGCTCTCCCTCTTGCTGCAAAACCTTAAAGAGTTTCGGACGTGGATTTTTAAGCATATAGCTATAATGTCTTAAACCATAGCGCGCAATAATATTTACATCGCCGTAATAACGCTGCCCTAAAATGCCATATCCATGATCTAAAACACGGCGAATCGGGAAAAAACTGCCCATATAATTACGTGTTAAATCCATAACTTCCAGAGCAAGCGATTTGCCTTGATGCCGAATAATTCGTTTAGGCCAGTTGAGAACATCGCGACGAAACCGTTCAGTATCACTTTGCATAAATGGCACGATATGCGGATTTACTTGGCTGGCAATGGTGTAATTTATATTATACAAACGAGCCATTTTTTCTTGTGGAAAATCACTACGCATACTCCCATCCACCCACTTGGTATTGGCCAAATAAGGTGTATGCTGACCATCGTAACGTTTACTGGTTAAGTGCACAGGCGGAAATAATACAGGTACAGCACAAGATGCTAAAACAGCACTCCACACCAAAACATTCGGCGCGGTGAGTGCATTCATAATCCGTGGGTTTTGTGCTGTGTTATACGGGGCAATTACAATATTAATATGTCGCTTTGACTGTTGATAGGCTTCTGCAAATGTCACATCACCCAAATTTTGCATCAGGAATTTTTTCAAATACATGACATCAGCAATACCACCATGACCTCGAATTAGCTCTGAAATTTTCCTGAATTGAAAAGCATCACTAAAAAAATGTTCGCCTTCGAGCAGTTCTGGAATTTTATCAGCCGAGGATACCCCCAACATGCCCGTCATGATCGCCCCTGCACTTGAACCAGACAGGACTCGAGGCATCAAATCTTGTTCGAGCAAAGCCTTACATACACCTGTATGAAATAAACCCAGTGTTGCACCACCAGAAAACATAAGGGCAGGTTGTCCATAGGCTCTTTGACATTCTTTAAAAAATTGAATTTTTTCTTTGAGTTGAAAAGTAATACATTCACTAGAAGCTAAATAGCGAAGACATTCACTCATTTCTTCAACATAGTTTTCGATAATTCTTTTCGTACCAATATAGGTTTGTGCAAATAACATTGGATGACCAATATTGGCGAAGTCATAAGATAAGCCTTCACGGAGAACATAAATTAAATCTAAAGTTCGATGTTGCATTCGATATTTTTTTAATAAGTTGTATCGTTTAGACAAAATTTCTGCATCAAAGTAAGGCGATTGATTGTCATATTTCCATGCTTCATGCCCCGCTTCTTCGTCCAGTTTTAGTGCAATTTCTTTCCATTCCGCATAAGAACTCGCATGTTGCAAGCTCTCTTTTAACATATCGATTCTATGCAATTGATATGTATTTCTTTTTTCTTGAGCTCTATTGAACATTAGCATTCCTATTTTTTCATTATATTTTTATCATCTCGCACTTATACAATGCAAAAAGCAGCACCAACAATCAAGGGTAAAATTGACTATTTGCAACATTTTTAATGATATTTTCTTCATTTCAGCTATAGCAATGATAGTATCCCTAATCATTAATCACTGAGTTTGGTTTGTGTTTATGGCTATTCTTGATTTACCCGAATCTATTCTTCAATCTTTATCTAGTGTTTTGACACAGTTACAACAAGTTCTCCCTGCACCTAAACAGCCAACAGATTTTTCTGCGATTGCTTTTCGATGGGAAAATCAACAACTAGTTGCAATTCAACAACCTAAAAAATTGTATTTAGAAGATCTAAAAGGAATTGAACGCCAGAAAGCTAAGATTATTCAAAATACTTTACAGTTTCTCAATGGCTTACCTGCCAATGATGTTTTACTCACAGGTTCACGTGGTACAGGGAAATCATCGATTGTTCGCGCCTTGCTTACAGAGTATTCAGCACAAGGTTTGCGTTTAATTGAAATTGAACGAGATGATCTTTCTGATTTACCTAAAATCCAAAAATTAATAGAACATCGCCCTGAAAAATTTATTGTTTATTGTGACGATCTTGCGTTTAACGCAGAAGATGAAAATTATCGTAGTTTAAAAAGTGTCTTGGATGGCTCACTTCAATCGGGTTCAAGTAATTTTATTATTTATGCAACCAGTAACCGCCGTCATTTACTACCTGAATTTATGCATGAAAATACGCCTGTGCGTAAAGTGGATGTTCCTCAATATACCGAGTTACATCCACAGGAAGCGATTGAGGAAAAAATTTCACTGTCTGATCGTTTTGGCATGTGGCTTTCCTTCTACCCAATGGATCAACAACTGTATTTAGAAATTGTTGAGCATTATATTGTTCAAGCAAATTTGGAATATAACGACATTATTCGTGCTGAATGTTTGAAATGGTGCCAAGCTCGTGGGCAGCGTTCAGGGCGTGCAGCTTACCAGTTCTCTAAACACTGGATTGGCTCGCAAAACCTTGAAAAATTGTCTAACAACGATTAAGGAGATTGTCCTAAAAAGCTTTGACTTTGTCCTTATTTCCGCTTAGCAAAGGCAATTGTTTTTCATAACCTAGCTTTTCAGTATGGAAAGAACGTAGGAAATCGGTTATGCAAGTGCATACAATTTCACGGGTGAATATCAAAACCAAAAAGTTCAAGGTCGTGGTTATCTTGAATATATTGATGTCGAAAATCAAAATGCGTTTAAAGATTAAAAGTCTTGAAATTGTATTAGTTCAGAATTGATGCAGAAAATAAATTTTCTCTGCATCAAACATACAGCTTAAATATTAATACTCTTTTGCTAACTTCTCTAAGGTTGTGAGCATTTTTCTCACCACACTTCTTTTATGATGCAGCATATTCTTAATATTGCTTGGATTAAAACCTGTCAATTTTGCAATACCACGACTGGTCATGTATTCACCCGTTTTCGCAAAGTGCTTTTCACTTAACTCGGTTTTCGCATTTGAGAATCGAACCGCCAGCTTATAATCACTAAACTCAGACCATGCGCCAGTCTTATATTCGTCCGCATCAAAGCTACCCTTCTGCTGAGTAGGTTTTTCACGCAGAATATTACTCAATCGATTAATAACAATCTTTTCTTCACTTTGCTCAATGATTTGATAAAGTTCAGTTTCTTCAAAAGGACGTCCTAAAGCGATGTCTTTTCTATATTGTTCAACGACCTTTTCTTTTGACTCGACCTTTTTCTCACCTTGTTGAGTGAGACAGAGAATCTTAAATAAAGACTCTAATCGGCCACATGTAAAAATATAAGAAATTTTCAACTTTTGTACTCCACAATGAGTTTTAGCTCATCAAAAAATAATTTATCCAATACTTCAAATACAATAGCGTAGGCAGTACGCGTTCGCTATGCATAAAATGAATGATTCAATTTTTTAAATAGAAGAATAGTCAGGTAAATATAAGAATCACCTAGATTTACCCACTGCCTAACAAGCAATAGAAAGATGAATTGTATTTTAGGTCGGTTGTAACTCAGTCATTGGCCATCTTGGTGTCGTCGTCACCGCCAAACCATCATGTTGCCCTGCTTTTAAACGTTGATAACCAGCAAAGGCAATCATTGCTCCATTATCTGTACATAAGGCAGGTTCAGCATAATAAACTTGCGCTTTGATCTTTTTCAAAGAGGTCTCTAATTGCTCACGTAAGCGAACATTCGCACTCACACCACCAGCAATCACCAGTCGCTTTAAACCAGTTTGCTTTAAAGCTTTCACGGATTTTTTAGCGAGTGTATCGACAACAGCTTCTTGAAAAGAAGCCGCCACATCGGCATCACGATTCTCTTCACCGAGCTTTTTCAATTGTACAGAAACTGCGGTTTTAAGACCGCTAAAAGAAAAATCTAAACCTTGATGTAATATTGGCCGTGGGAATTCAAATGCCTTGGCATCACCCTGTAACGCCAATTTCGCAATATTCGGCCCACCTGGATAAGGCAGTTTCATCATTTTTGCGACTTTATCGAAAGCTTCACCTGCTGCATCATCAATTGACTCACCGAGCAATTCGTATTGACCGATGCCATAGGCTGCCATGAGTTGAGTGTGTCCACCCGAAACCAATAAAGCCACAAATGGAAATTCCGGTGGCGTTTCCGAAAGCAATGGCGCAAGCATATGGCCTTCCATATGATGCACACCAATCGCAGGTTTATTAAATGCAAACGCCAAACTGCGACCAAATAAAGCCCCAGTCATCAGTGCACCCATCAATCCTGGACCACGGGTATAGGCAACAGCATCAATCTCTTGCTTTTTAACACCACTCTGCTCAAGCAATTGATTAATTAAAGGAATCATCTTACGAACATGATCACGTGAAGCCAATTCAGGAACGACACCGCCATATTCTGCATGCAGTTTGATTTGGCTATACAAAACCTGTCCACGTAAGCCGAGCTCGCTATCATAGAGTGCTAACCCAGTTTCATCACACGAAGTTTCTAAGCCCAAAACTATCATTAAACTGCCTTTACAACGATCAAAAATAATATCAGAGCTATTATAGACTTGTGATCTGAGTTGTAAATGAGTAAAATACTGACCTTCACTTGCGATCTAGTGTAATCGTGCATTAGATCTTATCCATAATCTTAGAGGATTTTACATGCCACAAGTTAAGTTGAAAGAAGGCGAACCAGTAGACGTAGCTATCCGTCGTTTCAAGCGTTCATGCGAAAAAGCGGGTGTTTTAGCTGACGTTCGTAAGCGCGAATTCTATGAGAAACCAACTCAAGAGCGTAAGCGTAAAAAAGCTGCTGCAGTTAAGCGTTATCAAAAGAAATTGACTCGCGAATCTGTACGTACTACTCGCCTTTACTAATTAATTTGTGATTGACTGCTGAAGAGACTATGAATACTTTAAAAAACCAAATTACTGACGTATTAAAAAACTCAATGCGTGCCAAAGATATGGCAACAGTAACGGTTATTCGTGGTGTACAAGCAGCAATTAAGCAAATCGAAGTCGATGAGCGCATAGAGCTTGACGATGCTCAGGTTCTTGCGGTCATTGAAAAGCAAATTAAACAACGTAAAGAATCGATCAAGGCCTTTTCTGGCGCTGGTCGAGATGATTTAGCTAGTAAGGAACAAGCCGAGGTTGAGGTTATTTCTCAATTTCTACCAGCCGCTATGACTGAGGAAGAACTTGATTCCATCATTGAGCAAACGATTGCTGCTCAAGAAGCTACTAGCATGAAAGATATGGGTAAGGTGATGAATTCTCTACGTCCGATCATAGCCGGGCGTGCCGATCCTGCACAAGTATCTGCTAAAATTAAAGCAAAATTAAGCTAATCTGCTTAATTTCCTCCATTTTATACAAATTACTCTATTTAAAAATTGGATTCATTAAATAATGAACCCAAGAGATTTTTTTTACTTAAAATCACACTGAACATTATATTTCACTAGCATTTGCATCTCATTTGACTCAGTGACTTGTTTGATTACATCCTGTTTGGTCATATTTGCGTATTGTGGCGGTAAGGATGAGCGATTTTTTTCAATCGCATCTGACATATCCTGAATATAACGCTGATTAATACCACAATACTGAGCTTGCTGCTCAGGTGTGAACTGTGAAATCTGTGGATTAAGGCTACGTAAAAAACTACGAATATCCTGTGCATAGACACTACGAATTTTCTCAACCGAATTCACATATTGCTCAACTGATGCTGCTGAGCTAATCCCCGCACTGCTTATCGCAAAAATAAAAACTAAAATTTTCTTCATAAATGTTCTAACTTCTCAGCGATTTTTTTACGCAGATCATCTTATCTTAATTCAATAAAGTTTGGCTTGTGCTCAGTAAAAAATTCTTCTTTTGGTGCAGGAAGATTCCCATTTGTCACTGTTCCTAGGCGTAAACGAATCACATTAGGTAAACCTGTACGATATGAGTAAAGTGGGCTTGCGCAGTTTTGACAAAATACGCGTGCTTTATTCGGTGTGTGGAAATATTCTTTGAGCTGATCATGTCCAGACAGAATTTTAAATTGTGTTTCGTCAAGTGGGCTATTCCAACCAGCTATCGAACCTTGCGCCTGCTGACAATGACTACAATAGCATAAAATGCTGTTTTCAATTTCACCATAATATTGATACTGCACAGCACCACACAAACATTGTCCTTTGATCATTTTTATTTCTCTTAATTCTTGATAAAGATTAAATTTTCATACGTCGATCATCTTGCATTTGTTTTAAGCGAGAGTCAATTTTTGCTGACATGGCTAAATTTCCTTTGGCTAAACGCTGAGCGTGCAACATCGATTTAATTGCATTTTCTTCATATCCTGACCAATACTCAGCTTCAGCACGGTAACAAAGCACATTAATTGCTTGCAGTGGCGAACTTTTATCTAAGTTTGTTGCTTGTTGCAACAGTTGCCAACCTTCAATATCTCTCTGGTTTTTATGAATAAACCGTTGAACTAATGTTTGAGCTTGAGCAGCCTGCCCTTGCCGAATTAAAACTTCTGCAAGTTTGTAAGATAGTGCCCTATTTTCAGGCATCGTTTTTTGAATAAAATTTATACTACTATAAGCCTGATCAAATTTATTTTGCCCTAAGTAAATATCTGTTTGAATCAGTGGGACCAATACATGATATTTAAGCTTTGCTTTTACCAAATCTAGATTTGCTTGTGCCTGAGTATAATCACCACGTTCTAAATAAAACTTACTTAGCGCTAATTGTGCAGCTGTATTTTTTTGATTTGCAAAAGCTTGTAATTGAGTTTCTGTCGCTTGGTTTGAAATTACGAGCGTATATAACTTTAAAATCTCAAAATCAAGATCATATATTTTTGATTTTACTTTTGGGAGTTGGTTTGCTCGTAATCGGGCTTCACTCATACGCTCTGTCGTTAGTGGATGAGTGAGCCAAAAATCAGGTAAGAAACTCACACGACTTGTTTCACGATGCATGGTTTCAAAATAATCTGCCATGCTTTGTGGATTGTATCCAGCAGAATACATAAACTGCATACCGATACGGTCTGCTTCACGCTCTTGATTACGACTATAACTGAGTTGCTTGTCCATCAACGCCGCTTGTGTGCCTAACATCACCGCTGAACCAACATCACCATCTGCTTTAGATGCGATTGCGGCACCGACAAGAATACCTGCAAGAGCAAGTAACCCCTGTCCTTTAAATGCTTCTTGTGAACGACTGTAATGTCGCTGTGCAACGTGGGCGATCTCGTGTGCCATGACCCCTGCTATTTCATCCAAATTTTTTGCAGATGTAATTAAGCCTGTATTTAATGCAAACAAACCACCAGGCACTGCAAATGCGTTAATTTGTGGATCTTTTATAACCACTAAACCAATCGGTTGACCAAGCTGAGTCTGACTAAGAATACCTGAAAAAACCTGTAGAAATTGATCTTCTAACCACGCATCTTGTACCGTTGGCATCTGTCGATGAACTTCACGATAAACTTTTTCACCAATCAGTTTTTCTTTCTGTTGATCAAGCAAACCTACACCACTGCCAATTTCAGGTACTTCTGTTTGTCCAATTGCCTGTGTAGGCAAAAAGATCTGAGTATGACTCAATTGAGTAGTGGCCAATAAACCACATGCAAGCAGCAGCGATCTCAAGTCGTTTCTCTATGATTCTAATAAAGAAATTTAATATAACATTAGAAAATGAAGATATTTGCAACGAAGTGTTATAAAAGGCAGGAAAATCCTGCCTTAGTTTATATTTTTGAAATCAACACTATTATTTCGTGTTTATATAACGTTGATCGACACTAAATTTCTCTGGAAACTTTGCATTAATCTCTGCATAAAAAGACATAATTTCAACCATATCTTTTTCATAATCTCCCGTAGGATAAACAATTTTTCCTACACCTGTTTTTTTCTTAGCATAATCCATATACGCCAATGCAATCGGTACGCCTGCGGTGGTTGCAACATGATAAAAACCAGTTTTCCACTGTTCTTGTTTGGCACGCGTCCCTTCTGGTGTCACTAACATCACTAATTTAGGATGTGTTTTGAACAAGTCACTCATGAGTTGAACCATACTCGGTCGCGCTTGTCCTTCTTGTTTCACGCTACGATCAATCCCGATACCACCCATTGCACGCACAAATGGACCAAATGGAAACTTCATATAACTATCTTTAATCGTAAGACGAACATTTACACCTAAAGCTTTTAATGCCAACCGTGCATATAAAGCATCCCAATTACTGGTATGTGGAGCTGCAATCATCACGCATTGATCAACATTCAAATCCCAATGATTATCCAGTTCCCAACCCATTAGATTTAAACTTTTTTCAGCCAATTTCTCAAACACAGACACCCCGAAGACAAAATTTCAAAAAGCGCAAGTGTACCAATATTAATCAATTTAAAAAGATAGACCCGCACAATAATGCAGCAATTGACTGATCAGCATTGTAAGCAATTATTCAAACTTTGGATTAACGAGATAACGAGGTGTTCTATCTTGTAGTGCGTCCACTAAATTTTGATAAGCAAGTTTCACCATTTTCTGACGCGTTTCAGTCGTTGCTGAGCCAATATGCGGCAAGGTTACTGCATTTGGCAACTCAAATAATGCTGAATTTTGCAGAGGTTCTTTGGCATAGACATCCAATCCAGAAGCAAAGATCTTATTTTGTTTTAATGCTTCGATTAAAGCGTTTTCATCGACTACAGAGCCACGCGCGATATTGACGAAGACAGCATGTTTTTGCATTAAGTCAAACTGTTCTGCGCCAATCAGTGCTTGGGATTCATGATTTAAATCGACAGCAACTACAATAAAATCAGACTGCTGCAATAACTGATCTAAGTCGCGATATTGTGCATTAAATGCTTGAGCCACCTCAATCTTTTCACGGCGGTTATGGTACAAAATATTCATATTAAAACCATAAAATCCACGACGGGCAATGGCAGCACCAATATTCCCTAAGCCAATAACCCCTAGCGTTTTACCAAAAACATCCATACCAAATTGTTCAGTAGATACCATTCGTTTCCACTGGCCTTGTTTGGTCCATGCATCAAGGTATGGAACTTTGCGTGCGGCACTCAGCAACAAAGTAAAGGCAAGATCAGCCGTTGTTTCTGTCAAAACATGTGGTGTATTAGCAAGCCAAATTTTCTTTTGATTAAGATAGTTAACATCATAATTATCATAACCAACAGACACTGTCGAAATGATTTTAAGTTTTTGGGCGGGTGCCAAATTACCTTCGTTTAACAGTCGTCCTGCGCCAATCATGGCATCAGCATCAACAACCTCTGTTCGAATCTGGTCGTTGATATCACCCAGTTTAGGATTAAGTACCACGACCCGATAATCTTGCTGTAACTGCGCTAAAACATCTTGATCTATTTGGCTGAATACAACAACTTTCTTCATGATTCGATTTCCGATCTTTATTGCATGAGCTGCCACAACCGTCTTTTTAATAAAGGTTGGGCTAACATTTCTTCTAAACTCGCTAAATATAAGATATTAGAATGCTGAATAAAGTCCAATTGACCTAAGCACAATATCTTTTTTTGTGTTGCGGTTGCATCCAGAAAACCTTGAATATACGAGGAGAATCCCCGACTTTCCTGAAAAGCAGCCAAAGGAAATGGCCATTTTAATTCAGCATACTGTCCTAATCTTGCCTTTTGAATATTTTGCCAAAGTTGGCTTTGAGCATCGCTGAGCTGACTGGTTTCTAATAAAATGGCGCAGTTTTCCAACACATACATTTGCAATTCAAATGACCGAACCTGAGCAGTAATAACAATCTGTTCTTTTACATCAAGCGCTGCTTTAACAATAGGTTCTGTAACAACTTTCGTTTGCTGCGATACTTCAATTTCGGCGATCGGTGGCGTATGTGCAGATGTTGCTGGAATATCTTCTAAAATCGGTGCAACTTCAAATGTACGTTCTGTAGACTCAGAAACGTCATCAATTAATTGATCTCGCCATAGACTTGGTGCAGTGTTTTTTTGACATACAACTTCCCGAGGAATCCAAACATCTATTCCCAAAGCTGCTAGCCTGTTTCTCTGCTGCCCAATCATCTTACCTACTCATTTTGGTTATTCACGGTAATTTGCGATACCGTAAGTTGAGTAGTCTAACATAAACCGATCTCGTCAAAATGGCTTCCTTTTGTTCAATCAAATCCATACAAATTCAATTCATTATTTAAAAGATACGCTTATCTTTAATTTCGGAAAATATTTAATAAGAATAGATAATTTTTCATTCATCTATTTTCTACATTTTTATTAAAATACTTCAATAAATCATTAGGGTCTTACTTTGTTAAATTCAAACGTTCTCAAGGAAAAATAATAAGTTTCAAGGTTAATATTGAAAAATATAAGCTGTACCATTAATACTTTAGAGAACCCTCAGAAGCTCATCCCACTTGGTCAAATAACTCGGTGATTTATGGTTTTGATTCATACGCCACGCCCGCCCATGCGGCGTAATCAATCGTCCTAGTGTCATACAATCCCGACCAAATCTTTTATTAATATTATCAAAAGCGATCGAAAGATTTCTTCGAGCAATCAGTTTATTGGTGTCATGGAATAAATCTACTGCATGGCTATATTGAGGGATAATATCCAACAAAATCACTTCTGCTTTTTTATAACGATGACCAGCTTGATAAATTCGATCAAGCCCCTGTAACACAGCTTTGATAATTTCTAAACGATCATCGCTATAGTCGGATAGATACATCACTGTATAGGGACGATAATATTGATCTTTGTCAAAACGATTGGTACGAATGCTAACGCCAATAGCGACGTACAATTAATTTTGCATAACAATGAATTTAATAGATCAAATTTTGGCTTGTTTAACTAAGACAAGGATGTGAAACAAGCTGATATTAACTTTTAAAATCAATGATTTAAAAAGTAAATTTATTTTTAAAAACTTAAATCATTGATCTAATTCAAGAATATATTTGATCTGTTAGCAGTAGATTTTACTCAAAAGATTTTTGATGTGGAGACATGAAAAATGAACAATCGACGTGATGCTATTCTAGGTTATGCTGACGAACAACATGCTTTCTTTATTCGTCTCATCGAGAACAACACTGTATTAGGTGAGAGCTATGGACTATTTTGTGACAACCAAAATAGTGAAGCAGCGGAAAGTATTATGACTACCCTTTTTCTAAAAAAATCTTTTTGGCTCAATGGCTCTGAGTTTAATGACATTGTTAAAGGGCTTAACCCAATTCATTGAGATCACATAACATTGGGCGAATTCAAACATGAGGTGCGACAGTTTCAAAAGCCTTATGATAATCAACAAGTTGAGCAAACTTCTCTAATAGTGTAAGCCAATCTAACGCTTTTCTAGGACGAGTAGTCAGTGACATGGCAACTTGATTTAAATCACTTTTGTTGCTCTCAAATAAAGCCCACTTATTTAAATCTCATAAGTGGGTCTTTTTTATCGTATTGAAAATAGAAGATTGAGGTCAGATAAATCTTTTATCATTCACAGGTGCAACTAACTTATAAATCTTTCCATCTATATCACTTTCAAAAAGTAAATCGATATTTGGAAAAATGATATTCCCTTCTACTTCAATATGCTCAACTCGTTTAAAAAAAGGAATATCTTGGTCTTCTAAATCATTGAGCTGTGCCACAACAATCGATTCATTTTCTTCTTGATCTTTAATAATTACCGTAATCTTATCCATAATACTTCTTCCCAAAATATTGTTGATAGGACTATGGGAAATTTTCTATCGATTGTCGACTAATAGCTTGTAACAAGATTTATAACTATTATATTTTTATTTTTTAGACGACTAAGTGGTTGAAATTAAGCACTGGTTAGAAATTTCTTTAATATTAAACTAACCATACGGTTACAATATTATTTAAAAATATTTCAGAAAATTTTACATTTTTAATCCTTTTATCAATTCATGATTTAAAAAATAAATTCTAAAAAAATTTCCTGTTTGCATGGCTTTGTTGCACAAACATTCAAAGACTAAACTTGTCCCAAGTTATTCAAATTTAAGTGACTACTTGGGTGTGAGGTCGGCCCAACTCCGTAAATTTATTTAATACTGCCACACGTGCATGAATCTCATTGACTTGGTTATCAAAACGCCTTGCACTAAGCCTATCATCCAATAATTTGATGCAGTGCATCTTGGTTTCTACCAAACTTCGGCGATGATAGTTTGACCATTTTTCCCATAGTGTCCTGCCTAGATGCAACCCATCGCTACTTTTTTGGTAGCTGATTGCAATATCAATATGCTTTTGTCTTCTACAAACGGAATAGAGATTTAATCATCAGACAACATTGAATAGCAGCATTAAAATAGGTTTGATTTCGACCATGCTTGCCTTTTGGTTGAGCGTACCATTTAGTTTTGGGATCAAACCAAATAGAGATATTTCCTCGATTTATTAATGCTCTGTTATAAGAAGGCCAATTGGTTGTACGATAGATTTTAGATGTGGACTTATTCATTTGAGAAATGAAATGTTGACTAAGCCTTTAACGGTAGGTTTGTGCAACAAAGCCGGTTTAAAATAAGATTTCACTCACTATTGGCTCAATTCTTAGATATAAAAGCTGTACTTTTCCTTAGATGAGTTCCTGTTGACTCCCTATCAGTTAGACAATTAGACTTTCTATATTTTAATTTATTCAAAAATTTAAGGACTTAATACGCATGAACAGCGCTGACATCATGGCTGACTTATCTTCTCACACCCCTATGATGCAGAAATACCTTTATATTGATTTATAAAAGAATTTTTTAACAAAATCTTAGAACCTACACAACAACCTACACTTTTTCAAAATCATTAAAACAACCTACACCGCAACCGACCCACCATTTTTTATGCCCATCAAATAAGCAATCAGATTGAATCATTAAATGAGCTGAATCATAAATTTATTTGACTCATTTAATGAGTCGAATATACACTACAATCTACTCACTCCCATTCTTCACGCTTTCAGAGGATGACCAAATATGTATGATGACTGGATTTGGAAACAGCCTAACTGGACAACCTTTACATGGAAAGATGAAAATATCCTTCCTCTCACCAGACACATTCATCAAAAAATTGGAATCCTACTTGGACAAAGCCAGCATAATCCTGAAAAAGAACAGCTTACCCTAGATAACCTAATTGCCAATCTGGTCTCATCCTCAGCGATTGAAAATGAAACTCTGAATGTTTATTCGCTGCGTTCATCCTTAGCAAGGCATTTAGGTGTGTCACTAGACCAACCATACCCCAGTTCTGAACGTTCCGATGGTCTAGCCAATATCATGCTGGACGCTTTAAATAATTTTGAACAAGACTTATCCGTTGAAAGATTATTTCAATGGCATCAATGGCTATTTAATGAAACTGACTGGACGATGCAGCGTATTCGTATTGGGCAATTACGTGGACACGAACCCATGCAGGTTGTATCAGGGCGTATGGATTACCCTACTGTACATTTTGAAGCTCCACCACGAGATGCTTTAGAACAACGTTTGGATGAATTTATCCAGTGCTTTAATACGAGTAGAAACAATACCCTGCTTGACCCACTGATTCGGGCTGGAATTACTCACCTATGGTTTGTGACACTCCATCCTTTTGATGATGGTAATGGACGTATTACCCGTACATTAACTGACTTGGCTTTAGCTCAGATGGATCAACAAAGTATTCGTCTATATGCAATGTCACCTGTCATCCTAAATAAGCGTAAGAGTTATTATGAAATTCTTGAAGCCACTCAAAAAAGTGATTCTGATATTACGGATTGGTTACTTTGGTTTCTACAGGCACTCAATGAAAGCCTTGAGCAGACATTAAAGCGTATTGAAAGGACGCTTCGAAAAAGTACGTTTTGGCAGGTTTTTTCGGAAATGGATTTACATGAGGGGCAGCGTAAAGTTTTAAATCGACTGCTTGATGGTGGGGAAAATGGCTTTGAGCATGGCATCAGTGCTTCACAATATCAGAAAGTGGCTAAAGTTAGCCGAGCAACGGCAACTCGCCACCTGACTGATTTATTGGAAAAAGGCTGTATCATAAAACTTGAAGGTGGTGGGAGAAATACAAGGTATCAAATCCAAAATTTAAGGGTTTAAGTCATTCTAAACCCTTACTACAACCCCACATAAAACTTCTCAATCAACTGTCGTGTTTTCACTAACAAATTGGATAATACACTGTCCCGCTCAAAAAGCTTGATCTTGTAGTTTGGCAACTCTTTCATCTCTTCCTTTCGCGGCAAGCGCTTATTAAACTCATAATTATCTAAAACCTGTTTCATTGCTTCAGGTTTAAGCTTTTCTTGCTCACAAAAATGCTGATAGGCTTGTTCTTTTTCTGCATCCCAAAACTGAGCAAAAGCCACTTGTACACTTTGTCCATTGATCATTTTTGGCATGTTTTCTTCAATAAATTTTTGTATCAAGTCTTGCTTATCATGCAAGCTAATATCACTGCCAATCAGATCATGTACTTGAGCTTCGTATTTCTTACGCTGCTCATCTGTTTCAGCATTCACTGCCATCTGTAACAGTGTCAGGATATAACCCACATTGATACGGTCACTGTGCAATAAATCTAATTGGAAGTCGACATCATCCAACACAGAGACTTTTTCTTTCTTGGTCGTTTTTCGAATCGCACGACAGAGATCGGCATATTTAGATGCAAAATTCGCAAAGTGCTGTTTATCAAGCTTAGTGTCGTCTTGATCATACTCAATGAAAGTTTGTAGCTGGGCGTTGTAGCGCATGACCTCACGGAAAGCCTTAATAAATTCGAGTTGCTGCTCTTCAGTGATAAGGTCATCTACTGTTTGATAATCAGGCGTAATACTGCGTAGCTTTTCAACCGCTTGCTCATAATCTTGTTTGATTTCATCAAAACTTGGGACAAGTACAGTCTTCCGTGCTTCTTTATTGGAAAATAATGCCAATGCTTCATCTGTAGCACGTTTGAGGTTACGGAAGCTAATGATGTTCCCAAATGGTTTTTTATCATTGTAAACACGGTTAGTCCGTGAAAAAGCCTGAATTAGACCATGATATTTAAGGTTCTTATCGACATACAAGGTATTCAAAGGCTTTGAGTCAAAGCCCGTCAGGAACATATTTACGACCAACAGAATATCAATCTGCTTTTTCTTGACTCGATCTGCAATATCTCGGTAGTAGGCATAGAAGCCGTCACCAGAATTATAATTCGTGCCGAACTGGGCATTATAATTGGCAATATAGCGATCCAACTTGTCACGACTAGACTGATTTATTTGGTGCGGAGTATCCGTTGATTCTTCTTGAATCAATCCATTTTGGTCATTGTTCTCAACAGCTTCATTCGCACCGTAGGAGAAAATAGTCGCAATGGTGAGAGGTTTAAATAATCGACCTTCCGCTTCATCTTGTTGTTGCTTCTCAGCTTGTATCTTTTCAAACAGTTCATAATACTGCGTTAAGGTATCCACTGAACTGACACAAAACATCGCCGTAAATTCACGGTTTTTGGTTTTGGTATCATGCGTATCAACGATATAACGGGCAATCATTTCTAATCGCTGCGGATTATCATAAAGCTCTTTGGTATCTATCCCCTCAACATCTTCATCATAATCGAGGTTATTCTGCATACCTTTAGCAGTATATTTGCCACGGTAATCAATTTGGAACTGCAATACATTGCGGTCTCGAATCGCATCCACAATGACATATTGATGCAGACAATGATTGAATAAATAATCTGTGGTGAGTTTTAAACCTGCTTTGGATTGACTATTTTCCTCAAAGATCGGTGTTCCCGTGAATCCAAACATCTGCGCATTGCTGAAGAATTTTTTAATGTTCTGATGGGTCTCACCAAATTGGCTACGATGACATTCATCAAAGATAAACACCACTTTCTTGTCTTTCAGATAATTGATGTGTTCTAAATATCGGTCAGTGCTAATCGCACGATTCAGCTTTTGGATGGTGGTCACGATCAGCTTGTCATGGCGTTGATCGAGTTGCTTCACTAAAGTGTGCGTGCTGTCTGTGCTATCCACACTCTCGGCTTTAAAGGCATTAAATTCTCGTGAAGTCTGGGTATCAAGGTCATTACGATCCACCACAAACAGTACTTTTTCCACATCAGGCATCTTCATGATGAGCTGACTGGCTTTAAATGATGTCAGTGTTTTACCTGAACCTGTGGTATGCCAGATATAGCCGTTTTGTTCTGAATTTTGCACATGGGCAATAATCTTTTGCACGGCGTAAATTTGATAAGGGCGTAGCACCATCAAACTTTTACTGGTTTCCAACATTACCATGTATTGGGTCAGCATGTCTGTAAGATGCTGATGATTTAAAAATGCATCCGCAAAATCGACAATTTCATTGATATGTTTATTGGCAACATCTGCCCACGGAAAGGCAAACTCAATCCCAGTTGTACCATTTGAGTAATAGCGAGTATTTGCACCGTTACTAATGACAAAAAGCTGAATAAAACCAAACAGCCCTTGCCCTGCCCAATACGCTTCACGAATATAGCGTTGAGTTTGATTAAAGGCTTCGGCAATTTCCATGCCTCGTTTTTTCAACTCAATTTGAACTAAAGGCAAACCATTGACCAAGAGCGTGACATCAAAACGGCTGGTTCGACCATTAAAATCACGATGATCTACCGTGATTTGATTGGTGACTTGGTATACATTTTTGCTTGGGTCATCTGATAAAAAGAAAATGTGCTTGCTTGAACCATCATCAAATTTGACAGGAAACTGGTCACGTAGGTTTTTAGCTCTTTCAAATACAGTGCCTGTATTTAGAAAGCTAATGACCTGCTTCCATTCAGATTCTGAGAGTGGCGCAAGTCCGTTGGCACGTTCAATTTGTGTTTTGAGATTTGACAGTAGCTGGCGTTCATCCTTGATGGTAACGGTTGCATAGCCCAGTCCTTGCAGTTGTGCAATCAGTTCATTTTCAAGTTGATATTCGCTTTGTACTGTCATATTTCTCTCATAATTAAATATTTAATTAACAATAACTTATATAAAAAACTAGCTAAAACTAGCTAAAACTAGCTAAAACTAGCTAAAACTAGCTCTTCTTTAAATACCATGTCAAACCTTTAGCTTCGACCAAACCATCTCTACGCATTTTTTGCAATAAATTACGTACTCTATGTCTACGCTGGTCTTCATCTAATATTTGCGGTAATTTATCGATTAATAACTTTTCAAAATCAGCTCGTTTCGCCTGCTTAAACTTGCGTAAATATTCCAAAATGAGTCCCTGATAATGCTGATCATCCAAACCACGCATTTCTAAATATTCTGCTTGCTGATCTGTTTGTTCAGCCACATTTGCAGAGATACAATAATTTGGCTTTCTACCTTCAATTAAACCTTTTTTTCTAAGTTCGGCAGCGTCATCATCACTGATTAACTGGTTCTTTTGTACCTGATCCAGCGCAATAATATTGGTGAGGGATAAATCAGGCAACTCAGCAAGTTTACGAGCATAGTCCATACTGAGCACTTTACCTGTAAATTTCACCTGAACCCGATTATTTTCAAAGCTATAATCTGGCATAGGGAAGAACTTTTCTTTTTGCTTTAAGAACATTCTGCGAATACCACTACCAATGGTATCAATCAGATTGAGCTGCATCATGGCATTAACCAAAAATGTATTCCGATATTTTTGCTCAGGTGCATCGTTTAAAATGACATTTTCAATAGAAACAGGTAAAAAGCTGCCATAGTTCTGAAAGGTCAACGTTGAATCTTCTTTTTCCACTACCGTAATCCGCCCACCTAAACGATAGTCTTGGTGTGCAATAGCATTACTCAATGCCTCACGGATAATATAGGGGTCATATTGATCGACTTCTTCAGGGAACAGTGTACCATCGACAATATAACGATATTTTAGATTTCGAATTTTGTGATACAGCTCATCAACTGCAAGTAAAAATGGCGTATAAAAATGTTGATAGTCTTTTTCAACACCATCCACACCTTTTAAAATCCATGTAATTTGTGCCACGGCAGGGTTAATAAAGTGCGCTGATTCGGGTAAACCAAGCAATACAATCGCCGTTTTGGTGATTTTCCCTTGAATAGTCACACGGGCTTTATTTAAAAATGTCGCATCATCCCAATTGGGAACATCTTCAGCCAAGCGTGGATTTTTACGGATAAAAAGCTGTCGGGCTGTAGCAATCGCAATCGGGTCTAAATCTTGTAATGTCGCATCGGGACAGATTTCAGCACTCCAATCGGTTTCCATGCTTTGCCATATTTTCTTGGCTTTATCGGGATAGTCTTTAAGTTTTTTGGTATAACTCCCAATACGGATATAGGCTTCATGTAGAAAGCTCACTGGTGAGCCGCTAGTCGCTGGAATTTCAAATAAAACGAGATGTTTACCCTCAATCTCCAGCTCATGGATTTTAAAGTCAATACGTGGGTTTAAGCGTGTCAGTAACCAAAACTCTAAATCTTCATTGCCTTTAGCTTTTTGTTTTTTAGGGTCAAATGTTGTACCGACAATACTCTGATCATGGTCTTTAATTCCAAAAACTAAGTAGCCATAGCGCTTGTTACATAAACATGCGCCGTTGGATAGGGCAGAAATACGCTCTCCAATTTCTTCGGCACTATGGTAGTTTTCTTTAAACTCTAACCATTCTTGCTCACTGGGTTCTTGGAGCAATTGCAATACAAGATTTTGAAAGTAATCGGTCATCTGTTTCACCTACACAAACATCTGCTGTAACAAGCCTTTTTTCCATTGTTTGGCTTGTTCAATTTGCTGTGCCACCACCTCATTTTTTTGGTCGATACTCGATAAGAAATTGGCAATTTTGGTTTGTTCTGCTAAGCAAGGTAAACGAATTAAGCATAATCCAATTTCACCTAAATTAATTTTCTTGGGAAAAGCTACGTGAATAGTTCTTTCATGTAATTCTTTTTGAAAGAAAATAGACTTAATATATTGATTTACAAAAGAAGAATTATGGTTTTTATCAACTTTAATTAAGGCTAGGCTTACATAGAATGATGCACGTACATCCCAATCAATTAATTTGGATGTCCCAATATCTCCGATCCTGGTTAATAAAATGTCATTTTTCTCTAGTTGAACTCTTTTCAGCTCATCCAAAAATACGTTTTCAGCGATAAATTTTGTTTTAGAAAAGTTGTTTGCTGTTACGTGTTCCACACTATAGAAAGGTACACCGTCTTCAACATAATTAGGGGTTTGATGAGTGCCGTCATAAATTCTTGCAATAGTCTTAAGCGCTTTTTCCTCCCACTCCCCAAACTCACTCCCATCATCCGCTTTAAAACGAATCTGCTGACTAAACAACTTTTGCATCATGCCTTGTTTATATTGGCTGAGTAGCTGTTGTTTTTGAGTCAGTTGGCTAATCTTTTCATCGACTGCGGAAAGGAAAGAGGCGATTTTGGTTTGTTCTTCGATGGTAGTTATTGGCATAACTATTCGATAAAAATCTGAATGATTTAAATCAGGAATAGTTGAAGCACCTGCATACTTTAAAATAAGATGTTGAGTCGTGTCTTTTTTTAGGAACTCAATGAAAAAATTTTTATTAATAATACTTCTATCAAAATCAATTTTAAAAAAATTATTATGAAAAGCGCCTTTTACATCAGTTACAACTTGCCCTGTATTTCCTGTTCGAGTCATCAATATATCTGACTCATCACAAATAACAGCTTTAGGTGGATTCTCAATAAAATATGCTTTTTTAGAACCTTCTTTTAGAAACTCATTTGTTATATAGAAATAACGATTATTACCATCCTCTAAAAATCTATCTTCAATAGCAATTTGCAACCCCTGATTGATTTTACATAAGGCTTTCAATGGTGAAGTCGTCCAATCCCCATCAAACTCTTTAAATCGTAACTTCGGTACAGCCATTACTTCACCTCCGCAAACGGCGAAGCAATCCCAAGCTCGGCACAAAACTCACTAATCACCGCATCGGTTTTGTTACTCTCAACTTCTAGAACCTGCAACGCTTGAGCAATTGCATCAAGATCAATCTCATTCTCAGCTTCAAAGGTATCGACATAACGCGGAATATTCAGGTTAAAGTCATTGTCTTTAACTTCTTTTAAAGTCGCTACATGCGCATACTTTTCAATATTCTGACGGTTTTCAAATGCCCCAATAATATTGTCCAAATGCTCAGGTAATAACTTGTTTTGATTCTTCTGCTTTTCAAACTCATGACTGGCATCAATAAACAAAATATTGTCTTTATGCTCACGGTTTTTCTTCAGCACCAAAATACAGGTCGGAATAGACGTACCATAGAAAATATTGGCAGGTAAACCAATAATGGTATCAATCACATTGAGCTGTTCAATCAGATACTGACGAATCACGCCCTCACTCGAACCACGGAATAAAACACCGTGCGGAAGCACCACCGCCATTGTGCCATTGTCATCCAATTGATGTAGCATGTGCTGAACAAATGCCATATCCGCTTTAGAGCTTGGTGCGAGTTTGCCATAAGCCGCAAAACGCTCATCTTGTAAAAATAACGGATCGGCAGACCATTTTGCCGAAAATGGCGGATTGGCAACCACCGCATCAAAACGCTTGTCCAAATGCTGTGGACGAATCAAGGTATCTTCTTGCTTAATATCGAATTTGGCAAAATGCACATCATGCAAAATCATGTTCATACGTGCCAAGTTGTAGGTAGTACGGTTCATCTCCTGACCATAAATCATATCCACATCTTGTACTTCTCGTTTAACACGCAGCAACAACGAACCTGAACCACAAGTCGGGTCATACACAGAACGTAAACGAGTTTTACCTTGGGTTACGATCTTCGCCAGTAAAGTCGATACCGTTTGAGGCGTATAGAATTCCCCTGCTTTTTTACCCGCTCCAGACGCAAACTCACCAATCAGATATTCATAAGCATCACCCAATACATCCGATTCAGTATTGGAAATATCAAAATCAATATCGTCTAAATGACTGAGAACCTTTGCCACTAGCTCATTACGGTCATTCGCCGTATTTCCTAGCTTGGTCGAGTTTAGATCGAGATCTTCAAATAGATTGGCAAAGTCATCGGCAGAGTCTGAACCCAACGTACTTTGTTCAATGGCTTTCAGCGTGGCAGATAAATCATCAAGAATAAACTGACCTTTACGACCACGTTCTGCAAGCGTGTGGAATAGTTGCTTTGGTGTCAGCGCATAGCCCACTTCATCAATGGCATTCTTTTTAATTACTTCGATATACGGCGTATGTTCAGCGTTGTTTTCATCAAGCTCTAAAAAGCCAATGTCTTCACCATCAAGCAATTCATTGGCAAAGTTCACGGCTTTTTCAGATAAATATTTAAAGAAGATAAACCCAAGAATATAGTCACGAAACTCATCTGCACCCATTTTGCCACGTAATGTATTGGCAATATTCCATAGTTGTTTTTGTAGCTGTTGCAGTTGTACTTGGGTCATTGTTATTGAAGTCCAAAGAAAAGTATAAAACGTGAATAGTTTACCGAAATTTAATTATTTTTCAGCTACATTTGAAAGATAAAAGACATAGTTTGTCGTGCTTATTCTGGTTTTTCTCTTTGAACATCATATCTGATCAATATCCAACCCATTTATAATCTTCCACCATGATTTAGTTGCAATGTGATAGAAAATTAACCATTAAAAAATACTTATTCATAAAATAATTGCTTAGGGACACCACCTGTCCATCAATCATTGCAATATAGCTTCACAAAACAACAAAACAGACTTGTTTAACGTGGAGCAAAATATGAAAGGTACAATTTTAGATTTTTCAATTCAAACCAATACTGGGGTAATTTCAGGCGATGATGCTGTTAGATATCATTTTTTGGGCAGCGAATGGAAAGAATCAGCTTTACCACAACGTGGTATGAAAGTCGATTTTGATACTAATCATTTAAATCAAGCAATTGCTATATATAAAGCTTTAGGAACAAATACATCCTCCACGTTAAGCACCTCTTATTCAGAAAAACCTGAAGAAAATTTTAATCTTTTTGACTGGTTTATGAAGTGCCTAAAAAATTATGCCAATTTTAATGGTCGAGCAAGACCTAAAGAGTTTTGGTTTTTTTATCTAGGCTTCGTTATTTGTAATATTCTTTCAATGGTCATTGATGCAATTCTAGGAACAGAGATTGTATTTTATGCCATCACAACGCTAGCATTAACTATTCCTTTTCTAGCCGTTTCTGCTCGTAGACTCCATGACACAAATCGTTCTGGATGGTGGTATCTGATGAGTTTCACGATTATTGGAATCATTCCTTTAATTATTTGGTGGGCGCAATCAGGAGACAGCCATAATAATCAATACGGTGAACCAACTTTATAACTTTTATGCCTACATAATTTTCCAGTTATGTAGGCTTTTTTAATGGAATCCTATATGAAACCCTTTATTTTTACGCTTATGCTACTCAGTAGTGCAACTCTATTAAATGCATGTGACAATATTAAAAAAGTTCTGCCGCAAGCTGAAAATGAGAAATCTGAACAATCTATTCAACCCCAAGCTGAAGAAAAGATTATTCAAAATAAACCTACTCTTCAAGGCATTGAAACTTTGGTTGACAATAAAATTGCTGAATCGATTAAATTCTTAAATGAAGAATCCCGACGTTCTGCTACAGATGACGATTATTTTAAATATGCATTAAACGCAAAAAATATTATTAAGTCCGATCTTAATCAGGATGGAAAGACTGATTACGTTGTTGAGGCGAGTTTCTGTGAGGAAACAAACTGCCATTCAACAACCATGACCTATGAAGTTTTGATTTTTACTACTGACCAACAAGACCAGATCAATTTTATAACTGATCTCAATTTAGGCTTGGATGCCAAAGTCACCAACATCAGTAAAGATGGCATTGTTACGGTCGAGAACCATGAATATGCAGAAAATGATCCCTCTTGCTGCCCATCAATTGTGAATACTCAATCTTACGCACTGGTTGGCAAGAAACTAGCTTTACTTGCTAATCCATAATTTTAAAAAGAGGAAATGCCAATATTGACATTTTCTCTTTTATTATCTTTTAAATGTCCAGTTACCTAAATTTGTATTAATTTGAATTTCAATGATTTTATCCAAGTTACAGTTATTGATATAGCCTCGATAGGTATGACCAAAGCTTAAAGTGACAGGCATTTTAATTGAATTATCAATTGCACTACACTGTCCCCGATTGAGAATCACTTTTTCAATCACCACTTGATCTGTTGTCGATTGAACATCAATCATACCTAAGCCATATTCAGCCCATGCAGGGTTTAATTGTAAGTCGATTCGCACAGGCGCTTCTTCGGGAATTTGAGGTGTTTCCATTTCCTCTACACTTTCATTCTCATAACGGGTTAAGCCGTCTGCACTATATTGATCATCGGTATCATTAACAGGTCGTGTTTCCTGAATCACTTCAGCTTTTTCAGTGGAATCTACATTGGGCTTATTGTTTGAGGCATCCTGACACCCAGCGACAAGCAACAGACTCCCGATAAGATAGTATAATCTCATTGGATCACCATTTATTTTTAAAAAATTCAGGTTCTTATTCCGAGAAAATGAAATAAGAACTTAGAGAAAGATAAAACTAGGATTACATTTCAGGACGAAGTTTAATGCCCTGAATTTTACTGGTTATTTTTTTATTGGCAGCACATTCCACTGTGGTAAGTAATTTGTCGTTATTGAAAACTTCAACGCCAGCCGTATATTGTTGAGACATTTTGTCCAGACTGTCATTGACCCGATATATGGTTTTTCCATTCGGAATATTAATCGCATAATTTTCATAGCGACCAATGCCCTGCCATTGATAGGTGGTGACTTTATTACGAGGAACTGTAATCGCCAACTCTGGTGTGGCATTTGCCTTACCAAATGAATAGCTGATCGCATTGCCTGCATCACAGACCTGAATCACTCTGTTATTGGTCGTTGTGCAGTTGAATACCGTTTTGCTCTGACTTGGGCAAGCTGCGAATAATGAATGACTACAGGCAGCAACGGCAAGTCCGATGATTAATTTTTTCATTTTAGAGCCCTTTAAGTTTCTTATTGATCGTGGCAATATTTTTGTTCACCAAATGGTTCATCATCACCCAAGCTCAGTGCTGATACTTTTTGGCTTTTTAATTGCTTGGTTGTTATGTCCCCACCCCAAGTATTAAAAATCAGATTGATTGAACCCTCTGGACCACTTCTCACAACATAGTCTGCAATTGCACCCTCACCCCAGCCCTCATGGTAGCAACCGTACTTGAGTTTTTTCTCAATGCTATTGATGCTTTCTTTATTAAGGAAAATCTTAATGCCATCTGTATATAAATAATCAGTAGATACATTTCCGCTTAATGTTGCATTACTTAAGCCATATTGATCAAAACGAGCTGCGATCTTATTGCCATTTTTTAGCTTCCAGATAATCAACCCTGCTGCTTTCTCTGAAGGTTTGCCTAGTCTGCTTGTAACCATTTTTAGTGAATCACCGACTGTAAGCTTCACCCCATTTGCAGAAATAAAGTCATCTGCAAAAACAGATGTAGTTGTAGCAAGTAAACTTGCCAGTAAAATAGATTTTGATAATTTCATTGAATAAACCCCTTGTTGAATTATCATTATGGTAAGGCTTTAGTATTGAGTATAGAGTGGACAGGTTGTGTCCCTGTCCTTATAAAATTTTCTTTTTATCAATTATTTTACGACTGGATAAAATGGTTTTCCCCATGTTTTATCATCTGGATTTTGTAGCATTACTTTAAGCATTTCAGGAATCAACGTAGATAAAATATTACAAGCATCTTTTAGCTGACTACGATTAATAGTACTGTTAAATGTTGCACCGCCATGCATGATCTGATTGCGTAAAGTATAGAGATGATTAAACACTGCAATTAAAATTTCAGGTGTATCCTTTTGCTTTAAAGCCTCAAGTGCTTTTTTTCTATTTTTCTCAAAACTAGCTATCCAATCTTGTTCAGTAATTAAACCATTGTGATAATCCCAAAAAGGCTGAAAGGTAAATTGGTTATTCAGCAAAATACGGATACTGCCTGAAAATGTATTCCAAACTGTATAATAAATTTTTTGTTCTTTATCTAAGTGACAGATACGATAAATAAATTGTACAAATGCCCCCTTATCAGCACTTCTTAAACCAGCTCCCAAATCTTTGGCATAAGCAGCATTAAAACTAATCCATAGATAAATAAATTTTGAGTCTAAGTCCTGCTCTTGCTGAGCTTGTTCAGCTCGTTGTAACCAGCTTAGTGAGCGATGAATCCGTAAACGAAAATCCTCATTAAAATTTTCACGGTTTTGTTTAAAGGTTTGCTGGATATCCGAAAGCATTTTTCTTCCCAATCTAAAAAACTAAATAGGTTGCTTACCCTAAAATAAACAACCTCAATCCACTGAATTAAATGCTTAATTGAATAATACGGTTATTATTGGTTTGCTGGCGATGAACATCATCCAAACTCTGCGCCGTACAGATTTCAATTTCATTTGGTGAAAGTACTTTAGCAAATACCTTATGACCTTGGATATTACCCGATAATCGTAAGTTTTGTTCAAACACACCTTTATCACCACGTTTAACCTGATTTTCAAGTGCTGCACTAGATGAAGTTGTATAGCCCATAACCAACACACCATTGAGGGGCTTACCGAGTTCCGCCCACTCCTGATAAGTCTGTCCACGATGAATTGCCACTTGCAAAGTATCTCGTCTAAATGCACCAATAAAATATTGGAATGGACTATCGGTATTATCCTCCGCAGCATGGTTGACGACTTTTAGTGTTTCCCCAGGGCATAAACGTAACAACCCCAACGCTACCCCTGTTTTAGCGGTTGGTGCATACGCGTTTTTAGGATCAGCATCTAAAGGTAAATGAATTTCAAGATCAGGCAAATCCTCAAAAATCTCTGCTAAATCTGTCAATAACAATTGATGTAAGGCTTTAGATTTCTCATCATCTAAACGCCCAAGTAGCCCTAACACAATTCGTGATCGACTTGAATTTCCAGCTAAAAGAATATGAATCAATTCAGGTAACTTTTGATGCTGTTGTTTAAAGGCAACATTCATGGCAATAAAGAAATCTTTTAAACCCTGACGAATACGATTTTCCAAAAAGGTAATTAATTCTTTTTCTTTAATATTAATAGCACACTGTACAGTTTGACCATCTTTATCAATCAATAAAAATTTTTCTTCTCCCTCTGAATCAAGGCTTTTTCCAGCTTCCCATAATGGTCTTAATTTAGACATCATCAGCGTAGTATTGGTATAGGCAGCCTGTGTTTGTGCAATGAGTAGTTCTGAACCTGCAAAATTTTCTGCATCCAATGGTTTGGTAAATGCAATTTTATTTTTATTACACTCGCTGCTATTCGCTTGAAATACCAAATACGCCAAGTTTTCCAGTAAATTTTCACCACCTAAAAATTGATCACCTGATGAACCAAAATGTTCAATCACATAATCCCATCCCTCATCATGTTCTTCGTCATTTGGATTACGATAGAAACCATAGTCAAAATCGGTTGTACCACCACCGAAGTCAAATACAGCATAAGAAACACCACCATCATCAGGTTCAATTTCCAGACGCTCTAATGCCGCAGCAGCAAATGCAGCAGGTTCAGAAGCCAACTCCTCTACGCTAAAATCATTAAAGCGTTCATCATAAATCAATGATTCAGGCAAACTACGTTGTAGTCCTCGGCGAAATGCTGCCAATATTCGGGCTTTCACCTCATTGGAATATTTAACAGGGAATGTTAAGTAATAATTGAGGAAGATACCTCTTTCTCGCCAGTTAATGGTCATTCCCAAAAACCATGCATAGACTTCGATTGGGTCAAGTTGTGGGTAATCTTTACCGATTTGAATTGGCTGACCTTTGACAGGATTATATTCAGTTAAAGGTTGTAGTTGATATTCATAGTCTTGTTGGTCACGTAAACGAACTTTCGCTGTTTGTTCATTCCGCAATACCCATTGTTTTAAGCGAGCAAAAATACTACTCACTACTTTGGTATTACTATTATTGTTGCGTAGTGCCGCTCTTGCCTCATGTGAACAATGAATATTGTCCCAATTTACCAATGGACGATAACTTTCACTCTGCCATTCTTTCAGAAAGTTTTGTAAATCCAGAAATTCTAAAACAGTCGGGTTTTCATATTGTTGATCAGTAATGGCATCTTTGGCAAAATCTTTTTCCTGCATCCCAATACGCAATAATTCATCTTTACCATTTTTACGAATGGCAACCACCGTACTACTTGTACCAAAATCAATTGCGACATTGGCTTCCCGAATATCCAAAACAGGGTTACGATCACGGCAGAATTGTTTGGATTGAACTTTTGTATATTTACCCTGTAAAGCTTTAGGAACAAAAAATTCCCACATGCCTTGTTCAACATCAGTAAATTTTAGAGAGTCAATTTTTGGTAAGCGTGTGCTGATATAGTCAATACTTTGCCAAACTTGGGCAATACTTAGTTCAGGTTTATAGTTATAGGTCTTTTCTGACAATTGGTTAATAATATTTGCATTTTTATGCAATGTGCTAATTTCTGCCGCAGCATTAACATTATAAGGTTTATAATTCCATTTCCTCTTGTTGAGTGTTTTTAAAATTTCTAGTGTAGATTTTCCTTTGAAGTATAAATTTATCGCTAAAATTAAATATCCACTGGTATTAAGTGTAGAGGGATAATCTCTATCCAACCACATCGCTTGATTTTCGCTTAATTGTATAATTGAACTTCCTAGAAGATAATAACTATTTTGATTTTTTCGCCAATGATTATTATTATCTTCTACAATTGTTTTTACATCACCTTGTGTTGGAAACTTCCAATCTTGTAAACCTAATAAATTTAGTTGTTTCATTTCAGTGGCATTATTTACTGTCTTCTTTTCTTGCCACAATAAACCTGTTTTTCTGTCAAAAATAATACCTGCTTTATCTATCGACCAGTAACGATATTGTTCAAAATACTTTACAGCATCTTCAGTCGCTTGTTTCAACGTTTTCGCATCTTCTACCTTATCATTTTCAAGTGCGATTGCTTCTGCTGTAGCAAGCAGCTTTTGATGTTTTAAAGTTGGTACAAAAGTTTCAAAACTTTGACTCATTTATGTTCCCCGATTTAACTATTTCTCAATTTTGATGTTTGGTTGGGACAGGTTATGTCCCTATGACAATTTAATTTGCTGTAAATTATTACCACCCGTTACTTGTATTTCGTCCAGATCACTTGCTGAACACAATTCAATCTCACTTGGAGCGAGAATACGAGCGAAAACTTTTTGCCCTGCGGTGTTGCCAGCAAAACGGATACGCTGATCAAATAGACCTGTTGCTCCCCGTTTCATTCCTTCATCCGTTAAGGCTTGAGCCAAAGAACTATAAAGTAATAGGAAAATCCCATCTTCACTCACAGCACCAATCTGCTGCCATTGATGGTACGCATCGCCACGTTTTATCATGACTTCAAATACCCCACGTTTTTGACGACCAACATAAAACTGGAATGGACTATTTGCATCATCATTTGTTTTGGCATGGTTAATGACTTTTAAGCCCTCTCCAGGGCAAAGGCGTAATAAACCCAATGCCACGCCTGTTTTTGCAGTAATGACATCATGATGTTTAAGGTCGGCATCTAGTGGATAATGAATTTTAAATTCAGGAATATCCTGACCAAAAATTGTGCCTAGATTTAATAATGTGGTTTGAGTTTGATCTTTTTTATCAATACCCACTAATAATTCTTTCACCAATTTGGAACGACTGGCATTTCCTGCCAGCAAAATATGAATGACTTTAGGTAAAGCTTGATGCTGTGTTGTAAATGCCTGTTTTAGCCCTACAAAGAAATTAACGAAGCCTTGATAGATACGACTCTTTAGATAAGATAACAATTCATCTTGTTTAACCGTAAATTGACAATTTACAACCTCATTTTGTCGGTTGAGCAACTTAATATCCAAAGCTCCTGCAAAACCATCAGCAAATTGACCTTTTTCTAAAAATGGACGTAGTGCTGCCATCAATAAAGACGTATTGGTATACGCCATTTGACTATCATCAATGAGTTGTTCATGACCTATAAATTTTTCGGCATCTAGTGGCTTTGTAAAACTTACTTTTTGTTTACGGCAAATTTCCTGATTATATTTAAAGACGATATAAGCAAGATTTTCCAGTAAGTTTTCACCGCCTAAAAATTTGTCACCCGATGCACCAAAGTGTTCAATTACATGATCGTATAAGTCTTCTTCCTGCTCATTCGGTTCTCGATAAATACCATAATCAAAATCGGTTGTACCTCCACCAAAGTCAAATACAGCATAAGCAACGCCTTGTTCAGTCGGTTCAATATTGAGTTTTTCCAAAGCTGCGGCTGCATAGGCAGCAGGTTCAGAAGCCCATTCCCGAACACTAAACTGGTTAAACTGTTCATCCGCAATTAAAGATTCTGGCAAGCTCCGCATTAAACCACGGCGAAAAGAAGCCAGAATTTTATCTTTTACTTCGGATGGATATGCGACTGGAAACGTCATGTAATAATCAAGGAATATGCCACGTCCTCGCCAATTGATATTCATACCCAAAAACCAAGCATAGAGTTCAATTGGATCAAGTTCAGGGTAGTTTTGATTGATTTGAATCGCTTGACCTTTAACAGGGTGATATTCCGTTAATGGTTGAACTGTATATTCTGTGCCTTGTTGGTCAGTAATCACAACTTTGGTGTGTTGAGCATCACGCAATGCCCATTGTTTTAAACGTGGGAATATACTTGAAATAACCTTGCTATCTGCTTCCTTATTATTATTTAAGCTGGCTTTGGCTTCATGCGAACAATGTACATGATCCCAATTGACCAAAGGACGATAGGCTTCACTTTGCCATGAGGTTTGAAATTCATTAAGGTTTAAAAACTCTAAAATCGTTGGGTTTTCAAATTGCTCTGCACTAATCGCTTTATTTAAGTCTTTTTCCTGTATGCCAATACGCAATAATTCATCTCGTCCATTTTGACGAATGGCAACAACCGTACTACTTGTACCAAAGTCAATTGCAACGGGTGCATGTTGAATATCTAAAGCTGGATTTCGACCACGTACAGAGGTCTCAGACTGAACTTTATTAAATTGATTTTGTTGTGATTGTGGAGCGTAAAATTCCCATAATCCCTTATGACTATCAGTAAAAACTGGAGCATCTATGACAGGTAAGCGAACAGAAAAATAATCAATATTTTTCCATGATTCAATAATATTTTGCTCTCTATCACTTTCTCTTGCAATGAAATCTCTATATATATTCAAATTTCTTAGAAAATCCTGATAATCATTATCTGCAAAACCAATACTATCAGCAGGGAAAAAAAACCATTTTTTAACAAGTAAATAGTCTATTATCTCTATATTAGATTTGTTCTGAAAAAAATCACTTACTGCATAAATATAAACACCATTAACATACCCTTTATCAAGCTCAACACTACCATCATTAAAATAACTAACTTTACCATCTATTGTAAAATAACAATAAGTATTAATGATATTGTAAAAATTTTCTAACCGATATATTTCCTCCATTTTTTTTATTGTCGGAATTTTCCAATTTTTAATATTAAGAGTATCTCTAAGATTATTCTTATCTGTTTTATGAAAATCAGTTAATTCTTGATAGTCAAATCTCTCATTCCAAGCCAATTTCGTATAAATATCCAACTCAAAAGTTTCGTAATCACTCGGATATTCTGACTCATCAGTAAAAAGACTACTATCATAATTTTCAACAGACCAAATACGTACTGTTTTTAAAAAATCTATCAATATTTTTTTTACATCATATACTGCAATTTTTTTTAATACTTTTTGCTTGGCTTTAGGTAAATAAACATCATATGTTTTAGCAGACTGACTCATAACTTCCCTGTTCTTAGGCTATTTCTATTCATCATTATTTCCCCTTATTTCTTTATGATTAAGGGGAGTTTATTCATTTCTAAAATTAACGTGTAGTTACTATGGCAGCTCTTACATTTTCGCCTGCGGCATTATATAAACCTGCAAGTAAGACTTGCTCAACACTTCCGCCACTACCTGATACTTTTTGATGAATATCATAATCATAACTTTCACCAGTTTCAGGATTTTTCAAAGTTGCCTGATTACTTTGTAGAGTCAGATTAAATAAAGCTAGACTATGCTCAAGAATTTGCTGTTCTGTTGCAGAAATAGCTTGTTGAGTATTTTTTACCTGTGTTGCTATAGCATCCCAAACCCGTAACACGTTATTCCATTGAGATGCAATCGCAATGAGTTGCAGGACATTATCATCACCGTTTGGCAATAAAATACTAGTAAGCTCTGGATGTGACTGTACTTGTTTTAAAAAAGTAAATTCAGATTCAAGTGATTTTGCCCAGTTAAATGAGCCAATCTTCTGATTTAAATGTTGGATTTCATTATTTAAATGTTCATTATTTTGTGTAAGTTTTTGCTGTTGTTGATTTAAATCACCAATCTGTTGTTGTAAATGACTAACATCTTGTTCTTTTCGCTTAAATAAATCCAAAAGCCCCATTTTTTCTTTTTCCAATTCCTTATTGATATGATTAAGCTGATTTAATTGCTGACGTAAAACATCATTATCGTGTTCCATTACATGGATACGTTGTTCAAGCTCTGTCGATTTTGAGTTTGATAATAAATGATTTTCCGATTTTGTATCATGTCGTATAGGAGAAGTATCATTTGGGGCAATTGTTTTATCGCCAATTTTGCGTAATAAGCCACCCAATTTTTCTTTAAACACGTTGTCGTCCTCAGTTAATTGCTCTACACGTTCAAGAAATTGAATCATCTCTTTTTTGGTTGGCATGTTGTCATCTTTTGCCATAATCAATCCAACGCCCCGACTAAAGATTTAAATTCCTGATGAACTTGTAACGCATTATGGTTATGTACCAATTCTCGGCATAAATCCAAAATTTTATCCTGACTTTCTTCTGACAGTGCTAAAAATTGACGTTTCTTTTGCTGCACAGTGCTTAGGCTTGGTGAATGGTAAGGTGATGGTACAGATGGCGTATTGAGTACCCCAACAATCATTGCCAACTCATCAGGACGTACCACATTCCAGAAATCTTTAAAAATGACAGGTAGAAAAACCAAAAGGCTTTCTAAGTCAGGCTGCTGCAATTTTTGCAATTGTGCTCTTGCATCAAAAATATGTTGTTGTAACTGCTGCTTATCATTTTCAAGTTTATTCACTTGTTGAGCCAAAGCTTGCTCTGCATCAGAACGCATTAATGCAAGCTGCTCTTCAATCTGATTTTTTTCCTGACGCAAAGCAACTAAAGCCTGCTGTTGATGCTCAATACTGTTTTCATGCCAAACCAATGGCAAGATATGATCTTGCACCCATGGGTGATCTACTGTTTGAGTATCAAAAAATACCTGTTCGATATTCAATATCTGTAAAGCATATTGATAAATACTGTCCCAGTTGAGTATTTGCCATGTCTTACAGTGATATTCCTGTAAGTTTTTCACAGCATCAATAAATAGCTTATCTTGCCCCTGTTGATAAAGTAGACTCACTTTTACTTTTTCTAAGCCATCTTTCAAATTCAGGTTAGCAGAAATATCGCTTAATACATCTTTTAAGCTACTCGCCTTATCCTTGTGTAGATATTGCTGACTTCCTTTAATTTGAATTAACTGCCAAGGTTCTGATTGCATACTTTGGTATGCGACCAGATGATCTTTAAATGCCAAAATACATAAGTAATGTTGTAGGTCATCGTTAATAGTGGCTTTTTGTTTACTCATGGGTATAGTCCCTAAATTGAGTATTGTCATTCAGTTCTTTTAAAATATTTGCAGTTGATTTATCTGGATTGATACTTTTTTCAGCTTCAATCAATTTATCTTCCACAGCATTACGTTCATTTGATGAAAGCTTTCCATCAAAAAACTGGACAACATCAGATATATTTTCAACTTTATCAAGGAAACTAGCTAAACGATCTCCTGTGAAATAATCTGGTGACTCAACAGTTTTAGATAATAAGTCTCCTGTACCAACCCCAAATTTTTCTTCAAAACCCCAATACTGTACGCCAATACCTGCTGCCATTTTATCGAGGTCACTTGTTTCAGCAGATTTTTTAGGATCTAATTCAAAACTTTTAATCGCAGCCAGATATTCTTTATAAGTTGCATAGTTCTCAGGACTAATTCCATGATCCTGTGCCTGTATCGCACGATCACCAATCTCTTCTGTGGTTTCATTAGGCTCTAACATTCCTAAAATTTTACTAATCACATCTATCGCTGTAATAGCTTTTGCTAATGCACCAGAGATAGGTAAAGCAAGTGCTAATGCTGTAATAAATGAGCCTGAAGAACTATTTAATACATTGGAAATCCCGCTTAACACACTAGAACATGCACTACTGACCGCAGAACAGACACTACTAAATGCGGAACTAACCGCAGAACAGGCATCACTGAACCAACCCATTTTATTTCTCCTGAAAATGTTGTTTTACGTCATCAAGACTATCTATTTCATTTAAATCATCTTGGATTTGACTGAGTTGAAGACTACTATTTTTAGAACTGACCGATTGTTTAACTAATTTCGGATCAAGTTCAAAATTATTGATTTCCGCAGCATATTTTTTATATGTGGCATTGTCTTCAGGTGTTTCCGATTGACTTGAAGATGAACCAGATCCTATCAAACTACTAAACCAACCCATGATTTTTATTTCTCCTTAAATTGATTTAATGTTATTGCACATCTCAGCAATATCTAACCAAATATTTGCATTAGCCTTAATATTTTCTTCACCTAAAATCCGCTGGAGCGTATTTTCTGCATCTAAAGATTCTAATAAATTTAACTGGACTAAATCCCACAATATTGCAAATAATTCCACAGCCTTTAATTTCACTGTTTGGGCGTTACGTGTATAAATACGTTCAGGTGAGATCGGTGCAATATCTTCAAATAATATCAATACTGTCGGTTTTACAGGTACAAATGGGTATTTTTCTGCCAATACTTGCATTGCTTCAAAGGTACGAGCTTTCCAATCTAAATCGTCAGCTTTCATCCCCATACGAATCAATAAATTTAACATTCTAGTTGCGTCCACTAGATATTGATTAAAGACTTCTACCCCAATCTCATTCCAATCATAATGCTTGGATAAACGTGGATAGAGTTTTGCTTGTTGAGTAAATATTCGTTGTTGTCCAAGTTGTTTAATGATATCCACGTCTATTTCAGGTGCATTGGTATCATTTGGTGTATGTACTTGCACTCTGACTGCTTCATGCCAACCCGCACTATAAACAATCGCTTCACCTGCGGTCAGCAAGGTTAAAAACTCTTTTTGCTCATCGTCTAAACCAATCGTATCACCAATCGCATGACGGTCATCAGCAGCAAATAGTCGATGGATAATTTTGGTATTAGTATTTTTTAAGACTTCTGGTGTCAATTTATTCGGAATTTGATCAGCAATAATCAAACCTTCACCATATTTACGGACTTCGGCTAAAAGGTTAGCGAATAATTCTACACCCAAACGTTTAGAACTATCTTCCCCACCTTGTGGTTTAGATAACAAACGGTGTGCTTCTTCCAATAAAGTGAGATGTTGAAAACTATGGTCTTTTTTATGACGTTGTTTAACTGCTTCAGCCACACGCCCAATCAGCAAGCCCATCATTAAACATTTATCTTGTTCATCTCGTAAATCCTCTAACTCAATCACAACTTTTTTATCAAGCATCTCATTGATGTCAATTGAATTGCGAGTATTCAGCATCCGACCTTTTGCACCTGTAGTCAGATTATCTAAGCGAGAAATTAATGAACCTTCATATTTTTGCTGTAAATCAGCTCCAAAATTTTTAGATTTAATTACTTCTTTTAAGGTCAATAATACTTCGGAAAAAATAGGAAAACTTTGTCCACCACAATTCCAAGGATCAGGATAAATATAGTTTTCATCATAATGAATATCCCAGCCTTTTTGCTCATAACTACGAACAATTGCATCTTCAATTAAATACGGCATTGAAGCTTCCATTGGAAATACTGCGGCAAATGTTGCTTTAAGCATGTCAATATGACCTGATAAAGGCTCATTCGGTAATAATTCAAATGGATTAAAACGAAATGGTGAAACTTTTTCATTACCCAAAGTATAATATTCAATTTCAGGATGATGCTTCGATAGGCTACGATATTCAGTTTTAGCAGGCTCAATAACCAAAAAAGGCAAACCTGAGTTAATCAAAATCTGTTGGCAAGTGGTGGTTTTACCTGCTCCTGTAACCCCTGAAATAAAAATATGCTGATTAAGTAATTTTTTATCTAAACGCACCACATTATCTTTTAATTTACGTCCATGCTGTACCACAACACCCAAATCAAAACCATCTTTTGGATTTACTGGATTTACTGCAAAATCAACATTTTTGCGTAATTTAATGCCTGCTACTTCACGACTTGGTAAACCTGCCAATAAGGAAAGCTCATTAGCATTAAGCCATGTTGCTGCGGAAAATGCCTGTTTAGCCTGTGGAATACTGTGAATCAATGCCAGTTGATTACTCATATTTGACTGCGGCAAACGCTGTACTAAAAATAGATTATGAACTTGTTTTTTTTGTAAAGAAAAATCCGTTACTTTAAGTGGCGAAAAATGCGATTGATTGCCCTGAAAAACGGATACCATCGCACGAGATAAACGATTATAAACGACAGGTGTTGGTGCAGCCAAATAGACTGCGGTACGGAACATACCTTTACTACGCCCTAAATCAAAACGCTCAATCAATTTGTCATTGATATGGCTTTGTACACGTTCAATTTTTTTATTGATGTATTCAAACGTATCCGATTTTGATGAACCAATACTTGTACCAGTACTTGTAGAGCTATTATCAGAATCAGTTTTAGAAATAGATTTACCTGTATTTTTCCCTACAGTTTGGGATTCATTGGTACTTGTTCCATCTGCAATCGTCTTAGATGAATTTTTCCCCCAGTTGGTTGTATCACTACTACTAGAATAACTACTATTCTCTCCTTTAGTTCTACTTCCTCCAGCATTATCGCCTTTTGAATGGCTAACAGTTCTACTATCTCCAGTACCATCCGTTTTAGAGAAACTCGTTCCTGTATTCTTGGTTAAACCATAGCTACTACTCCGCCCTGTGGTCTTTGAAGTTGTTGTACTGTCATTTTCACCTGACTGCTGTGAACGCTTGATATGTGGATGTAAATCAGATGAAAGCTGTAACAATTCATCAATTTGCTGGTTAATTTCAAACTCCTGTGCAGGCTCAGCCACTAATAAAAGCTGCCAGACCTCACCTGACAAACCACGAGCAAGACGGTCTATTCCCTGTGTAATGTTCTGTCCAGTCTGTGATTGCTGGTCGATACTGCGAGAGGGTACGCCATGCAACAACCCAAAATGTATCGATTCCTGTAATGGTTGAATGATTTTTACAGATAAATCTTCGCTGCTAACTTTTTCCAATTGCACACCCGTCAGATTACCCTCTAACTGACTGGTTAGCAGTTCGCTATATTCATGTACACCCGATTTTTGAACCTTATTTACCACCCCTAGATAAAGTTCAATCCCTTCCGATGTACCCGAAATATAGTATACCCAACAATAATCAGGATGATCCAAACAGGCGATAACATTTTCAAGGTCTTGTCTTAATGTTGCTTCCTCTTCAGCAGAAAGCTCAGTAATACGGAAAAAACGAGCATTACCATTATTAAGCTCAAATTTTTCATTCCATTGATGTTTATTCAAACTTAAAACTGGAGTATTACTCCATCCTTGTGTCTGAGATAATTCACCAATAAAAGCCCCAACATCATCTTTTAAATCAATTTTTAAATTTTGCTTATTTAATACATTCATCGTTTATTTCCCATTTTAAAATCTTGTTAATTTATAAACATCATCTTACATTGAGCTGATTTTCCCATCACATGGCTATACTCTATTAAATATCCAGATATTTCTTTAATCCCCATTCCATCTCATCCTGCAAGCCCTCTGGATTCACAATTTTTAGATGAGGAATCCAGTATCGGACTAAAGGTAAAATCTGGGTATGATGCGTAATTCGACTAGACAGTAATAAGCCACCATCATCCAGTTTTTTAATGACTTGCTGTTCAGGCAAAAGTGGTCTTTGCTGAAAATGCAAAGCGACATCAGCATGAACCGTTAAGATAATTTCCTGCTTCTCCTGACCAAACCAGATACTTTCTTCATCCTCTAGTTGAGTCAAAATTGTTGAATCAGGTTTAAAGCTTAAAAGTTCATGAGGGTGTGGCGATAATTCAATCCGACTTAAACGATAGGCACGCAATACACCTTTACGCACTGCTGCCAAATACCAACAGCCATGATGATGAACTAATTTATAAGGTTCAACGACACGAGGTTCACCTTTATAAAGGAAACCTATTTGTTGATGTTTACGAATGGCTTCACCAAATACTTCAAATAAGGTTTTAAACTGTGCAGCATCTTCAACGAAATAACCTTTGGCATCATAAACACGACTATCCAAAAGCTCCCGAATAAAGGAAACATCAAGATTTGGATATAAATGACGAATCCCAGATATACGAGCAAAAGACTGAATATCTTTTAGTTTTAACTTACCTAAGTAGGTCGAGTCTAAATAAAAATATTTGCCCTCTCTTTGAATAGGCAAATTACAGCTTTCCAACCGTACTAAATCACGTCGAATGGTTTTTGGGTGGGCATCATAGCTTTCTGCAAGCATATTGATGGTTAATTTTTCCCCTGAGTTTAGCCTTGTAAGAATATCAATCAAACGATTGGCTAAAGTCTCATTTTTATTTTGTGTATCCTTTTGCATAACAACCTGTATTTTTTATTTCTGACGTTACAGCAATTATTCATTTCCAAGGGACAGGTTGTGTCCATTTAACGATACTTATTTGATCAAAATATATTTTCCTATTTTGTTCAAAAATCAAATATATCATAAATATACGTGATGACAAGAAGTATCAATACTGATGAAATGCTTGCCTTACAGGGCTGGCTTAAAAGCCAGCATAAGTCACAAAATCTTACTATGCAAAGTCTTGCTGATCGTATGGCACGACCAAACTCGTTTATTGTAAAAGTAGAGCAAGGCAAACGTCGTTTAGATGTAGTCGAATATATTTGGTACTGTATTGCTCTAAACATCGATCCCCGAGTAGGAATAGAAGTGGTACTTGACCATGTAAACTATCCTAGCCCAAAGCAAGACCTTTCTTAACATCTCAGGCGTTTTTAATAAAAGCCAAAACGTGCGATAAAGTATAATAGAAATCAATAAATCGAGTACGTCAAACTATGACCTACTCATAACTTTATTCTCTTAATTTTGCATAAGAAAATGATTACACTCGGCAAAAAGCTGTTTGAGCCCCTTATGAGTCAGTCATCATCAAAAATTATCATCCGACAATGGAAAATCATTCAATTTCTGTTAAATCAAGGGTATGTCACCACTACAGAAATTGAAGAATACCTTTATCAACAGGGTATTGAAACTGCACAACGCACCATCCAGCGTGATCTAAATTTACTGGAAAAGATATTTCCTCTGGAATGTCGTCGTGACTGTATGCCTCATAACTGGCGTTGGAAGAAAACAGAAACCACAATCAAAGGTTTAAGTCTTTCTCAAGCGGTTATTTTACATCTGGTCAATAAAGAGCTTCGAGATGTCTTACCACAACATATCTTAACTGAACTCAATCCCCTATTTGAAAAAGCAAAACTCATCACTGCCAATAAAACCATGCAGAACCCAGAAAAAAGTATTCTGGATATTTTCAATTCAGATGATCATTTGGGTGCAATGCGTCCTTCAATTGTCGGGCAACTGATTAACCATATTGGTGATTCAGTAAATGAAATTTATCGGGATGTTTTAAACCTTGATGAAAAAGAAGCTCAACCTGTATTGGAACAACTTGCTATCATTTTAGAAACCAATGAGTTGCCTGAGTTAGCTCAGGCACTCAAACAGCAAAAATAATCTTTGTTAGCCCTAATTAAAATTGGATCAACACCATGCCAAACAATGAAGTAGACTTAAATGAAAACCTTGCCATTTATACCCATACCAAGATTAATCTTGATTTCTTTAATCCAACAGTAGAGCATCTGCGCCCTTTAAACATGGTGCAAAAGCCACTATCTGCTTTAGCCTACTCTCAGACTAATAAATTTGCCGTTATCATTGTAGATGATTTGGCAGAATTAACCGCAATTCCGATTGGCTGTGAACATAGCATCGTGATTACAGCCAAAAATAATCTAACACCTTTACCTGAGCATTTATCTAATACCATTATTTATCAGCAAGCATCCAATGAAAACCATCAGCAGGCATTGGAAAAGGTTTTTAATGCATTGATTAAAACCTATTTCTCACCAGAATTATTTCTCGAACCAGCAGATCTTTACCAGTCGGATGCTTTTGAAAAAGGACAACGCTATATCAATATTCATTCGTTACAAGAACAGCAGTTAATGAATGAAAATGTGAAACCTTTATTTAGCCCGATTGGGAAAGACGGTACGGTGATACTCAATTTCAATCTGCACCAATCTTCATTCTCACTTGATAAGATTCAGGATTTAACTGAGATCATTATTGAACAGTTAGGGGAAAAGTTTGATGGGGAAATTTTTTATAGCTGTAATGCCACATCCAAGCCAGAGCAATCAGATTTGATTTATCTAAGTTATTTGTCAGCTTAAATACTCTATGAACTTCCTCAACCCAATCTATTTAAGACAAAAAAATAAGGGGATCATTTTCCCCTTACTCTTCTCGCTGAGCGATTTTTAACTCCAGCCAATCGTTGATTTCCTGTGACAACCAACCAATCCGATTTTTTGTCAAATGAAGAGGTTTCGGAAAACTTGGGTCGTAGTAATCAGATTTGGGATTAATGAGAGCGTAGATGGTTGAACGACTTAAAGCCGTAATTCCAATCACAGCAGTGATATTAAGAACCTGATATTGATATTCAATAGTTGACATGATGTTATTACTCCCAGTTTGTGATCGAGAAGTGTTTCTCTCAATACAAACCCGAGTTCTGTATTTTTCTGCCAATAGCCCTGACCTAATTTACAGCCCTTACACTTTGCTGAAGCCCCTGTTTTATGCCTGTGACATCATCCATTCCATGATGAACGGACGCTGAATCAGACTGTACCTCAACAGCATTTTGCTGGTCATTATAAAACTCCTCCGCTATATCCAGTCCCTCATCACCACCCACCTCAAAGCTGGCATTGCCATAGCCTTGCCTCGCCACAAAATCCAAAGCCTCCTGATAAAATCCTGCTGCCTTGCTTTGTTGATCAATCTGTTTGGCTGAAGCAATCGCATCCTGTAAATTCACGCCATCACGTAAAGTTAAATCCACGTAATAGATCGGGGTACGATAGCTTTGTGTGGTGCTTTTACCTCGTAAAGTGAGCTGTAATGGTAAACAGGACAGTAAATTACCTGATGCCGCATGGTAATAACTGAGCCGTGCTGCCAATGTCCGAATACTGTTAAAACCCGTGGTTCTAAAAATGAATGTGCCAAACTCATCCGATTCATCTAAATTCACGTAGAGTCTGCCATAGGGTTTGCATAGTCCACCTTGTGCGAGTGGGCATAAATCAGGTGATGGACATGGATGTTGCTCAATACCATTCTGTCCGAGTCGCTGACAGGTTTCCCCATTGCCTGAGCAAATTAAACGTCCAGTCTGTCGATCAAATAAACTGTACTCTGCCCGAAGATTGAGTTCAGGCTCATTAAAGATCATCCGTACAGGAATGGTACGGAGCTTTCCATTTTGTGCCTTTTCCCGAAGCTGCTCATCCAGTGGATGTTTAACCCAACCATCTTTATTTTGAATCTGGCTGGTAATAGTAAACTGGTCATCCTTTTCAGGCAGTCGCTTGCCATTCTTTTCGACAATCTTGCCAATACTGATGCGCCCCAACACAGGTGGGGTAATTGCTAAACCTTTAATCATGGTGATTATCCTTTATTGCATTTATTTACGGATTCCCCAAATCCATTGAATGCACCGCTCCCTCACCTCAAGATTGATGAAATAAAAAAACCTGTTGAATATTCGGTTATGGGAGAAACTGTAGTGCAATGTTCAAGTGTTTCATGCAAAGCTGCTCCACCGTCCTTTCCTTAGTATTAGGGAAAGGACAAGAGGGGCGGCTTTGCACAAATTTTAAATTTAGGGAAATAAAATCGTTTGATGTGGTGTGTGATGGAAATAGGTCTAAAACTTGTTTAGTCAGATGATTTAGGTTGTTGCAGAATAAATATTAAAGCGTCTGCTCCCTTGTCGGGATTGTGGATACTGTTGCAGTAGTTCAGGCTGTGCCTGTAATAATGCCTTTTGATCCAGCACCACACTGTCCTTTGATTTTTTCCATGTCACAGTACCATTGGAAAAGATGGCTTTCTCGGCATCTTTCATGAGTGCCTGAATCCGATGCTTGAGATAGTCATACTTGGTTTGATGGTCGGTGAGTTGTTTTTCCTCATGCAACAGATCTGTAAACAGTTGATCAACACCCTCCAATGTGGAGAAATCAACGGACTGTAAAGGGATATGTTGAGGGTAAAGTAATTGCAGGGCTTTGGCGGCTGATTCACTGGCATCAACACTCGGTGGTATGTCATTTTCCACACAGCTCCAGAATATCCGTTCAGAAGTCATGATTTGGTCTATCACAATTTCATTGCGTTCGACCTTAAAAATCTTGGCTTCATGTCCACAGATCAAGGCACAAATATGCGCTGCCTGTTTGCCTGTCACTGCCAGTTGATGCTGTACCTGAATAATCACGTATAAAGGCACACCATCACGCCAGAGTTTGGTTCCCCACTCCCCCACAGATTTACATTCCAATACCTGCACTTCATCACAACCAACCACGCTGTAATCCAGATTGGCTAACATAAAGTGTTTGTCAGGATCAGGATGCTGTAACACTGCATTGACCTTACGCACTTTATGACCTGTCTTGTGTTGGTAATAGTTGGCAATCAGAGGTTCAAGCTGATTGCCCCAATATAAAGGTGAATAACTGTTTTGAGTAGGTTGATAGGGCTGTGTCTGCATCCGACCTGTTTTAATCATCCACAGCTCCAGCATCGACATATGAGGATTAAGCCCACAAGCTGCGGCTGCATCACTACTGCCAATGCCTTGTTTGCGTACCTGTAACCATTGTTCACGGCTCATGCCTTTGGTTTTAGCAAGCCGTTTGGCACGACTGGGATTAGGTTTAGCTAACGGTAAATGTGGTATGGATTTACTGCTTTGTGGTTCAACGATATGGTTCATGAGATACTCCATGTCTGTAAAAATTAAAATTGCGGCATAAAAAAAGCCACATCAGGGCGATGTGGCAAAAGGGAGTTTTGGGTAGAGGGAAATAGAGGATTTAAGCAATGGGTATTTTATTTTGCTTAGGCTAGTTTGATTAGCTCAAATCCAATTCAAGTTAGACCACCATTCTGAGTGCCTGTTCCAATCCTCGCTGTTTCATGGCTGCACCCGTACCAAACCATGCTGAATCCAGTCGGTGATCGGTACTCATGGCTCGACGTTCGTGATCGACAAACTCGGTGATGCTACACAGCAAGCCATAGGCTGTCCCTTGGGCTGAACTGAGTTCTGCACCCCGTCCCTGACCATTAAACATATCCATGACTTTCGACATGGCTCGTCCATTCGGTTCAGTTTTATTGGTTGCAGCGTTTTGGGCTTCATTTGCCACATTGCGGTAGAACTGGATAATGTTGTCATCCTGTTCAGCAATGCTGAGACTGGTATTGTTAAATACCGCATCAAAATAGGCTGCCGCTTCCTGTTGGGTGACTTTACGCTGACTCAGTTGTTTCATTTCATACATATGCTCATCCCATGCACGAACTGAAATACCCAATTGCTGTTTGACCTTTTCCGCATCAAATCGGGTACTGTGCGGAACTTTCACCACGCCTGCACTGCTACTGCCATTGCGTAAGGCGATTGCCAAAGTGTTATTACACACCACACGGATTGAAGTAAATTGTGCCGTTGTGGCAAGTGTGCCATCACAAGCTGTCGCAAGAAGAATATAGCCATTGCTGACATCCTTTCCCTTGAGCGCTGTAGTCTGTCCTGTACGTGCCAAAGCCCAGAACTTTTTACCACCTTTGAGTACCCCTGCGGTTTCCAGTTCAAAGCCTGATTGTTCAGTCAGATCACGATAAAACTCAAGAATTTCTTTGGGTTGAACTTCCTGAAAGCGTTGGCTGACTACTGATAAAGGTGCATGGGTATCAGAACGGTATAAGACACGTTGTTCCTCATAAGGCAGGATGATGCTTTGTCCCCGATCATTCTTTGCCATGTAACTGACATTGGATGATTCAATCCGCCAGTCCATGCCTGCCTGCTGTGCCCAGACTTCAATCGGTTGATGTGGACTGAGTTGATTACCCAGACCATGCCACGGAGTTTCACCGACATACGCCATTTGTTCAAGTTGATGTGCCATGATGATTTCCTCCCATCCTTAGTTGAAATTGCACTGACAATTGTTGCAATGGAAATAAGCAGTAGGCTGCTGTGGCTGTGAGGGCTGTGTCAAACTATCAATTAGCCCTCCTACAACTACCCCCATTAATCCACCCAATAATGGTGACATCGGTATAGGCAAGCTTTTAGAAATCATCGTACCAACTCCTGCACCAGCCATAGAACCATAAGTATTAGAACTTCTAGATGCTGATGTTGAGCGGCTAACATTTTCAGAATAACAATATGGGCATGTAATATTCATAGGATAATCCTCATTAAATGAAAAAAGGCTTACCAATCGGTAAGCCTGTGTTTTTGAATGTAAGGGATAAAAGAAACATTCAATCTTCATGTTAATGATATATATCTGTGATTTTTTGGGATCATGCCAGTTCGTTGCGATTCAACCATGTAGCCGTATCAGGGTGGATCAGTGTGCCTCTGATCGTTGGGCGATTTTTGATTCAAGCCAATCATAGATTTCCTGCGATACCCAGCCAATCCGATTCTGGGTTAAATGAATCGGCTTGGGAAAATTGGCATCGTAATAGTCTGATTTCGGATTGATCATTTCATAGATGGTTGAACGACTCAGTGCAGTAATTTCAATCACTGCTTTGATGTTCAGGATACGATATTGGTATTCAACGAGATTGGTCATGTGGGTACTCCCAGTAATTGTAGTTGAGAGGGGTCTTCCTCAATACAAATCGGCATACCGTATTTTTTTACTGCACCCCATGAGATGAATTGACCCAACATCCCCACATGACTCAAGCCAAAAAATGAATATATGAAATAAACATTCATGTTTATAGTGTGTAGATTCAATTTTTTGGGATCAACATTTATCCAAAGCAACGCATCCCTTTAATCCTTGCACGTAAATATTGATCTTCAATATCGAAATTTGCCAGAATGCTAATAATGTTAAGGTTATTTTCTTCTATTTGTACATCATTACAGTGAATCATGTCGCTCTTCAAAGTATCTTGCTCATAGGAATCTCTGTGCTGATGTTTGGATTCGCGGTTCAGTGAATCATTTTCTTCCTCAATATCGTCTAGAATTTGAATTATCTCTTCAACATATTTTTCAGTATGGTTGCGATAGGAACCATCGTAAATAAACAGGAACTGACAGAGATAGCCCTCATCCCGATCTTGTTCAATGACCCATGAATAATCCAATAGCTCTTTGAAGCAAGTATCACGGTTAAGAACACGACGGTGAAACTTTTTCAGGTTTTCATGAAACTGGTAAATATCCTGAGCGGTAGTGTATGGATAACTGACACCTTCAAGCATCAATAGCAACTCATGACCATCATCCAATAAGTCCTCAATGTGATTCTTGATTGCAGTAAAGTTACGTTTGCGTTGCCGCTTATGCTTCAGAATAAAATGATCATGCTCATCCATCAGACCATTACAGAAATTTTGAAAAGCAGTTCTGGATTGTAGTGGTGATCTACGTGGATTTATTGCCCTGCCTGAGCTTGATGTGGAGCTAATCGACATTAAGTCAAAATAGCCCTGTAACATCGGTGAATATTCAAGTTCTGGATCATAAATCGCTGTAGCAGCTTCCCGATAATCTTCAAGTGCAGCCATCACACTTTGCCAATAGTATCGGTCTAAACAAACATCCAGCATTAGGTCTTCAATCTGGATCAGTACTTCATGACGGTTCATGCATGTCTCCTATGGGTTAGAACCATAAGAGACTCGACTCTGTAATGAATTGCCCAAAGGTGTGATCAATCAATGATCAAAATATTAAGTCTTATTCTTTCCATCTAGTCTGTCCAGTTTGAAATACATTCATTCTACGACTGAGTTTTACCCTTAAATACTGGTCAGGCTTATGGCGAGTCAAGTAATGAATGGTGTGATAGGCATTGGTAACTGCTGTTTTATTACGCCGTTCCACCAAACCTAAACCCCATGTCCCTTCATCCTCGTAATAGCGTTTATGCTCTTTTTGATTGCAGTTATAGAATAGACCGTTACCCTGAGTGATCTTATCCTGCCATAGCTCACCGATAGATTGTCCCAGATAAGCATCACGGCAACGCTCAGAACCGTTGTAGATCACCAGTAAATGACAATGATAGCCTTTGCTCTTGCCACCCTGTTCCAGTCGATAGGCATAGCCAACTTGATCTTTAAATATCGTATCCTTGTTTTGGATACGACTAAGTAACTTCCTGATGTTGTTGCCAAACTGTTGGATACAGGGACTACGCTCAAAGCGATAGGATAAATCGACCCTGACCAATAATAATTTACGATGACGGTCAACAAGGCTGGCAAAATAATCATCCAAACGGTTGTGATAGTCATCACTTTGATTTGCCAAATCTTCTATAAAATATTGCTGCTGGTATTTGAGATGACGTTGAAAGGATCGAAATGCTTGATCATCCTCAAATATATCTTGATCTTCCCAATCAATCCGTTCAGGTATTAAATCAAAATAGGCTTGAATCAAGGGACTGTATTCAAGCTCTTCATCATAGATAGCCCTTGCATCGTCCAGCCACTGATCATAATCGGGTGCAAAGTCTTCCCAGTGATAATCTCGTCTACAAACTGATGACATAAATTTTTCAATATCAAGTAGGGTTTGTGCTTGGTTCATTTGGAAATACTCCTATGGTAAATTTCATAGGAGTGCTGGTTCTGTATTTTTATAATTTAGATCAATTGATTGATTATTCTTCTAATGACAATCCATCATCATCTTGGATATGATGATGGTATATAGATTTAAGTTATTAATAAATAAACTTGAATAATGATTTAACTGATTAATAAGTAATAATAATTAAATATATATCCTAGTAAAAATCAGCGTAAAAGACTCTCATCATCATACCCAAAAATCAGTGATCTCTACTTCTATACACAAAATGAAAAATCACACCAATTGGCATGATTTTATAGGTAAAAATTGAAGCTAAAGTTAAATACTACTACCCCCTAAAAATTAGAATATTTAAACCTATTACTATCCTACCCCTACAATAATTTTAATTTAATTAATTCCCACTCTCTACTAAAAATATATAATTATCTTAAAAAATTAGTTATTATGAAACTACAAACAAATATCTATTAAAGTAAGCTTTTTTCAACTTAGAGGATTTCTTACTAGAAGCTAAATTTAAATTACTGGCGATTGGCATCCCCTTGGCAAAGCCGAAAAACACTACATATATAACTAAAATGTAATGAAAATACTTCTAAAATATAGGTAAAATATAATCAAAATATTTCTAGAATGTTACTGGAATCTTACTTTTTTCCATGTTAAAATTACGTAATATTACCCTAATTCAGCCTAAAAATTAGGCATTACGAGGATGTATGGCTTTAGAAGTGAATGGATCAACCTATTATGATGAACAAAAAGATGTTAAGTCTTTAATAAAAAATTATAACAAATACGATTATATTTTTTTATTAGAAGCAGCTATAAGAGTTGAAAGAAGATACAATAGGGAATTAAATACTCTAACAAAGCTAAATAATATAATAAAATTAGAGGAGATAAAAAACATCATATTAGAAATTACTTCAAAATTTAATAATGAAGATTTAATTGAGTTCAAAGAATATATAACTGACTATACCAACTTAAATACCATAAGAAGTATAAATTTCCAAGATTACGAAGAAAATAAAAGGTTATTAAATTTTTCTCTAAATATAATAGAAAATGAAAAAATAGTAAAATCAAAAATCAGGGATGATTTTATTAAATTCTTATACATATGTTATATAGAGCTTAATAATAAAATCCCAAAAAAACTAGATAAAATAAAAACTGAGTTTAGCGACTTAATATTAAACCAAGGCAGTCATTTCAAAAATAAAGATAGCGAATTTTATAAATGGGCTATTAATTACATGAAAGACAACCCAGATTATAAAAGTCAAAATTACTCTCCTATTAATGAGTCAGACTTCAAAAATACCGTAGAAATTATTTTTGACTTTTTATACTATGAGAATAGAGATAGATATGAAAATCTAAAAAATAAATTATCTAATGCTTGGAATCAAAAAACACATAGAGAAAAAAATAAAGGTAAAAAAAGTTATTATTACGTTTTATCAGAAAAAACTAAAAAAGAATTAGAACTTTTATGTTTTGTTAATAAATGTACAGAAGAACAACTTTTAGAAAAGCTAATATCAGAACGTTATGTTAAGGATTGTAAACTTGCTACGGGAGAAGAAAAATATCGACTGCCACCGAATTCATAGATAATAGATAAAGGCTAGATACTTAAAATCTAGCCTAACTTTTTTTGATTCCATCCAAATAATCCGCCCACTTCTGCAACCACTCTGCACATTCGGCTTCATAATTATGCAAGTTATATGTCCCCTCAATCCCCTTTTTTGAATGTCCTAAAACTGCTTCAGCAATATCTGCAGGACAGCCCAATCTGGATAAACCAGTTCGCACTGTTCGACGTAAATCATGAGGATTCCAATCATTCATGTTTTCTAACCACAGTTGTTCAGGGCGATATTTCGTTTGAACTTTCTCAGGATTCTTCAGTTGCCATTTCATCTCACTCAAAGACTTTTGCTGAATAGGTAACCCTGTTCTAGATGAAGCAAACAAATATTCCTGATCTGATTGATATAGATTCCGTAAAAAATTGGCACATTGTCTCGACAACTGAACATAACGCTCAGTACTATTTTTAGAGGCTTTTAGGTGCCAAACTCCTTTATCTAAATCAAAATCTCTCCATTGAGCTTCACACAATTCGCCAGTTCGGCAGCCTGTCCAAAGCGTCAAATAAAGGACATTTTTTTGATGTGTTGTAAAGCCTGATGTTGGCAACCAAGCAAATACACGTTTTAATTCCTGATCATTTAAAACTCGTGTGCCCTTTTTACAGGTTACTTTTAGCCTTGACTGCTTGATACTCATCTTGGCTAATAAGGCAGGATTGGCAAAATTGGCTGGAAACCGCTCTAGTCCAATAGCGTATTCATACGCTAACGTCAATTCGGACAATACCCGTCCAGCCTGTACATTAGAACCACGATCAATAATCTCTTTGGTTAAAGCCACCACATCTTTTCGAGTTACTTCCAAAGCAATTCGATTACCCAAAACCCGTACCGCATCGCCATACAAGGTTCGTCGTGTTTCAGATTGACCTTTAGGCTTTCTTACCCCCAAGACCTTCTTCCTTTCCCCTGTTCGAGAGTCAGTAATCCAGTGATCTTCAATCACCTCAGTCAAATACATCTCTATCATTTGCTGTACAGTGAGTTGAGACATATCTTTTTTTGCAAGCTCTTGTTCAATCTGTTGCTGGAGCTTTTCCTGCTCTTTTTTATGTTTGGGACAAATCCCCTGATTCCTTTCAGCTTTTAAACGAATGAGCTCTATTCTTGCTTCCGCCAATGTAACTTGAGGGAAATTTCCGATCTTATATTGTTTGATCGAATCATCCACAGGACTACGATAACGATAGAAAAAGGTCTTCGTTCCCGTTTTGCCGCAATGCACCCGCAGCCCCACATATTCCCCAATATCAGATTTATCAGGATCACCCACTTTCATCTTCTCAATGGCTTTTGCTGAAAGTGCTTTTTTTATTGTCGTTTGTTGATCTATCGAGCCGACCATTTTAAACCTCACAAGAAGATTGAATTATTTGTTATCCTTTCAAGCTGTCCATTTTCCAATTATTGATCAGGAATGATGGCTAGTTTAAACTAAAACAACCTACACTAAAACCTACACTAATGTTTTGGCTTAGGCTGTATTTGCTTAGATTTTCTCCTACACCTTCGGATATTCTGTTTATGTTAAACACTATTAAATACATTGAAAATAAAGGATTTAATACCAATGAAAGATAATAATAGCATAGCAGACTTTTCCAACCACACACCTATGATGCAGCAATATCTCAAAGTCAAAACAGAGTATCAACATGCATTGCTGTTCTATCGTATGGGTGACTTTTATGAACTATTCTTTGAAGATGCGCATTTAGCAGCCAAACTACTCGGCATTACACTGACTCATCGCGGTAAAGCGAGTGGGCAACCGATTCCAATGGCTGGAGTGCCTTATCATTCAGCCGAAGGCTACCTTGCCCGCTTAGTTAAATCTGGTCGCACAGTTGCAATTTGTGAGCAAGTTGGTGAAGGCGAGAACGCAGGTTCTCGCGGTAAAGCACCTATGGAACGTAAAGTAGTTCGTATTCTAACACCAGGTACTTTGACTGATGATGCATTACTTAGCAGTTATCAGTCTTCAAATCTGGTTGCTTTATGTATTCAACAAAATCAAATTGGGTTTGCATTACTTGATTTGAGTGCGGGTATTTTTAAAGTTCAACAACAAAACTATAAGCCAGAACAATTGGCGATTGAGCTAGCTCGTTTAATGCCTAGCGAGATTCTCATTGATGAAGATCTGATCGATCAAAATATTATTGAACAAATTAAAAAGAATTTAGACTGCCCAATTACTAAACGTCCAAATGTTGATTTTAATTTAAATAATGCACAAAAAACTTTGTGTGACCAGTTCTCAGTTTCAACTTTATCAGGCTTTGGTCTAGATCCACTCCCTTTGGCAAAAGCCGCAGCCGCAGCATTAATTCATTATGCCAAAGAAACACAAAAAACGGCTTTACCACATATTCGTTCTATTCAAATTGAGCAAAGTACTGACTTTATTGCACTTGATCCAATTACACGGCGTAATTTAGAAATTATTGATCCGTTATTTGAACATGGCACATCATTATTCCAACTGATTAATGACTGCCAAACCGCAATGGGTGGCCGTTTACTCAGTCGAACGCTTATGCAACCGATTCGTGATACTGCCATATTAGATGCTCGCTTAGATGCCTCAGAGCAATTATTAAAAGGCTACCATGAATCTCCTGTACGTTTAGTGCTCAAAGAAATTGGTGATATCGAACGTGTATTGAGTCGTGTTGCTTTGGGCAGTGCACGTCCACGCGATTTAGTTCAGCTGCGTCAAGCATGTGCACAAATTCCATTTTTACGGCATGCTTTAGCGCCTGTACTAAAAACCCAACAATCTCAATTATTAAATCAACTGGATAATCAATTAGGTGATTTCAAAAGTCTACATCAACATTTAATGGCGGCAATTGTTGAAAATCCGCCAGTATTATTACGCGATGGTAATGTGATTGCTGAAGGTTATGATGATGAACTGGATGAATTACGTAAAATTCGCGATCATGCAGGGCAATTTTTAATTGATTTAGAAATTAAAGAACGCCAACGTACTGGAATCAATACACTTAAAATTGGTTATAATCGTGTCAGTGGTTATTATATTGAGTTGACACGCGTTCAGGCCGAGCAAGCACCAGCCGATTATATACGTCGTCAAACACTCAAAAATGCGGAACGTTATATCACGCCTGAACTAAAAAGCTTTGAAGATAAAGTCCTTTCAAGTGAATCACGCGCGCTTGCCCGTGAAAAGCTTTTGTTTGAATCCTTATTAGATGAGCTTCGCCAAAATATTGCTCAACTACAAATGATGAGCGCAGCAATTGCGCATATTGATGTACTGGCAAATTTTGCACATCAAGCCAGATTAAATAATTGGACAAGACCCGAATTTACGGCTGAAACCAGCATCAGAATTCAAGCTGGTCGTCATCCCGTTGTTGAAGCTTTAAATAAAGCACCATTTACACCGAATGATACGACTCTAGACCCACAACACCGTATGGCGATTATTACGGGTCCAAATATGGGCGGTAAATCGACATTTATGCGTCAGACTGCATTAATCAGTTTACTTGCTTACTGTGGTAGTTTCGTTCCTGCAAAATCGGCAAAACTGGGTTCAATTGATCGTATCTTTACCCGTATTGGTTCTGCGGATGATTTGTCGACAGGTAAATCTACTTTTATGGTGGAAATGACTGAAACCTCACAGATTTTACATCATGCTACAAGTCAATCTTTGGTTTTGATGGATGAAGTTGGTCGTGGTACGAGTACTTATGATGGCCTCTCTTTAGCTTGGGCATGTGTACTTGATTTGACGAAGCGTGTGAAATGTCTATGTCTGTTTGCAACACACTACTTTGAGTTAACCGAACTGGGTGGTGAAGTTGGTATTGATAATTATCATGTGACAGCACAAGAACTGAATGGTAATTTAATTTTATTGCACAAAGTACAACACGGTCCTGCAAGCCAAAGCCACGGCTTACAAGTTGCAAAACTGGCAGGTATTCCAGCAAGTGTAATTAAAGAAGCACAGAAACGTTTGAAAATTCTGGAAAAGCAACAGCATCAACATTTGCAAAATACAGTTCAAAATGATTTATTCAGTTCACTTGAGCATGAAATTGAAACTCAAGTTGTTGAGAAAATTGTTGAAGTGGAAGCTCAATCCCCTGCGCTTGAATTGTTAGATAAAATTGAGGTGGATGATCTAACACCACGTCAAGCACTTGAACAGCTTTATCAGCTCAAAGCCTTATTCAAATCTAGCCAAGCACTCGAAAATTAAGATTAAATCATCAGCTTTGGCCCTAGGTCAGAGCTGATTTCTCTAGTTGTAAAATCGCAATTATATTTGTGCGCTCATTTTGCATCATGTAATGCAAGGAGAAATTCGACAATTCATTAAGTTATTGAGACTTATTATCAATAAAAGTCATATAAATAAGCCCATTTCATTGATACGAATAATAAATATCAATAAAAGGAATTGTTTCTATCGGTATTTTTTGCCTAAAATACGCTATGCAAAATGAAAACCATATTTTTTAGGTAGCTGCCGCCATGACCTTTGTTGTCACCGAAAACTGTATTAAATGTAAATATCAAGACTGTGTTGAAGTTTGCCCTGTAGATTGCTTCTATGAAGGTCCAAACTTTCTTGTCATCAATCCAGATGAATGTATTGACTGTGCATTGTGTGAACCTGAATGTCCAGCAAATGCGATTTTCTCTGAAGATGAGCTACCTGAAGGTCAAGAAGCGTTTATTGAGCTGAATGCTGAACTCTCTGAAAAATGGGCAGGTAATAACATCACTCAAATTGGTGAACAACCTGCTGATCGTGAAGAATGGAATGGCAAGCCAAATAAATTGCAATATTTAGAAAAATAATCATAGAAAAGACCAGTATTAACTGGTCTTTTTTTATACTCGAATCACACATTTCTTTGCAATTGCACCATTATTTGTACGTTATTTTGCATTAAAATGATTCATCTATCACTTATAGATTGTGAACTGCTTTTTTATGATGCGAAATAAATTACAGGGTCTCTTATCATTTTGTATCATCCCTGTGATGATGGTCGGTTGTGTCAGTTCAGTCACTAAAGTGAATCAAAATCAAGATAAAAGAATTTACATTCCTCAAGAACAAGTTACTTTTACTCGCCCAATTCCAAATAAAGTTGAACCAAACTCTTATCGCCAATGGCTCAATCAAGGTGAAAATTACGCGCGCGTCCGCGAATACGAGCAGTTTTTAACACGCAACAATGTGGCGCATATTATTCCAAGTTTTGAATTATTACGTACCGCTAGAGATTGGCAAAAATGTGGTCGCTCAGAATATATGGTACCAAATCGTGAGCTATGGAATAATTCACTTTCAACCTTACGGGTCTTTAAATATTTAATCGCTGCTAAGATTTTAACTGATTTCGAAGTCACTTCTGTTTACCGCGATCTACCTTTAAATCAATGTGCAGGTGGTGCGGGTTCTTCTAAGCATTTGTTCAATTCAGCAATCGACTTCCGTATCGGGCCTGAGGTTCCACAACCGCAAGACTATGCATATATTGAACAGACCAAATTTAAACTATGCCAATTTTGGATCCAGCATGGGCAGAGTTTAAATCTTGGAATAGGCTTGTACAGCTCTGGCCAAATTCATATCGATACGCAAGGTTATCGAACTTGGGGGCCTGACCTCACCCGAAATAGTTCAATGTGTAACTTCTAATAAACGATAATTTAAATCGATAAGAGATCTAAACGGTCTCTTTTTTATTTCAAAGATAGTGATTAATTCAGTAATCAAATTGCACTCTGGATATAAATGTTTAAAATGCAGCTAACAGATTCATAGGTAAACTTGATTATGCAACAGATGTGGACCGACATTGATGACTATATCAATTCACATTTAATTCCCACAGACCCAAGACTTCAACATGCATTAGACAACACCGATACTCAGGGGTTTTCTAATCATTTGGCTGTTGCGCCTAATCAAGGCATGTTTTTGCAAATGTTGATTCAGATGAACCAATGCAAACGAGTACTGGAACTGGGAACGTTTGGTGCCTACAGTACTATTTGGCTTGCAAAAGCATTACCTGAAGATGGCTATCTACTCACGGTAGAAGGTCGAGATACTCACGTCATTATTGCTCAGGAAAATATCGATTTTGCCAAGATGCCAACCAATATCGAGCTCAAGAAAGGTCGTGGTGCAGATATTATGAAGCAACTCATTGCTGAAGGCAGTGAACCCTTTGATTTGATTTTCATTGATGCCGATAAACAAAGTTATCGTGAATACTTTGAATTAAGCTTAAAGCTTTCTCACTCAGGTACGATTATTGTACTTGATAACGTCATTCGTGCAGGTGCGATCTTAGATGAGAATAATAAGAAGCCTAGTATTGAAGGCATTCGTGAAGCATTCTCAGCATTAAAAGATCATCCTCAACTGCTCTCTTGCACTGCTCTACAAACAGTAGGATCTAAAGGGCATGATGGTTTTGCAATTGCAATCGTAAAATAGAGATCAAAAAACAATCTAAAATTTTTAATTATTTAATATCAATAACTTATATTTATCCACAATGCTTTTCCATATAGTTATCCACAGTAATTGCGGATAACTATATGGAAGAAAATGAATCACTTAGCTACGAGTAAGGGAACATTGGCATTTCGGAAGATCGTTGTAGTAATACTGCCTAAGAAAAATTGATGAATTTTACTATGGCTAAAAGCACCTAAAACAATGAGTTGAATATCATGTTCTCTTTGATATTCAAGAATATTTTGGGCAACATCCCCGTATCGATAAATGGGTATAACATCTAAACCCACATCTTTTAAATATTTTTCTGGCTCTGCCAGCATTTCTGGGTGATCACCGACATAAAGTAAATGACATTGTAACTTTTTCAATAAATCACTTTGTGCTATACGTTGCAGCATTTTTTGACAGGTCGGTGAATACTCATAAGCGAAAATAAAACGTTTCGGTGGTTCAAAATGCTCTCCCACAGTAATCACTGTACAGTTTGCACCACGAATAAAGTTTTCCACGTTACTGCCAATTGGCTTATTCTTCTCGGCCGCCCGTTCACCCACACGCCCGATAATGACAACATCATTCTCTTTTAAAATATTAAAGCTCTGTTCAAGAAAATCGCCTTTTTCCTGAATCTTGGTACTGGTTAAACCATATTGTTTTTCGATCAGCTCAGAAATATGTTTCAGTAAGTTATTACTGTAGTCGAGTGCGAGTTCACTTTGCTTTTGCTCAAGCTCAGCCAGCTCCTTGAGCAACATGGCATTACTTTCAAAACCAATGACACCGCTGATTTCACCTAAATGATAGCTTGCTGGATAATAGTCCAGAATTTGCAACAATACTAATTCTCTTTGCGTTTGCTTCGCCACCCATGCGGCTGCTTCAGCAACAGCATCAATACAGGGTGAAGAATCAATACATGCAATGACACGGTTCATGTTCGCCTCTCTTTAGGTTTAACACCTTAGGTCTTCTACTTGTTTTTAATTTATCACAGATCAAAGTATGGTGGGTTAAATTTATGTATAGAATCTCATGAGCTTTTAATTGATTTTATTCAGTACGATAACGAATCAATCTAGCTGGATTACCTGCCACAATTGCAAAATCTTCTATATTTTTAGTGACCATACTATTCATCCCCACAACCGCATGATGTCCAATTTTCACGCCATCTTTTATACCAACATGAGCACCTAACCATACATCTCGCCCAATCTCAATTCCTTTGGAGCTAACAGCTTGTTGGTATATTGGTCGGTCTAAATCCATTCCATGATCGAAGGCATATAAATGGCTATAGGCCGCGATGCGAACCTGATCATGCAGCTTAATGCCTGCACGTCCGCCATCTAAAATACAGTGGTGATTGATCGCCACTTCACTGCCAATCTGCAACGGCCCATGCAAGGTACAATCTGCCGCAATAAAGGTATTGTCACCAATGCTAATCTTTCGCCCACGCTCTGCAAAAATATGCGCTAAAGGGGAAATAAAACAATTTTTGCCAATCTCTATTGTTTCCATTTCCATCAAATAAGCTTGATATTCAGCCTGCCATACATCTGCCCACTCTCGATGTTTAGGCTTAAGTGACCAGTACAACCAAGGCATATAATTCAAACGATGCTTATGTTGTTCTCGATACTTTAATAAAGGATCAGTTGTCATCTTCTTGTTCCTCTATCACCTTAAGCGATTCACGTCCACGTGTCACATCTTGGAGCTTATGCCTTAAAGGCTCAATTTGATGTACTTGTAATCGTGCTTCAATAAGAACACCTGTTTCAGTGTAACTTTCTTGATATTCAATCTGTTGTTGCATCAACTCATATTGAATAATTGCCCATTCATTAAACAGGCAGGCAAACTGTATTGCTTTTTTCTCAATTAGCTCAATTTTCTCAGCCAATAGCAAACACTGTCCAGCACAGCCACCATAAGCCCGTACCAGTCCACCTGTGCCCAGCTTGATTCCGCCATACCAACGGTTGACCATGACAATCACATTGGTTAAATGATTGCCCTCTATGGTTGCCAGAATAGGACGACCTGCTGTTCCAGAGGGTTCACCATCATCATTAAAGCGTACATGGTGTCCTATCTTCCATGCCCAGCATTGATGAGTGGTTGATGTATCTTTAGTCTGGTCTAAAAAGGCCTTGACCTGTTGTTCATTTTCAACAACCGCAGCAATCGCCTGAAAACGACTTTTTTTAATTTCTTCTTCAAAAGTAACCGTATGGGCAATGGTGAATGGCATAAAAATCTAAATAAAAGCAAAAAAGAAATTATATCAATTTTTGTAGCTGAGAGAGCTATCTCACAAAGTCTATCGTTCTACTATAAGACAAAGATCTCATCACTAAAGTTATCTTTAACTCGTTGTCCTGCACATAACACAGAATACACCATACAATTTAACTGGTCTTTTGAACCTTGTAATTGGGCTGAAAAATAATCTGACAAATTACAATCTCCATCTGAAATCATTAAAATATCGGCTTTTTGATAATTTTTTTCAGCTTTTATAATGTCTACTGCTCGTTTTAAAGGGGTTTCAAAATCCGTACCACCATTAAATCCCTGTTGGAGAAATTGCAATAAATCTGCTAGAGATTCTGCGCCCAACATTTGAAATTCTTTTAACTCACCACTTGAACCAAATAAAATCACATGCAAGGAACGTTGCTCCTGTTTTAAAATATTGGCAATGGCGAATAATAATGCTTTGGCTTTGAGTAGTGGTTCACCCTGCATACTGCCCGAAGTATCTAAACAAGCCACCACTGGATCTGTACGTTTATGTTGTTGCTCTATTTCTTCACCATTGATAAACGTTATCCCTTGCAATTCATAGGTTAATAGATTCTGTTCAAGTAAACGAGCATAAAATAATGTTTCCAGTGTTTCATCCTCAAGATTAATCAATTCGCTTGGGAGTAATCGCATCACATCATCGCTACGATGCGTACCATGTACTTCGCTTTTACTGGCGGTTGGGATTTTATTTTGTTTCTTTTTTTCTTCCGAAATATAATTACGTCCCATTTTTCGGGCTAAGTCTTTAATCACGCTATTATTTTGTAGTTGCTTGGCTAAAGCAGTAAAATCAATTTTACAGTCTTGTAATTGTTGATAGCTAAATTGTGCATCGGGACACGTTGCCAAAAAGCCTTTGACTTGTTCATATTTATCAGAAATATTTTGTAGATTCTGTTGAAACCCCTGTAATTTATTTAAAATGTCTTTAGGGATATTTTCGTCAGAAATTTCCTGTTGATATTCCTTTGTTTGTTCCAGTTCTTGCTGTAACTGTTCAATATATTCAGGCGTTAAAGGCTGATGTTTATATTGACGTTCAATATCTTGCCAATCGGGTTCAGGTTGTTTTGGTTCTTTTTGATTATCCTCTTGCCAATCCCATAATAACCATTTTCGGGCATTGATTTTATGATTAGCCGTTTTCTTTAATAATAGAAGATTGGTTGGTAATTCGGTCACTAAATCAGTGAATCCAACGATCGAATTAAGCCAATAACTTTCCTGTGAATAATTGACACATTTTTGCGAAAAGCTATGACAGTTTTTAAACACTAAGCCATAAAAGCCACGGTCACCGACATGATTCATCGCACCACCGCAAACATCAAAATCGCCTACTGGTTTACCGTTTTTATCACAAGACACATAGATTTTTTTACCTAATAAACTTCGGTCGGTAAAATCCCGTGCATTACTTAAACGGACAGTACTTTCGCCTTTTAGCAAGCTATCAACGATAATATTAGAAATCTGTCCACCACCAACATAAATCCCAGAATGTTCAACCACAGCATAGAGATTTGAATAGAGTACACTACCCTCAACAGGTTCAACTTTTGAGCGAAAATTATCATCGACAAAATATTTAAGGGGTTTTAAAAAGGGTTGAAAGAGCTTTGTCGCTAAAAAACCTAACATAATCGACAACCTTTTATAGCCAAATATTCGCTTGTAATTGTTGCGTGATTAAAGAGATTTTATTTGCTTTAAGTTCGGGTTGTTTTGTGGTTTTATCTGCTATTAATGGACGTAGTGTAGGATGATCTTTTTGTGTATCCCATTGCCAAATATTTTCAAAATCCCAACCTAAATGATCTTCAAAATATTTTTGGTTAAAAAATGCAGCAGGAACAGTTAAACCATCTTTACCATTGGCATCGGATGTTCCATTATTACTATCTATAGATATATTGTTTGTTAAAGTAGTATCTGAATAATTATCAATAAATCTAGTTTTAGTATAAGCATTAATTTTACCCAAAGCATTATTTAAAATAGAGCTATTATTACTCTGACAAACTAATCCATAAAAATTAAGATTAGCGATATTTCCTTGAACAAAGCAATTTTCTATTTTACTTTCATCAGTAACTCTGTATGAAACTCCCCAATAGTCGCTCGGCTTATCTAATAGAACCAAACAATTTAAAATCAGTGTATTAAAAACCTGTTGCCATAATAAGGGAGAACGAGTATAACATTGCTGTATTTTTGAATTTCTAGCATAAATTGCAAAACTATTTTTTGTATAACTACCCAAAATTTCACTATCTGCTATATTTTTTGCAAGCAATACGCCCTCAATAGATATATTCGTTATTTTTGAATCTTGGACATTAATAAAGATTGAATAAATATTACCTTGTGTATTTGAAAAATTATCATGATGAATAAAATTATCTTTAAACTTAATTAAAAAACCATTGCCGTTATAGTTACCTTTAAAATCTATATCAAACCATTGTGTTAAAGCAGAACCATAAATATCAGCCGTTTGTAAGAAATAGTAGCCTTGCTGTCCGACTTCTGGTTTTTGTAAACCTGCCAAGTCCTGTATCGTTTCAATTAAAATTGGGTCATGTTCTGTACCACTGCCTTTATAACCTTTAATCACTGAATTTAATGATGCAGATTGATATGGTTTTGGGCTGTTTTGTTGTTTGATTTTTTGGCGTTTTAAAGCATCCTGCTTTAATCGAGATGAAGATTCAATAGAAGAACTATTATCATTATAAACAGAAAATTTACCAATAGCCTTACGAACTATATCTAAAACTTTTTCTGCATGATCAGGGTGATTCCAAAGATAATCTTTAAGTAACATTACATCAGAAAAATCAACTTCTTTGCGTCCATTGGTTAAAGCAGAAATTCGTAAAATATGCAAAACTTTGACAAAACGCCGATCTGACAATACCTCATCTTTATTTTCTTTAAATTCTTCCTTAAATTTCTTCCAAATATCTTGAATTGCTTGCTGTACTTCATCAGGAAAAATCACCGCTTTGGCTTTTTCTCTAATATCATTTAACTCAGTTACAGTGAGTTGATATTTTGCTTGAATCTGTTCTCTTTGCGGTAAATTAAACAATAGGCTTATATTCTGTTCATCAATATAATCCACAAATTTACGTACTAAAAAACGATCATATAAAGCCGACAATTCATCCTGACCAATCGGTAATTCATTCGATGCCGCAATCAAAGCATGTAAAGGGATATCCTCAATACTTGTACCATTATGATATTTACGTTCATTTAAAATCGTCAGTAAAGCATTCAGAATGGAGGAACTAGCTTTAAAAATTTCATCTAAAAATGCCACTTGTACAGTTGGTAAATAACCAGCAGTTTTACGATGGAAACGATCTTGTTTTAAATCTGTTAACGATAAAGGCCCAAAAATTTCCTCTGGTGTAGAGAACTTGGTCAGTAAGTATTCAAAATAATTAGATTTTTCATTTTCAGGTGTAAGGGGTTCAGCAACGCGGCGAGCCAGCATACTTTTACCCGTGCCTGGAGGGCCAATCAGTAAAATATTTTCCCCTGCAATCAAAGTTAATAATGCAGACTTCATGACGTCTTCACGACCAATAAAACCTGTATTGAGTTGTTTAAGTAATCCTGCAATTTTTTCTTTCATTTTTATGTACAACATATTGAAATTTAATTCGTTTTTGCAGTGTAGCATTGGATATGGACAGATTGTGTCCCAACTTCATTTGATTTTTTATTGTAACGACTTAAGCGGTTAAAATTAAATCAATCATTTTTCCCTATAAACTTGTTCACCTATATTCGACGTAAAAAAAATACCCTCGAAATTAAATAGCTATCCAATCTTGAGGGTATGATCCACTTTATTTACAACTCAATATAATCAACGCTCCCGCAATGCTTCCTTGGCTTTGTTAAATGGTTTAAGCAGGTAATCCAGAACTGTTTTCTGTCCAGTGCGGATATCCACGGTTGCCACCATACCAGGGGTAATGCTAAAGGCTGTGCCAGCTTTGTTATGTAAGCGGTCAGATTCCGTACGAATGTAAACACGATAATAAAATTGATCCTGCTTTACTTCATCACGAATCGTATCGGGTGAAATCACCGTTACTTTACCTTTTAAGCCACCATAAATTGAATAATCATAAGCTGTGATTTTTACCAATGCTTCTTGTCCTGGACGAATAAATGCAATATCTCTTGGAGAAATACGCGCCTCAATTAATAGCTTATCTTCCAATGGGACAATCGTCATTAATTTACCATTTTGAGGAATGACACCACCCAATGTCGTTACATCAATTTCTTTTACCACACCTCTGACAGGCGCTTTAAAAACAGCCCGCTGTAAACTGTCATTTCGGCCTTTCACCACCTGTTGCTGGGTTTGAATATCGGTATTTGCCTTGGAAAGTTCCTCACGTGCCTTTACATAATATTCATTGCGGGTGTCATTGATTTTATTTTGTAAATCGTTTGCCTCACGTTTTAAACGTAAAACTTCAACTTCACTTGCCGCACCTTTGGCAACTAGAGGTGCTGTCATTGCCAGCTCCTGCTGTACCAGTTTCAGTGCCTGTTGGTTGCCTGCAATCGACTCTTCAAGATTGGCACGGCGTGAACGATAAAGTGCAGTTTCTTCCTGTACCAGTTTAGGTTCTTTCAGCACCTCTTCAGGAAAAGCCAGTGGGGTTCCGTTCACTTCCGCACGCAGGCGTGCAGCAGTGGCCTGTGCAGAGGTCAGCAAGGATTGGGACTCTCCTACATTTGAAGCAAGGCGTGTTGGGTCTAGCTGGGCAAGTACCTGCCCCTTTTCAACCACATCTCCTTCCTTAACCTCAAGCTTGGTTAAGATACCGCCTTCAAGAGATTGAATGATCTGTTCCTTGGAAGATGGAATCACTTTCCCCATACCTGTTGAAACCTCTTCCAAATTAAACAACCACGCCCAAATTAGAAGTACAAGTAAACCGATGCCTACAATCCATATAACAAAGCTAGAACGCGGTAAACTTGGTTCTTTATAGGTAACATTCATGGGACGGCTATTGGCTTGTTCTAGTTCACTCATGAATTATCCCCTTGCTTAAATTGTTTTTGTTGTAAAGTAGATTGGTTTAATACTTGTTCACGGGGTCCATCCATTACCACTTTGCCATCATTCATGACAATAATACGATCAACCAATTCTAAAACAGCACGGCGATGAGTCGCCACCACCAAAGTTCGGTGAGAAAGCCAACCTTTTAAATGATCAATCAATTGTTTCTCAGCAACATCATCAATTGCAGCTGTAGGTTCATCTAAAAGTAAAATATTAGGTTCACGAATCAGCAGTCTTGCCAATAATAATGCCTGTCGTTGTCCTCCAGAAAACCCAACGCCCTCTTCTAAAACTAAATGATCTAAACCCTCTTTTTTCTCTTGTACAAAGCTTAAAGCGCCCGTAACTTTTAAGGCTTTTAAAATATCTTCATCACGTGCCAACGGCGCACCAAGCGTTAAATTCTCACGAATTGTTCCATAGAATAAATGCGCATTTTGATTCAATAAACCCATATCCCGACGCACATCAGCGGGATCAATTAAACTAATATCCAAGCCATCTAAATGAACCGAGCCATTGGTAGGAAACTGCATCGCTGAAAGAATTTGCAATAGGGTGGATTTACCCGCACCGTTACGGCCTAAAATCGCAATCCGCTCACCTGCCCGTATTTTGAGTTGCTGAATGGCCAGACTTGGTCGTGGGTCATCTTCAGAGTACTGAAACACCACATTCTTGAGTTCATAATCACCATGTAAGGCTTCCTTATGCACCAAGTGGGCATGGTCCGCCTGATCAACGGGTTTCTTCATCAACTCATCAAGACTTTTCTTGGCCACTTTTGCCTGCTGGAGACGACCCAATATACCTGTCACCTGTGAAATTGGAGCCAGCATACGTGAGGAAAGAATGGAACAGGCCACCAAGGCACCCGTTGTCATTTCCCCAGCCATCACGGCAAAACAGCCGACCAGCACTACAATTGCATAGGTCAGCCCCTGAATTTTCTGTGTCCAGGCCATCAATACACCCACAATCTTGCGTTGCTGCATACTGATGTCGGCAGACACCTCATTCATGTGATTCCACTGATTCTGGAAACGGGACTCTGCGCGTAGTAACTTAATATCCTCAATTCCCTGTACAGCCTCCACCAGAATGGCATTACGGATTGAAGATTCCCGCATTCCTTCCTGCGCAAGTTTAGCCAATTTTTTTTGCACTAAAATACCAGGCAAGATCATTAACGGCACCACCACCAACATCACCCAAAACAGGTTGCCACCAATCAGTGCAAAAATAACCAGAAACAGGAAGAAGAATGGCAGGTCTGCGATGGCTCCCATGGTGGTTGAGGTGACCAGCTCACGAACACCCTCCAACTCACGAATCTGGGAAATAAAGGTGCCTGTAGACTTGGAACGCTCACTGTTCTTGATTCTGAGCGCATGGCCAAAGACCTGATCTGAGATACGCAAATCGGCACGTTTTCCAATAATATCTGACAAATAAACACGCGAAACACGGAGAACAAATTCAAAAATTGCTGCAATGAATACTCCACCCGCAAGTACCCAAAGTGTTGGAATAGATTGCGATGGAACGACCCGATCATATACTTGCATAGAGAAAATGATGGTAGCTAATGCCAGAATATTAGCCATAAGAGAGGCAAACATTATATCAATATAACGCTTCCAATCTTGTAATACAATTGACCAAAACCAGCTCGCTTCATAAGGCTTAATGTATTCATCGATACGTGCATCTGGTACTGATTTTTCTGGTCGAAGGATATAAACACCTTTAACAATATGTTTAAGTGCTCCAACAGCAAATTTTTGCGATAGCCCTTGATCACCACTTAATTGAACACTGACATTACCTTCTGTATCAGCCTTATCAACAACACCAACTTGACCATCATTCAGTTCAACAATCACGGGCAAACGCCATGGATTGACCACATCATCACTAAACTTAACTTTGCGTAAATGAAGACCAACTTGTCGACACATTAATAATAGAATTTCATCTAAATTTTGATTTTGATTCCAATCAAGTTGCAAACGTACACGTTCTTCAGACGGTTCTATACGATAATGCTTTGCAATCATTAATACCGCTTGCAACCACGGTTGATAATTTATTTTTGTCATCATGGCTGAACTTCAAACCCCTGAATTTGTATATTATTTAAGTCGTAGGCTTGACGCGAACGCCCTGTGGTTGCTATGTATTGCGCAATACTGCTATAAATATCGTAACGTGCACTTTCTAACTCAGAATTTGCGCCGTGAATTGCCTGTTCAGCATTTAATAAATCTACAAGTGATCGTGTACCTAATTTATATTGTTCTTGATAAAGTTCTTTTGTTCTCACGGTTGTCGCTTGACGGCTCTTGAGAACTTGCATTTGTCTTTGCTTATTTTCAATTTGTTCCCGACTCGTCCGAATCTGGTCAAGTATTTGTAGATAGACTGCATTGACTTGAGCTTTAGCAGCCTCTTCGGCAAAGCTAGCCGCTTTAATTTGTGAGGATGTTGCGCCACCTTGATAAAATTGACTGGTCGCTTCCAACATAATGGCGCTATCGAAACCTCCCTCTTTATCATTATTTGGGTTTCGACCATGCAAAGCCTGACTCAATTCACCTTTCACAGATAATGTAGGATATCGACTTAATTGTGTTTGCTGTTTCTGCGAACGAGCAACGTCAATTCCTGCTTGTGCAGCAATCATTTGAGGAATGATGTTAAATTGTGGGGCTGAATATAAGTCTGACTGTTGAACTAAATCATCTGGAATCGCCCATTGCACGTTATTTACATCAAACCCAAGTAAAGTATTTAAATGCTGCTGGTATTGGGCAAGTAAAGATTGCTGTGCAATTAAAGCAGACTGAGCAGACTGTAAATAAGACTGGGCTTGTACTGGGTCCGCTTGGCTGCTAATTCCTGCATTTGCTCTTAAATTTGCCATTTCTTGAATCCGCCGAATTCCAGAAATTTGTTGATTCGCAATCTGAATAAGCTTCTGATAACGTTGTATATTAATTATCGTTTGAGCGACATCTAATGAAATATCATCAATTTTAATAAGCACTTTTGCTTGTTCTAATGAAAGTTTTGCCTGTTCCGTGTTGACACCTGATTTCACTTTTCCAAAGTCAAAAAGCATTTGTGTCGCATTCAATGCAAGAATCTGTTGTCCACGAGCTGATTTTTTTGTCAAATCTCCAGTGTTAACGCCCCCAGTAATCTGTGGATAGTAGCCCGCTTTTGCAACATCAATATTTGCATTTTGTGCTGCTAAAGTCGCGAGTGTTTGGGAAATTTCTGGATTTCTCTGCACCACTACTTTTACCGCATCTTTTAAAACTTTCAGGTGGCTTTGCCAAAAAGCACTTGGAATTGTATCAATCGCATGACTAGCACTAACTACAGGTAATTCAACACTAGAAGAATTAAACGAAAAATTGCTTAGTCTCTGCATATTGGCAATTTTAAAGTCTTCATTACTTTTTGGTGCAAACAGCTGCGACAAATTATTTTTTAAAGTATGGTACTGTTCACGGGGTGTCTCAGCATGCGTAATCGGTACCGATAAAAGTACTATAGAAAATAGCCACTTAATATCTACATATATTTTCCATGTTCTACTATTGACGATTATATCTTTCTTTATGCTCATATTCTTTTCATATTATTATCATTTAAAAGCACAATCATTCTACTCACTTTTTCCACTCTGTACACGACAAATTTCATAGGTCCCTTGTCCTATCAGGTTTTCTCTTTCTTAAAATTGCTAGCACTTTCTTAAATTCTAGGACTTACGCACTATCATTTATAGATTCTCTGTGGTAGCAGATGATTTTTATCGAGAATAAAGTCATGAATGAAGTCTTTGATGATTGGTCTAAATAATTTCTTCTGCCAACGATATACATTTTCAAAGATCCGCTCAAACTGGTTCTTTTGTATCTCGACGTAGGCCATTAAGGCTGAAAAAATATGATTCAAAATCAGTTTAGATCGTCTTACTTGAAACTTTTCAATATGACAAACCTGTTTAATCACCCGGTGATATTGTTCTATTTTCCAATGAGTTGAATGTAATTCATGAAAACCCTCAAAGGACAATAAATCATCTTCATCTTGATGCACAATATAAAACATCTGCTGTTCTTTTAACTGAGTCTTAAATAATTGTACAAAGCCAAAATCTTTGAGCCAGACCACTTGACCCTGATGGAAATCTGGCAATAAACGCAGTTGAAACCATTGTCCTTTTTCTGGGGAAACCTTACGGTTACAGTCGATACCAAACATAAATCGAATACCATATTTTCTTATGGTTTTTAGATTTCCAGTCGAAGAGAGAGATGGATCCGGAAATTTGAACAACTCCTATAAGTGATATTCTGCTCCTCAAATGATGTTATAAACATCAATATATGGAGTATTTTATGGCGCGTAGACCAAGAAGAAATCATTCAAACGACTTTAAGGCTAAGGTAGCACTTGCTGCGATCAACGCAGAAAAAACACTTGCTGAATTGAGTTCTGAGTTTGATGTTCATCAAAACCAAATTATTGACTGGAAAAATCAATTAATCTCAGCTTCCTCGCAAGCTTTCGATCAATCAAAAGCTCCATCAGAACTCCCATTGATCTTAAAAAGTTACATGCAAAAATCGGTGAGCAGGCACTTTGTACACGACAAAAAAAGACAACTCATTGAAATAATGGCATAATACTTGTTTTCTGACGACGAATATGATGACACATTTCAATGAGTTATATCTCATCTTAAACAAATATCTAAAGTGGAACAAGTCACATGTAAAATGTTTTACACTGATTATGCTGGCATTAATTGTAAAACAGACATGCAACCTTTCTTCTGCATCTAAAGCCTTACCCATCACGTGCTTACCACAATCATTTTATCGACGTATACAACGCTTCTTTGCAGATCAGTACTTCGATTATCGTCAAATTTCTCAGTTAATTTTCAATATATTTTCATTCGATAAAGTCCAATTAACTTTGGATAGAACTAACTGGAAATGGGGAAAACGAGATATCAATATCTTGATGTTAGCCATCGTCTATCGTGGAATAGCGATACCTATTGTTTGGACATTGCTCAATAAACGTGGAAATTCAGATACAAAAGAGCGTATTGCTTTGATTCAACGCTTTATCTCCATTTTTGGTAAAGATCGTATTGTGAATGTGTTCGCAGACAGAGAATTTATCGGTGAGAAATGGTTTACATGGTGAATTGAAAATGACATTAACTTCTGTATACGTGTTAAAAAAACTTTATTTTGAACAATCACTTAGCCAGGAATCATAAAATTAGTGATTTATTTCGTCATCTTCAAGTTGGTCAAACTGAATGTCGTAAACGACGTATTTGGGTTGGTCGAGTGAAACTGTATATTAGTGCGTTACGATTAGAAGATGGAGAACTTTTACTTGTTGTTTCTCCTATGTTTAATGCTTCTGCTATTCGTGATTATGCATTACGCTGGGAAATCGAAACCTTATTTAGTTGTCTCAAAGGACGTGGATTCAATCTTGAAAATACTCGTTTAACAGACCCTAGACGAGTCAAGAAATTGATAGCAGTGCTAGCGATCGGTTTCTGTTGGTGCTATTTAACAGGTGAATGGCAACATGATCGAAAAAAAGCGATAAAAATAAAGAAGCATGGACGACTTTCAGTAAGTTTATTTCGATACGGTTTGGACTATGTTCAAATGGCTATTCTACGTTTGATTGGTTTTGGAAAAAAAGAAGAATTTAAGAAAGTGCTCGCAATTTTAAGAAAGAAAAAGCCTGATAGGACAAGGGCCCTATGAAATTTGTCGTGTACAGAGATTATTTTTATTTCCCACAAAAGTCCAAAACTCATCAACTTCAAGAGACTCATAATGACTTTGTTTAGGCTGAATTTGGTAGGTCGATTCGGTTAAAGTACGTAAAACTTTACCGATACTGATTCGCTCAACTTCAGCGATATCTCGTATACCACTACCTCTGACCATCAACTGTAATATTTTTCCAGTAATGCCTGAATTACATCCTAGATAGCTCAGAGCATGGTCACCAATAAACTGACGTTTACAGTCTTTGCACTGATAGTTTTGTTTCCCATCTACTTTGATGCCATTTTTCTTTATACTGTCACCGAGGCAGGTTGGACATTTGATTTCTAGAGTTATTCGCATTTCTCTATTTTATCAAAATTCAACCTGCTTTGTTTCAGCATACTTTTTGAAACACCACCAAAAAAAGAACCATAAATGGTTCTCTTTTGATTTAATTTGATTCAAACCACAAAATCATCACCTAGATATACTTTACGCACTTGCTCATTATCTAAAATTTCTTGCGGAGTTCCTTCTGCAATCACAGAACCTTCACTGACAATATAAGCTTTCTCACAAATTGCTAAGGTTTCTCTTACATTATGATCAGTGATTAAAACACCAATTCCTCGACTCTTTAATGTCTGGATAATATCTTTAATATCACCTACAGAAATTGGATCGACGCCTGCAAATGGTTCATCTAATAGCATAAATTTGGGATCAGCTGCCAACGCACGAGCAATTTCAGCACGACGACGTTCACCACCAGATACACTCATTCCTAACGAGTCTTTAATATGATTAATTTTAAAATCATTCAATAATTCAGTTAAACGTTGCTGTCTTTGCTGTTTATTTAGATCTTTACGCGTTTCCAAAATTGCCATGATATTTTCGGAAATTGTGAGCTTTCTAAAAATTGATGCTTCTTGTGGTAAGTATCCAATACCTTTACGTGCCCGCTCATGCATCGCTAGATCAGATAAATCTAAATTATCTAAATGGATTTCACCCTTATCCATCCGAACAAGTCCGACAACCATATAGAAACTTGTGGTTTTACCTGCACCATTTGGTCCAAGTAAACCGACAATTTGACCGCTTTGCATCGTAAATGAAACGTCTTTTACCACCCACCGTTTACTATAGTTTTTAGCTAGGTGTTTAATACATAAAGTTTGTGATTGCTGTACTGATTGATCCATTAATCACGCGCCCCTGGAGAACTTTTAGAACTTGATGGCGGAATAATAATTTGAACTCGATTTGATGAAGAACCTTGTGCCTCTACATCACCTTTGTTCATACTATATTTCAGACTGTTACCACGAATACTAGAGCCATCTTGATACAGATACGCCTTACCAGTTAAAGTAATAATTCCTGTATCGGCATTATAAACAATGGTCTGTGCTTCACCACGTGCTAAACCTTTTTTAGCATCCATTTGCTGCTGAAATTTTGCCAACTGACCTTTAGCTGTAATCGTTTGTATTTCTTTTTTGCTATTCAATGTCGCAATAATAGAATCAGCCTGAAGCTTCATCGTGCCTTGCTCGATCACTACGTTACCCGTATAGGTTGTTACACCCGTTTTATCATTATAGGTTGCACGATCAGCAACCAATGATAACTGTTGGCTACGGTCTGATGGCAAAGCAAAACTTGAAGCCGAAGAAAATACTACAGCGGCAATACAAGTGACCTGTTTTAGGAAAGTGAAACGAAATTTAGAATTAAAAGCTTGGCGCATACTTTCCTCGAATTTTATAGAATTCATATTGACCATCATTCAAATTTGCCTTTAGACCTTGACTAACAAACTCAGAACTTGGCGTTTGTACAGTGACTGAGTGTTGTGTCTCTAATTCTCTGGTTTTTGGATATCCTGTGAGTTCATTAGTATGAAACTCCATTTTCCCCTGATCAGACAATTTAGTTGCAACGACATTGCCTTGTAATATGATCTTTGTATTATCGTCATAGGCTTGTGCTTGTTTTGCATAAAACGTTGCATCAGCCTTACCCTGCTTGTACATCACGGCATTTAATTGATCAAGTTGGGATGTTTTCTGCTGCATATTTTGCTGCAACTGTTTCACCTCAGCCCGAATGTATAAATTACCCTGCTCATCAGTCTGTGTTAAGTGAACACCCTGCGCTGAATAAGTCATATTTTTCGCTGAATCAACATCCAACTTTTTTGCTTTGCCGCTGTAATAATAATAGCCACCACTTAAAGCAGCAATCAAAACAGCGACAACATATAAAACCTTGGTATCCATAAACAGAGTTACCTAACCTTTGGGTAATTCGCGCTACTATTAATGTGGTACAGCTAAATATTTTGCAAGTAGCTCTTGGTAAACGCCTTTTGAACATAAGAGCATATCGCATACTTCTCGAACTGCGCCACGTCCACCCATCGCTTGAGTGACTAAATTTGCACGACGACGAACTTCCTCATGACCATTGGGAACAGTAATACTCATGCCAGCAATCGCAAATGCAGATAAATCAGGCCAGTCATCGCCCATATATAAACAATCTTCAGGTAAAATATTTAACTGAGCACAAGCTTCACGTAATGCCACACCTTTATCTTCTCGCCCTTGAAAAATAAGATCAACACCTAAATCTGTCATTCTTTTTTCAACAATATTGCTCTTACGTCCAGTGATAATAATCACTTTCATTCCTGCTTGTTGAACCAATTTCATACCTAACCCATCACGAATATCAAATGATTTAAGTTCATCACCTGAGTTTGTTAGGGTTACAAAGCCATCGCTTAAGATTCCATCCACATCAAGCACTAATGCTTGTAAATGACGTGCTTGTTCTTGTAAAGCATAAGATGCCATGGCTTAATTTACTCCTGCCTGAATAAGGTCATGCATACTAATCACACCAATCACTTTATTGGTATGATCAACAACTACAAATTGATTAATCTTTCTCTCATGCATTTTTTCCAATGCTTCCACCGCACGGGCTTCTTGAGAAATAGTGAGTGGATTTTTGGTCATAACTTCAGCAACTGGGAGATTTACATCAAAACCTTGCTGCTGATCAATCATTCGGCGTAAATCACCATCAGTAAAAATACCTAATAAAATATCGTTCTCATCAACAACCGTGGTAAGACCCAAACGTTTATCTGAGATTTCATATAACACCTTATTCATCGGTGTATCAGGTTTAACTTTGGGTAATTCAGTCCCTGTATGCATCAAATGTTTTACATGCAAAAGTAAGCGTTTACCTAATGCTCCCGCAGGATGGGAGCGAGCAAAATCATCTGCGGTAAAACCTCGCGCTTCCAACAATGCGACGGCTAATGCATCGCCTAAAACAAGTGTTGCAGTCGTACTAGATGTTGGTGCTAAACCTAGAGGACAAGCCTCATCCGCCTCACCTAATGTCAGTGCAACATCCGCATTCTGTGCCATTGGTCCTTTATCATCACGACTGATAGTAATTAATGGTACACCTAGATGTTTGATTAACGGCATGAGCATCATGATTTCATCACTTTTGCCTGAATTTGAAATCGCGATTAATACATCACCTCGAACCAACATACCCAAATCACCATGCCCCGCTTCACCTGGGTGCATAAAAAATGATGGTGTCCCAGTTGATGCAAGTGTCGCTGCCATTTTTCGACCGATATGACCTGATTTTCCCATACCCGTCACAACAACACGCCCTTTACACTGCAAAAGAATTTCACAGGCACGATCAAAACTTTCATTAATTTGTGTTGCAAGAACTTCTAAGGCTTGTTGCTCAATTCGCAGGGTCTCTAATGCGCTTTTTTGAAAATTTATGGCTTGTGACATATGAGTTTGACCCAGAATAATACGCTATCCACCTGAGGGCAGATGATTTTAATCAAAAGAATGATACTGATTCTAGCATAATTGAAAAATATGCACGTTTCTAAATGTAGTAGTTTTCATCGAAAATGAAGAGAGATTGAACTTATGTTAATTGCTAGAATCTACTAAGTAATAAAGTATATACCCTGAATAGACTAAACGACTTGCTTTCACTTCATTTTCAAAACATTGCTTTAAAGCAGCTTCGCTAGAAAATCCATATTCAAATAATCTTGAACCAGCAAAATCAAGCAATCTCCATAAATCAAAACCATTGATCTGCCCCTGCTCTCCAAAATCAAAATCTACGGCACCTCTAGGTAATTTAACCTTACAGCCAAAACCATGTTTAAAATATGGAATACCTCCTATCAATTTACCAAGTTGAGGGATATCCATACATGCCCATTCAATATTTGTAATAGGTTGCTTTATACCAGATCCTTGCATAAGAGCTAGAACCTCACATACTGCACTTTGATAAGCAAGAATGAGACATCTGAGATTGCTATTCATCATAAACTCAAGAGTAAAAAATCATAATATGCGATATTGCTAAAAAATAGGCATTTATAAAGGCAATCACTCCTCCATTTTTTTCACCTGATAACTTTATGAAATACAATGCATACGTTATGATGAATCACGATTTTTGTAGAGTGTTTGAAAACCCTTATGCAACCTTTTGTTCTATATAATTCTGAGCAACGTAAAAAAGTTGAATTTGTCCCACGTCAAGAAGGTCAAATCGACATGTATGTCTGTGGTATGACTGTTTATGATTACTGTCATATTGGGCACGCTCGAGTTATGGTTGCATTTGATTACATCATCCGCTTCTTACGCAGCCAAGGCTGGAAAGTTCGCTATGTCCGCAACATTACTGATATTGATGATAAGATAATTGCCCGTGCCAATGAAAATGGCGAAACCATCCAGCAACTCACTGCACGCTTTATTGATGCAATGAATGAGGATGCAGCCAACCTTGGCTGTGTGCCGCCTGATGAAGCACCCAAAGCGACCGAATATATTGACCAGATGCAAAGTATGATTGCTACGCTGGTGGATAATGGTACAGCCTACCCTTCCGCCAATGGTGATGTCTATTTTGAAGTGACTAAATTTGATAAATATGGTCGCTTATCAGGTCGTAAATTGGACGACATGCAAGCAGGAGCATCAGAACGTGTCGATGTCGAAGTAGACAAGAAACACCCATTCGACTTTGTACTTTGGAAACATGCCAAAGAAAATGAACCTGCATGGGCTTCACCATGGGGCAATGGTCGCCCAGGTTGGCATATCGAATGCTCTGCAATGTCGACTTGCTGCTTAGGCAATCATTTCGATATTCATGGTGGTGGTTCAGATCTCATGTTCCCTCACCATGAAAATGAAATCGCACAAAGTGAAGCATCAACAGGTGAACAATATGTCAATTATTGGATGCATGTTGGTTTTATCAATGTTGATGGCGAGAAAATGTCTAAATCTTTAGGCAACTTCTTTACCATTCGCGATGTCATGGAAAAATTCCATCCCGAAGTGATTCGTTACTTTATTGTCTCATCTCATTATCGTAGCCCTGTCAATTTCTCTGATGTTGCATTAAAAGAAGCAAAGACCACACTAAGTCGTTTTTATCATTCATTTAAAGCTTATCAGCAAGTTTATGGTCAAAAAACAGTTGAAACTTTAGCGCAAGATCTTGTTGAACGCTTCAACAGTGCAATGCGTGATGATTTTAATACTGCGGAAGCAATCGCAGTACTATTTGAAATCAATAAAGAATTAAATCGTGCGGTTAAAGAAGAACAGGCTGAACAAGCAACTTTTCTTTATTCAACGCTACGTTATCTGACGAACATTCTTGGTCTAGTGCAATATGATGTTGAAGATTTTTTAAAGTCTGATATTGGTCAAGAAGCGCTTAATCTCTCTGATGTAGAAATTGAAGATTTTATTCAACAACGTGTTGATGCAAAACAAGCTAAAGATTTTGCAAAAGCCGATAGCATTCGTCAGTCTTTACTCGATCAAGGTGTCGTTTTAGAAGATACTCGCCAAGGCACAATTTGGCGACGTGCTGATTAATTCAACACTCAGTAACATAGAGAGTTGACAGTTGGATGAAACTCTCTATAATGCGTCCTATTGCGGGAATAGCTCAGTTGGTAGAGCATAACCTTGCCAAGGTTGGGGTCGCGAGTTCGAGTCTCGTTTCCCGCTCCAAAATATAAAAAAGCCTTTATCTAACGATAAAGGCTTTTTTATATTTAAAATTTACTTTTTTCTAAAATTTTAATACTTTGCAATAAGTAGGTTAAATAATAAATTTAAATTCTGACATTTATAGATTTACCAAAGGTTAAATAACCCTTACATACTGTCACTACCCTTTCTTCTTAAAATCCCATAGTTTAAATAACAATATTTTTCAAAAAAGAGTTTAACACCAAATGAAAAAGTCAATTATTGCAATTTCTCTAGCTTCTCTTGTATTAGCCGCTTGTAGTAAAACTGAAAATAAAAAAGTTGAAGAGCAAACACCAGCTACAACTGAAGCTATATCAGAAGCAACTGTAGCTGATACTGCACATACTACTGAAAATGCATTAGATTGGAATGGCACATATAAAGGCATACTCCCTTGTGCAGATTGTGAAGGTATTAAAACCGAACTAGAACTTAATTCAGATAAAACTTATGAGATTAAAGAAACGTATCTTGGTAAGGGTGATGGCAAACCATTTGAAAGCAAGGGTAGTTTCCAATTCGATAACAAAAATTCATCTATTATTGAATTAGATAAAGCTGGTGATAGCCGTAAATATTTTGTTGCTGAGGGTTATTTAAAAGCATTAGGGTCTGTTGACATTTACTGTTCATAATTAACCCTATAAAGGTAGCCATAAAAATATACAGGCTAAAGCAACAGAACTTTGATAATTTCTTTTGAGCTTGTCATATCGAGTAGCTATTCCTCTAAATTGCTTTAGTCTACAAAACATATTTTCAACTAAATGCCTGATTTTATATAAATACCAGTCCATATGGTCATTGTTCGATTGGCTATTTGTTTTCTTTGGTATATTCGCTTTAGTCCCTGTTTTCCTGATCTGTTCACGCAGTGGTTCTGAATCATAGCCTTTATCTGCACATACCACTTTTGTCTCTTTTAAATCTAATGTTGATATTAAATCAGGTGCAACTTTAACATCATGTGTGGTTCCATCGGTAATCATGAAATCAATAGGATTGCCATGTGCATCAACAATCAAATGTATTTTTGAGGAGTTTCCTCCTACACTTTTAGAAATAGATTGATTCGCTATGCCGGCAGAATGTTGATGAGCACGTACATGAGAGCCATCAATAAAAATCCACTCCATATCGGGGCATGAGGCTAGTAATTTGAATAATCTAAGTAACTTACCGCTGCTTGACCAACGATTAAAACGTTTGAAAATAGAGTTTGAATGACCAAAACAACAAGGAATATCTCGCCACGGACAGCCTGTTCTAATTCTATAGAGAATAGCTTCAATAAAATTGCGTAAATTTGAGTTGTGGTGAATGGATAAATTACGCAGAATAACTTTCAACTTTTGCCAGTGTTGATCTGTCAGCATGGTACGAGGCATAGCGAATAGTAAAATTGGGTTTGGCGATTTGATTTTACTACTTCGCTATTTTTTTAAGCTAAAAGTGTCAACACACCCTAGATATAGATGGGAAAGAAATTACGGGTGATTTGGCTGATAAATATCAACTCAAAAAAGAAGCTGAATAATCTTTTTAAATTTTAAATGCTCGCTGTTGCGAGCATTTTTATGATTAAAATAAAAAACCCTGCTTAAGCAGGGTTTTTTCGAATCAGTTCGCGACTTAGTGAGCAGCGAATTGGTTCATTGTGTTTTTAGCATCGTCGTGCGCTTTAAGAGCGTTGTCACCAGAGAAGATTTCTTTGTGATCATCACCGATGTCAGAACCAGCCATTGCTTGGTGTTTAACACAAGCGATACCGCCACGGATTTCTTTACGTTGTACGCCAGCAACATAAGCCAACATACCTTCAGAACCGAAGTAACCTTGTGCAAGCTCATGAGTAGAAAGAGCAGCAGTGTGGTAAGTCGGAAGTGTGATCAAGTGATGGAATACACCCGCTTCACGAGCAGCATCTGCTTGGAATGTACGGATCTTAGCGTCTGCATCAGCAGCCAATTCAGTAGCATCGTACTCAGCGCTCATTAATTTAGCACGGTCGTAAGCAGAAACGTCTTTACCTTCAGCAACCCAACGGTCGTAAGCTTGTTGACGGAAGTTTAAAGTCCAGTTGAACGATGGGCTGTTGTTATAAACAAGCTTAGCATTTGGAACTGTTTCACGTACACGGTTAACCATGTGAGCGATTTCTTCAACGTTTGGAGTCGCAGTTTCGATCCAAAGAAGGTCAGCACCGTTCTGTAAGCTAGTTACACAGTCAAGTACAACGCGGTCAATTTGAGTGCCTTCACGGAACTGGTATAGACCAGAAGCAAGACGTTTAGGACGGTGAAGTTTACCATCACGCTTGATCAGGATTTCGTCTTCTTGAGCTTCTGAAATGTCGATTTCAGTTGTGTCTAAGTAGCTGATATATTGAGAAGCGATGTCGCCTGGCTCTTTAACCACTGGGATTTTTTGAGTCAAGTCAGCGCCTTCAGAGTCAGTACGCGCAACGATGATACCGTCGTCAAGACCCATTTCTAAGAATGCATAACGTAAAGCGTGGATTTTAGCGATGAAGTCTTCGTGTGGAACAGTTACTTTACCTGCTTGGTGACCACATTGTTTCGCATCAGATACTTGGTTTTCGATTTGAAGCGCACAAGCACCAGCTTCGATCATTTTCTTAGCAAGTAAGTAAGTCGCTTCTTCGTTACCGAAACCAGCGTCGATGTCAGCAATAATTGGCACAACGTGAGTTTGGAAACCATCGATTTGAGCAGTGATTTCAGCAGCTTTAACAGTGTCACCAGCTTCTTGAGCTTTTTTAAGAGCACGGAATAAATCGTTTAATTCTTTCGCGTCAGCTTGACGTAAGAAAGTATAGATTTCTTCGATTAATGCAGGAACAGAAGTTTTTTCGTGCATAGATTGGTCAGGAAGTGGACCAAATTCTGAACGAAGTGCAGCAACCATCCAACCAGAAAGGTAGATATAGCGACGTTCAGTAGTACCGAAGTATTTTTTGTTCGCAATCATTTTTTGTTGAGCGATGAAACCGTGCCAGCAACCTAATGATTGAGTATATTTGCTAGAGTCAGCATCATAAGCAGCCATATCACGACGCATAATCGCAGCTGTATATTTAGCAATATCTAAACCAGTTTTGAAACGGTTTTGCATTTGCATACGAGCAGCATCTTCTGGGCTAATATCGCGCCAAGTGTCGCCGAATTTTGCTTTTAATTCGCGGATTGCATCAATCGCTGTTAAATATGTAGACATGATATATTCCTTTAGAGGGATTGGCATCGAATGATCGCAAAAAACCATGCTTTTATAGTCTAGATTTTAAGCACTTCATCAACATATTGCACAGCTTAGTCTGTGCAAACAGATTAATCCAATATTCTTGGTTAATTTTCAGTATTTATTTATGAAATATACAGATAAAACGATATAGAATATTCAAAACAACAAACCAAGACTTTGATATATAAATATTTTTAAAAATAAAATTCATCATAAATTATTCATTAAACAATCTAACTCGTATTATTTCTATACATTTAAAACAACTATCCAACACCAAAACATATGAATGAATAAAGCGAATAAATGCAGAAATGGCCATCGTGTTTTATATATTGAATATCATTTCCTCATGATAATGAATCTGTTATAAGCTTATTCAAATTTAATAAGACCAAACCATTCAACTATTTGCTATACCTTTTATCTCGTTTTAAGTTACACAAACGGCTTTAGTTATGTCATAATTCATCACAATTCAAAAATTTTATTTTCGGTATTTTTTTTATGAATCTGGAGCGGGTTGATCTCAATTTATTAATTTATCTTGATGTACTTCTTCGTGAAAAAAATGTCACACGTGCTGCAGAACAACTGGGTGTCACTCAACCCGCAATGAGTAATATTTTACGTCGCTTACGTAATTTATTTAACGACCCTCTACTCATTCGTTCTTCTGAAGGCATGACACCAACTGAGCGTGCACTCGAATTACAACCACGTATTCGTGATGCATTATCAGATTTGTCAATGATTCTCGAACCACGTACCGAATTTAGACCTTATACCAGTACGCGCGTTTTTCGCATAATGACTTCCGATTATGCTGAAGCAACGCTTGTACCGCGTCTTGTAAAAGCACTTCGCTCTGAAGCGCCAAATGTTGTACTGGACTTCTTAACTCCAAGTGATGTCTCTTATCGAGATATGGAACAAGGCAAAGTTGATCTAGCCATTAACCGCTTCAATGAAATCCCGCAAAGCTTCCATCAGGTTTTGGTATGGCGCGATAGTTTTAGCTGTATTTTAAATGATAAACACCCTGCTGTAACCCATCTCAACCTTAAAAGCTATTTAGATGCTCAACATATTTGGGTTTCTAAAACAGGTATGGGTGTTGGCTTTGGCGTAAATCCAGATAAACAAGCAGGACTTGGTTGGATTGACCAAGCTTTGGAACGAATTGGTCAGCGTCGTAAAATTTCCGTGTTTACTCGCCACTATCAAATGCCTGCACTTTTAGCGCAAAATGTTGATCTGATTGCAACATTGCCAACACGTATGGCACGTTTGCAAGCACAAAATCCTCGTCTTCTTATTAAAGACCCACCATTTTACATTCCAGAATTTGAGCTTAAAATGGCTTGGTGTCCATTGTTACACCATCATCCTGCACATCGTTGGTTAAGACAACTTATCCTCTTTGTAGCACGCCAAATGATCGAAGAAGAAAATCGTGAGTTTCTTTTAAATAATTCACAATTTTCACAATACTAAAATATTGCTTTGTAACAATATGATTTCCTCTACGGATATGCTTGTTTCATAAGCAAAATTGTTATACTGAGGTAATACCCAATTACCTCTCTTCTTTTTTTATGTTACAACATATTCATAATAAACGATGAACCACAGGTGATGTGTGAGTCTCTTCCAAAATATTATTGTCATTATTCTGCTCATAACTGCGGCAGGTTTTCTCTCGCTCACTGAAATTGCACTTGCTGGCGCACGAAAAGTTAAATTAAAAATTTTGGCTGAATCTGGTGAAATTCGAGCACAAAAAGTTTTAGATTTACAGGAACAATCTGCGGACTTTTTTGCAGCCTCACAAATCGGTTTAAATGCTGTTGCTATCTTAGGCGGTATTTTAGGTGAAGCAGCTTTTCGCCCATTTTTTGTAGAAATGCTTAAACAGTTTTATGTAGGCCCTTGGCTAGAAACGATTGGTTTTGCTTTATCTTTCACTTTGGTAACTTCCCTGTTTATTTTGTTCGCGGATCTAATGCCAAAACGTTTGGCAATGATCGCCCCAGAAAAAATTTCCATTCGCGTTATTGAGCCGATTCAAGTTTTTATCAAGATTTGTAAGCCTTTAGCTTGGGGAATCAATGCAATTGCAAACTTATTGTTCCGGTTATTTAAAGTAAATACCATTCGTGATGACAATATTACGTTTGATGATATTTCTGCGGTTATGGATGCAGGAGCTCAAGCTGGTGTATTACAAAAACAAGAACACCACTTCATTGAAAATGTTTTTGAACTCGAAGAACGCACAGTACCATCAAGTATGACCACACGTGAAAATGTGGTTTATTTCACTCTAAAAGAAAATGAGAACAGTATTCGCCAGAAATTAGCCGAATATCCCTACTCCAAGTTTTTAGTTTGTAATGAACAAATTGACCAAGTCATTGGTTATGTTGATACCAAAGACATTTTAGTTCGTATCTTAAACAATCAATCTCTCCTTCAACTTAATGAATCAACAATCCGTACTGTTCTTATTATTCCAGACACATTAACACTTTCAGAATTACTAGATCGCTTCCGTTCAACCAAAGAAAAATTTGCGGTCGTTATTAATGAATATGCCTTGGTGGTTGGTGTAATTACTCTCAGCGACATCATGATTACTGTGATGGGTGATTGGGTAACACCAATGGAAGAAGATCAACAAATTATTAAGCGTGATAACCACTCATGGCTAATTGATGGTAGCACCCCAATTGAAGATGTGAAACATGTATTGGAAATTGAAGAATTTCCTGAAAATGAAAATTATGAAACGATTGCTGGTTTCATCATGTATCGTTTACGCAAAATTCCACGTCCAGCTGATGCAGTAGAATATGCGGGTTTTAAGTTTGAAGTAGTTGATATTGACCATTATAAAATTGATCAATTACTGGTCACTCAAATTATTCCCAGCTTAGAAAATGAACCACCTTCAACAACAACTGAATAACTCATAAAAATTAAGCCCTCTTAAGGGCTTAATTTATCTGGTCAAAAACCAAACTAAAATCACCAATATGATGAAAATCAAAATAAAGATTTGGATTCCGCCACGACTGCGTTGGGCTAACTGCTCCTGAATCAGCGCTTGCTCTTGTGGATGCTCTTTTAAATATCGTTCGACCAAGTCTTTGGATTCTTTCAACCCAAGACCTGTTTTCTCACGAGTAATTTTGATTGCATCTATCAACTGACCTGATCTTAAAGCTTCTAACGCCTCACGTGGCATCTCTATATTCAAACTCATAAATTTGACATCCTTGTTATTTATAATAATTTATTTGATTTATAGAAAATTTAATTTCCACCATATAGTGAAATTAATTGATCTAATGTAGCTTGATAATGAATTGCTATGTCTTCTGATAGGATTTTATACGCATTATCGAACTGAACCATTGGCCATCCTTCTTTCCAAAATGGAAAGATGTTGTGCAGATCATGTGTTACTATTGAATCTTCACGCACAATTGCTTGAGCAACCTGAGACAGAACTTGAGCTGTTTCAGCCCCATCAATCGCAAGATAATCAATACCTCGCACTTTCATAATACGAATACGATCTTTCTTATAACGAATTTTTTTAGCTTGTCCAGAATTTAAACCTAATGCAAGTGTTACTGCTTCTACAAATTTATCTTCAAAACTTGTATTCAGTGCAACCAAAGCTTGCTTGTGCGCTTCTTGACGGCCGGCCTTACCCCCATTACGGATGATTTCGTTCGCTTCTGCATCAAGCTTATCTTTTTTCATAGACTGTAAAATGTCTAAAATTTCGATATCGCTTAAATATTCAGGAGTTTGCTCAGTCATGGGAGTCCTTAGACAATAATTCAAAGAGCTATTGTCTCATAAAAGACATTTCAAAACAGAATAAAAAAATATCAGCTCGATATATTTATCAGTATTTTAAATTAAATCGAAGAATCAAGAACCTTCAAATATATAAATATCGAATTTTTAAAATAAAAAAGCCTGCATGAGCAGGCTTGTAGAAGTCAGTCCAAGCTATTAAAGACGAACTAACTCCACGATTTTTTCAGCTGCTTCTTCAACTGTTTCAGCATTAATATCGGTATCTGTACCATCAACAGTTGTTGTAATAACCACTACACCTGTTTCACGCAATAAAACAGTTTGCTCAGTCGTTAAACCAACTTTTGCAATCGCAACCACACCTTGTTGAATCAACAAACTTTCCAAAGCCTGAGCCTGTTCAATCAACTGAGCAGAAACACCAATCACAGCAGGTTTCTGACCTAAGCGCGCAGCACGATCTTCCGCAGTGACAGGATTGCTATGCGCTGTCCATTCTACTGCTGCTTCAATCATCCCCGCACCAACAGTAACGTTGCTTAAGCGGTCAATAAAGATCAATGAACCCGTATAACGGCTGTCTTGATATTGGTCAAATACCACTGGAGCATCAAACTCAATTACAAGATCTGCAATTGCATTTAACTCAAGCTCTTCAACTTGAGTATGTTCAAGTGTATTGACATTGACACGGTAATTGATCGCACTGACTTTTGCAGGAACAGTTTGCGTACCAATTTTGACGTTATACAATTTACCTTTGACCAATGGATGTTCATTCATCCACACCACAGAAGCACGAACACTACGCGAAATAAGCGGTTGTTCACCTGCACGAACTAAAACATTACCACGTGAAATATCAATTTCATCATTTAACGTTAAAGTAACCGCTTGACCTGCAATTGCTTGTTCAAGGTTTCCATCAAAAGTGACAATTTCTTTCACCGTTGATTTTTTACCTGAAGGTAAAGCAACGATTTCATCGCCAACGTTAATTTCACCCAGTGCAATCGTACCTGCAAAACCACGGAAATCAAGATTTGGACGATTCACATACTGAACAGGGAAACGAAATTCTTTTTTGTTCGAATCACGCTTGATTTCCACTGACTCAAGAATGCTCATCAAGGTTTGCCCCTTGTACCAAGGCGTACTTGCAGATGGATTAACAACGTTGTCGCCATTCAATGCCGAGATTGGCACGAATAAAATATTCTCTGGACGGCGCTCACCAAGCTGGCTTAAGAATGCATCATATTCAACTTGGATTTCGTTGAAACGAGATTCAGAGAACTCAACCAAGTCCATTTTATTGATCGCAACAACGATATTTTTAATACCAAGTAAACTTGCAATAAAAGTATGACGGCGAGTTTGCGTTTGCACACCATAACGCGCATCAATCAGGATAATCGCAAGATCAGCCGTTGATGCACCTGTTGCCATGTTACGCGTATATTGCTCATGTCCTGGCGTATCAGCAATGATGAACTTACGCTTTTCTGTAGAGAAATAACGATAGGCTACATCAATCGTAATCCCCTGTTCACGTTCAGCTTGTAAACCATCAACCAGTAAAGCAAGGTCAGGCGCATCGCCCGTTGTGCCTACTTTTTTACTATCACGCGTTACTGCTTGTAGTTGATCTTCATAGATCAACTTTGAATCATAAAGTAAACGACCAATTAGCGTTGACTTACCATCATCGACGTTACCGCAAGTCAAGAAGCGCAAAAGGTCTTTATTTTCGTGCTGTTTTAAATATGCCAAAATATCTTGGCTAATAAGATCTGATTGATGAGACATTGCTCAAAACTCCACAAAATTTGAAATCTAATTTTGTAATTTCCCTACATCCCTCTTTTAACAGAGGGACTTGCTTAAGGAAATTAGAAATAACCTTCCTGCTTTTTCTTTTCCATTGAGCCAGCTTCATCATGGTCAATCATACGACCCTGACGCTCTGAACTGGTAGCCAAAAGCATTTCTTGGATAATTTCAGGCAATGTATCCGCCTCAGACTCAACTGCACCTGTTAATGGGTAACAACCAAGTGTACGGAAACGTACCGATTTCATTTGAGGAACTTCACCTTCCTTTAAACGCATACGCTCATCATCGACCATAATTAACGTACCGCTACGCTCTACAACTGGGCGTACAGCCGAGAAATAAAGAGGAACAAGTTGAATATTTTCTAGGTAAATATATTGCCAAATATCTAGCTCAGTCCAGTTAGATAGAGGGAAAACACGGATGCTTTCACCTTTGTTCACTTTACCGTTGTAAAGATTCCAAAGTTCTGGACGTTGGTTTTTTGGATCCCAACGATGCTTCGTATCACGGAATGAATAAACACGTTCTTTCGCACGTGATTTTTCTTCATCACGACGTGCACCACCAAACGCAGCATCAAACTGATATTTATCTAATGCTTGTTTTAAACCCTGAGTTTTCATGATGTCGGTATATTTTGAACTACCATGATCAAACGGGTTAATGCCTGCATCACGACCTTCTTTGTTCTGATGTACGATCAAATCAAAGCCATGAGTTTTTGCCATGTTGTCACGGAATGTGATCATGTCTTTAAACTTCCAACCTGTATCTACATGCAGGAGTGGAAAAGGAAGCTTAGCAGGATAAAATGCTTTCAAGGCAAGATGTAACATGACTGCTGAATCTTTACCAATTGAATAAAGCATCACTGGATTTTCAAATTCAGCTGCAACTTCACGAATAATATGAATACTTTCTGCCTCAAGTTGCTTGAGGTGAGTTAATCTATTTTCAGTCATGTACATATCCCCCCTTATCAATGTTACCCATAAAATCTATAAGTGGTATTAAACCACCACTTGGAAGACCGTGTGGAGGAACGAGTATCATAACAACTCCAATTTTTCGTGATATCGATATTCTTACTAGCGGACAAATGAGCAATCTAGTAAAGTTTATCCATTATAATAATTTAGAACGGCTTCTTTAGCTTGTTTTTTCATATCAATATGCAAAATTGTGATATGCATAGCTCAGAAAGAAAAGAAGGACTGTTAAAAATAACATGAAATTAAATTAAACAAAAAAGAAGCCGAATTCGGCTTCCTATCTATTTAGTTAAGACTAGAAACGGAACATATTTTTTTCCAATGGAATCTCAACGCCAACAGAAATACCACCATCATTACCATTGACATCCGAGTCACTCACCCAACCATTAATTTTCAATGGAATCGTTGGCTTTAAATAATGTGTCCATGTTAAATCTAAACCTTTCAAGGTGTACTAGCTCAAACCTGATCTGAGAGAGCTACTTAAAACTAACTTTTCGACGAATCTGTATTTTATTCCAGCTTATAGCCCTGAGTTAAATCGAATCGAGATGGTATGGAAGCAGATGAAATATTATTGGCGAGATTTTCAAGTCATGACAGCTGATAAAATAGAGCAATGGGTGGAGAAAATATCAAACCAATTCGGAAAAGAATACATGTTTACTTTTTAATGACAACTTTGCAGCTGAAATAGCCGAAAATAATGCGATATAAAGCGATTTTTTTACAAACATACCTTAACTGTTCTCAAATTTATTCATTAGCACATCATCGTTTTTTATACTTTTTTTCAATCATCAAACCAAACAATTACATTTGTTAACCAACAAAATAAAAAGCCACTTTTAAAGTGGCCTTTTATTAATAATAAGTGAGTAATTAATCTTTACGGCGCATGTGTGGGAATAACAATACATCACGAATACTTGGCGCATTAGCAAATAGCATAACCAAACGATCAATACCAATTCCTTGACCTGCTGTAGGTGGCAAACCATATTCTAATGCTTCAATGAAGTCTGCATCATAATGCATAGCTTCATCATCACCAGCATCTTTTTCTTCAACCTGTGCTTGGAAACGCTCAGCCTGATCAATTGGATCATTTAACTCAGAGAAACCATTTGCCAACTCACGACCACCAATAAAGAACTCAAAACGATCTGTAATATGTGGATTATCATCATTACGACGAGCGAGTGGTGAGGTTTCAGCTGGATACTCTGTAATGAATGTTGGTTGACGAAGTTTAGTTTCAACGGTTTCTTCAAACACGATTGTTTGTAATTTGCCTAAACCGAAACCAGGCTTCACTTTTTCTTTCAACACATCTTGAGTAAATTTAGCCAAGAACTCACGATCATTTACATTTTCTGGCGTAAAGTCTGGATTATGCTCAAGAATGGCGTCAAACATTGATATTTTCTTGAATGGACCTTTGAAGCTATACACCTCATCACCATAAGGCACATCGGTAGAACCTAAAATATCAATTGCGAGTTTTTCAAGCATATTCTCAGTTAATGCCATCAAATCTTTATAATCAGCATAAGCTTGATAAAACTCGATCATGGTAAATTCAGGGTTATGACGTGTTGACACCCCTTCATTACGGAAGTTACGGTTAATTTCAAACACACGCTCAAAACCACCCACTACAAGGCGCTTTAAATAGAGCTCTGGCGCGATACGCAAATAGAGTTCCATATCCAATGCATTATGATGTGTTACGAATGGTTTTGCAGATGCACCACCCGGGATCACATGCATCATTGGTGTTTCAACTTCCATGAAACGTTCATTGGTTAAGAACGCACGAATACCTGCAACCACTTTGGCACGAATTTCAAAAGTCTTACGTGTTTCTTCGTTAACGATCAAATCTAAATAACGCTTGCGATATTTCGCTTCTGTGTCCGTTAAACCGTGGAATTTATCTGGAAGCGGACGAAGTGATTTGGTTAATAATTCAAATCCTGCAAGGTGTACATATAAGTCACCTTTGCCAGAACGTCCGATATAACCTTCAGCGGCAATAATATCGCCAAGATCTAAGCTTTTAATCGTTTCTAAAACGTCTGCTGGCAAACCTTTACGATCTACATAAAGTTGGATACGACCTGTCATATCTTGGATCACAATAAATGACCCACGGTTCAACATGACACGACCCGCGACTTTTACATAAACTTTTTCAGCACCTTCGATTTGTGCTTTATCTTGATCTTTAAATTGTTCCTGTAAGTCACCTGTATAGTGCTCACGTTTAAAGGTATTCGGCCAAGGACTTTTACCGCTTTGTTTAGCAGTCTCTTGGATTTGCTTTAACTTGGCATGACGCTGTGCGATTAAATCGTTTTCGGAAAGTGTTTGTTCAGAAGTCGATTGAGCGTTTTGTTGCGTCATCTCTGCCTCGATTTAAGTAAAATTGAAGTGGCATAGAATAGCAGATCAAAGCCCATTTTCGCACCATTTCAGTCACACAATCGTGAAAAAAGCAAAGATTTATCAATTTCAAAGCGAAAATAATACTTTTATCTTGCAATAAATATGTACTTAAAATGATTTCTATTGCTCAGCGAATTGTTTAACCAAAGCTAACCCTTTTTCAAATCCTTGATTCATCATTTCAATATATTGGGGTTGAATATCCACTTCTACATAGAGTTGAGTAACGTCATCCGAATCAAATAACATGTACTTTTCTAATGCACCTGCCCAAGATTTTACATCGTCACTTTCAGTATCTTCCTCTCCATCTTGAATCATCTAGATATGTTTAAAAATAATCACATTCGGCTCATCTAAACGTTCGATTGTTGAAATCATGCCACCCCCTTATCATCATAGAAATAGGTTTTACCGCCTACTTTCTAGTCTGATCGTATGGTCGAGTTGCAAGAAAAAATTGCGCCCAAGCTTGGTAACTTTCTTTTTGCCATAATATTTCCCACACTTTTTGCTTCGAAGCCTTAATTTCAATATTGTAAGATCAGGTCTGCATTTTTATTTTCCTCATAATTATGATGATATTTTTGATCTTTTAATTTTAAATGGTTATTTTTCACCCACTCTATATTTATACTTTTACTGTTTTTAAAAAGCTATAAGCATATACATATCTACAAAAATTAGAGTAATTGCTCAAATAGCAAGACTTTCAGAACAAATTGCCATTCCACTTTCTACATAAATGATTAAACTCTTGCATTTGCTTTACTTAAATGGCGTTCTGCGTAAAAATCTAACTCCTGATCAACACAAGTTTGTTGTATTGCAGCGATCGTAGCGACATTATGGAATAGTTTTACTGAAAGGCAATTTGAGCATACCTATCAGTTTGGAGAGTCACATGAAAAAATATCAATGTATCGTTTGTGGGTGGATTTACGACGAAGCAGATGGTTGGCCACAAGACGGCATTGCAGCAGGTACCAAATGGGAAGATATCCCTGATGATTGGACTTGCCCAGATTGCGGCGTTTCAAAAGCTGATTTTGAAATGATTGAAATCTAAATAGATCTAAAAGACCGTGATCATGATCATGGTCTTTTTTTTCCTATCGTTTGTTTTTATTGAAAGAAATACTGGAGAATATAATGCATCCTATCGTCATCATCGGATCGGGCATGGCAGGCTATACTGTTGCACGTGAGTTTCGCAAACTCAGCCCAGAACAAGAACTCGTTATGATCTGCGCAGATGATGCGGTAAATTATGCAAAACCAACATTATCTAATGCCTTTGCAGGGAATAAAGCACCTGAACAAATTGCCCTAGGTGATGCAGCTAAAATGGCAACGCAACTGAATATGCGCATTGAAACTGAAACCTTGGTGAAAGAAATTAATGCTGAACAACATGAAATCACTTTAGAAAAAAATGGTGAAATTTTCACTCAACCTTATTCAAAACTGGTCCTTGCAGTAGGTGCAAACCCAATTCGTTTAGCAATTGCTGGTGATGGTAGTGATGATATTCATGTCGTGAATTCCTTGATCGACTACCGTACGTTCCGTGAAAATTTAGCAAAGCGTAAAGATAAACGCGTTTTGATTCTAGGCGCTGGGTTAATTGGCTGTGAATTTGCCAATGATTTATTACATAGCAACTACGATGTCACAGTAATTGATCTTGCACCACAACCACTTGGTCGCTTGCTACCAAATCACGTTGCTGAAGCATTTAAAACAAACTTAGAGCAAGCGGGTATTAAATTCGCATTGTCGACCACTGTTGAAAAAGTAACGAAAATCAATGATGGTGAAGATTACGAAGTGACTTTGGCAACAGGTCAGACTTTAATTGCAGATATCGTTCTTTCAGCGATTGGTTTACAGCCAAATATATCTTTAGCAAAAGCTGCAGATATTCAAACAAGTCGTGGCATCATTACCAATACCCTATTGGAAACCAACCAGCCTGACATCTATGCGGTGGGTGACTGTGCAGAAGTGAATGGAACATTACTGCCATATGTCATGCCAATCCTGCAACAAGCACGTGCATTAGCAAAAACACTGAGCGGGCAAAGTACTGCTGTACACTACCCTGCAATGCCTGTTGCGGTAAAAACACCTGCTGCACCATTGACTGTATTACCTGCACCAATCGGTGTGGACGTGAATTGGGAAACTGAAGAGTTTGAAGATGGTATGCTTGCTAGAGCAGCAGATGATGAAGGTACATTGAGAGGTTTTGTGCTTTTAGGTGCGACTGCAAGCAAACAACGTTTAACTTTAACCAAACTTGTTCCAGACTTGATTCCAGCACAAGTTTAAGGTTTAAATTAGAGTCTGTTAAGAAAGAAATTTCTAGCAGACTCTAATTCTATAAAAAGAATTCAATTCGGAATGAATGCCATGAACAGTGCTTTACAATTTAATGTGTCACCTTATGCTCCATTTATGCAGGAAACCAAAGTCACTTTAGGTAATGGTATTGAACTGCATGTTGAAATGGGCGGCAATCCAGCACACCCAACAATTCTATTGATTATGGGTTTAGGTGCTCAAATGCTGTTTTGGCCTGACTTCTTTTGTAAATCATTGATTGATCAAGGCTTTCGCGTTATCCGTTTCGATAATCGTGATATTGGTTTATCTTCAAAAATTCGTGAAAAAAGAAAACGCCTCAATACGATGAAACTCATGAGTCGCTTCATCATTGGGCTTGGTAACGAAGGTGCACCTTACACTTTATATGATATGGCTGATGATGTTTCGATGTTAATCGACCAATTGGGGCTTGAAAAAACATATCTCATAGGCGCTTCAATGGGTGGCATGATCTCTCAAATCGTAGCAGCGAAATATCCAGAAAAAGTTGAGAAAGTAGGATTATTATTTACCAGTAATAATCAACCCTTCCTGCCACCGCCGTTTCCAAAACAACTTTTCAGTTTATTAGGCAAACCTGAAGCACATGACGAAGATGCGATTGTGAATCATAGTTTGAAAGTATTTCATATTATTGGATCACCAGGTTATGTGAATCAAGTTGAAGCAATTCAAACCATTCGTAAACTATATCGCCGTAGTTTTTACCCAGCGGGTGTACTTCAACAGTTTTTAGCAATATTATGTACAGGTTCTTTGTTAGCATTGAACAAAAATATTACTCAACCGACTTTGGTTGTACATGGTTCAAAAGATCGTTTATTACCACCAAGTCACGGGAAAGCTGTTGCAAAGGCGATTTCTGGTGCTAAATTTGAATTAATTCAAGGAATGGGGCATGATATTCCTGCTCACTTCATTCCACAACTTAGCGGTTTGTTTGCTCATCACTTTAGATCATCACACTAGGACTCTATGGCTGCATTACCCTCATTAAGACAGCTATCGTATTTAGTTACGTTGTCAGAAACTTTACATTTTACTGAAGCTGCGCGCCGTTCATTTGTCACTCAGTCTACTTTGTCGGGTGGTATCATGGAACTAGAGCGCCTCTTAGGTGGCGTCCTAGTTGAGCGTGATCGTCAAAACGTTCGTTTAACCCCATTAGGCGAACAAGTCGTTGCACGTGCACGAGTATTACTTGCCGATGCACAAGATTTAATGCGCCTAAGTAGAGAAATGAGTGAACCGTTAACAGGTGATCTACATCTCGGTATTATTCCTACGATTGCACCATTTATTTTGACTCAACTACTTGATGAAGTGCATCGACAACTGCCGAAAATTCAGCTTCATTTACATGAAGCTCAAAGTGAGAAAATCGTAGAAAAGCTAGAACACGGCAATTTAGATATGATTGTTCTGGCGCTTCCTTTTGACACTCGTGGATTAAAAGTTGCAGAAATTGCAAAAGAAAATTTATTTGTTGTCTACAATAAAAATGACAAGAATGCTGAGAATGCAAACTCACTAGATGATTTGGACTTATCGCGTCTGATGCTACTGGAAGAAGGTCATTGTTTACGAGATCACACCTTAAGTGCCTGCCCTGTGGGTGAGCGCAAAAATGATCATCGTTTAAAGGCAAGCTCTCTTCCAACTTTAGTGGAAATGGTGTCGTCAAATCTTGGCTTTACACTGCTACCCGAAATTGCCTTGAAAAACAGCATGATTCATTTCAATGAAGAAATTGCAGTAAAATCAATTGAAGATGCCCCGAACCGCACATTGGCATTGGTGACACGAAAAAGCACACCATTACAAAGTGAATTTGATGTGATCTTTCAAATTCTGCAAAAAATCACTGCACATTTAGAGTAATCGGAAGCCTGTAATGAAACTCATCCATCATTACAGGCTTTTAAACAAATAAAAATAGCATCACTATTTAATGTCTAGTAAATTGACTTGTTCAACTTCCACATCACTCATACGCTGCCCTAGATCAAGCAATTGATCAAAATATGCTTCTACAAGCTTGGCTTGATCAGCAGTACTCTCTACTTTATACATACTTTGGCGAAATTCATTACTCGAACGCAAGCCTTTGGTGTACCAAGCAATATGCTTGCGCGCAATACGACAACCAGAATATTCGCCATAGAATTGATATAATTCTGATAAATGCCCTAATAGCACAGCTTTGACTTCAGCAATATCAGGCGCTGCCAAGTGTTTACCTGTTTTTAAGTAATGTGCTATTTCTCTAAATATCCATGGTCGACCTTGGGCAGCACGTCCAATCATAATCGCGTCTGCGCCAGTATAGTCTAGGACATATTTAGCTTTCTCAGGACTATCAATATCACCATTGGCAATCAATGGAATATCAATCAGTTCTTTTACCTGCTTAATCAGCTCATAACGGGCTGTGTTCAAATACATATCTTCACGCGTACGACCATGTAAGGCTAAAGCTGAAATTCCTGATTCTTCAGCACGTTTTGCCACACGCAAAATATTTTCATGACCATTTAAAGATCCTAGTCGGGTTTTTAAAGTCACTGGCACATCCACGGCCGCAACCACCGCATCTAGAATTCGGGCTACTAAATCTTCATCTTGTAATAATGCTGAACCTGCCAACTTGTTACAAACCTTTTTGGCTGGACAACCCATATTGATATCAACGATTTGTGCACCGTTAGCGACTTGGTAACGAGCAGCTTCCGCAAGTTGCTCTGGGTCAGAACCCGCAATTTGTGCTGAAATTGGCGCAAGTTCGCCATCAAAATTTGCCCGATATAAACTTTTCTTACTCATACGTAAGGTTTTATCAGCCGTCATCATTTCACTTACGGCATGACCTGCACCAAAATATTTACATAGTGTCCGAAAGGGTCTATCTGTTACGCCTGCCATAGGTGCAACAATCAAATTATTTGACAGTTGATATGAACCGATATACATATATATTCTTACAAATTCTGAGCAACATAGTATACTTCATTCGCCCATTTGACTCATCTTTTTATGTGGTGTTGTTCTGATTATGAATAAATCATTCCCTACTCGTCCTTTATTAAAAATTATGGGCATCCTCACTGCATGTCTCAGCTTAACAGCTTGTGGAGATAAAGCATGGTGGTCTAATGGTAAAGAACCAGAAATGGAAGCAGAACAAATTAAGAAAGTGCTTCCCCCTCGTGTAAATGATCGCCAGTCATGGGCGCAAGATATTTTTGATATCATGCAACAACTCAGTATTCCAAAAACCAAGCAGAACGTATGTAGTGTGGTTGCTGTGGTAGATCAAGAATCCAACTTTGTTGCTGATCCAGCCGTCCCAGGACTTGGAGAAAAAGCAGTACAAGAAATTAATACTCGACTCAAAGAAAAATTTGAAGCAAAGTTGGGTGAAACCATCGGCGGAACAATTGCAGGCTATTTTGAGGACGTACTCAAAAATCAACCGTCTCCAGAAAATAATTACATGAGTCAAATGCGTAAAGTTAAAACGGAGCGCGAGCTGGATTTGCTCTACCGTGAGATTTTCGACTACATGTCAAAACATTATCATGTCAGTGCATTAACGGGTGCAGCGAAACTCGTTGGACAAGATATCGGGGAAAAAATGAATCCGATTACGACATTGGGTTCAATGCAGGTCCATATTAATTACGCCAAAGAACATAAACGCCAAAGTGGTAGTATTGCCGAATTGCGTAATGATCTATATACCCAATATGGGGGTTTATACTATGGTATTCATCGATTAATGGAATATCCTGCTGATTATGACAAAGCAATCTATCGCTTTGCAGACTACAATTCTGGTGTTTACTCAAGTCGAAATGCAGCGTTTCAAAGCATGTTAAATGCACTCACCAAGACTGAAATCAGTCTCGATGGTGATCTATTACTTTACAATAAAGATGGCGATGTGAAATCAAACCAAAGCCAAAGTGAAAAAGAGCTCATCGCTGTTTTCGCTCAAAATAATATTTTAGTGACACCACGCCAAATTCGTGATGATTTGAAAAAAGAGAAAGAGAAAAAATTTGAAGATACTCAAACTTATTTAGCTGTACAAAAGCTATATCAAAATAAAACCAAAAAAGAACCAATTTATGCAACCATGCCACAAGTCGTTATTTCAGGACCAAAACTGAGTCGTGATTACAATACAAATTGGTTTGCAAGCCGTGTAAATGGACGATATGAGACATGCATGCAAAGAGCCAAACGCATAAAACTATAAATCTTGCTTTATTTGACTTTGATGGCACGCTCTATCCTAAAGATAGTTTTACGGGGTTTATTTTCTTTACCCTATCAAAGCGTCACATTGTAAAAAAAGGCTTAACCATACTCCCTTGGATTCAAGCCTATTATTTACGCTTATATCCTGCACATGCGATGAGACCTCGACTATTTCAAACGATGTTTGAAGGTATCTCCGCCACATTTGTTGAAAATTTGGTTGATGAATATGCGCAAAAATTAATAAAACAATTAGATCCAGCTTTACTAAAGCAGCTTTATCTCCATCAACAGCGTGGTGATCATATTGTTCTTGTTTCTGCGTCAGTCGATTTATATTTAGCACCAATCTGTGAATTGCTTAGTATTGAGTTGATTTGCACCCAAACAGAAATTAAGAATGGTACTTTAACGGGTCGTTATCGCTCTGAAGATTGTAGCCGTGAACAGAAAAAATTACGGATTTTGCAACAATACAATTTAGAGGACTATCAATATATCTATGCTTATGGAAATAGTGAAGAAGATCTGGATATGTTGTCATTGGCTGACCACCCGTACATGATGGGAGAAAATAAATCACTTCCAGAATTAAAATTTGAGGCACTAAGAGTTAGTCCCAATATAGAACGAACGTAAAAAAGCTCGCCTAAGCGAGCTTTTTTTATATTTGTATTTAGTAAATTGCCATGTGGTCTCGATGAATCATTTCTAAAGAACGAGCCTCACCTAAAACTTGGTAGACTTTCTCAGAAGGTAAACCCTTCACCATTTCTGCTGAACGAGAACTAAAATTCACGCGACCAACAGCAATACGAGCACCATTCTTATCAACACATTCAACCACATCACCGCGATCAAAATGACCTTCAATCGCTTTCACACCAACAGGCAATAAACTACGATGCTTCAGTTTAATCGCTTCAACAGCACCATCATCTATCACTAAACGACCTGCGGTTTGCAAATGAGCTGCAAGCCATTGTTGATGAGCGGTCACACGGTCATTATCAGTTGTAAATAATGTTCCAAGCATCTCACCCGCCATTAAACGAGCCAATACATGGTCACTTTCACCACTAGCAATTAAAGTAGGACAACCAGACTTCGCTGCAAGACGTGCTGCACGAACTTTAGTCACCATACCACCGCGACCTAAAACACCACCACCACCCGCCATTTCAAATAAAGTATCGTCTAATGCACGAACCGAAGAAAACAACTTGGCATTTGGATTATTACGCGGATCAGAATCGAACATGCCTTGCTGATCTGTCAAAATAATCAACAGCTCAGCCTGAACCTGCCCCGCCACCATTGCGGCTAAAGTATCGTTATCACCAAAACGAATCTCATCGGTAGATACGGTATCATTTTCATTAATGACAGGAATCACACGCCAATCGATCAAGTTTTGCAAAGCATCACAAGAGTTGAGGTAACGACGACGATCAGCAAGATCATCATGCGTGAGTAAGACTTGTGCTGTTTGAATCCCATGTTGATCCAATACGCTTGACCACGTATGGATTAAACCCATTTGGCCAATAGCAGCACAAGCTTGCAAACTGGGTAAATCAGTGGGTCGACTCGCAAATTTCATGCGTACCATCCCTTCCGCAACCGCACCTGAAGACACTAAAATAATTTCGTGCCCAGCATTATGTAGATCTGCAATTTGTTTCGCCCAATGCGAAATTGCATTTAAATCTAACCCTTGCCCATTTGCAGTGAGTAAAGATGATCCGATTTTAACAACGATTCGTTTACACGCATTGAGCTGACGTTGCCCATCGACCACTTCTATCATTTTTTCCTCGGTTCACTAATCACGAACGTAAATGCTTTCTACGCCGCCTTCATCCTCATCGTCATCAAAATCATCTTCATCGTCTTCATCGTCTTCTAAGCCAGCTTCACGCTGAGCCTTACGCATAGCACGATAAGCTTCTTTTGCTGCGATAGTTTGTTCACGTGTCTCAGCCTCAAGCTGCTCACGGAATGCTTTCATTTCTGCTGCATACTCAGGATCTTCAACTTCACGCTCACGCTGTTGCTCGATCTGATCCATTAAGTAATAAACAACTTCTTTCGTCCCTTCTGACATCAAACCAGAAGTTTTAAATACAGGACCTTCCCATTGCAATTCATCAAGAATATGCTGACACCACTCTTCTCTTGATTCTTCAGGAAGTTGGTCAAGTTTGTTCAAGACAAGAACCACAGGGAGCTTTGCCAAAGTTGGCGAGAATTTCACTAACTCACCCAAAATTGCTTTGGCGTTATGCGCTGGATCTGAACCATCAATCGGTTGAACATCAACAATATGCAACAGGATACGAGTACGTGCCAAATGCTTAAGGAAACGAATCCCAAGACCCGCACCTTCTGCTGCACCTTCAATCAGACCTGGAATATCGGCCATGACGAATGAACGATGACGGTCTGCATCAACCACCCCAAGATTAGGAATCATTGTGGTAAATGGATAATCCGCAACTTTTGGTTTTGCCGCACTGACTGCACGAATAAACGTTGATTTACCAGCATTTGGCATACCCAACAAGCCAACATCTGCAAGTACTTTCAACTCTAAACGTACTTCGCGGTATTCACCTTTGATACCATGAGTGCATTTACGTGGAGAACGATTCGTTGAAGACTTAAAGTGCGTGTTACCTAAACCACCATCACCGCCATTGGCTACTTTGACACGTTGACCATCGGCAACTAAGTCACCAATAATATCACCAGACTCAATATCAACGATGGTTGTACCTACAGGTACTTTTAAAACAACATCTTCACCACCGCGACCTGAACAGTTTGCACCACGACCATTTTTACCACGTTCAGCGCGGAATCGACGCGTATAACGATAATCTACGAGTGTACCTGTGTCATCATCGGCTTGGATATAAACACTTCCACCACGTCCCCCGTCTCCACCATCTGGACCACCAAAAGGGACAAATTTTTCACGGCGAAAACTGGCTACGCCATTGCCACCGTCGCCAGCCTCTACGGTTATGACTGCTTCATCAACAAAGCGCATGTGCCAATCCTCTAAATTCTTAAAAGCGGACTATTTTGCCACATTTTAATAAATTTCTCGAATAGATTTACTCAGCTAAGCATGAATTTTATTAAGCAATCAATCAACTTCTTTAAAAAACTCAAATAAATCTGCTTTTTAATTATTTTTCACATAATTTCGGCTTTGTTGCACAAACCTATCTGTAACGTTTTTTTTCATCGATATAATTTTCAAATGAAGAAGCCTACACACAAAATCTACCGCACAACCAATTGGCCTGCGTCTAGTCATAGACTCTACAGGCATGAAGTTCTAGCTAAGGGCGAATAGAAACGCAAGAAACATGGACCTGAATATCGTCGCCAATGGCGTAAACTACATATGGGTATAGATGCTAAAACCCTACAAATACGGGCTATTCAGCTCACAACCAATAATGTCAGTGATTCACAGGTGCTTGGTGATTTACTTAAACAGATTCCACAAGATGAGCAGATTGACTCTGTTTATACCGATGCAGCTTATGACACCAAGCAATGCCGTCAGGCCATTGCAGATCGTCAAGCACATGCGGTGATTCCAACTAGAAAAAATGCGAAACCATGGAAAGATACAAAGAGTAGCTCGCTAGAGCGAAATGAATTACTTCGAACAATTAAACGTTTAGGCAGGACACTATGGAAAAAATGGTCAAACTATCATCGCCGAAGTTTGGTAGAAACCAAGATACACTGCATTAAATGATTAGGAGATAAACTCAGTGCAAGGCGTTTTGATAGCCAAGTCAATAAGATTCATGCATGTGTGGCAGTCCTCAACAGATTTACAGAATTAGGTCGACCACTTACCCAAGTTACGCATTAAATTTAGCTCAATTACGGGGCTTTGTATTTCAAATCTTTGTGCAACAAAGCCACGTTAAATCAAAAGTTTGAGGATTTGCTTGTACATGCATACTGATACTTGCAACTAAAATAGTAAATATATATTTTTTCATTATGAAGCACTTTTATTTATTAGAAGCATAATTAAACATACGGTCAGTTAAAATACAATATTTTAGATATACCTAAGTATAAAAAAAGGAGCTTTAAATCAGCTCCTTTTTTTATACTTTCACAAATTATGCATTTGTTTCAGCTGGAATTTTTGTATAGCTTACGCCACACATTTGTTCAGCGATACGCAATACTTGGCAGCTATAACCAACTTCGTTATCGTACCAAACATACGCTGTTAAACGTGTACCAGAAGTGATTGTTGCTTGTGCATCAAACACACCTGCAGTACGTGAACCAATAAAGTCACTTGATACAACTTCAGTCGAGTTTGTATAACCAATTTGACCTTGTAGGCTAGAATTAATCGAGATTTGACGAATGTATTCGTTCACTTCTTCACGATCAACTTCTTTCTCTAAGTTTAAGTTCAAGATTGCAAGTGAAACGTTTGGTGTAGGAACACGTACAGAGTTACCTGTTAACTTACCTTTAAGACCTGGTAATGCTTTCGCAACCGCTTTTGCAGCACCTGTTTCAGTAATCACCATGTTTAATGTCGCAGCACGACCACGACGGTCAGCCTTGTGGTAGTTATCAATTAAGTTTTGATCGTTTGTGAATGAGTGAACTGTTTCAACATGACCATTTAATACTTTGTATTTGTCATCTAAAACTTTTAATACAGGTGTAATTGCGTTCGTAGTACAGCTTGCAGCAGAGATGATTTTGTCTTCATCTAAAATATCTGTATTGTTTACGCCGTATACAACGTTCTTCATCTCACCTTTACTTGGTGCAGTCAAGACTACACGTGCAATACCTGCACATTTCAAGTGTTGGCTTAGACCTTCAGCATCACGCCATTTACCTGTATTGTCGATCAAAAGCGCATTTTCAATACCATAAGCGGTGTAATCCACTTCGCTTGGGCTTGAAGCATAGATCACTTTAATGAATTGACCGTTTGCAATGATTGCTTCGTTTTCTTCATCAACAGAAATTGTACCGTCAAAAGTACCGTGAATAGAGTCACGACGTAATAATGAAGCACGTTTCGCCAAGTCACCGTCAGATGATTTACGAACTACAATCGCTTTAAGGCTTAAACCACGACCTAAACCAGATTGGCTAATGATTAAGCGAGCCAAGATACGACCAATACGACCGAAACCGTAAAGAACGACATCTTTAGGTTGTTCAGATTTTGCTTTACCTTCAATCGAAGCAACGGCATTTGCAACAAATGCATCTACATCGCCACCTTGATTTTTATATTCAACAGCAAGTTTACCGATGTCTACTTCAGCAGAACCAATGTTTTCAATTTTCATTAACGCTTCCAAAATTGGGAAGGTATGAACAACTGAAAGTTCTACATCAAGCATACGTGTACGGCGATGTGATTTTAAAATTTGAATCACTGAACGGTTTATTAAAGAACGACCGTAAACAGAAACAACAATATTTTTCTCACGGTATAATTGACCAATCAAAGCAATCATGCGTTCCGCGATTTCTTCACGGTTTTTCCAACGACCTTGATGTTCTGCGTGTAGGGCAACAATAGTGTCTTTGCTCACAGTTACGTCCTCAAATTTAATATCTATACTGGGCGTGAATTTTTAAAACGCCATAATTGTAATGGAATTATCATCAAGATTGAATCAAAAGCTGTTAATTGAGTTAAGATTTTGTCCTAATTGACTATAAATTCATAAAATACCTATAATTATTTTTGTGATTTTAGGGAAACCCTTTTGCAATCATCTAAATACATGCTGTTTGTCTAACTTTAATAACAGTTTTACTGATAACTTAACGCTATCGTTGTTTGACTCAAACAGTATGCTAAAAATAAGCAAAAACGGAAGTGATACATGACAAATCATTTAACGAGAAAAATCGTATAAACTAGGGTCTGTTGAGAATTACCGAGAGTTAATTAAACTCGCGCACAATTGAATCATGGCTTCAAAACTCGTATCTGTTTTACAACTACGCATCGCTATACGTTTAAATTCTTTTAACTTACAGAAATAGTTTTCAATGAGATGACGCCATTTATACATAATCGTATCAAATGCTCTCATTACTTTTCGATTAGATTTAGGTGGGATCACCACTTTCACTTTACGTTCATTGAGTTCTTGGATGAGCCAATCTGCATCAAATGCTTTATCCGCTAGTAATGCTTGAAAATCAACATCTTCGATTAAAGGTTTGGTTTCTACTAAATCGTGATATTGACCAGGCATTAATCGAAACTTAATGAGGTTGCCTAGACTATCCACTAAGGCAAGAATTTTACAGGTCATTCCACCTCGAGATTTACCTATAGACTGTTTGAAAGTCCCCCTTTTGCACCTTGGCCATGTCGATGAACTTTAACAATCGTTCCATCAATCATGGCGTATTCCAAATCAACATCTTCATTTACAGATGCAAAAATAGCTTCAAATACACCAGCTTTCACCCAATCACGGTATCTTTTAAAGACGGTATTCCATTTACCAAAATGAGCAGGTAGATCACGCCATGGACTGCCTGTACGGGCAATCCATAGAACTGCTTCTAAAAATAATCGATTATCTTTTCCACTACGACCTCGATCGGTCACTTTACCTAGGCAAAAAGGTTCCATTTTTGCCCATTGGGCATCAGTAAGTATGTATCTATCCATAGTACTATTATAAATTAATCAGTTGCCTTTGTTAATTCTCAACAAGCCCTAATGTAAAAACATGAAATAAAAAGAATAAAGTATTTAAAATGATCTCTAATTATCTACAGCACATAAACAACTAAAATGAATTTTAAATTATGACTATTACTTATTGGCATTCCCCATGCTTGTGAAGTATCGATGGGTTTTATTGGAATGATCGGATTAGTTCTGAAAAATATCGTCTATTTCCCTATTTCTTGGCTTGGAGAACCATTTTTCAATTGTAATGGTGAAGTCGGTTGCCTAACTAAAGAATATGTTCGTATCTTAATTTTTCGACTCATAAACCTAAGCTATTATTTATATTTAAAATTAAAGCAAGAAAACCAGTTTAACTGGTTTATTCAGCGCCCAATCTCTTCATCATCGCCTAAACGTTGCGAATACTGTTTTAAATTCAATTCCAAATGCTGCTTGCGACGCCTTTGCTGATAAAGATGTAACGCCCCTTCAATTACCAATACCAATACGGCCAACCAAATAGGAATATAGGTCAACCATTCACCTTGACCAATTTTTTCACCAAGCACCAACGATGCCAATGCCAATAAAACAGGTTCTAAATAGCCCAGTAAACCAAAAATAATCAGCGGCAAATAGCGACTTGCTAAAATATAACTTCCTAGGCCAATCGCACTCAACAAACCCAAACCTAGAACCACAACTCCCAAACTAGGATGCTCTAAAAACTTTAAATATGGAGTTTCACCTGTCTGAGTAAAGAAAATCGCAATTGGCAGGATCAAGAATAAATCCCACCAAAAACCACCTAAGTGATCAGTTTGAATTTTTTTTCGAAGAATGAAATACGCTGCATAGCCTAAAGCAACAAAAGCAGTTTCCCAAGCTATTGTACCTAAGCGCCAAATCTCATGCCCAACACCAAATACTGCCAGAAATACTGCGAGATACTGTAACTTAGACAATTTCTCGCCATATAAAAAGCTTCCAGCAAGCACAAGAACCAAAGGCAACAGGAAATACCCCAAAGAAACTTGTAACCCACGACCATGCATAGGTCCCCATAAAAACAACCATAATTGTGCTGAGGTCAGTACGGAAGTGATCATTAGAAACACTAATAAACTAGGCTTTGCTATAATTCGATTAAATATGGTTTTGATATGCGTCAAGTCACCACTAAACCACATAAATAAAGTCAAAAATGGAATTGTGGCAATAATTCGCCACCCAAAAGTTTGTTCACTATCTAATGCACCCAGTAATTGAGTGTAAAAATACAGAATCCCAAAGGTGACAGAAGCCAAAACTGAATAAGCGATGCCTTTTAACATTTTGACCTCAGAAGCATTTGGGACGTATCTTAAAAACGTGAATTATCCACTATATAAAAATAAAAAAACCATGCAAGCATGGTTTTAACTAAGTATAACCCATTTAACGATGTTCAGGGTAAATCACATCACGGATATCATAGCCTAATGATTTGGCATAATTTAGATATTCATGAATAATTTCTTTTTTCGGCTGAGGTGTACGTGACAACACCCATAGATATTTACGGCGTGGTTCACCCACAAGCACGGTTTGATAATCTTCATCAAGCTTTAAAACCCAGTAATCTCCGCGTGCAACAGGAATCCAACGCACACCTTCTGGTAAAAAACTCACTCTTAATTTGGTGTTAAAAGGCGCATTCGCAACAAACGCCTCACCTAAACTGCGTTGTAAAGCACCCTCACTATCATAACATTTGTTATCAACAACAATATTGCCATTTTCGTTTAACGTATAAGTTGCTGTCACGTTATAAGCGCATTTACGTTCAAAGAACATTGGCTTACGAGCAACCTCATACCAAACACCTAAATATTTATCCAGTTCTACTTTATCAACTGTAGGTAAAGACTTTGATTGTGCATAAGCAATCGTTCCTACAGCCAGTCCAGTTAAGACCACTCCACCAATTGCAATTTTTGTTAAACGCCAACTTGCTTTAGGGAAATTCTTAATCAGCGGCATGGGAAATCCTCAAAACAGAAATTTGTTATCAATAGTCATATATTTAGCTTTTCAACATAGCCTATTTAATAAACAAAAACTGTTGCGATATGTATCATTTTTGAGGACTTTCACCTGAGGTTATGATTGCAACATATATGCTTTAAGGCGAACAATTTCATCTCGTAATCTTGCTGCTTGTTCAAATTGCAACTCTTTAGAGGCTTTTAACATCTCTTTTTCAAGTTTGGTAATATGCTTCGCAAATAACTTTGGATCAGATAAAAGATGTTGTTCATCTGCACTCATTGCCTGTGCTTGTTCAAGCACCTTGTCATCAATTTGATCGTCCGTTAATACTTCACCTGAATCAATCTCTTTAATCACTTGGCGAACTGCGCTACGTGGCGTAATACCATGAAGCTGATTAAATTCGATCTGCTTATTACGGCGACGATCTGTTTCATCCATCGCTTTACGCATCGAGTCAGTAATACGATCTGCATATAAAATCGCTTTACCTTTCACATTACGTGCTGCACGACCAATGGTCTGGATCAAGGATCGTTCTGAACGCAGGAAACCTTCCTTATCGGCATCCAGAATTGCCACCAGAGAAACTTCGGGCATATCCAGACCTTCCCGCAGTAGGTTAATCCCAACCAGAACATCATGTACACCTGTACGTAGTTCGTGAATAATTTTGACGCGCTCAACCGTATCGATATCCGAGTGCAGATACGCGACTTTAACGCCATATTCTTTCAGGTATGAGGTTAAATCTTCCGCCATACGCTTGGTTAAGGTGGTCACAAGGACACGTTCATTTAATTGTTTACGAATATTGATTTCAGAAAGTACATCATCGACTTGAGTTAATACTGGACGTACTTCAATTTCAGGATCAATCAAGCCTGTTGGACGAACGACCTGCTCAACAATTTGCTCTGACTTTTCTAATTCGTAATGTGCAGGCGTTGCACTCACAAAAACCGTGGTCGGAACAATTCGCTCCCACTCTTCAAATTTCATTGGACGGTTATCCAAAGCACTGGGTAAGCGGAAACCATAATTCACCAAGTTTTCTTTACGTGAACGGTCACCTTTATACATCGCACCAATTTGAGGAACTGTCACATGCGATTCATCAATAATCAGCAAGGCATCTTCAGGGATATAATCAAATAAAGTCGGCGGCGCTTCGCCTGCTGTGCGGCCTGAAAGATGGCGAGAGTAGTTTTCAATCCCATTGGTATAACCCAACTGCTGCATCATCTCTAAATCATAGCGAGTACGCTGTTCGATACGTTGCGCTTCCAGTAATTTGTCATGATCCTTGAAAAATTTAAGCTGATCCTTCAATTCATCTTTAATGGTATCAATCGCACGAGTTAAATAATCTTTTGGAGTAACATAATGACTTTTCGGATAAATCGTCACTCGTGGCACTTTACGCACCAATTTTCCTGTCAATGGGTCAAACCAGCGAATCGAATCAACCTCATCATCAAATAACTCCACTCGAATCGCATCTTTATCCGACTCGGCAGGGAAAATATCAATGATTTCGCCACGAATACGATAAGTACCACGCAAGAACTCCAATTCATTACGGGTATATTGCATTTCCACCAAACGGCGAATGATCTCATCACGACTAACGCGATCGCCTTGCACAATATGCAACAGCATTTGCATATAGGCATTCGGATCACCTAAACCATAAATCGCAGAAACTGAAGCGACAATAATCGCATCACGACGCTCTAATAAAGCACGCGTTGCAGAAAGACGCATTTGGTCAATGTGGTCGTTGATTGCTGAGTCTTTTTCGATAAAGGTATCGGATGATGGCACATAGGCTTCTGGTTGATAGTAATCGTAATAACTGACGAAATACTCAACCGCATTATTCGGGAAAAAAGCTTTGAACTCACCATAAAGCTGTGCAGCAAGCGTTTTGTTGTGCGCCATGACAATCGTTGGACGCTGTGTTTGTGCAATCACATTCGCCATCGTATAGGTTTTACCAGAACCCGTCACCCCAAGTAGTAACTGATTACGAAGACCATGCTCAATGCCATTAACTAACTTTTCAATCGCTTGTGGTTGATCCCCCGCAGGTTGATAATTGGTGACTAACTCAAAAGGTTGGTTTTCGCTCACAAGAATACCCTTTTCAATCGATGCCTTATTGATGGAGGTAATTGACTCAATTTACAATCACTTTTATGTATTTCACTATAAAATATTATGCCAATCGTAAATGCATACAAATTATTTACCAATGAATAAAAAAATATGAGTAAGCTAGAGTTTTTACTCAATTATTTTGATATTTTCGATTAAGTGTGTTGAATTCATATATAAAAGCACATTAATCTACACCTTTCAAAAATATCAAGAATTTAGAAAAATTGCTGTGAATTCACTCAATGTGCAATATTTTATATTAATTGTCCCCAGTTGCCTGTTTTTTATTGGTTTGGCATTTACTTGCTGCCGTCTTTTTTTTAAGGCTGATATTTTTCTATTATGGATTGGATTGGCATATACCATTCCCTCTATTGCATTGTTTGCTCAATGTTTAATGTCAAATCCTCAACTTACCTTAGCTGCACCATTTACATCTGTTTTATATTTATTAGGCAGTTGGATTGGCGCCTATGCAATTAGTTTAAAACTAAACAGCACTTTTCAGCATAGAATTGCTTTTTTAATTTTTTTGTCTGCCCTGCTCGCACTGACCTATTATTCCTATATAGCACCACAAATATGGCTGCGCCTAGTGATTCTCAATATTGCTTTAGGAAGTATTGGCGTATTGGTTTTACCTGATTTATTCCGTCAACTCTCTAACAGCCGCTCTTTCGATCGTTGGGTGTTCATTTTCTATTTGATTAACGTTCTCTACTCATTTGTTAGAGCCACAATAAATTTCTTTTTTTTAGATAATATTGATCACAATCACATTGCATTAACCTCCTCTAATTGGTGGTTATTAGGGATGTCTATCAATATTATTTTAAATATCCTATTTGCCATTGTATTAAGTGGCTGTGCAATTAAAGATGTCGTTTATCACCTCAATAACGATCGCTTACATGATCCTTTGACCCATCTGCTCAATCGTCGTGGTTTTTTTGAAAAAACTGCATCCTTGTCATTTACCTCACAATCATACTTTCTCGTGAGTCTAGATCTGGATCATTTTAAAAGCATTAATGATACTTGGGGACATTATATTGGCGACCAGATTTTATATGGTGTTAGCCAAATGATGCTGAAAGATAAACAAGCCGAAGATCTTATTGCTCGTTTTGGTGGTGAAGAGTTTATTTGTTTATTCATCGCAGAGGACGCTGCTGCCGCCCTGATGCGAATCGAACATTATAAGACATTGCTAGAACAGACAACTTTTACGAATTATCAAATTAAAATGACAGCAAGTTATGGTCTAACCCATATTCATAATGTGCATGATATTGAATACGCATTACAACGTGCAGATGATTTACTCTATCAAGCAAAAACCAATGGTCGAAATCAGATCTCTTTTGATTTAATGCTCTAATTTACAAACTCATAGCTAAAACTTGTTTCAATGCTCTCTATCCTTTTAAGTTACATCTGCAATAAAATCGCTTGCACCATCAAGAAGAATAACAGCAGCATCAAGAAATAACGATAAGAAAAAATCTAAAGCACTATTGACCCCTTATTCAATCGGCTGCAACATGAGATCAATATACATTTGAATGATAAAAAATATGTCTTATCAATATCACGATGAAACTATTGTCACTGAACTTCCTGAAGATACAGTATTTGTTTTTGGTAGTAATCTAGCTGGAATACATGATAGTGGCGCCGCACGTGTCGCGGCACAACATTTCGCAGCAGTTAACGGTGTCGGACGAGGTTGGGCTGGGCAAAGTTTTGCTATTCCAACATTAAATGAACATATCCAACAAATGCCACTTTCTCAAATTGAGCACTATGTCGATGATTTTAAAGTTTATGCTAAAAATCATCCTAAAGTGAAATATTTTTTAACGGCACTCGGTTGTGGCATTGCGGGTTATAAAGTCTCTGAGATTGCACCTTTATTCAAAGGAATTCATTCGAATGTGATTTTTCCAGAATCCTTTCGACCTTACATCGAGGACGATGCTGTTTCGCAATTTCCAGATCTGACTGCCCAAATGGTTCATAGTTTCATTTGCGATGATGTCATTTTTTATTTTAATCATGGATATGAATCTTTTGAAGAAGCTTTAGAACAAACAAAACTAAGCCCTTCAGAAAAAGCCATCGCGTTAATTGTACTTAATGAAGAACTTTATCCGCGTGATCGTTATGGAAGAGGCCGTGAACATGAAATTAACGATATATTGGCCAAATTGAATGGCAAAATATTTCATTTTCATGATAATTCTGAAGGTCCAATGATCTTTGTTAGTGCAATTATTGCATTAATGGAGCTCTATGATTTCGATGAGCAAGACTTTATTGCTTTATGGCAGGGCAAAAGCATTATTAAGCATCCTGTTCATCGCACCTTAAAAAAACATTAACTCACTCGATGATGAATCAGGTTTTATCCTTCAAGCATAAAACTTGATTCTTCCCATAATTACAATTTGGTTACAACATCCAAAATCCACAAAAAATAAATTATAAGACAATGATATTTAATAAAAAACAAATAAAAAATCATCATAAAATTCGCAAACACTAAAATCCATACAAGTGTATAAAATTAAAGCAATCTCAATGACTTACATAAAATAAAAATAATGGCATGTTTTTTGCTTTTTATCTATTGATGTTTATTACTGACGGGGAATTACATGAGAAAAGTATTTTTTAATAAGGCATTCATCATATCTTATATGGCGAGCCTTCTTTTATTCGTCACTGGCTGCCAGCCATCCCCTGATAGTAACGCAGCTGAATCAACCACAGAAAAAACGGCGCTAAAAATTGGTTTTGTTAAACTAACAGATATGGCACCTTTAGCCGTTGCTGTTGAGAAAGGTTTTTTTAAAGACGAAGGGCTATCAGTCCAACTCGAAGTACAACCCAACTGGAAGCTGTTATATACACGTGTACAAAAAGGTGAATTAGACGGTGCGCAAATGCTTGCCGCAATGCCACTTGCGTCCATGACGGAAAAACCAAGTGGTACAGAAATTATCACGCCATTTACCATGTCTTACAATGGTGCAGGGATCACCGTTTCAAATGCGATATGGTCGGAAATGAAAAATAACATTCCACTAGAAGACGGTAAACCGCAGCATCCGATTAGTGCATCAGCGCTTAAACCGATTGTGGATCAATACAAACAAAAGCATAAGCCTTTTAATTTAGGCATAACTTTTCCAACAGGCACACATAATTATATGTTGCGCTATTGGTTAGCTGCTGGTGGTATCAACCCAGGTATGTATGATCCAAATAAAAATGATTTGAGTGGCAATATCGGTGCCGACGTAACCCTTTCCGTTGTACCACCACCAGAAATGATGGCAAAAATGGTAACAGGAACAACCTTAGGATACTCAGTCGGTGAACCTTGGAATCAAAAAGCAGTGAAAAAAGGCTTTGGTGTTCCCGTCATTACATCTGATGTGTTATGGGACAATGGTGCTGATAAAGTATTTGGAGTTACCACATCGTTTGCAGAACAAAATCCAAATACCACAGTAAAAGTTGTAAAAGCACTGATTCGTGCATCAAACTGGTTAGATGAAAATGATTATGCACATCGTAAAGAAGCAGCTAAACTCATCGCTCAAACAAATTATATTGGTGTCGATGAAGATATTATTACCAATAGCTTGACGGGTGTTTTTGAATATGAAAAAGGTGATATTCGCCCGTTAAAATCATTTAATACTTTCTTTACAGGACAATATGGTATTCCTTACTATTCAGATGCAATCTGGTGGTTAACTCAAATGCGTCGCTGGGGACAAATTGCGGAGACTAAACCGAATAATTGGTACCTTGAAACCGCTCAAAAAGCCTATCGCCCAGACATCTACACAAAGGCTGTAAATAGTTTAATCGCTGAAGGCAAAATGAAAAAAGAACAATTTCCAAACCTTGCAACAGCAACATTCATAAAACCACCACAAACCAGTCGTTTAGATGGAGTTGTGTTTGATGCCAATAAACCAACCGCATTTTTAGCAGCGTTTAAGATTGGTAATAAATAAAAATTCTTTGTACACGACAAAAAAAGATAACTCATTGAAATAATGGCATAATACTTGTTTTCTGACGACGAATATGATGACACATTTCAATGAGTTATATCTCATCTTAAACAAATATCTAAAGTGGAACAAGTCACATGTAAAATGTTTTACACTGATTATGCTGGCATTAATTATAAAACAGACATGTAATCTTTCTTCTGCATCTAAAGCCTTACCCATCAAGTGCTTACCACAATCATTTTATCGACGTATACAACGCTTCTTTGCAGATCAGTACTTCGATTATCGTCAAATTTCTCAGTTAATTTTCAATATATTTTCATTCGATAAAGTCCAATTAACTTTGGATAGAACTAACTGGAAATGGGGAAAACGAGATATCAATATCTTGATGTTAGCCATCGTCTATCGTGGAATAGCGATACCTATTGTTTGGACATTGCTCAATAAACGTGGAAATTCAGATACAAAAGAGCGTATTGCTTTGATTCAACGCTTTATCTCCATTTTTGGTAAAGATCGTATTGTGAATGTGTTCGCAGACAGAGAATTTATCGGTGAGAAATGGTTTACATGGTGAATTGAAAATGACATTAACTTCTGTATACGTGTTAAAAAAACTTTATTGTGACCAATCACTTAGCCAAGAATCATAAAATTAGTGATTTATTTCGTCATCTTCAAGTTGGTCAAACTGAATGTCGTAAACGACGTATTTGGGTTGGTCGAGTGAAACTGTATATTAGTGCGCTACGATTAGAAGATGGAGAACTTTTACTTGTTGTTTCTCGTATGTTTAATGCTTCTGCTATTCGTGATTATGCATTACGCTGGGAAATCGAAACCTTATTTAGTTGTCTCAAAGGACGTGGATTCAATCTTGAAAATACTCGTTTAACAGACCCTAGACGAGTCAAGAAATTGATAGCAGTGCTAGCGATCGGTTTCTGTTGGTGCTATTTAACAGGTGAATGGCAACATGATCGAAAAAAAACGATAAAAATAAAGAAGCATGGACGACTTTCAGTAAGTTTATTTCGATACGGTTTGGACTATGTTCAAATGGCTATTCTACGTTTGATTGGTTTTGGAAAAAAAGAAGAATTTAAGAAAGTGCTCGCAATTTTAAGAAAGAAAAAGCCTGATAGGACAAGGGCCCTATGAAATTTGTCGTGTACAGAGATAAAAATTAATCAAATAAAAAAAGCCAATGATACGTTTATATAAACATGTCATTGGCTTTTTTATCGACTCATCTTTTAGGAAGCTACTGGGAAAGTATCCTCCATCAAAAACTATCGTTTCCCCATCGAACGACGTGTACCACGCGGTGGCATCCAAGTACGATCTGCATATTGCTCAGGTTTTGGTCGCACCTGATTATGCGTAGCATCCTCAGAGTTATCCTGAGTAGATGGCATAGGGAAAGGTAATTTGACTAAAGCTTTCTTGGCTTTAGGTTGTTGCGCAGTCATTGAAATTCTCTCGAAATTTAAATTTCTAGCGCCCATTGTAATAGATTTTTATTATTTTGCTAAAAATAAAATATGTAAAAAGTACTGCACGATCTAAACCTATAATTTAGTAACTTTTTATTCAATAAAGGTAAGTTTCAGCCACAAATAAACCGATTTAAGCTAAAATGAGCTGCTTTTTTATTTTCTAATCCCATAAGAAGGAATAATGCCGTGGACGTACGTCTCTCTGATCGTGTCAATGCCATCAAACCGTCCCCTACACTTGCAGTAACCAATAAAGCTGCTGAGCTTAAAGCTGCGGGTAAAAACGTGATTGGTTTAGGTGCAGGCGAACCAGACTTTGATACCCCTCAACATATCAAAGATGCTGCAATTGAAGCGATTAATAAAGGCTTTACAAAATATACAGCTGTAGACGGCACTCCAAGCTTGAAAAAAGCAATTATTGCAAAATTAAAGCGCGATAATAATTTAGATTATCAAGCAAACCAAATCTTGGTTTCTTGCGGTGGTAAACAAAGTTTCTTTAACTTGGCACTTGCCTTACTAAACAAAGGTGATGAAGTAATCATTCCTGCGCCATTCTGGGTAAGCTACCCAGATATGGTAATTATTGCTGAAGGTACGCCTGTTATTGTGAAATGTGGTGAAGAACAACGCTTCAAAATCACACCAGAACAATTGGAAGCTGCTATTACACCAAACACACGTTTACTTGTATTAAACAGCCCGTCTAATCCAACAGGTATGATTTATACCAAAGCTGAATTAGAAGCTTTGGCTGAGGTACTTCGTCGTCATCCACAAGTATTAATTGCTTCTGATGACATGTACGAACCAATTCGTTGGGAAGATGAGTTCTATAACATCGCAACAATTGCACCTGACTTATATGATCGTACAATTGTCCTTAACGGCGTATCAAAAGCGTATGCAATGACAGGTTGGCGTATTGGTTATGCTGCTGGTCCAGCAAAACTCATTGGTGCGATGAAAAATATTCAATCTCAATCGACATCTAACCCAACTTCAATTTCTCAAGTTGCGGCAGAAGCGGCATTGAACGGTCCGCAAGATGTATTAAAACCAATGATTGAAGCGTTTAAACGCCGTCATGACCTTGTGGTAAATGGCTTAAATGAAATCAACGGTATTTCTTGTTTGCCTGCTGATGGCGCATTCTATGCTTATGCCAATATCCGTCCATTAATTCGTGCCAAAGGTTTAAAATCTTGCACAGAATTCTCTGAATGGTTGCTTGAAGAAACTGGTGTAGCTGTTGTACCTGGTGATGCTTTTGGTTTAGGTGGTTTTATGCGTATTTCTTATGCAACTGCTGATGATGTATTAGTTGATGCTTTAGCGCGTATTAAAAAAGCAGCAGACTCAATTGATGGTGTTGATGCCGCAATTGCTTCGATTGCAGCAGAAAAAGCCGCTCAATAATCTGAGTTGCGATAAAAAGAAGCTTCTTAATGAAGCTTCTTTTTTTGTCTTTATGAATCAGCTAAAAATTTATTCTTTTGCTTCTGCATTAAATAAAGCAACTACATCAGCTTCAGTCATCTTTTTCGTTGCATTTTGAAATGCGTAAAACTTAGGCTTACTATCAATATAGATTTCCAAATCAAAATCCAAATCTTGAGGTGACTCATTCAATGCAAAAGCATTAATATTGCAATAATTCTGATCTTTAGTGCGCCAAAATAAATTTGTGCCACAAGCATTACAGAACCCACGCTCGCCCCAAGCCGATGAATTATAGATAGAGAGATGGTCTGGTTTTAAAAAAATTTAAGCTGCCCTGTTTCACATCAATCGCCATAATCACACCACTGGTCTGTCGACGACAAATTGAGCAATGACAAGCATGTACGTCATGATTGCTTAATTCAACTTCAAATGTGGTTTCACCACAAACACATTGCCCTTTCATTATAAATTTACCTTTTATTCAAAATTGTTAACAATTAATTTTAGAAGAAAATAAAAAAAATATTGAATTTAATAATTTCTGCAACATAATTTTATATTCATAAGATACTTCAAAAAATAATCTACATCTTTTACTTCATACACATCAGCTTGATTTAGATTGATACGAAAATAAGGGCGATAATATTAAAAAATTATACAGTGACATACATATACGCCCTTTAATTTTATGCTGTAGATTTATGCTTACTATGACTTCATGCAATCGCTTTATTTTCATGATAGTTTTTTGGTCGTGAGCATAAGTGACTGAAAACAGCATATTGCCAAATACTCTTCACTTGTACAGCTACAATTTTATTTTCTGCAACTGACCAAGCTAATGCAGTATTTGCACCCAAAATAAGCTCACCACCGAGCTGAAACAAGTACAAAGGAAAATGCTCATTCACCGTTAATACATTTTTCTGCGTCAATAAATTTTTAGCGTTTTGAATTTTCCATTTATCACCAAACCAAAGTTGCAATAAATCGCCTAGAAATAAAGCTTGTTGCTTAAATGGAAATGTATTCAAAAAGCAGTTTTCAACTGATGTGTAATACTGCTGAGGATCTTCAATGATTTCAAGATAATGATCTTGATAAAAAGATAAATTTGAAAAAATAGATTGAATACTAAGAATAGTCATTTTGACCTCCGATTTAGCCATTTTAGTGCTGGCAAGTTGGGTTAAATCCACACTGTCTAGATAAAAATCTAAACACTTTACTGTTTCGAATCTAACAATAGCCTGATCAAAGTTCAAGTTATTTTTCCGATTTCGCCCTAATTGTGCAAATAAAAAGCATACAGTGAAAAAATGAAAGAAACATGACACTTTTAGCTTGACCGATTTTAAAAGCTGCCTATAATGGCATTCAGATTCTCCCATAGCTCAGTCGGTAGAGCGACGGACTGTTAATCCGCAGGTCCCTGGTTCGAGCCCAGGTGGGAGAGCCAAATTCAAAGAAGCCTATATCCAATATGATATGGGCTTTTTTATTGATCGAAACTCACCCTAGCTTCTAATAAAAACAAAGTATCCTATCCATTAAATTTATAAAAATGCTGATAAAAAGTACAATCAAATCAATATTTAATTTTTTTATTATTCAGCTCTTGACCACATCCCTATTCATGCATAGAATGCCTATCCAGATTCTCCCATAGCTCAGTCGGTAGAGCGACGGACTGTTAATCCGCAGGTCCCTGGTTCGAGCCCAGGTGGGAGAGCCAAGATTCTAAAAACCCACTCTTATTGAGTGGGTTTTTTATTCATGTATTGATAATAAATATGTTTGTATCTAATCAGATTATCTTCTTGCTTATTGGCTTGATTAGCACAGTATTACTTTTAATTAGTTGCCTACGTTCTTTTCTACCCCAGCAGAAGTTTTTTGCTCGACCTGTTATTACCACATTTGAATCAAAGATGTTCACGAAGCTACAACAGGCATTCCCTAACAATCACATCCTGACACAAGTCGCTTTCAGTGCTTTAATTACCAGCGATCATTATAAAATTCGTAATCAATTCAATCGCAAAGTGACCGATTTCGTGATTTTAGACCAAGAAATGAATGTATTGGCAATCATCGAACTTGATGATCCAAGTCATATTGGAAAAGAATTAGAAGACAAAAAACGCGATCAAATGCTTTTAGAAGCAGGGTACAAAGTGTATCGCTACACGCAAATTCCATCTGTAAAACAATTACAGATGGACATTCGATAAATCAAATTTTCTAATTAAGGATTATTCAGACTGAATTGCTGATTCAGCATTTTTCTGTTTTTCAAATTTCTTTGCAATTTCTGCATGTTGTTGATCGTATTTTTTCTTGGTTTCCGCATCACTTTTTGCAGCTAGGAAAGCCATTCCCACAATAAAGATCGGGATGAGCAAGCCTAAACCCATTAATAACCAAGGTACTGACTTCTTTTCAGTAGATTGTTGACTCATAAATGATCCAGATTCCAATAACACAACTCATTTTAATGTAACAATATAACAAAAAAGAGCCTCTATGAAGAGACTCTTTTTTGAAAGTTATGATCTAAATAAAAGCTTAAAACTTACCTGCACACTGAGCGTTTTGACTCGCATCTTTTTGAGCATCAGTCAGCACAATACTCGTACCTGCTAACATATATTTTTGAATAAACTCCACTTGCTTTTGCATTTCTACAAATGATCGCCTGCGTATGCGTTGCATTTGGTACGATATCTAATAAATAATTTTCATCATAAGCTGCTTATGGAAAGAATTTTAAAGCATTCTCTTTCATATTCTTAACTAACAGTTGCGTAACTGCTGGCAATAGTGCTTGATCTTTTTTTCCCTGAATAAGTAAGACAGATGTCTTAATGACTTTTTCTTTAGTCACATTGGTTGCAGGCTGAGTCGCCGCTAAGAAATTTTGCACCACAACATCTTCTTTAAATTTAGTTAGATCAATACCAAACTGTATGATTTGATGTGTAGGGTATGCTATGAAAGCTAAAATTCCCGCTTTAAATTTCCCCTGTAAGCCATTAGCGCTCTCTGGAGCTGGATAACTCAAGCAGGTACCAACATCGCAGTACGACCATATGCTAAATCTGCGATATCAGCCGCACCAGACGTAAAGATTTGTTTACAATCATAGTTTGGCTGCTATACCTTAATTCCTGCACTAGCCAAAGCTGCATACGCTAATAATTCAGCGTAACCATCTGCAATTTGATCGATTGTTGGTACCGGAAGTGCCATTCGGTCATTTGGGGACATTTGACTAGTAACCATCTCCCCAACAGTTCCATATTCCCATACGACTACATGACAACCATCTGTAGGTTTAATAACTTTAGGGAACAATACCATCGCTGTTGCAGTTGCTGTTCGACCTTGAATATTTGCAATTTTACAGGTCATTACTTTAATCGAAGCAGCAGTATTAACCGCATCAATCGCATAATTGCTTTCATACAAAGGGGTTTTACTCGAATCTACTCCAGTGTAATCATCATTATTATCATTACATGCAGTTAAAAATAATGCTGAAATAGAGAGTGTTATTGCTAAAGCAACTTTTGACCGTTTTATAAAATATCCTTTTGTCTTTGTTTCTTGCGCACGAAACTACATGCTGCTTTATTAATGCACAAAAAATACCCTACATAGGACGCTTTTCAACCAATGAGTCATTTTAAGACATTAATTCCAAAAAGATTCCCAGAAAAATTATCATGCCAACCCAGCGATTGTGACGGAATGCCCAAAAACAGATTTGAGGGTTTCGATCTTTAGTTTTATATGCCTGATAAACAAAATCCCCTGCAACAACAAGTAATGCAACCATTCCAAATGGTATAAAAATATGTTGCAGATACAAAGCCGAGCCAATTAATAACAAGCTAATAAACTGTAATAAACCAATTATCTGTATATCGTAATTACCAAATAAAATTGCGGTAGATTTCACACCAATTTTCAAATCATATTCACGATCAGTAATTGCATATTGTGTATCATAAGCGACTGTCCAAGCCAAATTACCGAAATATAAAAGCCAACAGGTTAAATCTGGCGTTTGCCCCACCGCAGTGTATGCCATCGGGATTGACCATGAAAAAGCAGCACCTAAAAACACTTGTGGCAAATTGGTAAAGCGTTTCATAAAAGGATAAATAAACGCTAAAAATAATGCACCAAATGACCAATAAAAGGTTTCGATCGGCAAGAAAAATAGCAACATAGCACTTGCAGTAACTAAAGCTAAAAATACAAAAACAGCCTCGCGAGCACGAATTATACCTGTAGCTAAAGGGCGTGTTTTTGTACGTTCAACATGCGCATCAACTTTACGGTCAGCAAAATCATTGATTGCACAGCCTGCTGCACGCATAAAAATAACACCCAAAATCATAAGCAATAATATCTTAAGATCTGGTGTTCCTTTTGCAGCAATCCACAAAGCCCACATCGTCGGCCAAAAAACCAATTCTGTACCGATTGGCTTATCAAAGCGGCATAAATAATAATAGGCTTCTAAACGTTGTCGCCAAGTCGTATGTTGCACTGTTTCCATGATGAATCCTTAGAGTCAATGCTGTTGAATAAGCTGCTCAAATGCCGGTAGAAAAGTCTCTTGCACGATAAATTTACAACCATGCCAAGTATAACAACTTTGTCTAGTCCAACCTTCTTCTAGATAAATAACCCTTCTTTCACAAACTGGATTAGTTCGTTGAAATAAAAACCAACCGATTGGCTTATTACGGATATGCCGAAATAATCGAGCTTTCTTGTGTAGGCTTAAAATTGGAAAAATACTTTTTGCTTTAACCCAAGCCTGCGCCTGATTACCATATAGATTCGTTTCACGTACCCATGCAATATGGTGTGCTGGCATTTGCATCCATTGGCTATCGTTAAAAGTGAGTCGTTGAAACTGTTCGTTAAGACGCTCGACATGAAATGCCCCCTCACCCAAATCAGTCAATTGCTGAGTGAGGGAACCAGATGCATACAACCATTTTTTTAATTCAGCTGGGATCTCTCGCCCCTTAATTCTGTTTGGTCGTAAATTTCGCATGCTTGGCTCACTAAAAACATCGCAACTAGTTTACATGAATTTCTTTGGAAAAAGCGTATGACTTTCAATTGAATCAAAAACATAAAAAAAGCTCGCTGAAGCGAGCTTTTTTAAACTAGATGTATTACAGGCTGTAGTACATATCAAATTCAACTGGGTGAGTAGTCGTATTAAGACGACGTACATCTTCAGTTTTAAGTTCGATATATGCATCAAGCATTTCTTTAGTGAATACACCGCCTTTTAATAAGAACTCGTGATCCGCTTCAAGTGCAGCAATTGCCATTTCTAAGTTATGAGCAACTGTTGGGATTTTTGCTTCTTCTTCAGGAGGAAGGTCATATAAGTTCTTGTCAGCAGCTTCACCTGGATGGATCTTGTTTTGGATACCATCAAGACCAGCCATTAACAATGCAGCAAAACCTAAGTATGGGTTCATTAATGGATCTGGGAAACGTGCTTCGATACGCTTGCCTTTAGGGCTAGAAACGTAAGGAATACGGATAGAAGCAGAACGGTTACGTGCTGAGTAAGCAAGCATAATCGGAGCTTCGTAGTGTGGAACTAAACGCTTATAAGAGTTTGTACCTGGGTTCGTGATTGCATTCAATGCACGAGCGTGCTTGATGATACCACCAATGAAGAACAATGCCATTTCAGATAAACCAGCATATTCATCACCAGCAAACAAGTTCTTGCCATCTTTAGAGATAGACATATGAACGTGCATACCAGAACCGTTATCACCTACCATTGGCTTAGGCATGAATGTCGCTGTTTTGCCATATTGATGAGCAACGTTCCAAACTGCATATTTGAACTGCTGAACTTCGTCCGCTTTACGAACCATAGTGTTGAAGCTCACACCAATTTCTAATTGGCAAGAAGCAACTTCGTGGTGATGTACTTCTACACGACCAGGGCCCATGATGTCTTCGATACGTGCACACATTTCAGCACGCATGTCTTGATGAGAGTCAACTGGAGGAACTGGGAAGTAACCACCTTTAACGCGTGGACGATGACCTGAGTTACCAGCTTCGTAATCTTTACCAGTAGACCATGCAGCTTCTTCAGCGATCAATGTGTGGCGTGCGCCAGACATATCGATGTCCCATTTAACTTCGTCAAAAACGAAGAATTCTGGTTCTGGACCAAAGAATGCAGTATCACCGATACCAGTAGATTTTAAATATTCTTCAGCACGACGAGCAATCGAACGTGGGTCACGCTCGTAACCTTGACCAGTTGAAGGCTCGATTACGTCACAAGTTACAACAACTGTTGGTTCAGCAAAGAACGGGTCAAGAAAACCTGTTTCAGCATCTGGACGTAAGATCATGTCAGAAGCTTCAATGCCTTTCCAACCAGCGATTGAAGAACCATCAAACATTTTACCGTCTTCAAATGTATCTTCATCAATTGTGTCAGCTGGGTAAGTTACGTGTTGCTCTTTACCCTTAGTATCAGTAAAGCGAAAATCGACCCATTTTGCGCCACTTTCTTTGATGAGTTGAAGGACCTTGTTCGCCATGCTCATTTGCTCCAATGAAATTTTTATGCACTTGTTAAGTGCGTGTTAGTTGTTGATATATAATTAGCAATTATCATACCAACAATTTTAAAGCATACCTAAAACATTGAAATTCTTTGCAGAAAAAATGCTTTAAGCTCCATGTCCTATGTCCACTATAATGTTTGCTTTCACAAATGCACCATATTTAAACATTCCGATCTCAGCTCGTCCCCAAAATAGACATAACGAACCAAAGTGGTGCAAAACATATAACAGAGAACTAATGTAGTGCAATTTACACTATCATGAGTTAGCATAAATTCGCTTTTTATATCATTCTTTTGAACTTCATTCCAATCAATTCATTTAGACTTTTGGTTCACTTTGTATATTTTTACTCAAACCTTTAAATTTATGAAGTTTATTCTGATTTTTAAACACGATTTCTTTCATTAAGTAATTAAATCTAGCTAAACATCGGGTAATTGAAATATTCAACATTGATCATTTGTTTTTGTTATGATTATTCTTCTCTATTTTCAACATATTCCTTTAAGCTTCAATAAATCCTAAAGAAATATAACTTTAGAATAGAGTAATCACATTACCAGCTCAATAAAGCAATTATTTTTCAAAAGGTTATAAAGTCATGCTTCTAATGATCGACAACTATGACTCATTTACTTACAACATCGTCCAGTATTTTGGCGAGTTGAACCAAGAAGTAAAAGTCGTTCGTAATGATCAAGTGACATTAGAGGACATTGAACGATGGCAGCCAAAATACTTGGTTATAGGCCCAGGTCCTTGCTCACCAAGTGAAGCAGGAATTTCTATTCCTGCAATTAACCATTTTGCGGGTAAAATTCCTTTATTGGGTGTCTGTCTTGGGCATCAAGCGATTGGGCAGGCATTTGGTGGCAAGATTATCCGTGCTAAAACGGTTATGCATGGTCGTTTATCTGATATGCATCACAGTGACAAAGGAATTTTTAGTCATTTACCTTCCCCGTTTGCTGCGACACGTTACCACTCATTGGTAATTGAGCAAGAAACGTTGCCAGATTGTCTTGAAGTGACCTGCTGGACCAATCAACCAGATGGTACAATTGAAGAAATTATGGGTGTGAAACATAAAACACTTCCTGTTGAAGGTGTTCAGTTCCATCCCGAATCTATTTTGAGCGAACATGGTCATCAAATTTTTAAAAACTTCTTAGATATTTACGCTTAATTACTAAGTTTTATTTAAAAACAGCTTATTTGTATTAATAAGCTGTTTTTATTTTGAACATATAAAATCACTATATAACTCATACACACTGATTATTTTTTCAGCACTAAAATCAGGACTTAAAGATTTAATTCAAAGCAAATTATTCTTTTTAAAAAATTAAAATATTTTTCATGTATTTCAGAAGAAAAAATTCATCATTATTTTTTCTAGTCTTGAAATTCCTTTTTAATTTTTTAGATTAAGTATAGTCATAGGAAGGATTAAGCCTCATGGGTGCCGAATGATAGAATCTGAATCATTATTTTCTAGAGATCTCCCCCTGAAATATCAATCAGGATAACCTATTGTGAATATCTTAATTTTATTGAATATTATTGTTTTTTCTTGTTGATTGCAGGATTATTTTTTAGCTACCGACAAGATTGGAGTCTTTCTAAAAAAGTACTGATCGGTATGATGGCAGAGTAAAACTTGAAGTGCGACATAAACAATTGGGTGTTCCAGAAGGCATCGCCAGTTTTTTCAGCATCATTTGGAGCAACAATAGGTCAAAATGGTTGTGCTGGTTTATACCCAGCTATGCTTGCGGTTATGGTAGCGCCTACAGTAGGAATTAATCCTCTTGAGCCCTTATGGATAGCGCAACTGGTAACAATCGTTACACTGAGTTCAATTGGTGTCGCAGGTGTTGGTGGCGGTGCAACTTTTGCTGCTTTAATTGTATTACCAGCAATGGGATTACCAGTTACTTTAGTGGCTTTGCTGATTTCGATTGAACCGTTAATTGATATGGGTCGTACGGCTTTAAATGTAAATGGCTCCATGACTGCCGGAGTGGCAACGAGTCAAATACTTGGGCTTAGAAACAGCACCAATAACGATTGATCATATATTGTTTCAATCAAAGCCAGTCATTCGATTCGATGATTGGCTTTTGATTTTATACAGATCATGATTAGAAAAGATTAAGAACCACTCTACCTAGCTATTTAAATTAAAATCTAAGCACAAACATAAAACTGAGACTATTTTCTGCTAACATAGCCGATTAGCAAGTGAGCCATTTCTCACAAAACCAAGCCCTTCTCCTTTACTAACCAACTTCACTTAAGAATTTTAATCATTAATGCTGTAACTCATGACTATGAATATCCAACAGGCTCTTAATCACATTACCAAAAACATTCATCTTACCCAGCCACAAATGGAAGATGTCATGCGTAGCATTATGCAGGGCGAAGCAACTGATGCACAAATCGGTGCACTGATGATGGGCTTGCGCATGAAAGGTGAAAGTATTGATGAAATCACTGCAGCAGCACGCATTATGCGTGAGTTTGCAATTAAAATTGATGTGAGTGATATTCCTCACTTGGTCGATATTGTCGGCACAGGTGGAGATGGTCAGAATTTATTTAACGTCTCTACAGCTTCAAGTTTCGTTATCGCTGCTGCTGGTGCAACGATTGCCAAACATGGTAACCGTGGCGTGTCGAGTAAGTCAGGTTCATCCGATGTACTCGAACAAATGGGTATTCAGCTTGATTTAGATATGCAACAAACCGAACGCTGCATCCGTGAAATGGGTGTAGGTTTCCTATTTGCACCAAATCATCATAAAGCCATGCGTTATGCAGTTGCACCTCGTCGTGAGTTAGGTATTCGTAGTATTTTTAATTTACTTGGTCCATTAACCAATCCTGCTGGGGTCAATCGTTTTGTGATTGGGGTATTTTCAGATGAGTTATGCCGCCCTATCGCTGAAGTATTAAAGCAGTTGGGTGCAGTGCATGTACTGGTTGTACACTCTAAAGATGGTTTAGATGAGATCAGTCTTGCAGCACCAACCACAGTTGCTGAACTGAAAGATGGCGAAATTACTGAATGGACTTTGACACCAGATGATGTAGGTATTCCATCTCAAACCCTCACTGGTTTAGTGGTGAATAGTTCAGAAGAAAGCTTAAAGCTAATCAAAGATGCTTTAAGCCGAGATAAATCAGATATTGGTGAAAAAGCAGCAAACATGATTGCACTCAATGCAGGTGCAGGTATTTATGTTGCTGGTATCACCAAGACTTACAAGCAAGCAGTTGAGTTCGCTCAAGATATTCTTTATGGCGGACAAGCCTTAGAAAAAATGAGTATCTTGGCTGAATTTACCAAGACATTGAAACAATATCAGGCAGACTAAGGACTTCTCATGATCGATATTCAAAATACCATTTTAGGTAAAATTGTTGACCGCAAACATGAGGAGCTTGCAACACGTTTAAAACAACGTAGCCTACACGATGTTGAACAGTGGGCAAAAGAAGCAACACCAGTGCGTGGTTTTGCTAAGGCTTTGCAACATAAACGTCCAGCCGTGATTGCTGAAATTAAAAAAGCGTCACCTTCTAAAGGTGTTATTCGTGCAGATTTCAATCCCGCTGAAATTGCACAGCAATATGAACAAGCAGGTGCTGCTTGCTTGTCTGTATTGACAGATGTGGATTTCTTTCAAGGTGCGGATGAAAATATTGCGATTGCACGTAATCACTGTGCCCTACCAGCTTTGCGTAAGGACTTCTTGGTTGATCCTTATAACGTGGTTGAAGCACGTGCCTTACATGCAGATTGTATTTTATTAATCGTGGCATGTTTATCAGATCAACAACTTGAAGAAATGTCAAAAACTGCATTTGAGCATCAACTTGATGTATTGGTTGAAGTGCATGATGAATATGAATTGGAACGTGCGTTAAAGCTTTCTGAGCACTGTATTCTAGGTGTGAATAACCGCAATCTTAAAACCTTTGATGTTGATTTAAATACTTCATTACGTTTAAAGAAATTATTGCCTGCTTCTCGTGTTTTAGTCACAGAAAGTGGTATTGCAACGCCTGCTGATGTAGAAATGATGCAAGCCAATGATATTCATACTTTCCTTGTTGGTGAAAGCTTTATGAAACAACCTCGCCCAGATCAAGCGTTTACTGAGTTGTTTGGAAAGCCTGAACAGGTTTAAATTTATGAGGTTCAAGGTAAAATTTTGCCTTGAATCTTTTAAATGATGCTAGAACTAAATATAAGTTCTTAATAAAGAATAAAAATTAGACTTAGACAATACCAATAGATTAATCAACGATTAAAGACTGATGAAAAAACATGAGTAATTTTTTATTAATTCTAGGGCTGATCTTTTTAGTTGGCTTTCCAATTTATAGTCATCTCTATTGCTATCAAAAAATTCAGAAGTTAAAAGATCCAAGAGTATTTTATTTCTTTAATTTAATTCCTGGAGTCATCTTTATTAGCAGTGGAATGTACTTTTCCCCTGTAGATACATTTATTAAATCTGAAGAATGCGGTGTAGTAGAACAATATAAAACTTTTCAGAAACGGAAAGGTCACTTCGAGCGGCTAGCGATTGTGATGGATCAATCTGGTTATATTCGTTATTTTGACTTCGATGATACTTTACCCCGTGTTCAAATTAACCAACATATTTGCTTTGAACTGTACGACCGTTTTAAAAATAAAGGCTTAAACCAATCACGAATTATAAGGATTCTAACTCCCTCTTAATGAATGAAAAATTACAAACGTAGCTTCCGTAGATAATGGATAAAGAAACTAAATCAATTTATCCCTTCTATACTTTGAAGCATTTATCATCACTTTAAAGCTCATATCGCTCCATGAATGCAATTTAGTTCAAATCATCACGGTTTCAGACTATAATTTTACATCTCTCGTATCTTGCCTATTTTTCTAAACTTATGAGTAAACATGATTCATCGCTTTCTAAAGATCAGTTTAACTTACTGAAAGCCTTTAAAAAGCAAATCTCTAATCCTCAAGCAAGTGCTATTGCAAAACAAGCAGAGTCACAAAAAGCTCCAGCCATTGCAGAAGAGTTGGAAGATACTGAGCTTTTTAAAAAAGCCCTGCTTGGGGTAAAACCAATCGACAATCAAAATATTGCCGACACCAAAGTCACACGTCGCAAAAAAGTTGATGCCCAAACCTTGGCAAAACGTGCTGCGGCAGAAGGTGGTGCAGAGCAAGAGCTTACAGAAATTTCGGATACTCAAGCGATCTTAAATCCAGTGGCAAGCCAAGCGACTTTAAGCTATCGAATTGCAACTTTGCAGCACAAAGTATTTGAAGACTTAAAAGCAGGTAAAACTCGTTGGTTTGAAGCAGTCGATTTACATGGTTGTACGGTTGAACAAGCCCGAGCAGCCGTTCTACAAATCATTCAAATGGCAAAAGATGAAAATCAAAATGTCATCAAAATTGTTCACGGTAAAGGACCTGAGGGCATTTTAAAAACCTATGTCAATGGCTGGCTTAGACAACATCGTGATGTACTTGCATTTGTCAGCGCACCTGAAAATCAAGGGGGTACTGGTGCTGTTTTAGTGCTCTTAAAACGTGCAGAAAAGCACCCAAAGCACAAACAATAATCGGCATTTGGTTCAAAATTAAGTTTTTGAGTCGTTTTCTGATACAATTCCCGTTTTGTTCAACCCACCTAAGTGAACATTGTTATGTCTATGCAGCAATCGTACGCAAATATTTTAACTGCCGTTGGCGAAGATCTAAATCGCCCAGGCTTAAAAGATACGCCTATGCGTGCGGCTAAAGCTTTTTCTTTTTTGACTTCTGGTTATAGCAAAACCCTTGAAGAAGTTACAAATAGTGCGGTTTTCCCATCCGATAACCACGAAATGGTATTGGTCAAAAATATCGAGTTTTATTCGCTTTGTGAACATCACCTTCTCCCTTTTTATGGTCGTGTCCATATTGCTTATTTACCTGAAGGTCAAGTTTTAGGTCTTTCTAAATTTGCCCGCATTACAGAAATGTTTGCCCGTCGTTTGCAAATTCAAGAAAACTTAACACAACAAATTGCAGAAGCGGTTGCGGAAGTAACTCAAGCACGTGGTGTGGCGGTAGTAATCGATTCTGCTCATATGTGTATGATGATGCGTGGTGTTGGCAAGCAAGAATCAACCACACGTACAGTTTCTTTTGTTGGTGATTTTAAAACTGACAAAGATGCACGTCGTGAGTTCTTAAGCGCTGTTCCTGAAAGCTATTAAGCTGAGCAATCCAGAATGTCATCAGTTCAGTTAGCAGGTTTCGGCGATTTAATCGTAAATGAAGCAACTATTGATTACCCTCGTCCCGATCGTCTGGTTCGAGGTAATCCTGAACGTCTCACCTATAGCTTATACGAACATCCACATATGGACTGCGGTATTTGGAAATGTGAAATTGGTGCTTGGAATATTCAATTCGCTGACAATAAACAAGAATTTTTTCAAATCATTGAAGGTATTGTTCGTATCCACGATGCAAAAACCAATTCTTTTATTGAAGTGACTGCTGGAAATGCAGGGATTATCCCACCCTCATTTGTCGGTACATTTGAAGTCATTGAAGCGGTTAAAAAATACTACGTCATCGTTGAAGTCTAGATACTGGAAATTGGCATGATCCTAGTGATATCTTATCTAAAAAAACAGAACATAGCCTAAACCTACTTTATTCCAGTCTTTATGATCTTGTTGTTCAAAATCCCAATTCAGACGCAGAGCATGATTTGTATTCAGACTATATTGTAGCTGTGTACCGACTCTTAAATTCCACTGGTTCTGATCTTGCCAATACGGCAGTTCAACTTGTACCACACTATTAATATTATCAGACCATACGTTCATACACCCTACAGTCGGCCCAGCTCCAACGCGCCAACCTTTATCTAATTTTTTTCCACCTTGAATATGGCTTTGTAGTTGGGCATAACACAGATGTCGACGATCATAATCTGCCACGCTATAACCAACTTGCATATTTAGGTTCATCACGCCATGTTGCACATCTTCACTGAACTTCCCATTTTCAATTGCTTCCTGTTTCCAACCTAGATTAAATCCCCAAGTTAACGGCGATTTAAAAGGTTGAACTGGATTATAAGAATTCACCGATAATAGATCTAAATGTTCGAGCTTGAGCTTGTCATCACGATATTGCAGACTACCATCTAAAAACAGTAATTGTGTGCCTGTGCGATAACCCCCTTGTGGATCAATCAAATCGTGATAGGCCTGACGATGACCCAGCTCCACGAACTTTTGTCCTTGCACCTCACCCACATTCACTGACAAATTACGTGCATGATGCCCTTCTACAGGCTGTTTTTTAGGGTGCTCTGGTTGTTGACGTTGCTTTTCAACTTGAATTTGACTTCTTTCAGCAAGAAGCTGCCTTAATTTTGGCTGAGCAATATTGGCATCAACTTGACGGCTGATATATTGTAGGTATAAATCATCGTAAGCCATTTCTAAAATCTTGGCCTGATCTTGCTGACTATATGTTTTTAGCATGGATTGAACTTGATCAGTTTCAATAAAAGCAATTTGATGGGCAACTTTAGCCAAATCTGTACCATGTTGTTTGGCTTGCGAAAGTAGTTGAGTTTCCAATGCAGGGCGATAGACCACTTCTTTAACTAAAGCTTGCTGATCAACAGCCTTTAAGGTTTCGATTGGAATTGCAGCGTAACTAAACTGCTGTTTTAGGTTTAAATCGGGACGTACTAAATCAATTAGACCTAATAAACGATAAGCACAATTATCACTGACGAAATAATAGGGAAAACTCACATGCTGCATTTCCCAAATATGTTCAACCAAAAAACGAGTTTCTTCAGGCGTTAAATTGAGCTCATATTCCCATAGATCACGGCTTTCAAAATCACCATACTCTTTTACTTTACGATAATACGGCATTAGTGAATATTCACCAGGATACTGTCCTGTTAAGCCTTTCCATGCATAAGACCAGTTATCATCACCTTTCACTGTGGCCGCATAATTTACTGCATAGGAAACCAAATTGAGTTGTTTCTGATCTTTAGGATCTAAACGCAGCAAAGTATGCCCAAACATCGAACTCGGATTGCCCATAAAGTCAGTGGCATAAATCAAAGTGGCTTTATGCGGCTTGATTTGATTGATCCAATCGTCAAATTCAACGCAATTTACTTTTGGAAGTTGTTGTACATCAATATTGAGTTGCTGCATCAACCAACGGCTACGTGCAGGAAACTTACAACGAATGGATTGGTTATCTGGGGCTTCACGAAATAAGGCTTCAATATCTGCTTGTAATTCGCTATTTAAATTTGTTTTTCCATCTTTGGCATAAAAATAACCACCATAAGTAACTTCACTATTTTGTTTTTGATCGACATACATCAAACGTTGCCATGTAGTTTGCTGATCTAATTGTTTTTGTTGAGCAAGGTCTAAATACTTTTGTAAATCAGATTCAACCGAGGCATATGTAAAATGACATATCAAAGACGTAAATACAAAAGTAGCTAATTTCATTCAATCGCAATTTTTTTAAATAATCAGAATAGGTATAAGAAAACCCTGCCATTAGGACAGGGTTTTATCATGCAACAAATTAAACGTATGCTTTAAGCACTGCGTCTTTTGCCATCACGCTTTGTAAAGCATCTAAGACTTGAAGTGAGTTTGTATTTTTGCTTGAATAAATTTCAGCAAAGTTTGCTTTAGACACAGCAAAGAAGCGTGCTTTGTCGTTGGCTTTAATTTGCATTAATTCAGCAAGTACATTTAAACTTTCGCCTTGACCAACCGCCATATCACGCGCTAAAGACTCTGCATTTTCATTGGTAAATGTCACAACTTGAGCCGTTACTGTACCACCTTGACGGCATCCTAAAGTACCGAATGTAATCCCTAATAATTGGTTCGTAAAAATTCCATTGGTTGTTGCTGCAAGGATTTTAGGTGCAATACCTTTTTGACCTGCCCAAATTTGTGTACCAGCACCGCAACCAACATCATTATCAGCCATTGCAACACTTGAGCCAGCTGCTAGCAAAGCTGCTAATGCAATTTTTTTTAACATAAGAAATGTCTCCAGTCTCAATTATTTTTAACTATTTGTTATCATCACTATTGTGCTGTGTAATTGTTCTTACACAAGGATTAACATAACGAGGTTAAACTTTTTTAGCAAATAAATTTTGAAATATATATGAAATATTCATAACAAAAAGGAGCTCAATAAAAGCTCCTTTTGCACGACTAAAGTCTTTTAACGCAATCGCCAAGATCCATTTTTATCCCGTACACCTAATATTTTTAAAACCAAAACTAAACTTAAAAGTAATAATAAATACCACGAACCTAACTTGCCCCAACCCACCATATGCCAAGCATCAAGTTGACTCGGATATAACCAGATTTTATAAAATGTACTAATGTTTTCTGCAATCCAAATCAAGAATGCAAGCACCAATAGTACAGGTAACATCGGAACTTTAAACTGATGCTGTTGTAATTGAAAATAAAGTTTGGTCTTCCAAAAAATAATAATACTCCAAACAAATAAAACCATTCGATAGTCAGGAATAAAAAACTTGGTCATAAAATTAAGGTAAGACAACACTGCTAAACACAGCATATTGCCAAAATTCGGCAAATTCTCGAATGAAACATTATATAGTCGCAAAGACCGAGCAAAAAAACTACCCACTGCTGAATACATAAACCCTGCAAACAATGGCACAGTCAGTAATTTAAATATAGCTGGTTGAGGATATTGCCATGAGGCAATCGCTGGATGGGTCAAAAATATTTCCATTCCCATCGCCATGAGATGGAATAAAGCAATCACTTTCGCTTCTGCCCACGATTCGAGCTTTAAATAAATCAGACAGGCTTGAATAATCAGTGCATAAAACAACAAATAATCGTAACGAAAAAATCCCCAATGTTCATGACTTCCCATCGGTGCGGTGACTGCAAATGCAATCAAAAGCAACAACCCAAATAAGGCAGCCGAAGCTGCCTTAAAGATAAAGTTGAGCGGTAATACAATCAACTGCACAAAACTGATCCTAGCGCGTTTACTTTGAAATGATTAAAAATATCAACCTAAATATTTAGTACTGTATTCATGAACAGTATCTACAAAAATCTTAGGCTGTGCTGGATCGACCCATTGGGTAATACCATGACCTAAGTTTGCGATATACCCTGTTTTTTCACCATTGGCATACGCATCATCCAACATCGCTTTCACAGATTTTTCAATTGAAGCAGCTGAACCATAAAGCACAGCAGGATCTAAATTCCCTTGTAAAGCAGCACGCCCTGCGACCACATCACGTGCATTATAAAGCGGTGTAGTCCAATCTAGGCCAAACGCATCAGCGCCTGTGGTCAACATTGTCTCCAACCACTGACCGCCACCTTTGGTGAACACAATAATCGGAATACGTTGACCATCCTTTTCACGTTGTAATCCTGCAATAATCTTGGTCATATAGTTCAGTGAGAATTCGATATATTCTCTATGCGCTAGCGCACCACCCCAGCTATCAAAAATTTGAATCGCTTGAGCGCCTGCATCAATTTGAGCATTCAGATAATCAATCACTGAATCAGCAAGATGATCAAGTAAAGCATGTAGTATTTCTGGCTGTGCATACATCATATTCTTAATGAAGCGGAATTCTTTACTTGAACCACCTTCAACCATATAGGTTGCTAAGGTCCAAGGGCTGCCCGAAAAACCAATCAGCGGCACTTGTCCATTTAAAGCAGATCGAATCGCTGAAACTGCATTCATGACATAAGCGAGATCTGATTTAGAATTTAGTTTAGGTAAATTCGCTACATCTTGTTCAGTGCGCACTGTTTTATGAAACTTTGGTCCTTCACCTGTTTCAAAATACAAACCTAGACCTAAAGCATCAGGTATAGTCAAAATATCGGAAAATAAAATCGCAGCATCAAGCTCATAGCGGCGTAACGGTTGTAATGTTACCTCGCAGGCAAATTCAGTATTTTTACATAGAGATAAGAAATCGCCTGCCTGAGCACGAGTTTCACGATATTCTGGTAAATAACGCCCTGCTTGACGCATCATCCAAACGGGCGTGGTGTCTACAGGTTCACGTAATAAAGCTCGTAAAAAACGATCATTTTTCAACGTTGTCATTACCAATCTCTAAATTTTTTCATGTTGAGTGCATCATAACAAAGTTAACCTCGAATTTATAATTGAAAACCCATACAACAAATCAGACTTCAACTATTTTTTTACTTGGACACAAAACTGCTACTGCAAGCTGTTCTATTTTCTGTAATACTTGCAATATCTTATATCTCAATATGAATAATTCTTAAGGTTGAATTACATGTTTGTTCGCTCATTACTCGCTATGAGTTTAAGTTGTATTCTTGCTAATGTTGCTTTTGCTGCCCCAACAACTGAGCAACCATTAAATCCAAAAAAAATTTCAGCTCCAGTTCAAGATCCTATTGATCCATTATCTATCGAGCGTTCTGCTGCATCGAGTGTAATGGCTCAATCCGCATCAAGTGTTGCTGTTCAAGCTGCTTCTGAGCCACAAGTCAATACGGGAGCTGCTTCGGCAGTGTCTCAAAAACTAGAAAATGCACCCGATACCACGACTACAACAGCACCAGCTGTCAAAGTTTCATGGACTTTAGACAGTTTGAATACAGCTGACTGGTATGAAAATATTGGTAAAGGTCAATTTCCTGTATATGCACGTGCGCATGTGATGTTGAATAATGCTCACGCCTCACCAGGCGCAATTGATGGCTCAAATGGTAAAAATACACTAAAAGCAATTGCTTCATTTCAACAAATGAATGGCCTTACACCAACAGGTCAATTGACTAAAGAAACTTGGGATGCTTTAGTCGCTCAACAAACTAAACCAACTTATGTTGAATACACGATTACGGATGCAGATTTAAAAGGTCCTTACGCAAATTCAATCCCTTCTGACTATGCATTACAAGCAAAAATGAAAGGTTTGTACTACACGCGTGTAACAGAGATGTTGGGCGAAAAGTTTCATATGGATGAAGGTTTCCTCAAAAAATTAAATCCAACTGCAACCTTTAAGAAAGCAGGTGAAAAAATCATTGTTGCGAATGTTCGCAATGATTTGCCAGAAGATATTCATTTAATTGTGGCACATAAAGGCGCCCGTCAACTTTATTTATTCAATAGTCGCAATCAAATGATCGCGTCATTTCCTGCGACAATTGGCAGTTCTGATACACCATCTCCAACAGGTACGTATAAGGTTGTAGGGGTGTCTAAAAATCCACCCTACAGTTATTCACCTTCAAATTTCGTTCAAGGCAATAACTTAAAACCTTTAATGCTACCACCAGGTCCAAATGCACCAGTCGGTAATATTTGGATTGGTTTAAGTAAACGATCTTTTGGGATTCATGGAACGCCTAATCCATCTTTGATCTCTAAGACTGCATCACATGGTTGTATTCGCTTAACCAACTGGGATGCGAATGACCTCGGTGGAAAAGTACGCTCTGGCGTTACCGTTAAATTCCTCGAATAATTTAGATTGTTCAATAAAAAAACCGGATACTTGTGGTATTCGGTTTTTTATTCTTTACTCAACACTGGGAAGTGGTTGATAGTAAATCTGATTACGTCCAAGTTGTTTCGCTCTATATAGCGCTTTATCCGCAGTATGAATCACCGAATCTTGACTAATTTTAGGGTTTCCATTAAACACCGTAATACCCAAACTAATGGTCACATGATTAGAAACTAGTGATTTTTCATGTTGAATCATCTGCCGATCAATCGCTCGATAAATATTGGTTGCTACAGCATATGCACCTTGAGCAGATGTTTCTGGTAAAAGCACCACAAATTCCTCGCCCCCATAACGTGCAATGAAATCCATGTGCCGAATTGAGCTTTTAATCATTTTCGCAATCGCGGAAATAACTTGATCCCCCATCTGATGACCATAAAAATCGTTATAATTTTTAAAATAATCAATATCTATAAATAATACGGACATGGCCTTACTTTCTTTACATGCGAGTTCATAGTAATAACTAAACATTTCTTCAAATGTACGTCTATTCGAAACTTTTGTTAACTCGTCATGTTGGCTTAAATGTAAAAGTTCAGATGCTTGTAAGCGTAGAATTCTCTCATCAATTTCAGATATTTTAGTTTTTAGAAATAATTTTCTGTCCTTAGAGGTGAGCATTACACTAATCGAAAAACCCAACAATAGACTTCCTATAAACGTACGCCCTAGCATTAAAAAATCACAGGGTACTTTGAGAAAGTATAAAGACAATAAGATCACAATTGCTGCTGAAGAACCAATCCATAACATATGTTTGGGTTTAAGCCCACTCAAAATAAAACCCAGCATATATAAGAATGCAATCAACACCATCGACTGGTTTTGTAGCACCAGATTAGAAATACTCATCATTAACAATGAGGGAATGACAATTGTACAAAATACAATCACACAGGTTGCAGGATAAAATAATGGGTTAAGCCGTCTAAAACGAGAAAATGCCCAAAATAAAAATAGTGCTGCCGCGACAACAACCAAGCTTAAAATGCTATATACAAAATCTAAAATGAAATGGGTGCTTGCTCGAATGACCAACAAATTCGACGGTAAAATCAAAAGTACAAAAATCGCATATGTAATTACCCCTTGACCAAAGAACTGAATCGCATTGATTCTAGTTCGATCAATATTAAATTGCCAAAACTCATTTTCGAGTTGGGTAGGCAAATTTTTTTGTGTTTTCTTGGTTCTAGAATGTGCAATGACTAACTGTTCTAGATCTTCTTTTTCTTTACATAACTGCTTAATATCATATTGATTTTCCATCCCTCTCACTCTTCTTATAATGCTGTATTCTTATCCAGCATAAAAATAACACAATTTCTCATATTTTCATGCGCTTTGCGTAACTACTTATCCATAATTGTAGTTACCATTTTCGCACTATATGCATTATTATTTATATTATTTTTTAAGCCTGAAGTACACCTTGAATACGATTACACTTTTACAGCCAGATGATTGGCACGCTCACTTGCGTGATGGATTAGCTTTAAAACGTACTGTTCCAGATCTTGCGAAACAATTTGCACGCGCGATCTGTATGCCGAACTTAGTTCCACCAGTCAAAACTGTAGAAGAAGCTTTGGCATATCGAGATCGTATTCTCGCTCATGTTCCAGAAGGACTACATTTTGATCCGCGTATGGTTCTTTATTTTACAGATTTCACTTCACCTCAAGAAGTTCTTAAAATCAAAGAATCTGAATATGTAAATGCGATCAAACTCTACCCCGCTGGCGCAACGACAAATTCGGATAATGGCGTTAGCGATATTCGTAAAGTCTATGCCGTGATTGAACAACTTGAAGAACACCAAGTTCCGTTGTTGTTACATGGCGAAGTTACTCACAATCATGTCGATATTTTTGATCGTGAAAAACGCTTCCTTGACGAAATTTTATCGCCTTTATTAAAGCAGTTCCCAAAATTAAAAGTTGTGTTAGAACATATTACGACAAGTGATGCTGCAAATTTTGTACTTGAACAAGATCGTAATGTTGCCGCAACGATTACACCGCAACACTTGCTCTTTAACCGTAATGATATGTTGGTCGGTGGTGTGAAACCTCACTTCTATTGTTTGCCAATTTTAAAGCGTCAAACGCATCAAACCACATTATTAGAAGTTGCAACTAGTGGTAATCCAAAATTCTTCTTGGGTACTGACAGTGCACCACATGCTCAGAATGCTAAAGAGAATGCATGTGGATGTGCGGGTTGCTATAGTGCACCAAATGCAATTGAACTTTATGCACAAGCCTTTGATCAAGTGGGTAAGTTAGAACGTTTAGAAGGTTTCGCAAGTATGTTCGGTGCTGACTTCTATGGCTTACCGCGTAATACTTCAACTATCACTTTAGTGAAAGAAGAAAATACGGTTGCTGAATCTTTTGATTATCTAGAAGATCAAAAAATCATTCCACTTCATGCAGGTAAAACACTGCAATGGAGAAAAGTGTGACACAAGAAGAAAACAAAGCTCCTGTTATTGGTCAGCGTTTTCGTGGATTCTTACCTGTTGTTGTTGATGTTGAAACAGCAGGTTTTAATTCCCAGACTGACGCATTACTTGAAATTGCTTGTATCCCGATTATCTATGATGAACAAGGGCAATTTATTCCTGGACCATCATTTCATGCCCATATCAATCCTTTTGAGGGAGCGAACCTTGACCGCCGCTCTTTAGATTTTATTGGGATTGATCCATTTAACCCTATGCGTGTAGCAATGGCGGAAGATGAACGCAGTGCATTGAAACGTATTTTCAAGTCCCTAAATGAGGTTCGCAAGGCACAACACTGTACTCATGCGGTTTTAGTGGGACATAATGCCCACTTTGATTTAGGTTTTTTACAAGCTGCTATTAATCGTTCTGGCACAAAGAACCAGAATCCTTTTCATAGCTTCTCCGTGTTTGATACAGTCACTCTCAGTGCAGTCATGTTTGGTCAAACTGTCTTGGCGCGAGCGTGTATTCAGGCAGGAATCGAGTTTGATGGCAAGGAGGCGCATTCCGCCCTATACGACACTCAAAAGACGGCTGAACTGTTTTGTTATATTTTGAACAAACTGTCTCCCCATCTTCTTGACACTTTGGTGACAGAACCCTAATATACATCCACCTCAAGAAGTCCCTATCGTCTAGAGGCCTAGGACATCGCCCTTTCACGGCGGTAACCGGGGTTCGAATCCCCGTAGGGACGCCAAATACTAAAAAGCCACTGCATCTTTAAGACAGTGGCTTTTTTATTGGTTCTTTATAAATAGAGCTGCTACAAAATAATTATTTTGAAAAATCTATTTTATTATTCTTAGCATATTTTCTACCCTATACTAAAAATAGATCCAAACCATAAATTTAAACCTAATATGCAAATCCGTTTATTCCACTTACAAAATTCACGTTCTCAGCGCATCGTTTGGTTTTTAGAAGAATTAGGACTTCCCTACGAGTTAGTCATCAACCACCATTCAAACACAGATCAAAAGAAAAATTCACCGCATCAATTATCGAAATTTCCTACCGTTGAAATAATAAATCAAGAACAAATTTTTATCTTAGCCGAAACTTCAGCGATTATTGATTACTTGTCTTATCTATATCCCCAATTAGGGCAAAGTAAATTATTAGGATCACAACTTCAAAGTTTTTATTATTGGAAAAATTATTGTGAAGCCACATTTATTCCAGACCTATTACTCAAACAAATTTTTCACCAAATTGTACAACGTACACCATTTCCTATTCGCTTCGTTTCAAAATTTTTAAAATATGGATTTGATCAAGGCTATTTAAATCCATCGTTACAGCAACAAATGACCGTGATTGATAAGTATTTAAAAGATCATTTATGGTTTGCTGGGGATCAATTTACGGTTGCAGATATTTTGATGTGGTTTCCATTATTGGCTTGCGCACAAAACAACCATCAATGTAAACATATACAGCGTTATTTAGCTCAAATAGAAAACAGACCCGCCTTTAAAAAATCTTTAATCAAAGGACAATGGTCTGCTTCTACGTTTCAATCTTAATGGACGATGGCGTGGTAATTCAGTTATGCCGATTTACGCGAATTCACTCGACCTTTAACAACAGCCTTAATATTGCCTTTTGCATAATTTAAAAACACAATTAAAGGTGACAATTTAGGATTTGGTTTTTTACCCTGTCCAATCGCTTTAAATTGTGCCGCATACCAAATAATTTCCATGATTGCCATTTTATCGACAAAAGGAATCCCTGTTTTAATTTGATTCACGGCATAACGTACATCATTGCCTGCAATTAAACGATCAGTAAGATCCGTTTCCACTGCAAGTGGTCGAGCAATACCAATAAAATCACATGCACCACTTTGAAGCGCTGCATTCATTCCTGCTACTGTACGGAAACCACCCGTTACCATCAATTTGCATGCCACATGCTGACGAATTTTTTCAGCAAATTCTAAGAAATACGCTTCTCGTGCAATGGTACTGGCTTTACGTGATTCAGCTTTAGCACCTGCCATTGCAGGTACTTCATAGGTACCACCTGAGATTTCGATAATATCAATACCAGCTTCATCAATGGTTTTGAATACAGTAATGACATCTTCTTCTGTGATTCCACCACGTTGGAAATCAGCTGAATTAAGTTTCACAGAAATAATAAAGTTTTCTGATGTTGCTGCGCGTACAGCCTTATAAATTTCCACCAAGAAACGCATACGATTCTCAATCGAACCACCCCATTGATCGGTACGTTTATTGGTTAATGGAGATAGAAACTGGCTAATCAGATAACCATGTGCACCATGGAGCTGCACACCTTCAAATCCTGCTTTTTCACACACTGCTGCGGCTGTTGCAAAACGTTGAATAATATCTAAGATTTCTTCATGTTTAAGTTCTCGAGGAGTTCCAAACATTGCTGCAAGCATTGGACTAAAAGGAACTGCCGATGGCGCAACAGTTTCTTTATTCAAACCTTTTGGACATTGGCGACCAGGGTGAGACAATTGAATCAATTGCACCATGCCATATTTTTTACCAACATCAGCCCATTGCTTTAATTTTGCTAAGTCACGTTCAGTTTCAATCGCAACCACGCCAGGCTCATTTTTGGCAGCAATATTGACCATCACATTGCCTGTAATCGCACAACCTAAACCACCTTTTGCCCATGCCTCATACAAGCCTATGTGCAATTCATTTGGCTGCCCTTCGTGATTAGCAAGTGCTTCACTCATTGCCCCTTTTATAATGCGGTTTTTAAATGTGGTATTACGAATTTGAATACTGTCTGCAATCTGACTCATGGTCATCCTCTGTCTCAATTAGAGTATTTAATCTAATTTAATCTGATTGTTGTAACTGTCAAGCGTTCTTCCGATAAACTGACAATATCATATGTCAATTTAATTTCAATGCTAATATTCGCTCGCGGCAATCAATTGACGGGTATACGCTGTTTGAGGCTGACTAAATAAAAGTGCTGTTGCTTGATATTCCAATACTTTCGCATGATGCATCACCATGACTTTTTGGCACAAGGCTTTAATGACTTGCAAGTCATGACTGATAAATAAATAACTAATCTGCTCCTGTTGCTGTAATCGGCGTAACAATTGAATCATGGCACGCTGTGTACTGCGATCCAGTGCAGAAGTGGGTTCATCCAATATAATGAGTTTGGGCTGCAACACCAAAGCTCTTGCCAATGCGACTCTTTGCCGTTGCCCCCCAGACAGTTGATGTGGATATTGATACTTAGAATCTATTGATAATTCAACTTTACTCAGTACCTCTTCAATTTTAGTTGTGATCAGTGCTTTGGAAATTGATCTAAGCTTTAAGCCCTCCCCAATGATCTGTTCAACTGTCATACGTGGATTTAAGCTGCTCAAAGGGTCTTGAAATACGATCTGAAAATCACTTCGTAAAGGTCTAAGTTGTTTTTGATTCAATTGATTTAAATCGTTGCCCTGAAAAATAATGTCTCCCTCACTGGCGATCAGACGTGCGATTGCCAAAGCTAAAGAAGATTTTCCCGAACCACTTTCCCCCACAATGCCTAAAGCCTCCCCCTGCATTAAGCTCAAATCAATCGCTTCGGCTGCCACTTTATAATGTTTAACTTGGTTGAATAAGCCGTGTTTAATTGGATATTTAACAGTGACATTTTCAAGCCTTAATAAGGTTTCTGCTGGTTCCAATACCAAAGCTTGCCCAAAATTATGGTTCAATAGATTTTCTGTATATTCAGTTTTTGGATGGTCAAAAATTTCAGAAATTGTACCTTGCTCTTCAACTTTACCTTGATTCAAAACCAATACCTGCTCGGCATAACGTTTAACCAGATTGAGATCATGGCTAATCAAAATCATCGCCATGTTACGTTGCTGTTGCAGCTTTTTAAGCAAATCTAAAATCTGTGTCTGCAACATCACATCTAGCGCAGTGGTTGGTTCATCGGCAATTAAAATCTCTGGTTCTAAAGCCAGTGCCATTGCAATCATGACACGTTGCCGTTGCCCACCCGAAAGCTGATGCGGATAGCATTTTAAAATCTGCTGAGCATCCTCATTGCCCACATCATGTAGCAAACTAATCACTTTTTGCTGCGCTTCTGCTTCGGACAGACCTTGCAACACTAAACTTTCGCCAACGATCTTTTCCACCTTGTGCAATGGATTGAGCGCAGTCATGGGTTCCTGAAAAATCATGGCGATTCGTTTACCACGAAGCTGTTGTAATTGTGGCTGACTGAGTTTTAATAGATCAATATTTTCTAATTCAACTTTGCCATTCACGCTCAATGTTTCAGGCAATAATCCCAACAATGCCAAAGCACTGATAGATTTACCCGAACCACTTTCGCCCACCATTGCCAAAGTCTGAGCTGGATATAACTCAAAATTTAAATCATCCAGCAAGGTCTGCCCTGTTTCATTGGCAATGCAAAGCTGCTGCACTTTTAACAACGGCTTAACCTCTTGGGTCAAATACGTCACGTGCCGCCTCCCCAATATAAATCAGCAAAGACAATACAATCGCTAAAGTAAAGAAACCTGATAATACCAGCCACGGCGCATCCAGATTATTTTTACCCTGTAATAATAGCTCCCCAAGTGAAGCAGCATCTGGTGGTAAACCATAACCCAAAAAATCTAATGCAGTTAAAGCGATAATATTGGCGGTCAACATAAAAGGGATTTGCGACAAGCTAGAACTCATGGCATTGGGTAAAATATGCTTAAAAATAATTTGATGATCACGAACACCCAAGGCTTGAGCCGCACGAACATAATCAAAATTTCGGGCACGCAAAAACTCTGCTCTGACTAAACCCACTAATTCTGTCCAACCAAACAACAACATGATCAAAAACAACCAATAGACACTAGGGCTAAACATACTGACCAAAATCATGACGATAAAAAGCATAGGTAAACCACCCCATACTTCTAAGACACGTTGCCCAATTAAATCGATCCAACCACCGTAATAGCCCTGAATTGCACCGACAATAACACCAATCACGGCGGAACAAAGTGTCAGAGCAAAGCCAAATAGGAGAGAAACACGTAAACCGTAGAGAATACGAGCGAATACATCTCGTCCCTGATCATCCGTTCCAAGCCAGTTTTGTGAACTCGGTTTGGAGGGAACTGGTACAGTAAGCGAAAGATTTGGTGACTGATAAGAAAATGCAACGGGTGGAGAAATCATCCAGCCTTGATTTTGAATTAGTTGTTTTACCGCAGGGTCTTGATAATCTGTCGCCGTTTCAAAGACACCACCGAACGTGGTTTCTGGATAGTCTTTAAAAATAGGAAAATAAAAAGACTGCTGATAACGAACCAACAAAGGTTTATCGTTAGCAATAATCTCAGCAAATAATGACAAAATAAAAATGATTGAAAATAGAATGAGACAACGAATACCCAATTTATTTTGTCTAAAACGGTGAAATCGTGCGCGCATCAGAGGTGACATCATTTTCCACCCCTCGCTTCAAAATCAATCCGAGGATCAATCATTTGGTAAAGCAAATCACCAATTAAACGTAAAATCATTCCAAATAAGGTAAATAAGAACAAAGTTCCAAAAATTACAGGATAATCACGTTGGGTGATTGCTTCAAAACCCAACAAGCCAATCCCATCGAGATTAAAAATGATCTCGATAAATAAGTTACCGACGAAGAAAATACCCACCAATGCTTCGGGCAAAGCTGCAACCACCACTAAAATGGCATTACGAAAAACATGCCCATAAAGTACCTGATTGTCATTTAAACCTTTTGATCGTGCCGTCAGAACATACGGTTTCTTTAATTCTTCTACAAAGGAATATTTGGTCAGATAGGTTCGTGCAGCAAAACTCCCTAATACCATACTTAAAATGGGTAAACTCATGTGCCATAGATAGTCTTTTATTTTGGCGAAAAAACTTAACTGATTAAAGTTTTCAGAAACTAGTCCTTGTAATGGAAACCACTGTAGATAACTCCCACCTGCAAAAAAAACGATGAGCAGAATCGCAAAAACAAAAGATGGAATGGCATAACTCACCGCCAGCAACAACGAAGTCGATTGATCAAACAGCAAACCATTATTTTTGGCTTTCTTGATGCCCAATGGAATCGCAATCAGATAAATCAGAAAGGTACTCCACAAGCCTAGAGACAAAGTGACAGGCAGTTTTTCATAAAGCAATTGCGTAACAGGTTTATCTTTAAAAAAGCTTATACCAAAATCAAATGTTAAATAGCCTTTGATCATCAACCAGAAACGCTCATGTGCAGGACGATCAAAACCATATTGTGCTTTAATTTTATCAATCATTTCAGGACTGAGCCCACGTGCGCCCTGATATTGCGCCAAGTTACTTAGGCTAGATGAAGCGCTTGCTCCTGTACCTAAACCCTGTGCATTTTGTATCTGTTGGATGGCTTGTTCGACAGGTCCACCTGGCGCAATTTGGACAATAATAAAGTTAATCAACACAATGAAATATAATGTCGGGATCATCAATAACATTCTTTTCAGAATATAGTGAACCATCTCATAAGATCCTTCATTATTTTAAGTCAGATTTTCGTATTGGTTGATCGAGTTTATTAGCTTTTACACGATCCACCCACCAATATTCCCATCCTACAGAAAGTTTCGGTTTTATTTTCGGTTGCTGATACATATCCCAATAAGCAAACCATCGCTCAGGTTTACCATAGGTCAGAATTTGATAATACCCTGCACGCAATAAACGATCGAGGACATGAGTATACAAGACGACTTCTTCTCGGGTTTTTGCGGCGACAATTTTGTTAATCATTTGATCAATTGCAGGGTTCTTTATCCCTGAATAGTTATAATTTCCTGCTTCATCCGCAGCAGCACTCCCCCAAAACTGTGCTTGCTCTTTACCGGGTGTCAATGTCTGTGGCAATTTCAACATCATCATATCGAAATCCTGATGACGGATTCGCTCCACATATTGCGGAACATCCACCTGTCTGAGGTTAACTTGGATTCCCAAACGATTCAAATTACGCACAAAAGGCATCAACTCACGTTGTGGGTTTTCTTGCTGCATTAATAATTCAATACGAACCGCTTTACCCTGCCGATCATATAATTGATTACGACGAATCACATAGCCAGCATCTTTTAAAATCTGTTGTGCAACCAATAAATTCTGCCGATTGAAACCACTACCATCAGAAACAGGATAATGCCAATCTGCTAACACACCTTGTCGTATGACTGGATTTAGTTGAGCGAAGAAAGGTTTCAAGACTTTTAATTCTGCGGCGCTGGGTCGACCTGTTGCAGCCAGATCAGTATTATCGAAATAGCTTTGTAAACGCTGATTTTGATTAAAGAATAAAGCTTTATTTTGCCATTCAAAATCATAAGCATACGTAAGTGCTTTACGAAGATGAATATCATTCAGTGGTGAACGACGAATATTAAATACCAAGCTTTGAATATCGAGCGGTGTCCCCAAACGTGCTTTGTATTTTTTGATCTGACCTGCTTGCACGGCGGGAAAATGATAAGCTGTCATCCAATTACGAATATTTTTTTCTTCATATAAATTAAATTGGCGAGATTTAAAACCCTCAAAACTAACATCTAAATTTCGATAATACACATATTTGAGTCGATCAAAATTATAACGCCCTTTATTGACTGGCAAATCCTTGGCCCAATAGTTTGGACTGCGTTTATAAGTGATACTCCGCCCTGCATCAATTCGCTCAACAATATAAGGCCCTGAACCTACAATCGGTTGCAATGTCACACGTGTAAAATCTTTATTTTTCCAATCCAATTTTGAGTAGATCGGTAGACTCGCCAAAATCAGTGGCATTTCCACATTATTCTTGGACTTAAAAATAAATTTGACCTGATGCTTAGAAATCACTTCTGTTTTTGCTAAATCAGACAAATACATTTGAAAGCCTAAATTGGCTTTGGTTTGGTAAGTGTCAAAGGTGAATTTAACATCTTCTGCGGTCAAGGGCTGACCATTGTTAAAACGGGCTTGAGGGTTTAAATGAAAGATCACATCTTTAAGATGATCAGGATCGTAACTCACTTTCTCAGCTAATAATGGGTACATGACGCGTGGCTCATCTAAAGCGCGATCCATCAAACTATCAAAAAGATAATTTACACCTTCCGTAGAACTCCCTTTGCCATTCATGCTATTTAAATTATCGAATGTACCTAAACTAGATTGACTGAGCATTCCCCCTTTAGGTGCATTCGGATTGGCATAAGGCATCGCATTTAACTTTGCATATTTGGGTTGAACATGCATGGCTAAATAAGGTGTCGTCTGCATGGTGGCACATACGAACTGAGCAAAAAGGCTTAGCCCACAGAATAGACTAAGCCTTTTAACTAAAACAAATTGATTCATTCCTAATTACAGATTTGGAACTTTAATCACATCGCCAATACGTAGTTGTGTACTTGGAGTGAAATCATTCATTTCCGCAAGTGCACTGGTGTCCATACCATATTTACTTGCTAGACCAATCAAAGTATCACCACGTTTTACTTTGTATTCAGTCACTGTTTTAGGAACTAAAATACTTTGACCACGTTGCAAACTTGCATTCGCTTTCAAATCATTTAACTCAGCCAATTCACGACCAGACAGTCCAAAACGGTTCGCAATACTATTTAGAGATTCACCCGCCTTCACCGTATATTTTTCAGTATTCTTGCTTGGCGTAGACTTAGCACTGTTTTTACTATTTTCAGATTTTGCTGATTCAGCTTTTGGTACATCACCCGTAAGTTTTAGCTTTTGCCCAACACGAACACTACTACCACGAGATAGACCATTTAAAGCAGTTACATAATCTAGTTGTAAATAATAACGACTCGCGATGTTGCTTAAAGTATCACCTGATTTTACGGTATAAACATCTGGTGCAGTTTCTTCACGCTCTTTCTCTTTTAACTTGCTATTTGCACTGAGATTATTTTTGCTTGGTGCATCACCTGTGAGTTTTAGCTTTTGTCCAACGCGAACACCTGCTGTGCGCTCCAAACCATTTAGATCAGCAATATAATTCACAGTAAGCTGATATTTATTTGCGATCGCATTAAGACTATCACCAGATTGCACGACATATTGCTCAGGAATCGTTGAACCTGCTGGCACTTTTAAAACTTGCCCTAAACGAACACTTTTGTTGGCTTTGAAGTTATTCAGTTCAGCCAATTCACTCAATGTAATTTTAGATTTTGTTGCGATACTCGATAAAGTATCACCACGCTGTACAATATAGGACTCTGTCTTATAGTTACTTGATGCTGTTACATTTTCATATTTAACCGCACTTTTAGGTTCGACAGTTTCTTCTGTTTTTGAAACCTCATGCAGCGGTACGTTAATTTTTTGCCCAACAAATAAATTGCTGCTTGCAGTCAAACCAGAAGTTAAATCAGCCAATTCTTGATTAGATAAAGCATAACGATCAGCAATCAGTTTTAAATATTCCCCACGCTTCACTGTATAAGATTTCGTGGCTACCTTTTGCATCGTCGTTGCTTTATTTTCGACAGTGCGAACTGACTGTTGTGGCGCGTTTAATTGAGTGTTCCGTGGATTGTTTTTTGGTTCTTTGAGCGTTAGTTTTTGGCCAACAAATAAATTATCTGTCACTGATAAATTATTATAGTCTGCCAACTGTTTTAAAGTTAAATCAAAACGGGTTGCTAAATTGGTAAGATTATCCCCTGATTGTACGACATAACTCTCAGGTTTACGTTCAACGACTTTTGCAGCCTCAACAACCTGTGGTTTTGCATCATATAAATACAGGCTTGTACCTACAAATAAAGTTCCAGTCGGATCAATCTGGTTCCACGTTGCGATATCACGCCAATTGACACCATTTTTTTGTGCAATCAAAGCCAAGGTATCGCCTGGTAACACGACATAAGTGCTACGTTTTCCTTTCGGTGCAACCACAACAACATCAGTATCCGTTTTAATATACGGCTTTCCTTGATTGCGTTTGGCATCTTCACTATTTGCTGTCGCTGCATCTTCAACTAAGTTCTTTGGATAAGCAAAGCCCTTGCTGACCTCAACGCCTTTCTGATCAGCAACAGATTGGCTAGTTTGAATTGCTGTTAATTTAATCTTGCCATCAAATGGATCGACAATTTCTGTACCTTGAGGTGCAATTGCTTTAATTTCAGCAACGACTTGGTCTTTTTCTGCTTGTGTCGCTTGTGGTTCTAATACTTGAGTAACTGTTTTCTTCTCGCCGGTTTCTTTTACAGCGGCAATAATTTGTTCACGCTCTTTAACCGAAATCGGTGGCTCAATCTTAACTGGCTTTACATTTTCCGCTGGTGTAATCGCAACAGGAATACGCGGGGCACTAGGCACATCGGCAGCAGCAGCAAATGAAGCTAATGCATCAGAACCTCGAGGTGTATTGGTTTTAGTCAGCGTTGATGTTGTTGGGCGCGTCACTACTGTATTACTTGCCGTTAAAGGCGGTGGTGTCTTAGTTGACGGTGTAATCGTCTGACCTGAGTTAATATTGGTTCGAACTGTGGTAGTAGCGACATTAGATGTATTGTTATTCATTGCAGGTGGTTGGCTATTGCTTGCCCAGAAACCACCTGAACTTACTTTTCCAGAACGTAATTTCGCATCGACTGACGGACTTAAATCTGCAGGAATTAAAATACGCATTGGGCTCATTGGATCAACGGTTTCACCGCGATGAGCAGGGTTCAAAGCATACAATTCCGCACGGCTTAAGCCTGTAATTGAAGCAATTTGATTCATATCCAAAGGTGCAGCTAAACCAACTTCACGGAAGTGTGGACGGTTTGCGATAGGCGGCAAACTTACGCCATAGGCACTTGGATTTTTAATAATTTGAGCAACCGCCAAGAAGCGTGGAACATAGTTCATGGTTTCTTGCGGAAGTTTTAATGACCAGTAATCTGTTGGTAATCCTGCTGCACGGTTACGGTTAATCGCCTGTTGAATACGACCCGGTCCTGCGTTATAAGCAGCCAAAGCCAATTCCCATGAACCGAATTGATTATATAAACTACCTAAAAACTCATAAGCAGCGCGTGTCGACTCAACCACATCACGGCGACCATCATATAGACTGGTTTGCTGCAAACCATAAATACGCCCCGTGCTTGGGATAAATTGCCATAAACCCGCTGCTGCTGCACTACTGGTTGCAGCTGGATCGTAAGAACTTTCAATAACAGGAAGTAAAGCCAATTCGGTTGGCATACCACGGCGTTCAGCTTCTTTAACCGTATGATACAAATAACGACTGGCACGCGCGCTTAAGCGATCTAAATATGGTTGACGAGAAATAAACCAACTACGTTGTGCTTCAATACGAGAATCCCAATGGTTTAAATCCATTTTGAATCCAACCGTCATTCGCTTCCACACATCACCGTGTTTCAGTACCAATAAACGATCACCTTCAACAGCGCGCATATCGGTAGCTGATAATAAATCTTCTAAAGAATCTAAACTACTTGCATCTAAATAACCTGAACCAACTTGCTTAGTTGATGATACTTTGTTTGATTGTGGTGTTGAGGAACAACCTGTCGTGATTCCCAACGCAGTTAGAGCAGAAGTGAGTACAGTGATTTTGAATAATGATGTTGCAGATGTTTGCAGCACCAATGTGTTCGATTTATACATAAAAACTTCCAGTCAACTCACGCTAGTTTATTTCTTTGATTTGCCATTGTAGTAAAGCATGTCACTTAGACAAGGCAATAATTTAACGTGATTTGCATGGAAATGTTACAAGAAATTAAAAAATATGAGTTTTGTAACCGCTCAACACCAGAATTAAGCTTTAAAATATAACTTATCTAGCTAGAGTGCTAAACTCTAGCCATATACATTCAAATAAAACATCATTTTTTATGAATGTAATCTCGTAATACAACACAAACTTTTAACTTTAGGTTTAACTATGTCTCAAACAATCACACTTTATGTTGATGGCGCATGTAAAGGCAATCCAGGTTTAGGTGGTTGGGGTGCATATATCATTACCGAACAAGGTGAACATAAACTTTGTGGCGGAGAACCTGAAACAACCAATAACAGAATGGAACTGCAAGCTGCGATTGAAGGTGTAAGTTTTTGCCCTACAGACGCACATCTGATTATTTGGACTGATTCCAATTACGTTAAACAAGGTATTACTGAATGGATTCATGGTTGGAAAAAGAAAAATTGGAAAGATGTTAAAAATCCTGATTTATGGAAAAAGTTAGATGCTGTTTGCGCTAACCGAAAAATTGAATGGAATTGGATCAAAGGGCATGCTGGACATGCTGGTAATGAAATGGCTGATCAATTGGCCAATCTCGGTGCCGAACAAACGGCTCAACAAATGAAATCTCTCGTGCAGGCTAACGCTGATACAAAAAAGCCTGAATCTGACTGGTTATTAGATGACCCATTTGGTCTCGACCTTGATGAAGATATTGATAACTTGGTTGAAGAAGTCGAAGAGATCAGTATCGAGGAAATTAATCCTGATGTAGCTGTAATGAGTCACTCAATAAGCCCAAATACATCAACAACGACAGTTCACCCTCAGATTGTTATTACTGAGGCAAAAGTACACTTACAAGGCCCTCGCCAACTTATTCTGGATACCGAAACTACAGGTTTCTATTTCCAAGATGGTGACCGTATTATTGAGGTTGGTGCGATTGAAATGATCAATCGTAAACTTACGGGAAGCTCAATTCATATTTATATCAATCCAGAAAAACCTGTAGGTGACTCTGAGGATATTCACGGTATCAGCGACGAGTTTTTGCAAGATAAACCTAAATACGCAGAAATTGCCGACACACTGTTTAATTTTTTACAAGGCGCTGAAATTATTGCACATAACGCGACATTCGATATGAATTTCCTAAATATGGAGTTCAAACGTGTTGGTCTGCCATTATTATCTGATGTTTGCGAAGTTACAGATACACTGGCTTTAGCTAAAAATAAACATCCTGGGCAAAAGAACTCTTTAGACGCTTTAGTTCGCCGTTATGAAATTCCTGCACGTGATCGTACCTTCCATGGTGCGTTACTCGATGCTGAAATTTTGGCTGATGTTTATCTCGCAATGACGGGTGGACAAGTTTCTTTTGATATGGATGCCCTTTCACAAAATGAACAAAACCAAAATAAAACCACTCGTTCTCGTATCGAAGTAGATTTACCAATTATCTATCCATCAGAACATGAACTAAATGAACATGAGACTTGGGTCAAACAATTTGAGCAAAAACATGGAAGCGCTTGCCTTTTTGCAAAATAAATTTGCTGTTGAGCGTAATTTTTTGTATTTCAAGTTTTCAAACTTAAGTTATATTAACTGTTAATGATTTTACCTCCTATTCTAGGAGGTTCATGGATATAACAACTTAGGAAAGGTGTAGGTCATATGTCTTACCAAACCTCGATTCATTTCGACCCAACTGCATTATTAATAATAAAAAATGAGATCGACAATTCGATTAAATTGGTGGAGACAGCTGTCAATACGCTTGCCGAAGAACAAGCATTGCCTTTTGGTATTGATGACGCACTTAATCAGTTCGAACAGTGCACACAAGTACTTGCATTAATTGATATGCCTCATTTAGCACAAATCACTCAATATTCAGCTGAGCTTATGCGTCAAATCATGGCTCAACCGCAACAAATTAAAACTAGCGATATCGTTGCTCTCAGTGAAGGTACAACGATGTTAAAACGCTATATTGAGTTTATTTGTTTACGTGAAGTCAAAGTACCTCAGTTCTTAATTGATACGCTTAATCGCTTGGAGAAAGCTTTAGGCAAGCCAATTACCAAAGAAGGTCAAACGCTTCAACCGTTACTGGATTTCATGACACCAAACTTTAATTTGCCACAAGCACCAAGTTTGGAACAATCGAAGTATATCCACCAACTTTATAAATTATGCTTAAACAAGCTGATTAAACAAAGTGAATCTCCTCTCGATTTACAAGGAATTAAACTCGTTGGTGTTTACCTTGCAGGTTTAGCCAACAATCTACCGAGCCAACAATATTGGCAATTGGTCAATGTAGGCTTAGGACATATTGATGAGCTTTTGATTACAGAAGCACGTTTACGTACCCTTATTCAAATCGAAACGAATATTGCAAAATTCTTGGCTCAACCAACAACTTATCAAAACAGTATTGCTGATTTGGCAGATATTTTGACGATCTGCATCAGTCAAGAAGATGATTTATCACAACATATTCGTCAACAATTGAACATTGGTGATGAATTACTCAGTGATACTCAACTTCAAGTTTTGAGTCGTCATTTATACGGTCCTGACTATGAAACGGTACATACAATCAGTCAATTAATAACAAATGAAATGGCTCAAATTCGTAATGAAATTGAGTATAACCATCAAAATATGTCGGCTGAAAAAACCCAAGAACTACAGCAAAAGTTAACTCAACTTTCTAATGTATTTAAGGTACTTAACTTAAATGAAGCAGCTAAAGAATTAACTCAGCAAGCTGAAAAATTGAGTCAACCGAATACATTAACTGATGCAACTTCTATTCAACATTTAATGAATAGCATTTTAGCATCGATGAATTCAATCGGTATCTTAGAGCGTAATTACACTTCCAGTCGTTTACAATTACGCGTCAACAATATGCAAATTTCTTTAGATCGCTTAGATGAAGCTCATCGAGCATTGTTGACTGAAACTAAGACTTTGATTGAAACATTGACTCAAACCTTAAGTTTGTATGTACAAGATCCAACAGCTAATACATTAGAAGCCCTTCCTGTATATCTGAATGAGTTATCAGGCGCTGCGTTATTCTTAGGTAGCTCTGCTCAACAAACTGCACTGTTAGGTGCAGCACATTTTGCACAGCATCGTTTGAATCAGAACGAAGCGATTGATGCTGAGCAAATTAACTGCATTCTAAATGTTGTTGCTGGTTTAGATTTACTCGTTGATAACCTAAACAATAAGCAACCTGTATTGCAATCTATGTTTGATGTGGCATTATCAAGCAGTCAGCAATTACAAAACATCGCCGCATAATGACTCAGCTCTCACTTGCTTATATTTTTCAACATCAAAAACTGTTAGTTGATGAAAACCTGCAACTGCCAAAGGTTGAAAAATTAGCAAGTGATTTACCCTTGAATCATAATGATCACGTTATTGCGCGTGATCTACTTGAAAATGAAGCCATTCCCGATGGCTATCAGCTCGTTCCAATCCGTGAACTGATTCAGTCATGGTCAACTACAGAATTTCTTCAAGCCAGTCGAGCAGTCCAACTATTAGAATGGCGACGTAATCATAAATTCTGTAGCCATTGCGGTCATATGACTGAAATTCACGCCAAAGAATACGCAATGGTTTGCCCAGCTTGTGGCTATCATCAATATCCTCGCGTTCAGCCTTGTATTATTACAATCATTACCAAAGGTGATGATGAAATCTTACTTGCGAAATCGGCGCATAATAAAAGTAATATGTACGGGCTAATTGCCGGATTTGTTGAAGTCGGAGAAACATTAGAAGAAGCTGTGCAACGAGAGGCTTTTGAAGAAGTCGGTTTAAAACTAAAAAATATTCGTTATATGTCGAGCCAACCGTGGCCATTTCCAAGTAATTTAATGATTGCTTTTCATGCTGAATATGATTCAGGTGATATTCAATTACAAGTGGAAGAAATTAGCGAGGCTCAATTCTTTAAGTTTGATCAACTACCTGAAATTCCATTTAAAGGTAGTATTGCACATGCAATGATTATGCAAATCGTTGAGAATAAAAAAGCATCTTAATCAAGATGCTTTTTTTATTTAATATTCTAAAGCTTCATCTAAGAAATGCAAAATCGTTCGTTTGGTTTTGAAGTAATGACTTACAAAACTGGCCAAAGTCGCCACAATGGTAATGTGTCCAGTCTTAGGAATAATCATCACATGGCTATGATTACCCTTTTCTCTCAATGCCTTATCAAGATCGAAACTATTATGATTACCAACCAACTGATCATTCTCAGCCATCAATAGATAATGTTTAATCTTATTCGGATTAATAAAATAATACGGCATCACTTGTTGGTACGATGTTTTTGGATCAAAAGCATGTTCAGATAAAGGATCATTTTTATAGTCAAAATGATACGGACCAGCCAAACCAACAATTGCCTTAATATTATCTGTATATTTAAATTGCTGAGGCTGAGCAGAATACACCACAGACATCACATTAAAGGCACCCGCAGAATGTCCCATCAAAATGATGTTATCGGTTGAAATATTCAATTTAACTTTATTTTGATTCAAATAATGAATCGCTTGCGCTAGATCATCGACAAATGCTGGAAAGATATTCTCTGGAGCGAGTTGATAATTAATAACAGCAACATCAAAACCTTCTCGAGCAAAGGTTTCGCCAATGAATAAATAATCTCTCTTATTACCATGTTGCCATGACCCACCATGTACAAAAACAATCAAAGGTTTTTGTTTCTTTGGATTCTTGGTTCGATAAAGATCCAGTCGATTTCTGGCTTTTAATCCATAAGCAAGATGTTCTTCTTTTTCAAAAGTATCCTTTGGCGTCAGATAATTCATCGAATAGCTTGCTAAATCATACAGGCGAAATTCCTGATAAAAGTTTTTCGCCCGTATAACATTTTCTTGTACTTGTTGAATAAGTTGCTTCATAGATTAGGGTTTAGTCGGAGTAATAGTCGCTGGTTCAGTCTGATCAGGATCAATTGCAACTGGAGTTTCAACTAAAGGTTGTGTTGAAGCACCACCAATCATCGGTGTTGCTGCTGTAGCACTTGCTACCGTTCCAGATGGTTGATCAATATTATCAATCAGTGTCACGATTTTACTCACATTACCAACTTTTTGTAAGACATCATCTAAGTCTCTTATCTCAGCAGTATTTAAACGCCCCATCACATAAAGGATGCCATTTTCAGTATGAACTAATACTTTACTGTCAGATACAACAGGCGCTCTCATTAGCAAACCACGAGTATTTGCAGTCACAGTAGAGTCCTGCATAATCGTGTTGTAATTTACTTTATCACCAACAGTAATGTAGTTATGCACAGCTTTTACATCACTCATCGCTCTTAAATTGTCTTCTGCTAATTGTTTCAAATAAGGATCAGGAACTTGCCCTGTTAATAAAACATTACTGTGGAAACTTTCAATATTGATGCGTGACTGCTTAAAGCGATGGTCTAGTTTGTATAGGTTGATATTTGCAGTACGCTTGATTGAGGAATCAATAAAAACCTGCCCTAAACTGCGTTCACCACTGCTTGTACCAACAGGCGCCGATCCTGTTCCACCAGAAATAAAACTCGCACATCCCGATAAACTTGCAACACAAACCAACGTCATCGTTAAACGTTTCAACACTTGGCAAGACTCCCTATCCACTAACTTTTTCAATCTACTGCACTTTTCTTGAAATGACTCAACCGTATCTCAATCCAAAGTAAACGCATGTTTAATCCATTGCTGATCATACTTCAATTTTGAAAAATCTGGTTGTAGTGTTTTTGCAAGTTTCTGTGGAAAATCAAAACAGATCACATCAAAACGACAGTCAAAATTGTAATAATTGGGATATCTTTGTAAAAAGAACTGCGCCGTCTTAATAATCTTACGTTGCTGTGAATACGAAATCACTTCACAGGCCCCTGCATAACTGCCTTCGGAACGGGCTTTCACCTCCACAAAAACCAGCTCATTTCCACGTTTGACAATCAGGTCAATTTCTCCAAAACGTGAATGGTAGTTTTTATTGACATATTGATACTGCTGGGACTGTAAAAATAGCAATGCCGTCTGTTCTGCCCATTGTCCCAAAAGATGTTTGTGTTGTTCCATTGTGCCCATATCTTATTTTAAAATTTCAATGCTATTTTTCTGCTGCCTGTAACAATATGGCTGCCTGTAGATTTTACGGTCTTTTAACTCAATTGCACCTGTGCGCCCAACAAAAGAGAACTGCACCTGTCCAGTTTGCTCCAAGAACTGTTGACTTATCGTCCAAGCATCTCCTCCAAAAGCTAATAAACGTTGAAATGCCATTGTTTCTGGTTGTTTCTTATAGGCTTCGATTAAATCTGCCCATTGCCCATTATATAACGCAGGTGTATCACAAAAACTTAAACCAATTGGAATAGATTGTCCCTGCTCAATACTCATCGGTGTGACGTAAATATTCTTTTCGGGTAATGTACCTAATTGTTCCAACCAATGTTGACTCCCTAACAATAATACCCCTTCTTTACTTGATCGTTTTTGTGGTACTTCATCAACAAATTCTATTCTGATGAAAATTGATCCTTTAGTGCAGAAAGCAAAAGTTCTGTTGCTGACTCAGTTCCTGTTTCTCGAACGATAAAAAGCTTTTTGATGCGATCTTTTTGAAAACGATGATTTAATGCTTTGACTCGCTCGCGCCATCGTACCCGATTCAGGTAGAATCACGAGTATGTCCGCATATACAGGACTTACAAGCGCTGCCAAACCTAGCAGCAAACAATATTTTTTGTAATACATGAGGGAGTTACCTTTTATGAGTGCTCAATTATTTGTTGTAGCAACCCCGATTGGGCACTTAGATGACATGACCTTTCGTGCGATTGATATTTTAAAGTCTGTATCGGTGGTTGCGGCAGAAGACACTCGTCAATCTGCTCAATTATTTAAACACTATAATATCTCAACACCGTTAACAGCGTGCCATGATCACAATGAAAGTAACAAAATTGATCAACTTCTCCAAAAAATGCTAAATGGTGAAAGTATTGCTCTGATTAGTGATGCAGGTACGCCCCTCATTAGTGATCCAGGTTTTAAGCTGGTTCGTGCAGCTCAGGAACATGGCATTCGTGTGATTCCTGTACCTGGTGCCTGTGCTGCAATTGCAGCATTGAGTGCTGTAGGTTTACCAAGTGATCGCTTTAGTTTTGAAGGTTTCTTACCGTCAAAGGCTTCACAACGAATTAGCCAACTTGAAAAACTAAAAGATGAGACACAAACACTCATTTTCTATGAAGCGCCACATCGTATTTTAGACAGTGTAAAAAATATGGCTGAGGTATTTGGTGAAGATCGACCTGTAGGTTTTGCTCGTGAAATCACAAAGACCTTTGAAACTATTAAAAAAATGACTTTAAAAGAGTTGGTCACTTTTATTGAAAATGATCACAACCAAGAGAAAGGTGAAATTGTAGTTGTGGTGGGTGGTGCCACTGCTGAAAAAGACATGGCGCAAGATAAATTGGATGAGTTGCTAAAACGCTTATTACAAGATTTATCAGTCAAGGCAGCATCTCAATTGGCTGCTGATCTAACAGGTATTAAAAAGAAAGTGGCTTATCAACGTGCTTTGGAATTGACTCAAGATAATAAATAAGACTTAAAAAGATACGTAGGAAATGGCTATAGACTCATTACCCATGTTAGGTCCCCATGAAAGCAGAGAACTTGAATTGCTGCTTTCTGGTGAAAAACCAATTGCCTTTTTTTATGAAGGCCTTCCTGATGAGTTTTTGCCTTATCTTGAATCAGGCATTTTAAAATCCCGAACCAAGACCACTACAACCCGCCTCCCCAATATACAAATAGAAAATATTCTTATTTATAAGGATGTTGCAATAGAGCAAGTGGATGAATTGATATCGGTCATTGAACTATCCCTCAATCAACCGAAAGCAGGATTTGTACCAGAGCTTGAGCGAAGAATTGGTCAATTGCTGGGCTATCGAGAGGAAGATATTGAATTCTATTTACAGCATCTTTCCAGAAACAAGAAATAAGCATACCAAACGCATATTGCTGCCTTCATGGAATGGATAAGGCATCAATACTCTCCAAAATGCACAATGTGGGATTCTTAAAGCACTGTATCAGCCACTGTAATGCGGACACGAATCACATCAACATCAAAAAGCACCACAGTCGTGATGCTTTTAAATCTTTCAGCTTATTCGTGAGTCTCACCTGGCGGAACTTCAGTAATGCGTCCACCACGTGCCAGAAACGCGGCAACCTCATCTTCTAGAGCTTGGCGTTGTTTCTGTTTAGCAGTCACTGTTAAGGCTTCTGCTTCAGCCAAATCTGCGTCATTGGCACTTGACTCTTCGCTATCCGCACCACTTTCTGCAGCTTTCGCTTCTTCATCGTCTACCGCAGAATCTTCAGTGTTTTCGTCGTAATCATTCATTTCCGTCATATTACTCTCCCCACAATGACTAAACTCTCATCATCGTTATTTGGTCATCAGAACTTGATGAAATTTAACAAGCTCTTCTCATTTATCAAAGCAAAATATTCATTAAATTGTGCTTTTTATAACCAAATTCACTCTGATTTATAAATGATTGTTTAAAAAATATCTACTGTTTTTTAGCAAGCATAACGAGTGTGCTGTAAAGCCCCTAATCCATTCGCTTGTCGCATAAAGCGATCTTTAAACCAATCGAATTGTTCAACTTGTTTTAGACCAAAATTTCGTGCCCAAACAAACGGAAATAATTCTGAACTTTCCAACCAACCAATTGCGGACATACTGTGCATCATGGCATCATTCTGGCCTTTACGTTGGTGTTCATAACGCAATAACGTTTGCTCATTGGCCCACACACCACGTTTTAAATCGTGCAGTAGAACATCACACAATACCGCAGCATCCAGACAGCCAATATTTACACCTTGACCAGCCAAAGGATGAATCACATGTGCTGCATCGCCAATCAAGGCTAAACCAGATTTAATATAACGCTGCGCTGCGCGAGCTTTTAGTGGAAACTGTGCTCTAGAACGAACCGCAACTACTTTTCCCAACATTTGCAGACTTTCTTGAGTCAGTAAGCGCATAAAGTCTTGATCATTTAATGCCGAATATTCATCGGCATAATCATCGGGTAAAGTCCAGACAATCGACTGCCAATAACCATTCTCTTGTGCATCCAAACTCGCCATTGGTAAATATGCCAATGGACCCGTCGGTAGGAAAATTTGACGAGCCACATATTGATTCGGTTGTGTGGTTTTAATCGCGCAACTGATGGCAGCCTGTTTGTAATCCAGTACATCTAAATCGATATAGGCTTGCTCACGAACAAAAGAGTTCGCACCATCTGCACCAATCAGCAACTTGGTTTTTAGTGTTGTTCCATCCGCCAATTGAATTGACCAACCTTGTGGAATCTGCTCAATCCGTATGACTTTGACTTGAGTGCGATAGTCTTTTAGTTGTTGCAGCATTTTCTGTTGAATCGCAACATTCAAGACACTTGGCTCAACCATCGAACCCAAAGCCTGATCTGATTGAGGTTGCTGTTCAGATGCATGACCAAAATTAATTTCACCATAGCCATTTTTATTCCAGACTTGCATGCCTGAATAGGGCATTTGACGTGCTAAATCATCCCAAACATCGACTGTTTTAAGTAGGTGAATCGTCGCCTGACTCAGTGCCAATACTCGAGGATTCATGACTGCCAAAGTTTTGTCCTGATCAAGTACAGGTGCAGCATCCAATACCGTCGCTTGCACCCCACCTTGCGCCAACAATAAAGCGGTTAATCCACCAACTAAGCCACCGCCAACAATCACAACATCTAACAGCTCACTCATGCTTTTAATCCCATCGCATAGTTAGCAACCAAAGGTTTAACACCTGGAATCACATCAAATGCAATCAGTCCAGTATTACGTAATAACTTGAGAATTGGATTTTGATTACTAAAACCACGCACCACTGAATCACAGAACTTAATCACCCTTTGCTGATCAGTTAAGCGTGCTTGTTCATAAGCCAATAAATTATCAGGATTGCCAATATCATCTGACTTCGCCAATTGCTCCATCAAGAAACGAACCAGTACATCTGCATCACGCAAGCACAAATTAAAACCTTGCCCTGCCACTGGATGGATGGTATGTGCGGCATTACCCATCAACACCACACGCCCTACCGCCTGCTTATGTGCCAAGACCTGAGCCAGTGGATAGCTAAAACGTTTACCTGTTTTTTCAAACTTACCTGCACGATCACCATAGGTTTCCTGTAAAGCATCCAAGAAATGCTGATCATTTTCCTCACCCAACCATTCCGCCTCAGTGCCTTTCTTCACAGGCCATACCACTGAACGACGGTATTCACCTGGCAAAGGCAAAAGTGCCAATGGCCCTAAAGCACTAAAACGTTCAAAGCCAACTTGTTGATGTGGTTTCGAGGTTTGTACGGTGGTGACGATTGCCACTTGATCATAATCATGTTCATCGACACCTACCCCAATAGCTTGTCGACAAAATGAATCACGACCATCAGCCGCAATCACCAACTTGGATTTTAAGGAATGGATATATTCACCATTGCGCATGGCTTCAATCTGGACTTGATCTGCATCTTGTGTGAGTGAGGTGACTTGCACACCATCAATCAACTCAATCAAAGGCTGTTGACGAACTTGGGTCAGCAACACACGACCCAACCATGCGTTTTCAATCACTTGCCCAAAGCTTTCTACTTTTTCTTGTTCAGCAACTAGGCGTGCCTTACCAAAGCTGCCTTGCTCTGTGATATGCACTTGTAGAATTGGTGTTGCATGTTGTTGTAAGGCTTGCCACAAACCCAATTTTTGATAAATCTGTACGCTGCGGCGTGACAATGCGGTGTTACGCGCATCAAAGCTAGAATAATAAGGGGAAGCGTTCTCGTCATCGTAATTTGGATATTTCACAGCTTCTAATAGCTTTACTGCAATATTAGATTTTGCCAACATTAAGGCAAGGCTGAGTCCAACCATACCTCCACCGACAATGATGACTTGTTGCTGCATAATATTATTCCTTATCAATTTTTCATGACTTGATGTTTCGGGACTATCTTACTCTAACTTAAATCAGCAATGGAATTTGTACTTTGTTTGGTCTGTGTTTTATTTTAATTCGACAAATAAAAAAGGCTTATCCTAGAATAAACCTTTAGATCAATATTTCTGACTTAACTAGCCATTAATTGCTCAATTTCTTCAACAGTTTTCACTACATTTTTCGTCAAAACCAATGGACCACTTTCAGTCACAACAATATCATCCTCGATACGAATGCCGATACCCCGCCATTTTGCATCAACTGTTTCATCATCGGGTGCAACATATAAACCAGGTTCAACAGTGACCACCATACCTGCTTCATAAGCACGCCAATCTTCGCCAGTCTTGTACGCACCGACATCATGCACGTCCATACCGAGCCAATGACCTGTACCATGCATAAAGAATTGACGGAATGCTTCGCTTTCAACCAATTCATCCACATTACCGCTCAGCAAGCCGAGATCAACCAAACCTTGGGTTAAAATCTTGACAGCCACTTCATGTGGATATTTATAGTGATTGCCAATACGGGTTGCATCAATTGCCGCAAGCTGTGCATCTAAAACAATATTATAAAGTGCTTTCTGCTCAGGACTAAACTTACCATTGACTGGGAAAGTACGGGTAATATCCGATGCATAGAACTCATATTCACAAGCCGCATCAATCAAAACTAAATCGCCGTCTTTTAAAGGCTTGTTATTTTCAACATAATGCAAGATACAAGCATTTTCACCACCACCGACAATGCTGTTATAAGCAGGTACACAACCGTTTTTACCAAAGATATAATTCAGCTCTGCTTCAAGCGCATATTCCATCATATCTGGCTTTACATTTTGCATAGCACGGGTATGCGCTTCAGCACTGATATTGGCTGCGATCTGCATCAACTCAATTTCTTTTGCTGATTTTTTCAAACGCATTTCATCAACAATACGGTCCAACTGAACCACTTCAGCGGGTGCAGCACCACCACGACGCTGCTGTGCATCTGCTTTTTGAATCCATTGGCTGACACGTGCATCAAATTCCGCATTTTGACCAATACGATAGTAAAGACACTGTTTATTTAACAACTTGTCGATAATTTCTTCATCAAGCAGATCAATTGCATACGCTTCATCTGCATCATAGATTTCAATCGCACCATCAATTCCAGCACGATAGCCATTCCAGATTTCCATTTCACGGTTACGTTCGCGGCAGAATAAGCTATAGCTATATTCCTCGCCCTCTGCAAAGGTTTCGATTACCGCAACGGCTTCTGGCTCGACGAATCCAGTCAGATAATAAAAACTACTGTCTGCACGATATTTATAATCCGCATCGCGGTTACGATACATTTCTGCTCGCGTTGCAATAATGGCAATGCTATTGCTGCCTATTTGTTTAGCAAGAAGATCACGACGTTGTTTGAAATCGGCTTGACTTAATTTCATATTGTCCTTCTGATGAAGATGAATGATTGTAAGTATCTGTATTTATAAGAGCTTAAGGCACCGTCCGAGTTAACTCGGACGATGTGGGGTGAACATTTCGACAACCGTTTGCGGATCAGTCGCCTGATTATCTTGATTTCTGCTTTTGGCATGAAAATTTTGTAGCAAAGAACTTTCAGCCACAGCAATCTTTTTACGACCAATCGACAAGCTCACAGGAATCAGGCGTACAAACTCATACAATTCCTGATAGCTTTCTTCGCCTTCTTCATCATTATCAGAGTCTTCAAACTCAACTGCAGCAACATCTTGTAAATGTTCAATCAGCTCTTGTTCTTCACCACGAATATGACCTGAAGCCAAACCAAAACCTAGGACTACGCCTGCGCACCAATCTGCCAACGCTTGCACACGATCTACAAGCAAATGGCTATCATCTGGAAGCATAGGCAAATAATCTAATTCATCATCTGACAAAGCATGAGAAACATCTTGTGCTTCATCCGTTAAACTTTCGAGTGCTTCTGACTGTAAAGCTGGCACGTTGAGGGTGTTTAAAATTTGTGACCATTCATCGGTGGTTGGCGCTTGTGTAACACAAACTATACCTGTGAGTAAACCGTGTAACTCACTTGGGCTTGAAATTTCTTCAATCCCATCAAAATGGGCATTCCATTCCGTCCAACCTGAAATATCGTCTTGCATTCGTTTATCCAATCTCTATACTGCTGTATATATTACCTTTGATTGCAACTCTGTGCGACCTTCGTTATGTTAGAACAATTACAGCGTCTACAAGCGCATATTGGTGTTTTAAAAACACGCTTACATCATTTAGAGCGAGAGAATACTTCGCTTACTGAGGCTAAACAACTCGCTGAAACTGACCACCATGCACAAGTTGTGCAGAAAAATAGCATCATCACGCAAAAGCAGGAAGAAGTTGATAACTTAACTGAACAATTGTCTCAGTTACAAGATCAATTTAAACAACTGAATCAAGATGCAACAACTTTGGCTGAACGCTACGGGCGTTTAGAGAAAAGTACTACTGATTTGAAAAACCGCTTCCAGGAAATTTTGGCTGAACGTAATGATCTACGTGTAAATAAAGAGAAGTTACAAGCACAGCAACGTCATAGTCAGCAAGAAATTCAAGATTTACAACAAGATCGTGATCGCTTGCTACAAAAAAATGAGTTGGCAAAATCTAAAGTTGAGGCGATTATCCAGCGTCTGGCTGTTCTTGGTACAGCACAGGATCAACATGCACAAGAGATTCAGCAACTTGCCCACCCAAATGCTGAAACACAAGAGGAGACCTGATCATGAGTGAACCGATTGTTGTTGAACTTCGCCTCATTGAACAGACGTTTCGGCTAAACACGACTGAAGAAAAGCGTGAGGAACTAGAGCGTGCTGCTGAATTACTGAACCAGAAATTTCATGACATGCGCCGTAATGCCCCACGTGTTGAACATAACAAGCTTGTGATTATGGTTGCCCTGCAAATGGCTCAGGAAGTGTTTAGCTTAAACAAATCATTACAGAAATATGCACATTGTGAGCATTTACTTCAAACGATTTTGGAAGATATAGAACAAACTGTTGAGTAAAATTGCACAAAGCCTCATCAATTAATAATTATCTTTACAAGTAGCGATTGTCATCGTGTAAAGATCGGTTATACTAAAACTGTCTCTAGGGTGTTCGCCAGTACGTCTAGTCCCCTGCCGATACTTAAATTTATGGATGTGTCCTGTATATTTTGAGTGTATGCCTACCCCGAGTAGGAAACCCAGTAAGTATGCGTCACCTCCACCTTGAACTCATCGGGTTCAGGGTAACGACCATGCAGCGGCATCTCTGGAGCAATTTTTTTAATTATAACAATAATGATTTCACCTCAAGTATTTTTTAATAAACTATTTATTTTGAATAGAATTTATACTGTTAAATTAATCCCGATTAAATTTTCTAAATCTTTTTTTATAATTGTTCATCACGGCTGTGTTGCACAAAGATTTGAAATGCAAAGCCCCCTAATTGAGCTAAATTTAAGGCGTAACTTAGGTAAGTGGTCGACCTAATTCCGTAAATCTGTTGAGGACCGCTACACGTGCATGAATCTCATTGACTTGGCTATCAAAACGCCTTGCACTGAGGTTATCTCCTAACAATTTAATGCAGTGCATTTTAGTTTCAACCAAACTTCGTCGATGATATAGCCTGACCATTTTTTCCATAGTGTCCTGCCTAAACGTTTAACTGTTCGAAGTCATTCATTTCGCTCTAGCGAGCTACTCTTTGTATCTTTCCATGGTTTCGCATTTTTTCTAGCTGGAATCACCGCATGTGCTTGCCAATCTGCAATGGCCTGACGGCATTGCTTGGTGTCATAAGCCCCAAAGAATGCAGCGTTGGATGGCTGCATCGGAGTAGGTTTGATTTCGCCCTTGTTTGCCTTTTGATGGAGCATACCACTGCGTAGAAGGATCAAACCAAATGGCAATATTTCCGCGATGAATGAGTGCTCGGTTATATGCGGGCCAATTGGTTGTGCGGTAGATCTTGTGTGTAGGCCTCTTCATTTGAAAATTATATCGATGAAAAGCCTTTACAGATAGGTTTGTGCAACAAAGCCAGTAAAAGTGATTTTACAACACGACTAAATTTATTGTTTTGCATCTTTAGATCCATCCTTAGCTATTTCCCAATAGTTTTGATTCAAGTTAAGGATAAAACAAAAGAATAGAATTGACTGCATTCATTTTGATGATGTCAGTTGGGTCAAAATAAAGCTCCTACTCTCAATTTATTAGAATAGGGGCTTTATTTTTCTTAAAATGAATTATGATTTATTCAAACGTAAAGCATTCACCACAACAGAGAGCGAGCTTAATGACATTGCTACAGCAGCAAACATTGGTGTGAGCAATAATCCTGTTAGTGGATAAAATAAACCTGCTGCAACAGGAACACCTAATCCATTATAAACAAAAGAGAATGCAAGATTTTGCTTCATATTTTTTACCCCTAATTTTGCCATATGAACTGCTTGTGCAACCCCTTGAATGTCCCCTTTAACTAAAGTCACTTGCGCTGTTTGCTTGGCAATATCTGTTCCTGTTCCCATCGCAATACCAACATTCGCCTGCGCCAGTGCTGGCGCATCGTTGATACCGTCCCCAGCCATTGCCACAATTTTTCCCTGAGCTTGTGCTTGTTTCACAATTTCAAGTTTTTGCTTAGGATCAAGATTGGCATAGACTGTTTTAATACCTAAAGCATCTGCAACCATATTTGCATTTTTCTGATGATCACCAGTTGCCATAATTACTTCAATTCCATCAGCATGTAGTTGATCAATCAAAGTTTTGGCATTTTGTTTGATTGCATCATGAATCGAAATATAGGCAATCACTTCTTGTTCTGACATCAAAAAACTAAACACATCGCCTTGTGCACGTTTTTGATCCAACTCATGGATTAAATCAGCATCCACGGTTAAAGCTAACTGTTCAATAAGCTTCTGACTGCCAATATACAAGGTCTGGTGATCAATATTTCCTTTCACACCAAAGCCTGCCACATCCTCAAAATCAGAGACATTGAGTAATTGATTTGCATCAACTAATTGAGTTAAGGTCTGGGCAATTGGATGCGTCGAATATTGTTCAATCGATGCAATCCATAATTCAATTTGTGCTTGGTTATAAGTTTGAGATAAAAGCTGAATCTCTTTTAAACTTGGTTTACCTTCAGTTAATGTTCCTGTTTTATCAATAATCAAAGTATTGACCTTACTTAAAGCTTCAATCGCCTCGGCATCTTTAAATAACACGCCTTTTTGAGCGGCTCGACCTGTGGTTGCCATCACGGACATTGGTGTTGCCAAGCCAAGAGCACATGGACAAGCAATAATCAAAACAGCGACTGCACACATTAAAGCCAAATCAAACTGTGCTTTCCCAAATACCATCCACGCAATAAAAGTCAGCACACTAATACTGAGTACGGCGATCACAAAATATTTTGCAACCACATCTGCAATTCGTTGCAATGGTGCTTTGGAGCGTTGCGCATCAGCGACAGTTTGGATCATTTTGGCTAATGTCGTGTTCGTACCCACAGCAGTTGTTTGGATTCGAATAGAGCCTTGTTGATTAATTGTCCCGCCAATGACTAGATCATCTTTTTCCTTTTTCACAGGAACAGGCTCACCTGTCATCATGGATTCATCAACATAGGTCTTTCCATCAACGACTAGACCATCTAATGGAATTTGCTCACCCGATGATATTTGCAAAATATCACCTTGTTTGACCATCGCTATATCTACTTCAACAACTTGATCATGCTGCACAAGTTTCGCTTTAGCAGGTTGTAAACGGAGTAAAGCTTTTAATGAATTTGCTGTTTGTGAACGTGCTTTTAGTTCTAAAATTTGACCCAACAAGCTCAATGAAACAATCATACAGGCTGCTTCAAAATACACAGCGACACCATGCCCTGTTTTCGCCTCAACTGGAATGAGTGATGGGAAAATCGTGGCAATAACACTATAAATAAATGCTGCAAGCACCCCGACACCAATCAAACTCCACATATTCAGATGTCCTGTTTTATAGGACACCCAACAACGTTGTAAAATGGGATAACCCGCCCATAACACCACAGGCAAACTTAAAAGAAGTTCAATCCACGGCTGAATATGTGGCGAAATAAAGGCATGAACATGCGAACCCATGGCCAAGATCATCACCAACAAACTCAAAGGTAATGTAGTCCAAAAACGTCGACTAAAATCTACCAGTTCAGGATTTGGTCCATCATCCAGAGTGGGTTGCATCGGCTCCAGTGCCATCCCACAAATTGGGCAAGTTCCTGGCCCTTTTTGTACAATTTCAGGATCCATTGGACAGGTATAATCCATATCCATTGCCCCCTCAGGTAGAGGACGCTGATCGACTGGAATTAGATAAAATTCAGGATCATTTTTAAATTTATCAAAACAAGATGGGTTACAGAAATAATATGTTTTACCTTGATAATCTGTTTTTAAATCTGTCGTGGTTTTGACTGACATACCACAAACAGGATCAATTTCTGTATCAACTAAATTGCTTTCACTTGAATGATCATGCTTTCCACCACAACAAGAAGAAGATTTTTTAGCTTCATCTTGAATAGATGCTACTTCTGGTTTAGGGCCACAACATGAACTTAGTTTTTGCTTCGTTGGCTTAGGCTTACAACAAGAAGATGTTTGAGCTAATTCAATAGCTTGCTCTGATTCACTTTCACAACATGAACCTACTTTTTGTTGAGACTGCTTAGCACAGCAAGATGATGTTAATTTTAGATATTGATCTGATTTTAAATAATTTTCAGGTTTTGAGCTGAATTTCTGTTGGCAACCTGCTGAACAGAATAAATAACGAATATCCTGATAATCAAAATAATGCTTCGACGTTTCAGCCACCTGCATTCCACAGACAGGATCAATATATTCATAAACAATTGCTGTTTTCTGACCTGAACAGCAGGATGAAGCTTGTTGCTGAGTCATCATTACACCTATCTTTTCTTTCTCGATAGGACTAGGATAAAGTCTGTACCTAGGTACAGAGTCAAGTGCTTTTTCACTATCCCAACAAAGGTATGAGAAAATGAACCTTACAATCGGAAAACTAGCAAAATCCTGCCACGTTAATGTCGAAACCATTCGTTATTATCAGCGTATAGGTTTAATGCGTGTACCTGAAAGTACTCAAAGTTACCGACATTATAGTCAGCAAGACTTAGAGACCTTGAGCTTTATTCAGAAAGCGAAGGATGCTGGATTACAACTGAATGAAATTAAACAATTGCTCACATTGAATTTAGAAGATCGCATCCAAGTGAGACATGTTATTGAACAACGATTGAGCAAGATCGATGAAAGAATTCAGGAACTTATGGGTCTTAAGCAAAGACTTTCCACATGGTTAGACGAGTGTAAAACGACAGAAAATGAATGTTGCCCAATATTGATGGAACTCAAACAATAAATTCCATCAATCAATCTAGACAGTTGAATCAATACTCATCAAAAAAGTACATAACATTAGATAAATGACCAAATCACATTTTCATCCTTCTGTTTCAATAAGAAACTGGTTTGGTAATCATCGGCGACGATGAGATGCTGATTAGAGATCATCATTACTTTCAACAGCGTATCATTGTGATAAACCAAATCATTTTTACCTTGTTTAGTTAAGATAAGCATTTGATCTAAGACAATTACATTTTTTGAATCAAACATACTTTTTCCCTCTCAACATTACCCTATGGTCTTTTCAATATTTTTATAAAGTGACACAGTGAATATCGTAACGAATGAAATAAAACACCCCATTCATTCATAGCGCTAAAATATTCCTTTTAATTGTTTAAATATGTGAAATAACCAAGTATTTGCAATTTTCACAGCAAGATTATAGAGCACTTTTTACGCAATTTGTGATATTTTTGCCATATAAAACCAAAATTTGTTATTTTATTCTTATTTTTGACAGCACACTAATTAAGTCTAGTGCTACAGCTGTGTGATTACTTTGAATTGTCAGAATCCAGAACTGACCAACAAGATTAGAACTTCAATTTATTTAGATACTTAAGCACACTTAAATCAAGTATGATTCTCGAGGCTTTGTTATATTTTGAATACGATGAATAGTGATTTACATGTACTCAGAAAAGATATTCGTTTAAAAAGAAAACGAGTGAATCGCTTTGAACATAAAAAAAGTGAGCAAGACACTTTAAATCGCCTCAGATCAATACCTCAATTCAAGTTTGCAAAAAGCGTTGGATTATATCTTCATGCTTTTGGCGAAGTGCACACTCACAAACTCATTCAACTTTGTTTTAAACACAAAAAACTCGTTTACCTACCCATGATCTGCACGATGAATCAAGAACTTGTATGGGTAAAAATCAGCTCCAGTCAATATTTAAATAAACGCTTTTCCCATCATCCACTCGGGATGAAAGAACCAATGGCATCGCGTGGTCAGCATGTATCTACTTTAGATTTACTGATTATGCCTTTACTTGCCTGTGATCACTTAGGGACACGAATCGGCATGGGAGGTGGTTTCTATGATCGTACTTTGGCAAGTACGCCGCATCGACCTTTTCGTTTGGGTCTCGCTCATACATTTCAATATATTGATCAAACTTTACCTAGACAAAAATGGGATCAACCGATTCATGGTTTACTAACACCTAAAAAGTTCTATATTTTCAAGCCTTAACCTTATTGTTCTAATATTTTTTAGAAAAAAACCGACCAATTTAGTCTTTTTTTAATATTTTCTAAGTAAAAACCCTTGTAATTTTTGAAATGCACATCACTATAAAAAACATGGCAACACCGTTGTCACTCATTAGGAGTGCCCATGTCTGAATATATTTTAAATAATGAATCAAGCTTAGAGCCACAGGTTCCAAGTGTATTACCACTATTAGCATTACGTGATGTTGTGGTCTATCCACACATGCAAATTGCGCTATTTGTGGGTCGTGAAAAATCGATCAATGCAGTGGATGTGGCTCGTAACGGTGACAATTTAGTATTTGTAGTTGCGCAAAAAGATTCGCTTACAGAAGAAATTGATCACGATAACCTCTATCAATATGGAACTGTGGCTAAAATCGTACAAGTCGTAAATCATGAAAATGATGAAAACTGCATTAAAGTACTGATTGAAGGTCTGCATCGTTCTAAATTAGAGCGCATCATTGATGGTGAAGAATACTTGACTGCCGAGCACAGTCTCAGTCCAATTACATTACCATTGGATGAGGAAGCTCAAGCAACTCGCTTAAACGAATTGCGTACCCTATTCGCTCAATATGCTGAAGCGAAATTACGTAATGCACGTGAGCTTGTTGCAGCAGCAAATAAAATCGAAGACTTATTACAATTAATGTTCTTTGTTGCAACTCGTGTACCTTTAAATATCGAAGTGAAACAAAAGTTTTTAGAGCACGACGAGTTTGAAGCGCATTTGCAAGAGTTGATGAGCTACTTGATGAATCAATCTGCTGAACAGCAAATTGAACAAACGTTGCATGACAGTGTTAAACGTCAGATGGAAAAGAATCAACGAGAATACTTTCTAAATGAAAAAATGAAAGTTATTCAACGTGAACTTTCTGATATGAACGGCGGTGCTGAAGATGACGTTGCGGAAATTGAAAAACGTCTTGCTGAAGCAGATTTGCCTGAACATGTACGCAAAAAAGCTGAAGCTGAGTTTCGCAAACTGAAAGCGATGCAACCTGCATCGAGCGAAGCTGCCGTTGTTCGTAACTATCTAGAAGTCATTTTAGATACACCTTGGAATAAGGCGAGCAAAGTCAGCATTAACTTAGCGAAAGCACAAGAGATTCTTGATGAAGATCATTACGGCTTAGATGACGTCAAAGATCGTATTGTTGAATATCTTGCAGTGCAATCTCGTGTGAAAAAACTCCGTGGTCCTATTCTTTGTCTAGTTGGTCCTCCAGGTGTGGGTAAAACATCACTTGGTGAGTCTGTTGCTAAAGCAACAGGTCGTGAGTTTGTTCGCATGGCGCTTGGTGGTGTACGTGATGAAGCTGAGATCCGTGGTCACCGTCGTACTTATATTGGTGCGATGCCGGGTAAAATTGTACAATCTTTAACAAAAGTTGGCGTGAAGAACCCACTGTTCTTACTCGACGAAATTGACAAGATGGCACAAGACTACCGTGGCGATCCTGCATCAGCATTATTGGAAGTACTTGATCCATCACAAAACAGTAAGTTCAACGATCATTATTTAGATCTTGATCTTGATCTTTCAGAAGTCATGTTCATCTGTACGGCTAACAGCATGAATATTCCTGAAGCATTGCTTGACCGTATGGAAGTCATTCGTCTACCAGGTTATACCGAAGATGAGAAAGTAAATATTGCTGAACGTTACCTTGTTCCAAAAGCGATTAAGAACAATGGTCTACGTACAAAAGAATTGACTGTTCACGAAGAAGCAATCCGTGACATCGTACAACGTTATACACGTGAAGCGGGTGTCCGTAGCCTAGAGCGTGAAGTGTCTAAAATTGCACGTAAAGTGGTGAAAGAAGCCGTTAGCAAGAAGTCTAAAAACTTACAAGTTGATGTCACTTCTGCCAATCTTCCTGAATACCTAGGTCCGCACAAATTTGACTTTGGTATGGCTGAAGATGAAGCACAAGTCGGTCGTGTAAATGGTTTAGCTTGGACTTCGGTAGGTGGTGAATTGCTTACTATTGAAGTTGCAGCCGTGAAAGGTAAAGGTAAATTCATTACCACGGGTTCGCTCGGTGATGTGATGAAAGAATCGATTACTGCTGCAATGACTGTAGTTCGTACTCGTGCTGATGAATTAGGTATTGAAGCATCACGTTTTGATGAAACTGATGTCCATGTTCACTTACCTGAAGGTGCAACGCCAAAAGATGGTCCATCTGCTGGTCTAGCACTCACAACTGCGCTTGTATCAGCATTTACTGGTATTGCGATTCGTCCAGACATTGCGATGACAGGTGAAACGAGTCTAGGTGGTCGTGCGATGCGTATTGGTGGTCTAAAAGAAAAACTTCTTGCAGCTCACCGTGGTGGAATTAAATTAGTTTTTATTCCACAAGATAACGTTCGTGACTTGGCTGAGATTCCTGAAAATGTAAAAGAAGGCTTAGAAATCAAAGCTGTAAAAAGCATTGATGAGATCTTACCTTTAGCATTAACGGATACGCCGAAGCCTTTACCTAAAACGCCTATTGTTAAACCAGTAGAAGAAGCAAAGGCTGCGCGCCATTAAACAAGTAAGTAGATGAAAATTAAAGAGAGCTTCGGCTCTCTTTTTTTGTTACATAATTTGGTTGAAAAACAACCAATATATTGCATAATAAAATAGAGTCGATAAAAATAAAGATGAAGCTTGACTCAGTGAACCCATTTTTTAGTGTCATCCGAACTCCAGACTGATGACACTTTGATCGCAGCTCAAACGCAATTTTGAGCTGCGTTTTTTATACAACGTAATCAATAAATACACTTTCAGCGACTATTCCCTTTCTTGCTGATCACTATCGATAAAGAACACTGTTTATAATAGGCGTAATTTCTCGATCTATTTATTCTATGAAAATTCGTATTCTGACTATCGGACAAAAAATGCCTGCTTGGGTGTTAACTGGATTTGAAGACTATTTCAAACGCATTCAACCTTTTGTACAAACTCAAGTGATTGAACTCCCGATGGCAAAACGAGGCAAAAATGATTCCGAAGCAGATATTTTAAAATATTGTCAAATTGAAGGTGATAGTATTTTAAATGCACTTAAACCCAATGAAACGTTAATTGCCTTAGAAGTAGGTGGTCGAGAACTCAGTACAGAAAAACTGGCAGATACCATGAAACAATGGATGCTTGAAGGCAATGATATTGCTCTTGCGATTGGTGGTCCTGATGGACATTCAGACGCAGTTCGTAAAGCAGCAGCTTGGCATTGGTCTCTTTCTAAATTGACAATGCCACATCCCATGGTTCGTATTCTACTGATTGAACAACTTTATAGAGCGATGAGTATCAATCATAATCATCCTTATCATCGCGCTTAAAATTGTTCTGATTATAGAACAATCTGTTGATGTTTAAGGGCTGTCATTGTTCCCATGAATTTGTCACGATAATGATGTATTTCCAATCAGGTGCTTATCTATGAATTTCCAGACTTTACCCGGGTTATTTATTTCTCATGGTTCTCCCATGCTTGCACTTGATCCTGAACAAGTGGGTCCCGCATTGTATCGTTTAAGCAATAATTTACCAAAACCCCAAGCAATTATTGTGATGTCTGCTCATTGGGAAAGCCAAGCACTAGAAGTAAGTACATCAACTCGAGCTCAAACGTGGCATGATTTTCGTGGTTTCCCCCCTGAACTTTATGAGATCCGTTATCCTGCTGCGGGCGCTCCAAAACTTGCTGAGGAAATACTGACTCTATTTACAGAAGCAGATATTCCTGCACATGCAAATAGCACACGACCACGAGATCACGGTGTATGGATGCCTTTATTGCATATGTATCCAGAAGCCGATATTCCTGTGATTGAAATTTCCTTACCCATCGAAATGAATGCTGACCAGATTTACAAAATCGGGCAAGTTTTAGCACCTTTACGTGAACAACAAATTTTATTAATTGGCTCTGGTAGCATTACCCATAATCTCTCTGAACTTTCATGGCATGCAGATGCTGAAGTTCCAATATGGGCAAGCACATTTCGGAATAGTGTAGTTAGTAAACTGAATCATCAAGATTATGACGCTGTACTTGACTGGCCATCTTTACCCTACGTGCAACGAAATCATCCTACCCTTGAACATTTTGCACCATTATTCTTTGCAATGGGAACAGGTCATCGTTTTAGTATTGTGCATAGTAGTTTTTCAATGGGATCATTAGGTATGGATATTTATCGTTTTGATTAAAAACCAAGCATCAGACTTTTCAAATGGCTTACTTATATTTGGGTAAGCCATTTTCCTAATCAATTTTCTTAAAATTTACAAATAGATATATTTAACGAACTTAATCCATAAACTGATTACATTTTATTTTTTAAGAATACTTTAAGCTAATGACTGTTATTTATTTACTGTTGTTTGACTATGAAAATTAAATATTTAGTTCTTGCCTTATTACCGCTTTCTTTGATGGCGTGCCAAACTGTACAAAATGTAACTGATAATGTTATTTCTCAAATTAATACAACAGCAGCAAAAAATTTAACTGAATATAATTGGACTTATCAAGATTCAAAAGCATCAAAACCTTTAGTTTTATCTTTCGATGATAATCAACGATTATCTATTCAAACTGGTTGTAATAATCAAGGCGGGACTTGAAAAGTTGAAGGTAATACCATTGTAACCTCACCACTGGCATCAACAATGATGGCGTGTGCGGATGATTTAATGCAACAAGAACGCTTATCTGCTGATATTTTTAGTGAGAAAAAAGTTCCTTTCACACTCAGTACCCAAAATGATCAAGCGATCTTGACGATAACTGATAGTAAAGGTCAAAAATATACGTTCCTTGGTAAAATGACAGCTGAAGCAAGATACCAGTCTGAAGGTAAAATCGTTTTCCTCGAAATTTCACCACAAACTAAATCATGTACGGGTGTAGCACCACAAACTTGTATGCAAGTTCGTGAAATTAAATATGACGATAAAGGCATCAAAACATACGCTGATAAAAATTGGTCACTTTACTATGGTCAAATCGAAGGTTTTGAACATAATCCAAACCAACGTGTAATCGTTCGAGTTAAACGTTTCGAAATTAAAAACCCTGCTGCCGATCAATCAAGTATTGCAGATGTGTTAGATATGGTGGTTGAACAAGAAATCGTGAAAAAATCATAATTTTAGCCAGTTAAAAAAATCCGATGTTTTTCAACATCGGATTTTTTATGGAAATCCCCTCTTTATTAAAGAGGGAGTTTAGGAGACCCTTAATAAATACCCTGCGCAAGAATGGCATCTGCTACTTTGACGAAACCAGCAATATTTGCACCATCAACATAATTGACAGTACCATCTTCTTTGGTCCCATATTTTAAGCAATTGGCATGAATATCTTTCATGATGGCATGTAAGCGTTCATCAACTTCACCATGTGTCCAACCAAAACGTAACGCATTTTGAGACATCTCAAGACCAGAAGTTGCAACTCCACCCGCATTTGATGCTTTACCTGGTGCATACAAAATCTTAGCTGCGATAAATCGTTCAACTGCGTCCAAGGTAGATGGCATGTTGGCTCCTTCTGCAACACAGATCACACCATTTTCTAGTAATAATTTTGCATCTTCTGCACCTAGCTCATTTTGAGTGGCACAAGGTAATGCGATATCAACAGGAATATGCCAAGGGGTTTTACCCTCAAAATATTCAAAACCATGCTTCGATGCAAACTCTGAAATACGTCCACGCTTGATATTTTTCAGCTCCATCACTTCGGCAAGTAATGCATCAGTAAAACCATTTTTTACAAAAACAGTGCCATTCGAATCTGACAGAGTCACCACTTTTGCACCCAAAAACATAGCTTTTTCAGCGGCAAATTGCGCTACATTTCCCGAACCCGAAATCGAAACCGTTTTTCCTGCAAAGCTATCACCACGAGTTTTCAGCATTTCTTCAGCAAAATAAACAGTGCCATAACCCGTCGCTTCTGGACGCATTAAACTTCCGCCAAAAGAAATACCTTTGCCCGTAAAAACACAAGCCGTATCATTACTCAGCTTTTTCATCATCCCTGCCATGAAGCCTACTTCACGACCACCAACCCCGATATCACCTGCTGGAATATCGGTATCTGATCCTAAATGACGATATAACTCCAACATTAACGCTTGGCAAAAACGCATAATTTCAGCTTCTGACTTTCCTTTTGGATCAAAGTCTGAACCACCTTTACCACCCCCCATAGGGAGAGTCGTTAATGCATTTTTAAAAGTTTGCTCAAAACCCAAAAATTTTAAAATCGATAAATTTACTGAAGGATGAAAACGCATGCCACCTTTAAATGGCCCAATCGCTGAATTAAATTGAATCCGAAAAGCTCGATTTACATGAGTTTGACCTTGGTCATCCATCCACGATACACGAAATTGAATAACACGTTCAGGCTCAACCAAACGCTCTAACAAACCGTATTGAGCGTATTTAGGATTTTTCTGTATAAAAGGCCATAAACTCGTCATGACCTCTTCTACTGCTTGTAAAAACTCAGGTTGATATGGATCTCTAGCTTTAACATACTCCAAGAAATCATTTAAGCTATCGTATTTCAACGCTCACCCCCAGATAGTGATTTAATTCAGTGCAAAAAATGCACCAAAATAGAATATTAAACACATTTAATACCCTTTATGATCAACTCTCAACCCAATCTTCATAAATAATATTTTTATTATTTTAAATCAATATCTTACTTTAAAAAATATTCATTATTTTTATAATAAATATTCAAAAAAATAGCTTAAATAAGCATTTAACCTAGTAATAAGGCATTAGAAATCATTCGAAATATAAGATTTAGCACTAAAATAAAACAATATTAGCACTATAAAATTGCAAAAATAAAAATCTATAAAAAGTAGATTTAAGCAACGATTGCCGCCGATTAAACTATTCTTTGCTATAATAACGACATTGTTTTTATCCTATCTTCTTTCATGTCAGTTTCAGCACAACAACTCTCTCTTATCGTTCAAGTAGACCAACTTTTACCACAAACGCAATGTGGTTTATGTGGACATCGTGATGGTTGTTTACCTTATGCGAAGTCGATCGTGGAAGGTGAAGATGCAAACAAATGCGTTCCTGGTGGGCAACCCGTTGCAGATGCACTTGCAGCATTATTAAAAAGACCAACAATGATTGCGGAACCGAGTGTTTGGGATATTCAAGCAGATGGTCGACCGCAACAAATGAAAGCGATAATTCGTGAAGATGAATGTATCGGGTGTACTAAATGTATTAGTGCCTGCCCTGTTGATGCCATTATCGGTAGCGGAAAATTAATGCATAGTATCTTGACTGATCTATGTACAGGTTGTGAGTTATGTATTCCACCCTGTCCTGTAGATTGTATTGATCTGGTCGAAGATTCCAATCCATTACCTACAGTTCAACAACGTACTCTTGAACAAGATGATCTAAGACATCGTTACTATGCGCATATTCAAAGAGAAGAAAAACGCCGTTTGAGTCGTAAAGGACCGATTGTTCGTGCTGAAATTGATACCGAATTTTTTGCTCAATTTTCTCAAGCACTTAACAATGTACCCTTGATCACACTCATGGATAAACCAAAAGAAAATCCTGCATTAGATGCAAAAACGACAATTGAACTTGCGAAAATTAGAACGCAAATCAAAAAGTTAGAAAAGCAGTTAAGTGTACGTGCAGATGAATCCAAGCAAACACAATTACTTGATTTACAACAACGTTTAAATGAATTACAGGGAATCTAAATGCCTGTCAAAAATATGACCAAAAAACAAATTCAGACTTTTTTTGAACGTTTACGTACGCAAAGACCACATCCCCAAACTGAGCTGAACTATAACTCTCCTTTTGAGTTACTGATTGCTGTTTTGCTTTCTGCGCAAGCAACCGATGTCAGTGTCAACAAAGCCACTGATAAACTCTATGCCGTTGCCAATACTGCACAAGCTATTTTAAATCTTGGTGTTGATGGCTTAAAAGAATATATTAAGACGATTGGCTTATATAACGCTAAAGCTGAAAATGTGATCAAAACTTGTCAGATTTTGGTTGATCAATATCAAGGACAAATTCCAGAAACGCGAAAAGAACTAGAAGCTTTACCAGGTGTAGGGCGTAAAACGGCAAACGTCGTGCTCAATACCGCCTTTGGCCACCCTACTATGGCAGTCGATACCCATATTTTCCGTGTTGGCAATCGTACTGGTTTGGCAGTAGGTAAAAATGTTTTAGAAGTCGAAGATCGATTAATTAAGGTTATTCCTAAAGAGTTTATTATTGATGCTCATCATTGGCTGATCTTGCATGGACGTTATTGTTGTATAGCACGTAAACCTAAATGTGCTGAATGTATCGTATCCGATGTCTGCAACTGGCCTGATCGTTTTGAATTTGGAGCCGTAAAAACAATTCCAACAAAAAACCTCAGTTAATCCTGAGGTTTTTTAGGCTGCTGTAATTTGGGATGTAGCTGACGTTCTCGACCATTTTTCTTATTTTCCAAAGCCTGTTGTTTCTGCACATGGCGCAGCATTTTTTGACTTTGATACAATAAAAACAACAGTAAAGCTAAACTTAAAATTACCACCACAATCAACATAATTTTCAGCAACGAAGTATCCTCAATCAGCTCACACGTTTCGACTTGCATACCGAAACTTCATCTTCATGTTCTATTATGTCAGATTTTGCTGGGTTGCATACCATGCATGAATATCTCGTTTTTCAATAGCCGTCGCCATGAGTTCTGGAAATTGATCAGGTGTGCAGGCAAACGTTGGAATCCCCATATCCGCAAAGATCTGTGCATGTTGAGTATCGTACCAAGGTGCACCTTCATCAGACAATGCCAGTAGCGCAATCACTTGCACACCACTATCTAACATTTCAGCCACTTGCTTGAGCATTTGCTTAGCATCTCCACCTTCACACAAATCACTGATAAGAATAAAAATGGTATCTTCTGGGCGAGTGATTTTACTACGACAGTATTTAATTGCTTTCGCAATATCGGTTCCCCCACCCAACTGTGTGCCGAACAACACATCCACAGGATCTTCGAGCAAAGGGGTTAAATCGGCTAGCTCCGTATCAAACACGATCATTTGTGTACTGACTGCACGAATACTTGCCATCACTGCCGCAAAAACACTGGAATAAATCACGGAAGGTGCCATCGAACCACTCTGATCAACACAGAGTACAATGTCTTTTAAAGCCGTTTGTTGACGTGGATGACCATGTAACTCATGTGGAATAATCGTTTTAAAATCTTCCTGCCAATGTTTCAAATTAGACTGAATGGTGCGCTGCCAATTAATGTCTTGCATGCGTTTAGGACGGCGTGTATGTGCTGAGCGATTAATACTGCCTCGAATCGCTTGCTGTAATGGTTGCTTTAGACGATTTTCAAGTTGCTCTACCAACTGACGTACCACGATGCGCGCGGTTTCTTTGGTTTTTTCAGGCATCAAATGATTGAGTGAAATTAAGGTAGAAACTAAATGAATATCGACTTCTACACTTGCCAACAATTCAGGCTCTAACAACATTTGTTGTAAATTCAAACGCTCTAAAGCATCTTTCTGAATAACTTTTACCACAGAAGATGGGAAATAATGGCGAATATCCCCTAACCATTGTGCCACTCTAGGACTAGAATGCCCCAAACCACCACGGCGATTAGGCTGTTGTGCCTGATAAAGCTCATTCAGACATTCTTGCATTTTGGTATCTTGCACCGACCAATTCGGTAAATGCGAGGTCGAATTGGGGACTTGCCCTAAAATTAATCGCCAACGTCGTTCTTGTTCCGCAAGATCAGGTTGCTCTAAAGTGATCAGTTCTTCATTCATATTCATCACTTAAACCTCGACAGCAACAGGCTGTAAATACGCGTAAATTTCATCTAATACCGTTTGAGCACGTGTAATATCTAAAGTACCGACCTCTTGTTTGACTGCGGTCGCTTTCTGCGTCACTTTCTGAATTAATTGCTGTGCTTCAGCAGGGCTAAAACTTGAAGCTGTTCTGGCCAAAATTGGCAATAACTCAATGAATTGCTGTTCTTGTAATTGATTGACCCATTGGCTCACGGTGTCCCAAAGACTTTGCTCATGAATCAATAACAAAGCTTGATGGGTCAAGAAACCTTCAAACCAAGCTGCACTATAATCCGCCGTCTGCCCAAGCGATAAAGCACGAGATAGAAATCCCTCTGTTTGCTCCACATCGATCAACTGCTGTTCTCGAGCTAAACGCACACAACAACCATGCAAATAACCTTGCATATGTTCCAACTGCAATAACTGATGTAAGGTCTCTTGCCAGAGCCGTAACAATTCATCTTGTTGTAATTGTTCTAAAAGCTCATATAAAGTTTGTAGTTGTTGGGCAAATTGCTGAGCCATTTCGGCATTCAGTTGTACACAATAACTTGGCAAACTCAACATCAAACGAATCGCTAAATGTTCTACCACTTGATGTAAATGTTGCATTGAAAATTGGCGCACACTGCCATAACGAATTGCCGTAATAAGCGGCTTTAATGTTGCCAAAATAATGCTTGGGTCTTGATGCTGAGTGGTGAGCTCATTCAATTTATCCAAAGCCAAATTTAGGCTTTGATCCAAACCAGACAATAAAATGCTCTCGATCAGTTGCGCAATTTGCGCCACATCTTCACATTGTCTAATCTGATGTTCGACATAACTTTGTGTGGCAAGCTGAATGCTATTTCCCCACAACGACATTTCATTCAGATATAAACTAGTTTCAGGCTGCCAAGACAACTGCCAAACTTCTTTAAAGTTACCTTGCTTTGAGCCTGCACCAGCTAACTCTGCCCAAGCGAGACCCAGTAATTTCACGCAATGTAAAAATTGACTTTTTGCCAAGTCGAAGGCTTCCCGTAAATCCAGACTAATGTCACGATGCGGTGCTTCGAGTTTCAGGCGAAAATGCTTCACTTGCTGTAAAAAGTCTTTTTGAATGGGCAACTCAATCAACTCATCAGGCACTTGCCCCAATTGCTCGTCTTCAAGCAATTTAGCTAAAATCGGTTGCGGAATATCTAAGCCGTGATTTAAGACCGAACGAATTGCCTCAAATAAATCTTCCAAATCAGGAATACGGCGTCCACGTAATTGCAATAAAGATTGAATCAGTTGTACCGCATCAATAATCTGAGCACTAGAGGCATCATGACCTGCTTGGCGTAAGGCTTGAGCAAATTTACTTAACCAATCAATCGTAATTTTTTCGCCATCTGCCTCTGCATCTAAGGCTTGTTGGTAATGCTTCCAAAGATGGGTATACCATCCAACCGCTTGTACACCTGCACCATAGCCATTGTCCCTGCTCAAACGCCCATGTGTCCATGCAATCCATGCAGCATCAACTTTGACTTTAGGTAAGCCTTTGAGCAAGGCGGTATCTTCTTTATTTTGCGCTTTTAAATCCGCCAATACAGGTGCATGCCATGCACCACAAATCACCACAATATTTTGGTAGCCTTGCTTTTGTGCCTGCTTGATCACTTTGCGCATGTAGGCTTCGCGATACTGCTCTAGCAGTTGGTCTTCACTACTATAATTTTCAGGTTGCTGGCTTATCAAATAATCACGTAAAGCTGACATGGCATCGCTAATTGCGGCAAACATTTGTCCAGCGTGTGGCTGCTGCTCGACCAAATGCTCCCAAAAACGTTCGCTGTCTTGATAGCCTGCCTGCTCTGCCAGCAATTGAATTGGATCTCGGCGAATCGAAAGATAATGCTGTTCCAAATTCTGTTCTGGCTCAACATCACCTTGCTGATTAGACTCAATCTCTTGATCGTCTGCTGAAGCTTGCTGTAAACGTTGCTCTGCCCATTGTTTTTCCAACGCAAAACGATGTTGCAAAGGCAGATCCATAAACTCTACTGCAATTTGCTGACGCAACGCATATTGCAAAGCTTGCCACTCAGGCGAAAATTCAGCAAAAGGATAGAACACTGCCTGTGATCGCACTTCTTTTTGTATAGGGGTATTCAACAACAACGCCACAGGCGGCTTAAAATCTGCATGTTGCAATTGAGCAATGATTGCATTGGCATCAGGTGGCCCTTCAATCAAAATACAATCAGGTTGAATCGAAGCCAAAGCATTACAGACACTACGCGCCGAACCAGGCCCATGATGACGAATACCGAGAATATGCAGCATTTTTTATCCTTTATTCCGATCACAGCTTCTCCCTTTCAAGGAGAAGATTGGGATGAGGTTTTTATTATTTGGTTTTATTCTAAATCACGACAAGCACGATACAGGTTTTGCCAACCCTCACGTTGTTTAATCACCGTTTCAACATATTCTTTCCAAGGTACGATATCTTGCACAGGATCTTTTAATACTGCACCTTGCAGACCTGCCGCCAACTCATGATCAGTGAGATTGCCCGAACCAAAATGCCCTGCCATCACCCAACCATGACTCATCACTGAAATGGCTTCAGCCGTTGATAAAGTTCCCGTGGTGGTTTTGAGTTTTTGCTTGCCATCTAAGGTTTGCCCATAACGCAGCTCTCTAAAAATCGTCACCAGTTTTTGAATTTGAGCATCCAAAGGCTGAATCTCAGGTAGTTGTAAACTCTTGCCTAAAGATTGAACGCGTTTTTGTACGATTTCCACTTCCTCAGCAATGGTAGCAGGCGGCGGTAAAATCACCGTATTAAAACGACGCTTTAACGCAGAGGATAGTTCATTCACCCCTTTATCACGGTTATTGGCGGTGGCAATCACACTAAAACCTTGTACGGCTTGATACTCAATTCCCAACTCAGGAACAGGCAAATTTTTCTCTGAAAGTAAGGTAATCAGCGTATCTTGGACATCGGCAGGAATACGTGTCAGTTCCTCCACACGCGCGATCTTACCTTCTTGCATTGCACGTAACATCGGACTTTTCACCAAAGCATCTTCACTTGGGCCTTTGGATAATAATTGGGCATAATTCCAACTATAACGTAAGGTATCTTCACTGGTTCCCGCCGTACCTTGAATCAATAAGGCACTATTACCTGAAATCGCAGCGGCCAAATGTTCAGATACCCATGATTTTGCTGTCCCTGGCACCCCTAATAGTAATAAGGCACGATCAGTCGCCAACGTTGCGACAGCAATTTCCATCAAACGGCGATTACCAATATATTTTGGTGAAATCTCTGTGCCATCAGCTAGAGTTGTTCCTAATAAATAGTCAACCACTGCTTTTGGTGAAAGCTGCCATTGAGGAGGTTTAGCTAAACGATCATGTGCTTTTAATGCATCTAATTCATGGGAAAACTGTTGTTCTGCACGCGCACGTAAAACTTGTTGAGACATGTTGATTATCCTAATTTATGATTTCTTGATCATTAAGCAATAAGTTTTTGTTTGTACTGATTCAATTGAATGAGCTGTTTCCATTCAGAAATAGAAAAAAGAGCTTGTAAACTACTGATGTCGATTGGATAAGCTTGCAAAATCAACCATTGAGCCTGCTCTTTTAATAATGCAAATTTCTTCTGATCCTGCTGCAAATCTAAGTTCGCATATGCATGTTGTAATAATACGACTGCCATTTCTGAGATATTTTGAACATCATGCAGCGCCTTAGCACGCTGAAACAACAACCAAAAATGTTCTAAATCTTGATTTTGGTAATGGGATTCAAGTTGCTTTAATAACAATCCAGTTGCTGGTTCTTGGTCTAGCAAAGTAAAGAATAACTCACGTTCAAACATGTTCCCACTTGATGCCGTTACAGCTTCACACCATTTGACTTGATGTTGGTAAAACCATAAAGCTAAATCATGTCGTTGCTCTCGATAACAACACACAATAAACGCACTCCAAAGTGAATCTTTTTGCTGTGAATGCAATGAAAGTAAATGATCCCAAGTACCAAATAATTCTAACCAATACGCAAGTGGCAATTGGATTAAAATTCTTTTGAGATAAAGTACGCCCTGTGAACTTGCACAAAATGCCTGATAAGCTTGCTCGACTTGAGCACTTTGGTAAGCTATTTTTAAACTTTTACGACTTTCAACCAAATTAGCTTCTCGATCAAAAAAGCCATAATCATTGAGTGCATCATCTTGGTCTAAGTTAATGTTGAATTTAACTTTTTCAGCTTGAGCATCGTAACTCAAACATGCACGCATTAACGCCATAACTTCGTTGTACAGTGCATTATCTTGATAATATAAATAGAAAGCTAATGCAGCATTACTACTTACTGTCGCTGCATTCTGTGGTTCTAATGTTTTTACATGCTGGTACAAAGCTTCAAATTGAGTCACGGGCATGTTATACATCACAAGACTTTCAGCATGACTTTGCAAATGATTTCTCTGAATCGATTGTGACCAAAACTCTGCTATATGTTGATGAATAAAGTTCGGCAATTGACCGCATAACTGGCTCATCAACAAAGACCATTCGCTACTTTTTGATTTCTGTAATTGACGGATCAATGGTGCTGCGTCTTGTTGTTTCACATATTTCCACACCCTTTTTGCATCATCCAAACGCGTTGTCACATCGCCCTGAAATGCAAACTCAGGTAAGACTGATGCCAATAACACTGGGTTTCGACACAGTGGTAGAACTTTCAACACCAAATAACGAGGAATCACTCGCTGCTGTAGTTGAGCAAGTTTGAAAATTTGAATAACCCAATCTTGATATAAAAATGGCGACTCTTGTGCAACAACCCATTTCAAAATTTGCACAAGTTGATTATCCAATTGCTTTTCATTTTCTATCTGATCAATCTCAGCAATATTCTTTTGTAAGGTTTCAGGTACACCTTGTGCTTGATAACCTGCTTGTTGCATGAGCACCCAATATTGATTCAAGACTAATAAATCTTGAGCTGAATCAATCTGTTTAGGTGCATAGACTTGCAATTCATTCGGTACTTTTACAGTCTGTTTAAACTGCTGCCCTAGCGTCAATTTGAGTAATAACTGCTGATTAAACTCACTGTATGATGTGCTTAAAGACATTCAAAGTGCCCTCCTTGCCAAATACTCACCAGTTTAAGTTGCAATCCATTCCATTCAACGCCTGCACTAAATGGCTCATTCCCCACTAAAAACCATAACTCAACAAATTGTTTAATCTCAATTTCACACATTTTTTGATCCTGATCGACCAAATAAATTACTTTATCCTGCTTGACCAAACGCAATTGCTCTAGCCAGAAAAAGCGTACTAGCTGCAAAGGATATTGTTTTAATCCATTCGCATACTGAGTAAATGCTTGATCAAAATTTTCAAAGCCTTTTGGCGCAACCAGCGTTAGGCTCAAATCATTGAATGACATTAAATTATCTTCTAAACGAAGACGTTGTTGGCTTACCACTGGATAAAGTTTGGCATTTAGAGCCAGTTGTTTTTGGAAAGGCAACGTTAAGCCAAAGTTCGAATAAGGTGGAATTTCAAAATCTAATAGCAAATAGTCGCGTAAATTTTGACTATCCCACAGCCATTGACGACGATAACGTCCACGGGTATTGACCAACTCCTGAGTTACTTGTCCTAAGGCATAAATATGAAGTATCTGAGCGGATATGTTATCCCACGCATCAGTTGGTAAATTCACACCAAAAAGCTGTTTTAATTCTTCATATAGTTCTGGTTTGAGCTGTTGACGGTTTTGCCATAAATGAACGGCTGTTTGTAATTTAGCTATCCAAAATGAACTCTGCATTTGCCAATTACTTTGATATAGCGCACTCGAAAACTCATCTAAATAACTAACTAAACCTGCAACTTGAGCATCGACCAAACGACTTTGAATATCGCGGAACTTTTCATGTTGTTGCTGACGTAATCTCCCAAGTCCCATCGTGACAATATCATTCAACCATGTTTGTAATGCCTCAATGCCTGCATCCATTTTTTTCTCACGTGCCAATTGGCGTTTCGCACGTGCTTCTTCATCAATCGGTTTATCAATCTTGTTTTCTTTCTTCTCAAGTGTTTTAGTTTTTTTATCTCGCCATTTTTGTACTCGATCAGGTATGCCTTGTTCATCTGATTGCACAGTAAATTTATCTTGATACTCGGTATAGACAAACAATAATGCTAAAGCATGTTTACAAGGTCGTTTAAAACTTGGACAACTACATTCGCATTTAAGTTCAGGTAAAAATACTGCGCTTTGATAAATCGCACTGCCCTGAATTTCTCCCCAAATCCACTGATCAGTCGAACCCGAGATATTGTTCCATGCCTCAAATTTTGCGAGTTTCTTGGCTGATTTTGCCGAACTTGCATCTGGAATAATTTGCTCGACTTGATCAGATTGAATCGTCAGCAACATAGTTAACCCTTTAAAATAATTCTAAGTTTCAGTATTTTTAAATTGTACGCTTGAATGGAATATAACGTTTTTTGTTTAGTTTTTATATCATTTAATCTGACATAGCGACATTTTATGTCGTAGATAATTATAGGTATAAAAAAACTGTCTTATGGCTACATAAGACAGTTCTATCAAAACTAAATTATTTATCTAAAATAGCAAATAATTCTTTTTGAACTTCTTCGATTGCACGTAAGCCATTCAATTTATTATAAGTTGGTGCATCTTCACCTGAAGCAGCACGACCTTGATAAAAACCTACTAATTGTTCAGTTTCACTATGATATGAACCTAAACGCTTACGAATCGTTTCTTCTTGATCATCTGGACGTTGTACCAAGTCTTCGCCAGTTTCATCATCCTTACCTTCTACTTTAGGTGGATTATAAACAAGGTGATAAACACGACCAGAAGCTGGGTGCTGACGACGACCTGAAAGACGTTGAACAATCTCTTCATCAGGAACATCAATTTCAATCACATGATCAATTGAAATACCCGCAGTTTCCAAAGCTTCAGCTTGTGGAATCGTACGTGGGAAACCGTCAAAAATACAACCGTTCACACAATCTGGTTGAGCAATACGCTCTTGAACCAAACCAATAATGAGTTCGTCTGATACTAAACCACCAGACTCCATAACACTTTTCGCTTTAAGACCTAGTTCAGTTCCTTCACGAATTGCAGCACGGAGCATATCACCGGTTGAAATTTGTGGGATATTGTAGCGCTTACAGATCAACTGAGCTTGAGTACCTTTACCTGCCCCAGGTGGTCCGAGTAAAATAATGCGCATAAAAGAACATCCTCATTTAAAAACAATAAATCTTAAATTGAGCAATATGATACAGATTTATTGCTCAACCAACATCAAATTAATTATAAGAAAGCAACAAATAAGTGGATTAAACCTGCAAAAAAACCAGTCACACCACCCAATACAATTAGGATCCACTCATCTTCTTGGAACGCAGGTCGCAATAAATTCTGGAACTCTTTCGGTGTTAGTTCACGGATGCGGTCTCTAAACATTTGAAAGATCTTCTGCGCACGACTTGCATTCAGAGCTGGGTCACATACTGGACCCATAGTAATTTCAATTGAGCGATCAATCAAGTCGGTCTTGAGTCTAGCATATTCTCTTGGCCCTAATGAAAGCTGCAGTGAAGTTCTGACCAATGGAGTTTCCATAATTTCATTAATATGGCGCTTGACAATCCGACGAGTTTTATCTTTTTTACTACCATACATCATTTCAGTCATGATGGATTTCAGAGTAATTAAATCTTCAGTTACCACGCTTGCAAATACATCTGAAACTTCCTCTTGGCGTTTCATAAATGCACCTTGAACGTTATATGTACCAATCCTTAGCACAGGAACGATCCATGGAAACTTACGGTCTTTGGTCAAACGGAAAATCTGTGGGTAACGGATATAATGCGGTTCAATTGGGTTAAATACCATCCAAATCGCAATCCAGTTGGTTAAAAAGCCCCAGATTGATGCCCAAAAAGGAACGGTCCAATGCCACGGTACCACAAACCAAACGATCATTTGGAAAATCCCAAAGAACATTCCAATTAACGCACTGATATGCCAAATAAAATTAATTTCTTTCTGACCAACTTTAAGGAACATACGTACCATTAAACGGCGATCACCTTCCATTTGGCTGACCACCATTTCCCGCATGTCCACAAGTGACTCGACGTTCATGGTCAGCTCAGTCACAAGTTCTTTTAATGTATTTGGTAACTGTTTATGGGCTTGCGCATAAATTCGACGTTTAATCGAGTATGGTAAGTTCTCCCACAACACAGCATTACGATCAACCATGACTTCATCAATTAAGTGTTCAAGCTCAAAACCAACTTGCTCACCAATGATCATTGCCATATCTTCTGGATCCATTGCCTCTAAAAACTCACGCAATGAACCCAACTTAGATAATGTATTATCGGTAATGATGCCCGAAATACGCCCTGCTTTACGCGGCACAATCCCCTGCCAACCTACAGGTAATGGTCCTAAATGGAATCCCCAAAAATTAATTGGGTAAAACACCATTTTTAAAGCCATCCATACATGAGCCCATGTTACTAGGGCTGTCACTGGAATAATACTTAGGACCGCCAGATGGTCAGGCCGATTTAAAAAAATCTGCCACAATTCATTGACGTAATCAAACATGCATGACTCTCAGAATTATTGATACATTAAGACTTATAAAAGAATGAACAATCAGTCACGCCCATATAAGCCAAAACTTAACGTGTAAGAAATCTGAAAAAGGGGCTCTACTTTTTTAACAGTATTCCCATTTCCATCTTCTATCTTGTCACGCAGTCCCGCTCCCACACTAAACGTACTAATTCGATCACTATTCAACCAAACAAATGCTAAATCAGTACCAACACCTAAATTCCCTTTTTGTTTACCGCCATAGTTTTTACTATCTAAATGACCAGCATAAAGACCAAGGTAATAACCATTTTTATCTGTACCTGTTAAATAATATGGATAACGAAAGCCAATTTGCGCACCAGGTTCATTATCATCATTTAAAAAAGCGCCTACTTTTGCATAAGCAATACCGTATGGATTTACCCATTCAAGATTGGCATGTAGTAATTTTTTAGTAAAACCAGCACCAATATTCCAAGTTGCTACGTCTTTTGCCCCTTTTAATTTTGCTTCAGGCATATATGGATTTTCTTCAGCATGGACAACGCCGTTGAATGCTAAAACCGCTAGTAAAAGGTAAGATTTTTTCATTATTTTCTCCATTTTCCCTAAGAGTGTATCTTGGACAATCCTATTTCAAACAGCTTCAGACTTTAACAGAATTATTTTGCATCTAATATACAAGTCCCTACAATTTTAATGTCTGCAAAGTCAAAAACTGTCGCATCATCATTCAGATGATGTACTGAAAATACTACAGTATGATCATGCAACTTACGTTAAAATAGCCCGCCTTTTATATTTTCTCCCTTGTAATTTAAGTCGACACCCTATGAAACAGCACTTTCCTTTAAAAAACATGCAACAAGAAAAGCGCATTTACAAGGGTCGAATCTTCTTTGCTATATTTATCGTCGCTACTTTTCTACTTTTATTAATTTGCCGTTATGCATATTTACAGATTATTCATTACGACGACTTTACAACAGCCTCTGATAAAAACCGAATTCGTTTACAGCCTCTTCCACCCGCACGTGGTTATATTTATGATCGCAATGGCGTACTCTTAGCGGATAATTATCCTGTTTTTACAGCAACACTCAGTCGTACAGATGTCACAGATATTGATGGAACCATTGCACGTTTAATTCCAGTACTGAGCTTAACCCAAGAAGATGTCGATCGTTTTAAAAGTCGCGTAAAAACTGCACGTAAAACGGAAAGAATTACCATCAAGTTAAATCTGACTGAGGCAGATATTGCGAAATTCAGCGAAGTTAAATACGACTTCCCGGGTGTGAAAATTGAAACACAAATGACACGTTACTATCCTCATGGCGAATTGTTTGCCCATGTGATCGGTTATGTGGGGCGAATTAATGACAAAGAATTAAAATCTATTGATAAAGATTTATATGCAGGTACCAACCTGATTGGAAAAATTGGTGCAGAAAAAAGCTATGAAGAGTTATTACATGGAACACCAGGTTATGAATCCGTTGAAGCCGATGCACATGGTAATGTACTCCGTCATTTAGGTCGTCAAAACCCAACGCGCGGAAATGACCTTTATTTATCGATAGATTATGGTCTTCAAACCATTGCAGCTCAACAGTTGGCAGATCGTCGTGGTGCAATTGTAGCCATGGATCCTCGAACTGGAGAAATTTTAGCACTGGTATCTAGCCCAAGTTTTAATCCAAATTTATTTGTTACAGGCATCAGTTCAAAAGATTATAGTGGTTTACGTGACAACTTAGACCAACCACTTTATAACCGTGCCGTACAAGGCGTTTATCCACCGGGTTCGACTATTAAACCGATGTTCGGACTTGGCGGAATTCATTACGGACTTGTCGATTGGGGCACAGCAATTTCTGATCCTGGTTATTTTAATTTACCAGGAGATAGCCACCGCTTCCGTGATCATAAAAAGACAGGTCATGGTGCTGTAAATTTACATAAAGCTGAAGTTGTATCCTGTGATACCTATTTTTATATCCTGTCTTATCGTATGGGTATCGAAAAAATGAATGACTGGATGCGACAATTTGGCTTTGGCGCAAAAACAGGTGTAGATTTACCAAGTGAAAGCACAGGTTTATATCCAAGTCCAGACTGGAAAATGCGTACACGCAAATCGAAATGGTTAAAAGGTGAAACGATTTCTGTGAGTATTGGACAAGGCGCATTTACTGCTACCCCATTACAACTTGCGATGGCTGTAGCAATTACTGCGAACAAAGGCTCTCACGTTACACCTCACGTTTTACGTGATAATAAAGGCGCAAAAAAATATTCTGTGCACAATGCTCCTGACGGTAAAATTCAATTTAATGGTACAGAGCAAGATTGGCTTAACATGCATGCAGCCATGATAGACGTGATTCAATCTGGAACGGGGCGTGGCATTAAGGGCGGATTACAATATTCTATTGCGGGTAAAACAGGTACAGCTCAGGTCAAAAGTATTGCTCAGGGTAAACGTTATAATGAAGCCGCTCTTTCCTCCCGACAATGGGACCACGGTTTATTTGTTGGCTTTGCACCAGCGGATAATCCTCAAATCGCAATTGCTGTCGTTTGGGAAAATGGTAAACATGGCGGATCGGCAGCTCAACTTGCACGTCCAGTCTTTGATTACTGGCTAGTCACTCGTAAAAATAATCCTATTCGTCCAGCCAACCATCAAGTGAGTGGCGGTTTAATGACTGCTGGTATTAAGCCCGGTGAACTACCAAGTAGTTCTGATTCACCTGCATCAACATCAGCAGCAAGTTCAGTTACAACTACTGCTGCTTCTCATTCTAATGATGGAGTCACTGAGTAATGAAAAATCAATTACGTATCATCGGTGGTGATTGGAAACGTAGAACGCTACCATTCGCTAGCATTGAAGGTTTACGTCCGACACCAGATCGAGTAAGAGAAACATTATTTAATTGGCTCATGTGGGATATACAAAATTCACAAGTTTTAGATTTATGTAGCGGCTCTGGTGCGCTGGCTTTTGAAGCTTTATCACGCGGCGCTGCAAAAGTCGTCATGATCGAACCCAACCCGATTCAAGCTCGCTTTTTAAAAGAAAACATTCAATTGCTAAAAGCAGAAAATTGTCAGCTACTAACACTCACTGCACAGCAAGCATTAAAGCAATTAAATACTCATTTTGAGGTTGTTTTTTTAGACCCCCCCTACGACCTAGAATTATGGGAAGAACTTGCTAAATTAGCTGATCCTATTATTACGGAAAATGCCTTTATTTATGTAGAGGCAGATCGAGAATTATCTCAATTAAAACTTCCATCTAGTTGGCAAAAAATTAAAGAAACCAAAGCAGGAATTGTCAGAGCGGGTTTGTACCAGAAAAAATCTTAAAAAATGCGCAACCAAAATAATCGAATTAATTGGCCCCGATCAAATGGAAAACTGGAAAGATATTCATAACCAATCCGATTATTTTTATTCAATTGATACACCATACCGTATCCAAATGAAATCGAAAAATCATCTAAAGAGAGATTGCTCGTATCTCCTGTTAACATCTTTTGATTAAATTGATTGGTTTGGTAAGCGGTATAGTTATAAACACGCCAACGATCATCTTGGAAAAACAGATTATGCAAGATTGAATAATCTGTTTTCTCTTGCTGTGGATAGGCAGAGTCAAACGTTTCTTCAGTATCATCATTGACCTCTGTAAAAAAATTATAATCCCCTGCATGACAGGCACAGGAGAAAAATAAGATAAAATAGGATAAATTTTTCATTTTTGTTTTCCCAATTATATTACATGATTAAAATCAAATATATAGAAAAAAATATGCGCTTCATCTCAAAACTGGATTTTATGCCAAACTATTTAATTCATTTAATTGCTTATATTAGACATAATTAATTTATTTACAGAATAAATTCTATATACAATAACAATCTTTAAAAATTTTTATTCTAAATATCATGAAGATCTTATGCGTGCTGATTGTGATTGCCCAATTAACAGGATGTGTATTTGGACAATCAAGTGAAGTCAAACGTGCTGAAAAAATTTTACAGCGTTTCCAGTGTAGCAACGTGGAGACCAGCCAGCTTGCCACTTCTTCCATTACCAATTTTTATCAACAGACCCTTGCCGCAAACAAGGACAAAGCCAGCACCTATATTGAACAGTATAAAAATGGTGAGGACCTGTTTGACATTCCACTCGATGAAGTTGTACAACAAAAGTACCAGCTCTATCTACAGGCTTGTCAGGCGCTTGGTGGGGTTGCAGCGTCACCTTTAATACCAGTTTCAACCGAACAATGATAAATCAACCTGCCTGATGATTTTTTCTTCTCGGATGCAGCATGATTGAAAAACAACTTGGTTTAAAACATTATATTGCGCTTGGGGTCATCGCCCTTGCCGTGGCAATTGCCAGCATACAGCCGCTTGAGCTTGAGTCCTATCTCCTGCATCAGGTGGGCACCGTGTTTATGCTGGTTGTGCTGATCATCAGCATGAAAAAAATAGGCATCAATTTTTCCAGTTTTTGCTTGTACCTACTTTTCCTTTTCATCCATATTGTTGCGGCACATTATTTGTACTCCTATGTGCCTTACAATGAATGGTTAAAGTCCCTATTTCATTTTGACCTGAATCAGGTGATGGGCTGGTCTCGCAACATGTATGATCGACTGGTGCATTTTGCTTATGGATTATTGCTTTACCCATTTTTTCTCCGTTGTTTTCAGGTCTGGTTTCCTACCGCAAAACCATTGACTTTGTTCCTGCTGGTGATCCAGTTTGTGATGGCTTCCAGTATGCTCTATGAGTTGCTCGAATGGGGACTATCCATTGGTTTATCGCCTGAAGATGCAGAAAACTATAATGGACAGCAGGGAGATATGTGGGATGCACACAAGGATATGTTTCTGGCCACAATCGGATCAATCTTTACAGGGCTGCTCTATTTAGGCAAAAGCAAAAGAAAAGCACCTTAAACAGGTGCTTTTCTTTGATCAGGACAAATTGATTAAAACTTAGGGTCACGCATCTGAACCAACGTGCTGTTTGCCTTGGCGAGGCTATCAGCGATTTTACCCATCACCGTTGGAATCAGAGTCTCAGCCATTTGTGCCGCCTGCAAACCTAGTTTTTCACCAAAAGTTGGGCGCTTACGGGTATTAATCACATACACATCATGTTTTGGTAATAGGCTTAACAAATATTCATCCGAGGTCTGTAATTTATCAACCAAGTTCAGCTCACGTGCGTCTTCACCGTACCAGTGCTCACCTGTTGCAACCTGAGCAACATCTAATTGTGGACGATACTTCTCAACAAAGTGCTTAAATAAAGAATGGGTTTGTTGTAACTCTTCTTCAAATTTCGCTTTACCTTCCGGCGTATTCTCACCAAACATCGTCACAGTACGTTTGTATTCGCCCGCAGTATACAGCTCGAAATCAACATTATGTTGCTTCAATAAACGATTGAAGTTTGGAACTTGAGCAACCACTCCTATCGAACCTACAACCGCAAAAGGAGCAGAAATAATTTCATTGGCAATACATGCCATCATATAACCGCCACTTGCAGCAACTTTATCCACACAAATCGTGACATTAAAACCGGCATCACGTAAACGAACCAATTGAGCAGCAGCTAGACCATAACCATGAACCATACCACCAGGGCTTTCTAAACGTACAATGACACGGTCATGCCCTGCTTTTGCAGTTGCTAAAATTAAAGTAATTTCTTCACGAATAGTATCTACCGCAGATGCTTGCACATCACCTTTAAAGTCAAGCACATAAATTTTTTGATCATTCTTTTTTCGAATTTTTGCTTCTTTAGCAAGTTGTTGAACGAGTTGTAGTAATTCCAAACGAGATGCTGTTGTTTGTGCAATTCTTTTTCTTTGTTCATTCACACGCGCATTTAAATGACTAATACGAATTTCAGCAGGAAATTTAGGTAAATGGAATAACATAAAGTAAGTGCTCTATAAGTTCGGCTTTATTCGACTAAGATGTGGCCTGTTGAATAAAAATTCAATAGTGATTTTGCAAAATAGATTCATTTTCATCTATCTCATAAAAAAAGAGCCCGAAGGCTCTTTAATTTATTCAGCAAGAATCAACCAAAACGACCCGTAATATAAGCTTCAGTCAATTGATGATCTGGTTGTGTAAATACTTTTTCAGTTGAATTGACTTCGATCAAATCACCCAAGTGGAAGTATGCAGTACGATCAGATACACGTGCAGCTTGTTGCATCGAGTGAGTTACGATCGCAATGGTATATTGTTCAGAAAGTTCTGAAATCAACTCTTCAATTTTTGCGGTCGCAATTGGATCCAGTGCTGAACATGGTTCATCCATTAAGATGACTTCTGGACTTACAGCAATGGTACGTGCAATACATAAACGCTGTTGCTGACCACCAGATAAACCAGTACCAGGTTGGCTGAGACGATCTTTCACTTCATCCCATAAACCCGCTTTACGTAGGCTGTTTTCAACAATTTCTTCTAAGTCATATTTATCACGTGCTAAACCATGCAGTTTTGGTCCGTAAGCAACGTTATCAAAAATTGATTTCGGGAATGGATTTGGCTTTTGGAATACCATCCCCACTTGAGCACGCAGCAACACTACATCAAGATTTGGATCGTAAATATCTTGGTTATCGAGTGTTACTTTACCTGTCACACGACAACTGTCAATCGTGTCATTCATACGGTTTAAGGTACGCAGGAATGTTGACTTACCACAACCCGATGGTCCAATAAATGCAATCACTTCATTTTGATAAATATCGATATCAATACCTTTGATTGCTTCAGTTTCACCATAATAAACATGAACATCTTTGGTCGTGATTTTTACTTCATTGCTTTTAGGCTTTTTATTTGATGAAGCCGTTTCAAACTGAGAAACAAAAGCAGTATTAGATTGCTGAACTTGTGCTTCAGATGAATTCGATTCTGTTTGCTGTGGATTCACTGACTTATCCTTTTCTAATGCGTTCATAATTTCAATCGTATTCATTGTACTCTCCTCAACTACCAACGCACTTCAAATTTCTTACGAAGCCAAATTGCAAGGCTATTTAAACCAATCATTAATGCAAGTAACACAATAATCGCAGCAGCAGTACGTCCTTCAAAGAAGTTACGTAACTCATTTCCCTGCCATAAATAAACTTGTACAGGTAAGGCTGTTGCCTGATCCAGTGGCGTAGCTGGAACACTCGCAACGAAAGCACTCATACCAATTAATAGTAATGGTGCGGTTTCACCCAAAGCATGTGCAACACCAATAATTGATCCTGTCATGATACCCGGTAATGCCAATGGTAATACGTGATGGAACACTGTTTGAACTTTTGATGCACCTAAGCCAAGCGCTGCCTGACGAATTGAAGGTGGCACAGCTTTTAATGAAGCACGTGTGGTAATAATCACGGTTGGTAAAGTCATGAGACTGAGTACCAGACCACCAACCAACGGTGCAGACAATGGTAAATGCATCCAACCAATAAAAATCGCCGCGCCGAGTAGACCAAATACAATCGAAGGTACAGCAGCCAAATTGTTGATATTGACTTCAATGATGTCAGTCATGATGTTTTTAGGTGCAAATTCTTCAAGATAAATCGCACTTGCAACCCCGATTGGAATTGAAATCAAGATTACAATCAACATCATGAATAACGAACCCATAAACGCGCCCGCTAAACCACTTGTTGCTGGTGAGCTACGAGAATCTGGACTGATAAATAAATTCGTATTAAATGTATTTTCAATAATACCATTTGCTTTTAGTTTATCTGCAAGTTGACGAACTTCTGGATCAAGCTGCTGTTGGTCATCTGGTAAAGAACGATCAATATTACCTGCTAACCACACATCCACATTGGCGTCCGCTAAGAATTTAATCTCTTCTTTAGTACCAATTAATGCTGGATTCTCAAGCACCATGTCACGTAAACGATAGGCTTCTGAACTCGTGTACAAACTATTCAAATAATCACGTTGTGACTCAAGTGCTGGATCTTTAGCCACAATACCATTAACAATAAGTGCATCCCAATCCACCATGCCCATTTCAGTTTGCCAAGCCACAAAGCGCTCTTCAAAATGAGCAGGTGTCTCACCAGCAGTCTGCTTTGGCTTTGCTCCTACATTAATAATTGCAGGATCAAAATACACAGGAACGGTCATACTACTTTGCCAAAATGAAGGCAAACCTTTTGCTAAAATGCTAACGAACAATAAAGCAACAAATGCAAGACCAATCATCACCGCAGAGAAACCTGCAAAGCGAAATGCCTTTTCTTTACGATGACGCTTTGCTAGAGAGCTTTGAATGATTGCTTTACGCTGCTTACGTTGTTCAGCAGCTACTTGTGGATCAAATACGTTCTGATCCAGAGGAGATGTATTTGAACTCATTCGTATTGCTCACGATATTTGCGCACGATATATAGTGCAATAATGTTTAAACCCAAAGTAATCACAAACAAAGTTAAACCAAGTGCAAATGCCACCAATGCTTGTGGACTCGCAAAATCTGTATCACCAGTTAACTGTTTAACAATGGTTACGGTCACTGTTGAAACCGCTTCAAATGGATTTGCATGCAATAATGGACTATTCCCTGCTGCAAGTACCACAATCATGGTTTCACCTACAGCACGAGACACTGCAAGTAGAAATGCCCCTGTAATACCCGGTAATGCTGCTGGTAATACAACTTGGCGAATCGTTTCTGATTTGGTTGCACCTAAACCCAATGAACCATCACGTAACGCGCGAGGAACTTGAGTAATAATGTCATCTGAAAGCGATGAAACAAATGGGATGATCATAATCCCCATGACAAAACCCGCAGTCAGTGCACTTGTTGCATTAATATCAATACCAACAATTTCACCAATCATTTTGAAGAATGGACCAATGACCATTAAAGCAAATACACCATAAACGATGGTTGGAATACCCGCTAATACTTCAATTGTTGGCTTTGCCCAAGAGCGTAAGTTTGGAGATGCATATTCAGCTAGATAAATCGCAATCATCAATCCCACTGGTACTGCAACTAATAATGCAATACCACTGACCATTAAAGTACCCCAAATTAATGGCAAGATACCGTAACTTCCCTCTGCATTACCTGACGTGCTAAAACCTGGATTCCATTCTGTGCCAAAGAAAAAATCTGCTGGACTAACAAAACGGAAGAAATGTAATGCTTCACTCAACATTGACAGTACAATACCAATCGTTGTGAGAATCGCTACACCAGAACATAGGATCAAACCAACATTAATGGCTTTTTCAACCTGATTACGAGCACGAAATTGCTGACTCACATGACGCTTTGCCCAAACTAAACCTGCTAAACCAGCACTAATTACGATTGCCAATTTTGCAAAAGAACCTATGGTTTCAAATTTAGCAAGTTGTTGTGCAGCTGCTAGCTCATAAGCTGCTGGATGATCTGTAACCCCAAAACCAGAGGCAATCGCTTGAACACGATCGATTAAAACCTCACGGCTTGCTTCATCTAAAGTTGCACTGACCGATGCTGGAATATTGTTAAAAATAATATGTTGAAGGACACTTGGTTCGACCAAGTTCCAAATGATCAAAATTAAAAAAGCAGGAACACCACACCACAAAGCGACCAACGCACCATAATAACCTGGACGTGAATGCAAAGTTGCTGAGTTGTTTCCCTTACCTGCTAGGTTACGGCTTTTGCTCAGCCCGATTTGATATGCAATTGCCACAAGGGCTAATAACACACCGATAAGTAGCAGATTCATGTAATCTCCACTGTTTTCTCAATTTTCATCATTTGAAAAAACTTAGTTAGACAAAAAGGCTGATGAACCTAAGTCGCACCAGCCTCCCTTTTAACAATATTACTTAACTGTTTTACCCGCTTTGAAATCAGCTAGAACTTTTGCACGTTCTTTATCGCTCATACTGATCAAGCCAGCTTTTTCTAATTTAGAACCTTTACCAGAAGCTTTCTTATTTAAGAAATATTCTACGTATTGTGGTAAACCTTTAATTGATTTTAAATGCTCGCCTTTCACATAGAAGTAAAGTGCACGAGATACTGGGTATTGACCACTTAAAACTGTTTTCTCAGAAGGTAATACACCATTTACTGTCGCAACACGTAATTTATCGCGGTTTTGGTCATAGAAACCTAAACCAAATACGCCCACTGCATTAGGAGAAGTTTTTAAACGAGCAAGAGTTTCTGTATAGTCACCAGCGATTTCGATTACGCGACCATCTTTACGGAATGTAGAGCACGCTTTTTTCTGAGCTTCTTTATCTAAGTTTTTGAAATAAGCAAATGATTCACAACCCGCTTCAACCATTTTTTCTTGGAACACTTCACGCGTACCATGGTTTGTTGCTGGAATAACTAAAGTAATCGGTTCATTTGGTAAGTCATCATCAATTTGGTTCCATCGTGTATATGGGTTTGGAACCAATTTACCACCTGAAGGAAGCTGTGCAGCCAATGCAGTAAACACATGTACTGGATCTAAGTTATAAGCACCCTTTCTTGAGTTAGACGCAAATACAATACCGTCATAACCAATTTTGATTTCTTGAACTTGATTTACGCCTGCTTTTTTACATGCAGCAAGCTCAGAATCTTTAATTTTACGTGAAGCGTTTGCAATATCGATGGTATTATCGCCAACACCTTGACAGAATTGCTTTAAACCACCTGAAGTACCACCTGAACCAACAACGGGTGCTTTAAATTGCGGGAAGGTATTCCCAAAGTCTTCAGCAACAATACTTGCATATGGCAATACAGTTGAAGAACCAGCGATTTGAATCGTATCACGAGCTGCATTCGCAGTTGTTGCTACGGCTACTCCAGATACAGCTAATGCAATTGCGATATGACGTGGATTTAAGCGCATTCTGTTTTCTCTCATTTATACAATTTGATTTACAACTCTTTTTAATTCAAGTGTTGTACTTTAGTTAACTGCATTTTGAGGAGATAATATGACAATTAAGTGACAACTTTATGACGCTTTTATGATGATCATTTTTTATTTGAAAATTTTCAGTCATAAAGAAAAGAATTTTTTGATAAAAATAGCAAAAGAAAATTATCTTAATGATTGTAATTTATAATTTTTTACTTAAAACACGACATATAAGAAATCAAACTAGAAATACAAATTTGACGACCTTAGTAATGAAAACTATATGACAAATGTCTATGTAATATTAGTTTTAATCCGTCGACTTGGTTCTAAATGAAATAAAATCAGGTTTCCAATAGCCATTTACACGTCTATCTTAAGCTATTCCGAAAATTACTTGAGATTAAATTAAAGGTATATTCAGATAAGCTAAATCTTTCCAAGCTCAATCTCACAGACTAAAAAATAAAAAAGGCACATGAATGTGCCTTTCTCTTAGAAAGCAAATCGATTAGTCAATCGCTGGAACATAAGTTCCTGCGACAATTGCATCTTTAATACGATCAGCTTCTGCCAACACAAGTGCAAGCAAGTTTTGAACGTTTTCAAGCGTTGCAACTGGGCTTAAAGTGGTCATCTTCAATGATTGAACATTACCCACTTTGGTTACACCAATATTCGCCTCACCACGAGCAAACAATTCATCTGCCACGTTTTGGTTTAAGCTATCGATAAATTCAGCAGGATAAGCTTCTGGTACGACACGGAACAGGACTGAAGCGAATTGTGGTTCAACCAACAATTCAAGACCCGCTGTTGCTTTAATATAATCTGCAACTTCACGTGTTAATTTCACACCATGATCAATCATTGAACCATAAAGCTCTTCGCCTAATGCTTCAACCGTCATCCATAATTTCAATGCATCAAAACGACGTGTCGTTTGTAATGATTTAGACACAAGGTTAGGTACACCATGTTCTTCATCATAAGCAGAGTTTAAATATTCTGCTTCATAATGCATAAAGCGATAGTTTGCTTCGTCTTTCAACAAGAAAGCGCCACAGCTAATGCTTTGGAAATAATGTTTATGGAAATCAAGTGTGATTGAGTCGGATAATTCAATACCATCTAACATTGCACGATGGTCATTGGAAAGAATCAGTGCACCACCCCAAGCCGCATCAATATGCATCCATGAACCATACTTGGTGGTAATTTCACGGATTTTCTTGAGCGGATCAATCGCACCCGCATCGGTTGTACCTGCTGTCGCTACCACACATGCTACGATTTTGCCTTCAGCCTGAAGATGCGCCATAGTTTTTTCTAGCGCATCCACATCCATCTGTGCATTTTCGTTCACAGGAACAGTGACAACAGACTGGAAACCCATACCCATCATTGCCATGTTCTTTTGCACAGAGAAATGTGCATTTTCAGAACAGATGACTTTGACGTTCTTCATTGCTTCTGCTGGAATACCATCACGCTGAACTGACCACGGCTTGCCGTTTTCATCTTGCCAGTTTTTCGAGATGCACCAGTCACGCGCCAGTAACACACCCATCAGGTTTGATTGTGTACCACCAGAGGTGAATACACCTGCTTGACCTGCGCCATAGCCCACTTTTTGGCGTAACCAATCAATAAGCTGAACTTCCATCAATGAACCCGCTGGGCTTTGATCCCATGAATCCATAGATTGGTTCGTTGCATTGATTAACACTTCCGCAATTTGGCTCATCACCATCGTTGGGCAATGCAAATGTGCAAGTGAGTGTGGATGATGTACTTTTAAACTTTTGTTGAGGAAAAGCTCAACCATACGTTGTAATGATTGTTGTACACCTAAACCTTCTTTTGATGGATGAAAAGAAATTGCTGCACGCAAATCTTTAATACTTCCACCTGTGTACATTTTATCATTTTGCAACCATGCTGAAACGGCTTTAACCGCTTCGCCCATTGCTGACTGATAGTCAGCAATGGATTGTGCATCATTGCAGAGTAACGCTTTACGATGTTCTGCAAAATCAACCATGGATTAGCCTCGTACTGCTTTTAATGCTTCAGCAATCGCTTTTTTGAAGCGTGCAACCACTTCAACACATTCGTCTTGATTGATGATAAGTGGGCAAAGTAAACGAATTACAGTACCGTTACGACCACCTTTCTCAAGCAATAACTTGTTGTTGAAACACGCGGTTTGAATTGCCGCAGCCAATTGTGCATCAGCAGGAAGTGAACCCATATGGTCAGCTGGTTTACGCTCATCAACGATTTCAACGCCGATCATCAAACCACGACCACGGACATTACCGATACATGGGAATTCTTGAGCTAACTTTTTGAATTCAGCTTGTAAGAAGTCACCACGCTCTTGCGCATTTTGAGCTAGGTTTTGTTCAGAAATAGTTTTTAGAACCATTAAACCTGTACCCATGGCCAACTGATTGCCACGGAAAGTACCCGTGTGACCTGCTGGCTGCCAAGCATCAAACTTACGCTTAATACCAAGCACGGCTAATGGTAAACCACCACCTACAGCTTTTGACATCACCACAACATCAGGCTCGATACCTGCATGTTCAAAGGCAAACATTTTACCTGAACGTGCAAAACCAGCTTGAACTTCGTCCAAAATTAAAACGATGTTGTGCTTTTCAGTCACTTCACGAATTTTTTGTAACCACTTAACAGGTGCAGTTACGACACCGCCTTCTCCTTGAATTGCTTCAAGAATCACAGCAGCAGGTTTCGTTACACCACTTTCAACATCTTCGATGAAATTTTCAAAGAAGTAAGTCAAAGCATCAACACCCGCTTCACCACCTAAACCAAGTGGGCAACGATACTCATGTGGATATGGCATAAACTGAACGCCAGGCATAAGACCATTCACGGCATTTTTAGCACTCAAGTTACCTGTCATAGACAATGAACCATGAGTCATACCGTGGTATCCACCTGAAAAACTGATAACAGAACTACGACCAGTATATGTTTTAGCGAGTTTAATCGCCGCTTCTGTAGCATCTGCACCAGATGGTCCACAGAATTGTAGGCAATATTCTTCTTTACCGCCTGGCAAGTAAGCCAAAAGTGCTTCAGTAAAAGCATCTTTTAAAGGAGTCGTTAAGTCTAAAGTATGCAAAGGCAAGCCACTTGCCAATGTATCTTGAATACTTTGAATCACCGCAGGATGATTATGACCTAAAGCCAATGTTCCTGCCCCAGCTAAACAGTCGAGGTATTGAGTACCCTCAACATCTGTAACCCAGCAGCCCTGTGCTTTCGCTATCGCTAACGGTAATTTACGTGGATAACTACGAACATTTGATTCCATCTGACTTTGGCGAGTCAAATAATATTCGTTGGATGCATTAGCGGCAGGGTTTACGGAAGTAACGCTCATATCGAATTACCATCTCTGATATGGGTAAAAGAAATAAGTCTGGTGACTTGCGGTCGTTTGACTCGGTGCTTTTTAGAATCTAGTGAGACACAAATTTTATATCTTTTCAACTAGGAGCGAGATGATACCTAATTTTGAAATAAAATAAACTCTTTTTATGCCTGACATTCATCTAATAGTATTGAAAAAATGCTTCATTCCAATAACTATGATGAATTATCATCATACTATGTGACAAGCGAAAGAAAGTAAGCTTTTTTTAACAGCCTTAATTTTTTTAGATAAATGGTCAAATACATAAAGCTAATTATTTAATTTTAAATATTTTTTAATTAATTTTTCTGTTGCAAAACACTGTTAATATATTACAAAGACACCACAAAATCTGCAGAAGTTCAACATCAGTTCTTTTTAATATGAAAGTTGTAAAAATAAATGTTTAATACCAAATTTTAAGGAATTTTTTATGCGTACTTTAGCACTTGCAACATTAATGATCGGAGCTGCACTTAGCCCAAGCCTTTTTGCTCATGAGACTGAAAACTTGAACTATAATATTGTGAATATCCAAGCAGATGCAGCACGCCAAGTTGCCAATGATGAAATGCGTGCTGTGCTTTATATTGAAAGAAGCAATAAGCAACCCGCAGAGCTTTCGAATCAAATCAATCAATTAATGAATCAAGCGCAAGCTATTTCACGTAAATACACACAAGTAAAAGTCGAAACAGGTGCTCAAAGCACTTACCCTATTTATGACAATGATAATAATAAGTTAAAAGAATGGCGTGCGCGTGCAGAAATCCAAATTGAAAGTAAAGACTTTAAAGCAGCAAGCCAGTTGATTAGTGAACTACAACAGAGCTTTCAGACTCAATCGATTAGTTTTAGTGTATCTGACGAACAACGTAAAAAAGTTGAAAATGAACTCATGATTGAAGCTTCTAAAAACTTTCAGCAACGCGCACAAGCGATTACCCAAGCTTGGAATAAAACGCAATATAATCTTGTCAGTTTAAATTTGAATACAAGTAATTATTTCCCTCAACCAATGATGCGTGGTGGGATGGCAAAATTTGCGATGGCTGAGGCAGCTCCAGCACAAGACATGGCGGCTGGTGAATCCAAAATCACGGTTAGCGCCAATGGGTCGATTCAGTTTAAATAAAATCGTAGGAGCGTATCGCATACGCTCTCCTAACATTTATTTTTTTAACGGCAAGGCATATTTAAAAATACGCCCGACCACTTCACCGAATTGTTTTACAAAGCTAGCATTATTGTAATTTAAACCATATTTCTCACATACAGCTTCCACTTTAGGTGCAATTTGACGATAGCGGCGAGCGGGAATATCTGGGTATAAGTGATGTTCAATTTGATGGCTCAAATGTCCTGTCAAAATATGAAATGGTTCTGAACCTTTTAAATTAGAAGAACCACGAATTTGACGCATGTACCAATGACCGCGACTTTCATTCTGTAAAACAGTTTTTGGGAAGACCTCAGCATCTTTAGTAAAATGACCACAAAAAATAATACTAAAAGTCCAAATATTACGAATCCCATTAGCAACTAAATTTCCAGTAAAAACTGGGATCGCTGAAGGTCCTGCAATCAATGGGAAAAACACATAATCTTTAAAAAGTTGCTTCGCTATTTTTTTCTGCGCTGGTTGCCATTCTCGTTTAAATTGCGTCATTGATTTACGCTTATAAATCACTTTGCCGAGTTCAAGATTTTGAATCGCAACTCCCCACTGGAATAATAAGCTGAATGGCACAATATAAATCGGTTGAATTAAAGTAAACTTTGTCCAGCGTTGTTCTGGAAATAAGCGAAATACACCATAACCCACATCATCATCCATACCTTTCACATTGGTATAAGTGTGATGTTTGTAATTATGTGTTTGACGCCAATTATCTGAGGTTCCAACGGTATCCCATTCGTAAGTCTGACCGTTAAATTTTGGATCATTCATCCAGTCATATTGTCCATGCATCACATTATGACCTAACTCCATGTTTTCCATAATTTTGGCAAAACCCAATAGCCCCGTTCCTAATAACCATGCTGGTGGAAACCATCCTGCAAATAACAAAGCTCGTCCGAGTAAGCTGCTATAACGGATTGAAGAATAAACACGGCGAATATACTTCGCATCTTTTTCGCCTAAGTCATCTAATACTTCTTGCTTGATCTGATCTAATTCTCGAGCAAAAGCATCTAATTCTGAAGCAGTTAAATCACGATTTTTTGGATTTTTAAAATATTCAATTTTAACAGGCATATTCATAATTAATTTCTCATTTATAGATCAATCACTAGATCAGACTGAGCGAAATTTACACAAATTTTTAATAGTTGAGCTGGTTCATGATTCGCTGAACCATTCAACAAATTCTTCGTTGAGCCTTGCGCTTTAGTGCAGGCGCATTTATTACAAATACCCATACGGCAACCATGATTAGGTTTAATCCCTTGATGTTCCAAACTAGAAAGAATGGATTGCCCTTTAGGTATCGCAACTGTTTTGTTGGATTGAGTCAATCTCACATTTATAAAACCAGTTTCCGAAGCATCCACATCAAATTGGCTTAAACTAAAAGCTTCGGTTTGAAGCAAAGCAGCACAAGAAAATAATTTTTCTGCTGTACTTACAAAACCCGATGGACCACAGGCATATACAGTGGTTTCATTTAAAGCTGAAATTTGATCAACATAACTCTGGTTCAAGCGTTGATCTTGTTCTTGGGTATAAAAAATTTGATAACTGAAATGAGGAAAGTTTTCCGCTGTTTCTTTTAAATATTCAGCATAGGCTGCATCGGCCTGAGTTTTCACCCAATACATCAATTGTACAGATGTCGTCGAAAACTGTTTGGTTTGACTCAAACTTTCGATCAGGCTCAGCATCGGCGTAATGCCGCTACCTGCTGCAAGTAATAACAAGTTAGGAGTTTGAATATGCTGCTGCATATCGCCATAAGGTTGCCCTAAATAGACAATATCCCCTACTTTAGATTGCTCAACCAACCATGAACTCACCAAACCTTGATCAACTTTTTTGACAGTTAAACAGAGATGATCTGCATCTAATTGCATCAAGCTATACGTGCGTTCGTAATGACGCCCTGCTATTTCAACGGTGACAGGATGATGTTGTCCTGCTGCGCCGCGTTGTACATGACGATTGCATTGCAGAATAAGACTTACCGTATCTTTAGCTACCGTTTGTTTTTTTACAACTTTAGCGAGTGATTGATTCAAAGACCACAGTGGATTGATTTTTTGTAGCCAAAAATTGGCATCATGGTTCGTAATTACGCTTTGGGCTATTGAATTGAATAGAGAAATTCTCTTTTCGACTGCTTGCATGAGCGGGAACTCTGATCATTTTTTAATTATTATACATATATATATATATTTGTATATATATTCGTATAAGAATTTACATTTCCCAAGTAGTCAGACAATCGCTATAATCCCGAGTAGCTTACTTATATTTTGAAAATAATGGTTCAGTCTTCTACTTTTTTACCGCTCGGTCATGACACACTAAATGAACAAGATGTCATTGCTATGAAATCTCCTGTACGTTCGGTTGGTAGAAAAGCAACCATTACCAAAGAAGAACTTTTTCAGGCGACACTGAATCTAATTGGTCCACAAAAAAGTATTGCATCTTTGAGCTTACGTGAAGTAGCGCGTGAAGCAGGCATTGCACCAAATAGTTTTTATCGACATTTTAAAGATATTGATGAACTGGCTATCGCTCTGATCGATCGTGCAGGTTTGGTATTACGTAAAATCATTCGCGAAGCGCGTTTGCAGGCATCTATGCAGCAAAGCATTATTCGAAGTTCAGTTGAAGTTTTCATTCAACAGCTCGATACCGATGAAGGTTATCTCAGCTTATTATTACGCGAAGGATATACGGGCTCAACCTCATATAAACTCGCTGTAGACCGTCAGCTAAATTTCTTTCAGCAAGAATTACAAGAAGACCTGATTCGCCTAGAACAAATGAATAATAGTAAAATCAGTCATGCTGACATTGCGGCTAAAGCGATTACCCAATTGGTATTCAATATGGGCGCAAAAGTGATTGATTTACCTGCTGAACAACGAACTGACGTTGCAGAGCAAACCATGGTAATGATTCGTATGATTTTAGAAGGTGCCCGTCATTTTGATAAAATGGAAATTGATTAAGCAATTTCATCAGCATAGACTATCTTCATTTGGTATATATCTTTGTCATTTATCATAACTACAAGCAAATTTAGGCATACAGATCATGACCCTTCTCAATGACCGTCAAAGTATCATCGCCAGTTTTATTCTGATGTTTTTATTTTTAATGATGGTCATTCCCCTGCATTTGTTGCCTAGTTTTTTTGCAGGTTTCTTGATTTTCGAAATTATTAACAGTCTAAGCTCAATTGTTGAAAAACATATTGATGGACAACGTGCGCGTATCTTTATCAGTATTATTCTTGGAATTTTGACCACATTTTTGATTGGCTTTTTTATTACCAGTTTAATTAGTTTTGTGATCTATGATTTAAAAGGAACAGGTCTTAACTCGTTTAACTTTAAGATTGATCAAACTCTCATTAAATTCCAAGCTGAAATGAGTCAATATGTCCCTGGTTATCTTCCTCATAGTGTTGCAGATATCAAGAATCAGATTTTGTCCTTCATCAAGAATAATATTTCGATTGTTAAAAATACAGGTACCGATATCCTGCATAACTTGGCGACCATGCTGATCGGTTTAATTGTAGGTATCTTGGTTTCTATTCAGAACTTTAAGCAGCATGCACCACAACCTGTCTTTAAAGCTGCTATTTTGCATCGTATTCAGAAGCTTTCGATTTCATTTAAAAATGTTGTCTTTGCTCAAGTAAAAATCTCTTTAATCAATACAGCACTATTTATCATTTTTGTTTTTATCGTTTTGCCTCTATTCCATATCCATTTACCTTTTGCTAAAACACTGACTATTCTGACCTTCATTTTTGGTCTGTTACCTATTATCGGCAACTTGATTTCGAATACGTTAATTATCATGGCTGGCTTAACCATTTCACTCTCAGTAGCAGCCATCGCTTTAGCATATTTAGTCATCATTCATAAACTTGAATATTTCGTAAATGCAAAAATCATTGGTACAAAAATTAATGCAAGTGCATGGGAAGTACTTTTGGCTATGCTCATTTTTGAATCGATTTTCGGATTAAGTGGCTTAATCGTTGCACCGATTTTTTACGCTTACATTAAATTAGAATGCAAAGATGCTGGTTTGATCTGAATTATATTCGGGCTATTCAGATTCAATAGATCAATTTATCATTGCGACTGATTTAGCAAAGTAATAAAAAGAAAAATGATGATAAGGAAAATTACAAAAGCCTTGCGAATTAAAACATTCATTCAGGCATTCTGCGCTTAAGCTAGAACAGAATGGTTTTTATTCACGATGTTTCATTACATTATAATTGAATGAGGTAACTATGAATTCTTCAGCAGCGGCTTTGAAAGTATATACTCGTAATAATTTAGATGATTCTATCAAAGAAGCCACCGTTAAAATTTTAAATCAAATTCTTGCAAATCTTATTGATCTATCATTGCTTACCAAACAAGCGCATTGGAATATGCGGGGTAGTAATTTTATTGCGGTACATGAAATGTTAGATATGTTCCGTACTTCATTGATCACCCATTTAGACAATGTCGCAGAGCGTGCGGTACAGATTGGTGGAACAGCGCTCGGAACAACCCAAACGGTTTCAGAGACCTCACATCTCAAGCCTTACCCTGTTGCAATCCATGCAGTGCAAGATCACTTAAAAGAGCTGGCTGATCGTTATGGTGTCGTTGCAAATCATCTTCGAGATACAATCGAGCAAATTAAAGATCCAATCTCTGAAGATATTATCCATGCAGCACTCGAAGATCTGGATCAATATTTATGGTTCTTAGAAGCCAATATCGATCAAAATTAAGTATATTCACGATATAAAAAAGAGGACGATTGGTCCTCTTTCTTATTACATCAGTCGTAATTATGGTTTAACTACAACTAAGACTTGAATCGCTTCTGGAGTCACAGAAAGACCATCTAATAAGCTTAGACCCTCTTTCTGGAACTTTTGTAAACGCTCAATTTCATCTTGACGAATACTTGGGTTAAATTGCTTAAGGTAAGTTAAACGGTCAATTTCGTATTGCCATTTGCTGCCATAATGCTCTTTGGCTTGTTGCATCAATTCAGGCAAAGAGTTTTTGGCAATATCTAAAGCTTGTGCGTAACGCTCTTCAATTACATCACGGCGAGCTTTCACCACCTGACGACAGCTATTACCATCTAAATGGTGCAAGTATGGACGTAAAATACTTGGATCAATCTTGGCAGATAAATCTTGACCATTTTCGCTCAATAAAACACGAATCAATTGCTTCGGCAAACTTGACGGTAAGTTCAACCCTTTTGGTGCAACTACATCGACCTTAAACCAAACTTCGAGTAAGACCGAACCTTGTTTTAACGCATTCGATTTGAGTAATGCAACGTTAGTACTACCAAATGATTGTGTGCGGATCATTTCCATCACACTTTCAATAAATGGGTGTTCCAAGGTCAAATATTGTGCATCTTCACGGATTTGAGCCTGATCACGATAGAAAGTTGCTGTCATGCCTTCTTCGTCCAAGGTAATGCCTTGAACTTGCATTTGATCCGTTGGTTTGATGATCACCGTACCATTGCTTTGCTCATCAAAGTCAATATTGGTCGATGACATGAAACGCTTCACAAACATTGGCAAAGTCGTGTTGTCATCATAGTCTTCAAGTGCTTGTACAATGCCCTGTGCAACGACTGGGCGACAAGAGTTGTACTCAAGCAAACGATCACGACCCGCTTGTAACTCAGCTTCCAAAGCTTGACGTTGTAGATTCACTTCTTCAAGTAAATCCTCAAACGTCTGACCTTGATCAGCCAATAAACAGTCTTTCAATTCAACAATAAAGTTCTCTTGCAGCGTTTGCGCCGTCGGAGAAATACTGCTGAAAATATTCAATGCTTCATTATACCAACGGAACATACGCTCTTGCGCTGTACCGATCAAATATGGCACGTGAATTTGAATGCGATTTTCCTGACCAATACGATCTAAACGACCAATACGTTGTTCAAGTACGTCAGGGTTTGCAGGTAAATCAAATAGGATCAAGTCACTGGCAAACTGGAAGTTACGTCCTTCTGAACCAATTTCCGAACATAGAAGAATCTGAGCACCGTAACTGTCTTCGGCAAAGTATGCCGCAGCTTGGTCACGTTCCAATAAGCTCATGCCCTCATGGAACATGGCAGTACGAATACCTGCATGTAAACGCAATACATTTTCAAGTGCTTCAACTACTGGTCCACTACGTGCAATCAACAAGACTTTTTTATGTTTTAAATCTTTGCGTAGAACTTCCATCAACCATGGCACACGAGGATCATTTTCCATCCAAGCACCATCAAGTTGACCTTCTTCTGGCCACATTTGCTCTCGCATTTTGCCATCAAATGACCAGTCTTCTGGTGCTGGTAAAGGCGCTGGCTGGCAATCACGACCTGGGAAACCTTGAATCGCTTCACGTGTGTTACGGAATAAAATACGACCTGTACCGTGACGGTCTAACAACTCGTGAATCGCACGCATACGCTGTTCAGGCTGATCATCAATACGATGACCCAATAAGCCATCCAGAGCAGCAAGATGTTCTTCAGTCAATGCTTCATCTGACATTAAGACTTCAGCAACTTTAGCTGTTTGCTGATATTGTTCTTCTTCGTCAAGGAAACGATCTAAACTACTAAAACGTTGCGGATCAAGTAAACGTAAACGTGCAAAATGACTTTCAACACCGAGTTGTTCAGGCGTTGCCGTAAGAAGTAAGACACCCGCTGTTTGTTCAGCCAACTCTTCGACAAGATCATAACGATCATTACCGCCTTCTTCTTCACTCCACATTAAATGGTGTGCTTCATCGACTACCAGTAAATCAAAACCTGCCTCCACAGCTTGCTCACGCAAATCATCATGGTCAACCATTAAATCAACACTGGCAATAATGCATTGCTCAGTCAGGAATGGGTTGAGATCAGGATCATGTTCTTTGATCGAAGCGGTACGTGTTAAATCAAACAGGGAGAATTGCAAATTGAAACGACGACGCATTTCAATCATCCACTGATACTGTAATGAATCAGGCACTAAAATCAGGATACGCTCTGAACGTCCTGTTTTCAGTTGTTGATGGATAATCAAACCCGCTTCAATGGTTTTACCCAAACCGACTTCATCGGCTAACAATACGCGTGGTGCAAAACGTTTACCCACTTCGTGTGCGATATACAGTTGATGTGGAATCAAACCCACACGCGCACCAAGGAAGCCACGTAAAGGACTGGTATGCATTTTTGCTTGCAATAACATCGCTTCAATACGAAGGTCATACCATTCTTTATAATCAATTTGGCTCGCTAACAAACGCTCTAAAGGTTTTGATAACTGAATTTGTGCACCGATACGGGTTTCGTTCAATGACTTACGTTCTTGTTCGCCATTTTCTAGGCTACGAACGACATCATAACGCAGCACGCCATGACGATCTTCAACCGATTCAACAATCCACTTAACACCTTCTTGATCTTGCACTTCATCTTTGACATTGAAGATGATACGAGACAAAGGCGCGTTGTTGCGTGCATAAACACGCGTTTCATCACTTTTCGGGAATAAAATACTGATAGAACGTTCATCTACATCAATAAGAACACCTAGACCGAGTTCAGTTTCTGTATCTGATAACCAACGTTGACCAATAGCAAACGGCTGCAATTTATTCCACCTTTTTTCATGTTAGCCCACATATTGTATGCCTTAAACTGATGAAAGTTTAAGCTACTTTATGTAGTTTTAAATTTGGTATTATGGTGAAAATGAATCACCAAATAAGCTCAATATTTTGACATAAAGCTGACTGAAATAGCGCGCTTTACATCTAGTTTGATAAAAAAAATACGGTTAAAACGGCACTGGGTAGTCAAAACTGAGTTGAGTGCCTGTTTTAGGATGAGTGAAGCTAAGTTGTGTTGCATGAAGACACAAACGTGCATAAAGCTGTTGCTGTTCAGGAGTTGCATATAAGGTATCTCCTAGTATTGGATGACCTAGATATTGCATATGCACACGAAGTTGGTGTGAACGACCTGTAATCGGAATCAATTTAACTCGGGTTACTGCTTGTCCTTGAATTTCGAAATGCTCAATGGCTTGCCATTCGGTTAATGCAGGTTTGTGATGTGCTGCATCAGCGATATGTAATGGCGGACGACTTGGATCATAAATCACAGGAATATCAACTGTACCCTGACCCTCTAAATGACCAGCAACCAAAGCTTGATAAATTTTTGAGGTTTGACGGTCTTGGAATTGACGTGAAATATTGCTCTGTCCAAATTTGGATAAACCAAACACCAAAATGCCTGAGGTATCTCGATCTAAACGATGAATGAGTAAAGTTTTCGGTTCTAATTTTAATAAACGATTGATCAGACAGTCTTGTAAATCGGGTGTTTTCCCTGGCACTGTCAGAAGCCCAGCAGGTTTATGGATCACCATAAAATCTTCATCACGATGAATCAAATGTTCACTTAGAAAATCACTCAAACACACCTTCCAAACACTCGATGAAAATAGGCGAGCCATCATAGAAAGCTTGCCTATGAATTACAATGATAAATTAACACTTAAATCATTTTTTAGATCTAACAGTGAGCAATTCACCCCACAGTAAATGTGTGGTGAATCTAAAATGCTTAATTAGCTCGATGCTTTCATCTCTGCAAACGTTTCTTTTGCTGCTTGAATGGTCTCTGCAATATCTTGATCTGAATGCATAGACGAAATAAATCCTGCTTCAAAAGCCGATGGTGCAAGATAGACACCACGCTTTAACATGCCATGGAAGAATTGCTTAAATGCTTCAACATCACAAGCTAACATCGAATCAAAGCTAGTAATGTCCTCTTGATCGGTGAAATACAAACCGAACATGCCACCGACTTGCTGAGTTTTAAATGGAATACCTGCTTCATCTGCCGCAGCTTGTAACCCTGCAAGTAATTTTGCGAGCTGTGCAGCGAGCTTGTCATAAAATTCAGGTTCACGGAGATGCTTGAACATCGCGATACCAGCACGCATTGCCAATGGATTCCCTGACAATGTACCTGCTTGATAAACACCGCCTAAAGGTGCGATGCATTCCATGATTTCACGTTTGCCACCGAAAGCACCGACTGGCAAACCTGCACCAATAATTTTTCCTAAAGTGGTTAAATCTGGTTTTACCTTATAAACCGATTGTGCACCACCTAAAGCAACACGGAAACCTGTCATCACTTCATCAATAATAAATACTGATTTGTACTCATCGCAAACATCACGAATCGCTTGTAAGAAGCCGTCGATTGGCGTCACTAAGTTCATATTGCCAGCAACAGGTTCAATAATCACACCCGCAATCTCATGACCAAATTTGTTAAAGCATTCTTTTAAAGCTTCAATATTGTTATATGGCAACGTTAAGGTATGTTTTGCAAAATCAGCAGGTACGCCTTTAGAAGTTGGTTCACCTTCACCTAAAGTGAGTAAACCCGAACCTGCTTTCACCAATAACGAATCTGAATGGCCATGGTAACAGCCTTCAAATTTTACGATTTTGTCACGTCCAGTATAACCACGCGCCAGACGAATCGCGGTCATAGTTGCTTCAGTACCTGAGCTGGTCATTCGTACCAATTCAATTGAAGGCATAATCTCGCAAATGGTGTCTGCCAAAGTGGTTTCATATACTGTTGGTGCACCAAAACTTAGGCCATCTTCTGCTGCGGTTTGTACCGCTTTGATAATATCGGGATGCGCGTGACCTAAAATCATTGGTCCCCATGAACCAACATAATCCACATAACGCTTACCATCAACATCCCACAAGTACGCACCTTTTGCCTTTTCAATAAAGACAGGCGTACCACCCACACCGTTAAATGCACGTACAGGTGAATTGACACCACCTGGAATATGTTTATTTGCTTGTTTAAATAACTGTTCTTGCTTTGGAGATAAACTCATAAAAGACTCAACCTAGAATCGAAGAATAAAATGTCGAAACGATGCAAAAAATTATGCAAATAACTTTGCCCATGCATTTACACGAGCAGGAATTTCGGCTGTTGATCGCCCTAATATATCACTAATTACCGCACAAAGGCTTGCTCCTGCTTCGATAACCACTTGGGAATTTTCAACGGTCAAACCACCAATGGCACATATTGGTACTTCAAACGTCTGCTTTGCTTGTTGAATGACTGCAATTCCAACATTACCTGCTTCAGGTTTAGTTGAAGTGGCATAGACTGCGCCAAAGGCCACATAAGTTGCACCTTCAGCAATTGCCTTTTCAGCCAGTTCTAAGGAGTTTAAGCAAGTGCGCCCAATAATCACACCCTCTGGTAGACGTGCAGTCGCATCGATAATTTCACCATCAGATTGCCCAAGATGTACGCCTAAACCAAATTGTTCTGCCAAAGCTAAATCATCATTAATTACAAATGGAACTTGGTATTTTTCACAAAGGATTTTGATCTGTTCCACTTCTAGCTGTTGATCGGCTTTTGCAACTTTTTTTCGACGGTATTGCAAAATGGCAATATGCCCTGTTGCCAAAGCCACATCTAATTTTTCTAATAATAATTGGAGGGGATCATCATTGGTAATCAGATAAAGACCGCGCATAGTTCAAACTCATCAATTTCATGTATTAAAGTATAAAGCAAAAATATTACGCACTTTTAATAAAGCGCCCACGTGTAATTGCTAATATTACGAATAATAAAATCATGAAAATACCGACACTTCCACCACCTGATTGATTTGTTTGGCTAGTTTTTTGTTCTGGAATAGTACTTGGATGCAGATAGTTGTTTATCCAATCAGAGTAATTTGTAACTCGCGTATAAACACCAGAATAACCCACCTTGGCACAACCGACACCCCAACTTGCAATCCCAAGCAGATATGGCTTTTCTAAATTGTTTATCGTTAAACCTGCACCGCTATCACCATAACAAGCATCTGTAAGAGTGTCTTGCATCGGTGATTCTGCACAAAGCATATTCTGAGTGATTTGTTGCGCGCTATATAATGATGATGAAGATAGACAATTGGCTAATTTTAGCGTGGTATATCTTAAAGTGGTTGGATACAGCGCAGGATTTCTCATCATTTGCCCTGCGTAATGTTGACAAACTAGAGATTGACTATTTGATCATTTGTGCTTCAGCAAGCAACAAATCGCCAACTTTGCTTTGATGCGGAATTTTCTTTTCAAATCCTGTTAACACCTGGGTGATATCTCGGTCATCCAGATAAAATCCTTCGGCTTGTAAATCCCGATCTTTAGCCCAAACTTTACGGATAAATTCGATACGCGCGAACTGAAATTGCTTTGCGACCTATAAACGTTTCGCCTCATCAAACCAAAAGCTCATCCACCCCTGCATGTACTCCGTGGGGCGATATTTACTTTGTGGCATCATCCATTCAATTTCGCTGCCCATAAATAAAGGCGTTCCGCCGCCACCTGTAAAACCGCCCCCTGCACTGGCGAGCATCCGTATGGCAGCTTGGGTAATTGATGTGCCAGTACGCAATAAAATGACCGTGGTATTGTCAATTAGAATTTAGCCATAACCCTACGGGACAGTAGATGTCGTTTATCGTATTAAAGAAAAATATTTTTTAAGAATCTATTTTATCAAACTGACGATCAACCAAACTCAAACGACCACGTGCAACGTCTGATAGCATCATCCAATCCGAAATAAAGCTATAAAATGGTTGTTTAAAGCTAGCAGGTTTATTGTGTTCAAAGAAAAAATGCCCCACCCAAGCGCAGGCATAGCCTGAGACTAAACCATACGCGAAGTATTTTGCTTTGCGCTGACGAATTACTTTACTAAAGAAATATAAGCCAATTGAACTGCCTGCTACATGCAAACGTCGGCTCGCAATACTACGATGTTCAGTTAAATAAAAGCGGTAAAATTCATTATAGTCTTTAATTGGCAATGTGAATTCTACTGGCTTGTCGATCTTAGCTGGTGCATTCATTTCTTGATCATCCTAATCGTGCAAGATTGTTCACACGTTAATTCATTTTTTGCACAAAATAAAGTCATTAGGTGTCATCGTATCTAGACTTAAAACAACTTTACAATCATTCTTGAGGTCAACCCGTTATACTCATTTTATATTAATCATTCTTTGCGCTCAGGAGTCATAACATCATGGAAATAGAGCTTAAATTTCAACTTCCTGAATCTAAGAAAAAAAGTGTTTTACAAATATTGAATAAGCAAAAAGCGCAAAAAATTCAGCTCCAAGCCAAATATTATGATACCGCTGACCGCTTACTTGCCAAAAACTATGTCGCTATCCGTTTACGCCAAGAAGGTGAGCATTGGGTACAAACCTTTAAAGCCGCCAGTAAAAATCATCTACAGCGCATTGAAGAAGATATTTATCTGGGTAAATGTGAACAAGAACCCGAACTTGATCTATCACTTTATCAGCACAATCGAACCGTTCAAACGGTGCTACGTGAGATTTTAGGTGATGCTCCTGCTAAGCTAGAATTACAGTTTCAAACAGACGTACAACGAAGTTTCTATGTGTTTGAGTTTCAAGATTCACAGATTGAAGTTTGCTTAGATGATGGTGAAATTCGTACTCCAACCGATCAAGCCAAAATTTGTGAAGTCGAATTTGAACTCAAACAAGGTACAGCACAGGACTTAATTGATTTTACCAAGACATGGGTAGATAAATATCGATTATGGCTTGATGTGCGTAGCAAAGCGGAACGAGGTAATTTACTCGCAGTTGGCAAACGTGTTTCTCCTGCGACCAAAGCCAAATCACTTCAACTAGAGCCGAATCTATCGGCTGAACAGGCATTAAAACAGGTCATTGAAAATAATCTAAACCATATTCTACCTAATGCAGCTGCCATTGCTGGTGGCGTGGCTGAGGCCGATCATATTCATCAAGCACGTGTCGGCTTGCGTCGCTTACGTTCTGCTTTAAAACATTTTTCAAATTGGTCAGCACAGATTGATCCAACTTGGGAAAATGAATTAGCAGAACTTTTTAAGGCTTTGGGGCAATTACGTGATCACGATGCAATTCAGGATTCTGTGATTCCGCTTATAAAACAAAGCTGTGATTTTGAATTTCCTATTGATGCTGAAATAGACTCCAATATCGCCAAGCTTTTCAGCGGAGCTAAAACAACACAGCTATTCTTATCATTATTTAGTTTTATATATTGTGGTGATAAATCGAAATCAAAATTATCTAAACAAGTGGCTAAAAGTTTGAGCAAGCTTTTTCATAAAATTTTAATGGACGCGACTCAGTTTTCTACACTTACAGTTGAAAAACAACATCGTACTCGTAAGCGTATTAAGCAATTGCGTTATTGCATCGATTTTATTTCTAGGCTTTATCCTGAAAAAGAGGTTCAGCAATTTCTAAATAAACTTGAGCCAATTCAGGAGTATTTAGGTTTTTATAATGATCTATTTGTGGCAGAACAGGTCTTTGAACAACAGGCAGCAGAACAACCACAATTTTTATTTGCACTCGGTTGGGTAAAAGCACAACAACCTCATGTCGCAAAGAAAGCTAATAAAAAGTTACAGCATTTATCGGCTAAAGATATTTTCTGGAAATAGCAATCTCTACACAAACCCAAATACTGATCAGTATAAATTTCAACTCACCCCTCTTTGAAAAAGAGGGGGATGAAAAGCTTGACTTGATGAGAAATTATCAAATTCTATCGATATTTCCCAAAAATCTTCCATGTCCCATTATCGGCAATCGGATCACTATAACTATCATTACGCGGCTTACGTGGCTTATCTCGCGCATCTACCAATTTAAAATGCGGCTCAACACTTAAAATCACGCCATTCATATAAAAACGGGTACGCGTATATTCACTTTGTCCATGTTGAAAGACATAAGTTCGTAAATCAATAAACTCACGATGTGCCACCAAAGCCGCAGTATCATCACTCCCCAACCATTCCTGCATCGCAAAAATCTGATCGGTCTCAAATTTTCCACATTTTTCGAGCAAAGCCGCTACGCCACGAAAAGTCTTAGATTCTTTGGCCCGTGTTTTATTAATTCGAATACGATCTACATGAAAGAAAAACAGCGGTAAATTTAGATGGCTCGGTAAATGAATCGCATCAACGACATCATCTTCCATAAAAGGCTGACAGAGTTGCTGCGCCCTTTCAATCAAAGGTTGCCATTGTTGGTAGTATTCATCGACCTCGTCCTTTAAACCATAATAAATCGGCAAACCTTCGACATGCTCTAAATATTGGGGTGGATGAATATGTTGACGTAGTAAAGCGATATCCGTTTTAAGGCTTTGAATTGCAATTGCATCTTGCATAGTGATTATTCTAATTACTTAGGCTATTTTAGATTAAGCCAAAGGTTTAGTTTCCACAAGGCTTTGTCTATAATATCGTGTCTTATTTGTTGTTGGGAAAAATCATGTCTCAAAAAATTAATGCCACTGATGTGACAGAAGAAGAAGCTTTAAATGCGATATTTTTTGAGCGAGCAGATGAATTTATCAAACAAGCCAATGAGTTTTGTCGCCCACAAAAAGGACAGCAACCCAAACCAGAAGAGTTACGCGGACAAGTCAGCGCTGCCATGTTATTTGCAACAGCTCGTTTTAATACGTGGGTTGCAGCAAATAATTTTAAAGATGGCAATGAAATGCGTGATGCCAAAGAACAGGTGATGTCTTATTTATTGCAACAGTTTCAAATGATGCTTGAAGACAACTTTGACGAATATTGTGAGCAGTTTGAAAATTACTTACGCTTTCGTAAAAATGAAGATTTTCATACGCATAAACACGATCACGAATAATCTAAACGTAAAAAGAAAGCCACCTAATGGTGGCTTTCTTTTGGTCTGTTATTTTAAGTCTTGGGCTTTACCATATTGGTCAGCCATCACTTCCACAAACTGATCCAATTTGATGTATTTTTTAATTACAGCATCTACATCTGCCTTACTCAACTTTGCAAGTGCTTGATCTCGTTCAGCACGATCCATCAAGGTTTTATTTCGCTCTAATTGACCCGTAAGCATACTATGAATATTTCGTTCATCTTCTAATGAAGTCACACGCTTCTTCATAATATCGGCTTTGGCTGCTTCAACCTCTTGTTCAGTCACACCTTTGCTTAGCAAATCAGTTAATACTTTATGAACAGATTGAGAAACTTGATCAGAACGACCAGCTGTATAATTCGCAGTAATACTAATTGATCCACTATCGGTATCAGAATCTAGATCAAGGTTGCTTCCAAATCCATAAACAAGTGCATTTTTCTCACGTAATTCCTGCGCCAAGCGAGAAGACAATTGCGAGTTACCCATAATATGGCTAAGGATAATGAGTGCAGGAGCATCTTGATGATAAGCACCTACAGGAATAGTCAGGATACTTTGATAACTACCAAACTCACGTTGCTCGGAGAGTGCATGGACTTTTTCAGCTTTGAAAGCAACATAAGGAGAAGTAATTTTTTGGTACGGCTGTTTCGTTTTCCATTGTCCAAATGCTTTCTGTAGAGTGTTTTGCATTTTTTTCGGATCGAAATCACCTGTCACAGCAATTTGACCATGATCTGTCACAAAGAATTGATCATAGAATTGCTTCACCTGTGCTTGCGTAGCCGCATTTAACTGCTTCTTGGCAAACTCTGGTTCAAAGTGATAACGCAAATCACCTGGTTGATAGGTTTCAAGTAATCTTGCCAAAGTCATAGATGCGACTACAGCAGGTTCAGTATAAGGTCGATCTAATGCAGATAAACTCTGATTTTTTGCTAAATCAAATTCCGATTGTGCAAATTTAGGTTGCTTCATCACATCGACAATAAAGTTTAAAAAATCTTCAAACTTATCTTTTTTTGCCTGAATCCCAATTGTTAAACCATTACCATTTGAAGTGATAGATGCTCCACCACTTGCTGCAATCGCTTTATCTGTAATTTCTTGCAGTGTATGTTTTTCAGAACCACGCAACATTAAATAACTGGTTAAATCTAAGGTCTCTCCTTTACCAAACAGTGATTTTTCTGTACCAAAATCTAAGCTAATCGTGGCATAGGTTTTGTCATCACGTGTTGTGGTTGGGAATAAAGCATAGCGAATACCATTCTTTAATTCACCACGTTGAATTTTTTGCTCATTTTTTTGCAATTGCTGCGCAGACTGTGCGACAAATTGAGTGACTTCTTGTTGATAAATGGCAACATCTTTCAAAGGTTCAGGCTTTTCGGCACTTTGGTCTAAGGTTTTAGGTTTATCTTGTGCCTTGAGTGTCATCGCTTTCTTTTGATCTTCAGGCGTAGGCTGAATATCTCCCGAAATACGATGCGATGATACTAAAAACTGTTTTAATGTTTGATTGGCATCATTTAATTTTAAATCTTGAATGGCTTGTAAATCTTTGAAGTACTGATCCCATTGTCCTTGTGAAGACACTGCATAATCACTAAGGCGAGAACCCAAAGCAACGGCATCATTTGCAATCGTATCAGCGGTATTTTGAGTAATAGTTTTGATACGTTGTAATTCTGCGTCGGTAAATGATTGGCTATTCTCAACACCATCAATCAACGCATCATCAACTTTCTTTGCATCATGATTCGGCGCATACACCGCACCCATAAAGACCATATTAAAATCTTGGTCCAACCATGTCGTTGATTGAACAGCTGTACTCACTCCTGTTTCTACCATGCTCTTATACAACGTACCACTAGGCTGCATGGTATAAAGTGCTGGTGCAAGTGCTAATGCTGGTTGTAGTTGCGTATTTTTTCCATTCATATAAATGTGGAATTTAGCAAGATCACTACCCTTTTGCACCGTGAATTTTCGCTGCTCAATCTTACTAGAATCTAAGACTGGAACTTGAACAGGTGCAGGCACAGTACGTGCAGGAATCGGACTAAAATATTGATCAATTTTATTTAATACTTCTGATTTATCAAATTTTCCAGAAATGACCATTACAGCATTATTTGGTGCATACCATGTTCTATAAAACTGATTTAGTTCATTCATTTTTATAGACTTTAATTCAGGCAAATCACCAATCGGCAATCGACCTAAATATTGATTGCCATAAGCCGCTTTCCACATCTGATCCATCAATACTGCAAACGGTTGATCCATACGAATTTCACGTTCACGTTTTACGATTTCGATTTCAGAAGGGACAAATTTTTCTTGTAGCACTAATTTATCCATACGCTCAGACTCAAGGTATAGAATTTCATTCAGTGCATTTTTTTCAGGACGAACAATATTTAAATATTTAGTTGAGTAATAATCGGTACTGGCATTGGTCATTAAAGTGAATTGATCCAAACGACGCTGAAACTCCTCACCTTTTACATTTTGTGTGCCTTTAAATGCCAAATGTTCAAGCAAATGAGCAAGACCACTTTTCCCTTTAGGATCGTTAAGAGAGCCTGTTAAATACACTGTATTTACATAGACTTTATTTTCTTTATCATTTGGTGCAAGAATAACTCTGAAACCATTATCTAATTTGTATTCTTCAATATTTTTTTCACTTTTTACGAGTACTGTCTGAGACCAAGACGTTGCACTCAACCCGATCAAACAAAGTGAGAGCGTAAGCTGCTTAAACCGCATTAACATAGATTATCCGAGTTTTTTTGGTGATTTAAATAAAAACAACAAGCTATACTAGATAATGGTTTAAATTTTTAATAGTTATGTTTTGAAAAAAGCTGTGTATTTAAACAGCTTTTTTCTATGTTTTTATAGCGGTTTAGTTAAAATTTAGATCGTCAGTTCAGCCTGCATATACAGTTTTGCATAACCTGAAATTTCAATACGATCCTTAGACTCAATCACACACTCTAAAACCCCACCTCGAACTGATGCCTGATATGCGATAAGCTGAGTTTGATCAAGTTTTTCAGCCCATAAAGGTGCAATTGCAGTATGAATCGAACCCGTAACAGGATCTTCATTAATCCCAATCGCAGGAGCAAAATAGCGAGACACACAATCAAACTGACCTTCGCCTCTCGCTGTAATAGCAACATCAGGTTGAGATGCAGTAATTGCAGTACGCAATGCGCCTAATTGCTTTAATTTTTCAAAATCAGGCTGCTCGTTTAATACATCAGCGACTGTTTCATATTCAACAATATACGCCTGACCATTCAGATAAACCGCTTTAAATGGCTTGGTTAAACCATCTCGAAGTTCCTGAGGATATTCAGATATAAGTTCAGCTTTTCGAATAGGGAAATTCATTTTAATCTTACCGTCTGCTGCTTGGCTAACGATAAAAATTCCCAACTCACGCACATGAAATTGAATGGTTTTTATTCTTGTAAAATCTTTAAATAATACGAATGCACTTGCCAGTGTCGCATGTCCACAAAAAGCGACCTCATCCGTTGGCGAAAACCAACGAATTTCATAATTTGTCTCATCAATCTTTTTGACAAAAGCCGTTTCAGAAAGATTATTCTCTAATGCAATATTTTGCATGAGATACTCATCCAACCATTCATCTAAGACAATGACTGCTGCTGGATTGCCTTTAAATAAGACTTGGGTAAAAGCATCAACTTGATACATCTTCATGACATGAGACTCTAAACATTTTTCAGCCATTTTGGACTTTTGGTCTATCAATGGTAGATACAGATTTTTCTAAATTAACGATACAGTGCATATTTATACGTTTAAAAATCATGTGAAATACACTATGAAAGAACGATATTAACAAACAATACAATCGAACTAGAAAAATGCCGACAAAAAAGGGCGTTACTTAAACACCCTTCTCTTTAGCTTAGCTTTGTTTAATCTTCCATGTGTTGAATAATGGCTTGACCAAATTCAGAACAGCGCAATAGGGTTGCATTCGGCATTAATCGTTCAAAGTCATACGTTACTGTTTTCGCTTCAATTGCACCAGAAACACCTTTGATAATCAAATCGGCAGCTTCGCCCCACCCCATATCACGTAACATCATTTCAGCAGAAAGAATAATTGAACCAGGATTAACCTTATCCTGCCCCGCATACTTTGGTGCTGTTCCATGTGTTGCCTCGTAAACTGCTATCGCACCACCAATATTAGCACCCGGTGCAATGCCAATTCCCCCAACTTCTGCTGCCAGCGCATCAGAAATATAGTCACCATTCAAATTAAGCGTTGCAATAACAGAATAGTCCGCTGGACGCATTAAAATTTGCTGTAAAAAGGCATCGGCAATCACATCTTTAATAATGATGTCTTTACCATTTTTAGGGTTCTTGATTTTAACCCACGGCCCACCATCAAGTAGTTGACCACCAAAGCGCTCTATTGCAAGTTCATAGCCCCACTCTTTGAATGCACCTTCGGTGTATTTCATAATGTTACCTTTGTGGACCAACGTCACAGAAGGTTTATCATTATCTATAGCAAACTGAATGGCTTTACGTACTAAACGTTGTGTCCCTTCTTTAGAAACAGGTTTGATCCCAATTCCACAGCCTTTATCAAAACGGATTTTTGTTACGCCCATTTCTTCTTTTAGAAATTTAATAACTTTTTTAGCTTCTTCTGAATCTGCTTTCCACTCAATCCCTGCATAAATATCTTCTGAGTTTTCGCGGAAAATCACCATATCCGTAAGTTCAGGATGTTGAACAGGTGAAGGAACCCCCTCAAACCAACGGACTGGCCGCACGCAAACATATAAATCAAGCTCTTGACGTAAAGCAACGTTCAGTGAACGAATACCACCACCCACAGGTGTGGTTAAAGGGCCTTTAATCGAAACAATAAATTCTCGTAAAGCTTCGAAGGTTTCTTCAGGCATATAAGTGCCATAAATTTTATCTGCTTTTTCACCGCAATAGACTTCCATCCATTCGATCGAACGTTTGCCACCGTAAGCTTTTAACACCGCAGCATCTACTACTGCCTTCATAGCTGGTGTAATATCCACACCAATACCATCACCTTCAATAAAAGGGATGATTGGATGATTTGGAACATTCAGTGACAGGTCTGCGTTTACTGTGATTTTGTCACCATCAGCAGGAACAACGATCTTCTGATAACCCATTTTGCAGGTTCTCCCTCATGTATTTAGCGATTATCACTATGCCTTCTATGGCATACTTTCGTTTTTATTGCATGAAACAGTTTAGTCCAAAACAGGTTTTTTTGAGATTTATACGGAAAATAACAACATTTTCCCATTAAATAGAAACCTTTATTGTTATGATGCCGCCCATAGCCAAAGCAGTATACTCATATGAAAATAGTTGTATTCAACAAACCTTTCGACGTTTTGTCACAGTTCCGTGAGGATGAAGCTCACCTTACACTTTCTCACTTTATTCATGATCCAGATTTACGTCTGGCAGGCAGACTTGATCTTGACTCAGAAGGACTTATGTTCCTTACGGATCATGGTGGTCTGAATCAATACATTACAAATCCTGCAAATAAAAAATTTAAAACCTACCTTGCTCAAGTCGATGGTGATGTAACTGAGGAGGCATTAGAGCAATTGCGTAAAGGCGTTGAACTCGCTGATGGCATGACGTTACCTGCTAACGCAGTGAAAGTAGATGCGCCAGAATGGTTATGGGACCGAGATCCACCTGTACGTTATCGCGCTAACATCCCAACGAGTTGGATTGAGCTACAAATTTGTGAAGGTCGTAATCGCCAAGTACGTCGTATGACAGCGGCTGTTGGCTTTCCAACTTTACGCTTAATTCGCACTAAAATTGGTGCAATTGATTTGGTTCGTTTAGGTTTACAACCAGGCGAGCAAACTGAAATCGAGCCTTTGCTTTATCCTGATTTTAAAGATTTACCTGAAGATCAACCGTATCGTTCTCGCTCATATGTGAAAAAACCAGGCGGTACAGGTGGTAAACCCATGCACCAGAAAAAGAAAGAAGGTGATAAAAAAGATCCGAACAAGAAAAAGTCAGGTACAAAGCGTATTTGGCAAATGGATGAAAGTGAGAAACCACGTCGTAAGACCAATGGTACAACTCGTCCAAATACTAAAGCACCACGTGGTCGTAACCGTAATGGTCGTTGATATCTTTTAAAGTATTAAGGAGCTATAAAATAGCTCCTTAATAACATATTTATTTTTCCAAATCTTATGTTTAAATCTCAAATAGACTGAAATTCATTAAAAAATAAGATAAAAGCCACAACCATACTTAATGGCAATCCAATTTTAACTATCCAATATTCCAATTGATTCACTTCACTAAAATTCTTTTTGCTCGTTAAAAACCATTTCCTTAAAATCCAAATATGTGCAGCCAAACATAGTAAAAGAGCAATGATTATAAAAAAAATATTATTTCCCTTTTTAGGATTAGTGTCTACCAAAGAATAATCAATTTTTTTATTTCCCCCATTATTTATTATCTCAAAAGACTGAACATAATAAATAACATCTTGATTAGATCTCCCTATGCCTTCCTTATATTTTAAGTTTTGAATTGGTAGGCCTCCACTTTCAAGTATAGATTTACAATAGTTCTCTAAAGATAAGGCACATTCATCTGTATAAAAAAGTTGATCTCCTTTATATATTTTTAGGTAATAAGTCTTAAAAAAGTTTTTCCTTTTTACTTTATAAGAACTATATATTTTAAATGAAGAATCTTCATGAATAAATTTCTCAGTCAATTTGTAATTAAATTTTTCATTAAAAGTACCAATTTGCATTGCCAAAATACCATAAGTAATGACAAGCAAAGTACAACTTATTAAAATTTCGTTCCAGCTCTTACTTTTAACCATTATTTTCATCAAAAACAATCTTCTATAATTTTAATTAGTGTTTGAAGTTTTCATCTTTACAACATCATATCCTATTAAATTAATTTCCTTGGTATTTGGGTCTACTTTAATTCAACCATTTAATATTATAAATAAAAAAATACCGATGCTTTCGCATCGGTATTTTTACATTACCAACAGGTTTGTTAGTTCTGCATTAAAACTTAAATAGTTTCAAGCGTAGCATTAAGCGTTGGACTAGGACGCATCACTGCATTTACTTTCACTGGATCGACAGCGTAGTAACCACCAATATCAGCTGCTTTACCCTGTACTTCACTTAATTCAGCAAGAATTTTTTGTTCATTTTCAACTAAGGCTTTTGCAAGAGGAGCAAACTTCGCTTTCAATTCAGCATCTTCGTTTTGAGCAGCAAGCGCTTCAGCCCAATACATTGCTAAATAGAAGTGGCTACCGCGGTTATCTAGCTCACCCGTACGACGAGATGGAGACTTATCGTTATCTAACAACTTACCCGTTGCTTGATCAAGAGTTTCTGCAAGTAACTTCGCACGTGCATTATCTTCTTTAAGACCAAGCTCTTCTAAAGAAACTGCAAGCGCAAGAAACTCACCAAGCGAATCCCAACGTAAGTGGTTTTCTTCAACTAACTGCTGAACATGCTTCGGCGCTGAACCACCTGCACCTGTTTCATACATACCACCGCCCGCCATTAACGGAACGATTGATAACATTTTAGCTGAAGTACCCAATTCCATGATCGGGAACAAGTCAGTTAAATAATCACGTAAGATGTTACCAGTCACAGAGATTGTGTCTAAACCACGTGCTACACGTTCAAGCGTATAACGCATTGCACGTACTTGTGACATGATTTGGATATCAAGACCCTCTGTATCATGTTCTTCTAGATACTTTTCAACTTTCTTGATCAACTCATTTTCGTGTGGACGATATGGGTCAAGCCAGAAAATCGCAGGCATACCAGAGTTACGAGCACGACTTACCGCAAGTTTTACCCAGTCACGAATTGGTGCATCTTTCACCTGACACATACGCCAGATATCGCCTTCTTCTACATTCTGAGACATCAACACTTCACCAGTGTCTAAATCGGTAATGTTCGCAATACCCGCTTCAGGAATTTCAAAAGTTTTGTCGTGTGAACCGTATTCTTCAGCTTTTTGCGCCATCAAACCAACGTTCGGTACTGTACCCATCGTACGTGGGTCAAAATTACCATTCCACTTACAGAAATTGATCATTTCTTGGTAGATACGTGCAAAAGTTGATTCAGGCATAACAGCTTTACAATCGTAAGGTTTACCATCGGCACCCCACATTTTACCACCACCACGAATCATTGCTGGCATAGATGCATCTACAATCACGTCGTTTGGAGAATGGAAGTTATCAATCCCTTTCGCTGAATCAACCATAGCTAATGCTGGGCGATGTTCTTGGCAAGCATGTAAATCTTCAATGATTTCTTCACGGAGTGAAGTTGGTAAAGTTGCGATCTTTTCATAAAGACCTGCCATACCATTGTTGACATTAATACCTAACTGATCAAATAACTTACTGTGTTTTTCAAAAGCATCCTTATAGTAAATTTTCACACAGTGACCGAAAACGATCGGGTGTGAAACTTTCATCATGGTCGCTTTTACGTGTAATGAAAATAAAATACCAGCTTCACGGCAGTCATCAAGTTGCTTCTCATAGAAGTCACACAATGCTTTTTTGCTCATGAACATTGAGTCAATCACTTCACCATCTTGAAGCTCAACTTTAGACTTGAGAACGATTGTCTCACCGCTCTTCGTGATTAACTCCATCTTCACATTACGTGCACGATCAAGTGTCATTGATTTCTCGCCATGGTAGAAGTCACCTTCTTCCATATGAGAAACGTGCGTTTGTGACCACTGTTTCCACTCACTCATTGAATGAGGATGCTTTTTCGCATAATTTTTTACAGCAGCAGGCGCACGACGATCTGAGTTACCTTCACGTAATACAGGGTTTACAGCAGAACCAAGACATTTACCGTAACGTGTCTTAAGTTCTTTCTCTTCATCCGTTGTTGGATTTTCTGGATAATCAGGAATTGCATATCCTTTAGACTGCAATTCTTTGATACATGCTGTTAACTGAGCAACTGAAGCACTGATATTTGGCAGTTTAATGATATTTGTATCTGGATCTTGAGTAAGGCGACCAAGCTCAGCAAGGTTATTGCTTACCTTCTGCTCATCGCTTAAGTATTCCGAAAATTCCGCAAGCACACGTGCTGCAACAGAAATGTCACTCTTGACAATTTCTATGCCAGCTGGCTTAGTAAAGGTCTCAATGATCGGCAGTAGCGAGTAGGTCGCCAATAATGGCGCCTCATCAGTCAGTGTATAAATGATTTTTGACTTTCCACCAGCCATATATAGCCCCTTGTGTTTGGTTGAGTTTTTCATGAACGAGCTTTTGGCCCAGTCCATTAAAACCGGTTTGCTTGATTAAGGTCTGAGAGTATCAGTCCTCAACGTATCTCAGTCAACGCAATATCTTGTGATATTGACATTTCGCTACGAAATAATGGTATAAAGCTTACGCTTTGTGACCAAGGAACCGGTTAGCTTAAATAAAACATGAGAGTATCAGCGTTGATTACTTCTCAGTCAATGTAATATATCGTGATATTGACATTTCACTACGAAATACCAATGCTTGCGTACTTCCGTACGATTAAACCCTACATTTTTTAAAATTTTATTTGCCGATTCATTTCTGCCAAATATTTTATAAAAATGCTTAACCATAATAAATTATTTAAGTCCATACGAATATTCGACTCAAGTTTCATTTACACTTTTTAAACCTATATTTTGAACAAATGATTAAAATCATTTTTTATTTTTAGGATTGGTCAGATGTTAAAAGTTTTGATTCCTTGCGTAGCCATTTCTGTTTCATCTTTTAGCTTTGCGCAAAACCCTTTAAGTGTACATGTGCTTAACTTAGAAAATGGACTTCCTTCAGCGGGTGTAAAAGTTATTTTAGAAAAACAAGAAAATAACCAATGGAAAGAGCTTAACCAAAGTACAACCAATCAGCAAGGTCGGATCACAGCGTTATATCCTGAAGATGCTTCCCTTCAAAAAGGTATTTACAAAGTTACTTTTAAAACAGGTGAATGGTTCCAAAAGAATAAGCAAAGCTCATTTTTCCCAGAAGTTCCTGTAATTTTCTCTGTGGATGGCAATCTTGAACATTATCATATTCCACTTTTGATTAGTCCTTATGGATACTCAACTTATCGTGGTAACTAATTATTTTCAAAAATCTTAATTAAAATTTTGATATACAAATGAGGGACACTGAATCTGTTCCCTCATTCATTTGAAGATTTATGTTAATGATATATACAACGCTATCAATTGCATCAACCTTTCAACCAAGCCTCTAATTTGGTTTGATCCTCAACTTTTAACTCAACCGAATTCAGAGGATTCTCTCCAGCATGAAGTTCAAACTGTAGCAGTTCATCGCGACGGAATGCATAAACTATAAATGAGCCTTTTTGTTTTGCATACTTCGCCAACAACTTTTCTGATGCTTTGATACCATCAATCGCAATAATGACATCGTTAGCAGACAAACCTGCTTGTGCAGCAGCACTATCACGGCGAACATTTTGCACGATGACACCGTCAGCTTTATCTAGCACTTTTAAGCCAAAAGGTAATGCTTTGTTATTTTTAACGATATAGCTCAAACCAAACTCTGGGAATAGTTGATCCAATGGCAATTCATCAGTGGTATTGATCAAATGATTAATTTGTTCAATCCAGTTATCCCCAGTCAATTCATTACATAATTCAAAAATCGTGCGTTCATTGACCTGAATGCCCTTTTTGGTATTTTCATACAAACGGCGCATCAAGGCATCTAAGTTTGAACCACGTAAACGCAAGCCCAAGTCTAAGCAAAGCGCAACTAAGCTACCTTTGTTGTAATAACTTGTTCCTGCATTATTTGAGTTTTCATCCTGACGATAGAATTTAATCCATGCATCAAAACTCGATTCTGACACGGACTGAATAAAGCGCCCTGGATTTTGCAAATAACGCTCAATCTGTGCTTTAAGTAAATCCAGATAGGATTTTTGAGAAATAACGCCGCTGCGTAATAAAATTAAATCATCATAATAAGAAGTAAAGCCTTCAAAAATCCACAATAAGCTCGTATATCCTTCTTTATGTAGATCATAATTCGTAAAGTTTTCAGGACGGATAAATTTAACTAACCATGAATGAAAGTATTCATGGCTACATAAGCCTAAGAAACGCTGATAATCTTTAGACGGTTCTTCAGCTTCATCTACTTTCGGCAAATCATCACGTGGTGTGATCAAACTGGTGCTATTACAATGCTCTAGACCGCCATAACTATTGCCCGTTGCCATAGTCATAAAGGTATAGTTTTGAAACGGTGCAGAACCGAACATCTTAATTTCAGTCTGACAGATTTGCTGAATATCAGTTTGTAACCGCTCTAGATTTGTATTGTGTTTACCTGAAATCACAAACTCATGCGGAATACCATTTGCTTCAAAGCTAAAACGGCTTTGCTCTGCCAACTCAAATGGACTATCAATCAACTGATCGTAGTTATCTGCCTTTAAAGTATAGCGTCCTTTAACCAGACTTTTACTTGGCAGTCCTGTGGCAATCTGGAAATGCTTGAGTTCATCAGGCAGGAAAATTTCAACCTCACAAGATGATTGTTCCTGATCTTGCAGACCTAAACAGACACAGGCAGGATTGACATACAAACGGGTTTGATCCACATAGGCCCCACGCACCGATAAATCATAGGCATACACATCATATTCAACCGTAATCAATTCATGATCTGTATTGAATAATTGCCAACGGTTCTTTTCCGTTTTCTTAATACTAAGTAACCGCCCTGCTTCATCAGATGCTTTTACTGATTCAATATGTTTTGAAAACTCTCGAATCAAATAACTGCCAGGGATCCATGTCGGTAACCAAAGTTCTTGGTTCGGATTAGCGAGGAAACGAAGTGTGACATGAATAAGATGTTGGCGATAATCGTCAAACTCAATTTGATAGTGCAACATAGTTTTAGATCATAAAAATAGGAACAGTTTCACACAGCTTAGCATTTTTTTACAAAGTCATGCGTAGATGTCTTAATTGTTGGCAAAAGTTGCTGGATTCTGCAACAAAAAAGTCATAGCATGCTTTTTTTCGCTTTCCATGCCATTGGATCGGCTGCACTAGGTGTTCTCTTGAAATTTCTCCTCTCGCTCTTTACGTTGTTTAGTCTGTTATGTGCCAATTTAGTACATGCCAATTTACTTAATATCGCTCCTGAAACGGTTGAAGCGCAAGCTTGGTCGATCGTAGATGCTCAATCAGGTCAAATCATTGCTGAACATAATAGTCATGTTCAACGTTCGCCTGCATCGCTCACCAAAATGATGGTGGCTTATATTGCTTTGAAAGAAATCGAAGCAGGTAAATTACGTAAGGAAGAGGTATTAACCGCAACACCTGTGGTGAGCACTGTCATGTGGGATGAATCCCAAATGTATTTAAAAGCTGGTGAACAAATTTCTGTTGATCAACTTTTAGCAGGATTGATTGTCATGTCTGCGAATGATGCCGCAGTTACGCTTGCTGAAAAAATTTCAGGTGGTGTTCCACAGTTCGTTGCACGAATGAATAAAGAAGCCCAAGCCTTAGGAATGAAAGATACCCATTTTAGTAATCCTGCGGGTATCACCATGACAGATCATTACTCAACTTCAGCAGATTTAAGTCTATTAGCAAAAGCGATCGTAAAAGAGACACCTGAATATTTACATTATTCAAAAATGCCAAGTTTTAGCTATAACCAACGTTTCCACCGTGCAACAAATCTTGCATTAAAAATGGATCCAACAGCAGATGGTTTAAAAACAGGTTATACCAAGGCGGCAGGTTACAACTTGGCTTTAACCGCTGAGCGCCCTACTCTAAATCCACATGTTGATAAGCGTCGTTTGATTGTAGTGGTACTTGGAACACCAAGTGCGGTAAAACGGGCTGAAGTCGCGCATAAATTAATGAATTTAGCGTATACATACACACGCGATGAAGAAGTGATTCCAAAGCAAAAGCTAATTGCTGAGCTTCCTGTCATCAAATCAACTTTAAAAATTTTCAAAGTTGAAACTCAACAACCCACTATCGTAACAACATCTTTATACGATCAAGGGACACCAATTGATTTAAATAGTTTTGATTTACTCACACAACGTATACATTTGCTTGATACAAACCAGCAAATCAAAACCATTGAACCACTTGAAACGACAAAAACACACGTCAATATCAAACTCAATCAACAGCATTTAACAGCACCATTGACGCAAGTCATGAATTTGGCCACAGTGACGGTTTATCAAAATAATCAGTTAATTCGTAGCTTACAAATTGAAAATAACGTGGAAATTGAGGAAGCGAATATTTTTCAAAAAATTATGATTTGGTTTGCGAACTTATTCTCGTTTTTTTCAACAAATGATGTCAAAGCTGCCAAAATTTATCCTTTAAATCAAGGATAAAAAAACCTACTATTTTTATCAAGATTAATCATACAATGTTGAAAAAAGGATGGCATAATCCAACCATCCTTTCACAAAAATAATTAGGTTAATCATGAGCAAAACCTTACATCATATCGTGATTGTGGGTGGTGGCGCAGGTGGTTTAGAGCTTGCAACACAATTAGGTGAACGTTTTGGCAGGAAAAAGAAAGCCAAAATTACCCTAATCGACCAAAATCTCACGCATATATGGAAGCCTCTCCTACACGAAATTGCCGCTGGCTCACTAAATCCTCACGAAGAACAAACCAATTATTTTGCTCACGCAGAAAAACATGATTTTGAGTTCATCCTTGGAACCTTAATCAACGTAAATAAAGATCAAAAACAAATTACGATTTCACCTCCTCAACTTTCTAAAGAACATACTCCTGTTATTCAGAGTCTTAGCTACGACACACTGATATTAGCTGTTGGTTCAGTTTCAAATGACTTCGGAACTGAAGGTGTACGTGAAAATTGTCATTTCTTAGATAGTCGCAAACAAGCCGATATTTTCCAACAGGACTTATTCCATCTTTATATTGAAGCGCAAAACCAAGCAACTGAACGTGCCTTGAATATTGGTATCGTGGGTGCGGGTGCAACAGGTGTTGAATTAGCGGCTGAACTGATTGAAACCACGAAGAATTTTTATCGTTATGGGTTAAAGAAAATTAATCCAAAGCAAGTTAAAATTACTTTGATCGAAGCCTCAGATCGTATCTTGCCTGCGCTCAATGAAAAAACAGCTGCACATAGCGCTAAACAATTACAAAAAATGGGCATCGACATTCTGACGCAACATCAAGTGCAAAAAGTCGATAAATCAAATGTCTATTTTAGCAACGGTCATGTTTTGCATTCAGACATTACCGTATGGGCGGCAGGTGTCAAAGCGCCCAAAGTTTTAGAATCATTTACAGATTTTAAACGCGATAAAATTAATCGTTTAATGGTCTATGCGACATTACAAACGTATTCAGATCCAAATGTATTTGCCTTTGGAGATTGTGCAAATTGTCAGCTTGATGCACGTCAACCTCCATTAGGACCACGTGCACAGGTCGCAAGCCAACAAGCGACATTCTTGGTAGATGCCATGGCCGCTCGTTTATCTGGCTCACCTCAACCTATGTTTAATTTCAGTGATAAAGGCTCTTTGGTTTCATTAAGCCGTAATCAGGCTGTTGGAGAATTACTTGGTGATGTAAGCGTACAAGGTTTTATTGCCAAAACAATGTATGTGTCTTTGTATCGATTACATCAAGCCAATATTCATGGTTATACCCAAGCAGGAATGCTGACCATGAAAGATTTTCTGACACGTCGTGTACGTCCAAAAATTAAACTTTATTGAGTTGAAATTTTCTATTTCGTTCCCATTTATAACGAAATAGTTTCAAAAAGTGGAAAATAGTCAACAAAATCTATTTTTCACTTTATGATGTACACCTAAATTGATTGAATGGATCAAACAACATGACTGCTATTGCAAATAACCACGTGGTTTCATTCCACTACACTTTAACAAACGCTGAGGGTGAAACACTTGATCAATCTCAAGGTGAACCACTTGCATATTTGCACGGCGCGGGCAACATCATTCCAGGTTTAGAAAATGCACTTCTTGGTAAAACAGTAGGCGAAAAATTTACTGTAACTGTTCCAGCTGCTGAAGGTTATGGCGAATATAATCCAGACCTCGTACAAGAAGTTCCAGCTCAAATGTTCCAAGGTGTAGACAATATCCAAGCGGGTATGCAATTCCAAGCTCAAACTGATGATGGCGTTCAAATCGTAACTGTTAAAGCAGTTGAAGGCGAAAACGTTATTGTTGATGCAAACTTCCCTCTTGCTGGTCAAGACTTAACTTTCGAAGTTGAAATCGTAGAAATCCGTGATGCTAGTCAAGAAGAATTAGATCACGGTCATGTTCACGGTGCAGGTGGTCACCACCACTAATTCATTTTTTGAATTAGATAAAAAAGCAAAGCTTCGGCTTTGCTTTTTCTTCACATAGACATAGATAAAATCATAATTATATTTAATTTCTTTCTAATAAATGTAATGGTTGTTAGCTTATGTCTCATGTCTATCAATTGATTTGGTTTCGTCAAGATTTAAGAATCCATGATCATGCTGCTTTATGGCATGCGACTCAAACAGGTTCATGTGTCGCAATCGTTGTATTATCGCCTGAACAATGGCAATGCCATGACGATGCGCCGATTAAAATTGAATTTTATCTGCGTCAATTACAAGAACTAAAAAAACAACTGGATAGTCTGAATATCCCATTAATCGTTCAAACCATTCCTTTATGGAACGATATTCCCCAATTCTTTATTCGCTTATTAGAACATATTAGTTTTCAAACTATTTATGCCAATATTGAAGTCGGTGTTCATGAACTTCAACGTGATGCAAATGTTCAAAAGCTTTTAAATCAGCATCAAAAAGAACTCGTACTCTTACATGATCGAACTCTGTTTCCTTTTGCATCTATCCGTAATCAATCGAACCTGCCCTACCAAGTTTTTGGCGCATTTAAAAAAGCATGCTACCAACGTTTACAACATGCTTTACCTCAATGCTATCCGATGCCCAATATTCAACAACCGATTGAATTGGATTTATCTGCTTTAGCTCAAACAGATATTCATCAATTACAAGTCGAATATGCAGAGAAAATAAAACCACCAATGACTGCTCTTTGGAATGTCGGTGAGTCACACGCACATAATTTATTGGATCATTTCATCGATCAAAATCTAACGGACTACAAAATATCTCGTGATCTACCTTCAATATCAGGTACAAGCCAGCTTTCTACTTATTTAAATATTGGCATACTTTCCATTCGCCAATGTATCCAAGCATTGTTTCGACAACAGCACGGGGATTTTGTTATTCAGTCTGAAGGTCAACAAACGTGGCTAGATGAACTGTTATGGCGTGAATTTTATCAACATATTTTGTTTGATTTTCCACAAGTCTCTAGACATTTACCCTTCAAAGCAGCAACCCAAAATATCAATTGGCGCGATGATCCAGTTAATCTAGAAAAATGGCAACAAGGGCAAACAGGTATTCCAATTGTAGATGCTGGTATGCGTCAGCTACTCGCAACAGGTTGGATGCATAATCGAGTTCGTATGATTTGCGCTATGTTTTTAACTAAAAATCTATTGATTGATTGGCGCATTGGCGAACAATGGTTTATGCAACATTTAATCGATGGTGACTTAGCGGCAAATAATGGTGGATGGCAATGGTGTGCATCCACAGGCACAGATGCTGCCCCTTATTTCCGAGTATTTAATCCAATTAGTCAATCACAAAAATTTGATTCCAATGGAGACTATATTCGTAAATGGGTACCAGAACTTGCGCATTTGGATGCGCAAATCATACATGAACCTTATGCAAAAGATGTATCAAAAAATCTCAATTATCCGAAACCAATTGTTGATCTTAAAACTAGCCGAGCACGCGCGATCGAAGCTTTCAAATCATATTTATAGCCTTCACCAAGGCTATAAATCTGCTGAGTAATCATTTTTTAATCGCACAACGCACAAATAAACAGTTCATCAAACCAACAACATAAAACAATCAAAAACCAGATTAATATGGTGTTAAGTTAATCAGAAAAGAATTCGTTAAAATAAAATAGCTATGCAAAATAATCCAGCATCAGCACTCATCTTATGGACTATCGCAGCTCAAATATTTATGGGTATCGTTGCTTATGAATGATTACCTGCGAGTTACAGAAGCAGTTGGATTTTTTTTAATTTTATTATTGGTTGCAGGCGCATTTTTAAATATTGGTGCAATAAAGCGGATCTCAACTCAAAATACCAACTCGATAGCTGATACAAAATCAATTTCACACCTATAAAAATGTTAAACTATTCACAGATCATAACTAAATCATCGTCACGTTATCGTTAAAATAAGTTACTTTATAAGTAAGTTAAGTTGATGAATCGTCATAAAATTCTGCTCATAATGATTCATCTATTTACCCCAATAATTACGTTTACATATATAAAAAGAGAGCCATTATGTCTTTGTCATACCATCAAGAACTTCATGTCATACAACGCTCAGGATGGCTGCGTGCTGCCGTGCTTGGCGCAAATGATGGCATTATTTCTGTCACAAGTTTAATTATGGGGATGGCAGCCAGTGGTGCGAGTTCGCAAACACTCTTGGTCACCTGTATTGCTGGACTGATCTCAGGTGCAACCTCGATGGCGGCTGGAGAATATATTTCGGTAAAATCTCAAGAAGATATTGAAAAATCAGACTTAAAATTTGAAGCAACTGAACTTGAAAAAAATCCGCATGCAGAATTGAAAGAACTGACTGAAATTTATATTTCGAGAGGTCTAAAACCTGAATTGGCACATGAAGTTGCCACACAACTCACAGAACATGATGCACTTGGGGCACATGCCCGTGATGAAATTGGCATACATGAAAATACTGCTGCGAATCCGATTCAAGCAGCGCTCTCTTCTGCTGCTTCCTTTTCATGTGGTGCCGTACTTCCTATGCTTGCCATTTTACTCAGCCCAAGTTCATGGGTCGCTCGCTCAGTTTTAATTACAGGTATCGTTTCACTCGCATTATTGGGAGCGTTATCCAGTTATTTTGCTCGAACATCAATGCTAAAAGGTAGTCTACGTATTACCTTATGGGGCATTTTAGCCATGGCATTTTCGAGTTGGGTCGGCTCATTGTTCCATGTGACTGGCATTTAATTTCTGTGTGACTCGGTATTTTAAAAGATTAGGGTCTGTTGACATTTACTGTTCATAATTAACCCTATAAAGGTAGCCATAAAAATATACAGGCTAAAGCAACAGAACTTTGATAATTTCTTTTGAGCTTGTCATATCGAGTAGCTATTCCTCTAAATTGCTTTAGTCTACAAAACATATTTTCAACTAAATGCCTGATTTTATATAAATACCAGTCCATATGGTCATTGTTCGATTGGCTATTTGTTTTCTTTGGTATATTCGCTTTAGTCCCTGTTTTCCTGATCTGTTCACGCAGTGGTTCTGAATCATAGCCTTTATCTGCACATACCACTTTTGTCTCTTTTAAATCTAATGTTGATATTAAATCAGGTGCAACTTTAACATCATGTGTGGTTCCATCGGTAATCATGAAATCAATAGGATTGCCATGTGCATCAACAATCAAATGTATTTTTGAGGAGTTTCCTCCTACACTTTTAGAAATAGATTGATTCGCTATGCCGGCAGAATGTTGATGAGCACGTACATGAGAGCCATCAATAAAAATCCACTCCATATCGGGGCATGAGGCTAGTAATTTGAATAATCTAAGTAACTTACCGCTGCTTGACCAACGATTAAAACGTTTGAAAATAGAGTTTGAATGACCAAAACAACAAGGAATATCTCGCCACGGACAGCCTGTTCTAATTCTATAGAGAATAGCTTCAATAAAATTGCGTAAATTTGAGTTGTGGTGAATGGATAAATTACGCAGAATAACTTTCAACTTTTGCCAGTGTTGATCTGTCAGCATGGTACGAGGCATAGCGAATAGTAAAATTGGGTTTGGCGATTTGATTTTACTACTTCGCTATTTTTTTAAGCTAAAAGTGTCAACACACCCTAGGGCTTGTTGAGAATTAACAAAGGCAACTGATTAATTTATAATAGTACTATGGATAGATACATACTTACTGATGCCCAATGGGCAAAAATGGAACCTTTTTGCCTAGGTAAAGTGACCGATCGAGGTCGTAGTGGAAAAGATAATCGATTATTTTTAGAAGCAGTTCTATGGATTGCCCGTACAGGCAGTCCATGGCGTGATCTACCTGCTCATTTTGGTAAATGGAATACCGTCTTTAAAAGATACCGTGATTGGGTGAAAGCTGGTGTATTTGAAGCTATTTTTGCATCTGTAAATGAAGATGTTGATTTGGAATACGCCATGATTGATGGAACGATTGTTAAAGTTCATCGACATGGCCAAGGTGCAAAAGGGGGACTTTCAAACAGTCTATAGGTAAATCTCGAGGTGGAATGACCTGTAAAATTCTTGCCTTAGTGGATAGTCTAGGCAACCTCATTAAGTTTCGATTAATGCCTGGTCAATATCACGATTTAGTAGAAACCAAACCTTTAATCGAAGATGTTGATTTTCAAGCATTACTAGCGGATAAAGCATTTGATGCAGATTGGCTCATCCAAGAACTCAATGAACGTAAAGTGAAAGTGGTGATCCCACCTAAATCTAATCGAAAAGTAATGAGAGCATTTGATACGATTATGTATAAATGGCGTCATCTCATTGAAAACTATTTCTGTAAGTTAAAAGAATTTAAACGTATAGCGATGCGTAGTTGTAAAACAGATACGAGTTTTGGAGCCATGATTCAATTGTGCGCGAGTTTAATTAACTCTCGGTAATTCTCAACAGACCCTAGTATTCAATAATTAAATACTGATTATTATTTGCAGGGCTTTTTGTTTTTACGTTATGGTGATAGAAAAGCTAAAGAGTATATAAATCATGTCAATTTTAGAATTATTAGAAATAAAACATCCTATTTTCCTTGCTCCAATGGCTGGTGTATCAACACCAGAGCTTGCTGCTGAAGTTTCTAATCAAGGTGCTTTAGGTTCTTTGGGACTTGGGGCAAATTCAGCAGAGACAGCAAAACAACAAATTATTAAAACTCAAGAACTGACTGACCACCCTTTTCAAGTTAATTTTTTCTGCCATCAATCAGAACAACTCGATCCAGAAGTTGCTCAACAGTGGATTAATTATATTCGTCCTGAATTTGAAAAATTCGGAGCAGCACCTCCGACTGAATTGGATTGTATCTACCCAAGCTTTTTAGATAATGATGATTTCCTGAACGTTGTACTTGAAACTCGCCCCAAAGCTGTGAGTTTTCATTTTGGAATTCCACACCCTCATCAAATTGAAGCCTTAAAACAAGCTGGAATTATCACCATGGTTTCTGCAACCAATCTCATTGAGGCTCAGGCAATCGAAGCGGCGGGTATTGATATTATTATTGCTCAAGGCATTGAAGCTGGAGGACACCGAGGTATTTTTAATCAAACTTTTGATGCAGCCATTAAAACCAGTGATCTTGTGCAACTGATCTCAACACATTGTAAATTACCTGTCGTAGCTGCTGGCGGTATTATGAATGGTGATCAAGCAAAATCGATGTTGAAATTAGGTGCTGCTGCTGTTCAATTGGGTACGGCATTTGTGCAATGTAAAAGTTCGAATGCGAATGCAGCCTATCGAAAAGCTTTATTCAGTCAATCTATTACACAAATCAGTTCAAGCTTATCAGGTCGTCCAGCACGTGGTTTAGTGGGGACTTGGCACACACTGATTGACTCACCAAATCGACCTCAAACGCCAGCCTATCCTTATACTTATGATCTAGCTAAACAACTAATGAGTATTGCAAATACCCACCAAGATTTTAGTTATGGCGCATTTTGGGCGGGGAGCAATGTGGCACAAATTAGAGAGTTAGAAGCTGCCGATTTAGTCAATCAGTTGGTCTTAGAAATTAAAACCAACTAATCCATATCTACAAAAAACCGACCTTAAGGTCGGTTTTTTAGATTTATTTAATCGCATCAAGTAATGTGTGTTGCGCGTTGTGTGGTTCCTCACCCTGAGCGGGTTTAGCGCGATCCCAGACACCATCACCTTGTAATAACCAAGCTTGCTGATTGTCTTTTAAATAATTCATTAAACCTAATTGATAAATACGCTTTTTCAGTGCAGAATCTTCAATCGGGAAACATGCTTCTACACGATTAAATAAATTACGATCCATCCAATCTGCACTTGAACAATAAATACGAGGATTACCATTATTACTAAAATAATAAACTCGTGTATGTTCCAAGAATCTTCCCACAATTGAGCGAACACGAATATTCTCTGACAAGTTCGGGAGACCCGGACGTAAGCAACAAATTGAACGAATAATTAAGTCAATTTGTACGCCTGCTTGCGATGCTTCATATAACTTATTGATCAGTTGGACTTCGGTTAACGCATTCACTTTTACAATAATCTGCGCCGATTTACCCTCTTTGGCATTCGAAATTTCTTCATCAATATAGTTGATTAGTTGAGCATGTAATGTAAATGGTGCATGCAATAACTTTTTCGGTTTTGCCATTTTCCCCATGCCCGTAAGCTCTTGGAAAATCCGATGTACATCTTCACACAAATCTTTATCTGTAGTCATTAGACCATAATCGGTGTAAATACGTGCATTCGTGGCATGGTAGTTACCTGTACCCAAATGTACATAACGTACTAATTTATTATTCTCACGGCGTACCACTAAAATCATTTTGGCATGTGTTTTATAACCAACGATCCCATAAACAACTACGGCACCCGCTTCTTGCAATACATTTGCAACTTCAATATTTGATTCTTCATCAAAACGAGCACGTAACTCAATCACAGCAGTGACTTCTTTACCATTGCGTGCCGCTTCGGCAAGAACTTGAACAATTTCTGAGTCTGCACCACTACGATAAAGTGTTTGTTTAATTGCCAAAACTTGCGGATCACGTGCTGCTTCACGCAATAATTGAATTACAGGCGCAAATGATTCAAATGGATGATGCAATAAAATATCTTGCTTTTGCATCGCAGCAAAAATACTTTCAGTCTTCTTGAATACTTTTGGAACCACTGGCGTATGCGAGTCATAGCGTAAATGTGGACGTTTAAAATTAGAAAGTAATCGAGCCAAATTTACAGGACCGTCTACGCGATAAAGCTGTTCTTCTTCTAAATCAAATTCATCCAACAAATATTCATAAATATGCTTTGGACAATTATGCGTAACTTCTAAACGAACGGCACGTCCAAAACGACGTGAACTTAACTCACCTTTTAAAGCTTTTGCTAAATCTTCAACATCTTCATTTAAGGCTAAATCGGCATTACGCGTCACACGGAATTGATAACAACCTGTTGCCGTCATACCTGGGAATAGATCTGAAACATGTTCATGGATAATCGCAGATAACATCACATGATGTTCTTTACCATCCGTAAGCTCATCGGGTAAACGAACCACACGAGGTAAAGAGCGAGGCGCGGGCACTACAGCAAGATCAATCTGACGACCAAAAGCATCTTTACCTTCCAGCGTGACAATAAAGTTCAAACTTTTATTGACTAAACGTGGAAATGGATGTGCTGGATCAAGACTAATCGGTGTTAAAACGGGCGCAACTTGTTCTTGGAAGTATTTTTTAATCCATGCAGATTGTGCTGGGGTCAATTCGCCACGGCGTAAGAAGCAAATATCTTCCTCACGCAATTTTGGTAAAATTTGTTCATTTAAAATACGATATTGTCGTTCAATCGCAGCATGTGCTGTTTTAGAAATTTGATCGAGCACTTGCTTAGGGGTCAAACCATCTGGTGTACGACTTTCATTGCCTAAAGTTAATTGCTCCATCATTCCTGCAACACGAATTTCAAAAAATTCATCTAAATTTCTTGAAAAAATAAGCAGGAAATTCATTCTTTCTAATAATGGGTGGAGAGGATCAACTGCTTGCTCAAGTACGCGTAAATGAAAATCGAGAATAGAAAGTTCACGATTTATATATCGATCATTATAAGTATATTCTGTTGGCGTTGTTGTCGTCACTGCAGTATTCATACTGAACCTTGTCGCTTTATCATTCATCAAAACACGGTTTAAGTATGCTGCAAAATTATGTCAATTTGGTAAAAAAGCCCAAAAATATTGAGCTTTTTTTAATTTATCTGAATTATTGTGGAATTTGTGTACTATTCATATACCTTAAAATCACACGCTTACGAAACTGTAACTTATGATCATTGCGATGATCTTGATAATACTTAGGATTTGGTAGTAAAGCAGCTAAAAAAGCAGCTTGTTCACGCGTTAAACTTTTCGAGCTCTTACCATAATAAAATTGTGCGGCAGCTTCAACACCATAGATGTTTTGACCAAACTCGACCGAATTCATATACACCTCTAAAATTCGACGTTTTGACCACATACGTTCCATCATCCATGTAGCAACAGCTTCCTGCCCCTTACGAATAAATGAACGCTGATTATAAAGGAATAAGTTTTTTGCTAGCTGTTGAGAAATCGTGGAACCGCCTGCAACGACTTCCCCTTTTTCATTATTACGCTCTAATGCAAACTGAATCCCAGCCCAATCGAAACCATGATGATGAATAAATTTAGCATCTTCAGCAGCTAGAATTGCATGCTTAAAGTTATCACTAATATCATCATAATCACGCCAGTCTTGTTGAATTGGCTTAAAGTCAGTCAGGTAATCCCAACGCATAAACATCGTTGTTTCAACAGGCTGCGTTCTCCACCATACCAAGCTACTAAAAATCCAAAGCTGAATGAGAAGAATGATACCGATAATCAACATCACTGCACGTGCTAAAAAGGCTTTCATTAAAGCGCATCACTCCTTGGGCAACAAATTCATGCTAAGCTATTTTTATATCGTAATAACTTGCATAAACATATGACTGAAACCACTCCACCACAAATTACCCAAAAGTTGCAAATACAGATATGGTGGTTTACAGCATTATTAATTGCCATCAATGTTGGTTTATTTGGCTGGCAAATTCTTTCAGGTGTAAATATTACCGACCCTTCCCCTATAGATGCAATTACTTGGGGAGCAGATTTTACACCACTCACCTTCTCTGGGCAGCCCGAACGTCTGTTTAGCAGTATGTTTTTCCATTTCGGTCTGATCCATTTAATGCTGAATATGTGGGCACTGTATATTTTTGGAAGTGTTGCTGAACCACTTTTTGGTCGTCGTTATTATATTGCGCTGTATTTTCTCGCGGGTTTAATGGGCAGCGTTCTTTCCAGTTATCTCAGTATTCGTGACGGCTATGAATTATTACAACATTTTGATCCCCAATTACTGCCACATATCAGTGCTGGTGCATCTGGCGCAGTGATGGGTTTAGGTGCTGCGCTCACAACTGTTTCTTTATTTCCACCTTTACCCCAACAACGTTTTTGGTTAGATAAAAAGTCATTATTATTAATTATGGGCATCAACCTTGCCTTTAGCTTTACTGTTTCAGGTATTAATAATGCAGCACATATCGGTGGAATGATCATGGGTGCTTTACTTGCAGGCTCTTGGTATTTCAGTCATAAAACTCAACATCCAGTTTTCTTACAAATCATTGCACTGGTTTTAGCTAGTTTATTAACGCTCGGATTTTATGTTTACTGTAATGAGTTAAGCACAGGACTTAATTCTCTATGGAATGAAATCCTGCGCCAAAACCAGTTAAGCTTTTAAGATTGGTTCATCTCTCTCAGACTTTGTAACGGTGGAATATCACATAAATAACTGAGTCGATATCGACCAATCAACATACATACCAGCATCATACTGAGCGGTAAAATTAACCAAATTTCAGGATGAAATTGGATTGCCATTTGCATCTTGTAACTGGCAATCGCACTAATCACTTCAGCAAAAAGACATGCTACAATTCCTGCCACCAAGCCAATAAAACCAATTTCTAAACTGAGCATCTGTTTTAATTTATTTTTTGCGACACCAAAAGATCGTAATAACGCAACTTCTTTACGGCGCTCATCCATTAAAACATTCAAACATGCAATTAAAACCAAGATACCTGACAAACCAACCAATATTGCCAGTACTGTCACTACCTGAACCAATATATTCATTAAACGTTTCACTTCATCTAAAACACGCCCAACATCAATAAATACAGTATTGGTAAATTGTTCAATCAATCGCACCATTTTTGGCTGATCCGCAGTAGGGACATAAAAACTGCCTAAATAACTTCCTGCATTTTCATCCATGGTTTTGGGCGAAAAAATAAAGAAAAAATTAGGGCTAAAACTCTCCCACTCAACTGAACGTAGGTTAATCACTTTGGCATCCAATGATCCTTCAGGCAAACTAAAACTCAGTTGATCCCCCACTTTAATCCCTAATTCAGTAGCCAATTTTTCTTCTACCGACACTTGCCCAACTTGGGTGAACTTTGGGTTCCCTTGAGTAATCAGATTATCTTTTGGATAAAGATCCGCTTGAGTCAGATTCAGTTCACGGCGTAAGGAATTATTTTGTTGAATCAGTTCAGTACTGAAAGCCTGACCGTTTTTAGCAATCAAGCGTCCCCGAATATTGGGATATAGAGGTGTTGATTGCCAATTATTCTGCTCAAGCTGTTGTTTGAACTGTGGCATATCAAATGGTGGCAGACCGTAGACAAACTGATTCGGTGTACCTTCAGGCAATTGCTGCTGCCAACGCTCTAATAAATCCGTTCTTAAAACACTTAGAACTGTTATTAAGCTGAGACCTAATGCAAGCGCTGTGATTTGCAAAGCCGTCTGATGTGGGATTCGAACATAAGCAGATAAGGGATGTTTCAACTGCTTAATTACTCTCAGTAATGACCAAATCATAGCAAATAGAGTCACACAAAGTACTAATATGGCAGATAAGACCAATAAACTTAATTTTAAATTATCACTCAGCACCAAACTAAAGATGACCAAACTCACAATACCGACACTAAACATCATCATGTAGGACTTACGTGAACGCTCTTGCTGACGAATGACACGAATCGGCGGCGTATTCAATAATTCCCAAATACTTGGCAAAATGAAACCAATCAGCACCATGACACTGGTAAAAATTGCGATGGGTAATGCCATAAGCAAATCAGCAATGGCAAAGCTGAGTTGCAATTGTGGAATCAGTTGCAACATCAATTGCAACAAACCATATCCCAATGCGATTCCGATTAAGCTTCCAATCACAATTGATAAGGCACTGACAATCGCAAGCAATATCATATAAGCGACTAATATCTGTCGTTTACTCGCACCGAGACAACGCATCAAAGCAATATGATCCTGATTTTGTTGCACATAACGTTGGCTGGTTAAAGCAATCGCAATCCCACACAGTAGAATGGTTAAGAGGTTGGCAAGCTGTAGAAAGGTATCCAGATTTTCAATAGGTTTCATCAAACGGGTATTGGACTGACTCGCATCACGTAGTTTCAGTGTGCTTTGTTCACTATTCTCTGCTTGTTGATTATGTGGATCAGCTTCAAGCTTGGTTTCTTGTTTAAAGATGGTCTTAAATGTTTCAACTTGTTTTGGCTCACCTGCCATTAATAATCGATAATCAATCCGACTCCCAACCTGAATAGCATTTATTTTCGCAATATCTGCTTGATGAATAATCACGGTTGGTGAAAAACCTGAAAAGCCCAACTCCTGATTAGAGTCATGCTCAATAATGCCTGTTACTTTAAATTTTCCATCAGCAATTGCAACCTGATCCCCCAGTTTTACTTTTAACAGATCAATTGCTCTTGGACTTAACCAAACTTCACCTTGTTGAATAGATTTCGCTCTCGGTTGAATCTCTAATTTACCACGCAGTGGAAAATGCTCATCGACAGCTTTGACATTGACCATCACAAATTGGTCTTGGGTATGTGCCATTGATCCAAACAAAGTGACAGGTGTCTGTTTTAGATGAAGTTGTTGGGCATTTTGTACCCACTTTGATTGGATAGGGTCATTATCAGACAAAACTAAATCTGCACCCAGCATTTCGGCAGCTTGCAATGAAACGGCATTTTGAACTTGAGTATTACTAAATTTTAATGCGGTGGTGGCACTTATAGCTAAAGACAGGGCAATAATCAGTAAATATAACCCTCCTGTGCGGAAACTTTGCAAAAGTAGTGGTTTGAGAACTGAACTCATACACCCTCCTGCACTTTTACAATTTCTTGGATTTGACCATCAAGCAATTTGACATGCCGTTGACACAAGGCTGCCAAATTTTGATCATGCGTTACAAGGATTAAAGTTGTTCCGAGTTCTTTGTTTAAATCAAATAACAGCTGCTCAATTTCTGCTGCGGTTTGCCCGTCCAGATTACCTGTCGGTTCATCTGCAAAAATAATCTTAGGCTCAGCAATTAAGGCTCGAGCAATCGCAACACGTTGTTGCTCACCACCCGATAAAACTTTAGGCGTTTGCTGTGCTTGGCGAACTAATCCAACACGCTCTAGCCATTGCAATGCCTTATTTTCAGCTTGCCTAAAATTAAAATCAGGCTGAAGACGTAAGGGTAACATCACATTTTCGAGTGCACTGAGTTGTGGTAAAAGCTGAAAAGATTGAAACACGAAACCAATATTTTCTAAACGGACCTGAGCACGCTGCTCTTCAGTTAAAGTATGCACCGCTTGTCCACAGACCCACAATTCCCCCATACTTGGTCGATCAAGTGTTGCTAGAATACCTAATAGAGTGGATTTTCCAGAACCTGAACGACCTGTAATCGCAATCTGTTCCCCCTGATAAATATCTAAATCGATATTTTTTAAGATGGTTAATGTTTGCTGATTAATGTGGATATTTTGTGTAACTTTTTGGGCAGAAATAATCGGCTGTGGCATCATGTCACGTATCCTTTAGGACAAATTTAAAGTGCAATGCAAATATCTAAAGTTTTATTTTCGCTATCCAAAACATTTGGAATCATCACGATTTGCTCATTACCCGCTTTCGCATCAGCAAAGACTATTTTAATTTTGGGTGACAGTCTCAGTGCAGGTTATGGCATAGATGCCAAACAAGGCTGGGTAAACCTATTACAACAGCGTTTAGATCAACAGTATCCGAAACAGCATAAAGTGGTCAATGCAAGCGTCAGTGGTGAAACTACAAGTGGTGCTTTGGCAAGATTGCCTAAATTATTACAAACTTATCATCCTGAAATTGTTGTAATTGAGTTAGGTGGAAATGATGGCTTACGAGGTCAACCCCCTCAAATGATTCAAAAAAATTTAGCACAATTGGTACAACTCAGCCAAAAGCAGAAAGCCTCTGTTTTACTATTTGGCATGAAAATACCACCCAATTATGGGACGGCGTATAGCAGTGCTTTTGAAAAAAATTATAAAGTTGTAAGCCAGCAATATAAGGTCAAGTTATTGCCTTTCTTTTTAGAAGGGATCGCTGGACATAAAAATTTAATTCAAAACGATCAAATTCACCCAAATGCTAAAGCCCAACCTATTCTATTAAATTTAGCTTATCCATACATAAAAGGTGCCCTATAGGCACCCTTTATGATTCAGATTCTAATTATTAGAAATCAAAAAAAGTGACTTCACCTGTCTCAAGCGAGTATTCTGCGCCAACAACAATCATTTTGCCTTTTTCAATCAAACCCTCTAATACAGCTGAGCCATGACGTAGCTGATTCACTGAAGCAAATACATTTGAACGTACTGCATGCGCAGACAATTTTTTCAAATCATCCTTTAACTCAGTTTGCATTAAGATTTCAACAGATGGGCGTACACGATTTACGATTGACATCAAGTTTGATGACGGCGGTTGATCAGGATGTTTGAGTGTATCAATCGTTGCTTGAATCGCACCGCAATGACTATGTCCTAATACAACTACCACAGCACAATCATAACGTTCAGCAGCAAATTCAACGCTACCAACCTGAGAGGGTGCAACAATATTTCCAGCAACTCGGATAACAAACAAGTCACCTAACCCCTGATCAAATACCATTTCCGCAGGCACTCGAGAATCAGAACATCCTAAGACGATAGCAAAAGGATTTTGTTCACTTGCCATTTCAGCACGCTCTTGGTGAGTGAGCAATTTTTGCTGGGTCGTTTCCCCTTTAACAAAACGAGCATTACCAGATTTTAAACGTTCTAAGGCTTCTTGAGCGGTGAGCATGCTTACATCCATCTATGATTGACATGAAAAACTAGTTTAATGTGGGGATGCTAGATTGTCACTGACAAAAATAAAAACTCTCAGACAATTAAGTGTCCTGATATCAAGAAAAATAATGGAAAATTAATCATTTTATTGGCAAGAATTTCCATACATCTGTAGATTATGCAAATGACTGCATTCCAAACTTCTACAATAATCAATTGGTTTAAAAATAAATCAAGGATAGAACAATCATGACCAAAACACTGTTTTCAACACCATTCCGAAAAACGATCACTGCCACTTTGCTCTCATTCAGCTTAGCAACAATTGCTGTAAGTTCTACTCAAGCTGCTGAAATAGAAATGAGTTTCCAAAATGTATTACAACAAGAACGTGCTTGGGCTGGCTTACAGACCAAGACATTAAAAGTAGGAGATATTAGCTGGTCATATAGTGAAGGTGGTCAAGCCGGAAAACCTATTGTCATTTTAATTCATGGTTTAGCAGGTAGTCGTGATAACTGGAATCGTGTCGCACATGCATTAACCGCAAATTACCATGTTATTATCCCTGACTTACCAGCGAGTGGTGAAACGCAAGTTCCTAAAGACTTTGATTATTCAGTTCCGAATGTGACTGAAAAATTACGTCGTTTTATCGAAGCCGCAAATTTGACAGGTCCAGCACATATTGCAGGTCACTCACTTGGTGGATCGATTGCAATGCTATACGCAGGTCAATATCCTTTTGAAACGAAAAGCCTATTCTTGGTCGATGCTGCTGGTGTGTACAAAGCAGCAACAACGCCTTACCTAAAAGATCCGAAACATTTGAAAAACATGATCGTCAGTAAAAAAGGTGACTTTAATTTCTTGATGCAACAGGCGATGTATGCTCCGCCATTTATTCCAAAAGAAATTGCTCAAGCACAGGAAAAAATGATGATTGGTCAAGTTGAGCAAACTCAAAAAATAGTGGATCAATTGATCGCACTCAATAAACTGTTTACTCCTGATTCTTTTGCTCTGCTTGCAAAATCAATTGATGCGCCCACCCTGATTTTATGGGGCAAGCAAGATAAAATTATTAATGTCGAAGTGGCACCTGAGTTAAAATCATTATTGAAAAATGCGCAAGCACCTGTGATTTTAGATAATGTGGGACATATGCCAATTTTGGAAGCAGATCAATTGGTGGTTCAACAATATCTACCTTTCTTGAGCAAAATCCAGACACAAAAGCCTGCAACTGCACCATCTCCATAAGTTTAGTAAGAATTTGAGGTTTTATGTCTAAACATCCAATGATAGAACAGCTAATTGATGCACAACTTGATTTTTTAGATCAAGAGTTTTCACAATCAGAAACCATTCAATATGAGTTTAAGCAATTCTATCATTGGTTACGGTTGCAACAGCTACAACATATTTGGTCATTTGAACAGATTTTTAAACTGATCGAAAAGCAAATTCTAACAACGCCCGCCAGTCCATTTCTCATTGAGCAAATTGCTGAGCATATTCGTTTTGCATTGATTCATCCGCTGAACGATAGCACCAGAATTGAAGAGGTTATTCCTGTATTAACCGTCGACTCAATTGCACAATACGTCGCAGGAAAAGCTGAACATCGGCAACGTTTAATTCAAACTATCGTCAATAATCCAGCCTTTTCAGCCTTGATTACGCAGCTTATACAACACTCCATCCAAGATTACTTAGATAATTCGGTCATGTCTAAACGCGTTCCTGGCGTAGGACATTTCATGAAAATGGGAAAATCCGTTTTAGAAACCGTTACGGATTCCAACCTGAATGAAACGATTGGTCATTATTTGCAAAAGAATATTTTAAAAATTAGCCAAATGAGCGAAAAAGTTTTGAATCAACATTTTAATGATGACAAGCTCTATCACTTCCAAGCAAATCTTTGGCATAAAATCAAACTGATGCCGATTTCAGTATTGCGAAATTATTTTGAAGTCCAAGACCTACCTCAAACTGTGGGATTAGGTCATGAAATTTGGGATCATATTCGCCAAACGCCTTACTTGAAACAGCAGATTCATGATGGGGTCTATGCATGGTACGCAAGAAACCAAGAGAGAACTTTCGATTTGTTACTGCGTGATCTAAATATTGATGAAGATTTAATTCAGAATGAATTGAATAATTTACTTACACCCGTGCTACAGCAAGTGATTCAAACTGGGTATTTAAGACAACGAGCACGCGCACATCTAGAAAAATTTTATTACTCAGAACAAGTCCATGAAATACTAAAAAAACAAGGCACTTAAAGTGCCTTGTTTTATCGTCGTTTGCTTAGAATGAATATTTTAAACTTGCATAATAAGCCCGACCTGGTTCGTTGTATGTTTGACTGATTGAATTACTATCTCTTAAAATTTGTTTATCAAATAAATTACTTACACCAAGACGAGTGCTGAATTGGCTGTTAAATTTATAGCCCATATTTAAACCGACTAAGCTATAACTTTTTACATCACTTGGCTTAATCGCACTACTTGTACCACCTGAACCCACACCTGCTTCAATCCTATTTTCTGCGAATTGACGTGATTTTTGACGACCATATTGAGTGTAAACAAAATTCATATCCAATTGATCCGTGATGTCATAATCGAAAATTGAGTTAATCGTATACTTTGGAACAAGTGACAAAGGATTTCCTGTTTTCTTATCCTTAGAGTCCATCATATAAGTGAAATTGTTGGTCCAGCGGATATTGCCATAATCTAGTCCTAAACTCCCTTCAAACCCTTGAATCAATGCCTCTGGTGTATTATCCCAACGAAGAATATTCCAAGTCGTTTGCGTAACCCCTCCGTTTGCATTTGTACTTGAACCATTCACAGTCCCAACAATGTCTGTTCCAGCAACAATCTTATTTTTATAATCATTACGGAACCAAGCTAAGCTGGCATTCACAACATCTTTTTGGAATTGAATCCCAATTTCTTTGTTGATTGAAGTTTCTGGTTTTAAATCGCCATTACCTTGTAATAAACAGCGCAAAGCAATATTTGCAGGACAACCATTACCATTGGTACTCAATAAATAACCTTCAGCATTTTGGTACATATTCGGGGCTTTATAGGCTTTGGCAATCCCCCCTTTCAAAGTAAAATGATCATTTAATTTTTGCGTTATGTTTAAACTTGGACTCCAGTTTGAGCCTGATTTACTATGATCATCAAAACGTAAACCGACCACAACATCGGTCATATCTGTAACTTTGAAATTATCTTCAATATATGCCGATGCAATTCGTGATTCCATTTTACTACGATCACCTTTAGCAAGCTGATCGCCATAGCCAGCACCACTTTGATCCTTACCTTGTGTTGTAGAGGTCTGATCAGTGAATTTGTCTTCCACCCAGTCAACACCCAAGGTCAATGCTTGTGGCAGATAATATTCAAGTGGAATATTTAGCTCGCCATTTAATCTTAACGTGTCTAGTTTAGATGTAACACGATCATTTAAATTATTAATTTTTCCTTCAACACTTCCTGCTAAACCTTCTGGAAGTCTTTTATTACGTGTTTTATCGTACTGCGCAACCAATTTACTTTTGCCCCAATCCCAATCTCCCTCATGAGTTAGCGCCAAGCTATCTCGATACATGGTATTGGTTTCTTTCCCAATAAGTTGAGAAAGAATTGGGTCGGTTTCTGCATTTGAATTTAATTGAGAGTCTCCAGAATAAATATTACCTTGGCGACCAGAAGAAATATCAAACAATACTGTTTGTTCATCAGTTGCTTGCCAAGCTAAGCGCCCAGCAATATCTTTATTTTTAACCCCTTCTCGACCAGCAGCCTGACTGCCAATTGATTTATTAATATCTACTGCATCTGCATCAGTTTTATTGTAATTACCATATAAACGATAAGATAAAATGTCTTTAATGATTGGACCACTAAGATTGAAACTTGCTCGAGTAGAATCGCCTTCTTTGGAATCTTCAGGTTGATTGGTATATAGCTCAACAGAACCATGTGTCTCATTCGTTACTTTCTTAGTAATAATATTGACTACACCACCCGCCGCTCCAGAACCATAACGAGCTGCTGCTGGACCTCGTAAAACCTCAATAGACTCGATTGCTTCTACTGGCACCCAATTTGAATCTCCCCGTGTGTCACGCTCTCCTTTCCAACCATAGCGTACAGAGTTACGTGAGGACACAGGCTTTCCATCAATCAAAATGAGTGTATTCTCAGGCCCCATACCACGAATATCAAGTTGACGATTATTTCCACGCTGACCTGTTGCACTATTCCCTGTTAAGTTAACGCCTGGCATACGACGAACGTATTCAGAAATATCATTACGTACTGGAATTTTTTCTAAATCTTCGGCAGTGATCTTAGAAACTCCGAGAGATTGTTTAATTTGTTCCTCTGCTGTTAGAACAATTGTATCCAGTTTAACAACATCGTTTTCATTTGATTTTTCAACCAATCCACTTTGATTAACTGTAGTTTCTGCTGCATATGCAAACGTCATCATGCCACTCAGAATTGAAGTCGCGAGTAATGTATGGCGTGCTATTTTATTAGACATATTCCCACCTCATTAAGATAAATCATAAGATTTGCTAAAAAAGTACGCTAGATTCTAACAAAGAAACAATAAAACTCAATATAAATGATAATAATTATTATTTATATTTTCATTATTTTATTTGACTAAAACATTCCTGAACATAATGATGAAATAAAATTTGATTAAATGAATAATGAAAAAAGCCCTATTCAGGGCTTTTATAATGCAGTAAATTTCAAGTTTTATTACTTGAAGTACGCACCTTCTGACTGAGAGTGATCAGTTTGGTCAACCACACGCTTTAATTCTGGGACATGCTGTTGTAAAGTCGTTTCAACACCTTGTTTAAGGGTAACATCAATTGCTGAGCAACCTTGGCAACCACCACCAAATTTCAATACAGCAGTAAGACCATGCTCTGGATCATCTTTCACTTCGACTAAACTACAATTACCGCCATGACCCTCTAAACCTGGATTGATCTCAGATTGTAAAATGTAGGTAATTCGTTCTTCAATTGACGCATCTGGGCCAACACGCGGCACTTTCGAATTTGGTGCACGGAAAGTTAATTGACCACCAAAACGGTCTTTGTTGTAGTCAATGACAGCATCTAATAAATATGGAATGGATGGTGCATCAACATAAGCAGGAAAATCAGGATATTCCTGTTTGTAGTCTGTTGGTACTACTTCATCAGGTGCGCTATATGCCATACAACATTCTGCACGCGGTGTACCTGGATGTTCTACAAAAACCCGAACGCCAATTCCTGGAGTATTTTGCTTTGTTAATAAATCACTTAAATACTCTTGTGCAGAGGGAGTAATCAAAAGGTTTGGAATTTCTTCTGCGACAGCAGTGTTGGTGTTCTCAGTCGACATAACAATAATCCTCAAGCTGATGTCGTTATATTAACCGAAGATGGAGGGGATTTAAAAAAAATCAACCATTTTTGTAGGAATTATATGCCAGATGATTGTTTATTCACTTTTTAATGGCATTATTGCCTAGACACTGATCAATCTAAAATTTTTATGTTACATCTACCCTTTAGTCACACTGTGACACTCATCATTATTACCATTGCAATTTCCCTATTGGCATTTTCCAATCAGGCCGTCATGAACCGCCTGATTTTTTGGCCGCCTGCCATGCAACGTGGACAATATGATCGTTTCATCACTCATGGTTTTATCCATGCCGATGGCGCTCATTTACTGTTTAATATGATCACGCTGTTTTTCTTTGGCAATATTATCGAAAGCTTTTATCGCCAATTCTTTTATGACATGGGTTTCGTATTGTTTTATCTGGGTGGACTGATTGTTGCGATCTTACCCAGCTACCTAAAGCACCGTCATGATGTGCACTGGGCAAGTTTAGGAGCTTCTGGCGCAGTTTCAGCGGTCTTGTTTGCCTATATTTTATTTCAACCCTGGAACCTGATTTTTGTCTTTTTTATTCCTGTGCCTGCCATTATTTTTGCCATTTTATATGTCGCTTACAGTATTTGGTCTGGCAAAAGAGGCAACACAAATATCAACCATAGTGCTCACTTATGGGGAGCAGCGTATGGTGTGGTCATGACAATTTTATTAGAACCTAAAGTGCTGCCGCACTTTTTAAATCAACTCACTCAAATACCATTTTAATTTTTATCATACACGCCCCTTTTTTGGGGCTTTTCTTTTTTTAAGATTAACAATCAAATTTTAATTATTTTTATCATAAAAATCATCGCTCTAAACTCGTCATAATTCTTCTATAAAATTAAGTCGATCCTAATGTCTCATAATCGTCTCTTTAGCACACTTTCTATTGCATTATTTAGCTTGTCAATTTCAGCTTGCAGCAATGATTCTGATCATTCAAATACTGTGGTTGAAACCAAGAAGCAACCCAACATTTTATTCATTATGGCTGATGACTTAGGCTATTCAGACTTAGGCGCTTTTGGTGGGGAAATTCATACACCCAATATTGATGAACTAACCCGAGCAGGTCGTATTTTAACGGACTATCATACTGCCCCGACCTGCTCACCGACACGCTCACAATTGATTTCGGGAACTGACCATCATCTAGCGGGGATTGGTGCAATGGCTGAACTCACACCTGAGCATCTAAAAGGTCAACCTGGTTATGAGGGCTATTTAAATGAACGTTCACTCTCTATTGCAGAAGTATTGAAAGACAATGGCTATCGAACTTATATCAGCGGTAAATGGCACTTAGGCTTGACCGATGCAACCAACGCACATGCTAAAGGATTCGATCACTCATTTACGTTATTGCAAGGCTTAGACCTACATTTTAAACAAGCACCGAGTGCCTATAAGCGTAATGCGACGTATACGGAAGACGGCAAACAAGTTCCGATTTCGGTGGTGTTTCAAAAAGTATGCTGACATTAAATGAAGCCATTATTGATGTAAAAAAAGGTTAAGTCGAAAGCTTTAAAATGGTTTTCAATCTTTTTTGAAAAATTACAACTCCTTCTAAAACCACGCCTAATTCGATGCCTTATTTTGCAATTATTACCTTCAATACCTACAGTAAAAAATTTACCAATACTTTGCTTGCAGTTTTTAAAAGCAGTTATGAAACTGTCCCAATGATCACTTGCAATTCGGGTGTAGTGAATACCTAATTGTTTAAGCTTTGTTTTCAATCGTTGAACTGTAGCTAAGTCTCTTTTACCCCAAACATAAGCAACAATCTCACCTGTTTCTCGATGGTAGACGTAAATAAGCCATTGTTTATTATTTTTATTTCCCACAAAAGTCCAAAACTCATCAACTTCAAGAGACTCATAATGACTTTGTTTAGGCTGAATTTGGTAGGTCGATTCGGTTAAAGTACGTAAAACTTTACCGATACTGATTCGCTCAACTTCAGCGATATCTCGTATACCACTACCTCTGACCATCAACTGTAATATTTTTCGAGTAATGCCTGAATTACATCCTAGATAGCTCAGAGCATGGTCACCAATAAACTGACGTTTACAGTCTTTGCACTGATAGTTTTGTTTCCCATCTACTTTGATGCCATTTTTCTTTATACTGTCACTGAGGCAGGTTGGACATTTGATTTCTAGAGTTATTCGCATTTCTCTATTTTATCAAAATTCAACCTGCTTTGTTTCAGCATACTTTTTGAAACACCACCCCGATTTCATCCTTACCCGATGATTTCTTCTCTACCAATTACTTCACAGACAAATTGATCAGTTATATTGAGTCAGGTAAAAACTCAGGCAAGCCATTCTTTGCCTATGCTGCTTACACCGCGCCGCATTGGCCTTTACAAGCACCCGCTGAATATCGCGATCGTTATCGCGGTGTTTATGACGCAGGCTATGATGTGATTCGCGATGCGCGTATAGCTCGCCAAAAACAACTCGGATTAATTCCAGCCAACTTTAAGGCGGCTGAACCAATCGCCACGCAAAATGCACCGCAAAAATATGGCAAGTGGAATGAACTTTCAACCGAGCAAAAAGTGCTAGAAGCACGCAGAATGGAAATCTATGCAGGCATGGTCGAAAATCTGGATGCCAATATTGGTCGGGTGATTCAATATTTAAAACGCAATAATCTATATGACAATACATTAATCTCCTTTGTCTCAGACAATGGTGCAGAAGGCTTTATCCGTGGCAATTACGGTGCTGAATCAGGTTTTGATAACGGCGTGAATAACCTGGGGACATCAAGCTCTTATCACTATGTTGGACCACGTTGGGCGGAAGTCAGTGCTGCGCCATTCCATCTATGGAAAGATACTGCAGGTGAAGGTGCAACCACAGCACCTGCGATTGTGAAGCTCCCTTATCAAAGCAAAGCCCAAGGCACGCATCATGGTTTTGCCTCAGTCTTGGATGTGTTCCCAACCGTGCTCGACTACGCAAATATTGCCGTCCCACAAGGTCAATACAAAGGCCGTCAAATCAATACGCCAAGCGGCTATTCATGGAAACCTGTACTCGACAATAAAGCGCAAGCGATCCGCCCCGTTAACTTTAGCTTTGCCGATGAATTACATGGCAGTAAATATGCCCGTCAAGGGGACTGGAAAATTGCATTACAAGGTAAATCAGAACTCGGAACAGGTGCATGGGAATTGTATAACCTCAAAAATGATCGAGGCGAAACGCAAAACCTTGCTCAAGATAATCCAGCCAAATTACAAGAGCTGATAAATGTATATAATCAATATACCCAGCAAAATGGGGTTAAGGAATATTTCCTTAAATGAAATGGGTATGCATTTTAGTTTCACTGATCAGTCTGTCCCTCGTGACAGGCTGTAGCAAAGTTAAGTCTGCTACCACTCAATCACATAGACAAAACAGCACCTTGGCTCCATTGGGCTCATTACAGCAATGCCAACAGTATTCGGGCTTACCTGAGGCATGGCAAAACAGTAAAACTGCAGGTATGGTCTGGATTCCTGAAGGTTCATTTCAACTGGGTTCAAACTTAGCCTACCCTGATGAATTGAATTTTGGCCAAGCACAACGCCAAGTAACAGGTTTTTGGATTGACCAAACCGAGGTGACAGTTGCTCAATTCTCCAGTTTTGTCAAAGCCACAGGCTATATCACTGATGCAGAAAAGCAGAAACAGGCTGCAGTATTTTCACCTGATGTGGACAACCCAAAACAATGGTGGCAGTTGAAATCAGATTACACATGGAAAACGCCGAATGGTGCTCAGGGTCAGCCTCCATTACCGTCTGAACCTGTTCGCTATGTCACTAAAAATGATGCTGAACACTATACCGTTTGGTTAGGTCGGGACTTACCTACAGAGCAAGAATGGGAATATGCCGCCAAAGCAGGTTCGAAAAGTGATACTCCTTTACACCAAGCGCCACAAGATACGCATCAACATCCACAAGCCAATTATTGGCAAGGTGAATTTCCTTTCGATAATACGGTTGAAGATCATTTCCAAAGTGTGGCGCCTGTCGGCTGTTATGCTTCCAATGCTTTTAAGTTATTCGATATGATTGGCAATGTCTGGGAATGGACCTCTTCTGCTTATCGCGGCGCACATGATCAGCACATGGGCAATTATGCGGAACTTCGTCAACAAAACAGCACCGCAACGCAATATGTACTCAAAGGTGGTTCTTTTCTATGTGCCTCCAACTTTTGCGCACGCTATCGAAACAGTAGTCGTTATCCACAAGAATTTGATTTGGCAGCAACCCATGTGGGATTTAGAACTATTTTACGTACAGTCGAATGATACAAATCTCTATTAAAAACATGCGTCATTACGCTAGTCGAAAAGTGAGGATCAATTTAAAGTAAATGAGAAAGCAATAAAAAGAGGATGCAATGATGAAAATAATACTGCTTTGCTTCAGTACTTTAATCACATTTAGCTTATCGGCCTGTGCCGTGCATACCCCTCATGGCAGTGTGATTGTTGATCCAGACAACCACCATGATGGCCATAGTGATTTTTGTCCTCCAGGACAGGCTAAAAAAGGACGTTGTTAAATTCAATCTCGCCTAGGCTTTGATAGGGCTTAGGCATTTTTATCAAATGATAAAGTTTATTCAATTTTTTCTTTCAAATAATTCATCTCATCAAATTGTATAAATAAAACTAGGGCTTGTTGAGAATTAACAAAGGCAACTGATTAATTTATAATAGTACTATGGATAGATACATACTTACTGATGCCCAATGGGCAAAAATGGAACCTTTTTGCCTAGGTAAAGTGACCGATCGAGGTCGTAGTGGAAAAGATAATCGATTATTTTTAGAAGCAGTTCTATGGATTGCCCGTACAGGCAGTCCATGGCGTGATCTACCTGCTCATTTTGGTAAATGGAATACCGTCTTTAAAAGATACCGTGATTGGGTGAAAGCTGGTGTATTTGAAGCTATTTTTGCATCTGTAAATGAAGATGTTGATTTGGAATACGCCATGATTGATGGAACGATTGTTAAAGTTCATCGACATGGCCAAGGTGCAAAAGGGGGACTTTCAAACAGTCTATAGGTAAATCTCGAGGTGGAATGACCTGTAAAATTCTTGCCTTAGTGGATAGTCTAGGCAACCTCATTAAGTTTCGATTAATGCCTGGTCAATATCACGATTTAGTAGAAACCAAACCTTTAATCGAAGATGTTGATTTTCAAGCATTACTAGCGGATAAAGCATTTGATGCAGATTGGCTCATCCAAGAACTCAATGAACGTAAAGTGAAAGTGGTGATCCCACCTAAATCTAATCGAAAAGTAATGAGAGCATTTGATACGATTATGTATAAATGGCGTCATCTCATTGAAAACTATTTCTGTAAGTTAAAAGAATTTAAACGTATAGCGATGCGTAGTTGTAAAACAGATACGAGTTTTGAAGCCATGATTCAATTGTGCGCGAGTTTAATTAACTCTCGGTAATTCTCAACAGACCCTAGTAATGCTTGAAAATCAACATCTTCGATTAAAGGTTTGGTTTCTACTAAATCGTGATATTGACCAGGCATTAATCGAAACTTAATGAGGTTGCCTAGACTATCCACTAAGGCAAGAATTTTACAGGTCATTCCACCTCGAGATTTACCTATAGACTGTTTGAAAGTCCCCCTTTTGCACCTTGGCCATGTCGATGAACTTTAACAATCGTTCCATCAATCATGGCGTATTCCAAATCAACATCTTCATTTACAGATGCAAAAATAGCTTCAAATACACCAGCTTTCACCCAATCACGGTATCTTTTAAAGACGGTATTCCATTTACCAAAATGAGCAGGTAGATCACGCCATGGACTGCCTGTACGGGCAATCCATAGAACTGCTTCTAAAAATAATCGATTATCTTTTCCACTACGACCTCGATCGGTCACTTTACCTAGGCAAAAAGGTTCCATTTTTGCCCATTGGGCATCAGTAAGTATGTATCTATCCATAGTACTATTATAAATTAATCAGTTGCCTTTGTTAATTCTCAACAAGCCCTAGAATATATTTCAGTTACTGATTTCATTTCATCAAAACCCATATAAACTACATAGAAATGTATTCTATTTATTTTAATGGGATTTTTGAATGGATCTAAGCCAACAAAGCACTGTCATGGAAATCTTGAATAAGGTGCAGCATGCTGATGATTGGATTATTTTATTAGAACAACTGAATCAACATTTTAATCTACAAGCCTCTCAACTACTCGCCGTTGATCTTGAAGTACAAGCGCTATCTTTTAGTGTTCATCATGGCGTTGATTTTGATGAACATCAACTTGAACAAGCCGCACTAAAACAAATTCGTTTAGATATAGATGATGATCCTCGCTTAAACAAAATGTTAGTGGCTCCAATGCAAGGTTGGATGCATTGTTTTCAACATTTCACAGAAGATGAAATTCTTCAAACTCAAGTCTATCAACAAGTATTAAAACCTCTAAATTTACGTTTTTGTTCAGCAATACAAATTCTTTATGATCATAAAGTTTGTATCATACTTTCATTTTTGACTAGCCCCGAACGAGGTGCTTTGAGTTGTTCTGAATTACAACCGATTTATGAATTATTACCGATACTACAGCAAAAAATTCAACAATATCGACATCATTTTGAATACTCGACAATGACCTTACTCGGGTCCCAATTAATTCAAAAAATGAATCAGCCCATTGCGATTATTAATTTGAATGGCGATATTCTTGAATTGAATACAGAAGCAAAACAGCTATTGGAAAATAGTAAATTGATCCAAATCAAACAACGTCGTTTTGCATTCAATGAAAGTAGCCAACAACAATTTGAGTTAAACCTGATTGAGCTAGAACGCCTACATAAACGTCATCATGATTTAAGCTACGCTGAACGTAGTAAAATTATGATGGTTGATGATCATTTATTTTTAACACTGGATTTATTAAGTCCAGAAAAAACACACAAGATTTTTGGTCTACGTCCAGTTTTACTCGCCACATTTTCTGGTTTAAAACACAAACCTAAATATCAACGAGAAATATGTACTCAGCTTTTTATGTTCACACCTGTAGAACACAAAATATGTGAGCAATTACTTGAGGGTAAAACCACCAAAGAAATTGCTCTCTCACACGATATTCAGGCTGATACTGTCAAAAAACATCTACAAGCGATTTTCAAGAAAACCAAAACGCATCGACAAAGTGAGTTAATTCAATTATTGATGCAGTTTTTATAAGCATGTAAAGATGAAAGTTTCTAAGCAATCTCCGCTGGGAAAGTAATCACTTGATCAATTTTCATCTTATTCATCGCAACCATCAGTAAACGATCAATTCCAAGTGCAATCCCTGAGCATTCTGGCATGTGGGGTAAAGCTGCTAACAAGTGTTGATCCGTTGGAATGACGGGTAATCCTTGTTGAGCACGTTCGATATTATCGGCGTCAAAACGTTCAGATAAAACTTTGGCATCTAAAAGCTCATCATAGGCATTGGCAAGCTCTAAACCCTCAATGTATACCTCGAAGCGTGCTGCGACTAATTCACCATCCTCATCTGTTTTCACCTTAGCCAACGATGCCATTTCAGGCGGAAAATCAGTTAAAAATACAGGTGCATCAAAGCCTAAACTTGGTTCAACGAAATGCGAAAACAATAAATCCATATAACCCAAGCGATCATTTCCTAAATCAAGATTGAGTCCTACACGATTAGCAGTTTCTTTAAGTTGCTTTAAATTCGCTTGTAAAGGATTAATACCTAAACGATCTTGAAAAGCATGCTTATAACTCAAAATATACGGACGGACTTCACCAAAACGATGTGCCAAACACACTTCTAGTAAATCTGCTGTTTCATGCATTAAACCTTTTAAATCTAAACCAGGTCGATACCATTCCAGCATGGTAAATTCACTATTATGCTTACGCCCATGCTCATCATCACGGAATACTTTACAGATTTGATAAATTGCTCCACTACCACTGGCCAATAAACGTTTCATTGGAAATTCAGGTGAAGTCTGTAAGTACTGAGTATTTAATTTGCCATGAATATGACGTTGTACTTGTACAGATGCCAAATGAACATCGGTTACAGCAGCTTGAGACAAAACAGGTGTTTCAACCTCTAATACCTTACGCTCAGCAAAAAACTGACGAATCTTTTGATACATCTCTGCACGTGCTTTTAATGCCTCAATAGAACAAGTCGGTTGATAGGATTTCATATCTTGGCTCATGCTTTTGGTCCACCGTGTGCCGCCCATTCACGGCGTAAAGGATAATTTTTACGAAGTAAATCAAATGCTTTTTGTTCAACTTTAGCATTTTGAACACAAGCTCTTAATTGTTTATCATCTTCAGCAATATCGTAAATCTGAGTAAGATGTTGTTTAAGCACAGCTTTTAAATCCTGCTGCCCGAAATATTGTTCCACCTGAGGCAATTGACTCTCAAAACGCTTTGAGGCTTCATAAGAAAATTTATCGCAAAATGCCTCATAAATCATCTGCGTTCCTCTCGCTTTGCCTTCAAGGCTATACCCTGCAATATGCGGGGTGGCTAAAGCCAATAAATTCAGCAATTGCGCTGGAATCTCTGGTTCAAACTCAAAGACATCCAAGACAACTTTACGGTTGTTTTTTTTAATATCGTTCATCAATGCAGATTGTTGAATCACTGGACCACGCGCACTATTAATCAAAATTGCGGATGCTTTCATTGCAGCAAATGAAGCATCGTTGAACAAATGTTGTGTTGGATAATCACCAGCTAAGGTTAAGGGGACATGAATTGAAATCGCATCAGCCTGTTTTAATAACTCATGAAAAGAAACATTTTCAATATGACTTAATTGCACATAAGGGTCATAGCCAATCACATTCCAACCCAACAATTGAGCCATCACTGCGAGTCGACTCCCTACATTGCCTAAGCCAACAATTGCTAATGTAAAAGCTTTCTCTTGTTCTAATAAGTCGATATTCAAATGCAATAAAGCAGTAATCACATATTCAGCAACGGCTTGCGCATTGCAGCCCGCAGCATTACTCCATGCAATATGCTGCTGTTCCAAAGCTTGAATATCAAGATGATCTGTACCAATTGTCGCACTGCCCACAAATTGAAGCTTGGTCTGATCAATTAAGGCATGATTCACTTTAGTCACCGAGCGAACCAAAAGTGCATCGGCATCTTGGACATCATTATGAGTCAATGTGCGCCCTGCTTTATGCTGTATTTCAGCAAAATCTGCAAAAAAATAATCGGTAAATGCCAAATTTTCATCTGCGATAATTTTCATGCAATTCTTTCCATCGATTTGTATGTGCTTATTATCCTTAGCGCAAAGGAAATTGACAAATCAAATCTGAAAGTTCCAGTTAAAATGTCGAGAAACACTACATTTTTGATGCAATCATGCGACTTATTGCCAATCCTCTGTCTTACTTTTAATTTTATAATAGTAGTGTTTTCTTCATAAGCAGTTTTATTATGACGCCTTACTCTCCCTACAAAGGCAAAAGTGGTATCAAACGTATTTTTAATGCAACAGGCTATTCCCTTGCAGGGTTTAAAGCTGCATTTAGCCATGAAGCCGCTTTTAGACAAGTCCTTTTGCTTAATTTAATTTTGATCCCAATCAGTTTTTCTGTTGATGTCTCAGCCCTAGAACAAGCACTCATGGTGGCTGTTTGTTTGCTTGCAATTATTGTTGAACTATTTAATTCAGCAATTGAAGCTGTAGTTGATCGTATTTCTTTAGAAAAACACCAACTTTCTAAAAATGCAAAAGACATGGGCAGTGCTGCTCAATTTGTTTCTCTTGCGATTATATTTTTTACATGGATGATTATTTTATTTCGATAAGTCATTATAAATTCTAAATAAAAAATCCCTGCATTAGCAGGGATTTTTTTAATCTAGGAAGAAGATGTAATTACATCATTCCGCCCATACCACCCATACCGCCCATATCTGGACCAGCTGGTTTGTCTTCTGGAATGTCAGTAATCATGCATTCAGTTGTCAACATTAAACCAGCAACAGAAGCTGCGTGCTCAAGTGCAGAACGCGTTACTTTCGCTGGGTCTAGAATACCCATTTCCAACATATCGCCATATTCACCAGTTGCAGCGTTATAGCCAAAGTTACCTTCACCCGCTTTAACTGCATTGATGACAACTGATGGCTCATCACCAGCATTCGAAACGATTTGACGAAGTGGCGCTTCAATCGCACGGCGTAAAATGTTGATACCCGCAGTTTGATCTTCGTTTGCACCTTTTAAGCCATCCAATACGTTTACAGCACGTACCAGTGCAACACCACCACCTGCTACAACACCTTCTTCAACTGCTGCACGAGTTGCATGAAGTGCATCGTCAACACGATCTTTCTTCTCTTTCATTTCAACTTCGGTTGCTGCACCAATTTTGATAACTGCAACACCGCCAGCTAATTTAGCAACGCGTTCCTGAAGTTTTTCTTTGTCGTATTCAGAAGTAGACTCTTCGATTTGAGCACGGATTTGCTGTACACGCTCAGCGATTTGCTCAGCATTACCCGCACCATCAACAATCACTGTATTTTCTTTAGATACAGTAATTTTGTGTGCAGTACCCAAATCTTGAAGAGAAGCTTGCTCTAAAGACATGCCGACTTCTTCAGAAATTACAGTCGCGCCAGTCAAGATCGCGATGTCTTGAAGCATTGCTTTACGACGGTCACCAAAACCAGGTGCTTTAACCGCACATACTTTGATAATACCGCGCATGTTGTTCACAACAAGTGTAGCAAGCGCTTCACCTTCAACATCTTCTGCAATGATGAGAAGTGGTTTACCTGTTTTAGCAACCGCTTCTAATACGGTAATCAATTCACGGATATTGCTGATTTTTTTATCAACAAGAAGAATGAACGGATTTTCAAGTTCAGCAGTTAAAGTATCTTGCTTGTTCGCGAAGTATGGAGAGATATAACCACGGTCGAACTGCATACCTTCTACAACGTCTAAAGCATCTTCGAAGCCAGAACCTTCTTCTACAGTGATCACACCCTCTTTACCTACTTTTTCCATTGCTTGCGCGATCAATTTACCCACAGTGGTGTCAGAGTTTGCAGAGATTGAACCCACTTGTTCAATTGCTTTGAAATCATCAGCAGGTTTTGCATTGGTGCGGATATTTTCAACAACCGTTTTTACTGCGATATCGATACCACGTTTTAAATCCATTGGGTTCATACCTGCAGTTACAGATTTGATCCCTTCATTTAAAATTGCTTGAGCAAGTACAGTTGCCGTTGTTGTACCGTCACCCGCGATGTCGTTGGTTTTAGAAGAAACTTCACGAACAAGTTGAGCACCCATGTTTTCAAACTTGTCTTTTAAAGAAATTTCTTTCGCAACTGTTACACCATCTTTAGTGATGTGTGGTGCACCGAAAGAACGGTCAATGACAACGTTACGGCCTTTAGGACCTAAAGTTACTTTTACCGCATCTGCAAGAACGTTTACGCCTGCAATCATTTTTGAGCGAGCTGAATCACCAAATTTTACGTCTTTAGCTGACATATTAAACTCCGAATCTTTTTAAATACTTAATCTGATAATAAATGTGAGTTATGTGTCGATTAGCCTTCAAGCACAGCCAAGATATCTGACTCTTTCATAATCAAGAGTTCTTCACCATTTACTTTTACAGTTGTGCCCGCATAAGTACCAAACAATACTTTGTCTCCAACTTTAACATCCAAAGCACGTACACCATTGTCAGTGATCTGACCATTACCCACTGCAATCACCTCACCCTGAGATGGTTTTTCAGCAGCAGAACCTGGAAGTAAAATACCGCCAGCAGTTTTGGTTTCTTCTTCTACACGACGAATCACAACACGATCATGTAATGGACGAATGTTGCTCATAATTAACTCCATCAGACTTAGTCTTTTTTGATAAATTGTTATGACAAGACAAAAGCGCCATAACAAAATTTGATATGCCACTTTTGTGGGGTTAAAAAAAATGGCTTCAAGGGGTAAAAAGAATTTTTTTTTATAAAAAAGATACCTCAGGTTAAAAAAAACACAAAAAAGAGACCATTGCTGATCTCTTTTTTATCTTGCAGGATTTCTAGATAATAAGTTGCTGATTTGCCAACAACTCATCCAGAGTGGTATGGATCTGGTTTAAGGTTACAAGTTGAACCTGTGGATAGCCATTTGCACCGCCATCACGGTCAATACTGATCACGGTATTGTCCCCATCCTGACTCACATTGATAAAGCCAGACAAGGACTCGGCTGAACCATCACCCGCATAATCGGTTAATAACTCACTCAGATCAATTTTATCTGCCTGTGAATCTTCCTGCACATTGCCAACATGGAAATCCTGCCAGCTATCGACCAACCCATCACTATAGTTCAAGAGGTTATAGATGACCGTATCCGAACCTGCGCCGCCAAAGAAAGTATCGTGCCCACCACGCCCATCCAGAATGTTATCTCCTGTATTACCTGTGATGACATTATCCAGCCCATTGCCTGTAGCACTTAAATTCGCACTACCAACCAGTTCTAAATCCTCAACATAACGCCCACTTTCCAAATAAGACTCAGCACTGGTTGGATCATTAACTGAATCATAGTGGTCTACCAGGCTATAACTGACAGAGCTAATAATCTTGTCATGGCCACCAAAGTCTACATCTCGATAGCCCTGATCAACCAGTTGGTTTTCCCAATAACCGCCTTCAACCCACACATCTTCATAGGTCTCATAGTGTTCAACAATATATTCCTGAACAAAATCATAAGCATGATCCACCTGATAGATATTATCGGTATTATCTCCCCTAAACTGGTCTACGGTAATATGCGGAATTTCCGTCTGGTTCACCGTCACAGTCGGACTATGGTTTCCTGCACGATCCACCACAGTCACATCAAATGAAGTGGCATTGTCATACATATAGATTTCAAAAGTCCCCTCATTCACTGCTGTTTCACTATTGGTATAAGGTTCCTGATCTGCAAAATAATAGGTCACTTCGACTGTGGCATTGGTTTCAGCATGGCCCGTCAGATAACCCCACTCATTTATTGCAAGTTGCGTTGCTGCATCTGGTGCTGTCGTATCATTCGTCGCAACAATAGTACTATCTGGACTTTCATTTTGATTGCCATCAACCACTTTTACAGTCAAGGTTTCACCATGCCAGTATGAATACCATAAATAGGTCGTGAACGTTCCATTAGCATCTACTGTGGTCTGTCCAACCTGATTATTGTCAGCATCAAAAATCTTAACGGTTAAATAAGCTTCAGCCAGCCCTGAAAGTATTTGTCCATTTTCCAATACGAGTTCTGTTGCCGCTTCAGGCACAACATTATCTATTGGTGCAGTAATTTCGGTATAGGCGCTTTGGTATCCATTTTCCTCCACAACAACACGTAGGACTTCACCATTTGCCTGAGGTAGATATAACTGAATATTAAAGTGTCCAAACTCATCCACCGTACCACTACCAATCGCATTGCTTTGTGTATTCACAATACGGACGTAGCCATTTGGTACTGCATCGCCCTCAATAAAGAAGCCATTTTCAGACACCACTACATTTTCGGCTGGATTCGGTGCATTGCTATCCGCATTAAAACTAATGCTGAATGGGTTGCTCACGTTTTTTGCTAAATCCGTGGCGGTAATAAAGAGCTGTTCACCACGCAAGATTTGTGGATAGACACTGAGATTGAAATAACCTGTCTCATCGACTTGGTATTCGCCTCGAAGATCACCATCCGCATCCACAATCTTAATGGTTGATTTAGGTTCTGTTTGTCCAGCAACGGAATAGCCATCCTCACTGATCACGACATTTTCAACAACAGGAAGAATATTGTCCAAAGGTGCAACGATTTCAGTAATTGGGCTATATTGATTTGTAGAGGAGTCAAAAACACGGATCTGTAATGTCTGCCCCTGTAGATAATAGTCATTTAACTGAATACTGAATGTGCCGTCCTCATTAACCAGTGTATTCCACCAACCACTATCGACACGTTCACCAGCCGCATTGGTCACCACAATATAGAAACCAGCCGTTGCCATACCTGTCAGAACATGCCCTTCGGCATCAAGCACCAAGTCAATCGCCGCCGCTGGTGTATCCACCAATGCAGGCAAAATCTTGTAGACAGGATCACTGCGATTTCCAGCGGCATCTTTCACCACAATACTTAACTCTTGTGACTGGTATTGGCTCAGGTTAATCCCTTGACCAAATGAACCATTATAATTCACATAGGTTGATGTGATAACTGCCCCATATTTGTCAATAATTTCAACAATTGCATTCGGCTCAGCTTCCCCAGAAATCCATCCTTCAGGTGTAACCGTGACATTTTCAGCGGCTAGAGGCGCAATGTCATCATTTAATGTAATAGCGGTTACTGGATTACTTTCATTTTCCGCACGGTCAACCACAATAAAGGTGAGCTCCTGACCATCCAGAAATACCTGATTAAAAGAACCATAAACATTACCATCACTATCAGTATACCCCTGTCCAACCTGATTGCCCTGATACAACACCTTAATAGTGCTATTTGCTTCAGCAATTGCGGTGAAATTCCAGCCGTTTTCATTGAAAATAATATGACTGACATCCAGTGGGTCGGGTTTAAGCTCATCAATTGGGGCATCAATTGTTGCCACTTCACTGATATTACCAGCACGGTCAGTAACAGTAACCTTTAAAGTTTCACCATGTAGATAGTAGTCATTTAAATAGATTCTAAATGTGCCATCTATTTGAACAGTGTTATTTATCCACGATGCATTGAGTGAGTTTCCATTGGCATCAGTCACCTGAATGGTTGCGTACGGCTCCGCTTTGCCAAGCAGAATAGAACCAAAACCACCCTCAATCAGTTCAAGATCAGTCGCAACCGCTGGAGCATCACGGTCAGTCAGGGTATTTTGATTAACTGTGTCACTTTCATTCTGCGCACGGTCAACAACGATAAATGAAAGTTCCTGCCCATCCAGAAATACCTCATAGAAATAACCAGATACCTTGCCCTCACTATCTGTGTAACCACTGCCAACTTCATTACCCTGATAAAACACTTTCACCGTACTATTGGCTTCGGCTGTTGCAGTGAAGTTACGCCCATCCTCATTAAACTCAATATTTTGGATTGGTTCAGGATTAGTATTATCCAACGGCGCAACAATCGTGGCTTTTTCGCTGACCAAACCAGCACGGTCAGTGACAGTGACAGTTAAGGTTTGCCCTTTTAGATAGTACTGGTTGAAATAAATCTCAAATGTGCCATCAGCCTTGACATTGTTGTTCCATTGATAGACGAGGTTATCATCCTGATCATAAACTTGAATGGTGGCATTCGGTTCGGCTATACCTGTTAAGACTGAACCGCCATTCTCTTCGATCAAGACAAGATTTGTTGCTGGATCTGGTATAGAGTCATCATTTATCGCATTCAGTGGCACTTCAGCACTTTGGTTTCCAGCACGGTCAAATACGATAAATGTAAGTAACTGGCCATCTAGATAAACATGATCAAACCAGCCTGAAACATTCCCCTCACTGTCCGCATATCCAGTACCGACCTGGTTGTTACTCGTATCGTAAACCTTAACCGTACTATTGACCTCGGCCTGAGCTGTAAAGTTCAGACCATTTTCATCAAAAACAACCTCATCAATCGGTTCAGGATTCGTATTGTCTGTTGGCGCAACAATCGTTGCACTTTCACTGACATTATTGGCAGCATCCGTCACTGTTACCGTTAAGGTTTGTCCTTTTAAATAATACTGGTTCAAATAAATGGTAAATGTGCCATCAGCATTAACATTGTTGTTCCATTGATGGACGAGGTTATTATCCTGATCATAAATTTTAATGATGGCATGAGGTTCCGCTTTACCTGTTAAAACCGAACCACTACCACTCTCACTAAGTTTAAGCTCTGTCGCAGCTTCAGGTCGGGTCACATCACCCAATGCAACTACATTCGCTTCATCACTCTCGTTTCCTGCACGATCACGCAATACAACCGTGAATTCTTCATTATCAACATAGGATTGGTTGAGTTGCAGACTAAATTCACCATTAGCATAGCTTTCAGTAGTTCCAACCAATAACCCATTTTGATCAAATACATTTACCTTTAAACCAGCAGCTTCGGTCAAGCCTGTTAAAGTCCAGCCATCTTCACTGATGAATAAATCGGTTGCGATTTGAGGCTTCAAGGTATCCACCACAACCGTTTCAATAGCTGTCTCTACAATATTGCCCGCAACATCGGTTTCAATCGCCTTAAACTGATACGTTCCATCTGCCAGATTTGTCTGTTGTGCTGTGGTGGTTATCCATGTCAATCCACCATCTGTAGAAACCTCATAATGATCAGTAATCGCAGCTTCTTCTCCAATTACGATTGGATGTAAGGATTGCAAATCAAAGCTGTTGTCTTGAGTAATTCGGTCAATTGCTGACGCACCAGTATCATTCAAATTGCTAAATGTTAAGGTTCCTGCAACAGGTGATGTATTATCCACAACAACAATTGGAGACAGGGTCTCTGCACTATTACCTGCCTTGTCAGTTACAATCGCCTTAAATTGATAACGGCCATCAACCAAATTGCTTTGTGCAATATCAGTATTAACCCACACACCATTATCTTTAGAGACCTGATAAACGACCGTTGTTCCTGCTTCCTGTCCCGTTAAACTTAGGTCAAAGGCTTGGTCTTTGGTGATGTAATCTGTAGCCGAAATACCTGTATCATTGAAATTTGCGAAAACTAATGTTCCAGTTACGGGTGCAGTATTATCTACAGTGATTATTGGAGATAAGGCTTCTGCACTGTTCCCTGCAACATCGGTCACAACCGCCTTAAACTGATACACGCCATCCGTCAGGTTGGTTTGGCTTGCTGTCGTTGTTGTCCATGCTCCATCATCTTTGGATACCTGATAGACAACTGTAGTTTCAGCTTCTTGTCCTGTTAAAGTGAGATCAAAAGCCTTGTCCTGTGTAATCAGGTCATTAGATGACGAGCCTGTATCGGTTAAATTGCTAAATGAAAGCACCCCTGCAACTGGTGCCGTATTATCAACGGTTACTTTGGCAGATAGTACCTCTGCACTGTTTCCTGCAACATCGGTCACAACTGCCTTAAACTGATACACGCCATCCGTCAGGTTGGTTTGGTTTGCTGTCGTTGTTGTCCATGCTCCATCATCTTTAGACACCTGATAGACAACTGTAGTTCCAGCTTCTTGTCCTGTTAAAGTGAGATCAAAAGCCTTGTCCTGTGTAATCAGGTCATTAGATGACGAGCCTGTATCGGTTAAATTGCTAAATGAAAGCACCCCTGCAACTGGTGCCGTATTATCAACGGTTACTTTGGCAGATAGTACCTCTGCACTGTTTCCTGCAACATCGGTCACAACTGCCTTAAACTGATACACGCCATCCGTCAGGTTGGTTTGGTTTGCTGTCGTTGTTGTCCATGCTCCATCATCTTTAGACACCTGATAGACAACTGTAGTTCCAGCTTCTTGTCCTGTTAAAGTGAGATCAAAAGCCTTGTCCTGTGTAATCAGGTCATTAGATGACGAGCCTGTATCGGTTAAATTGCTAAATGAAAGCACCCCTGCAACTGGTGCCGTATTATCAACGGTTACTTTGGCAGATAGTACCTCTGCACTGTTTCCTGCAACATCGGTCACAACTGCCTTAAACTGATACACGCCATCCGTCAGGTTGGTTTGGCTTGCTGTCGTTGTTGTCCATGCTCCATCATCTTTGGATACCTGATAGACAACTGTAGTTTCAGCTTCTTGTCCTGTTAAAGTGAGATCAAAAGCCTTGTCCTGTGTAATCAGGTCATTAGATGACGAGCCTGTATCGGTTAAATTGCTAAATGAAAGCACCCCTGCAACTGGTGCCGTATTATCAACGGTTACTTTGGCAGATAGTACCTCTGCACTGTTTCCTGCAACATCGGTCACAACTGCCTTAAACTGATACACGCCATCCGTCAGGTTGGTTTGGTTTGCTGTCGTTGTTGTCCATGCTCCATCATCTTTAGACACCTGATAGACAACTGTAGTTCCAGCTTCTTGTCCTGTTAAAGTGAGATCAAAAGCCTTGTCCTGTGTAATCAGGTCATTAGATGACGAGCCTGTATCGGTTAAATTGCTAAATGAAAGCACCCCTGCAACTGGTGCCGTATTATCAACGGTTACTTTGGCAGATAGTACCTCTGCACTGTTTCCTGCAACATCGGTCACAACTGCCTTAAACTGATACACGCCATCCGTCAGGTTGGTTTGGTTTGCTGTCGTTGTTGTCCATGCTCCATCATCTTTAGACACCTGATAGACAACTGTAGTTCCAGCTTCTTGTCCTGTTAAAGTGAGATCAAAAGCCTTGTCCTGTGTAATCAGGTCATTAGATGACGAGCCTGTATCGGTTAAATTGCTAAATGAAAGCACCCCTGCAACTGGTGCCGTATTATCAACGGTTACTTTGGCAGATAGTACCTCTGCACTGTTTCCTGCAACATCGGTCACAACTGCCTTAAACTGATACACGCCATCCGTCAGGTTGGTTTGGTTTGCTGTCGTTGTTGTCCATGCTCCATCATCTTTAGACACCTGATAGACAACTGTAGTTCCAGCTTCTTGTCCTGTTAAAGTGAGATCAAAAGCCTTGTCCTGTGTAATCAGGTCATTAGATGACGAGCCTGTATCGGTTAAATTGCTAAATGAAAGCACCCCTGCAACTGGTGCCGTATTATCAACGGTTACTTTGGCAGATAGTACCTCTGCACTGTTTCCTGCAACATCGGTCACGATTGCCTTAAACTGGTAGACGCCATCACCTAGATTCTTTTGTGCAGCATCGGTATTTGTCCAGGTCTTACCGCCATCTTTAGAAAGCTGATAAATGACCTCTGTATTGGCTTCCTGTCCTGACAGACTTAATTCAAATGATTTATCCTGAGTGATGCGATCAGTAGAAGATAAACCCGTATCAATTAAATTCGTAAATGACAACGTTCCTGCAATGGGTGGCGTTGTATCTCGCGGTGGTTCTGCTTTATCCTCGCCCCCCCCACTTCCTGCTGCCGCAGCAACTGCTCCAACCCCAGCAATCCCACCTGCAACCAAGGCCCAGGTTGGAATTGTCATTGCAGCGACAGAACCAGCGGTCGCCACCGTACTTGCAGCAACAATCGCACTCTCTGCTGCAATTGCGCCTGTACCTGATGCAACAGCACCTAAACTATCCGCAGCAACGACAGAACTATCCGAAAGCACCGCACTGGCTGGCACACCATCCAGTACCAGATAATCATCTACAGGTTGCTCTGCAACCTCATCCTCAACAAGTGTTGCCCATAAGCTTTGCCCATCCTGTAAGGGAAGTTGTAGAAGCTCCTGAACAAAGAACCCCTCTAAAACAACTTGCGTACCATCTATTAAATGTACAACCGCGTTATTTCCCACCCGCACAATTGAAGAGACTTGTTCTGGATGAATCTCAAACTTTGCCATTAAGCGCTGATCTAAAGGAATTGCTGTTGATTGCCCAGTTGCTATGACCTCAGATTTAGTTGTTGTTTTATAAATACTTTTATCCACCAAATATATACGTGTCATTTTGTCACCTTTCAGCATGCAGAAATCGCAAAAGTACTTATATTTATTACTTTGTGCGTATGTATATGTTATTTAAAATGATTATTTTTTCCAGTTTTAGAGTTTTCTGATATCTTACAAATGAAGAATTTGGGGGAGCAAAATTTCATCAACTCTCAAAAGATTTTATGTATTTTTTTGTGGAAGTTATATTCCTCAAATGGGGAATAGACTGACCTGTATTAAGAGATTTTTCCAGTTAAAAATCGACTGATAATTTTAAAAAAAATCAACACAATATTCTGATATTTAAAATATTAATATTTTTCAAGCATTCAAAAATCAAGTCTAATATGCTTATTTTTATATCAGTGTACGGAACTCATAATTTAAAGATATTTAATAAGTTATATTTTTCATCTTTGTACACGACAAAAAAAGATAACTCATTGAAATAATGGCATAATACTTGTTTTCTGACGACGAATATGATGACACATTTCAATGAGTTACATCTCATCTTAAACAAATATCTAAAGTGGAACAAGTCACATGTAAAATGTTTTACACTGATTATGCTGGCATTAATTGTAAAACAGACATGCAACCTTTCTTCTGCATCTAAAGCCTTACCCATCACGTGCTTACCACAATCATTTTATCGACGTATACAACGCTTCTTTGCAGATCAGTACTTCGATTATCGTCAAATTTCTCAGTTAATTTTCAATATATTTTCATTCGATAAAGTCCAATTAACTTTGGATAGAACTAACTGGAAATGGGGAAAACGAGATATCAATATCTTGATGTTAGCCATCGTCTATCGTGGAATAGCGATACCTATTGTTTGGACATTGCTCAATAAACGTGGAAATTCAGATACAAAAGAGCGTATTGCTTTGATTCAACGCTTTATCTCCATTTTTGGTAAAGATCGTATTGTGAATGTGTTCGCAGACAGAGAATTTATCGGTGAGAAATGGTTTACATGGTGAATTGAAAATGACATTAACTTCTGTATACGTGTTAAAAAAACTTTATTGTGACCAATCACTTAGCCAAGAATCATAAAATTAGTGATTTATTTCGTCATCTTCAAGTTGGTCAAACTGAATGTCGTAAACGACGTATTTGGGTTGGTCGAGTGAAACTGTATATTAGTGCGCTACGATTAGAAGATGGAGAACTTTTACTTGTTGTTTCTCGTATGTTTAATGCTTCTGCTATTCGTGATTATGCATTACGCTGGGAAATCGAAACCTTATTTAGTTGTCTCAAAGGACGTGGATTCAATCTTGAAAATACTCGTTTAACAGACCCTAGACGAGTCAAGAAATTGATAGCAGTGCTAGCGATCGGTTTCTGTTGGTGCTATTTAACAGGTGAATGGCAACATGATCGAAAAAAAACGATAAAAATAAAGAAGCATGGACGACTTTCAGTAAGTTTATTTCGATACGGTTTGGACTATGTTCAAATGGCTATTCTACGTTTGATTGGTTTTGGAAAAAAAGAAGAATTTAAGAAAGTGCTCGCAATTTTAAGAAAGAAAAAGCCTGATAGGACAAGGGCCCTATGAAATTTGTCGTGTACAAAGTATTTTTTTGAATCCGTCAATGCGTAAGTCCTATAGATAAGCTTTTTTGTCGTTTCTTTAACGAGTGTATGGGTAATTAAGCGGTTTGACTATATAAGTTTTTAAACTTTCCCAAGCGCTCATCAAACCAATAATGCTCAATTGTTCCGTCATCTAAAATCACGTTAAAACTATTTGAAAACCCAAAATGCAAACGATTTGAAGTTGCTGTTCCAGCATGAATATCCAAAATAGGATGGTTGAATCCCAACCGAAAAATTTGATTTAAATCATGAACAGCAACTTTGTGTAGATGCCCATGTAATAAACCAAACAACCCTGTCTCACCCCAACGTTCTAATGCAATTTTAGCAAGCACAGGACAATCCTTATCTCCATGCTCATTTGGGAAGGTATAAAAAGGCTGATGGAATGTGACCAATTTTATTTTATTTGTGGGTGCATTTTTCAGCTTGGTATCCGTTTCATGAATTTGCTCAAGAGAAATATGCCCTCGGGTATGGTATCTCCGACGAATACTATTCATACCAACAATATAAAAATGCTCCGTTTCTAAAGTAGACTCTAAACGGCCAAAAAACGCTTGGTAACGTACAAATGGAGAGAAGAAGCGATTCCAGACATGATAAAGCGGAATATCATGATTACCCGGCACAACAAGATATGGGATATGTAAAGAATCTAAAAACTGACGGCAATCATAAAATTGCTTGAAACGCGCACGCTGGGTTAAATCACCACTGATTACAATTGCCTCTGGGCGTTTTTGTTGGCAAAACAGTTGTATCGCTTGAATACATTTTTCACGTTCAGTACCAAAATGTAGATCAGATAGGTGTAACAACATTTGGAACCATCACTTTCAAGGCTGATTTTTTTACTGAGAATTTTAAAGGTGGTTGCATATCCATTAATTCCCCATCGACTGCAACAGTAAGTTTGGCCTTTTTACAGTCAACCTGTATTTGTTCGGCACAAAAAGAATAGACGTCCGATGCTTGATCGATTTCCCCTTGAACAAGTTTCCATAGCATTTTTAATAAACTGATTCGGTCACTTTTAGCAACAACAACTCCAGCTAACTTGCCTTTTGCAGCACATTCTGCAACTCTTAATTTCATATCCTCTAATTGCAACTGATTATTACCAAAGAATATTAACGGAGTAACTACAGGATATTTTTTCCCATCCACAGTGAGTGCGAGTTTTGATGATTTATGTTCGCGCAGTAACACATCTAACGCCGAAGTATAAGCATGTAATGCAAAGCGCCCTAAATACTGGTTATAAAGTTCACGCTTCTTAATGAATAAAGGATACAAACCTAAACTGGCATTGTTCAAATAAATTTGATCATTAATCGTTGCAACATGAACTTCGCGCGGTTGACCCACTGCGATTACTTCTGCTGCTAGAGCCACATCAATCGGAATATCTAAAGCACGTGCAACATAATTAAACGTACCTAAGGGCATTATTCCCATTGGAATATTGGTATGCATTAACTTTTTTGCTACGGCATTTAATGTACCATCACCACCTGCAGCAACAACTACCCCACGCGCATGTTCCTGTTGATGTCGAGATAAAATATTATTCATCATTTCATCAAAATTCATGTGCGAATTTAATTCAAATACCTGAATTTCAAATCCTTTCTGACTCCAAAAAGCCATAAGAGCTTCATATTGGTCTTCTTGCTGTGCTGCATGAAAGCCAGATTTTTGATTGTAAATTATGGACAAGGGCCGTAAATTCTGAATCATACCTAACAGCCTTAAAGATAAATCACCAGTATTTTTGTTTATAAAATCAACAATTAAAAGTTTGTTTATGTAAATTTTGGATGAGCATTATTCAATTTATCAATAATAATTCTCAAAAAAAATAAACAAATCTATCCAATTGTTTTTAATAATAATTTAAAATAAAAATAATACACATAAAAAAATTACATATAGAACCAAAAAATACTCAATTTACGCAAAAACAATATGTTACCCATAAATATACACTCTTAGATTAAGACTCTATCAAACACGGTAGTCTTATTTTTTTTACGATTTTATGCTTTAATACAGCCACTTTTTTTACTTCATCTATTTTCATTGTCATCCAATGAATAGAATTGTACGTCGTACACACTTTAAAAAGGCATCACCATGACCCAAGTGAACGCACCAGAATTCGTTCGTCACCCTAAGCTTATTGCATGGGTGGAAGAAATTGCAAAATTAACCAAACCAGCAAAAATCGAATGGTGTGACGGAAGCGCGGAAGAATATCAACGTCTGATCGACTTGATGATCGCTAACGGCACCATGCAACAACTTAACCAAGAAAAACATCCTGGTTCTTATCTTGCAAATTCTGACCCTTCTGATGTTGCTCGTGTTGAAGATCGCACATATATCTGCTCTGAAAATCAAGAAGATGCTGGTGCAACAAACAACTGGGTTGCGCCTGCTGAAATGCGTGCGAAATTAAACGGCTTATTTGATGGCGCAATGGAAGGTCGTACCATGTACGTCGTTCCTTTCTCTATGGGTCCTTTAGGAAGCCATATTGCACACATCGGTATCGAATTAACAGATTCACCTTACGTTGCTGTCAGCATGACAAAAATGGCGCGTATGGGTAAAGCAGTTTATGACGTATTAGGTACAGATGGTGAGTTTATCCCATGTGTTCATACGGTTGCTGCTCCATTGAAAGATGGTCAAAAAGATGTCGCTTGGCCATGTAACAATGAAAAATACATTGTTCATTACCCAGAAACTCGTGAAATCTGGTCTTACGGTTCTGGTTATGGTGGTAATGCTTTACTTGGTAAAAAATGCCTAGCTTTACGTATTGCTTCTGCAATGGGTCGTGAGCAAGGTTGGTTAGCTGAGCACATGCTTATTTTAGGCGTAACCAATCCACAAGGTGAGAAACACTACATCGCTGCGGCATTCCCTTCTGCGTGTGGTAAAACGAACTTTGCTATGTTGATTCCACCAGCAGGTTATGAAGGTTGGAAGATTGAAACTGTAGGTGACGATATCGCTTGGATCAAACCAGGTGAAGATGGTCGTTTATATGCAATCAATCCAGAAGCAGGTTTCTTCGGTGTTGCACCTGGTACAAATACCAAAACCAACCCGAACTGTATGGCGACATTAACTAAAGATGTTATCTATACGAACGTTGCTGTAACAGATAACGGTGAAATTTGGTGGGAAGGTCTTTCTAAAGAAGTTCCAGCAAACTTAACCAACTGGAAAGGTCAGCCTCACGTTGAAGGTGAAAAAGCGGCTCATCCAAATGCTCGCTTTACAGTTTCAGCTGGTCAATGCCCTTCTATTGATGCTGACTGGGAAAATCCAGCAGGTGTACCAATCTCTGCATTCATCTTCGGTGGTCGTCGTGCAGATACAGTACCTTTAGTAACTGAAGCTTTTGACTGGGTTGATGGCGTTTATAAAGCTGCAACAATGGGTTCAGAAACAACTGCTGCTGCTGTTGGTCAACAAGGTATTGTTCGCCGTGACCCATTTGCAATGCTTCCTTTCGCTGGTTATAACATGGCTGATTACTTCGGTCACTGGTTACAACTTGGTCAAGAAGTTGGCGCTAAAGCAGAAGCTGCTGGTAACAAATTACCAAAAATCTTCAATGTAAACTGGTTCCGTCGTGATGCTGAAGGCAATTTCGTATGGCCTGGTTTCGGTCAAAACATGCGTGTTCTTGAGTGGATTATTGATCGCTGTGAAGGTCGTGCTGAAGCGACTGAAACACCAATCGGTTATGTTCCAACTTACGAACAGTTAAACTGGACTGGTATTGATTTCTCTAAAGAGCAATTCAACACTGTTACAGCTCAAGATAAAGATCAATGGATCAAAGAGCTTGAAAGCCATACTGAGTTATTCACTAAACTTGGTGACCGCTTACCGCAAGCACTTAAAGATCGTCAAAATGAATTATTAGCAGCTGTTAAATCTGCTTAATCACTCTAGTTTTCCTCTTGATTAAAGAGGGGTTCAGGGAGATTTAAAAGGTCACTTCGGTGGCCTTTTTATTTGGCTGATCAAGTAAGGATGCGCAACACATTTATAAGTAGTTATTAAAACAATTGTGGTGCAAAATTAAACACCCCAACCAAAGAAACGCCGCAAACCATCAACGTAGTGACACGTCGAAAATCGAAGATTTTGGTTTCACAACGACTAGAGATATCTTAAATAACAGACCCACCCAACCCTATAACTAATATGCTTATAACAGATATGCTGCCTAACTAAATCAAATAATTTAGGCTAATGAACTGGTATTTTATTATCCTTGTTATTTTTATGATTTAATAATGGTTTTAAGTCAAAATAAATCAATATTATTTTGTTTAATACTTCATTAAATAGGCGTCTTATGCAGCAAGTTTTAGCCTCTTATGTGTCACCTCTGCCGCATAAGAGTAGTTAGGGAGAATGATGAGAAACCAATTTCAAGCTCTACTGCCAATTCTTGGCGTAATTGTCATTATTTTTCAGCTAATGCACATAGGTGGTGATTACCGAGGTCTTGATAGCCCCATTTGGGGATTTTTACTTGGGTTCGGTTTAATCGTTTCACCGTTCACGGCACTTGGTATGTTGCTTGTGTACCTTTTAATGCTGGTGTTTATAGTAGGGTTTCCAATTTTAGGTGCATATATTGGCGCGCAAATTATGGGAAAAGACAGTATTGGGGTTTGGTTAGGGTTAATCGGTGGCGGGATCATCGGATTTAAAATAGCCACGGGTGATTTCTTTGATACCTTAGTATCACCATTACGCAAAGTCGCAGAACAAGATGATAAGGAATAAACATCCCCTAACAATGGGCTCCAAGCGGCGCTCCGCTTCGCTGCGCACTCCTGAGCCCAAGCGTTAGGCTACTAAGGGGAGTCTATGGCTGTTTTGATAGAAGCAATTTCTGTGGTTATTCGCGCAGATTCATTGCTCCGCAAATTCCCCGGCGGATGGGACGGCTTCAAGTCACATCTTCCAAACGAAACCATGTGCGCTGACAACGAGATCGTTCGCGTTGGCTTCATGTCGCTGCAAGATACGGAATCATTCGTCAAGCTACTTACCCACTCTGGCATCACACACCTCCAAGATGGGCACGCCATTGACTTGGCGGTTGCAGATCAAATTCATGGCTTAGCCTCGCACTGTTCATGGCTTGAGTTTGGCCATGCAAATCTCGGCAACAACCCAAAACAACGCATCGCGGTCTGTCGCCTTGTTGGGAGCAACTCCATGCAAGTGGTCACTCCACCTACGTGGAAATTTGACGGCTCCCTGAGTCACTCGTATGGCTTCGCGCCAACAGAGCACAGTGATAAGAGTCTCAAATACCTTCGGCATGAGAATGGGCTAGACGTATATCTCAATACAGTATTGGCCAAGAGGTTTACATTGGTCGCACGGGCGAGACGTAGCCTAACAATTCATTCAAGCCGAAGCCGCTTCGCGGCTTAACTCAGGCGTTAGACAAAAAACTTTTTAAAAACAGTCCAGCTATACGATTTTTTAAGCGGCATGCGGCTCTTGCTGTTTGGATACTAAATAAGTATCCAATTGATTCATTTCAATTTGTGTAAAACTCAAGCCCAATTTGGAACGGCGCCATAAAATATCTTGGCTGGTCGTCGCCCATTCAACCTGACATAAATAATCGACTTCTTTAGCATATAAGCCTTGACCGAAATGCTGCCCAAGTTGCTCAACCGAACTTTTCTCGCCTAAAATATTCCAAATACGTGAACCGTAAGCAGTAGCCCAACGTTTTGCCAATGCTTCAGACGCATCGGTGACTTGTGCACGGATTTCCTGCATCAATTGTTCAACAGAATGCATATTCTCACCGCCAGGCAATGCTTCAGTCGCAGTCCAGCTTCCCCGCATCTCAGGAAAAAATGCCTTGAGCTGTTGCATGGCAGATTCAGCCAATTTACGATATGTTGTTAATTTTCCACCGAATACGGAAAGTAATGGGGCCTGCCCCACCTCACCTTTGGACAAAGCCAAAGTATAGTCACGCGTAATTGCAGAAGGATTATCTGATTCATCATCACAGAGTGGACGTACCCCAGCAAATGTCCAAATAACATCCGCTTGAGTAAGCTGTTTTTTGAAATGTGCATTGCTCACTTCAAGCAAATAGTCTGTTTCTGCTTGAGTAATTTGCACTTGCGCAGGATCACCTTGGTATTCACGATCCGTAGTTCCAATCATGGTGTATTGATCTAAATAAGGAATTGCGAAGACAATACGGCGGTCATCATTTTGCATAATAAATGCTTTATCACCTTCATACAGTTTCGGTACAATGATATGACTACCTTGAATCAAGCGAATACCGTAAGGTGATTTGAGCTCTAAATCTTGTTTGATGAATTTTGCGACCCAAGGGCCAGCAGCATTGACCAGTGCCTTTGCTTTAATTTGGAATTGACAATTTTCATTTTCTAAATCAACAATCCAATACTGCCCATCTCTTCGTGCAGACAAACAACGAGTACGAGTTACAATATCAGCACCCTTTTCACGGGCATGCATCGCATTAAGTACAACCAAACGAGCATCATCAACAGCACAGTCAGAATATTCAAAACCACGTGTTATCGCAGAATTTAAAGGGCTATCTTCTTTAAAATAGACATTATTTGAACCCAATAATTTCTCACGCTTACCTAAATGGTCATAGAAGAACAAACCCGTGCGAATCAACCATGCAGGGCGAAGATGTGGGCGATGCGGCATAATAAAACGCATTGGGCGAATAATATGTGGAGCTTTAGCCAATAGCACTTCACGCTCAGCTAACGCTTCACGTACTAAACGAAATTCTTTGTGTTCTAAATAACGTAAACCACCATGAATGAGCTTACTGCTTGCAGACGAAGTATGATTGGCTAAATCATCTTTTTCACACAAGAATACCGATAAACCTCGTCCTGAAGCATCAGCCGCAATACCAACACCATTGATACCACCACCAATGACCGCAAGGTCATAGATTTTTTCATTTGTCTGAGGAGAAGTTTGCATAGATCACCACAAATTTTTCATTATTTTTCGATAATGAAAATTTAAACATATAAATCGAAAATAAACAATAAAAGATAGATCAAAAAATGCCAATCTATCGACACTTTTAGATAAATGGTAAAATTCGATGGAGAAACTAACAGTTCAGAAACACGGTAACCGCATTTATTTATAAGAAAAATATAGTTTTTATTGAATATATCTTGAGTTAAGTTGATTAACTCAAGAAAAGTAACAATTTTTCGAAAATGAATATTTATTTTGCAACAATCAAACCAACATCTAACTCTCGGATGGTTTTTATAAATTGCTCATTTGGCTGTTGATCAGTAAAAATACAATCCACTTGCTTAAGTGAACCTAATCGAATCATCGCATTACGCCCAAATTTACTGCTATCCGCGGCTAAAAAAACTTGGCGTGCACTTGAAAGAATTTCTTGAGAGACACACACTTCCTGAAAATCAAAATCAAGCAATGTGCCATCTTCTTCAATTCCACTAATCCCGATAAGCGCATAATCTGCTTTAAACTGTTTGAAAAAATCAGCGGTTGCTTGACCAATGACACCACCATCTGGACGAACACGACCACTGGCAATCAGAACTTCAAAATCCTCTTTTGTGCTCAGGGTCTTTGCAACATTCAGGTTATTAGTAATGACTTTTAAGCCCGTGTGATTCAGTAGTGCATGAGCAATCGCTTCGGTTGTGGTGCCAATATTAATAAATAAAGAAGCGTGATTTGGAACGGCAGCAGCAACAGCTTCAGCAATTGTTCTTTTTTGCTCAAGCATATGCCCGACACGCATCGTATATTCTGTATTTTCAACACTTGAATCATGCGCAGCGCCGCCATGATAACGGCGCAAAAGCCCTTCATCCGCTAATTGATTAATATCACGACGAATCGTTTGAGGTGTAACATCGAAATGTTGAGCAAGTTCTTCAATACTAATATAACCACGCTCTCGTACTAATTCGAGGGTTTTTTGTTGGCGTAGTATCAAGCTCATGCTCATCAATCCTGTTTTATTTACGGCATATTATATCCGGCTATTTTAGCTTAATCTTCTGCCCAATCTCGAGTACGTCCGACAGCTTTTAACCAACCTTTATACAATTTTTCAGTTTGATCCTGACTGCATTCAGGTATAAAGGTTCGTTCGATCGACATTCTACTCTTCAATTCATTTAAATCCGACCAGAAACCGACAGCTAAACCAGCCAAAAATGCGGCTCCCATCCCTGTCGTTTCTTTCATTGCTGGACGTTCAACTGAAGTCGAAAGAATATCCGCTTGGAATTGCATCAAGAAGTTATTCGCTGTTACACCACCATCTACGCGGAGTGTCCGCAACTTTTCGCCAGAGTCTTGTTGCATTGCATCTAATACATCGCGTGTTTGATAAGCAATTGACTCTAAGGTCGCACGAATAATATGCTCAATACTCACACCACGTGTAATACCCAAGATCGCACCACGTGCGGTTGGGTCCCAATACGGCGCACCCAAACCTGTAAATGCAGGCACAACATATACGCCATTACTATCTTTCACTTTGGTTGCGTAATATTCAGAATCATACGAATCATTAATCGCTTTGAGTTCGTCACGCAACCATTGCACACATGATCCACCATTAAACACAGCACCTTCTAGAGCGTAATTCACTTCACCTTTTGCACCACATGCAATGGTAGTCAACAAACCATGTTCAGATTGAACTATACGCTTCCCTGTGTTCATCAATAAGAAACAACCCGTCCCATAGGTATTCTTGGCCTGCCCGACTTCTACACACATTTGTCCAAATAATGCAGCTTGTTGATCCCCCGCAATACCTGCAATTGGAATTCCAACTTCCTGACCACTAATGGTATGTGTGTATCCATAGACCTCAGATGAGCTACGCACAGTTGGTAACATTACTTTTGGAATGTTTAAAGCTTCTAAAAGTTTGTCGTCCCATTCCAATGTTTCTATATTAAACAGCATGGTACGTGAAGCATTGGTATAATCTGTCACATGAACTTGACCATTGGTCAATTTCCAAATCAACCACGTATCCACCGTACCAAACAAAAGCTCACCGCGCTCTGCACGCTCACGACTTCCTTCAACATGATCAAGAATCCATTTTATTTTTGTTGCTGAAAAATATGGATCGATGACTAGGCCCGTTACTTTTCGAACATAATCATCCCAACCATCTTGATGTAACTGATTACAAATTTCATTGCTTTGACGGCTTTGCCAAACAATAGCATTATAAATCGGCTTACCAGTTTTCTTATCCCAAATGATCGTGGTTTCACGTTGGTTAGTAATCCCGATTGCAGCAATTTGGTCACTTGAAATACCCGCTTGTGCTAGCGCCTCAACCCAAACTGCACTTTGAGTTGCCCATATTTCCATAGGATCATGCTCAACCCAACCTGGTTGTGGGTAGATTTGCGTGAACTCGCGCTGAGCAATACTAATAACATTTGCATCATGATCCAACACGATTGCTCGTGAACTTGTTGTACCTTGGTCAAACGCAACCACATATTTTTTTTGACTATCTGTAGAGATCATGACACACCTATCCAGACTTGCCTTATAGCAGACCAATAAACTAAATGCCCGTTAAAACGGGCAAAAATACTGCAATAAAGCAACGACTTCTGTATTAAATAAAAAACTTGGCAGATTATATGCAAAATTGTTCGAAAACGAAAATTCTTTCTTTAACTTTGAACCTCAATACGATGAATAGCGCCAATTTCAAAGATTACTCACAATAACAACCTTATTTTATGCCATACTAATTATGGAAATAATAGGATCATAGATATGAAAAAAACCAATTTATTCATTATTGTTACAAGTACACTTGTGATCACTGCATGTCAAAGTACACCACACAAATTTAACGGCGTGACGGGCTATCAAATAGAAAATAAAACAACAACTTCAGCCACGATTGCTTACACCCTTGCAGCACGTACCAATCAAGATTTAGATCAAAAGAAATTACAACATGCATGCAACCAAGTTTTAGGCGTAGGAAAAACTTATAAAATTTCAATACTCAGTGTGAATGAAATTATGAATCCTACACAACAAGAACAATACGGCGTAAAACTTGGAAATAGTCGTGCAACTTTTGGACTTTCTAATTCACCTGATTTCAATAACAGTGAAGGATATGCAACACGCCAAGCACTTGAAGCACGCCCGACTACACTTAAAGTCATTCGCTATACTTGTTCTGAATAAATAATAATCATGGATGCATAAGTTTTTCTTTAGCTTTATACATCCTATATATTTTATATCTTCAAGACATCAAGAATTGATAGGTCTTTATCGAAAACTGACTTTGCAAATGGGTATAAAGGAATGACTTTAATGTTGCGACTTCTTGCAAAAGTAACTAACTCATTTAAAAGTTTTCGACCTAATCCTTGCCCTCGAAATTGATCGTTCAAATCAATGTGATCAATAATTAACAAGTATCCCAGCCCATGTGTAAGCCATTTCACCAGCTACTGTTTCACCGTTGAACAGCTTAAATATCCCATGTTTATTATCATCAACCTGTTGAATATTCATTTTCTTTCCTTTTGAAGATTATTTCTATTTCAACTGAATGTTTTAGCATGAGTAAGAGGAAAATAGTGTTGAGATTTGATAGTCTCAACACTGATTATTTTTAGATTAAACATTATTTATTTTGTGCGGTAAAAACTCACATTTCTAAACTCTTTGGATTCATCCAAGTCAGGCCAAGTCGTTGCACTGCGTTCATCAATTTTCATATATTGAGGATGGCTAAAGTTTTTAACTCGGCTATCGGCAACCCAAACTTCAGGTGCGAACTTAAGAAATTCATCCAAGAAGAAACGATTACATTGGTCATACAGGACATCCGCAGCGAGCAATACATCCACTTGCTCGGCTTTATATAAATCATCCAAATATTCAAGTTCAACATCATTCAACAAAGCATTTTCACGACATGACGCAAGACTTACTGGATCAATATCACAACAGATCACACGCTTCGCACCTGCCATTTTTGCAGCAATTGCAACTACGCCCGAACCTGCACCAAAATCCAAGACCACTTTATCTTTAACATGATGTGGCTCAGCGAGTAACCACTGTGCCATCGCTAAACCAGATGCCCAACAGAAAATCCAATACGGTGTCTCATTCCAAATACGACGAATCACCTCATCATCCAAACGATCCGTTGGAAAAACTGGTGGAATCAACCATAACGATATAGGTGTTTCAGGAAGCTGCTGTGCTAGTAGATCCGTATTAGGGATGACTTCATGTAATGCTTGAAGTAAATATTCAGGGGCTTTCTCAAATTGAAATGTACAACTCATATATCTTTAATTCTAAAAAACCCCTCTTATCGAGGGGCTATTAATCTTTAAACTAATGCTTTTTCAGCAGCTTCAACAGTTTGACGAATCAAAGTCGTAATCGTCATTGGCCCCACACCACCTGGAACTGGTGTATAAGCAGAAGCAATCTCTTCAATTCCCACTAATTGAATATCACCGACACCACCGCCATCACGCGGGTGGAAACCTGCATCTACAACAACTGCACCTTGCTTGATCCAGTCTTTTTGAATCAACTCAGCTTTACCCACCGCACCGACAATGATATCTGCTTGTTTTACCAATTCAGCTAAGTTTTGAGTACGTGAGTGGCAAATAGTTACTGTCGCATTCGCCTGTAATAACATCATTGCCATTGGTTTGCCTAAAATCGCTGAGCGACCGACCACAACTGCATGTTTACCCGCGATCTCGATCTTGTTTTCTTGCAAGATTGTCATAATACCCGCAGGTGTCGCAGAACCATAGGCTGCTTCACCCATAGCCATACGGCCAAAACCTAGACAAGTCACGCCATCCACATCTTTAGCTAATGAAATAGCATCAAAACATGCTCTTTCATCAATTTGTTCAGGCACTGGATGCTGCAACAAAATACCATGCACATCAGGATTAGCATTTAATTTTTCAATCTCAGCCAATAATTGCTCTGTTGTGGTTTCTTTTGGAAGCTCAACTTTAAGTGAATCCATACCGACACGGCGGCAAGCGTTGCCTTTCATACGCACATACGTTGCCGATGCACCATCATCACCAACCAAAATTGTTGCCAAAATTGGGGTACGTCCCGTTTTTGCTTTTAATGCTTCTACACGAACCAACAAATCAGCTTCGATTTGTGTTGCCAACGCACGACCGTCTAAAACCAATGCCACAGCGCATCTCCAAAGTGGGTATGAATCAATTGCGTAAATAATACATGATAATTTGACCAATATTCTTTTAGATGTTGTTTTTATGTGCATATTCACGGCAAACACTATTGTTTTTTTTCTAAAGGTTGCTAATATGTGCATCACCAAATGATGGCGGGGTGGCAGAATGGTCATGCAGCGGACTGCAACTCCGTGTACGCCGGTTCGATTCCGACCCCCGCCTCCAAATTTGGTTTTAAAGCCCGAGTGGTGAAATCGGTAGACACAGGGGATTTAAAATCCCCCGCCCACAAAGCGTGCCAGTTCGAGTCTGGCCTCGGGCACCATTTTTCAGCAAATGAAATTTGGTGCTAAAAATTCCAGCTTAATGCTGGTTTTTTTATGTCTGAAATTTAAGAATAAAAAAGCCAAACATTAACGTTTGGCTCGATGTATCAATCGTTTACGCAACTTGCTGCCCTGCTTTCACTGGCAACAAATTCTTATCAAAACTGAGCTGATATCGTCTGGCTGTATCAATGCTATATTCAGATTTTTTGATTGAATCCACATAAACCCACTGTGACTGTACCTGAGTTTCATCAAACTGAACCATGAGATAACCTCGTTGGTTTAAGTTGCAATAGTTCAGCTCATCAATCAAGGTGGTAAATGCAAATTCAAACTGCTGTAACCGAGCCAATGGAATATTTAAATATTTTTCCAGACCTGGTGAAGAAACTGAACTGGTTGCCAATTCCACACCTACAAATGCACCATCTTTACTATATAAATTAGAAGACCATGCATTATGGGTATCCCCTGCCAACACCACAACTTTTTTATTTAATTGTGCCAAAGTGCCGTATAAAATTTCACGCTCAACAAAATAACCATCCCATGCATCTAAGTTATAAGGTGCAACGGTGAGGATACGAGCTTTTTCCTGACTGGTTAAGCTCGGATCACCTTGCTTTAAACGCATTTTTAAGGTGACTAGCTCAGTAATTTGCGTATTCATTTTATTTAAGGTGTCGGCAGTTGGATTGCCTGAAGTTATTTCTGCCAATGAAAGCAACAATTCGGCTGGAACCAGCATTTTTGTCATTAAAATCTGCTGTCCCAGTACATTCCATGTGGCTGTCGATTGCTGTAGTTTTCCAAGCAGCCAGTCCCGTTGTGTATATCCCATCAAGGTACGTGCTGGATTGGTTAAATCTGCCTGAAACTTTGCAATGTTCAGACCTGTCGCTGTCATATAATTGGCATAATTTAGTTGCTCATCACGGGCAATAATCCGTGTATCCAGCATGGTCAGTTGCACCAGATTGCCAAAATCAAACTGGCGATAAATTCTGGTGTGTTGTTCATCTACAGGACGAATTGGCATCCATTCAAAATATGCCTGTAAAGCTGCCAATTTACGATCAAGGAAAGACCCTTCATTTGATTGATGATTCTCTGCCCCCTCTCGCCATGTGTCATTGGCCAACTCATGATCATCCCAGATCACAATAAATGGATGACGATGATGCAATGCCTGCAAGTCCTTATCTTTACGATATAAGGCATAGCGTTTGCGATAGTCATCCAGTTTAATAATTTCTTTGTTGTTGTCAGCCGCCAGTGTTCTTCCTAATTTGACTGCCTCTTCTGTAGCGTAACCATCCGCACCATATTCATAAATATAATCGCCTAGATGAATCACGACATCTACATTCTGTTTTGCCATTTCCCGATAGACATAGAAATAACCTGCTGGATAATTAGAACACGAGCACACAGCAAAACTAACCTTTGATGTACTGGTCGGCAAGGTTTTAGTCTGACCTACTGGCGAAATTTTATCACCGAAAACAAAACGATAAAAATAGCTTTGATTTGGTTTTAATCCAATTGCATCTACCTTTACAGTAAAGTCCTGTGCAGCAGCGGTAGTGACTTTATCGGTTTTAATAATTTGCTTGAATTGCTGATCTAACGCAATTTCCCAAGTGACTTGCAACCGTGCACTGCTATCACTTGGTGTTAAGCGTGTCCACAAAATCACGCGATCCTGTAGTGGATCACCGCTGGCAACGCCATGTTCAAAATTAACTTGTAATGTCGCTGTTTCTTGATCTGAACTGTCATTACATCCTGTAAATCCCGCAGATAAAGACAATGCCCCAAATCCGAATAAACTTTTTTGAATGAGTTCCCGTCGTGAAATTTTTGCTGTCATTTGGATAGCTACCTTAATTTTATTACTTTAAATAATTAAAACTAAGTTGCTTAAATGAAAGTTTGATCTCAGTTTGATGAAATAATCATGAAAATTATATGACAATGCTTAATTTTTATCTGATAAACACATGAATTGATTGAAAAGAAAGCAATTAATACTTTTTACTCTTGCCAAGTTTTAAAGTCTCCTCTATTATTGCCCACATGCCCGAGTGGTGAAATCGGTAGACACAGGGGATTTAAAATCCCCCGCCCACAAAGCGTGCCAGTTCGAGTCTGGCCTCGGGCACCATTTTTCAACTAATGAACTATGGTGCAAATAAAAATCCAGCGTAAGCTGGTTTTTTTATGTCTAAAATTTAAGACAAGCATAAAAAAATGCCTTAATTAAAATTAAGGCATTTATACTTCTCAATCGAATAAATTTTATTCAACCCTAATAATCTTACCATTTTCATCATGATGCAGCGTGGTTACTTTTTGTTGGCGACCAGCTTGAATTTCTTGTTCAGGCAACTCAAAATAACGTGCATAATCAGGTAGTGCTTTTTCAATTGCATGTTTTTTATGTACGCATTTTGAAGGTAAAAGCCCCCATAATAATAATGCTACCGCACACATGAAAAGTGCTGTAATTCCGTGCTCAAGACCTTGACTGAATGCAGCCATTAAACGTTGTGCAAGATGCGTTTTTTGCAGTTCAATTAACACCCAAACCAAAATAAATGGTCGCCATAATAGCAGCCAACCTGCCCACATCATTGCTGTTGTGGTCGTAGAAAAATAACGCTTATGCCATGGGAGTTGGCGACGTACATCGATAATCAAACTATTTGCTTTCATTTCTAGTCTCAGCAAAATGAATCTTGCGACTCAACGAATTCCACGATCTGGGCTAATCCAACGGGCGCGTTTTTCATCACCACGCAACAGTACCTTTGGAAAGGCGACGATTGTAGCAGTAATCGTAATTAACCAAAACACAAATGGGTACCAAATCATCCAATAATAATTTTTCCCTAGGCTTGGCTCATAACGACTATCCATCCATTTGCTTAAAGCAAACTGAATTAAACAGGTCGCACCTAATAAAATTCCACTACCGTATGGTAAAAATGGTGAACTAACGATAGCAAGGGCTGGGATTGTAAATACAAAATGTAACAACCACATGACAGCCATAATCAACATCAAATATGACCATACTAATGTTAAGCAAAGCTCCAACATTAAAGGCCAGAGAAAATTAAGTTTTGGTTTAAAGAATACATCAATATTCTTAATCAGAACTTGTGCCCCACCCATCGCCCAACGCAAACGTTGCTTCCATAAACCATTAAAAGTCTCTGGCATCAAAATCCAAACCAAAGCATTTGGTTCAAAACGAACATCCCAACCTGCGCGTTGTAATTTCCAAGTGATATCAATATCTTCAGTCAACATATTTGGAGACCAATAATCAACTTGATGTACGGCACTTTTACGGAACGCTGTAATCACACCTGAGACTGTGAATAAACGGCCAAAAGTACGTTGTGCACGTTTAATCATGCCAACAATTGAAGAAAACTCACCGACCTGTATACGTCCCAATAAAGTTGAACGTGTACGAATACGTGGATTACCTGTGACTGCTGCAACTGTTGAGTCTTCTAGAAAATGACGCATCATCCATTTAGCAGCATGAGGATCTAGTAAGGCATCACCATCAATACCAATCAAGAACTCAGCATCAGTCATTAAACTGCCTGCTTGTAGTCCCATCGCTTTACCTTGGTTTTGAGCAAGATGTACCACACGTAATTTTTCATGCTGCATCGCGAGACGATCCAGCACTTCGCCCGTGTTATCAGAACTACCATCATTAATCGCAATCACTTCAAAGTTTGGATAATCTAATTGCAAAGCATGACTAATGGTTTCTTCTGCGTTATCCCCCTCGTTAAAACAAGGAACGAGTACAGCAACTTTAGGATATTCAGGCAAAGTTGCTGGCTGCTGATATGGAGGATCTTGGCGCTCTTTCCAATAAAAAATAATTGCCCCAACCATCCATAAATACGACATAAATAATGGATAATAGAAAACAAACTTAATGGCATAAGCCCATAATAAAGCAATTATACTCATCGACACATTACTCCGTTATGGTACTAATTGTGATGATTTTAAAGCAAATGCCTTACGCATCGTTTCCACATCTGGGTGTTCTTTAATCGGATCGTCTGGATAATATGCAATGTGCATCGCACCTTGTTGGTAAAGTGACTTAATTGTTGCTGCCATTTCTTCAGAAGGAATCTTCTGATCATTACGCCAGTTAATGGCTTGTAACTCCATCACTGTCTTTTTAATCCCGTTTGGATATTGTTTCACCCGATTCATAATATCCGTATAAAATTTTTCGGGATGATCCGATTGCTCCATATACGGCATTGCCATTATTGCAGTGAAATCATAACGTCTTAATGACTCTTCTAAAGACTGTGCATACCAATTTTCGGCGTACGGGTTAAGGGCAACTTGCGCATACAAATTACGTGCAGTCATCAAATAAGGCTGATATTGACGCACCTCACCTGCGAGCTCCATTGCAAAATCATCTAGGGTACGCGTTTTATAAGCAGTCCATTTCTGTAACTTGTCGTCATTATTTCGTATTTTAGCCAGATCCGTTGGCAAACCTTGTTTCGCATAGGCTGCTAGTGCTTGAGGGCTTGCATCTTCATAATCAGATAATGTCACATCATCATGAAATAACAGGCCATCAAATGGCGTTGATTTTGCAAGATCTTGATAAATCTCTTTAATGGTTTGTCTTGCTTTTGGTGAATATGGGCTTAAGCGGATATACCCCATATTCAAATGCTCGCCTGCTTTTGCTTGTTGCGTGACAACTAAATCCTTTGACACTGGGTCTGATTTAGGTAATTCCCATGCAAGTAAAGGCATCCAAGCATACAAACGCTGTACTGGCGTACGTGTTTGAATTTGCCAAGCTACTCGGTTAAATAAATCCGCACGCATTGGAATATGACGATTTGGGAAATACACCATATCAGCAGAACCATTTGCATCAGGATCAGAAAATGCTTGTAAATAAACAGTCTTGACTCCCATTGCATTGATACGATCTAACAGATTACCTAAATTGCGTTCCTGTTGTTGTGGGTCTGGATCATAGATATAATCTAAATCCACATGCATGATCTTTTGCGGACGATTATTATCATTCAAATTCAGTTCGCGGTTCTTAATTTCTTGTGCCAAGGCATTGGTTGACATATTTCCTTGAATTAAAATACGCCCCATATTTTGGATCGATTGTTTGGCATGATCAGCGCCATCATCCAAAGTAATGGTAATCGGCATACCCAATTGTTTAGAAATTTGAACTAATTGCATATTGTAGCGACCATAAGGCCAGACCATGACACGTGGTGAACGTAAACCATGTGCCTGCAATAATTCATTATTTTTCTTTAAATCTTGATAAACACGTGCTTGATAATTTGCATCGCTTTCATAGGTTTTCGTATTTGAATCATAGATTCGAGTAATCGCTGCTGGTTCTGAATTACCTTGAGGGTTTGCGTTTACTCCTCGATGCAAATGATAGCTATGACTTGCGATCTCAACTAAGCCACTATTTTGCATTTCTTTGAGTTCATTCCAACTCAAAATTTTATTGCGCGTAATCTCTTCCCCACCAAAGTCTACTTTCTGATTAGCTTTTGGCTCTAACCAAGAACCGACAACTGCTAATACAACTGGAATTTTTTTCGCACGCACAATTGGATAAGCATTTTGATAAAAAGACTGATAACCATCATCTACTGTCAATAACACAGGTTTAGTGGGTAAAGTATATTTGCCCTGATGTGCTTTAATCAGTTGATCGACATTGATAAAGTGATAGCCATTATTTTGTAACCAATCGATATGCTCGCTGAATTGTTGTGCTGTTACTGCATAACTTGGGATGAGTGCATCTTTATGGTCGGTAATTTCATGATAACCAATGACGGTTAACGTTGTCGCATCAATTTTGGAATTTTCTGCAAAAGTTGCTGTATTCGCAACTAAACCAATCATTAGACCTAAAAATGTTTTTAAGGTCGGAGACACTAAACGTGTTGTCATAGAGATATCTTCTCAATATTCGAAAATGGCTGAGCGCGAATCATGCATGAATCATCTTACAATTTGTGGACAAATAAGATTTTTAGCGAGTCAGCTGGGAGCAAGGATTGTATTTATAATTTTAAAAACTGAAAATAATCTTAAAAAAATATTTTATAAATTTTATCGCAATATACATCAATATTTTAGCAATATGTAATTAGGTTCCTAACACGATACGTATTAAGAACCTAGTGAGCTAAATATGAAAGCTTAATATTGAATGAGCTGAAAATTTGGATGCTCAGAAAGTTGTTGTAAATAATAACGTTCTTTTTGATAAAAATATTTATATAAGCGATTTACCCATTCACCACGGCGGAATGTCTGAATCTTTTTATTCACGCCATCATATTGTAGCAAGAGGACATTCCCTTCTAATGGAGATAATAAGGTAATCTGATAGTCAGGATGTGAATGCTGATGTGAAGGACTCAGCTCTCGTATAATCTCGACCTTGTTCTCTCCATCCATCCAATAATGTTTATCAATCAATGCTTTTTCATTGACCCAAAAACCATTTTCAGCGCCATTATAAGTATTAATCAAGAAAAAATTATGTAATTCTTTTAATAGCTCAGAAGCGGTAATATCCAAATAATCATTCATAGCTGCCTCACTCACTCAATTTTTGGTGCTCGTTAACACAAGCATAGATTTTTTATAATTTACCTCGCCATGTTTATGAATCTACTGATCATGGATGGCAACATTAAAAGCAATTTTTCTAAAAGGTAAATTAACATCACATTTTTTTGTAAAAACTTTGATTCAAAATGCATTGCTCTTTGTTTAAAAGATATACAGAACCTTCTATAGAATCAATAATTTTAAGCAGATTGTTAAAAACAGAAGACTGAAATAAAAATGTTTAAAATCAATACATTGAGATTAAATAATTTTGTTGATTTGTATTGTTTTTGTACTTTTTTTTGCAAAGCATGAATGAAGCAATCAAATCAATGCCATCATGCTTTGCATCATTGAGACTAGATCACTCGTCGCGAGTTTTAACATCAAATAATTCAATTTCAAAAATCAGATTTGAATTTGCTGGAATAATTTTTCCCATTTTGCGTTCGCCATAAGCTAAATGTGCAGGTACGATTAATTTACGCTTCCCACCAACGCGCATTCCCATGATGCCTTGATCCCAACCTTTGATTACTCGCCCTGTACCAATCACCGTCTCAAAATAATTCCCGCGATCAATTGAAGAATCGAACTGAGTACCATCTTCCAACCACCCTGTATAGTGTGTTGTGATTAAAGCACCTTTAACAGCTTCTTTACCTTCACCTACTTTTAAATCAATAATTTGTAATTCAGCGCTCATTTTTTTCTCCCAACCTGATTTATTGCAATTGTAACCATTGAATATCGACTTGACTGTTATCGCTTAACAAAGTCCACTCTCCATCCATAATATTAAGCTGTAATTGCATCGTGCGTTCACATAAGCCTTCAAGTGCCTGTGTAGTCTGAGATGCTAATTGCCAAACTTCCACATTACTCAAAGTCTTAATCTTGGTATTTTTTTGCCACCAATCAGCAGCTTGTGAGCCATAGGTAATCACAGCCACTTTTTTACAACGAGCACTGGCTTTTTTCACTTTATCTTCAGATGGACAACCGACTTCAATCCAGTTTTCTAAAAGCCCTGTTAAATCTTTTTGCCATAACGCAGGCTCATCCGTTTCAAACAAATCTTTAGTGAATTCTAATCGTTCATCGGCATAACGGGCGTAAGCAAGAATACGAACCATCAAACGTTCAATAGTCTCTGACGGATGTAAGGCAAGTGTTAGCTGATAATCTGCATAGATATGCTGATCCATATTGGCAATATTCAGATCTGCCTTATATATTGTTGCTTTTAGCGCCATAAAAAATACTCTTAAATACGGTGTACTCAAATTTGGCGCTAAGCATACTCTATTTTATTACAGAAAATATCGGCTTTCATCATTTTGAGCATCAGTTAGATCAAGGCGACAATTTAATAATTGTGTTTCAAACCCCAACCAATCTTGTTCGGATTGGCAAATAATTTCAATTCGATTATCAATACTCTCTTCAGCAGACTTATAGTTAAATTGTTGAGGATTAAAGTTAAAACTTTTCCAACCTTGATCCGTATTAAATATCCCTTTGATACGGACCCAATTTTGTTGCGTACACAACAAATCTAACAGTTCAAAAAATTTAAATTGCCAGCGTTTAGGCAATTTCCAACCTGCAACGGTATAACCTTGGGCCGTTTCTACATAATGATATGGAAGTTGTTTTATTTCTAACGGAGACTCAATAGCCTGTTTTTGTTGTAACTTGAGTAAAGGTTGGATCTTACGTTGTACAGGTTGTTGCACAATATCAATCTGAGACAATTCAATTTTGCCACACTCAACTTCAATCCAATGCTGGACATAAGTATCATATTCTTGTTTTAAAGCCGCATAGGCTTGATGATCTGCTACTGACATACAATCAATATGCGAGAGGACTACGATTTGGGCAGATTTCAGTTGATCGGTATATAAGTTCTGTTTAACCCAATCTTCATCATGTAGACGACTCCCATCTACAACAATCATCAAAGCACGCATTGCTAAACTACTTTGCCAATGTGGCTCCGTCAGTTGTTCCAATAATTGTGCAGGATGACCTAAACCCGTTGGTTCGATAAATAAACGATCAGGTTTACTTTCACTGAGTAAGCGAGCTAGTGCAATTTGCATAGGAAGTTGACTGCTACAACACAAGCATCCACCAAGTAGTTCTTTGACAGCATAGCCTTGTTGTTGGGTAATCAGTTGTTGATCAACACCTATTTGCCCAAACTCATTCATTAGAACAGCCCAAACTTCGTTTTCAGGCTTTTGAGTTAATAAATGCTGCAATAGCGTTGTTTTACCTGCACCTAAAAAACCAGAAATAATGTGAGTAGGAACAATTTTGGGAGCAATAAACTTCACGATTTACTCGCATTAAAAATTTATTTCATTCTAAAGAGAAAAATATGCGAAATAAAATAAAGAATGAAATTTATGAAACAATTCAATTAAAAATAAAAATAAAGTGAATTAAATCACAAAATTAATCTAAAAAACTATTAAAAACTAAGATATAAATGTTTTATCCAATTATTAAACTATTTGCAAAAGAAAGCTCTTGTTTAAAACACGTAAAATCACAGATTATTTTTTAATCAAAAATACATATTTATATACATTTTATTGATAGGTTCAGGCATATAACTTTACAAGCGCATCACAAAACCACGTTTTATGATGCGCTATTGTTAAGTTTGACGTAAAAGATTGTTAAGAATATTGCTGTAAAAAACTTAGGCACTTAGCATAAACCTCATGCAGAAATTCAAGATTTGTTCTCATTTATCTCTCGAATTGAAGCTGTAATTTTTTAATTAAGTTTAAATATGGATGCCAAACATGAAACTCATTAAGACTTTAATTGCGACAACATTTGCTTTAACAGCGGCAACAACATTTGCGGCTTCGGCTCATGACAAATCATATAGTACCAAAACCACTGAAGAGAAAGTCGTGGTATCAACTCAGGAGCAACCTGAAACTTCAAATCCAGCTACGACAGACACCACAGCAAGTGATGCAGCAACAACAGCTGCTCCAGCGGCTAGTAAATAATTTGATCTTCAGGTTCCTCCAGACCCTTTAGAACAACATTTGTAATGATCTGACTCATCTTTACAAATAAAAAAAGATCGAACCATGCTGCGGTTCGATCTTTTTTTAGATCACTAGGAATGTGATGAATAAATCAACACTGGCTAGTTTTTTTGAAAATACTGCAAGAAGGTTGCTGTACTTCTTGTAAACGTAGATCCTTACGCTGTTCTGCAGCTTCGAAACGACAACGCTTCCAATCCGTATCTAATTTTAATGTCGGAACAACTTTAGGTTTACGCTCCTCATCCACAGCAACCATGGTGAAATAGCAGGTATTGGTATGTCTGATTGTACGCTTTTGAATATTTTGTGCTTCTACACGAATGCCGACTTCCATAGAAGTACGTCCTACATGATTAACACTCGCTAAAAATGTGACTAATTCACCAACGTAAATTGGCTCTTTAAAATTAACTTTATCAACAGACAATGTCACAACATAACTGCCTGAATAACGGCTTGCACAAGCATAAGCAACTTGGTCAAGCAGTTTTAAAATTGCTCCACCATGAACATTACCTGAAAAGTTTGCCATATCAGGTGTCATTAAAACTGACATTGTAAGCTCTGACTGATCATCAGGTGCTTGGTTCAATTGATCTAATGGATACATAGGAGAACTCATAGGAGAATACAACATGTGTATTATCGTTCATTCCTCAACGTAAAAATACGTATAAATGTATAAAACATCATCAACTATTTTTATGATAGATCGAAACATTATTTCAGCAGGATTACATATAGACCCTTTTTATTAGATTTTATCTAAAATTAACAATGTGTTATTAACCAGATAAATACTCATCATACAAAATTTTATATCTAATAATTTAATTTAAATTTGTAGCTTGAATGAGTCCCATCACGCCATTAACGATCATATCGACAGCAATTGTACCGATCAGTAAAGCAGATAAACGCCCCATAATGTCAAAGTAACGATCAATATACTTCGCATGCTTGTAGCGTAAATGATCGTGTCCGTATTTCATCGCGATAAGAATACTGCAAGTTAACGCCAATGTGAGGGCAATCACAGCAATTGCTCCTCCAAATGGAACACTCACTCCTGTGACAACCGCAGCACTAATTGTTCCTAGTCCGATCATAAAAGGCATAGCAATCGTACCTGCTAAGTGCTCAGGAGCACCACGCATTTCACCGATTGTTTCTGCACCCTGAAACACATAACGATAACCAATGACAAGAAAAATTAGTCCACCAAATATTTGGAAAGATTCAAATCTTACATTTAGGTAGCGACTAAAAATATTCTCACCGCCCCATGCAAATAATGCAAAAACAGCAAAAGCAATTAAGCTCCCTTGAATCAATGCTTTATTAAATACTTTTACATCGGTATTCCGAATCATCCCGACCATGTAGACACTCATCAGGAACGGATTCAATAATGAAAAAAACAATGCAAATGCATGGATATAGGGTGAAAACATAAAACTCCCGTTATTACGATTAATACCTAAACTTTGTTCTACTTAAAGTAACTGAGAATAGAATTTCAAAACGATTCCAACTGATTAATCAAACAAAGAATGCATATGCTGCGATTCAACACTTAAAAAACAGTATCATCGCTTGAACCCACGTATCTTAAATTAGTTAATTTTAAAAAAACTCATAAGTGATACAGGCAAAAAGTGCGATCAAATAAACAGCGAAAAATTGATAAATAGTTTTTATGAACCGTAAAATCATAAAAACTAACCAGTTTGAATATGTTCGCATATTCATATTTCTTTAAATTTGTAGCGCTGTATATAACTAGTATTGAAAATGTAAAATAAGGATTTAATCAGTATATGAACTGTCTGATCAGCGTATTCTGGATCAGCAAATACAGGCACACGTACGAGCACTTGCGTCATTCCTACATGCCAATCAGCTTTCACATTTGCGTTATCGTGAAGGCAGTATCAGCTATCTGGATGTGATTGATTCGGACTGGAATCTTGCAGCAAGAGCAACTCGCTGCACAGCTTCATGGCAGTCGAATGATTGCTAGCGTAGATCTTATTCGGGCTTTGGGTGTTGGTTGGCATGAACCTAAGCTGCCGAGTCATATGCTATTGTTTTAATGAAGAGATTTAAATGTATATTGCTTTTTTGAAGTTGCAATTTAACTAAACGTTAAAAAGCCAATTCTTAAAGATATGCTATTAATTTATGATTTCAATTAGATTGGTTTTTAACCACAAACCTCAAAGCCTGTAAATTTAGATTTAAATTTTCAATATTTATGCTATGATGCTCGTTCATATATGGGGGTGTTATTGGCTTCGACGCTGGTGATGAAGCTCATAGATGCATGCCGAGAGCGCATTTTCTCTCGTAAATAAAATTTGCATTTTAATAGTCGCAAACGACGAAACTTACGCTCTAGCTGCCTAAGGGCAGCTTGTCCGCTTCACTGAATACTTGTGGTCAGTGAACCCGACCGAAGCGCACGCACACAAGTCCGTATAAAGTCAAGCCTCGGGGCTTTATACCAAACTTAGAGGATCGCGCCTTGTACCCTGTTCGTCGGGTCGCTTGGTGTTAAAACAATAGACGATATCTAAGCATGTAGTATTCTCGAGTGTAGTGCTGGCGGACGCGGGTTCAACTCCCGCCACCTCCACCAAATATCTAAATTTGTATGCTGTCAAATGATGCTATACAAAATAAAAAAGGCTTAAACTGTAATGGTTTAAGCCTTTTTCTTACCTAAGTATAACTAACTATAATGTACTTACACAATGTACACTGTCTTGTACATTCCAATATTTAATGAACTCATTGGTGTACAAGTGGAAATTAAAATTTTAAAAAAGTTATTAAAGGGGTTAGGAGAAAATGGTTTTAGTAGAAAATATAAACTAATAAAAGCCCTCAACTTTGGTGGGAATTCTCATTCCTATAAAGCTTATAGCTATACTTTAAAAAAAGAAGTTTTTATCAAATTTCTTTTATTACCTAGACATGAAATCGAAATTTTAAAATTTAGAAATGAAATAGCAATTCATAGACTTATTGCACGTCAAGGGTATGTATATGATGAAAATGCTGTTATTGAACTTTATGATGCTAAGTTATTTAAAAATCATTTGGGTGGTTATCTAGTTCTGGAATGGCTAGATGGACAATCACTGGAAGAGGTAATTGAAACTTATGCTAATAAAACTATTGAGGAAAAAGTTCAACTGTTTCATAGGGTAACGAATGCACTAATACCATTAAGTAACTGGCTAGTTCATAGAGATTTACATCCATCAAATATTATGGTGTTAGATAACTCTTTTGAATATAAAGATTTATCTACTAAACCATTCAATACAGGAATTAAGGTTGTTGATTTTGGAGAAAGCTACTCATCATACGTTACAACAGTCAGTGATCTAGAAATAGAAGACTTAATAAAATTACAAACAAGTAATATGAGAAGATTAACTACTTCACTTTATGCTACCCCGCCAGAATATCTTAGACACTACAGGGAAAATCAAAATCATATATTTGATAAATCATGGAATTATGATTCATGGGCCTTAGGTTTAATAGGATTTAAAATTTTTTTTAATGAAAATGTATTCGAATTTGAAGATATTAAGGATTATGTACATGAAGTGCATAGAAATCATTTTCAAATGGATATTGGCGATAAAATTGCAAGTAAATTCTATGATTTACAACATAGGCAATCCAAAGTATTAGAATATATTTTTCATTACTTATTGAGAGTCAATCCAACTCAACGTACTGGTGATGGTGATGTTGGCCTAATTTTATCTTTAATAAATTTTAAGGGATATGAACTACGTCAAGATCTAGATGCAACGGAGTATCTTTCATTTATTAGGGATGGTTATTATTATTTGGATAGAAAAGGTATGACACGTTTAGAGGATATGCTAGAAAATGATGGATAATTTTTCAGAATTTAAATTTTATAGAGCATTTGGAAGCCCTATTTCAAATGGAATACATGAAAATCTATTTATTGATGGAACACGTAAACCAACGCATATGCCTCTAGATGTTCATCATATTATTGATGACTGGTTTATGAGTAAATTTAATATAAAACCAAGATCAAGTACAGTTTTTGTAGGTACACAGCTAAAAAGTGTTGAGTCATATGCACAATCGAAAGGTGCTGTGATAAAACGCATCTGCTTTCCAATAGGCTCTAAATACATTTACAGTTCAAAAATTCACGATTTATATAGCGATTATAAATTACTAATCATGTCGGATGGTTACGCTGATACTCGTAATATTATTCCTCTATTAGAAGAGTCAAATTATCAAATAACAAATCATCCAGAATTAATACCTCCTGATTTTCTTGGCGAAATTATGGTTTATTGCAATAGTTTTTATTTAGAGGATTTATGAAAAGAACAGATATAAAATACCATCTCCTTTCTGACATCGTACTTACTAATCTTGAACCTGAATTAAAAGAATATCGGGAACTGGACGAAATAAACATTCATATCAGATTGAAATAAAAAAACTCGGATGAATCAATCCGAGTTTTTTAAAGAAAATTTAATGATCTATCAAAATTAATGTGGCGCAGGTCCACCCGTAATTGCTTTAGGTTTTGGACTCATCCAAATTAATGCACTCGCAAAAATAAATACAATAGCCAAAATCATAAACACATGATTAGCCGAAATCGTAATCGCTTCTTTATCAACTAAATTTGCAATCGTGGCGAGTGTTGCATCAGGTGAAAAACCATTTTGCAATAAGGTATTTTGAACTTCTTGTGGGTGCAAATTATTCACCATTTCACTACGTGCATACTTGGTATGGTCATCCCAAATTGTCACCGCTATCGATGCGCCAATCGCTCCTGCCATAGTTCTCAGGAAGTTCATCAGACCTGCGGCAGATGCCATTTCTTGAGGTAAAACAGAACCCATTGCAATATTTGACAGTGGAATAAAGAAAAATGGCACTGCAAAACCTTGCAAGATTTGTGGCCATGCTAACGACATAAAGTCTGCATCTGTAACCCAAAAAGCTCGCATGACCGTAACCACACCCAACAATGCTAGTCCAAAACTAGCCAATGCCCGTGGATCATATTTAGTTGATAACTTGGCAACAATTGGCGACATCGTCAAACTACCAAAACCCATAGTTGCAGTCAGATACCCTGCCCACGTGGCGGTATAACCCAAGTTAATTTGTAGCCATTGAGGAATAAGGACAATACTGCCAAAGAACGAACCAAAACCAAAAGCGAGTGCAAGCACAGAAACTGCAAAACCACGGTGTCGGAACACATACAGGTTAACCACAGGATGCTTTTCTGTGAGTTCCCAAATCATGAAAACAATAAAACCTACAACTGCTGTCAATGCCAAAATAATAATACTGGTACTATTAAACCAATCTCGCTCATGCCCAAGGTCTAGCATCAATTGTAAAGCACCAATCCAAAGGACTAACAAACCTAAACCAACTGCATCAATTCGTAATTTCTCAGTTTTAGTTTCTGCTACAGACAGCAAGCGGATGGCTGCCAATACACAGAAAATTCCAACAGGGATATTAATAAAGAAAATCCAATGCCAAGACAGATTATCGCTAATCAGTCCGCCCAAAATCGGCCCCAGAATTGGTCCAACCACGGTAGTCATGGCCCACATTCCCATGGCTTGTGAGTGTTTTTCAGGTGGGAAAATTCGCATCAACAAGGTTTGACTCAGTGGCATTAACGGGCCACCGCAAAGCCCTTGTCCAATACGGAAAAAAACCAGCATTTCCAGTGAGGTCGCCAAACCACATAGGAATGAAAAGATGGTGAAACCAATTAACCCAAAGACAAAAACTCTGACTGTGCCAAAACGTCCAGCTAGCCAACCTGTAAGTGGAACACAGATGGCTTCAGCAACGGCGTAAGAGGTAATCACCCACGTTCCTTGTGAACTAGAAACAGCTAAGTTCCCTGTAATATGGGGGACTGAAACGTTGGCAATGGTGGTATCAAGCACCACCATAAAGTTGGAAAGTGCAATAACAAATGCGGCGAGCATTAACCGCCCACCGCTAAGTTCTGCAAAAGGATTCTGCGTTTTCATGGCTGATTACTTCGATGCGAGATCAATGTCCGCTTGCATCGACAACCCTACACGCAATGGATGTTCTGCAAGTTCTTTGGGATCAAGCGTAATACGTACAGGTAAACGCTGTACTACTTTAATCCAGTTTCCTGTCGCATTCTGTGCTGGAATCAAGGCAAATGCGGCACCTGTCCCACCAGAGAAGCCCTGAACTGTCCCGTGATAAACCACATCATCGCCATACAGGTCTGAACGAAGCGTTACTTTCTGCCCTGCTTTCACTTTAGCAAGCTGACTTTCTTTATAGTTTGCGTCGACATAGAGCGCAGATACAGGCACCACTGACATCATCACAGTACCAGGTGCAACACGTTGTCCAATTTGAATATTCTTGCGTGTCACCACACCATCAACAGGCGCACGAATAACGGTACGCTCTAAATCAAGCGTTGCTTGCTCAACATGGGCTTTTGCAACCAAAACATCAGGCGTGGATGCCTCGTTGAAGCCTTGAATCAATGCTTCATTTGCAGCAAGTGTACTTTCTGCGGCTTTACGGCTTGAGGTTGCTTGGGCTAAGCCCGCTTGAGCTAAATCTAAGCTTGCTTGTGCCGTCGATACTGCACTTTGCGCTTTGCTCAATTCCTCTTTAGAAATCGCTCCTGAAGCAGCAAGTTCATTACGACGCTTTAATTCTAAGTTCGCTTTATCAAAATCTGCTTGTGCTTTACTTACTTGTGCTTGTGCACTATTAATTTCATCATTGCGAACCACAACTTGAGAATTCAATGAGCTACTATTCGCTTGGCTTTGCTTGTATTGACGTTGCGCTTTTGCCAACTCAGCTTGTGCTTGTGCCAACTGGATTTTGGCATCACGCTCATCTACACGAACGAGAACATCACCCTTTTTAACTTGTTGGGTATCTTTCACCAAAACTTCAGCGACTTGTCCACTCACCATTGAGGTGATTTGTGCCGTTTCCGCACCAACATAAGCATTATCGGTACTGACAGCATGATTAAAGAACAACGCCCAAATAGCATACAAAATTGCTGCAAGGATAAGAATAAGTGCGAAAAATCCTAAAAACTTTTTACGTTTTGCTTTCATTGCATCATCTGATGCCGAATCAGCAGCAATATCTTGTTGATTAGCTTGGGCGTCAGTCATATGTTATTCCTGAAAATTAAAGGGATTTTTAACTTTTGGTTTAATCAGCAGATCAGTTTAATTTTGAAAACTTAACCGAATGTTAAAACAAAAGATCAAAATACAAACAAAAATTTAAATCGCATTTTAACGATAAAAAATCATATGACGAGAATAAAAAAAATAACTGATGCGTTCAATTCTTATATTTTGATAATTATTTTACTTCATTTTCATTTAAACAATAAAAAAGCGTCAAAAGACGCTTTCATATCAAACACTATACTTAAAAGGCGTAAGAAGCGATTGCTGTTGCAATTGGCTTAGCTTCATCATTGAGCATGGTCATACGCATGGTACAGCCTTTGCGTCCTAAGCGTAATGTTTCCGCACGCGCAGTAAAAAACTGACCACGACCCGGAGCAAGATAATCAACACGCATATCTACAGTTGCTAAACGCGATACTTTCTTAATCGTGTCAGGTAAATCTTCAGGGGTTGCACGGCGATAAAGTTGTTCCATTGCAACCACGCCACCAATACTATCCAGTAATGTCGCAGCAACACCACCATGCAAAATTTGGAAGGCTACATTACCGACCAAGTCAGGCTGCATCTCGATATAACCTTCAATTTGATCATCAACAACGCGCATGCTCATGCCACAATGCTTAAAAAATGGTGAAGAATTAAATGCTTTACAAAGCTGCTTTAATACCACGTCATGATCGGCTTTAGCACCTAACTGAATATTGCCTGTCCAGTTTTTCTTTACATCATTCATACGCTGTCTAAATCCAAAGGAACGATAAAGATCCCATTATTTTGTACAAATCTAAAATTATGGGGCTACAATAGCGAGGATATTTAATTGAACTTAGCCGCTAAGCTCTCCCTAGCATGACTTAAATATTTCAATTATTCCTATAGTGTAATACTGAACATCGAGATTGTTATGACTTATACGTTCAATCGTCCCGCTTTTCCCGCGACTCGCATGCGCCGTATCCGTAAAAATGACCAACTTCGTGCCATGGTCAGTGAAACACAACTCACACCTAATCATTTGATTTATCCAGTATTTGTATTACCAGGACAACAACAAACTCAAGATATTCCAACCATGCCAAATGTGCAGCGTCTATCTGCTGATTTATTACTCAAAAAAGCAGAAATTTTGCTCGAACTCGGTGTTTCAAAGCTTGCTTTATTTCCAGTAACCCCACAAGAAGACAAAAGTTTAACGGCGGAAGCTGCATGGCATGAAGATGGTTTGGTTCAAACCACTTGCCGCTTACTGAAAAAAGAATTACCAGAAATGGTATTGATTACCGATGGCGCACTTGATCCTTATACCACTCATGGTCAAGACGGTATTATTGATGAAACTGGCTATGTTTTAAATGACGAAACGGTAGAATGCCTAGTCAAACAAGCCCTCAGCCATGCACAAGCGGGTGCTGATGTCGTTGCACCAAGTGACATGATGGATGGACGTATTGGTGCGATTCGTCAAGCACTTGAACAAAATGGTTTTATCTATACCAATATCATGGCGTATTCAGCAAAATATGCCTCAAGCTTCTATGGCCCTTTCCGTGATGCAGTGGGTTCAGCAAGTAATTTAAAAGGTGCAAATAAATATAACTACCAGATGGATGTCGGCAATCGTGCCGAGGCATTGCATGAAATCGCACTTGATATTCAGGAAGGTGCAGATATGGTGATTGTAAAACCGGGTATGCCTTATCTAGATGTCGTCCGTGAAGTGAAAGATACTTTTGGTGTGCCGACTTTTGTCTACCAAGTCAGCGGTGAATACGCCATGCTTGCAGCGGCGATTCAAAATGGTTGGTTATCTGAAAGCGTGATTTTAGAGTCATTGATGTGCTGTCGTCGTGCGGGTGCAGATGGTATTTGGACCTATTTTGCCGAAGATGCTGCACGTAAACTCAAAGAGATGAGATAGCAATCTCCCTTGCTGAGCTAAAACACTCCTCACCTCTTTAATATCAAAGAGGTGAATTTTGAAATTGGTTTAATTTTTTATGCATATTGCCATTATTGGTGCGGGTATTAGCGGCTTGATGTCAGCGTTAGAACTTGCTGAACAAGGTTGCTCTGTTGATATTTTTGATCAACAACAAGCAGGTCAGGCTGCCTCATGGGCAGGCGGTGGAATTCTTTCCCCAATGTACCCGTGGCGTTATGCACCAGAAGTTAATCATCTTGCTCAATACGGTAAATCGCTGTATCAAATGTGGAATGAAAAACTGCTGCCTATCACGGAGATTGATTTTCAAATCCACAATACAGGCATGCTGATTTTCGATCAGGAAGACTTTGATGTAGGACTGAATTACGCCAATCAATATCAAGAACCCATGCAACAGTGCAATTTGTTAGAACGCAAACAACTTGAACAAATTAATCCGCATATTTCAGAAAAATTTCAACAAGCCATCCATTTTCCGCAACTGTCGAATGTACGTAATCCTCGTTTATTACAATCGCTGATTAGCTATCTTAAACAGCATCCCTCAGTTCACTTTTTTGAACATTGCCCCATTGAAAAACTGATCATTCAAAATAAAAAAGTACAAGGTGTACACACCGAAGATGGCAGAAACTTTAGTGCAGATCATGTCGTGATTACATCAGGTGCCTGGAGTCAGTACTGGGCTGAACAGCTACAACGAAAAATCCCTGTACACCCTGTACAAGGCCAAATGTTGCTATTTAAAACGCCTGAAAATTGGTTGCCTACCATGTGTATGAATCGGGTGATGTACCTGATTCCACGTCAGGATGGTCATATTGTCTGTGGTTCGAGTATGGCAGATTGTGGCTTTAGCACCGCAGTGGATGAGCAAACACAGCAGGATATTTTAACGGCGTGTCTGGAAATGGTGCCTGAGCTGGAACAGTTCCCGATTGTGCAACGCTGGGCTGGGTTACGTCCAAGTTCGCCACACGGTATTCCCTACATCGGTGCCATGCCTGAAATTGGAAACCTGTGGGCCAATTTTGGGCATTTCCGTAATGGGCTGTGTATGGGTGCGGGATCGGCACGTTTATTACGCCAGTTAATGCTGGGGCAAGAAACCCTTGTTGATCCAGTGGCCTATTCTCCAGAACGCTTAAAAAAACACGATTTAATCTCTTCCTAGAATTTCAGTTAAGGCTGATTTCAGGTCGGAATACTGAAACTGGAAACCCTGATCCAGCAATGCTTTGGGTTTGACATACTGACCATTTAGAATCAACTGGGATTGTTCCCCCAAAGCCAGTTCAAAGACACATTTAGGCATTGTAATAAAAGGTTTACGTTTCAAAACTCGTGCGGCAACATCAGCAAAACCTTGTTGATTAATTTGTTCCGGAGCAACTAAATTGTAAACTTTTTGATCATCCTGTAATTGAAGTAAAAAAATAATTGCTCTTAAAACATCTTGAATATGAATCCAAACAACAGGTTGTTTGCCTGAGCCAATTTTAGCAATCATATTCAATCGAATGGGTAACAACATTTGCGGCAAGATTCCGCCATCACCAAAAACCACCCCTAAGCGAATAATTTTAGTATTTTGTTGAGTAAATTTAAGCGCTGTTTGTTCCCAAGCCTGACAAAGCTTTGACATAAAGATTGCTTGTGGCGGTGTATTTTCGTCACAGATCGCCGTCCACATTTCTTGAGGATCAATCCCGTAATAGCCAATAGCTGAGCCAGAAATAATACATTGGGGGAAGATGCTTTTTTGCTGTAACCACTGATAAAGTTTCTCCGTCATGGCGACTCGGCTTTGTATCAGTTGTTTTTTTCTTTGATCAGTCCAGCGTTTTTGACCAATATTTTCACCAGCCAAATTGATCACATAGTCAATTTCAATGACTTTAATTTCATCTAAATCATTCACCCATGTTAAATCTGAATCATAAGAGGCTTTATTTTTTTGTCGTGTCAGTGCAATCACTTGAAAATTATTTTTCAATAGAAAAGGTAAAAGATGAGAACCAATAAACCCACTTGCACCTGTCACCAATACCGTCATTTTTTTCATGGACTGATCTATCAAAAATGAATCGTATTAAAACTTTTAGCAGAATACAGGTGAATTACAAGTGAACTTTATTACCCGTTAAACATATTATTTGCCATTCGTTGTGCTTGTGCGCCATAAAACCAATACGTAATTAAAAATAACGGTGCTGCGATCATCAACCAAATTGCAACAACAGTAATTAAAAACATAGGTTGCTTGAAATATAAAATAAAATTTTGCCAAATTTCTGGATCTTTACGTGCAAAAATAAACAATCCTAAGAGTAAACCACATGCATTGTAACCCCAAAAAATGAGGCTAAATCCAAGGCTTAATCGTTTCTTTTCCGAGAGGGTTGGTGCACGATGTTGTTTTTTTAGAAATTTGAATAAAACAAAAATCATTGCAATTAGATAAGGAATGGCTGTAAGCACTCCTCTAATGCTATTAGGTAAAATTGCAGCGATGACTCCAGCGATTAGGCTAGAAATCAAGCACACAATAAAAAACCAAAGGTAGTACAAACGCAATGAAATCATGTAAATAAACCAAATCTAATCTACTTCAAAAATAATTATAAATTTTTTTCACTTTTTTTTCATTTTTATGTCAACCAATCCACACCTAGCAGCGTTATATAGGGTACAAGGTCGCAGCAACCGAATGTTCATTGCACGGCATCCGCAATATTTTTCGGTGACCTTTCATTATGACTCTCCATCTTTAACAATGGCTTTGTTAGCAGCCAAAGCCGTTGAAAAAGATTTTGACCGACGATTTATCATCACTCGAATCGTCGGTTTTTATTTTTTATAATGCTCAAAAATAAAAAATCAGAATATAAACCATGTCATATCTATTGAAATTCAATTTTCAAGTTCACAATGCGATGTACATCTGTGTTCAGTTAAGACGATTAGCAAAATAGAAAATCTTTCTATTGAATATTATCCTATTAAAACAAAAGTGTTCACGACAGCATATTGCAATGCCCGATGCCATACCATCCATTGGGTGCTGTAACTGTTGTTATTGGCAAAGCTATTTCCTGAATTTAGATCATCACGTCTTTGTTCGATATGAAATTGATGAGAATGCAAAATGACAATGCTATACTAAAATTTCATAAAATTAAGCAAGTTAAGCACTATAAAAATGAAATGTCCAAACTGTCAGGTTGACGTTGTAAATGAAAATATCAATATCCAAACGGATATGGGGAAATGCCAAGTTTGCAATCATATTTTTCGTATTTCTGAAAATTTTGATACGCCATCATATGCATTTGATATCAATCAACCCCCAAGCGGTACTTGGTATAAAAATAATATGCAAGAAATTAAACTAGGCGCAACACTGAGAAGCCCGATTGCTTTCTTTCTAGTGCCTTTTATGTTGATTTGGTCTGGTGGTTCGCTAGGCGGAATCTATGGAACTCAAATCGCAAAACAGCAATTTAGCCTTTTACAAAGTCTATTTGGTATCCCATTTCTGATTGGAACCATCATTTTTGGTTCGCTTACACTGATGATGCTATTTGGTAAAATTGAGCTCACAATTAATCAACAAGGTGGACGTGTATTTACGGGAATTGGCAGAATAGGAAAATCAAAATATTTTAATTGGAATGACGTTAGTCGAATTAGAGAAAACCGCTCAACTAACTCATCCAATAAACAACAAGCCCAAATTGTCATTGAGGCAAATCAGCCTATCACATTTGGTCTTGGACTCGCTCCAGAAAGACACCACTACTTATTTCATGCATTGAAAAAAATACAATCCCAATATAAGCCTGAAAGAAGGAAAATCTAAACAACTCCGTCGATAAGCAAAATAAACTTCAGATGAACTCAAACCAACGCTTACTCACCTTTAAATTGAGGAAGACGTCTCTCAAGCATCGCACGTACACCTTCTTGAGCATCTTGCGATGCAAACAATCGCTTGAGATAACTGTCCATATTCTGAAATGCGAAAACCTCTCCCTGAGTAACCGCATCGGTTGCCGAAGCCAATAAGGCCTGTACAGCAAGCGGTGCAGCAATACAGATTTCTTGGGCGATCTCGATAGCCCGATTAAGTTGTGTGCCCTTAGCAACAATCTCAGAAAGCAAATTTAGTTCATTGGCTTTCTGAGTATCAAAAGTTTTCCCTGTCAATAAATACGGCATGGCTTTTTGCCAACCTGCAGCCTGAACAAAACGCACTGTTGCTCCACCAAAAGGCATTATTCCGCGTAATACTTCAAGCTGACCAAAAATCGTGTCTTCACTAGCGACGACAACATCTGCATTCAACATCAACTCTACCCCAGCGGTATAACAAATCCCTTGCACCGCAACAACGACAGGCTTGGTTCGATGCCGCCCTCCAACACCCCAAGGGTTAATTTGCCCTTCTTCAAAACTAAAAATCCCTTGAGGAATTTTGGGTTGTAATTCCACCAAGTCCAGACCTGCCGTGAAATGGTCGCCATGTGCAAAAATCACGGCACAACGTAATTCAGGATTGTTCTCATATTCGGTTAAAGCCAGAGATAAATCCTCAATCATATGGCTATCAAAGGCATTTCGTTTTGCCACTCGGTCTAAACCAATCAACATAATATGGTCCATGATTTCACGGCTTACTTTTCCTAAACTCATTCTTTTATTTCCTGTTTTTTAGTAATAATGTTGGTAACAAACTAGTTGATCATTTCCGAATGATCAAGACATATCTTGTCTATGTTATTCAACGCTACAAGGCTCTACTTTTTGGCTGAATCCGTGCTACCTTATTCAGGTTTATTTTATGTTTAGATTCATTTATGACCGTGCGTTTTTTTCATACGTCTGACTGGCATTTGGGGCAGTTTTTTTATAATCATTCCCGCCACTACGAACATGAACAATTCTTGGCATGGTTACTTGAGCAGATCAAAGCCAAACAGCCGCATGCATTACTCATTGCGGGTGATATTTTTGATGTGATTAATCCCAGCTCACAGGCACAAAAACAACTCTATCAATTCCTTGCCGATGCACATGAACTTGCCCCACAGATGCAAACTTTGATGATTGCAGGCAATCATGATTCGGGCTATCGCATTGAACAAGTCGAGCCCTTATTAGCAAAATACAATGCTAAAACGGTTGGTGTGATTCGTTGGAATCAAGATAAAAGCCTCGATTTAGAACGTTTAATTTTGCCAATTTATGATGAACAAAAGCAGATTGTGGCGTGGTGTATTGCCCTACCATTCCTACGTTCAGTTGAAATCACAGGCTTTAATGAACACACCACCAACAGCCAAAATGCGATTGCTTATTTACACCAACAGTTAATCGAAGAAGCCAAACGCCGTAAAACCGATGATCAGGCCCTGATTCTGATGTCACATGCGCATATGCAAGGTGGTGAAACTTCGGATTCAGAACGACCGATTATTATTGGTAATGAAGAAGCACTATCTACAGCTCTGTTCGATGATAGCATTGATTATGTAGCACTAGGGCATTTGCATAAACCGCAAAAAGTACAGCATCCACATATTCGTTATAGTGGTTCACCGATTCCTTTGTCATTTAGTGAAATCAACTATAAGCACCAAGTGGTTGAAGTCAGCATTGATCCTACAAAAAGTGAAGATTCGTTTAACTTTGAAGCTTTGCCGATCCCCAGAAGTATTCAACTGCATAAAATTAAAGATGAACTCAGTGTAGTCATGCAACATCTGCGCAATCTACCAAATGAACCGATCGAAAATCTCGAGCATCGTGAATATGTCGATATTGAATATCATACCTCGACACCACCACAGCCGAATCTACGACAACAATTTGAAGATGCATTGCCCAAAGATCGCTACCGCCTGGTGCGTATTTCCAGACAATATCTCTCCAATCAAAGCAATGCAGAGAGCAAGCAGAACATTAGCTTAGAACCACCGACACCCGAAAAACTATTTCAGCAAATTTGGGAGAAAAAGGGCTATCACGCCGATGATGAAGTTACCAAAGACTTTATGAGTTTGGTCGCAGAAGCGCAAAAGCAACTTGAAGATGATCAGACTGTTTAAGGACCTGCCATGAAAATTTTATCAATACGACTAAAAAATTTGGCATCTCTGGCAGATGAGCACTTTATTGATTTTGAAACTGAGCCTTTGGCCAGTGCTGGACTGATCGCCATTGTTGGAAAAACAGGTGCAGGTAAATCTACGATTTTAGATGCCATGTGTCTGGCGTTATTTAATAAAATTCCCCGTCTTAAAGAAAGTGACGGCAAACTATTAGATGTCGATGGTTCGGAACTACTGACCAACTCCCCTTTAACGGTTCTACGTCGCGGCACAGGACATGGTTTTGCCGAACTGTGTTTTGTGGCACAAGACCAGAAACATTACCTCGCACGTTGGGAAATTAAACGTGCTCGTGAAAATGCCAGTGGCAAACTGCAAAGTGTACAACGCTCACTCAAATGCCTGACCGATGGCGTGGTTATCGCAGATAAAACCAAAGCGGTTGAAGCACATATTCAACAGATTACCCAACTCAGTTTTGAACAATTCACCCGTGCAGTATTGCTCGCACAGTCCGAAGTCACGGCATTTTTAAAGGCGCGCGATAATGAACGTGGTGAATTACTCGAATATCTGACCAATTCCAGTATTTTTGCCAAAATTGGACAACTGGCTTATACGAAGACCAAAGAAATAGCTGATCAACGCAAGCAACTGGAAAATATGTTAGGTCATATTGAAATCCGTTCAGATGAAGAAGTTGCTGAATTACAGACTCAATTCCAGCAGATAAAACAACAGGTTCAACAGTTGGAAGCCGACAAAGTTCAGCTTAATCAACAGCAACAATGGTTTGAACAGCGACAGAAACTCGAAACTGAAATCACACTAAAACAACAACAGCATGAGATTCAAATTCAAGCACATCAGGCTTTAGCCGCAGATCGCAATCGACTCAACCAACTTGAAACCTTTTCAGGCATTCGTCCGATTGTATTCCAACAGCAACAACTGGAAAAAGCACTGCAACAGCTCGAACCGCAGATTCAACACAAGCAGCAGCACTTTACCGCTGTAAGCAGCCAATTTGAGCAAGAAAAAACGGCTTATACGCAGGCTGAAACAGCCTTACAGCAATTTCAGAGTTTTGAACAAAACCATCAGCATGAACTCACTCAAGTGCGTAAATATGTACAGGAACGTGAATACATTGCCGATGAATATAAGAAAACCAAACTCCGCTTAAACCAAAACGAAGCGCAACAACAACCATTACTTGAGCAGCAACAGCAGTTTGAACAAAGTCACCATAGCTTATCGATACAACAACAAAGCTGCTCTGATCAACTGCAACAAAGCGCACAATTCTCCACTTTAGATAAGGGCTTGAATGCACATCTTCAGCAGCTGCAGCAATTTATTCTGCAATACCAAAAAGTCGAACAAAATTTAGGTTCGATTCAACAGGCACAATCCAAACTTGAACAAGATCAGATCGTATTGAATGAGCTCATTCAAAAATTTGGTACACCACAACAGATTGAAAGCCAGCTTGAACAGAAACAAAAACTCAGAGAACAGCAACAAGCCAGACTGAATCAACTGGATCTAATTCAGCAAAAGTTACAGCATTATTTTGAACTTAACAAAGACCGTGATGAACTAAGCCATAAGCTCAGTAGCACACAGCAACAACATCAGCAACTTGACCAACAACTGCAAACTAGCCAAGGCGCATTCCAATCTGCCAAAAATGAACGGGAAAAATTGCAGCAGATATTGCAACAACAACGTTTATTACATGCTGAAAATATTGAACATCTCCGTGCAGAACTCAAACACGGAAAAGCCTGTCTGGTCTGTGGTAGCACCGAACATCCCTATCGTGATGATGCAAGTCAGCTCTCCAAAGCCTTGTATGAGCTGCAACAACAGCAAGAACAACAGACCATTCAGCAAGAGCAACAATGCTTTCAACTTTGGCAAAACACACAGCAGCAATTTACCCAGATTCGTACCGAACTGACTCAATTGCAATCCGCAGTGCAACAAGCAGATGACAAATTCAAACTGCAACATCAGGAGTTAGTCAAACATGCCGCACAGTTCGAGATCCTCCTAGATTTAACTCAGTCGCATGCGAAAATCACTACCGTTCAACAGCAATACATCAATGAGGCAACCCAGTTCAAACAGCAGATTGAAATTGAGTTACAGCAACTGCATCAGGCCAATAAAGACCACTATCACCTGACTCAAACGATTCAAAATATCCGATATCAACTTGAAAGCGTACAGCAGTCACAGCAACAGATTCAGCATGTTGTAGATTGCCTGACTAGCGATGAACAAAACTTATGGCAACAGCAAACGCTAAGCTCTGCTCAACAGCTAGCACAACGTTTACAGCAACGTGTTCAACAGATTGAACAAGCTGAAACACTCAGCAAGCAACAGCAGCTGCTTGAACAGCAACTGAATCTATTAAAGACCAATTTAACCAGCTTGAACACTCAACATGCGGAGTTTAGCCAGCAACTCAAAGATGTCGAGCTTAAAGGCAAACAAAATACAGAGTCAGCGCATCAACTAATTGTAGTGATGACAGGTTTAACCGAACTGAAAGCCAATGAATGGTTAAACCAACACGATCAACAGCGTCAGCAACTCCAAAATCAATATCAGCAGATCAAGCAGCGTTTTGAACAGACTCGTCAAATCTATGAACAGCAGAAAAATGAACTGGAACAGCTCAAGGCTCAACAACAACAGCAACAATCTACTCTTACTCAATCTAAAACTGAAATTCGAGCATGGTTAAGCCAGCATCCTGAGTTTGAAGAGCATCAATTAGCTGACTTACTTGCTATTCGTGCTGAGCAAGAACAGCACGTTCGAACATCGCTACAACATGCAGAACGCTTACTCAATGAGGCCGCCTCTGCATTGAAAACGCTGCAACAGCAATTACAGATACATCAGCAACAACAGCCACCCATCGAACACACCCAGTTGATTGAGTACATCCATCTCAATCATGAGAAGCTACAACAGCAAACCGAACAACGTGATAAGTTCAAACTGAAATTAGAAGTACATCAACAAAACCTTGCCAAGCAAAAACAATTTGCAGATCAAATTCAGCAGATTCAGCAGCAGGAACACCGTTGGAATAAGATTTCTAGTTTAATTGGCGATTCCAAAGGTAAAGATTTCCGTGACTTAGCTCAGCAATATAATCTGGATATTTTGCTGGAATATGCCAATCAACAATTAGCAATGCTATCGCAGCGTTATACCTTAAAACGTTTGGATAACTCCCTCAGCCTAGCCATCATTGACCATGATATGGATGGAGAAACCCGTTCAGTGGCTTCACTGTCTGGTGGTGAGTCTTTCCTGACTGCCCTTGCGATTTCCTTGGCAATTGCCAATATGGCTTCAGGTTCTATGAAAATCGAATCACTGTTTATTGATGAAGGTTTTGGCACACTGGATGCTTCATCCTTGCATATGGTGATGAATGCGCTAGATCAACTGCAAAGCCAAGGCCGTAAAGTGGTATTGATCTCGCATATTCAGGAAATGCATGAGCGTATTCCTGTACAGATTCAGGTACAGTCAATTGGCTCAGGTTCAAGTCGGATTGAGCTGGTGGGCTGATACAGGGCTTAACCAGTTACCCGAAACATAGTTTCTCGTCTCGCGCTTCGGGCAAATGAGAAACATAGCTTCGCAAGACATCGTGAAACGAGGTAGCTTTGCTTTTCCTCGCTCATCCTCTTGCACCAAACAATGCCGTTCCTACTCTGACCATAGTTGAACCTGCTGCAATCGCAGCTTCGAGATCGGCAGACATGCCCATACTTAATGTATCCCAGTCTTGCGGCTGTGCATGCTGAGACTTCACTTCATCAAATAAGGCCTTGGCATCGATAAACGCAGCATAATTTTCAGGTGCTGGAATCACCATCAGACCACGCAAACGTATGTGTGGAAGCTGGCTGATTTGATGAACCAATTCTAAAACCTCATTTGGTTGGCAACCATCTTTAGAATTTTGCCCATCAATATTTACCTGAATACAGATATTTAACGGTTTTTGATTTTCTAAACGTTGCTTGGATAAACGTTCTGCAATAATGAAGCGATCGACTCCATGCACCCAATCAAATGTTTCTGCTAAATGCTTGGTTTTATTGCGTTGTACATGACCAATAAAATGCCATTCAATATCTAAATCTTGTAATTCATCAATTTTAGTCAAGGCTTCTTGCAAATAATTTTCACCAAAACAACGCTGACCAACAGTATACATTTCTCGTAAGGTTTGGCTCGGATGAGTCTTTGAAACAGCCAACAATTGTACGGTCGAAGGATCACGTTTCACCTGCTGGCAAGCTTGCTCTATTTGATTTAAAACAGATTGACGGAATTGCTCAGATTTATTCATTGACACAGTTCTCACTTACAAAATCTTTTTTCTCTCACATTCTATAATATGTTGGTAACACAGAGTGAAAGCCGTATATTATTCTATAAAAGAATGAGGCATTTTGATTGTTTCGGGGAAATCATGGATATTACAGAATTACTAGCATTTGCAGTTAAAAACGGTGCTTCAGACTTACATCTTTCATCAGGTATGCCACCAATGATTCGTGTAGATGGTGAAGTCCGTCGTATTAATTTACCAGCACTAGAACATAAAGATGTACACCGCTTAGTGTATGACATCATGAATGATAAACAACGTCGTGATTATGAAGAAGATCTAGAAACTGACTTTTCATTTGAAGTGCCTAATATTGCACGTTTCCGTGTGAACGCATTTAACCAAAACCGTGGTGCTGGCGCGGTATTCCGTACCATTCCATCTAAAGTTTTAACCATGGAAGACCTTGGTTTAGGTTCAATTTTTAAAGAAATTTGTGATTATCCACGTGGTATCGTTTTGGTTACAGGACCTACGGGTTCTGGTAAATCAACGACGCTCGCTGCGATGATTGATTATATTAATGAAAACCGTTATGACCATATTTTAACAGTTGAAGACCCGATTGAATTTGTACACCAATCTAAAAAATGTTTGATTAACCAACGTGAAGTGCATCGTGATACTCATGGCTTTAACCAAGCACTTCGTTCTGCACTTCGTGAAGACCCTGACATTATTCTTGTCGGTGAGATGCGTGACTTAGAAACCATTCGACTTGCGTTAACTGCGGCTGAAACAGGTCACTTGGTTTTTGGTACACTGCATACGACCTCTGCAGCGAAAACAATTGACCGTGTCATCGACGTATTCCCTGCCGAAGAAAAAGATATGGTTCGTGCCATGCTTTCTGAATCACTACAAGCCGTTATTTCACAAACATTATTGAAGAAAAATGGCGGTGGTCGTGTTGCAGCACATGAAATCATGATTGGAATTCCAGCAATTCGTAACCTTGTACGTGAAAATAAAGTAGCTCAGATGTATTCTGCCATCCAAACGGGTGCAAACTACGGTATGACTACACTTGACCAAAGTCTTAAGGCCTTAGTTTCAAAAGGCGTTATTAGCCCTCAAGTTGCCCGTACTGCAGCAAAACAACCTGAGTCATTCCTATAATAATAAACGGATTAGAGAAATATCATGGACTTTAATGATTTACTCAATTTAATGATTCAACAAAGTGCATCTGATTTATTTGTGACTGCAGATGTTGAACCTTCAATGAAGATCAACGGTCAAATTGTGCCTGTTTCAAAGTCTAAACTCTCAGGTGAAGTCGTTGGTCAGTTACTTCATTCAATTATGTCAGATAAGCAGCGTAAAGAATTCGCTGAAACAAGAGAGTGTAATTTTGCGATCGTCAATCGTGAGAAAACAGCCCGTTTCCGTGTAAGTGCCTTTCAACAACGTGATATGCCTGGAATGGTTTTACGTCGTATTGAAACTGTCATTCCAACCATGGATGAACTCAAGCTCCCTAGTGTGCTAAAAGAACTCGCCATGACCAAACGCGGTATCATTATCTTTGTTGGTGCAACAGGTACAGGTAAATCAACCTCATTAGCTTCGATGATTGGTTACCGTAACCAAAATTCAAAGGGTCATATTATTACCATTGAAGACCCAATTGAATTCGTACATCAACATGCGGGTTGTATTGTCACTCAACGTGAAGTCGGGATTGATACAGATTCATTTGAAGTCGCATTAAAAAATACGCTTCGCCAAGCACCTGATGTGATCTTGATTGGTGAGATTCGTTCTCGAGAAACCATGGACTATGCAATTGCTTTTGCGGAAACAGGTCACTTAGTACTCGCAACACTACACGCAAATAATGCGAACCAAGCACTAGATCGCATTGTCCACTTCTTTGAAGCAGATCGCCATCCTCAATTGCATATGGATTTATCACTTAATCTCAAGGCGATGGTTGCTCAACAGTTGATTCCAACGCCAGATGGTAATTCACGTCGTGCAGCAATTGAAATTCTGATTAATACACCACTTTTGGCAGATTACATACGCAAAGGTGAAGTACATGAAATCAAAGATCTCATGAAGCGCTCTCGTGAGTTGGGTATGCAGACTTTTGACCAAGCATTATTTGATTTATATAAAGCAGGTGAAATTACTTATAAAGATGCACTGAAGCATGCTGACTCGCCAAATGACTTACGTCTCACAATTAAACTTTCAGAAGAAGGTACAGATCAGTTATTGAGTGCGAGCCGAAATATTACCTTTGATGGTCAATAATTCGAATTAAGACATTAAAAAAAGGAAGGTTTTTTAAAACCTTCCTTTTTATTTGTTTAATTTTAGTAAAGTACTAAGATTTAACTAAATCAAACTCATTTTTTACGATAAGCATCTTGGCATTCAGAATCACTACAATAACCGTATAAGTTTAATGAATGACCAGTTAAGGCAAAATTATGCTGATCTGCAACAGCATGTTGCTCTTTCTCAATAATATCATTCGTAAATTCAACAACTTTGTTGCAATTTAAGCAAACAAGGTGATCATGATGATCTTCTTGCATGATTTCAAAAACTGAATGATTATTTTCAAAATGATGACGTTGGATAATGCCAGCCGCTTCAAATTGTGTTAACACTCGGTAAACAGTTGCTAAACCAACATCTTCACCTTGTTCAAGCAAAGTTTTATAAATATCTTCAGCACTTAAATGATGTTGTTTTGAATTTTCTAACAATTCCAAAATCTTAATACGAGGAAGGGTGACTTTAAGTCCAGCTTTGCGTAAGTCTTGATTGGAAATAGGCATTTAAAAAGGTCTCTCAACAAATCTTAAGTTGGAATAGGCAATAGAGTTTAGATGCAGTATGATCTATCCTTGAACCAAATGCATCATCATTTATCAGGATAGTGTAGCAAAATGCAAAAAATCATGCTGGCGTTATTCGTCACTTCAGTACTTAGCGGTTGTTCAGTCTTTGGTGTTTATAAAGTCGATATTCCACAGGGAACGCCATTAACTAAAGCACAAGCATCACAAGTACAAGTCGGCATGAGCTTTCAGCAAGTCCGTTTCTTACTGGGTAGTCCAACTGTTACAGATCCATTAAATCCATTACGTTGGGACTATATCTACAACTACACTCCAGGTACTTATGCTAAAAAAGCAAAAATACCAGCAGTGCGTGGTCAACACTTAAAAGTTTATTTCGATGCGAATGGCAATGTGGAACGTCTAGAAGGTTTAGATACGATTCCCGAATCACAACCTGGATTACCAGCATCAAAAGAAGCGATTCTGACTGCGCCACCACTATAAATAGTTTCCCAAAAAAAGAAACCCCTCACCGAATCATTCGTGAGGGGTTTTATTTATGAACTTGATGGTCTGAAACGATTACCCTTAATAAAACGTCCAACGGGGTTCTTTGCGGCACGCTTGCGTCGAATATCTTTAGGATTAATCGTCAATGGACGATAAATCTCTACTCGATCACCCACTTGCAAAACAGTATCTACCTCAATCTTGCTACCAAATACACCAAGATTTAAAAGCTCTGGAAGTTTTACCTGTTCTGCTAAACCACTTGCATCAATCGCTTGTTGTGCAGTCATTCCTTCATTGAATGGAACGGCAATCATAAATTGCTGTTCAGGTGTCACAAATGCAACCCAAACTTGTTTCTGTTCCATTATAAAACTTGCCCAATAACTGCGACAATCGCAATCAAAATTGAAAGCGGTAAAACTAAACGTACCGCAATACGCCATACGTTATAAAATAATTCATTACTAAAACCCATAGCTTTACGAAGATGGCTAATCTTCATAACCCAGCCTGCAAAAACTGCATAAATCAAACAAATCACCAGTCCCCAAATCATCAAGAGAGTATTAAAAATTTGGTCAACTTGTGGCACAGCCCAAACTGCAATTGCCGCGAGAATAATGCCCCATTGAATAATGATTGCAAGTTGGCGTTGTGCTAACTGCTCTTTAGCAAATTGAATCAATAATGCAGCGGACATTATCGCAGCAAAAACCCACGCTAATGCTGGAAGTTGCGCTTGGGTAGAGAAGAAACCAAATGCAATGACAGCAATAAGCTGCGCGACCCAGATCGGAAAGACTGAACTTGTGACCGCTTGTTGTTTTTTCACTGTCGCTAAGCTACTTTGCCAATACAATCCTAGACCTAGACCACTTGCGACTAAAGCGAGCACTGTAACATTGCCCCACTCTTTAAACTCAATACCTGTCCAGTGCCAAGTCGTTAACTGAGTGCCCATCACATTTGCACCAATGAAAGCAGCAATGACTCCAATTGTTGTAAGTCCAATTAAAAATTGGCGCGGTATAAAAGATAAACCAAGCGCTATAACGGCAAAAACAGCGAAAAGGATTTGAACAGGAAGATCTAATCCAAGCTGCTCAGTCACAATGTGAGCAGAGGTATTTATCATACTGCCTGCAAAGAAAGGAACAAAAACAACAGCGAACCAACCTACTAAACGCCATTTCGGGGAAGCATCAGCATCACGCGTTAAAGTAGAAAGTGCTTGTAACGCGGTCATCTGTGAACGTTTCGCTAAGGCAATTTCAAGAAAACCAATCGGTAGTGCTAATAAAAGCATGGTTCCTAGCCACAATAACCAAAAATCAAATTGACGATCAATTTGAATACCCACTGTTGGTGCTAATGTGCTAATCATGACAAAAGATAAGCAAAACGCCATCACTGGTGTAAGCCAGCGTGACAGAGTTGTGTCCTGCATACTGCATTCCTTAAAAAGCTTAGAACTCATTGTGCTTCTTTATGGAGCTTACAATGAAATATTCAATCTATTTTGCCTTTGTCACGTCTGAAAATCAAAACAAAAGATGCCCAAAGAAAAAGGCAAATCACCATAAAGATGACTTGCCGCGCCTAATTATTATTATATTAAGTTGACCTCTTATTTTTTACTCATCTTCACCTTATTATTTTTCTACCATAAGAGGTCTTATTGTTATTATTTTATTGTTAAGCAAAGAACCGTGAAAACCAATTCTTGCCTTTTTTCTTTTCATTTTCTTTAATAATGCCAATCATATTTTCTCTTACTGCACCAACATAATCTGCATCATCATGGCGAATATGATTAATTAACCATTTAGAGAGAGCTTCATGCAATTCTTTATCAATTTCATGACCCAGTTCAAAGCGCTCACGATAAGCCTCTATTTTTTTAATAAATAAGTCATGCACACGCTTGTGAGGTACACGATACTTATAGTTTGCTTCTTCTTGTAAACTTTCTTCAAAGGTAAAATGTGATTGTGTATAGTCAATAATATTATCTAATACACTTTTCATTTTTACACGATCATGGGAATATTTTAAATCAGCGATTTCATTAATATAATCCAGAATACGTCGATGCTGATCATCGATTACTTCTATTCCTGTATTATATTCGGTAGACCATTTCATGCCCATATCGATTCCTAAAACCAATGTGATTTATTGAATAAGGACATAATATCGACTAAGTAATTAAATAAAAACACAGCATTTTTGTCAGATTTTAAATATTTTCAATAAAATAAATTAAATTATTGTTTTATATTTATTTAAATATTTTACCCAATCAAAACACTCAAGTATTTTTTAACCAATTTTAAAACCAAACTCAAAATGGAATTTAAATATAAAAAGTTAAGGAATTTATATTATAAAAAAGGTATATATCATGTATTAGTTTTGATTATACCTAATTAATATTGATCTGCTTTGGTGATTCGTTTTAACAGTGGATTGTCTGCTTCTCGAATTAAACGTTCAACACGTGTGAGTGCATATTTAATAGGTTTCCCATGCTGAAATAAAATCATTTCGCCTGGCTGATATGCAGTCCATGATTCATTATGTGTGAGCGGTTCAGTCGTGATAACAGCAACACGATCTTCAGGTGTCGTTACCTCGCTAAAATCTACTTTGACGTCTAAATCAATTAAATGCGCAGGTTGAAATGGATATTCTCTTACTAACCAATGCAGTTTAGTTGTCGCATAACTAAATAATGCTTGCCCATTGGATAGGCAAAAATTAAACGTGCCATGTTCAGCAATTTCAGGTGAAATCCGTTCTAACAGAGAAAAAACTTTCTCTATACACGGTTCTGTATATCCAAACGCTTCAACCATTTGATCTAATAAATAACAAAAAGCACGTTCGCTGTCTGTATTACCGACAGGTTCAAAGCGACCACTAAGCTGAGGATTAAAATCGTGTAGATCACCGTTATGCGCAAAAATCCAATGCCGCCCCCATAACTCACGTAAAAATGGATGTGAATTTTCTAGCGTAATTTTGCCTTGTGTTGCTTTTCGGATATGTGCAATCACATTACGAGATTTAATAGGATAATTACGAACTAAATCTGCAATTGGTGATTCAACTGCAGATTGATTATCAACAAATAACCGACATGCTTTGTCTTCAAAAAATGCGATACCAAAGCCATCACAATGATCAGACGTAACGCCAGCTCGTTGAGAAAATCCACGAAAGGAAAAAGTAATATCTGTTGGTGTAGCGCAATTCATTCCTAATAGCTGGCACATATCTTCTAACTATCTAACATCTAAGCCTATTGTGCATGAAGTTTAGATATCTTGTAAATCTCAATATGTGCTCAGTATTAGACTAACAATGATATAACTATCGCTGCACCATTTTATTCATGACAAAAGAAGTGGCAATTTTGTTAATTTCTAAGAAAACAAAATAATCTAAACATTTGAAATCTTCATCATAAAATGCTTGTTTAGAGAGCTTAGATTGCATACCTAGATATGTATCAAATAATTTTGGCATCCGTTCATCTTGTGGGAAGCTATATTCTGGTCTCTCAGGTTCGAATGCACGTTTTGAACGAATATCAATAATTTGGTGATCACCCAATTGCTGAATCTGACGATGAGTGTAATAGGCACGCGCTAAATTATCTTCAAGATGAATACTGACACATCCCATAAGGTACTTAGCACGCATTGACCACAACACCTTTGGCACCAAATTTAACCAGAGCATTGATAAGGCTTTTCCAGAACGGAATTGTGGATGTACGCAGGTACGACCTATTTCTAGAATACTTGGCAAATGCGAAAGGTTAGGAACAACATCAAACTCTTTAGCGCTATAGCTTTGCCCAATCTCATGCCCCTGAAATAATTTAAGGCGTGTATAGGCAACAATTTCACCAGTCCATTTCTCACGTAATACAGCATGCTCACAACCAAAGTCATAGAGATCTTGATCGAGACCATCTTCAAAAGAGATACCAAATTGATGAGAGAATTGATTTGCTCTAAAACGTTGTACTTCTTGTAATTCTTTTAGATTGTCCACCCACCCAAACCGAAATTGATTTTGTGATGGTTTTTGGCGTAAAGGTGAAGTTAATGTCTGACGATAATGATTTAATTTTTCTAGCATAATGAAAGCTCCTTATGTCTAGAGTTACCTTAAATTGATTAAATGACATTGAAATGACTATAACATGAACAGATCATGACGAAAAAAAAGACCTTCATGAGGTCTTTTTTAATCTTTAGTGCTTCGCACGATTGGTAATCAGCGTTCCAACCCCGTGGTCAGTAAAAATCTCTAATAATGTTGCATGGGGTACTCGACCATCTACAATATGTGCACTCACGACCCCACCTTTGACCGCGTCTAATGCACAACCGACTTTAGGAATCATGCCACCGTAGATAACGCCTGTTTCAATTAAACGATCTACTTCTTGCGTACTTAATCCAGTTAATAAGTTTTTATTTTCATCTAATACGCCTGTGATATTGGTCAATAGAATCAGTTTTTCAGCACCCAATGCTTCTGCAACTTTTCCAGCGACAAGATCAGCATTGATATTATAAGTATTCCCTTCTTCATCCACACCTAATGGTGCGATCACAGGAATAAAATCACCTTGGGTAAACATTTCCAACACATCGGTTTTAACGCCTGTCACTTCACCGACCATACCCAAATCAATTTGAGAAATTGAGCCATCAGCTTCTTGTTTTTCCATAAGCAATTTACGGGCACGAAGTAAATTACCATCTTTACCTGTTAAACCAATTGCACGACCACCATGTTGGTTAATCAGATTAACAATCGATTTATTGACACTACCACCCAACACCATTTCTACCACTTCCATCGTGGCTTGGTCAGTGACACGCATCCCATCAATACGATCAGACTCTTGTCCTAAACGTTTTAATAAAGAGTCAACTTGCGGACCACCACCATGTACAACAATTGGATTTAAGCCCACTGTTTTTAATAGCACAATGTCACGTGCAAATGAGCTTTCAAGCTCTGGATCAGTCATTGCATTGCCACCATATTTTACAACCAACGTTTTACCTGCAAAACGTTGAATATACGGCAAAGCTTCAATCAAAATTTTTGCTTTATCAATGCCGATATGCTCATGTGGCATGCGTGTCTCCTTATTAAGCTTGTGCGAGTTCTTGTGCAATTTGCGGATATTGCTCTTGCATCATAGAAACAAATTCTTGGCGGATTTCACTTAATCGGCTTGGATTATCTGCATCAAAACGAACTGTGAAATACTCACCCGTATTAGATGCTCGAATAATGCCAAAACCATCATCAAAATCAAGTCTTACACCATCTATTTTACTTAAACGAGCGCCTAAACGATGACTTTGAATTTCAATATCATTTAAAACTTGTTTAGGGTTTATATCATGGGTACTGATATAGGTATCTTCAATACAATAACGTTCAGGGTAAATTGCTAATAATGCAGAAAGGTTTGCTTCGTCTGATTGAGTCAGGTATTCCATGACTCTTAACGCCGCATATAGACCATCGTCATAACCAAAACCACGGCCATCATTAAATACATAATGACCCGCATACTCTCCCCCAAATACGGCATTGCCTTTTGATTGAGATAAATATGCGCGCAAGAAACTACTTCCTGTACGAATCATTTTGGCTTGGCCATGAAGTTTTTGTACCGTCTCAGCCACCATTTGTGAACATTTCACATCAAATACGATTTCTTTTTGAGGATGCTGTTTTAAACAAATTTGTGCGAATAAAGACAATAAGCGGTCTGGACTAATAATATGGGCAAGCTCATCCACAATAACGACTCGATCACCATCACCATCCAAGGCAATACCAATATCTGCTTTTTCCGAAAGAATAGCCGCTTGCAACTGTTTTAAATGTTTTGCATGTGAGGGATCAGGTGCATGATCAGGAAAATTCCCATTGGCTTCACAACGTAAAGCGATAACCTGACAACCTAACTTTTCTAAAACCAACTTTGCACAACGACCTGCTGCACCATGTAAACCATCTAATGCAACTTTTAAAGGGCGTTTTAGCTGAATATCACTTAATAATGATTGTTGATATTTTAAACAAAATTCAGGAATAATATGATGCGATAATTCTTGTAGATCACTATTCTTTTCAATTGTTTCTAACGCAAATTGAGCTGCTAAACCGACCTGTTGAATAATCTCAGGGCTAGGTGGTTCTCCTTGTAAAATCCATTTAATTCCATTATCAGATTTAGGATTATGGCTTGCAGTTACCATAATTCCGTTCCCACCAAAATCACGCGCGATATAGTACATCATGGGCGATGAGCAACATCCAATGTTGGTGACTGTTAAACCCTGTGTTTGAAAAATCTTTTGAATAATATTGGCATAAGTCGGACTCGTTAGACGTGCGTCATACCCAATAACGACTTGATATTGTCCTGCATTTTTATATTGTTGTGCTAAAGCATAGCCAATTGAATGAATTACATGAGGTGTTAAATGATTTAATTTTCCGCGAATATCATAAGCACGAAAAATACTCAGAGGAAATGTATATTTTGTATTCACAGTGAACCCCTATTTTTATAATCATTAGCTGATTCAAAAAAAACAGAACAATTAAGAAATTAGTTAACCCTTGTTTAAAAAAATTAAAATAATTTGTCAGCTGCTTTTTAATACAAATCCAAAGAACAATCAATATCAGAAATGCAATGCTTTTAAGCAAAGCATTGCATTTAAATTGATAATGAAAGCAGTATTAGTGTTGACCTGTATGTCCAAAACCACCTGTACCACGTTCAGTCGCAACAAATTCTTGCACTTGTTCAAATTCAGCTTGTACTACAGGAACTAAAACGTATTGAGCCAAACGTTCACCTGGTTCTAATCGGAATGTACTTTGCCCACGATTCCAAACAGAAATCATCAATTCACCTTGATAATCGGAATCAATCAAACCGACCAAGTTTCCCAATACAATACCATGTTTATGACCAAGACCTGAACGCGGTAAAATTAAACCTGCAAAGTTTGGATCTTCGATATAGATTGCTAAACCTGTTTTGACTAAGACCGTTTCACCAGCCGCAATATCAATTGCAGTATCTAAACAGGCACGTAAATCTAAACCTGCTGAACCCGTTGTGGCATAAGAAGGCAACGCCCATTCTTGACCTAAACGAGCATCTAATACTTTAACTTGAACTTTCATTACAACTTCCTACTTACTATTTCTTAACGTTTCAATAATGCTTTTAAATTTGCGAGATATTGCTGAGCTTGCTCTTTCGGATCAACATTCGGTGCGAGTTTCTTTTTACGACCATGCCACTCTAGATCATCTTGTGGTAATTCGTCTAAGAAACGGCTTGGGGTCATTTGACGCATTTGACCACCGTTTTTACGCTGCTCAGCAAGTGTCAAGGTAAGCCCTTGTCGAGCACGGGTAATGCCCACATACATTAAACGGCGTTCTTCTTCGATGGTTTCTGAAGCAATCGAGTTTTTATGTGGTAATAGCTCTTCTTCCAAGCCAATCATATACACATAAGGAAATTCCAATCCTTTTGCAGCATGTAGCGTCAATAAGTTCACTTTATCCGTGTCCTCTTCTTCTTGCTGCTGCTCTAACATATCGAGCAATACCAGTTTACGAATCACACTTTCAATATTCTTTTCATCGACATCATCAGTACGATTAATCAGATTTTGGATACTGGTATAGAGGCTCTCAATATTATCGATTTTGGTTTTTTCTTGAGCAGGTGTTGCTGCTTGCTCACGCACGTAATCGATGTAGCCTGCCTCATTAATCATTTGACGAACTTTAGGTACAGGCTCATCATCGTCTAACAATTCACGGGTAAATGTTGCGATAAAGTCAGCAAACTCATGTAATTGAGTCGCAGCTTTCTTAGGCAATACCATCGACAATCGTTGATCTGAAGAAGCTGTTAATAACGATAAGGTATTTTCTTGTGCAAATAGTCCCAGTTTCTCTAAGGTGACAGGCCCAATTGCACGCTTCGGTGTATTAATAATTCGTAAGAAAGCACTATCATCTTCAGGATTAATAATGAGACGTAAATAGCTCATCACATCTTTAATCTCAGCACGAGCAAAGAATGATTGCCCACCTGATAATTTATAGGGGATTTGCATTTGACGGAGCTGCGTTTCTAATACGCGTGCTTGGAAATTACCACGATATAAAATCGCATAGTCTTTCCAATTTTTACCATTCATCAATTTATGCGTGATGAGATCTTTAACAACACGTTCCGCTTCATCATCGTCATTTAAACACGTGATCACACGGATATTTTCACCATGTCCTTTATCACTCCACAATTTTTTATCAAAAATATGTGGATTGTTTTCAATTACGGCATTAGCCGCTTTTAAAATACGACTGGTTGACCGGTAATTTTGCTCAAGTTTAATGACTTTTAAATTATGGAAATCTTCTTTTAATAAAGCCATATTCTCCGGCTTTGCACCACGCCATGCATAAATAGATTGATCATCATCACCTACGGCGGTGAATTGCCCCATCACACCAACGAGAAGTTTTACAAGGGTATATTGTGCAGTATTGGTATCCTGATATTCATCTACCAGTAAATAGCGAACACGATTTTGCCATTTGTCTCTGACTTCAGCATTCTCTTGTAGCAAACGTGTTGGCATCACAATCAAATCATCAAAATCAACGGCATTATAAGCGCGCAGATTACGTTCATAGAGTTGATATAAATGTGCTAACTGTACATCGTCAACTGTTTCACACGTTGAATGGGCTTGCTCTGGTAAAACTAAGTCATTTTTCCAATCAGAAATTTTCTTCATTGCTTTGGCGATGAGTTCTTTACTTTCTGCGCCCGACATATTATCGCGCTGCATTAAGTCCATCAGAATTCGTTTGCAGTCGTCTGCATCTAAAATCGAAAAATTGGCTTTAAGAGGTAAGTTTTTTAATTCTAAACGCAATAAATTTAAGCCAAAAGTATGGAAAGTCGAAACTGAGAGTCCTTTTGCTTCTTCACGTGACAATAACTTAGCGACACGCTCCTTCATCTCACGTGCGGCTTTATTGGTAAAGGTCATGGCAGTAATACGATGTGCTGGAATACCACATTGCTGTACCAAAAAAGCAACTTTTCGTGTAATCACTGAGGTTTTACCTGAACCCGCACCTGCGAGCACCAACAATGGCCCTTGAACATATTTCATCGCTTCAAGTTGCTTGTCATTGAGTTGACTGGCAGATGACATCTCGTAATACCTCTCACGTTTTCGAGCATGATTATAGACATCTCTGTTTTAGAATCCCAATAGTAAATCTTGGGATCTGTATAAATTATGATGCCTTATACAAATAACACGCCATAGCTTGTCGCCAGCTGTTCGACATAATAAAAAACCACCCGAAGGTGGTTTTTTAAATCAGTAATAATTACTGTTTTGCATAAATGCTAATTTCTACACGGCGGTTTTGTTCTTTACCAGCAGCAGTTGCATTTGAAGCGATAGGATTAGAAGAACCTAAACCTTGTGCATCAATACGGCTGCTTGAAACACCTTGGCTTGCTAAATAGTTTTTAACTGATTGAGCACGTGCTTGAGACAATGGGATATTGATTGAATCATTACCAGTATTGTCTGTGTAGCCAGTAACTAAGATTGCGCTCTTGTTATCTTCAGCTAAAGTTTGCGCCACTTTGTTTAAAGTACCGTAGAAGTTTGGTTTGATGTTTGATTTATTGGTATCAAACGTGATGCTACCCGGCATGATCAATTGAACAGAACCATCTGGATTACGACTTACATCAACACCTGTACCTGCCATTTGCTCACGTAATTTTTTCTCTTTATTATCGAGATATAAACCACTTGCACCACCAAGAATCGCACCAATTGCAATTGCACGGTTGTTTTGGCTGCTGCTACCGTTGTTAATACCTTTAGAAACACCGTAACCAGCCGCCGCACCAATTAATGTACCTAAAGCAGCTTTGTCGTATGAAACACCGCCGATATCATTACCTTGTCCGCTCATTGTTTGGCAACCAGAAAGTACCAATCCAGCCCCTACCAATGTTGAAATTACTAATGCACGCATTGCGTAGCTCCTGTCTATGTATTTTGTTGTCTGAACAAATAATGAATGAGAAAATCAAGCCAGACCATTGATATTTTGTTAATAACAAACAGTTTATTTATATTTTTGTAATATTTTGATGCACTTTTCTTGATCTTATACTCACATTCTCTCCACTGTTTATTATTTTGCATAAAAATACACTTATGAGAAATAAGTCACATTATTAAAAATTAAGTAATCATCTAAGTCTTCTATGGTAAAAATTTTAATTTCCCAGATTTTGTATCTATAAGTACTGGAATATATGAAAATTGTGAATATTTAAAAATATACAGTTGTATTTAAATATCTGTTGTTTATAGTTAAAAGCATTGTTTTATCGAAAATTAGCACCCAAGGTTTGATTTATGTCTACCACAAATAAAAAAGTATCGTTATTAGAAAGGGTAACTAAAGGACTTACTGTTGGTTCTGTAATCACAGGAAGTACTTTTTTACATGGTCCTCCTGTTCTTGCTCTTGGTTTTACAAAATTATTTAAAAAATCAAAAAAGGTAGATGAAACCAATATTCAGTTGGCGAATAGTTGGATTGGGGTAAATAATCAACTGATTGAAAAAGTCTTACCAAATCTTAAATGGGAAATTAGTATTGATGAAAAGCTCGATCTGAATTTACAAGGTCGTTATATGATGATTTGTAATCATCAAAGTTGGGTTGACACCACAGTAAATCAATATTTTGGTCTCACACGTATGCCACTCACCCGCTTCTTTACCAAGTGGGAACTCATCTTTATTCCTTTTGTTGGGCAAGCCTTTAAGATTTTGGGTTTCCCAATGATGAAACGTCATTCAAAGGAACAAGTGGCTAAAAACCCAGAACTGAAACATCGCGATATGTTAGAAGCACGTAAAGCCTGTGAACAATTATTAAGTCAGCCTTTTACACTACTCAATTATCTTGAAGGCACTCGCTTTACCGCAGAAAAACAAGCAAAACAGCAATCACCCTACCAAAACTTACTTAAGCCAAAAGCAGGTGGCTTGGCATTGGCTTTAAACATCTTAGGCGATAAGATTGATGCTTTGGTTGATATGACCATTGTCTATCCTGATGGTGCACCAGATTATGGTGATTTCTGGCTAGGCAATGTTTCACGTATTGCTGTGGATTTACGTAAAATAGAAATTCCAGATTGGGTACTGGGTGGAAATTATGAAGATGATCCAATCTACCGCGAACGCTTCCAGCAATGGGTCGACCAAATTTGGACAGAGAAAGACCAACTGATTTCACAAATGAAATCTAAATATTATCAATAGTCTGATTAGGAATTGACTCACCACATGACTCAGCAGGACTCAAAACAAAACTCTAAATATAACCTTGTAAATCCAAACACTAAGTTTTTTAAACTGTTTCTGGTTTATGACATTTTCATGGTGTTTATTATTGTTTTTAATTTGTTCTGCTTAGGCATGAACTTTTTTTTAATGAGTAATATTGGCGAATGGTTTTTTAATACGATCCATTTAGCTGGTGTACTTGAATTCTATCGTAGCTATCTGCACCCTTGGGTGATTATCACCGAAGCATGGTTTATTATTTTTTTAATCACTGAACTTGCCGTGCGATGGGCAATTGCGATTGTGAATAAACACCATGCTCGTTGGTGGTTTTTTCCATTTATTCATTGGTATGAAATCTTAGCGATTATTCCCCATTTACGTTTTCTACGTTTATTCCGCGCAGGTATCATTGCCTATCGTTTACATGAACTAGGTTATAAAGTCGTTCCAGATAATATTCGAATTAAGGCACTTTTTTATTACAGTGTCGTTATGGAAGAATTGTCAGATCGTGTGGTGATTACAGTTGTAGATGGCGTCCGACAGGAGCTAGAAACCAGTTCAAGTCATAAAGATATTATTCATGAGTTAGTGGATCATCATCGTCAATTATTTACCGTTGCCCTTTCTTCTATATTGCAAGAATCTTTAGCAAAAACGTTACAAGCACAACAACCGATCATTACGCAAAAAGTAGGGATTATTGTTAATCAAGCCATTGAAGATACGCCTGAGCTAACTCAATTATTACGTCTAATCCCAATCGTAGGTGGGCGAATTGAACAGCAAATTCAAAGTATAGGGCAACGTTTGGGTGAAAATATCAGTGCAGGTTTAATTGAGCCGTTTACTAACGGATCTGTAAATCAACCCAATGAGAATTATGTATTTATTGCAGAAAAAGTCAGTGAATTGAATATTGATAATAAATACTTAGAAGAATTGGTCGAATCAGTGGTATTTGAAAGTCTTGCAGCCATACGAAAACAAGTCAAAGTCAAACAATGGCAGCAAACTTTACGTGAATATGATCAATTGGATAAAAAAGCAGAATGATTACAAGAAAATTTACCAATCTAGCTAGAGAATTCCTGTAATTTGTTCTAGCATTTGCTTTTATTTACAACATGCTTTAACACAATAGAGTGCTTAAAAAAGCCCTTAAGGATAAATTATGGCTGATATACGGATTACGGGCAGAATGGTGAATTTTAGTCGATTAACATTCGACACAAATGACCATAATGCGATCCGCCAGCAACTTACAAGCACCCTCAATGAAGGTTCTTATCTTGGAACATTAGTCATTATTGACAGTACCGTTGAACAAGAACTGATTGCCTTAATTCAATTGCTGATTGATCTTGGGTTACAGCCAATGGCGGTAATTGATGGAATTTTAGGTGATGAAGCTCGGGCGATTCAATTTCCTGTATTGCCTGCTGATCAACCTTTACAGCGTATCAAAGCATCAAAAGAGCAAGTCGTTGTTCAAGCACCTGAAAAAAATACTGAAACTCAGGAAATACAAACACCACAAAAACAAACACAGACTACGCATATCACCTCGTATCATGATGAGATTTTGCGTACTGGACAATGTTTGGTACAGGAGCAAGGTGATATTATCTTGAATGCGGGTATGAATAGTGGCTCTGAAGTCATTGCGTCTGGAAATATTCACATTTATGGCAATGCTCGTGGTAGAGTCATTGCAGGCGCAGGTGGGCACACTTCAGCTCGAATTTTTTGTCATTCACTAGAAGCAGAGTTAATCTCGATCGCAGGGACATATTGTGTCGCAGATGATATTCCTAAAGATATGATCAAAAAACCCGTACATATTTATTTAAATAACAAGCAAGAGCTTGAATTTGAAGCCTTACAGTTTTAATTTAACTTGTTAAACACCCAAAAAGCCCTTTTAGGGCCGTATGACCATAAATAGGAGTGGATTCGGTGGCCAAAATTGTTGTCGTAACGTCAGGCAAAGGTGGTGTAGGTAAAACTACAACAAGCGCATCTTTTGCAACAGGTTTAGCCCTACGTGGTCATAAAACTGTTGTGATTGATTTCGATGTAGGTTTACGTAATCTCGATTTGATCATGGGCTGTGAACGCCGTGTCGTTTATGACTTTGTCAATGTCATCAATAATGAAGCTCGCTTACAACAAGCCCTGATTCGTGATAAAGAAATCGAAAACCTATACATTCTTCCAGCATCTCAAACACGTGATAAAGACGCTTTGAGCGATGAAGGTGTTGCACGTGTCATTGATGAACTATCTCAAGAGTTTGATTACATCATCTGTGACTCACCTGCGGGTATTGAGCGTGGCGCGATCCTGGCAATGTATCATGCTGATGAAGCAATCATTGTGACAAACCCAGAAATTTCATCAGTACGTGACTCTGATCGTATTATTGGTATGCTTGATAGTAAAACTAAAAAAGTTGAACACAACGAAGGCCGTATCCGTAAACATCTCTGTATCACACGTTTCAACCCTGAACGTGCTGACAAACAAGAAATGTTAACGATTGATGATATTTCAAAAGATATTTTACGTGTTCCGACTTTGGGTGTTATTCCTGAGTGTCCAAGCGTACTTCAAGCATCGAACGAAGGTAAGCCCGTAATTCTTTATGATGGAACTAAAGCTGGGCAAGCCTATGATGATTTAGTCGCTCGTTTCCTAGGCGAAGATCGTCCTTATCGACACATTGCAGTACAGCCAAAAGGTTGGTTAGCTAGACTATTTGGAGCGTAATTATGGCAGGATTTTGGAGTAAACTTTTTAGCAGTGATGAAAAACCATCAAGTGCACAAACTGCCAAAGATCGCTTAAAAGTTATTGTTGCATCTGAACAAGGTTTAGGTCGTCGCTTAAGCCAAGACAAAATTGACCAAATGAAAAAAGAAATCATGCAAGTGGTCAGTCGTTACGTTCGTGGTGTAGATGAACAGCACATTCAAATGCAAGTTCGTTCAGAAGCAAATATCGAAATGTTAGAAATGAATATCAATTTACCTGAAGATCGATAGAAGTTTTTTCATTAGCGATTTTTCACAAATAAAGGCAAAATACATTGCGACTGAACAAAGCCATGCTTTGTTAATTATTCAGTCCTGTATTTTGCCTTTATTATTTTAAGACTGAGGAGATTGTCATGGCATTATCACAGCCAGCAACTTTCAATGAAGAATGGTCAGATGAGCGTGTTTTTGCCTACCTCAACCAACTTCCACCAGCAGATGTCAATGCTGACTTCCATGTGCTCTATCATGCTTTCAAACATATGCGTCCCTTCGACTATGAGCGCTTGATCACCAAATTTTTAGCTGATGGTCGTGATTTAAATGCGACTAATCCTGAAGGACAGCGTATTCATGACGTGATCGCTCAATTTCCACGTCAAAAAGACGGCTTCTTAGAAGTATTAGCAAAATTTGCTTAAGATAAAAAAGCCTGCTTAAAGCAGGCTTTTTTATCTCTTTATTTTATCGACTACCAATCAAATAAACGCCCAGTAAGGTAAAAATCCCACCAGAAATACCATCAATCCATTTTGCAAAATTTTGATATGCTGTTCTGAATGTAGGCAATGAGAATACAAACGCTACCACTAAGAACCACAGCAAAGTCTCTATCGCAATAATAATAAAAAGCAAAGAGTGATGCTGATCAAATAAAGGATTGGCTAAGAATAATGAGAATACACTGCCAAAATAAATCACTGCTTTAGGATTCGATAAGTTAGTGAGTAAACCTTTCATAAAAAATAAATAAGGCGACTGAGGTAATACTATCTGTTTGATACTTTGCTCACCTTTTGAAAAAGCTGAACGAAGCATTTGGTATCCCAACCAACATAAATATAAACCACCAGCGACTAAAAGGCCTTGTTTTAGCCAAGCCATCTTTTCAAAAATAATATTCAGTCCCATCAATGCTAAAAGTGACCAGACCATTGCCCCCAAGCAAATACCAAATGCAACCAATACTGCATCCTTACGAGAACGGCTGACAGCAGTTTGAGAGACTAAGAAGAAATCAGGCCCTGGAGTGATAAGCGCACAAAAATGAGTGTACATAATGCAACAAACATGGCTCACCCTTTAGCTTGTATTTTTAAACAATAAGCTTAAATAAAAAACGTGATTATTACTATATAAAATTGATAAACCTATAACAATAAAGCCCCTAAAGAGGGGCTTTATTAGTGGAATATTCTTATTAAACGAGAATATCACGTTTGCCGTTAGCTCCCATTGAACTTACGATCCCGTTCTCTTCCATTTGATCAATAATTCGTGCAGCTCGGTTATACCCCAAACTAAATTTACGTTGTAACGATGATGTTGAAGCCTTGCGCGTTTCAAGTACAAAAGAAACACACTGATCATAAAGTGCATCACGATTAGGATCACCATCACCATCTTCAAAACCACGTGAGGTTGGTTCTTCATCAAATGGGGTTAAGATTTCATCAACATAATCAGGCTCACCACGTTCACGCCAAGCGTCACAGATGCGGTTCACCTCATCATCACTAATAAACGCACCATGCACACGCTCAGGTTCGATTTTACCTGGCCCTAAGAATAGCATGTCACCGTGCCCTAATAGATCTTCTGCCCCACCTGCATCAAGGATTGTTCGAGAGTCAATTTTACTATTTACACGTAATGCAACACGTGTTGGGATATTCGCTTTAATCAGACCTGTGATGACGTCAACTGAGGGACGTTGTGTTGCAAGTAGTAAATGAATACCTGCTGCACGAGATTTCTGTGCCAGACGGGTAATCATCTCCTCAGCTTTTTTACCAACCTGCATAATCATGTCAGCGAATTCATCTGCAACAATCACAATCGATGGTAAAGGAGCTAATCGCGGTGCACGCTCCCCTACAACTGAATCACTAGCTTTCCAAGTTGGATCAATCAAATCTTCACCATTGGCAATCGCTTCTTCCACTTTGCGGTTATAGTCAGCCAATTTACGAATTTTTAGAAAAGACATTAGCTTATAACGACGCTCCATTTCATTTACACACCAATTCAATGCACTTACAGCATCTTTCATATCAGTAACAACAGGTGTTAATAAATGTGGAATATCATTGTAGTTAGCTAATTCAAGCTGTTTTGGGTCAATTAGAATTAAACGCAATTGATCAGGTGTGTATTTTAACAACATCGATAAAATCATTGAGTTAACAGCTACTGACTTACCAGAACCAGTTGTTCCCGCAACTAACATATGCGGTGCTTTACCCAAATCAGTAATCACAGGATTACCTGAAATGTCTTTACCCATCGCCATCGAAAGTAAACCCGCTGGGTCTTCAAATGCAGGTGTCTTTAACAACTCAATCAGTCGAACCATTTCGCGGCTGCTATTTGGGACTTCAATGCCGATATAAGGTTTTCCAGCAATCACCTCAACCACACGAACAGATGCCATTGACATTGAACGTGCTAAGTCACGCGAAATATTGGTCACTTTAGATGCTTTTACACCTGGTGCAAGATCGAGTTCAAAACGTGTCACGACAGGCCCAGGTTGAGCCTCCACCACTTGAGCTTTGACGTTAAACTCTTGCAATTTAATTTCTAGCAGTTCAGACAAACGAGCTAATTGTTCAGCTGTAAAGTTCACCTTTTTATTCGGATCTACTTCGTCCAATAATTCTAAACCTGGCAAAGTTGGTAAATCACGACGTTTTTGAGCCACTTGCATCGCACGAGACATCGGACGACCAAATGAGTCTGTTAACGGCGCGTCTAAATCAAAATCATCTTCGATATCAAAATTTTCTTCAACTTTACCCGCAGTTTCTTGCCATGCTTCAATAAATGCTTCTTTTGATAAACTCTCTTTAGGTGTTTCAATCTCAATAGGTGCTTTTACAAAAGCCGAAGACTGCGCATAGCTCGGAGTTTGCAATACAGATTGCTGTTGTTTGTCTTCAATGAACAAATCTTCAAATTCATCAAAGCCTTCATCCAAAATACTTTGCTTATCGTCAGCGATCATGTTTTTGATCGTATGATGCGACTGAACTACCGTTGCTTGCGGTACAGATTGAACGTCTATTGAATCTAACTCAATATCAAAGTCAATTTCATCACTTTCATTTTTTGCCGTTGATCGCATTTCTTGAATAAATGGCTTATGTACATCCGTAGCCGTTTTACTATTAGGAACAGCAGCCAATAATTCATCGAATATTTGGTCATCATTCCAATCGACTGGACTCTGATGAGGACGTTGCTCTACAGAAGAAACTTCCGTTGCTGCGTGTACATATTGAGATGAAGGATTTATAGCATCATCTGCCGCTCGCAAAAGTGCATCAATTTCTTGTTTATGGCTCGCATCATCATGTTGTAATGCACGCCATACTTCACCTGTTTGAATTAAACGCTGGCTATCGGCTGCAAGTTGATGTGCTTGTTTTAAAGTTTGCTCAAAATCTTCTGTTGATAATACTTCTTGTGATTGAACACTTTGCTGCTCTTTGGCAACAACATCAGCAAATAGTTTTTCGGCTAATAATTGATGATGTGCATTGTCTGTCGATGCTGTTTTAGCTGCAATGCTGTGCTGTGTACTTTGGGCTGTATCATTCGCCTCTACAATATTTGAATCCGCCGCTTGGAGTGGAGCTTTTTGCTTTATAGTTGGTGTTTCTGTTGAGGCTAATTGTTCAGTCAAATCATAAGCAGATTCGTGTTGAGGTATATTTTTATAGAACAAATCTTGTAAATATGCTGGCGTATTTTTTAATGTTGCCCAAGTTTTATTCCATTGAATACCAAAAGCTAAAGTGAATAATAAAATACTGAAAGCAAATAAAAAAAATGTTGCACCATAAATGGTTAAAAGCTGAGAAAGGCTCTGACCCAACTCATAACCAATAATACCACCTGCTGCATTTTCTAAAGTATCTGCTGGAACATTCCAATGTAGATACAACAAACTAGAAATGGACAGAATCAAGAAGAACTGTGCTGCATAACGGAATGGGCGATTTAAAAAACTTCTAGGCCACCATACTTGAATTGCTTCGATAAATAGAAATAAAGGAATGAACAAACTTGCCCACCCTAAAAAACCGAATAACAAGTCTGCAATCCAAGCACCTGCAACACCACTTGCATTTGAGACCTGTTGCGTATCACTGGAAATATGCATCCAACCTGGATCAAAAGGTGTGTAGGTTACTGTGGCAAGAAATAGATAAATGCCAAAAGAAATCAAAAATAATGTCATTAAAAAGCGTTGTGCATAAACACTTGACACCGCAGCCATATACAGTCCTGTAACCCAATTTGTTATTTGTAGGTATCGATTAAGGTCTAACTGACCTTGATCAATAAGTTTTATATTATGCACTCGTTCTTACAAAAAAGATGCACGATTGTTTACTGTTGTTGTTAACATCCATTGTTGTTGCAAACATTGATGAAATATCAGTAAATGCTCTCCATGATATAGCTCAATTCGATTAAGTATATCAATATTATCCAACCCACTCCCCTGTGGATTCACGTATAATTTTAAAAGTTTCAATATAAAAAGGATGTTCTTTAATGAGCGCTCGTCACTCACGGTTAATTATTTTGGGTTCTGGTCCTGCAGGTTATAGCGCGGCAGTTTATGCAGCGCGTGCCAACCTTAAACCGACACTGATTGCAGGCTTACAATTAGGTGGTCAATTAACAACGACCACTGAAGTTGATAACTGGCCTGGTGACCCTGAAGGATTAACTGGTCCTGTGTTAATGGAGCGTATGCAAGCTCATGCAGAACGTTTCGGTACAGAAATTGTCTATGATCACATCAACGAAGTAGACCTTAAAACGCGTCCATTTGTGTTAAAAGGTGATATGGAAGAGTACACTTGCGATGCTCTTATTATTGCTACAGGCGCAACAGCACAATATTTAGGTCTTGAATCTGAAGCTGCATTTATGGGTCAAGGTGTAAGTGCTTGTGCGACTTGTGATGGTTTCTTCTATAAAAACCAAAATGTGATGGTTGTAGGCGGTGGTAATACGGCTGTTGAGGAAGCGCTTTATTTATCGAATATCGCTGCTCACGTTACTTTGGTTCATCGCCGCGATAGCTTGCGTTCTGAAAAGATCTTACAAGATCATCTCTTTGCAAAAGAGAAAGAAGGTAAGATCAGTATTATTTGGAATCATCAAGTAAATGAAGTTCTAGGTGATAAAACAGGTGTAACCTCTGTTCGCATTCAGTCTACACAAGATGAAACAACACAAGATATTCAAGTACAAGGTCTCTTTGTTGCAATTGGACATAAACCGAATACAGGAATGTTTGATGGTCAATTAAACCTACGTGAAGGTTATATTCAAGTTCAAAGTGGTACTTCAGGCAATGCAACAGCCGCTTCTATTGAAGGCGTATTTGCCGCAGGTGATGTAGCAGATAGTATCTATCGTCAAGCGATCACTTCAGCAGGATCAGGCTGTATGGCTGCTTTGGATGCTGAAAAATATCTCGACAATTTGAAGTAATCTCTATATTCCCTTGCGTTGACAATTTAGAATAGATTGTCAACGCGCTCTAGTTGCGTTAATTTAGAATCATTCTTATTCACTTTAGCAACTATGCAAGCGCTGCCTTTATCAAAATATATTTTCCCAGATCCTATTGAAGCCGATCCAGAAGGACATGGCTTTATTTGTATTGGCGCAGACTTATCACCTGCTACATTATTTGAGGCCTATACACATGGTCTCTTCCCTTGGTTTAACGAAGATGAACCAATTTGTTGGTGGAGTCCTGAACCACGCTGCATTATTGAGCCACATGCATATAAACCCAGTAAATCATTAATTCGAAATATGAAAAAACATGATTATCGGATTACAGTGAATCATGCTTTTGAAGATGTAATACGCTCATGTTCACTCCCCCGTAGCTACGCAAATGCAACATGGATTAGTGAAGATATAATCGAAGGCTATTGTTCTCTATTTAAGGCGGGTTATGCCTACAGCATTGAGGTCTGGCAACAAGAAAAATTAGTTGGTGGACTATATGGCGTAACGATAGGTAAAGGCTGTTTTGGTGAATCGATGTTTAGCACCGAAACTGATGTTTCCAAGATGGCTTTCTACACCCTGATGCTGATTGGACAGGAAAATCAGTTGCCGTGGATTGATTGCCAACTGGTCAATGATCATCTTTTAAGCTTAGGTGCGCGTACACTTTCTCGCCAAGTCTACCTAAAATCGTTACAAGATGTAATTATTGCCCCCTCTATCAATTGGAAAAGTTATCAAGAACGTGTATTTTCAAGTAAAACAATAGCAGTTTTTGCAAAATTAGACGGTTAATGGATTAACACCTTGGAGGGAGATTAATGAAATCATACCAACCCAAGTCCCTTTTAAATGACTTACAGTACTATATAACACCGCCACACGACTGCAGTTATCTCGATAACAAATCAGCTCGAATGGTATTTTTAGATCCAATTCACCGTATTGATGTGGTGACATTGTCTGAACTTTCGCGTGTCGGTTTTCGACGTAGTGGCGATTTTGTCTATCGACCAGAATGCCATTTATGTCGCCAATGTTTGTCTTGTCGCGTTCCAATTCAAGAATTTAAAATGAATAGTAGCCAGAAGAAGGCATGGAAACGTAATCAAGATTTAAAAATGAGTATTTTGCCAACTTCGCAAGCCACTCAACAGCATTATGATTTGTATGAGCGTTATATTAACGAGCGTCATGCAGATGGCGATATGTATCCAGCAACATTAGATCAGTTTGAAAAATTCCTCGTTCACAGTTGTACAGAAAGTTTTTTCATTGAACTTTGGGATGATCAGAAACTTATTGCCGTTTCTACTTGTGACTTAATGGATGATGGTCTCTCTGCTGTATATACTTTTTTTGATCCTCAAGAACAACGTCGTTCACTTGGTGTTTTTGCGATTCTTAAACAAATTGAATATGTCAGCACTTTAAATTTAGATTACTTATATTTAGGGTATTGGGTGCCTCACTCAGCTAAAATGAACTATAAATCACAATATACGCCACTGGAATTATTATTAGATGGACAATGGCGTCGCCTTAACCGCCCACTCTTAGAAAAAGAGATTCATCAACTTGGAAATTCATTAATGACGACACTACCATCGGAGTGGGATAACTTAATTATTAAATAAAGCAGCAAAATCATCAGTGCATGTTTTGACCATAATCACAGCATGCTCTTTTGTACCATCTAAATTTGGATAATAATTTTTGCGTAAGTCTATTTGATGAAAATCCGTTTTTTCATACAAACGAATTGCAGCAAGATTGCTTTCACGTACTTCTAAAAAAATTTGAATTGGATTATTTTTTAAAAGTTGAATGGAATAATCTAACAACTCGTATCCAAAACCTTTGCCCTGTTGGCTTGGATGAATCGCCATCAGTAATAAATTGGCCTCATCTAGAACAGGCTGCAAAATACAGAACCCAACAACCTGATTCGACTGCTCATAGACCGTGCACTGATATGAAGCTAAAGATTCTTGAAATTGTTGTTTCGACCAAGGATGTGTTTGTACTAAGCGCTCAATTGCAACAACACTCTCTACATCGCTCTCTTGCATCAATCGAATCACGATCTATCACTCTATAAAATATTGATGCAGATTATCAGCAATTTGATTGTAAATTTGAATAAAAAAATGGGCAATTTTAATTGCCCATTTTAGTTAACTTAGATTAAAGCCTAATTCAGCGCGCCATTTATTCAATAATGCTGTTGTATCATCATCATTCGGATGGAATTTTGGTTTTAAAAATGCCAATAACGTTGGAATTTGACGTGTCATAAAACCTTTGTAGCCATACATGAACTTGAGCATATATTTGGTATCTCGCCATGTAAGTTTGCCATCAGTTTTTAAAAGAGTCGCAGTGAAATATGACTGGGTAATAAAAATTAAACCCATTGCAATCACTAAAGCTAATGAACGCATAAAATAAGCTTTAAATCCTTGCCCATACATCGCTTCATAAACGTCAAATGCCACCGCTTTATGCTCATTTTCTTCAACTGCATGCCACATCCATAAATGGTACATGGTCTCATCCATAAACATGGATTGAATATCTGGGTTAGACAATAGTTCTTCAGCAATCGTTGATGTAAAATGCTCCAAGGCACAAGTACCCGTTAAACCAATCATCTCTTTTGTAAAACCAAATGGTTTTAATAATTTAGTACTTATAGCAACGCCATACTGAATCACTTTACCTGTTTGAGCCTCCAATTTGCGCACATCATAACCATAAGCTTGCGCAGCTGCATTAAAAGCCAAGTGTTCCTTTGAATGCATTGCTTCCTGTCCAATAAAAGCACTAATTTCTTTTTGTAATCGAGGACCAGCAAGTTTTGGATCATTTCTAACTGCACGGGTACTATTCACAAAAAATTGTTCACCCTCTGGGAACAGTGCTGAAAGTGCAGTCATAAAATGAGTTAAAGCAGCATCGCCATTTGCCCAATACCGTGGAACTTCGCCAAATTCAAAATCCATTCGGCGTACAGGAAAACTAGCGCCAGCGCGGTTTGAAATATTGACCTTAGCATTCATACCTTCTTCTCCTAGCCAATGGATATATTTGATTAAAAATTATCTATGCTTTATTTATACGCTTCTTTGAACGCATTAAATAAGTGCAGATAAGGTCAGAAAAGCATCATCTTAGGACATGTCAGTATGATTTTAAAAAGTCTATTTAATGTAATATTCAAAATAAAAAAAGAGCAATTTTATTGCTCTTTTTACATAGGTCTAGCTAATAGATCTTTTAATTTAAAAACCTAATTTCGCCTTCCAATCTTTAAGTAATTGTACGGTATCTAAATCATTTGGATGAAAACGTGGTCTAAAGTAAGCCAACATTTCACCCGCCATACCTGTAATAATCCCTTTTGATGGACTATAAGCATATTTGTAAATCATGCCTAATTCTTTCAGATTTAGTTTTTTATCTTGTTGAAGTAGACGTAAGGTAAAATAAGATTGAAGAATAAAAATTAAAGCCATAGCAAATACAAGTGCTGTAGTACGTAAACTATATGCTTTCAATCCAGTTCCAAATACTGACTCATAGACATCGTAAGCCACTGCTTTATGTTCATTTTCTTCAACTGCATGCCAGAACCACATATATGACATGGTGTCATTTGTCATTAAATCTTGGATGTGTTTATTGCGTAATAATTCGGAAGCAATCGTTGCAGTAAAATGCTCCAGCGCTGTTGTTGCCGTTAGATCAACCATCTCTCTTGTCATACCAAACGGTTTGACGATTTTTGAAAAATTCTTAAGCGCAAATTGGATATAACGTCCCGTAATCTGCTCTAAAGATCTAACATCATGACCATACTTTTGTGCAGAAGCATTAAAATTTACATGCTCTTGAGTGTGCATTGCTTCTTGACCAATAAACGCACTAATCTCTTTTTGCAGCTCTTCATTCTCTTTAATCGCTGGGTGATAACGCACAGCACGAACTGAATCAATAAATAATTTCTCACCATCTGGAAATAAAGCAGATAATGCAGTCATAAAATGTGTAAGACCTGCTGAGCCACTCATCCAGTATTCAGGTACTTCATCAAAATCAAAATTCATACGACGTACTGGGAAACTTGCACCTGCACGATTTGAAATATTTACTTTAGCATTCATGCTGTTGACTCCTTTTAAATGGAAAATTTCCATTTAGTACTTTTGTTCATTTTCTTGTGTTTTATATTACGGTTTTATTGCGATGAATTAAGTGCAGTTTAGGACAGCAAGGTATCAGTTTAGGACACAATTAAGGATAGATTGTCGAACAATAGACATAAAAAAACACCCCAAAGGGGTGTTTTTTTGATCACTCTAAGCGATTATGCAGTTACTTTAGCAACAACACCAGCACCTACAGTACGACCACCTTCACGGATCGCAAAACGTAGACCTGGGTCCATTGCGATTGGGTGGATTAACTCTACTGACATCTCAACGTTGTCACCAGGCATTACCATTTCTACGCCATCTTGTAATTTGATCGCGCCAGTTACGTCAGTTGTACGGAAGTAGAACTGTGGACGGTAACCGTTCAGGAATGGAGTGTGACGACCACCTTCTTCTTTAGAAAGTACGTATACTTCCGCATCGAATTTAGTGTGTGGCTTGATTGTACCTGGTTTAGCAAGTACTTGACCACGTTGTACATCTTCACGCTTGGTACCACGAAGAAGGATACCACAGTTCTCGCCCGCACGGCCTTCGTCAAGAAGTTTACGGAACATTTCAACGCCAGTTACAGTCGTTGCAACTGTATCACGAATACCAACAATCTCAACAGTTTCACCTACTTTGATGATACCCGCTTCAACACGGCCAGTTACTACTGTACCACGACCAGAAATCGAGAATACGTCTTCGATTGGCATTAAGAATGCTTTATCGATTGCACGCTCTGGCTCTGGGATGTAAGAGTCAAGCGCTTCAACAAGTGCAAGAACTGATTTCTCACCATATTCGCCATCATTGCCGTTCAATGCTTGAAGCGCTGAACCACGGATGATTGGAGTGTCATCACCTGGGAAGTCATAAGTAGAAAGAAGTTCACGAACTTCCATTTCTACTAATTCAAGTAATTCTTCATCATCAACAAGGTCACACTTGTTTAAGAATACGATGATGTAAGGTACACCAACCTGACGTGAAAGAAGGATGTGTTCACGAGTTTGTGGCATTGGACCATCAGTCGCAGCACACACAAGGATCGCGCCGTCCATCTGAGCAGCACCCGTAATCATGTTTTTAACATAATCGGCGTGGCCCGGGCAGTCTACGTGAGCGTAGTGACGGATTGGAGAATCGTATTCTACGTGTGAAGTATTAATTGTAATACCACGTGCTTTTTCTTCAGGAGCTGAGTCGATTTGTGAGTAATCTTTCGCTTCACCGCCGTAAGTTTTTGCACAGATAGTTGCAATCGCAGCAGTTAAAGTTGTTTTACCATGGTCAACGTGACCAATTGTACCCACGTTTACGTGTGGTTTATTACGTTCAAACTTGGCTTTAGCCATGATGATCTTCCTTTATAAACTGCTCATGAGGGTCGCCCATGAGCACTTGGTTTTTTAACTAAATTTTAGTTGGGTAATATAGTAATCGAAAGATTACTCGTCGTCACCTTTTTTACCGCCAGCTTGGAACTTGGCGATGATGCCTTCAGCCACGTTACGTGGAGTTTCAGCATATTTAGCAAATTCCATAGAGTATGTCGCACGACCTTGAGACATAGAACGCATTTGAGTCGCGTAACCAAACATCTCAGCCAATGGAACTTCTGCTTTAATTGCTTTTGTTCCACCAGGAAGATCGTCCATACCTTGAACCATACCACGACGACGGTTTAAGTCACCCATGATATCGCCCATGTAGTCTTCTGGAGTTTCTACTTCAACTTTCATGATAGGTTCAAGAAGAATTGGATCTGCTTTCATGAAACCATCACGGAACGCATAAGAACCAGCCATTTTGAACGACAATTCATCAGAGTCGACATCGTGGTAAGAACCGTCAAAAAGAACAGCTTTAACGCCTACAACTGGGTAACCAGCCAAGACACCATTCTTCATACGCTCTTGAATACCTTTATCAACTGCACCGAAGAATTCTTTTGGTACTACACCACCAACAACTTCTTCAGCGAATTCGTATTCTTTACCAGCAGCTTCAACATCAAGTGGCTCTAAACGAACATATACATGACCGAATTTACCTTTACCACCTGTTTGACGTACGAATTTACCTTCTTGCTCAACAGTTTTCTTAATCGTTTCACGATAAGCAACCATTGGTTTACCGATATTCGCTTCAACACCGAACTCACGTTTCATACGGTCAACGATGATGTCAAGGTGAAGCTCACCCATACCAGCAATAATTGTTTGACCAGATTCTTCGTCAGTACGTACACGGAACGATGGATCTTCTTTCGCCAAACGACCTAAAGCAATTGACATTTTTTCTTGGTCAGCTTTAGTTTTTGGTTCAACAGCCAATGAAATTACTGGCTCAGGGAATTCCATACGCTCAAGTGTAATGATGTTTTTCTCATCACATAATGTATCACCAGTTGTAACGTCTTTAAGACCTACACACGCTGCGATATCACCTGCACGGATTTCATCAAGATCTTGACGCTCGTTCGCATGCATTTGCACGATACGACCGATACGTTCACGCTTAGACTTAACTGGGTTATATACTGGGTCACCTTGTTTAAGAACACCAGAATAAACACGTACGAAAGTTAAGTTACCTACGAATTTGTCGTTCATGATTTTGAACGCAAGCGCAGAGAACGGAGCTTCGTCAGATGCTTCACGAGATGCTTTAGTTTCAGCTTTATCGTCAAGGATACCTTCGATTGCTTTAACTTCTGTTGGCGATGGTAAGAATTCAATCACAGCATCCAACATACGTTGAACACCTTTGTTTTTGAACGCTGAACCACAAAGCATCACTTGGATTTCAGATGCTAATGTACGAGCACGTAAACCTGCAACGATGTCTTCTTTAGAAAGATCACCCTCTTCAAGGTACTTGTCCATTAACTCTTCAGAAGCTTCAGCAGCCGCTTCAACCATGTTAGTACGCCATTCGTTAGCAGTATCAACTAGGTCAGCAGGAATCTCACCATATTCAAACTTCATACCTTGAGATGGTTCATCCCAGATAATCGCTTTCATTTCGATAAGGTCTACAACACCTGCAAATGTATCTTCTGCACCGATTGGTACAACGATAGGTACAGGGTTACCGCCTAAACGAGTTTTAACTTGCTCTACAGCACGGAAGAAGTTTGCACCAGTACGGTCCATCTTGTTCACGAATGCTAAACGAGGCACTTTATATTTGTTAGCTTGACGCCATACAGTTTCAGACTGAGGTTGAACACCACCAACAGCACAGTAAACCATGCACGCGCCGTCAAGAACACGCATAGAACGCTCAACTTCAATTGTGAAGTCAACGTGTCCCGGTGTATCAATTACGTTGATACGGTGTTGTTCGAATTGGTTGCCCATACCAGACCAGAAACAAGTCGTAGCAGCAGAAGTAATGGTAATACCACGCTCTTGCTCTTGTTCCATCCAGTCCATTGTTGCTGCACCGTCGTGTACTTCACCAATTTTGTGAGATACACCTGTGTAGAACAAGATACGTTCAGTTGTAGTTGTTTTACCTGCGTCAATGTGCGCAGAAATACCAATGTTACGGTAACGAGTAATCGGGGTTTGGCGAGCCATGATGTCTTACATTCCTAAATGTTATCTTTAAAACAGGACGCATCAATTAAATTGATGCGCACGAATATCCAAGCAGGCAACTTAAATACCTGCAAAGCTCCCACTTTGATAAAGAGCAATGTTGAATCGAGCTGCTGTACGCATGAATATTCTCCTGATTAGGGACTGTTTTATCCGTTTAGAAACGGTAGTGAGAGAAGGCTTTGTTGGCTTCAGCCATACGATGCACGTCTTCACGTTTTTTGATCGCTGCACCTTTACCTTCAGCTGCATCAAGCAACTCACCAGCAAGACGTAAAGCCATCGTTTTTTCAGAACGCTTAGCAGCAGCATCTACTAACCAACGCATTGCTAAGGCAGTACGACGGGATGGGCGTACTTCCATAGGTACTTGATAAGTAGCACCACCAACACGGCGTGCTTTTACTTCGACCATAGGACGAACTTTCTCAAGAGTAGTCTCGAAAAATTCAACTGGGTCTACTTTGTTTTTTTCTTGAACACGTTCTAAAGCACCGTAAACGATACCTTCAGCTACAGATTTTTTACCATCTTGCATTACGTGGTTCATGAATTTAGCGATTGTTTGGCTGCTAAATTTTGGATCTGGAAGGATCTCACGAGCAGCGACTACGCGACGTCTTGGCATTTTAATACACCTAATATTATGACACTTCAGGATGATCCAGCAGTTTGTACAAGTGCCATGTACGCTACGCTGGCCTTACTATACGTCGCTTGAATTACAAATCTATGAAGAATTCAAACAAGCGAAACGCTAAAGGGTTGTTTGGGCTGGTTGCCTAGAATTACTTCTTAGGACGTTTAGCACCGTATTTAGAACGTGACTGGTTACGATCTTTCACGCCAGCACAGTCTAAAGAACCACGAACGGTATGGTAACGTACACCTGGTAAGTCTTTAACACGACCACCACGGATTAGAACAACACTGTGCTCTTGTAAGTTATGACCTTCACCACCGATATAGCTTGATACTTCAAAACCAGAAGTTAAGCGAACACGGCAAACCTTACGCATTGCTGAGTTAGGTTTTTTAGGAGTAGTCGTATATACACGTGTACATACACCACGACGTTGTGGACAAGCCTTCAACGCAGGAACTTTTGATTTTTCAATCAAAGTTGTACGACCCTTACGGATCAACTGATTTGTTGTTGCCATTTGGCAATTCTCCCGTTATTAAACAACCTTAAAAAGAAAAGCACCTCTTTTTAAGGGCACACAATTGTAAGTCAAGAAGTAAAAATGGTCAACAATGCAAGATAAAGCAACTGCTGACCATTTCTATAATTTTGTTGTTTTATTGATGTCTAAATCATACCAACAAATAATTAACTATGTTTCGTTGATGTAGGTTCAATATCAATTGTTTTGGGTTCAGTAGATAGTTCAGCTTCATCAGAACTGAGTAATTCATTTGATTGCTCTTTCAAAGCAGGTTGCTGTTCAGTATGTTCGTGCTTGACCACATGCTCCGATGCAAGCTGTTGAATACCCTGCTCAACGTTTTCATTCGTCTGAATTTCTTTAGCAGCATGATCTTTAGATTGCACTGAAACATTGGTAATCACATGATTTTTGCTTTCATCAACACTACTTATTACATTTGTCGTAGTTTCTGTTGCATTTAACAATCGTGAATTTGGCTTTCTCAATAATACTTCCGCTTTGTAATAGGCTTCTAAGGGTGAAATATCTTCATTCGGATATTCATTCAAATAAAAACGTGCTGCCCCGAAAACAGATTGTGCCTTGTGTCCAACATCTTCGAGTAAACGCCAACTATAAAAGCCACCTAAAGCAGCACCAGCAACTGGCGTTAATTTACCAATCACAGATGCTTGAGGGATATGATTTAACCACCCCCATTTAAACTGTCCTACCTCATCAACTAACCATTTCTTTACAAGTTCAACATCGTTGCTCGATCCAAGCAACTGCTGAAACTGTTGTAAGTCATGGGTTTCTAACATCGACTTCAACGCTTTTAATGCAATCAATACTGTTTGTTTTTCAGCAATAATACCCAAATCAATTTCTTTAAAAATAAAGGCAACCACTTCTTGATCTGCCTCATCGGCCAAATCAAAGCCATGAGAGCGACCCGTTTGATAAATTGTTCTTAGTGCTAGAACAATCGAGGCAGGAATATCAACAGCTGCACCCCAAACTCCTGTAGCACCCGTGATAACGCCTTGCGCAGCGGCTAATAATTTATTTTGTTCGATTAATGCCTGACTTAAACGTTGAGAACGCCCCGTATCTTGAGTGAGTTCGGTAATATCTTTTACACCTGCTTCTTCCAGAATCTTTTCTGTAAGTGAAGTATTCGAGCTAAATTCATTCAACCACTGAAATAAATAATCAGAAACTTTTTCGCCCATGTCAGGTGAAATGAAAGAGGCAACATTATTTACTTTTGTGTAATGACGACCCAAAAGTTGATGGGACAATTTAGGTAACTGTTGACGTAACATATGTTGTGGGCTTTCGTATTGCTCAATCTCAAATGGGCTTTTAAAATGCGCCTTCCCTTCGATCACATTCGATGAATCTGTAGATCCAGTTGCTAATGTTTTAGGCGCAGTTTGAAGTTTTTGTATTTCTGAACTGAGCTTTTTAGCCACTCCAAAGGCTTGGGTAAATAAACCTGAAGATTGCTTGTTTTTAGATTTTGTCATCAAGTACCTCTGTTCTATAATCTTTGCATCTCTAGGTAAATACTAGGTTGAATGCAAATTTATCTCAACTTTTATCTGTGTTCTTTCATTACCTTTTGTCTCAACTACATTTATATTTACGAATATTCACACAACTAGAAATAGGCATAAAATTTGCCATAAGAAATAAAAAACCTTTCTGCTATGATGGTGTCATTCACTCATAAGCCATTTAAATCGTTATTTTCTCCTGATTTGTACTTATAGCGATATGCACAAGGCTTCGTATTACCATAAAAGGGATCTGTAAATGAAACGTGTTGTAATCACTGGTATGGGCATTAACTCATGTATCGGTAACTCTTTAGAAGATGTCACTCATTCTTTAAAAAATGGAATCTCAGGAACACGTTTTAATCCAACTTATGCCGAATTAAATTTTAAAAGTCATGTCAGCGCTGCTGCTGAACAGGATTTTGATGGTATTGATCGTAAAATCAAGCGATTTATGGGTGTATGTGCAATGTATGCCTATAACGCAGCGATTGCAGCGGTAGAACATGCAGGTCTAAAACAAGAGGATCTAGCAAATAACCCTCGTTATGGTATTGCAGGTGGTAGCGGCGGTAACTCAACTGCATCAGTTGCAGAGATGGTTAAGCTATTAGAAGAAAAAGGCGCACGTAAAATTGGTCCTTTCTTTGTTCCCCGTAATATGAGTAATACCATTACTGCCAATGTCGGCGTTGCACTAAAACTACAAGGTATTGCTCATTCAATTACCAGTGCCTGTGCAACTTCTGCTGATGCAATTGGTTATGCTTACAACTTAATTCAATTGGGTAAGCAAGATCTGATGCTTGCTGGTGGCGGTGAAGAAGATCACTGGTCGCAAAGCTTACTTTTTGATGCAATGGGTGCATTGTGTTCTAAATATAATGATACTCCTGAAACTGCATCTCGTCCTTACTCAGCGGATCGTGATGGTTTTGTCATCGCTGGTGGTGGTGGCTTTGTGGTTCTTGAATCACTTGAGCATGCTCAAGCTCGTGGTGCGAACATCTTAGCTGAAGTTGTTGCTTATGCAGCGAACAGCGATGGTGCAGATATGGTTGCCCCAAGTGGTGAGGGTGCGACTCGCTGTATCCTCATGGCACTAGAAGAAGCCAAACAACACGGTGTTGAGCATATTGATTATGTCAACACACACGGTACATCAACACCAGCGGGTGACGTGACTGAGCTTAAAGCAATGGAGCGTGCATTTGGTGAAGGACAAGTTCCACCACTTAGTTCAACTAAATCAATGACGGGTCACAGCTTAGGTGCTGCAGGTGTTCAAGAAGCGATTTATTCTGTCTTGATGATGCAAAATGACTTTATTGCTCCAAACATCAACGTGACTGAGCTTGATGAAGGCGCACAAGGTTTCGATATTGTACTTGAAAAACGTGATGCAAAACTGAATACTGTGATGAGTAACAGTTTTGGTTTTGGCGGCGTAAACGCTTGCCTTATTTTCAAGAAGTGGGATGCATAATCCTGCGTAGGATTATCGATGGATGCACCTTCTGATGCTTTTTTGTGGGTAAAAGCATTACATATTATTGCTGTGGTTTGCTGGTTCGCTGCATTGTTCTACTTACCACGTCTTTATGTTTATCATGCCATGAGCGAAGATACCGTTAGTCATCAACGCTTTGAAGTGATGGAACGCAAGTTGTATCGTGGAATTATGTGGCCATCGATGATTGCCACATTAATTACCGCCCACTTTCTCGTTGACTGGGGGGATGCGACCCGACATTATCATGAAGCCTTATGGTTTTATCTCAAAGTCGGTCTGGTTGGATTATTGGTGATTTACCACTTTGTCTGTGGTTATTACCGCAAAAAGCTAATTGGTAATGCGCACTATAAATCGCACAAGTTCTGGCGTTTTTTTAATGAAATGCCAACCTTGATCTTATTTGCCGTGGTCATCTTAGTGGTCGTAAAACCTCAGTTCTAACTGAGGTTTTTTTATTCTAAAATATTCTGATCACCCTCACTTTTCCTATCTATAGTTCAAATGATCAAATCATTTCAAACATATATACAAAGATTAAAGGCAGGCTTCATTGCAAACCTAATCCTTTATCTTCAAATGAATGAGTTCCAATATCGTGGATTGACGTCGGGCGAAATCGCCATGGCACGCCCCGTATTTGGCGACTTGATTAACTATGCAGAAGTTAAGATTTTCAATATCCCCTATCTCCCTTGGCAGCCTGTTAATATTTTTATGGCACCAAACGGCAATCTATTTGTACATAAACAACATTTTTATCAGGATTATTCAAATTGCTCATTAGACCTTCAGGCAATTTTTATTCATGAACTCGCCCACATCTTGCAATTTCAACAAAAAACCAATGTCATCTTAAAAGGAATGTTGTTACAGACAGGCTACTATCTTAGTTTTAAAAAGTATAATCCCTATCATTATCAATTTATTCAAACCAAGACTTTCACCAGTTACAACATTGAACAACAAGGTGATATTGCACGAGATATTTTTTTAAAGAAGATTCCAAATATTATTTTGAATCAATAAAAAGCCCTGTCGTTTATTTACAGGGCTTTTCAGCTTGAAACATCATTAGCAATTCTATGCTGCTGTGTTTTTACTGCTCTCTGAGCTAAGTTCATGACTATCATCCATTTCAGTCGTAAAATCTACACGCATCGCATCTTTAACAATTGTACCGATACGTCCCACACCAATTGCCAATCCAAAAGCAATTACTGGATATAAGATTGTTGGAATCACCATAACTTATTACCTCTCATCAAAAGTTTAATTAATCAAACTTACTCTGACTCTTGTACTTGCTCTTGGAACATTAAAGTACCAATACGACCAACTACAACAGCTAAACCAAACGCAATTACTGGAAAAAATACAACTGACATTTCTATTTCCTCTTTTTATATGCGAAATGCATATTTTTACTGTTACATATAGTGTACAGATGTTCACATTAATTAAGATAATAGCAGTGGACATTTGTACACTCAAGTGTAGCAAAAGGATTCCCGACGAACGGTCAAAAAAGATTCAATTCAATAAAATTATGTTTTTGATAGATTTAAATTTTACGAAAACTCTAATTTTTTGTATTTTTTATCCCATTACCGAAATAAGCTAAAAAGAGTGTTTCTATTCATGTCATTGAACTGTCATTTCGGTATGCGAAAGTGACACGAAAAAAAGAATAAATGACAATGCTAAGTTTATTCATAGTCATGCACCATCACTACGCAACCATTTAAAAATGTTGCCCTTTAAAACAGAAAAACTTGTTATTTTTACGCAGAAAAATGTGCAATTAGTATATATTAGACACCTTGTCATTTTTCTTTAAGATATAGAATGTTTGGCGCTATGATATACAACGTTCTTTAAAATTATACTTACACAAATCAAGAACTTGTATATCAGCACTTGTTAAGACTTAGGATTAGATTTGAATGAAAAATTTTAAAATTGCCCTTGCTCAATTTTCTCCACATATTGGCAATATTGACGCAAATACTCAAAAGATGGTTGAGCAAGCAAATTTAGCGAAACAACAACAGGCTGATCTGATCATCTTCCCTGAACTTTCTACGCTAGGTTACCCAGCTGAAGACTTATTACTTCGCCCAAATTTACAAAAACGCACTCAAAAAGCGTTCGCTCAATTAAGTGAAGTAAAAGATATCGTCATGGTATTCGGTTTCGTACATCAAACTGAAGATGGTCACCGTTACAACTCAGCCGCAGTGATTAAAGATGGGCAAGTTTTAGGAATATACAACAAACAGAACTTACCAAATTATGGCGTCTTTGACGAAAAACGTTATTTCCAAGATGGTCATCAACATCTCGTTTTTGAGTATTTAGGTCATAAGTTTGGTGTACTGATTTGTGAAGATGTTTGGTCACTGCATACCGTCAAACAACTTAGCCAACTGAATGTTGAAACTGTGCTTGTCTTAAATGCTTCTCCGTATGAAGTCGGTAAACCGCAGCATCGCATCCAAACATTAAATGAACTCGCAAAACAACTGAATCTGAATATTGTTTATGTCAATCAAGTGGGTGGACAAGACGATCTTATTTTTGATGGTTCAAGTTTTGTTAGTAATAAAAATGGCGAACTTGCATTACAAGCACCAAGTTTTCAAGAATCTGTTTATGTGACTGAATATGATGCAGAGCAAAAACAGTTTAAAACTGCTAATGCCATCCCAACTTTAGATACTTTTGCTGAAATCTATCAAGCATTGGTTATGGCAACACGTGACTACGTACAACGCTCGGGTTTCCCTGGTGTGATCTTGGGCTTATCGGGTGGAATCGATTCAGCCTTGACACTTGCTATTGCTGTTGATGCGATTGGTGCTGATAAAGTACAAGCCGTGATGATGCCTTATACGTATACCTCTCAAATGAGTGTAGAAGATGCAACAGAACAAGCACGTCGCATGGGCGTAACTTTCGGTATTGCAGAGATTCACCCAATCGTAAATAGCTTCATGCAGACCTTATTCCCGTTCTTTGGCAACACACCAGCGGATGCAACGGAAGAAAACTTACAAGCGCGTACCCGTGGTACGCTGCTCATGGGTTTATCAAATAAGTTTGGCAACCTTGTACTTTCAACAGGTAACAAATCTGAAATTTCAGTCGGTTATTGCACACTGTATGGTGATATGGTCGGTGGTTTTTCTGTATTGAAAGATGTCTACAAAACCATCGTATTTGAATTAGCAAAATACCGTAATACATTAAGTGAAACACCTGTGATCCCTGAGCGTGTCATTACTCGTCCACCTTCAGCAGAGCTGCGTCCTGATCAAACAGACCAAGACTCTTTACCTGCTTATGATGTACTTGATGCAATTCTATACGCTTATATCGAAGAAGATCTTAGCCAAGCAGACATCATTGCAAAAGGCTACGAAGCTGAAGTGGTTGAAAAAGTAATACGCTTAGTTGATCGTAATGAATATAAGCGTCGTCAGGGTGCAATTGGCCCACGGATTAGTTCACGTGCTTTCAGTCGCGAACGACGCTACCCTATCGTCAATGGATGGACCGCGAATGACTGAAAAAATTGTTTCTGAAAAGTCACAATTACTTGCTCAAGCACTTATGCTTGAGCAAGTGGCATTTTATAAAAATCAACTTACTACACAGCTTTCTGCTGAGTTCTTTCAGCAGTTTATTCAGTTGTTTCTACAACATGCACCAAATATCAAACTGAAAGAAGTAATAGAGCTTGAACAAATCCAAGCTGTTGTTAAGCGTTATGCATTTGAAATGCAGCTTGGTGCTGGACTGTTAGAGTTTATTGGTGAAATTGCTCAACGCTTGCATGTTTTTTCTTTACAGTCTTCAGCACATTTAGAAGATGTTTTTTCAGATCACCAATTTGAAATGTGGTTATCTAAATTTCTCGAATTAGAAAATATTCGACATTATTTAAACCACTTCTTGAAAGAAAGCCCTTCAATTCAGCAATTATGCCAATATATTGCAACCACAAGCTTACAGAATAAGTTACCCAGACTGTTTTCACAGGCTGATGAAAACAGAATGTCTGAAAGCAAGTATGAATGGCAGCAAAAACTAAAGACTTTTTCACATCGTCAACAACAACGCATTGAACAGAAAATCGAAGAAAGTATTGCTCGCTTTATCCAAGAACAACTTGCCGATTTAAGCTTACTTTCAAACGATGACTTAGAAAGTTTGGCACGCAATATATGGGATGATAATAAATCTAAACCACTCTCTGAATACACTAAGCAAGTCACTCCTCTAGATGTAGAAGAGTTCTTTGTGATGATCTATGAGTATTGGAAAGAATTACGCCAGTCTTCATTTTTGCAAGATCTGATTCTCTATGGCGTTAAAGTTTTCTATGATTTTTATAAAGATGAAAGCCTACAAGATGTTTTCACAGCTATTGGCTTGGAAGAAAGCGATCTACGCAATGAGGCAGTTCGTTTTTATCCAAAAGTTGTTAAAGCCTTAGATGAACATAATGTGTTAGAACCCATTATTCAAATGGTTTTAAAACCTTTCTACGACAACCCTCAGACCCTACAAGTTATCGAAAAACATCTCTAATCTAGCTCAAGTCAGCGCTGAGTAGAAAAAAACTATTAGATAAAAAGAAACCACGCAGGAGCGTGGTCTATAAAATGGTGGCTATGACGAGACTTGAACTTGTGACCCCCGCATTATGAGTGCGGTGCTCTAACCAACTGAGCTACATAGCCGTAAACTGTGTGCGCATTATCTAGTGTTCCACTTAAACGGTCAAGTCTATGACGTTGAAAATATGGAACATATGAACAGTTTTTATTCTTTTAAATCACATTTGATCATTTTTCGGCAATTTCATAAAAATTTAAAGACTTAACTAAACTGTAAAATTAGTTTGTTAAAAAGGTATTTGAAAAATTATAAAAACAATAGACAAAAAGAGACCACGCAGGAGCGTGGTCTATAAAATGGTGGCTATGACGAGACTTGAACTTGTGACCCCCGCATTATGAGTGCGGTGCTCTAACCAACTGAGCTACATAGCCGAAAACTGTGGGCGCATTATCTTAACTTTCGCTACACACGTCAAGCACAATTTTCAAAAAAACTTAGAAGTGGGCCTATAAGCCGGGTTCTGTCGAGGACGATCATTCCTCTAGGCGTACAATCACTCATACGCTCAAGCGACCTACCCGAATCCAGTACGGGCCGTACCTCAGGATTCCTATTTGGTCTTGCTTCTGGTGGGGTTTACCTTGCCGTGAACTGTTACCAGACACGCGGTGCGCTCTTACCGCACCCTTTCACCCTTACCTCACGAATGAGGCGGTCTACTCTCTGCTGCACTTGCCGTCGGCTTTCGCCGCCCAGGCGTTACCTGGCACCCTGCCCTATGAAGCCCGGACTTTCCTCCCCTGCTTCAGTCACGGAGACCTCCACAGCAGCGACCGTCCAGCCCACTTCGAGGCGCATATTATCAAAGTTCAAAGTTAATTGCTTGTATTTTTTTGCGCTGTCAATTTTTTATATTTTTCCATCAGTTGGTCTTGTGACTCAACATGATTGGGATCAAGAGGAATACAATCAACTGGACAAAATAGTTGGCACTGCGGTTTGTCATGATGACCCACGCACTCTGTACAAAGCGCAGGATCAATCTCATAGATTGATTCCCCCATATAAATTGCTTCATTGGGGCATACTGGTTCACAAACATCACAGTTAATGCATTCATCAGTAATATAAAGAGACATCTACCAACCTTGCTGATGTTTACGTTCAAATGCCTCAACAACAACAGCGGGCACAAACTTATTCACATCACCTTTCAATCGAGCAATTTCTCTTACTAATGTTGATGAAATAAATGAATATTGCTCTGATGGGGTTAAAAATACTGATTCGAAATGAGGATCAAGTTGGCGGTTCATATTTGCCAACTGAAATTCATATTCAAAATCTGAAATTGCTCTTAAACCACGCAGTACCGCTGTTGCACGTTGTTCTCGAAAGAAATTGACCAACAAACCATCAAAACCAACAAACTCTACATTAGACAAATGGCTTAATGAAGCTTTTGCTAATTCTACACGCTCTTCTAAACTAAACACTGGATTTTTATGATGACCAATTGCAATTGCAACCACCACTTCATCAAACATTTTTGATGCTCTTGCAACCAAATCAACGTGCCCGTTGGTAATTGGATCGAAAGTCCCCGGATAAATCACACGTGTTTTAGACATGCGTTGTACTCTAGTGAATGAGATAAGGTACATATTTTAACAAATTTAGCTCTAAACGCGAAATTGCTAAACGATGGAAAAAGATTGCATTTTACGGCACAATATATGTAATTGTGGAAGTTTGAATTATGGCGCAAGCAACAGTAGTAAAAAAACATAATGGTGGCACGATTGCTCAAAATAAAAGAGCACGTCACGATTACTTTATCGAAGAAAAATTTGAAGCAGGCATGTCCCTCCAAGGTTGGGAGGTCAAGTCTTTACGTGCAGGTCGTATGACTCTGTCCGAAAGTTATGTCATTTTTAAAAATGGTGAAGCCTTTTTATTTGGTTCACAAATTCAGCCGTTATTGTCTGCATCAACGCATGTGGTTCCTGAATCGACACGAACACGTAAGTTATTACTTTCTCGTCGCGAACTAGAAAAACTTTTGGGTGCCGTCAACCAAAAGGGTTATTCATGTGTTCCGCTTGCCTGTTATTGGAAAGGTCATCTGGTTAAGCTGGAGATTGCGCTAGTGAAAGGTAAACAGTTACATGACAAGCGTGCCACGGAAAAAGACCGCGACTGGCAAAGAGATAAAGCACGAATGTTGCATAAATAATAAAAAACCTCCGAATTGGAGGTTTTTTATTATGAAGTATTAGGGCTTGTTGAGAATTAACAAAGGGTAGTGATTAATTTATAATAGTACTATGGATAGATACATACTTACTGATGCCCAATGGGCAAAAATGGAACCTTTTTGCCTAGGTAAAGTGACCGATCGAGGTCGTAGTGGAAAAGATAATCGATTATTTTTAGAAGCAGTTCTATGGATTGCCCGTACAGGCAGTCCATGGCGTGATCTACCTGCTCATTTTGGTAAATGGAATACCGTCTTTAAAAGATACCGTGATTGGGTGAAAGCTGGTGTATTTGAAGCTATTTTTGCATCTGTAAATGAAGATGTTGATTTGGAATACGCCATGATTGATGGAACGATTGTTAAAGTTCATCGACATGGCCAAGGTGCAAAAGGGGGACTTTCAAACAGTCTATAGGTAAATCTCGAGGTGGAATGACCTGTAAAATTCTTGCCTTAGTGGATAGTCTAGGCAACCTCATTAAGTTTCGATTAATGCCTGGTCAATATCACGATTTAGTAGAAACCAAACCTTTAATCGAAGATGTTGATTTTCAAGCATTACTAGCGGATAAAGCATTTGATGCAGATTGGCTCATCCAAGAACTCAATGAACGTAAAGTGAAAGTGGTGATCCCACCTAAATCTAATCGAAAAGTAATGAGAGCATTTGATACGATTATGTATAAATGGCGTCATCTCATTGAAAACTATTTCTGTAAGTTAAAAGAATTTAAACGTATAGCGATGCGTAGTTGTAAAACAGATACGAGTTTTGGAGCCATGATTCAATTGTGCGCGAGGGTGTAAATAATTCTGTGTAAATACAGTTTTAAAAATACTTGGTTACACGCTCTTCAAACATGATACTAAAGCGGTTCATAGCAGATTTCCAATTTTGGATAGGCATTGTCCATTTTTTGCTTGCTGCCATAATCGCTAAATATACCACTTTTTTCACTGAATCATCAGTCGGGAAGATTTTTCTTTTCTTGGTCGCATGACGGATAACGCTGTTCAATGATTCAATCGCATTCGTTGTGTAGATTGCTTTACGAATATCCATAGGATAAGCAAAGAACGTGTTGAGATTCGGCCAATTCCCGAGCCATGATTTGCTGATTTGAGGGTATTTGTCATCCCATTTCTGACCAAATTCATCAAGGGCGTGTAAGGCTTCATCTTCGGTTACCGACTGGTAGATTTTCTTCAAATCAGATGTAACGGCCTTATAATCTTTCCAACTGACATACTTCAAGCTATTGCGTACCATATGAATAATACACAACTGGATATGGGTATCAGGATAGACCGTATTAATCGCATCAGGAAAGCCTTTTAATCCATCCACACATGCAATCAGAATATCTTGCAAGCCACGATTTTTAAGTTCTGTAAGAACCGATAACCAGAACTTCGCCCCTTCGTTTTCAGCCATCCACAGTCCAAGTAAGTCTTTCTGCCCCTCTGTATTGACACCCAAAGCAAGAAATACAGCCTTGTTGATGACGGTGTTGTTATGTTGCACCTTCACGACAATACAGTCTAGGTAAACGATTGGATAGAATGCATCCAAAGGGCGGTTTTGCCATTGAGTGACTTGGTCGATCACGGCATCTGTCACCTTGGAAATTAAGGTAGCAGAGACATCTGCATCGTACATTTCCTTGAACGTGGCAACGATATCTCGTGTCGTCATGCCTTTAGCATAAAGGGATAGAATTTGACTATCCATTTGCGTGATTCGAGTTTGACTTTTCTTGATGAACTGAGGCTCAAATGTACCATCACGATCTCTAGGCGTGTCTAGCTCAAACTCACCATCATCAGTCAGTAGGCGTTTAGTTGTATAGCCATTACGAGCATTTTTACCTGCTCTAGGACTATGCTTCTCATAACCTAAATGGTCAGTGAGTTCAGCATTTAGAATAGTTTCCACCGTTAATTTCTTTAGAGCTTTACTGAAATTATTCAGGTCAGCTTCTGTCTTTAAGTTCTTGGCAAATTCTTTGGCTAATGCCAGCATTGCTTCATCTTTCATGGTAAACACCTGTGTTGCCCCTAATAGCGTTGAGGGATAGTTTAAGCGTTTACACAGTTTTATTTACAGTCTCTTGTGCGCGAGTTTAATTAACTCTCGGTAATTCTCAACAGACCCTAAATCACTACATGCTTTAATCGCAGTTCAGCCAAATATTTGCCAAACTTGCGTGCAGTTTCTAAATCACCTTCGGGCGGTGTAATTTCAACGCTAGCGTTATCGGACTGCGTCATTAGACCCAGAAAACTCGACATTCGGTTAATATCCAATGGACTTCTTCCTGTTGGCATAAATGGCAAACCAGCCCATAACATGCCATGTTGCATCGCAAATAAATTAATTTGCTGTAATACCGCCAATTTGTCTCCGCTGAGACCACCACCGTTAGTAAAACCAGCAGCCAATTTCCCCTGCCATGTACGTGCCAACCAGCGTTTAGAAGAATCCTCCATGAACTGTTTCAATGCTGATGTAAGACTCCCCATATAGGTTGGACAACCCATCACGATCACATCGGCCTGATCCAATAAATCCCATTGCGGTGCAGCCACAGAAAGTAGATGCACTTCGGCTCCCGCTTGTTCAGCGCCTTGTGCGATATATTGTGCAACCTTAGCTGTGTGCCCATAAGGACTATGGTAAATCACGCAAACTTTGATTTGGGGAGTAATTTGCTCAATAACAGACATGGAGAATTTAAAAACCAATGAATTGGATCAAGTTTAACATTTTTAACGAATACAAGGCGAATCAATAGTGCAAAGGATAGATTTATTGCATAAATACAAATGTTGCCATTCGTCCAGTTTTTGCATCACGACGATAGGAGAAATAATCCTCTGCTTGCTTATAAGAACACTGATCACCACCCAATACTGTTTCCACACTTAAACTGTTTAAAATAAATCGGGCAATTGCATACAAATCAGCCTGATATTTACCTTCAGTTTGACCTGAAATAAAAGCAACAGCTAATTCAGGATATTGCTCACAGAAAATGGCTTTTACTTCAGCACCGACTTCAAAGCAAGGTTGGCTGATCGCAGCGCCTAACCACGCCCAAGTTGGCTGAGATTTCATTTCCGTCACAGTATTTTCGACAATTCCATTAGCCAAGCCACGCCAACCTGCGTGTAGATTGGCGACTTCTGTACCTTCGTTATTACCCAAAACAATAGGCAAACAATCAGCAGTCATCATCATTAAAGCATGACCTGTGCGCTGTGTGACTAAGCCATCACCTTCAAGCGCAATAAATGGAATTTGCTCGTTAATTGTATGACAAATGCTGCTATGCGTTTGTGTCATCCATGTGATTTTATCTACACCAAATGCAGACAACTCATTCAACAAGAGCATTCGATGTTGCTGAACACGTTGTGCATCATCATTCACGTGCAAAGCCAGATTAAATCCTGATAGATTTTCATTTTGAGTTGCAATCGTTTGAGGATGCTGAATACCTGTTTGCCCAACATATACCCCTTTGGGCAAACCTTGTACAAATTCCATAAAATCCGTCCTCTTACCAGAATATATCCCTTAGCTTTTGAACGGGAGAAGCTAAACACATCCCCCTTTATTTAAAGAGAATTTTTTTAATACGCTTCATTCTCTTGGCGAAGTACTTCAACCAATTGAGTGAAATCCTCTGGCCATGGTGCTTCAAACATCATTTCTTCGCCAGTACGTGGATGCACTAAACCTAATTTTGCTGCATGTAACGCTTGACGTTTAAAACTGCGTAGCATGTCAATTAAGACTTCTGATGCGCCAGCAGGGAAACGTACACGATTGACATAAACAGGATCACCTACCAAACCGTGTCCAAGATAACTAAAATGCACACGAATTTGATGGGTACGTCCTGTTTCAAGTTGCGCCTGAATACGCGTGAAGTCGCGGAAACGCTCTTTCACATTGTAATGTGTTACTGCATCACGCCCACCTGGTAAGATCGCCATTTTGACACGATCGACTGGATGACGTTTAATTGGCTCATCAATCGTGCCACCCGCAATAATATTTCCATATGCAACTAAATCATAAACACGATAAACGGTTTTTTTCGCAAGTTGTTTACTGAGAGAAAACTGGGCTTCCAATGTTTTTGCAACAACCAATAGACCGCTGGTATCTTTATCAATACGATGTACTAAACCTGCACGTGAAAGCTCAGCCAGTTTCGGTGCATGATAAAGCAAGGCATTAACCAAAGTACCTGTAGGATTGCCAGCACCAGGATGAACCACCATCCCAACTTCTTTATTAATCACAATAATATCGTCGTCTTCATAGACAATATTGAGGGGAATATTTTCAGGTTGACTCGAGGTTTGGGCTTCTAATTCAACATTCAGCGTAAGCAATTCATTGCCTTCGCAACGATATTTAGGTTTTACAATGTTACCATTTACCAACAGATGCCCATCTTTCATCCATTGTTTAAGTTTTTCACGAGAGAACTCGCTCCAAACCAATGCAGCAACCTGATCAATACGCTGACCTAGATACTCTTCATCGAGTTGAATTTGCAACGATAAACGTGTTGCAGTTGTATCAGAATTATGATTATCTGCATCGACAGAATCTTCAAGTAAGAAATCTGTCTCAGAAAGGTTTGAATTGGAAGATTGTGTTGAAGTCATTTTGATGATCGATACAAAAATGGTTTAATAGCACCATTGTAGCTTATTGTCCCAAAAGCAGAGGAATTTTTATGTCGCTACCCCATTATAAAATTACCATATTGGCTTTATCTTTAGGCGTAGCGTCTATATTTGTTGGTTGTAGCAGTAATCCAAGCAAAAAAGAAGTGGTTGATAAAGGCCCACAGTCAAGTGAACAAGTCTATTTTGAAAAAGCACAAAAATCACTTGAACGTAATCAATATACTGATGCTGTTAAATCACTTGAAGCGATAGATACGTATTATCCAACTGGACAATACACCCAACAAGCACAACTTGAACTCCTCTACGCCAAATTTAAACAAAAAGATTATGAAGGTACGATTGCACTGGCAGATCGTTTCATTCGTTTAAATCCACAACATCCAAATGTTGATTACGCTTACTATGTTCGGGGTGTAGCCAACATGGAAATGAATTATGACAGTTTGATTCGTTATACCTCATTACAACAATCACATCGTGATGTGAGCTACGTTAAAGTCGCTTATCAAAACTTTGTGGATTTGATTCGTCGTTTCCCAAGTAGCCAATACTCAGTAGATGCTGCACAACGTATGAAATTTATCGGTCAAGAATTGGCTGAAAGTGAAATGAATGCGGCACGTTTCAATATTCAACGTAAAGCATGGTTGGCTGCTGCTGAACGCGCACAATGGGTGATTGAACACTACCCTCAAACACCACAAACACCTGAAGCACTTGCAATATTAGCGTATAGCTACCAAAAATTAGGCGATCAAGCCACGTCTAAGCAATATATTGATCTCTTAAAACTAAACTATCCAAATTTAGTTAAGGCAAATGGTGAAGTAAATCTTCGTGCTGCTCGTAAAGAAGGTAGTTGGGTCAATCGTGCCACATTAGGCTTGCTTGGTCGTGAATCTAAAACGGTACAAGTAAAAGAACAAACCAATGGTGAAACTGAGCAACGCAGCTTAACAAATCGTTTGAGCCTTGGTTTATTAGATAAACCGACAACCGAAGAAATTGATTCTGCTCCTATTGAAGAACCAACAGATAAACCAAGTTGGATGAACCGTTTAAGCTTCGGGCTATTAGATAAGCCTGAGACCAAAGAAACTTCGGGGGCTGATGCTGCAAATTAATTTGCACTCATCAAAACCATAAAACAGGCAAGTCTACCCTTGCCTGTTTTTCATTTTATGCAACAATAAATTCTGACACACTGACTTCAATGAAGATGTTATCTCTCAGTCCAAAATGGTTAAATGTACATGGCAATTCCACAACATACGATTGATCAAATCTTAGATCGAACTGATATCGTCGATTTAATCGGTCAACGTGTGAAGTTAAAAAAGACTGGGCGTACTTACTCAGGCTGTTGTCCATTCCATCAGGAAAAATCTCCATCATTCCATGTATATAGAGATAAGCAGTATTATCATTGCTTTGGGTGTCAAGCGAATGGAAATGCGATTCGCTTCCTCATGGACATTGATAGTCGGAACTTTGTCGATGTGATGAAAGATTTGTCTAATCAGACAGGCATCGAATTACCGAAAGATAATCACGACAATAAAAAACTTTCTTATAAACGTAGTCCTCAACAAATTGCAGCGGCTCAACCAACAAATACGTCAGTCGCTGAAAATCCAGCACCTATTTTTGTAGCAGATGAATTTATCGATGGACATTTTGTCGATATAGATCGCGTTATGGATGATCCTTTTGCTCAATTTGATCCATCCTTTTATATGGATGAACAAGTTCAAGAAGGTAACCTCTATGACTTATTGGAAAACGTTGCTCAGTTTTATGAACGTCAACTCCCAATAAGTCAAAAAGCACAAAATTATTTCAAACAACGTGGCTTATCGGCACAAACGATTCAATTTTGGCGTTTGGGTTATGCACCAGAGGATTGGCAGCATTTAGAAAAAGCCTTTCCACAAGATATTGAAGGTTTGAAACAGTTGGGTTTGATTCGTTCTAGTGATAGCGGTCGAGATTTTGATTTATTACGTGAGCGGGTAATTTTTCCGATCCGCGATCATAAAGGCCGCGTGGTTGGTTTTGGTGGTCGTGCGCTCAATGATGAAATTAAACCTAAATATATTAACTCACCAGATTCAGAGGTCTTCCACAAGAATCAATTGCTTTATGGTTTATATGAGGGTCGTAAACTCAAAGCCAACGATTGGTTAATGGTCGAAGGCTATATGGACGTGATTGCCTTACAGCAATATGGGATCAATGGTGCTGTCGCAACACTGGGAACAGCCAGTAATGCGGATCATTTAACTACCCTATTTAAACAAAACTCTCGTATTACCATTGCCTTTGATGGGGATGCTGCAGGACAGAAAGCGGCACGACGCACCTTAGAAATTGCGCTCCCCTTACTCAATGATGGTCGTGAATTAAAATTCTTTGTGCTTCCGAATGAACATGACCCAGACTCATTGATTCGTCGTGAAGGCTTAGAAAACTTCCAAAAATTATTACAACAGGCACCGCTTTTATCTGACTTTGTGTTTGCCCATTTAACAGGGCAACATGACGTTAGCACGCCAGAAGGTAAAAGTTTAGTCATGGGAGAACTACGTGAATTAACAGAATTATTACCTAAGCATGGCTCATTCCGTTATCTGCTGAGTCAATCTTTCCGTGAGAAACTCGGTCTAGGCAAACGTTTTACCCCTCAAATCAGCCACGATGCCTCTTTATCTTTTAATATTCAAACCAAAGATGAAGATTTTGCAATCGCAATTTTAATGCATCACCCATTTCTCTATATTCATTTTGAAGAATTACTGGCAGTGATTGACCAAACTGAGCTGCTGGCTAAAGTTTTAGCAGTGCTCAACATTATCTTTGATGATTTACCGGATGATCAGGAATTAGCAACCTATTACGTACTCGGTGCATGTAGTCGTTATAGTCATGAGATTGCCGATGTTATGCAAAGAACTAATATTGAGTCATTAACTCAAGCACCTGAGATTGCTGATAAATTGGCTAAGGACTTTTCATTAAATCTACAAGAAAAATATTTAAAATTAAAACTGAGATCACCTATCTCACTCATCGAATCACGCAATTTACGTCAACAATTAAATGAGTTAACAAAACAGATTAGCTTGAAGCTATTGTCCTAAGCTAAGTTACTGTCTCGGTTTACGCTCATGCTCAAACACATCCTGTAGATGTTGCTGTAACCATTCAAAATAATCTGGATTTTCAGCTTTAGCAGCTTCTCTTAATAAAATAGAAGTTGGATGCATAAGTTTCTGTGATAGGCGATGAGCAAACTCCTGCATCACCTGTTCTGCGGCATGACCATGTTGCAGTAACTCTAATGCATGTGCCAATTCTTTTTGGCTGACTTCTTCACTGTGCTGACGATAAGCTTGAATGGTGCTACTCGCCTCTTTCACTTTTTGTTGGGTCATCAATTGAGTAGCCAATTGATTCACCATAATTTCAGCCTCAACAGCCGCCTGACGACGTTGCGCTAAATTTTCATCAATCACACTTTGTAAATCATCCACACCATATAAATATACGTTATCTAATGATTCAACTTTCGGATCAATATCACGTGGAACAGCCAAATCGACCATCAACATTTGCTGATAGCGACGCTTTTTAAGTGCGGCTTTAACATCTGAATATTGAATAACTTGATGTAAACTTCCTGTACAGCTCGAGACAACATCTGCTCTATATAAATTCTGGGCAAGTTCAGCAAAAGGAATAATTTCAACCTCAACTTGATGAGCAATTTCTTGTGCCAGTAAATCAGCACGCTCACGGCTACGGTTACAAATTAGAATTTTTGCCACACCCATTTCCGCTAAATGCTTAGCAACCAAACTATTCATTTCACCTGCGGCAACTACCATAACCGTTAACTTTTCAGGGCGACTAAAGACTTGCAATGCTAACTGAGCAACTGCATAACCCATTGAAACAGCATGGCTACCTACAGAGGTTTCTGAACGAACACGTTTCGCTGCATAAAAAGCATATTCAAAAACACTATTTAGTTCAGGCGACACAGTTTGTGCGTCTTTAGATAAAGCCAAAGCACTTTTGACTTGCCCTAAAATTTGTGGCTCACCCAACATCAAAGAGTCTAAACCACTTGCAACACGCATCAAATGTGTAACAGCTTGGGCATTTTCGTAACGATAAACATGATGAATTAACTGTTTTACATCAATATTATTCACTTGGGCTAACCAAGTCAGAACACTATCAGCATCTTCTGTCATGGCATAAACTTCAGTGCGATTACAAGTTGATACAACAACTAAATCATTCAAAGGTGAATGTTTATTTTGTTCAAGCAATAGCGCAGCTAATCGCTCTGCATTGAAAGCGATTTGTTCACGAAGTTCAACAGAAGCTGTTTGATGGTTGACACCCAATGCAAAGAAAGACATATCAGATCATCATTTCGCTAAATTTATGTTATTGTGCAACATCGGTGTCATAAAAAGCATTACTTTGGATCAATAAAAATTGCGTCAGCTATATCGCCGTACCCTTTTTAGCGGCAAGACGATTCGACGGTATTCTACCACAATCTTGTTGTTAGGTAGCATGAGCTCGTATGTCTCTGCACAAGCAATACACGACATGTATGCAGATAAAAGCTTTGACAACGCATTACAACAAAGTATGGTTGCTGAATTTTCTCTTGCTTATGATGATATTGCAACTGCATTACACAATTATACAGTGCTGGCAATTCGAAGTAATTCAACCACAATCAAACAGCGTGCTTTAGATGTCGCCTTAGAATATAACGATTTTCAATCTGCATTAGATATTGCAACACATTGGGTAGAACAAGAACCCAAAGATGTTCCTGCTTTATTTTACTTATCACATATTGCCCTGAAAACTCATGAATATGAATTGGCAGCTAAAACCTTAGATAAGATCTTAAATATTGACCCAACTGCTGATCTCGAACAAATTTTGGCAGGGATTGCACCCGAACAAGCACAAGATCGTGAAATTTTATTAAATGCCTTACGTACCAGTAAAGAACGTGAAAACCCATCTATCTTGGCTTTAATCGCTGGATTAGAAGCGCAAGATGGCTTATATGAGCAAGCATTAAATAATATCAATAAAGCCTTACGTAAACGTTCAAAATCGACCAGTTTCATTCTGATGAAAGCCAATCTATTAATGGCTTTACGCGACGATGCTGAAACACAAAAGTGGTTTGCACAAGCCAGTCGAAAAAATAAAACCAATATTGATATACGATTAGCTGAAGCTCGCTATTACATTCAAATCAATCAACAACAGCAAGCATTAGATAAGCTTGAAAGTATTATCAAAGATTATCCAAAAACTGAAGAAGCCTTATTTATTGCCGGCTTAACCAGTATTGATTTAAAACAATACGAAAAAGCTGAACAATATTTAGTTGAATTGCGTTCTTCAGCAAAATATCAGAATGAAGCTTATTACTATCTTGCAATCAATGCACAGCGCAAACAACATTATGAAACCGCAAAAGCATACTATCGACTCGTGGATGGCAGCTTATATATTGTGTCTCGACGCAATATGATCGCGATTTTTGAGAAGCAAGGTCAACTGAATGATGCTTTACGCTTTCTTACACAAGAACGGGTGAATTATCCACAACATGCAAGTTTCCTCTATCAAGCTCAAGCTGATATTTTAAAGAAGATGGATAATAAAAAAGCAGCTTTAGTATTGCTAGATGAAGCGATTAAGAGCTTACCCGATGATCCTGAACTGATTTATGCAGAAGTATTATTGCTGGATCCTTATACCGATCGGGATAAATTAGATAAAACTTTGAAGCAACTTTTAATTATTGAACCCAATAGCCCAACCTATTTAAACGCTTATGCCTATACCTTAGCATTGCAAAATCGTCGCCTAAAAGAAGCGCGCAAATATGCAGAACTAGCGCTCAACTTTGCACCTGAACAAGCCTCTATTCTTGATACATTGGGCTATATCGCTTTTCTACAAAATGATTTTGATACCGCAACCAAAGTCTTGGGACAAGCCTATTCAATTAGCCAAAATATCAATATTGGAGTTCGCTATGCTAAAGCGCTGTATATGCAAGGCGCACTCACACAATTTAGTGAGGTGTTACAGCAATTGAAACAAAAACATGCAAATGCCCCACAATTACAACAACTTGATAGCTTAATCTTACCTATCACTGTAAAAAAGAGTTAAATACATGCGCTTGTTTTCAAAATTATGTGTCGCGATATGTAGCAGTAGTGTCCTAGTATTAACAGGCTGCCAACATCTAAGCCAACCAAATAAGATCATTGCTTCACCACAAGTGCAAGATGAAAATAACTTTAGCTTACAAGGTAAAATAGGTGTACGTACACCACAACAGTCTGGCAGTGCTTTTTTTACATGGGTTCAACAACAAGATCAATTTGATATTGAACTGACTGGAATTTTAGGTGTTGGGAAAACCCAAATTGAAGGCAAACCAGGTCAAGTCACCTTAAATAGCGCCAAAACAGGTCTGATTACGGCAGCTACACCTGAAGAATTATTAGAAAAAGCAACAGGTTGGCAGGCACCGATTATGCACCTTGCCTACTGGGTACAAGCGAAGCCTGCGACGCAAAATGCTCAAGCGAGCAAAGACGAACAAAATCGCTTGAAACAGCTCATTGAAGATGGCTGGACTGTTGATTTCAGCTATAACGATAAGCAAATCCTTCCAAATAAACTTTTGTTGAAGCAAGCACTTGCTGACGATAAAGAAAACCGTATTACAATGGTGATTCAAAACCGATAGATTAGATTCTTTTATGATTAGAGTACCTTCCCCTGCTAAATTGAATTTATTTCTGCACATCACTGGTCGTAGAGACAATGGTTATCATGAATTACAAACTATTTTTCAACTGATTGATTTATATGATTGGATGACTTTTGAGCCAATTGAGGATGGAATGATTCATATTGAAGGCTTAAACGAGGTTGCTCTTGAACAAAACTTAATCTATCGTGCAGCACAATTACTCAAACCCCATGCAAAAGAACCATGTGGGTTAAATATTCAAATCGAGAAAAATATTCCGATGGGTGCTGGTCTTGGCGGCGGTTCATCTAATGCAGCCACTACACTCATTGTACTCAATCAACTGTGGCAATGCGGTTTAAATGAACAGCAATTAGCTGATTATGGTATGCAACTGGGTGCAGATGTGCCTATCTTTATTTTTGGTCGAAATGCATGGGCAGAAGGCATAGGTGAACATTTATCATTCATAGACTTAGCTCAAAAACAATTCATAATTTTAAAACCTGATTGTTTTATCAGCACTCAATCACTTTTTTCACAAAAAACATTGACAAGAGATTCTAAGATCACTACATTTTGCGCCTATCAGTTAGAACCTTCTAGCTTTGGAAATAACTTTGAGCCATTGGCTCGACAGTTATATCCTGAAGTAGAAGAAGCAATGCAATATTTAGATCAATTTGGTCTAGCAAAGCTTACAGGTACAGGTGCTTGTGTTTTTACTGAAGTAACCAGTGAAATGGATACGAAGAAGATTTTGCAAAACGCACCTTGTAAAGCTTACTTGGTCAACAGTTTAGCAAAATCACCTTTAAGACATTTCAAAGTTACACGTTAGGGGCGTCGCCAAGTGGTAAGGCAGCGGGTTTTGATCTCGCCATCCGTTGGTTCGAATCCAGCCGCCCCTGCCAATTTTCACCTGTAGATGTATGTAATAGGGGCGTCGCCAAGTGGTAAGGCAGCGGGTTTTGATCTCGCCATCCGTTGGTTCGAATCCAGCCGCCCCTGCCATTACATATCATCAAATTTAGGGGCGTCGCCAAGTGGTAAGGCAGCGGGTTTTGATCTCGCCATCCGTTGGTTCGAATCCAGCCGCCCCTGCCATATCTTTAGACAGACTTGTTTTATATTGATACCTGTTCAATCATATTGACATTATCATACAAAACGATTAAAGTTCTGCCGCATTAGGGGCGTCGCCAAGTGGTAAGGCACCGGGTTTTGATCTCGGCATCCGTTGGTTCGAATCCAGCCGCCCCTGCCATCCAAATTCATTATAAGCCAACCGCCAAGGGTGCTTCATGCCCAATCTTGTCGTTTTTAGTGGAAGTGCTCATCCACATTTCGCCCAAAAAGTCGTAAGCCATTTACATATCCCTCTCGGTGCTGCTTCTGTAAGCAAGTTTTCTGATGGTGAAATTTCAGTTGAAATTACTGAAAATGTTCGTGGTAAAGACGTTTTTATCGTTCAATCTACTTGTGCGCCAACCAACGATAACCTGATGGAAATCTTGGTCATGGCTGATGCTTTGCGTCGTGCAAGTGCTGGTCGTATCACTGCAGTCATTCCGTATTTCGGTTATGCACGCCAAGATCGTCGTCCACGTTCTGCTCGTGTTCCAATTACTGCAAAAGTTGTTGCAGACATGCTGACAACTGTAGGTATTGACCGTGTGGTAATGATCGACTTACACGCAGACCAAATTCAAGGTTTCTTCGATATCCCAGTTGATAACATCTATGGTACGCCAGCGTTGTTAGCTGATTTACGTCAACAACAACATGACAACTTAATGGTTGTATCTCCTGACGTAGGTGGTGTTGTTCGTGCACGTGCTGTTGCAAAACAGTTAGGTGATATCGATTTAGCTATCATTGATAAACGTCGCCAAAAAGCAAATGAGTCACAAGTGATGCATTTGATTGGTGATGTAAAAGATCGTGACTGTGTCATTGTTGATGACATGGTCGACACAGCAGGTACGCTTTGCAAAGCTGCGGATGCACTGAAACAATTTGGTGCTCGTCGAGTGATTGCTTATGCGACTCACCCTGTTTTATCAGGTAAAGCGATTGATAACCTTCGTAACTCTGTTATTGATGAACTCGTTGTTACTGACACGATTCCTCTTTCAGATGAAGCAGCAAACTTAGGTAAAATTCGCCAAGTTTCTGTTGCAAGCATGGTTGCTGAAACAATTCGTCGTATCAATAACGAAGAATCTATTAGCGCTATGTTCGATAGTTATCTATAATAGCCCAGCTTTTTTTCTTAAACCCTAGCTCGCTAGGGTTTTTCTATCACTAAACTGGTCGCAAGTTTAGTTACTCAAACTCAATGAGGATATGCCCATGGCAAACTTCGTATTAAACGCTCAAGCACGTGAAGTAGCACAACAAGGGAAAGGTTCGAGCCGCCGCCTTCGCCACGCTGCTCAAATCCCAGCAATCATCTATGGTGGTAGCGCTGAGCCTGTAGCTGTTACTTTAGAGCTTCGTGAAATTGTTAAAGCTTTAGAAAACAATGCTTTCTTCGAAGAAGTTATCGAAATCAAAATCGGTGATAAAGTTGAAAACGTTAAAATCCAAGCGTTACAACGTCACCCAGCTAAAAACACACCTATGCACGCTGACTTTAAACGCGCATAAGTGTTAAAGGCGTAAATTAGTGTCAAATATTTCGCTAATTGTTGGTTTGGGTAATCCTGGTAAGGAATATGCCCAAACCCGCCATAATGCAGGTTTCTGGTTCGTAGAACAGCTTGCAGATCGTTATGGTATTTCTTTAAAGGCTGATCCAAAATTTCATGGATACAGCGGTCGTGGTCAAATTGATGGTCATGACGTACGTTTACTCTTACCTACCACTTTCATGAACCGTTCTGGTCAAAGTGTCGTACCATTTGCCAAATTTTATCAAGTTGCACCTGAAGCAATTCTTGTTGCTCATGATGAACTCGATATGGATCCTGGTATTATTCGTTTAAAATCAGGTGGTGGACATGGCGGACATAATGGTCTTCGCGACATCGTTCCACATATTGGTGCTAATTTCAATCGCTTACGTATAGGAATTGGACATCCTGGTTCTAAAGAACGTGTTTCTGGTCATGTGCTTGGCAAAGCTCCTAGCAGTGAACAAGCTTTAATGGATGCTGCGATTGATCATGCTTTATCAAAAGTGAAAATGCTTGTCGATGGACAAGTTTCACAGGCAATGAATCAAATTAATGCATACAAACCCGCTTAAATTTAAACTGAATTGTTGATCAATCACGCTTGCCATATTGCATTTTTAAGCGCAAAATGCGCATCAAACCGCCTATCGCCAGCGGGAAACGTGACAAGTCAACCAATAAGATATTCATCTTAGGTCTTACTCAGGAGACGCTAGCCATGCTATCTCGTTTATTAAAATGTAAAATTCACCGTGCAGTTGTCACTCATGCAGAACTTCATTATGAAGGTTCTTGTGCAATTGATGGTGTATTAATGGACTTAGCAGGGATTCGTGAATACGAAGAAATCCACGTATGGAACGTAACCAACGGCAAACGCTTCACAACTTATGCAATTCGTGGTGAAGATGACTCAGGTATTATTTCAGTGAATGGTGGCGCAGCACACCAAGCTGATGTCGGTGATTTAGTCATTATTGCAACTTTTGCTGATTTCACTGAAGTAGAAGCCAACCTTCACAAACCACGTTTGGTTTATGCAAATCCAGACAATACAGTCAATCACACGGCAAACTGTATTCCTGTACAAATTGCATAAATATTGAAAAGATTTCTAAAAAGCCAGTCAATATGAACTGGCTTTTTTTATGGCTAGGTCGATACTAAGTGCTGAATAGAACTCATCAAAACAATTCAAAAACAATGACTTCTCCACGACAAAACCGAAACTTCATTTGCTTAAATTCATATTTCAATAGAACGATCCATTTCATAAATAGTTCCCTTTCCTCTCAAAAAACTAGCTATAATCAAAGCACATCGCTTCAGGGCGGGGTGTAATTCCCCACCGGTGGTAAGTTGGGCCTTGCAATCAAGTGACCTAATCAGCCCACGAGCCTGTATATATTTATATACTCGCAGATTTGGTGAGAGACCAAAGCCGACGGTATAGTCCGGATGAAAGAAGACGAAACCACTGAAATACGCTTTTCGCGTTGTTTTGGTGTACGCTTATTTTTTACATCAGTCCTGAAATGTTCAACCGTATCCTATTTACGAGAGCGTTTCATTATGTCGAGTTTAATTCAACCCGAACTTTTCTTTTCAGCCCTTTCCCCTGCTGAACAACGTATTCATCAAGCTTTAGAAGACATCCGCCAAGGCAAACCAGTATTGGTAATGGATGATTTTGACCGCGAAAATGAAGCCGACTTAATTATTGCTGCTGAAACACTCACTGTCGAAACCATGGCACGAATGATTCGTGATGGTTCTGGTATTGTGTGCTTATGCCTGACAGAAGAGTTGGCCGATCATCTAGAACTCCCACCAATGGTGGTCGACAATTCTAGCCAATTTAAAACAGCATTCACGGTAACCATTGAAGCAGCACAAGGTGTGACCACCGGTGTTTCTGCTAAAGATCGCGTAACAACAATTTTAGCTGCCACTAAAGATGGTGCTATTGCAAGTGACCTCAGTCGCCCAGGCCATGTGTTCCCATTACGTGCACGTAATGGTGGCGTATTAACTCGCAGAGGACATACTGAAGGAACAATAGATTTAGCCCGTTTGGCTGGTTTAAAACCATCTGGCGTATTATGTGAACTGACTAATCCTGATGGCTCTATGGCATCAGGTATTCAAGTTCTAGCTTATGCTCAAACACATGGCCTTACCGTGATTAGTATCGAAGAATTGGTTCAATACCGCTTAAAACATAATATTTAATGAAACAAAAAAGCCTCGATCATTCGAGGCTTTTTATTGCGTTCATGATTATGATACTTTTCGTTCTAAATTCAGTTGATTCACCGTATTAAGCAATTGGCTAAATTGTGCGATTTGAGCAATCGGTTGTACTTGAGCGAGTTCTTCTGCTGTGCCGTAACCATAATTTACAGCAATGGTTTCAATACTATTGGCACGTGCACCAATCACATCATATTGTCGGTCTCCCACCATAATGCATTGCTGCGCATCCAATTGCTCTTTTTCAAGAATATAAGCTATTAGATCTACTTTATTGGTACGTTCACCTGTTAATTCACTGCCATACATTTCAGTAAAAAATTGATCCAAACCAAAATGGGCAAGGATACGTTTCGCATAAACTGTTGGCTTCGCCGTCGCTAAAAATAATCGATAACCTTGTAGTTGTAACTGTTGCAACGTTTCTACCACTGTTGCATAAACTTCATTTTCAAATAAACCAGTCACTGAAAAACGCTCACGATAAGCAAGTAACGCTTGTTCAGCAAAATCATCATCCTGAGTATTTAATAACTTTGCCAAAGAAGCTTTCAACGGAGGTCCAATCGTCCAATCTAAATCAACTCCATCCGCTAAAGGGTGGCCCAGTTTTTCTAAAGCATAACGAATTGAGCGATGAATACCCGCTTTAGGGTCAGTTAAAGTCCCATCTAAATCAATCAGAATATTTTTGATCGTCATTCGTTCAATCTCTTAAAGCCTTACATAACATAGTCGAGAGTTTCTCGAAACTCCCATATACTAGCTTAAATGAGAGAATAAAAGGAAATGGCTGTGCGTCCTACCGTACTATGTTTTTCAGGTTTAGATCCATCAGGTGGTGCTGGCTTACAAGCAGATATTGAGGCAATTGGGCAAAGTGGCGCACATGCAGCCATTGCCTGCACAGCATTGACCATTCAAAACTCGCAACAAGTGTTTGGTTTTGAAGCCACGTCCAAAGAGTTACTACTTGCTCAAGCAAATGCAGTAGTGGGTGATTTACCGATTAAATGTGTAAAATCAGGCATGCTGGGTACAACCGATAATATTGCTGCATTGGCTGAGTTTTTACGTCAACACCCAGATTATCAATATGTACTCGATCCAGTATTAGTCGCGAATAGTGGGGGTTCACTCGGTGATCAAGCAACATTAGTTAAAGCATTTGTTGAGTTAATTCCTTTAGCTACAGTCATTACCCCAAATACAGTTGAATTAAGAGCATTAACAGGTATTGATGATATTGAGCAAGCCACTCAAAAATTATTTGAGATGGGCGCAAAAGCTGTACTAGTGAAAGGTGGACATGAAGATACACCTGATCATATTCGCAATGTACTTTATGCTGACGGCAAAATGATTGCTGAAAGCCATTGCCCTCGTTTAGACGGACAATATCATGGTTCTGGCTGTTCTTTGGCAAGTTTCATTGCAGGGCGTTTAGCCTTAGGTGACTCACTCAAAACTGCTGTCCAACATGCTGAAACGTGGTTGTTTGGTGTTTTGAAAAATGCGGAATCGCCTGTGGTGAATGGGCAGAAGATTCCGAAACGGTTTTAAGTTGTTTTCAAATTGATAAATCTTCCAGAATTTATTAACAAAAAAGGCGCCGATGCGCCTTTTTTACAATCCATAAATTACTGGGGAATACGCAAAACTTGTCCAGGAAAAATATCATCCGCATTTTTGAGTAATGGTCTATTCGCTTCAAAAATTTTATTGTATTGGTTTGGATCGCCATAATACTCTTTAGAAATCTTAGATAAATTATCACCTGATTTTACTGTATAGAATTTACTTTTTGGTTCAGGTACTTCAACCGTCATCTGATCATCGACCTGAGCAACATGATCAATATTACCAACGGCAAGAACTATCTTTTCTTTATCTGCTTGGCTTTTGACTCGCCCTTTAATAATGGCTGTATCCGTATTTCCATTGTAGGTTACTGATAAACCATCAACACCAAGACCTAAACTTTTAATCAAACCTAATAATTTATTGGCAATTTCTTGAGCTGAAGGCTCAACAGGTGTGGCTGGAGCAGGCTGAGGTTCTGCTGGTGCTGTATTTTTTTTACCAATGCCTTTAACAAAATCAAAAATACCCATTTTTTATTTCCTCTGTAATTATTGATTAAGCATAGTCAAAACAGACTTACAATTAGTTATACAGAAAAAATAAAGCATGCGAGTTTCAATTTAACGAAGTCTTGTAAATATATGTATATGCAGTAAAACTGATTTTAAGCTTTCACATTTATATATTTTTTAAATATAAAAGCCACCTTACGGCGGCTTTCAATTCGTTCAAAACTTGAAGCAATTTAAGCATTTTCTCCCACAATATTGGTCATATAATCAATTGCAGATTGAACGGTAATAATTTTCTCAGCCTCTTCATAAGGAATTTGAGTACCAAATTCTCCCTCAAAAGCCATAATAAGCTCAACTACAGCCAATGAATCAGCGCCTAAATCATCTGTAAAGGATGCATTTGGTAAAACATCTTCTTCATTTACACGAAGTTGCTCAATAATGATCTCTTTAATACGGTTTGCTATATTCATAAAATTCCCTTTTGTTGTTATGGTTTAATACATTATTTTAAATAGCATAAAATTTATACACTCAAATAAATTATTTTCATATTTATAGTTTATTTTTTTTGTAAGATATTTTTACATCTATTCATATGAAAAGTTGAACATATAAAAAAGCCACCGAAAAAGGTGGCTTTTAATCATGTGATATGATTAACCAAGTTTTTTGGTTACATAATCAATTGCAGATTGAACAGTCGTGATTTCATTAGAATCTTCGTCTGGAATCGTGATATCAAAATCATTTTCGAAAGACATTACAAGTTCAACCAGATCCAAAGAGTCAGCACCTAAATCATCCATGAAAGATGCTTCATTCTTGATCTCTTCAGCACGCATACCTAATTGTTCAGCTACAGCTTGTTTGATGCGTTGTTCGATATCGCTCACAGGAATTCTCCTCATTGCTTGTGGCGTTTTGATTTGCCACTAGTTTAATTGAATATAAAAACTTTTAAAAGTTTATACATCGCCAGTTAGGCCATGTATAGACCACCATTTACGTGTAAAACTGTACCAGTAATGTAACTAGCCTTATCGCTAGCCAGGAAACTCACTGCATCAGCAATATCTTGAGGTTCACCTAGACGACTTAAAGCTACTTGATCAGTCATTTTTTTACGAATATCTTCGCTTAACTGATCAGTCATTTCAGTGGCAATGAAACCAGGTGCAACACTGTTCACTGTAATCTGACGACTCCCCATCTCTTTGGCTAAGCTACGACTGAATGCTTCAATCCCTGCTTTTGCTGCTGAGTAGTTCGCCTGTCCAGGGTTCGCAAAATGTGCAACCACTGAACTAATGTTAATAATGCGGCCAAAACGTGCTTTGGTCATACCTTTCAATACGCGCTTAGACAAGCGATATACGGCTTTCAGATGTATATTGAGAATATCATCCCAATCATCTTCCGACATACGAAGCAACAAGTTATCTTTGGTAATGCCTGCGTTGTTCACCAAGATCAGTACTGAACCATATTTTTGTTCAATATCTGATACAAGTGCATCAATCGCTGCACCATCACGAACATCGAGTACAGCACCTGCTCCATGTTCAACAAAGCTTTCTGTCAGTTTTTGCGCACCTGATTCAGAGGTCGCGGTGCCTACCACAAAAAAACCGTCTTGAATGAGTTGCTGTGCAATTGCTGCGCCAATTCCTCGGCTAGCCCCTGTCACCAACGCAACTTTTCGTTGTTGTGTCATGCAATTTTTCCTTCTGCCACTAACACTGCGTTTAGGGCATCTTCCATACGTGCTTTGCTATCAATCGCAAATGCTTTTTCTATGTTGGGTAATCGCTTGGCAAGATTGCTGAGCACCGTACCTGGCCCACATTCAACCACATACTGCACACCTTCATCTTGAAGATATTGCATGGTACGTGTCCATTGAACTGACTGATATAACTGAGCCGTTAATGCCTGTCGTAATTGAGCAACATCTGTCGCGATTTCCGCGTTGACATTTTGTATTACAGGAAGGTGGGGTAGCTCAATGGCAGTTTGTTCCAAAGCTTCAGCAAACTTTTCTGCTGCTGGTTTCATCAAGGTACAATGTGACGGAACAGAAACAGGCAATGCAATCGCTTTACCAGATTGCTCTTTTGCTTCAGCCATGACTTGCTGAACCAAAGCTGTACTGCCTGCAATCACCACCTGACCTTGCGCATTATAATTCGCCGCTTCAACCGAACCTTGGCCTGCCGCAGATGCATTCACTTTTTGGCAAAGCTCGATCACTTTCTCATCGGCTAAACCAAGAATTGCAGCCATTGCGCCTGTACCTTGAGGAACAGCACTCTGCATCAATTTTCCGCGTAAATGGACTAATTTAACAGCGTCAGCTAGAGTCATTGCCTCTGCTGCAACAAGCGCACTATATTCTCCCAAAGAATGTCCAGCCAAGTATTTCGGTGCTATACCCCCTAACTCTAACCATACACGCCATAAGGCAATACTTGCTGTTAGCAAAACTGGTTGAGTATTTTCAGTTTGATCTAAACCCTCACCACTTTGGGCAATCTGCCAAAGATCAAAACCAAGTGCTGCTGATGCTTCTGCAAAGGTATCTCGAACGACACTAAACTGCTCTGCAAGCTCAGCCAGCATCCCTACTTTTTGTGAACCCTGACCAGGAAAAACAAATGCTGTTTTTGTTGCTTGAGCAGCCTGCTCAAGTCGCTTAGTCGACATATAAAAATCCTTAAAATGGTCTATCGCCAGTTTTATCAACACTCATGATTCTACATGAGAATGACAACAGACTCTTTTCCGATGCGGCAATTTACCATTGATTAAATCGTTTTTTAATTGCGAAAAACAACAAAAAAGGGAGCTTTCGCTCCCATTTTTTTATACTTTAAGCTAACGCTTAATGCATATAACTCAATTATTCAGCATCAGCTGCTTTAGCGAATAATTGACGACCACGGTAAATACCGTCTTTAGTCACGTGGTGACGACGATGAGTTTCACCAGTAGTTTGGTCTACAGATAATGCATTCTCGGTTAAAGCGTCATGTGAACGGCGCATGTCACGGCGAGAGCGACTTTTACGGTTTTGCTGAACGGCCATGATGGCTCCTTACAAAGATCGAAAAATGGATCAGAACAAATTCAGTTGTCTTAACTCAACATGATAACACAAATTGTGTTATGAGTTAAGTTTGCCTTTCAAACTTGCCAAAACATCAAACGGGTTATCCCGCTTTTCTTCGACAACATCCTGAACGACAGGTTGATGTTTATGCTCACAAACATCATGTTTGGGAGACAAAGGCATCAACAATAACAATTCATCTTCTAGTAATGCGAGTAAATCAATCGAAGCAGGTGTATCAATACTCCCTTTTTTCGACGATTCACTTTCACCTAAAACGATGAAATCAGCATCCTCATCCAATCGCTCTATCAGTGACTCATCATCAATTAAAGCTAAATGAAATTCTGAGACTAATTCAATTTCAACAGATCCCAAACAACGTTGGCATTCCATTGGAACTTTAGTATCAATATGTCCATCTAACCATACAATGCGATGATAGGCATCCATTGATAGCTTACAGTCTATGTTGATCAATTGATCATCAATTGAACCAACAGCTTCTCGAGCAATACGAGCAAAGCGAGACAATGGCAGTGTTCCTGACCATGTATAGCCCTGTTCAGCCCATTTAAATGGCTCGATTTGGCTTGGAAAAGTATTTGCTGACATAATTAAGGCGGCAATTCTACAAATTCATCGGTACTCTGTCAAAGATTAAGATACAATTTTGCACTTCTTTAGACAGAACTCGTGGTAACACAGCAATGCATCTGTTGCAGCCGCAACTTGAAGTAACAACTTCATCACTTGTTAGCCCCCATTCAATCACTGCTCCTATGTTAACACCAGATCAAGTGCAACGCTCATCTTGGAAAACGTTAACAACAGAACCAGAACAGGTTGATTGGCTTATTTTACACTTTAATGATTGGTTTTCCCACCATAATGTCACGCTTGTTAAAGGTGATTTTGAACCAGAATATTTCCCAGCCATAAATCAACAGCCTGCAAAAATCCAATTTGCACATGGTTTCTTTAACAGTGCCTTGCATGAAATTAGTCATTGGAGTATTTCAGGTGAAAAACGTCGCCTTTTACCTGATTTAGGTTATTGGTATGCACCCGATGGTCGTACTGCAGAACAGCAAGCTTTATTTGAACAAGTTGAAATTAAGCCTCAAGCCATTGAATGGTTATTTGCAACAGCCTTTGGTCGAAAGTTTCGTGTCTCTTTAGATAATCTAACGGGTGATAGCGGCAATGGGACACAATTTAAAGATAATGTTTTTGCTCAAGTACAACGTTATTTTTCAGGTGAAGCGACTTTGCCACGAGATGCTGCACTTTTTATTCACTATATCTGTGTTTGTACCCGTAATGGCTTACCATTACAACTAAATGAATTTAAACGTGAATTACTTGATTGAATGACAAAATTAACACATCAGGGACTTGCATCTTTACTAGAACAAGTTTCATACTTAATCTAGCCATAAAGATCAGGGAGTTACAATAATAATGTTACATTTACATATTCATCCTGAAAATCCACAGGCTCGCTTAATCACTCAGGCGGTTGAACGTATTCGTGCGGGTGATGTGGTGGTTTATCCAACTGATGCAGCCTATGCGATTGGTTGTCAGATTGGGAATAAAAGTGCGATGGAGCGAATAGCTCAGATTCGTGGCTTAGGTCCTAAACATCAATATGCAATTATGTGTTGTGATTTATCTGATATTGCAACTTATGCAAAAGTCGATAATGCGATGTACAGACTGTTAAAAGCCAATACCCCTGCTATTACCACATTTATTTTACCTGCTACCAGTGAAGTGCCAAAACGCTTAATGCACCCAAAGAAAAAAACCATTGGTCTGCGTATTCCAAGTAATCCTGTTGCACAAGCTTTATTACAAGAACTTGGCGAACCGTTACTCACCAGTACATTGATCTTGCCTGATCAAAAAGATCCGCTTGATGATCCTTATGATATTGAAAACCAGCTCGGTAAACGCATTGATGTGTTTATTGACAGCGGCTTTGGCACCTTATCCACCACCAGTATTGTTGATTTATCGGGAGAAAATCCTGTGATTGTTCGCCGTGGCGTTGGCGATGTCAGTGCTTTTGAATAAGCACTGATCCTTATTCAATCAAAAAAATCAGACAACTTCTGTTTCTGAATACCCTGCCAATCAAAATTGTCTGGGTTTAACCATTGCTGATAAGCATTTTTTAATTCCGACCACTCATCATCAACAATCGAAAACCATGCAGTATTTCGATTTCGTCCTTTTATGATCCAATCTTGGCGAAATACGCCTTCATACTGAAAACCGAAGCGTAAAGCAGCAGTTTTAGACGGCGCATTACAATCATCACATTTCCATTCAATACGTCTAAAACCATGTGCAAAACATTGTTCTAGCAGTAAGAAAATTGTTTCAGTTGACGCCTTTGATTTTTTCATTTTATGTGAAAAATAAACATTACCAATCTCAATCACGCCATGCCCAAGCCTCGGATTTAACAATGCAACCCAACCTTGTATCTCTTCAGCAACTTGAATTAGAAAATGAGTGGAATCTTTAAAGCCGAATAAGTTGTCTAATGAATCTTTTAAACTATGTTGGCTCTGTGGAGCTGAATAAGGCAGATAAGTCCAGCATCGTTCATCGGGTTCTGTCGATACCGCTTCCCATAACTGCCCGGCCGCCTGATCTGTTATGCCATCAGCTACATCAACCAACTGAACGTATTGTCCAAATATATTTCCCTGCACGGGTGAAGCTGTCACATTTTCTTCAAGCGAAAAACCTATCGTTTGTCCGAACTGATTCCGTTGTGTTTTTAAATAATTTTTCATGGTGACTTATAGTTTAGAAATGCGAAGTTTAATGGCCGATTTAAGCATAAGATTTTTATATCATCCATATTCGCTTGTATAAGTATAGAAAATACCCTGAGAACTTTAAGGTTTTTGTAAGTGAGTAATTTATTAAATGAAGGATTTCGATTAGAATAGGCTTGCTTGTAGCATGTGTCACTTTCTTGAACACAAAAAAATCATCCTTTCATGCTTTTGAAAATTCGCGTGGCTTATAAACGGTAATGAATCAAATTCTTCCTTCGACCTTGGAATTAATTCCTTCCATTCGTGTGCTTGACGAATGGCAAGAAGTCATACCTGAAGATTTGTACATTCCACCTGCGGCATTTGAAATTTTACTGGAGCAGTTTGAAGGGCCATTAGACTTTCTGATTTATTTGATTCAGAAAAATGGCTTTGATCTTTTACAGTTAGATATTTCACCAATTGCAACCCAGTATTTATCCTATATGGATAGTATGAAGTCTTTGAATATCGAATTAACTGCAGATTATATGGTGATGGCAGCACTACTCGCTGATTTGAAATCACGATTATTGCTTCCAAAACCAACTCTAGTTGATCAATTTGAAAAAGATCCTAAACAAGAATTGATTGATCGTTTAGAAACATATCTCCGTATTAAGCAAGCAGCTGAACGATTGGGGCAAATGCCAATCTTTGAAAGAGATACTTTTAGTGCCAATGTCAGTCTTGGACATATTGCTCCAATTTATGAAGGTTATGATGTCGATGCCTTACGTGATGCGCTATTTTGTGTGTTTAATCGTCCAGAACCGATCACACATATTGTTGCGCAGGAACCAGTGCTGCTCGAAGAACGTATAGCATTTATTGAAGTTCAACTTGCATCAGGTCAAGCATTAAGTTTTATGGAATTATTAAATCCTATGCAAGGTCGTATGGGCATGGTGGTGACTTTTATGGCAGTGCTTGAACTTACGCGCCAGCAAAAAATTCAAATCATCCATACAGGTATTGAAGCTCCTTTAACAGTTCAAGGCATTGCAGCATGAGTTTAGATCCATTTGACACCAATGAAGGAATGTCACTTGAAGATATTCATCACGATGTCTTATTACAGATTGAAGCAATTTTGTTCGCTAGTGACTCACCAGTTTCACTTGCACGATTAAAAGAAGCATTTCAAAACCAATATAATAAACAACAATTACGTCATTTTTTACAGCAACTTGCGATGTTGCAACATGGCCGTTCAATTGAGTTAATTGAGACGGCTCAAGGGTTCCGCTTTCAGGTACGAGCAAAGTATCGCAATATTATTGCGCAGGTTTGGCCTGAACGCCCGACCAAGTTGTCACCCTCGTTGCTCGAAACAGTCGCCGTGATTGCGTACCATCAGCCTGTTACACGTGCTGATATTGAACAGATTCGTGGTGTATCGAATAATAGTCAGATCTTGAGAAACTTATTTGACTGGAACTGGATCAAAGAATCTGGTTTTAGAGATTTACCTGGAAGACCTGCGTTGTTAGTCACAACGCCCCAATTTTTAAATGCATTTGGTTTAGCTTCGCTAGGTCAATTGCCTCCCCTGCAGAACGCCAAGGAAGCATTCATGACACTCGATGCACATGCACCGAAGTCTTGAGAGGTGAACTGTTGATCATTATGTCTAAGGTTGTGCTGTCATGAGTGAAAAATTACAAAAGGTTTTAGCGAGAGTCGGGTTAGGCTCACGTCGCTATATGGAGGAAGTCATTGCTGCTGGTCGCGTCAGTATCAATGGAAAAATTGCTCAAGTGGGTGAACGTATTGAACCTACAGATGAACTCCGTATCGATGGTCGTAAAGTTCAGTTTCAGGTTGAAGATGAAATTCGCCGCCGTGTTCTCATTTACTATAAACCAGAGGGTGAAATTTGCTCACGCAATGATCCTGAGAAACGTCCAACTGTATTTGATCATTTGCCACAAATCGCCAATGACCGTTGGGTAATGGTAGGGCGTCTGGATATTAACAGTACCGGTCTATTGTTATTTACGAATGACGGTGAACTTGCGAATCGTTTGATGCATCCTTCAAATGAAGTTGAGCGTGAATATGCGGTACGTGTGATGGGTGAAGTCACGCCACAAATTCGCAATAACATGCTGAAAGGTGTTGAACTTGAAGATGGTCCAGCCAAATTCGAATCATTCTCTGAAATTGGCGGTGAAGGTATCAACCGTTGGTATCAAGTTGTGGTGAAAGAAGGTCGTAATCGCGAAGTACGTCGTATCTTTGAATCACAAAGCTTAAAAGTAAGTCGCTTGTTACGTACCCGTTATGGCACTGTCATTTTGCCACGTGAATTACGTACAGGTCGTTGGATGGAATTAGATAAAACTGATATCGACAACTTAGCGAAATCAGTGGAATTAAAACCACGTCAAGGTACTGGCTTGTTTGGTATGGCGAAACGTCGTACTGAAAAAATGGCAGAAAAACCATTGGCTGCACGTCGTGGTGGTTATTTACGTCAGCAACGTCGTGATGATGAACAAGATCAATCACAGCAACAGCAACGTCCAAGTAGTAATGGCAACAATAACAATGGTCGTAAAACCATTGGTTTTAATAAAGGCTTTAAGAAGTTCTAATTCTTGGCTTTAAAATGAAAAAACGCTCTGATTAGAGCGTTTTTTTATGCTTGAATTTTAATGATGATGGCTTACCCCCTGCGGAATGGCATTCAGCAGTTTCTTGGTATATTCATGTTGTGGATGTAAATACAACTCATCCGAATTGGCAATTTCAACCAAATCACCATGATTCATCACCATTACCTGATCAGAAATATATTTCACTACAGATAAATCATGCGAAATAAAGATATAACTCAAACCAAATTCATCCTGTAGGTCCTGCAATAAATTCAATACTTGCGCCTGCACTGAAACATCTAAGGCAGAAACGGATTCATCACAGATCAAAATCTCAGGTTTTAAAGTCAGACAGCGTGCGATGGCAATCCGTTGCCGCTGCCCACCTGAAAACTCATGCGGATAACGATCATAGGCTTGCGCAGGCAAACTGACTCGTTCTAATAGTTCCAATGCCATCTTTTTACGTTCGGCATCATTCTGACCTATGCCATGAATCCGCATTGGCTCCAATAAAATCTGCCCGATGGTAAAGCGTGGATTGAGTGAAGCATAAGGGTTCTGGAAAATAATTTGAATCTTACGCTGGTACTGGGAAAATTCTTTCTCGGTCATGGACAGAATATCTTTACCATTTATCAAGGCTTGCCCACCTGTGGCTTCGTGCAAGCGCATCAGCAATAGACCAATGGTGGTTTTGCCTGAACCCGATTCACCGACCAAGCCCAAAGTCTTACCTTTAGCCAATTGAAAAGATACACCTTTGACCGCCTGAAATTCCTCTAGCCCCCATAAACCTTTACGGCTATAAAACGACTTTTTCAGATCTTTAACATCAAGCACAATCGGCTCATCACCAGACAAACCACGGACACGCTGTTTCAGATTTAATTCGGACAAATTGGTTGCTTCAATCAATTGTCCATTTTCGTCCTGCTTCATAAAATCACTGGTCACAGGTAAACGGTATGGTCGGGTTGAAAGTTGTGGTCGGCAGTGCAACAAAGCACGAGTGTACACATCTTTCGGTTGTTCTAACACTTGCTCAACAGCGCCAGATTCACGGATTTCACCATGCCGCATTACGATCACTTCATCAGCAATTTCGCCAACCAGTGCTAAATCATGCGTGATGAAAAGCATCGACATTTGATGGCGTTGTCGTAATGATTCCAACAAATCAATGATTTGCTTTTGAATAGTGACATCTAAAGCCGTGGTTGGTTCATCCGCAATCAATAGCTTTGGTTCACAGGCGATTGCCATCGCAATCATCACCCGTTGCTGCTGACCACCAGAAAGCTGACTTGGATACGCATCTATTTTTGTTTCAGGTGCAGGGATACCGACTTCTCGAAGTAACTCAAGCACTCGTACTCTGGCCTGCTTGCGTCCCTTGCCTAAATGAATGCATAGCACTTCGGCAATCTGATCTCCGACCGTGAATACAGGATTCAATGAAGACATCGGCTCTTGGAAAATCATGGCAATTTCCTTACCACAGATTTTCCGAATTTCTTTTGCAGATAAATTCAGTAAATCCTTACCCTCAAAAGTAATACGACTTTGCGCTGCAATTTGACTTTGTCCTTTCGGTAATAAACCCATCACCGCTAGGGAAGTAACCGATTTACCACTGCCCGACTCACCGACCAAAGCCACGGTTTTATTTTTAGGAATTGAAAATGAAATTCCTTTAACCGTTTCGATCCATTGTTTATTTTCACCTTTAAAGCTGATCTGAAGATCGTCTACCTGTAATAGCGGTGTTTCATTTTGAAGTTGCATATTTTTTCTCCGCTATTTCAACTTAGGATCTAAAGCATCACGCAATGCATCAGTAAACATGGAGAATGCCGTGACTAAAACCGCCATCGCAATCGAAGCCGCTGCCAATTGCCACCATTTCCCCAAAATCAATTCACTTTGCGCTTCATTCAACATACTGCCCCATGACACCACCCCCACAGGCACACCAAAACCAAGGAAGCTCAGAATCACTTCAGATTTAATGAATGACACCACCAGAATCGAAATTTGAACCAACGCGATATGACTGACATTCGGGAAAATATGCACAAACATACGGCGTAAATGACTCACTCCAATGGCTTTGGCGGCAAGTACATATTCACGCGATTTGTGTTTCATATATTCAGCACGAACCAAACGAAATACCCCAGTCCAACCCGTTAGACCTAAAATCAAAACAATTGACAAAATTCCTTTTTGTTGGAGTACCGCAGCGATCGCGAGCACTAATAGCAGATAAGGAATCGAAGTGAAAATGTTATAGAACCAGTTCAGTACATCATCAATCCAACCGCCAAAATAACCTGCAATCGCGCCAAGAAAAGTACCAATCACCACAGCCAATAAAGCAGATAACAAACCGACCAGAATTGAGGTTTCAGCACCTTTAATAGTTTTGAGCAGCACATCTTGCCCCCACTTATCTGCCCCAAAAGGCAACGTGGTTTTTAACTCTTGTTTTTGATCAAGTAGATGCCCACCAAGCTGTTGATCAATTTGCAGCATATCCTCTGCTAAAGGATCAACAACACCATAATTATCAATGACTGAGCTACCTTGTTGTTCAGCCTGAATTTCGGCATTGAGCTGTTGAATCACATCTTTCAATGGATCAACTGGATTTTCAGGTAATGCCTCTATCTTCTGGCGACTGTCTTTCATTTGATCTGACTCAGTATCCGCCCCTAAAAATGTCGGTGGCGCGTAGCTGACGGCGACTTCTTTATTCCAATTGGAAGCAATCACGCCTGTCATTGATAACGCGAGCAAGATGAAATAAAACAGCACCACCAAGAAAGAAACCACGGCGATTCGATCTGATTTCAATCGATTCAATGCCAACTGCCAGAGTCCTGTTGATGCAGGAGATTCACTTGAGGAGGATTTGCCTTTAAAAATTGTACTGAGCATTGTCATCCTCCTATTTCAACTGTACGCGAGGATCGAGGAGCTTATAAATCAGATCGGCAATCAAATTAAAAATCATGGTGACGGCTGCCACATAGACTGTAATCGCCTTAATCACAGGAAAATCACTGCGTTCCACCGCAATAATAATTTCCCGCCCAATCCCAGGAATCCCAAAGAAACGCTCAATCAAAAATGCACCGATTAATAAAGCTGGCAAGCTTGCCATCACCTCAGTGACAATTGGAATCGATGCATTACGCAAAACATGCACACTCAGTACCCGAGACTCCCCCACACCTTTGGCACGCGCAGTCCGCACATAATCTTGGTTAATTTCATCTAGGACGAAGCTTCGATATAAACGTAGTGTTGGGGCAATGCTCACCACCAACATGATTAAGATAGGTAGCAAAGAATATTGGAATAAGTTTTGACTAAACTGATCACTCCAGCCTTGTACGGGGAACCAACTGAGTTGGTATGCCAACACATACTGGAACACGATGATATACACCAAAATACTGATCGACATGCCGATGGTACACAGCATCATGACCATACGGTCTGTCAGTGATCCACGAACTGAAGCAACCGCTAAAGCAAGAATAATTGAAATCACGGTTTGTAAAATCGTCAGTGGAATCAATAAAGTCAGTGAAGGCCCTAAACGGGTCAGGATAATCTGCGATACCGATTCGCCCGTACTCCAACTCGCACCATAATCGAAAGTCAGAATCTGTTTAATAAAAATCCACAGCTGCACATAATAGGGCTGATCAACGCCCAATTGTTTACGGATGTTTTCGATTTGCTCTGGGCTAGACATTTTCCCTGCCAAAATATACGCAGGATCTCCCCCCACCCAGTTAAACAAGAAGAAAATCAGCAAAATGACGCCCAACATGGTCGGGATCATTTGCCATAGTCTACGCACGACATAAGCAAGCATAATGGCAAATCCTTATTTGACCCGTTGACCTGTAATTTCACTAAAGAAAGCTTTGTTATCTGGTTCTCTGCCTAAGAAATCTTTGACCAGTTGAGCTGCATTCTTTTGGCTGCCTTGAGATAAAATCGTTTGGCGGTAACGCTGACCCACTTCTGGATTATTCAAGTTATCACCGAAAGCAGACAACATATCCAGAGCCAATACTTCAGACCACATATAACCATAGTAGCCCGCTTGATAGCCCATCAGATGTCCAAACTGCCCAGGAAATTCAGTATTCGGCACATAGCCTAGAGCGGTTGCGGATTCCATTTTTTCCCACACATCCATCGGCTGTACTTTGAGTGCATCAGCGCCATGCAATGCCATATCATATTGTGCATAAAGCGTTTGGCGTGCATACCCTAATCCACGTCCATAATTATGCACAGCTTTTAATCGTGCAATCAGTGCATCATCCACTCTCGGACAAGCAGGATCACAATAGTCAGCGACTTTAGATAAAGTTTCTTTACGGCGTGCCCATTCTTCATACATTTGCGATGGTGCTTCAACAAAATCACGCTCTACTGATGTTCCTGACTGACCTGAATAGCGGGTTTTTGACAAAATTCCATGTAAAGCATGCCCAAACTCATGCACAAAAGTTTCAAGCTCATTGCTGTTTAAACCTTTACGATTAAAATTAGTCACTAATACTGAAATTGGTTTACGTTTACTCAGCGTACTGCCCCCATATACGCCCCATACTGCTGCATGACCATATTTACCTTCACGTGGGAACTTATCCATATATAAGCTACCCAATATCTCACCTGTTTTTTGGTCTACAACATCGTAATATTCGACTTCTTGTTGCCACGTACCCACTTTGGCAGCTTTAAACTGAATACCATACAAATTTTCGGAAATTGCAAATAACCATTTCTGTGCGGCGAGTGTTGGGAAATAATCACGCAGTTTTTCTTGGTCAATCTGGTATTTGTCCTTGCGTAGTTTTTCGCTCCAATACCCCACATTCCAACGGTTAATTTCAGCTTTTTCCAAAGAAGTATTTAGGGTTTTAGCTTTAAATGCACGTAACTCCTGCACCTCTTTTTGCTCTAAAGGTGCCACGACTTTATGAACATCTGCTAAGAAGTTATTCACTGTTTTTGGTGTTTTCGCCATGCGTTTCTTTAATGCCCAGTCTGCATAACTTGGCTGACCAAATAGCTGTGCTAATTCATAACGTAAGTCGACAATCTGTTTAAGCAGGACTAAATTCTTTTCTGTACCACGACGTGTAAATGCCGTTTGATAACGTTTTCTTGCATCATCACTGTCTGAAAGTTCCATAAATGGTTGATATTCAGGATATTCAAAACCCAATAAATAATTGCCTTTATCATTTTTCTTTAAGCCTGAAATATAACTTTCAGGTAGTCCCTTTAATTCGGCTGGCGTGAATTCTAATTTCTCTGGATTATCCCGGACATTACGAGAGAACTCTTGCGAAAGTTTGGTGAGTTCATCCAATATATGTTTTAAACGTGCTCGTTTTTCAGGTGCAAGCTGCACCCCTGTATCTTCAAATTGATCAAGAATATCTTGACGATATTTACGATCAATTGGATCTGTTGTTTTAGTATTTTTAATCCGTTGATACAATTTTGGGTTCTGATAAATTTCAGTCTGCAACTGATTGATTTTTACTTCACAATCATCAGCAGCCTTACGAAATTCCGCATCGGGATCCACATTGCTATATAAGCTAATTGGTCCAGAAAAGTCCTCAAAACTTGCCATCAATTGATCCCATTCAGCTAGAACAGGTGCAGCTGTCGATTGCGGTTGAATGGATTGTTGTTCTAATTGGGAAATTCGCTGTTGTAACTTGTGTAAATTCGCATCGCACCATTCTGCACTGTCATTCAGTTTAAAAATAGGTAAAACAGCAGATGTGCTTTCTGCCCACACGCCTTGACTCATCCCTGTCATCACCATTGATAACAGACCCAGCGTCGATCGTTTCAACATGTTCTTCGCCATTATTATTTCTCTCCAATTTAATTTCATTCATATGTTGTTTAGGTTTCTCACGAACCTTCTTTCGACACTATGGTTTGTTTTGTTGAATATCGATATACATCCACTCTGCGGGCAGAATTGGATGCTTTTTATAGCCAATCACTCGAGGTTGAGCCACGACAGTACGGTAACGGGTCGACATGAATTGTACAGGCGCATAAAACTCTAACAACCGTGACATTTTGCGATATAACAAATTCCGTTCAGGACCATCAGCAAGTTTCAATGACTGTTCATATAAACGATCATATTCTGGCAATTTAAAACAAGTATGGTTGGTGGCATGAATATTATTGCCATAAAACAACTGCACAAAGTTGTCTGCATCAGGATAGTCTGCAATCCAAGCGGAAGCTTTAAACATGGTTTTACATTGTTTTTCAGCCTTTAAACCTTCTGCAAAAGGCACAGGTTTAGAGACCATATTGACTTTGATATTGGCTAATTCTTTCTTTAACAGTTCTGCCATCTGCATACTGCGTGCACTGCTACTCGATGGCATAAACTCAATCACCAGTGGCTTGCCATTCGGCAACATCCGCCAACCATCTTTGCCCACTTTGTAGTTATAACGATCTAGTAATAAATTTGCTGCTTTGACGGAATACGGAATGCTGCTTCTATAATTGGGATCATGCCCCGCGATACCATAAGGAATCGGCGATTCTAAATTTTTGGCGTTCCCTTTGGCTAAAATGTTGATAAATTTCTCTTTAGAGGTTGCCATCGCCATTGCACGGCGTAAAGCAATTTTCTCTTTACTCACGCCACCGACCACAGGGTTTTGTATATTCCAATACAAATAATCAATCGAAGGGTCAGCAATACGTGAAAGTTGAATCCCTTTTTTTGCCAACTCTGGCTTTAACTGACCATCTTTTAAAGCTTGTGCAGGTAATTCACCATCTAAAGTAAATATATCTAGCCCATCTTTTTGGAACGATAACCATCCTGACTGTGATTCTTCAATCACCTGAATATCAACCACACCAATCTGCGGCATTTTTTTGCCTTGCATTTGCTTTACGATTTTCTGATCTTCAGGATGGGTCGCTTTAAAATTCCATGTATAACCACGATAATCAGGATTTGCTTTCAAAATAATCCGCGAACCCGGTGTCCATTGTGCGAGAACATAAGGACCTGTCCCCACAGGATGTCCCATCGCATAGCCTGCTTTATCACGATAATGTTCAATCACTTCACGCGCGACTGCCCCCGTTGGTTGATGTGCAAGTAACATTGGAAAATTATAATTTGGCTCTTTTAATCGAATTACCAAGGTATAACGATCTGGTGTTTGTAGCCCTGCAATCGGCTGATCGTAATTAAATTTTCCATTTTTCGCTGCCTGCTGGATAGCACTATCTATTCCTGAGATACGTCCATCAAACAACCAACTGTTGGGTGAATGTAGATTTGGATCGAGCAAACGTTTAAAAGAATAGGCATAGTCTGCTGAAGTTAATTCTCTCGCTTTGCCTTTAAATACAGGATCAGGGGTGAAATAAATTCCTTTTTTTATTCGAATGGTATAGGTCAAACCATCGGTACTCACTTCTGGCAAAGCCACCGCCGTATTTGGAACGAGTTTTGCGGGTGAAGCTAAATAATCATAGGTATATAATGTTTCAAACACTGAATACAAAATATGTGCTGAATATAAATCTTGTACAGCAACAGGATCAAATCCAGTCTCAGCCACGGGAAAAGCATAACGTAACACTTTTTTTGGATCGGCAGGGCTTTTCGCTTCTGTAATCGTTACCCCTAGACTTAATGTTGTCCCCAATAACAGCACCAGACTAGTCCGTTGCATCGAAAGTTTAAAATTTTGCTTCATCATAAACACATCACTTATTTTTGATTTGGTGAAACAATATCTAAGTATTGCCAGTTGGTATTCATAATTGGATGAGCTTTAAATCCCTGCACATCAGGTTGAATCAACCAGTTCCTAATCCGTGTATCTTGTAAAATCCACGTTCCATCTGCTTCAATTTGGCGACTCATTTTTTCATAGAATGGCATACGTTTTTCAGGGGCTTGCTGCATCGCCTGTTTATATAAATTGTCATAAGCAGCTGACTGATAACAGGATTGATTACCACGACCAACATTCGGACCATAAAGCAATTGCGTGAAATTTTCACCCTCTGGATAATCCGCATGCCATGCTCCACTCCACATCATGTATTGACACTGGGTTGCGGCTTTTAAGTTATCGGCAAAATTACTGACTTTAAAGTCTGCCCGAATCCCGATTGCATCTAAATTTTTCTTCCACAATTCAGAATACATCACGGAAGCTGTACCACTCTCGGTATTTATTTTTAAGGTTAAAGGCTTGCCATTGGGCAAATTACGATAGCCATCTGGGCCTTTTTTATAGCCAAAATGATCAAGTAATTTATTGGCTAAAACAGGGTTATAACCAATACTACTGCGATAATTTGGGTTATGACCATTAATGCCTGCAGGTACCAGCATTTCAGCCTTAACCGCCTGACCTTTTCTTAAGATACGAATATATTCATTGACATTAAAAGACATGGCGATGGCACGTCTTAACGCAATTTTATCTAGGCTATTCCCTCCAACAACAGGATCACGCATATTCAACATTGAATAGGTGATCTCTGCCTCTTTATTGGCATACAAACGTATACCCTGCTTTTGCATTTCTGCTTTTAACTGATTATTTTGATCAAGCACTTTAGGAATTGCACTTGAAGTGACCTTATCAAAATCCAGTTGTTTGGACTGAAAAGCCAGCCAACGTGATTGTTCTTCTTCGATAATGCTGATATTGACTTTGCCAATTTGTGGCATACGCTTGCCACTCATTTGCTTGACGAGTTGATTATCCCACGCTGTTCCAGTGGACTTAAAATTCCAAATAAAGCCGCGATAATCTGGATTTGCAATCAGTTCAATCTTGCTACGTGGGACATATCGACTCAACATATAAGGCCCTGTTCCCACAGGATGCATGCCTAATTGATCTTTATAATATTCAACCACTTCTCTAGCCGTCGCTCCAAATGTGCTATAGGCAAGAATATAAGGAAAATTATAATCAGGTTGGGTCAGCTTAAATTGAATTGTATATTTATCCAGTGCTTTAACGCCGTCAATCTTGGCATCATAGTTAAATGTGCCCGTTTTTTTGGCTTGGTCCACCAGTGCATTTGCACCCAAAATTTTCTGGTCGATAAATGCATATGAAGAAGAATGATTTTTAGGATCTAAAATACGTTTGACCGAATACACATAGTCTTCTGCAATTAACTCTCTACGCTGACCTTTAAATGCTGGATCAGCAGTAAAATAAATACCTGATTTTATTTTAAATATATAAACTTTCCCATTTTCTTTAATCACGGGCATGCTTTGTGCCGTAGCTGGAACCAACTTGACAGGATTAGCTAGATAATCGTATTGCAGCAATCTCTCAAAAATAACATCGGCGACATTTCCGCTGTAAAAATTAAAAGTTTTAACCATATCAAAACCATCATCTGGGGCTTCAAAAGCAACACGGAGTACTTTATCTGCCTGAGCAGGTGTTTTTGCATACCCCATCGGCATAAATGCAATAACGGTTGATAATACAGTAACCGTAAAAAAAGTTGACTTCAAATCAGTGCTCACATCATCGTTTTTTAATAAATACTCGACTTTTAAATTGTATTCAACTTTATAAATAAACTTACTTTAACTATTTAATAATTCAGTATTTTTATCAAATCATTATCTCTTCTAAAAAATTTAACAAGCAATCAAAACATACTCTTGTTTATCTATTTTATTTCATTAATCACAATTGGAATCAGTTTACTACTCACCTTATAGCCTTGTGGTTTGTTATTACATGCATCTCCAGTTACTGTCGTTCGAATCACATAAGGTGAATAAGGCATGACATTTAAATAACCCGAATTGTCTCGGCCAGTACGGCAATCTTCTGCGCCCAGTTTTTCATCGTAGCGACCGTCATAAGAAGACTCCTCCACTTCTGTAATCAGTTTGCTTGTCCACTGCGTGAAATAAACTAAGCTTTTACTCGACTCGACTGTGCCCTGCCCTGAACCAGCACTTTCAATTTCGATCAGTTGAATCGGTTTGCCTTTATAAACGGTTGAATGCACTTTAAAGCTATTTGATTGGCCACCAAACTCTTTTAAGATTCGAGCCTGTTTTAATTTTGGACGGGTTAATACATAACCAGCCCAAAAATTACGTCCTGCATTGTCAAAACTCACACCCGATAAATAGGCTTCTTCCCCTGAGATCAGTTTTACGGCTTCGGTAGAATCAATCTGAATGGCTTGAGGAGGATTGGCATTTGAATCTTGTAAGTTGGTGATCCAACTGATGATGGTTTTATCTGTGGGTACAGTAGCGTGAGTTGTCGAGATTAGACCTGACAGGCAGAGGGTTATATAAATAAAATTCTTTTTATTCATTATGATTTCTCTTTAGTGATTAAATCTGAAAGCGGTCTTGACGGAGTCTCCCCCAGCTCTCATCCGATCATAGGGAAACCTTCTTACTTTTCAAAGATGAAAAGTAACAAAAATCTTTTGTTAGACTGACGGTACGTCCTGAGCAATTTCAAAGCAAGGCTTTGAAAGCAGCGCAAGGCACTCTAACTTGGCGGCATCCTTGCCGCCCATCACGATTACAGATATTTACTAGACAATAAATATCTAAAGCTATTTAAATTTTTCCAACTCAATCCATTCTGCTTCTGGAAAATGCTTTGTCAAATAAGCTTTTAAATAATCAGCCGTATCTTTCGAAATAAGTGGATCTTTCGACTCATCCTTTAAGTTATACACCAAAGCATGCAAATTCAAATCACGCTGCTTTAATGCCTCTAAACTCAATAAGGTATGATTAATACTACCTAAACGCCCAGAAGTCACTAAAATCACAGGAAATTGATGTTGAGCAATATAATCAATGGTCAACAACTCTGTGGTTAAAGGCACCATTAAACCGCCCGCACCTTCTAATAGCACCACATCAAAACGCTGAGCAAGCTCTTTAGTTGCAGCTTCGATCTTGGCAAAATCTAGATCACGCCCATCCAACCGCGTGGCTAAATGTGGCGAGGCAGGATAGCTAAAAATTTCAGGCATGGTCAATTTTTCATGATCTTCTGGAAACCAACCACTTCCCATAATTTTACGGTGTTTTTCGATGTCTTCAGACACATCGACATTACCCGTTTGTACTAATTTCTGGGTGATAACACGCTGCCCTTGTTCGGTCCAAAGTTTGGCAAGATAACCTGTGGCATAAGTTTTACCAATTTCAGTATCAATACCGCTGACAAAATAAATTGCTGCACTCATGCTATTCTCCGCGCAATCACATAGATCGGATGATAAGTCAGGCTAAAACCCTGCTCACCATAAAACTGTTGATAATCTAAATAAAACTGCTGCAACGATTGCTTAGTCCAACGATGCGATTTTGCTGTTGCGGTCACGCCTGTTGCTTTTAAATGCTGCAATACCGATTTTGGATGATCAAAATAAATCTGCTTCACTTCTTGCTCAATGAACAGCACTTCAAAGTTTTGCTGTTCAAGCTGTCGTTTTAAAAACTCTAAGCTAATATAATTTAAGCCTTGCCCTGTCAAGTGCTTAATTTCAGTGAGATTATCTGACCCAAAAGTGGAAAAACCGAAATATGCATTGGGTTTTAAAGCATCATGAATTCGTTGTAATAACGCAGGTAGATCAGTCATCCATTGCAAAGCTGAACTCGAAATCACCGCATCCAATTCTGATGGTAATTCAAGCTGTTCAATATCTCCGATCAACCAAGCTATATTTTGAATCGTTGAAAAATGCTGATCTACATCCTCATAAAGATCATTTAAAAATAGTTGATCAACTTGAAAATAAGAATGAAATAAGTGAGTTAAATTACCCGAACCGCAGCCAATCTCAAGCACAGAGGCTAAGTTCTGCGGACAATACACTTTAAGGTATTTAAATAATTGTGCACTAATCTGTTTCTGTACCACAGCCTGCTCGACATAGCTTTGCCCTGCTTTGGCAAAACGTTGGGCAACCAGTGCTTTATTAATACTCACAAATACTCCACTAGTTGTTGCAATTCATTTTTTTGCACCAAAGAGGTTAATGAAATTCGCAGGCGTGAACTATTTTGTGGCACTGTTGGTGGGCGTACTGGCATAGCATAAAAGCCTTGTTGCTGTACATAACGTGCTTTTTCAATGGCCGCTTGGCTTTCACCTACGATAACTGGAATGATATGACTGCTCGATGGGCTTGAAAAACCTTTTGCAATTACCGCTTGCTGTAAATACTGACTGATCTCGGCCAAGTGCTGACGCTGTTGCTGCATGCTCAATACTTTATTAAAAATAAAATCTGACCATGCCATTGAGATCGGTGGCAATGCGGTACTAAAAATCAATGGACGCATTTTATTGATCAGATAATCACGGATAATCGAATCACAAATGATATAACCGCCCACTGAGGCAATTGCTTTGCCAAAGGTTCCCACCAAGAAATCAATCTGATCCAATACCCCATATTGTTCAGCACAACCCAGACCTTGCTCTCCCCTAACCCCAATCGCATGTGCTTCATCGACATACAACATGGTTTTGGCAAAGCGCTGCTTTAACTGCGCCAATGCAGCTAAATCCGTTTCGTCGCCATCCATACTAAAAATACTTTCAGTCACCACAATAATGCGTTCAACTTGTTCATCTTGATGATACTTTTGCAATAACTGTTCCAAATGCTGCAAATCATTATGGCGATAACGCACATATTGAGCATTCGATAGACGAATACCATCAATCATACTGGCATGTACCAGTTTATCGGCTAGAATCACGGTTTTGCTATCACATAAGGCTGGCAAAATACCGATATTCATGTGGTAGCCACTATTAAAGAGTAAGGCAGCTCGACCAAAGGCTATGCTTAGGCTATTTTCAAATTGTTCATATTCTGCAAAATTACCCGTCAGTAAGCGTGAAGAAGATGAACTAAAGAGCGCTCGTTCAATTTTCAGCGTATCAAGAAATTCTTCTCTTAAATTTAAGTCAGCGGCCAAGCCTAAATAATCATTGGATGCCAGATTCAACATGGTTCGATCTTGAATCGTGATCCATTTTCCCTGCTGTTGATTTGCAGTAAATTGGCGGAAATTACCTTGCTGTTTAAGGTTGTCAAGCTGCTCAGCATAATGATCAAGCAAGGACATTAGCTTGTGCTCCTTGCATATTTTTGACCACTTCACTCATCTGCACTAATAAGTAATTTAGCTCATCATCGGTGATCACATACGGCGGCATCACATAGACCAATTTTCCAAATGGTCGCACCCAAATACCACGTTCAACAAACTGTTGCTGCAAGGTTTTCATATCGACATTACTGGTTAATTCAACCACGCCAATCGCCCCTAAAACCCTTACATCCGCAACATGATCGAGCTGGGCTAAATCATTTAACTGTTCAACCAGAATCTTTTCAATCCGTTGAATATTGGCTTGCCAATCTTGCTCAACCAATAATTGGGTGCTTCTTAATGCTACTGCACAGGCCAGCGGATTCGCCATAAAGGTTGGGCCGTGCATAAACACACCCGCTTCACCACGACTAATGCTTTCAGCCACTTGCTTGGTGGTCAAGGTTGCAGACAGCGTCATATAACCACCCGTTAAACCTTTGCCAATACACATAATATCGGGTTCAACTTGGGCATGTTCCCAAGCAAACATTTTGCCTGTGCGCCCAAAACCCGTGGCAATCTCATCGAAAATTAACAATAAATTGTATTGTTCACATAACGCCTTGGCTTGGCGTAAATACTCAGGATGATAAAAACGCATGCCACCTGCACCTTGTACAATCGGCTCGATAATTAGTGCAGCAATACTATGATGATGCTGTTCAATCTGCTGTTTGAGTTGCTGAATATCTTGCGGATTCCATTCACCATCAAAGCGACTTTGTGGTGCGGGTACAAAGATTCGATTCGGTAAACTTGAGCCAAAAATCTGATGCATCCCCGTGACTGGATCACACACCGACATCGCATTCCAAGTATCACCATGATAGCCAGAACGGGTGGTAATAAAGTTGGTTTTCGCGGGTTGATTCAACGCAGCCCAATATTGCACGGCCATTTTTAAGGCGACTTCTACAGCAACTGAACCTGAATCTGCATAGAAAATTTTATCTAAACTCGGCGGCGTAATTTTTAATAGTAATTTACCTAATTCAATTGCAGGGTCATGGGTCAGACCGCCAAACATGATATGCGCCATGTTTTGCAATTGGTCAGCAACTGCCTTGTTTAGTTGTGGATGGTTATAGCCATGAATCGCACACCACCATGACGACATGCCATCAACCAAAGTTCGCCCATCTTCTAATTCAATGGTTGCGCCATAGGCACGTTTCACTTTAAAAGTTGGCAGTGGATTTAACATCGAAGTATAGGGATGCCATATATGCTCTAAATCAAATGGGTCTGTCATCCTTTACCTCTGTAAATTCAATATTTAACGATGTGCTGTACAGTGTCATTCCGAGTACTCACCCAATTTCAGGATAAGCCTTCAGCTGTACTTACTTTTCAAAGATGAAAAGTAAGCAAAAATCTTTTGTTAGGCTGATGGCACATCCTTGATGCCACAGCCTAACGGCGACATCCATGTCGCCTCCACGATAGCGAATATTAAAAGTAAATTTCAATAATGATTAGAACGTTCAATAAATCTCAACAGCTTTTTATCTTAAAGCTGTCAAAATCTAAAATAAATTGCGAGAACTCTCAATTCAAGCAAGATTAAACCGTCTATTGAATAAAATCTTCAATTATTTGCACAGTCTGCTCCACCATAAAGCATGGAAAACCATGTGAAGCTCCTTCAACAGAAACGATAGATGAATTATTTGCAGCTAAATCTTTAGTTTTTTGCATAACTTGGTAAGGAACTAAAGCATCATACTCGGCAAAGACATGCAACTGCTTACCCTGATAATTTTTATACATTTCAACCAGATTTAATTGCTCCAGCAACTGTAACCCGTCCCGAAGCAAAGCAATTGGTTGTGGACGAATCAATTTCTGCATAGCCACGAAATCTTTCTTTGCAGAACTTGCACCCTGACACACCAATAAACCAAACCGTTTTAGCGTGGTAATGGCATCCTGTTCAAATGATTGTTTAAATTGCATAAAGGTTTCAACAGGCATGGCAGTCATCCAATCTGCTTGAGCAACAAAACATGGATTCGACGCTAAAGTGATTAAAAGTTTCTGTTCAGCATATTGTTGTTGTATTTGATTGACCAAGATTGTTGCCAGTTGTCCGCCAAGCGACCATCCAATAATTACATCATATTCAACCGCAAGTTCGACATGCTGTTGTAAAACGTCATCATTCAAGACATTAAAAATATTAATCCGCTCAACACTATGTCCCTTTTGTTCTAAAGCCTCATGTAATGGCTTTAATAATTCTGCTCCACCGCCCCATCCTGTGATGAGTAGAATCCTATAAGTCACGCGCTTGCTCAATTCCAAAAAGTTGAATGCAGTATACTCTCCGATTTATACGAGTCATTATTTTCCTAATCAATCCCTTTCATTATGCTTTGCTCAAAAGACACCATAAAACGGATCAAAATTCTTTAAAGAATTTTCTAACCCATATGATTTCGAAATTTGCTAAAGTAGAGTTTATTACACTTTGAGATCAACATGATGAATACGATAAAGTCCAAAGTTATTATTTTATGCGGTTTGTTTTTTTTACTTGGTATCCCTAGCCTTAGTACAGCACAAACTTCTATTTTTTCTAAGCAAAATACAGCTCAAAAAGAATGGGTTGGACAGTCTGCACCAGATTTCAAACTGCAAGATCAAAGTGGTAAATGGCACACTTTAAACCAATATAAAGGCAAGTGGATTGTACTTTATTTCTACCCTAAAGATGACACTGCGGGATGTACTCAAGAAGCGAATCAATTTAAATCACTTTATCCTCAATTCTTAAAATCAAATGCAGTCGTGCTGGGTGTTAGCTTAGATGATGTTGCATCACACCAAAAGTTTTCACAAAAGCTCGGTTTACCTTTCCCAATTTTGGCAGATGAAAAAGGCGAACTTGCTGGAAAATTTGGTATTGTCAGAAACCTCGGGATTACAAAAATTGCCAAACGTGAGAGTTTCTTGATTAATCCTCAAAGTGCAATTATGTATCACTACACGAGTGTGAATACGCAAACGCATGCTGATCAAGTATTAAAAGATTTAAAAGAAGCCCAAACTAAAAAATAATTCATAAATAAAAAACTCAGCAGGTGCTGAGTTTTTTATTTATTCGAAAATCTTAAATTTGCGATTGAATATAATTTTGCAAACCAATTAATTCAATTAAACGCAATTGTTTTTCTAACCAATACGTATGATCTTCTTCTGTGTCCGAAAGCTGCTGACGCAACATATCACGACTAATGTAATCACCTTTATCTTCACAAAGCTTAATGCCTGTCGCTAGTTTTTCACGCACATGATATTCAAGTGCTAAATCAGCTTTTAAACAACTTACGACATCTGTACCCACATTGATGTCTTCACGATTCATGTTTGGTTGAGCACCCAAAAATAAAACACGGCGAATGATTGAATCAGCATGTGAAGCTTCTTCTTGCATTTCATGATCAATACGCTCATAAATTTTACTTAAGCCCCAATCTTCGTACATTCTTGAATGAATTAAATATTGATCACGAGCAGCCAATTCACCGCCAATGAGCATATTTAAATAGTCGATGACTTCTGGATTGCCACGCATAATATTTACTCCTATCGAATAATAATATTATGGTGAACTTAAATCATATTTGCAAAATTAAATTGTGTAAGTTTATGATTTTTATAAAATTAAAATGAGAAACATACGCATTTACAGTTTTAATTCGCCTAATTTATCTAAATAAAAGAAGCATTTGCATATCATTTTAACCTTTCAAAATAGATAATCTTATTGAAAATCATTTGTTTGATTTTTTGTAACGATTCGCAATGCTTCTTATTCCACTGCAATTTTGATCAAAAAAGATTAAAAAATGACTGCTCGGCTGTTGTTTGTTTATACAAAATTCGGTAAATAACATCAATCACAAAAACACAATGCGGAAATAAAATGGATAAAAGTAAGCCCATTCTGGTCACGGGTGCAACGGGTTATATTGCGAGCTGGATTATCGAACGCCTGTTGAATCAGGGTTATAGCGTTCATGCCACGGTTCGAGATCCATCTAAGCAAAATAAAATTCAGCACCTGTATGATCTAGCAGATAAATCATCAGGACAAATCCAGTTTTACCAAGCAGATTTACTCGAACCAAATTCCTTTGATGAAGCTATGCAAGGTTGTGAAGTTGTTATTCATACTGCATCACCTTTTGTAGTCACTAACTATAAAGATGCCGTCAAAGACATTATTGAACCTGCAGTGAAAGGCACAGAAAATGTCTTAGATAGTGTAAATCGTACAGAATCAGTCAAACGTGTGGTTCTCACTTCAAGCATTGCCTCAACCTATGGCGATGCGATTGAGATTCAAAATACCGCGAATAACGAGTTTGATGAAAGTCACTGGAACAATACGAGTAGTGAAACGCACCAACCCTATCCATATTCAAAAGTCGCGGCTGAACGTAAAGCATGGGAAATGGCCGAGCAACAAAATCGCTGGAGTCTTGTCTGTATCAACCCTGCACTGGTGATGGGACCATCACTCACTGATGCAAGTCAGTCTGGCAGTATTGAAGTACTACAACAGTTTGGCAATGGTACCACTCTGTTTGGTGTACCACCAATGTGGAATGGTATTGTTGATGTTCGTGACGTTGCCGATGCACATGTTGCTGCGGCACTCAATCCTAAAGCACAAGGTCGCTATATCATTTGTGGTGGCACATTAAGCCTACTAGAAATGGGCCAGGCATTAACGAAAAAGTTTGGCTACAGATATCCTTTCCCACATTTTACCGTGCCTAAAGCAGCTTTTTCCTTGATCGCACCAGTATTTGGACATTCCCGTCAATTTGTAAAACTGAATATGGGTTATCCTATCTACTTTAATTCACAACGTAGTGTGAAAGATTTAGGGATTCAATATCGCAATATTCGTGAAAGTGTTTGTGAACATTTCCAGCAATTGCTTGATGATGGGATTGTTAAAAAATATATTTAACACATTAAAAGGCGGCATCAACATGCCGCCTTTTTCTTCTCAAGGATCAACTTTAAATTAACTCGAGAAGAAAGAAATTAATTTTCATACTGCGCTAAAAATGCCAAAAATTCTTGTTCATTCATCACGCGAATCTCAAGCTTTTGCGCTTTATCCAATTTGCTTCCCGCTTTTTCCCCTGCCACCACACATTTGGTTTTACTAGAAACACTGCCACTGACACGTGCACCCAAAGCTTGTAACTTTTGTGTCGCCTCATCACGTCCCATGGTTTCCAGTGTACCCGTCACCACCCAACTCTCACCATTCAATGGCTGACGAGTCGGTGCAGTTGGTGCATCCCAATGAATTCCTGCTGCCAATAAACGATCGAGTACTTCAATGTTATGTGGTGCTTGGAAAAAGTCTGCAATCCATTCCGCAGTAATATCACCGACATCAGGAGTTTTCTTAAGTGCTTCAACATCGGCTACTTTCAAAGCATCCAAAGTTTGGAAAGTATTGGCTAACATGCGTGCTGTAGTTTCACCGACACCACGAATACCTAGGCCATAAATAAAACGTGCCAAGGTGGTTTTCTTACTTGCTTCGATTGCATCAATCAGATTTTGAACGGATTTTTCACCCATTTTCTCGATGGTCAATAAGGTGTCACGATGTTCATGCAAATGATAAATATCAGCAACGTCTTTGAGTAAGTCGAGATGTAATAGTGATTCCACCCAACGATCGCCCAAGCCTTCAATATCCAAGGCTTTACGCGAAACAAAGTGACGAATGGCTTCAATCCGTTGTGCTGCACAATACAGGCCACCTGAACAACGTGCCAAGGCCTCACCTTCTGGCATCACTACAGGTGATTCACAGACTGGACAATTGGTCGGAAGATGAACCATCTCTGCATCGGCAGGTCGGAACTCTGCCCAGACTTTCTCAACTTTTGGAATCACATCACCAGTACGATAGACGCTGACAGTATCGCCTACACGTACATCTAAACGGTGGATTTCACCAATGTTATGTAAAGTCACATTAGAGACCGTCACACCACCTACGAAGACAGGTGCTAAACGCGCAACTGGGGTAAGTGTTCCAGTACGTCCCACTTGCCAGTCAATATTCTCAACTTTGGTTAAAGCGGCTTGTGCTGGGAATTTATAAGCTGTTGCCCAACGCGGTTCACGACTTAAAAAGCCCAATTGTTGTTGCTGTTTAAGGCTGTCCACCTTAATCACCATACCATCAATTTCGACTTTAAGATTTGGGCGCTCTTGTTGGATTTGTTCATAGCGTTGCTGTACCTCATCAATCGAGGCACAGAGAAATTGACGTTCTGCGATTTCAAAACCAAATTTGGTTAACCAGTGCAGACTGTCATGCATGGTCTCCAATCCATGATTCGGTACACACTGCGCGATACCATACGCATAGAACGCCAATGGACGTGAGGCTGCGATATTTGGATCGAGCTGCCTTAGACTTCCTGCTGCGGCATTCCGTGGATTCGCAAAAGTCTTCTCGCCTTTCGCTTCTTGATCGGCATTGAGTTTTTCAAAGCCTTGCTTTGGCATCAGCACTTCACCACGCACCTCAAGAAACTCTGGAATCGCTTGATGCTGACTGGATAATACTTTGGGCAGGTTACGAATGGTTTTAACATTTTGAGTAATGTCTTCACCTGTCTCACCATCGCCACGAGTGACCCCACGAACCAATACACCATTTTCATACCACAGTGAAATCGCCAAACCGTCAAGCTTGAGTTCAACTTCATATTGAACTTTTTGATTAGGTAAACGCTCATCAATACGGCGTGCAAAGGCAAACAGGTCTTCCTGATTAAAAACATTACCTAAAGACAGCATCGGCACTGCATGAGTCACGCTTTCAAATTTTGACAACGCTTGACCACCGACTTTATTGGTCGGGGTATCTACCTGAATACATTCTGGATGTTGTTGTTCTAAGGCTTTCAATTGATGAAATAAATGGTCATATTCACTATCAGAAATGGAAGGTTGATCCATCACATAATAAGCATGATTATGTTTTGCAATCAGTTGAATTAACTGACGCATTTGCTCAATAACTGAGTTGTGTTCCATTTAAATTTCACCATATAAAAGGGCGGAAAAACCGCCCTATAATTTTTACTAAATTTATTATAAAAGATTCATTAGACGGTTGCTTGATTTGGACGATAATCAATCACATGATGACGCCAATGTTCCTTCAACTGCGGCGTGAATTCAAGATTGTTTTCATCATAGACCTTACCATCAATCTCACGCGCAATTAAGCCTGCGATACTGGTCATCATGTCATAACCTGTTACAGCTTTACTATTTGGTAAGGCAAGAAAGAACGCTAATCCCTGTACTTGTTCTCCCGACAAACTTTCCAAATCAAAACCAGCAGGTCCATTATCTGTGACACGTAATACAGAGAACATTAATGGGCTTGGCTCATCGGTATTTTCATAACGATGGAAGCAAGACATCTCTCCAAAACGCAGACCGTATTTCAACAATACTTTGAGAGCTTTATCACCAGACAAAGCACGGCGTGGGTTTGGATAAACATTAAGGGCAATGATCTGTTCAGCAGTCGCCAATGCACTTTCATCATCACAGCGTTGCTGCTCATGCAGATGCACATCCAGAATATTGCTTTCACCATCAAATTCTTCAATTTCAACAGTTGCAATATTTGGGTTTAAGCTAAGCTCTGTTTCAGCTTTCTCATCCTCAGCTTTTTCTGGCGTTGCTAAAAGCGCTTCAACTTCGTCTTGAGACTGCGATTCAAGAATTGTCTCTTGTTTATTTGCACTCGTAGTGAACTCAACGACTGGCTCAGGTTCAATCACAACATCAGTTTCACTCGCTTTTACAATATTTTCTGCAGCAGTTGTTTCAACTGGCGCTTTTGCTTCAATCGGTGCCGTGTTAAAACTTGGTTCAACACGTTCAACTGTAGCGGCGACATTGCTTTGTAGAAGTTGATCTCGCACATGACGAGGAATCACAGGTTGCTGACTTTCAGGGTTAACATGAAGATCTGCTTCTAATGAAGGCTCAACTGGTTTTGGTTTTCTTAAAATCATGATCAAACCAACGAGCATAATCACAACGGCGATAAAAATGCCTATTATTGTATTCATTTCCATATTAGGACTCCGCAACTAACCCGTATTCTTTTGCCTGTTCTAAATCGACAGTCACTAATTTTGATGTGCCCGGCTCTGGCATGGTCACTCCCAGTAAATCAGTTGCCATTGTCATCGCCAATTTATTATGTGTAATGTAAATGAATTGCACTTGTTCAGAAAGCTCTTTTACCAAATTACAATACCGCTGCACGTTGGCATCATCAAGTGGTGCATCAACTTCATCTAATACACAAAAAGGTGCTGGATTTAACCTAAAGATCGCAAATACTAAAGCCAGAGCAGTTAAGGTCTTTTCACCACCTGACAATAATGCCAGAGAACTGTTACGTTTACCTGGCGGACGCGCCATTAATTTCACACCCGACTGCCAATCACCTTCAAGGCTTAAAGTCGCTTCACCACCACCAAACACCTTTGGAAATAGCAGTTGTAACTCTTGATTGACCTGATCAAAAGTGGTCATAAACAACTTACGCGTTTCCTGATCAATACTTTTCATCGCGTCTTTAAGCTGATCAACCGTATTTTGTAGATCCTGCATCTGATGACTCAGCTCATCAAAACGCTGTGAAACTTCTTCGTATTCTTTTGAAGCCGCTAAATTCACAGCACCGATTTTCTCGAATTGCTGCTGCGCTTTTTCCAGTTTTTGCTGATGATCTTTCATTTCTATTGACAGATCAGATAAAGCTTCCGCATTTAATTCTTTCAGCTGTTCCAGATAATGTTCACGATCTGATTTTGCTGCCTGCCATGCTAAACGCTTTTGTTCCAACTGCTCACGCACCCGCTCGTCTTTCTGTTGAGCTTGATGACGTTGTTCTGTGAGTTGTTGCTGTTTCTCTTGTACTTGATTTAGTTCAAGCTGCCATTCATTCCATGTTTTCTGTAGCTTTTCTGTTTGCTGGAATTGCTCGTGAAATTCAGACTCCAAGTTCGGCAGCTCAAGCTGAATCGGATCAACAAACTTCTTCGCCTGCTCAATTTGTTCGATGATTTGACGGTATTGTGTTTTCAGGAACGAGATATCTTTCTCTAACAATTCAATTTGCTGATTGGCTTGCGAGGTCTGGCGGCGTAAAGCTTCACGTTGCTGTTGTTGTTGAGTCAACTGCTGTTGTTGCTCATCCAACTGCTCATTCAAGTTTTCCACCTGAAACTGCAAGGTTTTATAATTTGGCAATACTGCTTCGAGTTTGAGTGCCAATGCATGTAAGTCAATTTCCAGATCATCACGCTGCATGGCATCTTCTTCAAGCTGCACATCCAGTTGTTTCAGTTGCTCTGCCAGTTGCTGCTGTTGCAGCACAAAAGCCTGTGCGGTACTTTGCAGTTTGGCAATTTGTACATCCAGCTGTTGCAGTTCTTTTTGCTTTTGCTTCACACTTTGCTGCTGTTGCTGCAAGATTTGTTGTTGCTGTTGCAGGCTTTGCTGTTGTTGGAAAAACTGGTTTTCCAAATCAAGCAACTGGGGTTGTTTCTGTGCCAGTTGCTGTTGAATTTCCTCTAAACGCACCTGATGACTGAGCATCCCCTGCGCAGTTTGACTGTCTTCATCATAGTGCAGTGCAATCACCCAGTCTGAGCCGACATGATAACCATCAAGCGTCAGAATAGATTGTGCTTGCTGGAGATGCACTTGGTATCGCAATGCTGCGGCTAAATCTTCTGCAACGGCGACATTTGTCCATAAAGAAGATTGTGGTGCCTCGATCCACTCACTTAAACAAGTCAGCTCTACAATTTGAATAGGCTGCTGTTGTGATGATTTTAACTGCCGTGCGATACCCTCTTGGAAGGCTTGCTCATTCCCAATCAACTGCGCTTGCAGCCACTTAGCCAAGAATTTCTCAATAATGCTTGCATGCGCTTTAGCTTGAGCACTTAAACGTAGGCTTTGCATCAGTCGAACTGCATGTTGATCCTGCTTCGGGCTTTGCTTTGCGACAAGCTGATTCAGGTTTTTTTGTTCAGCCAATAACACCTGAATCTCTGTTTTTAAACTCTGTACATCAGTCTTGCTTAACTGTTGTTGATCTTGCTTAGTCTGAACATCCTGCTGTAATTGTTCAATCGCAGTTTCTAACGTAATAATTTCCTGTTGCAGTTGCTGCTGCAATTGTTCTAACTGCGCCTGTTCATCATCCTGAACCTGAGCACGAATCTGAGTGGTTTGTGTTTGCAAGGTCTGCTTTTGCTGCTCAATCCGTAGCACATTCTTACCCAACTGCTCAATTTGCGCTGCCATCTGCAATTTTTTTTGTTGTTGCTGATCGACTTGGATTTTCAGTTGTTCAAATTGCTGTTGTGCTTGCTTATGTTGTGCTTGAACATCGCTAAAATTTTGCTCAGCCGTTTGTGTCTGCTGTTCTAAAGCAAGTAAGCTTTCGTTTTGCTCATCAAATTGAGTTGTTAAAGTTTCGACCTGTAACTCTGATAATTGTAAACGCTCTTTGGTTTGTAATTTTTGCTGTTCAAGTTGAACCAAACTACTGCTGTTTTGCTGGAATAAACTCTGTTTTTGTTCCAAGGTCATTTTTAATTCAGACAGCTTTTTCTCAGCCTGTTGCCATTCATGCTGTAAAGGCGAAGATTGCTGAATTAAACGCTGGAATAAAGCACTGGTGGCTTCAAGATCATGTTCAATGGTTTGAGATTCAGAACGAACCAGTTTAAAATTTTCGCCCAGTGCCGTCATTTCAACCGTATATTCTTGCTGTAATTTCTGACTCTGATTCGCTTGGAACGAAAGGATTTCAATTTTTAAAGTTCGAATCTGCCCTTCTAGGGTCTTATATTGAATTGCGGCTTCAGACTGGCGCTTTAAACTTCTAAGTTGGGATTTTAGTTCAGCGGCAATATCGTCTAAACGCGCCAAATTCTGTTCAGTATGTTCTAAGTGCTGTAAGGTTTCACGACGACGCGCCTGATAACGTGATACCCCAGCAGCTTCTTCAATAAACACGCGCATTTCTTCGGGCTTGGCATCGACCAAACGGTTAATCATGCCCTGTTCGATCACCGCATAAGAACGCGGCCCTAGGCCTGTCCCCAAGAAAATATCGGTGATATCACGACGACGACAACGCGTGCCATTTAAGAAATATTCAGACTTACCTTCACGTGTGACTTGGCGACGGACGGCCAGCTCGCTATAAGCATTATAAGCACCGCCTAATTTGCCATAAGTATTATCAAAACGAAGTTCGACACTGGCAACCCCGACAGGTTTACGTTTGGCTGTCCCGGTAAAAATGACATCCTGCATACTACCGCCGCGCAACTGACGTGCATTGGATTCACCCATAACCCAACGAATAGCATCGATGACATTTGATTTACCGCAACCGTTCGGTCCAACCACCGCAGTACGGTTTGCTTTGAAATGTAATGTAGTACTATCGGCAAAAGATTTAAAGCCTGAAAGTTTTAAACTGCTTAAACGCATACTGCCCTAACTAGCGGCGTGAGCGTCTCGCCCAAGCCAATTCAATCTGTTTCATACGTGTCAGAGATTCCAACACAAGGTTACGTAAGTGTCGACAAAAATCTTCCATAAATAAAGCGGCTTGTTGTGATTTTCGGATCAAAATAGCATCAATCACTAACTTAAACAGGGTAAAAGATTCCTGTAATTCACGACGTGAAGTATTTAAGGTTAAAAAGTAGCTACGACGTAACGAAGGCAACAGTTCTTTATAAAATTGCATTAAATAGGGATTGGCCACCATATCATGCTGATCTGCTAAATATTTAAAAATCGAATCGTAGAATTTTTCAATGTCCCCAGCACGTACAAATTCAACCAGTTGATCTAATAAGGTCTGTAGCTGTTCAGCCTCGTTAACTCTCCAAGTCTCACTAATTCGTTGCACAATATGCCCAAGTACCATGACATTGGTATCAAACAAAGCTTTAACTTGTTGAGCTGACATTTCAGAAACAATTGCACCTCGTCTTGGGAAAATTTCAATTAAATAAGTACGTTCTAGTAGTAGCAAAGCTTCACGAACAGAACCTCGACTCACATCTAATTCTTTCGCAATACGTAGCTCTTGAATACGCTCTCCCTCAACCAGCTCACCACTAATAATTTGTTCACTAATATATTTTGCAATCTGTTCAGAAAGACTATCAGCCTCTTCGAGATTCATGATCCCCTCGCTATCGTTGTTATACGCATATTCCAATGCTATTTGCGCTTTTTTGTTTTAACTGATCTCGTTGTATAAATTCTATATCATTGTCTAACAATTTTATTGCTTTTTAAGTCAATCGAAAGATAAAAACAATATTTTAAGGAAATATTTGGTTAAAAATTTAAATTCCTTATGTTTAAGATCAATGAGTTAAGCTTACGAAATTGCGCTAACTGAATATCTGAAAATTAGTTTATTTACCAAAAATTTATTGATATAAATCACATAAAATAATACTTTTACCAACGTAAGCCCATTTTTATTAATTTTACTGAATTGCTCAGCAATTATGAGTAGCATTATGAGTGTTCATCAAGCTGTTAATATCGCAATTTTTGGGCTCAGTCTCAGAACATTGAATGAATTAAAAGAACATGTACAAACTGCTATTCCTAGTCATATCCAAGTCAATTGGAGCAATATTGCTGAACCACATCTCGATATTTTGATGATCAATCATATCTTTTTTGACTCACCGAATATCAAAAGTTTAATCAACAATAACCATATTAATGTTCTACAAATTGCCAATAATGCTGATAAAAATAGTTCAATCGAAGATGACATTCTATATCTACCATTGAATCATCTTCACTCACTACATCAATGGCTAAATGAGCGCTTAGCTAAAAATGCTGCGATAGAGAAAGTATCCCCACCTCAAGCAACGAATACTACAATTCATCGGAAACAAATCGGGGAAGTTCTACAAGAAATCCTCAATCCTAAAAATGGCAAAATTCAGTTGTTTGATCACAATGGTTTAATTGCAATTGCAGACCCTCGTAACGAATGGGTTTGGCAAAATCCGATGCTACAAACATTACATACAGATCCAAGCTTAAATTACACCTACGCCACACAAAATGACCAACTTTGGATCACAGAGACTCCACAACAAGATTTAAAACAATGGTTATGGAATTTACTTTGGGCATCAAAAGATTTTAATGAACTTTGCCCCCCTCTGCATCAAGTTTCTATTTAGAGATTTGGCCACAACCAATAAATAAAATTGAGCGCCAAGATATTTTACGTATGGCTGCTTGTTTTGCTAAAGGGGCTGAAATTTCAGTTGTAGCCAGCCAATTAAAATTACCTGAACAGCGTGTCAAACAATTTGTTGCAGCAAGTTTAGGTGCAAATTACGGCAAAATTATCAAAGATCATCAAGCCAACTATCATCCGCAAAATAATCAAAATATGACTGAACAAAATTTTATGAAAAAATTGTTTGGTCGATTACGTAACCGTTTAGGCTTCTAACCTAGGATAACTCTATGATTATACAACAATATAAAATTGTCTTTGGTGGAACTATGGGGTCAGGTAAATCCAGTGCGATAAAGGCCCTCTCGGAAATTGATGTACTCAGCACCGAGGCTTTAAATACTGATGAATCGCATGAAAAAATGCTCACCACTGTCGGTATCGATTATGGTGAGATTACTTCAGATAATGGCGTCAAAGTCGGGTTATACGGGACGCCTGGACAAGAACGTTTTGAGTTTATTTGGGCTGTAATTTACAAAGGTGCAATTGGTACGATTGTCATGATTGACCACGCCACAGAAAATCCACTACTCGATCTAGCTCAGTATGTAGAAGCGTTCAAACCATTTGGCGATAATATTGTGATTGCGATTACTCATATTGATCAAAAACCAGAAAGAACGCTTTCGATGTACCGAGATTGGCTTGCAACACAAGGCGTTAATTACCCTCTGTTTTTCATCGATGCACGGCAACAGGATGATGTTTTGCTATTGGTAGAGACGCTGATCGCAAATATTGAAGTACATTATGGGCTGATAACTTAAATTAAACCTTTATAAATAAAGTAGCAGCCAACAACAACTAATAAGCCTGCAAAAGATTTTTTTAACATCGCAGATGATAAGCGATGTGCTACTTTTGCTCCCAGTTTAGCTGTAATAAAGCTCATTGCGCTAATACCAAGAAAAGCATAAATATGAACATAACCAATCGTATTTGGCACATTAATTTGCTCTTTTGCACCAAACCACATAAATCCGATTGCACCAGCAATCGCAATCGGCAATCCACACGCCGCTGAAGTTGCCACCGCCTTTTGCATCACCACACCATGACGGTTCAAATAAGGTACCGTTAGGCTACCACCACCGATCCCAAATATCGCAGATGCCACCCCAATTCCACCACCAGCAATAAACTGTAATGGTGCAGATGGTAAGTGGCGATTTGGATCAATAACAGCATGCGCTCCGCTAAACATTTTATAAGACATCCACACTGCAAATACACCAATAATTAACTGTAAATGCTGCCCAGAGAGTAAATCCGCCACACCTGCACCGAAGAAAGACCCCAAAACCAAACCTGGTGCTAAATTACGAAATACATTCCACAAGACAGCGCCTTTTTTATGGTGAGCAGTCACAGAACTAATTGATGTTACAATAATTGTAGCTAGAGATGTCCCCACAGCTATATGCATGATCACATTCGGGTCATAATGCATTTGAGTAAAGACAATATATAAAATTGGTACAATAATTAATCCACCGCCAACACCAAACAAACCTGCAGTAAATCCAGCAATTGCGCCAATCAGTAAATATATGATTAACTCCATAAACACATGACCACTCTACTTATAAAACAATGGAAGATTTAGCAACTCGCCAGCTTCAGCAATTACTTAATGCAAAAAATCAATTTCCTGAAATAGTCTTGCTCAAAACGACGACAACATCGACAAATGATGATATGCGTGAAATTGCACAAAAAGGCATTAGCTCAGGATTAGTTTGCAGTGCACAGCAAACACAAGGTCGAGGTCAGCACCAACGGCAATGGTCTTCTCCTGAAGGTAATATTTATTTAAGCACACTGATTCAAACCAAAACAGCTTTAGATGGTCGTCTTGCACTGGAAGTTGCTTTAAATATCCTACAAATGCCAAGCTTACAAAGTCTAAGTTTACAAATTAAATGGCCAAATGATTTATATAGTGCTCAAGGAAAATGGGGAGGTATTCTGGTTGAACCACTCTCCCCTCATCAAGCGATTGTTGGCGTAGGCATTAACTTAAACACGCCCCCTGTAGAAAATGCGGATCAGCCAATTACTTCTCTGGCGATGCTCGGTTTAGCTCATATTGATCGTTTAACACTGATTGCTGAGCTTTACACTACGATTCAACAGGCTTCTCAATGGTTTGAACATGGCAGTTATAATTTAGCTGAACGCTTTAATCATCATGCAATATGGCTCAATCAACAAGTTGAGTTTGAACATACGCAAGGTAAACTTCAAGGGCGTTTTCAAGGCATCTCCAATGATGGTGCTGTACTCATTAAAACCGATCATGTTCAACCCTTTTATCAAGGCCGTTTACGCCTCGCACCAATTTAAGGAATGATCATTTTATGAAAAGTCTATGGTTGGATATTGGTAATACCCGTTTAAAATATTGGATTACCGAAAATGATCAAGTGCTTGAGCATGCTGCAGAATTACACTTACAGTCACCAGCCGATTTACTCTTAGGTTTAATTCAACATTTTAGGCATCAAAATTTAAGTCAGGTTGGGATTTCATCTGTTTTAGATACAGAAAATAATCAACGTATTCAAATGATCCTCGATATTTTGGAAATTCCAATTATCTTCGCTCAGGTACATGCTAATTATGCAGGGCTTCGTTGTGGTTATGATGTCCCAAGTCAACTCGGGATTGATCGTTGGTTACAGGTCTTAGCAATTTCAAAACCTGATCAAAACTTTTGTGTGATTGGCTGTGGTACAGCGCTGACCATCGATTTAGTAGAAGGGTTACAACATTTAGGCGGTTATATTCTGCCAAATTTATATTTACAACGAGATTCACTCATTCAAAATACCAAAGGTATTAAAATTCCTGATTCTGCATTCGATAATCTGAAACCAGGGCACAACACCGTTGATGCTGTGCATCACGGTATCTTGCTAGGTCTAATTAGTACCATTGATCAAATTATGCAACAGTCACCTAAACACCTGATTTTAACAGGCGGAGATGCTGAGATATTTGCCAAATTTCTGCAACACCATCGACCTTTGATTGAATCTGATCTCTTACTTAAAGGACTAAAAAATTACGTTCAACTTAAGTCAGCATTAACCAATGTTTGAAGTATCTGGAACAACTGAGGAAACATCGTATATCCATCTTCAGTGCGAAAATGCCCTGCCTGAGCAGCCTCAATCAGTTGGGCATTCAGTAAAAAGGCGCAGTTTGCGCCTTTTCTAGAGAGCTTTAGGTTATTTTTTTGGTTCATTACTACCAAATAAAGGTCCCATGTTACCGCCACCAAATTGTTTTTGCATATTACCTAATGACTTCAACATTTTGCTCATTCCTGACGGATTCGCAAATTTCTTCATCATTTTCGCCATTTGAGCTTGTTGCTTAATTAATTTATTCACTTCAGCAACGTCCATACCACAACCCGCAGCAATACGTTTTTTACGGCTTGGATTCATCAAATCTGGGTTACGGCGCTCTTTAATGGTCATCGATTGAATAATCGCTTCCATTTTTTTCACTTGCTTTTCAGGATTTGCTTGTGCAATCGCATCTTGAATACCAGAGTTACTCATGCCAGGCAACTTATCCAAGAAGCCCATCATACCGCCCATCTTGCTCATTTGCTCAAATTGCATCAGCATATCTTCAAAGTTGAAGGTTCCGCCTTTCTGCAATTTCTTCGCCATTTTTTCGGCTTTTTCTTTGTCGATTTTGCGTTCAACTTCTTCGACTAAAGAAAGTACGTCACCCATACCTAAGATACGTTGTGCAACACGATCTGGATGGAATGGCTCAAGTGCATCTAGTTTTTCACCGATACCCAAGAACTTGATCGGTTTACCTGTAATCGCACGAACAGAAAGCGCAGCACCACCACGTGCATCACCATCAGTTTTAGTGAGAATAACACCAGTCAACGCCAAAGCATCGTTAAATGCTTTTGCTGTATTAGCAGCATCCTGACCTGTCATCGCATCGACAACAAACAGAGTCTCTGTTGGCTTAACTGCAGCGTGTAATTCTTTAATCTCATCCATCATGTCTTCATCGACATGCAGACGTCCTGCGGTATCGACAATTAAAACATCCGCAAACTGGATTTTAGCTTGTTCAATCGCACGATTAACAATATCAATTGGCTTTTCAGATGCTTGCGATGGAATGAAACCCACGCCAACTTCATTGGATACGGTTTCTAACTGCTTGATTGCGGCTGGACGATACACGTCAGCAGAAACAGTCATTACTTTTTTCTTTTGGCGCTCTTTCAGAAAACGCGCTAATTTTGCGGCAGTTGTTGTTTTACCCGCACCTTGCAAACCTGCAAGTAAAACCACGACAGGTGGCTTTGCACTTAAATCTAGAGTCTCATTTGCCTCACCCATCATTTTGGTGAGTTCATCATAGACAATTTTTACAAATGCCTGACCTGGAGAAAGCTGAGTCATGACTTCTTGACCGAGAGCTTCTTCCTTAACCTTCGCGATGAATTCACGAGTTACAGGTAATGCCACATCGGCTTCAAGAAGTGCCATACGTACTTCACGTAAGGTATCTTTAATATTGTCTTCGGTCAGCTGCCCTGAGCCAGTAACATTTCTTAAACTCTGTGTGAGTCGTTCTGTTAAGGTATCAAACATTGCGAAATCCGCTTAAAATGGCTAGTTGCAAAAAAATCTTTCTTAAAATAGAAAATTTATGCGTAAGATGCTATAGGATACTGTAGTTCGAAGCGAATTTACATCTTATATAGTGAATATTATTCAACCCCCTGAAAAAGGTTTGACATGATCAGTCTCCCCTTGGTTTACACAATTTTGGCACTTGTAGCCTATACCAGTTCTTTTTGGTATTTGTTTATACGTTTGATGTCAAAACGTACTCCAAATCTTTGGTGTTATTCGATTATGATTGGTCTAGGGCTACTACTGCATAGTACGGTGCTCTATCAAGACATGATGACACCAATGGGAGTAAATTATGATGTATTTAACCTAATGTCATTTACTTCGGGGCTGATGTTAGCACTCAGTTTAATTTTAAGTTTCATTCGACCAATCTTGCCATTAAATTTAATCGGCACTCCTGTTGCCGCAATTGGTTTAATTTTAGGATATGCTTTTAGTCAATCAAACCAAGTCATTGAACAACATAGCTTAGGTTTAGATCTTCATATCATCCTCTCTTTATCAGCTTATGCTGTTTTACTAATGGCAACTATTCATTCCGTATTGCTTTGGTTTCAAGATAGAGAACTTAAGAAGAAACAAAAAAGACGAATTTGGGTTAACTTACTTCCACCATTCCAAGTGATGGAATCGGTACTCTTTGATTTAATTATCACAGGTTTTGGCTTACTCACTGCTGCACTTCTCTTTGGCTTTTTTACAATTGATCACTTCTTTGCTCAACATCTTGCTCATAAAACCGCTTTTAGTATTATTTCATGGTTTTTATATGGTGCGCTTTTAATTGGCCATTACAAATTCGGTTGGCGTGGGCGCAAAGCAATTCGCTTTACCATTACAGGTTTTATCTTACTTGCAATTGGTTTTATCGGTAGTAAGTTTGTTTTAGAAATGATTCTAGGACGTTGATTTCTAGCTTCAGAATAAACTAGACAGCCTATCTGAAAATGCGTATAACGCTGTATTCGCTTCATTAGGTAATAATCATCGTGAAACTTGTGCTCGCTCCAATGGAAGGTCTAACTGATCCGATCATGCGTGATGTGCTCACTCATGTTGGCAGTTTTGATTGGTGCGTAACCGAGTTTATTCGTATTACCGATAGTATTCTTCCAGATCATATTTATTATAGTTTTTGTCCCGAACTCAAAAACTCAGGTAAAACCGCAGCAGGCACACCTGTGCATGTACAATTTCTTGGGAATAATCCAGAGATGTTGGCCGCCAATGCCGCGAAAGTTGTTGAACTCGGTGCTCCAGCAATTGATCTTAATTTTGGTTGCCCCGCTAAAACTGTTAATCGTCATCGTGGTGGTTCTGTTCTATTGGATGAACCTGAAACCGTACACCTCTTAGTTAAAGCAGTTCGTGATGCTGTACCTGCACATATACCCGTTTCAGCTAAAATGCGTCTGGGCTATCTAGATGAAAACCACACTTTAGATAATGCACATGCGATAGAAGATGCTGGCGCAAATTGGCTTACCGTACATGCGCGTACTAAAGCAGATGGCTATACCCCACCCGCTTACTGGGAAAAAATTCAGCCAATTACTGAGGCACTAAAAATCAATGTCATTGCCAACGGTGAAATCTGGAATAATACTGATGCCAAATCTTGTATAGCGCAGTCAGATTGTCATGATATTATGATTGGACGTGGTGCGGTTACAACACCAGATTTAACCTTATGTATTCGAGAGAATAGTGATCAAGCTATCCTTTCTTGGTCAGAGTTAGTGCAACTCCAGCAACGTTTTTTAAGTGGCCAGTACAAAACTGAAATTGGAATGATCGGACGTTATAAGCAATGGTTAGGTATGATGACCAAAGCCTATCCAGAAGCACAAGCACTTTGGGATCAGGTAAAAAAACTAAAACAATTGGATGAAATTTTAAAAAATTTAACTCGCTAATTATGCAGATCAATTTGCTGCTGGGCTTTCTTTTCCCACCATTCTAGCATATCTTCATTTTTAACCTGACGGTAAATATCTTCAACTGCAACAGTCAAACCAATCGAATGAAAGGTAATATCATCACCTAAATAATAAACCGACTGTTGCCAAAGATTATCTTGATCTCGTGACCAAAATTCAATTTCGACAAAGTCCTGCTCAATCATGACATATTCTTTTAAGGTGGGAATTTGGAAATAGGCTAAACGTTTGTCTGTTTTATCGCGCTGACGAGTGGATTTCGATAAAACTTCAACGATAATACTTGGTTTTTCAACAAAGTAGTCCGTCTCTTCATTGCTACAATCCACCATGACATCTGGATAAAAGTATTTTTTATCAATTTTAACTTTCATATCTGAAGCATAAGGTTGACATGGCTTGTCTAATAAATGATTCGCAAATATTCGAAAGACTTCACCCGTGATTTGATTATGATATTTATGTGCTCCACCCATGGCATAGATTTCACCCTCGATATATTCATGACGAATGTCAGACAGTAATTCTCCCTCTAAATAATCGTATTCAGAGATCACAGCATATTTTTTTGCAAGTGACATGTTCATTTCCTGTGAATCCGTACCATGAAATAACATATAGCATTTTTCAGCTATAAAAAAAAGCGACCGAAGTCGCTTTGGAAAATGGTGAATGAAAACTTACATGCCACTCACGCGCATTTTCAAATTAGTCGCAGAAATACCAACTGCACCAATATTACCTAAAGAACCGTTATTTAAACCATTAAAAACGTTGGCATTTGCAGCACCAGCATCTCCTAACCAAACATTATTTAAGTTCAAATTTAGTTTATCTGAAACACCTATATTACCAAATACAACAGCACCAGGAATACTACCTGCGCCAGCTTCAATACCTGCATAGAAGCCATTTAAAGAAAAGCCATTGGCATCTTTCCCAGACATTTGTAAATCAAATTTAGCTCCTGTCGCTCCCGAAACTAAATTAAATGAACACCCACTTGGCTGAGAAGTAGTCGAAGCACAAACCGAATCAACTGCGCCACCAAACATGACTAAATGACCTTGTGGTGAAGATCCTAATTGAATATTCATACGCGGTTTATTATTGGCCACAAACTTAACATCAATATTATTATTCACACGCAATAATTCTTTAATATTTGCAGACTTAAGGGTTGTACCTGTACTAAAAATAGAGTGCTGTGTGTAGGTTGATCCCACCAAAGTAGAGATAGCATGTTTGGTAGAATCGCCAGGATCATATTGGTCTGGTGTCAAATAAACCGAGAATGGACGGATTCGAAGACCATTTACATCACTTCCCAAAGTCAAGGCAACATTGGCGAATGCACCATTTGTGCCTGTGCCTGCATCAGAGTCTATGACGGCTTTAAATAATTCAGACGAACTATTTTGAATGGAACCATTTGCATTAAATGTTTGCACAAAATCAATACCAATATTAGCAGGCCCACCTGGACTAGTAGCCATCACTAAAGCCGCTTTCCCTGGTAAAGTTGCATCTGGATTGCTAAAGCCGTCATTATCAATAATTGCAGCTTGTTTAAAGTCAATCTTAGAAATATTTACACTTACGGTCAGACCGTCTTGACCTGTCATAGCAGAAAGACTTTGATCGTCAAGGGGTTGCATTGCCATCGCCATAGGAGTGAACAACAACAGCGATAAACATCCTAATTTTTTGTTTTTTCCCATTGCCCTAATCCGTAGACAAATGTTTAAAATATGACCTGTAGTCTAGCATAATTCAGATCGATAACAACCTTAAAAGATAAAAGGTTTTAAAGCGTTGATCACAGAACACCATTAGTCTTAGCATTGAAAAAATGCTGAGTTTGTAAAATTTTAAAAATTACATACCAAATTTAAAGGCATCCGAGATGCATATTTTAAGCTACTATGCCAATTTAGTGCGGTGTAATATTAAACTGACTGGTAATTTTACCGCCAGTAAACACCATTTCACCCAAACGTTGTGCACTTCCCACTCCTGTAGGAACCCCACCCGTGAATGTAGCGGGATATAAGTTTAAATCCTTGATTCTCAGAACATCCGCTGCTTGTTTATCTGGATTAATGGTAAATGCCGTATTAAAATCCACATTATCTTTATGAATTTTAATTTGGTTACTAAAACCGAACTTACCTGTAATATTGTCAAATCCAACAATTGAACCATCAACAGGATCTACCACTTGTACTGCACCACTGGTCAGGTTCAAATTACCATCGAAACTAATAAAGTTGCTTTCAGCGGTTGTGCCACCTGGCACCATGGTCATGTCAACACTGCCTGCCATGCGTAAACGCAAGCCAAATAAGACATCTTTAGTTGTTAAAAAACCATCAATAGGTGCATATTTTGCAGTACCACCCAGTGAAGTTTTATATTGCGACCCTGGTAAATAACCCACCGCAACCTGACCTGCCGCAGCAAACATAAAGTCTGGAATGTTTAGGTTTAACGACCCGTTTTCCATACCTATGCTACCGTAGCCTTTCAACAACATATCAATGTTACGCAGACCAATATAATAGTTAATTGGGTCACCCTCAGAGTCAGCATTTCTGACTTTTGTTGTTTCATCAAAACTGGTAGGGCTATACTTTTTACCATCAATCAATAAAATTGAAGTTGTTTTACTACCATCTGCACTGACGCCTTGAGTCGTCATACCAAGTGCAAAACCAAGACGTTGTGCATTTTCAACCGCTGCTGAACCGTAAGGCTTACCTGTGAAGGTTGTGCCATAAATTGCGAGATTACTGTTGAGGTTATAAAACGGCAGACCCAAGCCCCACGAGCCACCACCCACAGGGTCGTTGGCGGTAATATTATCTTTATAGACATCTGGACTGGCTATAAACTGGGTTTGGCGTGAAAGCGCCTGAAACTCTGTTCCTCGTGTCGCAACAACCACAGCATTCGGGTTAGCCCCTGTAGCACTATGCACAAGCTGCTTATAATCATCCGATGTTGTCAGCTTTCCAGCTAGAAATGGTGCTGCATTTAACGCCGAGTTTTCTGGCAAAGCCAAGCGTTTGGTGTTGGCAAGGTTGACATACACATTGCCCGAATCGAAATAAGCAGCATCTGGGTTGAAAGCCCCACCATTATTCTGTTTGCGAATCAGCAAGGGACTAAAATTGCTAAATTGTAATGCATAGGCATTGTCACCGCCATGACCAAGCTCTAACGTAGTTGGGTTACTGACGTCATTGGTAAAGTCGGCTTTTACTCGCATGGCAATGCCCGAACTGCCCATAATATTTACCGAACCTGAATCTGGCGTAAAGGTACTATTTCCTGCCGAATATGCTTCACCTATAATGGCACCATTGGTATCTGTAGCACCGTTAGTCCCTCGAATGGTTAAACTGGCATTTTTTAAACGACCCGATGCACCAACACGAATCATACCCGAAGTGTTATCTACGTTATAAGTCGTTTTACCATTGATATTGCCTGAGTTTTTCTTTGCAACAAAGTCAATATTTAGACCTGGTTTTGAGTTCCATGCTTTCAATCCATAGGTCGCACATGATGCGGCATCTGTACAAACGCGATTTAAATCAAAATAACCTGATGTACCCGTACCTGAACCTGGCTCTGTACTTAAAACAAGGCCTTTGATTGGGTCAACATACATATAACCCTGACCTTTCACATTGAAGTTAAAGCCTTTCAAAATAAGTTGGTTAATGGTTGAAGAAAGCGGCTGAGTGCTGTTTTCTAAATTACTCAAATAAATATTGACATCGACCAATGAAATTTCAGCACTCGATAAGCTGGTCGGGCTAAACAAACCATCTTGAGTAATAAAATGCAGTTTTGCGTCTTTGGTCGATTGCACAGTTAAGCCAAATGGGCTTTGACCACAGTTATTACCCTCAGCATCACAAATTTTAAATGCGTCAGCAGCAATCGTGCCATAACGTGAGACAATGCTTAAGTCCACACCTGCTTTTCCTGTGCCTGTGTCTGAACCTGCATTGATTTTATACGTTGTGCCAATATGATCTGTTGGACTATTTTTGGTAATCGAGATGCCATCGGCATAAGCACGTAAAGCTGTATCCGACCCAGTCGACATACCCACTTTATCTTCCCAATACAGGCGGTCGATGTTTAGACTGTCGTATTGAGTATCCAACATAATACCGTCTTGCGCATTGACCGCACGTAAGTCTTGCTCGTTCAGTGCCTGCATGGCATAAACGGAGCTTTGTGCTGCACATAAACTCATCGCCAAAGCAGTCAGGCGAAATACAGGCAGTTGGCGGTTTTTGTTATTTTTCATTTCTATCCTCCATGAATCGAATTGAATTAGCAACGTTTCATTGATCCATCACAACTAAACACTTTTAAGTTACCTTGTAATGCCAAATTGCCATTCATCATCATTCCCATAAAACCTGTTTCACGACCTTGGTCATAAACCGAAGTTGTGACCTTAATATTTGTACCTGCTGTAGCACCGTACTTATCGGCATTTAAATAACCTGGAACATTTCCTGCCCCTTCATTTGCAACCGTATCGGTTTCAATCGACAGAGCATCAAACCCAAAGTTGCGAATTTTAATGGGGTTAGCCGCTTTAAATGATACTTGCAAGGCCGCTTTAATTTGGTCGGGTATAGCCGTCATATTTGCATCGGAACTATACAATAAGTCTGTACCATCGATATCGACTTTTTGCAGTTGAATACTCCCCTGTATGCCTTTAAATACAATCCATTGTTTACGACCTGTTGCTGTAATAACATTGCCGTTTTTGTCATGAATCGTTTCTATGTTGGTTATAGGGTCTCTAGTCACATAAGAACCATCGTCATAACGGTTATTTGAAGAAACGGCAAAACGACAAAAGCGCAAGTCTGCACAGGTGTCGGTATCAAATGTATAAACACCAGAACCAGCTGTGGTTTCTTTTTGGTTCAGCCGCAAAGTCCAGTCAATGGTGGCAGCACTCGCCTGCCCTTCAACCTGTTGTAACTGCTGATTATTTAAACTTTGCAATTCTGCATGGGCAGATGTGAACAGCACCAACAAAGAAGAAAACAAAATACTTTTTTTCATGATTTTCTCCTTATAGTCCTTTGGTGGTGATTTTCATGTGCTGAATCAGCATCCCATCAATGACGACAGAACCAAGATTATTTAAAGGGGTTGCCTTTAACTGAGATGTTGGGTCAACTGCCTGATTGGTTGCATAACTGACTCCTGTTTGACCATAACCTGCATTTACTCCTCCAATAAAATTATCAACCGTTGAATCTGTAGTAGCTTGCCATGCTCCATTCACCCAAGAACGATTGGAAGTCGTACCATATCGGGTACAAGCTGCGTTATTTGGACATGCCAGGTATGTATAACTATCAACTGTCACTGCTGGTGAAACAATTGAGCAGCTACCATTTCCATTAAACAATGCTGTACTACACTGAGCTACATCTGTTGGTTTTGTTACGGCAGTTGGTCCTGTTACATACGTACCACTAGCATTTTTATATTGCCATTGATACAAAGTCCCAGTTTGATCAGTTCTTTGTGTACAATTTCCTGCAATAGAATAAGTGCAGAGACTCGCAGATCGCCACGTATTACTCCCCATTAATTGTCGTTGCTTATACTGCAATTCATTAACAGTGACAGGATCACTGTTTGCGGTCTGACTAGACTGTAATGCCCCAAAAGACACCCCGATTGAATCTGAGCCTTTATATGCCGTTAGTAGTCCTTGTCCTGCCGTACCATATGCCTCCGTTGTACCAATGCTGATACTGCTATGTGTGGCATTGACTCTCTGACCGTTGCCTGCACCACCGCACCAGTAAATACTACAGGTACCGCCTTTATAGCTTGCATCTGCACCTGTATAGTCGGTATAAATTTGTTTATAAACATTCGCGACGTTTGGAATACGTGTAACTTCCAATACTAAGTTCTTACCATCAGGTGCGACACCCAATATCACTGGTTGCCATTGAGAACCCAGTACTAGGTTGATATTGGGCTTATACAAAAATAAGCCCTCTGTATCCGCAAACTCAGGCATAGTACCACCACTAATCGCAGGTGTGGACAGTACATTGCTATCACTGGTTTCCCGTGTACTAAAACGCATGACATGATTATTTAAACCCGTAGGCAGTGTCCATGTACGTGTCTGGCTTTTGGTATCCGTTCTTGATCGAGTTTGAATTTCATATTGACAGCCGACACCTGTATTAAATGAAGAATTTGTTGCACCTGCATTATTACAACTTGCGCCAGTAGCACCACCATTACCTGTTGTGTCGAATGCATTATTTGCCCCTGTATGAATGGTTTTCCATGCACTCCAGTTCGATACAGGACTTGCTGTAATATTACTATCTGAAGATGCACCGACTTTTAACGCAGTACTATCACCACTATTAATGCGAGCGGTCAGTGCTAAGCCTAGCGTATTATTATAACTTGAGTAATTCGGACCCAAACCAGTTGCAGTTTCTGCCCCGCCCAAGGTTTGGAACATTTTAAGATTGGTTCCATTTAAACTCACGCCATTGATAATCGCCTGTAAACGTAGGCGATTCGCACGATTTGCACCGTTTAAATCGAACTGATCACCTGTGGCAGTAAGGTTTTCCACTTTACTCGGGTCACGTACAAAAGCATCTGCCCATGTTCCAAGTTTAAGGTCATAACTGTTCGGGTCAGTGGGCAACAAGGCACCAGAAGCATTGACCAAATTAGTCTGTAATGGGGCTTCAAGGGTTAAAATACTTAAAGGGCTATTCACACCTGCAAAGTTCGGCGTGGTCACGGTATTGACACTAATTAACCACGGATTATCTGCTGTGCCTATATTGACAGTATTGCCACTAAACTGTTTTGTGGAATCGCCGTCATTTCCTGAAATTGACAGACCATATAACCATACATCCGCTTTACCGATTTTTGTCGTTGGGTGCGCAACATTATAATCATCAATGGTTTGACTGAGTGGCCCCACAGGAATAATTCGCGTATATCCTGTACCTGCGGAGTCATCGGCACCTTTGTACTGCATACTAAAATCACTAAGTGTAAATGCGATACCTTCGCCTGTGACATCTTTTAAGCTCTGATCATCCAGTGCTTCAAGCGCAAAAGCCGAACTTGACAAAACTAGAGTAGATGTTGCCATAAGTATACCGATTGACAATGCCAGCCTGTACTTTATTATTTTTTTTACTTTATCATTTTGCACCATGGTTGTTGCCTCCTTAATTTAGCAAATCCTTGCCTGCAACCCACTACTTTTAAAAAACCAAAAAAACTTTAAAATACAAAGCTTTAGCAGAACTTTAAACCACCATAGCAGTTAGGAGCAAAAGACTGTGCACCTAGTTGTAAATTACTCAATGGAAAATTTACATTAGTCCCCGTAATATCTACAAGACCTACTGGCAAATTACCCCCAAAGCAATTAGGGCTACCAAAAGCCTTACACTCAATTGGGTCTTTATATAACGCACAGTTAATACCTGGAGCAGTTGTACTACTACACCCCTCTGGGCCTAAGGCTTGGCTAAGCACTGCATCAGTAATAGGAACAGGTGAAGCAGGTGAAATACTCCCAATATCAATTTGATCCTCAAATGCCATCCACCATCCTCTCAGGGCATCTCCAGCAGCACCAGGCCAACGAAGATCTTGACCTTGCACAGACATTGAAAATGAATTTCCGTTGATTGGCAACTTATGAATAAAGCCAAGACTTTGCACAATAGGAACTGTAGCCGTTAAACCTGTAATTGTTCCTGTAACATTTTTTTCCAAAGGAATATCAAATCCAAGGTTCACATTTGCGGTCATTTTCCCTGAAAAACTAATAGGAGCCACGGTTGCTGATCCAGTTAAATTCACGCTTGACATACGATTACCTGAAACCACAGTAGGCGTGGTTACCACATTCGCAGCCGCAGGTGTTAAAGCCAAGTTATAGGTATCTGAACTGAAATTTAAAGTAGCCCCTCCCACATCAGTGATTCTAATTCGCCCAGTCATATCCTTATTGCCCGCAGTTGCTTTCGTCATGGTTCGAGCTTGTGTCATTGCAGTCCCTGTCGCAGAACCAATATTCATATAACCACTTAAGCTATTAATTCCATTCGGTGTTGTAGTATTTTCCTCACCGAACGTTAACAAACCAAACATTTGTTCTGAACCGAGCTGAACACCAATAAGTTCACGAGTAGAGGCGGAGTTTGGATTTTTAATTGCCAATTTAATAAAGGGATTAATCAGCCGAGCATCGGACTGTACTCGCGCCGCACTATCTGCGAGAGTTGCAGTCTGCACACCACCCACTACTTGCCCAGTCAAAGCCCCAGGATTGCCACTTAAACTAAAGTTATCAATATCAATATCGCATGCACCCGCACCATTGACACCACCACAACCAAGCTGCAACTTTTTAATATTTGCGTTGAGCTGAAGTTCAGCCTCCATACCAAATTTATAGAAGCCAATATTCCCATTGCTGTTATTATAAGAATTACCTGTATCCCCAGGAGCAAGGTATTGCAAAGTAAATAAAGACTGACCAGTAGCAGCAGACATTTCACTATCACTTAGACTATGTAATGTATCAGAGGCATAGGCTGAATTTAAGCATAAACTGCCCAGTGTAAGCATTGCTAAATGAAAGAACTTAAACCGTCGCATAACGACCTCCGTGTTTTAAACATCCATATATGTTTATTTTTATAACGATTTTGCACCCCACCACATAGATTTAAAATCTATGCTTTACCTGTGATTTTGTACAAAAAGGAATCATTTTTTTGATTATATCTTATTTTTCATAAAATAACATTACTATTCATCTGATCCATTTTGATGAAAGATTAAAATTAAAATGTATTTGATTTTTATAGATTTTACTGTTTAATCAGCCATTCATCGGGTACTCACTATTATATCTTTAATAATGAATACCCAGTAATTTTATGTCTTCGGCAAAGTCACCCCTGTTTGCCCCTGATATTTCCCACCACGGTCTTTATAAGAGGTTTCGCACACCTCATCACTTTCAAAGAATAGCATTTGCGCCACGCCTTCACCTGCATAAATACGTGCTGGCAAGTTGGTGGTATTAGAAAACTCAAGCGTAACGTGACCTTCCCACTCAGGCTCTAGCGGCGTAACATTCACGATAATACCGCAACGGGCATAAGTCGATTTACCTAGACATACCGTTAGGACATTTCGTGGAATACGGAAATATTCAATCGTACGTGCGAGAGCAAATGAGTTCGGTGGAATAATACAAACATCTGATTCGATATCGATAAAACTTCTGTCATCAAAATTTTTCGGATCAACAATTGCAGAGTGAACATTGGTAAAAACTTTAAATTCACGTGCGCAACGGACGTCATAGCCATAGCTAGACACCCCATAAGAAATCAATTTTTCTCCGTTTTCATCGAAACGGACTTGATTCTCTGCATAAGGTTCAATCATGCCGTGTTTTTCGCTCATTTCACGAATCCAACGATCAGATTTTATTGCCATGACTTTTATCCAAAATCTAAGTTAATGATTGGCGAGTACTTTAACGTAAAACGACATTAATGAAAACAACAGAACCCTGCTACCTAGATGGTTCAAGGCAGCAGAAAAATAGAATTAGAGATTAATTAGAGCTGAATAGCTAATAGGAATAGCAAAGCTGATCAGTACAACTGATGCTGTACGCTGTAACTTAGATTGAGATAACCATTTTACTTTATTGGTTGCCAACACAGCACCAACTGAAATCCAAAATAGTGCAATTGGAAGAATGAGTGCGACAAAGCTACTCATATGCGCAACATAGATTTCTTGCGTTTGCCATGCTGTTGTTGGGAAAATTGCTGAAGCAAATAATAAAGCTTTAGGGTTTAATAATGTTGCACATAACAATTCTCTAGGTCGAATTGTAGGTTGATTTAAAATCACTTCTTGATTTGCTGTACGCCATAATTTAATCGCAAGAAAAATAATATACCCTGCACTTAATAGTTTTAAAAATGTTGGTAATAAAGGTAATGTCGCTGAGACTTTACCAATCAACATTCCCCATGCACTGATCGCAATAATATAACCAATTGCCTCCGCAGGAATCAGCAATAGAGATTTACGCAATCCTACCTGAATACCAGAGGATGCAAGTAAAGTATTGGTTGGGCCAGGAGTGAGCAAAATGGTTATCACTAAACCAATAAAAAACCATGAAATCATTGAATGACCTCACTAAAAGATAAATTCAGATTAATATAATTGCCAGTTGATAGCAAAATTTTAACTGTAAGCACTTATGACGAGAGCCTATTTAAATAAATGTTTTATCTATATTTTATTAATTACAAGTACACTCTACTCAAGAGTCACATGAGTAAAAACACAGGCTAAAATACAACACATATAACGTATTCTAAGTATTCTTATTTTTTAACAAGATAAACTTTGGTGCTATTTTAAGTTTTCAATAAGTAAATAATGTTATTTTATATACATTCGTTCACTTTTCTCTTTAAATGTGTTCCCTCGCTTATGCCTAAGAAGTTTTTTAACAAGTGGCTGCCTTCATCAGAGAAAGTTGCTAGTCTAAAATTTATGAGAATTTTTGGTGAACGCACCTTAAATCCTCTACTTTGGTATGTGAACCGTCGTTCAATCGCTAAAGCCATGTTTATTGGAACATTTTGGGGGATATTACCTGTACCCTTTCATAGCCTATTTATTATTCTAACGGTGTTATGGTTTGAAGTGAACTTACCGATTGGACTATGTATGGCGTGGTTAACCAATCCGCTTACTATCGTTCCAATTCTCTATTTAGGTTTTTGGTTTGGAACTAAAATTTATCATGTGAACATGATCAATAGCGATATGCTATTAGGGGTTTTACACCAAATTATCAATTGGCTTAAAAATTTTGGTCATGGTCATATTGATTTTAGTCTTGCAAAGATTTTGGTGTCAGGACTTGTCATTGAAGCGGTATTATTTGCGATTAGCTTTTATTTAATTACACATTTACTTTGGCGCTGGAGCGTGGTGAACGCTTGGAAAAAAAGAAAACAAGCTCAGCTCTCAAATCACGAAATTAAAAAAAGCCTCTAAAATTTATTTAGAGGCTTTTGCATTTAGAGTTAGAAAATACGATTTTCATCTCGTTGACGTTTTGGCAGCTTACCCATTTGTTGCAACACAGCTTGTGCGATATTGAGGTAGCTCTCTGCGGCTGCATCCTGAGCAATCACACTTGGTTTACCATTATCTGCATGTTCACGAATTTTTGCGTCTAAAGGTAAACGTCCTAATAAAGGAATATCATATTGCTCAGACAATTGATCTCCTCCGCCTATCCCAAAAATCTGCTCTTCATGACCACAGTTAGAACAAATATGTGTCGACATATTTTCAATAACACCGAGTACAGGAATATTTACTCTGTTAAAGAGTTCGATTCCTTTTACCGCATCCATAAGTGCAACATTTTGCGGTGTGGTCACAATGACGGCACCTGTGACTGGAATACGTTGTGCCAAAGTCAGTTGAATGTCTCCAGTACCAGGTGGCATATCAATCACTAACACATCCAGATCAGGCCACAAGGTTTGATTAAACAACTGCATGAGTGCACCAGTCGCTTTAGGACCACGCCAAGCCACAGGTGTATTGTGTGCACCAATCAAATGTCCGATTGAAAGCACAGCCATGCCATATGCATCTAAGGGCACAAAATTTTCATTTTCAATTTGTGGAGTACGTCCCGCATTCCCTAACATGGTTGGAATACTTGGACCATAAATATCTGCATCCAAAACACCGACTTTTAGACCGAGTTGTTGCAATGCAAGTGCCAGATTCACTGTGGTGGTTGATTTACCGACCCCACCTTTTCCTGACGATACCAATATTACATTTTGAATACGTGGATGTGCAGCCACATCGCGTTGTTGTGGTGCAGCTTTTTGAATCGGTGGATTATTGGGATCGACTTCCGATTTAGGAGAAGCATCCATTACAGGTGGTAAATTGCTATTTTCTGCTTTTGGCTTCGATGAGCAGCTATGACCTGCTTCACCATGCACTGCATGTTTTTGTTGGATAATATGTAAATTTAACTCTTGGATACCGCATTTTTCCAGAGCTTCAGCGAGTTCGTCGTGAATCTGTTGTAAGTGATCTTTTTCTTGAGGAAAAGTATTAATCGTGAGTTGTAAAATTCGACCTTGTACATTCACTTGGCTGATACGATCTTTTAATGCATTTTCAGAATGTGGCAGCACATAATTTTGTAAAACAGTTTGAATTTCATCTTCCTTCACTTCTTGTGCTGGTGAAAAAACAGATTTTAAGGAAGAAAGCCACGACATTTTGTTTACTCCAAAAACAGATGATCAATATATCACTGAGTTTGGCTAGTTTAGCAGTATTGAAGATTGGACGCTCATATCAGAGAAGATAATTGCTCATTTTTTATGAACGTGTTTTCTTCTCTGAGTATAAGCGTGAATCTTAAATAGTCATCAAAAGATTAACCTTTGAATTTATTTAATGTATCAGTTGCAGCTTTCTTTAAATCATCCAGTTTATGGCTCGCTTGAGCTTTTAGATCTTCAAGCTTAGCAGCAGCTTCATCTTTTAGTTCAGCAGCTTTTGCTTTGGCATCTTCTAACTTATGGCTTGCTTCTTGTTTTAAATGATCTAATTTCTCTTTGGCTGCATGCTGAGTATCTGTCAACTTTTCTTTCAGCTCATCTGCTTTAGCAGATAAAGCAGCTTTACCCTCACCATACTGATCCGTTGCATTTGTTTTTAAATCATCTAAAGTTTGCTCACCCTTTTGCTTCAATTCATTCGCTTTATCTTTTGCTTGTTGCAGATCAGCTTTCGTTTGATCAAGATCTTTAGCTGCAAAGTTTTTAACGTCTTCGACAGTTTCCTGACCTTTTTGCTTGATGTCATTTCCAAGTTCGCTGACTTTATCTTTGACTTGGTGTAAATCTGTTTTAGTTTGCTCCAAGTCTTTTGATGCGAACTCTTTTAACTGATCAATTTTGTCATTACTCATGTCTTATTCCTCTTGTTATATCGTAATAAATTACTGTTGCTTTCATTTATAGTTATACAAGATTCTGCAGATATTTAGAAGAATTGCTGCAAATTGAAACAAATGGGATACAGTAGCAGTCAAAGTAAATTTCGAGTCTTTTGTTTATTTTTAGAACCAACACAGCACCACGAAACAAGTATCAACAATGATCAGGCAATCGATCGGATATACTTTCAAGCGATTTAAATCTTCAATTTACTCATCAAGCCCCCTTATGAACGAAAATGAACTTCTAGAAATTCAACATGAACTGCAAGCTCAACAAAAGCGCCTGAATTATATTCTTTCGAGCAAACGAAGAATCCAAAGCATGATTGATTCTTTTGAAAGTGATTTAGCTGAGCAACTCCTTCAAGTCATTCATAATGAAAGCAACAATTATGCTGGAATTGCAACAAGCTTAGCACTTTCAATTTGTTGGAAATTTTCAAAAGTTGAATTTCCAAAGACCGTTCATTGGTGCAGTGAAGTGAGCATTAGCAACTTACAAGTTAAAGATGAATTTACCGCTGTAATTAAAGCTCAAGCATGGTTGGGAACTTTAGGAAGTGATGAACTTTGGCAAACGCCACTCTTTGCCGAAATTACAGTTGATCCAAAAACCAATAGTTTAAAAAGCTATCATATTCATTTCTTGTCTAAAGGGAAAATCATCTCTTTAAGAAAGAACTCTAAGCAAAGCGTAACGGTTAAACAAATGCAGAATATGTGATCCTATAGGATTAAAAAGATTTCACCGATTCCCTTGTGCAAGTCGCTCTTAAGTCATGTAAAATCATTTGCCTTGTAAATACGAATGAGAGAACAATATCCGTGCGTAAAATTTTAGTCACCAATGCCCTTCCTTATGCCAATGGTCCTATCCATATGGGTCACTTACTCGGTTATATCCAAGCAGATATTTGGGTTCGTGCGATGCGTGCAATGGGTCATGACGTGACTTACGTTTGTGCGGATGATGCTCATGGTACAGCGATTATGTTACGTGCCGAAGCCAATGGTATCAGCCCTGAAGCGCAAATTGCCAATGTTCAGAAAGAACACATTCGTGATTTTGATGGTTTTGGTGTGCATTTCGATCATTATGATTCAACTCATAGCGATGCAAACAAAGCACGTGCATCTGAGATTTATATTAAAAACCGTGAAGCAGGCAATATCGCAATTCGACCTGTAAATCAGCTTTTTGATCCTGAAAAAGGCATGTTTTTGTCTGATCGTTTCATTAAAGGCACGTGCCCGAAATGTAAAGCAGAAGATCAATACGGCGACTCATGTGAAGTCTGCGGTACAACTTATAACGCGACTGAGTTATTAAACCCTCGCTCAACATTGAGTGGTGCAACGCCAGTTGAGAAATCATCAGATCACTATTTCTTTAAACTACCGAATTTCTCAGAATACCTACAGAAATGGACACGTGATCAAGGTCGTTTACCTGTTTCGATTGCCAACAAGCTTGATGAATGGTTTGAAGCAGGTTTATCGGATTGGGATATTTCACGTGATGCACCTTATTTCGGTTTTGAAATTCCAGATGCACCAAACAAATATTTCTATGTTTGGGTCGATGCACCGATTGGTTATATGTCGAGTTTTGAAAACTACATCAAAACTAAACGTCCTGATCTAAGCTTTGATGATTTCTGGAAAAAAGACAGCGATAAAGAAGTGTATCACTTCATTGGTAAAGACATCGTTTACTTCCATGCACTGTTCTGGCCTGCAATGCTTGAAGGTGCGAACTACCGTACCCCATCTGGTTTATTCGTGAATGGTTTCTTGACAGTGAATGGTCAGAAGATGTCGAAGTCTCGCGGTACATTCATTAAAGCTGAAACTTATTTACAGCACTTGAATCCTGAATATTTACGTTATTACTTTGCTTCTAAGCTTTCTGACAAAGTTGAAGATTCAGATTTGAATTTGGATGACTTCGTACAAAAAGTGAATTCTGACCTTGTCGGTAAAGTAGTGAATATTGCTAGCCGTTGTGCAAAATTCATTAACAGCAATTTCAATAATACGCTTTCCAACACTTGTGCTGAGCCTGAATTGGTTCAAAGCTTTATTGATGCGGGGGATTCAATTGCTCAAGCCTATGAAGCACGTGAATTTTCTGCTGCTGTTCGTGAAATCATGGCACTTGCGGACAAAGCGAATCAATATATTGATGAGAAAAAACCATGGGCGCTTGCGAAGCAAGAAGGTCAAGAACAACAAGTGCATGATGTTTGCTCAGTTGGTATCAACTTATTCCGTCAACTTGCGATTTACTTGGCTCCTGTTCTTCCAACGCTTGCGGCTCAAGTACAGTCTTTCTTACAACTTGAAAGCTTTGACTTTGCATCACGTCAGCAAATCTTAGTTGCACATGAAATTGCTCAATTCCAACCGCTTATGCAGCGTGTTGATCCTAAAGCAGTTGCAGCCATGGTTGATGCATCTAAAGATTCTTTAGCTGCTGCGGCAGAAGCGCCAAAAGTGGAAAAGAAAAAAGAGAAGAAAGTCGAGAAGAAGCCTGAGCCTAAAGTGGGTGAAGCTGAAATTATTGGTATTGAAGACTTTATGAAAGTTGACCTACGTGTAGCTGAAGTTTTAGAAGCTGCAACGGTCGAAGGTTCTGATAAATTACTTCAACTCACTTTAAATGTTGGTGAAGCTGAGCCACGTAATGTGTTTAGTGGTATTCGTGAGTTCTATCAGCCAGAAGATTTAAAAGGTAAATTGGTAGTAATGGTGGCTAACCTTGCTCCTCGTAAAATGCGTTTTGGTATTTCTAACGGTATGGTACTTGCAGCGGGTAATGGTGAAGGGGTTTGGGTGATTTCACCTGAATCTGGTGCTAAAGCTGGTGATAAAGTGTCTTAAGAATTTTATGTTAGCCTTAACTTATTGTTAGGGCTAACTTTTTTAATAAAGTTAATCTATAATAAAAATAAGATTGATACTATCCAAAAATATGAACATTAACTCCAACAATGATTTTTTTTCTAATGTAAATATTGATGACCATAATCTATATCCATTTTTTCTAAAAAATATAGAATTTGAAAGATTTAGACATATCCCTCACTTGAATTTAGATTTTCAGCATCCAATCTCTGTTATTTCTGGAACAAATCGCTCGGGGAAGACAACTGTTTTAATGGCTATAGCTTGTAGTCATGAAAAATTTATGCGTCGAAATCCAACAAATGGGAATTTAGAGAGAAATACTTGGAGCTCTCTAATGAAATTTACAAATCATGATAAACAACTTGAGGATTGGACATATTATATTAATTATCGTAAAGGTATAAAATTTGAACGCAAACGTGGGCAAAGAAAAGCTCTCACAAATAAATGGAATGGTGTTGGTAAAAAAGAATCTCAATTTAATTTCCGTGATGTTGTATTTATTGATCTAGATAGAATACTGCCAGCACGTTTTTTTACTGCTAAAGTTTTTAATGTGGCTAAAAGAGGCAGTGTTGACAATTTATCTCCGCAAATGAAAAGCAAGTTAGAACACTATCTTTCACATATCCTAGAGCAACAGTTTAGTATTACAGGTATTGCTAAGGTAAATGATAAAGATGTTTTTAACTACACAAATTCTTTTGAGTACTCTAGCTTTAATACGGCTACGGGTGAGGATGTTTTAACTCGTATTTTAATCGATATAATTGAAGCTAATGAAAAATCTTTAATTCTTATTGATGAAATTGAAATGGGGCTTCATCCAAAAGTACAACGAAGATTGATGGATGTTATTCGAGATATCAGTAGAAATGAAAAAAAACAATTTATTATAACATCCCATTCTTCAACAATTTTAGATGAAGTAAATCCTGAATCTAGAATTTTCATTGAAAAAACACATACTTCAGAATACAGAGCAATTAACAATATTAGTGTTAGTGCCGCATTGACTAAAATGGATGCTAAGTCATTTCCGTTAATAGATCTTTATTGTGAAGATAAAATTGCAAAAAAAATAATTATGAAAGGTATACTTTTTTGTGCCGAACAGAATGATATTCAAAAACTTAATGAGTTAATTAATATCATACCAATAGGATCGGCAGATGATGTTTACAAAATTTTCAAGTCTCAGATGGACACATATCCTTTGAAGAAAATCAGATCAGGATATGCTTGTATATTAGATGGAGATATGAGATTAAAACAAAATCGTAATTCACAACCTCTTTATCCAGCACATCAAAATTTACACTTCATATATTCAAATGAATCACCCGAAAAATTTTTAACTCGCTTTTACTTAGCTTCTCATCCTAACGTAGCTATTCAGTACTATCTTGACAACGTAAATAATCATTATTTCTTTCAATCAATAATTGAAAACTCAGCATTAACAGATGAAGAAGAAGTTTTTAATTGTTGTTGGAATATATTCAAAAACACCCCTCAAGGTGAAAATTACTTAAACGAATTATCAAGTTTTATTTTCGAAGTTTATGAGCTATTTTCACAAGAATTATGATGAATGAGAAATCCTATGAAAACTCTAAAACTACTCTGCCTAACTCTATTCTTAAGTACAACAGCCATCACCACCCAAGCTGCCGTCCCCCAACAAAAACAAGTTTCAGGCTATTACCAATACCAAGCGGGCAATGTACAAATCACTGCCCTGCTCGATGGTACAAACTTTATGTCACCAAGCTTGTTTAAAGACATTTCACAACAACAAGTTCACGAGATTTTAAAGAAATACTATGCAGATCAAGAGAAAGGCGTACAAACCTCAGTGAATGCCTTCCTTGTTAATACAGGAAAATCTCTAGTATTAGTGGATAGCGGTGCAGCTGGTTGTTTTGGTGCTCATTTAGGTTCAGTTTTATCGAACCTAAAAGCATCAGGCTATCAACCTGAACAAGTCGATACCATTCTACTCACACATCTACATCCCGATCATGTCTGTGGAATCAGTAAAGATGGCGTTGCCAATTTCCCTAATGCGACAGTCTATGTATCTGATGATGAAGCAAAATATTGGTTAGATCCCAAACAAGCAGCGAAACTTCCAAAAGATAAGCAAGCTAACTATCAAGGAACAGTGGAAAAAATTAAACAAGCGATTGCGCCTTACCAAGCCAAACAACGCTTTAAAACCTATAAACTCGGTGATGACATTCAAGGTTTTAAAGTCATTAACACGGCGGGACATACACCTGGGCATTTTAGTTATGAATTAAAAACCAAAGATGAAAACGTGGTGTTTATTGGAGATATCGTACATTCACATACCGTGCAATTTGATAAACCTGAAACGGCAATTGAATACGACATAGACCCGAAAAAAGCGGTTCAAACACGTTTAAAGCAATTTGCTAATTTCGCTAAAAATGGACAAACCATTGCCGCTCCACATTTACCGTTCCCCGGCATTGGACATATTTACTCTGCGGATGAAAAAAGCTATCAATGGATTCCTGTACATTTTAAAGATTAAGCTGAACAAGCTGATTCTAGGCAATAAAAAGCGACCTTCTCGGTCGCTTTTTTCTGCTGCATCATTTCATTCCAAAGATTAACTTCAATCCCAGCAAGGTCATCACCCCACCTGCAATACGATCAAAAACAGCCTTAGATTTTAAATACACTTTGCGAGGACCTTCTGCTGACAATGCAACAGCCACTAGCGAATACCAACCTGCATCAATAAAGAAGCATAGCATCGGCAACACCACATAAAAATACGTTGGGATTTCTTTCGGCAATAACGCGGTAAAAATACTGGCAAGGATAATCGCAATTTTAGGGTTACTGAGTTGGGTAATCAGTCCTAAACGAAATGCTTGCGTATAACTCATGGTCTTGACTGCTCGATTTACAGCTTCCATGGGTTCTTTGGCATGTTTAATAATTTTATAAGCGAGCCAAAGTAAATACAGACCACCAAAGATTTTTAAAGCGATATAGGCAGAAGGCACAGCCAGCAAAATTGCTTGTAGCCCCATCACTGCAAGCAAACCAAATAATGCTGCACCCGTGCCCGTACCAAGCGCAGTAAATAAGCCATGTTTACGTGAAATCGCAATTGAGTTTTTGGCAACATAAATAAAGGTAGGACCAGGACTAATTGCCCCCAACATTAATGCCAACGTAATAGAGCCTAAAATCAATAATGATTCCAAGATAGACCTCAAGATTAGAATAATTTTCAACTATTTATTTTACTTAAAAAACCATAATAGAAGATATAATTTTTTGATTTATGTTTATAAATTTAAGGATTTTTCAAGCAATTTGATATTTAGTAAAAAACCAAAAATAGAGTAAAAACTCAATTTAATTTCAATATCAAACAGTTAAAACATAGCATATGAATAGTAAAATTTTATTGTGCATCCATTTTTTCTATTAAAGTTTTTTTCTGATAATAATTTATCATCGATTTTTAGCAGAACTTTCATATATTTTTAAAACATATAATCCCATAATAAAATTATGGCTTTAATTTTCTTTAGAACTACAACCGAGGCACATCAGATGCAAAATAAAAGACTGAAAACATTAGACCGCTCTAAATCACATCTTTGGATTGTAGGTGGAGGCATAGCTGGTATGGCTGCTGCTGCTTTTGCGATTCGTGACGCTAAAGTGCCAGCCGAACATATCCATATTTTAGAAGAATTGAATGTTTCTGGTGGTTCGATGGATGGTGGACATAATCCGCTTAATCCGAACCAAGCATGGGTCACACGTGGTGGACGTATGCTAACTGATGAGACTTATTTGTGTACTTGGGATTTATTTTCAAGCATCCCATCTTTAGAAAATCCAGACATTTCTGTTCGTGAAGAATGTCGTGAATTTAACGAACAAGTTAAAACCAATGCTCAAGCACGTTTGATCGACTCAAATCATATTATTGCAGAAGCTCAAAAATTGGGATTATCAACGCTCAACCGTGCTCAAATGTTACGTCTACTGGCATTAAAAGAAGATCGTATCGGTAGTCGCCGTATTGATGAATTTTTTGATGATGCATTTTTCCAAAGTAATTTTTGGCGGATGTGGCGAACCACGTTTGCCTTTCAAAAATGGCATAGTGCAGCGGAATTACGCCGTTATTTTCTACGTTTCATTCAAGAATTACCACGCATCCATACCTTAGCAGGTGTGAAACGAACTAAATACAATCAATATGATTCAATGATTCATCCTCTACAACGCTGGTTGGTGGAACAAGGCGTTGATGTTCGTTTCGGTAGTTATGTCACAGATGCAGACTTTGTCGAAGATGCCCAAACGAAGGAACGTAAGGCAACCCAACTTTATGTCAACATTCCAGAAGGCACTGAACAAATTCAACTGGGTGAGCATGATCTTGCGCTCTTTACTTTAGGTTCGATTACGGCTGATTCACGTTATGGCGATAAATTCGATGTTCCTGAGCTGATTCGTGATCGACAAGATCATGGCTGGCGTTTGTGGGAAACATTGGCTCAAAAAGCCCCTGATTTTGGTCGTCCAATGACCTTCTATGGCAACATTGATGAGCATAAATGGAAATCCTTTACGCTCACCATGCATGATGATGTGCTGCTAAAACGGATTATTGATTACACAGGAAATGAACCGGGTACAGGTGCACTCATGACTTGGTTTGAATCTGGTTGGCATCTATCTGTGGTCGTTCCAGCTCAACCGCATTTTGCTGACTTACCAGAAGGTAAATTCACCTTATGGGGTTATGGTTTTGAAATTGACCATATCGGCGATTACATTAAAAAACCGATGAGTGAAGCGACGGGTCAAGAGATTTTAATTGAGTTGATTCATCAACTTGGTTTCGATGACATTTTGGATCATGTGTTGGCACATACTGACATTACCACAGTAATGATGCCTTATGCCTCTGCCCTATTTGCATGTCGTAAAGCAGGTGATCGCCCATTGGTCATTCCAGAAAATGCTGTCAACTTTGCTTTCTTAGGTCAATTCGTAGAGCTTGAAGATGATGTGGTTTTCACGGTGGAATATTCCGTACGTTGTGCCATGATTGCCATTTATCAGCTCTTAGGTGTCGAACGTGAAATTCCAGAGATTTACAATGGTTTACTCGATCCTAAAGTTGGCTTAAATGCTTTGGAAGCAGTTTTTCATTAAATTTAAAAAAGCCATAGGGTAAGTTGCTGCCCTATGGTTATTCAACTTATTTTGATAAAACGATATAAGCAACTTCACTGCTAAATGAACCATCGGCTTTGATTTGATAATATCGTTGCACCTGCTCTGATGCTTTGGTCTGTAAATTACGTATGGTGGTAATGGCATATTCAGGCGTTTGCATCCGTTCTGTCCAACTTTGGAAATCTAAATCCAAACGTTGCTTTGCAACGGTTTCAACTTTAAAGCCTGTAGATTCCGCGAAATACATCCATTCCTGCAAACTATAATTTCTGACATGACTCGGATCTCGAATCATTTCAATGGTCTGAAAAAAGCTATCAATCGCTGGATTTGAATTTCCTAAAATATCAACAATAATAACTTTGCCGTCTTGAGTTAATACACGATAAATTTCATGCATTGCCTGAGCAACACTCTGCCAATGATGCGCTGAATAACGCGTGATGACACAGTCAAAACATTGATCTATAAAAGGTAATTTTTCCGCTGCACCTTGTTGGGCAATCACGTTTTCAAAACCTCGTTGTTTGGCTTGAATCGATACAAGCTCAACCATTGACGGTGTTAAATCATAGGCAACTACTTCATCAACCAATGCTACCACCTGAAAAGTCACATGCCCACCACCACAGCCCAAATCTAAGACTTTTTGAAATTGATGAGATTGGATCAATTGTTGCATCTTCTGAAATTCGATGCCTTGCGCATGTACTTGGCTGTTTAAATAGGCTTGCGATTTATCTTGGTATTGCTGTTGATTAACTTGATGCTGAGTGGTCATGTTTTTATCCTTGCGATGTCATCTAGCTTTTAAAATAGACGTCACTAATCAAAAATAAAAATGATGAATTTTAATTCAATCAATAAAAATAAGTTATCAATTATAATCCAATCAAACTGGCTGCCACATTGATTGCGATGGCTAAAATCATGGTATTAAAAATAAAAGCCAAAACACAATGAAAAATATTCAGATGCCTCAATTCAGAACTGGTAATCGAAACATCTGCCGTTTGTGCAGAAGTGCCGATAATATAACTAAAATAAATAAAATCGAGATAATCAGGTTGATCAGTTTTTGGAAAATCTAAACCAGGATTCTTTTGCTGACTTTTGGCAAGATAATAATCATGCGCATAATGAATCGCAAATAAGGTATGTAGTAACAGCCATGTTGAAAAAATAGTCCCTGTGGTCAATAAAATCAGGAATCCTTTTAAAAAAGCCTGATCTTTGGGGACATGGCTGAGTTGTACTACAATTGAAATAAAACAGATCACAATGGCGATCAAGACAACATTCATAATTGCCCATTTCCCTGCATCTTGTTGCTGAGCGCGTTGTAAAATATGAGTTGAGTCTAAGCGCCACATCATTTTTAAAGTCAGAAATAAATATAACCAAATGGCAATATTCCACCCAATTTGTAGACAAGTCGCCCATTGCCAAGGCGTAAAAAAATGCAAAACAGCATAGATCACTAAACCTAAACTAAAGGTTGCTGATAAGTATGGGCGATGTTTTAGCCCTCTCGCAAAACGCTTTACAAAGCCTTGCATCTTTCACCCGCTGCTATTTTTTATTCACAATCAATTTAGGCTTATATTTAACACTGTAATCTTATATCAAAGTACCTTATTGCCTATATTTTACCTAAACCACACAAACCATGAGCCAAGTGATAGACACTTAAACTTTTGAAATTCATCTATGGTAAATGTTATCGAAAAGTAGTTAAAACATAAGCGAATTAGATTGGACTAAATCGAATCATGCATAAAGTAATTTAGCCATTCCAATACTGACCAAGATGAACGAGGTTCGAAGAACAATACTGACTTTCACGATCGAATACACTTACAATAGGATTCAATTTATTTTTAATGATCTCAAATGTTTGATCACATTGCCTTTGATACACCTTATCAAACATTGCAACTTCCCCAGCCTGTTCAACTGACCATCAAACGCCTTGACCTGATTCATCCCCAGATTTCGGGCAATAAGTTTTTTAAACTCAAATACAACCTCTTGGCAGCACAACAGCAAGGTTTTTCTCAAGTCCTCACTTTTGGCGGTGCATTTTCCAATCATATTGCAGCAACGGCTTATGCAGCTCAACGCTTTGGCTTTCAAAGTATTGGCATCATTCGTGGTCAAGAACTTGCGACCCAAGACTTAAATCCTACTCTACAAACAGCGCAAGATTTTGGCATGCAACTGCATTTTGTCAGCCGAGCCGAATATCGTCTGCGCCATGAAGTGGAATATTTACAACAACTTCAACAGCAATATCCTCAAGCCTTTATTATTCCAGAGGGTGGAAGCAATTCCCTTGCCATTCAAGGGACACAGGAAATCCTCTCCCCTGATGATTTAGAAAATTATGACGTAATTTGTTGTGCTGTGGGTACTGGTGGAACAATTGTGGGCATCATTGAAAGTAGCTCGGAACAACAGCACATTTTAGGCTTTTCAGCCTTGAAAGGTGATTTTCTCAAACAGGACATTCAACAATGGACCGATAAAAGCAATTGGTCTTTAACCGATGCCTATTGTGGTGGCGGCTATGCCAAAACTACACCTGAATTATTGAAATTTATTCAAAATTTTGAGCAAAAATATCAAATTCCACTCGAACACATTTATACAGGTAAAATGATGATGGGACTTCTTGATTTAATCCAGCACAATCATTTCCCTGCCCACACTCGAATCCTGGCCATTCATACAGGTGGGTTGCAAGGAAAGCTTAAAGCATATTAAAACCCCCACAAATCTTTTATAATTGCTCGCTTTTCGTCTACCGAGTAATCCTCATGGTTCATCAAGTTGATGTTGTTGTTTTAGGTGCAGGTGCATCAGGCTTGATGTTGGCTGCAGAGGCTGGTAAACGTGGACGTTCCGTTGTCGTATTAGAAAAAGCCAATAAAGTCGGTAAAAAGATTCTAATGTCTGGTGGTGGCAAGTGTAACTTCACTAACCTAGATGTTGAACCTTCAAATTATATTTCTGAAAATCCACACTTTGTTATTTCAGCGCTCACTCGTTACACCAACTGGGATTTTATTGGTTTGGTCTGCGAATATGGTATTGAATATGAAGAACGTAAACACGGTCAGCTATTTACAATCAAAGGCGCAAAAGAAATCCTCGAACTTTTACTTGCAGAGTGCAATAAAGCGAAACGGGTTCAGATTCAGACCCATTGCGAAGTACAAAGCATAACAGCACAAACAGATTCAGGTTTTATCATTGAAACCAATCAAGGCACTTATCACTGTGAATCTCTCGTTGTGGCGACTGGTGGCTTATCTATTCCAACACTAGGAGGCTCTGGTTTTGGATATGAACTTGCTCAACAGTTTGGACACCATGTTTTTCCTACCCGTGCGGGTCTAGTCCCCTTCACCTTTTCGGACCATTTTAAAGAAGTCACAACACGCTTAAGTGGTAATGCTTTAGATGCAACACTGGTGAATGATCGCCATCAATTTACTGAAGCTTTGTTGTTTACTCATCGAGGCTTAAGTGGACCAAGTTCATTACAGCTCTCAAATTATTGGCATGTGGGTGAAAGCTTTAAAATTGATTTTTTCCCGAGCCAAGATTTAGTTCAATTCTTCAAGGAAAAGAAAAAGTCGCAACCCAAAGTTCTGCTCAGAACTTTGCTCAGTGAATTCACGGCGAAAAGTATCGTGCTTGAGCTACAACAACTAATTTGGGCGGAACAAAGTGAAACTGCGATTGGCAATTTTAGCGATTTACAACTAGAGCAAATTGCTGATCAATTGCACGCCTTTTCTGTTAAACCATCTGGAACTGAAGGATATCGTACTGCTGAAGTCACATTAGGTGGCGTAGACACTAGCGAAGTTTCTTCAAAAACCATGGAAAGTAAAAAGCAGAAAGGCTTATATTTTATCGGTGAAGTACTCGATGTAACAGGTCATTTGGGAGGATATAACTTCCAATGGGCATGGTCTTCGGCTCAAGCAGCGGCTCAATTTGTTTAGTTCACTTAACACATTAAGCCGATTGCTAAATAACACTAAGCATGCTGATCTGAAGAGTTAGCAGCTTCTGTAGAAGATACTTTTTGAGTATTTTTAATTGGTTTTTCTTTAGCCGTGTTTGATTTCGAAACAACAAATTTGTACGCACTCGCCAAAAAACCTACAGTAATACCTGCAATAATAATCGGTGCAAATACGCGATTTGGCCTCTTCATGTCACTCTCCTCTATAGAATTTTTATTTAGAGACTATTGATACTTTATCTATAAATGAATTGCTTTTCAGGTCAAATTTTTGATTAATCCTATTAAACTACAGTCATATGTACGCTAAAATTCAGTTTTAGGTCTCGTTTTTCTAAAATATGCCCTAATCACGATATAGATAAAAACTCAATAATGCTTATACAAACAAAACGACCACCCTGCTTAGAGTGGTCGAATTGGTTCAAAAAATCAAAGATTATTTTTACTATTCATCTGAATAAGGTGGGGTCGGTGGTGTTATTGGTGGTACCGAATGACTTGGTGTGATTTCTTTATCTAACGGATTTGGCTGTTTCGCTTCATTCTCTGCCTTATCTAATAAATCTGTCAATAAGCGTTCTGCAGGTTGACGACCACCTAAACCAAATGCCAAGGCAAAAGCAACTGCAACTGAACCAAGCGTCAAACCAAAAGCCAAATTCACAATGGAATCCGCAATACCCATAGCTTTTAGACCCATCGCAATCACTAAGCCCATAATTAAAATACGAACTAGGTTTGCTAACCAACGTGAACTATTGTATTCACCGCGTTGTACCACATTAGCCACGACATTGGCGAGCCAGAATCCAATCACCAAAATGACTGCACCCAATAAAATACTTGCACCAAACTGAATAAACATCGCAATCAGCACACTTACCTGCTCTAAGCCAAGACGGTTCGCAGCTTCAGAGATTGCAAACAACATGGTAAAAAATACAATCAAATAACCGATCAGATCAGAAATACGGGTTTGTCCAAGGAATCGTTGCAAATCAAGCTTCATTGGAATTTCATCAATTCCCGCCCCTGAAATAAGTTCAGCGACTAAACGTCCAACAAAACGAGAAACAATATAGGCAACGATTAGAATTAAACCAGCTGCAATAATTTGTGGAATTGCATACATAATTTCATTCAACATCGCTGTTGCGGGTTGAGAAATCGCTTGGATTCCTAAAGCTTCAAATGCCACAATCAACGCTGTGATGACAATAATTGCAAACACAAATGAGCCTAAAAATTTCGATATATTTGAGTTTTTAAATAATCCTACTTTTTCAGCTTGCGTTTGTAATCCCAAGCTATTACCTAATCCCTCGACAATACCGCGCACAATCTTGGCGAGAATATAACCTACAAAAAGGATCACACCCGCAATAAACAAATTAGGCAGATAAGCAATCGCTTCGTTTACCATGTTTTGTACAGGAATCAGCAGTCCTGTTAAACCTAAAATAGACAGCACAATTGGTAGAAATAGTAATAAAACCAACCAGTAAAAAATTTCTGCGATATTACTACTTAAAGCGTTAACACCAACTTCACTGCTTAGCTTCTCATCTAATTCTGTTCTAGATAATACATTGGTCAATCCAGCACGTACCAAACGCGCCACAATCCAACCAATAAATCCTACTGCAACGGCTGCAAATAAGTTTGGTATATAAGCAAGTACTCGTCCTACCATATTGCTAAACGGGTCACTTACACCACTAATATTTAAAACATTGAGTGAGCCAACCACAGCGAGAATCATAACAAACCAAAACACCAATTTAGAAACTAAGTTTTCAATATTGGGCGTACGATCAGTTACCGAAGATAACTTGTGATTGGTACCAACCTTTTGCAATAGCCGCTTTACACCTGCGGCAATGATTAAGGCAATAATCCAACCCACTAGTAAGATCAAAATTGCCGCTAAAATTGGGTGAAACTGTTCCCAATAATACATTGCGTCGAATCCTCCTCTCTGGGAGGGATCAGTAAAGTATTCATTCATGTGTTGTTATCCTTATGTTGTGTTTTAAAATTAATCAAAGCACCCATGATCGCTCTATAACCAAGAACATAACTTATGGATGCCTCAACCTTAATTTTTGTCTATTTTCCAATCAACAAGCGGCAGCACTAATACAACAAAAAGTCCGCATAATTTTGCAAAAAAGCTCATTGATTCACATCAATGAGCTTTTCAATTCAACAGATTTTGGTCTAAAAATAAACGATCTAGGCATCCAAAAGTACCGACTGCATATGAGACAGTATTGCCTGTGCAGTTGGATTCGCTGAATGATCCGCGACCATGTAAACAAGAAGTGCAATTAGGAAAACCCCCACAATGATCAACATATAAACGGGTAGTTTCTTTTTCTTTGCAATTTCCTCTCGACTCGCCACATGAGGTTGTGGCTTACTAAAATCATGCATCATAGCAGCCCTCATCCTTTTATTTGTTAGGCTTTTATCTTAGCAATACTCAATGTTGCATTGTGTGAAAAAGCTTCGGACTATCGTTGCAGTGTTTGCAGAACTCTACTTTTTTTATTTATTTTTTTGTTTAAAATATAGTCGGTTTTAGAATACGCTAAAAATAAGCTATACTAGTCGGCTTCGTTTCTCATATGTTTTGCTTTATGTCCTATAGTCAACAAAGTGTTTCTCTTGATTTAGACACGGATGTTACTCATCAATGTTTTTTACATCACACACGTGATGAACATTTAATAGGAATTATTGAGTTCAATAAGCCAAGCTATATCTTAAAATGGGGAGATTTAGAATACTTCCGTCGTCGCACTGAAGAATTCTCCGTCATGCCTTTACCTGATTGTGTAAATGCAATGATTATCGATATTCGAAATGTACAACCTTTTTTAGACAATGAAGTGCCTATTTTACCTTGGCGCCTACTCGAAGAAGATTGCCCTGTTCGCCTTGTTGTTCCTCAAGACCGTTTAGAACATTATATCGGTATTTTTGAACCGACATGGCTAAACACTGATGTCGATACTGCCATTCAAGAAATCCGTGAATTTATGGATATGTTTGTACATTAAGACATATCCATACCATACGACTACCAATAATTCTCTACTGCAATATTACCTTCACCACGACGATTCATCGTTAAACCTCGTTGTTTAAGTGCCTCTTTTGTATCCTCAACCATCTGAGGATTACCACACAACATCACATGACTACTGGCAGGGTTCAAAGCTAATCCTGCTGCTTTCTCTAATTCACCATTACCAATTAAAATTGGGAGTCGATCATGTAATGCGGCTTTAGGATCACGGGTAACAATTGGAATGAATTTAAATCCAGAATGCCCTTCACCAAATGATGCTGCGATTTCTTCAATACGTTCCACATAAGCCAACTCAGACTCTGTGCGAACGCTATAAACTAGATGAATATGTTTATATTTATTCCAAGTTTCAAAGTCTTGTAACATGCATAGAAATGGTGCAAGTCCAGTACCAGTCCCCAATAGCCAAAGATCTTGTGGTAAAGGTTGTTGATACCTTGCCAAAGTCAAATAACCATAAGATATTTTATCTAAATAAAGTTCATCACCAACTTTAAGGTGTTGCAAATTTGACGTAAATGCACCATCGGGAACAACAATCGAAAAGAATTCTAAAGTTTCATCAAAGGGCGAAGAAACAACAGAATAAGCTCTTACAACTAGCTCACCGCCAACCATTAAACCAATTCGCGCAAACTGCCCTGCACTAAATTTAAAATGAGCAGGTCGAGTCAGGGTAAAACTAAAAAGATTGTGAGCCCAACGATGAACAGATAGAACTTTTTCTACGCTAAATTTTTCAATTGACATGATTTGAACGTGGCACGAAACAGTAGGCTCATGTTAGCATGATCGAATAATTGATGGATACTCAAAACATTAAGGCTATTTAACATGCGCATGACCTTACGCCAATTGGCTGTTTTCGTGGCGGTTGCACAAGAAGGAACGGTAACCAAAGCGAGTGATGCTGTCAGACTGACACAAAGTGCAGCAAGTATGGCTTTGGCTGATTTAGAAGATGGCTTAGGTGCGCCTTTATTTGACCGTTTAGGCAAGCGTTTACAACTGAATGATTTGGGGCGTTTTTTATTACCTCAAGCCTTAGAAATTTTGGGTCGCTGTGAATCTTTTGAGCAAGCAGCCAAAGGTGAATTACAAAGTATTGACCTTAGATTGGGAGCAACGCTCACAATCAGCGACTACTTGATGCCTGATTTAATGGCTGATTTCTTACAAAAACACCCACAGGCACACTTACAATTACAAGTCGGCAATACTCGCCAAATGATTGAAGCAGTGAATCAATTTCAGCTTGATTTAGCCTTGATCGAAGGTTCGTGTCATTTGCCTCAATTGCAATGTATCCATTGGCGAGATGATGAGCTTGCAGTTTGCTGTGCGCCTGATCATCCTCTAGCAAAGTTAGATCGCCCAATTACACCAGCAGATTTCCATGAGGTTGAATGGATTTTACGTGAAGAAGGCTCAGGCACACGTGAAGTTTTTGACAATGCGATTTTACAAGATCTACCAGATGCCAATATCCGTTTAACCCTCGGTCATAACGAAGCAATCTTAAAAATTGTTGCTGGTGGTTTGGGCATGTCTTGTGTTTCAAGACTCGCGATTGAACCGCTGGAGGAGAAAGGTCAATTGGTTATTCTTAATACACCTTATTGGCAATTAACTCGCCCATTGTACATGTTAGTGCATCGTCAAAAATACCAAGGTCCTGGACTCAAAGCCTTTTTACATTTTTGTGAAGATCAGGTTTAAACCTGATCTTTTTTTACCAACGTGAATCATTTTCACATGGCTCACCATCATGATCACTATCCATTTTTGTATCTGGACAATTTCTTACAAACCAACGTGCCTCTTCAAGTGATCGCATTTGAGAACAATGTTTTCTACCATCACATTGAAAATGATTAGGGTTGCTATTTACTGCTTGAGTATTTGCTATTTCTAAGGTTTCCTGTATTACAGGTTGATTTGTCAATTCATTACGATGCAAAGAGTCTTGAATAAAACCATACACAAAATAGCCGATTATGCCAAAAATAATGACTGTAATAATTGTCCCAAAAAAACCACCTGATTCATTCTTTCGTTTAGTTTTTCTTCTTGAATGAGATACGATACGTTTGGGTGTTGTGTTATATGAATTTCGTGATGAGGAATTTACTCGTTCCGACGTTGTATGTTGCGAGTTTTGTGATGAAAAACTCCAATTTACGGTATTGATTTCTTTAGTTTTACCAACAATTCTCAAAGTATTTTGGGTGTTTTGTAAACCCTCTAAAGCACGCTGACAACTTCTTAAAAAGTCATTTTGATTGGTCAATTGGAAATTTTCATGTACCACTTTATTACGCATAGTGGCTATCCAACGTATATTCTTCACTAGCCCAACTTCAAGCTGATATTCAATGCTAGTTAATTTTTCATGCAAACCACGCCCAGTAGCTCCAAATTTTTGCTCCAGCAATGCTTCCAAAGCCTTACTTTGAGTAACTACAATATCAATATCACTTTGCATAATGGCACCCCCATTCTTTATTATATTTTTTAATTATTCCAGTTTTTAGCATCAGATTACCCCAAAAAATTCAACACGTAATATATCAAATTTGACATCATCACAAAAAATAATGCTGCCCTGTTAGACTGCGATAAAGTAAAAGCAAGTATTTTTATTTGCTGATGAGCGATTCATCATGCATTCTCCTAACGTCGAAAGTTTGATAACAATTCTGATGTAATCGATTCATTATGAGCCAATATTTTATTTTTTTTAGTTTTTGCAGGATTCGGATCTACTCGTTCAATTTGTACTGCTTTAAATTTTCCATTATTTTCTAGGGCTACAAATTTTACTTTTTCATTTCGTTTCGGCTCACCTTCCGATGCAGGAAAATCTGAAATATGAAAAAAGATCTCGCCTTCAGCAGTTGCAATAAAACCAAACCCTTTGTCTGGATTATATTGTTTAACTTTTCCCTGATAAAATTCTTTCTTCATGACATTCACCTAATTTTGCAAGTACTGTATTTCAGTATATAAAAAAAGAGACTTTAAATCCTCCCCTGAAAATAGTACGGTTGGATTAAGTCTCTTTTTTTAAGCATATTTTCAAAAATTAATCTTTTTGAACACTACCAAAAATCTTATCACCCGCATCACCAAGACCTGGAACGATATAGCCATCCTCATTCAAACCTTGGTCAATTGATGCCGTATAGATACGTACATCTGGGTGCGCAGCTTCTACTTTTGCAACACCTTCAGGTGCCGCAACCAAAACCATAACACGGATATCTTTACAACCACTTGCTTTAAGCACATCAATTGCCGCAATAAGTGAATTACCCGTTGCCAGCATTGGATCAATAATCATCGCTAAGCGATTCGCAACATCAGGTACTAATTTTTTATAGTAAGTACGAACCTCTAAAGTCGCCTCATCACGCTCTAAACCCAATACACTCACTTTGGCACTTGGGATCAAGCTCAGTACGCCTTCAAGCATACCAATTCCAGCACGTAAGATAGGAACAATGGTAATTTTCTTGCCTGCGATACGTTGAGTCGAAACTTTACCTGCCCAACCATCAATTTCATGATCCACAACAGGTAGATCCTTAGTCGCTTCATAAGTCAGTAGCATCGTGACTTCTTGCGCCAATTCACGGAAGTTCTTTGTGCTAATGTCTGAACGGCGTAATAAACCAAGTTTATGACGAATAAGCGGATGGCGAATTTCTTGAATCGACACGAGTAAGTACCTAACTAATATTAATCTTTAAGTATTATAGAGTGTTTTTTTACTCTTCATTAAAAAAAGCCCCCAAATTTTGGAGGCTTTTTTGTACAAATCAGATTATCGGATGATTACTGTTGTTGAGATAACATGAAATGTAATGGAGAAAGAATCTCTGATTTCAATGCTAAATTGATCATTGGATCTGGGTATATACCAAGTAATAATACAAGCAATGCTGCACCAAGTACCATGATACCACCAACTTTAGTTCCCCAATGTGCATCAGCATCAATACGAGGTGTTTCTGGTGGTGTCATATACATCACCACCATGACACGTAAGTAGTAATACAAGCCAATACCACTTCCGACAACGACCATTGCAGCCAAGAACCAATGTTGAGTTGTTACAGCAGCCATTATCACAAGGAATTTACCAATAAAACCTGCAGTTAATGGAATCCCTGCTAATGACAACATCATCACGGTTAATGTTGCAGTCAAGATCGGACGACGCCAGAACAAACCACGGTAGTCTGCAAGACTTTGTGCTTCATCAACGTTGTTATATGGACTAGACATTAACGCAACTGCACCAAATGCACCGATTGTGGTGAGTACATAAGTAATCACATAAACCGTTACACTGCCTAAACTTGCATAAGTCATACTAATCAAAGCAATCAACAAGTAACCAAAGTGTGCAATTGATGAATAACCAAGGATGCGTTTTAAGTTAACTTGACGTACTGCAAGTAAGTTACCGACCAAAATTGATAACACAGCAATGACTGTCAAAACAGTCACTATTGATTCAACTAAGATTGCACCAGAACTTAATAAGTAACGTACAAATAAACCAATCGTTGCAACTTTGGCAGCTGTAGCTAAGAATGTCGCCATAGGTGCTGGTGCACCTGCATACACATCAGGCGTCCATTTATGGAATGGTGCAAGTGAAAGCTTAAATGCAACAGCAAAGATAATGAGACCTAAACCTAATAGCACCATTGGTTGCTTGATCGCAGTCATCAAAGCTTCAACAGAATCATAGAATGACAATGAACCTGTATACGCATAGATATATGCCATACCCATCAACAACATCGCAGATGCAGTTGCTGAAAGTACAAGATACTTAATTCCCGCTTCTAAAGATTGGCTACGTTGATGCGTGTAAGCCAACATACCGTACACAGGAATTGACATTAATTCTAAGCTGATAAAGAACGAAGCATAATGAGAGCTAGCAACCATCAACATCGCACCTGCTACTGAACACAGTAGCAAGATGTATAACTCTTCACGATTGTCTTTATACGTTTCAATGTAGGCATGTGAAAGCGTGCTACAAGCCAAAGCAGCAATCAAAATCAAGAATTGGTAGAGCATGGTAAATGGATCAACCATAAACATGCCCATCACGTTCGCAGGAACAAAGTGTCCACTAAACATGGTGTATGCAATAAAAATTGCAGAAAGGTTTAAACCGACCACCGTCGTTGTTGCGACAAGATTATGATTACGTTTAATCGCAATCAATAACATCACAACAACAGAGGTCAATGCCACAATCATCACTGGGACAAGCGGCATAAGCTCAGAAAAAGAAAGTGTGAAGTTCATGGTTTATCGCATCTCCACTTGTTCAAGTTGAGTTGCAGTCTGTTGAACAGTTTCAACAACTTCTTGTACTGGCATATAACTATTGACTAACCACTGCATGCTTGAATGTGACATATCCAAGAATGTCTGTGGGTAAAGTCCTAACCAAAGTAAACCAATCACACAGATCATCAAAATGCTCACTTCACGTACTGATAAATCTTTCAGTGGACTCGGATAGTGTTGCTTTTGTTCAGTATTTGGTTCGCCAAAAAGTGCTTTGTGAATCAGAATCAGACCGTAAAGACCTGCAAATACTAAACTTACTGCAGCAATGATTGTGAATGCAGGATAAGCTTTGAATGAACCCATAAGAATTAAGAATTCACCAATAAAGTTACCTAGACCAGGTACACCGACAAGTGCTGCAACAAAGAACATCAAGAAGAATGGTAAATATTGCAGTTGACCACGAAGACCACCCATTAAGCGTAGATCACGTGTGTGTAAACGCTCATACACTTGACCCGACATAATGAACAATGCAGCAGATGACAAACCATGTGCCAACATCATGATCATCAGACCTTGGAAAGTTAGAATATTACCTGCGTAGATTGCAAGTAAAATGAAACCCATGTGTGAAATAGACGTATACGCAAGCAGACGTTTCATGTCTGTTTGTTGATACGCTAAGAATGCACCGTAGAAAATACCAATCAGACCCAAAATGATTGCAATATCAGCAAACTGAGCTGACGCTGCTGGGAAGAATGGAATTACGAAACGAAGTAGACCGTACGCTGCTGTCTTAATCAAAATACCAGCCAAGTCCACAGAACCCGCTGTTGGTGCTTGTGCATGCGCATCAGGTAACCAACCGTGTAATGGGAATACAGGTAATTTAACTGCAAAACCAACAAAGAAACACAACATAAATGCATATGCAACTTCTGGAGGTAAGTGGTTTGCAACAGCCAATAAGTAGCTGTAATCAAAACCAATCATACCTGTCATCATATATCCATAGACCACTAAGCCTAAGATACCGATTAACATGATTAAACCAGCGATTTGTGTATATAAGAAGAATTTAGTTGCAGCATAAACACGTGAACGACCATTTGATCCTGAGTGTCCCCATAACGCAATCAAGAAATAGACTGGTACAAGCATCATCTCCCAGAAGAAGAAGAACAAGAATAAGTCAATTGCAAGGAATACACCGATGACCCCACCTAAACTCCAAAGGAGGTTTAAGTGGAAGAAACCAACATTCTTTTGAATTTCACCCCATGAACAACCAACAGCAAGCACACCCAGTAACGCTGTAAGTAAAACCATGAGTAGAGATAAACCATCCACAGCCAAGTGAATGCTAATCCCTAAAGTCTGAATCCACGGGAGATGGAATTCAGCAGCCCAAGTTGGGACTTTACCGCCCAACTCGTAGCTATATGTACCAGTTTGCCATAGTGCAATACCCAAACCAAAGGTAATGAGCATACCAATCAAGGCAATCCAGCGTGGCAAATGTTGGTCAAATTTATCAACCAACCAACAAATAAAACCAGCAATGAAAGGAACTAAAATCAGTGCGGGTAAAATTAAATTGTTTTCCATTTTATTTCCCCACAACCTGAATCACGATCAAGATTATCAATAACACCACTACACCGAGTGACATGCTTGATGCGTATTCACGCAATGAACCTGTTTGACGCGAACTTGTAAAGCTATTACCACCTTTCACAAGTGCAGGTAGCACTAACCATAAACCATCAATTGGATCACGACCTAAGATTTTCGCAATCAATAAATATGGTTTTACAAAAACGATGTCATACAAAGCATCAAAACCAAATGCGGTACGGCAAATGTGCGCTAAACCAGAACCCAAAGACGTTTGAGCAAATGATTTAACCGCACCATACGCAAAGGCAAATAAGAAAATACCAACAACCAAACCAACAAGGGCAACACCACTTGCTAAATGTTCTGCATGTGCAACGGCTTCTTCTAAAGTTTCAGGAACAACAAAGCTTGGAATACTTGCAGCGGTCAATAATTTTGCAACAGGTGCTTGTAAGAAATAACCAATACCTGTTGATAAGGTCGCAAGAATTGCAAGCGGTGCCCAGTAAGTCACGCCATGAATGGCATGTGCATGGGTTTTTTCTTCGCCAAAGAATACCACCCAGATTAAACGGAAGGTATAGATAGACGTTAAGAATGCACCCACAACACCAACCCAGTACAACGTATTATAAAGTGGAAGGTTTGCAATCGTAGACTGTGCATATACTGCACCTAAAATCGCATCTTTAGAGAAGAAGCCAACTGTTACGATTGGAAGTGCAGCTAATGCGCCACCACCGATGACGAAACACCAGAATACGAATGGAATCTTTTTACGTAATCCACCCATTTTGAAAATGTTTTGTTCGTGATGACATGCAAGAATTACGGCACCCGAAGAAAGGAACAATAACGCTTTGAAGAATGCGTGAGCAAGCATATGGAATAAACCAGCTTGATACGCCTCAGCACCCACCGCCATAAACATATAACCGAGCTGACTCATGGTTGAGTAAGCCAAGATACGTTTGATGTCGGTTTGAACTAGCGCTGCAAAACCAGCTACAAGCAATGTCACAGCACCTGTAATCGAGATGAACTGCATCACTTCTGGTGCCATTTCCATCACGGAGAACATACGGCAGCATAAGTACACACCTGCTGTAACCATTGTCGCAGCATGGATCAATGCAGATACTGGTGTCGGACCTGCCATCGCATCAGCTAACCATGTTTGTAATGGAATTTGCGCTGATTTACCTGCTGCACCCAAGAACAACATTAATGCTGTCCAAATTGACAATGATGAGCTTTGCGTCATCACAGTCGCTGCATGTTCAACAATGTACTGTGTATTCAACGTACCAAACTGTTGATAAAGCAAGAACAATGCGATGAGTAAGAAAACATCACCCACACGTGTTACGGTGAATGCTTTGATTGCTGCCCAACCATTTGCAGGGTTTGAGTAGTAGAAACCAATCAAGAGGTATGAACACAGACCTACGCCTTCCCAACCTAAGAACAATAACGCCAAGTTATCGCCGAGTACCAACAACAACATGCTGGCAACGAACAGGTTGAAATAAGAGAAGAAACGTGCGTAATCTTCTTCACCACGCATATACCATGATGCAAAGATGTGAATCAGGAAACCAACACCTGTAATCATACCTGTCATCAATAATGACAAACCATCAAGGTGCAAGCTGATGCCTGGCTCAAAACCGCCAACACTGAACCACGTCCATAAGTGTTGAACAAAAACAGTTTGGCCACTGCTGGTAAATGCAAGGCCAGCGATTAAAGCAAATAAGGCAGATAAACCAACTGAACCGACACCAATAATGGCAGCGACATTTTCAGACAGTTTGTTACGCCCTGCCGCTAACAGGATAAAACCAATGAGCGGGAATAAAACGGTTAAATATAATGTACTCATCCGCGCATCTCACTAGCAGCATCCACATCCAAGTGATGGAAGCGATGATAAAACTGAAGGACGATCGCAAGACCAATACACGCCTCGGCAGCAGCAAGCGTTAGGATCAAAATGAACATCACTTGTCCATCTGGTTGAGCCCAAACACTACCTGCCAAAACAAATGCCAATGCAGCAGCATTCATCATCACTTCAAGGCTCATTAGCATAAATAATAGGTTGCGTCGCACCATTACACCGTAAAAACCGAGTGCAAAAAGGATGGTTGCAACAATCAAACCATGTTCTAAAGGGATGTGTCCCATTATTCTTTATCCTCTTCTGCACTTGGTTCACGTTTGCCAAGGTGATATGCAGCAACTAAGGCTGCAAGCAATAACATCGCGGCAACTTCTACCAATAATAGATAGTGAGTAAATAATGCTTGACCGACTGCTTTAGGACCTACAATTTCTGTACCTAATGGTGCAGAAATTGTGGTGTATTCTCCACCCAACATCCAAACCAAAACCAAGCCCAATAAGAAACTCATTAATGCAGGATATGCCCATGCATCAGAAGTTAACCATTTACGTTCTTGTTCAACCGTATCTTGTCCAAGGTTCAACATCATGACCACGAAGACGAACAACACCATGATTGCACCAGCATAAACAATAATCTCAAGTGCACCAGCAAAAGGCGCACCCACGATCATGAAAATACCAGCAACAGCAAGTAAAGAAACGATTAAACTTAAAAGAGCATGTACGGGATTCGTATTTGTCACAACACGTATTGTCGATACGATGGCCACAAGTGCCATCAAATAAAATGGCCACATCATGGTAATAAGCTCCGTACATCAACTGGTGCACTTTCTTTTTGTGCCTGACCTTTTTCCTTACCATTTACTGCCATACCAGTGACACGGTAGAAGTTATAGTCAGGATATTTGCCTGGGCCAGAAATCAATAAGTTTTCTTTTTCATAAACCAAGTCTTGGCGTACATATTCAGCAAGTTCAAAATCAGGCGTCATCTGAATTGCAGTTGTAGGACAAGCTTCTTCACACATACCGCAGAAAATGCAGCGTGAAAAGTTGATACGGAAAAATTCTGGATACCAACGTCCATCTTCTTTTTCCGCTTTTTGTAATGAAATACAGCCAACAGGACATGCAACCGCACACAGGTTACATGCCACACAACGCTCTTCCCCATCTGGATCACGCGTCAAGATGATACGACCACGAAAGCGTGGAGGCACAATTTGTTCAGCTGGTACTTCTGGATATAAAATCGTATCACGTTTACGTGTTACATGGCTAAACACCATCCACAACGAACGGACAATCGATCCAAATCCAGCTAGAATTTTATACATTTTGTACTCCTTGCTGTCCTAGGCCTGATTCATCAGAATCACAGCACCAGTCACTAACAAGTTGACCAACGCCAATGGCAAACAAACTTTCCAACCAAAATTCATCACTTGGTCATAACGTGGACGCATCAAAGAACCACGCGCCAATACAAACATCATTACAAAGAATGCTGTTTTAATCACGAACCAAAAAACTGGTGGAACAAATGGAATTTCTAAATTAAATGGTGCAAGCCATCCGCCGAAGAATAACGTTACGATCAGTGCAGAGATTAAAACCACGTTCACATATTCCGCAACGAAGAACATCCCCCACTTCATCCCACCATATTCAACGTGATAACCTTCCGCCAATTCTTGCTCAGCTTCTGGTTGGTCAAATGGATGACGATGCGTCACTGCAACACCAGCAATAACAAAGATAATGAAACCAATGAATTGTGGAATAACAAACCAAACATCACGTTGAGCTTCAACGATTTCACGTAGGTTGAATGAGCCTGCAATCGCAACCACACCCATCAATGAAATACCCAAGAACACTTCATAAGAAATAGTTTGAGCAGCAGAACGAAGACCACCGAGTAACGAGTATTTGTTGTTAGACGCCCAACCACCAAATAGCACTGCATAAACTGCGATACCCGCCATTGCCATAAAGAACAATAGACCGATACTCATATCCGCAACGCCCAGTGTAGGACTTACTGGGATCACCATAAACGAAAGTACCGCAGTTGCCATCGCAACTGCTGGTGCTAAACGAAAAGTCAGCTTGTCAGCAAACTTTGGTGTCCAGTCTTCTTTGAACATGATCTTGAGCATGTCGGCAACGATCTGGAACATACCACCCGGACCAACACGGTTTGGACCATAACGGTCTTGCCATAATGCCAAGAGACGACGCTCAATAAATGACATTAATGCAGCAACTAAAACCACCACCAACAGGATCACAACTGCTTGAATCACTGAATAAGCGATTGGCCAGTTCTCAGCCCAAAGTGGCGTTTGACGTATAATTTCTTGATTCATGAATTACACTCCTACTGCCACAGACACAGGCTCTGCCAATGAAACGGTTGGTGCTAGACCAATTGGATAACCAATATAGCCTGTTGGTAAATATTCGATGACCTGTACAGGTAAGCTGATGCTCGTTTCGCCTGCTTTCACTGTAATACGTTGACCATCTTGAACATTTAAGCGCGTCGCATCTTGTTCACCCATGGCAAACATCGCTTCAGGAATACGTGATTCCATTGCTGGTGTTTTAATGGTGAATTCACCTGAACCAAAGATATGGTGCATTGGCACAAGACGGAAGCTTTCAGGATTCACAACCACGGCAGTCGGTGCAACATAGCTACGTGCAGGACGTTTAGCTAAACGATCAAATAGACGCACACCTGAATCACCGCCTTTTAAGTGACCACCCACTTCATCTTGGTATTTATTCCAAGCTTGTGGCGAGTTCCAACCGGCAGCCCATGCGAAAGGTACTAGCGAAGAAGCTGTCTGATTACCGACATAACCTTCCATCGAGAACGTTAATGCTGAATCTAGATCAGTTGGCTGTTTAGGTTCATGAACAGATAATGGTGCACGCATTGCAGTACGACCTGAGTAACGACGTGGCTCACGTGCAATTTTCAAACCATGAACACGATAACCTGCATCTGGTGCAACATCTTGAATCGCTTCAAGTACTGGTACATTCTTCACGATGTCATCAATTACATCATCAAGCAATGTCCAATCGACTGCTTTACCTTTAAGACCTGTCTCAACAGCATGTAACCAACGCCATGATTCTTTGATCGCATATTCAGGTTTGTAGTAGCTTGGGTCATACACTTGATAGAAACGTTGTGCACGACCTTCTTGACTCACTACAGTGCCATCACCTTCAGCAAAACTTGCTGCTGAAAGAACGATGTCTGCAAGCTTCACAGTCTCAGTTTCGCTGTGATCCAATACAATCACAGTCTCAGCCTTGTCAAATGCAGCTTTGATTTGAGCAGCAGGTAAACGACGGAACAAGTCATTTTCAACAATAACCAGTGTGTCGTAGTCTTGGGCAAAAGCTTGTTCTAAACTTAAACCACCGAATAATGCTAAGCCCATTGAGTTCACTTCAGGAACAGTCAACGACAGCCCTGCATTTTCGCCGAGATTTAAAGCGACTTGAGCCGCAGCTTCCATGATCGCAGGATCTTGTAAACTCGTACCAGAAATAATCAAAGGCTTTTTCGCTGCTTTCAAGTTATCTGCAATGGTTTGCGCAAATGCTTTTGCATCATCAGCCAAACCAGAAAGCGCTTCGCCTTTAACAGCAGCCGCAACCGCGAAACCTAAACGTGCGATGTCATTTGGCGATGCAACTACTTCACCCGTTGCCACATCCGCTAAACGTGTTTGCGTTGCAGCAAGAATATAGATTGGAGATTTAGCATCTTGACCAATACGTTGTACAGGCTCTGCCAACCAATCGGGTGTACGTGTTTTAGCTGCCATTTCTTTGGCTTTATTTTTCGCTGCTTGGCGAACCGATAAAGCCATACGTGGCGCAGTTTGAGTTAAGTCTTCACCCAAGATCAACACCGCATCGTAACTTTCAATTTCACGCATATTCGGGTTGTAAATACCCTGTGTTTGCATGATTGAAGCAGCTAATTCAACCAGATTTTGCTCTTTTTGAGACATACCTGTTGAATAGTTGGCTTGACCAACAAGTTGGCGAAGTGCGTAGTTTGATTCCAAGCTTGCACGAGGAGAACCGATACCCAAGACTTTTTGGCCTTTCAACTCAACAATTACTTGATCTAATGCAGCATCGACACTCAAAGTTGTAATGTTATCTTTAAGCTGTAGTCGTGGTTGACGTGGACGATCTTCACGATTCACATAACCTGTACCGAAACGACCTTTATCACACAAGAAGTATTGATTTATTGAACCATTGAAACGGTTTTCAACACGACGGATTTCGCCATAACGCTCACCCGGTGAGATGTTACAGCCCGAAGAACAGCCATGACATACGCTTGGAGCATACTGCATATCCCATTTACGGTTATAACGTGCTGAATGCGTCTTATCGGTAAATACACCAGTTGGGCAGACTTCAGTCAAGTTACCAGAAAATTCAGATTCCAAAGTACCTGATTCTGGACGACCGAAATAAACACGTGATGCATTGGCATAGACACCAAAGTCTGTACCACCCGCATAATCTTTGTAATAGCGTACACAACGATAGCACGCGATACAGCGGTTCATTTCATGTGCAATAAACGAACCCAACTCTTGGTTATGATGGGTACGCTTCGTGAAGCGATAGCGACGACGGTCATGTTGCGTCATCACCGTCATATCTTGTAAATGACAGTGACCACCTTCTTCACAGACTGGACAGTCATGTGGGTGGTTGGTCATTAAGAATTCGACGATTGATGCACGAAAATCTGTTGCTTCTTTGTCTTCAATAGAAATAAAGGTATTGTCGGCAGCTGGTGTCATGCAAGACATGACTAAGCGCCCACGTGTATCTTCCGCATTATTATATTGCGTAACAGCACATTGACGACAAGAACCAACAGAACCTAAGGATGGGTGCCAACAAAAATACGGGATGTCGATACCAAGGCTGAGACATGCTTGTAGCAAGTTTTCAGAGCCATTGACTTCATACGATTTTCCATCGACATGAATTGTAGCCATAGTCGAATTCCTTAAGCTTGTTCTACGTCAAGAGCAGGAGCATGGGTTTTAACCTTTGCTTCAAACTCATGGCGGAAATATTTTAATGCGCCCATAAGCGGCTCCATCGCACCCGGTGCATGAGCACAGAAAGTTTTACCGATCCATAATTTACGAGTCAGTTCTTGTAAATGATCGATATCTTCTTTCTTACCTGTACCTGTTTCGAGTGCTTTCAGCGCTTTGACTGCCCAAGGTAAACCATCACGGCACGGTGTACAGAAACCACATGATTCACGTGCAAAGAACTCTTCTAAATTACGCGTTGCAGAGACCATACACTGGGTTTCATCAACCACCATCAACAAACATGTTCCTAAACGTGAACCTGCTTTCATGATGCTTTCAGCGTCCATTGGCAAGTCAATGTGCTCAGCTGCTAAAAAGTCAGTCGAAGCACCACCTGGCAACCATGCTTTCAAAGTGAGACCATCACGCATACCACCCGCATGATCTTCAATCACTTCGCGCGCAGTTGTACCAAAAGGAAGTTCCCAAAGTCCTGGGAATTTCACCTTACCTGATGCACCATAGATCTTCGTACCTGGATCTTTAGACTTATGTGCAGAAAGGTTGATATACCATTCTGGACCACGCAACATAATCGCTGGCAAGTTATTATAGGTTTCAACGTTATTGACAATCGTTGGACGACCCCATGCACCAGCAACTTGTGGGAATGGTGGTTTAGTACGCGGATTGGCACGACGACCTTCAAGCGAGTTAATCAATGCAGTTTCTTCACCACAGATATAACGCCCTGCACCCGTGTGCACATGCATCTCAAAGTTCCAACCAGTACCGAGGATGTTTTCACCCAAGTAACCTTTGGCACGAACTTGCTCTAATGCTTCATTTAAGTATTGAGCTGCTTCGATGTATTCACCACGAATGAAGATATAACCATGCGTTGCTTCAAGGGTATAACCTGCGATCAACATACCTTCGATCAATTGATGTGGAAGTTTTTCCATCAACAAACGGTCTTTAAAGGTACCTGGTTCCATTTCATCAGCATTACAGATCAGGTAACGTGGACCTGAATTGTCGTTTGGCGCCATCAGTGACCATTTGATCCCTGCTGGGAAGCCTGCACCGCCACGACCTTTAACTGTCGCAGCTTTAATCACGTCAAGTACATCTTTTGGTGGCATGCTGAGCGCTTTTTTGAAGCCTGCATAACCTTCTAAAGCTTCGTATTCATCAGCATTACGTACAGCATCTTGCTTACTCAAACGCCAAGTGAGTGGATGAGTTTCTGGATTACCGTCGCCATAAATTGGTTTTGGTTCAGTATTCATACATACTTCTCCAATAACTGTTTAACTGATGACACATCCACTAAACCGTGAGTATCTTCATCAATCATTAACGTTGGACCTTTATCACAGTTGCCTAAACAGCAAATTGGGAGCAAGGTGAAACGACCATCTGCTGTGGTTTGTCCATACTGAATGCCTAACTCTCGCTGAAATGCTTCTGCTAAAGTTTCTGCACCCATCAAGAAGCATGCAATTGAGTCACATAACAAAATCACATGACGACCTACAGGTTGGCGATAAATACGGTTATAGAACGTTGCTACACCCTCTAAATCTGCCACACTGATTGTCAACAATTGCGCAATCGCATTCATTTGAGCGTCATCTACCCAGCCATTACGACGTTGTACGCATTTTAATGCATCCAATGATGCCGCACGTGGATATGGATAGTGATCAATATGGTGTTCAATGTCATGGATTTCTTCAGCAGTCAAAATCCCTTCAACATTCACACGAGGTTTTTTATCAGTCAAAATCATCATAATCGTTTACCCCTAGCGATCCACGTCAGCCATAACCACGTCAATGGTCGCCAAATAAATGATCAAGTCAGAAACCAAACTGCCATTAATCACAGAAGGCATTTGCTGCAAATGTGTGAAGGTCGGTGTACGAATACGAGTACGGTAACTCATGGTTGACTTGTCTGAAGTCAAATAATAAGTGCTCGCACCTTTCACCACTTCAGTCATAAATGATGACTCACCTGCAGGCATGACAGGACCCCAAGATACGCTCAAGAAGTGCGTAATCAAGGTTTCAATATCTTGTAATGTCTTATCTTTTGGTGGTGGAACAGCCAGTGGATGATCCGCTTTATAAGGACCAGATGGCATGTTGTCCAAGCACTGTTGAATAATTTTCAACGACTCAGTAATTTCACGGAAGTGAACCAAGACACGTGCATATGCATCGCCTTCATATTCCACTGGAATATCAAAGTCGAAGTTTTCATAACCACTGTATGGACGATATTTACGAACGTCAAAGTCAATACCCGTTGCACGTAAACCAGTACCCGTTACACCCCAAGCCAACGCAGATTTAGCGTCGTATTGAGCAACATTGCGGGTACGACCAATAAATACTGAGTTTTTAAGTGCCGCAGTGTAGTACTCGTTCAAACGTTTTGGCATCCACTCTAGCAATTCTTTAACAAGTTTTTGCCAATTGTTTGGAAGGTCATGCGCCGTACCACCAATACGGAACCATGCTGGATGCATACGGTAACCCGTGATCGCTTCAACGATGTCATAGACTTTTTGACGGTCTGCGAACATATAGAACACAGGGGTCATACCACCCGCATCCTGAATCGCTGTACCACAGAATAATAAGTGGTTATTGATACGGAATAATTCGTTTAACATCACACGAATGACTTGCGCACGCTCAGGTACTTTAATACCAGCAAGCTGCTCAACTGCCATCACATAAGGCATGTTTTGCGCACAACCGCCCAAGTAGTCAACACGATCGGTATAAGGAATAAATGAATGCCATGTCTGACGTTCAGCCATCTTTTCCACACCACGGTGGTGATAACCAATATCAGGTACGCAATCTTTCACTTCTTCACCGTCCAACTGCAATACCACACGGAACGCACCGTGCGCAGATGGATGGTTAGGACCTAAGTTGAGGAACATGAAGTCTTCATCAGCGTTACCGCGTTTTAGACCCCAGTCTTCTGGTACGAAACGTAAGTGTTCTTGTTCGAAATCTTGTTTCGCTTGATCTTGCATATATGGCGTATATTCTGTCGCACGCGCAGAATATTCTTTACGCAACGGATGACCTTCCCAATAGGTTGGCAACAAGATACGACGGAGCATAGGATGCTCTGCGAAATCGATGCCAAACATATCGTAAGCTTCACGCTCGTACCAGTTGGCATTTGGCCAAATATTGGTTGCGGTTGGGATGCTTAAATCATTTTCATTTAATGCAACTTTAATACGAATATCACTATTACGCTCAAGCGATAACAAATGATAAAACACAGTAAAATCTGATGCTGGTAAACCATCACGGTGAACACGTAAACGCTCATCAACCGCAGATAAGTCAAACAGCATTACATAAGGACGTTCCACTTTACGGAGGAACATAAGGACTTCTTGCACGCGTGCGCGCTCAACCCAGACTGTTGGAAACTCTTCAAAAGTCGCCTGCACATAGAAGTTCTCACCAAATTTGGTTTTGAGCTCTTCTACGATTGCAAATGCTGGGCGTGAATCAACTTGCGTTGACTCTGGCATAGCAATGTCAGTTTCAGCCATTGGCTTGGCTTCCTATTTAATACAAATTCTGGCAATTTTCCCGATGATCATGTCTCTTCAGACATGTCACAATTCATCGTTCAAATTATTTAATTTCATCCATAGAGCGTAAGTTTTTCACCGCAATACGTTCCGCATTTTTACGATCGCGTTCTGGCATCATCTTTGGCTTATACACAGGCTGAAGATCATCACCAATCACCGCTGAAAGTGGACGGCGCTCTAGTTGAATTTGGTCTTGAAGTAACATCAATGCTTGGATCAATGCTTCTGGACGAGGTGGGCAACCTGGGATGTACACATCAACAGGAATAATTTTATCGACACCTTGTACTACAGAATAGATGTCGTACATACCACCAGAGTTCGCACAAGCACCCATAGAGATGACCCATTTAGGCTCAAGCATTTGTTCATACAAACGTTGAATTACAGGTGCCATTTTGACAAAGCAGGTTCCTGCAACAATCATTAAATCTGCTTGACGTGGTGAAGCACGAATAACCTCAGCACCAAAACGAGACAAGTCATGTACACCAGTTAAAGTCGTCGCATATTCAACATAACAGCATGATGTACCGAAGTTAAAAGGCCATAAAGAGTTTTTACGTCCCCAGTTCACTGCGGTATGCAACACATCTTCAAGACGTGTCATCATCACACTTTTATTCACTTCTTCCTCAAGAGGATCAGTTACGATTTGACGATCTTGTAATGGATACTGATCGGCATCTGGATTCGCACGGGTTAAAGTATATTTCATCCCGACTTACTCCTGTTCAAATGATGATGTAGTCGGTGTTTTAGACTTAACACGACCAGAAGACTGTGCTGGAATATGACCAGTAGGATCGACAACAAGCTCTTCAATATTATTGAATCGAGTAATGTCAGCAATATTCATATTCGGTGAACCAATTTTTGTTGTCACACCGGCAGATTTACGACGATCTACAGGTGCCCAATTCAGCGCGCCTACAGAAATTGCATAAACCAAAGCGATCAAAAGATCGACAACAAAAATAACGACCGTGGTAAATCCAAACCAACCTACTTCACGAACTGATGTCGACCATGCGTAGAGGTAAAGAGCTTCCAAGTCAAAGACAACGAAGAAAATTGCAACTAAATAGAATTTGGCTGACAAGCGGATACGAGCACCGCCCGCACCAACTACACCTGATTCAAACTGCTCTTGCTTCGCACGCCCCCATGCTTTACCCCCGAGGAGTAAGGGAACTGTAAGCATAAAAACGCAAAGAAATGTAACGCCGATCACGAAGGCGATAATCGCCCAATCGTATGGAGTAATGGCACTCATGCGGGGATAACTCCTGGCAGGCCTATTTTTAACAAAGAATGTATGTATTGGCCTTCAAATACACCAAACACAAAATTAATCCCGCCAATTGTACCTGATTTCTAATTTCTCATGCTAGTTGAAGCGCTTTAGTCTTTAGGATGATTTTGTTGATTAATTTCCTGATACGACCTAGATCGCTACAAATTCACCCTTAAAAATCGAATTATCAAATCGACTAACCAATGTTAATCATTTTTTTCTTTATTCTTGCGCCAAAAATATCCGCAACTTGTCATCAATGCTCAAAAATATTGCAGCATGAACTAAATCATTGCATTGATACAAATTTGTGCTGAAAATTTAAACAAAATTTATATAATAGCCCGACCTAATTTACCCCAAAGAAAAGTGTCAGCATTGAGGCTGTTCATACCTGTGCCGAACAGATTCGCCGACACATGAGCCAAACTCCTATTTCAATTGATCAATAGCAGCATTTTTTCATTCAGCTTAGCATTGGCCTGTGCATTTGCACGCCCGAAAATCACCAGCCGATTGAGCATTTATTCAAGCAGGCGGACAATGCGCTTTACCACGCAAAAAGATAGGGCCGAAATCAGGTTGTCATTTCGACATAATATGTTGCAATTCAGCTACATGCTTTAATTAACTTTATACACTATTTGGCCGAGAGATCGATATTCTAAAAGTAGCAAACAAGGAGAAAAATATGCATTTAGAATATACACATGACTCAGATTATTTCTTTTTTTCACAGCTGCTGATGCGGCACATTGAAAGTTATATTCAAAAACACCCTGATGCTGATAATGCAATTTTCGACCTAAGAGATATCTATGAAGTCTTTAGAGAAGACTTTGCGGCAACAACAACCAATCTTGAAAGTATTCTAAACATTGCTGATAGCTATAAAGTTGAAACATTAAATGGAGATCAACCATTGATTAAAAGTTATAAAATAGACGTAAAAAATAATTCATTACTTCTAGATTTTAATATAGATGCACTGAATGGCTTAAGGTCTGGTCATCCATTAATCGAGCCTGATTCATCTATTCATGAATAAGCAATATTTATGCTTCATAAAAAATTAAAGCCAAAGCTTGATGCTTTGGCTTTCTTATATTCTTCATACAAGCTTAAATGAATTAAAACTATTTTTTTATGTTTTGTTTATAACGCTTCGCTGGCCATGTCATGGTAAAACGTGCGCCACCTAAGTTAGGGCTTTGGTCTACCATAATATCTCCACCGAACCAATACGCGATACGACTCACGATTGATAAACCCAAACCATACCCACCTGATGCGCGTGTACGACTATCATCCAAACGAGCAAAGGCTTCAAAAATACGTGCGCGCTCTTGCTCTGGAATGCCCGGCCCATCGTCCTCTACACAGACATATGCCTTACCATCAGCACGAACACCACCACTAATTCGAACTTTATGATCGCAATAACGAACGGCATTTCCAACCAAGTTTTGTACCACACGATGCAAATAGCGACGTTCAGCATCTACAGATAATGACAACGGCGGTGCAATTAACTCAATTTCTTTTTGAGTCTTCAGTGCTTCAGTTTCCATTGCAACCTGATCAAGTACTTCGACCAGCACAAGGTCCTCAAAGTCCAAAGATGGTGTACCCTGCTCCAGTTTCGCATAGGTCATGATTTCATCAATCAGGGTATTGAGTGCCTCAATATCCTTATCAATCATCTCCACCTGCTGAATACGGTAACTATAGTCATCCTCTTCTGCCAGCATCTCCATACCAAAGCGGATACGCGCCACAGGCGTTCTGAGTTCATGCGACACTGCGCGCATTAATTCCCGTTGCGCCTCAATCAGGCGCTGGATATGGTCTGACATATTGTTATAACTTGATGCCAAATTTGCCATTTCATCTGTGCCTTCAATCGGAACACGTAATGACAGGTCACCCGATTTCATTTTATTCAGGGCATGACGAACCTGACGAATTTTCCGCTCAAGCGGTAGAATTAAACCGTAAACACCTAGACTTAATAAGAATAAGCTAAATAAGGTAATACCTGCTGAAAGCTGAAAAGGCATCCAATTAAACATTGGAACTGGACCTAAGATAAGAACTTGTGCAGGATGGTTTGGCATTGGAGAAACAATTGAAATCGTTGTACCACGTACAGTTGCACTATCCTTATATAACAGAATACTTTGGTCTTGACGTAAACGACCGATTTGCTCTGAATCTAGATTAATATCTTTAATATTGGCAATCGTAATCGGATAGTAAAAATGCTTTTTAATTCTTTCTAAATATTCACGCTCTTGCCCCGGATAAAAAATCAAATAATCCAGTACAAAAATTGGCAACGCCTTCATTTGGCGCTCGCCGAGCTTATCCACTTTGATATAAAGATAATGTTTCGCATCATCTTTCAGACCAATAATGATATAACCCACACCATTATTGGCATCATAACGAACCACTGATTTCTGCTCAGCAATCCGCTTTTTCTCAGTACGAGAAAGCTCTACACGTGCTGCATCAACATAGTAGATTGGAAGTTCTAGTAAATCGGAAGCATCAGAAATCCAATCTAGCTTTTGTTGTTTTTGAGGTTGTCGAGATACCCCCTCACTGATGACATATGAAATACCATCCGTCAGATATTCACGATATTCTTGCGCGCGTTGATAGTTGATGACCTGTACCAGCAAATAACAAAATGCGGCAACAACAACAACTAAAACCACTAATCCAGCATAAATTCGCAAGAAAATGCTGTTTTTTAGTACTCGACTTACCATAAGGGAAATAAATCCAAGCTAATTTAAAGCAAGATGCAAATTATATCCCGTTAGTTTCTTTAACGAATAAATAACCTTTGCTACGCACAGTTTTGATACGTTTTGGATTTTCTGGATCATCACCAATTTTTGGACGAATACGTGAAATACGCACATCGATCGAACGGTCTTGACCATCGTATTCAATACCACGGAGACGCTCAAAAATATCTTCACGAGATAAGATGCGCCCTGCGTTTGAAGCTAGCAACCACAATAAGTCATATTCAGCGCTCGTAAAATCAACCAGCTCACCGTTTAAAGTCACTGAACGGCCACCGTTATCAATCACGAGATCATCGAACTCGATACGTTGAGCAACTTCGTCTTCAACTGTTTTATCAGTACGACGTAATAAAGCACGAATACGAGCCAATAACACACGTGGTTGAACGGGTTTAGCAACATAGTCATCTGCACCCATTTCTAAACCAAGTACCTGATCCATATCTTCTGTACGCGCGGTTAACATCAAGATCGGTTGATGGTAATGTGGACGAACTTCTCGACAAACGGTTAAACCATCTGCACCTGGTAACATCACATCCAAGACAACTAAATCTGGTTGCTCACTGATAATACGGCGAATCGCACGATTACCATCTGTTTCGACCCCAACTTCTAAACCGTTACGAATCAAATACTCTTGTGTTAAGCGAGCTAAACGTTCGTCATCTTCAACGATCAAAATTTTTGGTAACTTTTCTTCTTGGCTCATTTGTATGCCCCTACAATTAGAGTGAATCTATCTATAAAAATCTGACAGATACATTGGTTTATGTTTTGCAATATACACACGTTTACATTGTAAACAAGTAGGCGTTCACCAAACTGATACACGTCCACCCAGTTTTGTTATATTTTTATTAATATGATGAATTTTAATGTCTTTTCCAGAATTACATGCTTGTTACAAACAACATGGATATTGAGTATAAATTTTGTACCAGTATTAAACAATTTGTTTCTTTGCGCTTCCGAAATAATTTAAGTGTCTGTTTTTTGAGTTATCCACAGAGTTATCTATACGTCTTTTTAAAGCCCTTTGCTATGCTATGTGCCTGTGAATACAGCAGTTAAAACACAAAAAAAACTTTAGTAAAATGTCAAGATTGATCTGCTGTTAAAAATCCCGTATCTTGTGTTGAAAATAAACTTTAACCACTAAGTATTGTGTTTATCCCTCAAACATCGTGACATATTCTGTGCACGGTTCAAACGGTCTATGAACATAAAAATAGATGATAATGGAGCTATGCTGACATGAGCATCATCACTTCCGCACCTGGCCAAATTCAGGTTATTAAGCGCACTGGAGAAATTGCGACATTTAATGCCGAAAAGATTTCTGTTGCGATCGGGAAAGCCTTTTTAGCTGTTGAAGGTCAACAAGGTGCTGACTCTAGTCGCATCCATGACCGTATCACTCAATTAACAGAGATGGTACTCAATACGTTTAATCGTCGTTTACCTTCTGGCGGTACGATTCATATCGAAGAAATTCAAGACCAAGTTGAATTGGCCCTGATGCGTACAGGTGAGCAAAAAGTTGCACGTGCCTACGTTATTTATCGTGAACAACGTGCCACTGCCCGTCAGCAAGCAGGTGCGAACCATCATCCTACCCTTCAAATCACTGATGCTCATGGACAGCTCCAACCATTAGACCTCGGTGCACTTACAGCGACAATCGAAACAGCAAGTGAAGGTTTGGAAGGGATTGATGTTCAAGCGATCGTCGATGAAACCGTTAAAAACTTATACAACGGTGTAAAAGAAAGCGACATCGCAACGACCATGATGATGGCAACACGTACTCGTATCGAGCAAGAGCCAAACTACACGTATGTAACTGCACGCTTATTACGTAATGAGCTAGTGAGCACAGGTTTAGAGTTCTTAGGTCTATCTACAGACACATTAGAAAATGATGCTTTAGAAACTTTCTTGAAGAAAGGGATCGAGCTTGATCTTCTTTCTGCTGATCTTCTTGATTTTGACCTTGCAAAATTGGCAGCAGCGATCCAACCAGAACGTTCAAACCAGTTTACTTATTTAGGTCTACAAACTTTATTTGACCGTTACTTCATTCACTCAAATGGCGTACGTTTCGAATTACCGCAATTATTCTTTATGCGCGTATCGATGGGTCTATCGCTCAATGAAGAAAATAAAGAAGAACGTGCAATTGAGTTCTATAACTTATTGTCTAGCTTCGACTATATGGCTTCTACGCCAACCCTGTTTAACTCTGGTACATTACGTCCACAATTATCAAGCTGTTATTTAACAACAATTGGTGATGACCTATATGACATTTATGGTGCAATGCGTGACAACGCGATGCTATCTAAATGGGCAGGTGGTTTAGGTAATGACTGGACGCCAGTTCGTGCCTTGAACTCATATATCAAAGGGACTAACGGTAAGTCACAAGGTGTCGTTCCATTCCTTAAAGTGGCGAACGATACTGCTGTTGCGGTAAACCAAGGTGGCAAGCGTAAAGGTGCAGTCTGTGCATACCTTGAAACTTGGCACCTGGACATCGAAGAATTTCTGGAACTGCGTAAGAACACTGGTGATGACCGTCGTCGTACCCACGATATGAACACTGCGAACTGGGTTCCTGACCTGTTTATGCAACGTGTATTCGAAGATGCAGAATGGACACTCTTCACACCTTCTGAAACCCCTGATCTACATGACTTAACAGGCGCAGAATTCGCTGAGCGTTATGCTTACTACGAAAGCATTGCCAAAGAAACAAACATGCTGCACAAGAAAATCCGTGCAAAAGATTTGTGGCGCAAAATGCTGTCGATGCTGTTTGAAACTGGTCACCCGTGGATCACATTCAAAGACGTATGTAACCTGCGTTCACCACAGCAACACGTAGGCGTGGTTCACTCTTCTAACTTGTGTACAGAAATCACATTAAACACAAGCAAAGATGAAATTGCGGTATGTAACTTAGGTTCGATCAACCTTGTACAACACGTTCAAGGTGGTGTGTTAGACCGTGAAAAGCTTGCACGTACAGTAAAAACAGCAGTTCGTATGCTCGACAACGTGATCGACATCAACTACTACGCGGTACCACAAGCACGCAATTCAAACTTGAAACATCGTCCTGTAGGTATGGGCATCATGGGCTTCCAAGATGCACTTTATGAAATGAACTTGGCTTATGGTTCAGATGCTGCAGTTGAATTTGCCGATGAATCTATGGAAGTGATTAGCTACTACGCGATTCAAACGTCTAGTGACTTGGCGGTTGAGCGTGGTACTTACGAAACATTTAAAGGTTCATTGTGGGATCAAGGTATCTTGCCAATCGACTCTTTAGAAATTGTTGCGAAATCTCGTCCAGAGCGTATGTTCGAAGTTGATCGTACACAACGTTTAGATTGGGATAGCTTACGTGCCAAAGTTCAAAAAGACGGTATGCGTAACTCGAATGTGATGGCAATTGCACCTACAGCAACCATTTCAAACATTTGTGGCGTGTCTCAATCAATTGAGCCAACATTCCAGAACTTGTATGTGAAATCTAACCTTTCTGGTGAATTCACCGTGATCAACCCTTACCTTGTTCGTGCATTAAAAGAACGTGGTCTGTGGGACACTGTGATGGTGAATGACCTGAAACACTTCGAAGGTTCAGTACAAAAGATTGCACGCATTCCTGAAGAGTTAAAAGCGATCTTCGCAACTGCGTTTGAAGTGGATACACGTTGGATCGTAGATGCTGCATCTCGTCGTCAAAAGTGGATCGATCAAGCACAGTCATTGAACCTTTACATCGCTGGGGCGAATGGTAAGAAACTGGACATCACGTATAAGATGGCATGGTTACGTGGTCTTAAAACCACGTATTACCTCCGAGCTTTAGGTGCAACATCTGCTGAGAAATCAACAATTAACACTGGTGCACTGAATGCAGTAAAACCAGCGACAATTGAAGCACCTATCGTTGCGGCTCAAGCAGTTGAAGAGAAAAAACCTGAAGTTCAAGTTGAAGAAGATGGTTTCACAACAGCAGCTCCAGTACCAATGGCTTGTTCAATCGACAATCCAGATTGTGAAGCTTGTCAGTAATTAGATCTTGGAGAAACCCTTCTTAAATAAAGTAGGGTTTATTTAAGATTTAAAGGAAAGAGGCAAGGATTATGTTCAATATTAGCCATAACTATATGTTAGGACTAGCTGTTTTAATCTTTGCCTTTATTTTCTTTTATGTACCAATGGTCTATGCATTTTTAGCCATTCGGAAACAACAGCGTAAGCAAGATCAATAAAGTGCTTTATTGGGAAGTAGAACTATGCTTCAAACTGATTTAGAACGATATGCTAATGCTCCTGCTGTTTTAGTACAGATTTATGTCGATCGGATAGTACTTCATTATCCATCTTCTACAGAATATCTAACTGAATGTGCACAGTTTTCACATCCACGTTCGTTATTAGGTGATTTTAGTATCGCTGAAACTACATTAACGCAGTTACTCAAACGTGGTGGTGGCGGTTTTAAGTATTTAGCTCCTTATATGTTTATTCAAGCAATGGAGCGAATGGAATTTGGTTTAACACAAGTAGAAATACGAGCATTACAAGAGCTAGGGCTAAGTAGCGGGGCAAGAGCGATTGCCATTTATGATGAAACAGGCAAATTATTAACGCCAAACTCACTTCCCGCAACTATCAATCTCAAACGTTTAGCGATGATGGGATTGATTATTACCCTTTTTGTTTTGCTGTGTTTCTTATGCGCCATTTTCATTTTTTAAAACTGCAATGTAAATAAATTAAGATTATAGTGAGATTAAATATGTCTATCCTTAGCTGGGACGATTTTGAAGATGATACGCAAAAACCGACTGCACCTGAACACAAGTCTGCGTCCCTCGACTCGCAAAAAACGCTTAATACGCAAGTGGTATCTGATTCAGAGCAACCATCGCCGCGCGTGGCAGTTGCACAACCCACTGGAACCAGTGCCAACCGAGCAACAAATCCAACCGATTCGTTGGCTAGAGCATCTGCAGCCCTAGAAAACCTTGATGTTGCATCAGGCTTAGAAGAGCTTGAAATGGGTGCACAGCGCGTACAAGTTGATGATAAAGCCATGATCAACTGTCGCGCAGACTTGAACCAACTTGTTCCATTTAAATACGAGTGGGCTTGGCAAAAGTATCTTGACGGGTGTGCAAACCACTGGATGCCGCAAGAAGTGAACATGAACCATGACATCGCGCTTTGGAAGTCTGAAAATGGCTTAACAGAAGATGAGCGTACCATTGTCATGCGTTCTTTAGGTTTCTTCTCAACTGCAGATTCGTTGGTTGCAAATAACTTGGTATTAGCAATCTATCGCCATATTACAAACCCTGAATGCCGCCAATACATCTTGCGTCAAGCATTTGAAGAAGCGATTCATACACATGCGTATCAGTACTGTATTGAATCTTTAGGTATGGATGAAGGCGAAGTCTTTAACATGTACCGTGAGATTCCAAGTGTTGCACGTAAAGCATCATGGGGCTTGAAATATACACAATCTTTAAGTGATCCTACATTCCACACAGGAACACCTGAAAACGACCAACGCTTACTTCGTAACTTGATCGCATTCTACTGTGTACTTGAAGGAATCTTCTTCTACTGTGGCTTCACTCAAATCTTGAGTATGGGCCGTCGTAACAAGATGAACGGTGTTGCTGAACAGTTCCAATACATCCTACGTGATGAATCTATGCACTTGAACTTTGGTATTGATATGATCAACCAAATCAAGATTGAGAACCCTCACCTTTGGACTGCCGAATTCCAACAAGAAGTCATTCAAATGATTCTTGAAGGTACCATGCTTGAGATCGAATACGCACGTGATACGATGCCACGTGGTGTATTGGGTATGAATGCAAGCATGATGGAAGAATACTTGAAATTCATCTGTAACCGTCGTTTATCGCAACTTGGTTTACCAGAGCAATTCGCTGGTGTAACAAACCCATTTGCATGGATGTCTGAGATGATGGACTTGCGTAAAGAGAAGAATTTCTTTGAAACGCGCGTTACGGATTACCAAACTGGTGGTGCTTTGAGCTGGTAAGTATTTGCTCACCAAGTCACCCATATAAGAAAGCTGTCTCAAAGACGGCTTTTTTATAGCTATTAAAATGCCATGCCAGTTCTTATCAAATAAAATTAAACAAAGTAAATATAATTTCTTTTTTAACAATAAGCTAAATAAACCACTATCCAAGTGATCTTGAATCTTACATTTTTAAACATTTGGTAAACAAAAACACTGCCTAAATTAAAGTAAAATTCACGAACTTTTTCCTCTCGCATCAGTTGGGCAACCCCTGTGCTGATGTGCATTTGCGCTCACTCATCATTTAAATCTTTTCTCTCTATATCATCCATATAGGGGGTCATTTAATTTTTAAGGTAAATTGAATGAAAAAATTTTGGAAGTACTTATTAGTACTACTTCTAGTACTCATAGTTATTGCAATTGCCTTTCTTTTTAGACCGATTACGTCTAAGGCAATTAAAACGAAAAACGACGAACCTGTGGTTGATGTTGTACTTATCGGTGGCGGTATCATGAGTGCCACGCTCGGTACATATCTCAACGAGTTACAACCTGACTGGAACATCCGCATGTATGAACGTCTTGATGCAGTCGCACAAGAAAGTTCAAATGGCTTTAACAATGCGGGTACAGGACACTCTGGCTTTATGGAAATGAACTATACCGAAGAAAAAGACGGTAAAATGGACATTTCTAAAGCAGTTAAAGTAGCAAGCCAATTCGAAATTGCTAAGCAATTCTGGGCTTATCAAGTGAAACAAGGTGTATTAGAAACATCAAGTACATTCATTAACCCAGTACCACACATTGCATTCGTATGGGGCGATAATGTGAACTTCATGGAAAAGCGTTATGCTGCCATGATTCAAAATCCGTTATTCGCTGGCATGAAATTGAGTGAGGACAAAGCCGAAATTCAGCAGTGGGCACCATTGGTGATGGACGGTCGTGATCCTCAGCAAAAAGTGGCTGCAACTCGTATGGACGTTGGTTCTGACGTGAACTACGGTGCAATCACCAAGCAATTGATTAACAATCTCGAGAAAAGTCCAAACTTTAAACTCAGAACTTCGACTGAAGTCACTGGGATTAGTAAGAATGACGATAATACTTGGTCTGTTGCATTCAAAGATGTCAAATCTGGTGAAGTCAGTCATGTAAAAACACGTTTCGTGTTTATTGGTGCTGGCGGTGCTGCAATTAAATTATTGCAAATGACTGGTTTACCAGAAGCGCAACAATATGCGGGCTTCCCTGTGGGTGGTGAGTTCCTTGTGACTGACAATCCTGCGGTAACAGCAAAACACACGGCCAAGGTCTATGGTCGTGCTGATCTGGGTGCGCCTCCAATGTCTGTTCCACATATCGATACCCGTTATATCGACGGTAAAAAATATGTGTTGTTTGGCCCATTTGCAACCTATTCAAACAAGTTCCTAAAACATGGTTCACAGCTTGATTTGCTTGCATCGACCAACAAAAACAACGTCTTGCCTATGGCTGCAATTGGTCTACAAAATGCTGATCTTGTTCAGTATCTCGTAAGCCAAGTGTTAATGTCTGATGCAGATCGTTTCAACGAGTTGAAAAAATACTACCCTGAAGCTGACCCTAAAGACTGGCATTTACAACAAGGTGGTCAACGCGTTCAGATCATCAAAAAAGAGCCAGGCAAACCTGCCAAATTGCAATTCGGTACAGAAATCTTTGCATCTAAAGACAAGTCTGTAACTGCATTGTTGGGTGCTTCTCCGGGTGCATCTACATCACCTTACATCATGCTTAACTTGCTTGAAAAAGCATTCCCTGAGCAGACTAAAGGTGTATGGAATGACAAATTGCATGAGATCGTACGTTCTTATGGTAAAGACCTTGCAACAGATCCAGCGTTGTTAGATCAAATCCGTCAATACTCAAGTGCAACTTTGGGCTTGAATTATACGACTCCAGCAAACTTAGTTCCTGCTAAGAAAGTCGAAAAAGCGGAAGCTGTTGCTCAATAAGTAACGCTAAGTACATCAAAAAGGGAGGAGTTTTGGCTCTTCCCTTTTTCTCATTTTGTCTTTTATTTTTATACTATGCCTTCTGCTGCACCCCACTCTGCTTTTGCTGCATTTGCCAGTCGTGACTTTAAGTTATTGACTCTCAATCAATGCTGCCTGACTTTTGCGGTGCTGATTCAAGAGGTGCTGATTGCCTTTCATTTGTATCAAATCACCAAAAATCCACTTTTCCTCGGTTTACTCGGGATCATGGATTTTTTACCTTTTATGGCGCTGTCTTTATGGGGTGGTTATATTGCTGATCGTTTTAATCGGCAGCGTATTTTACAAATCAGTTTTAGCTTTGCCATCCCCTTATCGATTGCTTTGTGGATCAGTTTTGATCTTTTCCACACCCAAACCATCAGTGCAAATTTATTATTAATCTCATCCTTGAGTATTTTATTTTTATTTGGCTGTATTCGCGGCATATACAGTCCCTGCTTTAATTCTTTACGTCCTTTTGTCGTACCCGAACATTTGTATACTAATGCAGCAACATGGACCAGCATGTGTTGGCAAGCTTGCGGCATACTTGCACCCGTGGTTGGCGGTTTTCTATTGGCACATCTGGATTTGGATATTACTTTTAGCGTCATCGTGGCACTTTTTTTAAGTGGCAGTATTGCCCTCTGGTGTTTGCAAAAACGAGATTTTCCTCAAATCCAAACAGAATCGGTAACTCAAAGTCTAAAAGACGCACTACAATTTATTTTTAAAACCAAAATTATTTTTTGGGCGATGTTTCTCGATCTCGGCTCTATTTTCTTTGGCGGCATCATCGCGCTACTGCCCATTTTTGCCCAAGATATTTTGCATGTCGGTGCCGATGGTTTTGGTCTATTACGCACTGCGCCTGCATTTGGTGGCTTGGTCATGATGCTGATCTTGGTGCGTTACCTGCCCAAATCCAGACCGTGGCAGATGATGCTCATTGCGGTCACTGGCTTTGCGCTATGTACTTTGTTATTTGCTGTTACCAGACACCTCTATTTTTCCATTGCAGTTCTCATTATCATGGGGGCATGTGACAGCATCAACATAATTATTCGTCAAACGATTCTGCAACTGATTCCACCCAAGGACATGCTTGGACGTGTCGCTGCTATTAATGGCATCTTTGTCACGTCCAGTAATGAGCTGGGTGCATTGCAGTCCAGTGTGATGACACGCTTTTTTAGCGTGGTGCCCGCTATGTTGATTGGCGGTTCACTGTCTTTGTTCTGTGTGCTACTGACCAAGATCAAAACCAAAGATTTATTGAAGTTTCATTTTTAACCCCCCAAACAAACAGCTATTTAAAAAACCAATATCATATGAAACACACTTTGCCCGAATCTTCAGGCCCCTCCAAATTTATTATTTTTTCCGTTTTTGTATGGCTAGTGCTGTTGTGGCTACAGTCGACCTATATTGTCATTATCGGGGGGCAAGCCTATTTGTTCTGGACTTCTTTGGGTCTGTTGATTCTGAACGTACTCAGCTTGCGCCCCAACATCTTAAAAAATCGAATTGCTCTGGCGATTACAGCACTACTGTTGCTCTATCTGGGCTTTCACTCTTTATTTTACACCTATTTGATCATCGCTTTTTACTGTATTTTCTATTTATATGAGGGTGAATATAAACATAAACGCGCCATTAAGTTGATCAGCCTGTTTTTGATCATGATCGTTTTTGCAATCTACCAAAGCCAATCACTGCATGAACTGAAAAGCCATTATGCAAACTATGAAACGGGTGAAACATGGCAAAAATATGGTGCGCTATAAACCCTAACATTTATGTTTTTTGTGTTCTTGATCAAATCATTTTTTCTATATGTAACCATAAACTGAAGTGTATCCTGCAAAGTCAGTTGAGCAGGTTTAGTGCCCAATAGAAATTGATATTCGTGTCCTGTAGGATTAGTTTTGTGATCAAAATATCGTGATTGTGTTACTACGCCGACTTTCAGTAATTGTTTTTCTAATTCAAGTGCTTGTTATTCGTACTTTTCTGTTTGAGATATTCAACATGTTGGCGATCTGTTTTCCATGAAGATTCCAATATTTCTTTTTCTATTCTGTAATGAATTCTTTTTTGCTTCATTGAACTGATTACTTCCTCATTGAAGCTCTTTACATAATTTATCCATGCCTTTCCACGAAATACATTTTCAGGCATCTCTGTTTTGAATTCACTTCTAGGAGTAAAAACAATAACTGAATGCAAATATTTTGGTTCAAGTATATCACTTAAAATCATCTCCAAAACTTTCATGTGTTTGTAGTTTTGATGTAATGGATTTTGAAATTTATAACTTTTTTTATAAATCTTTTGCGTCCATTGTTTCTGACGAGCACTACCAAAAATCCAACCCGTATAGTTTTTCGTTTCTATAATAAAAACACCGTAAGGACTTATTAGAATGTGATCAATTTGTGTTGTTCCCTGCTCTTGGTCAGGAATCGTACAGTTATTTAACAGAATATACTCATCGCCTAATGCTTTATCGACATGTACGGCAACCATGAGTTCACCCATCTTTCCTTTAAAATGGGGCGATTTCAAATAAGTAAGAACAGCTAAAATAATAATGATAAAAATAAAATAGAAAAGCATCTCTTCCCAATCACTTATAGTTTTGAAGTTTAAAATAATAAATCTAATACGTTATAAATATTATATTAATAACATAATCAATTAATTCAGACGTAAAAAAACCGCTAACTTAGCGGTTTTTTATCTCATCTTAAAGATGATGGTCGGAGCAGTAGGATTCGAACCTACGACCCCCTGGTCCCAAACCAGGTGCACTACCAGGCTGTGCTATGCTCCGAAATTGGGGTGAATGACGGGATTCGAACCCGCGACAACCGGAATCACAATCCGGGGCTCTACCAACTGAGCTACATCCACCATCAAAACTTTGATTCTACATACCAAGCTGCCAAATGGCGCGCCTGACAGGATTCGAACCTGTGACCATCCGCTTAGAAGGCGGATGCTCTATCCAACTGAGCTACAGGCGCATAACGATGATAATACTATCACGATACTTCGCCGATATTTAAAACTATGTTTTTCAACATATTTTAAATGGTCGGAGCAGTAGGATTCGAACCTACGACCCCCTGGTCCCAAACCAGGTGCACTACCAGGCTGTGCTATGCTCCGATTTCTTTTCAGCTTTTAGCGTATCGCACATCGTGCGGTACGGTGTGCATTCTAGGCGCGACGCCCTAGAACGTCAACACCTATTTTTCAAAAAAAGAATAAATCCTTATCAAATGTATATTTAACAAGCATTTTTAGACGTTTTAGCGTTTCAAAGAAGCACTAAAGTTCAACATTCGATCTAAGGGTAATTTCGCGCGTTCAGCAAGAGCAGGATCAACGTGTATTTCTTGATCGGCATGTTGTAATACATGCAAGATTCCATCCAGTTCATTCATCGCCATCCACGGACAATGTGCGCATGAACGACAAGTTGCCCCCTCACCTGCGGTTGGTGCTTCAAATAATTCTTTATCAGGCGCTGCTTGTTGCATTTTATAGAAAATACCGCGATCCGTTGCCACGATCATTTGTTTATGTGGCAAGGTCTGAGCTGCTTTAATCAGTTGCGAGGTGCTCCCCACCGCATCAGCAATATCCACTACTGATTCAGGTGATTCAGGATGTACCAAAACCGCCGCATCGGGATAAAGTGCTTTCATTTGCGCGATACCACGGGCACGAAATTCTTCATGCACGATACAGGCACCATCCCAAAGCAGCATATCTGCACCAGTTTTCTTCTGGATATAGCGACCTAAATGTTGGTCAGGTGCCCAAATAATTTTTTCGCCCAAACTATCTAAATGTTCAATGATCTCAACCGCACAACTTGAAGTCACAACCCAATCGGCACGTGCTTTTACAGCCGCCGAGGTATTGGCATACACCACCACGGTATGATCAGGATGCTGATCACAGAATGCGGTAAACTCATCTACAGGACAACCCAAATCCAGTGAACAGGTGGCTTCCAAAGTTGGCATCAACACTGTTTTTTCTGGTGAGAGAATCTTGGAGGTTTCGCCCATAAATTTCACCCCTGCCACCACAAGGGTTGTTGCAGGATGATCACGACCAAAACGTGCCATTTCCAATGAATCAGAAACACAGCCCCCTGTCAGTTCAGCAAGCTCTTGTACTTCAGGATCACAGTAATAGTGAGCCACAAGCACTGCATTTCGCTTTTTCAACTCAGCTGCAATTTGGGCAAACTTTTCTTGTTTCACTTCTGGGCTAAGACTATTGTCCTTTGGCTCGCCCAAACGATCTAAATGCGCCTGCACAATATTTTTGGCTTCGTTCGCAATTAAATTCGCATCATTCATAAAGCGTCTTCTCTATCCTGCGTGCTTGCATCGCTGCAAACTTATAACGTGGGTATCTTGGTGAGCATTTAGTTAATATCACACTATCCACATACCAGCTTATAAAAAAAGCCTCACTGTGGAGGCTTTATTATAACGCAAATTTATGAACGATAATCGGCATTAATTTTGACATAGTCATAAGAAAAGTCACAGGTATAAACCGTGTCTTTAGCTGTACCACGACCGAGGTCAATACGAATGCTAATTTCCTTTTCAGCCATGACGGCTGCACCTGCTTCTTCAGTATAATCTGGGTTTGCACCACCATCTAAGCAAATCTGTAGATCACCTAACCAAACTTGTACTTTACTACTATCTAGGTTGGGTACACCTGCCTTACCAATCGCCATCACAATTCGCCCCCAGTTTGGATCTGAAGCGAATAAAGCTGTTTTAATTAACGGCGACTCGGCAACACTATAGGCAACATCACAACATTCTTGAGTATTTTCTCCACCATCAACCTGTACCGTAATGAATTTAGTTGCACCTTCACCATCACGAACAATCAATTGTGCTAAACGATTCATAATACGCGCAAGTACATCCAGCACTTGTTGGTAACGAGGGTCATCTTGTGACTCAATTTCTGCGCCACCAGCTAGACCTGTTGCTACAAAAATACATGAGTCATTGGTTGAAGTGTCGCCATCGATTGTGATGCGGTTAAACGAATGTTCGACAGTCGTTTGTAACAGTTGCTGAACAAGTACTTTTGATATTGGTGCATCTGTTGCAACAAAGCTCAACATGGTTGCCATGTTCGGGCGAATCATACCCGCACCTTTACTGATTCCAGTCATGGTGTATGTCACACCATCAAGCTCAAACTGTTCAGATGCACCTTTCGGAGTAGTATCTGTGGTCATAATGCCAGAAGCAGCTTCAGCCCAACGATCCGCATTTAAATCATTTAATGCAGGCTGAATACCTTGAACTAAACGCTCAATCGGAAGTTGCTCACCAATTACACCTGTTGAAAATGGTAGAATCTGATTCGCTTGGACACCTGCTAATTCCGCTAATTTGGCACAAGTTGTTTCTGCATTTTTATAACCTACAGTTCCTGTTGCCGCATTTGCATTACCAGTGTTAATAATCAAATAACGTGGTGTATTTTCTACCAAGTGTTTTTTACTAAGCAAAACTGGCGCAGCAGCAAATGCACTTTGAGTAAATACACCTGCTACATTTGAACCTTCAGCAAATTCAAAAATGACTAGATCTCGTCGATTTGGATAACGTACATACGCCTCAGTTGAGCCAATTTTTACACCCTGCACCACATGCATAAGTGGCATTGTTACGTCACCAACAGCCATTTTTAAACTTCCATTCAATTTGTTATGAAAAAGAAAATGAATACATACCCTATATATGAGACTCGGAAAGTTCATCTACAACCTGCGTGGTATTTGTAATATCCCGTTTCTGCGATAGATAAAACAAATGCAGCAAGTGAACAGGTTTTGTAGATGACAATGCCTTTGGTTACTTTGGGCGAAACCAAAGTAACTCGAACCGAAGGTTATTCCTAATATTGGATTACGCTAAGCAAGACACTGCCTCGCCAATAACTGAGTTACGGTTCAAGTCATAAAATATGTGGATTCATATCTGTTAAGTAGCTTATTCCAAAAAGCAATGAAAATCGAGTATTAACAATACAGATTATGGAATTTGACTTTGCTCTAAACTGAGTAAAATCTGCTTCTTATCCAACCCACCAGCGAAACCAACTAATGCCCCACTCGATCCAATCACTCGATGACACGGCGCAATAATCGAAATCGGATTCTTACCATTCGCAGCACCCACTGCACGTACAGCTTTTTCATTACCAATCTGGAGTGCAATCTCTTTATAACTACGTGTTTCCCCGTAAGGAATCGTCAATAAAGCCTTCCAAACCTGCTGCTGAAAATCAGTGCCATGAAAATCAAGAGGTAAATCAAATTGTTGGCGCTGCCCTACAAAGTATTCTTCTAATTGTTTTTTAACTCGCTGTAACATCGGATGTTGATGATCTTCTAAGGGCTTTGCTAAACGAACTCTTTTATGATCTTCATTATCCCACATGACTGCAACTAAAGCCTGGTCATGTGCAACCAGTTTTAATGCACCTACAGGAGAATCCATATACATATAAACCAATTGCATTAAAAATTCCCCATAGGCTTTGTTCTATTCAGCTTACTCAATCCGATAAGATGCTGAATTTTCTTAATTTGAAGACAATTTCATTAAAATCAGACCAGATACGATCAACACTGCTGCAATCATTCGCATTGCGGTCATCGGCTCATTCAAAATGAGAATACCCACCACGAAAGAGCCAATCGCTCCAATCCCTGTCCACACCGTATATGCTGTACCTAAAGGAAGTGAACGCATTGAAATCGATAATAAAACAACACTTAAAATCATGAAAACAATGGTCACGATGCTTGGCGTTAACTTTGTAAAACCTTCAGACATTTTCATAGAATATGCCCAAATAATTTCAAAAATACCCGCCAAGATTAAAATTGCCCAAGCCATTTTTAACCGTCTACTTTATCAATAGTCGGGTCGTCCCAACGTGATTCTTTGCAAGGAGGTCGTCCACCTTAGTTGAACAGTTTACTGTAAAATGCGCAATTGTGCGAATTGTTGTGTATCTAGATAATTTAAACATTTGAAATAATTAAAATTTCTTAACACAACTATTACTGCCAAACGATACTTTCAACTTTCATGAGTTCACAAGCACCATTCCCTGTATCTTCTCGAGATAGAGAGCTTTTCCATCGCCAGCCATCTGAAGCCTGAATCTCAATCAATGAACCTTTTAAATAGACCAAATCATCTTTTTTTATCTTCTTCATTTGCGATGCCACAGAAGGATTTGCTGGGACTAAATGCATGTTGGTACTATGTGTTGCAATCTCTCTTAATGAAATAGGCGGCTCATTTTTAACTTTCCAATAATACCAACGATTACTTTGAGAAATATCAATGTGCTCATACACTTGCGGTTTCGCCATCTCTCCCCAACCGACTGCAATGTCGATCGGTGAAAATTCAGCTTCTCTTCCCCAATGATAATCTTCTTTGGATAAGACACGGAAAGAACCTTCATACTTTTCTAATTCGATGATTTGAACATTCTGTTGTTTCTTGAGTTGATCTAAATCAGGAACAGGTTTTAAAAAATTTGTCCAAATTAACCATGCGATAGCCAATCCTAGTAGGCCATACATCCATCTTGGCATGCTTAATTATCCTTCTTTCCTTGTAAGCATTTTATCCATTGCTTTAAATGATTGAAGCATGAAATTAAAAAATGACTTAAAGCACTTCAATAACTATCCTGTGACTCATTTTTATGCTCCTGTAAAGTTGCAGTATCTGTATTCAAAGTATTCATTTCTAAAGGTTCATAATGTGACAAAGTTTGTTGTAACTCAGCTCCCAAGCTCAAGCGAATTAGAGCAATTGTCACTTCATCAATTGCATAATAATGATATAAAGTTAGATGACGTGTATCTAAATCAATACTATGTTCAACTAAGATTTCAGCAAATGGCAATAATGCTTTTCGAATACGTTGTACTTCCACCAAACTACTCATGTGTGGAATATAATAAAAACTGACTTTCATACTGCCGCCATCACGTGGAACAGTGTCAAATTGAGTTATCAAATTTTGTGATTTTTCTCTCCGACTTAGAGATTCATTTGCTTTATCAGTTATTAAATTGTCTTGTTGTTCTAAAGCCATTTATGCACCATGAATGACTCAAAAAAGATACTGCTAGTATAAACCAACAGTATCTCAAGATAGTGACATTTTAGACAAAGGATCAGAACTTTAACGTAAGTCCCAAACCATATAGCCAACCTTTTTTACTGTCTGTAGCCGACTGTAATTCGGTTTGTTTCAAACCTTTGTTGTATGCATAAGCGACATCAATAAATGGCATTATTTTTTTACTGATTTCATAACGCGTTTGCAGGCCTATCTGAAGTTTAAATAATCCAGATTTACTTGCATAACTTGACTCATCATTGAATATTACATCTGCATTCAAATAAGGTTGAGCAATCAACTTTTGCGTAAATAATACATCGCGTGTTGTTTCTAAACTCAATTGCCAGCGTTGGTTTTGTCCTGCATAAATATAGGCTTCGGTTTCAAAAAAATACGGCGCTAGACCATGTAATCCCAATACCGCGTCCCATTGATTTTTATCATGCTTTTGCTCAGGCTGATATTGATAACGAACACCTGTTTGTACATCCCAAAAGTCAGCAACATTGCGGCTGTATAACAGCTTTGTTTCGGTTTGAGTTTTTTCCGATTCTGCTTTTTCAACATGTGCTTGAATGAATATTTTATTTTTATCACTTCCCACCCATGTTTTTAGCTCAGTACTGGCACTGCCTCGACCATCGTCATCAACGATCCATGCATTTTTAATCGCTGTGGCTTGATAAATTTGTCCACCATGTTCACGATGATGATCATGTGTATCATGTTGAATATCAGATGGTACTTGCTTTAATTCAGGTTGATGTTCTGAATGATCAACAGGAGATGATGTCTCCATCAATATATTCTGTTGTACCGACTGATCCATTTGCATCATTTGATCATGCCCCTCATGTGCAGATGCAAATACACTCAAACAAGAAACCATGCCACCAATTGCCAATAATTGTGTATAGCGTTTCATCGTAGAAGCTTGCTTAGTGATGTGCATGGCTCACTCCTTGAGTAGGTTGAACAGACATAGTTTGTGAAACGTTGCTGCCATCGACATTTGCGACAATCAATTTACTCATCATGCCAGCACTCATGTGGTATAACAGGTGACAATGAATCGCCCATTCACCGAGCTCATCCGCAGTCAGTAGAGCTGTAACAGTTTTGCCCGGCGGCACGATCACCGTATGTTTATTTGGCATATCCTGCGGTGCCTGACCATTCTCCAACTGCATAAACATGCCATGTAAATGCATTGGATGCGCCATCATACTTTCATTCACAAATTTGAGACGGATACGCTCGCCATAACGCACGGTTAAAGGTTTGAAGTCAGGATCACTAAATTTCTTACCATCAATCGTCCAGATGTAACGCTCCATCGTGCCCCCAAGACGAATCACCAATTCTCGCTCTGCTGGACGACTATAACGCTCAGGTTGTGATTGCAACGACTTCAAATCTGCATAAGTTAAGGCTTTCTGACCGATTGGTGTTGCTGCATTCGCCCAGCCCTGAACGATATCTGAAGTTGTTTTTTCAGAAGATACCACCATCTGGTGTTGGCTATGATCTGAGGGCGTTGCTGAAGCTGACATATCCATCTGACCGTGTGCACTATGATCCATACCCGACATGTTCATCTGATCATGTCCACTATGATCCATTTTCGACATGTCCATTTTTTCATGTGAGCGATGATCCATCGCTGTTTTTTGCATCGGTGTAACTGGTGCTTTACCTTGAGGCATCTGATGCTGACTATGATTCATATTGGCCATATTCACTGGCTGATCTGAACCATAGTCTATTTTGCTCATATCCATCTGACCATGCGAACCATGATCCATGCCCATATCTTCCATCGTCAATAATGCACGTGGGCGCGCTTTAGGAATATGAACCTTTTGCGTATTCGGTGTCATGCTATTGTGCAATGAAGCAATTGCAAAACCAGAACGGTCGATTGATTCAGCTTCAATTTGATAATGTGCCTGCTTAGGTTCCACTAACACATCATAAGTTTCTGCTGTGCCAATACGAAACTCATCCACAGGAAAGGGTTTCACTGGCTGACCATCGGCACTAACCACAGTCATTTTTAAGTTTGGAATACGTACATCAAAAAAAGACATCGCTGAAGCATTAATAAATCGCAAACGAATCTTTTCATCGGTGTTAAAAATAGCAGTCCAATTTTGTTGTGGTGTTTGTCCATTCACCAAGAAAGTGTAACCAGTGACATCAGATAAATCAGTTTTAAGCATCCTCATCTGATTCCACATCGAACGATCTTTCCAAGTTGCTTTTAAACCGTCTTGTTTCACCTGCTTCCAGACATCACCCACTGTTTCACGTTGGTTTTGATAATACTCAGCCGACTTCTTCAAATTTGCCATGATCTTGTCACTTTCTGTTTCATGGAAATCAGACAACATCACCACATAATCACGCTCAGCTTTCTCATGTGCAGCGACAGGTTGTTTGCCTTTCGGATAAATTACCAAAGGGCCATATAGGCCATCTTGTTCCTGTCCTTTACTATGCGCGTGATACCAATAAGTTCCGTTTTGACGAACTTTAAAACGATACTCAAAACTGCCATTCGGCTTAATACTTTTAAAGCCATTAAAACCAGGCACACCGTCCATCAATCCTGGCAAAAGCAATCCATGCCAATGTAATGACGTATCTTGATCTTTGAGTTGATTATGCACATGAATGACCGCTTCATCCCCTTCTTCAAACTCTAATAACGGCGCAATAAATTTGCCATTTACCGTAATACGTTTGACAGGTTTTCCAGTAACATTGACCATTCCTTGATTAATGTTCAGATGATATTCTTTTATTGCAGCCAAACTATAAGGCGCAAAAATTAGACTTAAGCCAGCAATGACACCAGCATATATTTTTGAGGACATAATATTTTCCTAATCTGTGAACTATTTTTAAATCGCTCGTTGAAGCGAAAAAGAGCTTCTAAGACAGATTAGGTTCTAGGAGGACGTAAAATTTCTTGCCAATGCCCTGCAAGATGACGAGCTTGATACTCAGTATTTTTATAAGTGTTTAGCTCAAAAAAAGGTGAAACAGACAGGCTTGGAATTTGTTGATCGAGTGCAAAATTAATCGTTTGGCAATGTGAAATATTATTACAATCGGGGCAATGTTGCTGATCTTGCATTTGCCCATCATGGCATTTAACCACATTGGTTACATCATGCGACATATCCATTTGATGATGCGGACGTGTCATCTGTTGATCATGACATGGTATCACTTTCGCTGTAGGCATCTTTTGATCAAGTTGAATCTTTTGGACTGCTGCAATAGACGCACCACTTCCCCCGATGAAAAATATCATCAGGAATACAAACCATAGATGCTTGTATTTTTTATGAAGTTGCACTAAATATCCTTAGATCAATCATCAAATGAATGCGATTTACTTAGCATAATTTCTTTCTATCTTATGCACAATCTACTTTATGTTCAATTATGCTAATTCCTTGCATTTAAGCAACAAGATTGCCGATTTATCAAGCGAAAAATAATAAAATACGTTATGAACAAAAATAAAGCAAAATAAAGGACTTGACGTACAAAAAAAGGACAAAAATTTGTCCTTTTTTGATATTTTTGTTGAGAATATAAACAACTGAAATCATTTTGTTTATTTTAACAACATCTTATCCACTTGCTTATCAACACGGTTATCCACCCAGTTATAAACAAAGTTATCCACAACCTTATGTGAGAAATAGGATGAAAACACTAAATGTCTTTTGCACCAACTTGAGCTAATTCTGCACGCATTTGATCAATTACAGTTTTATAGTCAGGTTGACCAAAAATTGCCGAACCAGCTACAAACATATCCGCACCCGCTTCAGCAATTTCACGAATATTTGCTGGGCCAACACCACCATCAACCTCTAAACGAATATCAAGACCGCTGGCATCAATGATTTTGCGTGCTTGGCGAAGTTTCTCCAATGTCATTGGAATAAATTTTTGCCCACCAAAACCAGGGTTCACACTCATCAATAAAATTTGATCTACTTTATCGAGAACATAATCAAGGTAATGTAAAGGGGTTGCTGGATTGAAAACTAAACCTGCTTTAGCACCACCCGCCTTGATCAGTTGTAAAGAACGATCAATATGATCCGTTGCTTCTGGATGGAAAGTAATAATATCTGCGCCTGCCTCCAAAAAATCACCGATCATACGATCAACAGGTGAAACCATCAGATGCACATCAATTGGCGCCTTAATTCCATAATTTTTCAATGCCTTACAAATACCTGCACCAAAAGTTAAGTTTGGTACATAATGGTTATCCATGACATCAAAATGCACAACGTCTGCACCCGCAGCTAAAACTTTTTCTACATCTTCACCTAAACGTGCAAAATCAGCAGATAAAATCGAAGGAGCAATTAAATAAGGCTTGGACATGAATGACCTGGCAAACTTTGAAAAATGATAATTGAATTATAACAAATTCATCGGCTTTAGGCTGTTACAAAGATACGATTACGACATTGCAAACTTGCAACAACACGTTGCATGAATACTGTTTTTGACTGCATACGATTTTGCTATTTTTAATGGTGAAATCATATGCAGTTAAAAAATGAATAGTACGACACAAATTACAACTCACGATGGTAAACGTATCAGTAAACGTTTATTGAATCACTGGAAGCACAAATTTGAAGTATCAGAGACTGAGCTGTATTCAAAAATTTTTATGCCGACAGCAACAGTGACGCTTACACCACAAGAACAGCTTTTAGATGTATTGATTGAAAATCAGCAAGAAGATGTTGCTCGTCTAGAACAGGTGGTTATTGATCATTTAAATCGTATGGCACAACAAGATTTTATTGTTGAGTGGCTTTGTTGCATAAAGCCTTTGACGGCAGAGTTTTCCTAAGTTGCTAAAATTTAGGTTACAACTTGGGTATGAGGTCTGCCTAATTCTGTAAATTTATTTAATACGGCTACGCGTGCATGGATCTCATTCACTTGGCTGTCAAAATTCCTAGCACTGAGTTTATCGCCTAATAACTTGATGCAATGCATCTTAGTTTCAACCAAACTTCGCCGATGATAGCCTGACCATTTTTTCCATAGTGTGCTGCCTAAACGTTTAACTGTTCGAAGTAATTCATTTCGCTCTAGCGAGCTGATCTTTGTATCTTTCCATGGTTTCGCATTTTTTCTAGGTGGAATCACCGCATGCGCTTGCCTATCTGCAATGACCTGACGGCATTTCTTGGTGTCATAAGCTCCATCGGTATAAACAGAGTCAATCTGCTCATCTTGTGGAATCTGATTAAGTAAATCACCAAGTACCTGTGAATCACTGACATTATTGGTTGTGAGCTGAATAGCGCGTATTTGCAGGGTTTTAGCATCTATACCAATATGTAATTTACGCCATTGGCGACGATATTTCGGCTAATGCTTTTTACGTTTCCATTCACCTTCACCTAAAAACTTCAAGCCCGTGGAATCGACGAGTAGATGCAGTCCATTACAACTCTTCTCATAGCTAATTTGAATATCAATCTGCTTTTGTCTTCTACAAAGCGTACTGTAATCTGGTGCTGCCCAATTTAATCCGCAAAGGTTAATCAGACTTTGAACAAAACCTGTGACCATACGTAAAGAGAGTCTGAATAAAGATTTGATCATTAAACAGCATTGAATAGCGGTGTCAGAGTAAGTTTGATTTCGACCATGCTTGCCTTGTGATTGTGTATACCACTGGGTCTTTGGATCGAACCAAATGGCAATATTCCCACGATTAATGAGAGCTCGGTTATATGCGGGCCAATTGGTTGTGCGGTAGATTTTTTGTGTAGGCTTCTTCATTTGAAAATTATATTGCTGAAGAAGCCCTTAAGAACAGCTTTGTGCAACAAAGCCTTGTTGAGTGGCAACATCATTAATAAGAAGCTCAATCGAGCTTCTTTTTTTAAGCCATTCCCTTTTCTAACTGAATCGCATGAAATTGCAGATGATCATCAATAAAACTTTGAATAAAGTAATAACCATGATCGTAGCCTTTGTGCTGGCGTAAAGTTAAATGTTGCCCTGCTTCTAGACAAGCTTGCTTAAACTTTTCAGGATTTAATTGAGCATAAAACTGATCTTCTAGACCTTGATCAATTAAAATTTCCTCAAAAATTCCACCCTTTTGCTGAACTAAAGCGGTTGCATCATGTGCTAACCATTGCTGTTGATCCGCACCTAAATATTGGCTAAATGCCTTTTCACCCCATGGGCAAATACTCGGCGCACAAATCGGAGCAAAAGCTGAAACTGATTTAAATTGTTCTGGGTATTTAAATGCCAAGGTTAATGCACCATGCCCACCCATTGAATGTCCAAAAATCCCAATCTGACTTTCGATAATTGGAAATGTTTGTAAAACGTGTGCGTAGAGTTCATCAACCAAATAAGACTCCATTTGGTAATGTTCAGCCCAAGGTTGTTGAATAGCATTGATATAAAAGCCTGCACCCTGACCAATATCCCAATGATCACCCTGTGTAACTCCCTCTCCACGCGGAGAGGTATCAGGGCTAATTAGAATCAGACTCAGCCGAGCTGCCATACGTTGTGCATGTGCTTTAATTGCAAAGGTGTCTTCAGTACAAGTTAAACCCGCAAGATAAAATAATGCTGAACAAGGCTTTCCTTCTAAAGCAGCAGGAGGTAAATACACTCCAACTTTGGTTAAACCTTTAAGATGCTGTGATTCCAGTTGATAAATACGCTGTTCACCTTCAAAACAACGATTTTTTTGCAGTAGCTGCATGTTGATTATCCTGTGTTTTTGTAATGTCTGTTGTTGTGATATTTTGCGTTGGGAATAAATACGGCTCAAGTTGTGGCAACATCAATTCCATGTTACGACCGATAGCCCATTGCGGCTCGGATGGTTCAAATCCTTGAGCTGTTTCCCACTGTGTCACAGTTTGTTTAGACTGATCAAATGCTTTTTTCATTGAGAATTGTTCACGCATCGCCAAATCGAAGAAAGCACGACCAAAATAAGTGTAATCCGCTTCATTATTACAACCAAAAGAGGTTTTATCTGCGGCTGAAGCAGTAATAATTAAGGTTTCAGGTGACTGTAATGCTGGAATAAAACTTCCTGAATAACACGCTGAAATTACAATCACTCGCCAACGAATACCTGATTTATCGAGCGTTTCACGTAGCCATTTCGGGTCGACTTGCCCTAATTCTAATGGTGCATTTTCGAGTTCAAAATGATTACGCTCACCGTGGGATGTCATATAAAGAAATAATACATCGCTATCACGGTTCATCTGCTGACCAATCCGACGCAACGCTAACTCAATACTGGTTTTAGACGCAATTGGAACATCTAAACGTGTCGCAGGATTATTAATCAACATAATGGAACGTCCAAACGTTCCAAAACGAGTATCAAATTGCTCTCTAATGCGCTCAATTTCAGATTTGAAAACATCAGCGTAGCTATCCCCAGCTACGCCCATAAAATACCAATGGCTTTTCGCAATATCACCATATTGGATTTGATCTAAAGCTTTGTCCAACAGATGACTTTGCGCATAAAAAGCATCTTCAGCAAAACTTGGTGGTGTTTCTTCAACTTTCCAAATCGGTTGATCTTTTACCGAAAGTTGCCAAACCACCATGGTTGCAATAGTCGCAATAAAAACTAAAGCACGCTCCCACCACGGCCAATTTAATGCCCGTGAAAACACCCAAATCACAGCCAGACTTTGCCAAACAAATAGTCCAACAAATAATGGTGGTAAGAAACCATTATAGATTGTATCGGGAATGAAATTTAGATAGCCATTTGAACCTAAATATTGGATCAAACACTGTAATAATAAGATATTGGTATCAAGCACTAACCATAATAATGCAGGTACAAGCATTAAACGGGCTTGGTTCATGCGTTGCGAAAGGAAAATCCCCACAATTAAGGCAATAAAAGGCCACAGTGCGTAACCAATCAAACCTTGAGGGTTGAACTCACCAATTTGCCCTGCCACCAACCAGCTATAAAGTGAGTTGGTACAACCACCTAAAATACCCCAAATAATGAGCTGGGTAATTGATGGATGAACAATCTGTAAGGAACGTCGAGACCCAAGGAACAACCACATTCCAGCAATTTGGTTACTTTTAAAATCATGCCAGATATTAATGGAAGGTTTGAGGTCGATCATAAAGTTCTTCAGATATTTCTCTTTTCAAGCTTAGATTGAGAATATGTCTATCTTTTATAAAATGAATATGACTTTTCCTAAAAGGAACAACGTCTTTCCTTCATTTAAGCTCGACAAGAATTTTTTATCAATCATGCTTTTGCACTATATCACAAATCTTTACCGAGCATTCACCTAAGCTAAACAATCACTTGGATAAAAGTTAAGTTGAACTTTTGGGAAAATATGCATCAAAACGACAAGCATCACCTAGCCATTGATGATCTGGAGGTTGATCAGCCAAATAAACAGCATGTCGTGGTCGTTTTACAATAACGCGTTTAGCGATTTTACTGGCAAGATGCAGTAATTCATCACCTAAATCCATTTCACCATCTTCAGGTAATAACATATGCAATAATTGCATTTGCTTTTTGACCTGTGCCTGTTTCTTTTGTGCTTGGTGGTTTTGATCTCGCTGTGGGAACATCGGATCTAAATAAATGACATCGATCTGTTCATCTCGCTGCTTTAATCCATGTAAATAATCAGTTGAATCAGCATAAATGAGTTGAATCCGTGGCATAACAGATTGCAGAAAAGGATCTCGTTCTGCTTGGGCTTTGGTATATTCTAATAATACAAATAGGATGGGATGACGTTCAATTAAACGCACATCAGCACCCAAATAAGCCATCAATAAACTATCATGACCTAAGCCAGCTGTTGCATCAATTAAGCTAGGTTTTTCACCTAATTGACATGCTCTTGCGATCATTTCGGATTTCAGACTGGCTCGTTTTAAACGAGGAATTTCAGCACGCCAATCCGGTTGCATTTTCATCCCATTGGCAGCCAGACTCAGTCCATCTTCATCTAAAACCAAGGCCATATCTGGATTCAGACGAAGGAAACGTGCATTCACTTTTTCAACGATTTGACCTTTTAGTTCGACATCCAAACTCGCTAAACGGGTTTGAAGTTGTTGAAATTGCTCCGCGTACTCCGTCTGATACCAACAGATCATCTGCATTACCAATGCACCCAACCTGTCCACCATGTCGCCAAAATAAATAAACCAAACACTATACGGTAGTAAGCAAAAGCGGTGAAATCATGCTTAGAGACATAACGAATTAATGCACGAATCACAATTAAAGCTGAAACAAAAGCAACAATAATTCCAACTGCTAAAATAGCCATATCATTACTATGTAATTCATGACGCATTTTATACATATCCAGTAAGCCTGCCCCCATCAATACAGGAATACCGAGGAAGAATGAAAATTCAGCCGCTGCTTTACGTGAAATACCTAAGAATAATGAACCAATAATGGTTGAACCAGAACGTGATGTCCCAGGAATTAATGCAAGACATTGAATCAAACCAATCAATGTGGCTTGCTTGAATGTTAGATCTTCGACTTCTTGACTCACGATTTGATGCTGACGGCGTTCAGCCCATAAAATAATGAAACCACCGACAATGAGCGCAATTGCAACCGTGACCGCATTAAATAAATAAGCCTTTACCACATCACCAAAGCTCAAGCCAATAATCACAATTGGAACAGAAGCGATGATTAAATTCAGGCTTAAACGACGACCTTGCTCTTGTCCTGTGAGTGCGCCAATTAATGCGCCCCACAGTTTGCCCCAATACTCATAAATTACTGCTGCAATCGCACCAATTTGTACAGCAACCGCAAACATATCTCGTTTTTCAACAGTCCAAAAATCTAGCAACTGCCCTGCTAGAATCAAGTGCCCTGTACTTGAGATCGGTAGAAATTCAGTAATCCCTTCCACCAAACCCATAATTGCTGCTTTAAATAGCAATAAAAGATCCATAATTAACCTTAATTCGCTTTACTTTGTTCTGGAATTTTTTTCCATGCATCATCACGTAAATACACAGGTAGTGCATGTTCAGCATCAACCCATTTTTTTTGTACAGCATAAATTCGCGCAATGGTTGCAATATCCTGCGCAGTTGCTCGAATTTCTGTTGCAGACGTTTTTAGAATGGAAACCTCTTGCAAGTCTATTTGACTTGGCTTAATCAATTCTGAACCTGAGCCAATCGCCGTAAATTTACGATATGCGGTCGCTTGTTCATAAGTTAATAATTTTTCTTCATCGACAGCATGCATAATCCCATCTTCATCTAGACTAAAATTAGCAATATAAACTTCTTGCATACGCGCATCTAAAACAGCTGTAACCTGCTGTAATCCTGTCAAACGATATGCAGCTTGCGCCAATGCTTGCAAGCTTGATACAGGAATAACAGGCAAATCTTGTGACCATGCCAGAGCTTGAGCAACCGCAGCATTAATACGTACACCACTAAATGAACCTGGCCCACGACTAAATGCAATTGCAGCTAAATCAGCCAATTGAGTTTGAGTCTGTAATAGCGCCTGTTCAGTTAATGGCAAAATGGTTTGCGTTTGTGCTTTTGGTCGCTCATCTAATTGAAAATAGAGTTCTTGAACATCATCAATTAATGAAACTGAACAGTGCTCATTTGCAGTTTCCAATGCAAGCAACTTCATGCAAAAACCTTAGCTTAAAAGAGATAAAAAACGTCGAGTATCATACCCCACTCAAGCGCCCTAAGCGAGTTATTGACTTTTTATAGATACAAAAAAGCCAAGGATATACTTGGCTCAAGAAACACACTATATCAATTCGTAATTATTAGAAATTAAACTCTTCCAATACTAAAAAATTCTTATAATATTCAGCATAATGTAAAGCACTCAAGCGTAACCGTGCAGCGCCTTGCTCATCTAAAGTTTTGATCACTTTTCCTGGGGATCCCATGACTACAGAATTATCAGGGATAACTTTACCTTCAGGAATCAATGCATTTGCACCAATAATACAATTTTTACCAATCACCGCATTATTTAAAACTACAGCATTGATACCAATTAAAGAATTCTCTCCAATCGTACAGCCATGCAACATGGCTTGATGACCGACTGTCACATAATCCCCAATATTCAGTTCAATACCTGCATCAGTATGTAAAACTGCATTCTCTTGAATATTCGAGAAATTTCCAATCCGAATTTTACAATTATCAGCTCTTACAACCGCACCAAACCAAATACTAACTTGGCGACCTAACTCAGCTTGACCAATCACCGTTGCATTCGGTGCAATCCAGCCATCCCAAGGTTCATGTAATGCTTTAGGGCTCAATCCTTGATATGTGTACATCATGACAAAATACTACTCTATTTTAATAAGACGTGATTAGAATTTAGATAATCCAAAATGAGGAGGATTAACTAAAAAAGGCCATTTTTTTTGATGTCCTAGCCCATACTGAAATAATGATACTAACATTCGAGCGGTTAAACCCCATACGATCTCATTTTCAACCTGCATACTCGGAAAATAAATTGATTGTCGAGCTAAACGCACTTCATACGGTAAAGGTGGTGCATCAATTAACTGCTGCAATGGTGCAAAAAAAATACGATCTATCTCTGTAGGTTGGGCAATTAGATCTACTTGTGCGGGAATTAATCCTACAATCGGTTTCACAGATAAACCACTACGCGCACGTTGTATCGGTAAATCTCCTAACAGCTTGACATCGAAGGGATTAAGCGCTGTTTCTTCTTGTGCTTCACGCAAAGCAACTACAATATTACTGGTATCACTCGGATCACGCTTTCCTCCTGGAAAAGACACCTCACCTGCATGTTGAGATAAATGGATTGAACGACGTGTGAGTAAGACCTTAGGTTGCTGTTCTTGTGTAATTGCAATTAAAACCGCTGCATCAGCTTGTTGGATTCGTTTGGAAAAACGCAACCGTTGTTGTAAAAGCTGTATTAACGATGGTTCTTCCATATGACTCATCTCTTTTTCTCATTTTCCTTACAAATCATCATAACTGAAATTTCAATCACAATCATAGATCATGATGCGAAGTGATCAAAATTCAGTTATGCTGAGTTATCTCTGTAGCTGATGATAATTATGAGCTTTTGCGTTGCGTGTGGACATCAAACTGAAGCAAAAATCCCGCTAGGTGATCATAAAACACGGCTCGTCTGTACACACTGTGGCAATATCCACTATGAAAATCCGAAAGTTATTTGCGGTGCATTAGCCATTTGGGATAATAAAGTTTTATTGTGTCGACGTGCCATCGAACCACGTTATGGGCTATGGACACTTCCTGCTGGGTACATGGAATTATTTGAAACCATGGAACAAGGTGCTGCTCGTGAAACACGAGAAGAAGCTGAAGCCGAAGTTGATATTGAACAACTATACTGTATGTATAATATTCCACGTATCGGGCAAATTTATGTTCTATTTAAAGCACAATTGAAAGATGGTGTTTTTGGAGCTGGAGAAGAAAGTCTCGAATGCCGTTTATTTGAAGAACATGATATCCCATGGGCAGAACTCGCATTTCCGAGTGTAGAGCAAACTTTAAAACATTATTTTGCAGATCGTAAACTAGGATTATTTCCATCTCATTTAGAAACATTAGGTACACGTTTAGATCATACAGGTTAAATAAAAAGACCGCTTATCGCGGTCTTTTTATTTAACTCTTACTTTATTTTAACAGCTTTACATGCGTTTAAATTTTGATCCGCTAGTTGAATAGTCACTGGACCAGTCCAGCGTTTAGCCATTTTACGATCTTCATCTGTAGGTTTAACATAATTATTTTTATCCGTGTCTTTTAAATTATCGTATAGATTTACATACACACCCTGATAATAAGCGTAAGTGTTTGACCAATATACTGTACTATTTGTCTCAGTAAAGTCAGTTAATGTTATTTCCTTTTGTGGGGCATCACTTAATAAATTGTGAATATTAATTTTAGCGCCACCAATAGCTGTAATCGTTTCATTATAATTAACACGAACATTCAATCCAAACATCGCACCATTTAATACACCAAATTTTGGATTAGATAAAATTGCTCGGACAGATACTGATTTACTTGTAGGTGTAAAAGAGGTTGCTCCTGTAGAGCCTATACGATATTGAGTCTCTCCAAACTCATCAGTGATCGTCCCATCTGAATTAATAGATTGGATTTTTGCACACTCTCCGGACATATCACTAGATGTAGAATTTTTACGAATATCAGTTCGGATATCACCATTCTCGTCAATTACAATCCCTAACTTAATTTTTTCTGAGTCAGGAATACTATTATCAGAGAAACCAAAAATTAAAGTCGCATATAAAGGGAAAATATATTTCTGATTTGTTTTTACATTTGTACTAGTTTTAAAAACATCTTTACCTAAGTAACTTGGTGGGTTTGCTTTATAGATTTCTAAACTTCCATTATAAGCTTGACCACCTATAGTTTGCTCCCATTGCCCCAAATGTGCTGTATTTACAGGGTCAGTATCTTTAGCATTTAATAAAACTCTATAAATATATTCTGTCCCAGGGATTGTATGATCATTAATCAACTTACCTTGCTTAAATTTTAAGTCCTCTGATGGGTTGGTTGTCAAAGCAAAACGCAGCGGTTGGTTAGAGTTTATTTCACGATTAATAGGATTCAACCACGTATTTTGAGGATTAATTTGTACTTTTTGAGCTTTGACTTTAGTAATTAATACAAGTGGTGGATAAAGTTTACCCTCTATAAAACTTGCAGGACCTCGCCATTGTTGACCTGTTCCTATTGTATATCCTTGTCGATCTGTAAGTAAAAAGACCTCCCCCATCGAATGTATAAGGTCATTACCTTTATCAGGATTTACACAATCATTATAATTTGATTGATTACAACCAAAAAAGCCATCTGGAGTCTTAATTGAAGGTGTAATTGTACCCGCCTTTAAGAAAGGTACTGTTGTTTGCCATACACCTGCATTCGATAAATTTAAGAGACGCTGAAGCAGCACCATCGCTTGTTCATCTGTTACATTACTAACACTTAACCATGGCTTTAATATATCAACGTAAGAACCATTACTCAGTTCAGCAACACCAATATCTTTAGTTAATTGAGATAATAGATCTTTCTTTTCGTTAGTAATCTGAGTAGGTTGAATATCCCCCAAAGCGTTATCTTCTTGCTCAAGACCAATACTATGGAAAATTTTTATTAATGCTATCGCTACACGAATAGTCTCATCATTTGGATCAAGTGCTGTTGGCATTTTTCCTGTCAATGCGCTTGCTAAATCAATTACTCGAAGCCGTGGTACTGGATACCTTGAGTCATTAATCTTAGAAATATCATCTAATTTCACAATACCAAGGTTAATTTTCTTAGCATCTTTACCTTGTATATAAAAAGTTGCTGTGTCGCCTAATTTACAAGCTCCACCAACAACATTTGAATCAAGTTTAGTTGCAAAGTGATTTGCCTTATCACTACTACAATCAAAATTTAAACCAGAAATAGGATAATCCATGGCAAAGGGTAGACAGTCGCTACTTGTAGGCGTACAACTCGTACTAGTTGTTACGCCACTAACCCCTTTATTTGGATCTTCATTAATTTTTGTACTCTCGCCTCCACAGCCTTGTAATAATGCTACTAATGTCGTTAAAGCAAAGGGTAAGAAAATTTTGTTATTTGTCATGGGTTCATCCTATTAATGCTTACTGTAAAGCAGCAATCTTAATCTGTCCTTGATTTGAAAGTTCCTGCTCTGGAACATCCACGGCTGATGCTAATGGAGTCATCATCATATAATAACTTTTAGGCGGTATCTTAATTACACCTTGAAGGGCTGCATGTTGTAATAATGTTGCTGGAATCTTCTGATTCTTAAATCCACTCACGCCTTCTAATATACAACCAGACTTATCTAAAAAAATCACTAAAGGCCAATAATATGTCGGTTTATCAGTATTAGATGCATAAGAATCAAATTGCATATATTGAATATTTTGATCAAGCTTGACCAATTCATATTCAAATTTTTCTTTTATAGGTTTCCGAGGCCATAAGCCAATTTCTTTTTCGGGAACTAAACTCTTGATTGTTTTATTTTTGCTATAACTTTCTAAGAAACAACGATCATTCTCAAATGCCAGAGATAAATCTTGTGCAGATAAACGAACATAATTATTAGATAAAGTAATTGAATTTAGACTCTGGTTTGATTTGTTTAATATTTTATCCAAAATTGATCGACTTACGCCTTTTTTACGCTCTATCGTCTCTAAACGTCCTGTACCATCAGGCATAGTATAAAAGCGCTTTTTACCCTCTAAATTAAATTCCTGATCTTCTAAATATTCATTATTCACATATTCAATACCATCTACTTGTATGAATGCAGATGAAGCAGATGAAGCAGATGAAGCAGATGAAGCAGATGAAGCAGATGAAGCAGATGAAGCAGATGAAGCAGATGAAGCAGATGAAGCAGATGAAGCAGATGAAGCAGATGAAGCAGATGAAGCAGATGAAGCAGATGAAGCAGATGAAGCAGATGAAGCAGATGAAGCAGATGATTCTGCCTCAATATTGGTTAGACTTTTACTAGCAACATTTAATTTTGGTGTTATCTTTTTATTCGTATTTGCATCAATTATTTCTTTTGAAGTATTTTGAGATTTTGGTTGATGGACTACTTCTGCGTCAGAAGCTAATTTTGATTCTGAAGATGATTGCATTTTAACTGCATTCTTAACAGCATCTTGCTTAGACATTAATATTGTTGGTAAATTTAATTTAACATTATTTCTAACAGGTAGATTTTTTTCTGATGCTGCTGGAGAATCAACATCATTAGAACGTATAACCTTATCTGTTCTATTCTCATTTTCTGTTGGTTTTTTAGGAATAATCATTGGTCTTCCATCAGGGCCAATAATTGTATAAAAACCATCTGCATATACAACCGAAGTACTTGCAATAACAGTAAAAATTACAGATATTGCAAGCTTAGATTGTTTTATTATCATAGTCGTTAACATTACCATTTTGTTCTATAGCTGATACCAAGCAAAGTTACCTTAGTATTGGTTTTAATATCTAGGCCTGCATACGGGTTTAATAAAATATTATCAACCCCTGTTTTATTTGCAAGGCTACTAGTATCTGCAGGAATATCATCACGACTCCGTAAGAAGCCAATTGAAAGATCCAAATCTGTATCTTGATCAAATCGATAACCAGCACCTAAACCAAATAATTGAGCATTATTAATAGGTACCATCGTATTTCGTTTATCGTCAGGAATCGAACTCGTGCGAGGCTCATAACCCATGCGTAACTTCAATCGATCAGTTGCAGAATATTCAAAACCAATTCCCCAGCGCCAAGATGATTGGAACTTTAAAGGTAAGGCTAAAGAACGATCCGTCACTTCAGCAGACAAAAGTTTAGCAACCTTTAATAATGATATTTGTCGATCAAATTCAAACTTAAACTTATCCCATGCAGCGAAGTCGGTCCAACCAAGATCAAAGTTCATTTGCAAGTCGGGAAATATTTTATATTTTATACCCGCTTTAAAATGTTGTGGATATTTAAAATCCATAGCTACTAAACCAGATTCCACATTAGGAATATACCCAGGGAAGCCAAGAATTGCCGCAAGAATTTGACCAGTCGCTGACGAATTTAAACCAGCTATGAGTTGTTGCGGAGCTGTCGCATTATTAATTAAATATTTACCTCGCAATCGCATTTTAGCTTCACTTTGATAAACCATACCAAAACTAAAATCATCGGTTGGCTCCCATAATACGCCCAAATTATAACTTGGACTTAATGATTGCTCTAAAGATACATCCATTGCCCCCACTTTACTAAACGGGTTCATACCTTCTTTGGCGTTACAAATACCAAATAATAGTAAATCGGTGATAATATCCCCATTATCCTTAAATGGAGTACATACCACTTCATCTACCATTCGCAATACACCAATCATTTCATTTGGAAAGCGTAGATCCGTTTTAAGTGCGATCGCTTGGTAAGACATACCAAATGATGCACCAACTGATAAATGATCATTCACTTGATAGCCAAAAGAGGGCGATAAATAGGTAATACGCTCTAATGCAACTTGTTGGCCCATATAATTACTTGGATTACCATCTTCTGCGCCAAAACCTGCAACTAATGGTGCGTACATAGCTGTCGCATAGGTTACTTTGGAACCAGGTGGCTTATAAGCAATCGCTGCAGTTGGTGCAGCTAATGGAGCATTAGGTCCTAAATCTACGATTTTTTTAAGAATCGGTACATAAATACTTGCGTATTCAACGTCCCCGTGAACTGTTCCTTTGAAATCTGTACAAATTCCAGTTCTAACTTCTGGTCCGTCATTACAAACCAATGGATCATCGGAATAACCAAAAACGTTATAATTAGCTGGTGCTGAATACTCACGTTGAATAGCAAAGTTAGCTAAAATACCTTGCACATCAGTTTGCAACCCATCAATCTTAGCTAATGCTGCTGGATTAAAATGTACCGCACTAATCCCTGGTGGATCAGCAGTAACTGCATTTCCTAATGATAATGAACGTAAATCTACAGATAAGTCCTGTCCTAATTGTGCGTTAGCAATATTAGATAAGCTAGCTAAAAAAATTGCTGCCGTTAAAGGACATAATTTTAGGTATTTCACCATTACATCTCCTTAACGAACTTTTTTGCCGAAACCTATAATATCGAGTGGGAATGACAAGCCCAAGGACACATCTGGCGCATCTTCCGTTAACCCAATAGCAACCGTGCCATTTACAATTGTCTCTGGTGATACCCTTACGCCCAATGCAAATGACAACATGGCACTACTTTGATCGGCCGATTGATAACTTTCATCATTCTTGAAGTAAAATTTTGCACCAGTGTTAAAACTTTGCTGATAGGACATTGTGAGTGATACGTCGTAGTTAAACGAATATGCAAATCCGAATGAAAACCCACCACTTAAACCTGGATCGAAACTATCCAACACTCTGCTTCCGCGTAATTGGTTAAGTCCAGATTCTTTCAGACCATAGCTCGCCGATACTGAGCTAAAAAGCACAACAGGATCGATGTATTTGCGAGTACTTGCACCAAAACCAACAGAATAATAACCTTTACCAGTTGACAGCTCATCAATACCAATTTCATAAGGGCTATCACCAGTTTTCGTTGATAAACTACCAAAAAGTACTAATGGGAGACGACCTTGCTTTAATGGAAATGGCTCCCAACGAGCACCAAAAGAAACATCACCCAAACCCGCAGCAGTTTTTTGTTGCAATAAATCTTTTTTTGCTATAAGAGGAATAGATGCTGATAAGGTCAAGTTATCAAGTAAACCATATTGGGTAGTAAATGTATTTGTAAGTGTATGGTTTGCATCTTCTTCAACACGTAAGCGTTGTAAAGCACTTGTACTATCGCCCGTAGCAAGATCTAGTCTACTATCTCGATAGTATGTGTAATCAATGTCATAATAAGAAGAAATAACACCTTTTTTTATCAATGAATATTGACGTTCGTTAGATGTAAATACTTCTTGTAAATTTGTTTCTTTAGTCGCATCACCTTCTTGCTTTTGTAATGCATTTGCTGCTTGTGTTGCTTGACTATCACCAGCTTTTACATTGGACTCATCTTTCACTGCATCTGTAGCTTGATCTACTTGCGCTGTTTGTTCGGTCTGAACTTCCGTTGATTTCTGTTCTTCAGCATAAAGTGTTGTTGTTACTGCACTCATACTTAATGCCAACACACTGATGTTCATCCATGGACTTTTCATTTTGCGTTACATCCTATTAATACATTAATTTTAATGATTTATAAATTACTTCCGCTTGTAATATAAGCGCATAAAAGTCGTAATTGGTTGATTGTAAGTAGCAGAGGTCGGATCTGCATCTAATACTTTACGCATCGTTGATGCCTTATCAGCCATACGTTCAAACTTTTGTGTCGGAAACTGAATTTCCGCAAGCGCGTATTTATTAACAGTTGCATCTTCTACATGGCGCATATCCGAGTCTTGCAGCGCTAATAGGTTTTTACGGTACTGCTCAGGAATATCAACGATGAAAAGCGTATTATTATCCCAAATTTGTTTAAAGCGAATTTCATCAAAACTAATATTGCCTAATGATGGATCTGCAACATACACTCGCCCATTCTTATATGCTTTATACACAACAAAATGTTTAAAGCCAGCATAGGTAATAGGAACAATTGCTGGCTGCTTCAATGAAGTTAAGTCAGAGAACTCTCCACGATAACCACCACTATTTATCCCCAATGCAGAGACAAAACGTTTCATGTCCAGTAATGAAAAACTACGGCGTTCAATAATTCGCTGATATTCCCCATATTGCAATAAACCACTCATGGTTTGCTGTTCGGTCAGACGCAAACCACCATAACCGTTTAGAAGTGTCGTTAATGCGGCTGATCCACAACTGTAGTCATAGGCCTGACGAACAATCCCCCGAAACTGGTCTTCTATAGCGGGTTTAATTGTGACCGCTTCACGATGGTTGCGAGTAAATGAAGGGTTACGAGAATCTAACGTTTCTGTGTAATACACAGTCCCCTCTGGCTTTTTTTCTATTTCGAAGGCTTGCGTTGTAAAGTAATACATCAATGCTGAGCCTAAAGCGATCTCTAACATAAGTCTCTTTTTCTAACCATGGCACAACTTGCCTTATTCGTTTTATTGTTAGTGTTCGTAAACACCCCATCCTTGTTTGTTGAAGATACCTTTTTTTATAAAAAAAAACAGCTTTTTTTTAGTTTTTTTTGACGAAATGTTGTCTTTTTTTATACTTTAGACTCATTTTTATAGTTTAATATGATAAACATTACAATATAGAAACAATATTCTTTATTTAATTCTTTTTTACTTCCTATTGCATAACATTTTCATCTGAATTTTATATTAATTAAATCCCCCCTATCAATAAAAAAGCATTAGTGTAAAAACAAAAAAAGCGCATAATGCGCTTTTTTTGCTTGGCAACTAAATTAGTGACCAGAGATTGTGATCATAGCACCAGCGCGTTCGTTCGCATTGGTAGCGCTGAAACCAGCACCATTGTTATAATAAGTTGTCATGCCTTGGATTTCAACATCACCAATTGAACCAGCATCTTTACTACCTAACTTAACAGTTGAGATGTACATATCTTGGCTATCACCAGCTTTCAAAGCTTGACCGTAAGTTGTACCAGAACCTGTTGTAATGCGTAAGAAGCCGTTATTTACCGCGCTCTTACCAAATACATTTACTTTTGCGTTCATAGTTAAGCCACCAGTCGTACCAGAATTAGCATCTTTAATTTTGATACTACCTAGATTGATTTCACCAGCAGCTGTTGTATTAACTGGAGTACCACTTACGATTGCAACAGTTTTCCCTTTGGTTGAATTATCTAAAATACCAAGGTTTGAAATTTCAAGACCACCTGACATTGTAGTATTCAATACAATCATTGCACCTTGTGGAGCAGCACCTAGCTGAATATTTGCATCCATTTTACCAGTTTTTAAAGTTAAACCTGATAAGATTGCATTATAGTTACCAGAATTATTGCCGCGTCGAACATCACCCACAACTGAAGCATTTGAAGCAGACACACCAATTTCACCGATATAGATATCTAAACCAGATACTTTAGCAGCTACGTTAAGGAATGCAGAGTTACCACCATTATCAGTACCATTACCTGCATCTGTATCGATTACAAGTTCAGCTAAAAGACCTGAAGTTAATTTACGAGTTGTGTCATAAGCGTTACCAGCAGCATTTACAGGCGCTTCAATTACGATACCTTTATTTTCAGTTTTACTACCGCTCTTACCATCAGATTTAATAACGATTGCACCCGCATTTCCTGTACCACCCAAGCTACCTGCAACTACTGTAGTAGGGTTAATATCAGTAAGAGTAAGAGTCGTGCCGTTAGCTAAGTTATAAGCGTCTACCGCTGCTTGGTCAGCAAAAACAGTACCAGCGCTACCGCCATTTAATAATGAATCCAAACCATTATTATCGTGGATTAAAACTTTATCAATTTCAATTTTAGAGATACCGATACCAATATTGATACCGTCTTGACCTGTTGCAGCGCTTAGTGCAGCATCATCCATTGACTGCATAGCCATTGCATTCGCGCTAATCGCCATTGAAGAAACTAAAGCTAGTTTAGTAAACATTTTCATTGAGCACTCTCCCAAGAGCATTTATTTTTTGACTTTCACTACTCTAAACTGTCCACGGTCGTTTTTTTCTTAATGACAACTTGAACTTCCAATCCTTGAGTAGTTCGTTTAGCAAGTACTAAATTACAGGTTTGTTATTTTATGTTCAACTACTGTTAATCGATTTTTATAAACAACCCGACAAACGGCATAATACTTTTTTCGTGCACCACTTTAATTTATATGCTCTAACATATGGAAAGCACTATAGTTTTTTAATCAGCATTTTTAGAAAATCATAGTCAAATATCCTATTTAAACCTTTTATCATCCGCCCAAATCACTGCAAAATGTAAACAATTGTGCTTTCTTAAACCAATTCATGAAAATTGCAACTTGTTTTACAATTTCAGTAGACAGAATCACAATACATTTCAGAAATATTTTTCAACTTTTATCTATAGGATAAATATCAGTAGAGTTTAGATGATTGTAGTACAATTATATTTTCCAAATGTATATGAATGTATTTTTGTTATATGTCTCATTTTCAGCAAAAACTTGACACGCAACTCACCTCTGCATTTGACCTTCTTATACAACTGAATGAACTCACTGGTTTAGTTTATTTATATGACAATCACACTCCGACAATTGGTTTTTTGCCTCAAGAATTTTTAGTATTAGAACAGTCAGAACTCAAAAAATTTTGTAAAACTCAATTTAATAAATATAAGAATGTACAAGCAACCTTACCTATTAGCGATTTTTTAAATTTTCAACCCCATTCACAAAGTTCAATGAAAACTACTTTTGGTGGTGGATATATTGGCTTTTTTAGCTATGACTATAGCGCAAATCAATTTATAAACATGGTCTCACGAAATCAACCCAGTTTTTTCTTAGGTCTATATTCGACTTTTTTAAAGTTTCAGGATGATGCTTGGTATTTTTATAGTGATGAAAATGAAGCGGAAAGTATCTATCAAAATGTCATAAATCTAATCAATCAATCAATCAATATTCAAAAAACACCTTTCTCATTATTAGAAAAATGCTATCCGCGCTGGTCTAAGCAACAATACCTACATGCATTTAATCAAGTGCAGGAATATATCAAAGCTGGTGACTGCTACCAGATTAATTTAACTCAAGAGTTTATTGCAAAAACAGAAGGCTCATTATTAGATCGAGCACAGGATTTATGGGCGCTCACCCATGCACCTTATGCTGCCTATCTCAAGATACATGATTTTGAGCTACTCAGCTGTTCTCCAGAATTGTTTGTCGAGTTTCAAACAAATCGAAAAATTAAAACACGACCAATTAAAGGTACAATGCCTCGTTTTGATGATGCCGAGCAAGACCAACAATCTAAAGATCAGCTCAGCCGCTCTGAAAAAGATCAGTCTGAAAATGTGATGATTGTTGATTTACTTCGTAATGATTTAAGTGTTTATGCAGAAACAGGATCTGTAGAAACTACAAAACTTTTCGAAATTGAAAGCTTCAACCAAGTCCATCATATGGTCAGTGAAATCACTGCAACCTTAAAAAAAGAAGTAAACCCCATGCAGATGTTATTGTCCGCCCTTCCGGGTGGTTCAATTACAGGGGCACCGAAAATTCGCGCTATGCAAATTATTAATGAATTAGAGGGTGCTCCACGTGGCGCATATTGTGGAAGTTTGGGTTATTTTAATTTTGATGGAACAGGTTGCTGGAATATCTTAATCCGCAGTATTCAAAAATATCAGGATCAATTATCGATGTGGGCAGGTGGCGGCATTACGGTTGCTTCTGATGCCGAAGCCGAGTACCAAGAATGCTTTGATAAAATTTCTGCCATGCTTGATTTGCTCAATACATGGCAAAAATCTGAGAACTAAATTTTTGTACAAATTATAAAATTTGCGTTTTAAGTGTATCGACTAGACGTTGATTTTGTTCATCGGTACCAATTGTGATACGTAAAAATTGATTAATTCTTGGTTTATTGAAATAACGCACAATAATACCATGCTCACGTAATTGTTGAGCCAGTTGAGCAGCATCGTATTGAGGATGCGTGACAAAGATAAAATTGGCTTTCGATGGTAATACATCAAAACCTAAAGCCACGAGATCACCAACTAATTTTTCTCGACTCTCAATCACTTTGGCACATTGCGCTTCAAAATAAGCTTGATCGTCAAATGAGGCTACCGCTGCGGCAATCGCAAAACGATCGATTGGGTATGAATTAAAGCTATTCTTTACAGCTTCAAGTGCAGCAATCAAATGCGCTTGTGCAATCGCAAAGCCGACACGTAATCCTGCCAATGAACGCGATTTCGATGTGGTTTGGCAAACGACTAAATTTTCGTAACGATTGACCAATTGCACTGCTGACTCTGCACCAAAATCGACATAGGCTTCATCAATCACCACGACTCGATCAGGATTTGTTTTAAGTACTTGCTCAATCTGCGCTAATCCTAATGCAATGCTGGTTGGCGCATTTGGATTAGTAATGATAATACCGCCATTTTCCTGTTCATAATCCGACACATCAATTTCGAATTTTTCATTCAATGGAATCTGCTTGGTCTGAGTTCCAAAAAACTGGCTATAAACAGGATAAAAACTATAGGTAATATCTGGGTAGAGAATTGGCTTTTTCTGAATAAAAAAAGCCTTAAAAATATGCGCTAAAACTTCATCCGAACCATTACCGACAAAGACTTGAGCAATATCAACATGCTGCTGTTTAGCAATTGCCTGCTTTAAAGCGGTCGCATCTGGATCTGGATACAAGCGCAAAGCATCGGCTTGGTGAGTTAAAACTGCTTGAACAGCTTCCACAACTTTAGGTGATGGTGGATATGGGTTTTCATTGGTATTAAGTTTTAGTAAGTTCTGAATCTTAGGCTGCTCACCTGGTACATATGGCTCAAGTTCACGAACTTCTGGACTCCAAAAACGCATTTGTTCAGTTGTAAACGTCATTGTTCTACTCTCATATATCTCAAAAAAGGGGCTTCTATCAGCCCCTATATATTCTTCGAATCGGTTATTGATAACGATAGCGTGCCGAGCGTGCATGGGCATCAAGATTTTCTTCAACTGCCAACACATCTGCTGTTTTAGCCAAAGTTTTAACGCCCTCTTGCGAGCACATAATTAAACTTGAACGCTTTTGGAAATCATAAACGCCGAGCGGTGAAGAAAAACGCGCTGTCCCCGAAGTCGGTAAAACATGATTTGGACCTGCACAATAATCACCGATCGCTTCAGGCGTATAACGCCCCATAAAGATCGCACCTGCATGACGAATCTCTTGGCTCATTAATTCAGCATCATCAAGACATAATTCTAAATGCTCTGGAGCAACCTGATTAATCAGTTTAATCGCTTCCGCACGATCCTTTACCAGTACCAACGCACCACGATTTTGAATCGAAGTTCGAGCAATTTCTGCTTTTGGCAATTCACTTAAATGCTTTTCAATGGCTGTTTCGACAGCATTTAAAAGTGCTTCATCTGGCGTAATAAAAATGGCTTGTGCAACCGTATCATGCTCAGCTTGAGACAATACATCCATAGCCAACCATTCAGCATTATTTTTCCCTTCGGCATACACCAAAATTTCCGAAGGCCCCGCGATCATATCAATACCCACCTGACCAAAGACTGCACGTTTGGCTGCTGCTACAAAACGGTTTCCCGGTCCTGTAATTTTATCGACAGCTGGAATGGTTTGCGTTCCATAAGCTAACGCTGCAACGGCTTGAGCACCGCCAATAGTAAATACACGGCTTACCCCTGCTAAATATGCAGCTGCTAAAACCAATGGATTCAATTCACCATTCGGCGCTGGAACCACCATGATAATTTCAGGAACCCCTGCTACATGTGCTGGTAAAGCATTCATAAGTACAGATGATGGATAAGATGCTAATCCACCAGGAACATAAATCCCGACGCGATCAAGTGGCGTGACTTTCTGACCTAAGGTATTCCCCAGATCATCAACATAAGTCCAACCTTCCTGCTTTTGTGCCTGATGGAAAGAACGAATACGTTTTGCAGCCAATTCTAAGGCTTCACGAATTTCTGTGCTTAAGCCTTCAAATGCAGTTTTAAGTTGAGCTTGGGTCAGTTCCAAATCCGAGAATTGATGCGCTGGATGTCGATCGAACTGTTGTGTTAATTTAAGTACATGTTCATCACCATACTGACGAACATCAGCAATGATTTGGTCTACAGTTTGTACTAATTGAGGATCATTCACAGTTTCAAATGCTAAAAGTTCAGCAAATGCCTGTTTAAAATTTTGATCCTGAGTCGATAAACGTCGCATCAATTTACCCACAAGGCGAATAAGAGAAAGCTAAGTTTACTCTTTTTCAACATGCTTGTGGGCAAGATAACATCAGCATTTCCACCTGCTTTAATAGAAAAAATCATTTTTAGGTTTAAATATTTTAGATTTTATGTATTTAAGTCTGGATTATCCCAATCTCCATCATGCTGTATTAGCCAATTCAAAGCACCATGACGTTCCACAACAACTGAAGCATTTAAATTTTCAGGCGCATCTTGTTGTTTTAAAAGAGCATCTACGCATGCCTAATCATAACGATAGGTCAAATCTGCCTGATCTAAAATTTCATCCAGATTTCTTAACTCAACTTGCTGCATAAATTCATCAAATGAGCGACAAGCAGAAACTACCTGAACTGCAAAATCACAATCTGCTATTTCATTTGGAGCATTGAGCTCTTTTACAATTCCGAGTGCCCAAAGTAAAACCTAGTAAGCCTTATATTTCCAAATCATATTCACGACATCTTGTTGAGAAACCTCTTAATTTAAAATATTTTGTTCTTTAAGGGTTAGCTCATCAAATACTTCAAATTTATTTAGCAAATCAACGATAAAGTCTTTAGTTTCTTGATCAAATTGCTGATTTTTTTTAAATCACATGCTACTTGGATAATCATCAAACACGCAATTGCTCGTTTGGCAATACTTTCAACTGAGCGGGCTATAACTTCATCAGCCGATTCAATATGCGGCAATCACTCGATGTAAGGAATAGATTGTGTTTGTAATTTTTAAATAGACTCTTGTTTACGTTACAAGGGCGTTTTCATTCTTATCTCTAATCAAAAAACGATAAACCCTTTTAGCTCACAGCCAAACCTGAAACTAAGACATTCTTTCCCTTAATTAGAAAATTAAGCGATAAAAAAACCGTTCAAAAGAACGGTTTTTGTGAATCATCATACAAAATCATACTGAACGTAATTTCACAGCTTCTTCAAGTTGCGTCAAAATTGGATTTAACACGGCTTGTTTACGTTTAAAGCTCGCTTTATTGACAATTAAACGAGAAGAAACTTTGCAAATTTCTTCTAATGGCTCTAAACCATTGGCACGTAAAGTATTACCTGTATCGACCACATCGACGATGTAATCACCCAACCCAACCAAAGGTGCAAGCTCCATCGATCCATAAAGTTTGATCACATCAACTTGTTCACCTAAACTTGCATAGTATTGACGAGTAAGATTCACGTATTTAGTTGCAATTTTTAAACGACCTTTCGGACGTTCCATGCCAACTTTACCAGCAGTCATCAATTTACAATTTGCAATTTTTAAATCAAGTAACTCATAAACATGTTGGGCGCCATGTTCCATCAGCACATCTTTACCCGCTACACCAAAATCTGCTGCACCGTTCTCAACATACGTCGGTACATCAGAAGCACGAAGAATCAAAATACGTACTTTTTTATGTGTGGTTGGGAAAATTAATTTACGTGATTTATCAGGATCTTCTAATAAATTAATACCCGCATTCTCAAGTAAAGGTAATGTCTCTTTTAGGATACGTCCTTTACTGAGTGCTAAGGTTAAACCATGATCAAAATTATCCATTACATCAAAATTTGGATCATCGTTTCTTAAGTCATTCATCCTTTTACTCGCTTAATCTGAGCACCTAAACTTTGTAACTTTTCTTCAACTTGTTCATAGCCACGATCGATATGATAGATACGATCAACCAAGGTTTCCCCTTCTGCGACTAATGCAGCGAGAACAAGAGAAAATGATGCACGTAAATCAGTCGCCATTACAGGAGCAGCTTGCAATTTCTCTACGCCAGTTACGACTGCATCATGCCCTTCCACTTGAATATTTGCGCCCATACGTGACAATTCAGGAACATGCATAAAACGATTTTCAAAAATTGTTTCTGAAATCGTTGCAAAACCACGACCAATCACATTGACCGCCATAAGCTGCGCTTGCATATCAGTTGGAAATTCGGGATGAGGTAAAGTTCTAAAGCTCACAGCTTTAGGACGTTTACCTTGCATATCTAGTTCAATCCAATTATCACCACGGGTCACTTCTGCACCCATTTCTTCAAACTTATCCAATACTGCTTCTAACAATGCTGGGTCCGTATGCGTGGTTTTAACTCGACCACCTGTAATTGCAGCAGCAGCTAAATATGAACCAGTTTCAATTCGATCAGCAACAACCGCATATTCACAGCCATGTAAACTTTCAACGCCAGTTACAACTAATGTATCTGTGTCCAGACCTTCAATCTTGGCACCCATTTTAATGAGCATTTGTGCAAGGTCAGTAATTTCAGGTTCACGAGCAGCATTACGAATTGTCGTCACACCATCAGCCAATACAGCAGCCATCAAGATATTTTCAGTGCCACCAACAGTGACCATATCAAAAATAACTTCGCCACCTTTTAAGCGACCATCAACAGAAGCATGAACATAACCATTTTCAACTTCAATCTGCGCACCTAAAGCTTCCAATGCTTTTAAATGCTGATCAACAGGACGTGAACCAATCGCACAACCACCAGGTAATGAAACTTTAGCATTTCCATAGCGAGCCAATAGTGGGCCGAGTACCAAAATTGATGCACGCATAGTTTTCACAAGTTCATAAGGTGCAAACTGATTATCTAATGTTGACGCATCCGCACGAACCGTATCCCCTTCATAGCTCATTGTAACGCCTAAGCCAGCAATCAGCTTCACTAAGGTGTTCACATCTTTTAAATGAGGTACATTCGTTAAAGTAATCGGAGAATCTGCAAGAATCATTGCAGCAAGTAAAGGCAGAGCCGCATTTTTAGCACCAGAAATACGTACTTCGCCCTCGAGCTTAACACCGCCCGTAATTAAAAATTTATCCATTAATATTTAAGCTCCGAAAAGGCTTGCTTTACGCCATTCGTCTTTTGTCATTGCGCGAATCGTAACTGCGTGCACTTCACCACTTGCGATATAAGAGTTTAATGGTGCATATACGGCTTGTTGACGAGTAATCGTACGTTTGCCATCAAACTGATCATCAACAATTCGAAGGTCGAATTTCCCAGCTTGGCCACTCACTGCTACTTCTGCTTCAGGGAAAGCTTCTTTTAAAATTTGCGTGAGCTGCTCACTATTCATTACTAGACCTCTTATACAACCATGGCGTCAAACCATACATTTTACTATAACTTTTTCAGATAATTCATTAAGCCTTTTCTTTTTTTATCGATAAAAAAAAGAGGCTAGTTGCAATAGCCTCTTTTGATAAAAAACTTAAGTTAAAATTGCCAGCTCATGTTGATAAGAACACTGTATTTTTCTATGTTTTGCAAGCTGTCTTTTTAGTTTTTCTGTTAATTTATTAATCGAAGTATACATATCATCTGCTGTCGCCTGTGCAAACAGTTCAATCCCCGGTAAGCGAATAATCGCCTCAGCAATATGATTAGAGCTCCCTTTATGAGAACGTCTATCAATTTGATGATCTTTAGCCAATTTGATTTGCATACTATTCACTTGATCTAGATGCTTAGTCATTTGACTAAATTTCATTTTTATATTTTCTTCAATAGCAGGCGTAATAGTTAAATGGTGTCCACGAATCGTTATTTGCATAATTCTATCCCTCACCTTTTCTAAGGATACAAAGAATCGCCTAAGCAAATTTAATGCATATTAAGATTCAACATTCATTAAATCATTTTAGCGATTCCTTTAGTGATTATTAAAAAGATTCATTATTCCGTAATAATGAATCCCTAGAATAGTCACACCTTGAAATTTAGATCAAGACTTTTCTTTCTGAAGATGATGGAATATGTAACGATTCACGATATTTTGCAACTGTACGTCGAGCTACTTCAATCCCCTCATCTTTCAACATTTCCGCAATTGCATTATCAGACAAAGGCTTACGCGGATTTTCATTCGAAACTAATTTTTTAATCATTGCCCGAATCGCAGTTGAAGATGCTTCACCACCTGTCGTTGTTCCAACATGGCTTGAAAAAAAGTATTTCAATTCAAATAAACCACGTGGTGTAAGCATATATTTATTAGTTGTTACACGTGAAACAGTGGATTCATGTAATTCAACTTCCTCTGCAACATCACGGAGAACTAAAGGCTTCATCGCCTCAGGTCCTTGTTCAAGAAAAGCTCGCTGATGTTCCACAATACAAGTTGAAACTTTGAGTAATGTTTTATGCCGTTCATCTATACTTTTAATAAAATTTTTCGCTTCAAGCATTTGATTACGTAAATAAACATTATCATCACTCTGATCAGCACGACGAATCATATTTGAATAAAAAGAATTAATCCTTAATTTAGGCATAACATCGGGATTAAGCTGCACTTGCCAATGCTGATCTTTCTTAGAAACCACAACATCAGGAACTTGATATTCAGATTCTTGTTGGCTAAATTCTAAACCTGGATATGGTTTTAATGTTTTTAATAAATCAACAGCACCTTTCAACTGCTCTTTAGACAAACCTGTTTGTTTCAATAATTTATTTAAATCATTTGCTATTAATAATTCATAATACTTCAGTAAACACTTTGCTTCAGCTAAGTATGATTTTTTTTGATCTATGCCTTCTAATTGGATCTTCAAACATTCTGCTAAATTTCGAGAACCCACTCCAATTGGATCTAAACGTTGAATATGTTTTAAAACAACAATAATTTCATCCTCTTCAACCTCATCAGCACTCTCCATTTCCTGTAATAAACGAGTAACTGTAAGCAAAATATCATCTAATTCAGCATCTAAAAACCCTTTATCATCTAAAGAATCAACGATGCAATAAGCAATTAATTTATCTACTGTAGAAAAATGTAATAAATTTACTTGCTCTAAGATATGTTCTTTTAAACTCAATTGAACTTGACGATTATCCTCTCGTTCCTCATATTCTGGCGACGCTAATGCAGTTGATTGATGTGTATAAATATCATCCCATTCGGTATCAACAGGCAAGTCATTTGGTAAATGATCTGCATTAAGTTCAGTTGTTAAATCTCCTGACTCACTAATCTCTGAAGTAGATAAACTTTCTGTTGTATTATTTTCTTCAATTTTTTCCAGTAACGGATTACTATCTAATTGAATTTGTATTTCTTGCTCCAATTCCAAGCTAGAAAGTTGTAGTAAACGAATTGCCTGTTGTAATTGAGGGGTTAACGATAAACTATTCGCAACTTTCAACCCTACAGATAATTTCATACTAAGACTTCCCTTTTTAAATAAGCAAAAAACATGCCCATAAAAATATTTATAACATAAAGCAATGTTTACGCCTATAAGCAAAGCTCTTTTCTACTGATTAATCTGCTCAAAAATAGCAAAGGTGCAAATATTTATTGTGATAGAGGGTTGTATCCCTCTCATTTAACAAACATGCAAACAGCATAGAGTTATTTTATGTTTTGCTGCTTAAGACATTCAAGCATTTCTTCAAGCACGTTCTGTCCAATCGTTCTTCGCACAAGCTCAATTAAATCCCCTGCTAGAAAACTAGACCAAGTCGTAAGCAGATAAAAGTGTATAAAAAATCATGCTAACCCATCTTTATTAATTATTCGACATACTACTAAGAGAATAACACAACTCTAATTTCTACATATGACACAATTTTCATCAGACTAAAATTTATTCTTAGATCAACTCCCAATTTCTTTGCCCCAGCAATAAAAACACCCCACTCTTTCGATAAGCAGATAAAAGTGTATAAAAAATCATGCTAACCCATCTTTATTAATTATTCGACATACTACTAAGAGAATAACACAACTCTAATTTCTACATATGACACAATTTTCATCAGACTAAAATTTATTCTTAGATCAACTCCCAATTTCTTTGCCCCAGCAATAAAAACACCCCCTCTGCGTATGCGGAGGGGGTGTTTAGAATTAAAAGCTGGCGATGACTTACTCTCACATGGCAAGTGCCACACTACCATCAGCGCTAAGAGGTTTCACTTCTGAGTTCGGGAAGGGATCAGGTGGTTCACTCTTGCTATTGTCGCCAGCAAACTGTTGTGGTGTTTTGGGGTCTTATTGATCATGTTGTGTTTTCACTTCATGTCTGCCTTACTTACGAACCAAAGAGTTATTAACGGATTAGATATTGAGTCTAACTTTGTGTTCAGCATTTTAACTAGTTTTCACACTAAATCAAGTTGTGTATTGAATTTATCTTGAATACAACAACTGTTTGGGTGTTGTATAGTCAAGCCTCACGAGCAATTAGTATTGGTCAGCTTCACACGTCACCGTGCTTCCACACCCAACCTATCAACGTCCTAGTCTCGAACGGCTCTTTAGAGGAATAAATTCCTAGGGAAATCTTATCTTGAGGTAGGCTTCCCGCTTAGATGCTTTCAGCGGTTATCCCTTCCGAACATAGCTACCCGGCGATGCGACTGGCGTCACAACCGGTACACCAGAGGTTCGTCCACTCTGGTCCTCTCGTACTAGGAGCAGATCCTCTCAAATTTCCAGCGCCCACGGTAGATAGGGACCGAACTGTCTCACGACGTTCTAAACCCAGCTCGCGTACCTCTTTAAATGGCGAACAGCCATACCCTTGGGACCTGCTTCAGCCCCAGGATGAGATGAGCCGACATCGAGGTGCCAAACACCGCCGTCGATATGAACTCTTGGGCGGTATCAGCCTGTTATCCCCAGAGTACCTTTTATCCGTTGAGCGATGGCCCTTCCATACAGAACCACCGGATCACTAAGACCTACTTTCGTACCTGCTCGACTTGTGGGTCTCGCAGTTAAGCGCGCTTTTGCCTTTATACTCTACGCGTGATTTCCGACCACGCTGAGCGCACCTTCGTACTCCTCCGTTACTCTTTAGGAGGAGACCGCCCCAGTCAAACTACCCACCAGACATGGTCCTCGCCCCGGATTACGGGGCAGAGTTAGAACCTCAACATTACCAGGGTGGTATTTCAAGGACGGCTCCATTGGAACTAGCGTTCCAACTTCAAAGCCTCCCACCTATCCTACACAAGTAAGGTCAAAGTTCAATGTCAAGCTGCAGTAAAGGTTCACGGGGTCTTTCCGTCTAGCCGCGGGTACACTGCATCTTCACAGCGATTTCGATTTCACTGAGCCTCTGCTGGAGACAGCGCCGCCATCATTATGCCATTCGTGCAGGTCGGAACTTACCCGACAAGGAATTTCGCTACCTTAGGACCGTTATAGTTACGGCCGCCGTTTACTGGGGCTTCGATCAAGAGCTTCGCTTACGCTAACCCCATCAATTAACCTTCCAGCACCGGGCAGGCATCACACCCTATACGTCCACTTTCGTGTTTGCAGAGTGCTATGTTTTTAATAAACAGTTGCAGCGGCCTGGTTTCTGCGGCTGCCAACCGCTCAGGGAGCAAGTCCCATCACCGTCAGCAGCGTACCTTCTCCCGAAGTTACGGTACCATTTTGCCTAGTTCCTTCAGCAGAGTTCTCTCAAGCGCTTTGGTCTACTCGACCTGACCACCTGTGTCGGTTTCGGGTACGATTCCTGTGTAACTGAAGCTTAGAGACTTTTCCTGGAAGCATGGTATCAGCCACTTCACTGTACAAGTACAGCTTGCTATCAGCTCTCAGCATAGAGTACCCCGGATTTGCCTAAGATACATGCCTACAACCTTCCACCTGGACAACCAACGCCAGGCTGACTTAACCTTCTCCGTCCTCTCATCGCATTACACAGAAGTATTGGAATATTAACCAATTTCCCATCGACTACGCCTCTCGGCCTCGCCTTAGGGGTCGACTCACCCAGCCCCGATTAACGTTGGACTGGAACCCTTGGTCTTTCAGCGAACGGGTTTTTCACCCGTTTTGTCGTTACTCACGTCAGCATTCGCACTTCTGATACCTCCAGCATGCTTCTCAACACACCTTCATCGGCTTACAGAACGCTCCCCTACCACGTATACATAGTATACATCCGCAGCTTCGGCACATAGTTTTAGCCCCGTTACATCTTCCGCGCAGGCCGACTCGACTAGTGAGCTATTACGCTTTCTTTAAAGGGTGGCTGCTTCTAAGCCAACCTCCTAGCTGTCTATGCCTTCCCACATCGTTTCCCACTTAACTATGATTTTGGGGCCTTAGCTGGCGGTCTGGATTGTTTTCCTCTTGACTACGGACGTTAGCACCCGCAGTCTGTCTCCCGGATAGTACTCATTGGTATTCGGAGTTTGCATCGGTTTGGTAAGTCGGGATGACCCCCTAGCCGAAACAGTGCTCTACCCCCAATGGTATTCGTCCGAGGCGCTACCTAAATAGCTTTCGGGGAGAACCAGCTATCACCAGGCTTGATTAGCCTTTCACCCCTATCCACAAGTCATCCCCTGGCTTTTCAACGACAGTGGGTTCGGTCCTCCAGTTAGTGTTACCCAACCTTCAACCTGCTCATGGATAGATCGCCTGGTTTCGGGTCTATACCCAGCAACTATACGCCCTATTAAGACTCGATTTCTCTACGGCTCCCCTATACGGTTAACCTCGCTACTGAATATAAGTCGCTGACCCATTATACAAAAGGTACGCAGTCACCGAACAAGTCGGCTCCCACTGCTTGTATGCATGCGGTTTCAGGATCTATTTCACTCCCCTCACAGGGGTTCTTTTCGCCTTTCCCTCACGGTACTGGTTCACTATCGGTCAGTCAGGAGTATTTAGCCTTGGAGGATGGTCCCCCCATATTCAGACAAGGTTTCACGTGCCTCGCCCTACTCGTCATCATTGTGTGTGCCCTTTCGTGTACGGGAATATCACCCTCTACGTTCGCACTTCCCAGAGCGTTCCACTAGAACACACACAACTTAATGGGCTGATCCCCGTTCGCTCGCCGCTACTAAGGGAATCTCAATTGATTTCTTTTCCTAAGGGTACTGAGATGTTTCACTTCCCCTCGTTCGCTTCATAAGCCTATGTATTCAGCTTATGATACCCGCCTTATAGCGGGTGGGTTCCCCCATTCAGAAATCTCCGGATCAAAGGATATTTGCCGCCTCCCCGGAGCTTATCGCAGGCTATTACGTCTTTCATCGCCTCTGACTGCCAAGGCATCCACCACATGCACTTAATTACTTGACTATACAACCCCAAACAGTCGCTAACCCTTACAAGTAAGGTTAGGACAGATTGCTATGCTCGTTTTTCAACTTACATCGCTCTCATCCAGTTTGTTGCTTCGTGAACTTAATCACCGTACAGCTTCAATCTAAATTCATATACCAAAACGCTTGATTCAGTGTTTTTGCTAGTTCTCAATATGTTTAAATCAATCAAATTACTTCGATCAACTTAAATTCTTGAGTGAACAATTTATTTCAGACTCAATTTTCTAATCTGTTAATGATTAACTACAGCCTCGTCAGCTTGCAGTAAACTGTGATAAATCACAGAGATTAATAAACCAAGATCAATTACTTAATCTTTTTATTCATTAAACTCTATAATCTATTTAGCTTTGAATTAATTTCGTTTTTACAAACTCTTTTAATTCATGGTGGAGACTAGGAGAGTCGAACTCCTGACCTCCTGCGTGCAAAGCAGGCGCTCTACCAACTAAGCTAAGTCCCCAGCTTATCACTTAATGAACGATATATCTTAATCTCTAGCTTTGTTGCAGATTGGTGGGTCTGACAAGACTTGAACTTGTGACCCCACGCTTATCAAGCGTGTGCTCTAACCAACTGAGCTACAGACCCTCAGATACATCTTCGAAGAACAACTTGTTGTGGATTCTTACCGATCGTCAATCTTTCGTTAAGGAGGTGATCCAGCCGCAGGTTCCCCTACGGCTACCTTGTTACGACTTCACCCCAGTCATCGGCCACACCGTGGTAAGCGTCCTCCTTGCGGTTAGACTACCTACTTCTGGTGCAACAAACTCCCATGGTGTGACGGGCGGTGTGTACAAGGCCCGGGAACGTATTCACCGCGGCATTCTGATCCGCGATTACTAGCGATTCCGACTTCATGGAGTCGAGTTGCAGACTCCAATCCGGACTACGATCGGCTTTTTGAGATTAGCATCCTATCGCTAGGTAGCAACCCTTTGTACCGACCATTGTAGCACGTGTGTAGCCCTGGCCGTAAGGGCCATGATGACTTGACGTCGTCCCCGCCTTCCTCCAGTTTGTCACTGGCAGTATCCTTAAAGTTCCCATCCGAAATGCTGGCAAGTAAGGAAAAGGGTTGCGCTCGTTGCGGGACTTAACCCAACATCTCACGACACGAGCTGACGACAGCCATGCAGCACCTGTATCAGAGTTCCCGAAGGCACCAATCCATCTCTGGAAAGTTCTCTGTATGTCAAGGCCAGGTAAGGTTCTTCGCGTTGCATCGAATTAAACCACATGCTCCACCGCTTGTGCGGGCCCCCGTCAATTCATTTGAGTTTTAGTCTTGCGACCGTACTCCCCAGGCGGTCTACTTATCGCGTTAGCTGCGCCACTAAAGCCTCAAAGGCCCCAACGGCTAGTAGACATCGTTTACGGCATGGACTACCAGGGTATCTAATCCTGTTTGCTCCCCATGCTTTCGTACCTCAGCGTCAGTATTAGGCCAGATGGCTGCCTTCGCCATCGGTATTCCTCCAGATCTCTACGCATTTCACCGCTACACCTGGAATTCTACCATCCTCTCCCATACTCTAGCTGACCAGTATCGAATGCAATTCCTAAGTTAAGCTCAGGGATTTCACATCCGACTTAATCAGCCGCCTACGCACGCTTTACGCCCAGTAAATCCGATTAACGCTCGCACCCTCTGTATTACCGCGGCTGCTGGCACAGAGTTAGCCGGTGCTTATTCTGCGAGTAACGTCCACTATCCCAGAGTATTAATCTAGGTAGCCTCCTCCTCGCTTAAAGTGCTTTACAACCAAAAGGCCTTCTTCACACACGCGGCATGGCTGGATCAGGCTTCCGCCCATTGTCCAATATTCCCCACTGCTGCCTCCCGTAGGAGTCTGGGCCGTGTCTCAGTCCCAGTGTGGCGGATCATCCTCTCAGACCCGCTACAGATCGTCGCCTTGGTAGGCCTTTACCCCACCAACTAGCTAATCCGACTTAGGCTCATCATTTAGCGCAAGGTCCGAAGATCCCCTGCTTTCTCCCGTAGGACGTATGCGGTATTAGCATTCCTTTCGGAATGTTGTCCCCCACTAAATGGCAGATTCCTAAGCATTACTCACCCGTCCGCCGCTAAGATAAGGTGCAAGCACCTCATCTCCGCTCGACTTGCATGTGTTAAGCCTGCCGCCAGCGTTCAATCTGAGCCATGATCAAACTCTTCAGTTTAAAATCATTTGTACTTTACTAAAAGTACTAAATCTGGCTCATCAATTTTCTGACTAAAAATTCGCTCAAATAAACTTCGAGTAATTTCTACCATTCAATCAATGAAATATTTTCGATCGATCAACCAGTAAAAATCCACACAAGTTGTTCTTCTATTCTCTTAATGATCTTCTCGATGATTCGTCATCATCAAGCTAGGTCGGCTATATTACTCTAATCTAAATTAAAGTCAACAGGTAATTTCGATATTCTTAAAACTCACCAACCAACCCAAGAACCTAACCAATCTAGCCAAATCCTTGTTTCTCAACAAGTTTTTTATCTGCATCACCACCGATGGATGTGCATTCTACAGCATTTCAGTTCGCTTGCAAGTGATTTATTGGAATTTATTTTAATATTCAAACTGATAGATTATTTTTTACACAAATAAGGCTGAAAATGTGGAATTTGGTCTAAGATTTGCTCAGTTTTATTTTTTTCTTGCCAGTGTAAAGGTCTGCAATCGATATATTCACAGTATCCCGTGCCCTCATAACTCCCATTGTCCCATAAGAGTTGATAGTGAAAGCTGCCCACATAACCTGCTGCCAAACCAAATTTATAATCACCTCGACTTTGTGCTGTTAGTTGAAAGACAACAACATCCTTTTCTGAATATTGCCAACTAAATTCTCGTGGTAAATACATATCTCGTCCATTTGGTGTTTGTACTTTTGGATAAACACGGCTGACATCAAAAATGACTTGATCATCATAAAGTCGAGATTGCTGTTCATTCGACTGAATTTCAATCCGAGAAAAAATAATACTATTCCACTGGTTTCTGAGTTCGGACAAAATAATTTGCAAATCTGCATTAATCTGAATGATTTGATAGGTAAAAAAATGAAAGGCTATAAAGGGCAAATACATGGCTCTAGCATGTTTTAAAATACCCTGTGCTTCAATTTGATACTTTTGTTTTTTATAGGTGATTTCCCCTTCACATTGGCAACGCACATACCAATAATCGCCAACTCCCCATTGTAAAGCTGAATGATTTTCTATTTCAGAGTCAATATTCACTTGGAGTTGACAACCGAGCTCATCATCATCACGCTTAAAATAATAATTTGGGAAATCAACTTGGATTTGATCTACATCTAAAAACTGATAACGGTCTTGCTCCAATTGACACTGCTCTTTGGCACTATAACTTTTGAGATGTCCAACAGTTGAGGCACTACTACTGACCAAAACGGTCGCAGTATCAATTGCCGTCGTAGTAATAGCACTGGCGTTATAACAAATCGGAATGCGAGGTTGACCGATTAGACTAATAAAATTTAAGTAATAAAAGGGCTCAGGTAAATTCGGCAGAATTAAAGCTTGATAAACAATTTTAAATAAGCCTTTTGGCGGATAGAATGTTAAAGCCTCTGACTTATTGAGGTTCAGCCGCTTTAATTGATTGTTATTCATCAATATTGGCATACTGAACCTCTCTTTTCTAAGTTATTATTTTTGCTTCATTCTTTTTTGCAAATAAAGTCGTTACAAAGCCTGAAAGTACATAAAGAATACATACAATCAAGATCCCTACTGGAATGTTGTACGTGATTGCTGCAAAAATCAAGACCACAGGCAACATCACAACAAAAGGTACACGTTTACGATCCATTTGTTTAAATGAATAGTATTTGATATTTGAAATCATAAGTAAACCAACACCAACCATCACAACAGAGTTGATTACTTGAATCACAATATCTTTTAAATCAAAAACAAATGGGAAATCACGACCGACCCACACCACTGAAATCACAGTAACAGCAGCTAATGGGCTCGCAATTCCAATAAAGTAACGCTTATCCACCACACCAATTTGCACATTAAAACGTGCTAAACGAAATGCAGCACACGCGGTATAAATAAAACAACAAGCTAAACCGATACGTCCAAGGTCATGTAAACTCCAGCTATACATCAGAATCGCTGGTGCAACACCAAAAGCTAATAAGTCAGAAAGTGAATCATACTGCTCACCAAATGCACTTTGCGCACCGATTGCGCGTGCAACTCGACCATCTAATCCATCAAGCAATGCAGCTAAAAAGATTGCGTAAATCGCCTGATTAAAGTTGCCATTCATACTCGCAATAATGGAGTAAAAACCAGAAAGCAACGCTGCTGTAGTAATAAGATTAGGCCATAAATAAATACCACGGCGTTTTACTTTTTGCCCTTCATGCGTTTGTTCTTCTTCTTCTACTTCAAAGGTGATGCCATCAAAAGAATGGTCTTCTTCATTTAAATCAGCATCAGGTTTAAGAGAATTTGTCATTATTTTCAATTCCTCGAGAATATTTTGACTTCTTTAGTGGCGAGATGGGTTATTCACCCACCAACCAACGCACAGCGGCATGACCACCATTTTCACTCATACGTAAATGCGGGAATAGCCATTGTAGGGCCTGATCTGCATCTTCTGAAAATTTCCAGGGTGGGTTGATCACTAGCAGACCACAGCCATTCAAGCCAACTGGTGTATCATCTGGCCATACACAGATTTCACAAATTAATTGGCGACGAATTCCTGTTTTGAACATTTTCTTTTCAAAACGTTCAATCATGGCGCGATCTTTGATTGGATACCAAACTGCAAACACACCTGTTGGCCATTTTTTATGTGCGGCTTGGAGAATTTCAACCAATTGTGGGAAGTCTTTACGCTCAATTTCGTAAGGTGGGTCAATCATGACCAATCCGCGTTTTTCTTTAGGTGGAATGACACCCATCAGACCTTCATAAAAATCACGCTCATGCAAACCCGCACGTTTATCGCGAATATTAAAATACAATTGTTGAAACACATCACGCTGCATTTCAAATATAGTTGCTTTATCAATATCACGCATGCCTTCAAGCGCAAACCAAGGTGAACCTGGATAAGCGCCTTTACCTGAACCTGCACGCATATCTTCAACAATTTTAAGATATTGTTTTATGCCTTCAGGTGCATTACGTTTAATCGAATCATCAAGCTTGACCAAACGGTGGATACCCGTTAAAAACTCACCTGATTTTTGTGCTTCAGACGTAGATAAATCATATTTACCTGCACCACCATGGGTATCGATATATCGATAAGGTTTATCTTTAGCATTTAAACGAGCGAGCAGTTGAAGCAAAAGTACATGCTTCATAACATCGGCAAAGTTACCCGCATGGAAATGGTGACGGTAATTCATGTTGACAATTATTCCTCAATTCAAAGGATAGTTTAACATGAAAGAAAAAAGTATTCTTTAGCGTTGATGTGATCATCTAAAATTGCACTGTAATCAACTTACTAATGAACTGGAGTTCTATGCAACAAACCTCTTTCACAAGTTCATGGAACTTAGATCAAATTTTAGATGATTTAAATGAATTTGGTTTTGCTCTAATTGATGATGTCTACTCGGCTGAATATGTGGAATCGCTAGTACAAGAATGCAGCACCCATCTTGCTGAATTCAGAGCAGCAGGAGTACAAAACGGCGTTGTCAGTCATATCCGTAGTGACCATATTCTATGGATTGATGGTCAGTTAGCGATTGCCCAACAGCATATCCAAGCTTTAGAAGAGTTCTCACAAGCGTTAAATCAGGCTTTTTATCTTGGGATTAAAGAAGTAGAAGCACATTTTGCCTGCTATAACGCAGGTGAATTTTATGCTTTACATCGTGATAATCCTCAACAAAAAAATGACCGCATGATTTCAACCGTTTTTTATCTACATAAAGATTGGCAGGAAGATTGGGGTGGTCAATTACGTTTGCAGGATAAAAATGGTCAATGGCATATTATCCAGCCCACGCCTAATCGTCTGGCGATTTTCCAGAGCGATTTATTACATGAGGTTCTACGCTCAAATCACCAGCGCTTGTCGATTACTGCATGGTTACGCAGTGGAGGCTCAATCTGGAATCAGGGCTAAGCCCTTTAAATTCAAGAAAACAGCCTTATATAGCTAAGCATAACTGATGATTATGGATCAATACATGTCGAATGAGACGAAACAAGTCATTGCACGAATTGGTGAAACTGACCAGCTCTTTTTAGAGAACAATAGTCCTGAACTTGCTTTAGAGCGTGCTGATCTGCGTTTACAGCTAGTCGTACTCAGCCATGTACGTCAGGAACAATTACACTTCTTACAGGAAGCAATCGTACTGCTTGAACAAGCACGTATTGAATATGATGAAATGCCATTAAGTTTGTATTTGAATTTGTCTTTATGTTTAGCCAAAGCGTATATGATTTACTTTGAGATAACCAAAGAGCAGCGTTTTGCTTTAATTACACAGCAAATTCTTAAACCTTTGGCATATACAGAACACTTAGAGATTTATTTCTTCTTGGCTTACGCTTCAGCTGCGAAGCAAGAACCAGCATTAACACGGCATTGGCTAACGAAATACGTATCTTGCTTAGAACATGATTTAGAGTTATTGCAGCTTCATCCTGCTTTTGGTGAAGTCCGCAAAGAAGAATGGTTTAGCACCCTATTACGCAATAAAGCTCACTGATGTGAGCTTTATTTTTACTGAATCATTATTTGGTACTGTCTACATGCAACTGTTGATTCAGTTCATCAATCACAATGGCCCATTCATCATCTTTGTCCCAATGACTTTTTAGAAAATCTCGCTGACCTACGCTCCAGAACTCAGCTTCATGTAATTTCTGGTCAGCACTGAGCTGATGGGTTTTTACAAAACTTTCAATTGAGGCATCATCTGCCTCCAGTCCAAGCTGCTCAAATAAAAGCTCAAGTGTTGGTTGTTGTTCAAACATTGTTATTCTCCCAAACAAGTTACTTCATAGAAATAATTTAACAGTAATACTGCTAACATACAGAAAGATGTCTATATTTTCTTGTTGTTTTTTGTGTGTACTTAGCATAAAAAAAGCACCTTATGAAAGGTGCTTTTTCAATCTATCAAACTGATAAATTAGTTCAACATGTCTGCAATTGCAGCACGTTCTTCTTCAAGTTCATTTAACGTGAAGTTGATACGCTCACGGCTGAACTCGTCGATTTCTAAACCTTGAACGATTTTGTATTCACCGTTTTCAGTTGTTACAGGGAAACCAAACATAACGCCTTCTGGAATACCATAAGAACCGTCAGAAGGAATACCCATCGTTACCCATTGACCATTTGTACCTAATGCCCAATCACGCATATGATCGATTGCAGCATTCGCAGCTGAAGCAGCTGAAGACAAACCACGTGCTTCGATAATCGCAGCACCACGTTTACCAACTGTAGGAAGGAATACATCTTTGTTCCAAGCCGCATCGTTGATTTTGTCTTTTAAGCTTTCGCCATTTGCTTTAGCAAAACGGTAGTCAGCATACATTGTTGGAGAGTGGTTACCCCAAACTGTCATATCTTCGATGTCAGAAACAGCAACACCCGCTTTTTGAGCAAGTTGAGTTAACGCACGGTTGTGGTCAAGACGTAACATTGCTGTAAAGTTTTTCGCTGGAAGATCTGGAGCAGATTTCATTGCGATGTATGCATTGGTATTTGCAGGGTTACCTACAACCAATACTTTAACGTCACGGCTAGCAACTTCGTTAAGTGCTTGACCTTGACCAATAAAGATTTCGCCATTTACTTTTAATAAGTCAGCACGTTCCATACCTGGACCACGTGGACGTGAACCAACTAATAAAGCATAGTCAGCATCTTTAAATGCAACTTTAGGATCATCAGTCCCGATCATGCCTGCCAATAAAGGGAAAGCACAGTCATCAAGTTCCATCATTACGCCTTTAAGCGCTTGTTGAGCTTTCTCAAAAGGAACTTCAAGCAATTGTAAAATTACAGGTTGATCTTTACCTAACATTTCACCGCTTGCGATACGGAATAATAAGCTATAACCAATTTGACCTGCAGCGCCTGTAACGGCAACACGAACGGGTTGCTTCATGTGATATTCTCCAATGAGATGCGTTTGCACAATTGAACGCTAAAGTGGTTCAATCGAATTATCATAAACGGCAAATATTGTACTCTAAAGCAAACACAGATGCATGTAAAAGAGAATGGATTTCAACAAAAGTCTGATAGAAAATACAAATTAAGTGAAGAAAAAGCTTAATAACTGCCTTTAATTGTAAATTCATTTGGACATCCCGTCACAATATGACTTGCACATTGTTTGTATGACCCATTTTTTTGATAACACACCCGAATCTCAGTCAAAATAGAATCAAATTTTGAAGACTGGCAGGTAAAGCGAATTCCCGCAGGAGGTAATGAGGGGTTTAATTTCATAAATTGTTGTCGAAGGTTTTCTTTTTGCACTTCAATGGTATTCGGACTCGTTAAATCAGCAGGTACTTTTAAGCGCTCAGCAAAATTAATAATCGTTCTAAAATATTGACTGGCATTCATCGACATACACCCTCCAACATTTTGCCAGAGTTGCACACGTGCATTTTCATCGGGCATTACACGCGCCACAACTTTAGCTTGCAAGGGGGATAATTTCGCAGAGGTTTTAGTGGAACAATCCCGATTTAAAGGAACTTCTGGCAATAAGCTTGCGATAGTAAGAGAATAGCCTTCTAAACATTTACGCTGTTTTTGTCTTGATGAATCAAAGGAACAAGCTGCCGGAGTCATTTGAACATGCATCACATAACCCGAAATATCAGGGTTCTCTGCAGCATGTAACGGCGCAGCAAGTGACATGACCAAGTAACAGATCAAGATCTGCAATGATCGAACTAACCGTCCCTTGAATAAATTCATAAATTTCATCAAATATAAAAACTTCATTGTTTCAAATTAAATGTCTTTGTTCCTTTAAGGTTCATTGCGCACAGGTATTGTCCCCATCCTTTTTTCTAAGGATTGCGCGCCTAGCCCTAACACAACACCATAATGCGTCGCATTGGTCATCACATGTTTGACGTAATCACGTGTTTCCAACAATGGAATCGTTTCTGTGTATTGATCAGCCGCCATGTTTTGAAAATCTGGCTGCCATCGTTTTGCACGATTTGGGCCAGCATTGTAACCTGCTGTTGCTAATACAGCATTGCCACTCAGTTGGCTTTGAATCATTGACAGATAGTATGTCCCATAACGAATATTGATATTCATTTCACTTAGAGCCGCTGGGTTATAAGTTTCACCCATTTGGCGTGCAACTAACTTTGCAGTATTCGGCATAATTTGCATTAAACCACCTGCACCCACATGTGAACGTGCGGATGTAACAAACCGACTTTCTTGGCGCATTAAACCATATGCCCAAGCTGGATCAATACCAGCATTGTAACTGTGACTCGTGACATTACTACGGTGTGGTGTTGTATAGCGATAAGTATCATTATGGCGCGAGGTTGTACGATCTGCGGCATAGATTGCTCGGTCATACCAACCAATATCATGCGCTTGCTTAGCGGCAGCTAAAAGTAAACCATCATCATGCTGCAAATACGCTTGGCGGACTGCCCAATTCCATTCGCGATTAATGTAATTTGCTGGTGCATCAATATTTTTTAACGCAAATGCACGTTTAAAGTGGATATTTTGGTTTAACCGTTGAATATCTTGTGAACTTGGTTGCTCGTTATAAGGCTGATGATTATAACGTTCGCCTAAACGATCTTTGGCTAGCAAATTATGGTAGTCATCCCCAGCTTGTGCCAGCTTACGATAAATCTGTTGAGCAGCTTGCTTTGAAGCAGCATCTGAGCGCTGTTCAGAAGCACGAGCAAGCCAGTACTGCCAACGATCTTCTTGTTTCTGCGTGATTGACATGGCATCAATTGCACGAATTAAACTTTCCCAAGCACCAAAACGAATCGCTTGACGTGCATAAATTTCGGCTTCTTCTGGACTAAACGGATAACCATAACTTTGATCATAGGCATTGAGGACTTCTCGGTTAAAGCCATTCTTCATTACCGTCGTTCCACCCACATAACCTACCGTACGATATAAATATTTTTGTACAGGTTGAGGAGTATCTTGTGCAATACGCTGAATATTTCCTAAAGCATTGGTGAAATCACTATCTGCGACACGTCCCAATGCAAAAATTAAATATGCATAATCAGCATCGCTGGCTTTAGGAGCATTCCATAAATATGCCAATGGATTGGCTTGGATCTGATTCAACTGAGCCAAGGACAAATCCAGACCTATAGTTTGGGCGGTCGCAATCGCTAAACCAGATTGACCTGCTCGCAGTTGTCCCCAAAGTCGTTGTTGACGATCTTGAGCAGTCATCAAAGGACTAGATAACATCAGTCGCCCTAAACCATTACACGATTCAGGCTGTGTACTTGTCGTTAACCAAATATCTTTATATTCAGCAAAAACTAGACTATCCCCCGTTTTGGCACGGACTTGTGCAACCGCACAACTCTCTTCTTGGTCAGGATTAGTGACATAGCTGAGTACAGGTTTTGCTTCATTAAAACTGGCTTGTTTTACTTTTTCTTCGACATAATCTGCTGCTAATTTTTCAGCCATCGCTGATTGAGGATAACGTTGCGCAAAAGCGATAATTGAAGAAGCAGGTTGTAGCCCTAGGTTGGTATTCAATTTCCAATACTCAGGGTAATAACCTAATACATCATTTTGCATTTCATATTGATATTGATCGAGCAATGCAATATTGCCAGAACTTGCAGCACGTAGAGCATCATTGAACTGTTCATCCAATGCATAGACAGAAGAGCACACAATCATGCCACCAACCGCCACAATACGGCGGAAGTTTTTCTTATTATTCAGTTTATTGATCATGGTTGTTGTAAAATCATGTTGCTTATTCATCTTCATCAATACATTTGCCCAATTTTCCCTGCCCTCATAGTGTAATAAGTCTAAGCTCCAACTATTGTTGTGTTATGTAACTTACTGATTCATATTCATTAAAACTCACGTATTTTTATTCATAAACTGTCCATTTTTGTCAGTTTTTTATTCTCTGCGTTCTTACAAAAATACTGCTATAATCCGCGGTTTGTTTAAATCCACCTTGTTTAGGAGCCTGCATGACGGTTCAAACATTCATTCCAAGTGCTGTAAAAGCTGCTTCAGAAAACACTGTTACCCAGCCAACGCACACCACTGATGTTTCAATTAAAAAATTATATATTGAAACGCAAGGGTGTCAGATGAATGAGTATGACAGTCATCGCATGGCAGACTTATTGGGTGATTCACATGGTTATGTACTCACCGACAATCCAAATGAGGCAGACATTCTGCTCATGAACACCTGCTCGATCCGCGAAAAAGCACAAGAGAAAGTATTCAGTGGCTTAGGTCGCTGGCGTAAACTCAAAGAACAGAATCCTGATCTGGTGATTGGTGTCGGTGGCTGTGTTGCCTCTCAGGAAGGTGACAACATTCAAAAACGCGCTCCTTATGTGGATATGGTGTTTGGTCCGCAAACCCTGCACCGCTTGCCACAGATGCTTGATCAGCATCAGGCACAGATAGAAAAGCCAAAGAAAGAAAAAATCAAGCTGGTTGATATTTCTTTCCCAGATATTGAAAAATTCGACTTTTTGCCTGAGCCACGTGTGGAAGGCTTTAAAGCATTCGTTTCCATCATGGAAGGTTGCTCTAAATACTGTTCATTCTGTGTGGTACCTTATACTCGTGGTGAAGAGGTTTCTCGTCCACTCGATGATGTATTGGCTGAAATCGCGGGCTTAGCTGAAAAAGGCGTGCGTGAGATCAGCTTGCTTGGTCAAAACGTAAATGGCTATCGTGGTGAAACGTTTGAAGGTGAAATTTGCACTTTCCCTGAATTACTGCGTTTAGTGGCCGAAATTCCAGGTATTGGACGTTTACGCTATACGACTTCTCATCCGCTTGAGTTTTCTGATGATTTAATTCAATGCTATCGTGATTTACCACAAATGGTGTCACATTTACATCTGCCAGTACAAAGTGGTTCAAACGATGTACTGCAAGCCATGAAGCGTAACCACACCATTGATGTCTACATTGATAAAATTGCCAAATTACGTAAAGTCCGTCCAGATATGCATTTATCTAGCGACTTCATTATTGGTTTCCCGGGTGAAACAGATGAACACTTTGCGGAAACATTACAGTTTATTAAAGATTTAGATTTTGATCATTCATATAGTTTTGTCTATTCAAAACGCCCTGGTACGCCTGCATCTGACCTGCCAGATGATACCCCAGAACAGGTGAAAAAAGACCGTTTGGCTCAAGTTCAGCAAGTGATCAAGCAATCAAGTATTGATAAGACCGATGCTATGCTGGGTAAAATTGAACGTGTCTTGATTGAAAAAGTATCTGACAAGGACCCGAATGTTTTAATTGGTACAGCGGACAATACCCGACTTGTGACCTTTATCGGTGACGCCGCGTGGATTGGGCGTTTCGCGGAGATTGAGATCACTGAAATTAAAACTTTAAATTTAGTTTATGGTGAACTCTTGAATCTTGAACCTGACGTGGCGTAATGTAAGGGTATTCCTACACGTGAGCTAAAAGGGTTTCTCTTGACTTCAGCGATTAAACGTACTGTAACGTTCCCTGAAATTTCCATGGAACATTTAAAACGAATGCTCGGTGCATACAACGGGCATTTAAAGCAAATCGAACAACGTTTAGATGTCAAAATTACTCACCGGGGCGATGCCTTTTATCTAGACGGTGATATAGAAACAGTTGAAAGAGCCGAAGCACTATTGCAACGGCTTTATCAAGAATCAGAAATTTCCCCACAAATTAGTGCCGATGTCCTGCATTTGATGATTCAAGGTTCACAGACCGACCGTGAACTGATGGATGATTCCGAACAAGAACATACAGGGCTGGATAGCGTCTGGTTACAGACCCGCAAAGGGCGAATCAATCCACGTGGTGCCAACCAGAAACGCTATGTACAGCGCATTTTACAAAGTGATATTTCCTTCGGTATCGGCCCAGCAGGGACAGGTAAAACTTATCTAGCAGTTGCTGCTGCAGTGGATATGTTAGAGCGTAATGAAATCCAACGAATCTTACTGGTTCGTCCTGCGGTTGAAGCTGGCGAGAAACTCGGTTTTCTACCGGGTGATTTGACCCAAAAAATCGATCCCTACTTACGCCCACTTTACGATGCTCTCTATGAAATGCTGGGTTTTGAAAAAGTGGCCAAACTGATTGAACGCCAAGTGATTGAGGTTGCTCCGCTTGCCTATATGCGTGGACGTACGCTGAACCACTCATTCGTCATTTTAGATGAAGCACAAAACACCACACCAGAACAGATGAAAATGTTCCTTACCCGTTTAGGGTTTGGTTCGCGTGCTGTGATTACAGGTGACGTGACACAGGTTGACTTACCTCGTGGGCAACAATCGGGCTTAGCACAAGCATTACGTGTACTGGAAAATGTCCATGAAATTCATATCACCCGTTTCCATTCTCGTGATGTGGTACGACACCAATTGGTACAAAAAATTGTTGAGGCTTACGAAGGTTGGGACAGTGAACAGCAACGCCTGTCTGCTGAAGCCCGTGCCGAACGCAAAGCCAAACAAGAAGCATTAATTGCAGAAAATGATTCTGCGGCAGATGCACAACACATTTAAAAATCCCCCTCACTCCCCCTTTTATTGCAATACTTTAATCGCATATCAGGGGGGACGATTTTAAGGATCTATTTTGAAAATCAATTTAAGTCTGCAACAAGACTTTCAAGCGAATGAATTACCACTAAAACGTGGTCAAATTAAAAAGCAGATTGAAACCACACTCCGTCATGTCGGTTTCGACGTAGACTGCGAAATCGGAATTGCCTGCGTCGACCTTACAGAAAGCCACGAGTTGAATCTACAATACCGCGAGAAAGACAAACCCACCAATGTACTGTCCTTTCCAAGTGATATTCCAGAGGAAATGCTGAGTTTACTGGATGCAGAACCTTTGGGTGACTTGGTGATTTGTATCCCTGTGGTTTTACAAGAAGCCGCAGAACAGCAAAAAACACCAACTGATCATTTCACGCATTTATTGGTTCATGGCGTTTTACATTTACTGGGCTACGATCATGAAACCAGTGAAGCTGAAGCAGAAGAAATGGAAGCTTTAGAAATTGAGATTTTAAAAAAACTAGGGATTGCCAATCCTTATCAAGCCGATGAAAGCTAATTTAAGACACTATGTATATCGTTATTTTAAAGCTACGATCAAACAACTTGATGCAACTTAATCTGAAATGGCTCAAAAGCTGAGGAATAAAGCCTTGAGCCAATTTAACTGCATCAGGTTTGAAGCATGTAATGAAAATGGTTTTGAAATTGCCTTGTCTTATTGGCATAGCATGGAAGATATTAAATGTTGGCAACAAGATGCAGAGCATCAAGTAGCCCAGCGTTTAGGCAAAGAAAAATGGTATCGGGATTTTACTGTGGAAATCTGCACAGTTGAACGTGCTTATTCAAATCAAAATAGCTTGTGAATAGATGTAAACTTATCCACATCTTCAACAAAAAAACGGCTGAATTCAGCCGTTTTTTTAATTCTTATTTTTAAAATTGATAACGCAAGGTTAATGTTGCGTTACGTGGTGCACCTTGAGTAATAGTACACCTTTTTAATGTACTTCAAATTCCGCATCGACAGGATCAAAGCGCCATGTTCGAATAATTCGCAATTCAGAAATGTCCTTTTTCATATCATTATCAAAGGGTCCAAAAGGTGCTCCACGGCGCACCGAAGCTTTTGCCGCATCATCCAGAATCGCATGTCCTGAGCCTTCAATGAGACGAATGGCACGGATACCCCCCTGTGCATTCAGGATCACCATTAAACGTACTTCACCCGATAAATGTTGTTGTTTCGCTTCATCTGGATAATAACGATTACCGTATAGTTCAACTTTCTGACGAAATTTATCAAGATAAGCTGCTGACGCATCTTGTTTTGCCTGAATCCCATCTACTGTTTTAATACGCTGTTTACGACTAAAATTTTGCTGACGTTGTAAATATTGTGCTTCCAAACTCGCAACCATCGCGGCTTTGGCTTGAAATTGACTCTGTAACTCATCTAAGGTTTTTTTACGTTCAGTTTGCTCTACTTGCTTCTGCCAGCTTAAAACCGTCATGAGCACTTTTTCTTCAAATTTTAATTCTCGTTTTTGCTGGACTTTCTCTAAACTTTCGAGCTCAGACTCTCCTGTTGTCGCATCTGCTTCCATCGGTGAGGGCATGTCACTCGACATAAGGTGTTGCTGACGGAACTCACCAGAACCCTTTTGGTCAGCTTGCGCCAAAAAGTCGGCATCTTTGACTTTTTCTTGACTTGTACGAACCGTAACTGCAATTTCTTTGGTTGAGGTATCGGTCGGTGATGGCATTCCAAATTTTATGGACAGGGTTACTCCATGCAAACATGCTGCAAAAACAATTGCCCCCAAAAATACAGGGTCTTTCCACCAGTGCAATAGCGAGCTGGTTTGAAAATTTAATTTCTTCAACATGCGTTTCAAGCGACAAAAATGTCTCATCCCCAACGGTAGTTACCGTATAAAAACCAAACTGATATTCAAAATTTAAAAAAAATGTGATCCACTTATAGCCACAGTGTTTCCATACCATCATTTTATGAAAATGTAGCAATTAATTTTGCTACACTGCAAGTTAGAAATTTATTTTTATTTTTTTAGTTATGATAAAGATGGTGGCATTGCATTAAAAACAATTCACTTTCTGGAACAACTTTTATGCAAACGCTCATTTCATCCGTTACTAAACGTCTACTTAAAGTTTACCAAAAAGCAGAAGAATTTATTGAAGAAGAAAGAGAGTTTTCGTTATCGCAAGTATTCGTCAATGCGACAATGGAGCGTTATGTCACAGAAAAAGTTGGAATTATTCAAGATCTACACGCCGATCTATATGATGGATGGCTACGTTTATATACCACTCTAGATGTGAAAGGCCTACACACAACCTTATCTGTCGACTTAAAATTGATTCAGATGGAAATGAATCAAGATGTACAGTTAATGGTGTTTGAACAAATTAGTAATACACAAGTGATTGAAGCATCATTTAAGAATATTTTCCAAAAATGGGGATTTTATATTGCGATTTGGTATTACCAAAAATTTCGTGATGAAGATCCTCTAGGAAAAATCTTAGAACATTTTGAAGTTGTTTCAGTCAAAGATGAATTGCTTTATTTAGATTTAAATCGCTGGTTTAAAAAGAAACCGAGTATTATTGAAACGCTGAGCAAAGTTCATGTAAACCGCGCCAGAGTCCGTCCAGCCGAACTGATTGTTTGGGGGAACGTTAATTTGGCTGCCATTTTGTATCCGCCAAATGAAGATGACTTTGATGAAGAGGGATTAGATGACACAGAAGTCACGCCAATTCAGCAAAAAGACACTAGAAAATAATCATATTGAATAGGGTGGTATGAATTTCAGATTTATGCCACTTACTCAAATACCATCATGATTTATACGAAAAATTAACAAGCATTGAGTAAAAAACCTGATTTTTTCTTCATAATCTACAGGCATAATAATCACAAATCTTAATGATAAATGAATGATTGCTCATTGATGATCATTCAAAGGATATATAGCGTGATGACAAATAAATTATTGAAAGTAGTGAGTATTACGTCGGCTGCCCTGTTCAGTGTCAGCATGTCTAGCCATGCTCTAGCAATGGCACCTTTCCAAGCAAGCTATCAATTTAGCTACAACAATAAAAACCTCGGTTCAGCGACACGTACACTTTCGCAACAAGGAAATAATTGGACCTATCAGTTTAGTGCAAAAGCAGGCGGAATTGCCTCAGCCTCGGAAACGAGTCAATTTAGCTTTGTGGATAATAAAATTACTTCACAAAAGTTTAGTCGCAGCAGCAAAATCTTAATTCACAACAACACCATGAGTATTAACTTTAATCCAAACACTAAAGTTGTGAATACGAAAAAAGATGACACCGCCCGCTCATTCCCATGGCAAGCAGGTGCGTTAGATGAGTTGAATGCTGAATTGCAAATCCGTGAGGATTTAAAAAGTAATTCACTTAGAACCAAATATTTAATTGCTGATGCAAAAGCTTTAGATGAACGCCGTTTTGTTAAGCAAGGCACAGAAACCATCAAAACCAATTATGGGACGTTCAGCACCATTAAAGTCGTTATGCAACACGATAAACCAGAACGTAATACCGTATTTTGGTTAGCACCAAAACTGGATTATTTACCTGTCAAAATGGCACATAATGATGGGAAATCTTCTTATGGCTTACTATTAACAGGCTATTCAGGTAAAACCAACTAACCATCTGGTCAATTTTAGCTTGCAATTTTTTAGATGCTTTTTAAAATATGCCTTTGCTTGAAAAAGCATCCGTTTAGAGGATTCTCCCGTGTACGCTTTAGAACAGAAAATCTTAAATGAAGGTATCGTTCTATCTGATCAGGTTTTGAAAGTTGATGCTTTCTTAAATCATCAAATTGACCCCGTGTTAATGCAACAGATTGGTAAAGAGTTTGCTGCTCGTTTTAAAGATGCAGGCATTACTAAAATTATTACGATCGAAGCTTCTGGAATTGCACCTGCAATCATGACTGGCTTGGAGCTGGGTGTTCCAGTAATTTTCGCGCGTAAATACCAATCTTTAACACTCAAAGATGATCTTTACCGTTCTAAAGTGTTCTCTTTCACCAAACAAACTGAAAGCACTATCGCGATCTCTAACAAGCATCTTAACGCAACAGATAAAGCGCTTGTGATTGACGACTTCTTGGCAAATGGTCAAGCGGCATTAGGTTTAATCGATTTGATTCACCAAGCAAATGCTGAAGTTGTGGGTGTGGGTATCGTAATTGAAAAGTCATTCCAACCAGGTCGTGATGTGTTACTTGAAAAAGGCTATCGTGTTGAATCTTTAGCGCGTGTTGAGTCTTTGACTGATGGCAAAGTTACCTTCATCAGTGAATAAGTTTTTAAAATAAAAAAGCGGATGGGTGATCATCCGCTTTTTTATTTAGTAACAATCCCAGTTATACAATACTTTAGAAAAATCTCGCCTCTTTAAGTCTTCAGGGTGAATAAAGAAATTCCCAACACCTGAATCTCCCCACATAATCTCATTCTCTGCATCTTCGCTATCCAACTGAAATAGTAGAATATAATCCTGAATATTTGCATTATATTGACGTGGATCAGTTTGGGTGAAAAATGGATAACCACCTAAACGGTGCCCACTTGCAGATAAAAGTTCATGATAAGGTTCAATGAAATCATTTTCAAAATCACCACCCTCAAATTGATCTTCAAAACCATAAAGGTCTTCAGTCCCTAAGATTTTCGGCGCAAAAGCGAAATCGCCCAAACTGATTGGTTGCGTGGTTAAGGTAAATTCAATCGAGTATTGTCCAGTAAAAGGTAAATAATCCTCTTCACCCAACTCAAACTCAGAAAAGTCCTGTTTTAATTGTGATGCATCCTCAATCACTTGATCAAAGTACAAAACCCTAAAACCAGATTGCTGCTGTTGGTCGCCGAAATTCATCCCATACAAATCATCTGCAGCAATATAGAACTGCAAAATCCCCTTGTCTGGGAAATTAGGTAAACTTGGAATTTCCACAAAATTAAACTGGGCCAATAAAGCAAGAGGATTGCCATTAGAATCTAAAGGATAAGCAGTATCCAAAGGTAAGTAAGGTTCTCCCCCAATCTTACTTTGCCATACAGTTAATCTATCATCAGGCGTGAGTTGCATACTGACTGTTGGCAAAATAGTAGCCGAGATTTTTTCTAAGAATGGCTGCAAACTGTTCGGCAAACTTTCTGGTTTAAAATTCATTGTATTCATTATCCATGTCGTTATTTATAGAATCTAATATAAAACAATCAGCTATATTAGAATAGAGCATAAGGATTAAACTGCGGCAATCAATGTCGCCAAATTGAAAAGATATTTATCACATAAATTCTGATAAAATCAGTGCGATAAAAATTTGCGATTAGGAATCACGATGCGCACTTACTTAGACCTCTTACAACATATCCTCGACAATGGCGGCGATAAAGGCGATCGTACAGGTACGGGTACACGTTCAGTATTTGGTCATCAGATGCGTTTTGATCTTTCTAAGGGCTTTCCACTGCTCACCACCAAGAAAGTACACTTCCGCTCGATTGTGATTGAACTACTATGGTTTCTAAAAGGCGATACCAACGTTCAATATCTCAAAGATAATAAAGTCAGCATTTGGGATGAATGGGCGACCGCAGAACAAACTGCACGTTTTGGTCGCCCTGAGGGTGAACTTGGTCCTGTTTACGGGCATCAATGGCGTAACTTTGGCGCAACTCAAAATGAAGATGGTAGCTATCAGCAAAATGGTTTTGATCAGATTCAATGGCTTGTGAATGAAATTAAAACTAATCCCAATTCACGCCGTTTGATCGTTTCAGGCTGGAATCCCAATGAGGCTGGGAAAGTGGCCTTGCCGCCCTGCCATACCCTGTTCCAGTTTTTTGTTCAGGACAATAAGCTGTCATGCCAGCTTTACCAGCGCAGTGCGGACGTTTTCTTTTTATTCCCCCAAATCAATAATTCACAGTACGAAGTTTTAGCTGCTTAGAACCTCTTACTTTTTTACGTTTATACTAACGTTTAAATTATGCACAGTATGTTATATAACTTAGTCTATGCAGTAATTTGGCGTACATTATGGATGTTAGAGTTTGTTCAAATATAAAACTAGACTTATCTAAGTCATGTTTAAATCATCATGCTCAGAACATAAAAATTGATAAAACAATAAATGTTAATGGAGTCGTTGTATTCGACGATAACGTTAAGGTTCTCCCTCTCATTTCTGAGTATTTATCCTATTACTCCAAGCATGAAAAAATTTCATATAAGTCCGCAAGTACTTACGGTAAAAATCTAACTTACTTCCTGCAATATATCCGTACCCGCCAAGATTATAATGATGATGAAAGTGATGATGTATTTATTACTGTTCCTTCATACGTAATACAAGAATATTTGACTTTTTTAAGTCGCGATCAAAATATTAGCTCATCTACTGTTAGAAATCGTGATGCCTCTATACGGGCTTTTATAGAGTTCTTATGCTCATCTACAGAAGGTCGTAAGCCACTTAGACAAGATAATCCTTACGAGAAAGGCTATCTATCAAAAGCACCAAAACGAACAGGTATAATTGCTTGTAATCTAGATGATCTTTTCATATTAATTGAATCAACTTCATCTGAACGAGAAAGAGTTTTACTTCAATTTTTGTACGACTCAGGCCTTCGTCGGTCAGAACTTCCACGTGTTACGCTCAAACACTTTAAGGATGCTGTAAATTTTAATTCTCAAAAATTTATATCTCGAGAATCAGACAAAGTAATCTGTCTAAATTACGTACCACTTGAAGTTCAAGGTAGTAAAGGTCGTGGAAATGAAATCAAACACCGTTGGACGTTAATCAGCTCAGCAACTATTGAGCGTATTCAAAAATATCATGCTTCCCCACTATATAAAAAATATGCAAGAAAATATGCTACGCCTACTGAGACTCCTGCATTTTTAAATGCTCAAGGGACTCCTTACACTCCATCTGCCATCAATAAATTACTAGAACGACTAAGCAAGCGTGCTATTAAGCAAGGTCGTCTTGATAGACAAATATCCCCACATAAGCTCAGACATGGTAATGCTTATGCAATTTTACAATCAAATGACTTGGGAAGTGACTATTTAGATCGACTTGTGATTTTACAAAAAAACTTAGGTCATAATCACCTAAATACCACTCAAATATATACCAGTATTCCTCAAGATATCTATAACTCCATGTGTGATGAAAAAGGTGATCTCTTAACTAGAGCTGAAAAGATGAAACGTTTAAGTGAAAAAACTCAGTTAAAGATCTGTATTAAGGATATAAAGTGAAAAATAATGGGAAAGCCACTGATCACCTAGTAAAAATATGGGTAGACAACCTATTACAGTCCCCAAATCATCTATTAAAGTTACCACTTAGTAATGATTTTAAGAGCCCTTGGGGGGTTAATGTTCTGTCTGATTTTTTATCAAAAGAGCTACCTATTACTCTGAGCGAGGCTCGACATAGAAAACACCTTACAATGCCATTAATAGAAAAGATGGCTGAAATGCAAATTATTGTAGAAGAAGCATCAAGCAGAGAGAATTTGATTCGCCAGAGAATACTCGATTGGTATAGTAATCTGAGCTTTGATGATAAAAAAAACCTCCCCCGCTTAGCTTTATATCCGAGTAATATTTGTTTTAAATCAATAGGTAGTGAACAACGTTCTTGGGCATCTTTATCAACTCAATATGAATGGATCGCAGAAGTAATTGATTACATTCATGAAGACCTTCATAACTTAGGAATTATCTCGGCAGACTTCAAAACAATTAAAAGTCGTAAGAGAGCAATTAAAGATGCTAAGTCCGTTATCAGCCAATGGGTATCAACCATATCTGATGATATAGACGCCATGTGGGATATACCAGTTACAAAAGCCAATACAGATTTGGGTTTTAACGTAGCAATCGAACATATTCAAACCGTTCTAGGCATTTCGGAGAGCTCAGCTAACAATTATAGAGAGTTAGCTTATCCATTAACTCAAAAAATGATTGAAAAAGGAATTTTAGTATATCCAAAAGGCAACTCAGGAGCTGGAGCCGTTGAAAGCAGGAGGAAACTGCTAAATTGGTACAGAAAGCTAAACTTGAAAGAAAAAAGCCAGTTACCAATTTTTGGTAACAAAATCTCACTTGGGAAAATGCATACAAAGCAATCTCCTATTACTCAAAGTGATTTACGTTTTGATATTGTCAAAGATGCTTGGGATTTCATTCACAAAGATCTCGAAAAACTTGGTTTATTAAATACGAATTATAAAAGTGTTTCTGAACGAAATCATGAAAGGAAGAAACTTCTAGATATACCTCGTGAAACTATGAAGGAGCGTTTCAACAGATTAGCTACTCTCAAACTCAATAGTGTACTCGACTTCATCGAACCTTCTGAGTTAGAGCCTTTTATTCAGATTGAACAACTTTTTGCCTCACAGATGAAAACCCTACCTTCTAATTCAGGACGAAGTAACTACACAAATGCATGCGGCCTATTTGTAGAATTTCTATCTGAATTATACGGATCTAGCCCTTTACGAATTATTGACACTTTTGATGAGTATCTATTATCCAAATATAGAAGTTATCTTGAGGACAAAATAATACAAAACAATATATCAAGCCATCATGCAAATACTATTTTAAGTTCAGTACGTATGACATTTAATAGACTGACTAAAGTAAAGAATTTAGAATACAGTTTTTTTGATGTACAGGGATTCGATGCCCATAGGCAAACGGACACAAAAAAACCCTTTAGTAAGAATGAACGAATTCAAATATTAGAGGCTATCGAAAAAGCGATTTCTGAAACTCAATTAAGTTTAGAACCCTATAAAAAAACAGGTATCGGAATAAATCCTCTGGATCAACATGGAAATAGAATAAAAGGTCTATCAAACCTAGATAATGCTCGTTGGCTGTTTGAAAATTTTTTGGATTGTAAACCTGTTCATCACAATACAGCTAAAACCCATATTGAAAAGGCATTTCTCAGTATTATTAAAGATTCGAAAAAAGGTCTGAATGAGGTCTATGAAGAATGGGGAGTCACACCGATGATCGGAATAGATTTATTAGTGCCTTATATTCTAAGACTCGCTCAAGTTACAGGTCTAAATACTGATTCCATACTATTCCTAGACATAAAGGATTTTGAAACTCGCCATCCAGCCACATCTAGACCATGCCTAAGATATTGGAAAGAGAGATCCGATGGGTATAAAGAGTATCACCTTGATCTTATCAAGGCGAAGATAACTTGGCTCACAGAAAGCCAATCTAGCTCTGTAAAAGAAATTTTCAAACAGGTAATTCAAATGACTAGTTGCATCCGTGAAAATATCGAGGATAGCATGATTAAGGATAGGCTCTTCATTTATCAATCAAATAGTACTAAAAAACACGGACAAATCAGTTCTTTACTTGGAACTAACGAAAAAAATGCGAGTCCATTAGGTCATAGTATTGCTAGATTTATTGATAAATATCAATTAAAAAATGACCATGGCCAACCTATAATCCTTACAATAAGTAGGTTTAGACCAAGTTTCGTAAGTGAAATGCTTGAAGCTGATGTACCTATAAATGAGATTCAATTGATGCTTGGTCACTCATCCTTGCATACAACTATTGGCTATATCGACTCTTTAGATTTTAATTCCATTAGCAGAAAGAGGCTTAATGAGAAATTGATGGAAATTCATCAATCAACTTTAAATAGTCGCTCCGAAGAAAAAATTAAAACAATAGAAATCAAAAATGAGGAAGAGTTGGGAGTAACATTTAAAACCAATCTGGCTGCATGCAGAAATATTTTTGATCCACCTGACTTTGTAAAAAAAATGGCTTCTTATACTCCTGGAACGCCCTGCTCGCAATATAACAAATGCTTAAGTTGTGACAACGTCATTATTACAGCAAATTATCTTCCTGAGCTATTTGCAATGAAGCGTGATTACCTAGCTATTTTAGAAAATTCACGAGTGATGGATACTCCTTACGGAAAAATTATCAAAGAAAACCTAGAACTCCTAAGTTATATTACAGATCCTGAAACTTCAGATTTTTCAAAGGAAGAACTAGAAATTGGAAAAAATAGATCCAACTATCTTGGATCTACAATAACAATTGATGGAGTAGTGTAATGGATAAGGAAGCGAAAATAAGTATATTGACGGGTTTTGTTAATCATCGCCGCTATATAATGAATGAGCTAAACACTGCTAAGAATTTAGATAGTGATCTTCATCCACAAGAATCTATAGAGTCCACTACATACATAAACGCTCTTATGGAAAGATCTGTCTCAAAAATATCTAAATTTTCCGATAATGTTTGGGATTTTAATTCTGATTATCCTAATGCAGCACAAAATGTAAAAGGCGCAAAACTGCGCATTAATTTTTTAAAATACAAAAATATTCCAAAGTTTGTACTAACAGAACTAAAAATCATCTTAGAACTTGCTTTACTTAACAATCTTATTTTCCGACCTAAACTTAACAGCAGGAAAAATAGTAAAAAAGGGACTCTAAAAGTTAATTCTTTGATTCCTATTTTTGAGAAAGGGTTAACATTTATTAATCAAATATTCATACAAATAAGTCAAGAGCTAGGTTATGAGTTTGTTCAAACACAGATTAAAACACTCTCCGAGGTAAATACCGAGCATTACCATGAAGCTGCCAAAAAATACGAATATGTAAAAGGTAGAGAATTAGATCAATTTTTTGAATACTTACGTAGCCCTAGTGCTGTTAAATATGTATTTGATAAGCCTCTAGCTTATGTTGAACTAAATAGTTTAAATTGGAGGAAACTTCCAAGTACTGAAAAAAAGAATAAGGAAAAAGTTTTACCCGATAATGTATTTGAAAATTTATCCAAAATAGCATCTTTAATCGTAGTGGACTTTTTGAATGCGACAGGTCAAAAATCAAAGATCTTGGATATCAATTCTTTAGAAGCTTTATACTCTAGTAAATATTCTTCTTGGGCAAATCAAGTACGAGTTAATCATGAAATTTTGAATGCCTATATTGCACTTCGATTGAGAAATAAAGGGTACTCATCAAGTTCCGTTTTAAGCATCATCGAGCCCTATGATTGGATGTTAAATAAAAATGGCCTAGCATGTGGATTAACATTGAGGAAAGCCCTAACTAGTCGCAACTACCAATTAGATAAACTCCGTGAATACTTCAATCTAGTCTCATATTCATGCGTGTACTTAGTGGCTCAATATACAGGTATGAGGCCATCTGAATTAGCAGAAGTAAAAGTACAAGATTGCTCATGTTTAGTAGAGGAGCATGAAGTCTGGCTAATTAAAAGTACTGTAAAAAAGCATCAACAAGAGATTAATACAGGTTTGTTTGATGACAAATGGGTAGCTATACCTATTGTTAGAGATGCAATATTAGCAGCATCATATATAGCAAAAATTAAATCATCACCTTATCTTATCTCAAATATGGACACAGTGAGCTCTAGTAATTCACCTATACCGATGGGCAGTACTGGCATTACCCATCAGATGAATAATTTTATTGTGAAAATTTTGGATGCTACTGTAGCTAATCAAATTAAATTTTATCCATATATGCTACGCCACACTCTGACCTATCAATTATTTAGAGCAGAAGTCGGTTTACCTTTAATATCTTTTCAATTAAAGCACTTCGTAGACAGTGTGAGTAAATTTACCTCACTTGGAGCAACTTCTTCAGTTACGTTAGGCTATGGAGAGATTGGTGAAATGCTCTCAAAGGATGGAAGCCGAACAGGTAATAAATCCTTGCGACGCTCTGCTGAATTAGAAGCTGTTAAAACTGTTCACAATCCAAATGGTACATATTATGGTGGTAGAGCTGTTGAGCATAAAACTAATCTGATAAAGTTGTTTCAAGGCTATATGGCTGAAGGCTACACCGAAGAAGAAGTGTATGAAGCAATGGCTGACCAAGGAATGGCTATTGTGTATGTTGGACAAGGCATTTGTTATGGTAATAGAAATGAAGAATACGATACGACTTTACCTTGCATCGGCAGCCTAAGATGTAATCCGGCTAGATGTTCACAAGCTATTGTCACCAGTAAACATGCTCCGAAATGGCGTGAAGTCTACATCTTAAATAAAGCAAATCTTAATAAACCAGAATATGCTCATAATAGGGAGCAAATTCAGGCAGCAATTGACGAAGCTGTAATGGTTTTAAATAGTCTTGGTGAAATGGTTGAACTATGAATAATCAAGCTTATGATCAAAAAAATAGTGAAGACTATGAAATGAATACGTTAAGTATTAACAAAGCACTATTAGAAATCGAGCAAGATCCAAAGCTCAAGGCCACTATTGCACAATTATCAAAAATGACAGGTATTCATCGAAATACAATTACAAACCGTGATTGGCCTATCCAGAAACTAAAAGAAATCAAAGACAAAAGAAAACTCAAGGATGAAGAAAGTAAAAACCATATGGTGGTTAATGAAATTTCGTTGGGTGAAAAACTAGTTCTAACACAAAATGAAGTTATCTATTGGTTTAATCAATACCAAGATATAAAGCTTTCTTTTGAAAATACAAATAATCAGTTAAAAAAACTAAAAGAATCGAATAATTACTATAGAGAGATGTATGAAAAACATAAAAAGCAAGTTGTTTTAGCTGAGTTAGAAATCAACCGCTTAAAAGAACTGTTAGACACTAAAGGTATTAACCCAGAACTACTTAAACATTAGTTTAAAAAGAGGACTCTGTTTGGATGATGACTTTAAGTTTTAATCAAACAGAGAACTCTTTTATGAATAAATATTACTTACACTGAAAATGGATAAGCAATAGGTTCGTGATACTGATACCCTTCTACCTCGAAATCGTCTAACGTTACCCACGTTTCAATATCTTCTAGCGTTTTAATCGCAGGGTTGATATAAAGTTTTGGTGCAGGATAAGGCTCACGTTTAAGCTGAACATCACGCATAAGCTTCAACTGATCTTCATAAATATGTGCATTCACAATTTTATGATAAGCCTTTCCAGCCTTATGTCCTGTAATTTGGGCCATGAGGGCTAATAACGTGAAGACTTGAATCTGGTTAAAATTTTGACCTAATGGAACATCACACGAACGTTGTGATGATGTTAAATAAAGTGTATCTCCGACCAAAGAGAAGGTGTGAGTATGCATACAAGGTCGTAAGCATCCCATTTCAAACTCACCTGGGTTATAGAAAGTCAGAATTTCACCACGATCATCAATACCGTTTCGCAAGTCATCGTAAATCTTACGAAGTTGGTCAAATTCTTTACCTTCTGAGTTACGCCAATGACGCCCTTGGACTCCGTATACTCGCCCCATATCGTCTTCACCTTTACGATAAGGGTTAGCTAACCATGCTCCATTTTCATTAGCATTTGCATTCCAAGTATTACAGCCTATAGCCCTAAACTGAGCAGCATTATCATACCCACGCAAGTAGCCTAGTAACTCTGCAATCGCAGCCTTCCAATAACTTTTTCGAGTCGTAACCAAGGGAAATTCATTTGCCCCTACGTTGTACTCTAAATCAGCATTAATAACGGTTAAACAACGCTTTCCAGTTCGTTCATTTTCAACCCATACGCCTTCATCAACTATGCGTTGACACAAATCTAGATATTGCTTCATTTAACTACCTTAATGTTACAGTTCAATGCTTTATGAACCGCAACAAAATCTACTATAAGTATGAAAATTTCATATTATAGATCGTTAATAGTTTATTGCACAGACTCAAGATCTTTGCTTAATAATCCTTTTCCATCTCTAACATAAATCTAGATTTTTTCTGCTTCTTAAAATCACCCCAAGGCATTTTTCTATATTTAGGATAAGAAACATATAACCATCTTTTTGCCCTAGTCACTGCAACGAAAGCACTATTTCTCTCATCTTCGAATTGCTCTTTTGAAAGTGCTCGATAATCTGGGAATACCCCTTCACACATGCCCATTAAGAAAACAATATCTTTCTCTAATCCCTTCATAGTATGAACTGTACTTAAGGTCAAACCTTTCTCTGAGTTATTTTCAGAAAGCTGTCCTAGCACCAATGCATTCCTAAAAGCCTTCAGAGAGTCGCCTATCCCTTTTCTTTTAAAGATTGTCCATGTGTGATTAAACTCATCTAGTTCTTGGATACTCAATCTAATATCTTCATATTTGGTATCTGAAATATTTGATTGTCTTCCAATCCAAATAGTGAATTTATCACGAAAGTATTTGATTAATTTAGGTATTTTAGGATTATCAACTTCCAAACTATAAACAGCAATTAATAATTCTGATAAGAGTTGTCGATTAGGATCACTTGAAATATTTATTTTATCCGCTAATTCCAATAACACATCATTATTCCAATTTAGAGGTTCCTCTAATTGGAGTAGTTGACATAATTTTTTACCATTAACCCAATCCTTTGGATTCAACTTAATTCGAATAGAAAAATCTAAGGTTTTAGCAAATTTAGTTGATGGTTCAAGTAATCTTTCCCCTTTTTTGAGAGAATAGACAATATTATTATCTCTAAGCACCTCCTCCAAACTACTAAATACAAAACGATTTCTCGCTATAACTACCATCTTATCAAGTGTAATTTCACCTTCAATTTCATCATGTATTCTCATTTGAAGTAAATTTTGTATCTGAGCTAAAATCCCCCTTAGCTTCCTCTATTTCGTCCTCATACTCATTAAAATGTACCTGCCCCTTCAGAGCATACTCACTTACAACCTGAGAATCCGATTTTAGCTTATTCACAACTTGAATAACTTCTCTAGTACTTCTATAGTTATCTTTTAAGTCATATTTTTTTGGTAAAAAATCCCTTACAAATTCATCACATAGATATCTATTAGATGACCCATTAAAACCATAAATCATCTGATTAGGGTCACCAACCATAAAAACACTTTTTAATGTATCGCCACAAAAAGCTTTGATAAATTCATACTGTATTTTGTTAAGATCTTGAGCCTCATCAACACAAATATGTTTATATTTAGCTCTGTAAATTTTGGCAATCCAATCATGTGTTATCAATATTCTATGTGCGTAAATTAAAATATCATCATAATCAATTCCGCCACTACGGATCATTGAATCTTGATAAGCTTCATATATTTTCCATACATTTTTATTTGGATACTCTTCAAGAATATCAAACTCTGTAAGTATCTCTCTTTTAATCTGAGCAAACACATCTAAATATTTCTGTAACTGCTTTTCTCTGTTTTTTAACTCTCTCGAATCTACCACATTAAGATATTCATCAACATCTATGCCATCTTCACGTAAAGATTGCATAAAAATTTCCATTTTATCCTGATCTCTTTCATAAACATGAAGGTCAGTAGGTAAACCAACAGTATGACCATATTTTTCAAGAATCCTTTGACCCATTGAATGAATAGTCGTAATCCATGTTCTTTCTTGAATATTTTCCTCGAAAGATAATCGCATCAACATTTCATCAGCAGCTTTATTAGTAAATGTTAGAGCTATCACTCCATTCTTTTTGGTATTCGCTAAGATATATTTTATACGCTCAGTTAAAACCCGAGTCTTTCCTGCACCAGCAGATGCTAAGACCTGAATAGGTACATCCAAAGGAGACTCAACTATCTGAAGTTGTATTTGTGAGAGATTCATATCCAATTCCAGTAGTTATTTGTTGAAAAAGATCTTTTAGTTTTTGTGGCAATTCATCAGCAGTTAAAGATAATAAACTTTCAGCAATAGCCTTTGCATACTGAGGTTTACTTGAGTCTAAAATTTCAAGAATCGCTCGCTTTCTACCTTCATCTCCACTGTAATCTCTAAGTAGAGATTCAAATATAGGCTGATTACATAATGTACATGGTGGTCTAGCTGACTTTTTAGGTTTTAATGGAGTACCATTTTTACGCTCTATCCAATTTTCTATAAAATTTTCACCATTCACCAGTTTAATAGAGTGTTCTATCAATGCTGTATAATTCTGTTCTAATAAATATCCTTCAAAGTCTGTATTATTTAAGATAGTAATATTATTACAGCTCATCAAGTCAACTGATCCGAATACTTTTTCATAATTAGTTTTTAATTCTTGTACTGTTTTAGATTCTCCATCAGAAAATATGAATACAGGTATGTCAAAATCTTTGGCTAATATAAGAAAGGGAAGATATTTAGCTCCTGAGCCATTCACTGCAACAAAATTTATGCCTAGCTCAAAAGTAGTTTTTCCACAATAAGTCTCAAATAACAAGGGTAAGACTTGATCTTCTGTCTCTCCCTCGGAAAGTACAATAGCCCTTGATATGGTCAGACAAAATAGTTGTTAACTAAAGAACAACCAAAATCAAAGTGTTAGATAATTTCTTTGCTATATAAATGACAAAATAGTTTTTAACTTAAAATAAAAAATTTAAAACTTCCTATTTTCATAATTACAAAATAGTTGTTAACTGTCTACGGAAATTGTTAGTCTTTCTATCGTCTAAGTTTTCTACATTGTATAATACATCTTTAAATATAGGTGAAGTTTAGATACTTTAAAGAAAATGAATGCAACAAATGATCAAGATATTCGTCATGCTTTACACAGTAGATTGCAAAAGCAATACTACGTTAAAGACGATCATTTAGTCGTTGATGAGCTATCTTTAGAGCATGGTCGAAATCGAGTAGACATAGCAGTGTTTGATAACTGTATTCATGGCTATGAAATTAAGAGTTCTAAAGATAATCTACTTAGATTACAAAATCAGTTATCACAATATTCAAAAAGCTTGCAAAAAGTCACCTTTGTTGTAGCAGAAAATCATTTTAAAGATGTAATGATTTCTACCCCTGAATGGTGTGGGCTTATTCTAGCCACTAAAGGTCCTAGAGGTGGCGTAAGTTTTCGTTCTATTAGGCGAGCTAAACTTAATCCAAATGTAGACTTCATTAGTCTAGCTCATATCTTATGGAAGTCAGAAGCTATTGACCTACTGTATCAATATGGTATTACAGAGAGACTTGAATATAAAACTAGAAAAGAATTGTATAAGCAATTGAATCAAGTTATGACTGTCCAACAATTAGCCTTGGAAATTAAAACTAAATTATTGAAGCGTGGTAACTGGAGAGTTGATGAACAACCTTTGTCATATGATGGTTGATTGCCACTTGCTTCCATGTTCCTAGGTTTCCAAAGTTTGCTTTACCATTAGCAGTATCATGAATTCGTTTATCCCCATCAGAGAAAGGAACTCCTTTGTAACCTGGTAGTCCAATAACATTTGCACAAAGAGAAACCATTTGGATCTCATTCCCTCTAAATGCTTTAGCTTTTAAGACGTGCCAATGCTGAGGCAGTGTATAAATTAATTTTGCTGATGGGTTGACCTTCCGCATATCCATAGGAGGGAGAAACTCTATATCATCAGTTGTGTAATCTCCAAAAGTTGGTAATTTATCTTTGAACTTCTTTATAAGATAAGGATATAGCATCCATTCATGGCGAGTAAACAACCCACCAGGCTGTTTAATCTCTCTTAGATTCAGTGAATGTGCTGCTATAACAAAAGAACGATAACTTTTGATGTTGTTTATCTTATTAACTTTCATAAAGATTAAGTTGGAAAACAAAGCATATGGCTCAAATTTATCAGGTGTTTTTAAATCAATAATCAAATCTATATTATTTATATTTAAATCAAACATCTCCAATACTTGATCAATTTCACCATTTATATTTGGCTTATCTAAATCTTCAAGAAAAAGTCTTAAAGCAAGGCCGCAATTTTGTGTACTAATAATTGATTTAATTTCTGTTAAATACCATTTAGACTTTTCGAAAGAAATAACGGGAATTAGTTTACATCCCATAGCAAGACTCTTGGTATATACATATTTTATAACATTTTCTCCATTGTCCATGATTCCTTGTTCAATACTGTCATGAAAGTCTAGAAGAGCAAGTCTAGAACCCCATTTGTCTTTGAGCCGTTTTGGCATCGGCTCAATATGTTCTTGAATGGTTTTCTTTAATCGCTTTTCTTCAAAATCATATTCGATTGGAGGCATTATTATATAAGGGGTGATAAGATCCTTAATCTCTTTTTTGAGTTTAAACAATGCTTGGTATTCACTTTGTCGCCACTTTAAGAAAGGAACATAATGGTTACTCAGAATCATATTCATCACCCCAGAATAATTTTCTTACTTGCTTTAATCCAACTTTTTCATTAAAAATTTGATAATTATTGTTTTCTCTTCTTAATCTACCAGCAATAATACTTGGGTGAATATTTAGATTTCGGGCATCTTCATTTAAGGCATCTTCATTGATATAGAACCTACACATGCACATATCCCATTGTTCTGAAGGAATTAGGTTGTTCAGTGCAAAGTTGTCAGCTTCAATCTCAACCTCATCTTTAGTTATACCTACGTCTTCATCAACTATAGAGGTGCGTTCCGCATTCAGATGAAGAAAAATATGACCTAATTCATGGAAAAGAACAAACCAAAAATTATCTAGGCGATCTTGTCTTAATGTGAGCCCTATTACAGGGATTGAAGTATTTGGCAAAAGCATTGCAGCACCATCAAGATATGTAGATGGTAAATGTGGCTCTACAATTAGTATAATTCCTTTTGATAAAAGAAATTCTTGAGCTTCTAAAGGTCCATTTGAATTAGTAGAAATTCTAACTAAATGATTTAGCCAAGATGAATCTTTATTAAATTTTGGCACCTTAATTTGCTTTGTTATCTCTTTTGCTTTACTGAGAACCTGAATCTGCCATGCAAGCAATGAGTATTCATTGGGGGAGTTTCCATTAAAGTGAAACTTTCTATGTAATGCTAATTCATATTGCTCGTTACCAAAAAGATCTGTAAATCGTGCTTTGATTGCACTTATTGGATCAATATTGCCTGATAATAACCATTTACGTTTTAACATTTCTTTAATTGGAAATTTATTCCAATCAATTGGAGACGTATGTACAGTTAAACTATTCGATATTTTTTCTTCTAAAAAGTCATTTATTCTTAATAAAGAAATAGAATCTAAATGTCTATAAAGGTAGTCTTCCTGTCTTTTTATTTCCTCAATACTAACATTTAAAAGTGCAGCTATATCTTCTTGAGAAATATCATTAGCTATTCTGATATAAACTAGATTTTCTGGGTATTTAAGTATTTCCTTTTTTACAGGAATTTTGTGTTTAAATTTTTGGCTAATTTCTAAGAACTCATCACGCTCTTCAACTAATTCATTTAAAAATACATTTAAAGAATCTAATTCTAATTTTGATATAAAGGGAGCGACAGAAGTATCTTTCTCTACTTCAATAATTGTAGCTTGTATCTGCTTAATTTTTTGCTCTGTTAGACTTAATTCAAAAGAGTTTAAAATCATTTTTACACTCCCTGATTCATTAAAGAAAATTCGGCTTGAAGATCTATTACAATAATCCCTTTTTCCTGATTTGTATGTTTTTCATTCTTAAAAAAGTCTTTAAACAATTTGCCTGATGCTCTTTCTGTACAGTTGGGGAAGAGCTCTCCTCCAAATCGTGCTTTTTGGGCAGTAGTCCCATTACTTAAATCTAGAAAAATTGGATCAACAATATTAAAGTCAACCTGTTCAATGCTCCAACAAGCATCAAAATCACCAGGCATATCTTTTTCAGTGACATAGCTTCCATCAAGGTATAAATACTTACATCCTGACCGAGCGAGTAAATTAGCTGCGTTTACAAGTCCATTAAATAGATTAAGTCTATGCGGATTAAAGGCTAAGGTTTGTTTAACCTCTTGTAATGTAGCAAGATGTTCACCAGGAGGTAAAATCCGCCATGGTGCCCCACATAGTGTTTGAAAACTAGGTAGCATAATTCTTGGTTTTGTTTATTGAATGAACAAATTATAGCAAAAGTTAAAATATTTTTCCTTATCATTTGGTCTGATAAACTGATAATTTTCCTTGATTTAAAATAGATCCTTTAACACATTCATAATTCTTACAGCCCAATTATTAACAGCTTCTGAAGAGTCATTTCCTTGTGATGAAAACCGTGGATGGACAATATGAGTATGGGCATTTGCACCAAATACATCATCAAACAAATCATTTGGCCATGACAGTGATTTTGCGACTAGATGAGTCTTAATTTTATCTAAATAAATCTTCCAATCATCGGTTGTCAGGTAGATTAACTTAGTTGATATACTTTTTACCCCATCTGATGTATCTAATTCAATGAGAAGAAAGTCATCACTTCTATAGCAAAGGTGAACAAACTTAATGGTTCGTAGTTTATCTTTACTGATTCTATGACACTCGGAACGCCCAACTTTCGTAAGCTCATGGGTAAGTGATTCATATAGCACACATTGATGTGTAGATTGAAGCACTTGTATCATCGAGTTGAAATCATGATAGCGTTGGGCATATTTCTGATCATAATTTGTGTAGTCCTTTTTCCCTCCTACATCTGCCGCAGGTAAATCGCCTGCACTATTTGCCTCGTCTGTACTCGCTAAATGACCAGAAGCCGATTCATCATTTTCAGCATCCGTGCTTTTCTGTCCTGTTATTTTGGTTTTCCCTTTCTTGTTGATGGTCAATGGTTTTTTGAAACTCACCCATGACTCATTACCATCCAAAATACGAACTCCGTGCTCTATGGACGCTGTCGTACCATCTTCAATTGTAGGGTCAAGCGTACTACTATATTCGGGTTTGTAGCCTTGTTCCGATTGTTGTCCTTCCGTCTTGATTTGAGTGAAAGATGGGTGATCAAAACTAATGTCAGTAGGAATATCAGTATCGATTTCTATGCCAACAATTTCTTCAACAAGAAAAGCATCTTGTGACCTATTATATCTTCCTCGAAAATGGAGTGTCCAACCGTCCATTGAGGGTGGATCAAATTGAAAAATCCATTTCTTCCATCCATCCTTATCAATCAGTTGAGTATTAAAATAACGACAAATGCTTTCAAATGACTGTTTGGCATTAGGATCAAGTAGTAACCAGGCTAATAGACATTGGGTTCCCTTTTGATTTACAAGTTTTAAAGGCATTGTATTTTCTAAAAAGACAATTACTGTTTCCTCATTATCTTGGCATATTGCAAATTCATTTTGAATGGTCGTTGTACTGAGGCTTGCCCGACAAAAATAAGAGTTAATGAGAAAAAGTGTTCTTGCAAGCTCAAACTGTGGTAGATGAATAGTGACCTGATTGGGTCCTTCTATAATGAAACTAGTTTGTATTCCCTCAAAATATGTAAGATTTGAATCCGTTGATAATTCATCAAAATCTTTTAAAAGAGAGGGGGTTAGAAAATTCTGATCAGACAAAGTAATCACTAGATTCGGTTTAGATAATTGTCTTTCGCTACAGTTTAGTTTTTTGCCACGAATTAACATGGCTGCATTGCTAAAGTTAGTAAATTTCTTTTCTTGTTTTGGTGAGCATTGTAGGTTAATACTCCAGATTTTTGATTTTGAACCTTTGAATAGGCCGCCAATATGTGTAACTGTTACATTATGATCAAAATGATTAATTTTTACCGTCATGAGTATTGAAAAATCCAGATAGTTTTAGAATTCTTGCTGCATCAGGGGTGATTCTTTCTTTGCTAAGTCCTGCCAAGCGGAAAACTCGCCATAAGTGCAACGGTTGAAAATCTGAAGATAAGATTTTAACAGCTACACAGACTCTGCGTAGCTGGTATTCAGTAATACTTTCAACATACTTTACCAAAAAGCATCTAACCAATGGGAGCTTAGAGAGGTTATGCTCTATGCTTGAATGTTGTGGTAATTGCATAAGATACCAGTTTCTAGAACGTCTAGGTGTAGGACTCAGATCATCTTTGAATTGGTGAGCAAGTCGCAATAGTACTTTTGCATATTCTCGATCACGATTATGCCAGTCTACACGAGTGTTAAGAGGCGAACGTACTACTTGATGTTTGGAATTATATTGTTGAAGCCATTTATAATCATGGCGATATAACCACGCATAGATGGCACCTCCATTGCTTATGGAGCGACTCACCTTAATACCATTCTTTCTAACAAGCTGCTGCCACTTTTTACGGTATTCTGCACACTTTACAATATCTAAGTCATTTTCAATAGTTGTTGTTTTTACTATGAAAACTGGCTGAATATGTTGAGCATGATGAAAAATATTTTCTAATTTCTCTCGTGAAAGAAAAGTTTGCCAAACAAGTAAATGTTCAAAGAAACTAAAGCTTTTTCGGTGCTTACGGAATATATTTTTTAACCAAGAATTTTCCTCATTTTGATGACAAAGTAGATTTTTAGCTTGAAGATATTCTTGACCCCAATATTGTAAGAACAGTTCTAAAATTTGATCGTGTTTTATATGTTGCCCACGTGCATACCCAGAGTCTTGTGCCAATCCATAATAGAAGTGAGTCCATTGGTCAAAAGATATTGATGGATATGAGAAAAGATTCAGTAATTGCTGTATTGGTGCTGATATGATGAGGTCTTGAGAAAAGACTGAGCCAACTGATTCTATTGAAAAATGTGATTCTATGAATGGCTGAAAATGATGTCTGGAATCTGATGGTTTTTCTTTATAAATAGATAAGGATGAACCATGTTCTATACATATCGGTAGATTGGGTATGAACCAGTCTCTTTTCCAAAAAGCTTCACCATATTTTATTAGCTGAATTTCAATACATTTTGGACAAGCCTGAAAGTTCTGAACGGCTTTAATTCTAGATGCAGCAACGCCTAACATTGTATGCAGAGCCCCATTAGTTTTTCCGTGCATTAGCTCAATGGCTTTATCACGTATATTCTTTGGAACGAATGGGGCGTAGAGGGAAAATAAAGTATGTTGCCTTATTAGGTTATCAGTTGAATATTGTTTTGTATTCCTTAGCAGATATGCAATATTTGTGATATGGCTAGGTAGATCCAGCGTGGCGATTACATATCGATTCCCAAATACTGGGCAGAGTAAAACTTGAAGTGCGACATAAACCACCTAATTAATTTAAAGGGTTTATGGAGTATATAAAATTGTCATACCATCATCTTAACTTTGAAGATCGTACTGCATTAATGCTTGAGTCAAGAAAAGAAGGCTTTTCAGCCAGAAAATTTGCTGAACTTATTAAAAGACATCCTAGTACGATCTATCGTGAGCTTAAAAGAAATAGCATCAATGACGTTTATCAAGCTCGATATGCTTCTGATAACACTTTTGCTAGACGTAGACGTGGTCACAGAAAACTCAAAATCGATTCAATCCTCTGGAAATTTATTGTTGAAGCGATCCGTTGTTTATGGTCTCCTCAGCAAATAGCAAAGCGTTTAAAGACATTTCCTGATTTGGATCAAACAATGAATGTAAGCCATACAACGATTTATTCAACGATACGAGCATTACCCAAGGGTGAGTTGAAAAAAGACTTATTATCCTGTCTACGTCATGAAAATAAAAAGCGAAAAGCTAACGGTGAACCTAAAAAAGATTCTATATTACAGGATATTAAAACTATTCATGAGCGCCCAGCCGAAGTTCAAGAAAGAAAAATACCGGGTCATTGGGAAGCTGATTTAATTAAAGGTAAAGACAATAAAAGTTCGATAGCAACACTTATTGAACGAAATACACGGCTCTGTATCTTGGCAACATTACCTGATGCAAAGGCAGAATCAGTGCGCAAGGCTTTAACTGAAGCTCTGAAATATTTACCTGCAGAACTGCGTAAAACGTTGACCTATGACCGTGGACGCGAGATGGCAGAACATAAAATACTTGAAGAAGATTTAGGCATAGATGTATATTTCTGTGACCCACATTCACCCTGGCAAAAAGGCACATGCGAAAATATGAATGGTTTAATTAGGCAATATTTACCTAAAGGATTGATTTAAATCAGGCAGATCAGCATTATTTAAATCAAGTTGCCATGTCACTGAATACTCGTCCTAGAAAAGCGTTAGATTGGCTTACACCATTAGAGAAATTTGCTCAGCTTGTTGATTATCATAAGACTTTTCAAACTGTCGCACCTCATGTTTGAATTCGCCCTAATATAAAAGCTTATTTTCAATAAAAAACACATCATAATACCCCCTTGCCTTTTAACCACAAAAATATTGAAGTTATTATTTAGAAGCAATTAATAGAAAAATAAACAAATCTTTTTTAAACAAGCTACTAGGGTGTGTTGACACTTTTAGCTTAAAAAAATAGCGAAGTAGTAAAATCAAATCGCCAAACCCAATTTTACTATTCGCTATGCCTCGTACCATGCTGACAGATCAACACTGGCAAAAGTTGAAAGTTATTCTGCGTAATTTATCCATTCACCACAACTCAAATTTACGCAATTTTATTGAAGCTATTCTCTATAGAATTAGAACAGGCTGTCCGTGGCGAGATATTCCTTCTTGTTTTGGTCATTCAAACTCTATTTTCAAACGTTTTAATCGTTGGTCAAGCAGCGGTAAGTTACTTAGATTATTCAAATTGCTAGCCTCATGCCCCGATATGGAGTGGATTTTTATTGATGGCTCTCATGTACGTGCTCATCAACATTCTGCCGGCATAGCGAATCAATCTATTTCTAAAAGTGTAGGAGGAAACTCCTCAAAAATACATTTGATTGTTGATGCACATGGCAATCCTATTGATTTCATAATTACCGATGGGACCACACATGATGTTAAAGTTGCACCTGATTTAATATCAACATTAGATTTAAAAGAGACAAAAGTGGTATGCGCAGATAAAGGCTATGATTCAGAACCACTGCGTGAACAGATCAGGAAAACAGGGACTAAAGCGAATATACCAAAGAAAACGAATAGCCAATCTAACAATGACCATATGGACTGGTATTTATATAAAATCAGGCATTTAGTTGAAAATATGTTTTGTAGATTAAAGCAATTTAGAGGAATAGCTACTCGATATGACAAGCTCAAAAGAAATTATCAAAGTTCTGTTGCTTTAGCCTGTATATTTTTATGGCTACCTTTATAGGGTTAATTATGAACAGTAAATGTCAACAGACCCTAGTCATATTTTATAACAAGAAAAAATAAACCATGGCTTTTGGGTTTATGAATAGACTCAATAATGCCCCCCAATTACTCATTGATCGGTAAAAAAGGTAAGACAGCTTTTCGCTCTCTTCTTAGCTTAGGAATTTCTGAATTATAGCCCATAAAATCAGCAACGCCCTCTAACGCTGTCATACAGCGTTAGAGGGATAATGATCTCAAGATTGTATTGCTTGGGCTGTCTAATTTGCCGTATTAGACACCATCACCATCACCAGCCCAAACCATATCCACTTTTTTAAGCATTGCTTAATGCACTGGCTAAATCACCAGTACCCTTCAAGTCAGACACCTGTCCCTCCAAAGGCTGACTAAATTCAATACGCTGAATCTTTGCTGCCCGCTCTGCGGAGAACACTGGGATTTGACTCATCGCAAATTCAGACAGTGCGGTAATGGTTAGTGAGGGATTCACACCTAAATTCCCAGGTACAATCGAACCATCTAATACGCGTAAATTTTGATAACCAAAGACTTGACCAGTGAAGTCCACAACGCCATTCGACTTGTCATTGCCCATCGCGACACCACTCATAATATGTGCTGTCGTTGGCGTTCCCAGTAGAATTTCAGTAAGTGCAGAACCAGGTTCTCCACCTAACTTTTGTGCAATCATTTTAGTGGCTTCTTCAGCCGCAGGGAATGAAACGGTGAGTGGCGTGTCCCCTTCTTTTTGCACAGCAGTGATACTATTTTTGAACAGTCGATACCACTTTCTACGCCATTCAAAATGAATGAATGCTTCAGACTTTTGCATCACCAATAAAATGATAGAGTCTTTGGCTTTACCCTTATAACGCAGTACTTTAAAGGTTTTTAAGGGATGTAACAGTGTATTGAACACAAACTTCATAAAGCGCATAAAGCCCTGACCAGTCACCATAGGCACGTATGGAATATAAATCCATGAAGCATCCGCACCTTCAGGGAAACGTGTGACCTCGATATTGGTATCTGCATCGACTGAAATAAAGGAGCTGATAGCCACACCATCATCCAGTTTTTTACCAGTATTGTTCACTGTGGTCAGGGTTTCCGAGTTCGTCCGAACTTCCTGTCCCAGCAATGAAGAAATATTGGGTAAAGTTTTATGCTGATCACGCATTTTTAACAACATCGGTACCGTACCCATTACACCCGCAGATAACACCACCCCACGACTGCGCAAACTATACTGACGAACATTCTTTCCTAAAGTTTCTTTGACTATTACTTCGTAACCTGCGCTACCATCTTCATTCAGTGGTGTAATTTTCACCACTTCAGAACTTGGACGAATTTCAACGCCATTACGCTCAGAAAAATACAGGTAATTTTTCATCAGGGTATTTTTGGCATTATTACGACAGCCCAACATACAAGCGCCACAATAAATACAGGAGTTACGATCTGGCCCCTCTCCATTGAAATACGGATCTTTCGCTAATTGTCCTTCTTGACCAGCTACTTGCGAAAAGAAGACCCCCGTATTCACCGTTTTAAATGAATTTGCATATCCAATTTCACTCGCAACTTCTTTTAACGTTTCGTCTGCAATATTGGTATAAGTATTATTCGCTGTACCCAACATACGTTGAGCGAGACCATAAAACGGCTTTAAGGTTTCTTTCCAGTCTTTACGAATCTTGGTCCATGCCTCAGACTCAAAAACAGCATCAGGTGGAATTAAATGTACATTGGCATAAATTTGTGAGCCCCCACCGACGCCCACCCCATGCAAAATGGTGGTTTTACTGGTGAAAGTAAATTGCATCGTACCTCTGAATCCCAGTTCAGGCCGCCACAAATAGTTTTTGGTGTCTAAATTTGTAGTTGGAAAATCCTTGTCTTCACGGCGTAATCCTTTCTCCAAAATCAGGACTTTATAGCCCTTTTCACTAAGGCGTAAAGCACTGACCGATCCACCAAAGCCTGAGCCAATCACGATTTGATCAAAATCAAAATCTTTATTATTCATCCTATTAACTCCTTTAAAAGTTTTATTTTTCTGTTTTTAAATACACTAATTCCTTCACTTCAAAATATCCATCTTGAAGTGAAAAGTGATGTTGAGGTTTTTAAATTTAAGCGCTTATGACTTCATCCGAATCAATAAATTCAACAGCCAATTGGCAAATTTTCCGTAAGGCGGCGCGAGAAACTTCAAGCTCGAAAAACCCGCCTGATAAAACACAGGACGCATTTTGGAAAAAGTCAAAAAGCCTTCATAGCCATGATAATGCCCCATCCCGCTGGCACCGACCCCACCAAATGGCAAGTCATGCTGCCCGACATGAAATAAGGCATCATTGACCGAAACCCCGCCCGACATAACTCGGCTGATATAAAATTCGACTGAGCTTTTATTATTGCTAAATGGATAAAAGGCCAATGGACGATCACGCTGCACAATATAGTCCACTACCTCTTCAGGCTTCTGGTAGGTTTTGACCATCAAGATCGGACCAAAGGTTTCACGCGTATCAATTTCCATCTCATCATTGCTGTTCAACACCAAAGTCAGTGGAAATTTTCGTGTCGCAGCATCTGGCTCTTGCTGATTTAAATTAATCAAACTTGCCCCTTTGGCTTCAGCATCTGCCAAGCTATGCACTAAGCGCTGAAATGCGCGCTCATCAATCACAGAAGTATAATCTTTGCTATGAATATCAGGCACATGTTCCTGAACCCACGCTGCCGCGGCTTGAATAAATGCTTGTAACTTCGACTCATGCACAAATAAATAATCGACATTGGTACAAATTTGTCCCGCATTAAACTGTTTCACAAACATAATGCGTTCTACAGCTTTATCGATGGGGTATTCAGGGTCAATCACCGCAGGAGATTTACCACCCAGCTCCAAAGTCACTGGCGTCAAGTTTGGTGCAGCAGCAGCCATGACTTTACGCCCTGTCGCACCAGAGCCAGTAAACATCAGGTGGTCAAACGGCAATTTTGAAAATGCGATGCCTACTTCACCCGTCTCATCGAAAATCTGTAATTTTTCCGCTTTAAAGTATTTGGGGCTTAACTCCATCAGCAATTCGGCCAAATGTCTTGAATTTTCAGACATTTTAACCATAGCGGTATTTCCCGCAGCAAACACGGCCGACAACTGTGAAAACATCAAATTGATGGGGAAATTCCACGGCACAATAATTCCAATCACGCCCAGTGGCTGAGGAATCACACGGTTCTTCGCACCAAAATACAGGCTATGATCGACATGTCGTTTTTGTACTTTCGTCCATTGCTTCAAATGTTTGATGCTGCCGTTAATGTCATCCGTGACAGTAATAATTTCTGCCAATAAGGTTTCATGGCGTGAACGATTTCCATAATCACGATTCAAGGCGTCAATAATTGCTTCACGGTGATTGTTAATCAATGCTTTTAAATTCAGTAAATGTTGCTTGCGTTGTTCAATCGTTTCAATGCCTTGCTGATGAAAGCTTTTGCGCTGTAATTGAAAACAATCGTGCAATGTCTGTTCTATCACTGTTTGCTCGATATGAGACTGAACCGTAAGTTGCATATGCTTTTCCTTTCACGGCTAAAAATGGTGATTCAATACTTCTTTTCTATGTTGGTTGAGATAATCTCTTATCCTACTTTAACAAATGACTTGAATTATGCTTGACTTTTTAGGACACTAAATTGATCTTTTAGGACAACACGGAATGTTGTAATGGGAAGTTATATTCGTGCAGCCAGCCTCGGCGGTTTTGAAGACTTAGTCCGTAGTTATGGCATAAACCCTATAGGAATCTTGAAAGAGATCGGGATTTTACCTGCTTTACTCCGCGATCCAGATTCATTTATTCATTATGATCATTATTTAAATTTATTGGAAAAAGCGGCCTTAGCCTGTCAGGATGACTGCTTCGGTTTAAAACTCGGCGCACTCCAAAATATTAGCACAATCGGTTTGATTGGCGTCTATATGTCCCGACAAACGAGCATACTTGAAGCCTTAAGCGTGGCGCAAAAGTATGTCTATTTACATGCTGAAGGCGTTGTCTTTCACGTCTCGCAACATAATGCTCTGTTCTGTAAGCTGAACTTTGTGCGTTTAAGTGAATACAACACCGATGTACCACAAAAATCACAACTGGCCATTTGCCTTGTCGCGAATATTTTAAAAGATTTGATTGGCCCACAGTGGCATGCAGAAAAAATTTGCTTCAAGCAAAAAGCACCACAAAAAGGAGCTCAAACTTTCCAAGCACATTTTTCCTGTCCAGTGGAATTTGAAACCGATGAGGATGCGCTTTATTTTCCCGCAAGCTTTTTAAGCTATAAACCCTATAATTTTAATGAAGATGCCATTAATCAACTAATCGTACAGCAGCTTGAAACACAAAGCAGCACCAAAACTGAAGACAATACCGCACTGATAGAGAGTTCAGTCCGCATGCTGATGGCGACAGGAGACTGCAGCATTGAAAATATCGCACTCTGTATGGGAATGCATCCGAAAAAGCTTCAGCGCGCTTTAAAAATGCAAGGAACAACCTATCGAGATATACTCGAAAATGTCCGAAAAAAAGAAGCGCTTCGTATGCTTGATGCAGGCAATGTGAATTTGACAGATATTGCTCTACAGTTGGGCTATGCAGAATTATCTATTTTCAGTCGCAACTTTAAAAGCTGGTTTGGCGTTCCTCCAACCGAGTTAAGAGACAAAAGTCGAAGCCATATTGTATGACTTCTGGTTTTGCTACTTCGTTAAATAAAAAGTACCCAACGAATTCAAGCATATAGTTTAAATCCATTGAATGTCACTCTAATCAATACAGACTCAATTGATTATTTCGGGAAAACAAAGGATGCGACCAAACGTGCCCCCCAACCTTTCGGGCTGCCGTCAGTATCATCAACCCAATATCGAGCACCACCGCCCACACTAATGGCCTGACCATTTAGGCGAATCACTTTGGTCACAGTCAAGTTGACAGGAACTGTGGCTTCTTCTGCATTCCAGTCATATGTCGTTTCAGTATTCAATGCCACCGTCGTACTATTTGGATAAGTGTAACTAGGGTCTGTTGACATTTACTGTTCATAATTAACCCTATAAAGGTAGCCATAAAAATATACAGGCTAAAGCAACAGAACTTTGATAATTTCTTTTGAGCTTGTCATATCGAGTAGCTATTCCTCTAAATTGCTTTAATCTACAAAACATATTTTCAACTAAATGCCTGATTTTATATAAATACCAGTCCATATGGTCATTGTTCGATTGGCTATTTGTTTTCTTTGGTATATTCGCTTTAGTCCCTGTTTTCCTGATCTGTTCACGCAGTGGTTCTGAATCATAGCCTTTATCTGCACATACCACTTTTGTCTCTTTTAAATCTAATGTTGATATTAAATCAGGTGCAACTTTAACATCATGTGTGGTTCCATCGGTAATCATGAAATCAATAGGATTGCCATGTGCATCAACAATCAAATGTATTTTTGAGGAGTTTCCTCCTACACTTTTAGAAATAGATTGATTCGCTATGCCGGCAGAATGTTGATGAGCACGTACATGAGAGCCATCAATAAAAATCCACTCCATATCGGGGCATGAGGCTAGTAATTTGAATAATCTAAGTAACTTACCGCTGCTTGACCAACGATTAAAACGTTTGAAAATAGAGTTTGAATGACCAAAACAACAAGGAATATCTCGCCACGGACAGCCTGTTCTAATTCTATAGAGAATAGCTTCAATAAAATTGCGTAAATTTGAGTTGTGGTGAATGGATAAATTACGCAGAATAACTTTCAACTTTTGCCAGTGTTGATCTGTCAGCATGGTACGAGGCATAGCGAATAGTAAAATTGGGTTCGGCGATTTGATTTTACTACTTCGCTATTTTTTTAAGCTAAAAGTGTCAACACACCCTAATAAAAATATCTCCATCGAAAATAAAGTATAAAAATTCAAAAACCATTTAATAAAGTATCAATAGAGTTAAAATACATATAGCTTACTTTTAATTTTAAAGAGGAATACAAGAAATAATTTCTTGTATTCCTGTTATAAGATTGGGAGAACCAAGTTGATAATTTCACCCATTTCTTTGGATCTATTAATTTAAGTTTCGACTTTACTTATTTGAGCTTAGCCATTTGGTCGAGTCACAATCGGGAAAATTGAATCTGGACGTTTAAACATTGCAAAGAATTTTCCAATTTTCAGTGGATTACCTTTGACTTTACTGTCTTTAGAAAGCAGGACTTTTACCCCTTCTATTTGACCTGTAATCATTTTTAGATATAAGGGCTTGGTTAAGGTTAATGTAGGGCAATCCAATGCCAAATCTTTACTTTCATCATAACGCTTAAACTGCATGACTGAGTTTTCAACCCATAATGAAAAATGCTCTTTGGTATCCGACAAAACCAGATTGATACACTGGTTTTCATTTTTTAAATTTTCCACATCTAAATTTGTCGCCATAGCTTCAAGAAATCTTTCAGTTGGTGTATGAATCAATAAATCACTCGGATCAGAAGTATTTTGTAGGGGTACATTATTTTGTAGCTCTTGAGCGCCCACCAAAAAGAAATTACGCCAAGTTGAAGCCTCAGCAGCATAGCCCAATTGACGATAAGTATTCGCCAATAAGTCTTTTGCTTGTTGGTTTTGAGGGTTATTCAACACAATATGTTTTAAAATCTCGGCAGCCCATCTATAGTCAGCTTGAGCGTAGGCATCCCGCGCATTTTTCAATGCATTGTTCTCCCCACCTGCTAACTCAATATATTTTTTTGCAACAGCTTTAGGGGGTAATGGATCTAAATTGGAAGGATGGGCATCGAACCATCCCATATAATATTGGTATACTGCTTTTACATTATGTTTTAGGGTTCCATAATAGCCATGAGCATATAGTTTTTGATCAAGTGCCGCTGGAAGCTTAATTTTTTCGGCAATTTCAGCGCCATTAAAACCAGAGTTCATATATCTCACCGTCTGATCATGCGTGAACTTATAAACATCTCGCTGGGTTTTAATAAAATCTTGAATATTGTCATTGCCCCAGACAGGCCAATGATGCTGTGCAATCAATACATCGGATGCTTTGGCATGCTGCATTGCTTGGTCTAGATAGCCCACCCATTTTAAGGCATCACGGACTTTAGCACCCCGAAGGGTATAAAGATTATGCATGGTATGAGATAGAATTTCTGCGCCGTTATAAAGTTTCAATGATGGGATAGAGAACGTTAATTCTGCTGGTGCTTCTGAACCCGGCACGTTATAAAACACAAAATCCAAGCCATCAACCGTCATTTTCTGTTCTGGTTGAGTGATCAGTTGTGTAGGCTCAAGGATGCCCATTTTTCCCACAGCAACAGCCTTACCTAAACCTGTATCCACCAATCCTTCCGCATTTTTAGGTAGAAAAGTTCCATACATATAAGTCGCACGACGTATCATGGCTGAACCTGCCATCACATTTTCACTGGTCGCTTCTTCCATAAAGCCTTTTGGCGCAATAATTGGAGTTTTTCTAGCGTTAATTTCTTCGCTAGAAAGAACGCCTAATGCACCACCAAAATGATCGATATGGCTATGGGTAAAGATAATGGCTGAAATTTTTTGCTCACCTAAATGCTGTCTAGCAAATTTAAGTGCTGCTTCAGCCGTTTCTTTAGAGGTTAATGTATCCACAATAATCCAGCCAGTATCACCCTGAATGATGGTCATATTTGCCAAATCAAAACCACGAATTTGCCAAACTCGATCTGTTACTTTAAATAGCCCAACATTGTTGTTTAATTTTGCTTGTCGCCATAGAGTGGGATTAACGGTATTTGGTGCTTGATCTTGTAAAAAACTAAATGCATCAAAATCCCAGATAACATTGCCTTTCTCACTTTTAATTTGACCTGTTGGCTTGGCAATAAAGCCCTTTTGAGCCTGATTAAACTCAGTCATATCCTCTAAGTTATACTTCGCCTTATATGTATTATTTGATTCAATGACCGCTTTTTCTACTACAGTATTTGCTGCAAAAACAGAAAATGGCAGAATAAGCATCAATGAAACTGTTAAAAACTTAATTTTCATCTTCTTTCCTTTTGATATGTGCTGAATTAGCAGGAGACTTTCACTTGGGATATGCTAGGCAGCTAACCGATAAAAGTTCTCTGCTATTTGATTTGGCGTTTTAAAATCCAAACTCTTTTGAATTCTTCGCTGATTATAAAATAACACAATGTATTTTGTAATATCTGCTTTAGCTTCATCTCTGGTTTTATAGTTGCAATGATGCACTAATTCATTCTTGAGTATGCCCCAGAAACTTTCAATCGGTGCATTATCGTAACAGTCCCCACGTTTGCTCATTGAACCTTGAAAATCACATTTTTCCAGTATCTTTCGATATTCATGGCTGCAATATTGGCTGCCTCTGTCCGAATGAACAATTAAGCCTTTCGTTGGTTTTTGATTACGAATCGCCATAGTCAGTGCATTGCAAACAAGTTGTGCGGTCATACGCTCATTTAAGCTATAGCCAACCACTTGTTTCGTGTACAGGTCTTTTACTGCTGCCAAGTATAACCAACCTTCAGCAGTCCAAATGTATGTAATATCGCTTGACCATGCAAGATTGGGCTTAGTCATTGAAAACTGTTGCTCTAGTAAATTTGCGTAGATCGCTCGATTATGATCACTCTTCGTAGTTCTTTTGAAACGCTTATGACGCTTACAATACAGCTGGTTGAGCTTTTTTATTTGACGTACAGCATACGTACTGATTTTGATACCTTGCGCTTGTAAATGCTTAGTTAATCGAATATAGCCATAGCTTTGTTTAGTTTCCTCATGAGCTATTTTGACCAAAATTGTCTGTTGATTTCGCTGAACCAATCTTTTATTCATGCCTCGTTTTAGCCAATCATAAAATCGTGACACTGAAACGTGAAGTAATCTAGCCATAAAGCTAATCGGGAATAAATGTCTTTGCTGTTTCATATAGGCGTACCTTACTGACTTTCTTTCGCAAAGTACGCTGCTGCCTTTTTTAGAAATTCACGTTCCATTTCAGCTGTTTTGAGCTGTTGTTTGAGCTTTTTATTTTCTTCGAGTAAGGCATTTAGATCAGGTGAATATTGTTTAGTGCCTGCTAAGGTGCCAGTCTTTGCTTTATTATTCCAATTTGAAAGAGTTTGCATTGAAATGCCAAGTTGTCTGGCTGTTTCCGATACATTGCCTTGATTGGCTTCAATCAATTTTATTGCTTCAACTTTAAATTCTGCGGTGTAAGTCTTCTGTTTCTTGCTCATGGTAAACTCCTGATGAGTGTCTATAGTTTACCAAGTTAAAACCTCCTGTTTTCTCAGCACACATCATTGTCATCCATTGGCACATCAGCAACCAAATCTACAACTTTGGTTAAAAGGGCAGGTGTAGGAATGGTAAAACGAGCATCCTTCATGTGATGGCTGTAGGTGGTTTCGTCTTCTGCACCTAAGTTTTTAATGAAAGGAAAGACTTCATTGGCAACGGTGTTATATAAAGTTGCAGCATCACCCAAAGTCACAAACTTCGACCAACGAAGATGATCTTGTTCAGGCGTAAAAATTGGATGTTCTACAGCAGTTTTTAAGCGGTTAGCTTTCTTTTCTTTGGTGATCTGAATTTCATCGAGTCGGCGAATAAACAGCAAATAAGTCATTTGCTCCATGACTTCTAAAGGATTGGAAATACCACCACTCCAAAATGCGTTCCAAATCTGGTCAATTTTGCTTTTAATTTCGCCTGTAATCACGTAGATGACTCTCAAATTTCTTTGAGAGTATTGTGGTGGATTTGCAGGGGAAAAGCTATAAGACCAAAAGCACAACGTCATCTTATGTCGTAGCAACTACTGTAAGAACTGTTTAATTTTTAGACCGTTTGTTTAGATGTAGGAATAATTTAATTAAGGGCTGTTGACATTTAACGTTTAAAATTAAAAATAGCTTTATGATGAAGATTATTATACAAAACAAAAATACGAATTTTAAAATAATGTGGCTAGATTGATGTCTACTCTCCTGTTTCTGGGTATTAGGAAGTGGAGGACACGATGAGAGTGAGGAAATATCTATGGATATTAAACCAATTAGAAATGATGATGATCTTACGAATGTTTTTATTCGCTTAGAAAGCATCTTTCAGGCAGATGAAGGTACGCCTGAAGCTGAGGAAATGGAAATTTTAGTTAATCTTATTGAAGCTTATGAAGACAGATATTTCCCAATCTAATGTAGAGCCTAAGGTGGTGTTAGCAAAATCATTGCCTAACACTGCGGATCAGCTCGGCCTGAAAGAGGCACAGCTTGCATCTATCATTGGGGTGAATTGTGACTTTATCAGTAATTTAAAAGCCAATCCTGAACTAGACCCTGCAACTAAACAAGGAGAACTAGCAATATTGCTCATTGAAATTTATCGTGCAGTATATGTCCTTAGTGGTAGAGATTCAGAATGGATTCATTACTTCATGAATTCCTATAATGATGCGACTAAAGGAGTTCCAATTGAGCAGATTCAGACCATCAGTGGTTTGAACAAAGTACTAAATTTTGTTGACTCAGTTCGAGCGAAAATGTGATTTTTGCAAAGAGATTATGTGTATTAGAATTTAGTTCTATTTGTAATAAGTTTTAGTACTGAAAAATGGAGGTTACGCTAATTGCATATTCTTGTTTGCACGATAACAGTACTAGTTCTTCCTTTTTCAAATTTAATACCATAACGATTAAAAAAATTTAATCTTATCTCTAAGCAACAAAACAGGATAATTAAAAACTCTTTTTATGATTTTTGACCAATCTAAATTATATGTTATGTAGTGAATGTTAAGAAACTCTGTGAGATGCAGTACGGTTGAACGTCTTAAATACTTTACGACTGAAAATCGTAAACCTCGTTCACCTTCAATGAGTCGAGTTGTGCCAATGCAATTCGGAGATGATGAAGCCTCAAAGTGTGTTGTGATGCATGCCGTTAATCATGTAATAAGTCAGCACAAAGATGAACTTATTAAACTTGTCTACAAATGAGTTAAATTAACTCGCATCAATAAAGATCAACTTCAAATATTCACCACCACAAAACAACCTAAACATTTCAAATACTTACAACCTAAAATCCATCGACTAAATTTCTTAAAAATAGAGTGCGGCTAACCAAAAAATAAGGTAAATCATGTCAAGGACATCCAGTTCTAATCCGATAAAGGATAGCTTCGATAAACAACCATAAATTATATTTGAGATAAATACCGAAATTGGAGAGAATCGATTTCAACTTAGACAATTTTTGATCTTTGAGAATTGTACGAGGTATAGCGTGGAGTGAATCTAGTTTGTCAATTGAATTCTAATTTCTCGCTATTTTTTGCAGAGTATTTGCAAACAGACCCTACTGAATTTGGATGTGATTTCAAATAAGCACTCATGTTATATATGAGCACTTATCTTATTAAGAACACTGATTTCAGACTCTAGCTTCTTAAGCTGTTGTTCACTATTTTTTTTAAATACAATAAGAGTATCTCTTAACAGTGGAAATTCTTTTATATATTGATCAAAAAACTGAATTTCTAACTGTGTCTTCTCCATCGTTACTTTCAAAATGTTGAGCTTTTTCTCAAATTCAATTTGAAAATCAAATTTTATACCCTTATTCAATAAATATGCGTTAAGTTCTGACGTTGTATAATTTGATGAATATTCATAACTTTGATTTTTACGACGAATAATTGTAATCAAATTAATTTTAGCTAAGCTTCTGATTATATTATAGGTTCTCTGGTAACCGTGATAGCCACAAAATTCAGGATACTCACTCGTAAAACCATCAAATATTGTTTTAAACTCACTATTTAAAAAATTGTGACTTGATAAAAACTTGATTAAACAATAATTAAGTTTATGATTTTTAGGCATAAAAAACTCAGCGTCTTACTTACAAATAAAATATCCCATTTTGGTATATTTATTGAAATAGTACACCATTTTGAGCTATGAGCTCAATACACGATCCTAGGTATAGGAAAATTATTACAGAATTGATTAAACTGCGTGAATATAAAAATATGACGCAGGTACAACTAGCCTTGTCCTTAAACAAGCCACAGTCCTATATTGCTAAAGTTGAAAACTGTGAGAGAAGATTAGACTTTATTGAGCTACATGATTGGTTAATGCATTTAGATGAAAATATTACAACTTTTCTAACTCATAAATTATAGATTTTTTACATAGTAATGTACGGGAAGTTATAATTACATGAGGCATTGTTACATAAAATTCTAAAGATAGAGGGCTTTATTGCACAAAGGTTTGAAAAATAGAGCTCCCCTAATTGAGCTAAAATTCAAGTGACAACTTGGGTATGAGGTCGGCCTAATTCTGTAAATTTATTTAGCACGGCTATACGTGCATGGATTTCATTGACTTGACTAGGAAAACTCCTTGCTGTTAATTTATCGCCTAATAATTTGATGCAATGCATTTTGGTTTCCACTACACTTCGACGATGATAACCAGACCATTTTTTCCAAAGAGATCTACCTAGTCGTTTGACTGTTTTTAATAATTCATTCCTCTCTAAAGATCTCAATTTCTTATCTTTCCAAGGCTTTGCATTCTTCCTAGGTGGAATGACTGCATGTGCATCTCGATCTAAAATGACTTGTCGGCAGTGCTTTGTGTCATAAGCACCATCTGTATAGACTGAATCAATTCGTTCATCAGGTGGGATTTGATCAAGTAAATCTTCGAGTACTTGTGAATCACTGACATTATTTGTGGTAAGTTGTACTGCACGTATTTGAAGGGTTTCAGCATCTATAGCAATATGGAGCTTACGCCATTGGCGACGATATTCAGATCCATGTTTCTTGCGTTTCCATTCACCTTCACCTAGAAATTTCAAGCCTGTAGAGTCCACGAGTAGATGCAGTCCATCGCTACTTTTTTGGTAGCTAATTGTAATATCAATATGTTTTTGTCTTCTACAAAGCGTGGTGTAATCTGGCGCTGTCCAATGTCATCCGCAAAGTTTAATCAGACTTTGCACAAAGCCAGTGACCATACGTAAAGACAGGCGGAATAAGGATTTAATCATTAAGCAGCATTGGATGGCTACGTCGGAGTAGGTTTGATTTCGTCCTTGTTTGCCTTTTGATGGAGCATACCATTGCGTAGCAGGATCAAACCAAATGGAAATATTTCCACGATTAATGAGTGCTCGGTTATATGAAGACCAATTGGTTGTACGATAAATTTTAGGTGTAGGCTTCTTCATTTGAAAATTATATTGTGGAATCAGCCTTTAGACATAGGTTTGTGCAACAAAGTCAAGATAGAGCATTTCTTGGTTACTCAAGTTTAAGTGACAACTTGGCTATGAGATTCAATTTTTTGAATTAAAGGATGGCTAAAAGCATTAACTATATCTATAATTAATTTTCTAGGAAAAACTTATTTAATTACACTTAGATGAGTAGTTGGTTCTAATTAACCGTTCTAGAATATACTTGGGCTTACCAAATGTGCAAAATAAATAATGCACAGTTATAATTTGATGGTAAAACCCTTATTGGAAAGCATATTGTGCAAAAATTCAGGGGCATAAATTTCCTAGGTGTGCCATTTAATATGGCCAGCTATGCCCTTCTTACACATATGATTGCTCAAGTTTGCGGCTTAGGTGTAGGTGACTTTGTTTGGACAGGCGGTGATACTCATTTATATGCTAATCACTTTGAGCAAGCACAATTACAGCTTAGCCGTGAGCCGCTACCCTTATGTCAATTAAAACTCAATCCCGGAATTACTGATATTTTTGACTTCAAATTTGAGGATATCGAAATTATTGGTTATGAGTCACACCCTGCTATTAAAGCACCCGTCGCAGTTTAAATCGATCAGAGAGAATATAAAATGGCATGGCAAGGTATAGAAGTTGTCCACGTAGTCGCAATGGATAAAAACAACTGTATTGGCAAGGGCAATGCTTTACCGTGGCATATCCCAGCTGATCTTAAACACTTTAAAGCGATTACCCAAAGCGGTGTTGTCCTGATGGGGCGTAAAACCTTAGAGTCAATGGGACGCGCACTTCCAAATCGTGTGAATTGGGTCATCACGCGTGATGTTGAATGGCAATTTGAGGGCGTTAAAGTAGCACATAGCATTGAAGATGCTTTGACACATGCACTTACAGACGTACAACACGCTGAAAAAGCATCTTTATTTATTATTGGGGGTGGAGAGATTTTTACTCAAACCCTCGCAATTGCTGATCGTCTTGAATTAACCCATGTTGATCTAGATGTACAAGGTGATGCACATTACCCAAAAATCTCTGAGGATTTTCGCAAAGTAAACTCAGAACAACACATTGATGAAAAATCAAATATTGCTTTCGAGTTTGCGACCTACCAAAAATAAAAAATGGATCGCGCGTCATCATGCATAATATTGGATCACGTGAGTTTTTACTGGCGCTAGGCATTGGGCTATTACACAGTTTTTTTGCCTTATTTGTGATCCTCTCAAGTATTTGGTTATGTCTGGCATTCTGGATTCAACATCCTTTTGGAACAATCTTTAGCCGAATCATTATCATTCTTTGGGCACTATTTGCACTCAGCCTACTTGGTGTTTATGTCAGTGGGCATATTTTTAGTCGCCGTACTGATATTTTAATTTACTGTGTTGCCTTCGCCTGTTCACTGGTCTGGTATTTTTCATTAGAGGCTCGACAAGATCGTGACTGGAATCCTGAAGTCGCTGAGCAGCTTACTTACCAAAAGCAAGGCAATCTAGTACAGTTGCATAATGTGCGTAATTTTAATTGGCATAAAGACGGCACTTATGACATTCGCTGGGAAAATCGTACAATTGACCTAGATAAAATTACAGGCGTTAATGTCATCACATCCTACTGGATGGGACCCCAAATCGCGCATACGCTAGTGAGTTTCGATTTCTCAGATCAAAAACCTTTGGTTTTTTCTATCGAGATTCGCAAAGAAAAAGGAGAAGAATTTTCCGCGATTGGTGGCTTCTTCCGTAAATATGAACTCAGTTTAGTGGCTTCTGATGAAAAAGATCTGATTTATACGCGAAGTAATATTCGTCATGAACAAGTTTATTTATTTCCAATAAGAATGCCTCAGACTGAACGTAAAGCGCTATTTATCGAATATCTACATAAAGCAGATGAGTTACGTGCTGAAGCAAAATGGTACAACACGCTCACAAGTAACTGTACAACGCTCGTTTTTGACATGATCCAAGCGATCAACCCACAAACTTTACCTAAAGATTATCGTTTACTGGCTTCAGGCTATTTACCCAATTATCTTTTTGATCTACAAGCACTTAATCAAAATTATAGTATGAAAGAATGGTATCAATTGGCATGGATCAATACACGTGCTGAAAAATATGAACAACAACCAGATCAATCCAGTGAATATTTTTCGAGAATCATTCGACATGGATTACCAAAAGAAAATTAGTCCATTTCGCTTTTTAACAAAACAATACTGAATCTCCTTCTATAGTCCATTTTGATTGATTTAAATCAATCAAGATGTATGCATTCACTTGATGATCGCGAATCCACAATCATCCTCACAAATTATTGCAAGATCGTGGATAGAAATGCCACATCATGAATACATAGGAAAAATATGCTCGGGCTTAGGTGAATTTTTATGAAATTTATAAGGGATACTGAATCAGTTATTTGATTTTGTGACCTAAAAAGCTAAATCTCTGATTGATGATGGGCTTTTACTTTTCATTGACTTCGTATACTTTATTAGTATTCTTAGAATTAAAAATTGGGAAAATTTATGCAACAAGCATTATTCGGTGGAGGTTGCTTTTGGTGTGTAGAAGCTGTTTTTCTACAACTAAAAGGCGTCGAAAAAGTTGTGAGTGGTTATGCTGGTGGTATCGTTCACAACCCAAGTTATGATCAAGTTTGCCAAGGTAATACTCAACATGCGGAAGTTGTACTGATTGACTTTGATGAACAGCAAATCAGTTATAGTGATTTATTAAATGTATTTTTTGCCACACATGATCCAACAACATTAAATCGTCAAGGGAATGATATTGGTACGCAATATCGCTCTGTCATCTATTATTTTAATGATGATCAAAAAGCACAAGCGCAGCAAATGATTGAAAACCTAATCAGTGAGGGTTTAAATATTGTTACAGAGCTAAGCCCCGTGCCAACGTTCTACCCAGCTGAAGATTATCATCAAAATTTTTATGCGCGCAATCCTTCACAAGGTTACTGCAATTTTAGCATTCCCCCAAAGCTCTCTAAACTACGCTGTAAGTTTACTGAGCTTCTTAAAACAGAATAGACATAAAAAAAGCAACTCGATGAGTTGCTTTTTTAAATCCTAAATCATTTTAATTTTCACTGACAAAGGCAATATCACTCAAACCTGCTTCACTAGCACGCGACATCACCTGAGCAACCGTATCATATTTCGACTCTTTATCTGCACGCAGTTGAACCGTAGGTTTTTGTTCAGCCTGCCCCGCTTCTTGGAAGCGCTTTTCTAGCTCTTCTAAACTTATTATCTGAGCATCCCAAGCAACTTCGCCATTTTGATTAATGCTAATGGTGATGGCTTTCGGCAGTGGATCAATAATTTCAGCCGTGGTTTTTGGCAAGCTTAATGGAATTGATGGGTTAGCAACCGTTGCTGTGACTAAGAAAATAATCATCAATACCAACATAATGTCGATCAGAGGAATGAGATTCATCTCATTCATACCACTGTCGTGGTCTTCACCCAATTGGAAACCCATTTTAAGCTTGACCTCCAACTAAACTTTGTTGAGTCGCTTTAGCTTCGGTTTTCGTCGTGCTTTCTTGTTGCAACATCGTATCGATCAATAAACTATGTGCCTGATCTTGTAAGTCATGTGCTAAACCACGATTGAAACGTACACAGATGTTATAAGCAAGTACCGCAGGAATTGCAACTGCAAGACCAAGACCCGTCATAATCAATGCCTCACCCACTGGTGTTGCTACTTGAGCTAAACCTGCTTGACCGCTCTTACCGACAGCAACAAGCGCGTGGAAGATTCCCCAGACTGTACCAAACAAACCAACGAATGGTGCGATCGAAGCAATGGTACCCAATACAGATACGCCCTTTTCCGCTTGAGACTTTTCAGCAGAAATTTGACGCAACAATGCTTGCTCAGCAACCGCTTTACGTTGTTCAAACGTCAATGGTTGTAGTTTAGATTTGAGCGACGTCAAAGCTTGAGCAAGTTGAGCATAAGCCTGTTGTTTTAATTGGCGAGTTCCCATTAAACGTAGAATAAAAATCGTCCACGTTGCAATCGACATTGCTAAAAGGATGAAATACAGAGTTTTACTTACTGCATCTGCATGTTGCCAATAAACTGAAAAGTTCATATACGAACTCCTGATTTAATCTGTCACTAGGACGCAAATTTATTAAGGATTAAATTCAAACGGTTGCTCTGTTTTGATTGGATAAGCAATACCATTTTCCATATACGGTTTAAACTTTGAACTTCTAACAGCGCGTAAAGCCTTTTCATCAAGACTCGGTAAACCACTACTACGAGTAATTCGAGCATTGGTTACTTTACCTTTTTCATCTGCCTCGATATAGATCGTAATTAAGCGTGTCTGATTTTCTAAATCTTTCGGAGTAAATGATACTCTTGGAGATCTACTCCATTGAATACCTGTCCCCCCTATAGAAACTCGTTTTGGTGAAGAATCAGCAGCTGGCTGTGCTTTAGGCGCCTCTGGTTGTACAACAGGCTGTGGTTTTTCCACTGGCTTTTCTGTCACAGTTGTACTAACAACCTTCGTTTCAACTTTGGATTCGACTTTAGGTTCAGTCTTTTGCACTATTTTTTTTGGTGTTTCTGCTTTGACCTGTTGTACTTTTTCAACTTTTTTCGGTGGTGGAGGTAAAGGCTTATCAATCACTTTTACTTCTTTCACTTCCTTTTTAGGTTCAGGTTTTGGCTTTTCTTTCGGCTTAGGTGGTTCTGGTTTAGGTGGTTCCGTAATTTTAACAAACTTAACCTTGAGTGGCTTTTTCTCAATTGGTTTTAACTCAATTGGCTTCATGTGGCTAACTGCCCACAGAACTCCTGCATGTCCAATCACAACTGCTACAAGTGCAGTGATGATCTTCTTTTTCATCGAGTGTGGCATATTCAATATCGCAGGAGATTGACTCATAAGAATCTAAGTACCTAATAGATGGTGAAATCTTTACAAAGTGAAAAACGATTTCAGTCATCGGATAGAACAATTAAAGTGGCGCAATAATAAATGAGAAGTGTTTTCATTTGCAACTATTTTTTTGTGAACATCTTTTAATTGATTGATCAATTTACATTTATTAAAATAAAATGTTATAACATAGCATTGTTGGTTTTAAAAAAGCATGCTTTAAAGCATGCTTTTTTAAAAATCTATTTGGTTTAGAAAACAACCGTTTTATTACCATCTACAATAATACGATCTTCCAAATGCCATTTTACAGCGCGAGCCAATACATTACGCTCAACGTCTTCGCCTAACTCACGTAACTGTTCTACATTGTAATCGTGGCTAACACGTTCAACATCTTGTTCAATAATTGGACCTTGATCGAGATCAGCAGTCACGTAATGTGCTGTTGCACCAATCAACTTCACCCCTTTCTCATACGCTTGCTTATAAGGATTTGCACCTACGAAAGCAGGTAAGAATGAATGGTGAATATTGATAATCTTCATTTCCCACTTGGCAACAAAGTCTTCACTCAAAATCTGCATATAACGCGCCAAGATCAATAGATCATTGCCCTGCATCATTTCATCAATTTGCGCATAAGCTTCAGCTTTATTGTCTTTATTGACTGGTACAACATGGAATGGGATACCAAAGTTTTCAACCGATTCACGCAAATCTGGATGGTTTGAGATGACTTGGGTAATTTCACATGGCAATGAGCCACGTGCATGGCGCCATAACAATTCCAATAAAGCGTGGTCCACTTTAGAAACCAGAATACCCACTTTCTTTAACTCACCCACAAAAGTGAGTTTCCATTGCATTTCATAACGTTCAGCAACGTTGGCAGCAAAGGTTTGCATCAATGCTTCTTTACGAGAATGCAAATGATCAAGTTCAAACTCAACACGCATGAAATAACGTCCGCCTTGAGCTTCTGTAGCATACTGATCAAGTGCGGTAATATTTGCTCCCTGATGATACAAAAAGCTCGATACGGCTTGCACGATTCCCGGCTTGTCTTCGCAAGTAATCAATAATCGTGCAGTGTGGGCGGTCGTCGTGTTCATGTGGTTAATATCACTTATTGGAATCAAAATTAAAAATCAAGCCGAGCATTCTAGCTCTTTTTTGCCTATGACTAAATACCTACTTATTCATCATCATCATTTTTAAGATTAGATAAACTAGCAAATAAGTCCGATGGCCCCAAAGATTTCAATAATTGTTCATAAGTTTGACGACTTTCGCCCATTAAATAAGGACCTTCCAAAAATACCATTTGTCGTAAAGCTTGCCATACCCATTTTTCTTCTAAACGATTGTTATCACTAATATGACCCGACATGTACAGGAAATTAGTCCAGTTGGTCAACACGATCCACAAGTTGATAATCAAAGCTTCAATTTCTGAATCAGTCATCTTCATCAAACCGGCATCGACAAAGGCACGATAAATTTTTTGCCCTTGCTGCATCACCTGCCCTGCAAAACGAGGATATATTTTTCTGAAGTCTTCATTATTTTCAACAAGATGATAGACATCACGGTGAATAAAGCGATAAGCCCACAACTGATTACTCAAAACTTGGAAATAACTAATTTTATCATTGGCATTTAAAGGTCGATCCGTTGGCAAGGCCAACATCTCCAAGGTTTCAGCCTGATATTGCTGCGCTAATTCTTTAATAATTTCCTGTTTATTACGGAAGTGATAGTACAGATTGCCTGGGCTAATTCCGAGTTCAGCGGCAATATGATTGGTTGTGACCGAACGTTCTCCACGCTCATTAAACAACTGCAAACTGATATGCAGAATTCTATCTTTTGTTTTATTCGGTTTAGCGTGCGACATTGAGTTTAACCATCTATAACATTATCAATAGGTTATAAAACAAACCTATAAAGCGACTTGACACTTTAGAGTATTTACTCTAAAAATTAAAAAATAATAAGCTTTCTTTTGGTCCACTCCTATGAACAGTCAAACAAAAACAACCGCTATGACACCTCATGTTGATGTGAAACGGCTACATGATTTGCTTGAACAGCAAAAAGCAGCTTACCAACGCCATCCTGTGCCAAGCGCCAAAGAACGTATTGAGCGCTTAGCTCGACTTAAAAATATCTTGGTAAAATATCAAGATCAATTTGCTAACGCAATTAGTCAAGATTATGGCAATCGTGCCATTATGGAAACCAAAATTGGCGAAGTTCTAACATGTTTAGAACATATCAAATACTATAGCAAGAACTTAACTGAGTGGATGAAGCCCTCTAAGCGCCATATCAGTATGTTACACCAACCTGCAAAAGGCTGGGTACAATATCAACCATTAGGTGTGATTGGTATTATTGCACCATGGAACTATCCATTATTACTTTCAGTTGGCCCATTGATCTGCGCAATCGCTGCAGGCAATCATGCCATGATCAAGATTTCGAGTGCATCTTCTCAGTTTGGTGCTGTATTGGAAAATGCACTTGCAGAAGTATTTCCTCAGGAACTTGTGAGTGTTATCAATGGTGGTGGCGCGATTTCAGATGCCTTTAGTCATTTAGCATTTGATAAATTAATTTTCACAGGTTCAACGTCTGTCGGTAAAACCGTGATGGCAGCAGCATCACAGAACTTAGTCCCTGTGATTTTAGAGCTAGGTGGAAAATCGCCTGCTCTTGTACATTCGGCAATGAATATTCGTGATGTGGCACAACGTATTGCGGTAGGTAAACTTTGGAATGCAGGTCAAACTTGCGTTGCACCTGATTACATGTTCCTACCTAAAGGCAAAACGGCAGAATTCACCAAGCACTATAACGACTTTGTGAATACGATGTACCCAACGCTACGTGACAATAAAGATTACACGTCAATTGTAAATGACAAACAATACAATCGTCTTCAAGGCTATTTAGAAGATGCACGTGATCAAGGTGCGACGATCGTCGAGTTAAACAACAAGAAAGAATCTTTAACTGAAGTTCGTAAAATTGCACCAACGTTACTCACAGGTGTAACCACAGAAATGGAAATTATGAAGAATGAGATCTTTGGTCCAATTCTTCCTATTCTAGAATATGAACATATTGAAGATGCACTTCAATTTATCAATAGTCGACCACGTCCACTCGCATTCTACTATTTTGATATTGATATGGCTCGTGCTGATTATGTTGCAGGACGTACCCATTCTGGACATTTTGGTATTAACCAAACCCTCACTCATGTAGCGCAAGATGATCTACCATTTGGTGGTATAGGTGCATCGGGTATGGGCAAATATCATGGTAAAGAAGGCTTCTTCAGCTTCTCTAACGAACGTTCAGTGATGTCTAACCCTGTTAACCCTAAACTTTATAGTTTAAAATTCATTCTGCCGCCGTACAACAAACCAACGCATAAACTGCTTTTGAAAACACTATTCCGTTAAGCTGATCAAGGCATGATCTATCACACTAGATCATGCCCTGTTTTTACCAAATTCGCTTGTCTTTTAATCGTATTTTTGGTATAAAACGCCCCTTGAATGATTTCATCCGTTTACTTGAATGGCTAGTTGCACGAAACCGTGCTATATAAACTAGCAATGGAGTTCACCATGTCTAAGGTTTGCCAAGTTACCGGCAAGCGTCCTATCGTTGGTAACAACGTATCGCACGCAAACAACAAAACCAAACGCCGGTTCGAGCCGAACCTGCACCACCACCGTTTTTGGTTAGAAAGCGAAAAGCGTTTTGTACGTCTTCGTTTAACCACTAAAGGTATGCGTATTATTGATAAATTGGGTATTGAGAAAGTTGTTGCTGATCTCCGTGCTCAAGGTCAAAAGATCTAAGGAGTCTGAACAATGCGTGATAAAATCCGCCTCGTTTCTACAGCTGGTACAGGTTATTTCTATACCACTACTAAGAACAAACGTACTATGCCGGAAAAAATGGAAATCAAAAAATTTGATCCAAAAATCCGTCAACACGTAATCTTCAAAGAAGCTAAAATTAAATAATTTTAGTTTTCTTAAAAAAACGACTTCAACTGAAGTCGTTTTTTTTGCAAAAAAATTTTTTAGCTAAAATAAAATGAATCACTATTTCATAATTTTTTTTGATAAATAAAAAAATTGTCATCAACAAATCCGATTTTACTTGTTACAATTTCTTCGCTGTTTTCTTGGCATGTTTTATGCTGAATTATTTGTACCTTAACCGCAATGATTAAGGAGTTTCAATGCCTCATGATGTTGATTTAATTATATTACTTGCCGTCGGTTTCGGTATAGCACTTATTTTTGGCTATATTGCCGCACGTTTACGTCTACCACCATTAATTGGTTATTTGGTAGCAGGTATTATTATAAGCCCTAACACCCCAGGTATCGTGGCAGATATACATCTCGCCAATCAACTTGCCGAACTCGGGGTAATGTTCTTAATGTTTGGCGTAGGGATGCATTTTTCCCTCAATGATTTATTACTTGTTCGTCGTATCGCCCTGCCCGGTGCGATTTTACAAATCGCTGTAGCAACACTCTTGGGTGCCGCTGTATCTATGTTTTGGGGCTGGAGTTTTGGTTCTGCACTGATTTTTGGTTTAAGTTTATCGTGTGCAAGTACCGTAGTATTACTCAAAGCACTGAGTGATCGTGGTTTACTCGATTCTGTCAATGGCAAAATTGCAGTGGGTTGGCTTTTGGTTGAAGATCTTGTTATGGTCCTGGTCTTGGTCTTATTACCTGCAACAGCTGTTCTACTTGGTGGACACCCATTAGCTGGAACGGATACCTCTCAAAATATTTGGATCACCATCGGCCTAACATTACTGAAAGTAACAGGTTTTATCGCTTTCATGCTGATAATTGGGAAGCGATTAATCCCCAAAATTATGCAATTGGTTGCTCGTTTAGGTTCTCGTGAATTATTTACACTTACCGTCGTTGCTGCTGCCGTTTCTATTGCTTATGGTTCTTATGCAATCTTTGGTGTCTCAATGGCATTAGGTGCTTTCTTTGCCGGCATGGTTGTAAAAGAGTCCGATTTCAGCCATAGAGCAGAGGAAGAGACGCTTTCATTGCGTGAAATCTTCGCTATCTTATTTTTTGTTTCAGTGGGAATGTTATTCGATCCAAAAATCTTGATTGAACAACCTTTACATATTTTAGCTGTCGTTGCCATTATCATGATTGGTAAGACTTTAGCAGCGATGGCTTTAGTTTTATTCTTCCGCTACCCAATTAATACAGCTCTCACTGTAGGCGCTAGTTTGGCACAAATTGGTGAGTTTTCATTCATTTTAGCAACATTGGGCTTGTCACTCGGTCTACTCACCCCAGATGCACAAAACTTGATTCTTGCTGGTGCGTTATTTTCAATAACTTTAAATTCATTTGTATTTTCAGCGATTGAACCCGCTCAACGCTGGATACGAGAACGCTCACATTTAGCTCGCTTATTAGAACGCAGTGGCGACCCGCTTGCCATGCTGCCAGATGAAGTTGATCAAGCTTATTTACGTGATCAGGTGGTGATTATTGGCTATGGTGGTGTAGGACGCCGCATTAGTGAAAACCTGATGCAAGAGAATATCAAGGTCGTAATTGCTGAAGAAAATCGTGAGATTGTTGAAAAACTGCGTGCCCAAGGAATGGCTGCCGTAAGCGGTGAAGCGACTGAACCTTATGTACTCATACAAGCCCATATTCAGCATGCACGCTTATTGGTTATTTCCCCTATGGATATTTTAGATATTCATCGTATTGTCGATATTGCAAAGCAATTGAATCCTGAGATTCAGGTCTTGATCTGTGCTGAAAGCAAGGAAGAGGCTGCTGTTATTCGCGATGAAAATATTGGTGAAGTTTTCTATGCGAAAGAAGAAATGGCGAAGAATATGAGCCATCATATCCTGAACCAAATTGAGCTTGCTCATCAAAGTACGTTACATTAACAAGCTATTTTCAAATTAAAGCATCTAATACCAATTATTCAGATAGTTGGTATTTTTTATCTTTTAAATTTCAGTCTTATGATTTAAAGCTAACATCCAAATACTTAATAACATTTAACCCTCGTATTTGCTCAATGCTTTTGAAAGCTGACGAAGTGTTTTGATTTGTTTGCCATAACGGCGACAAGAACGACAAGCAAATAAATGTAATTGTAGATTGCTCTGCTCTATAAACTGAAGTGGTCTATCCTGTTTCTCGGAAATTAATTGTGTTGCTTGTCGGCAAGTTAGCATGCGCAATCCCCCTTAAGTAACCATTTATTTTCTAGACATTCACGTAATCTAGTTCGGCTTCTATACACCAAGACATTAAAATTTGAGACATTAATCTCAAAACACGAACTTAAACCAAATTAACTCTTATTAAATAGATGAAAATAGAGACTACGCCTACTGTAGACACAATTAACAGAATTAAAGTCATTCCAATGAGTTAACACCTGAACGATGCTAAATAGCATTTAAAGAAAACCCCAACGAGTGTGCAGCATCAATACCGTCCGAAATGTATAGATTAAATATTTGTGGTAGTATTGCGCGCAATTGGAAATCTCTTAATCAAGCTAGAAGAGTTTCGTTCTTTGATGCTCACGCTCAATGTATCCAAATATTTAGTCATAGCATCTGTTCGATCAGATCAATCGGTTGCGCTTTGCCTAAAATGTTTGGATATACATCAGTGATGAATTCCTACTTTAAGTTTATTTCCCACTATTTGTCATAAATAGTCTATTTTCTAATACGCTCAATCATTTTATCAGGTTGTTTAACACTGAATAAAGGCATGATTTTTTATGAATATTGAAAAAACTCAGACACCACGAATCAGTGTTGCACCCATGATGGATTGGACCACAAAAGACTATCGTTTCTTTGCTCGCTTATTTAATCCCAATGTCGTGCTGTATACCGAGATGGTCACTACAGGCGCGATTATTTACGGTGGTGCAAATCGGCATCTCGATTTCAATCAGCAAGAGCATCCGATTGTGCTACAACTCGGCGGCTCAAATCCACAAGAACTTGCTACCTGCACCAAAATGGCCGAAGACTGGGGTTATAACGAAGTTAATCTCAATGTCGGCTGTCCAAGTGATCGCGTGCAAAACAATAAAATTGGCGCTTGCTTAATGGCTGAACCCAATTTAGTTGCAGAATGTATTCATAGTATGCAAAAAGCAGTATCGATTCCTGTAACTGTAAAGCATCGTATCGGGATTGATGACATGCAATCTTACGAAGAAATGCTGCATTTTGTTGATACGGTGGCATCAACAGGCTGCACACATTTTATTGTACATGCACGTATTGCGATCTTGCAGGGCTTATCGCCGAAAGAGAATCGCGAAGTTCCACCATTACGCTATGAAGATGTCTATCGTTTAAAGCAAGAACGCCCACATCTAAAGATTGAGATTAATGGCGGTATCAAGACCTTTGAAGAAACACAACAACATTTACAGCATGTTGATGGCGTCATGATTGGTCGTGAGGCATATCATAATCCGTACTTATTGGCGGAGATGGGTGAACTTTGGAATTTGGAAGCACCTAATCGTTTTGAGATCATGCAGCACATGATGCCTTATATTCATCAACGCGTTGCTGAAGGTGCTCCACTTTCGATTATCACTCGCCATATTCTAGGTTTATTTCAAAATCTACCAGGCGCACGTAAATGGCGTCAGGCGCTCAGTGGTGGAAATGCCAAAACGATTGCTGATATTGAAAATGCAATCATCAATATCCAAACAGCGATGCAACGTACTGAAGATTACGTTCGAGAACATCAAAGTTAATTTGATGTTCTACGCATAACGTTTACACATCGGAATATAGCGTAATCCGCCATTTTCAATCATTGTTGAACTGACTGTAAATCCGAAATTGTCATAAACGGGCTGCGCATAACAACTAGAATTCACAGTAATTTTTGAATGTTGCTGAGAAAGTTTATCTTCTAAAAACATCCAAAGCTGACGACCGATTCCTTGCTGTTGTAAGTCCTGCTTAACAAAGAACTGAATCAAATGAGAAGGTTGTTTATAAGCAATCACACCAATAATGGATAAATCTTTCTCGAAAACAAAATATTCAATACTTTGCATTTCAAGTAATTTCTCAATCATATCCTGACTAAATTTTGCTTCACCCTCTGCATTCAGTGCAAAATCTTTTATATATGGCTGAATTAATTCTACTATTTGCTTGATATCTGTTGCTTTTGCTGGACGTATCACTTGTTATTCTTTCCATTTTTCACTTTAATAAACAATAGTTTATAACTCTTCAAACTACAAAGCTTTGTTTCTTTGAATCAGTACTTACGTATATTTTCTAATCAAAAAAGAAATATAATCTTACAAATCATTTTATTCAAACTAATTAACAACTAAATTCATGATAATAAAAAGATTATTTATGTGATTTTTACGCCAAGTTCCTCACAACACCCTCAAAAAGTTACGTTATTACATTGCAAATAAGTTTTTTTAAGATTTATCGCTTAATATCTGCGAGCCACGGAATTTGGCGACCGTTTCAAAGTTGTTTTAGGATTGGTTGAGATTGAACTATGATTTATGATGCACCCTCATTAGATTCGATGATGCATGCACAGACTCAAAATGCAGTCATTATGCTCAGAGAAACTCCCGCAGATACTACACCACCATACGCATTATCCAAGAATTCGCAGCAAATTAACTTACAGAAGTTTTCAGATAAACTTTCTCGTGTTTCCTCATTTCACAGTTCAGCAAAGTGCGCCAAATCAATTCGCATCGCATTACAAACAGCGGGTGCAAAAATTGCACAACATCCTATAGCCGCCTCAGATTGGGGTGGAACGCTACAAAAGATTGGCTATAAGCAAATTGACCCTGCTTTTGATAACCCAATGCCAGGTGATATTTATATTATTCATCGCACCAAAAAACATGTGTATGGTCATATTGCTGGTTTTACAGGCTCACAATGGGTTTCTGATTTTAAGCAGACTAGCTATGACGTTTATAAAGACAAAAACGTCACTTATACTTATTACCGTCTTGGTTAATAAAAGACTGAATCAAAGCCTAAACGAAGATTATGTTTTAGGCTTTTTAGCATCTAATTTTTTCAGCACTTCAGCCACCGCCACCATCGCAAAGCTTGAAGTCACCACCACCGCAGAACCATAGCCGCCACAACGTAAACCTGCGCTTGGACATACATCTGCACTGGAAAATGGATTATCAATCGAATACACGCAAGTGATTCCGAATTTCTCTTTTGGTTTTTTACAAATCCCTTTTGAACGCAGTTGCGTGCGTAACTTTGCAAGCATTGGGTCTTGTTCGGTCTTGGACAAATCTGCCACGCGAATCTTCAGTGGGTCGAGTTTGCCACCCGCACCACCCGAAACAATCAACGGAATCTTGTTAAAGCGGCAATGCAGCATCAAGGCAAGTTTGGCTTTGACATCATCGATGCAATCCAAAACAATGCTTGGCACTGGGTTTAGAATCTCTTTGACATTATCAGGCATCAGATAATCATCAATCACGTTTACTTTCATGCGTGGATTGATCTGGCGACAACGCTCCGCCATCACTTCAATTTTTTCTTGTCCGAGTGTTGAGCTCATCGCTGGCAATTGACGGTTAATATTTGATGCTGCTACCACATCCATATCGACCAAAGTCAATTCACCAATCCCTGTACGTGCCAGTGCTTCAACCGCCCAACTGCCAACACCACCAATCCCAATCACCATGACATGACTGTGTTCATAATGCGAAAATGCATTTTCTCCATAAATTTTGGCGACACCAGCAAAACGGCGCTCATATTCATCATTTACAGGAACATCGGTCATAACAGTCGTGATCTATCTTTTCAGTCAAAGTAGTATTTTACCGTGTTTAACTGGTTTTAGGTTAGCCCAGTGAAACTTTACTTGATGGTTGATCTCGACGAATTAAAATAACCAACAGGATAAAAACGATTAGGCTCATGCATAAAGCCAAAAGGTTTGCATTGATCCATCCGAGGCTACTCAAAATCGGTGCAGGTAAAAATGCTCCCAAAGTCGCAAACAAAGCAATTCCTGTTTCATTAATGCCTTGGACACGATGTTTTTGCTGTTCGTTAAGACCTGCTAACAAGGTTGATGCGCCTGAATAAGCAAAATTCCAACCCACGCCCAACACGATCAAGGCAGCATTAATATAGATACCGACCTGTCCAAACATTGGAATTAAGGAAGATAGCATCAGCAAAGCAAAACCAACATAAATCGTAGTATGCGTTCCCCATCGTTGAATCAGTTTAGAGACAAAGAAGGACGGGATAAACATCGCCAATACATGTAGCTGGATCGAGATCGAAGCATAATGAAATGAATGATGCTCCTTGAGATGTAAGGAGGACATAATCATCATCACATTCATAATATAGTAAGCAAAAGCACCGCTGATGACAGCAGCGATAATCAAAGTGCTTGGCAGTTTGCGACGTTGAGTTGGTTCAATCAGCACCTGCTGTATCTGTTGGCGTTGGAATTTTTTGTTCCATAGATACAAGATCGGAGAGAGCAACAAGGCTAAGACACTGAAAATGAAATAGATCGCAGTGAAATCGGGTAAGCCTGCTACCTGTTGAAACTGAATTGCCAACATCGGTGCAATAATTGCTGCAATCACCCCACCCGAAATCACCATCGCAGTAGCTTTTGGAATTAAATCTGTCGCCAAACGATCAGAGGCAGCAAAACGATAAAAATTCGCAGTGGAGATAAATAACCCCAGTGAAAAATGACTGAGGCACAATAAATAGAATTGTTGCTGCTGTAGGGCCAAATAACCGAGAACACCTGCCAAGAACAAGCAGACGCAACCAAACTGGAAAACCAAATGCCGCCCAAGCTTTTTCATTAGAAAAGAAAAAATAAAGGTGGTCAGTAACATCGCTAAAAACTGCAAACCATACGGAACCGTAGCCAAAGCCTGTGTCGGCGCTAATTTCAACCCCACAATTGCCGCTACAGTAACAGACAGAACAGCAGCAATTAAATTAAATGCCTGCGCAGCCAAGAGATAATAAACATAGCGTGGTAACTGATTCAAAGCCTTTATCCAATTTAATCTGGCCTGATTACCTTAACGCTGAATGCTTGAAATTCAAACAAAAAAAGATGAAAGTCTAGCTTTCATCTTTGATTTAAGTGTGTGTTTCGTTATGCAGCGATCAAATTGCGTAATACATAATGCAGAATCCCACCTGCTTTAAAGTATTCCACCTCATTCAAGGTATCAATACGGCATAACACTTTGAATTGGTCTTGACTGCCGTCTTCTCGTACCACCTGAATATCTAGCGTTTGATGTGGTTGGATATCATCAGATAATCCATGACTCGACAGTACTTCACGGCCAGTGAGGTTCAAGGATTGACGGGTCTGTCCCCCTATAAACTGCAATGGCAAGACGCCCATACCGACCAGATTCGAACGATGAATCCGCTCAAAACTTTCCGCAATGACCGCTTTAATGCCTAAGAGATTGGTACCTTTTGCAGCCCAGTCTCGTGACGAACCCGTTCCATATTCCTTACCTGCAATAATCAGCAACGGTGTTTTCTGTTGCTGGTACAGCATGGAGGCATCATAGATCGCCAGCTTTTCACCCGTTGGAATAAAAATGGTATTGCCCCCTTCTTCACCACCCAGCATTTCATTCTTGATTCGGATATTGGCAAAGGTCCCGCGCATCATCACTTCATGATTACCGCGTCGAGAACCGTAGGAGTTGAAGTCTTTCGGCTCAATCCCCTGCTGCTGTAAATAGCGTCCTGCTGGGCTGTCTTTCTTGATATTTCCTGCGGGAGAAATATGATCGGTGGTGACTGAATCGCCCAATACCGCCAAGATGCGTGCCTGTTCAATATTGCAAATGGCTTTCGGAGGCTGATTAATTTCCTCAAAAAATGGCGGATGGCGAATATAAGTCGAGTTATCTTGCCACGCATAAGTTTGGCTTTGTGGAATCTGAATCGCCTGCCAAGTTGCATCACCATCAAATACTGCTGCATATTCCTTATGGAACATGTCGGTATTCACTTTTTGCAGTACTTGATCAATTTCAAACTGACTTGGCCAAATGTCTTTCAAATAGACATCTTGACCATTTTGATCTTGTCCAATCGGCTGAGTGGTTAAATCAGTCCGAATATTACCCGCCAAACCATAGGCTACAACAAGTGGTGGTGACGCCAGCCAATTGGTTTTCACTAAAGGATGAACACGCCCTTCAAAGTTACGGTTACCTGAAAGTACCGAAGCCACATTCAGATCATGGCACTGAATTGCTTCTTCAATCGGTTCAGGCAAAGGCCCTGAGTTACCAATACAGGTAGTACAACCATAACCCACCAAGTTATAGCCCAACTCATCCAAGTACGGCGTTAAGCCTGCCGCAGCCAAATAATCGGTCACCACTTTAGAACCCGGTGCCAATGAACTTTTCACCCACGGTTTACGTTGTAAACCTTTTTCAATGGCTTTTTTCGCCAGCAAACCTGCTGCCAACATCACACTTGGATTGGAGGTATTGGTACATGAGGTAATCGCGGAAATCACCACATCACCATCCTTCAATGGATACGATTTTCCATCAATAGTACAAGCAGGTTCTTCATGCGCTAAATTCGCTTTCTTGGCTTCAACAGCCGTACCGCCGCCGCCTTCATTCTCTAAACGTTCTTTGGCCTCTTTCGCAGGTTTTAAATTCAGCTCCATCAAGGCGTTAAACGTTTTAGGAACATCGCCCAACAAAACCCGATCTTGTGGACGTTTTGGCCCAGCCAGACTGGCTTGTACGGTACTCATATCCAGACTCAAGGTATCGGTAAATACAGGTTCATCGCCTGCATTACGCCATAATCCTTGTTGTTTACTATAGGCTTCGACTAAATCGATACGTTCTTGTTTACGGCCAGTTAGGGCTAAATACCCCAATGTCACATCATCAATCGGGAAGAAACCACAAGTTGCTCCATATTCAGGTGCCATATTGGCAATAGTCGCGCGGTCAGCCAATGGTAAATCAGCCAAACCATCACCATAAAACTCAACAAATTTACCCACTACGCCTTTTTGGCGCAGCATCTGGGTAATCGTGAGCACCAAATCGGTCGCAGTAATCCCTTCATTCAACTTGCCTGTGAGTTTGAAACCAATCACTTCTGGAATCAACATCGATACAGGCTGCCCGAGCATGGCTGCTTCGGCTTCAATACCACCAACACCCCAGCCCAACACACCCAATCCATTGATCATGGTGGTATGTGAGTCAGTTCCGACCAGCGTATCTGGAAAGGCAAAAACCTGACCCTCATCTTCTCCCAACCAGACCGCTTGCGCTAAGTATTCTAAATTGACTTGGTGGCAAATCCCGGTGCCGGGTGGCACCACACTAAAGTTATTAAATGCAGATTGTCCCCAACGCAGGAATTGATAACGCTCACCATTGCGCTGCATTTCAATTTCAACGTTCACAGCAAAGGCATTATTATCGGCAAAATGATCGACCATCACTGAATGGTCAATGACCGGATCAACGGGTGACAAAGGATTGATCAGGTTTGGATCACCGCCTGCTTGAGACATTGCGGCACGCATCGCAGCCAGATCGACCACTGCTGGAACACCTGTGAAATCCTGCATCAATACACGTGCAGGTCGATATTGGATTTCCTGATCTGAGCTTCTATTTTTTTGCCAATCGACTAAGGCTTGAATATGCTCTACTTTTACACTTTTTTGATCTTCAAAACGGAGTAAATTTTCAAGTAAAACCTTTAAAGACTTGGGTAATTGATCAATATTACCCAGTGTTTCAGCTGCTCGCGCCAAGCTAAAGATTTGATAGGATGTCGAACCGACGCTGAGCGTTTGTAATGAATTAAAGCTATTGATTGTGCTATATCTGGCCATTCGGTTACCCTCCCAGTATTGGCGAGTTTATTTATTATGATGTTCCCCCTTTAATGTAAGCCTGTTTAGAAAAGAGTGTGTTCCCTTTTGGTTATCTTATTTTTATCGAGATTATTGTCTTATTCTTCTAAAATTTTAAATGCAAAGCAACCAATGAGTTTTGCCATAATTGTGCAGCCAGCTGCAACTCAGGCTGGTCAAGGGTCTGAGCCAAACTGTCTAGAATATAAGGTAGGTTCACTGGGGTATTACGGGTGCGATGCTCGGTCGAAGTTTGGCAACACAACGGCGTCATATCTGGACAATCTGTTTCAATCACCAAATTTTCACTGCCAATCGCCTGCACTACTTGATGCAGCTTTTTGGCATTTGGATTGGTGATTTGTCCTGTCACCCCAATTTTAAAGCCCAGTTTAACCAATGCCTTGGCTTCTTCGACTCCACCACTAAACGCATGGGCAATGCCACCCAATTTGAATTTTTGTGCTTTTAAAATGGCAAGGGTTTCGGCATGTGCCTTACGGATATGTAATAACACTGGCTTTTGATACTGTGTTGCCAATACAAGTTGCTCAATAAAATAATATTGTTGCTTGGCAAACAGTTCTGGCTGTTTATGTTGTTTTAAAAAAGTATCTAAACCAATTTCACCTACAGCCACACAGTCATGCTGTTCTAAGACTTGCTCAAGCCGCTGTAAATGTTCTGGCTGATGTTGTTCGATATAAAAAGGATGCAAGCCTGGGGCAAGATAAGAGCTTGGCACATTTTCCCAAGCGTGTAATTGTTGATGGGTATGGATCAGTTCATCGAATCGGGATTCAACAAAACCAATCAACACTAAAGCATCGACCCCAACCTGTTTTGCTTGTTCAGCCAGATGTTGCCGATCAATATCAAAATCGGCAACATCAAAATGGGTATGGGTATCGAACAGTTGCATTAACTTTGACTTGGCGTACTTGCAGCAGGCGTAGATGCTGCGGGCGTATCAATTTTTGGTAAATATTCAGGTTTTAAAACACCCTGCAATTCACTAAATGGAATCACTAACCGCGGTAAACCGACGACATAAGGACCAATTTCATATTCGCCATATTGTAGAATTAATCCCTGCTCACCCAATAAAAAATTATCTGTTACTTGGAATGGCCAAGCCTGTTCATATTCTTTCGGATCAGTTGCAAGTTTTGAATCGACAATCCACACTTTAAAGGCTTCATGCGCCAGTTTGTCTAGAGTTGCTTTTTGCTTCGGTAATAATAGGTCATGCAATTGAATCTGTTTTTGGTTCGCTAAATCAAAGTTATAGTAACGTTGTGAGGTTGAACCATGCGCTCCACCCAAATAACTGCTGCTATTTAACACTACAGTTGCCAGCTTGCCTTTCGGTTGCAAAATTTTAGGCTTAATCATCAGACTGATTTGATGACTACTACTGAGCGCTTTCAACTCTTCATCAATTTTTACAAAAGCATTAGCATAGGTTTGTGCTTGAATATCTAAACCTGTTTTTTGTTCAGCCGTTTTGGGTACGGATGCTGCTGCGGTATCAGCATCAACGACATCGAGCATTTTACTCAGTTGATTGAGAATCTGTTGATCCAGTAACTGATCAATAAATGGGAAATTACTTTGTAATCGTTCAACTGTGAAATCTGGACAGGTATTGCCCTTACATTCAGGTAAATTTACCTGCAATTTCACGGTTTCACCACGCAGAATTGGCTCAGCAGTTTGCTGTACCACTGGCGGATCTGTCGGTTTATCCTGTGATTCTTTCGGCTCTGATTTCGGCTGGCAAGCAGCAAGCAAAATGGCACCTGCAAGAATGCTATATTTATAAAATGCTTTCATTTAAAACCTATCAGTATTGTTATTACACAAGATTTTTAAATGCTATCGAAGTTAAAGCAAAACCGCTATAAGCGCATGCAATTTCTATACGAAACTCAAGCAAGTAGATTAAAACATTTGCTGATAAATTTCAGGTTGTAGCATCTGTTTGCTTTGTTCAGTGCTTAAATAAATATCCAACTGCGGTGCATCTTTACTTATTTCATTGGCACGATAATGCAAGCCAATTCCTTCCCCATCGAAGAACCAATCTGCCTGCCCCCAATACAGTTTTTTAGGAACTTGTTTCTTCACCTCTGTACTTTGTTTTTCAATCCATTGTTGATAATGTGCTTGAATAATATTATTTAATTCATTTTGCTGATTTTTCTGTATCACATCGAGTACGGTTAGATTTTTTTGTAACTTACGATCAGCAACGAAAAAGTAAAATCTATCTTTAACCGCAATATCTTCTTGCTGTGTATCAACGCCAATTTGCAACAACACATACTGATTACGCTGTGAAGCAATACGTGTCGTTAAGCGCAGCTCATACGCTTTATTTTTAGAATACTTATCTTGCCATTCATCTGACTTTTTCACATAAGCATTCACGGCTTGCTGTAAGGTTAAATTCTTGTTTTGCTCAATTTGTTGTTGAATCACATTGGCCTGATTTTTTGCAATCCATGTGTTAAGCCACGCATCTTGGGTTTTAATGGTTTGAATGTCGACATCAATACAGTTTTTCTTTTCACAGAACGGTAAGGCATAATCCGCTTTGGCTTCTTGCATATTGAGGTATGGTAGGACTTCAGCTTTTTCAGTATGTGTTGATATTTGATTTTTGTTTTGAGCTGTATCCGTCTCATTTTTTTTAGGATGATCGCATGCCGTTAAAGCCATCATTCCAATCATTATACTGACAGCAAAAAGTGGTTTTAAAGTATTCATCTCATCCTCCTTTTTTAGATCGTTCAATTAAAAACAGCCTCTAATTTAGAAGCTGTTTTTGTATATTTTTAGTGTTCTCGCGTGTTACGGAACTGAATATCTGGCCAGCGTTCTTGCATTAACTGCAAGTTTACACGGCTTGGTGCAAGATAAGTCAGATGACCGCCGCCATCTACCGATAACTGATCATGCGCTTTTTTCTTGAACTCATTCAGAATTTTTTCATCATCACAATGAACCCAACGTACCGTATGCACACTGACAGGCTCATAAATACAGTCAACTTTATATTCTTCTTTCAAACGATAAGCGACCACATCAAACTGTAACACACCGACTGCACCGACAATCAAATCATTACTAATTTGAGGCATAAATACCTGTGTTGCACCTTCTTCAGATAACTCTTTCAAACCTTTTTGCAATTGCTTAGATTTAAGAGGATCACGTAAACGAACTCGGCGGAACATTTCAGGTGCAAAGTGTGGAATACCCGTGAAATGAAGTTTTTCACCGCTGGTAAATGTATCACCGATCTGGATGGTACCGTGGTTATGCAAACCAATAATGTCTCCAGGCCAAGCTTCTTCCAAATGTTCGCGTTCGCCCGCAAGGAAGGTTAATGCATCGCTAATACGTACATCTTTACCGATACGCACATGATTCATTTTCAAGCCTTTTTCATATTTACCTGAGCAAATACGCATAAAGGCAATACGGTCACGATGTTTCGGATCCATATTGGCTTGAATTTTAAAAACAAAACCAGTGAAACCCTCTTCATTGGCATCTACTGTACGTTCTTGTGTTGGATGTGCTTTCGGTTCTGGTGCCCAGTTGATAAAGGCATCCAGTACATGGTCAACCGCAAAGTTACCCAACGCTGTACCAAACAATACAGGGGTTTGCTTGCCTTGCAGAAACAGCTCACGGTCTAATGGCTCATTTGCCATTTGTACCAACTCAAGCGACTCCTCAAAAGAAGCCCAAGCTAACTCACCCACTTTTTCACGAATATCAGCATGATCATAACCATCACGCACCTCAATGTCCGTAATCGTCGAGCCAAAACCTGCTTTATAAACATATAACTTGTTTTCAAGTAGGTTATAAACCCCAGCAAAGTCACGCCCCATACCTAAAGGCCATGTAATTGGGACACAGCGAATATTTAAAACATTTTCAATTTCGTCAAGCAATTCTAGAGGCTCGCGAATTTCACGGTCCATTTTGTTGACGAAGGAAATGATCGGTGTGTCACGCATACGACACACTTCCATCAATTTAATCGTACGTTCTTCAACACCTTTTGCACCATCAATCACCATTAATGCAGAGTCAACAGCAGTCAAAGTACGATAGGTATCTTCCGAGAAGTCTTCATGTCCCGGGGTATCAAGTAAGTTAATGGTATGGTTTTTATAAGGGAACTGCATCACAGACGTGGTAATCGAGATTCCACGCTCTTTTTCCATTTCCATCCAGTCAGATGTCGCAGCACGATCCGACTTACGACTTTTAACCATTCCAGCAACCTGAATAGCTTTACCCCATAACAGAAGTTTTTCGGTCATCGTGGTTTTACCCGCATCGGGGTGGGAAATGATCGCAAAGGTACGTCGTTGGGCAACCTGTGCCGCTAATTCGTCTTTAAAACTCATGAGAAAAATCTTCAATATGTACACAGTTACGTACACATGACTCGATATGTACCATAACTGAAAAGTGAGAATTCGAAATTGGCGCAATTGTAGCAGATTTAGTGAACTTGTTTATTGATTGTTGATAAGTACCAAGTTATCCACACAAAGCTTTATTTGTTAACAACCGAATTGAAATTGAGCTATAAACAGGCTTATGACACCAAGCAATGCCGTCAGGTCATTGCAGATCGGCAAGCACATGCGGTGATTCCACCTAGAAAAAATGCGAAACCATGGAAAGATACAAAGACTAGCTCGTTAGAGCGAAACGAATTACTTCGAACAGTTAAACATTTAGGCAGGACACTATGGAAAAAATGGTCAAACTATCATCGCCGAAGTTTGGTAGAAACCAAGATGCACTGCATCAAATTATTGGGTGATAGGCTTAGTGCAAGGCGTTTTGATAACCATGTCAATGAGATTCATGCACGTGTGGCAGTATTAAATAAATTTACGGAGTTGGGGCGACCTCACACCCAAGTAGTCACTTAAATTTGGATAACTTGGGACAAGTTTACTCTTTGAATGTTTGTGCAATAAAGCCCCTATCCGACAAATAGTTCAGTTATAAATTGAAATTATGATTAAGAATCATTATTATTCTCAAAATTTTTCTCATATCTGAGTGAACGATTATGTCTTTTATCAAATCACGTAAGAAATTAGTATCTTCCGCAATCGCATCTTCACTCTCCGTGATTGCAGTACCAGCCATCGCTCAAGATCAGCCAGTACAACTCCCAACAATTCATACCCAAGCAGAACAAGAACAAGGTCTTAAAGTAGACCAATCCTCAAATAGCAAATTTGTCGTTCCTCTTTTAGATACACCAAAATCTGTTTCTGTTATTTCAAAGCAGCTTATTGCAGATACTCAAGTTACAAGTCTTTCTGATGCTTTACGTACGATTCCTGGTATTACTTTAGGTGCTGGTGAAGGTGGTAATCCAAACGGCGACCGCCCTTTCATTCGTGGCTATAACTCAGAAAGCTCCATGTATGTAGATGGCATTCGTAACTCAACATCACAAAACCGTGAGATGTTTGCAGTTGAACAAGTTGAAGTTACAAAGGGTTCTGCCTCTGCTTTAGGTGGTGCAGGTACTTCTGGCGGTAGCATTAACATGATTTCTAAAGTTGCTAAAAAAGGCGATGCTTTAGAAGGCTCGATCTCAGGGGGTACAGATAATTATGCACGTATCACTTTAGACGGAAACAAAGATTTTAATAATGGTGTCGCAGCTCGTGTGGTGGTCATGGGTCATCAAAACGAAAAAGCGGGACAACATGATGGTGCTGAATATAAACGTGCAGGTATTGCACCAAGTATTACCTTTGGTTTAGATACAGCAACTCGCGGTACCTTGAGTTATTACTACCTTAAAACCGATGATATTCCAGATTCTGGTATTCCATATAACAATCCATTTTCTTCAAATGCTGATCCTAAAAAAGATTTTACTCATTTGAATGGCAATGGCAAACCGATTGATGTTCAACAAGGCAGTTACTATGGTTGGAAAGATCGTGATTTCCAAAAACAAGAAAATCAGTTTGGTACATTCAAATTAGAGCATGATTTAACCGATAACCTAACGCTGAGTAATACAGCTGTTTACACAAAATCTAAGAATGATTATCTGTGGACTAATCCAGATGATTCTAAGGGTAATTTCTATAACAAGACTACGGGTGCTTTAGATGGCTCAGTTTGGAGACGTACGAACTCTCGTGTTGCAGATACGGACGGCTTTACAGATCAACTTGCTCTAACAGGTAAGTTTGATACAGGTGCATTTAAACACCGTTTTAATACAGGTGTTGAGTATAGCGATCAAAAAACTGATCGTACTCAATATATTTTAAACGGCTTAGATTCAACAGGAAGCGCAAATAATACGTGTAACGCTACTGCAATTGCTTCTGGTTGGTGCACGTCAGTGCAGAATCCAAGTAATGTTCCGTGGACAGGTCGTATAAGTACTGATGGTGCTGATCGTTACAATATTCGTAGCAAAAACCAATCTGTTTATTTCCTAGATAATATTGAGTTAAGCCCACAATGGCTTTTGGACTTGGGTGTTCGTTGGGATAAATTTGAAACCAAACAAACCATGACTTATGGTGCTCGCAATAATGCCGTGACAGGTCTAAATAATACAAAAATCACAGCTAAAGCTGGTGATCAAGTTACGGTTGAGAACAACAAAGATTTCTTTAACTACCAAGCTGGTTTAACCTTTAAACCAGTGGAAAATGGTTCAATCTATATAAGCTATGCAACTTCAGCAAACCCTGTGGGTGTCGATGGTGGTGATGGTTCGGAAGGGATTACTGCTGCAATTCAAAACCTAAAACCTGAAGAAGTTAAAACATATGAATTAGGAACTAAGTGGGATGTTCTTAATGATAAATTAAACCTTACAGCAGCAATTTTCCGTACCGAAAAAACCAATACTCGTGCTACAGCTGAAGATGGCACCACTCAAAATATCGGCGAAACACGCGTTGATGGTATTGAGCTTGGCGTAAACGGAAATATTACTGAAAAATGGGCTGTTTCTGCGGGTTACACCTATTTAGACAGCGAACTTGTCGATGGTGGTTACACCAATGTAGGTAGTACTGCAGTCCCTGTTTACCAAGCAAATCCAAGTAATGGTAACCAAGTACAAAACGTTGCAAAAAATAGCGCTACGCTTTGGACGACATACCAAGTCTTACCGGATTTAACATTGGGTGCTGGTGCTGTCGCAATGGATAAAGTCTATGGTAATGCCACGAATACCAAGTGGGTTCCAGGTTATGTTCGCTATGATGCAATGGCGCGTTATAACGTAAATAAAAATGTTGATTTACAGCTTAATGTAAACAACTTATCTGATAAGCGTTATTTCACTAAAGCATATTCATCACACTATGCAACTGAAGCGGAAGGTCGCAGTGCGGTATTGTCTGTGAACTTCAAGTACTAAAATATAAAAAATCCATGGTTTAACGATGGATTTTAATAAAAAACAGCCTCGTCACGAGGCTGTTTTTATTGTCTTAAGGAAAAGCGATAAACACTATAGATTAGGTTGATTGACGCGCTTTGACAGTTCTTCAGCGGACTCTTTCCGTTCAGAATAACGGTCTGTTAAATACTTGCTCTGCCCTCGCGTCAACAGCGTGAATTTATACAATTCTTCCATTACATCTACGATACGATCATAGTAAGACGATGCTTTCATACGACCATCTTCTTCAAACTCTAAAAATGCTTTTGGAATTGAAGACTGATTTGGGATGGTAATCATGCGCATCCAACGTCCTAAAATACGCATTTGATTGACACTATTAAAAGACTGCGAGCCACCACTAACTTGCATCAATGCCAAAGTCTTACCCTGGGTTGCACGAATCGCACCACCTGCCAGTGGAATCCAATCAATTTGCGATTTAAAGATGGAACTCATCGAACCATGACGTTCAGGCGAACACCACACCATGCCCTCTGACCATGCCAACAATTCATGTAATTCTTTAGCTTTTGGGTGTTCCATATCCGCATCTTCAGGTAAGGGCAAACCTTTAGGATGAAAGATTTTTACTTCAGCACCAAACTGCTCCAAGATGCGCCCTGCTTCCATCACGGCTAAACGACTATAGGAACGTTCACGATTCGAACCGTACAACAATAAAATACGTGGTGCATGATCCAAGGCTTGCGCCTGCACTTTTTCTAAAGTGGGTTGATCAAGTAAATTCATATCTATATTTGGAAGAGTCATCACAATTACACCGATTTAAAATACTTTTTTCTGAGCCATAAAGACACACTAACCAAAGCAATCAGCACAGGCACTTCAACCAATGGACCAATCACTGTGGTAAATGCCACAGGTGAAGCTAAACCAAAGGTTGCAATAGCGACCGCTAATGCCAATTCAAAGTTATTCCCAGCAGCAGTAAAGGAAATTGCAGTGGTTTTCGGATAGTCATTGCCCATCCACTTGCTCATGAAGAAGCTGATGAAGAACATCACAACAAAGTAAATCGTCAGTGGAATCGCTATACGAATCACATCGAAAGGCAAGCTCACGACATCAGCACCTTTAAGGCTAAACATCGCAACGATGGTGAACAGCAACGCCAACAAACTTAAAGGGCTGATCTTCGGCAAAAAAATACTTTGATACCACGCTAGACCTTTGGCTTTCACTAAAATCAATCGTGTCATGAAACCAAGAAAAAATGGAATACCCAAGTAAACCAACACCGCATGGGTAATCGTCCAAAAATCTACATGAATGACTTGTCCTGCAATACCAAAATAAGGTGGCAAAAAAGTCAGGAATAACCAAGCATAGGTACTGAAGAATAGAATTTGGAAGATACTGTTAAATGCCACCAATGCAGCAACATATTGATTATCACCACAAGCTAAACCATTCCAGACCAAAACCATCGCAATACAACGTGCTAAGCCAATCAAAATTAAGCCCGTCATATATTCTGGATAGCTGTGTAGAAAAATAATCGCTAATCCGAACATCAGAACAGGCGCAATAATCCAGTTCTGAACCAAAGATAAAGTTAAGGTTTTTTTATCTTTAAATACCTGTGGCAAAGCGGCATAGTCGACTTTTGCCAAAGGTGGATACATCATCAAAACCAGACCAATCGCAATTGGGATATTGACGGAATCCACACTCATTTTGTCTAAAGCGACAGAAGCCTGAGGTAAAAAAACACCGATCGCAATTCCCAACCCCATGGCAATAAAAATCCATAGGGTTAAGTTACGATCTAGAAATGACAATCTTTGCTGAGCCATGATGTTCTCATTCAATATCTGAGATGTGATTGATTGCAGCAATCAATTCAGGACGAGACATATTTGCGCTATCTAATGCAAATAAAGCATCTAAACGGCGGTTGATATGATCTACAGTCACTTGGAATGCTTGTAATTTTTCTGATTTAGGCAAATCTAAATGTGAAGGATCAGTCAAGCCCCAATGTGCTTTAATTGCACCGCCTAAATACAGTGGGCAAGCTTCCTGAGCCGCAGAATCACAGACCGTAATCACCACATCCGCTTGATATTGTTCGCAGTCATCAATGGTTTTACTCCACAAACCATCAGTTGAAAGGCCTAAGTTTTCAAGCGTTTCAATCGTCAGTGGATGAACCTGTCCAGAAGGCTTACTGCCTGCGCTATATGCTTTCCAATTTTCAGGTGCACGACTGTTAAAAAGTACTTCGGACAAAATGCTGCGACAACTATTTCCAGTACATAGGAAAATAAATTTCATGCGGTATTACTCACAATAACTTTTAATTTGGAGAGACTGAGATTGGTTACTTGCGGAAGTTTGTTCACGTACCAAGAGATTTAGTAATTCATGACACCAAACAGGCAACTCTGGATGAATGCTGTAATACACCCACTGGCTTTGTCGTCTGTCTTGCAATAAACCTGATGAACGTAATAACGCTAAATGTCTAGAGATCTTGGGTTGACTGAGTTGTAATTTTTCAGTCAAGTCACACACACATAATTCTTTATGCTCAGCAACTAAAGTGACGATATTGAGCCGTGTTTCGTCTGCTAAGCATTTAAAAAAATTCACTTGATCCATCTTCACATCCTATTTGCTTATATGAATATGTAAATTTCCATATATAAAAGCCAAATTTTTAATTTACGCGTTGCCCATTTTCATCAATCACCTGCTCACCATCTTCTTTAGTAAAAGCGCCCTTTTGTGGTAGTGTCAAAATATCTAACACAAGTTCAGATGGACGACACAAACGTGTTCCTCGTTCAGTCACCACAAATGGTCGATTGATCAAAATAGGATGCTCAAGCATAAAACTGATCAGTTGCTCATCCGTCCAATCTTCACGATCTAATGCTAGATCACGATAAGGATCGACATTCTTACGAATCGCTTCTCTAACCGTCAACTTTGCATCTTGAATCAGTTGCATTAACTCACTACGCGTAGGCGGTGTAATCAAGTATTCAATAACATTTGGCTCAATGCCTGCATTACGAATCAAAGCCAATGTGTTACGTGAAGTTCCACATGCTGGATTGTGATATATCGTCACATCTAATAAAGTTGTCATCGAATTAAAACCTGATTAATTTTTAAATTCTTTATATATGAATTTCCATATATATGCAAATTCATATATAAATAAACTGAAAGAAATGAGATGAGATGAATCGATAAACTCATTTACTCAGCTTTTTAGCAGAGCTTAATCCTCCATATTCGGTGTTATTGTCTTAAGTTGATCATTTTGGAATACAAGTTAAGCACCTGAGTCACTGAGCTTAGGGACTTTTTCTTCTAATATGCGGCTACACAGTTGTAACCATAGAGTTCTTGCACGATGACTCAATTGCCTAAATTTAAAAATACCTTTGTTAACGCTAAAACAGCCCAATCAATCTTAAAAACGCGTGCGGGTAAGCAAGCTGCACAAGTATTTTCAAATGCGGCAGATCGTTTCTTGAGGGGACATCAACTGGCATTGTCAGGAAAGACACCTTTTGAAGTCGTTTATGAACGTGAAATTATTAGCTTACGGTTTTACAAGTCAGACGTAGAATCGGGTGAAAATAAACACCGTGTGCCACTGGTTATTATTCCCCCATTAGCAGCGAACACCTTAGTATTCGATTTGTTTCCTGATCGTAGTCTCATTCGTTACTTTCAAAGCCAAGGTTTTGATGTATATATGATTGACTGGGGCACACCAAGCCGTAAACAAGCTAAATATAATTTCGGTACATATATCAAAATCTTTATGCCCGACTTTATCAGCAAAGTTCGTGAACATAGCGGACAACAACAACTATCACTGTATGGTTGGAGTCTCGGTGGAGCGATCTCCCTTTGCTATACCTCATTATTTAAAGATAAAAATATTAAGAATCTAATGATTTTGGCATCACCAATTAACACTCATCAATCAGGTTATATTGGCAAGCTTTATCAAAAGTTAAACACGCCAGCACAATGGGTACGGACCAATACTAATTTCCGAATCCGTCAAATTCCGAGCCGCTATTTCCATATTCATGGTTGGCAAAATACGCTCGGATTTAAGCTCACAGACCCAGTGGGTAATTTTAAGAATTATTGGCAATTACTGAAAAATTTGAACGATCGGCAGTTTGTCATTAATCACGCAACATCAAGTTCGTTTGTTGACAATATGCTTGCATATCCTGGTGGTGTAATGCGCGATATTATTTTACGCTTCTGGATTGATAACGAACTTTCGACAGGTCTCATTAAATTCGGAGATCAAACGGCTGATTTTAAAGATATTGAATGTTCAGTACTTGCGATTGGTGGGGATACTGACATTATTGTGACTGCAGAAGCTGTACGACCATTAATGGATTTGATCAGTAGCCAAGATAAAACCTTTGAAATTGTCTCTGGTGGTCATATGGGTTTGGTTTCAGGTAGCCAAGCACCACAAGCAGTTTGGCCTGTCGTTAGCGCATGGTTGCAACAGCGCTCAAATTAAGTGCTTACAATTGCTAAAATAGTCAAGGCTGTGAATCTCTTTTACTTGAAAAGATATGAGCAGCCTTTTTCGTGAATAGATGATATAGAAATCGTTAGGTCCAAATAAACTAAGCAAAGTTGTGATGATTCAACACTAAATTTTCAACATTTACAGGCATACCCAATAAATAACCTTGTAATTGATTACATCCTAAATTAGTTAAAATATCAGCTTGTTGCTGTGTTTCTACACCTTCAGCTGTGACGATTAAGCCTAACCTAGCGGCAAGGTGAATGATACTTTCTAGAATTGCCTCTTCTTTCGAGTTTGGTTGTAAATCTATGAGAAAACCGCGATCAATTTTAAGTTCATCAACAGGCAGATCTTTTAAATATAAAAAGCTTGAATAGCCAGTTCCAAAATCATCAATCGCAATCCGAATACCCAACTTACGCAAGCGTTCTAAAGTGCGAATACTTGAATCAATATGATGCATTGCTGTTGATTCAGTGATTTCTAAAATAAGATTATGGGGCTGAATTTGATATTGTTCTAAGAGCTGCTCTAATACGTTAAAAAGTTTTTTATTTTCAAATTGTAATGCAGATAAGTTGACGGCAATTGGATAAAAAGGACTATTACTTCGTTCCCATTTTTGAATCTGCTGACAAGCTTGCTCCAATGCCCAATATCCCATCGGAATAATCAAACCTGTTTTTTCTGCTCCCTCAATAAACATTTGAGGAGTCAACAAACCTAAGCTTGGATGCTTCCAACGAATGAGCGCTTCAATACCACAAACTTTATAATTCGCAGTAAATTTAGGCTGATAAAATAAAACAAATTGCTGCTCATCTACAGCTTTATACAAATCATTAATTAATTTGGATTGGCTACGAACATCTTGCTGATCTGTTGTAGAGTGGAAAACAGTAAAGGTATTTCTACCCTGCTCTTTAGATGCCAACATTGCTACATCTGCATTAATTAATAAATCCTGAATATTCGTACCGTGCTCAGGATACATCGCAATTCCCAAACTTGCAGAAATATTAATTTCTTTTGTCGCGATCAGATATGCCTCTTGAATAAAATGCAGAACTTCTTCTGCCAGCAACATCGCTTGATTAACATTAGTATTTTCAGAGATCAATACAAACTCGTCACCACCAATACGAAATAGCTTATGGCTTGAACTTAATTTTTCATGTAACCGATTGGCCATTTGAATTAAAAGTTGATCACCAATATGGTGTCCAAAAGCATCATTTACCGATTTAAAGCGATCTAAATCTACATATAAAAATGCTGCTTTTTCTTCTCGTAAGCGATGATGGCTGAAGATTACTTCCGCATAATCTGTCAAATATAATCGATTCGGCAACTTTGTTAATGAATCATGTAGTGACTGAGTTGCTAATTCTTTATTTATTCTAACTAATTGTTGATTACGTTCCTCTAGTCGGGTTTCTAAAACTGCGACGGCGAAACCAGCAACAAAGACTAAACTCGTAATAAAAATAATCGTAAATAACAGCACACTTTGGTCAGTTTGAGCAGCACTTAAGATCATCGCTACCCGTTCATCAAATAATGTCGCAGCCATTCCAGTATAATGCATACCTACAATACTAAAAGCCATCAATATTGCAACGACAGCCTTTAGTGCAGTTTTATATTTAACCGCGGTTTTATATTTAAAAACGAATAAACAGCTCAAACCAGAACCACATACAGCAATGAGTACTGAACAAATCACGAGTAATGGATCATATCTCAATTGATGGTGTTCAACTGAAAGCGCCAACATCCCCGTGTAATGCATTCCAGATATCCCTAGTCCTAAGAATAATGCACCTAAGATCAGACGTAGCATAGGTAAAGTAGGTCTAGTGGTTAGCCAAACAGCAAATACCGAAGCAGTTGCGCCTATCAAATATGAAAGCACAGTCAAACTAATATCAAAATGATAGCCTTCAGGCAAATGGCTCGCGAGCATTCCAATAAAATGCATTGCCGATATTGCCAAGCCTAAAGTCAACCCACTCGTTACTAAAATGCTTTTCTCCAACTTTTTATATGGAGCTTTAAAAACGAGCTCTTCCATTGAAACTGCAGCATAACAAGTCGCTACTGCAAACAAAATGGAAGCGATGACCCATGTGCTATCGTAATCAACGTTAACCATAAAGGACTTCCATGATTATTCAGTACTTTTTTTTATTTATTGAGCGAATTGCTCAAAATCAGAACGATCATTAACACTCAAAAAAGATACAAATTGTGTATTCATAAACTTTCCTTAACAATAACATCATCTAGTATAAGGTCAAGTCTTTTTCATTTTATAAATCAATAGAATAAAAACACATATTCATTTCAAACCAATGAAAATTCTTGTTTTTTTACTGCAATTTTAAAAGCAATCAACAATTATAAAAGATGCACTACCTTTAATAAATGCTCTAAACATGTATATAGTATGCCTTTTTATCATGCTGTTTGCTATAACTCTGTTATTAAAAAAGACTAAGAATATGAAGTTTTTTATATTGAAAGCAAATAAGTGACTACACTCCTTATCAGGTAATTTATTTTTTATACTCTCAATAACATCTTAAAAATTCTGCTTACATCCATACGAGCCGCGAGAATTAACTTAACAACCTAAACGGCAAGATTAGGCTATCATCACGAGATACAGCACTTTAAGTGATGCAATAAAAAAGCCCTTGTATAAACAAGGGCTTTTAAAGATTAAACTAAAACTTAGTTCTTCTCTTTGTCTACGATTTTGTTCGCTTGAATCCAAGGCATCATCGCACGTAACTTGTTACCTGTTACTTCGATACCATGCGCAGCATTTTGACGACGACGAGCAGTCATAGATGGGTAGTTTAATGCACCTTCTTGAATGAACATTTTCGCATATTCACCAGATTGGATACGTTTCAATGCATTACGCATTGCTTCACGAGACTGTTCATTGATTACTTCAGTACCAGTCACATACTCACCGTACTCAGCATTGTTAGAAACTGAGTAGTTCATGTCAGCGATACCGCCTTCGAACATTAAGTCAACGATTAACTTAAGTTCATGTAAGCATTCGAAGTAAGCCATTTCTGGTGCATAACCCGCTTCAACCAAAGTTTCGAAGCCCATTTTAACCAATTCAACAGCACCACCACAAAGAACTGCTTGCTCACCAAATAAGTCAGTTTCAGTTTCTTCACGGAAAGAAGTTTCGATGATACCTGTACGACCACCACCTACACCTGAAGCGTAAGAAAGCGCTACGTTACGTGCATTACCAGAAGCATCTTGGTGAATTGCGATTAAGTCAGGAACACCTGAACCACGTTGATATTCAGAACGTACAGTATGACCTGGTGCTTTTGGAGCAACCATGATTACGTCTAAATCTTTACGTGGAACAACTTGGTTATAAAGAATAGAGAAACCATGAGCAAATGCTAAAGTCGCGCCTTCTTTGATATTTGGCTCAATTACATCACGATAAAGTTGAGATTGGAACTCATCTGGAGTCAAAATCATCACTAAGTCAGCTTGAGCAACAGCCGCTGGAACTTCAGATACTTTAAGACCTGAATTTTCAGCTTTTTTCCAAGATGCTGAACCAGCACGTAAACCAACAGTGACGTCAACGCCAGAATCTTTCAAGTTAAGTGCATGAGCATGACCTTGTGAACCATAACCAATGATTGCAACTTTTTTGCCTTGGATGATTGATAAGTCACAGTCTTTATCGTAAAAAATTTGCATCTGTTTTCTCCGCTAAAATTTTTGTCATTTCCCTTGTCATACAAGGATAGATTCTTTGAAACTTCCCAATTCTTGCATTTCTATATGAAGAATTGGGGAAGCGATTAAATACTTAAAACTTTTTCACCACGTGCGATACCAGACACACCAGAACGTACAACTTCTAGAATGGTATTTTCAGCAAGTGCATCAATAAAACCATCAATCTTTTCAGTTGTACCTGCGATCTGAATCGTATAAGTGGTTGGTGTTACATCAACGATTTGGGCACGGAAAATATCAGCTGTACGCTTAATTTCCGCACGAGCAGCACCTAAAGCTTTCACTTTAATCAACATAAGCTCGCGCTCAATATGTGCACCTTCTGACAAATCAACCACCTTAACCACTTCAACTAATTTATTCAGTTGCTTTGTGATCTGCTCGATTTTGTGATCATCACCATAAGTTGTCAGCGTCAAACGAGATAAAGTTTCATCTTCAGTTGGCGCAACGTTTAAAGTCTCAATGTTGTAACCACGTTGAGAGAATAAACCGACCAAACGAGAAAGCGCGCCTGCTTCATTTTCTACAAGTACAGAGATAATGTGTCTCATGCCGTGCGCTCCCCTTTACCTAACCACATATCTTTCATCGACTGACCTGCAATCAACATTGGATAAACATGCTCTGTACGATCAACCATGACATTAATGAATACACATTTATCATTAATTGCCATTGCTTCAGCCAGTTTAGATTCCAATTCATCTGCATGATTGATTTGAATACCTACGTGACCATAAGCTTCCATCAATTTTGCAAAATCAGGTAAAGAATCTACATAAGAGCTTGAATGACGCCCTTCGTAGTTCATATCTTGCCACTGCTTCACCATGCCTAAAGCTTGGTTATTCAAGCAAAGAATTTTCACATTTAAGCCATATTGCTTACATGTTGATAATTCTTGGATACACATCTGAATTGATGCTTCACCTGTAATACACACGACTTGTTGATCTGGGAATGCAAGTTTCGCTGCCATTGCATACGGTAAACCAACACCCATCGTACCTAGACCACCAGAGTTAATCCATTGGCGTGGACGTTTGTATTTGTAGTAGTTTGCACCAAACATTTGGTGCTGACCTACGTCAGACGTAATGATCGCTTCACCATTGGTCACACGATCAAGCGCTTCCACCACTTGTTGTGGTTTCATTTCACCATTTTGAGCCGCTTCATAGCGTAAGCCATGAACTTTACGCCACTCATTAATCTGAGACCACCATTCAGCAATTGCTTCCGGATTTGGCTTAGACACATTCATCTGTTTAAGCTGAGCTAACATTTCTTGAAGAACTGGCTCAACCGCACCAACGATCGGAATGTGCGCCATGATCGTTTTAGAAATGGTCGCTGGGTCAATGTCAATATGAATGACTTTGGCATTTTGACAGAACTTGGCTGGATTGTTGGTCACACGGTCATCAAAACGTGCGCCAATCGCCAAAATCACATCTGCATTGTGCATCGTCATATTGGCTTCATAAGTACCATGCATCCCTAACATACCCACAAATTGTGGATCATTACCTGGGAAAGCACCTAAGCCCATCAAGGTATTAGTCACTGGATAACCCAATAGATGTGCAAGTTCAGTCAATAGTGCAGAAGCATTACCTTGAACAACACCACCACCTGTATAGATAATTGGGCGTTTAGCAGTGATCAGCTCATCAATTGCTTTGCGAATTTGACCTGAATGTCCACGTGAAGGCGGTTGATACGAACGCATCTTCACTTTTTCAGGATATTCGTAGGCAAATTTTTCTGCTGGATTGGTGGCATCCTTAGGAATATCAACAACCACTGGGCCTGGACGACCAGAAGAGGCAATATAAAATGCTTTCTTAATAATGGCAGGAATTTCGCTGGCGTGACGCACTTGGAAACTGTGCTTTACGATTGGACGAGAAATACCAACCATATCTGTTTCTTGGAATGCATCTTCACCAATTAGGTGACTTGCAACTTGCCCTGACAAAATCACCATTGGGATTGAGTCCATATAGGCAGTTGCAATAGGAGTAACAGTATTTGTTGCACCTGGACCAGAAGTCACAAGAACAACACCTGTTTTACCAGTTACACGCGAGTATGCATCTGCCATATGACCAGCAGCTTGCTCATGACGTACAAGGTAATGATTAATTTTGTCTTGTTGAAAAAGCGCATCATAAATATGTAAAACTGCGCCGCCTGGATAACCAAAAACATGCTCTACGCCTTCGTCCGCAAGCGCACGAACGAGCATTTCACCACCAGATAAAAGTTCCAACGTGATTCACCCTAGTGTTAGTACAATTTATGGGAGACATAAATTATATTTTCATTCATTAACTTATGCACTTTTCTAAGTGTGCGTATTCTACTCGTTTTTGCTGCAATAGGAAAAATTTTCTGACTCATCAGCCGTATAAGCTGTTATTACATCTCGAATCAAAACATGTTGGGATAAACATATTTCAAAAAATCATTCTCTCGGCTAGAAAGAATGTCCATTGCAAACCATGACATTTATTCGAAGGGTGATCAAATAAGCGCATATAAAACTAAGCAAGCATTTTTGTTGCTTTCATACACAAAGTCAAGAATAAAGAAAAGGTTTTTTTAGAATAATTTTTAGCTGTTGTTTTTTTAATCTCTCAGCTCAAGGTAATTTATCGATTCAAATGCCCATTTATCAAAAAACTATTTTCTTTTTATACAAAAATAGGCATTGTGATTGGCTAATTCAAACATTTTGATCGAATATAGACGGAATTCTTTTGGGGAGATCAAATTATGAAACCATCATATTTTAAAACAAGCCTATACGCTGTCGCAACTACGACTCTGCTTCTTTGTTCTAGCCAAAATTATGCTCAGCAGTACTACAAATGGATGGATGCTAATGGTTCAACCCATTACACCACGACTCCTCCACCAAAAGGAGCAAAACGATTAGATAGAATTTCCACTTATGGGACTAGCACTCAAAATCCAAACCCGCCGAAAGCACAGCAACCTCAAAATGAAAGTCAACCGTCTTCTGAAACACAATCACCTCAAAGCTTTGGTCAACCTTCAACGAATGTAGCTTCTCAAACTCCAGCTACTACTGCACCTGTTCAAACTCAAACTACAGCACCAGTTAGAGTAAAACCAAATCTTTAGATTCTTTTAATATAATTGAATAAAATGGTGACTCTAATATCACCACTTTATTCAATTTTTTAAAATACGAATATTTATGACAAAAACTCTTTTCCAACAACATTCTGTAATCACATTAATATTATCTATTTATCCAGCTACAACCTATCTTCAAGATTTTTATAAATGGGTCGATGCGAATGGCTCAACTCATTACTCAGTCACACCGCCGCCCTCCAATGCGAAAAAACTAGGCTCAGTATCCACCTATCAAAACAAAACAGAACAGTCCTCAAAAACGTTAAATTCACCGCAACCTATAAAAAACCCATACCAGTATTCATTTCCAGTAACTCCAAAAGATAAATTCACAACAAAAGAACGGGCTAAAATTGAAGCAAAAGTACGAAAAGGAATGCAAGATTACTCTAAGGAGAAACGCACCAATCCTTATATAGACATGTTCGGCTCACTGACGGAACAAGATCTTAGATCCTCTTTAGAATCAGAATATCTCCAGAAAAAAGAGAAGTTAGCAAATTCAAGAGTATCAAATCGATAAAAGTATCTAATTTATAACTACACTGATACTCAAAACCAGAAGATAAAATCTTGCTCTAAAAACTGACATTGACCCCTATTTTGCGCTATGCTGTGCGGCAATCTTAACTTTAATTTTTGTTGTATCGCATATCCCTATGACGACTTCTCACATTGACTCCGAATATCAAGCAAGTGCCATTGAGCCTCAAGTTCAACAAGACTGGGACAATCGCAAAGTTTTTAAAGTTGCAGACACTGTAGAGGGCAAACATCGCTATATCCTGTCGATGTTCCCTTACCCAAGTGGCAAACTGCATATGGGGCATGTGCGTAACTACACCATTGGTGACGTGATCAGCCGTTTTTATCGTTTAAAAGGTGAAACGGTATTACAACCAATGGGTTGGGATGCATTTGGTTTGCCTGCTGAAAATGCAGCGATTGCGCACCAAGTTGCACCAGCAAAATGGACGTTTGAAAACATCGCGTATATGCGTGACCAATTAAAGAAATTGGGCTTATCCGTCGATTGGGATCGTGAGTTTGCGACCTGTACACCAGAGTACTACCACTGGGAACAATGGTTATTTGTTCAACTTTATAAGAAAGGCTTGATCTATCGTAAGCTTTCAACCGTGAACTGGGACCCAGTAGACCAAACAGTGTTAGCCAACGAGCAAGTTGAAAATGGTCGTGGCTGGCGCTCTGGTGCATTGGTTGAAAAACGTGATATTCCAATGTACTACTTCCGCATCACCGACTATGCACAAGAATTATTAGACGATTTAGACACCTTAAAAGATGGTTGGCCACAACAGGTTCTGACCATGCAACGTAACTGGATCGGCCGTTCGACAGGGATGGAAATCATCTTCCCTTCTGCAAATACTGAAGTCTATGCAGATGGCCTAACCGTTTATACAACGCGTGCGGATACCTTAATGGGTGTGACTTATGTTGCGGTTGCAGCAGAACACCCTCTTGCGCTTAAAGCAGCGGAAAACAATCCTGAGTTAGCTGCATTTATTGAAGAATGCCGTATGGGTTCAGTCGCAGAAGCGGACTTAGCCACGGCTGAAAAGAAAGGTATGGCAACAGGCTTATCTGTTAAGCACCCAGTCACAGGTGAAGAACTCCCTGTTTGGATTGCCAACTATGTATTGATGTCATACGGTTCAGGTGCTGTAATGGCAGTTCCTGCACATGACGAACGCGACTTTGAATTTGCCAATAAATTTAACTTACCAATCAAGCAAGTCATCGATGCTAAAGGCACTGATGATGCTGAATACTCAGTTGCTGAATGGCAAGAATGGTACGGTTCTAAAGATGGCATATTGGTGAATTCTGGCGAGTTTGATGGTTTAGCATTCCAAGCCGCTTTTGATGCCTTCCTTGCAAAATTAGAACCACAAGCTTTGGCAAATTCTAAGGTTCAATTCCGTTTACGTGACTGGGGTGTTTCTCGTCAACGTTACTGGGGTTGTCCAATTCCAATGATCAACTGTAATAGCTGTGGTCAAGTCACCGTTCCAGAAGATCAATTGCCTGTGGTATTACCGACCGATGTAGTTCCAGATGGTTCGGGTAATCCATTGAACAAGATGCCTGAATTCTATGAAACCAAATGCCCAAGTTGTGGTGGCGATGCACGTCGTGAAACAGACACCTTGGACACCTTTGTAGAATCCTCTTGGTATTATGCACGTTATGCATCTCCAGACTTTACTGGCGGTATGGTAAAACCTGAAGCGGCTCAAAGCTGGCTTCCTGTGAACCAGTATATCGGTGGTGTAGAGCACGCAATTCTGCACTTACTTTATGCACGTTTCTTCCATAAATTGATGCGTGATGAAGGTGTGGTACAAGGTAACGAACCATTTACTAACTTGCTCACCCAAGGCATGGTGTTGGCAGACACCTTCTACCGTGAAGCAGAGAGTGGCAAGAAAACTTGGTTTAACCCTGCTGACATCGAATTAGAGCGTGATGAGAAAGGTCGCATTCTATCTGCGAAATATTCGGGTGATGGTCAGGAAGTTGTGATCGGCGGACAAGAAAAAATGTCTAAGTCGAAAAACAACGGTATTGATCCACAAGCCATTATTGACCAGTACGGCGCAGATACCGCACGTGTCTTTATGATGTTCGCTGCACCACCTGATCAATCTTTAGAATGGTCAGATGCAGGTGTTGAAGGGGCTAACCGCTTCTTGAAACGTGTATGGCGTTTGGCTGCTGGTTTCTTGGAAAAAGACAATCAAGCGACTGCAATTGATACAGCAAACCTCTCGAAAGACGCGCAAGATTTACGTCGCAAAACCCATGAAACCATCCAGAAAGTGGGTGATGACATTGAACGCCGTCATGCGTTCAATACTTCTATTGCGGCATTAATGGAGTTATTGAATGCGACCAATAAGTTTGAAGCCAAAGATGACAATGATGTAGCTGTTGCACGTGAAGCAATTACAACTTTATTGACTTTACTTGCCCCATTTGCACCACATTTAAGTCAAACACTTTTAGCACAGTTTAGTATTGATATTAATACGACACTGTTCCCACAAGTGGATGAATCAGCGTTAACCCGTAATACGCAAACGATTGTTGTACAAGTGAATGGTAAACTGCGTGGTAAGTTAGACGTCGCAGTCGATATCTCTAAAGATGAGTTATTGGCTTTGGCAAAAGCACTGCCAGAAGTTCAACAATTCTTAACTGGTCCAACCAAGAAAGAAATTGTAGTGCCAAATAAACTTGTTAATTTAGTTGTTTAATAATTCTTTCTAACCTCTCTTAAATATAAGAGAGGTTTTAATCCTCTACCAAAGAGGAATTAGAATAGATTTGATTAGAGGAATAAATATGCACTTAGCACAACGTTTAGCTGCTATCGTTTTAACTTTAGGTCTAAGTGCAGGCTTAGTTGGCTGTGGCTTTCATTTAAAGGGGAGCTATCCAACGGCAACACCATTGGTTTATAACAAACTAACTTTGGTTTTACCTGACAATACCGATGAACTCGAGAATCGTCTCAGCATCTATCTCAGTGCTACGGGCGTACAACTCAGTAATGCCAATGATGCCTATGTACTTCGTATCTTAGATTATACCCCTCGTCGCCAGTTATTGAATGGTAAATTGACTGAAGTACTATTGCGTTTAACCGTGACTTTCCAAATTGAAGATCGTCAAGGCAATAAAATCACAGAACCACGTACACTCACTGCATCTCGCACGTACCAATATGATGTGGCAACTGTAAATACAGATAACCAACAAGAAGCGTATCTGAACCGTATCATTATTGATGATATTGCCCAGCAAATTACGCGTCAAATTGCAGCGAATCGTTTACCCAAAGCTCAACCATAATTACTTTTTATGAAGTTAGATTATGTTCAAGCATTAAAACGCATTACAGAAGCCCGTGGTGCATGGATCATCCATGGGCAAGAACCTTTACTTGAGCAAAACTTACTTGATGGATTTCGTAAAAGTTGGCAACAGCATGAAGTTGAACGTCAGCGTTATGACATCAGTAGCGTCAATGATTGGAAAAATGTTTTTAATGCGCTGAATAGCTTATCGCTGTTTTCTCAGCAACTCGCCATTGAAGTACATGGCAATATCAAGCCTGATGCCAACGGCCTAAAACTGCTGAAAAACTATATTCAACAGAATGAACATAACTTATTGCTCATCGTTTTACCTAAACAAGACAGCAGCAGTTTAAAGTCTGCCTTTTTCCAAGTCGTGGAGGCCAATGGTGTTGTGGTTTCTTTGACCGCAACTTATCCACAAGACCGACAAAAAATCTTAAATTTAGAAGCAGAAAAACTAGGCATTCAACTAGATCATGATGCTTGGCAATGGCTAATGCAGCATCATGAACATAACCTGCTCGCAGCCAAAAACAGTTTGATGCGTGTTGCAGATACCTTTCCTGATATCAAACAAATCCAGATTGAACAACTCTATGCGTGTTTACAAGATCAATCACGCTATACCACCTATGATTTAAGTGATGCATTATTAACAGGAAATTTAGCTCAATCCGTTAAAATCTATCAGTATCTTCTTGCTGCTGGCGAACCAGATAGCTTGATCTTATGGTCACTCAGCAAAGAAATGCGTCTACTCATGCAACTTTTTGAGCAGCCACAGAATGCATTGCAATTAGGGATTTGGAAAACTAAAGTTTCGCTTTATCAGCAAGCATTACGCCGCTTAAACCCTCGTCAGTTTTTAAAATGGCCTGAACTTTTATTAGCAATAGATGCTGCAATTAAAGGAATGTCTAAAGAAAACTCAGAACATCTGATGCTTCAAGCAATCAGTGAACTGTGTGGTACAACTTTATTTCCAAGCTTTTCTTAAAGATAAATAAAAAAGGATGACTTTATGTCATTGGATTTAACCACAATCCAGAAAGAACAAATCAAAGATATACTTTCGCGTGCTGATGCTCTTATTATCAGCGCAGGTGCTGGCATGGGTGTTGACTCTGGGCTACCTGATTTTCGTGGTAATCACGGTATGTGGCAAGCCTATCCTGAACTAGGCAAACAACGAATTGATTTTACAGAAATCGCCAATCCAGCCGCTTTTCATCGCCATCCACGTTTAGCTTGGGGCTTTTACGGACATCGTTTAGCACTCTATCGTAAGACTCAACCCCATATAGGTTTTGAATTACTCAATCAATTGGCAGAGAAATTAGCACTACCTTATTTTATATTCACTTCTAACGTCGACGGGCAATTTCAAAAGGCAGGCTTTAGTCCAAAGCAGATTTATGAATGTCATGGTTCAATTCATCATTTACAATGCTTAGCTAGTTGTACTTCAGAAATTTGGTCAGCAGATGACATCTCGCCTGAAATCGACCATCTAAATTGCCAATGGTTAGATGACCTCCCTCACTGTAAACATTGTGGCGGTTTGGCACGTCCTAATATCTTAATGTTTGATGACTACGAGTGGATTGCTCAGCGACAAACACAGCAACGAAATCGTTTAGAATCCTTTATAAATCAATACAAACAACCACTTGTTATAGAGATTGGTGCAGGCACTGCTATTCCAACGGTGCGCTATTTCAGTGAACGATTTGCGCCTTCTCTGATTCGTATTAATCCTCGTGATTATGCTTTACCCAAAACAGGTGGAATCGCTCTTGCCATGAGTGCTACACATGGTATTCAAATAATATATGACATTTCCACGACATAGCATCACAGCCAAATAGTAAATAATTCTCATTCTAAATTAAAAATATCCACGCTTTATCCTTATTTCACTTTTATACTAAGTTTATTTTCTTCATTTTGACCTCGTGACCATGCCAAAAACAAGCTCTAAAAAAATTCAACCTCGCAAAATAATATTGATCGCTCTCGGTGTATTGATCATAGCAGCACTAGGTTGGATGTTCTTTAAACCTAAAGCTGAAGTTCCACAATATATTAGTGCTGAAGTTTCGCGTGGTGATATTGAAGATTCTGTTTTAGCCACAGGTGTATTGGAAGCCACCAAAATGGTGAGTGTCGGTGCACAGGTTTCAGGTCAAGTGAAAAAAATGTATGTTCAGTTAGGCGATCAAGTCAAACAAGGTCAACTGATTGCAAAAATCGACTCGATTCGCCAAGAAAACGAATTAAAAACAGCCAAAGCGAATATTCAAAATCAACAGGCTCAATTGGCGGTACAACAAGCCAATTTAGCAAAAGTGGAAGCTGAATATAAACGCCAACAGGCTATGTTTAGCCAAGATGCAACTTCACGCGCAGAACTTGAAACAGCATTAGCAAACTTTAAAACAGCACAAGCTCAAATTGCAGCAATCAATGCGCAAATTGAACAATCTCGATTAACACTCGCAACTGCACAAGAGAATTTAGGTTATACCAGTATTATTGCACCAATGGATGGGACAGTGGTTGCCATTGTGACCGAAGAAGGTCAAACGGTGAATGCCAATCAAACCGCGCCAACGATTGTGAAATTGGCGAAATTGGATACGATGACAATTAAGGCTCAAATTTCTGAAGCCGATGTTATGAAAGTTGAAAAAGGTCAAACCGTTTACTTCACGACATTAGGTAATAGTGACAAAAAACATTACGCACAGCTACGTCAAGTTGAGCCAGCACCAAACTCTATCAATACCGAAACAACCAATAGCAGTTCATCATCATCAAGCACAGCCGTGTATTACAACGCTTTGTTTGATGTTCCAAATGAAGACGGTAAGTTACGTATTGATATGACTGCACAAGTCTATATTGTTTTGGCTGAAGCGAAAAATGTACTAACAATCCCTGCCGCTGCCATCCAAACTAAACGTTCAAACAAAAAAGAAAATGGCAATAATTCGGTTGCAACGGATAAAGCAAAAAATGCAGATACTCAGAAAGCGCAGCATCCTAAACGCCTAGATTTGACTGAAGCTGAAAAAGCCTTAATTGCTCAAGGTAAAGCATCCACAGGCATGGTTCGTGTGTTACAAGCGGATGGAACTGCTCAACCTCAACCTGTGTTAATCGGCCTTAACAATCGCGTTACTGCACAAGTGCTGAGAGGTTTAAAACAAGGTGATCAAGTGGTGATTGCCGATGCAACTGATAGCTCAAACGAATCAGCAAAACGTAGCAATCAACGTCCAATGAGAATGTAATATGACCCAAGATCAAACGCATTCTTCACAGCCATTACTTGATGTTAGTGACCTCACCCGTGAGTTCCCTGCGGGTGAAGGTACAGTACAAATTCTCAAAGGCATTGATTTAAAAATTTATGCAGGTGAGTTGGTTGCCATTGTTGGACAATCAGGCTCAGGTAAATCGACCCTGATGAACATCTTGGGTTGTCTGGATAAGCCCAGCGCAGGAAGTTACAAGGTCAATGGTCGAGAAACTCGTCAGCTTGAACCTGATGAACTGGCACAACTACGCCGTGAATATTTTGGTTTTATTTTCCAGCGTTATCACTTACTGGGTGATCTGAGTGCTTCTGGTAATGTTGAAGTCCCTGCCATTTACGCAGGCGTAGACAGCCAACTTCGCCAACAGCGTTCGGCTGAGCTACTCTCAGAACTCGGACTTGAAGAACGCTTACATCATCGACCAAGCCAGTTATCTGGTGGTCAGCAACAACGTGTTTCAATTGCCCGTGCATTGATGAATGGCGGTGATGTGATTCTTGCCGATGAGCCAACAGGTGCATTGGATAAGAATAGTGGTGTTGAAGTGATGCGTATTTTGCGTGAGCTGAATGCCAAAGGTCATACCATTATTCTGGTCACACATGATCTTAATGTTGCCAAGAATGCGACTCGTATTATCGAGATCAGTGACGGTAATATTATTTCAGACCGTGCCAATGTGCCTGAAAATACAGATAACGATTTAGAACATCAAACCCTGCAACGCACACCACAAAAGAAAACCTCAACTTGGCGTTCTTTTTTTGACCGCCTCGGTGAAGCATTCCGCATGGCACTGCTTGCCATGAATGCCCACCGTATGCGGACTTTCTTGACTATGCTTGGGATTATTATCGGGATCGCATCCGTGGTCTCGGTGGTTGCACTTGGGAATGGCTCACAGAAGCAAATTCTAGAAAATATCAGTAGCCTCGGCACCAATACCATTACCGTCTATCAAGGTCGTGGTTTTGGTGATAACTCGCGTGCTTCACAAGTCAAAACACTGGTGCCTGCTGATGCAGAGGCATTGGCAGAACAGCCTTACGTCGATGGGGTCAGCCCATCTGCCAATACCAGTGTGACGCTACGTTACAAAGATACCGAAGCATCCGCAACGGTAAATGGGGTTAGTGCTGACTTCTTCTATGTGCGCGGCATGAACTTTAAATCAGGACAGCCTTTTGACAAAAACAGTGTTACTCAGCGTGCCCAAGATGTGGTGATTGATACCAATACGGAGAAAACCTTCTTTGCAGATGGCACCAATCCTGTCGGTCAAGTACTGCTATTAGGCAGTGTACCCAGTCGAATTATTGGCGTGATTGATGCTCAACAAGGTTTTATGGGCAACTCTGACAGTTTGAATGTTTACTTGCCTTATTCGACAGTCATGAGCCGTATGTTAGGTCAGTCTAATGTGCGTAGCATTATTGTTCGTATTAAAGATGAATATCCAAGTAGTGCCGCTGAAAATGCCATTTTGACTCTACTTGAACAACGTCACGGCGCGCAGGACGTGTTTACCCAAAACTCCGACAGTATTCGTGAAACCATTCAGCAAACCACTGCAACCATGACCCTGTTAATTTCTGCAATCGCGGTTATCTCTTTGGTCGTTGGTGGTATTGGGGTGATGAACATTATGTTGGTTTCTGTGACTGAACGAACTCAAGAAATTGGTGTACGTATGGCGGTTGGTGCTCGACAAAGTGACATTTTGCAGCAATTCCTGATTGAAGCAATTCTGGTCTGCTTACTGGGGGGCGTGCTAGGTGTATTGCTTTCACTTGGGATTGGACAAATCATCGGACACTTTGCCAAAGGCATCATTGAAATGAGTTATTCGACCACGTCAATCGTAGCGGCCTTTGTCTGCTCAAGCATGATTGGTATTGTATTTGGCTTCTTACCAGCACGAAATGCGGCGCAACTCGATCCAGTTGCTGCTTTAGCGAGAGAATAAGGAATTTGAGTATGTCTTTTCAATTCACAAAATTAGGACTCGCACTGGTACTCACTGGCTCCTTGGCTGGCTGTTCTGCTGTGGTGAAAACCCCCTATAACGCCCCAACAATCCAAGTGCCACAACAGTTCCAATACGATGCACAAAAAAGTAAAAGCATCAATTTAACTGATCAATGGTGGACGTTATTTAATGATGCTCAACTGAATCAGTTAGTCGATCAGGTACTGGCTAAAAATAGCGATTTAACTGTTGCCGGAATCACCCTTAAACAGGCTCGTTTACAGGCAGGTTTGGCTGAAAATAAACAAGGGATTCGAACCAGTTCCAGTATATCAACAGGTCATAACTATGACCTACGCTCAGGTGATGGTTCTGACCGTGGGTTATCGACCAGTGTCGGTGTTAGCTATGAACTCGATTTATTTGGCAAGCTCGCCAATCAAACTGAAGCAAGTCGTTGGGAAGCTCTAACCACTGAACAAGATTTGCAAGCCACAGCACAAAGTCTGGTTGGAACCACAGCGAAACTGTACTGGCAATTGGGCTATTTAAACGAACGTTACCAAACCATTCAGCAGAATTTAGCCTCAACTCAAAAAACCTATTCTTTGGTACAGTCGCAATATAAAGCGGGTGCGGTTTCAGGCTTAGATTTAACTCAAGCGGAACAATCGGTACAAAGCCAAAAAGCCAGTTTAAGCCAAATTGAGCAGCTTCGTGTTGAAGCGCGTACTGCGATTGCTGTATTGCTACATGAACCTGTTCAACAACTGAATATTCAAGAGCCTACACAACTACCTCGCAATGCTCTTCCGAATATCGCGATTGGACTCCCTGCCGATATTTTATCGCGTCGTCCAGACTTACAAGCTTCTGAATTACGCCTACGCAAAACCTTAGCCAATAAAGATGCAACCAAAGCCAGCTATTATCCATCGATTAATTTGACGGGAAATCTAGGTTCTTCTAGCACCTCTTTAACACAACTGTTAAAGAACCCTGCTTTAACTTTAGGTGCAAGCCTGAGCCTACCTTTTCTTCAATATAATGATATGAAGAAAGATATTGCGATTAGTGATCTGGAATATGAAAAAGCAATTACTCAATATCGCCAAACGCTATACCAAGCTTTTGCTGATGTCGAAAATGCATTATCGAATCGAACACAACTGAATCAACAAGTACAACTGCAACAACGCAATGTCGAACTTGCGAACAAGACCGAGCGACTAACCGAAGTACGTTATCGAAATGGTGCAATTGCCTTAAAGAACTTACTAGATGCGCAAGAGACTACACGTAATGCACGACTCAGCTTAGTTGAAACCAAGCAGAATCAATACAATGCGTATGTGACCCTAATGCAAGCTTTAGGTGGAAGTCCTGTGAAAGAACTGCCTGAACAATAACACACGAGTTGATATTGTTTACTTTCTTAAAGTTCTGAACTCATTTTGAATGAGCTGAGAACTTTTGATTTTACTCATCAAATTTATGCATTGACGTAAATCTTGCTGTTTTATATGCTGATCAAAATATAGTTAAATCAAATAGAAATTAAATTGGTCATACGGCAAATTTGCCGTGTAACTGTAGTTAAGCCTATTGGGAATCATTAATGAGCAAGTATGAGTTGAAAGATGCTATTGATGAACATATGTCGTTTATTGATGAGATTCTCCAAGAATCAAAAGTACCTATATTTGATCGGTTTATTCGTGCCGCTTCAATTTTTGTTGATGTTGCAATAACAGACTCTAGTTTTGGAAGCAAAGAAGAACTCTTGAAAAGCAAAGCATTTTTTGAGGGGATAATTCCATTGGTTAACGACTGGTATTGGGAAAAATATGGCGAACTCTCAAAAAAACCAAAGGATAAAGTTTATTCGGCAATTATTAGCCCCTATGGACAACCTGTATTAGTAAAAATCCCATCTACGACTAGTAGAATTGAAGTGCCAAATGAAACAGCATGGCTTACTTTTCCAGATTGCCGGCAAGAAAACGAGTCATTAACTGATATGATTCAAACACCATCAATACTGGATAAGATACCCTCAAATGAAAAAGAGGTTCTACTTTCAGAGTTCGATGAAGTTGTATCTATGACTAGATCAATCAATCTAAATATTATGTCTGCTAGTAACTTTGATCCAGAAACTACTAATATGGCTCAGGGAATATGGAGTCATTTTGAAAAAGCTATTGTGGATATCTTGTCTTTTCAGAATCAGCAAGCGTCTATTGGATGTTGGGAGTTACATCTAGCAATAGAAAAAACGCTAAAAGTGTATCTAAAGCAAGCCAATGGAAAGAAATACTATGGGCACAATTTGAACACACTCGGGGATGAAGCAAGGACCTATATTCCAGAAATTGACTTATCAATGATAAAGTCGCTGCCAAGTGACAAAGATGCTATCCAGCTTCGATACTCCGAGTTAATTAAGAATGTAGATGAGGTTGTAGGTTACTATAAAAAAGCATTGGCATTGGTTTCCTTCATCACAAGCAAATTATCCCGAAAGTATCAGCTCAATAACGCGTCTTTTTTAATAAGAAAAGCAGCTTGGGCAAAGTAAGGATTAACAAGACATTAAAGCCGCCCTCCTTAAAAAACAAAGCCGCTATAAAAGCGGCTTTATTCAATAATCTAGAGCAATCTAATTATTCATCATTCATCATTGACTGGCTCATACCGACAGTATTGAAACCACCATCAACATAAAGGATTTCACCCGTAATACCTGAAGCCCACGGCGAACAAAGGAACAATGCAGCATTACCCACTTCTTCAATCGTCACATTACGTTGTAATGGAGCAATTTTTTCATTGGCATCTAACATTTTACGGAATGATTTAATACCAGAAGCTGCCAATGTGCGGATTGGACCCGCAGAGATCGCATTCACCCGAATCCCCTCTTTACCCAAGCTTAGCGCTAAATAACGAACACCCGCTTCTAAAGACGCTTTAGCCATACCCATCACGTTATAGTTTGGCATCACACGCTCAGAACCTTGATAAGTCAAGGTTAGTAAACAACCTTTACGTGCTTGTAATAATGGTTTAGCAGCACGAGCCATCGCAACAAAGCTATACGCACTAATGTCATGTGCAATTTTAAAACCCTCACGATCCGTCACGTCGGTAAAGTCACCATCTAGCGTATGTGCAGGTGCAAAACCAATCGAATGCACAACACCATCTAAACCATCCCAATGTTTTGCTAACTCAGCAAATGCACCATCAATTTCTGCATCAACAGCTACATCACAAGGGAAAACTAAGCTTGAACCAAACTGTGCTGCAAAATCATCAACACGTTTTTTCAACTTTTCATTTGGATAAGTAAACGCAAGCTCCGCACCTTCACGATGTAATGCAGCAGCGATACCGTATGCAATTGATAATTTGCTTGCAATACCAGCGATTAAAAAACGTTTACCAGCTAAAAGTCCTTGTGACATCTTATTCTCACTCGAAAAATTTTCACCACATCATGCCAACATTCCTTATTTTTCGGAATTGCATAATCCATCTTTTTTACAAACTTGCATAAAAAAATCGCCCTCAGATGAAGGCGATTTTCTTTTTAAGATAATAATTCGTTAGTCATCACCTTGGATCAGACTCAACAAACGCATAAATGAGTAATACATCCATACCAAAGTTGCTAATAGTGCAATTGCACACAACCATTCAAATGCTTTCGGAGCACGTTGTGCTGCTGCACTTTCAATTAAATCAAAATCTAAAATTAAGTTCAATGAAGCAATTACCGCAACAAAAGCTGCAAAACCGATACCTAACCAGTTACTTTCAAAGATATAAGGAATACTTGAACTAAATGCCAAACTCATGATGATCTGAACGACAAATACCAAAGCTATTGCAATAGATGCTGAGATCACCACTGCTTTGAATTTCTCAGTTGCACGAATGATTTGGAATTTATATAAACCAAATAGAACTAATGTGGTCACAAATGTTGCAAGTAAAGCTTGTAACGGAACACCTGGAAATTTCAGTTGGAAAATAAAAGAAATACCACCTAAAAATGCACCTTCAAATAAAGCATAAGGAATTGCTAAAGCAGGTGCTGTATTGGATTTAAATGTTGTAATCAAAGCTAGAACAAAACTGCCAATTGCCCCGACGATTGCCGCTGCATATGCAATCGAAAGATTTGCTGTGAATGCACAATAGAAAAATAGTGCCATTCCTAATACAGCTGCAATCACTGTCAATAATACTGACTTCTGAATAGCACCTTGAATGGTCATTGGCTCAGTTATATCAGTATAGGTTTCCACCCGAGTTAAAATTGGATTATTACTTTGCATGTAAGCTCTCTTTTTATAGTAAGCAAATAAAAATTGAGTTTATGATATTTTTTATTCAATCCCAATATTTTTTACATTTAATAAAGCTTTAATTTTTTTGCAATTTATTGATAGCTAATCCATTAAAAATATATGAAACAAAAGTATTTGATTGCAAAATTAAAGCACATTTTATGGCTATAACTTTCATTTCGTAGCGAGAACCATAAGCTTTTATTTACAGTCTAGATCTCTTTATACCAACTGAATCAATTGTAATAAAATCTGTATTCATCTAAGTAACATAAGTAATAAAAAAAGGAGTCGCATTTTAGGACTCCTTTTTAAATCATTTTTTAGATTAGAGTGAAATATTACAGTTCTTTTAGCTAAAGTGCTGTGGTTGCTCATCAATAACTTCTGCTTGTAACTGATTCATCTGTTTTTCCAACAAACCAAATAAAGCGGCTTGGATCATATGCTGTGCAACGGTTGGTGTCTGATCACCCAAAATCTTTTTAACATCTTCACTAAATTGAATTTTAACCAAAGGTTCTGCTTCCGAACCAGCATGACGCAAGGCAAGCTCTCCACCTTCAAGTTGAACTAACTCGAGAACGGCTTCTTGGCTACCAAATAACTCTTTTAACTGTTGCATTGACATACATTACTCCATGTTGCTACATGGTGGCAAAGCGCTACTGCACTTTGCAATCTCACGTCTTATTTATATAAGTGCTACTCACTCATATTTCAAGTCTATGTTGTACTCGAATTAAAACTCAACCATTTCATTGCGAAAACCGTCAATCAAATGGCTTAACTCTCTATGCCATTCTCGTAATATTTTCGCATCGGGTAACCATGCTTGAGGACTTTGAGTCACCTTAATAATCAAATTCGATGAGGTCTCATTTTCAGGCTCTGGTACTGTTGGCTCGGGTGCGTACTGACATAAACGATACGCACGTTTGAGTTCTGCAATAAAACCATCTTTAGCAAGTTGCTGTAATACTGAAACTTCTGGTGAGACTTGTCCTTTAACTGCCATCTGTTCTTCAATCGACTTAAAAGTCGGTTGCAAATCATTTAAACGATAATAGCGCACCAATTCTTGTAAAAACGCTAAAATTGCCCCGTGTAAATGAAATACTGCTGCCTCACGATATGCCTGCGCTTGTTGAATATGTTCAGTTTGCTCAGCTTGTTGACATGCAAGTCGGGCAAAATACAATTTTTGATTGGTACGATCAGCATGGTAGCGAGCAACACGAGACATAATAAATCCCTTTTTCAGTTCATTTAAATCAAGACTGATTGTAAAGCGAATTGATGCTGAAACAAATAGCTCTCACAACATCAATTCAATACGATAAAGTTTTCGCTTGGCAATGACTTGAATCGGTGGATCAATCGGACGAATATTGCGATTGCCCCAAGCCAAATATCCTTCAGCCCAATACGTTGCACAAGCTGCATCAACTTCATCAGATTGCCATGGATGCACTGATTCAATATCCACCAATGCAACGGCAAAACCAACGTCTTCATCCCCATCATTCAAAAGAAAGTGTTGATTCTCTACAATCATCAAATCTTTCAGTGGCAACATTCGAGGTTGCTATGAGCGAACCTCAAGCGTTTTAATTTTCTTGGCTATTCGTTCAGCATTTGGTGCAACCATTGATAAAGCAGTATATTGCTTTAACATTGATAATTAAGCTTTATCATCCGCAGCTTTGACACGAATGCCTTGGCTTTTTACCTTCAAGGTGTTTAAACCTTTAATTGCTTTAATCGCTTCACGTGGATTTGGCATTTCAACAAAACCGAAACCTTTCGATTTACCCGTTGCTTCGTCTTTGACCACGACACAAGACTCAACTTTTCCATATGCTTTAAATAAGTCGAGAATTTCCGCATCAGTCACATTACGGTCTAAATTACGAACTAAAATTTTCATGCTAAAACCTAAAAGATGATTCATTGTAGAATCAAAAGAATTTGAATCTGCCTAGTTTAATCGAAATCAATCCCAAAACCTAAATTGATTGTAGTCGTACGAGAATGATTGCTTTGGCCGTAGGCACGTGGAATATCCCGATGAATCTGAACATCGACTAAATGTTGAGGTAAATCATTGAGGAAGTAACTTTCTATTTTTCTTCCTAACTCATCATATTGATCTTGTGACCATAAATTTAAATTCTGTTTGGTCAAAATCAATTCATCTTCTGCACGTGTTAACGCAACATATAGCACACGACGCTCCTCCTCCACATCATCAAAATCGCCTTGTGCGCGTGCATGAGGATATTGATTCGGAGAAACATGTGGGACATAACAGACTTTTTGTTCAGTTCCTTTTGCAGAGTGAATTGTAATCAAAGTCACTAAGTCTTGATCGGGTGTCTTGTCAATTTCTGATATCGAAATTGGGTCAAGTACATATTCTTCTAAGAACTCCCCAAGAGCACCGTGTTTACGTGCCAATTGCTTGACCAAATCAAAGTCTTTAACACGGCGTGACCAATCTTTCGTTTTATAGTTATTTTCCAGTTGTTCCGTCAAGGCATCCAACGCCAAGCCAATACAGACTTCAACATGCTGCTGCAATACATCGAGCTGCATCAAAATTAAAATCGCCTGTTGCGGTACTTTGCCATGTCGCTCTAAACGTTGGCAACGGGCTTCGATATCAGGTAATTGAATCAGCTCTTGCGCCAACTTACTGGCACCCACATCGCCCACGCCATCCCAAAGCGTCAGGAAACGCATCCAGGCTAAATCATCTTGTGGGTTAACGCTGACCCGAAGTAAGCTCAATACGTCTTTAACATGTGCAGACTCAAGCAGTTTTACCCCGCCAATAAAACGATAAGGGATATTGGCTGCAATTAAAGCACCTTCCAAATAACGCCCACTAAAGCCCGAACGCAACAGAACCATGTGTTCCGCCCACGCTGCACCCTGTGTATAACGCTGATTCAAGTCTTGAATAATCCAATTGGCTTCTTCAAACTCATTACTCAAGATATGCAGTTGTGGCTTTAAACCTTTACCTCGATAGGCCTGTAGATGCTTGTCATATTCAATTTGGCTCTGCTCCAGCAACCAATTGGATAAATCTAAAATGTCTTGGGTCGAACGATAATTCATCTCCAAAGTCAACACTTCGGCATCAGGCACACGTTCTTTAAAATGGTGAATATTCTCAAAATCCGCTCCACGAAAGCCATAAATCGATTGGGCATCATCCCCGACACAAAACAGTTTTACTTTGCCAACTAAAGGCTGAAGCAAAGCCCATTGCAAGGGATTGGTGTCCTGCATTTCATCGACCAATAAGGCGGAACAAAAACCAGTGACCCATTGCACTAGCTCTGGTGAACTTTGCAGATGTACGGCAACAATAGATAGGATGTCATCATAATCCAGAAAATTACGTTCTTGCTTGCGTTGCTCATAGGCTTTCATCAATTCAGCAATTTGGGCTTTATACTCAAGCGCTTGGGGTAGCTGCTCAACTAAAGCATCCGATAGTTTGGTTTTGGTATTACGAGCATAGGAATAGAGATCACACAATTCGGCCGCTTTAGGTAAGACATTGCCCTTATCATTGCCTCGTAGTAAACGAAACATCAGCAATTGATCATCCCGATCAATAATACTGAACTGGGTTAGACCAAACGCACGTGGATTACGACGTAGTAAATACATACAAAAAGTATGAAAGGTTGATGCGCGTAAACCTTTGGCCTGTGCGCCCATATGCTGCTCAACCCGCGTCACAATTTCACTTGCTGAACGTCGGGTAAAAGTTAGAATCTGAATTTGTTGTGCTGGCAAACCTTGATCAATTAAGTATGCTGCTCTTGCCACAATGGTTTTGGTTTTACCACAACCTGCTCCAGCCAAGACCAGACAATTTTGTGCTGTCGTTGTTGCTGCTTGTTTTTGTTGTGGATTCAGTTCATCAATTAGCTTGGCAAGCGTCATACAATCGGTCAATTAAAAGCGAAATGCTATTTTAGCAGACTCAAGCCATTGAAATGTTTCTCGCTACAAAAACAAAAAGAGCATGTAAAGACATGCTCTCTCACTCTCAGCCTGACCCGTTAGATGGTAGTTGAACTATGGGGTAACTGCTTAATTGCACTCGCAAAGGTTAGATAGTTAATTCCTTGAAATAAAATATCAATTGCAAGGAACATTCCCAATACCCAGAACGGTGAATCAGGTGATGATAAGATCAGGGCACCTGTTAACAGGGTGAGTATGCCCGAGAAGAGTACCCACCCCCAACCTGAAATTGGTCTCAGGATAAATGCATTTACGCTACGAATAATCCCCGCAATAATTAATGCAATCGACAAGAAACTGGTGAGCATCACTGCAGTAATCACAGGTGTGGTAAAAGCAAAGTAACCAGCGGCTAGATATAGCACACCAAACAAAGCCCACAACCAACGTGTGCCTCCTTTAAACACCATAAATGCGGCAACAAAATGCAGAATACCACCCAACATCATTAACACACCAAACAACAAGACGGCAGATAATGTTGCAAATGGTAACGCTGCTAAAAGCGTTAGGCCAAAAATAACCAATAACACACCCAATAACAGATACCATTTACGATCAGCGTGTAGCTGATTGCGAACCAGATCATTACCCACCGTTTTCATCATGATTTACTCTTTTATCATCAATGTGCTATGTATATATTGAGCGTGTTTTAGACCTAACTCTGTATAAGGCATGTTGACAATTCATGACAAAATGTTGAAAAACCAGTGTTTTATTTCATAATTTTTAATTTAGTCTGTTCTTTTTGGGGCTATGGATAAATCGGAACTTATCCACAATTTACTTGATCCAGCCAATTTCCTGCGCGGTCAGCACACTAATCACGGTTTGTTCCAAGTCATTTGGCATTTTACTTTTATGCTCTGAAAGTGGGATACGCCCTCCCATGATTTCCGCCTCAGTTTGTGGATACAAAGGTTGCTTATCCGCCTGTGCATAACCAATCGGGAAAATAGGTTCACCATTGTTCAAATTATATTTATCGGTCGCGCCAAAACCGTGCAATAACTCATGCACTAACACTACATTATTTTGCTGTGTCTGTTTAGCTGAGGCAAACAGATTGACTGAACCAATTCGTCCACGTTCCAGCGCAGTTGAGTGCTTGAGTTCCCGATTTTGCTTCGGATCATAGAAATTCAGATATAGAGTTAAACTCGGTGAACCATCAATCGATTGATGCTGCTTCCATGCATAAAAGCGAAACTTTAGGCTCCATAGAATATTATCCAGAATACTTGGCTGCTCAGACATCTTCGGTGGAGTTTGTTTTAACTCACGTCCGATTTGAACCATAAAGTAGCTGCTTTGCCCTCGATATTGCTGGCTATTTTTTTCTAGATACTGCTTCACCTCAGCAAAATCATCTTGCTGCAATGTTTGAATATACTGCTGTGTTGTAGGCAACCCATCGGCATTAATCGGATGCAACAATACATTAATCGGCTGATTCCAATCCTGATTTTGATCACGATAAGCATTGACTGCAACAATCAACAACACCAGTAGTAAGCAAGCGACTCGAATATTTTTCCACATGCATTTCACCCCAATCAAAATTAATTTTTCTTTTTATTTGTTCAATAAAAAATGCCAGCAATCGCCAGCATTTTTTAAACTTTAATGTTTAAGCTTCTACCCATTTCCCATCTTGGAACACCAGACTCCACTTGGTCTGCTTGCCCTCAGCAGTTTCAGAACCCACATATTGTGCCTGATTCTTACGGCTGAATTTCACCACCGTTGGATTGCCGTCAGGATCAACATCTGGTGCTTCTAACAAGAACTGATACTTCGGATCAAGCTGCTCAGCCACACTACGTAATTCAGCCACTTTCGGTGCACGTGTTTCACGAATTTTCGGAAATTTGCTGGCTGCTAAGAACAAACCTGCCGCACCATCACGTAACACGAAGAAATCATCATGCTTGGCTGAACGTAGATGTTCCATTTTGATTGGATCAACACGCGGTGGCGCGGGTTGACCGCTCTTTAATACTTTACGGGTATTGTCACAGCTTGAGCAGGCAAAGTAAGGACCAAAACGACCTGTCTTTAACTGCATTTCACCATCACATTTATCACATGGAATGGTTGGACCATCATAGCCCTTAATCTTGAATTCGCCTTCCTCGACTTCGTAACCATCACAATCTGGGTTATTACCACAGACATGCAATTTACGACCACCATCGACTACATAACTGTCCATTGCTGTACCGCATTTAGGACAACGGTGTTTCGACATCAAATCAGCAGTTTCAGCACCATCATCATCCGACAATGCCGCCAAAGACTCGACTGGTGTTAAGTTGAGTGTGCCTTTACAACGCTCTTTCGGTGGCAGGTTATAACCTGAACATCCTAAGAATACACCTGTAGTTCCTGTACGAATCTGCATTGGACGCGAACATTCAGGGCAAGATACATCCGCCACTTCGACTGGCTGATTACGGCGCATGCCGCTTTCACCCTGTGCATTGGTTAAACGTTTCTTAAAATCACCGTAGAATGTATCCAGTAACTCTTTCCAGTTACGCTCACCCATTGCAACACGGTCTAATTGACCTTCTAAATCAGCGGTAAAAGCATAATTCATCAGATTATTAAAACTTTCATCCAAACGGTCTGTAACGATCTCCCCCATTTTCTCTGCAAAGAGACGACGGTTTTCCAGTTTTACATAACCACGTTCTTGAATCGTTGAAATAATTGCAGCATAAGTCGATGGACGACCAATCCCTTTTTTCTCTAATTCTTTCACCAAAGATGCTTCAGTAAAGCGTGCAGGTGGCTTGGTAAAATGCTGACTCGGATCAAGTTTTTCCAACTTAAGCACTTCACCCACTTTCACCGCAGGCAATAAAATATCATCATCAGATTTATTGGCACCACGAACGCGGGTAAAACCATCAAATACCAGTGTACGACCTTTAGCCTTTAACTCAACATTTGCCGCTTCAACTGTTAAGGTTGATGACAGATATTCTGCTGGTGTCATTTGACAGGCAACAAATTGACGCCAAATCAAATCATATAAACGCTGTGCATCACGCTCTACGCCCGCCAGTTTATCGCCAGTCAAACCAACATCTGATGGACGAATCGCCTCATGCGCTTCTTGTGCACCCGCTTTATTGCCATAACGGTTTGGCTTGGCAGGAACGTATTTTTCACCAAAATTTTGCTGAATATGATTACGCACCATATTCACCGCGTCATCGCTCAAGAAAGTTGAGTCGGTACGCATATAGGTAATAAAACCACCTTCATACAAACGCTGTGCCAGCATCATGGTTTTCTTCACAGAGAAACCTAAACGCGTACTCGCCGCTTGTTGTAAGGTTGAAGTGATATACGGTGCACTCGGATTAACTTTGGTTGGTTTGTCTTCACGCAACGCCACTTTATATTCAGCATCTTTTAATACACTGAGTAGGACATCAGTTTCAGCTTTATTTTTAAGCTTAAGTGTTTTACCTGCTTGCTTAACCGCTTCTAAGCGAATGCCTTCTTTCTTGGAAATGGTATCTGCAAAAACTTGCCAGTATTCTTCTGGGATAAATGCACGGATTTCACGTTCACGTTCAACCACCAGTTTCACAGCAACTGACTGCACACGTCCTGCCGATAAACCACGGGCAATCTTTTCCCAGAGCAATGGCGACACCATAAAGCCCACCACACGGTCGAGGAAACGACGTGCTTGCTGAGCATTCACACGGTTTAAATCAAGTCGTGTTGGCTGTTTAAATGCTTCTTGAATGGCATTCTTGGTAATTTCGTTAAAGACCACACGATGGTAGCGACTATCATCCCCACCAATCACTTCTCTTAAATGCCAAGCAATTGCTTCCCCTTCTCTATCCAAATCCGTTGCGAGATAGATTGCATCTGCATCTTTGGCGAGTTTTTTCAGTTCAGCAACCACATGTTCTTTGCCTGGTAGCACTTCGTAATGTGCAATCCAATCATGCTCGGGATCGATACCCATACGATTAATCAGTGCGGACTGGGCTTTTTCGGCTTTCTGTTCATCCGTCAGTTTAGTACGAGTTGCGGGCTTCTTTTCAGTCGATTTCGCCCCGCCTCCTGTCGGTAAATCACGCACATGACCCACCGATGATTTCACCACATATTGTGAACCCAAATATTTATTAATTGTTTTCGCTTTTGCAGGCGACTCCACAATCACTAAGGCACGTTTCTTTGCAGCAGGTGTAGGAGCTGCTGTGCTTTCTGAAGCAGAGCGTGGAGTATTCGCCATAATAAATCGTTTTTCCTATAATTAATCAAATAATTAGCGCTGAGCTAATTCATGTAAATATGCTTTCATTACTTCAAGCTGAGTGGCTCTTAAATCAGTTTCTTCATCCCAATATAGCCCGACACAGTTTGCCTGCATATCAATAGCATAAACTCCTTTTAATGCAATGGGTAAATCATTAAATTTCTGATCACCCTGCACCACCTGAAGTTTTCCATCAACCACGCGCGCCCGCATAAGTGCTAAGCGAGCATCCGGAATAAGCACACTATAATAAGCAACCATGCTGGCACGCTTTTCCGATGCCATTGGAATTTTCGTCCACTCAGGCGCAACGATGAGTCGTGGGTGTAATCCCATTTTGCGAGCTTGATCGCGCATTAAACCGAGTGCTTTTTCTCTTGGACTCACACGTAAGCCAAAAATAGAGCCAAGTACAAATAGCACAATGGCAACAGTTATCCAAATTCCAACATTACTCATTAAAGGTGCCCAAAACTTCCTTTTATTAGCGTTACATAAGTTGAATGAAAAAGGCAAGTTCCAAATTTAAGGCATCAACAATCTTGGGCTATATTCAATCTCTCTCTGATTCACTTTTAACCATTGGTTATGTTCTAAACGATTCAATAAGTCTTCAGCATTTTGTTCAGGAAAATTTTGTTTTAAGAGCAAAGTAAAGCCCGCCACATATTTAGGACGTAAGTGTGCAGCAACATTTAATCTTCTCGCTAAAGTTAAACGAATATTTTCCAAATCAAATGAAGTATGGTCTTTCTGAATGATTGGCAATAACATTTGGTTTTGCCCAACTTGCTCTTTTTTCTTTTCATTCTCAATCATTTCTGGCAGAACCAAGTTCGCCCATACCATTAGATTTTTTTCAAAATAAATGACTTTTAAATCATCCTTTTGAATAATTTTATAATTCATCAATAAACTAAAGATTAAATTTTCATCAACCTGTTCTCCTTGTACTTTTGTTCGAATTGTATTTTTTAAACTCTCAATTTTTGTTGGTTTATTGGTTGGAATTTTTGATAAATATTCACAGAATTTTTTAAAAACAACCAAATGTGGACGTTGAGAAAATTGTTCGACATCAGGAATGACTGTTGTAGGTTCTTCAAGTGAAACTGGTTTTAATATTTCTCTTGACTGTTCAATCACTGTTTTTAATTGTGTTGCCTGAAAACCCATAACTTTCAGTAAATCAACAATATATTCTAAAGCCCCATCATTAGACATAACATCAAAACAAGTATTTTTCTTATCCATTTGAATTGAAAGTTGCCCGGCTAAAAATGCTAATCCAAAATCGGCAGCATCTTTACCAACTTTAGGCATTTTAATAATAACTAATTTCTTTTCTACAACAAAAGGGGAAAACTTAATCAGTGCATCTAAACTTAAAGTCACAGGTGATTTTGCGTAAACTAAATATACACAAGCATAAGTTTTCAATAAGTGTAATAGCTCTTTTTCAGTTTTATGAATATTCTCAATATCCAAAAGCAAAATTTTTTTCACTTGTATCCTTAAAATATAAATTCCCCCAATTTCATCACTCTAGCCTGTCATGTCTATCTTTTCAATAATGCGGTGGTTTGTTACTCATTGGATCAAACGGTGCAATTCCTTCTGACAAGTCTGAAGACTCAACGCGTTGGTATAAAAGCTGCATTTGTTTCTTCAAAACTGCAATTTCTTGTGTCTGAATTGCGAGCTGTTGATTTAATTGTTCAACTAAATCGTCTAAAAATGCAATTCGGACTTGCAAATCTTCAATGGGTGCGGACAATGACGCGTGATCATCAAATTTTTGTGGTTTAGTCATTTCAGACCTCATCTGAACTCTTAGGAAACATTATGGCCTACATTACTTTAAGGGATGTCCATCTCGCATTTGGCGGACCTGCCCTACTCGACGGCGCGAACTTTAACCTAGAACGTGGCGAACGAGTCTGTTTAATTGGTCGTAATGGCGAAGGCAAGTCTACTTTATTAAAACTGATTGAGGGAAGTTTATTACCTGATACAGGTGAAGTTTCGATTCAAAATGGTTTAACTGTTTCAATGTTAGCCCAAGACGTGCCGATGGATTCAGGCAAAGTGGCCGATATTGTCGCTGATGGCGCAGGAGAAGCTGCAACCGTACTCAAAGCCTATCATGAAGCCAGTGATGCCTGTGTATTAGGCGATATGGAAGCCTGCGACCATATGGGCATGTTACAACACAAGCTCGATCAGCTCGATGGTTGGGCACTTGAAAACAAAGTAAATACCATTTTAGGTAAAATGGGGCTAGATCCAAATGCAGATTTAGCGGACCTATCAGGTGGACGTAAACGTCGTGTGCTCTTGGCACGTGCCCTACTTACCCAACCTGATGTGTTATTACTGGACGAACCGACAAACCATCTGGATGTTGAAAGTATTGAATGGCTAGAAAAGTTCTTACTTGATCAAAATAATCTAACTCTTTTATTTATTTCACATGACCGTTCTTTCGTAGATAGCATTGCAACACGTATTGTTGAACTCGATCGTGGTGTTTTACGTGGTTATGAAGGCAATTATTCACGCTATTTAGAGCTCAAAGCTCAGCAAATGGAAGCTGAAGAAAAACAAAATGCTTTATTTGATAAAAAATTAGCAGAAGAAGAAGCTTGGATTCGTCAAGGGATTAAAGCACGCCGTACCCGTAACGAAGGCCGTGTCCGTGCCTTAAAAGACTTACGTGAACAATCTAAAGCGCGTCGTTCACAGCAGGGCAAAGTCAGCATGGCGACACAAGAAGCTCATCGTTCTGGTAAGCTGGTGTTTGAGATTGAAAATCTAAGCGTCAGTTATGGTGAGCAGCCGTTAATTAAAGACTTCTCAGCAATCGTATTACGTGGTGATCGTATCGGTTTAGTCGGCGATAATGGTGTGGGTAAAACCACCCTGATCAAAGCGATTTTAGGTGAAATCGAACATAGCGGTGCGGTGAAAACAGGTACTCAACTGGAAGTGGCTTATTTTGACCAACTGCGTAATGCACTTGATCTTGAAAAAACCGTTATGGCGAACGTGTCGGAAGGCTCAGACTTTGTCGATGTAAATGGTAACCGTCGTCATATCTATAGTTATTTACAAGACTTTTTATTCTCACCTGAACGTGCACGTACACCTGTGAAAGCTCTTTCTGGTGGTGAGAGAAACCGTATCCTATTAGCAAAACTGTTACTCAAGCCATCGAATTTGATCGTGATGGATGAGCCAACGAATGACTTGGATATGGTGACACTTGAGTTGCTTGAAGAAATGCTGTCTGACTACAAAGGTACTTTGTTACTGATCTCGCATGACCGAGCCTTCATGGACAATGTTGTGACTTCGACTTGGGTATTCGATGGTAAGGGCAATATTGATGAGTACATTGGTGGCTATCAAGATTACTTGGAACAACGCCCTGACCAAAAAGTGGTTGATCAGAAAAGTGATGTGAAAAAAGCACAAGCCAAAGCTGAAGCAGCGGCTGCCGCAGCATCAGCACCAAAGAAGGTCAAGCTGAGTTACAAAGATCAGCGTGAGTTAGAACAACTCCCTGCTGAGATGGAAAAGCTAGAAAAAGAACAAGCCGAACTTTCAGCAAAACTTGCAGATGGTTCTTGGTTTGTCTCTGACGCTAATGCTGCAACTTTAGCGAGTCAACGTTTAGCAGAAATTGAAGAATCTTTGCTTGAGAAATTGGAACGTTGGGACATCTTAGAAAATATGTCGAAAGGCAATTAATCAGATGATGAGCATCTATCATTATATGGATAGATGCTCTATTAAAATCCAATGAATGCTTAGATTTCAAAATCATCTTTTAATGACTGATAAATATTAAAATTTTCATCATCAAAACAAACAAAAACTACTTCTTGGACTGACTGACTTTGTTTTAACTCGTCATTAATCACTTTAAACGCGATTTGAGCAGCAAGTTGTTTAGGAAACCGATAAATTCCTGTTGAAATATTTGGAAAGGCGATTGTTTTTAAACCCAGATGATCAGCGAGTTTAAAACTATTACGATAAGCATTTTCTAATAAAATTGGTTCGTTTTTCTCACCATTTAACCATGTTGGTCCAACAGTATGAATCACATATTTTGCTGGTAGATTTCCCGCGGTGGTTATCACAGCTTCACCTACTGCACAACCACCCTGTTTGGCACGGATTTTTTGACACTCTTGCAAAATCACGGCACCTCCAAGACGATGAATTGCACCATCCACCCCACCTCCACCTAAAAGTGAGGTATTTGCTGCATTGATGATAGCATCCACTGCGATTTGGGTAATATCTCCCTTAAGTATGCTTATCTGTTTCAACATGGTCTCCTGATCAAAATATTTATTTATCTATACACAAAAAGGCTGTGCTTTATCTTTTAGATTTAAAGTCGTAAAACTGACTTCATGTTACACTGCTTCAAAATTCAATATCATTCATATTTCTAGTTTATGAGCCAACAATCGTCTTATATTCCTGGTGAGTTTCAATGGGAATTTTTACTCCCTAAGTATTGGAAAATCTGGATCGCCATCACTTTTCTCATGCTCTTAGCAATCTTACCTTGGGCAATTCAATGGCGATTGGCACATGGTTTAGCCTCATTATGCTGGCACTTGCTCAAATCACGTCGAAAAACCACAATCAGAAATCTGGAAGTTTGCTTCCCAGAATGGTCTCCTGTTGAGGTTGAAGCACAAGCAAAACAAGTGTTTGTCGACATGATGTTGGGTGTATTTGAAACATTGAATGCTTGGTATTGTCCAAATTGGTTTAAAGGACGCCATAGTATTGAAGGGCTAGAGCACATCAACTCAGCCAAAGCTCAAGGCAAAGGTATCTTATTGCTAGGTACACACAGTACTTTATTGGATGCCGGTGGTTATATTTGTGCTCAATATTTTGAGCCTGATGTGGTCTATCGTCCTCAGAATAATCCGATGTTGGATATGCTGATTTATCGTTGTCGCGCAACCATTTATCAACAGCAAATTGATCATGATGATATGCGAGGCTTAGTTCGTCGCTTAAAAGATGGCGGTGCGATTTGGTATAGTCCAGACCAAGATTTTGGCTTAAAACAAGGTGTGATGGCGCCTTTTTTTGGTGTTCCTGCTGCAACTGTTACTGCACATCGTCGTCTATTAAAAATCTCCAAATCTGTTGCAATCCCGCTTTATTTTTATCGTTATGGTGATGTTCGTAATCCACAATACAAAGTTTTGATTGAGCCTATTGTTGAAAATATGCCGAGTGAAAATGAACTCGATGATGCAATTCGGGTGAATAGAATCATTGAGGCTCAATTGCGTATCGCACCAACTCAATGGATGTGGTTTCACCGTAGATTCAAAACCCGAGCAGAAGGTTACGAAAAAATTTATTAATATTTAGAGAAAATTAAAACCCGAGTTTCACATCCTGCAAAACTCGGGCAAATGAGGTTGTGCTTTCACATCTTTGTTATTATCTTGCTTCCATCGCATGCATCATATCCATAATGCATTTTCCATCTCAGCGTCGCTATCCTTAAACGGAAATCCATTCCTGCGTCCATGTGCTGATGTATTTAGAATAAATCTTTTGATCAAACTCGACTATTCGCCGTAGACTTAAATCAATGTACGATATTGCTTACATCACGATATTTACCATTTCATTCTATTGAGTCACTTATAAGGCTGAGCCAATTCATCAACAACTTGCTTGTGCTCTTGTTCTGCTTTTTCTATACCATCCCGAATCGCTTCTTGAGCCTCTTGTTCATCTTCAGCGCTTTGTTCTAGTTCTTCCTGCTGTTGCTCAAAAATACGACCCGTCTGTAAAACGACATAAATTGGAAAATGATCAGAACCTATATGAGATAAACGTTTCATTTCCACTAAGCCAAAGTCGGTACTATGAAAGATATGATCTAAAGACCAACGTAAAAGCCGATAATCTGCGTGAAAAGTATTCATGAAATAGCGACCTACCCGTGGATCTAGCAAACCACTGATTCGTTGAAATAATCGCGTGGTGCGTGACCATGCCACATCATTAAGATCCCCCATGACAATACAACTTTCATCCAAATCTTTTATTCGATCGCCAATAATTAAAAGCTCGGCATCTCTTAAAGTTGAATCTTTAGCTTCAGTTGGGCTTGGTGGTTTAGGGTGTAAACAATATAACTGTACTTGGATACCTGAACGTAATGTTACCGAAGCGTGTATAGATGGAATTTCATCACTTAAGATAAATTTCACTTCTGTATCGTGCAATGGCAAGCGACTATATAGATGCATACCATATAAGTTATCTAAAGGTACGGGCACGCGATAAGGATAATCTTGTTCAATGTGAACTAACGCATTTTGCCAACTTGAATCTGACTCTAATGTCAGCACAACATCAGGTTTTAATGTGTCTATATGCTCAAGTAATAAATGATATTTATCATTTGGCGTCAACACATTGGCAACCAGCAATGAGATTTGCTGGTTTTCATTGATTTGCTCAGGCTTAACTTTTTGAACTTGTTTTTTCCAAATCGGGGTATATGGAAGAACCATTTTCAACTGATAAGCGATTGCTGCGACCAGTCCAACAAACAGCAACTCGGTAGTCAAGGTCCATTTGGGAATGGCAAATAACATTGCAAAAAAGGAGAAGAGACCGAGTGCCAGAATCTGTAAGCGCGGAAAGTCTGCACCTCTAAACCACCACTCACCTCTGGGGATTAATGACCAAAACGAAAGCCATATAACCAATACTGCACAAATCTGAATCCATATCATGTTCATTTTTCTCGAGGGGATGTCTTAGATTCTCAATAAAGTTATGGCTTTATCAATTTTCTATCTAATACAAACAAATTATTTCACTCAATTAAATTATCGTTTTATTTACGTAAAGCTTGCAGTTGTGGTCGCTTTTGATACACTCAAACCCCTTAAAATTTTTTTGAAATACCGAGGCACAATGACATGAAAGTAGGTCTGGTCGGTTGGCGTGGGATGGTGGGTTCTGTCCTTATGCAACGTATGGTTGAAGAGAATGATTTTGCTCATATTGAGCCATTCTATTTTTCTACCAGTAATGCAGGTGGCGAAGCGCCTTCATTTGGTGGTAAGACTGCACCAGCACTTATGGATGCGTCAGACATTAACAGTCTGAAGCAAATGGATGTCATTTTAACCTGTCAAGGTGGTGATTATACATCTGAAATTTTCCCTAAGCTAAAAGCTGAAGGTTGGGATGGTTACTGGATTGATGCAGCATCTACACTACGTATGGCAGATGATGCGATCATCGTACTTGATCCAGTCAATTTAAACGTGATTAAAGATGGTTTAGTCAACGGCACTAAAACTTTCGTTGGCGGTAACTGTACAGTTTCTTTAATGTTGATGGGTTTAGGCTCTCTGTTCCAAAATAATTTAGTGGAATGGGCAACTTCGATGACTTATCAAGCAGCTTCTGGTGCGGGCGCGCAAAACATGCGTGAATTGATCACTGGAATGGGCTATTTATATAACAATACTAAAACGTTATTGGATGATCCAAAATCTGCAATTCTTGATATTGACCGTCAAATTGCCGAGTTGCAACGTGGCGAAGGTTTTCCAAAGTCTAACTTTGGTGTGCCATTAGCAGGTTCATTGATCCCATATATCGATAAACAGCTTGAAAGTGGTCAGTCAAAAGAGGAATGGAAAGGTCAAGTTGAAACCAACAAGATCTTAGGCAATCAACAGATTGTTCCTATTGATGGTCATTGTGTTCGTATTGGTGCAATGCGTTGTCACTCTCAAGCCATTACTTTGAAGTTGAAAAAAGATGTTGCGCTTGATGAAATCGAAGATATGATTCGTCAATCAAGCCAATGGGCGAAAGTAGTTCCAAATACCCGTGAAGCCTCTATGACTGACCTTACTCCTGTTGCTGTGACGGGTACTTTAACAGTTCCAGTTGGTCGTTTACGTAAGCTCAATATGGGTAAAGAATATTTAGGTGCATTTACAGTAGGCGATCAGCTACTTTGGGGTGCTGCTGAACCTTTACGTCGTATGCTTCGTATTTTGGTTGAATACAAGAACGCTTAAGCAAAAACATTTAAAAAACAAAAGCCGATCACATTTGATCGGCTTTTGTTTTTTATCAAACATGAATATTTTACAATTCATTTACATCACGGTAATGTATACTTTTGAATTGACTAAAACATCACTTTTTCATGGATCGAGATGACTGTTTATAACAAATTAAAAGTTGCCATTTTAGCCATCATTTCTTCGCAACACCTTTATGCGATTACACTCGATCCATTGCAAATCCAATCTGCACCTGGTGAATTACTCTACGCAGAAATGAGTTTTCATCAAGCTGATCCTACCGCAAAATTAGATGTAGGCTTAGCAACACCTGAAGATCTTTTAATGATGGGTGCTGCTCATCAGCCTCCGAGTGGCCTAAATTTTTATACACGTCGCAATTCACAAGGTGAAGGGGTGATTGTGATCACTTCTACACGTCCAATGACAGACAGTGAACTTAATATTATTCTTAAAATACAAGAAAGTGGTGCATCACATTTAAAGCATATTAAGCAACCTATAGGACAAAGTTCGAGAGCGATATCCGCTAAAGCAGCTGCGAATGAAAAAACACTTTCACCTAAATATATTGTCAGTGAAAAAGATATTGCGCTCAATTTACCCGAAAGCACTCGCTTCAGTTCACCGATTGCAACAAATGTAAAAGAGCTTAATTTAAAGCAAGAAAATTTATTAAATGTCTCCTCAGCTTTACCACCCATATTAAATAGCTCACAATCAAAGCAAAGCTCTCCAGTAGCAATATCCGTTGTTACAACGCCGATACCAAGCCAAAATCAGGACACTGCAACTGCAAAAATTAGCCCTAAAATCGAAACAAATAATATAAATACGACTGCACCAGTAAAAGTTGAATCAAATCCAACGCCTACCATGACTAAACAGCCTATTGTTCAAGTCGCAGCTCAGCCAGTTCAAACTGCGAGTCAACCACCAACACCAATCGAAAAAAAATCAAAACCACTCGATACAAAGCCAGCCGAACCACAAGAGAAATTTAAAAAACAACAACCTACACAAACTGCACAACAAGCTAAAAAGAAAGCACCTGCCACAAATAGCAATTCCATGACTGCATCTAATAACTCAGCTCAACAGCATGTCGTGCAGCGTAATGAATCTTTGTGGAGTATTGCGCAACAAATCGCATCACAAACACAACAGCCTGTTGCTAAAGTTATGAATCAGATCAAAGCACAGAATGAGCATGCTTTTATTGGTGGCAATGCAAATCATTTAAGACAAGGGTCTCGTTTAAATTTCAATCTAAATACAACACCATCTCGTCAGAATACAGCTATAAATCAAATAGCAGCACAGACAACACATCCTCGATCAGGTCAAGCCAAATATCGCCTGCAGCAAGCTGAAATGTCACTGGTCGCTGAAAGTAACCAAGATTCAAGCAATGGAAGTGCGAAAAAAGACACATTACAGCAAAAAACCAGTGCAGATTTATCATTAAAAGTTATGACAGCACGAGAAAAAACCGTTACATTACAAAGAAACGTAACACAGTTAGAATTGGCATTACGCAATAAGGAACAACGTATTCAGCTATTAAATGCTCGGCTTGCAGAGTTACAAGATCAGTTGAAAGTGCAGCAGGAAACTAAAAAGCCAACACGCTAGGTTACGAGAAGATTCTCATAAATTTGCAACAAAGCGGCTCTATCTTTAAGGGGTATAGATCATGTCAACTATAATAATTGTACTGCTAATCGTCGTATTAGTTGTTGCAATCGTTTTAAAAAAACGCAGTGACAACCAAACTACTGCAACATCTAAAAAAGGTGCTACAGCAAAATCAGCGAAGAAAGCAGCTACAACTAAAACTTCACGTACGACATTAGCACGTGAAGAACAAGAATCTGTTCCAGCCGCCGCAACCGCGATTCCAGAGTCTTTACGCCAGAAAATTGAACAGCAAATTCAAAGCGGCAATTATCAAAGCGCAGAAGCACAAATCAATCAGATTTTAAAACAAGATAACTCCCAACATGAGTTATATTTATTTCTCCTTGATATTCACTTAGCTCAAAAAGATGATTTTGCAATTGATCAATTGATCAAACATATTCATGCTTTGAAACTTGATGATATTGCTCAAGCTGCTGAAGCAAAACAACGTGAATATGAAAAAAATAAACAACCTGATGCAATTAAGTTCAATTCAGGCTCAAGCCATTTCCTGCAAACCATTACATCAGATAGTTTAGCAAAAGAGCAAAACAACGCAGATTTTGACGCATTAGCGGCATCAAAAACGTCACAATCATTTGATGATTTACAATCTGGATATGTTGCACCAGCAGAAGAAGCTAAACCAGTTGAACCAGTCCCAGAAGTTCAGCCATTAGATTTTAATTTTTCCTTTGAGAAAAAGGAAACAACCGAAGCTACGCCAACAATCGAGCAACAAGAGAATAAAGAGCCTGCTCCTTTAGAATTCTCATTCAATTTAGACGCTGCACCTGCAACTTCTCCTGTAGTTGAAGAAGCAAAGCCTGAATTAGATTTCAATTTTTCAAACTTAGAAGTTACAGAACAAAAAACTGAAGCAGCGCCAACGTTAGATTTTAGTTTTGAACCGACAGAAAACAAGCAAGTTGAAGTTACAGAAACAGTTACAGAATCAGTTGTTGAACTTGAACCTGTTCAAACCTCGCTTCAAACTACATCTGTTGCAATCAATGACCCTCTTGTACAATCATTTCCTGATTTACAACAGCTTGATGAAGCACAGCTCAATTTAGAACTTGCTGAGCAATATATTGAATTGGGCGCTTATGATTCTGCACGTGAATTATTAAAAAATAGCCCGTCATTTAATGCAGAGCAACAACAACATTCACAAAGTTTACTGAATAAAATAGCTTCCTGAATTTGATCGGTCTAATATAAGCAGTCTCTCAGACTGCTTTTTTTATGATGAAAAAAATCGCTTTAATTTATATGGGTGGGACGTTTGGTTGCGTTGGCGAACCATTGATGCCGATGCCAGAACAGGATTTTCTACCTTTACTAGCTAAGATCATTCCACCTCATTTACAGGTCGAATGCTTCGCTGCGCCTAGTATCAAAGACAGTAGTGCCTGCACCGCAACGGATTGGCTAAAGTTGGTACAACAAATCCAGCAATTGCAACTCAATGGTTTTCAACATTTTGTCATTATTCATGGGACAGATACTTTAAGTTACGCTGCAGCAACACTTGCTCGTTTCTTGGGACATTCTTGTCATGCCATCATTACAGGTAGCCAATACCCATTATTGAATGTTGAAGGCAATGATACCCGTGAATTTACAGATGCCACAGGCAACCTATATTTAGCATTAGAGCAAGTCCTCTCTTTGCCAACGGGTGTTTATCTGGCGTTCCATGAACAAGTTTTTCACGCACAAACGACCTTAAAAGCACATACCACTGAGTTGGATGCTTTCGTCGGTGTTAAAGCAGATCAAAGATGTCAAACCACAGCAGATTTTCTTGTTGTTCAAAATGAATATATTCAGCAAGCAACTGAACTCAGCATCCTAAATTTGATGTTGCAGCCGATTGCAAAAGAACAACTCATTCTACAGTTAAAAAATATTCTGCTTAACCCACCAAATTTCTTGATTCTACAAGGATTTGGCACAGGCAATATTGCAGTAAATGACGAAATTCTGATACTGTTTGAGCAACTGTATCAAAAAAAATGTCTGCCTATCATCAGCACCCAAGTGACCTTTGGGCAACTAGATCAACGCTATGCCGTCAGTTCATGGATTCAATCTGCCAAAGTTTTAATCAATGATTGCCATAGCCATGCTGATTTATATGCAAAAGTCTTGCAAATCTATTTAAAATATCCGAGCCACGAACAATGGTTCGCGAATTGGCATCAGCATTAATATTTGAGGTTAAAACATGCAACGTTATGCAATCGGTATTGAATTTTGTGGCACGCAATACCGTGGTTGGCAAACCCAGCAGCCTGGCGTTGTAACTGTTCAAGAGACCATCGAGAAAGTACTGAGCCGTATTGCCAATGAGCCCATTATTTTGCATGGTGCTGGACGAACTGATGCTGGTGTACATGCAACCAATATGGTGGCTCATTTCGACACCGAAGCCATTCGCCCAGAGCAAGGTTGGATTCGTGGCACCAATAGTCAACTTCCAAAAGATATTTCAATTCAATGGATTAAATGCATGGATGAGAACTTCCATGCACGGTTCAAAGCCACTGCACGACGTTATCGTTATGTCGTCTATAACGCACCCACCCGTCCTGCACTATTGTATAAACAAGTCACTCATCTTTATCAAAAATTAGATGTACCGAAGATGATTGTCGCTGCAGCAAAATTTGAGGGAACGCATAACTTCGAGACCTTCCGAGCTGCTGCCTGTCAATCCAATCAACCCATACGTCATGTAAAACACTGCCGTCTATTTGAACATGGACGCTATTTAGTATTAGATATTCAAGCCGATGGATTTTTACATCATATGGTACGCAATATCATGGGATGTTTACTAGAAATCGGACAAGGTATGTACGAGATTGATCATATCGATACCATGTTTGCCGCAGAAGACCGTACAGCGGCAGGCATCACCGCCCCACCTGATGGTTTATATTTTATTCAGTCCTATTATCCTGATGAGTTTGATTTACCACAGCTGCCTTTAGGTCCCCAATGGTTAAATCTGCCTGAATAAAAAAAGCCTTATCGGGAGATAAGGCTTTTTTCTTAGAAAAATTAACGCTGTTTACGCTTACGATATTCGACAGGGGTTTCATTCGTCCAACGCTTAAATGCACGATAGAACGTACTTGGTTCAGAAAAACCCGTTAAATACACAATTCTTTCTACACTTTCATTGGTATTCGCCAATAATTTCTTCGCTAGGCGGCAACGATAATCTGAAAGGATTTGCTGGAAGCTTGTATTCGCCTCGCTAAGCTGTGTTCTTAAGCGTCGTGGCGTGATGCTTAATTGAGCTGCAACTGTTTCTAACGTAGTTTCACCACTTTCTAAAGTTGAACCAATGGCACGGCGAACTTCACCAACCAAATCATACCGTGCAAGCTCTTGTAATTTCTCAATCGCTAGTTGTTCATGTAATTGTAGTAGTTCTGGTTCAGCTTGCCATAATGGATAATCAAGCACGGCATCATCAAAATAAAGGCGGGTTTCTTTTTGACCCAGACTGACAGGACAGCCATATACTCGGAAATATTCATCATCATCAGCACCATCACTAAAATTAAAGTCGATGTAAATTGGCTGAAACTGACCTTCAGTAATAAATTTAAAGAAACGTAAGATGCCCGACATCGCACATTCAGAGAAATGGCGATTGACTAAATTATCTGACCAAAACTGTTCACCGTTGGTGAGATAACAACGACCATCTTCAACTACGAGTTTTGCATCAAAAGCATCACTGATCAAACGCTGATAAGCTAAAGCTCGTTTTAGACCCTCACCAAATGTTTCACTACTAATAAATAGATGCTCAATCACCTGACCACGATAGAGTGGTAAATGCTCACCTAAATGCAATCCAATATCAGGATCATTGCTGACTTCCTGTGCAGCAATCCAAAATGCATTTTGCGCACTTAATGGCGTTCTGGCATTGGTATCAATTTGATTTAGCGCTACCCCTGCTTTTGTTAGAATCTCTTCAGTTGGCAATCCCGCTTTACGAATTGCCTGATAACCAAAGCGCAATACAACTGATGCATCTGTTAACTGACCCACTCAGTGCCCTTCCCTGTAGATACGTTCTTGTAACAATAACAACAATTTTAGATTAACGTTGATTGACCAAACTGACAACAATATTCTGCTTCTTTTGTTAAAAAAGATTGTCAATTGTCCGACAGTTTTTATGAATAAAGATCTAAAAGGTTTACATACGCTTCACCTTGTAAAATTCAAATAAATTGACTATAATTTGCCCCTTTCCAATTTGATCATCAGGTAGGCTATGGCCAATAAAGAGGAACTCATTGAGTTCGAAGGCGTTGTCACCGAAACGCTTCCTAATACGATGTTCCGTGTACGTTTAGAAAACGGTCACGAAGTTATTGCTCACATTTCTGGTAAAATGCGCAAACACTATATCCGTATTTTGACGGGTGACAGTGTAAAAGTAGAAATGACACCTTATGACTTAACAAAGGGTCGTATCACTTATCGCGCGCGCTAAGAGATTCGTGAATGCAAAAAAGCCACATTTTGTTTGTGGCTTTTTTTATGCTTGATTCTTATTACTCACTCAAACGTGTTGTTTTACACCCTACCGTTTGACACTCACGTAATCTTTCCTCTAACCAATGATTACGCTCTTGTGTCGTCGTAAGTCTACATTGCACGCTTACGCTATTTTTTTGATCATCAGTACATTCTGCATCTCGATGATGAATCCATGCGAGCTGGGACTTTTTAAGAATCTTTTGTTGTGTCTCATTGAGTTGGTGACGTAATTGCTGGTAATTTTTATTTAAATCAGCATCAGCACTCGCATAAATTTTATTCGTGCAATAAATATCATCATACGTATTGCGTGCCTTATCACAATTATCTGCATGACTGAATGTTGCTAAAGCGCCACACATCAGTCCAAATATAAATTTGTGCATCAAGTTTTCTCAATCGCTTAATATCCTATCTATCTAAGCACATTTGAACTCAATTGAATATTGCCTAAAAATAGACTAGTTTGTATATTTTTATCAATTCACACAAATGAACTCGACACCAACATAATTTAAGGATTGAATAAACATAGATGAGAGGATAAGGATTAATCAAAATAAAAATTTAAGTATTTGTTATTTCTAATCATATTATCTTTACAAGCATGTACCACTGCATACCAAAATCGAACCAGCCTACCTGATTATTTACAACTTTTTATCGGGCAATCTGCAACCATAATCCAACAGCCGTTCGATTTAAAACCTCTAGGTTTTCAGACTATCGCCCAACCAATCAAACAAAGCAATCAGCTGATTTACACTGTCATTCGCCCAATTCGTATTCCTATTCCTATCGCTCAATCGGCTGAACTTGGTGCTCAAAATATACCAATTCAAAGTGCTGGCAATACAGATAGTACTTATGATCTCAATTTAAAATGTCACATCATTTTTGAGCTAGACCAACAACAAATTGCTTGCTCTATTCGCTATGAAGGCAAGGCTTGTTAGTTCGCCCATATACATTAAGTTATAAAAAAACGCAGCCCAAGCTGCGTTTTTTATTGGCTATAATTCTTAGTTTAGTGCTGAAACTACAGCTTCACCCATAGCATCTGTACCAACTTTTGTCATGCCTTCAGACATAATATCTGCTGTACGCAAACCTTGATCTAATACTTGACCCACAGCATCTTCAATTGCTTTTGCTGCAGCTTCTTCACGGAAGGTATAACGTAACATCATCGCAACTGAAAGAATAGTTGCCAATGGATTAGCAACATTTTGACCAGCAATATCTGGCGCAGAACCATGACATGGCTCATACATGCCTTTGCCATTTTCATCTAAAGATGCAGAAGGCAACATGCCGATCGAACCTGTCAACATTGCTGCTTCGTCAGATAAGATATCACCAAATAAATTACCTGTAACGATCACATCAAACTGCTTTGGTGCACGCACTAACTGCATCGCGGCATTGTCAACATACATATGCGAGAGTTGAATATTTGAATATTGTGCTTGCTGTAAATCAGTAACCGTTTGCTTCCACAATTCAGTCACTTCCAATACATTCGCTTTATCAACCGAGCATACTTTGCCACCGCGCAAGCCTGCTAGCTCGAATGCAACTTTGGCGATACGCTTGATTTCACTTTCTGAATAAACATCAGTGTTATAGCCTTGTTTTTCGCCATTTTCTAATTCGCGAATACCACGTGGTTGACCAAAGTAGATCCCCCCCGTTAATTCACGAACAATGAGGATATCCAAACCAGCAACGATTTCTGGCTTCAAACTTGAAGCATCAGCCAATTGTGGATAAAGAATCGCAGGACGTAAATTTGCGAATAAATTCAATTCGCTACGAATTTTAAGCAAACCACGTTCTGGACGAATCGAACGTTCAATGGTATCCCACTTAGGACCACCAACCGCACCTAATAAAATGGCATCAGCATTTTTAGCTTGTTCGCTTGTTACAGCTGGATACGGTTCACCGTGAGCATCAATTGCTGCCCCCCCCAGTAAACCTTGTTCCCATGTCAAACCTAAATTAAATTTTTGATTCACCTTAGTTAGTACTTGCTCAGCTGCACCAACAATCTCAGGACCGATACCATCGCCTGCTAAAATTAAAATATGTTTAGACATTTATTCTTCCAGTTTCATATATGCAGCGTTCATACTGCAAGCCGATTAAATCTTTTTCTCAACAAATTCACCCAAACCTGTGCTCACATCATATGGGCGACAGAATCGACGAATAGTATGCTGTTCTTGTTGCAAATCCACACATAAGGGTTCAGGTATAGAAACATTTAATAAACTACCCGAACGATATGCACGGTCTCGGTACATTTTAAAGGTATAGCTTTGATGCGGCTTGAACGCATGAATCACATGGAAGGTTTCAGCTCGGTCTGGTGAAATAGGATAAAAGCGAATGACTACTTCATATTGTTTGGCTGGTACATTTAAGTAGACTTGTTGTTTTCTACTAAAAACCGAACCATGCAATCGTACAATCCCTTGCTCCATCGCCTGTTGGCTAATACGGTGCGATTTGGCATCGATCACGGCAATATCATTGATTCGTTCAAACTCACAATTTTCGACGCCTGAACAATACAAAGTTGCATTTTCTGCTTGATTGCCTACTGTATTTTGGGCAATACGAACCTGATCAACCATATTCGTAGAATTCTGACATGCGGTTAATGTCATACCAACACCTAAACACAGCAAAATACTGCGAGGGAGTCTTCTTTTCATTATTCAAGCCCAGTCCTATATCATGCAAACATGCAAGCGAATATATCTACTCGCATGTTAACAAGAGTTCCATGTCCGCGCTATGGCTATATTTAAAATGTACTAAAACATTAAGCTATGTTTATATTGATGAGATATAAATAAAACTTAAGCTTCTATCTCTTGAAACACCCAAGGACGCGCCTGTTTGGCTTTTTCTTCATAGGCACGAATATCATCTGCCACTTGCAAAGTTAAGCCAATATCATCCAAACCATTTAATAAGCAGTGCTTACGGAATGGATCAATTTCAAATTTAAATGCCGGACCTGTTGGCGTGCGTACTTCCTGTGCCTCTAAATCGATGGTCAATTGATAACCTTCTGTTTCAGCACATTCCTTGAATAACTGATCAACAATCTCTTCAGATAAAATCACAGGCAACATGCCATTTTTAAAGCAGTTATTAAAGAAAATATCTGCAAAGCTTGGAGCAATCACCGTACGGAAACCATACTCATTCAAAGCCCAAGGTGCATGCTCACGGCTAGAGCCACAACCAAAATTCGTGCGTGCCAATAAAATCGTTGAACCTTGATAACGCGGTTTATTCAATACAAATTCAGGGTTAATTGGACGTTTGCTAATATCTTGCCCTAAATAACCTTCATCTAAATAACGCAATTCATCAAATAAGTTATCGCCAAAACCTGTGCGCTTAATTGACTTCAAAAACTGTTTTGGAATGATTAAATCAGTATCAACATTTGCACGATCTAAAGGTGCAACAATACCTTGTTCTACAGTGTATTTTTTCATGATTTTGCTCCTTTAGAATGAACGTACATCAACAAAATGACCTGCAATTGCAGCCGCTGCAGCCATTGCTGGGCTTACCAAATGTGTACGACCACCGTTCCCCTGACGACCTTCAAAATTTCGATTCGAAGTAGATGCACAATGTTCACCTGGTTGTAATTTATCAGCGTTCATTGCCAAGCACATTGAACAACCTGGTTCACGCCACTCAAAACCAGCCTCCAAGAAAATTTGATCCAAGCCTTCTTGTTCTGCTTGTTGCTTCACCAAACCTGAACCCGGAACGATCATCGCCTGTTTAATACTAGATGCAACTTTACGCCCTTTCACGACATCTGCCGCAGCACGAATATCTTCAATACGAGAATTGGTGCATGAACCAATAAAGACACGATCTAATTGAATATCAGACAACGCTTGACCAGCAGTTAAACCCATATATTGATAAGCACGAGTCCAGTCATTACGCTGAACATCATCTTTTGCTTGTTCTAAAGTCGGTACTGCTTGCGAAACAGGGATCACCATTTCTGGAGAAGTTCCCCAAGACACTTGTGGCTCAATCTCAGCACCATTCAATACGACGACTGCATCAAATACAGCATCTTCGTCTGAGTGTAAGGTATTCCAATATTCTACGGCTTGATCCCACTGCTCACCTTTAGGCGCATAGTTACGATCTTTCACATAAGCGATGGTTTTGTCATCAACAGCAACCATACCTACGCGCGCACCCGCTTCGATTGCCATGTTACATACGGTCATACGCCCTTCGATCGACATATCACGGAACACTTGACCACCAAACTCAATGGCATAGCCTGTACCACCAGCCGTTCCAATTTTGCCGATAATCGCTAAAACAACATCTTTCGACGTCACGCCTTTGCCTAATACACCATCAACACGAACAAGCATGTTTTTCGATTTTTTCTGTACTAAACATTGAGTTGCTAACACATGCTCAACTTCTGACGTGCCAATACCGTGTGCTAAACAACCAAATGCGCCATGTGTAGCTGTGTGTGAATCACCACAGACCACGGTCATACCCGGCAAAGTTAAACCTTGCTCTGGTCCTACCACGTGGGCGATACCTTGACGAATGTCATTAATACCAAATTCAACGATATTAAAGGTCTTACAGTTATCATCTAAAGTTTGGACTTGGATACGAGAGGTATCATCTTCGATTCCAGCAATGCCTTGTTCACGCTCTTTTTTAGAGGTTGGAACGTTATGATCAGGTGTTGCGACATTGGCACTTAAACGCCATGGCTGACGATCAGCAAGTTGTAAGCCTTCAAATGCTTGAGGGCTAGTCACTTCATGTAATAAATGACGATCAATATAAATCAAGCTTGAACCATCATCACGTTGCTTAACTAAATGGTCATCCCATAATTTGTCATATAATGTCTTGCCTGCCATGTCGTCGCTCTCCAACGTGCTTGTCATAGGACTGGGTAACTAAATCTTAAATTTATTATAGCAATGCTTTCACATAAATCTAATTTATCATTTTTATTAGTTATCAAACTTTTTGGAATACCTAATTCATTTGTGCATCAATTTTTTTCAATAAATAGATAAATGCTTATCTATCTAAAAGTTCGATCATCGAGAGTAGAAATTTCTTTTTTACTTTTTAAATGATAATCATTACTATTTAATTAAATAGGATTTGAAATGGTGAGCGATATGGCAAACATTCAGCAATTCGTGATTAACAATCGACGGACTTTAAAAAAAACCTTGAGTTACTACATCATGCATATTAGTGTTGCGATGATAGTTGCCTATATGATTACGGGAAATTTAATCATGGCTGCAACCTTAAGTTTAATTGAACCAACCGTACAAGCTTTTGCCTTTTTCTTCCATGAAAAAGTTTGGAATTATTTCTAATTTTCAACATCAATATCTGAGCACATATTTTAAAGTTATTTGAGTAAGCCTGTATGAATCTTGCTGCATTTGAAGCATTTTTAAAAGTGATGGAAACGGGATCAATTTCGATTGCAGCAGAACAATTATTTATTACTCAACCTGCGGTGACCAAACGAATTCATACGCTTGAAGAATATTTTGGAGTAAAACTATTTGAATCCGCAGGACGCGGTATTCAACCTACCCATGCTGCCCATTCTTTATTACCGAAAGTGAGAACATGGCTCAATGAATTAGGTGAAATTCACCATACACTGAGTCATGAGCAGAATCAGGTACAAGGTCGTTTAAAAATTGGGACGAGTCATCATATCGGATTGCATCATCTCGCAGACCCACTGAAAGCTTTTGTGCAATCTTTTCCACAAGTCACTTTAGATGTGCATTTTGTAGACTCAGAACAGGCGCATGAACAAGTTTTAGCAGGTGAACTCGAACTGGCCTTTTTAACCCTCCCTCCAATTGGAGATGAACGACTAAGCTACTTGACGATTTGGAATGATCCTTTGGTTTTTGTGACCTCACCTTTTCATCCTTTAGCACAACAATCACAACTTAAATTAGAAGATTTGATTGCTTATCCTAGCCTTTTACCCGCAGCACACACTTATACCAGTCAAATCACATTAGCAGAGTTTGAAAAAAAGAGCTTAAAACCTAAAATCAGCATGAGCAACAATCCTTTAGAATCAATCAGGATGTTAGTTTCTATTGGTTTAGGTTGGTCGGTATTACCTAAAACGTTGGTGAATCAAGATTTAAAACAACTTGATTTGAATCTCGATATGCAACGTCAACTGGGTATGGTGTGGCATCCTGCACGGATTCAATCTAAAGCAGCGGAAGAATTAATCAATATGATGCAACTTGGCTAGGCTAGCTAAAGCTAAGTTAGTCACCGCCTCCGCCACAACTGCTACAGCTACTGCCACAACTGGATGAAGATGATGATTGATCTTGCATATATTTTGCAAAATTTTTAGTCATTTGCGCCAGTTCAAACGATTGTCTATTTTCCCAACCCAACACCTGATCAACCGCAAATAGTCGTGGCAATTGCATCGTATTGCTTGGATTATATCCATGTAACATACAGCTATATTTCCAAGCTTCAAATAATTGCTTTGCTTGTTCTTCAGGTCTCGTTGTTCCGTCATAAGGGCTATGATTCAACGTTCGACCTATGGTTTGCTCACATAATTGCTGATACTGGATCGGATATTGCAACATCACATGCCATAAAGCATCGACTGCATGTGAAGGCATGGCATAGGCTTGTTTTTGCATCACGTGTAATGCCAAATAATCCTTAAAGCCCAGTTCAATCAGTCGACATTGTTTTAAGTTCAGTTCGGGATACTGTTGTTTTAATTTATTCCAAAATATTGGTTCAATGTTGAGTTGCTCAATCTTCTCTAATTTATTCCTTCGAGTCTTGGCGATCAAAACATGGTTTAAAACAATAATTGTCCATATTAATGGGAGTAAAACCCAAGCTGTAAATATCTGCTGTTGCCAACTATACATGAGCAGTAAGACTAAAATCGGCAGAATAATCCAGCGTGTTTTTATGATCGGTTGCTGGCGTTCTAATTTGAGTAATGCATTAAGCATGTTGGAAGTATGTTCTTCCTGATTTGTTTTTATTTTCATACTGTCATCTTAAGAACAAAAGATGACAGTTATATGACATTAAAACCTCCCAATAATTATGGGAGGCATCGATGATATAGATTATCCTATTTTTAACAAACGGCGAATTTGTTGCGTCACTTGACCCACATCCAATTGCTGATTTGGAAGTGTCATCGTCAATAGCTGATCTGAACGCAAAGTTCGATCCACTTCTAACATCACATGCGTTTGATGTGCTTCTGCAACAAATGACACTTCGACCTCATTAAAGCCACTGAACAGATGTGAAGAAACAAACTCTAATTCTTGGTAGCAACCAATGGTTGATCGAAAATTACGTGCCGTGAGTTGTCCTTTTTCTACATCGACACTCGATAAGACAAAACCACATTGTTGCATTGCTTGTAAAAACACTTGCATGGTTGGTGTGGGTAACACACTTAAATAATCACGATCAGTTGCATCTAGCCCCCAATCAACATCCATATGTGTATTGATCCAAACGCGAGTCCCATTACGGCGACAAGAAACTTCAGTGATAGGCGTTTCATATGGGATTTGCATCGTAAATGGAATATGATGGGATTGATGTGCAGCTAATAAAAAATTTGAACTGATTAACCACTGATCCAAAATCAAAGGTTGATTAAATTCATGATCCCCTGACTCAACTTCGGCGATGGTCATCAATTGTAAATACAAACTATTGATTTCTTTATCAGATGAGCCGCCTTTAAAACTAATTTCCCCTTCTAATGTTCCACCCGCTTGTAAAGTTGGATTATGCAAATGCGTTTCTACAGTTACCCCTTGAATACCTAAACTTGACATCATTTTTTTAAACATGTTTCGACCCTTTTGAATTATTTCGTTAAATCTATAACTGGCTACTTATTTTTAAAGTGCTTCATCCCCAGCGATTTGAAGCTTGCCATCTGCTATTTCGTTCATAAATTGCTGATAATCATTCAAATTGCGCTCAGCATATCGCATGGCATACTCTTGCAAAACATCTACAATCTTGTTGCCTTCACCTAGATAGCCCATCAAAACATCGGCATTACCAGATTTTGCATGTGCATGCGCCAACGATAAGCCACAACTTTCAGCATATTCATAAAAATATTCGTCATCCATATCTGTTAAATCCACAGAAATCTTCATATCTCTAAGCTGACGGATGTAGAAATGTTTATCTAATGTAGAAAATCCTAAGAAGATATCACTAGCAGCCTGCATTAATTGTTGACCATGAATGACTCGCTCACCTTCATGTTCTACCTTATCTTTGAAAAGTGGACTAAGTATTGAAGGATTCGCTTCTTTCATTTGTAATATCAATGGCTCTCGATCTGCATCTTGAAACAGCGCAACAGCAGAGCGTGTGCCAACACTTCCAACCCCAACCACTTTGAGTGCAACGTCTGTGCGTTGATAACGATCAAATAAAACTTGTCGATCAAATTTCAATGAATCTCGATAACACGAAAAGAATTGATCAAGATTGTGGGCAAAAGGTTCATTTGTTTGGGGGTGCCATAAAAGTGGTTTGTCATCAATAAAATACCTGAAACCCGTATCCTCATTTTTTTCAGTTAACTTTGGTAAAATAGAATGTGCATTTCTTTTTTGTGCTGAATCAAGATGCTTCTCTCGCTTCTTTCTCAGTTTTCGACATTCCGTATTTTCTAACAACGTACTGGCATCGACTTTGTCATACCAAACTTGTAGCGGTGATAATTCAGTATTTTGCAGTAGATGTTGGCGATAACTATTCAGCATAGTTTTAATGGCTTTTAAACCGACTTTATCAGCAAGATCAATATCACGTGCTGCAATCACAAAACTGGTTGCTAAACGTTTTAAATCCCACTCAAATGGCGCAACTAAAGTTTCGTCAAAATCATTAATTCCAAATAACAGATTACGTTCAGGACTGGCAAAACCACCAAAATTGCTTAAATGACAATCCCCACAAATTTGCTGGAATAAACCTGAGTTAAACTGCTCCCATGCTTGATCAAACAACATTAAAGAAGGCATACCACGATAATAGGTAAATGGAGAAACACTCATACGCTTGGCACGAATGGGCTTAAGCTGCTCTAAACGTCCTTGGTTACTCCAATCATAAATATTTAAAGCCGTTAGACCTTTAGGTCGTTGCGATAGTTGTGACAACTGTTCACGTGAAACTTTTTGACGTTGCGCTTTTCCTAATTTAAAACCTTCGGTTTTTGTCAGTAACTTACCTTGATAACTATGCCGAGTAAGATCAATGCAGTCTTCTGTCCAAAGTTGTTTTGGCAGTTTAACTTGTTGTTTTTTCATAACACCCCCGACATAAATTCAGTAGTGTTATAACAATAAATTCAATGGATCAGATAAATATTTTTTATTTTTTCACAAATTTCCTAACAACATAATAAAGCAGCATCACAAAGGGTAAAACCAAAAATAATGCGCCAAATCCAAACGTTATGCAGGCAAAAATAATGCCGCCTATTGCACCCCCAAATAAAAGGATAATCAAGTAGAATAACAATTCACTAATCAAGGCATCAAAACCTTGGCTAAGGAACTGTTCACCCCAATCTGAGCGGCGATATCGTCTACGCTCTGAATTCTTATTATTCACGATATTTCCGATTCACATAATACCTATTCTTCTAACATAATAAGTACTATGTGAGCAAAGTAAAGATTATACGGATACGATCGACCAGTCTTGAATATCCCAATCTTGATCTTGCGCCAATTTTTCTAAACGATCATCAGGATTCACTGCAATTGCATGGGTTGCATATTCAAGCAAAAAACGATCATTAATCGAATCTGAATACGCCCAAGACTCATCAACTGCTCTTCCCTCTAACCATTGATCTAAACGAGCAAGCTTACCTTTCTGATAACAAGGTAAACCTGTCACCTTACCCGTATACTTCCCATCAAGAACTTCGGCATTGGTGGCAATAATTTCAGTAATACCAAATTCACGAAAAATCGGTGCGGTAATAAAATCACTGGTTGCAGTAATCCCAACAATCGCATGACCTAAATCTTGATGCTTTTTAATTGCATCAAAACCTTTCGGACGCATTTGGGGACGAATCACTTTTTGCATAAACAACTGGTGTAGTTCAGTTAAATAAGTATTGTCATGCTTGGTCAAAAATTCAAAGACAAATTCGTTATAGGCAATCGGATCAAGTTGTCCTACCTTATAGTCCTCGTAGAATTTATCATTCATTTGACGATGATGAACTGGATCAACCAAACCTTCATTCACTAAAAACTCACCCCATGAGTGGTCAGAATCGGTATTTAACAGGGTGTGATCTAAATCAAACAAAGCCAATTTCATATAAATGCTCATTTAAATGCAAAATAAAGAAAAAAAACGTAAATCTATTTCCGTAAGTGACTAAAAATTCGTTAAGATCATAGCAATTTTAAACATTTTACTTTGACCTTTTTCGAGTTGGACGTGAAGAGTGACTGTCCCCGAGATCAAAGTCAACGATATAGAGAAAATTTAGGTAGCCAAATGATCGATTCAGAAGGTTTCCGACCCAACGTCGGGATCATTTTGGCAAACGATGACGGACAAGTTTTATGGGCAAAACGCATTGGTCACAATGCTTGGCAATTTCCACAAGGAGGGATCCAATTTGGAGAAACCCCTGAACAGGCACTTTATCGTGAACTGAGAGAAGAAGTCGGTTTATTGCCCGAACACGTCCAAATAGTAGCGCAGACTAAAAGTTGGCTGCGTTATCGTTTGCCACATCGGTACATTCGGTCAGATTCTGATCCGGTATGTATTGGACAAAAGCAAAAGTGGTTTTTACTGAAATTAACGGCATCGCCGCATCATATTCAGTTAAATCTATCAGACCCACCCGAGTTCGATCAATGGCAATGGGTGAGTTACTGGTATCCATTAGGTCAAGTAGTGAACTTCAAAAGAGATGTTTACCGCAGGGCCATGATGGAGTTGTGTTTACAATTACCGTAGCATTAATCGTCAACAAATCATCACTTTAAGCAATGATTTTTGATCATAGAGCTGTTATAACTAGACCGATAACGATTTATAAATTGGAGTAAACATCCATGTCAAACATGCAACTCGACACGCTTAGACGCATTGTGCAAGAAATTAATGCGTCCGTCAGTTTGCATGATTCTTTGGACATTATGGTCAATCATGTGGCTGAAGCGATGCATGTCGATGTATGCTCCATTTATTTATTGGATGAACGAAATAAACGCTATGTGCTCATGGCTTCAAAAGGTTTAAAACCTGAAGCTGTTGGACATGTTTCTTTGAGTGTTGGTGAAGGTCTCGTCGGTTTAGTCGGTAACCGTGAAGAAATTGTAAACTTAGATAACGCACCTAAGCATGAACGCTTTGCTTATTTGCCTGAAACAGGTGAGGAGCTATTTAACTCATTTCTTGGCGTACCCGTGATGTATCGCCGTAAAGTGATGGGCGTTTTAGTTGTTCAAAATAAAGAACCTCAAGACTTTAGTGAAGCGGCTGAATCATTTCTCGTTACTTTATGTGCGCAACTCTCAGGGGTAATTGCCCATGCACATGCGGTCGGAAATATTGATGTTTTCCGCAAACCAACCAGTGGTTCATCTTACAAAACCTTCCAAGGGGTTTCAGGTGCTGGAGGGATTGCATTAGGTCGCGCCATCGTGCTCTATCCCCCAGCCGATCTTGCTGCAATTCCCGATCGTGAAGCTGAAGATATCAGTGATGAACTCGACCTATTAGATCAAGCGATTGCTGCGGTACGTTTAGAGATCCAATCTTTAGATGAGAAAATGCAAGATTCATTGATGTCAGAAGAACGTGCGTTATTTAGCGTGTTCTTGCGGATGTTAGATGAAAATGCCTTACCAAGTGAGATTAAAGATCACATTCGTGCAGGCAGTTGGGCACAAGGTGCGGTGCGTAAAGTCATCGACAAGCATGTGGCGCTATTTGCTCAAATGGAGGACGATTACTTACGTGAACGGGTTTCTGACCTTAAGGACTTGGGACGGCGCATTTTGGCCTGCCTACAGGAGGCGGATTCCAGCCATCGTGAACTTAGCCCAGACAGTATTTTAATTGGTGAAGAAATTAGTACGGCGGCTTTAGTTGAACTTCCTGTTGATAAAATCGCTGCGATTGTGACTTCTGAAGGCGCTGCCAATTCACACATGGTAATCGTGGCACGCGCTCTGGGGATTCCAACCGTTGTGGGTGTCACCGAATTGCCAATCAACACCCTTGATGACATTGAGATGATTGTCGATGCCTATCAGGGACGTGTTTTTGTTAACCCACCACGTCGATTACGTCAACGATATAAAGAAGTCCAGAAAGAAGAAGAGCAAATCGCTAAAGATTTGAAGCAATATGAAACCAAAGATGCGATTACACCTGATGGTATCTCTATTCCTTTATTCGTAAATACAGGTTTGATGATTGACGTTGTTCGTGGCGTGCAACGTGGTGCGAAAGGTGTTGGTTTATATCGCAGCGAAATTCCGTTCATGCTACGCGAACGATTCCCAGGTGAAGAAGAACAACGTGCCATCTATCGTCAGCAGTTGAGCCATTTTGCCAATAAGCCCGTGATTATGCGAACTCTCGATATCGGTGCGGATAAAGATTTGCCTTATTTTAGTATTGAAGAAGAAAACTCGGCATTAGGTTGGCGTGGTCTACGCTTTACTCTGGATCATCCTGAAATTTTCTCAGCGCAAATCCGTGCCATGCTAAAAGCTAGTATTGGTTTGAATAATTTGCATATTTTGTTACCGATGGTGACAAGTGTCAGTGAAGTGGAGGAAGTCCTTTATTTGCTGGAGCGTGACTGGATTGCGGTTCAGGAAGAGGAACAGGTAAAGATCACCAAACCTAAAATCGGCATCATGGTTGAGGTTCCAAGTGTCCTGTTCCAGATTGGTGAGTTTGCGGAGCTAGTCGACTTCTTTTCAGTTGGTTCCAATGACTTAACCCAATATTTATTGGCTGTTGATCGTAACAATCCTCATGTAGCTAACGTATATTCGCACTTTCATCCGTCTGTCTTACGTGCTTTAAACCGTTTAGTAGAAGATTGTCATATCTATCAAAAACCAGTCAGTGTCTGTGGTGAAATGGCAGGAGATCCATTATCTGCCATTCTACTGATGGCGATGGGTTTCAATACACTTTCCATGAGTTCAAGCAACATCCTGCGGGTGAGAAAGGCAATTTGCCATGTCTCAATGGCAGATGCAAAACAGCTGCTGGACAATGTCCTACAAATGAATAACCCATTAGTCATTAAAAGCTGGCTTGAGCACTACTTTAAAACCCACGGCTTGGCCGATATGGTAAAATCCAATCGTTTGGTCAGTGCCTAGAAAATAACTAGGGTATCCTTTCAAGCATGCCTTTACATAACTGCAACAGGTGAAAAACCTCCTGTTTTTATATATGAGCATACAAGCTGAATTTGGGAGTTGATTATACAATTACCCTTAACGAACTATTCAATTCCCTTTAATTGGTTATTTTAATGGGACTTTTTCAAATTTTAACAATTTATTGCTCAACAATTCTCATTGCCACATTTAAGATTTAAACAGCTTCAATCGGATAAAGCATTTATGACATCAACTTTAATCCATTGGAAAAAAAACTTTCATCAATCTAGAGTAAAAATACAACGGATGTAAACCCCATCATTACAAATCAATTTAGGCATCTTCATTTTTGATACCCATTTTGTAGCTGATACGGTTAAACATTCATATCTTTGAACGGTCAAACAGTTCGGATGACCCAGCTCACAGGTCATCTTGATGGAGATAGAACATGAGCCAAGACGATAAAAAATGTCCTTATAGCCACTTAACCACTGATTTTGGTGCACCCGTGGTGGATAATCAAAATAGTATGACAGCAGGTGCTCGGGGTCCTTTATTAGCCCAAGATTTATGGCTAAATGAAAAACTTGCCAACTTTGTCCGTGAAGTGATTCCTGAACGTCGTATGCACGCTAAAGGTTCTGGTGCATTCGGTACATTTACAGTTACCCATGATATTACTCAATATACTCGCGCTAAAATCTTTAGCGAAGTCGGCAAAAAAACAGAAATGTTTGCTCGTTTTACCACGGTTGCAGGTGAACGTGGCGCAGCGGATGCTGAACGAGATATTCGTGGTTTTGCCTTAAAATTTTATACTGAAGAAGGTAACTGGGATATGGTAGGTAATAATACCCCTGTATTCTTCTTACGTGATCCACGCAAATTCCCAGATCTCAACAAAGCAGTAAAACGCGACCCAAAAACCAATCTACGCAGTGCTACCAATAATTGGGATTTCTGGACTTTATTGCCAGAAGCCCTGCATCAAGTCACGATTGTAATGTCAGATCGCGGTATTCCTGCTAGCTACCGACATATGCATGGTTTTAGTAGTCATACCTATAGCTTCATTAATGCAGCCAATGAACGTTTCTGGGTGAAATTCCACTTTAGAACGCAACAAGGAATTAAAAACCTAACCGATGCAGAAGCTGGTGAATTGGTGGGTCAAGACCGTGAAAGCCATCAACGCGATTTATTCGATGCCATCGAACGTCAAGACTATCCAAAATGGACGCTTTTCGTACAAATCATGCCAGAACAAGATGCCGAGAAAGTTCCATATCATCCATTCGATTTAACTAAAGTTTGGCCTCATGGCGACTATCCACTGATTGAAGTTGGTGAGTTTGAACTCAATCGCAACTCTGAAAACTTCTTCCTAGATGTTGAACAATCTGCTTTTGCACCAAGTAACTTAGTACCAGGTATTAGCGTTTCACCTGACCGTATGTTGCAAGCACGCCTATTTAACTATGCGGATGCGCAACGTTACCGTTTAGGCGTGAACTATCAACAAATTCCAGTGAATGCTGCTCGCTGCCCTGTTCACAGTAATCACCGTGATGGTCAAGGTCGCATTGATGCCAACTATGGTGGTTTACCACATTATGAACCTAACAGCTTCGGCCAATGGCAAGAACAGCCGCAATACAAAGAACCACCATTGAAAATCAATGGCGATGCAGACTTCTGGGATTATCGTGAAGATGATAATGACTACTTCAGTCAACCTCGTGCCTTGTTCGAGTTAATGACACCTGAACAGCAAGATGCCTTATTTGGCAATACAGCACGCGCGATGGGTGATGCGTTGGACTTTATCAAGTATCGTCATATCCGAAACTGCTATGCTTGCCACCCTGCTTATGGCGAAGGTGTTGCAAAAGCACTCGGTATGACTGTTGCTGATGCGCAAGCCGCCCGTGAGACTGACCCTGCTCGTCATTTACCAAGCTTTCTTTAAACCCTAAAACATCCAAATAAAAAGCCATCTTCGGATGGCTTTTTACATTGAATTAGGCGACAATTTAGTCAAGCCATGACATGAATAAGCATTTAATCCCGTCGTGATGAATATTGCATTAGGGAGTCTTTCGCTGATTTCAATCTGGTGCCTCAACGCAAAGACTCACACTAAGCCCGAATGAAATGTCCTTCACGAATACAATAAAATGGATTGACTAATTTAGATGAAGATTTCATTGCTTGTTGTAACTCATGTTCAGGAGCATTGCGATCTTCATCAGTAAGTTGGAAAGTTCGAAAATGAATGGCCAATGAACGATGCGCATGCAAATCTAAATGCGCGTGAAAAGCATCTTGTGGATTCATATGCACATATCGCATTAACTTTCGTGGCTCATAAGCACCTATGGGTAATAGTGCAATACGTGCATCACCATATCGCTCATATATTTGTTTGAAGTGCCCTGCGTAACCTGTATCACCCGCAAAGAAACAATGTCCTGTCTTTGCTAGAAGCGAAAAACCACCCCATAAAGCTCTATTTTGATCCCGTACCCCACGTCCAGAAGCATGTTGTGCTGGGGTATAGGCTATCTTGATTTCGTCATGAAAAGGAATCTCTTGCCACCAATCCATTTCAATCACATGTAAATGTTTTGCTAAGTAGTAACCATTACCTAAACCCGTATAAATCGGCATTTTAAATTTCTGATGCAGCCACTCCAACGTTGCCAAGTCCATATGGTCATAATGATTATGGCTTAGTAGTACTGCATGAATCGTTGGAAGCTTTTCTAAAGCGATGCCTGCTGGGCAAACTCGTTGCGGGCCTTGACCTTGCTTTGGGCTCACATAGTCACACCAGACAGGATCGGTTAAGAAGTTGTAAGGGCCTATTTGGATGAGAACGGTTGCATGTCCTACAAACCAAATCTGCCAATTATTTAAATCTGCGTGTGGTCTATTTTGTGGTAACTCAAGCATTTGATTACGCAAATTAGCTTCATGTGCGCGATCAACATTCCAAGTATAAGATTTTCGTGTCGCTAGCCATTTAAATAAACCTTTACGGTCAAACGGTGTAAGCGGTTTTTCTAAATTATAAAAACGATCAATACCACAATGATCAGAAGGCTCATGTGGAAATGGAGGTTTCCCCCAAGTATGGCTCAAGCAAGATTGGGTCGGCAATTGATAGGTTAATGTCGGCTTATCTTTCATGTACTTCTTCTTTGCTGGAATTGAATCGCACAAAATTCCGATAGAATTGGGATAATGAGCAGTCCTTTACTCTAACTTTTAAAATCAATCTAATTGTATGATTTTTTTAGAGGGTTTAACTGCCTCTAAACAATCGAACTTGATCCTAACATAAGCTTGTTAGTTATGCTGATTTTATCCAATCGAGTCAATACAATTTTAGGGTACGTATCAAACTTTTCCACTATTTAGCCTATATAGTTTTTTTATTTCTCTAATACATTTTTTATATTTTAAGAGAAAGTATATTGTTTACAAAAACAGCTATTATATAATGCACACCGAGAAGTACTTTCTAACACTCATACTTTACAATAATAGTAAGACATATTTGGATCAGTCTAATGGAATTACGCCATTTACGTTACTTTATTACTGTTGCTGAGGAATTAAGCTTCAGTAAGGCTGCGGTAAAACTGCATACAGCTCAGCCCTCTTTAAGCCAACAAATCAAAGATTTAGAGGATGATATTGGTGTTCAATTATTTTATCGCACCAAACGTAAAGTTGAATTGACTGAGGAAGGTCTGGTTTTTTTAGAGCAAGCACGCTTAACCTTAACCCAAGCGGACAAAGCCATTACTATGGCGCGACAAGTTGCGGCAGCAAAAGTACAATGTCTAAGAATCGGATTTGTACCTTCTGCTGAAATTAGAATTTTTCCCTATATTTTCCCTAGGTTACGTGTCAAAACACCTAAAATGCAAATCAACACATTAAACTTAAAAGAAAGTGATCAAATCGCAGAATTAAAAAAAGGTGATTTAGACATTATTTTTATTAATCAAGACTTTCAAAATGAATATTTTGCCAGTCAATTGGTTTTGAAAGAACCGTTAATTTTTATCTTACCGAAACAGCATCCTTTAGTGGAGTTTAATGCATTAAATATTGAACAACTGAATGGATTAGAACTGACCATCCTATCACATAAACTTTCTCAACCATTGGCTCAAACGATTCTGAAATACAGAGATCAGCATCAAATTAAATTTAAATCGGTCCACGAGACCAACACGATCGCTGAATGTATTCAAGCAGTACAGAGTGGTTCGAGCTGCGCGATTTTACCTTCTTATATGCAAGCGCTTGCGACGGATCAAATCGCTGTTCGTCCATTAAACCACCCTCTGCCGAGTCTCGATGTATTTATGAGTTTCCATCGCACCTCACCAAGCCAAGCAGCAGAACAATTTTTGGAAGAAATTAGACAAGTTTTCGAACTAGAACAGTTAGCACTTTATGCAAGCTAAGAAAAAAGCCGATTTAAATCGGCTTTTAGTTTGTCTACTTAGGCTGGTTCACTAAAAAACGCTACAAATTTTTGATAACTTTCACGCTGTTTTACATTGTCTAAATATTGTTCTATTACAGGATGAGTCTGTATTTGACCAATTTTCAACTGCCAAAATAACATTGCTGCAACCATCACATCTGCTGTGGTAAATTGTTGCCCGCATAAATATGGATCAGCCTCATTTAAGCCCTGAATAAAGGCATGATAAGCTTCTTGATAATCACCATAGCCAACAAACATTTTCTGATCAGATTTTATCTCTACACCCAACATTTTGTTAGTCGATGCTGCTTCCCAAGGTCCAGAAATAAACATAAGCCAACGATAGTACAACCCTCGCTTAGGATCATTGAGTGCTGGTGCTAAGCCCTTATCCGCGAACTTATCTGTCAAATATGCACACACTGCTCCAAGCTCATAAATCACTATATCTCCATCGACTAGAACAGGAACTTTTCCAAAAGGGTTTATTTTTAAATATTCTGGTGCCTTCATTTCTGTCTGGTAAGCCACTTCTATTCGCTCACAGGCAACCCCCAGTTCAATGAGCAACCAATCAACAACCATACCGCGCGACTGAGTATTTGTATAAAATTTAAGTGCCATTTTTCATATTTCCTTGTTTATTGGTGTTATTAAAATTTAATCGTTCTCATTGTCAGTTTTTGTCAGTAGTCGAACGGCATACTTCCTGAGTCCACCATTGTTGAAAAAGTTGTTGTTTGAATTGTGGATAGAGCTCTTGGCTTAAACTTAGATTTTGCATACGATCAAGTCGAAAATTTCGAAAATCATTGCGTAATTCACACCAAGCAGCGAGCACAATCTTGTCATTAAAATAACCAAGTGCAAATGGCCAAACTGTTCTCGCACTGGTACGTTGCTGTTCATCAACATAATCAAAGAAAATTTTAACTTGAGATCGAATCGATACTCTGACTTGCTCTACCAATATTTGATTGACAGGTAACCACACATTAAATGCTCTTAATGTGGTTTGCTGTAATAAACTTTGTCGATGTTCAGGTAATACCGCATTTAATTTTGCTAACACTGAAATTGATGCTTCATTCAAAGCTTGGTCAGGAATACTTTTGAGCCAATATAGAGCTAAAAACATCGCTTCAATTTCATTTTCATTCAAGGTCATTGGAGGAAGCAAAAAATCTTCTTTGAGCTGAAACCCCAATCCTGCCGCTGCATCAATTTGAACGCCTTGTTCACGCAAAGAGTCTATATCACGATAAACGCTACGCTGACTAATCTGCAACCGTTCAGCCAAAACTTGTGCGGTGACTGGATAACGATATTGTCGAAGTAGTTGTAATAAACTCAGTAATCGAATAGAACGACTCATGCTATCCCTATTGTTATTATTGATGATGAGAAAATCAGCTTTCTCACCATCTTATCTTTGCAAATAATGTGAATCGCTTAACTTTCAGTAATCGCTGCACGTTCCAATATACTTTGTAAATAAGCATGTAAATCCTGCACATTACGAGCAATCGTTAAAGGCTGGTATTGTTGCAAAGTTTCAATACTATGCACCCCATAGCTGACACCAATACGTGGCATATTCAGATTTTCTGCCATTTCTAAATCGTAACTGGTATCCCCCACCATAATGGCGCATTCAACTGCTACATCCAACTCAGCAAGAATCTCCTGCAACATCAATGGATCAGGTTTAGACTTGGTTTCACTAGCTGCACGGGTAATATCAAAAATCTGATGACTATTGGTTTGACTTAATACACGATCTAAACCTTTACGACTTTTACCCGTCGCAACTGCAAGCTTGATCCCTTGTTGTTTTAAGTCAGCCAACAACTCTGCTACACCACTAAACCATGCATCGCCTTTTGAATTTGCAACATAATGATCTGCATAACATTGCAAAATATCTTGCTGCAAATCTGGAACCTGCGGAAATAAGATTTGCATGACTTCAGGCAAACCCAAGCCAATGATACTTTTTGCGGCATCATCCGTTAAAGGTTGTTCAAATTGCTGTGCTGCATATTGCAGGCTTGCTACGATTTGTCCAACCGAATCGAATAAAGTGCCATCCCAATCAAAAATCACAAGTTCGATATTTTGACTCATTTCTGTTTTCTCAATTCATTGATCACTTGTTGCATATCTTCTGGCATTGGTGCTTCAATGCTTGGATAGTTTGGAATGTCTAAACGCATGGCATGTAGGCATAAACGACGTGCTTCAGGGCCTTTATAGTCTGTGTTATGTCCATATTTATCATCCCCAACTAAAGGATGGCCAATACTTAAACCATGTACACGGATTTGATGGGTACGTCCCGAAAGCGGTGACGCATGCACCAAAGTCGCTGTCTTAAAACGTTCAACCACTTTCCAGTCAGTCTTACTCGGCTTACCGTCTTTGGTCACACGGACACGACGTTCGCCATTCGCCAACTCATAACGCAATAAAGGTGCATCAATCAATTGCTGATCCAAACTGACTTGCCCTTTGACAATCGCCGCATACGTTTTTTGAATTTTATGCTCGCGTAGTAAATCCTGAAGCAGTTTTAAGGTACTACGTTTCTTACTGATCATGACCAAGCCTGAAGTATCTCGATCGATACGATGGATCAGTTCCAAGTATTTTTTACCTGTCGCGGCACGCAAGGCTTCGATTAAACCATAAGCCACACCACTGCCGCCATGAACAGCAATCCCAGACGGTTTATTCACTACTAATAAGCCTTCATCTTCGTAAACCACACGACTAAGCAGGCTTTGCGCCACGCCATCACTCACTGGTGCCGCGCTTTCATCCTTTTGTTCATAACGAATTGGTGCGACACGAATCTGATCGCCAATATTCAAACGTGTTTCTGCTTTTATTCTTTTTTTGTTGACACGTACTTGTCCTTCACGAATCAAACGGTAGATTCGACTTTTCGGAACACCTTTTAATCGGGTAAATAAAAAATTATCTATTCGCTGCCCGTCTTGATGCTCATCCACGTCAAACCAAGTGACACTTTGCCATTGTTGTGTAGAATTCATACGCTCGATTAATCCAAGATTTGCTAAATATGATTAAAAATTGATCATTTAGCTAAGTTATTTCACAAGAAACCTAAACTTAGCCCATAGGCAGATGCCGCAAGGTTTGATATATTCAGCGCACGGATACCACCGTAAGTGAGCATCAGATCAAAAATTTTATTTAGATAAAATTTTAAATCGACGAGATACTCACCAATAACTCGGATAGGTCCTAAAGAATTATGCCGACGCCGAAGGCTTATTATATCGGCAAAATGGCAAACTGTTGCGTTTAATTGTGCATCAGCACATACAGTTTGTTCAGAAAAAATATGTTGCCAACAAATTTGTTGGTTATTAAACGTAAACTGATCCACATCAGACAATTTGCTCCCTGATGTCGCATTCAGGCTAAAGCGTTGATGCATTGGAACTGCTAAGCAGAGATACGATGATCATTCCGTATCACGAGACTTCCAGGTGGATCGACTTCAATGCTTAATGACAGTGAAAGTCACCATCCAATGCACCGCTCACCCGCCAGTGAAGCGTCTAGGAACTTTGATTATGCTGGGTCTAACGATATTTCACAGATGCAAAACATGGATGAAATATCATTAGACTGAAGATTAAGGCACTATTGCTGACATCGAAATAAACGTATCAAAGCACAAACTGAATATTTACAGTCAGTGGTTTCAGAGCATCATGTACAAAGCTGCTTCTGAATCTTGATCGCGCCAATTTGATGTTTGCTCAAAAGTATCGGGCTGATTGTTTGTGTGCATCACTATTAGGTGTCACACCCATGAAACGTATGTTGATTAATGCAACCCACGCCGAAGAAGTTCGCGTTGCACTGATTACTGGTAATCGTCTTTACGATTTCGATTTAGAAAATCGTACTCGTGAACAAAAAAAATCAAATATTTATAAAGGTCATGTCACTCGCGTTGAACCTTCTTTAGAAGCAGTTTTCGTTGAGTACGGCGCACAGCGTCAAGGCTTTTTATCTATGCGAGAAATTGCAAACTCGTATTTCAAAGCGGATCCTCGTCAAACTTCAAATATTCGTGAACTCATCACTGAAGGCACAGAATTATTGGTTCAAGTCGAAAAAGAAGAGCGCGGCAACAAAGGTGCTGCGCTTTCTACTTTTATTTCTCTTGCAGGCCGTTATTTAGTACTTATGCCAAACAACCCGAAAGGTGGCGGTATTAGCCGTCAGATTTCAGGTTCTGTGCGCGAAGAACTCAAAGAAATTCTATCTTCTTTAAATGTACCTCGTGGTATGAGCGTCATTGTTCGTACTGCGGGTATTGGTCGTACACAAGAAGAATTGCAACTTGATTTGCAACATTTACTTGACCTTTGGGCTCAAATCCAAGGTTCAGCAGGTTCTGGTCCATCACCAATGTTAGTTCACCAAGAAGCAGGTGTAGTGACACGTGCGATCCGTGATTACTTACGTGATGATGTTGCAGAAATCCTGATTGATAGTGAACAAGCTTATAACGAAGCCTATAACTTCGTAAAAGCAGTCATGCCACGCCAACTTGATAAGTTAAAAACTTATACCTTGAATGAGCCTCTATTTGCTCACTTCGGTATCGAAAGCCAAATCCAAACCGCTTATGAACGTGAAGTTAAACTTCCGTCTGGTGGTTCAATCGTGATTGATCAAACTGAAGCTTTAGTTTCAATCGATATTAACTCGGCGAAATCAACACGTGGTCATGATGTTGAAGAAACTGCGTTAAATACCAACTTGGAAGCAGCTGAAGAAATCGCACGTCAACTTCGTTTGCGTGATATTGGCGGTTTAGTCGTAATCGATTTTATTGACATGACCAAAGACCGTAACCAACGTATGGTTGAAGCGAAATTACGTGAAGCAACGCAAAGCGATCGTGCGCGTATTCAATTCGGTCAACTGTCACGTTTTGGACTCATGGAAATGAGCCGCCAACGTTTACGCCCTTCTTTAGAAGAAGCGACTGGCTACGTTTGTCCACGCTGTCATGGCACAGGTATGGTACGTGACTTACGTTCACTCTCACTTTCAATCATGCGTAAAGTTGAAGAAATTGCTTTACGTGAGCGTCAAGGTGAAGTTCAAGTTGAAGTTCCAGTTGAAATCGCAGCATTCTTATTAAATGAAAAGCGTCACAGCCTGGTATATCTGGAGCAAACTTCCAATGTGCGTGTCACCATTTTGCCGCATCCACATTTAGAAACGCCACACTATGAAATTCAGTACAATCCAGCAGGCTTTGCGCCTTCAAGCTATGAACGTACTGAAGCGACCCGTGACAGTGAAAAACAACTCGGTTATGAGTCTTCTGAATGGCATTTAGAAGAAGCAGAGCATCACCATGCAGCACCTGCACAAAATAATGCAGCTGCACAGCAAAAGAAAGCCACTCAACAACAAGCTGCTCAACCTAAGCAAGCACAACAAGCTGTTGCACAAAAATCAGCAAGCCCTTGCGCATGGTTAGAGAACTTATTCGTTCAAAAGCAAGCACAAACGATTGATCAATCACGTTCTGCACAAAATGCTGCCGCAGCAATTGAACAAATGATTAATAACGGTGCAGTCAGCCGTGGTCAGTTTGGTCAAATGAATACACCTGCTGCTATCACTGAGACTGCAGCACCAACCGTCAATAATGCTTATATTTCACAATCACCGGTGAAACAAGAAGCACGCGAAACATTTGAGAAAGATGAAAAAGCTCATCGCCCAAATCAATCGCAAAATCCGAAGAAACGTAAACATAAAGAACAACGTGAACATCATTCACATGCACATGAACAACAAAATCAAGTGCAGGAAGAAAATGTTCAAGTTTCTTCTCGTCAAGAGCAACCATCACGTCAAGAACAACGGGAGTTAAAGCGTCAGCAAAAACGTCAGCAACCACAAGAACATCAAAACCAACAGCAGCATCAAGATGCTGGACATGGTAATGATACAAGCGCGTTGCCACGTCGTGATCGCAATAACCAACAGCGTCCAAATCGACCAAACCGTCATCGTGACCAAAGTGTTTTAAATGAAACTGCTGCCGCTACACATGAAACTGTAGCGAGTCCTCAACAAATTAAAGTTGATGTGATTGATGCACCTCGCGCAGAACCAATCAACACAGCATTGATCGTAAATATTGATCAAGGTCAAAGTGAAATTGTTGCATTAAATCAACAACAGGCTAAGCCAGTTACAAAAACTGAAACAGTACCTGTTGCTGTAGAGCAAACTGAAGTCCTTGAACCTGTTCAAATAGAAAAAGTGGCTACAGAAGTTGAAGAAGTGACATCAACTGAAGCTGCTCCAGCACCTGTAAAACGTGCTAGCAATGATCCACGTTCACGTCGTCGTCATCGTGATTCACAATCATCACCTAAAGCCGTTGTGCCTAAAGTTGTACCGTCACAAATTCCAACATTAGCTCAATACACGATGAGTAGCCTGATTCGTCATGTATATGGTGAAGATTGTACTATTTTGATTGAGCAATTCGGCTTAGTGACAACATTTAATCGTGCATTACAAAAGTTTGCTGAGCAATATGCAAATACTTTAGTGCTTGAAACTGTTGCTGAAGAAAAACGTCCCGTAACCCGTGATGCTGAACTTCCAACTCAAAAGCAAACTGAAGAAGTTGAACCTGCACCTGTATTGGCACTAACTCCACCTGAAGCACCTGCTACTCGTGTTGCAAATGATCCACGCGAACGTCGTCGCTTGGCTAAACTTGCCGCTGAACAAGCTAAGGAAGCTCATATCGCTGCAAATACGACTGCTGCACCTATTGAAAGCACTGAATCGAAAGAAGAAGTGCCAGAAACAGTCGTTAATATTGTTGCAGATGAAACAGTAGCCACCACTCCAGCGCAACAACCACTAGAACTAGACAGTACTGATGTTACGCCAGCAGAAGCTGCACCAGTTGAAGCTTCCGAGCCAGTAACATCGACTGAAACAGCTGAAGTTGAAATCGTAGCTGTAACTGTTTCTGAAAATACTGAAACTGTTCAAGCTATTGAAAAAGCTGAGCCAACTGAAGCAGAACTAGAGGATGAAGCAGCGAAGGCAGAAAAGGAAAAATCTAGCCGCCCTCGTCGCCCTCGTGGAAGACCACCTAAAAAGAGCACAACTGGCAATGAATAATTTGCTAAATTGCACTCAATAAGGCAAAGCCTAGTCATTTCGATGACTAGGCTTTTTTGTTATTTTGTCAGATTAGGTTGATTGCTCTAGGAAATTACCAGTAAAAACAGCATCAACAACAATGATGTTAATGGTTTTGTTCTAACAGATAGCCATTTTTGGACTGGTCGAAAAATAAATAGGATTGATATGAGCCAAACTACGCAGACCGATATTATTACCCTTAGTGATGTTACTACTCGACTTCCAAACTTCATCACCAAAGTACCTCATATCCTCAATGGACTTAAACAAGCATATATACGAACGCCAACTTCACCTGCTGGTTTAGGCATTGCCTTTGAAAAAGCAGTCAAGCGTAACCCTCAAGGCATCGCTCTGTTATTTGAAGATCAAAGTTACAGCTACCAAGCACTAAATGAATGGGCCAACCAAATTGCGCATTACTATTTATCGCTTGGTGCTAAAAAGGGTGATGTCATTGCAGTGATGGTTGAAAACCGTCCTGAACTGATTGCTACGATTGTTGCTTTAGCTAAAATTGGTGTCACGATCGCACTCGTAAACACATCACAAGTCGGTAAAATCCTCTCTCATAGCATTAATTTGGTTAATCCAATTGCAGTGATTGCAGGTGAAGAAGTCCGTGCTGCGATTGATGAAGCTCGCACAGAATTAAAAGTTGCTCAAGATCGTTTCCACTGGTTTGCTGATCTAGAAACACGAAAAAATGCAGGGATTGCACCACAAGGTTATGTGAACCTTGCGCAACAAATTGACCAATTTCCAAAATTCAATCCATCGACTACCCGCACCGTGACAGGTAAAGATGGTTTGTTCTACATCTATACCTCTGGTACAACGGGCCTACCAAAAGCTGTTATTTTCACACACAGCCGTTGGACTCTAGCTTACGGCACCTATGGACATATCCTTAACCTCGGTAAAGATGATGTGATGTACGTGACCCTCCCGCTTTACCATGCAACGGGAGTTGTGGTGTGCTGGTGTGGTGTGATTGCAGGTAGCGCAACCCTTGCCGTACGCCGAAAGTATTCAACCAGTGCATTCTGGAAAGATGTACAGAAATTCAATGCCTCTGCTATTGGTTATGTCGGTGAACTGTGTCGTTACCTCATCGATGCGCCTGCAACTGAACAGGATCGTGCTCATCGTGTTACCAAAATGATTGGTAACGGTATGCGTCCAAACATTTGGGGTAAGTTCAAAGAACGCTTTGGCGTGCAAGAAGTACTTGAACTTTATGCATCAAGTGAAGGCAATGTTGGTTTTAGTAATATCTTTAACTTTGACAATACAGTTGGCTTCTCTCCAACACCATACGCGATCGTTGAATTTGATAAAGAAAAGAATGAATTAGTTCGCGATAAGAAAGGTCACTGCAAGAAAGTCAGAACAGGTGAGGTTGGCTTACTGATTGGTAAGATCACCAACCGTTCACCATTTGATGGCTACACCGATCCAGAAAAGAACAAATCTGTGATTTTAAAAGATGTGTTTAATAAGGGCGACTCATACTTCAATACGGGTGATCTGGTTCGTGATATCGGCTTTCGTCATGCGCAGTTTGTAGACCGTTTAGGCGATACTTTCCGTTGGAAAGGTGAAAACGTTTCTACAACTGAAGTTGAAAACATAATCTGCGAATATGAAAAGATCGCGGAAGCTGTGGTATATGGGGTAGAGATTCCAAATACCAATGGTCGTGCAGGTATGGCAGCAATTACTTTGGTTGATGGTGCAGAGCTTAACGAAACTGATCTAAGCGCTATGGTAAATGTATTTAAAAAATGCTTACCATCTTATGCAATTCCAGTATTTTTACGCATTCAAGCCAAAGTAGAAACCACTGGAACATTTAAATACCAAAAAAATAAACTGAAAGAAGACTCATTTAATCCGAGCAAAACATCTGAACGTTTATTGGTTTTATTACCAGGTACAAACAGCTATAGTGATGTAAATACTGAAATCTTTGATAACATTCAAAGCTATCAGTACCGTTTCTAGTTTATTTTTTAGCTAAACAAGAGGAAATCGTGCTTTTTATAAACAATCATGCAGATGTTTTTAAATTTCCTCTTGTGTTAGCTGAATAAGTTGCTAGAATACGCAACATCAAAACGAGATGGGTCGTTAGCTCAGTTGGTAGAGCAGCGGACTTTTAATCCGTTGGTCCCGCGTTCGAGTCGCGGACGACCCACCATTTAATGTTTTGAACCCCTATGGGTCGTTAGCTCAGTTGGTAGAGCAGCGGACTTTTAATCCGTTGGTCCCGCGTTCGAGTCGCGGACGACCCACCAAATTCTAAAAAACCTCTCAACTTTGAGAGGTTTTTTTATTTCAGCTTTTTATTATTTTCTAAAAATCACAATAAACACATCCAAATCACTCTGTGATTCACAAATCGTCTGCTCAATGAGTCTCTGAACTTGCTGCTCATTAAATCCTCCTGTTCCAGCCCCAATCAATGGAAAAGCAATAGAGCGAAAATGATGATGCTCTGCTAATATTAAAGCTGATTGTACTGATTTTCGAATAGAATCTTCCGTTGCACACCAAAATGCATTAATACCTGCAACATGAATAATACCCTTATAAGGCAACTTTCCCGCCTCGGTTAAAACAGCCTGCCCTATAGATAACATGCCATATTTCGATAATGCCCTAAATGGTGCATAACCTGCTTGCTTTTTTATTGCGCCAGACACACCTTGAGGTAATAGTAACCACCATGGAATAAAGTTGCGATTCCATGCATTCACAATCACATCTACAGGTTGTTGAAGTAAATCACCATAAACAATATTTATTATTGGCATCAAATATTTTTCCTAATTTTTAAAATTTCATAAAAAACTTTCCAACACCGAATTTAAAAAGATATGTCCCTGCTCTGTGCAAGCAATTCGACTCACATCTGCGACCAATAGTTTTTTATCACGTAATTCTTTCAGGCTTTTATTTAAATCGCTTAAATCTAATCCTGTACGCTGAGTATAAAATTCAGCAGCAACCCCATCATTTAAACGCAAAGCATTCATCATAAATTCAAATGGCAATTCATCTGCTTCGATACGTTTCATTTGCACATGTTCAGCAGGTACCTTAGCCAAATAATCTTTTGGCAGCCGTGTCTTTTGAAAACGATAAATACCCTCTGGGCGAGTCACTTTGCCATGTGCTCCTGCGCCAATCGCCAAGTAATCACCAAACTTCCAATAATTCAAATTATGTGCTGAGGGTTTTTCTTTACGCCATGCTGAGACTTCGTAATTGATAAAACCATTCGCTTTTAAATAAGCCTCACCCCATTCTTGGATATGTTCTAAAACTTCATCTTGTGGCAATACGGGTTGGGTTCTAAAGAACACCGTATTTGGCTCAATGGTCAGTTGATACCAACTAATATGTGTTGCACCCTGTTCTACAGCTAATCTAAGGTCATTTAAAGCCTGTTCTTGCGTTTGCTGTGGTAAACCATGCATGAGATCAACATTAACGCGTTCAAAGCCTGCTTGACGCGCTTGTTGGATCGCATCTAAAGCATTATTCGTAGTATGAATACGACCCAGTCGCTGTAAATGCTCAGGATCAAAACTTTGTACACCTAATGATAAACGGTTGATGCCAACGGCAAGATAATCTGCAAATGGATCATGTTCAACCGTTCCAGGATTGGCTTCCAATGTGATTTCACAATCTACCTCAAAGTCTAATCGCGCCTTTAATTGACTAAATAACCACTGATAGCCTTGTGCTGAAATTAAAGACGGCGTTCCACCACCAATAAATACGCTATGAATTGACCGACCTTGCGCCATTTCAATTTGAGTCTCAAAATCAGCTACCAGTGCCTCAAGATATTGTTGCTCTAAATCCACAGACAATTCCCCATCAGGAACAGCATGTGAATTGAAGTCACAATAAGGGCACTTACGCACACACCAAGGCATATGGATATAAAGTGAAAGTGGAATATTTGCTGGATTTAAATGACTCAAAATAGAAGCTCAACAACAGAACCCTTTTATTTTAACATGACTCTATCAATCCGCTTATTATCATCACTTCACTATTCGGTTAGACTGAGACAATGAAGAACAATTAGACCGATAATATGATCAAAATTACCAGCCAATTGCTATTTATTCTTCCTCTTGCATTAGGTGTCGGTATTGCAATGGCATTTCAAACTGCAATTAATTCACAACTTAGAGAACATTTACACTCACCTCTTCAAGCTGCCTTACTCTCTTTTTTGGTAGGAACAATTGTGCTTGCATGTATGGTTTATTTTCAAAGCACAGCAAAACCCAGTCTTGGAGAACTGTCTCAAATTCCATGGTTTCTATGGGTCGGTGGATGTCTTGGGGTTTATGCTATCAGCATGAGCATTTATACTGCACCCAAACTAGGTTTTTTAACTTTTTCAGGCTTAGTTATTTTCGGCCAATTGGCCATTTCAATGTTACTTGACCATTTCGGCTGGTTAGGTACAGAAAAAACACCTGTCAATTGGCAACGTCTTGTCGGCAGTATTGTCATTTTTATTGGTGTTATATTCACTCTACAACGCTAATTCTCCCTCAATCAATAAGAGTATTTTTTGTGTCTGACGCGACAACCAAGCGGTTTGAACTTAAGCAATTATTTCATTTAATGTTTCCGATCTTGATCACCCAATTTGCTCAGGCTGGGCTTGGTCTTATTGATACCATCATGGCAGGTCATCTTTCTGCTGCTGATTTGGCAGCAATTGCTGTCGGTGTTGGTCTATGGATTCCAATTATGTTGTTATTTGCAGGAATCATGATCGCAACAACACCTTTAGTCGCTGAAGCGTGCGGTGCAAGAACACCAGAGAAAATTCCGACTATTGCACGTCAATCCTTATGGGTTGCGGTCATCCTCGGCATCGTTGCTATGTTGATTTTGCAATGTATGCCGATGTTTTTACCTCTCTTTGGAGTACCTGCAAGCTTACTACCCAAAGCAAGCCTATTTTTACATGCGATTGGCTTTGGTATGCCTGCGGTGATGATGTACGCAGCATTACGTAGTTATTCTGAAGCCTTAGGACATCCACGACCTGTGACTGCGATTAGCTTAATTGCCTTATTGGTCCTGATTCCACTGAACTTTATTTTTATGTACGGTTTTGGACCTATTCCTGCTTTAGGGAGTGCGGGTTGTGGCTTTGCAACAGCAATCTTACAGTGGCTGATGTTTATTACACTGGCGATTTATATTTCAAAAGCTAAGGCTTATAAACAAGCGCCCATTTTCACAAAATGGGAAAAAATTGATCCTGTATGGGTAAAACGCATCTTAAAGCTGGGTCTGCCGATTGGTCTAGCTGTATTTTTTGAGGTAAGTATTTTCAGTACAGGCGCGATTGTCCTGAGTCCACTCGGTGAAAATGCGATTGCGGCGCATCAGATTGCAATTTCTGTGACTTCACAATTGTTTATGATCCCATTATCTCTTGCGATTGCACTCACGATTCGTGTGGGTACTTATTATGGAGAGAAAAATTGGTATGCGATGCGCCAAGTTCAAAAAGTAGGGTTAATTAGCGCAACCATTTTTGCTGCTTTGACCATGACACTGATTGCTGTAGCGCGCCCCTATATCGTGGCAATCTATACCAATGATATTCATGTTATTCCTGTCGCGATGTATCTGTTGTGGTTCGCGATGGCGTATCAACTAATGGATGCATGGCAAGTAAGCGCTGCAGGCTGCCTACGAGGCATGCAAGACACGCAAGCACCAATGTGGATTACCTTAATGGCATACTGGGTCATTGCTTTCCCAATAGGCTTATATCTGGCACGTTATACGATTTGGGGTGTTGCAGGTGTTTGGTTAGGATTGATTATCGGTTTAAGCATTGCCTGTGTATTCTTAATTGGTCGTTTATATTTAAACAATAAACGTTTAGGGCAACACATTAATCTCAACTCATAAGAACTTAATGCTGATTTAATTTTTTAATTGAAAGATGACAAGGATGTCATCTTTCAATTTGATCAAAATGTGCGATCAATCTAATAAAAACTTTGGCTAAATCTTAAAAGATCGGGCTAGATTACATCTAAAGATTCCAACCAATAGATGCCCAATACATCCTGTAAGATCTAATCCATTCTCAATATCTACTTACATCCCTTAACATTTCCATCTAGGCAATTTAAGTTTTGTCGCCTATGATCAGGATATCACTTTGAAACTGAATCGAATGAGGTCAAGCGAATATGGCAAAACATGCAAGCTCTCCCAGTAGACGTTTTTTAAAACTGGCTGGTATGACCGCAAGTATTGCCAGCAAAAGCGTTGCCAACTCCATTCGTAATCTCACCGCAGATGAAGAACAAAAAAACGCAGCACGCAGCCAACTATTTCAAGATATTGGCTTACAGATTGCCGATACATTGGGTGAAATGAAAGGTGCTGTGATGAAAGTTGGGCAAATTGCCTCACAGTATAAAGACATCTTTCCACCCGAAGTGGCGAAAGCAATTGCTAAGTTACAACGCCAAGCCCCTGCCATGCCTTTTGCTGCGATACAACAGCAAGTCGAAAAAGAGTTAGGCAAACCCTTAAACCAAATTTTTAGCTCTTTTGAAACCGAACCATTTGCAGCAGCTTCGATTGGTCAAGTACACCGTGCGGTACTTCCAAATGGGCAAGCAGTTGTGGTGAAAGTACAATATCCAGGGGTTGACCAAGCTTGTGAAAGTGACTTAAAGCAAGTCCGCCTCGCATTACGCTTAATGGGCGTACTTAAGATTGATAAAAAGCTACAAGATCAACTATTTCAAGAAATTCAGGACAGCCTTTCTGCTGAATTGAACTACGAAATCGAAGCACAAAACCTCGAGGTTTTTAAAATTTTTCATGAGAAGTTGGATGATCAAATCATCATACCAACCGTCTATAAAGATTATTCATCTCGCCGCGTACTAACGCTGAGCCTTGAACAAGGTGATTCCATTGAAACCGCAAGTACATGGTCAGTTGAAACCCGTAATCAAATCGGCCGTCGTTTGATTCGCGCTTTAGGACAAGAAATGTTTTTCTTGAAGCGTTTTCATTGTGATCCACATCCGGGCAACTTCGCTTTCCGTGAAGATGGCAGTGTGATTATTTATGATTACGGTAGCGTCAAAACACTATCCCCTGAAATCATTCAACACTTTAAAGCATTGGTCAATGCAGCTCGCCAAGAAGATATTGCTCAGGTTGAAGATTTACTGGTTGAACTGCATTCGATTGCTGAAAAGCAGAAATTTCCAACTGAATTGTATACACAATGGATTGAAATTCTATTACGCCCGTTAAGTACACATTATGACTTTGCCGAAAATTCATCGCATCACGATGGAATGCGACTTGTTAAAAAATCGCTGAAATATTGGGATGTATTTAAACCTTCTCCAGATACGCTCATGGTCAATCGTACGATTTCAGGACATTATTGGAACTTGATTCACCTTAAAGTTCACGACAACTTAAATGATTTATTTGAAGAGCTTGTTCCAAATTACTAAAAACCACCCCCTTTATTTTGAATAAAGGGGGTGAAATATTTTACCTACAAGTTATAGATCACTCACTTGAAAGCATTAGAATTGACTCCATATATTGTTATGTTATAACACACCATAAAAATAGGAGTCATTTAAAATGCGTAAAGATATCCATCCTGCTTATCAACAAGTCTTGTTTCATGATACCAATGCTGATGCCTACTTTTTAATTGGTAGCACACTCCAGACCAAACAAAGCAAAGAATATCAAGGCAAAGTCTATCCATACGTTACCCTAGATATTTCAAGTGCATCGCATCCGTTTTATACAGGTGAAGTACGCCAAGCAAGCAATGAAGGTCGTGTTGCCAGCTTTAACAAACGCTTTGCACGTTTTAATCGCAAAGGTTAATCTTGTTTTAAGTTTCATTCATTAAGCTATTAATATTGGAAGTCTAAGGCTATATCTCCTCCGCTTAGACTTCTTTTTTTATGTCTAGATTCTATACATCCTAGCGATCAGTTGATTTACCCACCACGCCAAACTCAATCGGTGTTTTCACATAGAATAAAGAAATCTCTTTAAGATTCAGATAACTCAATAATTCGATTGCTTGTTCAGAGCTTACTGAAAATTGAATTTGTATAGGTCGATCCGCGAATCCAAAGAAACGAGCAGAATGAAATAAACCCTGATGATCAACACCCTCCAAACCCGCTAATACTGTCGCCCCACGCAAATTCATTTGACTTGCGACTGCCAACAATCATTCACTAATCGATTTTCCCTAAACATTATGGTTTTGTGTCGTACAAAAAGTAATTAAAAATCCATTCATTTCATCACTTCTTGGCTATGTGGCACTCAGCCATTGATGCAGGCCCATACCTAAGATGGTAAACAGCAATGATCCAAGCACATGAATCAAAATCGCAGCACAGGCATAACCCAATTTACCACTTTGTAATAAGGTAATAATCTCAGCCGAAAATGTTGAGAACGTGGTCAATGCACCACAAAAGCCCGTGATCACGAACAGTTTGTAATTGGGGCTGAGAGAGCTTTGAGAAAAATAGGAAATTGCAAAGCCAATAATAAAGCCACCAACAAAGTTGACGGTGACCGTTCCTAAAGGAATATTGGGGAAAATAGGATTCAGCTTTAAACCCAAAAACCAACGTAACCATGCACCTAATACCGAGCCAAGTGCGATTGAGAGTAAAGGATAGTACATGATTTACTCCATACACTGCGCTGGAGCTAAAATGATATTCAGCATGAGTTTATAGCTAATTTTCTGAAAATTTGTCATCTGCGAACTCCAAAAATGGGAACAGAGCACGCACAAACCTACGCTCCCTGTTCAGGGTAACGTAGGCATCATTAGCCAAAACGGCGGTTTGTAATAGGAGGAATGCCATCTCCTTTGCTCTAAAATAACATAATTTTTAGACAACTCAACTGCTGTGTATAAACATAAAGTTATCCACAATTTATTGAGATTCTGGCAATACTTTTTCTCCCACCACATAAAAATCCAGTTTAGGAACCACAAAAGTAAAAGCTGCGGCATCGTCATCTAAACCAAATTGTTGCAACAATTGAGGAGTCTGTAATTTATCGATCTCAGCAGCCTGAATTTGTTGAAATTGCACAGACATATTGATATCCCCTTGCGACATCTGAGTCGGTTGGTCAACCCATTCAGCCCACGCATGATCTTGATCCACCAAAAATTGAACGGCCTCATCCCATGAGGAAAATAAGCTTTGCCAAGCCTCAGGTAAACGTTTCTGCATGGTGATGTGTATATCACTGCTAAAAGAATAATCTTCATCCACGCGAATACGAGTATGAATCGTGTTTCCATCTCGTTGATGCTGAAAATTTGGCGCATATTGCGCAGGCATCACATCACTGGCGAGGCGACCACCGATCACATACAGAGCTTGATCAACGATCACTTGTTCAAAGATTACGGTCTTGGGCTTTGATTCATCTAAATAAAAGCGCCAATTACTCTGCCGAGGTGAAGGCATTAGCTGGCGTAGTTTTCCAAGGAAATTAAAGCCAAAATGCTGGTGCTGATAAGTTAAAATAGTAAAGATGGTTTTGCCCTGCTTTTCCCATAAAATAACAGGATCTGGATAACGCTGGCGAACTTGCTCAACATCCACCAACCAAGACAAATAAACCACATTGCTCACCTGACTTTGTAAACGCATAAAAGGAAGTATGCGCATTACCATACGACGGAGTTGCAAGACAAAACGACAGCTTAATATCGGCGCGAAAAATCGCAATGTAGACCATGGTGAGGACCACCTTAAACGGTGTCTATTCATTCTTATTCAAAAGATTGATACTTGCTTTGAGCATAAACTGCCAAGATTACAACGTCCAGTTCAAATACGATGCTGTATTTAAATGTTATGATGCGGGCATTACTTCACCAAATATGGAATTTTGAAATGGCTCAAAGCTTATTGGCACAACTTAAAGATGGTTCAGCAAAGTTTGCAGACGTATTGGCATTTATTGAAGCGCGTTATCAACATACGCCAACAGCCTTTCAAAATGGCGCACAATCAAATGCTGAAACCGAAAACCAAGGCAGCGCAAAAGTACTCAGCTTTGCGCAAATCGAAGGCTTAAATCAAGCGGAGACGCTCAGTTTATTTGCGGAACATTATGCATCTGTATTGGCGACACCTGAAGCAACAGATCATCAAAATATCCGTCAGTTTATGCAAAATGGTTGGGATGGCGTGAAGTTTGAAGGTAAAGCACTGACTGCAAAATAAGATAAAGGAGGTCTTTAACCTCCTTTTTTATCATCATTTTCTATTGTAATGTTGGGTCTAACCAGTTTAGATAAATTTGTTGTTAAACTATAAAAATCGCCACCCATTTTCCCAACACTATCGAGTTGCTGCTGATCAATCATCTGCCCATCCCATAACCGATCATCAACATAAATCGATTTGACATCCAGCAATACGACTGTACCTCCAGATGCTAAGCTACTGAGCTGAATCACCTCTCTTAATTGGCATTCATAACGCACTGGTGCATATTTTACTGCCAAGGCTGCGACCGCATGGCTTGGTTCAGACTCAATCTCAGCAAAATCAAACTCACTTTGCTCTGGAGGCAATACTGCACAAGATAAATTCATCTGTTCAAGCAGTTGTGAATTTACAATATGAATCGCACATTGTTGCGTCTCGATTAAATTTCTCAAAGTATCTTTATCTTGCCCATTTCTTGGATTGACTTGTGAATACCAAAGGATGGGAGGATGACAACTCGCAACGTTAAAGAATGAATAAGGGGCTATATTGGCTACGCCACTAGCAGAAATGGTACTGATCCATGCGATGGGTCTAGGCGTAATTCCCCCAACCAACAAACGATAGATCTGATTTGCATCTAACTCAGAGGTTTCAAAAATCATAATGCTTGCACTACCTACTTATGGGCGTTCGATATATTGTGGTAAATCATCTGTAATGCAGTCCCATTCTGCTTTTGACGCCGCGAAAATATGCATGCTGGGTTTTTGCTGTAAAGGTGTATCTAACGTACCAATTCTTAAACGATACAATTCTGGCTGCGCATCACGTGAGCTAATGAGTGGTGAACCACATTCCCCACAAAACCAGCGATAAACACCTGTAACAGCAAATTTTTTAACGAGGTGCTCACCTTGTACAATTTTAAAATCTCTACTACTAATCGGTGCATTAGTGGCGTAAGCCGTCCCGTTCGCTTTACGGCAACGCTGACAATGGCACTGAACTATCTCACCAATTTCACCCTGAATTTCGTAGCGGATGCCCTGACATAAACAACTCCCTTGATATACTGGCGATTGTTCAGACATATCATCATACATCCTATATTTATTGGCTACTCAAAACTAACACTATTCGCATATCAAACAAAGTACAAAACAGCGTATTTATCTGCTTAAAAAATGTTGTACGCCTTGCCCTGCTGCTCGCCCTGTGGCAAAACAAGCCGTCAGCAAATATCCACCTGTCGGTGCATCCCAGTCCAGCATTTCGCCACAGCAAAACACATAAGGATTAGATTTCAATTGCAATTGTGGAGATAAAATATCTTGCTTGACCCCGCCCGCACAGCTAATCGCTTCTTCGATTGGACGGAAGCCATCTAAAGAAATACTGAGATGCTTGATCTGCTGCACCATTTGCTTGGCATCTGACCATAAGCTTTTATCAACGATTTCCCGAAGCAGATTAATTTTGACCTGATCCAAGCCTGCTTTACGCCAAAGATTGGTAAGAGACTGCTTCTTATTGCCTTGTAATTTCTTTTCTAATTGTTCAATACTGATGTCTGGAAGTAAGTCTAGGTGAAGTTTTAGGTTTTTCTTTTGGCTCAGCTGTGTTCTTAAATCACGTCCCAATTTATAAACCACACCACTTTCAAAACCATAGTGCGTAATGATGATATCACCATGTGTCTTTCGCTCAGTTGTAACCCACGCATCAACTCGTTTGAGTGGCTGACCGAAACAATCTTGCATAAACGGCGACCATTGTTTCAGCACCCCAGCATTGCTAGCCTGAAATGGTTCAATTTCATCGGTGGAAAGCCATTGCTGCCACGCCCCATCACTGCCTAATTGTGACCATGACACTGCTCCGCAGGCCAAAATAATCGCATCATAAGTTGCACTAAATTGCTGAGTCTGATTCTCTATCGTGAGTTGATTGTTGGATAAATCCACACAACGATGACGATAATGGAATTTTACGCCCTTCTGAATCAATCGCTTTAACCAAGCACGAAGTAACGGTGCTGCTTTCATTTCTACTGGAAACACACGCCCTGAACTGCCGACATAGGAATCGATCCCAAGACCTTGCATCCAATTTTGAATCCACTGAGCATCCCATTGTTTCACCCAAGGGCTCAACCAATCGGTACGATCATAGCGTTGGATAAATACGTCTACAGGCTCAGCATGTGAGATATTTAAACCTGTTTTGCCCGCCATTAAAAACTTGCGCGCTGCAGAAGGTTTTTGTTCAAACACATCAATTTGATAGTTGTATTGACTCAACACTTCAGCAGCCATCAAGCCCGCTGGACCTGCACCAATAATCGCAATGCGTTTAGACATCAAGGTTCTCTTGAATATTCTGCCCTTGCAATGGTGCAAAATCATCAAAACGGGTTGTATAGCCTTCTGGTTTTCGAATGATCAATTGTTGGCACAATTCACCACGTTCTAAGTACTTAATTTCAAAATGAGTACGTGCAGAATCTACTGCAATTTTCTGCTTTTCATATGGCAGTTTCCATAGCTCAATCAACTGCTGTTCAGCTTCATCAATATATTCAGGAATATTGCTTGCGAGCGTAATCGAGCCATTGGGCTGAAGACGAGAAAGTAAGAACTCAAAGAATGGCATATTCAGCCAACGTTGTGCAGGATTATGCGGCTCTGGATTTGGATAGAGAATAAAAAATTGTTCGACCTGTGCAGGATATAGGGCATGCACAATCCAAGGTAAAGCATCGGCATGAATCGGATTGAGATATTCACGCGGTTCTAGTTGATGCTGTTTTTGCATAGCCAGAAATTTTTCTTTGGTTCGTTCAATCGCATACAACGTGGTGTGTGGATTTTGCCCCGTAAACAACAAGGCATGTTTGCCTTTTCCAGCACCAATTTCGACACAAATCGGTGTACTAGGAATGGCAATAAAATCACGAGGGGCTTGCATACGTTGTGCTTGAAATTGACGAATCGACATAATCTCATCAAACTATCTAGAAATCGGCATAAGTCTAACAACTCACTTTACTTTTGCCTAATCTATTTGTTTTATGTTTTAGGAATTTTCTATGCCACGTACATTTCCCTGCCCTCGTTGTGGTGAAGCCAGCACTTGGGAAGGTAATGAATTTCGTCCGTTTTGCTCAGAGCGTTGCAAACTAATCGATCTTGGGGCTTGGGCGAGCGATGAATACAAATTACCTACTCAAGATGCCCCTCAATCAGGCTTGCAACGCCAAGAAGATGATTACGAGGACTAACCTGCTTTACTTGCCACAAAAGGATTGAACTGCTTTTCATAGCCGATGGTACTCATCGGTCCATGACCTGAGATAAACTGAGTTTCATCAGGCAAGCTAAAGCATTCACGCTGAATTGAATCAAGTAATTGCTGATGATTACCTTTTGGAAAATCAGTACGCCCAATCGAACCTTTGAACAATACATCACCGGTCCATAGCAAACCATGTTTGGCATTATAGAACATCACATGACCAGGCGTATGACCAGGCGCAAAACGGACTTCAAATTCATCCTCACCCAGTTTCAACGTTTCGCCCCCCTCTAACCACTGATCAACTTTGACAGGTTGTGGGATCGGGAAACCATAGCGTGCTGAGACTTCTTGGATCATATCAAGCCAAAACTGATCTTCTTTATGCGGCCCAATCACTGGAATATTCCATGTCTCAGCAAGTTCACCCACCGCACCTGCATGATCAAGATGCCCATGCGTTAACCAAAGTGCTTTAACATTTAAACCGAGTGCTTCTACTTGTTGTTTGAGTACAGCAGCATCACCACCTGCGTCAATCAAAACAGCCTCTTTACTTTCACTATCCCAAAGAATAGAACAATTTTGGGCAAATGCAGTAACGGGTACAATTTTGACTTGCAGCATAAAAACCTCTGGCGAAATAAAACGTCAATTTAACGATGGGCTAAGGTATGAGTAAGGGCATCAAGATTAGCCTGAACTAGACTAGCAAGCAAATCAATATGCGCTTGATCGCTGTTCAAAGCAGGAATATAAGCATATTCCCCACCACCCGCATGTTGAAACAGTTCTTTATTCTGGATGGCCAACTCTTCCAATGTTTCTAAACAATCCGCCGAAAATGCAGGACTCAATACTTGCACTGATTTAACTTTTTGCTCACCCCATTGCTGTAAAATCACATCCGTATATGGCTTAACCCATTCCTGCTTACCAAAGCGAGATTGGAAACTAATAGCCCATTCATGCTCATTTAGGTGCAATGCTTCAGCGACGAGTTTCGCTGTCATACGACAACGATCAGCATAAGGATCACCTTTATCCGCATACGGCTGCGGGATACCATGAAAAGACATCAATAATTTTTCAGGTTTACCATATTGGGCTTGATAAGCGACAACACTATCCGCCAATGCCTGAATAAACATGGGATGTTGATAATAATCTTTGATTAACGTCAGACCGGGTAAATGGCGTTGTTTAGGAATCCATTTTGCAAAAGCATCATAAAGGGGTGCTGTTGATGTTGCGGAATACTGAGGGAATAAAGGTAAAAGGATAACGTGCTCTTGTGGATTTTTTTCAAGCTGCTCAAAAACACCATATATGCTGGGTTGCCCATAGGTCATAGCTGGAACAACCGTCAAATCAAAAGGCTGATTTTCCGATTGTAAGCGTTGCTTCACCAATTCAGTTTGCTCAAGCACAATTTCTCGCATTGGTGAATCTTTTGACCATACAGAAGCATAAGCTTCAGCCACTCTTTTAGGACGGAATGTCAATACAAATAAATGTAAAATAATCCACCAAATCGGTTTCGGGATTTCAATTACACGTGTATCGGATAAAAATTGTTTTAAAAATCGACGTACTGCTGGCACAGTGGCCTCGTCTGGCGTACCTAAATTTGCTAAAACCACAGTCACTTTTGGTTTTGGTGTAGCTGACATAGATCGCTTCCGCTATAGCTAAATTTCTTCAATTACTTTAGCAGTTTTATGATTATTTTTTAAATTGAATTAATGCATGGTCTTAAATTGAAAAACCCGATTACTATCCAGAATGTTACTTTCTAATAACTTCTGCCCTTTTGAGGTCAATTGCCATAACATCCGTTGGCGATCATCACGGCCAGTTGGCATAATCCATTCATTTTGACGCATTTGTGTTTTAATTTCATGCAGTGCACGAATATTGATTTGCGCGCGAGAAACAGCATGCGCGCGTGGCATTTCCTTGCGCGCATCATCCAGACCCGTTTCATTTAGATATTCATTCATACGCTTGGAAAAATATTCTTCAGGTGTTGGAATCACAAATGATGAACCAAGCACATTCAGTAATTGTGCCCATGTCATTTTACGGAATGGTTTAACTTCTTTGAAATTACCATCTTGATAAGCATGCATACGATATTCAAATGAATAAATCTCATGCATTGATACCTTTGGAACAGTTGCAATCGGATCGACTTCTCGACTTCCAACTTCAGTTTCAAGTTGTTTTACTTTTGCACGCAAACTGTCAATTTCATCTTGTAAAACTTGCGTATTTTGCGGACGCACCCAACCGACCACAGGATAACGCTCTAACATTTGTGGCATATTCGAACGTACCGCAAGTTCTAAATCACGCAAAGTCCGATAAGTAAAAACTTGATCAACTTCATGTTGAAGCTGTTTTCTAAACTCTTTGAATTTTTCTCTCAATTCTAATTTATGATCATGTAATACAGCATCACGTGATTCAGGATCTTCATGCATGAATACAATCACAGGTTTCTGCTTCGTCATGGCGTAAATATATTCCAGATGCATGTAACCGACACCTGAAACGGATTGTTCGCCATACTGGCTACCTAATAAGATTACGACGTAATCACAGTCATCTATTTGACGACGAGCAATAGAGGTACTTAATGGTGTGCGCTGTTCTAAGCCCCACGAAAAGAAACCCATCCCAACCAAAGTTTGAGTCAAGACTGCTCGCTCTGGTTGCATTTCATTGCCAGACGTAGAAATAAACACTTGATAACGGGTATCTTGCATAGGCTAAGCCTCAATTCACTGATCAATAATTTTAAGCTATTTTGCTTAAATTTTATTAATAGATAACCTAGACCAAACCACAAATATGATTAGATTTTACGCACTTAAGCAGTAATTTCATCCAAATTGCGAATCGTCCATGTTATTTGTTCTGGTACTAGATGTTTGAGCACTAATGATAACTCAATCGCATTATTACCACTGACATAACATTCAATACGTGTAATATTATGACTTATTTTGTCACATAATAACCTATTTTTTATTAAAATATATGCTGTTTGTCGTGCAACCGCTTGCCCAGAGTCAATTAACTTTAACTTTTCACCAAAAACCTGACGAATCGCATCTTTTAGGAAGGGATAATGGGTACAACCTAACACTAAAAAGTCAGCACCTTGAGCAACAACAGGCTGTAAAATTTCTTGCAATACATTCAAACAACCTTGACTCATTTGTTGACCTGACTCTACAAAAGGTACCAGTTTCAAACTGGTTACAGCGAGAACTTTCACCCCAGCAGGTTCAGCAAATTTGAGCATGACATCTTTAATCAATTGACCACGAAAAGTTGCTGGTGTTGCTAACACTGCTACAACTTTAGATTGGGTTTGGATCACAGCAGGCTTCAACGCAGGAACTAAACCTACGATTGGAAAACGCTCACCATAATAATCTCTCAAATAATCCAAACTAAAAGCTGAAGCAGTGTTACAAGCGACAACTGCAATTTTGCAACCTTGTCGATACAACCACTCAATTGCTTGAGCAGTAAGCTTGCGAATCTCTTGATCTGAACGCGCACCATAGGGAACATGCGCTGTATCTGCATAATAAAGAATGCGTTCATTCGGTAAATGTTGTGCAATTTCTTGTGCAATCGATAATCCACCAATACCCGAATCAAAAACCCCAATTGGCGCATCAGCAGATGCGTGTGGCATAGGATCCAATAAGAGAGGCATAGGTTGAACAACTGTCATACACACGTGAGCACTAATTTATCTAATCTTTTAAGCTTAAACCTCAGGTGCTCAAATGCAAGATCAAATCACCACTTTTTAACGTTAAAACAGCCTCACCTTGAGCATTTTCAGACAAAGAACCATAGTTCACGAGATGATAAAAACTTTGTCTCTGGATTAAAGCATTGATACCAAAACGTATATGTACATAGGGACGTAATTCACCTGCATATTCACGCATAAAAATAGGGTGTGTTTCATCCACAATCACGACGTCCTGATTGGTTGTAGAGACTTGCAAATAAGATTTTCCATCGATTTCAATTTGATACACATGATTGATTAATAAAGGCTCATCTTCTACCTCAATTTCAATCTGCTCTACAGGTGTTTTAAGATAAAATTTACCCTCTTCTTTCCAAAGTACTTTAGTAAACAAATCCAATAGCGCCTGCCGCTTGATCAATTGACCTTCGTGCCACCATTCACCATTGGCTTTTACTTTCAAATCCATTTTGCCACAATGCTTTGGATGCCATTGGTCTAAAGGTGGAATTGACCTTTTGTGACTTTGCTGTACATCTTTTAAGTATTGTGAAATGTTCATTAAGTTTTTATCATCAGAAAACATGATTTTTCCCTGATTTTCTAAAGGGTTTTGTGGAGAATCATTTTCATTTATCATAGTTTATGCCTTGCTGACGAGAAAATATGACCGCTCAGCCAATTGGCGAGCCCAAGGTTTAAAACTATACTATCCCAAACGTTTGCAAGCACAATAGTAGCATTTGTGTTTGGCAATTCAGAACACTCATGGCAGCACCGAATCGCAATATTACGGTTGCCACCCTTAAAAATATGAGGAGTCCTACATGGAACACATCGAACGTGAAGCGATGGAGTTTGACGTAGTGATCGTAGGCGCAGGGCCTGCGGGTTTATCTGCTGCGATTAAAATTCGTCAATTAGCGATTGAAAACAACCTACCTGATCTTTCAGTGTGTGTTGTTGAAAAAGGCTCTGAAGTAGGTGCGCATATCCTTTCTGGTGCTGTACTTGAACCACGTGCCATGAATGAATTGTTCCCGAACTGGAAAGAAGAAGGTGCGCCACTCAATGTACCTGTAACGGGCGACGAAACCTATTTCTTATTGTCTGATACCAAAGCACAAAAAATGCCGTATTGGATGGTACCAAAATCAATGCACAACGAAGGAAACTATGTTATTTCCCTCGGTAATGTTGTGCGTTGGTTAGGTCAAAAAGCTGAAGAGCTTGAAGTTTCTATTTTCCCTGGTTTTGCTGCCTCTGAAGTGCTTTACCATGAAGATGGTACTGTGAAAGGGATTCAAACAGGTGATATGGGGATTGGCAAAAATGGTGAGCCAACACATAACTTCACGCCTGGTTATGAACTCCATGCAAAATATACGCTATTTGCTGAAGGTTGCCGTGGTCACCTCGGTAAGCGCCTAATTGCTAAATATAACCTAGATAAAGATGCTGATCCGCAACATTACGGTATTGGTATTAAAGAACTTTGGGAAATTGACCCAGCTAAGCATAAGCCTGGTCTAGTGATGCATGGTGCAGGTTGGCCATTATCTGAAACAGGTTCTGCGGGTGGTTGGTGGCTATACCACGCTGAGAACAACCAAGTAACTTTGGGTATGATTGTGGATTTATCTTATGAAAATCCAAATATGTATCCATTTATGGAAATGCAACGTTGGAAAACTCACCCAACCATTAAGCAATTCCTTGAAGGTGGTAAACGCATTTCTTACGGCGCACGTGCAGTTGTAAAAGGTGGCTTTAACTCTTTACCTAAACTGACTTTCCCAGGCGGTTGCTTGATCGGTGATGATGCTGGTTTCTTGAACTTTTCAAAAATCAAAGGCTCTCACACTGCAATGAAGTCAGGTATGTTGTGTGGCGAGGCTGTGTTTGAAGCAATCGCAGCGGGCGTCGCAAAAGGTGGTGATCTTGCAATTGCTCGCGTTCTTGAAGGCGACGATCATTTTGCTAAAGAGTTAACGACTTATACAGATAAGTATAATAACTCTTGGTTAAAAGAAGAGTTATATCAAGCACGTAACTTTGGTCCAGCGATGCACAAGTTTGGTACTTGGATTGGTGGCGCATTTAACTTTATTGATCAAAACATCCTTAAAGTGCCATTTACGTTACATGACTTAAAACAAGACTTTGCTGCACTTAAAACTGTAGATGCATCGACGTTCAAACCAAACTATCCAAAACCAGATGGTAAGTTGACCTTTGACCGTTTATCTTCAGTATTCGTATCAAATACAGTGCATGAAGAGAACCAACCTGCTCACTTAAAGCTAACTGATCCATCAATTCCAGTGAATGTAAACTTACCGAAATGGGATGAGCCTGCTCAACGCTACTGCCCTGCTGGTGTTTATGAAATCATGGAAAATGATGATGGTTCTAAGCGTTTCCAGATCAACGCAGCAAACTGCGTACACTGTAAGACTTGTGACATCAAAGATCCATCACAAAACATTACTTGGGTAACCCCTGAGGGTGGCGGTGGTCCTAACTATCCAAATATGTAAATTTTTGATAAAAACCAAGTTTCGGCTTGGTTTTTTTATTTCTTAGGTTTAGCGTAACAATGAAAGTGCAATCATCCACATCACCACACCAATGATCCCATCAAGCAATTTCCATGCTTTCGGATTGGCAAAAACTGGACGTAGTAGACGAGCACCAAAACCTAGACTAAAAAAGAACAAGAAAGACGCAGAAACCGCTCCTGCTGCAAACGCCACTTTATCAGTATATTGTGCTGAAATTGAGCCGAGCAACACCACCGTATCCAAATAGACATGTGGATTTAACCAAGAAAAACTCAAACATAACATCAAAGTTTGCGCCAAAGTTGTAGTTGGTTGTGCTGAGGCAACGAGACCACTATTGGCTTTATAGGCGTTATAAAAACTACGTAAGCCGTAAATAAATAGGAAGGCAGCACCAAAATATTTCATGACTTGAATCAGCCCTATCTGCTGACTCAAAATCGATGCAAAACCGAAGACACCAAAGCAAATCAAAACTGCATCAGATAATGCACAAACAAGGCAAACCCAAAACACATGTTGCTTTAACAATCCCTGTTTCAATACAAAAGCATTTTGTGCGCCAATCGCTAGAATTAAAGAGAAACCTAACAATAAACCTGAAATATATGTAGAAACCAAAACTTAGCCTTTTTGCACTAAGTAACGATATTCGGTATGACTATTTGCACCAAGGCTTTCTTCTTTAAGCAGTAACTCATGCCCAAGATGCATACAAAATTTTGGAATATCCCATGAGGTAGAAGGGTCTGTGGCAAGTACCTCAACAATATCACCTGATTTTGCTTTACGAATCGCTTGATGCAACATCATGACTGGCTCAGGGCAACGCAAGCCTCTGGTATTCAGTTGAACCGTAGGAAGTTGAGGTTGTTCAGACATCATCATACTCATATATTTTAAGATTCACATTTTAACATAAAGTAAGTCGATAAAAATCATCAACAGCTTTTTGAAAAACTGTACATTTTTCGCATCGTTTTATTGATGCATATCCGTTTTTTCTTCGGTATGATGAAAATCATCTAATTGATATAGAGAGTCTTTAGGAAAGATCATGGTCGAGGAATCCAGTCAGTCGTGGGGTATGCGTGGCTTAAGAAAATGGTTAGGTACTGCACCTGAAACCCGCGATGAATTACTCAGGTTAGTTCAAGACTCACGTCGTTTTTTAGAACCAGATACTGTTGCTATGCTTGAGGGTGTTCTCGATCTACCAGCAACAAAAATTCGGGAAGTCATGACGCCACGTACAGCAATTATCAGCTTACAGGAAGATGACCAGTTACTTGATATTCTGCATGTGCTGATTGATTCAGCGCATTCACGCTTCCCTGTGTTTTCAGCAGATCAAAGTGACAATGTAGTGGGTATCCTTTTGGCCAAAGACCTATTGCCTTTCTTAACTGAGCGCAATGTCAAAGTCGATATTCGCGCTCTGATGCGCCAACCTTTGTTTGTACCTGAAAGTGCACGTTCAGACCAAGTGTTACGTATGCTTAAAAACACCCAAACACATATTGCGATTGTCATCGATGAATATGGTTCAACTTCTGGCCTAGTCACCCTTGAAGACATTCTCGAAGAGATCGTCGGTGAAATTGAAGACGAACACGATATTGCCGATGAAGAAGCACTATATATCGTACCTGACAATGATCCCACTACAGCCAATACATGGATTGTGCAGGCACTTACACCAATTGAACATTTCAACACTATTTTAGATGCTGATTTTTCTGATGATGAAGTTGAAACTATGGGCGGTTTGCTGCTGCAAGAGATTGGTTTAGTGAGCGATTTACAAGGTCAAACCATTGAGCTTGGAGATTGGCAATTTACCATTATTGAAGCAGATGCACGCACTATTCATCTGATTCGAGCTGTACGTCAATGAGAGCCTATTTTGAAAAGCTGTTAAAAACTTCTCAACCGCAAAAACAGTTACCCTTTATTTTCCCTCTTTTGATTGCACTCATTTCAGGTGCAATCTTTAGTTTAGCTTTAGCACCTTATTATTTTTGGTGGCTAGCGATTCTATCACCAGCATTGCTTTATGCGGTGTTACGACAGCGTAACCCACTCCAAGCTTTTGCGCTAGGTTGGGCCTATGGTTTTGGTTTATGGTTTGTCGGCGCGTTCTGGCTCTTCACCTCTATCCATACTTATGGTGATACCAATGCATTTTTAAGCATTTTGATGATTGCCTTTATGGCAGCAGCCATGGGTTTATTTACAGCTTTTCAAACATGGCTGTACCGTAGCTTTTTTCCAGAAACACCACTCACCTTTGCACCACTCTGGGTACTATTTGAGTGGGCAAAAACTTGGGTATTCACAGGTTTTCCGTGGTTGTTTGCTGGATATGCATTTACTGAACGGCTACTGGATGGCTATGCGCCTTTATTTGGCATTTATGCAGTTTCATTTGTGGTCATTGTGTTGGCATGTGCTTTGGTCGAAATTTTAAATCGTCGTTGGTTCTGGGCTATTCCTTCTGCACTACTGATAGCGGGTGCATGGGGTGCTGGATTCATCCAGTTTGTTCAGCCAAAAGCTGCCAAGCCACTGAGTGTGTCTCTGATTCAGGGCAATATTCCTCAAGACCTGAAATGGCTGACTGAGTATCAAATTAAAACCTTAGAAATTTATGCCACTTTAACCCGTGCGGAATGGGGTCGTGATCTTATCGTTTGGCCTGAATCATCAATTCCCTTATTTCAAACGGATATTCCAGACTTTTTAAAAGCAATGGATATTCAAGCAAAAAAGGCAGATAGCGCTTGGGTGACTGGAATCCCTTACTGGGATCTACCAAAGTCTCAACAAGTGGGCGAACCCTTATATTACAATAGTATTATGGCGTCAGGCAGTGACTCGCATGGCTTGTATAAAAAACAACGTCTTGTTCCATTTGGCGAATATATTCCTCTTTCAGGAATGCTGAAATGGGTTTTACCTGCGATGCAAAATGATATCAGTATGAGTGGTTTTTCACGTGGAGAAGCCAACCAAAAGCCCCTAACCATCAAAGGACATGCGCTTGCTGCTGCCATTTGTTATGAAGTAGCTTATCCTAATCTGACCCGTCGTAATGCGATGAATAGTGACTTTTTAATTACTGTTTCAAATGATGCTTGGTTTACAGGTACAGCAGGTCCTTGGCAACATTTACAAATGGTACAAATGCGCGCCAAAGAAAATGGTCGCTGGTTTATTCGTGCTACCAATACAGGCGTGACTGCGTTTATTGACCACAATGGCCATATCGTGAAACAAGCACCTCTGGATGAAGAGTTCGTATTACGTGGTGATTTACCTGCAATGCAAGGGCAAACGTTATATAATCGTTTGAGTGATTATCCAATCTTGATTTTCTCACTATTATTGTTAGTGATGGGATGGATTTATCGCCCACGTAAAGTCGATGTTTCCTTTAAGTCACGGCGGTAAGATGAAAAGAGCGTTTGAATCAACGCTCTTTTTTTATAACGGGATTGATCTTTGAGTTACAAGGCCAATGGCAATTGCACGGATAAATATGCAACCAGACTCGATAAAAACAACATCGGAATATAACGGTAAGCCTTAAACAACAATTGCTCATATCTGGAAATCATCTCCTGATTATCCCATACGGTTGTTTTTAAGGCACTTAGAAAACACAGTACAAACCATGCACTCAACATGCTTAATGCAAAAAAACCAATCATGATCTGGCTGCTACCTTCTGTAGCATGCCATAAACTTAAAGCCCCTTCTGTAATCGGCAATAACATTAAAATCAGTAAGACAGATTTAAGCATTGCCCAATGAAACTGATTCAGTTCATCCAACATAAAAAATGCTTTCATTTGCTCACTCCATGCCTGATTTAAATGGTCTGAATTTATTATGCAAAGCTTTGATTTAAAGGAAAAGTCTATTTACCTACATAATTCATTGTTTCTTGTAACGATTAAGCATGGGAATAATTCTTATTATAAATCTCACATAGTTAATATTTTATTTTTACATATTTTTCAAAAACTTATATAAAAATTATTAATCAATAAACATTATCACTTCACTCTTGATTTATTTAATCAAAAAAATGAAGTGATATTTTATTCAAGCATTATGGCTGATAATAAATATCGGCATCATTACCCTCGCCGCCTTCTTTACCATCCGCACCAAACGAATATAAATCAAACGCGCGACCTTCACGGCCAGGAATCACATATTGAACATCATTTTCCCAACTGTCTTTTGGATAACCACCTTTAACATAACCACCTGGCAACCAGTTTTTAGCGGCCGCAGGTTTGTTGACCAAAGCATCTAAACCACCATCTTGCATCGATGGATAACGACCATTATCGAGCTTATATTGATCCAAAGCACCAGCAATACCTTTTAAGGTAATACTGGTGGTATCTACTTTGGCTTTTTCACCACGTCCCATCACATTAGGTACAATCAGCGCAGCCAATACACCTAAAATTACAATCACCACCATCACTTCGATCAGGGTGAATCCTGAGGAAGGATTAAGTCGAGCAACGCTCGACCCTGCCACAAGGCGAGAAGCCGTGCTTCGAGTGGCAGAATTAAGATTATGCTTAGAATGCTGTTCACTCACTGAATTATTCATTTTCATCTCAAACATCAAATTTCCTAGATCATATTATTCATATTAATAATTGGCAACATTACTGCAATCACAATCACCAATACAATTGCCGCCATAAAAATCAGCATCAAGGGTTCAAGCAAGGCCAGTAATGTAGAAATAAAGGTCGTCACCTCGCGATCCTGCATCGTGGATGCACGATCCAACATGCGGTCCAGTTCACCTGACGCTTCACCACTTCGAATCATTTGTACCATCATGGGTGGAAAATAACCGCAACGCTCCAATTGTGTTGCTAAATTACCACCTTCTGTTACACGTTCCATCGCCACTTCAATCGCATCGCGAATCACCCAGTTATTACTGACTTCCGCACCAATTCGCAAGGCTTCAACCAAAGGTACGCCAGAACGGGTCAGAATCGACAGCGTACTGGCAAAACGTGCTGCATTGATACCACGCGAGAGTTTACCAAACAGAGGCAACTTGAGTGTTAAACGGTCAAAGGCATAATGCCCTGCGGTGGTTCTTAGAAACCGTGTAAACAGAATGATTGCAATCACAGCAAGGATCAGCATAGCAATCCAAGTATGCCGAATAAAAGCACTGGCTTTCATCAAGGCAACCGTAATCCATGGCAAGGCTTCTTTACTTTGCTCAAAAGTCTTGACGATTTCAGGCACGACATAGGTCATTAGACCCATCACAATTCCGAAAGACATCAACATCAGTACAATCGGATAAATCATCGCGCCCTGAATTTTCTTTTGCATAGCAAAACGATTTTCGGTGTAATCCGAAAGCTGATCTAGAATCAGATCAAGATGGCCTGAACGCTCACCCGCAGCAACCGTTGCAATATAAAGCTCAGGGAAACGACCTGCTTGTTGCATACTTTGTGCTAATGAATGCCCTTCCAAAACCTTGGAACGCACAGCGATCAATAAGTTTTGTACATGAGTCTTTTCACTTTGTTTACTGACCGCACGTAATGCTTCTTCCAATGGAATCCCCGCAGCAACCAAAACTGAAAGTTGGCGCGTCATCAGGGCAAGATCATAGGCGCTAAAGCTTTTTTTAAACCATGAGCGTTGTTGCTGTTTGTCTTTTTGCTCAACGGCATCGACCGCAATGGGTGTCCATGCTTTATCGCGTAACTGTTGACGAATTTGGCGTGCAGAATCCCCTTCCAGCACACCTTTATGTTGCTTTCCAGAGGCATCAAGCGCAGTAAATTGATAAGCAGGCATGGTTCTGTTCTAATTGTCCCAAAATAGTTGTTGTTACAGTTGCATCCGTGTTTGAAATGAAACCTGAGAGTTTCACAAGAAATTCATCGACATAACACTTCGCACTTTAGCATAATTCCATGACATGCAGTCATGCCATTTTACCCATGAATGAAGCCTATATGCCTACCGAAAATTCTAACGCGATTCTGTACCGTATTCGAGTTGCAATACCCGTTTATGTTTACGACACGTTTGACTACACGGTCAGCGCTGAACAATACGCACAAGCTCAAATCGGTGCACGTGTCGCGATTTCTTTTGGTCGGCAAAATCTCGTGGGAATCATTACGGAGAAAGTTGATCCAAACGAAGTATTTATAGGGCAATTCAAACTTAAGGCAATCACAGAATTACTCGATCAGGAATCGATTTTAGACCAACAAGTTTTAACTTTGTTGACATGGTCAGCCCAATATTACCAATTTCCGATTGGTGAGGTGATGCAAAGTGCCCTGCCTACTTTGTTAAGACAAGGTCGCGCCTTAGACATTCTGTTTCATTTATGGAAAATCATCCCTCACAATGACCCCAATGCCTTATTAAAACGCTCTCAAAAACAATATGATGCCCATCAGGTTTTGAAGCTTCATCCACATGGAGCCACCGAGAATATACTTAACCTGAGTGGTGTAGAAACCTCAACTTTAAAGGCATTAGAAAAAAAGGGCTTGGTTGAATGCTGCCTAGAACCGCATGATTTCACCCCTACACCTGTGCAATTGGCTCAAGTGCCTTTAACACCGAACGAAGATCAAAAGAAAGCCATTCAACAGATCCTCAAAGCACAACATCACTATCAGGCATTTTTACTCGATGGTTTGACTGGCAGTGGCAAAACTGAAGTTTATTTGCAAGTCATGCATGAGGTGTTAAAACAAGGCAAACAAGTATTGGTACTGGTGCCTGAAATTGGCCTAACCCCGCAAACGGTCGCTCGTTTTAAGTCTCGCTTTCACTGTGATGTGGCCTTGCTGCACTCAGGCTTAAATGACTCAAAACGTTTACAGGCATGGCAACATGCACAAACGGGCAAAGCTTCCATTATTATTGGCACACGTTCAGCAATCTATACCCCAATACCGCATTTGGGCTTAATCATTCTAGATGAGGAACATGATCTCTCGTTTAAGCAGCAAGAAGGTTTCCGCTATCATACCCGTGATGTCGCGTTGTATCGTGGCCATTTGCAAAACTGCCCTGTCATTCTCGGTTCAGCCACCCCAAGTATCGACAGTTATCACTTGGTAGAATCGGGCAAGTTACATTTGCTTGAGTTGAATCAGCGTGCGGGCATCGCTGTACTGCCGAAAATGTATGTGGTGGATTTAAAAATCGCAAAAAAGAAGCACGGACTCAGCCAAACCCTGATCGAACAGATCAAACATACTTTAGAACGTAAAGAACAAGTGCTGATCTTTTTAAATCGACGTGGTTATGCGCCGATCCTGATGTGTGAAAGCTGTGGTTGGCAAGCCAACTGCCCACATTGCGATGCGCATTTTACTTTGCATTCACAACCCTACCATTATTTGCATTGTCATCATTGCGGCACCATCAATCGCCTGCCTGATCATTGTCCTACCTGTCAGAAACAAAGCTTAAAAACGATTGGGGCAGGAACAGCAAAACTTGAAGAACATGTACAGGAGCTTTTTCCACATCATGAAGTGATTCGGGTCGATCGTGACAGCACCAGTCGAGTCGGTAGCTGGCAAAAAATCTATGATCGCATTCAGCAAAATAAACCGAGCATTTTGTTGGGCACTCAAATGCTGGCCAAAGGCCATCATTTTCCGCATGTTACCCTTGTTGCGATTTTAGATATTGATGCAGGACTGCTCAGTGTTGACCCACGTGCACCTGAACGAACTGCACAGCTGATTGTGCAAGTCGCTGGCCGTGCTGGTCGTGGTGAGCATAAAGGCAGTGTTTATTTGCAAAGTTTGCGTCCAGATCATCCGATGCTGACCACATTGATTGAACATGATTATCGTACTGTCGCCAAACAAATGCTGGCTGATCGCAAAATTGCCCTGCTACCACCTTATCGTTATGCAGTATTGGTTCGGGTTGAATCTAAAGACAGAGATTATAGCCAACAATTCTTGGCAGATATTGCACAACAATTACGTACAATGGCTGGAGATTTAGTTGATATTTGGGGGCCCATTCCCGCACCGATGGAACGTAAAGCTGGTCGTTATCGGGCGCATATGGTGATTTTATCCACTGATCGCGCCAAACTGCACTTTTATTTACGTCAATGGTGGCAACAAGTGGTACATTTACCGCGTCAGCATCTGCTCAGACTCTCGATTGACGTTGATCCACAAGAGTTTAGTTAAATCAGTGGTTTATTAAATTTTGTGATATTAAAAATCATTTCCAAAAAATAAAGAAATCAAACTATTCGTAATAAACATTAACTTTATAAATGAAAATGATTATAATTAGCATTTCTGCAAGATCATTATTTCACCATGCGATTCCATACATCCTCCCTCGCTTTTTCTATACTTGCTGTCATGGCAACCAATACCTTTGCACAATCTGAACAACAGGAAGATACCGCATCTTCTACCTCAACACAGGTCTTGCCGAAGATTAAAGTTCAGGCAGAAAAACAAGAAAAAAATAGCTATGCAGCAAAGACTGCCACAGCTGTGCTCAGATCAAATGCCCCTTTATTTGAAACAGCCCAATCAATTAGTGTGGTAACCAATCAGCAAATCGAGCAGAAACAAGCAAAAACCGTTTCCGAAGCTTTAGAAGGCGTGGCTGGTGTTAGTTCTGGACAATATGGTCGTCGTGGTTGGGATGATTTTATTATTCGTGGACAAATTTCAAGCTCACAAACCTATATTGATGGTTTACGAGTACAGACATCAGACAATGTACTAAGAGCAGAAGATATTTCAGGCTTAGAATCGATCGAGGTCGTCAAAGGTCCTACTTCTGTTGGCTTCGGTTTTGCTTTACCTGGTGGTTTAGTCAACCTAACCACAAAGCGCCCACAGGCAGAAACCGCTTATCGGGGAACTTTAAGCTATGGTAGCTACAATCTCAGAGAAGGCACTTTTGATATTAACTATGCACCGAATAACACAGAGAAAGGTGCTTTCCGTCTCGTTGGTCGAGTCTCTGATCAAGATGATCCAACCGATTATGTGTATTTCAAAAACTATTACATTGCGCCGTCTTATAACTTTGATTTAGGTGAAAAGGACGATTTATCTGTTATTGCCAGTTATCAGCACCGTGAATATGTTCGCCAACAGGGCATTCCACATGGCAATAGTTCAACCTATAAGAGTTATTCACACAATCTTTTCTTTGGTGAACCAGATCACGGCTATAACGTTGATGTCTATCGTGCTGGAGCAAACTATGCACATTATTTTGATAATGGTTGGACCTATAAACAAAACTTTGCTGTCACCAAAACAGATACTCAAGGTGATGCCGTTTTAGCTACGAGCAATACCACATTGCCAACCATTAAACGTGCAGTTAACAATCAAGATAAGCAAGATATCAACTATGCGTTGGATAGTAATTTGCAGCGCAACTTTAATTTTGGACGAGTCAATTATGATGTCATGGTTGGCTTGGATATGATGAAAGAGCGTAGTGATTATTACCGCAGAACAGATACTATTAATTCATTCAATGCGGATAATCCAAGTTATGGTATTACCAGCGTAAAACTGGGTACACCAACTCAAGAGCTGACTTATAGTCAATATGCAGGTTTATATCTTCGCAATACGGTTAAGATTGATGACAACTGGATTATTGGCTTATCTGGACGCCATGACTGGACTCAAGTTGAAATTGACAACATCTTAAAAAACACCACGACACAGAACTCTGATCAAGCCTTTACAGGTAGTGCCTCTGTCATGTATCGCATCAATGATATGTTTGCGCCTTATATCAGCTATGCGACTTCATTTATGCCAGTGACAGATACAGGTGCAAATGGCGAATTACTCGATCCTGAAGAAGGTAAACAAGCAGAAATCGGTATTAAACTTCAAGCCTTAAATCAACGCTTGCAAGGTTATGTTGCTTATTATGACCTCACACGTAAAAATGTAACTGAATCAGATGCCAGTGGTGCTTATTCCATCCAAACAGGTGAACAAAAAACCAAAGGCTTTGAAGCTGAAATGGCAGCATCTTTGACGGATCAATGGAATGCATCTGCCACTTATAGTTACATCCCAACTGCGAAAGTGATGCAAAGTGTAACGGAAAGTGAAATTGGGGAAAGAGCCAACCATGTACCTAAAAATGCGGGAACATTATCGACTCAATATTATTTTAGTCCTGACAAACTAGGCTGGAATATCGGTGCAGGCATTCGCTATCAAGGTTTACGTACCGCACAACGTGGAACAGCCTATATTGAGTTACCAGGCTATACAGTGTTTGATGTTAATGCAGGTTATGAGGCAAAACATTGGGGAGCTGGCTTAACGATTAAAAACTTCTTTGACCGAGAATACCTAGCAGGTACGACACCAAATGCGCAATTAGTGAATTGGGGTGATCCTCGTATGATTCGTTTGAATGTGAAATTTAAATACTAAGCCACTGCCTCACATTTATTGTTCTGAGAATAATAAGTGCCTATTTTCATATGAATGAGCCATGCATTTTCTGAGTGGCTCATTCAATTGATGCTTCTGTGAAATGGTTATTGCGCCCAACAACATCATCTACTTTATAAATACTGCACCTCCATGAAACTCACGTGATATCGTTTGACATGGAGGCGTACATCTCAAGAGCGTTTAAAAATAAAAATCCAAAAGAAAAATTCATATTTCCCTTACAAACTCACCCAATTTTTAAGTTAATGTAACAGCTGAAAGAAATCAGCAGATCAAGGCAGAACATGTCATTCCTACCACAAGCTATTGTTTTACTGGCGGCAGCTTTAATTTTTGCTCCATTAGCGAAGCGTTACACAGGCACGACTGTCTTGGGTTATCTGATTGCAGGACTTTTACTTGGTTCAAGTGTTTCTGGTTTGATTGAAGATCCTGAATTGATTAATCAACTGCTGCATTTCGGTATGATTGCCGTGATGTTCTTTATTGGCTTTGCTTTTCGCCCGCTAAAACTATGGGGAGAACGCAAAGGCATCCTAAAAAATAGTGGCCTACAATACTTCATCATGACGATCCTTCTAGTTGGAGCATGTTTCTTACTGCTTGATCAAGTGTGGCTCAGTATGATTCTCGGATGTGCTTTAGCGCTCTCCGCGTTGATTCTTCCACAACAACTACTCCAACAAAAACAACAAAGCAACCATAAATTAGAACAAGCTACTTTAGCCACCTTACAATTGCAGGCTTTTATTACCGTCATTCTGATTGCACTCTTTCCTTTGCTAGAATACACAGCCTCTACTCGACACGGAATCGCCTATTTTGCAGCGCTCATCGCTACGATTTCAGGTCTATTTTTAGCCAATCGTTATTTAGTTCGTCCTATATTTCGTTTCTTAGTACATAAAAAAAGTCTCCATCTCATTGCTGTGCTCAGTTTATTCATCCTGCTTTCAGTCATCCTAATTATGGATATTTTAAATCTTCATATTTTGATCGCTGCATTTTTAGCTGGACTTTTACTTGCTGAGACTGAATTTAAAGTTGAAGTTGAGCGTATTCTAGAACCCTTGAAAGATACGGCGACAGGCTTGTTTTTTATGGCGATTGGCTTAGGTCTTTCATTGACACCTTTAAGCCAATCTCCACTCTTGATTCTAGGTTCAATCTTTGCATTGGTCTTAATCAAAGCAGTTGTGATCGGTGCGATCAGCTATTATCAACAACGCAATGCCAAATTTAGTACCTTATTTGCCGTAAGCTTGGCACAAAGTGGTGAACTCAGTTTAATTCTACTCAAGCTAGCTGAAAGCGAAAATTTAGTTAGCACAGAATTATTAGCACCGACATTTCTCATTATCTTGGGTTCGATGCTATTCACACCTTTACTTTACGCACTGTTTAATCGGAAAATTTTACCGATGCTGCAAAAAAATAAAGTTGCTGTGGCTGATGCTGATATCCCACAACATCCAATTCTCATTATTGGATTTGGCCGTTTTGGGCAAGTCATTGCACGTGCTTTACATGCGCAAGGCAAACACTTTAACGTGATTGATAGCAACCAACCTGATGCTGACTTTATTGAACAATATGGACATCATTTTATTGATGCCGATGTTACACAAATCGAAAACCTACGCGCTACAGGTATTGAATACTGTAAGTTACTGATTATTGCGATTGATGATGTCGAGGACAGCATGAATCTAGCACGACATCTGCGTTTAAATTATCCAGATTTAACCATTTTGGTTCGTGCTCGAGATCGTCATCATGCACGATTACTTCATGATTTAGGTATCTCACAGATTTGGGGTGAAACCTACGCATCTGCTTTAAGTATGGCGCAGCAAGCCTTAGTTGAAACAGGCCTTCCCGAAGATGAAGCACAAAATTTGATGATGCATTTTAAACAAGAAGATGAACGGCTTATGCAGCAACATTGGAATTCTAATCAACAAGAGATCATTAAAAACCATCCAAGTGCTATTGCCGAGCTTGAGTATTTATTTGCAAATACAAAAACTTTGATTTTAGATCGTGCGAGCAATGATCAAAACACACAATGTGATGCAAAATCACTCAATGAAACATCTTGAGTTTTGGCAAACTGACACCATTATTGACTGCATAACCATGCACCTCTTTATAAATTCTGAAGTGCGTTACAAAGCAAAGCGTTGCTTTGCGCTCCCTCGAAGGAGCACTGGAGAAAAATATGTCTGATTTACGCCAACGCTTTTTTATTGAAGACTGCCCTGTTCGTGGTGAAGTGGTTCATTTGGAAGAAGCACTACAAACCATTTTGGCGCAACGTGAATATATGCCTGCGGTACAAAGTCTCTTGGGTGAAATGCTGAGTGCAACCGCCTTACTTGCAAGTACACTCAAGATTCGTGGTCGTATTAGCTTACAAATTCAAGCAAGTGGAACATTTAAATGGGCTATGGCCGAATGCAATCACTTAGGTGAAGTTCGTGCGCTCGCAGATTACGAAGAAGATCCGCGCTTCGCAGAAGGTAAAGATAGTCGTACCGTGCTTGCTGCCCTGAGCAACCCTGTGCTGTTCATCAATATCGAACCTGAACACGGCGAACGCTACCAAGGTATCGTACCATTTGATCAACCGACATTAGCAGGTTGTTTAAAGCAATATTACGATTTGTCTGCACAGATTCCAACACATATCGTACTGGCAACTAACGACAAACGTTCGGGTGGGCTACTGATTCAGTTGCTGCCGCGCAATGATGAGGAAGAGCAGAAACTGGTGGATGAGGATTTATGGCCACGTCTGACCATGCTGACTGAAACCCTTAAACCCGAGGAATTGACGGATCTTTCAGCCAATGAAATTCTCTATCGTTTGTATAACGAAGAAGAGGTTCGTTTACCTGAAGTTGAGCAGTTAAAGTTCGGTTGTACCTGTTCCAAGGAACGCTGCGCCCACGCTTTGATTCAAATTGGTGTGGATGCAGTTCATGAAACACTAGAAGCACAAAATCCAATCCAGATGGATTGCCAGTTCTGTAATACCCGCTATGAGTTTACTGCCGAAGAAGCGTTGGGTTTATTTGGTGAACATTTGAGTTAATTGATTTTCCTCATAAAAAAAGACGGGCTACCGTCTTTTTTTATTTGATATGAATGTCTACTGGATAAGGCATTTATCCAAAACTCTATCTCAATTAAAGTTATAGCTCAATGGATATCATGATCGGTGTCAGCTAAGCCAGAGGGCTGGGATTTTTTCCAAAACAACAAAACAAGTCTTATACAATCCAGCCTATTGAAATCTTGCCAATTCGTTTCATAATGAAAGAAACATCTCATTATTATATTTAAGATCATGGCAAAAAATTATTATGAAGAGCTAGGTGTTTCAAGAGATGCCTCAGCAGACGAAATCAAGAAAGCCTATCGTAAATTAGCAAAGAAGTATCATCCAGATATTAGTAAAGAGGCAGATGCTGAAACCAAAATGCAGGCGATTAATGTCGCCTACGATACCTTGGGTGATGCCACGAAAAAAGCTGAATATGACCAGATGCTGGATCATCCACAGGGCTTTGCAGGCTTTAGCCAAGGTACAGGTGGATTTGGTCAAGGTACGGGTGGTTTTGATGGTTCCCAGTTCTATCGCCAAAGTTCAGGCGATGGGGGTGCAGACTTTAGTGGTTTTGAAGACTTATTCGGCCGTTTTGGCGCAGGGTTTGGTGGCGGACAACAACGTTCGCAACGTCAACAACGTAGCTATCGGGGTGAAGATCAGCATGCCAGTATTCAAGTCGATTTAGATATTGCCTATCACGGTTCAACCCAACAGATTACCTTGCAAATTCCAACTTATAACGTCTATGGTGAACCTGAAGTCCAGCGAAAAACCTTACAGGTTAAGATTCCAAAAGGAATGAAAGAAGGCCAGCAAATTCGCTTAAATGGTCAAGGACAAAGTGGTATCAATGGCGGTGAAAATGGTGATCTTTATATTGAAATCCAATATAAAGATACCGACCGCATTCGTATTGAAGGGGCTGATGTCTATCAAACTATTGATGTGAGTCCGTGGGAAGCAGCTCTAGGACAAAACATTGAAGTCAATACTCCCGCAGGGCAACTCAAAGTCAATTTACCTAAAAATGCCAAAAATGGACAACAACTACGTCTCAAAGATAAAGGAATACCAAATAAAACCGCAGGGCATTTATATCTAATTATTAATATTGTTTTACCACCAGCACACAGTGAGCAAGAACAACAGGCTTATCAACAGTTTGCCGAAGCCTTCTCCACTTTCCGACCTCGTGCCTCATAAGGAGTAAGATCATGACAACTATTCAATACAAAGAAATTCAATATGACGGTCACTGCCAAGTTGAAATTATTGATGAACAATTGGCACTTGATCTCGAACACTTTGCAGAAGCATGTGGCCAAAGTACAGATTGGGTTTTAAAACTGATTGATTATGAAATTTTACAAATCCAAGTCGATCCACAAAGTTATCAGTTTATCGGTGAAGATGTCGCCCGAGCACGTCGAGCCTATCGTTTACAACGTGACTTTGATGCCAGCCTATCTGCGGTTGCGGTGATGCTGGACCTGATTGATGAAGTGCAGCAACTCCGCAGGCAATTAAAACATTTTCATTAATTGAAAAATAAAAACTGAAATATAAGCCATGATGCTTATATTTCAATCAATTTCAAGTCTGGTCATTTACTTAACTGATTGAACAGTGCTAATTTTTGAAAGGTTTGCATACTGGTTGCATTCACAATATCAATCGCTTCACGTTTCGGCGCATAGTCAAAAGGCAGTAAATAACCAGTTTTTGCCGCTGTATTTTGATAAAAATCGGTATTTTTAGTATTTAAAGGGGCTTTGTTGCACAAATAGACGAAAGGTAGAGTTGTTCTAATCTTCAGATATTTATGCAACAGCCACCGTTTTAGCTGTACCAAGTTGAGTAAATTTATTCAAAATATCGACTCTTATTTGCAAGTCAACCATCTGACGATTAAAGCATCGACTAGATACACCTTGTCCAAGTCGTTTCAAGGCAAACATTTTAGCCTCTATTCTGGATCGTCGATGATAACCAATATCTCGTTTCCACTGCTTTTGACCCTTGTCCCAACAGCCTTGTACTGCATGATTCCTTGCTTTACCAATTTCATTTTCTGCCCATAAAGCAGCATTGGAACGAGGAGGGATAATTACATTTGCTTGCCGTTTCAAAATCGCATCATAACAATTCACTGTGTCATAAGCACCATCAGCCGTGACAGATGCAATGGGTTCATCAATTTGATCTAAAAGAGGTTGGAGCATTTCAGCATCACCATATTGGCAGGTGGTGACTTCAACCGCTTGTATTTCTCCACTGTTTGCATCTGTCGCAAGATGTAATTTCAGCCATTGACGATGTTGGTTTACGCCATGTTTTTTACGCACCCATTCCCCATCACCTGTAACTTTGATCCCTGTGCTATCAACTAAAATATGCAAGTCTTCCTGTGGATTTTTTGCTGATTTATGTAGAAGTGGCTGGAGCTTATCTGCTCGCCGACTCAATGTTGAGAAGTCTGGAATATTCCAGTCGAGGTGAGCCATTTGAAAAAGGCTTTGAATGAAACCTTGTGTTTGGCGTAAAGCCAGTTGGAACAGGTTTCGTATCGTCAGGGCAAATTGAATTGCTATATCAGTGTAGGTAGGTTGACGTCCTTTTTTTCCAGTAGGTGTTGCAGACCATTGCATTTGGGGATCAAACCAAATGGTGAAAGCACCCCGTTGACGTAAAGCCTGATTGTACTCAGACCAGTTCGTTGTTTTGTATCGGCTTTTTGATTCTGTATTCATCTAACATGTATGGGGATGAAATTTATTTATGCAACAAAGCTATTTAAAGGTAATAACACTAACGACTGTGACTGAGGGATAGCTTTGATTTGCTTCTGCTGATTATATACAGTTCCTGCCTGATCTTTAAAATACCGATATGCACCTAACGAATTGTTTGGGTTATAGGGTCGAGCAACCGAATGTAAACCCAAGATTGGTTTAGAGGTAGATTGATCATGTCCCGTCAATGGTAGATAAAGTACATTAAATTTTTTCCAAAGTTTATCATCAGGGCTGCTCGTATAAGGGAAGTTGAGCGAGTAATCCCAGTTGCCATCAGGTAAGAATGAGTTGCCTGATGAAAAGATAACTTTTTTCATTTCATCATTCAGCACCTGATAACGATCTTGTTTATCATCTTTTGAACTTGCCCAAAATGCCCATTTCGATTCTAAACTTGGTGCAATCCCTGAGTCTTTTGATATATACACACCATCGTTATGGTTTTTATCCACTGTTCCAAGCCATTGTGGCGTGGGTTGTACTACCCAGGCACGCCCATAAATTGTCTGATATGCACCGAACATTTGTATAAAGACCAAAGTCGCTTTGTCTTTTCCTTGATCCTGAGGATTAAAAATATATACAGGATACCATGGGGTTTGCATTGGGGTATTTTTATACAGACTCAAAGGATTTTGCCCTCTGTCTCGATAAGCCACAGATTGCATGACTTTGTTGCCGTACTTATCATCGTTATACGCTGAAATATCTGCCCAAATGGCCAACTCAGGCTCGCCATTCGCCTGGATACGGAGTGGCATATATCCCCCAGATCCCTCCGACCAGACTTTACCTTTTACAGGGTCTAACAATGTTCTCACATAATCATAATATTCAGGTGTTCCCAATTCTTCATACAATTTACCTTGATAAATATTGGCATTTTCCGCTGTCTTCGCAATCTTACCAAGCTGATCCAGCATCCAACCATTCAAGATATTCGAGTTCACATCTACACCAGCGGTCATTGATTGGATTATGATTTCATAAGCCTTATCTGCGGCATTGCTATAAAATTGACTGAACTTTTGACTGAGTTCAGATGAAACCTGACTCACAGGTAAAGTCGATAAGAAACTTAAATAACTATTTAAACGTCCAAGTTTTTCCAGCTCTATCATTAAAGTCTGTAAATTTTCATATCCCTCGAACGTCTGTTCTGTTTCGTCAGGAATTTTCAAATCTGGGCGTAACTGAGGGATGACCTCATCATAAGCACGTAATTCAAAATCATTGGTAAATGTACCTGGTACTCGTACATTATTACCATTGTCGTCTGCATTCAGCGCAAACAGTAACGGTTTTTGCTCCGCTTGTTTTTGTTGATCTCTTGCCTCATTTAAAGCATTCAGCTCTTTTTGAAACTGTTGATAGAGTGTTACAGAACTATTGAGTTGAGGTTGAGGTTGTCCCTGCTCTACTTTTGCTTGTGTTGTTTGTGCATCTTTTTCTGGATCTGTTTTTTTATAATATTTTTCCCATTCATCCAAACTCTTAAACAAATGGCTAGGGGGCTGTAATTCTTCTTTTGGCTTTTGAAGTTCAGTATCAGGAAATTTGATGTCTACCGTTTTTGGCAGTGTACTTGCTGTAGGAAGTACAATAGCCTTCCCTGCTTCTACACTTAGATTATTCATCCAATCTCCGAGTTCTTTTCTCCATCCAGAAATATCAATTGAATTACCAATTGAATCAGGTTCAGCTGTCACGGTGATGTTAATGTTTTTAAATATATCTGATTTTGCCTTTCTTAAAGATTCAGTAAACTCAGCGGAGACTCCACCTCCTGCGCCAATACCACTATAAGATATGGATAATCCACCTCCGTTATAATGCTCTGAATTACTACTGTTGCTACCAAAACTTAGTTTTCCCTCACCAATCGCACGATTCATCACTTCAACTTTTGTGACAAAAGAATCGCCATTCTGCTTATAAAATGTTTGTATCGCTTCAATAATGTGCTTACGCAATTCTCGCATATTGACCACTAACGTTTGACGAGTTTCAGCATCATTACATTGATTATATTGTGTTTGAAGTTTTGCAAAAATAGTCTGCATTTTTGAAAGCACTTGAATACTGCCATAGATGTTCCCTTTATCCAACGGTTCACCATCAATATGAACGGCTTTAATATAATGACATTCGCCTACACTCGCAGGTTCAACCACGGTATGTACTTTCTTTTCAAGCTCTTCTTCAGTCAGTGCTGTTCCAACTAAATATGCAGTAAAGTTATCACCACTATCATCCATACTCACAGTGCCGATTGTAATCGTCTTACCCGCACCCACTTGACGCATAATCGCAGAAACACTTCCTACCGTACTGGCTGTGGCATTCGCTTCGGCATGATGATATTTCGCTGCAACTTTAAAACCGAATCTTTTAATATTTGCAGAACCGCCAACCGACCATTGCTGATCTCTTAAACTACTGCTTGCACTACTCTTAATCTCAAAACTATCTGTTCTTGAAGACTGGGCATCATCGACAAACAAAAGATCGTCTTTTTTCAGTGCAGCCAAATTAAAAACCGAACGCATCACATAAGTCGCTTTCTGGGTATCAACTGGATAGCCAATATTGAGTGACTTAATATTCTCTGGTTTGGTTAGATCACGCACTCCTATGCTGTCCAAGCCAGTGTTTAAATAAATATTAAACTCACTTTCATCCATGTCTAAATATTCAGCCAGCGTTGGGTATTGCGCCATCAACGATGAACCCGATGGGGTATGCTCATTCAAACTTGATTTATTTTGATCTTCATTTTTCAGCTCACATCCCATCAACGGCAGCAAAAGCAGCAATGTTATTGATAAACGGTATGACATTCTATTTCTCCCTCTTATATTTTAGACTTGAATTATAAATGATCATTTTTTGTAGCAACATCACTGAAATTTGGTATTTTTATTTACCTTTCAATAAAATAAAAATCATTAGAATCTCAAATAAACCTATAATTTTATTAAAAAAAATAAAGCATAAACCTACAAATATAAAATGTTAACGAGATAAAATTAAAGCTTAAAAAAATAATAAAATTGGCTCAGTTCTATACAGCCATTGGTTACTTAAATTTAGTCATTTTCTCAACCTCTTTGAGGGTTTGCTTAATTGGTTCATAGTCTAAGAACCAAAGTAAATTTAAATTTCGTTGTTTATGCTGTTGCGCCAATAAATCAATTACGCTCCGTTCACCCCGCCCTACTAGATGTTGCTGGTAAAAATAGTACAACAGTGCCACCGTGCTCATTAACATGACTGCAAGCATAATCCAAAAACCAACAGGTGACTTTAATCCTGGAATAAACTCAAAGTTCATTCCGTAAATTCCCGTCAGCAAAGTCAAGGGTGCAAATATTGCCGTAATAATTGCCAAAATCCGCATATTTTCATTGGTTTGATTCGCAATAGCTGAAAAATGTAAATCAATCGCCGATTGAATCGCATTTCTTAAACGCAAGGTATGTTTTTGAACACGCTCTACATGGCTCATTAAATCATTGAGACGAACCAAGAGAATGTCTTGATTCTTATGTTTATGTTCCCCCATCACATGATGATAATTATCCACCAGTTCATCTCGGAACTCCTGCAAGGTCTCTATTTGTTCCTCACATAAATTTTCAATTTGCTGGAAAGCCATATCTTCATGAAACAATTGATGCCACTGTTTAAAACGGCGATTGCCCTGCAAAAGTTGCTGTTGCCAATATTCAACACGACGGGTCAAGGGCGTACGTAAATTCAAATAGCCATCAATCATGCTGTTCAATAAGCGTAAGCATAAATCGGCAGGTGTACTGGCTAATTTTCTCGGCTTATTTTGTTCAGCAATCGGACGACCCATAATTACTTGAATACGTTGAATATAGCTTTCGATTGCTTTATTTCCCTGCTCCCTCACACTCACCAAAATGTTCGGCGTTAGAATAAAACCCATCGGTGTAGTTGCTAGGCCAAAAATACTTTCATGAGATTCTAAAGCATTGTCACTTTCATAAATCTGGTCGTCTGGGCTAATCAGTTTGCGGAACACCAGCAGGTCATATTCCTCGACACTGTCGAAAGCACAAGGATGTTCGATATTGAGCAGGTCGCGCATATGAAATTCGTTAAGCACCACACCTGTATGCTCATAAATATTTTTTTGCCAAGAATCGGTATGATTAACCAAATCCTGTCTCAAACTATCAACCCATAAAAACTCAAGCGTATGTTCTGTTTGTTGTTCCACGCTAATAAAAATCGTATTTTCACTGTTATGACGATAAAAATAATAAAGCTGCATAGAGTCGAGATAAGTTTGAAAATCTATAGAAATGCTGCCATGAAGCACAATAAAAAGCTATGTATATTCTATTATCAAAATCAAATGACATGAAAAAGCCTCGTATGCGAGGCATCGAGGCTTTTTCAAATTAAGGAGTATTAAACTTCTTTGTTTAGTACCACACCATGCTTTAAGGCTTGGTCGAGTTGCTCTTTATCTAATGCCTTATCCCATTTTGCAACAACAATTGTTGCGCAAGCATTACCAACTAAATTAGTTAGAGCACGGCATTCAGACATAAAACGGTCAATGCCAAGGATCAATGCCATTCCCGCAACTGGAATCGCAGGAATAACCGAAAGCGTTGCAGCCAAAGTAATAAAGCCTGCGCCCGTAATCCCCGCAGCCCCTTTAGAACTGAGCATAGCCACCAATAAAATTGTCATTTGTTGAGTGAGTGTCAATTCAATATTACATGCTTGTGCAATGAATAATGCCGCCAATGTCATGTAAATATTAGTACCATCTAAGTTAAATGAATACCCTGTCGGAATTACTAAACCTACAACCGATTTTTCACAGCCTGCTTTTTCCATTTTCGCCATCAATGATGGGAGTGCTGCTTCTGATGAACTTGTACCAAGAACCAACCACAGTTCATCTTTGATATAACGGATCAGGTCGATAATCGAAAAACCGTTATAACGAGCGACTGCACCCAAGATAACAATAACGAAAAGTAATGCGGTGATGTAGAAGGTTGCGATTAATAACATCAAGTTCCCAATTGAATTAATCCCATAAGCGCCAATGGTAAATGCCATCGCACCAAATGCACCAATAGGTGCAAACTTCATCAACATGCTCACTAAAGTGAATACAGGATTGGTTAATTGTTGTAAGAAGTCCGTAATTGGACGGCCCAAATCACCTGATTTAGCAAGTGCCAAACCAAATAATACTGCGACAAACAAAACTTGAAGAATTTGACCTGATACAAATGGACTTACCAATGTATCTGGAATGATATTCATCAAGAAACCTGTAATAGTTGACTCATGTGCTTTAGCTGCATATTCATCAACTTTAGTGCTGTGTAACGTACTTGGATCGATATTTAACCCATGACCAGGTTGAATCACATTCCCAACAATTAACCCGACGACTAATGCCAATGTTGAAAAGGTCAGGAAGTAAATCATCGCTTTACCCGTGACTCGTCCAACGCTACCGAGATTTTTCATCCCAGCAATTCCTGTCACAACAGTCAAGAAAATTACGGGTGCAATAATCATTTTCACCATTTTAATGAAGGCTTCACCAAGTGGTTTTAAGCTTTCACCAAATTCAGGAAAAAAATGACCTAACAATATCCCTGCAACAATTGCGAAGATCACTTGTACGTAAAGAATTTGATAAAACTTGGGTTTCTTTGGTGGCTGCTGGTCATCTTGACCTGTGGCGGCATGATCGATATGCATGTGCAATATTCCTTCATATTGGGATAACAAATAGACTTCCGACAGTCTATCTAAAACGGCAGGAGCGGAAATTTGGGGAATTCTACGTTAATTGTAATCCTCACAATTTAAGCACTCGACTAATGTCTAATATAAAATATTTTTATGTTTATTGTTTCGCCAATTTATATTTATAGTTTTCATATAGTTAATAAAAAAGCGCATTGTAAAAACAATGCGCTTTTTTTAATCAAAAGTATTGCTATTATTGAGCTTGCTCAATATCTTTCATTGTCAACTTGATACGACCACGGTTATCAACATCCGCAACCTGTACTTTCACATCTTGACCTTCTTTCAATACGTCAGTCACGTTTGCAATACGCTCATTTGAGATTTGCGAAATGTGAAGTAAACCATCAGTACCTGGCATGATATTTACAAACGCACCAAACTCAACGATACGGATTACTTTACCATCATAGATCTTACCTGGTTCAACTTCAGCAGTAAGCGCTTGGATTTTTGCAATCGCAGCACGGGCAGCAGCTTTAGTTTCACCAAATACACGAACTGTACCATTGTCTTCGATATCAATCGCAGCTTTAGTCTCTTCTGTAATAGCACGAATCGTTGCGCCACCTTTACCAATGACATCACGAATCTTGTCTGGGTTAATGCTGATCACTTCAAAAGTAGGAGCATGCATTGAAATTTCAGGACGAGCACGTGAAATCACTTTGTTCATTTCATTCAGGATGTGCATACGACCAGCAAATGCTTGGTTTAACGCAACTTCCATAATTTCTTCAGTGATCCCTTCAATCTTAATGTCCATTTGAAGCGCAGTAATACCGTTTGCTGAACCTGCTACTTTAAAGTCCATATCACCAAGATGATCTTCATCACCTAAGATGTCAGAAAGAACTGCGAAACGCTCACCTTCTTTCACTAAGCCCATTGCAATACCAGCAACTGGCGCTTTAAGTGGAACACCTGCATCCATAAGTGCAAGAGATGCACCACAAACAGACGCCATAGAAGATGAACCATTTGATTCAGTAATATCAGATACGATACGAAGTACGTAAGGGAAACGATCAACAGGTGGAAGAACCGCTTGTACACCACGACGTGCTAAACGACCGTGACCAATTTCGCGACGCTTAGGACCTGATTCACGACCCGTTTCACCTACAGAGTAAGCTGGGAAGTTATAATGCAACATGAAGTTGTCAGTTTTCGTACCCGCTAAGGTATCAACCATCAATGCATCACGTGTATTACCTAAAGTTGCAGTTACAAGTGCCTGAGTTTCACCACGGGTAAACAATGCTGAACCGTGGGCACGGTCCAATACGCCCACCTGAACATCGATACCACGAACGGTTTTGGTGTCACGACCATCAATACGTGGCTTACCAGACAAGATGTTGTCACGTACAGTACGGTATTTAAGGTCTTCAAACAGGAAGTCCACTTCGTCAGCGATGCCATCCACATCTTCTTCAGGAACGAATTGCGCTTTCGCTTCTGCATACAGTGCATCCAAAGCTGCATAACGATCTTGTTTCACTGCAATGGTATAGGCTTCTGAAATTTTTGCTTCAAAAGCTTCTTTTAATTTCGCACGTAATTCTTCGTTGTGTGTTGGAGCAACCCAAGTTGATTCAACTGCGCCAGCGGCAGCAGCAAATTCTTTAATGGCTTGAATTGCAATTTGCATTTCGTCATGACCGAAAAGTACAGCACCCAACATTTGGTCTTCTGAAAGTTCTTTCGCTTCAGACTCAACCATTAATACTGCTGATTCTGTACCCGCAACAACTAAATCAAGATCAGATTGTGCAAGTTGTTCAAAGTTCGGGTTTAAAACGTATTCGCCATTGATCAAACCAACACGAGCACCACCGATTGGACCACGGAAAGGTGTACCAGCGATTGATAATGCAGCTGATGTACCTAGCATAGCGGCAATATCAGCATCCATCGTCTTATCAGAAGAAACAACAGTCGCTGTTACTTGGATTTCGTTGAAATAACCTTCTGGGAATAACGGACGAATTGGACGGTCGATTAGACGTGAAATCAAAGTTTCAGCTTCAGATGCACGACCTTCACGTTTACCGTAACCACCTGGAATACGACCCGCTGCATATTGTTTTTCTTGATAGTTAACAGTCAACGGGAAAAAATCTTGACCTGCTTTTGCTTTAGGTTGCGCAACAACCGCAACTAAAACAGTTACACCACCCATAGTGACTAAAACTGTATTTGCTTGACGTGCAACGCGACCCGTTTCTAAAACAACTTGGTGTTGACCAAATTGGAATTCTTTACGAACTATATTAAACATAGACATGTATTGTATTTTCCTAATTTTATTCTAGTGAGACCCCTAAGGTTTGGCATTCAGACCACAACTGCTGTGTAGATAAATGACAAAGCTTAGAAGCCATCGCACTAGATCAAATATTTAAAAAAGTTAAACGCAAAGAAGGAGCGAACAAGCGCCCCTTCTTAAAATCACCTAAAATAAATTAGATGAAACTCTCTTTTCAGCGATAAAGCATAACAACATGCGAAATAGCGAAAACAAAGTAAAATCGAATTAACGACGTAAACCTAATGCGCCGATCAAAGCAACATAACGACCGTGATCTTTACCGTTTAAGTAATCAAGTAATTTACGACGTTGGTTAACCATACGAATCAAACCACGACGGCTGTGGTGGTCATGTTTGTGCTCTTTAAAGTGACCTTGCAAATCATTGATTTGAGCAGTCAACAAAGCAACTTGTACTTCTGGTGAACCAGTGTCATTTTCAGCACGAGCAAATTTAGCGATGATCTCTGCGCGATCAGTATTAGTTAAAGCCATTCGATTTCTCCGAGATGCTTAAAAGTTAAATGATAATGATCAGTTGCGAGCAACCGACTGCCGTGCATCACTACAGCAAGGTGCTATTTTAAGTGATCTATCGTTATATTGCAAAAATGTTTTATGTTTACTGGCAATTCGGCAGCTGACAGCGTTGAACAAAAACGGCACACTAGGATGAATCTGTTTTCAATTTATAACAGAAGTGAAAGAAAACGAAAAAATTCGAGGGAATCGTGAAAATTTTATCTACCAATACCTGTTATGTTCCAAAAGACCTGAATCAAGTTATTCGCTCCAAAGATGAGGTCGCAGCTGAATTGGGTGGGATGACGGAACGTCAAATCCAAAAAATTTGGAATAGTGTCGAACAACTTTATAAAACAGGTAATTACCCGCTTGTAACCCTGTGCTTACGTCGTAATGGACAGATTCTACTCAACCGAAGTATTGGCTATGCACGGGGAAATGCGCCAGAAGGTTTAGCTGCTGATGCGCAAATCGGAACACCAGATACTCCAATTTGTTTATTTTCAGCATCGAAAATGGTCACAGCGATGCTCATCCATATGTTAGATGAGCGTGGTGATCTAAATTTACTAGATCCAATCAGCTACTATATCCCTGAATATGGTGTCAACGGAAAGCGTCGTGCCACCATTTTTCATCTACTTTCTCACCGTGGTGGAATCCCTCGTATTGATCAAGAAGTAACACCAGAACTTCTGTTCAACCAAGATGAAGTTTTAAAGTTACTTTGTGCTGCTAAACCTGTTTCACCATCAGGTACTCACCTCGCCTATCATGCAGTTACCGCAGGTTATATCTTGGGTGAAATCGTTAAACGTGTAACAGGACAAAATGTTCGTGACTTTTTGGCTGAACAAATCGAAAAACCAATGGGGCTTAACTATTTTAACTACGGTCTCAAACCAGAATATCGTGCCGATGCGGCATTAAACTATGCCACAGGAATCCATCCAAGTTTAGGGACGGATCACTATCTACACCACGTATTAGGTGGTGGACTACAACTTGCAGTTGATGTGACCAATGACACCCGTTTTATGGATACCATTTGTCCTGCTGGGAACATTTATACCAGCGCTGAACAAGTCGGTCGTTTTTTTGAAATGTTACTCAGCGGTGGTGAGTATCAGGGTAAAGAGATCATGAGCGCAAAAACTGTATTTCGCTCAACCCTACCAACATCAGGAACAAGCATAGACCGTACTCTACTCGCCCCAATGCGTTATGCGTTAGGTCCAATGCTTGGTAGTAATCCAGTCGGTTTATTTGGTCCAATGACTGGCCAGGCTTTTGGGCACATTGGTTTTTCTAATATTTTATGTTGGGCAGATCCAGAGCGTGATATTAGTGTATCGTTGCTTACCACAGGAAAATCTGTCGTTGGGACACACCTCCCTGCTCTTGCCAAAACATTATATCAAATCTCAACAAACTGCTCGAAGATTCCAAAGAATCAACGTCGTTCATTATTCGCAACAGATCGACACGAGGCAGACATCGTCTAATTCAATTTGATCGCAGCAAAAAAAGAGCCCAAGTCAGACTTGGGCTTTTGCGCGTTATTCAAGGTTCTTTTCATTTTTCTATTATTATTCTTTATGTTTCTTATTAAGCTACTTTCAGCCCCTCTGAACGTATTTTACACATCACTTCTTATGTTTTGCTTTCAGTGTGTATCTTCTTTATACCGATTATTCTGTCAGAACCAATTGTGGAGAAAAATGGCATTTTTCTTATCTCTATGTAAGCAAAAACGTACGGGGCTGTATAACATTTAACTTAATAATGCATAAAAATTGTCAAACAATCATATTTTTAATTTAAACTTTTGGTTAAAAATTTTTATAGAAAAATTAATGTTTGCTTCACACAGTTAGAGGTAGAGATTCTTCATTAAAATCATTTTGATTAAAATAAATACAATAACTATCATGACATTAGGGCTTGTTGAGAATTAACAAAGGCAACTGATTAATTTATAATAGTACTATGGATTGCCCGTACAGGCAGTCCATGGCGTGATCTACCTGCTCATTTTGGTAAATGGAATACCGTCTTTAAAAGATACCGTGATTGGGTGAAAGCTGGTGTATTTGAAGCTATTTTTGCATCTGTAAATGAAGATGTTGATTTGGAATACGCCATGATTGATGGAACGATTGTTAAAGTTCATCGACATGGCCAAGGTGCAAAAGGGGGACTTTCAAACAGTCTATAGGTAAATCTCGAGGTGGAATGACCTGTAAAATTCTTGCCTTAGTGGATAGTCTAGGCAACCTCATTAAGTTTCGATTAATGCCTGGTCAATATCACGATTTAGTAGAAACCAAACCTTTAATCGAAGATGTTGATTTTCAAGCATTACTAGCGGATAAAGCATTTGATGCAGATTGGCTCATCCAAGAACTCAATGAACGTAAAGTGAAAGTGGTGATCCCACCTAAATCTAATCGAAAAGTAATGAGAGCATTTGATACGATTATGTATAAATGGCGTCATCTCATTGAAAACTATTTCTGTAAGTTAAAAGAATTTAAACGTATAGCGATGCGTAGTTGTAAAACAGATACGAGTTTTGAAGCCATGATTCAATTGTGCGCGAGTTTAATTAACTCTCGGTAATTCTCAACAGACCCTAGTAAGATTAAAGATTAAAAATAAAAAAGCCCTGTAGTCTCTCCCAAAACTACAAGGCTTAGCGGCTGTAAGTTTCCTCTTTTATCACTTACCTCACTGTAAGTTCGCTGTCTCATTGACTTAATTATTATATTTTTGCGATTTACCTAGCTTTCCGTGCCAGGCTCTTTGTGTGTACATGATCTCAAAAACATTTATTTCACTCTAGCGACAATATCTCGAATCTTTGTAAGCTTTTACTTACAGAACAGTGAATTTTAAAGAATAATTTCACAATCCCTCTAAATTGATCTTTTGCACTAAACCACTTCGACGAACGGTTCTAATCATCAATGACTGTTGTAATGCCTTCCGATCAGCAAGAATACTCACTACTTTTTTAGCGCGAGTGACTGCGGTATAGATCAATTCCTGACTCAATAGTTTCTCAGCATGTACATCCAAAACAATCGCGGTATGGGTAAATTCCGAACCTTGTGATTTATGAATGGTTAAAGCAAAAGCGGTTTGCATACTGCGTGGCAGTCGGTGCGCTGCAATCCATTTATTTAAGCTCGGGAAAAATACTTCGAATTGCTGTGACTGGGTGCGATGTTTAAAACAAATGCCAATATCACCATTAGAAATCCCAAGCTGATAGTCATTATAGGTCATCATTACAGGACGTCCGATATACCAGTCTCCAACAGCGATTTGTTTCAATTGCTGATTGAGCCAATGCCCCGCATAACGATTCAGTTGCTCGATTCCCAACGGGCCATGTCGAACTGCCGTTAAGATTCGATAATCATCAAAGGCTTGAATCACGTTCTGAATCTGTTCGACAGGTTCATCTGCCTGTATATAATGTTTCAAAGCTTCAATATAAGCTTGAAATCCAGCCATTAGCTTCTGTTGATAAGGTTCGATCTCCACATCCTGCTGCTCGGGTAGATATTCCAACTGGATCAGATCAGGCATATCTTTATTTAAAGAAATCGTTTGCAAAGGTGCAGCCTGAACAATTTCCGTCTCTAGTTTTGATAAAACTAAATCAGGGCTGCTGAGACCTTGCTGGGCCTGAATAAATCGTGCGAATTGACCAATCTTGGCTTCACCAGAGAAACGACGGCTAGTCTGTAGCTGGACTCGATTTTCAGTCAATGCCTGTACTTGCTGTAAATCAGCCAAAACCGAGCCGACATCAACCGAAGCCAACTGATTGGCATCACCCAGCAAAATAAGTCGACATTGTTCTGGGACTGCCTCGAATAACAGGGTTGCCAAATTCAAATCCAGCATTGAGGCTTCATCCACCACAATCACATCATAGGGCAGAGGCTGTTTGGGATGAAAGCGTGGTATTTGTCGATTGCCCATACCCAGTAAACGGTGCAAGGTTTGCGTGGTTTGATTACGCAACTCATCGGTGATGAGTCCTGATTCCAATAATTTTGGATCATTCAATGAGTTCTGCAACGCTTCCTGCATGCGTTGAGCGGCTTTACCTGTCGGTGCCGCCATAGCAATACGAATATCTGGAATGGTCTGGTTGAGGGCTGCAATAATACGCGCCAAAGTATAGGTTTTCCCTGTCCCTGGCCCGCCTGTAATAATGCTCAGGCCTTGTTGCAAAACCATTTTCAGTGCAGCCTGCTGATGTTCATCACTGAGTAAGTCTTGATACTGTTCGGCATCAACAGCCTGAATCGTTTGTCGCTTTAATCGACAAATCTGCTGTGCGAGACGTTGCTCTAGGTGCCAATATCGGTATAATGCCAAGCCCTGCTGATCATAGACACAAGGGGCAACCTGCGTGGTTGCGATTTCGCTGGAAACAGCCAAATCCGCCAATGCCGCAATCTGGCTTGGCTCAACCTCGATACAACTGTCACCTTGTAGGCTGGCTTCAACCAGTTGTTGTAGTACCTGTGCAGCGTTAACGGTTTGAGTAGATTGAGAAAATGGTGCTTGTGAGAGGTAGTTACTCCACATATTTAACCATGTCATTTGTGCTGACTGATCATCAACTTGTTTGTCCACAGAGTTATCCTCAAACTTACCCACACGCTTGTCCACAAGGTTATAAACAGAGTTATGCACAAGCTAAGCTTTTGTTTAATTTAAAATCACGCACTTTATCTACACCATTTTTCCAGCTTTGTCCTCAGAAAAATATCCAAGTATTGCATCCAAACGCAAGATAAACTCATCCTCAGGCTTCCAATAGTAACAACCTTGCTGCGCCTGCCCATTCATGCCGCGCAAATACAGATAAGATGCGCCGCCTAAATGCTGCTGCATATCATAATCCTGCAATTTCACCGACAGATAACGATGTAGTGCCACAAGATATAACGCTGCTTGTAACCAATAACTCGACAGAGACATACTTTCTGCAATCTGAGGTTGCTGATAATCCAGTTGCTCTGCCCCCAGATAATTACTCTTATAATCGGCAATATGGTAACGCTGACCATCGAAGTACACCAAGTCAATAGAGCCATTCAAGTAACGGGCAGATTTAGCCTCAAGTAACTCTGGCATTTCGATGCCATATTCCTCAAACAGCTGCTGTACACGCTGCATCGCCAACACTCGATCTGATAAAGCCAGATAGAAAGGACATTCAGACAAGTATTGTCCTGCAGCTAATTGCTTTAACTGAAAACCCTGATTGAGTGGCGTGTGTAATACCTCACCAAGCCAATCAGCAATCCATTGATACAGTTGTTGCTCGCTATTTTCTTGTTCAGGGAAATGCTGTTGATATTGAAATAGTAGCTCTGACCATAAACTTTGATAGCTATTTTTAAAACGACGGCGAATTTCTTCTACCCACATGTGGGGTTGCTGAAAATTAATCTGTTCAAAAATCTCATGCAGGAAATTTCCAGCCAGCGTTCCTCTCGGAAAGTGTTGTTTAATCCAGGCAATCGGCTGAGCTGTGGCTGTATTTTTCGATTCTGTAAGATTCAGCTCATCTTCTGCTTGCTCAAAATCAGTGTTTATATTGGCCAAGCGATCAGCCCGAGTCGCTTTGTGCTTTAAATGTTGTGCCAGATAACTAAAACTGGTTTTCCCACGCGAATAAAAACGTTGTGTCGGCAGTGTTTGGGCCAACAGTACGCGCTGTTGTTGAGTTTGTTGCATCTGTAAGGCTTGTGGTCGCGCTAAGATCAGCTCAGCATCGGCACTATAGGGATGTTGAAAGTGATCGCCCTGATTCTTCCAAAAAGCCAAACCTGAAAATTTATTTTTATCGCCTTTTTCTGGTTCAAACACCGCATAGACCCGATGACTGGCACGTGTTAGTGCCACATACCACAACCGATTTTGTTCCGCTAAAGCGCGTTGCTGATGTTGATCCAGCTCATTCTGTTGCAGAAAGTTTTTATCCGCAATCGCCACCACACGCTGTGTTCGTGTTTGCCCTGTTTCTGGCAGCTGGATTTCTGTGGTTGAAAAATTTAAAGCCTCTTTTTTTGAATCTGGTGCTGCTTTATTTGCTCCAAACAAAAAGACGATTTTAAATTCCAGACCTTTTGACTGATGGATGGTCATCAACTGCACCCCAGCTTCACTAGAAAGCTTATGTTCAAGCTCCCAATCGCGATCACTTGGAGAATTGAGTTGCTTTAAATACCAGTGATACAGGTTTTGCATCCCTTGTACATGTTCACTGTGTTGACTCAAAAGATCAGTGAGGTGGCGTAGATTGACCACGGCACGTTCATTGTCCTTGCTTTGCGTTGCAACCAGTTGCTGCCAGATACCAAACTGGTTTAGGCAACGTTGCCATGCCACCAAAAATCCCTGATTCAGCCACATTTCACGGATGTCATCGAATTGCTGAATATAATGGCTCAAGCCTTCTGCACTTTGTTCTAAGGCCAACAGTCGAGCCAGATCAAAGCCAAATAAACGGCTAAGTAAAGCCCGTTTGAGCTTGGCTTCATCATAAGGATGAAGCAACGCCGTGAGCAGGGCCCCTACATCCTGTGCAATGCTGGAATCAAACACACTGCGTTTCGAAGTTCGGTTGACCCGAATCCCCATACGTTCCAATACATATTGCACTTCATCCAGTTGGCGATGGCTACGCGAAAGAATGGCAATATCATCTTCATCAATCGCAGTCGGAACATCCCTCTCTAAGTACAATTGCTTTAAATAGGCTTGGTTGAGTAAGTGCTGAATCTGCCACGCCACTTGTGTGGCCTGTTCATTGCCCTCTTGCAAATGCAACCAGCGTAAAGGCATTGGATTGGGTTGGGCATTTTCAACCAAGGCAGGATGTGGACGCGAACCAGCCTGAATCGGGTCATAGATCACCTGCTCGCCAAAATCCATTTGCCGTTGAAACAGCACATCCACCACTTCAACCAGCTCTTTCACCGAACGGTGGTTGTGGATCAGTTTATATTCACGCCCCTGCTTCGCCATAATATCCTGATAGGCATTCAGGAAGGTCAGCATATCACCACCACGGAAACCATAAATCGCCTGCTTACGGTCACCGACCATAATCATGCAGCCCTTTTGATAACGTTGCGGATGGCGCCAGATACTGGCCAACATATCATCTTGATCTTGGTTGGTATCCTGAAACTCATCCACCAGAATCAATGGATAGCGTGACTGTACAAATACCGCAAAAGATTGTCCTTGCTCGCCTTTTAAAGCTTCAGACAACGTCTTGATTTGCTGAGCAAAGGTGGTCTCGCCTTTTTGCTGCAACACTTGAGGCAAACGCTTTTTGACTTGCTGACAAAGATGAAACTGTAAATAGGTATTGAATTGATCTAAATCATTTTGAATTTTAAGTTTCATCTCCCAAATATCTTTTAATAACTGAATCAAAGGATGCTGGTAAAAACAGTCCTGAATGCTTTGATCACATTTATTAAAAATACTACTTCGAGCTTGTCCTTTGGAATCTAAAAATAAAACATCGACGTCTTTGAACGCCTTTTGATCAAAATAAATATCTATACCCTGCTTTTGAATTTGCTGAGCCAGCCGAACTAAGCCTGTTTGAAAAATGAAATGAAAACGATCTTTTGCAAAAGCCTTTTTATTAATAAATTTATAATATGCACCATCGAGTAGATAATAATCCTGTAACTCTTGTAAATATTGTGATGAACTTGCTGCGAACTGATGCAAGCATGATTCAAATTCAACTGTGCTAAACACAGGCAAATCTACTTGTTTCAAATGTGCTGAACTAAAATTCAAACTTTCTTCAACCACTTTAATATACTGATCTACGCTCTTTAGTTGCTGACTCATATATAAAAAATCAATCACTTGCTGTGGTTGGGTCTGAATCCATTTCCGTAACACATCATGAATCAATTGACGGGTGTAGCTTTTGGCATCCTCAGTAATTTCTGCGCGTTCAATTTTTCCACTTTCAAAGGCAAACTCACGCAATAGCTTTTGGCTAAAACTGTCCAAGGTTCCAACAAATAATTCATCCAATTGATCGATGACCAGTTTGAGCCGTTCACAGGCATAGGCAATTCGTGGCGCAAAGTTTTTTAAGACCTGCTGTTTTAACGGATCAGCCTCCTGTAATGCCTTGGTCTGAATATCTTGTTCCAATACATCACGGAAAGGCTCTAAAAATTCAAGGATTTCGACCAGACGCAAACGAATACGCGTTTTGAGTTCTGCGGCTGCAGCACGGGTAAAGGTGGTGGCAATCACCTGATTGGGCAAATATTTCTCTAAGAAAATCCGCACCATCAAACTGGATAGCGTATAGGTTTTCCCTGTCCCTGCGGAGGCTTCAATTAAATGCAGCCCTTCAAATTGAATATCACCAATCGGCTGATAAGATACGGGATACTTTGAGTTCATGTCTTACTCCACCCGTAAAAATTCAAAAATCGGTTGATACAACGAATAGGAATAATGATCACAGGCATACTGTAATAAAGCGGTTGTATCTTGCTCTTGCAAAATGAACTGCCAATCGCGGTGCAATTTACAGGCTTCATTCTGAGTCATATCAAAACCCGAGAAATCCCCCGTATCATTCCAGTCCTTCAATACTTGCTTTTGACTCTCTTCAGTTAAAACCTGAGTTGAATCCAGCTCAATCCACTCATATTGCTTGCCTTTTTCCAAAGGCTTTAACACTAAGGCAGCAGGCAAGACCACAGGCTGCTGCTGTGCATCGTGCCAAAGCTGTAACCACGCATTTAAATAATGCTGCGCCTGTTGTGAACTTAGGCCTTCACAAATCACCGTCTGATCACTAAACACCACAATTCGGCGCTTCTCTGTAGCAGCGTCACTCTTGATTAGCGCCAGCCAAAGCAGATATTCCAGCCAGACTTTGGCAAAGCGTTTGGCACGTGCACTGGAAGCATCCAAACTGACCCAATCTTGAGTCAGTTGTTTCGGGGTCACACAGGCGATTTGTAATTGTTTCGAGACCCGCCAAACCCGTTGCGTGGTTTCAGTCGGCGCTGGGGCATACTGCTGCAAGCGCTCCAACAAGCGTTGCTGCTCTAAGCGACTTTGCTGCCAAGCACTGTGCTGAACTTTGCCAACAGGCAACTGATCTTGCAACAGACTCGGATAGAGCTGGTCATCCTGCTGCTGTAAAAAATGCCGAATGGCATATTTACCGAGACCATCGAGTAATAACGGTTCAGCTTGATCGACCAATTCTTTTGCGGTTAAATTTTCCACACCTAAGGTCTTTAAGTACAGCCGCGCAGGGAAACTGATATCTTGAATCCATTGCTGACTCTCCAAAATGATCATTTCATTTTGTTCAACGGGATAGGCGGTATTGACCCATGCTTGCCGCTCACCTTTCATCTGCTGAATCTGTGAAGCGACCTTAAACCATTGGTCTTGAAAGCGCACAGGCCGATTCGAAACAAAGCCGAGTGGATCAAAAGGCTGTAACCGATGTAAATGATACAGCGGATAAAGCTGTGTAGGGACTTGCAAAGCATCCAATCCGGCTAAATCCGCTTCGGATAAAGGAGGCCTATCTTCACTGCTAGTCGGTTTTACAATCAACGCCAAATGCTCGCGGAAGCCCTGCAACACACTGGATGGCTCTCTGACTTCGCCATCATTGAGATCAAAGCCATTATAAAACAGCCAAACCTGCTCTTGTGCCAATAAGATGGCATCCAAAAATGCCCCCTGATCATCTTCCAAACGAGAGCGATCACCCAATTGCTGACGCAGTGCATCCATCAAGTCAAACGGAATATGACTGTCTCGATTTGGAAATTTACCCGTATCCAAGTTCAACATCACGATCAAGCGATAAGGAATCGGACGAATCTGTCCAATCTGACTAAAGGTGATTTGTCCTGTCGGTTCAACTTGCGCAGACTGGCTTTCTAAAGTGAGTTGAATTTCCTCAATAATATAAGGCAAAGGCAAGGAAATTTGACGTAACTGGGTTTCGGTATCTTCATAATAGCTGGCCAAAGTCAGCATACGTTCTTGCTTCTGAATAATTTCACGGATTGCTTTTAAAGCAACCACATCGGCTTGCTCAAACTCCTGTACATCCGCCTTGATTCGCTGTAGCCAAAACTCGACCGGCAAACGTTGGCCTTGTTCATGTGCCACCAACCAATCTCGACGCGCTGCTAAATCTAGATAGATCTGAATCAGAATACCAATCAGTTCAAAATCACTTGGCTGCACCAAGGCATAACTGAGCATATCCTGCACCATCACATGGGCAGGCACAGCAATTCCTAAAGCCAAACGGTCCAAAGCAAATTTAAAACTATAACGGTAGTCTTGATCTTCGTCACTCAGACTTTGCTTTAAGTGCTGTTCGTCTAAACCACGTTTAAAGCCAGCATCATTGAGCAAGGCTAAAATGCGTTGCACCTGCGTATAGTCCAATCCATAACACTGCTGCGTCGCGTAAAGATTAAGCCAATCCGCAAAATCATCCTGCGTAAAACGCCCCTGTGTCAGTTGCAAACGTCCAAGTACAGCACGCCATGCGTTTAAGGCATCTAACTGCGCCACCCCTGCAATTTTAACAGGTAAAAATATCTCATGTTCATTCGCAACTGCAGGAAAGACACTGCGAATTAAAGGCTCAAGCTCGGCTAGATTCGGGGTCAAAACCAGCACATCACTTGGGCGACGCGGTGTCGTATCTGCTTGAGATAACCAATGGAGCAACTGTTCTTTTAAGACTTCCAACTGTCGCACACTTGAGTGGCAAACATGAATCTGAATTGACTCGTCCTCAGGCGCAAGTTCATATTGCTGCGACTGTGGCTCTGCTAAATAGAAGATATCGGATTGAATTTTTCCCAGTAGCGTTTCAGGAAACTGCTCCACAAAAGCATCGACCCACTTACCTTCATCTCCAGTTGCCAGTTGTGACAACAGTGAAAAGTGGTCACGTGCCTGCTTGCCCAAACGTGTCAGTAAGGGATGTCGGGATTCACGACTTAAGGCATTAAACCCCAAACTAAAACTGTCGAAGAATGCGGCAATGTCTGCATCACTGGCATTGGGATGTTTGGAAATATAGCGCTCTTTCACCCCCAAGTCATAACGCTTCTTCCAGAGTGGATCGACACTGTCAGCCCAATATTCTTGTGATGGGTTATAGTGCAAAATTACCACATCTAGATATTGCCCCAAACGACGTAAAAATTGCAGTTGGCTCGGTGGTAAATCTAAAATCGTAAATACAATCACCTGACTTGGCAGTTGTGCCAAAGCTAGGGGTCGTGTCTGCTGATCGTCTAGAAGTTGCCAAAAATCAGCATCAATGCTTTGTATTTCAACAAAATCATCATGAAAGTAGTTTTGCCACAACCAACGCTGCCAAGCTTCTAATTGTTCGGTTTGTTGTAGGCTAAAGGCTGAAGTTTGTTGATCTGTTTGAGCAATCAATTGTTCGATATTTAAGGCTTTATTCTGTCCCCAAGTCGATAGCCAATTCCCCACACAGGTACAATTGCTTTGGCAGCCGCGTTGACAATGACCGCGATAAATCATGTAGTTACTAAACAGCTGCGAAACTTGCTCCGCCACCCAATACAGCATACTTTGTTTTTTTAGTTGTTTTTCAGTGCCTTGTTGCAGTTGATCGGCGCTGTCGTAAATCCGTTGCACAATTGAATATAAAGGGTGCTCATTCACAACAGTATTCTGTTCGGGTTGAATAAAAGGCTGTAAAGCCTGATGAATACGCCACTTTAAAATCAAACGCGGAATATTGGCTTTACGCACTTGTTCTTTATTTTCTAATACTTGCTGGTATGCATACCACTGAAAACCACGAATGCGTTGATGAAATTGATAGTTGGCAGTCATGCCTTGTTGTTCGGCAATTTTCTGCGTCAACCATTGTTCTTGTGCAGGACTGGGAACAATAAAATGCTGAGTTTGAAATACCTGAAATGGAGAAGAACTCGGTTGGGTGATTGATGCCATCACACCTTGTAATAACACTTCAAGGCTTTGACTTTGAATAACATGAATACCCATCTACAAATATGACCTCATCAGGAATGCTTATTGTATTGCACGAAAACATACATATTTATCACTATACAACTTCATGTAACTATGTCACGTTAAACATACAAGGAAATAAATAAATTGTTTTGAAATTCACCACTCAATCCGATTGAATGTACTATCGAGGGATAGGCTTTAGGTATAACTTTATGAAAATTGAAAAAATTCCTGATTCGATTGATCCAAACTTAAACTTGGAGCAAATTCGCGAAGAGTGTTTAGCACTGACAAAAAATCGTGCATATTGGTCTGCAGGTGCAGCGATTGTACCCATCCCATTTTTTGATGTGGTCGTTGATTTGGGCATGCTCACTCAAATTATTCCTTATATTAATACGCGTTTTGGTTTAGCACCTGAACATATCAGTGTCTATGATCCTGAAACCAAAAAAGTACATTGGGATGAGCTACGTAAACGTGGTTTTGAATTTTCAGGTTTGGTGGTGGCGCGCACAGCCATGAAAAAGTCTTTTAATGGTTTTTTCACGAAAATTGCCACCAAGCAAGTGACCAAGTTTATTCCTTTAGGCGGACAATTGGTTGCTGCAAGCCTCGGTTATTTTATGATGCGTAAAATTACCGAAGCACATATTCAAGATTGCTATAACCTTGCTAAACGCATTCAACAAAAAAGTCGTAGTACCATTGTGGTTTAATCATAATATTTGATGACGACAAGGCGGTTTAATCCGCCTTGAGTTGTTTTAAAATTGCCTTTAAAACTTCGATCCGTGCTGTATTTTTATCATCCGTAGCGATTACATACCAAGGCGCATAATCTGTGTTGGTTCGTTCGAACATGTCTGCAGCGGCTTTTAAATAATCGTCCCATTTATCACGATTACGCCAATCTTCTTCAGTAATCTTGAAACGCTTATGTGGAGTTTGTTCACGATCTTTAAATCGAACTTCTTGTTCATCTTTACTGATTGCAAGCCAAATTTTTACAATCACGGTTTGACTATCAATCAAATTTTCCTCAAACCGATTAATTTCATTATAAGCACGTTGCCATTCAACGACTGATGCAAAACCTTCGATCCGCTCAACCAAAACACGACCATACCATGTACGATCAAAGATGGTAATTTTCCCGCCATCATTCAGCTTATTCCAAAAACGCCACAAATAAGGACGGCGTAATTCATAACGTTCAGGTGCAGCAATACTATGAATTTCATATTCACGTGGATCTAATTTTTTAACAATTCTTTTTATTGCTCCCCCTTTACCTGCGGCATCCATACCTTCAAAAGCAACAATCACTTTTCGTTCGTCATAACGTAATGCATCAGCTACTTTTTTGGTTAATTTGTTCAATTCTTCTTTGTAGTCATCTTTATCTAGGCTTTGTTTTGACGGTTCTAACAGTGCTGTGGGAATCTGTGCTTGTTGCCATTTTTCGGTGACTTTAGTTTGATGGTCAGGCAACTCTTGCAATGTTTGTAATATGTATTGAGCAAAACATTGATCACGTAGAGCTTCATCTTCACCGTCAATCACAAACCAATCATCGGTAAATCTTTGGCTTAACTCCTGCAAAGTATCGTATTGTTTTTTATTGCGCCAATCCAAACCATGTAATTTATGCCAATGCTGTTCCGAAGCATCAATTTGGTCTAAGCGTTTTTGTAAGGACTTCCACGATAAATCAAACCAAACTTTGACCACATGCACATTATTATGTTGTAAATCATGTTCAAAAGAACGCATCTGTTCGATATAAGCATCAAACAATGTTTCATCCAATGGTTTTGACACATGCATGGCGGTTGAAAGCAAGTCACTGTACCAATTCCCAAACATCACCACGATCTGACCTTCGGCAGGAATAAAACGCGTATAAGACTGCCAAAAAGTTTGATAGGTCGTTAATAACCGTGGTGCATCTGCTTTAACTCTTAAATAGCGTGGATCTAACCATTCACGTAATTGCTTAACCGCCTCGCCTTTCCCTGCTAATTCAATCCCACTTACTAAAATCAGAACACTTTTTGCATTTTTTTTATCTTGGCTATCTTTTAAGGCATATTGTGCTTCAATCAAATCTAAAGACAATGCATCTTCATCACGTAATTCAAATTTGGGTTGTTGTATACTCATATTCAGCTCTAAATGGCTCATTATTAAGAATAAGTATAATGAAATCTATTTCACTGCATGCAAAACCCTTGTACAGTTTCTGTAGAACTCAATCCGTGTATCAACATACTGACCGATTGTTAGACATTTAGAGTTTATGCTGTCATGGTTCTTCGTTATGATGCAGCCTATGATTTTCTGGTTTTATTTTATTTGAGTTCGAATATGTCAAAACTCGCTGCATTTGATCATCTTTTATTACAATACCAAACTCTGAATTACCACCAAAATCCAGCACTTAAGCAACGTCTGCATGAAGTACAAGCGTGGATGAAAGCACGCATCGCAGAAACCCATAAAGAATTTTTTGCTCTGCCTGAAAATCAACTGATGGCACAGTATTTTCTCAATCGTTTGTATGGCGGTCCTGATTTTGAGGCAATTGCACAGCAAATCGAACGCCTGTTGAAATATGCACATAAAGCAGAAAGCTTACTCCCTGAAAATGCAATTAAAACAGGAACAAAATCGGTCAGTCTTGCTGTACTTGCCACTCAACTCGATGAACAAGTCGCAGAACAACTACTCAAAGATTATCCTTTGGAAACACCACTCACTGATGAAATCATGCGCCAGACCTTAGTCAAACTCGATCAAGGCGATGTACGTTATGAACAATTACAATTACTTGACGAGCTTGGTCTCACATTAGATAAGTATATGCGCTCTACGATGATGTATGCGGCTTTTAAAATGTGTAAAGGCATTGCAACCAAATATCAATTTGAACCTATGTACGATTTTATCCAAGAAGGTTTTGCTGCAATGAAACCGATGAAGTCTGCTGCAACGTTTATCAAAACATTTACGGCAAAAGAACGTGAAATCATCGAAAAAGTCCACGCTGGTCACCCAAACCCATTTCGTGACTAAATTGAATTGATAGCCATCCCTCTTCGTATTAGGAGGGATTATTGAATTCCAAAACAAAAATTAAAAATGCTTTTGAGCGTGTGACTTTCTGTATATTATTCATAACAATGATATGCTAAACCCTGTAAAAAAATACAAAATCTGTCATCATGCTTGCTGATTCGTGCCGCTAGAGCGAAAGTTTAGGAGAAAACAATGTCTAACGAAAACCAACAGCCTACCCCAGAAGTTGAGCAAAACCCAAGTTCAGACAAAGTCAGTCCTTTCCTCAGTTCTCCACTTCCTCAAGGAGCGCCTCAAGGTCAACAGCAATCGTTACAACAAGGTTCAACATCAACACCGAATACATCAGTACCAAAATATAATTTGCCACGTGGTGCCAACACGGGAAATGTTGGAGCAACCACTCACTTTGGCTATCAAACTGTAAACAGTGATGATAAGGCACAAAAAGTTGCTGAAGTTTTTCATTCAGTTGCAAGTAAATACGACATTATGAATGACCTGATGTCATTCGGTATCCATCGTATTTGGAAACGTTTTGCGATTAATATGTCAGGTGTTCGCCGTGGTCAACATGTACTGGATATTGCTGGTGGTACAGGTGACTTAGCAAAAGTATTTAGCCGTGAAGTCGGTCCACAAGGTCATGTCGTACTCTCAGACATCAATGAATCCATGCTAAATGTAGGTCGTGATCGTCTGATTGATGCAGGCTGTACTAACGTTGATTTCGTACTTGCCAATGCTGAAACTTTAGAACCCTTTGCCGATAATAGTTTTGATTTAGTGACTATCAGTTTTGGTTTACGTAACGTGACGGATAAAGATGCCGCACTACAAGCCATGTATCGCGTACTTAAACCAGGTGGTCGTTTATTGGTTCTCGAATTCTCTAAACCTGTGTTTGAACCATTTTCAAAGCTCTACGATCTTTACTCATTCACGGCCCTGCCAATCATGGGTAAACTGGTGGCCAATGATTCTGAAAGCTATAAATACCTTGCTGAATCGATCCGTATGCATCCAGACCAACGTACCCTCAAAGGCATGATGGAAAATGCAGGCTTCCAAAGCTGTGACTACCATAACCTCACTGGTGGTATTGTTGCAGTTCACCGTGGATTCAAACTTTAAGGCTTAAGATATGTGGTCGATTTTAGCACTGGGTGCAGTCGAACGTATCATTCATCAGGTGATTGATCTGGATGCGATTACCCGTATTCAGCTCAATCAGCTACAAAGTCAATTGTTGCGGGTTGTGATCGATCATCCACAGCTCTCGGTTGATGTTTTTTTTGATGAAAATAAAGTTCGTCTGGAACCTACCGTAACTGGACACAGTCAAACCCCATCAATATTTGAACAGCGTCCCTACGATGTTCAAAATAAAATTACAGATGCCACAGCCACCCTGCATGTCGCTAATGTGGTCGAATTAGCCAAACTCCTGCTCAGTGATATGGACCAGATTGGCAATATTCCACTGCAAGGTGACTATCATTTATTGCAGGATATCCAGCGTATCATACAGCAGGCAGAACCTGACCTTGCCGCACATCTGTCTCCGTGGATTGGTCCTCAGCTGGCGCATGAACTGGGTAAGATACAGCTTGCACCGAAGCAGCTCAAACGCTCATTGCAAAGCCACCTGTTCTTTGTTGAAGATGCCCTAAAAGAAGATAGCGGCTTATTTGCCCCACGCTGGCAAATGGATGACGTGAATCGGGAGACCCGCCAACTCAATCAGGAAGTAGACCGTCTGGAAGCCAGATTCCAGCAATTACAGGCCCAATTCAATTCACACCAGCAATCCACACAAAACTAGGTAAGATTTTATATGATTCCGCATGTTAGACGGTTATTTGAACTTTGGCGCATTGCAGCACATTATCGCCTTGACACTTTATTTCCTGCGGAAGAATTACCTGTAAAAGCCCAACATGCCTTGGGTGTGATTAAAATGCATCCTGCGGCTTGGTCAAGCCGTGAGAAAAAGAATCCGCTCAAGCTCAAAGAAGCTTTAGAGGATATGGGACCCTTAGCGATTAAACTGGGTCAGTTACTTTCTACTCGTCGTGACCTGATTCCGCCAGAAGTGTTGTCACAACTGGTGTTGTTGCAAGATCGCGTCAAACCCTACGACACCCAGTTGGCCAAACAGCGGATTCAGGAATCCCTCAAGGCAGATGTTGGCACCTTGTTTGCCCGTTTTGATGAACAGCCACTTGCCGCTGCCTCAATTGCACAAGTACATACCGCTGCATTACACGATGGCCGTGAGGTGGTGGTCAAAGTCACCCGTCCTGATATTCGCAACCAGATTCTTCAGGACTTTGAAATTTTGGCATGGCTGGGTGACTGGCTGGAAAACCGTCTAGAAGCTGCCCGTGCGCTGCACCTGTCCGAGATCATTCAGGACTACCGTCAGATCATTTTAAATGAGCTTGACCTGAGTCTGGAAGCGGACAACACTCGCCGTATGCGCCACTACTTTACAGGCTCCAGCATGATGTATGTGCCTGAAGTCTATATGGATAGTAAAGACGTGATGGTGGCGGAACGCATCACGGGTGTGCCAATTTCTGATATTGCTACTTTTGATCGTTTGGGTATGGACCGTGCGGACTTGGCAGAAAAAGGTTTGACCATTTTCTTTACCCAAGTGTTCCGTGACAACTTTTTCCATGCCGACATGCACCCTGGCAATGTCTTTGTCGAAACCATTAACCCAAGCAATCCACGCTTTATTGCGCTGGACTGCGCTATCATGGGTGAGTTGTCGAAATCGGATCAGATGACAGTGGCACGCTTGTTGCTGGCTGTGATGAACAGCAACTTTATACAGTTGATTCAGATTGTACATCAGGCTGGATGGATTCCACCTGGAACCGATCAGGATGCACTGGCGCGTGAAATGCGCCGCACTGTTGGTCCAATGGTATCAAAACCGATGGATCAATTGGATTTTGCAGGCATCCTGATTCAGGTGATGGATATTGCACGGCGTTTTCATCTGGAAATTCCACCACAGCTCATGTTGCTGTTAAAAACCCTTGTTCATGTTGAGGGTCTGGGTACTGACCTTTACCCACAACTGGATATCTGGAAACTGGCAAAACCGATTCTCACTGAATGGGTCAAGGCCAATATGAATCCAGTGAAAAATTTCAAGGAAATTGGTCAGCAAATTCCTGATTTATTATTGGGCGCACAGGATTTACCGAGCCTGTTGATTGACAGTCTCAATGGCTTAAAGAACCAGTCCGCCTGGCATGATAAACAGCTTAAAGAAATTCAGCAGATGCGTTTGCAAATGCAGCAGCAACAACGTCGTAGCTGGATGTTTGGCAGCACCATGTTGATTTTGCTGACCATTGCCATTATTACCCCATGGTTTGTCTCGATAGTTTTAATCGTATTAAGTGCACTGATTGCAGTTTGGCGAATTATGAAATAAGTTCAAAAATCCCTTGCTCTGACAAGGGATTTTGGTGGTGTTTCAAAAAGTATGCTGAAACAAAGCAGGTTGAATTTTGATAAAATAGAGAAATGCGAATAACTCTAGAAATCAAATGTCCAACCTGCCTCAGTGACAGTATAAAGAAAAATGGCATCAAAGTAGATGGGAAACAAAACTATCAGTGCAAAGACTGTAAACGTCAGTTTATTGGTGACCATGCTCTGAGCTATCTAGGATGTAATTCAGGCATTACTCGAAAAATATTACAGTTGATGGTCAGAGGTAGTGGTATACGAGATATCGCTGAAGTTGAGCGAATCAGTATCGGTAAAGTTTTACGTACTTTAACCGAATCGACCTACCAAATTCAGCCTAAACAAAGTCATTATGAGTCTCTTGAAGTTGATGAGTTTTGGACTTTTGTGGGAAATAAAAATAATAAACAATGGCTTATTTACGTCTACCATCGAGAAACAGGTGAGATTGTTGCTTATGTTTGGGGTAAAAGAGACTTAGCTACAGTTCAACGATTGAAAACAAAGCTTAAACAATTAGGTATTCACTACACCCGAATTGCAAGTGATCATTGGGACAGTTTCATAACTGCTTTTAAAAACTGCAAGCAAAGTATTGGTAAATTTTTTACTGTAGGTATTGAAGGTAATAATTGCAAAATAAGGCATCGAATTAGGCGTGGTTTTAGAAGGAGTTGTAATTTTTCAAAAAAGATTGAAAACCATTTTAAAGCTTTCGACTTAACCTTTTTTTACATCAATAATGGCTTCATTTAATGTCAGCATACTTTTTGAAACACCACCGGGATTTTTTATAACGTAAATATTTCATTTTTAAACCCACAAATAATGTATTTAATAATCGTGAGTAAAATAATAAAAATCTCGTGATTTAGCTCTGAGTAAAGCCATTTAAAAATAAAAAATGAGATATATGTCACAAAATCAAGCATATCATTTAGATATGAACACTTATTAAACTGATAAATGAAATTTAACTAAATAATACAAGAAATCTATTTAGATTAAATAAACAAACTGTTTATTATGTCTTATATTGATACATTTTTACTTAAAAAATTTAAAAAAGTCATTATCACATCTATAAAACTTTGCTATAACTACACAGGAATCAATTAAAATACCGATATTCGGGGAATAATATAATGTTTAAATCAAAAAAACTGTCATTGAGCTTGCTGACTTTATCCGTTTCTTCAGCCCTTTTACTCACAGCTTGTGGTGGAGGCAATGGGGGATCATCTGGAGGTAACCCTCCAGCGGCAGCAACACTGACAGGACGTGTGGTAGATGGTCCTATTGCCAATGCAACCGTTACATTTACTGATGAAGCAACTGCATGTAAGGATAAAACTGCGACTACAGATGAAAATGGGGTATTTACTTTCCCACAAGGATGTACTGCAAGCGCATTGAAAGTGACAGGTGGACAGGATACGACTACAGGTCTGCCATTTACAGCTACACTACAAGCACCAAAAATTTCTTTGACAGATACTCAAGGTATCGATGTTGTTGTTACGCCAATCACAACCCTCGTTGCAACGGTAGGTGCAGATAAGGCAGCAGCTATTGCAACGGCTTTAGGTTTACCAGGAACAAATTTACTAACTGCTGACCCATTAAACAGTGCTGCATTATTAGCTAAAACCACAGCTGTTCAACAACTGAATGAACAAATCAGCACAGCGGTTACAACACTAAATACAGATGGTAGTTTAACCAGCACTATTATTCAAAAAGCAATCACCGCTGCATTAATCAGCCAATTAACCTCAAGTACAACCACTGTTGATTTAGGTAATACCAATACAATTAATGCGATTATTCAGGCTACTGTCAAAGATGCTGATGTAAAAGCAAAACTTCCTGCTAGTCTTCAGAGCAATATTGATAACGTTGCAACTAACCTTGCTGCCTTAACTAGTGCTAGCATTGCAGCCAATGTAAAAACGGTAGAAACCACACTTGCTGCACTTCCTGCAACACAAATTAGCTCTGCGGCAGCATTAAAAACAGCTGCACAAGAAAAAATTCTGACCGAGAAAAATGACAGTACTACTGTCAATCTGATTCAGGGATTAAGCCAAGTCTTGGCAACGGATAGTACTGCGATTGAATCTGCTCTCAAAGATATCGCTGAAGCAGCAACAACTGGTGGTGCGGCAACAGATAAATTAACTGGTGCTCTCGCTGTCATTAAAGATAAAACAGGCATTGTTGTACCGACTGAAACCATTACTGAAGCAAATAAGTTTACAAATTATTTACTATTGAATGGTCTTGGTTTACAAGGCACAAGCTATACACTCGACCAATTAGCAGCATCATTAATCACTCCAATTAAAGTCTCAAGCCTGAACAATCTGCTCGTACCTCTTGTTGCAAGTGATAGTTATAAGTCTTCAAATCAAGCTGTTGCCGCAGCATTAAAAGTTGAAACAGCAACCAAAGCGCTACTCATTTCTGCTAATCAGCTCAACCTAACATATACCAATGGTACATTGACGGCAGCAACATTACCAAAAGGCTCTACCGTAGGTATTACATCAACTACTTCTGAACTCAATACCAACCTTACGTTAGGTACTGATATTGATGTATTGTCCAACGGTCAAATTGCTTTAAATAGCACAACTTTAGGTAAAATCTCTGCTAGCTTAGTCAGCTCACTGAACAAATTTAACAGTGAAAAAGGCACAGCAACGGTTACAGCTGTGGTAGCACCAAGTGAGGGGCAAATCATTGCAGCGACATCTAAGTCTTTTGCAACAAAATACACTGTATCTGTATTGAGTAAATCTATAACAGGTTACGGCACAAGCGCTAAAGTTACGGTTGAATAACTTTATGATTAAACAAAGAGAGCTGCTTTCATAGTGGCTCTTTTTTTATTGTCTATTTAATGGAATCATAATGAAACATTTAAATTTACTATCAGCTTCGATACTTCTCCTCTCTCCATCATTGCTCCACGCTGCACCGAATGATATGTTCCTGCAAGCCAACTCACTTTCAGGAAAAACACAACCCTTGAATGTAGATGTTGCCATTGATGCCGTCAATAAAACCATTGACCTGTTCGATGTCCGTGCCAAAGAAGGTGCAACTTCAGAAAATGCAGGTGATTATTTAGGTGGACATATCGTTGGTAAATATCAACTTTATCCAAATCTTGAACTAGAAGCTGGTTTTTGGCAGCGTGAAATTGATTATTCAAAAGATACCAATAAATTACAAAGTTGGTTGGTTGCCACAACCTATACCCCAAATTTAAATCTACAGAAAAACGATTTTCTGGATTTACGTTTTAGCTTATGGGGCAACTACGCAGATCAGCTCAAGAAAACAACACCGACAACCATCAACAACAGAACCTTTAATTATGTTCGGGTCAATGATCCATCTGATATACAGCTACAGGTTGATGCAATTTTTTCAAGAAAACTCGATCCTATGAATCAACTCAATGCGTATGTCAGTACAGGCTATAGCAAAGTGAAAGTTGACAGCTTAAAGACCCAAGCCAAATATCAGGGTTGTTTAGTCAACTTGAATATTAATAAAAACAACCATTACACTGGTTCTCTAGCTGAACCGTGCCAGATTGACAATGCGATTATTAATGAACTCAATATTTCAGGTTCAGCATCCGATTTCAATCTGGATGTCGATAAAGATTTAAATTACGATGCTTATTACGCCGCTATTGGAGGTTCATGGAATTGGCGCTATCAACAATTTGAAAGTCAGCTTGCTTATCAATATCAGCGTTTATGGCGTAGTGACATTGATGATCGCGTCAATCATTTTGGCAATAGTGCATTGAAAGATAATCATACTTTTTCCGCACGTTTTAGTTACGACGTTACACCGAATATTACGCCTTTCGTTGAAGGTTATTTATTTAAACGCAATTTTGTAGGTAATATTCCCTTTCTTTATAACGGGGTGACTGCTTCACGTTTAGATCGTAAATATGGCTATGCCTCTTTGGGTGTGAATTTTCATTACTAATGAAAACACCTCATTTTGCCATTATTGGTGCAGGTACAGCAGGACTTACAACGGCGATTCTTCTTGCGCGAGAAGGTCATTACGTTACGATTTTTGAACAAATTGACAGACTCTCTCCTGTTGGTGCTGGTTTATTGCTACAACCTGCGGGCTTAGCCGTTTTTGAACGTCTTGGCGTATTAGATGAAGCCCTCAAACTGGGTGCAAAAGTGACAGGACTTGAAGGGCAACTCGCCAATAAATAACTTTTGGTCAATAGCCATTACCATCAGGCAGCCCCAAATCTGTATGGCTTGGGGATTCACCGCCCTACCCACAGCTTTTATTGGATGAACAAAATCAACCACTGTGGCTCTCGGCACAGTATCGTGATGTGGTGATGCCTCGATATGGACAAGGTCGAATCGGTGTGATTGGTGATGCTGCACATGCCATGAGCCCACAACTCGGGCAAGGGGCAAATATGGCACTTTTGGATGCGTGGGCTTTTTCCCAATCATTACAAACTGCTCAGAAAAATCAACAAATTGACTGGTCGATATTATGGCAACACTATCACCAACAGCGTCGCTCCTCGACTCAATTCTATCAGTTCCTTAGTCGTTTACTAACTCCACTTTATCAATCTGATCATTGGTGGGCGGGTAGCATACGTGATCTTACTTTTCCGTGGATGTATCAAATTCCCTATTTTCGTAAAGAAATGGCAATCACCATTTCAGGCTTAAAAAAAGTACCTCTTCAACAAATGAGTTATCAGCAAATTGCTGAGTATCAACACCATGAAAATCGTTTGATTACAAATAATCAATCCTTACCTGAATGTGAATAAAAAAAAGAGTTAAATTAAATATGAAAATTAGCCATTTAGACCATTTTGTTTTGACCGTTGCTAATATTGAAATCACCTGTCAGTTTTATCAATCAGCCCTGAATTTTGAAGTCATTACTTTTGCCGAAAACCGAAAAGCACTGCAATTCGGCAATCAAAAAATCAGGTGGTGTTTCAAAAAGTATGCTGACATTAAATGAAGCCATTATTGATGTAAAAAAAGGTTAAGTCGAAAGCTTTAAAATGGTTTTCAATCTTTTTTGAAAAATTACAACTCCTTCTAAAACCACGCCTAATTCGATGCCTTATTTTGCAATTATTACCTTCAATACCTACAGTAAAAAATTTACCAATACTTTGCTTGCAGTTTTTAAAAGCAGTTATGAAACTGTCCCAATGATCACTTGCAATTCGGGTGTAGTGAATACCTAATTGTTTAAGCTTTGTTTTCAATCGTTGAACTGTAGCTAAGTCTCTTTTACCCCAAACATAAGCAACAATCTCACCTGTTTCTCGATGGTAGACGTAAATAAGCCATTGTTTATTATTTTTATTTCCCACAAAAGTCCAAAACTCATCAACTTCAAGAGACTCATAATGACTTTGTTTAGGCTGAATTTGGTAGGTCGATTCGGTTAAAGTACGTAAAACTTTACCGATACTGATTCGCTCAACTTCAGCGATATCTCGTATACCACTACCTCTGACCATCAACTGTAATATTTTTCGAGTAATGCCTGAATTACATCCTAGATAGCTCAGAGCATGGTCACCAATAAACTGACGTTTACAGTCTTTGCACTGATAGTTTTGTTTCCCATCTACTTTGATGCCATTTTTCTTTATACTGTCACTGAGGCAGGTTGGACATTTGATTTCTAGAGTTATTCGCATTTCTCTATTTTATCAAAATTCAACCTGCTTTGTTTCAGCATACTTTTTGAAACACCACCAAAAATCAATCTACATCAAGTTGGCAAAGAATTTGAACCTAAAGCATATCGTCCAACCGCAGGATCAGCCGATTTATGTTTTATTGCGGATACACTGCTCCATGAAGTGATTGCGCACCTTCAGGCACAGCACATTAAAATCATTAAAGGTCCAATCGAAAAAACAGGTGCGATGGGAAAAATCCTTTCGATTTATTTTCGTGATCCAGATCAGAATTTGATTGAAATTTCGAATTATCTCAACACTTAAAAAATTAAAATTCATCAATAAAAATAAGGTTAGACATGAAATATAGTTTTCTATGGGCTTTGTATCGGCAGGATAAAGGAAAGGCGATTCGTAAAGGATGCTGGTTCTTACTCCCTAGCATTTTTAATTTATTTTGTTTTCTAAATTTCCACTATCAACTCCTTGAATGGCAAGTGAATCCTAAATCGACGATAGGAAAATTGGTGATCAGCCCTCTATTTCCGTGGGTGATCTTATGGGACAGCTTGCCCTTTATATTTCTTCTGTTGATCCATCAAACATATTTGCCTCGAATTTTAAACATTTGGCTTTATATCACAGGTGCTTATTTTTTAGTTGATGCTTGGTTCTGGTCAAGCTATCCTTGGGGTATGCTGATCATTGTTGCTTCTGCATTACCCTTTCTCGAAATAGAAAATAAACAACTCATGGGTACTTATATCCAACCCAGCCCTTAAAGCATTTTTTACCCAACAAGCATAGCCAACCCTAGTTACAAACGCTACACTAACGGCTTTCCACTCAATGGATTTTTCACTCATGTCAAACTGGTTAGATGAAGTTAAATTTGATTCCAATGGTCTTATTCCTGCCATTGCACAACATCATCAGACTGGTCGAGTGTTAATGGTTGCATGGATGAATCGTGAAGCATTACAGCTGACGGCTGAAAAAAATCAAGCCGTGTATTACTCACGTTCACGTCAAAAATTGTGGCACAAAGGTGAAGAATCAGGGCACTTTCAAACAGTGCATGAAATTCGTTTAGATTGCGACGCCGATGTCATTATTCTACAAATTGAACAGTACGGCGGAATTGCTTGCCATACGGGTCGTGAGTCTTGTTTTTATCGTAAACTCACACCACAAGGTTGGGAAATTGTTGATGCTCAACTGAAAGATCCAACTGCAATTTACGGCGCATCTGCGAAAGTCGAAGCACACGATCATGGTCAGGTTGAACAAGTTGACGTACTCAGTCACTTAGGTCGTTTGATGCAAGAACGCAAAAAAGCTGAAGCAGATAGTTCTTATGTTGCCAGCCTATACAAAAAAGGCATCAATAAAATTTTAGAAAAAGTCGGCGAAGAAAGCGTCGAAAGCATTATTGCAGCCAAAGATTATGCAGCACATGCTTCTTTAGAAAATAAGCATGATCTGATTTATGAAGTTGCAGATTTATGGTTCCACAGTATTGTCATGCTCGGCTACTTCGACCTTGATCCACAAGAAGTCCTTGATGAACTTGCTCGTCGCCAAGGTCTATCTGGCTTGGTTGAAAAAGCCAATCGTAGTCAACAAGCGTAAACATCGCCTGTGTCGAATATCGAGAAACCCAAAGCTACCTATGAGCAAGCGATTGCAATAGATAACGCGCGTTTAGGTCAGTCCTTTAAAGTGATTGCCTATGCTGGCACAGGTAAAACCACGACTTTACAAATGATCAGTGATGCCATGCCCGAACGGCGTGGTATGTATTTGGCTTTTAACAAAGCGATTGCATCTGAAGCACAGAGTAAATTTCACGGCAATGTAAATTGTCGTACCTTTCACTCTCTTGCCTTTCGTAGCGTACCGCGTGGCGTGACTGATAAATTACGACTACCTCGCTTAAGCCCAAGTTTTATCGCTAAAGAATATCGGCTGGAACCGATTACCCTAAGGCGTTTAATGGGTGGACGTTATGAAAAATATGTACTGATGCCAAGTCGTCTTGCGAGTTTGGTTGCCAATGCCGTCAGCTATTTCTGTTCAACCAGTTCACAATACCCTGCCCCTCGTCATATCCAAGCACCGAACTGGTTACATCAAGATGATATTGAATCGTTACAACAACACTTATATCCAGCAGTTGAACGCCGTTGGTTAGAGTCAATTGATCAAAACCATCAAGCAGGGATTGGTCACGATATTTACCTCAAACTTTGGGCATTATCAGAACCCAATATTCCAACAGATTATGTTCTGTTTGATGAAGCACAAGATGCTGACCCACTCATGTTGGGTATTTTACTACGTCAAAAAAGCACACAAGTGATTTATGTCGGTGATGCACATCAGCAAATCTATGCTTGGCGTGGCGCGGTCAATGCTATGCAGCAAATGCCATTGCATGAAAGCCGCTTAACCACCTCTTTCCGTTTTGGTGATGCGATTGCTGATGTTGCCAATAGTCTGCTTGGCGCATTAAACGAAACTGTTCCGTTATTGGGCAATCCAAATGTTAAATCGAGTGTGGTGAATAAACCTCATACCAAAATGCGCGATGCCATTTTATGTCGTACCAATGCGCGTGCAATGGAACTCCTACTTTCTGGTTTAGTGCATGGCGACAAAGTCAGCTTACAAGCTGATCATCAGAAACTCAGTCGTTTTGTCGATGCCGCTAGTTTACTCAAACAAGGCAAACGAATCACTGATGTGCCCGAACTGGCTTGGTTTAATTCATGGCATGATGTGCATGAATATTGCGAAACCAATGATGGTAGCGACATCAAACCTTTAGTCAAACTGGTCGATGATCATGGTACTGAGCCACTCAAGAAAGCACTTGCCAAAATCACGCCGATTGAGCAAGCAGATTATGTCATTTCAACTGCACATAAAGCCAAAGGCTTGGAATGGAACCGTGTGCATATTGAAGATGATTACCAATTTAAAATAAATGGCCTAGAACATAAAATTACAGATGAGGAATTAAGACTACTTTATGTTGCCTGTACTCGTGCTAAAGTAAGTTTAAATATTCATCATCTTTACGATTTAATACAACAATTAAAACGGGGCGCTCCCTCAAGTCTTCGCCAGTCCGTAGGTTAAAGCGCTTATGTTCAGGGAGAGCTTATGCAACTTGAATCAGTGCTATTTAAACATGTTGGCATGTTTCGCGACTTAACCATTGAATTTCAACCAACACAACGTCCAATTACACTTATCTTAGGTGAGCAAGCTACAGGCAAAACTACAATTTTAAAAAATATCTATCAAGCCTTAACGTGGTTTTCCGCACGTTATAAAGATATTCGTACCGCAGGTGTCGTGATTGCTGATCAAGATATTTTGTTGACACGCTTACAAGCCAAAGTTCAAGTCCAAGTTAGAATGAGCAGTGAATTAACTCATCATCTACCAGAAAGTAGCTCTGCACAAACGACTGACACTCAGAATTGTAGTTGGAAGTTATTTAAAACGTTTAACAGTCAAGGCGTTGGAATTAGCCAAGTTGAAACGCAGCAACTTGATCAAATGGTATCGCTATACCAAAAAACCAGTCTTCAAGATCCATTATTTGGATTACCGTTAATTGCGTATTATCCTGCCGAACGCTTTGTACAAGAGGTTAATTTACAAAGCAAGAATGCACCAGGAACACTACAAGATATTGCTGCCTACGATTTAACAGCGATTCCATACACAACTTTTGCGCGTTTCTTTGAGTGGCTACGGGAAATTAGTGATGTTGAAAATGCTCACTCTGCCTATATCGTTAGACGTCTTATTGGCAACGATTTCAGTCAGCAAAATCAATCAGAGGTTTTGCAGCAATTACAACAAGAACTGATGAATCATCCTAAACAACTTTCAGCACCTAATTTATATGCGCTGAAAAAAAGCTTACATACCATCTTTCCAGAATTGAATGATATCTATATTCAATATATTCCTAAACTTCAATTAATGGTGCGTTACAAAGATCAGACCATTCCCTTTCAGCAATTATCGGCCTCTCTTAAATCATGGATTGCATTGGTCGGTGACATTACACGTCGTTTATGCTTGCTTAATCCACATTGTTTCGACCCATGTTTAGAAGGTGAAGGCGTATTATTAATTGATCAAATTGAGCATCAGTTAGATCAAAATATGAGTGCTGAAATTTTAGAGCGTTTGCATCAAGCATTTCCAAGACTACAAATTATTGCTTCAGGCAATCGCGATGAATTATTAGAACATGCTTTAGAATATCAATGCTTCAAGTTAGGTGATAAAGAAATTTATGAGATTAATCTTGAGAAATCTCAACAACAACTTTCACAACTCTATAATGAGTTAAGTCAATCAGAAAGCATTCTCTTGCAGCAGAATCAACACTTATTAGAATCAGAAAATTTGGTCAGTAAAGTTGATGAACTCTTGCATCAAATCCAAGCGCTTGATGAACAAGAAAAGATTCATTTACTTCATCTACTTAAAATTGATGATACCCCTCAAGAGACATCACTTTAAGATTGATTGCATCATTAATCCTTATAAACTAGAGGTCAATTTTTTCTTTTAAATAGGTCTTCTTTACTGAAACACTAGATTGTAGGGACAAGCATTTGATCTAAGACCAGATCTCTATCCCTGTTAGGTACACAGATAATCGAATGGAAAATATTCAATTAAATAGCGAACAAAAAACGTTGATAGACAAGTTTTAGCGACAAAGATGTTGTTAGTTTCATGTAATAACATCAGATTTTTGTTGATTTTTTATAGTAAAATAAAATTCATTTTTTACCTTCAAGTTGTGCAATACAACTTGCTCTTTCCGTTAACTTGATTGGGTTTCGAGACTTGAAACTTTGGCTTTCTCTTTGAACGCCTTAAGTCTTGGAAGAAAATCCACCATTAGGTCTCTCTCGACCTAAATCATCGACATGGATACCAGTGTGCTACCGATTATTATTTTATTACCACTCATACTTGGCACAACCCTTGTCTCACAATTGCAACGTATTTCTCGGGGTATGACGGCAATTGGAGCGATTGGCATTAGCCTGAGTTGTTTTATTTTACTGCTTAGCCAAGCTGAAACGGTTTTACAGGGTAATGCCCTGCAACAGAGTTGGGAATGGCTTCCACAACTGGGCATCAATCTTAGTTTTCGCCTTGATGCATTAGGATTATTGTTCGGTTTACTCATTAGTGGGATCGGCACACTGATTTATATTTATGCCTATTATTATCTCAGCCCTAAAAACTCACTCAGTAAACTGTATCAGTTGCTCATGCTATTCATGGCAGCGATGCTTGGGATTTCACTTTCCAACAATTTAATTATCTTACTGGTATTTTGGGAATTGACCAGTATTTCTTCATTCTTGCTCGTGGGCTATTGGAGTCAATATGATGCCGCCCAACGTGGTGCGCGTATGGCACTCACGATCACAGGGATGGGCGGTTTGGCGATGCTAGGGGGCTTTATCCTCTTAGGACAGATGGCAGGCACTTACCAGATTGACCAATTGGTGTTAATGAAAGAGTCTATTCAGCAGCATCAATTATTTGTTCCCACTCTACTGCTCATTTTACTAGGTGCATTTACCAAAAGTGCGCAATTCCCATTTCACTTTTGGTTGCCAAATGCAATGGCAGCACCTACGCCTGTTTCAGCCTATCTCCATTCAGCAACGATGGTGAAAGCAGGTATATTTTTATTAGCACGCTTAGCGCCACTCTTTATTGGGGCAGCGTTGTACCACAATATCGTAACCTTCGTCGGTTTATTCACTTTATGTATGGCAGCGGGTTTCGCCATATTTAAAGAAGATCTCAAAGGGCTTTTAGCTTATTCAACCATCAGCCATTTAGGTTTGATTGTTTGTTTACTCGGCATCGGTTCACCACTCGCTGTTGCAGCAGCAATCTTTCATATCATTAATCATGCAACATTCAAAGCTGCTCTTTTTATGATCGCAGGCATTATTGATCATGAAACAGGAACACGTGATTTACGTAAGCTCAGTGGTATCTGGCAACTTCTTCCGTTCACAGGTACTTTAACCATGATCACCGCTGCTTCGATGGCTGGTGTACCGCTAACCAATGGCTTTATTTCCAAAGAGATGTTCTTTACGGAATTACTGGCAAACCTATCAGGTCCAGTAATGATAATTGCAGCGATCGTGGCAACTTTATCCGGTATTTTTGCTGTTACTTATTCTATTCGTTTGGTACATGGCGTGTTCTTTGATGGTGGGCTTGGTAAACACGTTCCTAATAAAGATGCACACGAACCGCCTCTCGGAATGCGCTTACCTGCGATTATATTAGCGACATTATGTATTCTGGTCGGCATTCTGCCTGCACTATTGGCTGGAACAGTCGTGAATAGTGTAACGCGCGCGAGTTTGGCTCAACCTGAATTTGAGGGTGTTCACTTAGCGATTTGGCACGGTATTAATGCACCTTTAATCATGAGTCTAGTTGCATTAATAGGTGGTGGTTTATTTTACTTTAGCCTCATTAAAAATCAGCATTTACGTAAAATTGACTTAGACCCTTATTTAGGTAAATTCCAAGGCAAACTTTTATTTGAATCATTCCTGAAGCATCTCTTACTTACCAGTCGAAAAATCAAACAAAAGACTGAAACAGGTTCTCTACAAAGTTATCTTCTTTGGATTGTTTTCTTTAGCATCATCATGGTGGGTTTACCCTTATTCAATCAGGGATTAACAACTGGCACACGTGAGCTTACCCATGCTCCATGGATTGCTGTGGTCTTATGGCTCACATTATTCTCTGGCTGTTGGATGATGTTGTGGTTCCACCACGAACGGATTAAAGCTGTTTTAATTAGTGGTGCTGTTGGACTTGTCGTCACCATGGTGTTTGTAACCTTATCTGCACCAGATCTTGCACTCACTCAAATTACAGTTGACGTTGTTACTACTGTTTTATTGTTGATGAGCTTATCGCTATTACCGCAGTTGACCCCTTACGAATCGAGCCGTCCACGCCGTTGGCGAGATGCAAGCTTAGCAATCGCAGGTGGTATCGGTATTGGTTGGATTACATGGCTAATATTAACGCGAGAACATAATTCAATCTCATGGTTCTTCTTACAACAATCCCTCCCACTAGGCGGTGGTTCAAACGTTGTCAATGTTATCCTTGTTGATTTCCGTGGTTTTGATACCTTCGGTGAAATTACAGTATTGGGTATTGCAGCAATAGGAGCACTATGTTTAATGGATGGTATGCGTGTACATGGCACAACCATGACGCAAGGTCTCACCTACCGTTTTAATCCATCTCCGCTTATGTTCCGTATTACGGCCTCTTGGGTATTACCACTAGCACTTGTGGTCAGTGTTTATATCTTTTTGCGAGGACATAACTATCCAGGCGGTGGCTTCATTGCAGGTCTAATCACCTCAATGGCGCTCATCATTCAATATATTGCACTAGGTCAAGATCAAGCAGAACAGCTATTAAAAGCGAAGTCGGGCCGCCTTTACGAAGTCTGGATTGGCACAGGATTAACGATTGCAGGCCTGACTGGTATAGCAGCATGGTTCTGGTTACGTCCGTTCCTCACGAGTGCTCATGTCTATGTTGAATTACCAATTCTAGGAAAACTACATCTAGCTTCAGCTGCAAGTTTTGACTTGGGTGTTTATATCACCGTTGTAGGCGCGACAATGTTGCTCATCTCTGTATTAGGCGACTCTCGTCATTCGAGTATGTCCGGTCCTGTACCACATCGGGAGGAATCATCATGATCAGTTTAGAATTCTTACTGGCTTCTGCTATTGGTTTACTTGTTGCCACAGGTATTTATCTGATTTTACGTGCTCGTACTTTCCCTGTTGTGCTCGGATTGGCTGTAATCGGTTATGCCGTAAATTTATTTTTATTTGCAGTCGGTCGTATTCAAATTAATGCACCTGCAATCATTACAGAAACAACTAAAGTAACAGATCCGTTACCGCAAGCGTTGGTACTCACTGCGATTGTGATTGGTTTTGCAACAACCGCTTTTATTGTACAACTTGCTTTACGCAGTCGTTATGAATCGGGCACGGATCATGTTGACTCCAAAGAAGAAGCAACTGTGACTTATGACCCACGTGAGGATGAGCCATAATGTTTGATTTCAATAATTTTTGGCATGCTCATACTCCTATTTTAAGTATTTTAATTCCAGCATTTACGAGTTTTTTACTACTTTTATTAGGCAATCCTGGTTCTGGTTCTCTAAAACAGGATTGGCGCCAACCTTGGCGACGTGGCATTAGCTTAGGTTCTGCACTTCTAGGCTTAATCACAGCAATCAGTTATTTGATGATCGCAAATACAGGTCAAGTTACCGTCTATCAACTTGGTGAATGGTCTGCTCCTTTTGGCATTGTTTTAGTTCTCGATCGTCTCGCTGCATTCATGTTGGTGCTCACTTATGCACTTGCAGTGCCTGTCATTTGGTATGCAAGTGATAACTGGGATACCCGTGGGCGCTATTTCCATACCATGTTCCATTTTTTGTTAATGGGTATAACGGGTGCATTCCTGACAGGTGACTTATTTAACTTATTCGTGTTTTTTGAAATCCTGTTAATGGCATCTTATGTATTGCTATTACATGGTCAAGGTCGACCACGTTTCCAGCTAGGCATACATTACGTCACGATTAACTTACTCGCATCAGCGCTATTTTTGATTGGTTTAGGGATGATCTACGGCAGCGTTGGTAGTTTAAATATGGCTGATGTGAGTCGCCTTATCCCAACCTTAGACAGCGATCAACATAAACTTGCAATCGCGGGTGGCTTGTTACTGTTTGTGGTATTTGGGATCAAAGCAGCAATGCTACCTGTCGGCTTTTGGCTACCAAAAACCTATGCTGTTGCAAGCACACCCGTTGCTGCAATTTTTACTATTATGACCAAAGTTGGTATTTATGCCATTCTACGTGTCAATGGTACTGTTTTTGATGATGCAATGGCACAAAGTATTTTCAAAAACTGCTTATTAATGATTGGCTTGATTACTTCATTCTATGGTGTAATCGGTGCAATTGCTGCTGAACGCTTACGCCGTTTTGTTGGCTTTATGGTGTTGTCATCGATTGGAACATTACTCATCGCTATTGCCATGTTTAATACTCAAGCATGGTCAGCAGCATTGTATTATTTAGTCCACAGTACCCTAATTGCTGCTGCATTCTATTTATTTTGTGGTTGGATGACTGCGCAACGTGGTTCATTCAAAGATCATTTAAAAGTTGCACCGAAAATCAAACAGGAAAAAGCGGCTGCTTTTACTTATTTTACCATTGCACTCATGATGGCAGGTTTACCCCCTTTCAGTGGTTTTCTAGGTAAAGTTTTTATCTTACAGGCTACCGCTGAAACGCCTTATCAGGGTTGGATTATTGCTGTTATTCTGATTGTTAGCTTACTTAGCATTATCGCATTCACACGTGTTGGTTTTATCCTTTTTTGGCGTGCTAGCCCACCCGAAGAAAATCCTAAAGAATCAGCATATATCGCTTATCAATCACTACCTGATACAGCACCTCATCGGAATGACAAAGCAATCTATGTATTACTGATTGGTTTGATGAGTTATGTTGTATTTGCAGCACCAATTCAGCGCTATACAACTTCAACTGCACAACAAATTCAAAATCATGCGCTTTATCAACAAGCGATTCTAAAACATGATAGTCAAGGTCGTGCCATTAGCGTGCAGCCATTTGATGCAGCATATTTACCTGAAACTAAATATGGTGGCGAGGTTGAAGATCATAATGCGGTATTAATTCCAGATGTTATCTCAAAACCGACGCTACAAGGCGAACATATTTCGGAATATAAACAACGTCAAATTGCTGAGCAAACTTTATCAAATCCAACTATTCCAAATGCCACACAATTAAAACCGATGGAGGAACACTAATGCAAAAACGTGCTTTGCTTGATCGTTGGTTTCCCCACCCCTTTGTGTCATTTTTAATTTTTGTGACTTGGCTCATGCTGTCGCATAGTTTGGACATCACAGATATTTTTATTGCAATTCTATTAGGTATCTTTGTTTCACGTTTGGTAAGTCCTTTTATTGCACGTACACCCCATATTCATTGGTTACCTGCAATCAAACTTTTTTTTGTGGTGCTATGGGATATTGTGATTTCCAACTTTCGTGTAGCTAAAATGGTGCTTGGACCAATCGATGAGTTGCATCCAAAATGGTATCGCGTGCCATTAGAAACTGAACATGAGCAAGTAAATACGCTACTCGCAATGATCATTACAACGACGCCAGGTACGGTATCCGCAGGGATTGATCAAGAGCGAGGAGATATTTTAGTTCATGCACTCAGTACAGATAATGCTGAGTTAGATATTCAAGACATCAAAAATCGTTATGAGCTACCTTTGCTCGAAATCTTTGATGTAAAGATTGCAGAAGGAGCAGCGAAATGACCTTTTTACCTTATGCACTTGCAATTAGTTTAGTAGCGATCACTATTTCCATGTTTCTTTGTCTGACCCGCATGATCATTGGACCATCTGTTGTTGATCGCTTGTTAGCACTCGATACTCTTTTTCTTAATGCAACATGTCTGATTGTGGTATTAGGTATTTACTGGGCAAGTACCAATGTATTTGAAGGTGCTCTATTGGTGGCGATGCTCGGTTTCGTTTCAACTGTTGCACTGGCTCGCTATTTTACCACTGGACATGTGATTGATTAAGGAGAGTGGTTATGCAAATAATTTTTGAGATTATCATTTCGTTCTTTTTGATCTTTGGTGCATTTTTTATGCTCGTAGGTTCAATCGGAATGATTCGTCTACCCGACTTATTTATGCGTCTGCATGCACCGACTAAATCAAGTACGTTAGGCTTGGGGAGTTTTTTAATTGCAGCTATGGTATTTGGAGCGACTCAAGGTCGTTTCGGTTTTGCTGAATTATTGATTACTTTATTTGCCTTTATTACTGCCCCAGTATCAGCAAATTTAATGGCACAAGCTGCAATTCATTTACGTTTGCGTTCAACCAGTGGTGATGTTCCAGAAGCTTTAAATCGTCCGCTACCGTGGCAACGTTATCGTCGTAATGCAGAAAAGAAAGATCAACTTTAAGTTGGTCTTTTTATTGAGCTCAATGTATTTTTTAAGTTTTAGAAAGCCTAAACCAATTAACTCACTGAAAGATATAATTTTAATAGAAAAAATCATATCAATCTAAAACAATGATCTATAGCACAAAAGAAAGCCACCCGAGGGTGGCTTTCTTTTAGAAATTATTCTTTATCATCTTGCCCTTGTTCAGGCAGATCCTTCACAGCTTCCGCGATCAGACCAAACATATAGTTACCATAGGCATTCGTTTTATCGTAATGGAAACGCAATCTTGGCGTAATACGTGTCTTGATACGACGGCTCAATTCATGACGCAAGAAACCAGAAGCTTTATTCAATACATCTAAAGTTTCTTTATTTGCGACTTCACTTTGCTCATCACCAAGTTCACGTCCCATCACAGTGACATAAACTTCAGCATAACCCATGTCTGCACTGACTTTCACTGCAGAGATGGTCACTAGACCACCTAAGCGAGGATCTTTAAGCTCTTGACGGATCAACTCAGACAACTCACGTTGTACTGAATCCGCCATGCGCTTTAAGCGTTGGCTACCCGCCATTAAAGACTCCGTTTAATCAATTGAACATCATAGACTTCGATCTTGTCTTTAACTTTGATGTCTTTATAACCTTTGACTGCAAGACCACATTCCATACCAGCACGAACTTCTTCAACCACTTCTTTATAACGACGAAGAGATTCAAGTTCACCTTGGAATACAACCACGTCATCACGTAATACGCGAATCGGTTTATTACGATGCAATGTACCTTCAAGTACCATACAGCCAGCTGCTGCACCAAACTTACTTGAGTGGAAGACTTCACGTACTTCTGCAACACCCAAGATCGTTTCACGATGTTCAGGTGCAAGCTTACCGCTCATTGCAGCTTTTACATCATCAATTAAATGATAGATGACGCTGTAATAACGAATATCGATGCCATCTTGATCAGATTTTTGACGAGCCGTGTTATCTGCACGAACGTTGAAACCTAATAATACTGCTTCTGAAGATTCAGCTAAAGTCACATCTGACTCAGTGATTGCACCAACACCAGAACCAATGATGCGGACTTTCACTTCATCTGTAGAAAGTTCATCAAGCGCAACATGTAATGCTTCTAAAGTACCACGTACATCTGTTTTGAGTACGACATTCACATAAGGAATATCTTTTTTACCCATAGATGCCATGATGTTTTCAAGACGCATTGCACTGGCACGCTCTAGACGCTTATGACGTTCACGATCTGAACGAGCATCTGCAACTTCACGTGCTTTCTTCTCATCATTCACGACAAGAACTTCATCACCTGCCATTGGTGCATCAGGTAAACCTAAAATTTCAACTGGAATTGAAGGACCCGCTGAGGTGATACGTTGACCATTTTCATCAACCATCGCACGTACACGACCATAAGATGAACCCGCAAGAACCAAATCACCAATGTTCAATGTACCATTTTGTACCAAAATTGATGTTACCGCACCACGACCTTTGTCAACACGTGCTTCAATCACCACACCTTGCGCCGCGCCTTCTGCTGAAGCTTTAAGCTCCATCAATTCAGCTTGGATCAAGATGAGATCAAGTAACTCATCGATACCCGCACCAGAGTGTGCTGAAACTTTAGCGATAGGTGTATCCCCACCCCATTCTTCAGGCACGATTTCTTTATGTGCTAATTCATTTAATACACGATCGACATCAGCAGATTCTTTGTCCATCTTGTTAATAGCAACAATAATCGGTGTACCCGCAGCACGCGCATGGTCAATTGCTTCCGCTGTTTGTGGCATCACACCATCATCAGCAGCAACAACAAGTACCACGATATCAGTCGCTTTCGCACCACGGGCACGCATTGATGTAAACGCAGCATGTCCTGGTGTATCTAAGAAAGTAATAATGCCTTTCTCGGTCTCAACATGGTATGCACCGATATGCTGGGTAATACCACCCGCTTCGCCTGCCGCCACTTTAGAACGACGAATGCGATCAAGTAACGATGTCTTACCATGGTCAACGTGACCCATGATTGTGACCACTGGCGGACGAGTCGTTTGTTCGCCACGAGCTTCTTCAGCTGCAACCAATAAGTTGTCTTCTGCTTGTGTATCAGAAACTAAAACTGGATTGTGACCCAATTCTTCAACTACCAATACTGCTGTATCTTGATCAATCGCTTGGTTTTGAGTAACAAGTTCACCCATTTTCATAAGTGTTTTAATTACTTCACGAACCTTAACCGCCATTTTCTGTGCAAGATCAGCAACAATAATTTTTTCGCCGATCTCAACATCATAAATTTGCTTCTTCACAGGTTTTTCAAAACCATGTTTATTCGCTTGGCTGGTTTTTAAACCACGCTTATGATGGCTTTTGCTGAAGCTTTGCTCTGCCTGAGCATCACCACCACGACCGCCTTTTTTACCAGCGCGTGGGTTTGCTGTCGCACCACCGCGTTTAATTTCGCGGTCTTCCTTATTAAAGGAATCTTCATATGCTTGCCCAACAAGACCAGCAGCTAAAGGTGAATCATCGATTACACGAATCGTTGTCGTCGCATCATCACTCGAATATTTTGATGCCATTTTGCGCATTTGCTCAAGCGTACGCTGTTGCGCTTCTTCAGCAGCCTTACGACGCACTGCTTCTTCAGTCGCCTTTAACTTGGCTGCTTCTGCTTCACGGGCTTTTTTCTGTTCAGGTGTTTCTGTTGGCCTAACAACAGGTGCTTTAATTACCTTGTCACTACCCCGTTTCTTCACCACAACTGCGGTTTTTGCAGGAGCTTGTGAAGCACTCTCAGAAGTATGCGCTGCACGCATGGCTTCCAGAGTCGCATTGGTTTTTTGTTCACCATGAATACGAGCTTTGGTATCTGCCTCTTCACGCCCTTTCTGCTCGGCACGGGCTTTTGCATCAGCTTCAGCACGAGCTTTGGCTTCTGCGGCGATCTGCTCTGGATTTGGCTTGGCAAAAACCTGCTTTTTACGCACCTCAACATTGATACTTTTTGCTTTACCCGAAGTACTGGTGACTTTGGCTGTATGGGTTGTTGTACGTTTCAACGCAATTTTTCCTGTGTTACCACTGCCTTGACCATGTACTTTTTTCAGGTGATTAACCAAAGTATCCTGCTGCTCAGTGGTAATAATGTCATCTGCTTTACGCTGTGGTAGACCTGCTTCGCGAACCTGCTCTAGGAGTTTCTCTACAGGACGTTCTACGCTGAGCGCTAACTCTTGAATCGACTTGTCCGTCATCTATTATCTCCTAGTTAAACCATGATTCACGTGCTTTCATGATCAATTGACCTGCTTTGTCATGACCTAAACCTTCGATATCCGAAATATCATCAGTCGCTTGATCAGCCAAATCATCAATTGTAATCACACCACGCGCCGCCAATGCATAAGCAATCTCAGTGGTCATACCATCCATACCGAGAAGTTCTGCGCTTGGCTCTTGAATATTTTCTTGCTGTTTCAGTGCATCAGTTAAAGCAGCCTCTTTAGCACGGCTTTGAAGCAATTCAACTAAATCTGCATCTAGTTCAATTTCATCAAATGTTTCAGCTGGAACATAAGCAATCTCTTCTAATGAAGTAAAGCCCATTTCCACCAATGCCATTGCTAAATCTTCTTCAATATCGAGACGTGTAACAAACATATCTAAATACTGTTGTGCTTCATTTTGCTGACGAGCACGATACTCTTCTTCTAACATCATGTCGAGTTTATAACCCGTCAATTCCGATGCTAAACGAACATTTTGCCCTTGCGAACCAATTGCACGTGCTAACTGATCATTGGTTGCGAAGATAATATCTGCACTACGCGCATCTTCATCTAGCACAATACCTGATACATCAGCTGGCTCTAATGCGCTTGCAATATATTGTGCTGGATCATCAGACCACACCACGACATCAATACGCTCACCGTTCAACTCTTGTTGTACTGCTTGAATACGTGTACCACGCATACCAATACATGCACCTACAGGGTCAATACGATGGTCATTGGTTTTCACTGCAATTTTAGCACGAACACCTGGTTGACGAGCAGCTGCTTTAATTTCGATGATTTCTTCAGAAATTTCTGGAATTTCTTTTTTCATCAATGCAATTAACATCTCAGGACGAGCACGAGATAATAATAATTGCGCGCCACGACCTTCGCGGTTTACGCTGTATAAAATGGCATTGATACGTTGCTTAGGACGCAAAATTTCTTTATGAATGGTTTCTTCACGCGCCAAGTAAGCTTCAGCGTTATCACCTAGATCAATGATGAAACCATCTTTGGTTTGTTTTTTGACTTCGCCGTAAATCAACTCACCCACTTTAGATTCATAGGCATCGGCAACCAAAGCACGCTCAGCTTCACGAATCTTTTGTACAATGACTTGTTTCGCAATTTGAGCAGCAATACGACCAAACTCAATTGACTCAACTTCTAGCTCACGCACATCACCGATTGACCATTTTGATGGATCAACATCTGAGATTGCATCTTGGCAAGCTGGCATTTCATGATCTTCATCCGCCACAACTGTCCACTGACGGAAAGTGCGATAATCACCTGTTTTACGATCAATCTCAATACGAAGCTGTGCTTCTTCTGAATGGGTTCCTTCGTAAAACTTTTTCTTCGTTGCTGCAACAAGTGCTTGCTCTAATGCTTGGAAGATCGCCTCACGACTAACACCTTTTTCATTACTAACCGTTTCTGCAACGGTAAGAATTTCGCGGCCCATAAGTCACCTACCGATTTCTTATAAAATTAAGTTAATATTAGTCTTGATAGATTAAATTTGCTTTATCAATATTATTACTATCAATTTCAAGCACATGTTTACCTTCCACTTCAACTTGAATGATTTCATTTTCTAAGTCTACAGAAAGTAATTTCGCCTGAAACTTACGACGATTTTCGACGGCAGCAATTAATCGTAAAGCCACTTGTTGCCCAATATAAGCAGGCAATTGATTGAGTTGGAAAAATGGACGATCCCAGCCTGGTGAAGAGACTTCTAAAGCATATTCACCTGAAATTGGATCATGAACATCAAGCATTGCACCCACTTGTTGTGTCACTAAAACACAATCTTGAACGCCAATACCACGCCCTTGTTCAACTTCGCCATCTTCATTCAAGATAGGTTCAACATTCTCATCAACTGCTTTATCAATATAAATACGCAATAAAGAACGTTTACCTTGTGGTAGGAATTCAATCCCCCATAGATCTACACCACACGCAGCTACTGCTGGCGCGATTAGATCATACAATGTTTGAGATTTATTTGATAATTTCATTTACTCTCGTCGCTCTCATGCGAGCCAATCAATCTTAACCGTATAGTGAAGCACGACTATTTGACCAATTGATGTCGAACACTACACGATAGCTAAACAACCAATAAAAAAGGGCGTAAATCGCCCCTATGTTACACAGAAAACCGAAGTCCACTGTGCAAAAAGGCCCACCTTATTGTGAGCCTCTTTTAGAAACTTGGTAGCGGGAGCTGGATTTGAACCAACGACCTTCGGGTTATGAGCCCGACGAGCTACCAGACTGCTCCATCCCGCATCAACGTGCAAAATTATATACAAATATAAAAAAAAGTCAATTTAAGTTTTTTATATTTGCTTGATTAAGTTGCACCTTAATCAAATGGTAGCGGGAGCTGGATTTGAACCAACGACCTTCGGGTTATGAGCCCGACGAGCTACCAGACTGCTCCATCCCGCATCAACAACATCACTGCATACACCAAACTTACTGGTTATTAAGCTTGGTGCGGAAGGGGGGACTTGAACCCCCACGCCCGAAAGCACTACCACCTCAAGGTAGCGTGTCTACCAATTCCACCACCACCGCAGCTTTGTGGGTCGCATTCTATTCCTTTAAATATAAAAAGGAAAGTGCTAATTCAACTTATTGAGTTGTTTTAGGTGCGTTTGATGAAGTTTCAGGCGATGTTACTGGTGCAGAGGTCGTGGTTTGAGCAGATTTTAAGCTATACGCATCAGCTGTTTGTTTTTTTGCAAAAACAGCCAAAGTTAAACTCGTAGCAAAAAACAAGGCTGTAAAAATTGCAGTTAAACGAGTTAAAAAGTTACCCGCTCCCGAGGCACCAAATACCGTAGCAGCACCACCGCCACCAAACGACGCTCCTGCCTCAGCACCCTTACCTTGTTGCACTAAAACCAATCCAATAATCATAATTGCTAAAATGATATGTACAACGAGTATAAAACTATACATTTCTACTTCCTATTATTTGCTTTGAGCAAATGCTTTTGCAATTTGATAAAAAGATTGTGCATTGAGTGATGCACCTCCAACTAAAGCGCCATTAATATCAGGACATGCGGCCAACTCAACAGCATTCTCGGCTTTGACACTACCACCATACAATATAGCCATGTTTGTACCGAATGATGTAATTTGTTTTAAGCCTTCACGTATTTTTGCATGCATTGCTTGAGCATCCGCAGGTGAAGCTGTCTTCCCTGTTCCAATTGCCCAAATCGGCTCATACGCTATCACAATATTTTGCCATTGTTCAGCTTTAACGACGGATGCAATATCACAAATTTGTTGTAATACCACTTGCTCAGCAGCGCCTTGCTCACGCTGCTCTAAGCTTTCGCCAACGCAATAGATCACCGTTAAACCTGCATTTAATGCATTTTGCAGTTTTGCTTTTAAAATATTGACGTTATCACCAAATAATTCACGGCGCTCAGAATGTCCAATCAACACATATTCAATCTGGCTATCTTTTAACAGCTCCGCACTTACCTCACCTGTGTAAGCACCAGTACCTGCCACACGAGAAAGATCCTGAGCCACAGTATAAATGGCTCTAGTTGCATCTTTTAACTGAGCATGAACACCACTCAAGGCAATCGTCACGGGCGCTACACCAATATGACATTGCTCAGGAGAAATATTGTCCTGTTGTAGTAACTGCTTAAATTCTTCTATTAATTGGAAAGCACTCGCATGCATTGGATTCATTTTCCAATTGCCAATAACCCAAGGGGTAATCGCCGAATTCGACATACTTCGCCCACCTACAACTAATTTATAAAAAATGCTGCATATTTTACACGTATTTTTATAAAATTCAGTTTTTCTTTTCAGTTTTAAGATTCAACTAACAAAAAATAGATCTAAAAATTCTCGTCCCTTTTACATATATATGTCGATTTTTTACAATCGTCTGCTTTATTTCTAACGAAGGCTACTCTCTAAATCTGAAATTAATTTGTAAAAAAATCGATCAGTTCAAGTTTTTCAATATGAACCAAGTAAAAAACAACACTTTCTATAGTAGTATTTTTACGTAACAAAAGTATAATTTTGAGAATAGCTATTATAACCATATTGTGAGTAAGGCGGACAGATGTCAGGATTACATACGTCTTCAAAGTTTTCAGGGTTCATTCGACGTTTAGTTGAAGATGGTCATATGACTGCTGCAAATATGCAGAATGCAATTGATGCAGCCAAGAAAGCCAAACAAGATATTGTTGCTCATTTAATCGAACAACATCGTCTTTCTCCACTTACCATTGCAGAAAGCATCTCTGTAGAATTTGGCGAACCACTTTTTGATTTGGCGGTTTACGATGTTGGATTATTACCTCGAGAATTAACCGACAATAAACTCATACAAAAACATCGTGTTGTTCCGTTAACACAACGTGGACAAATTTTGTATGTTGCTACGAGCAATCCAACCAATATTGATGCATTAGATGCAATTCGTTTCAACACCAAACTTAATATTGAACCAATTATTGTTGAGCATACTAAACTTGAAAAGTTAATCGAACAACATTTTGGTGATTCAAGTAGTTTCGATTTTGGTGACAGTGAGGACTTCGACTTAGATATTGATGTTAATCAAGATTCACCTCAAGAAGATGATGATGCATCACCGCAAGGTGACGAATCCCCAATTGTCAAATATATTAATAAGCTTTTAATTGATGCAATTCGCATGGGCGCTTCAGATTTACATTTTGAGCCCTATGAAAAAATGTACCGTGTGCGTTATCGTGTTGATGGTGTGCTCCGTCAAATCGCTACACCTCCTTTACAAATGGCAACCCGCTTAGCTTCTCGTTTAAAAGTAATGTCTCAAATGGATATCTCTGAAAAACGAATGCCTCAAGATGGTCGTATTAAACTCAAATTGTCAAAAACCAAAGCCATCGATTTCCGTGTAAACTCTTTACCCACACTGTTTGGGGAAAAATTAGTACTGCGTATTTTGGATCCATCAAGCGCTATGCTCGGGATTGAAGCATTAGGCTATGAAGATGATCAGAAAGCATTATTCATGGAAGCACTTGAAAAGCCTCAAGGAATGCTACTGATTACAGGTCCAACAGGTTCGGGTAAAACCGTATCGCTATATACTGGTCTAAATATTCTAAACACTGAAGATACCAATATTTCAACAGCAGAAGACCCTGTGGAAATTAACTTGGAAGGCATTAATCAGGTCAACGTGAATCCAAAGACAGGATTGACTTTCTCTGCTGCATTAAAGGCTTTCTTACGCCAAGACCCTGATGTAATTATGGTCGGTGAGATTCGTGATTTGGAAACAGCCGAAATCGCAATTAAAGCAGCGCAAACTGGTCATATGGTGATGTCAACACTGCATACCAACAGCGCACCTGAAACTTTAACTCGTTTGCGTAATATGGGGGTACCCTCATTCAATATTGCAACCTCAGTCAATCTTGTCATTGCACAACGTTTAGCACGACGCTTATGTTCACAATGTAAAGCACCCGTAGATGTACCTAGACAAAGTCTTTTAGAGTTAGGATTTACAGAACAGGATTTATCAAACCCTGATTTACAGATCTTTCAACCGATTGGCTGTGCGGAATGTCGAGAAGGGTACAAAGGACGTGTAGGTATTTATGAGGTTATGAAAGTCACTCCTGCAATTTCTCAAATCATCATGGAAGATGGTAATGCACTACAAATTGCAGCGGCCTCAGAAAAAGCTGGTTTTGATAATCTGCGTCGTTCAGGTCTAAAAAAAGTGATGCAAGGTATTACTTCTTTGCAAGAAATTAACCGAGTAACAAGTGAATAAAATCAATAAAAAGGATTAAGAATCATGGTAGCGAAAAAAGCGCAAATGATGCCTACTTTTACTTATGAAGGGGTAGATCGAAAAGGCGCCAAAATTAAAGGGGAATTACCAGCACGCAATATGGCTTTAGCAAAGGTCACATTACGCAAACAAGGCGTCACAATTAAAACCATTCGAGAAAAACGCAAAAACATTCTCGAAGGTTTAATGAAGAAAAAAATAAAGACCCTCGATATTACGATCTTTACTCGTCAATTAGCAACCATGATGAAAGCCGGCGTTCCGCTTGTGCAAGGATTCGAAATCGTTGCAGAAGGTTTAGAAAATCCCTCTATGCGAGAGGTGGTACTCGGCATTAAAGGAGAGGTTGAGGGCGGTAATACTTTTGCTGGTGCTTTACGTAAGTATCCACAATACTTTGATAATCTATTTTGCTCCCTTGTTGAATCTGGCGAACAATCTGGTGCACTTGAAACGATGCTCGATCGCGTCGCAATTTATAAAGAAAAAAGTGAATTACTGAAACAAAAAATTAAAAAGGCCATGAAATATCCTATTAGTGTATTAATAGTTGCAGTGATTGTTACAATTATTTTAATGGTCAAGGTTGTCCCTGTATTCCAGGATCTTTTTAACTCATTTGGTGCCGATCTGCCTGCATTCACGCAACTAGTCGTTAATATGTCAAAATGGATGCAAGAGTATTGGTTCATTCTTATTCTTGCAATTGGGGCAATTATTACAGCTTTTCTTGAAGCAAAAAAGCGCAGCAAAAAATTCCGCGATATTTTAGATAAAATAGCACTAAAAGCTCCTATTTTTGGTGATCTTGTTTATAAAGCAATTATTGCGCGTTACAGCCGCACGCTTGCAACTACTTTTGCAGCAGGTGTACCACTGATTGATGCTCTTGAATCTACAGCAGGTGCAACAAATAATGTGATTTACGAAGAAGCTGTCATGAAAATTCGTGAAGATGTGGCGACAGGTCAACAACTACAATTTGCAATGCGTGTTTCCAATCGCTTTCCCTCTATGGCAATTCAAATGGTTGCGATCGGTGAAGAATCTGGTGCACTAGATAGTATGTTAGACAAAGTGGCAACACACTTTGAAAATGAAGTCGACAATGCTGTTGATGGTCTTACTTCTATGATGGAACCATTAATTATGGCAATTTTAGGCGTACTTGTTGGTGGTCTAGTTATTGCCATGTATCTCCCTATCTTCCAAATGGGTTCGGTCGTTAGTTAACTATGCAAGATATTATTAGTTATTTTATAAATGAGCCAACTGCATTATATATTGCTATTGGCCTTTTCAGCCTATGTATAGGTAGTTTTTTAAATGTCGTCATCTATAGAACACCAAAGATGATGGAACAAGAATGGCATCATGAATGCCAAATATTATTACACCCAGAACAACCTATAATAGACGAAACAAAATTAACCTTAAGCACCCCACCATCTACATGTCCAAAATGTAAATCTGCTATTCGCTGGTATCAAAATATTCCTGTAATGAGTTGGTTAATGCTTCGTGGCAAATGTGGTGCTTGCCAAAATCCAATTAGTATTCGCTATCCACTTATTGAACTCTTAACAATGATTTGCTCATTAATAGTAGTTGCTATATTTGGCGCGACCGTACAAATGTTATTTGGTTTAATACTCACTTGGGTCTTAATCACATTAACGTTTATTGATTTCGACACACAGCTATTACCCGATCGCTTTACCTTGCCACTTGCCGCACTAGGCCTAGGAATCAATAGTTTCACTGTTTATACTTCTGCAGGCTCAGCGATTTGGGGCTATTTGATTGGCTTTCTATGTTTGTGGATTGTTTACTATATCTTTAAACTCGTCACAGGCAAGGAAGGCATGGGCTATGGTGATTTCAAGCTCTTAGCCGCACTCGGGGCTTGGATGGGGCCAATGATGCTACCTCTAATTGTGCTACTCTCTTCAGTTGTTGGTGCAATTATTGGTATTATTTTGATAAAAATGCGTGGTGAAAACCAACCATTTGCATTTGGTCCTTATATTGCAATTGCTGGTTGGATTGCATTTTTATGGGGAAATCAAATTATGAAAATATATCTAGGTGGATAATATGAGTTTTATCTTGGGCATTACTGGTGGCATTGGTAGTGGCAAATCCGCCGCGACACAATGGTTTGAATCCCAAGGAATTGTTGTAGTCGATGCAGATATTGTAGCTCGTGAAGTGGTTGATCTAGGTCAACCTGCTTTGAAAGAAATTCAACTTTCTTTTGGAGACTGGGTATTACTAGAAGATGGCAATCTGAATCGACGTGCACTTCGTGAACACATATTCCAGTTTCCAGAAGCGCGAGAAACACTCGAAAAGATCACTCACCCTGCTATACGCCAATCCATTATTCAACAATTACAACAAGCAGAAAGTCCTTATGTCATTTTAGTTTCACCTCTTCTCTTTGAAACTAATCAGCATGAACTTGTGCATCATACCCTACTCATCGATGCAAATGAACAAACACAACTACAACGTGCAAGTCAAAGAGATGGACAAAATGAAGAACAAATCCGAAAAATTATCTCGGTACAAATGCCTCGCACCCAAAAGCAATTACTCGCAAATGATATTGTTATGAATGATGGTTTACTTGAGCACCTTCATCACCAACTAAAACCATTACATCTAAAATATCTACAAAGCGCTGAGCAAGCATTTTAATCCTGCTTCTGTTGCGCCAATCGTTCACTCAGCGTGTCTTTTTTAAACCAGCGCCACGGCTGTAATGCACCAAAACCCATTCCGACTAAACCACAAACAATCGCTGCATTTAGAGGCTCATCAAGCAGTGGAACAGCAATCACAGCTGCAATAAAAGGTGCCAAAGTAACAATACTCCCCGTTTTAAAGGCACCTAAACGCTCAATCGCAGCAACATAGGTCAATGTCGCAATAATTACGACCAATACACCATGAAATAAACCTTGAATGACTAAATGAATGGGTTCTGCTTCTTGAAAATGTTTTGGAACAAATAAAACATAGACAGGTAAATAAATAATCGCTGACCAAATTGCCACGCTCACCATGGAATGCCAAGCCGATAATTTCCATTGTTTAAGCAATACTGTAAAAATTCCCCACCAAACAGCGCTGATAAAAAAAAGTAAATCGCCTAAGCCAAAAGCGGTCGCTTGATCACGCAGCATCAGATAGCTCATCAATACAAGCGCACTTGACATGATGCTAAGACTCAACCAAGTATGTTTATCAAAAGGTTGTCTAAACAACAAATAAGCAGCAACTGCCGTACATAGAGGAATACAGCCATTTAAGAAAATTGCAGCATGGGCTGCTGGTGCTTGCAAAAAAGCAGTATAAACGGTCAGACAGTAGGCTAAACCACCTGTTAAGGCTAAAATGACTGGACGTGGATGCCATAAGAAAGCTAAATCTTTTTTATAAATGAGCACAGGCATTAAAATAAGAAAAGCAATCGCAAAACGCATGGCCACCAAGTCCCAAGCACTGACATGCCAGTGCAGATTTAAACGGGAGAGAATGGTAAAACCACCCCAGATGCACATGGTGATACAGACAAACAGATAGCCTTGCGTGCGAGCAGTCATTTTTAATTACATTGACGATAATTGTGTGAATTATACAGCATTACGCTGACGGCATGCCTCATAAAGTGCCATGCCTGTTGCCACACTGACGTTTAAACTTTGTAAATCACCAGACATGGGGATATACACGGTTTGGTCACATTGCGACTGGGTGATCGGTCTTAAGCCTGTATCTTCCGCACCCATGACAATCACCACGGGACCATTAAAATCACACTGTTGAATAGGCAATGCCTTTTCGTCCAGCATAGTGCCAATCACACGGCTATGTGTGGTCTCTTTAAGATGTGCCAATGTTCGGGCCAAATTGGTGACCTGAATAAACTTCACTTTCTCAGCACCACCTGCGGCAACCTTACGTGCCGTCGGAGTTAAACTAGCCGAACGATCACGCGGTACAATCACCGCCTGAACCCCCATTGCAGCTGCGGTACGAATACATGCACCGAGATTATGAGGATCCGTCACTTGATCTAATGCCAATAACAAAGCATCTGGTGACTGCTGCATCAATTCGTCTAAATCTTTTTCATTTAAGGTTGGATGTGGTCGAACTGCAGCCACTACACCTTGATGAAAAGGTAAGCCTGCAAGCTTTTCCAAACTATCCCGACTCGCCTTTTGGACGCTAATCCCAAAAGGTTCGGCAAGTTGCAAAATCTTTTGTAATCGCTGGTCATCACGACCTTTTAAGGTAAATAAAGTCAAAACGCGTTCAGGCTCTAACGCCAACAATGACTCAACCGAATGAACGCCATAATAATATTCAGGTTTTGCCATGAACGACCTCTTGCAGTATTCCCGATCTATAAAGGGAGATTTTGAAAAAATAAAAATCCTGCAAAGTAGCTTTACAGGTGAGGAGCGAATAGCTCCGCAAGGGAATTTAATAAAAAAATCCTGCAAAATGAATTTACAGGATTCTCTTTAGGTATAGTGTACCCGATTTAGGAAGCGATCAGTTAACCTTCTAAATGACATACATAATCAAGCACTTCATCAGTCTCGATGTGGAAAACACTATTTCCTGGGACATAAAAAGACTGACCTGCACGGAATAACTCACTTTCTGTACTGTCTGCAATTTTTACACGACATTCACCAGAAATGATTTCCATACGTTCTGGCACATGTGTTTCAAAAGTTAATGCCTGTTCAGTAGGTAAAATCACACCTAATGTCTTTTTAGTACCATCTTCAAATTGTACAGTATGGCTGATACATGCCCCACCAAAATATACATTTGACTTTTTAATGACCGTAACATGATCAAACTGCACTGAACTCATGCATACTCTCCAAATAATGCAGCATTTATATTAGGTTATGATGGACGTAGTTTAATTGTGCCTGCGTCACTAATCAATCCATTTTTATCATGCTTTAACAGCAATTTTTATGCCTTTCTACTAAAGTTATGTTCAACTCACAAGCGCTTTTAGATCAAAGCATCCGATCTAAACGACAATAGAAAAAATCTTATAAATCGATAGACAAGCTTTACATCACTCAATTATTCAAAACAACTCCAGAAATAAAACATGGTTTCATCAACACAACGCTGATCCTCTTGTTCGATTAGCAAAATTTCTCTATCTTTAAGCAAAAGATTACGTGCACTGGATGCATATATGCTCACCCATTTAACTTTAATTAATTTTGCACTTGCAGACCATTTAGCTTTAGATATTGAACAAGGTTTCAATGTTTTGACCGGAGAAACTGGTGCAGGAAAATCGTTATTGTTAGATGCACTGTCTGCGTGCTTGGGTGAACGTACCGATACCAACTATGTCCGTTATGGTGCAGATAAAGCAGATGTCACTGCTGTCTTTAGTTATCAAGCTGAAAGTGCGGAAGCAAAATGGCTTACAGAACATGAACTAGATGATGATTCTGGTGAAATTCATTTAAGACGTGTCATATTTGCGACAGGCCGAAGCAAAGCATGGATCAATGGACGCCCAAGTAGTTTATCGGAGTTAAAAGAAATTGGACGCTTACTGGTACAACTTTATAGCCAGCATAGCCAACAGCAATTACTTGAGCCCCCTTATCCGAAGCACTGGTTAGATCGTTATCATAATTTTGCCGAACCAGCAAATGAAGTACGTGAAGCGTATAGCACATGGCAAAAAAACATTCGCCAGCATCAAGCCGCTTTAGATGCGCAAGCCACGCGTATTCAAAAAATACAAAATTTAGAATCCCAAATAGAAGAACTTGAAGAGATTGTCCAAACGGATTATCGAGAGATTGAACAAGAGTTTGATCGTCTCAGCCATCATGAACATATTATGCAAGACTGTAGTTACAGTCTAAATGTCTTGGATGAGGCGGAACAAAATATCACTCAAGAAGTTGCTTCAATCATTCGTCGTTTAGAGTCCCATGCAGGACGCAGTGAACAGTTATCAAATATTTATAATTCGTTACTCAATGCGCAAAGTGAGATTGAAGATGCAACCGCGAGTTTACGTCAATTTATTGATCGCCAAAGTTTTGATCCTGAAAGAATGGAACAGCTCAATACAACCTTAGAAATTTTCCATCGTCTCGCGCGCAAACACCGTACCCAACCTGAATTACTCAAACAAGAATATGAAACTTGGCAACAGGAATTAGAGCAATTACATTTATTAGAAGATCCTGAAACCTTAGCTGAACAGGTAGAAATTTCTTATCAAATTTTTATGCAAAAAGCTGAGCACCTAGATCAGATTCGTCGTACAGCCGCAGTTCCACTGGCGAAGCAATTGACTGAACAAGTGAAGCCGCTTGCTCTACCTGAAGCATATTTTGAATTTAAGTTCGAGCCAATGGAAGCAAATGCCGAAGGTCTCAGCTTTATTCAGCTTCTTTTCACTGCCAATAAAGGCATTCCACCACAACCGCTGGCTCGCGTTGCATCTGGCGGTGAACTCTCTCGTATTGCACTGGTCATGCAAGTGATGAATGCCGAAAAAACAGAATCTGAAGTTTTGGTCTTTGATGAAATTGATGTCGGAATTAGTGGTGGTACAGCCGAAGTGGTTGGTCGTTTACTCGCCGATCTGGCTCAGCATGTACAACTACTCTGTATCACTCACCAAGCTCAGGTTGCTGCACAGTCTGACCAACACTTATTGGTCAAAAAACAACAAACAGATCCAGCAAGCAGTACCATTATTGAGTTAAATGAGGAACAACGCATTCTAGAACTAGCACGTATGTCTGGCGGCGTCGAGATTAGCGAAACTACCTTGCAACATGCCAAACAACTGCGTCAACTAAAATTCCAATCCGCTTAAAACGCATAACAAAATGTGAGAAAAAGATTGGCGAAATCCGATTAACTCTTGTATGTTGACAAGAAGAACCTATTATTTAATCCCCCTAAATCCCCCTTTTTAAAGTGGGACTTGTTTTGATGGAGAATCGCCTAGGTGACGAAACAATATCTAACTCACCGTTGTCTCATCGCTCCACCAGACATGGCAGATGACTTCTTTGCAAACACCGTCATTTATGTTGCTCGTCATGATGAGGATGGTGCACAAGGCATTATTATCAATCGCCCTTCTGAGTTACAGATCAAAGAATTATTGAACGATTTAGAGATTGATGCAGATAATGTACAACCTCATGCTGTGTTGCAAGGTGGACCATTACGCCCAGAAGCAGGTTTTGTCCTACACACAGGTCAACCTACTTGGCATTCATCAATCGCAGTCGGTGAAAATGTTTGCATTACCACCAGTAAAGATATTTTGGATGCAATTGCACATAACGAAGGTGTCGGTCGTTACCAAATTGCTCTAGGCTATGCCAGCTGGGGCAAAAATCAGCTTGAAGAAGAAATGGCACGTGGTGACTGGCTGATTTGTGACTCAGACATGGATTTAATCTTTAATCTACCTTATGGCGATCGTTGGGATGCGGCATACAAAAAAATTGGGGTAGACCGTACATGGTTTGCTTCAGAGATTGGTCATGCCTGATTTTAAAACTTCGCAATCCATTATGGCCTTTGATTTTGGTACTCAAAAAATGGGGATCGCAATTGGTCAATCCACTATTGAAAGTGCCACTCCCCTGCCATTATTCGTGATGAAAGATGGTATCCCTGACTGGAACCAACTATTAAAACTCGTCAAAGAATGGCAACCCAATCTTTTTTTAATCGGTTTGCCATTAAATATGGATGATAGTGAATCTGAACTCTCTGCTCGCGCACGAAAATTTGCACGACGTTTGCGTCATCAAACCAATATTGAAACGTGGATGGTGGATGAGCGTTTGACTACACGCGAAGCGAGAGAAGAACTTGAGTCTTATCAAAATAAAGGCCGAGCAAAACGCTTATCGGCTGATAGTTTCGCAGCCGCACTACTCATTCAAAGTTGGTATCGTGATCCTAATGGAATAACACCTTAATTATTTATATTTAAGCGCTTTATCACGGTATAGCACACTGATGTACCGTGATAAAATCAGATCCAAACCATGAAAATAACTGCTTTAGCAGGTCTACAACCCAAACCATTTGCATAAAATTTAGAATGCAATTCTTAAAAAATCAATCAACTCAGACTACGCCTGATTATTTCTCAATAATTCTCACCGTTGCAGTTCGCCCTGAAACAAAAGCCAATGGATTCTGAGGCTGTTCATCTAAAATAATTTTTACAGGCACACGTTGCGCTAAACGTACCCAACTAAAAGTAGGGTTTACATTTGCCAATAGATTAGAACTACCAGAACGCTCACGATCTTCGATCCCTGTTGCAATACCTTGAACATGTCCACGAATGAATTGACGATCCCCCATCAACTGTACGGTTGCCGAATCACCGACATGTATACGATTCAATTTGGTTTCTTCAAAATAACCCACGACATAAAGCTGATGACGATCTAGCAGCGCAGCAACCGCTTGCCCAACCTTAACATAATTCCCAACACGTAAATCAAAGTTAGCTAAAGTCCCATCCGCAGGTGCAACGACTGCTGAACGACTCATATTGAGCTGAGCTAAATGTAAATTGCTGTTCGCTACTTCGATCAAAGCTTGCTGTTGTTGAATGGCCGCCTCAGCCTGTTCGATACTCGCTGCTAGCTGCTCTTTTTCCGCAATCGCCTGATCGCGTGTAGCAAAAACCTGATCTTGCTCTTGCTTAGAGATCGCACCATCCATCAAACTCGCATAACGTGCTGCATTCTTCTCAGCCAATTTCATATTAGCTTCAGTCTTGACCAAATTTGCCTTTGAACCGACTAAGTTTGCACGCGCCTGAGCCAAACCGGCATTGGCTTTAGCTAAATCAGATTTAGCTTGTTCAACGTCAAGGGCTTGACGTTCTACATCAATCTTGAAAAGAACTTGCCCTTTCTTTACCGTCTGATTGTCCTGTACCAGCACCTCAGTTACTAATCCATTAACATCCGAAGCCACTTGAACCACATCACCACGCACACGACCATCACGTGTCCACGGTGCGGCATTGTAGTAATTCCATAAATGCACGACTGCATATATCGCAATCAAAACCGAAAGTACTAATACAATTGGACGTATGACTTTTCGTACATCAAATGCATTCATGTTCATCACCTTTACCACATATTTTTAAATCATTAAATTTCGGAGAGAGCTACTTAAAGGCTTGTACCTTGTAAATAAAGACATAACCAATGCATACACAGCAACAATCCCAAGTACAAACACAAGTTGAAAATATTCGGTAGTACAATCCAACCTCTCATAACTAAACGATCGATCAGTGGACTCATCAGCTTAAAGAGCACGTAGGCGATGATGGCTTGCACCAAAAGAATTGGAATATAGATTCCATAAACGTTAATCTCACCCATGCAATACACCTAAATCATATGTTTCTGAATCCATCTTTTGTGTTGAGACATGCCCGATGCTTTCACAAATATTATTCAGAGAAATCAACATTCTTTGAGCGAGTTGCTCATCTTCAATTTGCAGTGCAATCCGCTCTAATAGATCAATCTGCTGTACAATTCGAATTGGAAAATGGTTCAGAGAAAGTTGTTTCTCTTGCATTTGAAAATATTCTGTCAGTTGCTGTTGCAGCACATTGACTTCATTTTTCAAACTCACCAATTGGGGGAGTTTTTGGCTAATTTCTTGCAATCGGACTAAGTCAATAATTGAACTACTTTCAATCAAAGCATTCTGAATCGAAATTTTAACTTGAGGATTTTGAACCATTTTGGTATTCAATACTCCAACTCGGTCCAACATACTGCGTAGATGAATTTTGAACTCACTACCATAAGATAGATTTAATGCCTGACGCATCGCCTGATAATGTAAAGTTAAAATTCGCGTTGCACTGGCATCAGGTGAAACAGCTCGAACTAAATCAATCACAATGAGTGAAACCAATACGCCCAGAACCATTGCAAATGAACTATCTAAATAAGAAACAGCATCCATGCTGTATTTATTATGCAGATTCAATCCCATCATGGTGTTAATCCCAAGTACCATCCCTACAGGCATTAACATTTGATTGGCCATCATGGTGACAGCCACTAAAAACACAGGAAATAGCACCAAAGCCAATTGCCAAAAATGAGTCACATGCGGAAAAATACCAAATGCATATAAGAATACTAAGCCTGCGGATACAATACTGCCCCAAATAAAAATCCGTAGCACAGGTACTGGGTTATCCAATGCTGTTAAGATACACGCCGTGATAGCCCCCATTTGCGCCATCATAAAACCCGCCTTCCAACCTGACAGAATCCAAGCTGCAGTGACAATAAAAGTAATCAGTACCGCACTAATTCCACCTCGTATCGCAATACCATGATCACGATGTAAACTTGGATATTTCGTCGTAATGGCTGTAATTTCTATTGGAATTTCTTTATTACCTTGCTGAATCTGTTGCCAAAGTAGTTTTACTGCCAAGATATTGGCCATAAAATGACGAATGTCCATCTTTAATGCAGCCAATACAACTTTCTGTTCAGACGTTGCTTTAGAAATCAGCTCAGCAAAATCCTCTTCAAATCCAATCGGCAAAGTCTGTAAATCAGCAGGTACTAAACTTTTCTCTTGTTTTAAAAATGTCACAGTATGCTGACGAAGCATATCCAAATGCGAAACAAGATTAACCAAGTGCAAATGTTCGAGCTGTTTCACACGTTGAGACAATGTAACCAAATTCGCAACCACCAATGACACTTGATGTAGCATTTCTTGTAAAGGCTTGGTCATGCCTTTCAACTCACCTTTCTCATAAGCCAAATGTACAGCTAAAGCATGAATATCAGAGGCATCACGAGTAATCACAGATAAAACTTGCGTGTAATTTTCAGGTGTTTCTTGAACTGCAATCAATTTTTCAAAAGTTGCTTCTAGATCGTTTAAGGTTTTATTGACACGTTGCTTGATCATTGCGCCAACATGAACTGGGAAAAAAGTTGCCGAAACAACGGCAGAAGAGACCACCCCAACTGAGATTTCAAGTACACGTGCAACAGCGATATCAAAAATATTGTAGGTATCGATATAGGTAATTGCATTGTAAACAATCATGGCAGTTGAATATCCTGCCAGCATAAATACGTAGCTACGCGGCGTGCGGTCTAGTAATGACACATATAAAGCAAAGCCCACCCAAAGAGATAAAATAACCGTAAATAGCCACGGCGTATTAATAAAATGTGGGGTCAATAACAGTGCTATGACTGCCCCTGCAACAGTTCCAATCAAACGATACACACATTTCGAAGACACCATTCCTGAATAAGGATTGGCAATAATCATGACCGTTCCAATCGACCACATCGGATTAATCAAATCTAATTCAAAAGAAATAAACAGTGCCAGCATGCCTGCTACAAAGGTTTTACAAGCAAAAATAAGATCAAGTCGGCTTGGTCTGAAAGCTAACAGCTGTTTAAGTAACATGAATATGTCTCAATTCTAAGTCAGCATGATCTAGATGACACATAACAATGTGGCACGAAGTTACACCGATTTGGAGTATCAAATCAGTTGACAAGAAAAAGCTGATTATGGGGAGCAAGGCATAGTGTCTAGAGCAAATGGAGATAATTTAACGAATTTCATTATCCAATGAAGACACTACATCTATAATTTTTTCAAAACAAAGCAAATTAGTCAACATAAATTATCACTATTTGATAATTTTTCATTTTAATTTAAAATATTTTCAATAAAAGCCATATTTTTTCTCAATTCAAGACTTAATTGGTCGAGCAAAAATATTCCGACCTAAAAGTCCATACACGATCTCAGGCTTTTCTGATATAAAACAATAAAAGTTCGATTTTCACGTTATTTTTAAGGAGTAGACAACGGATCATGGCAATTTCGAGTTTTGGTAAAATTCTCACCGTGCTGGATTTATTTTCAGTTTCACGTCCGATTATCAATGTCGATATCATTTGTGATGAGCTTGGTCTCTCAAAACCCACAGCCTATCGTTATCTTAAAGAACTTGTTTCAACAGATATTTTAAAACGCATTAGTGGTACATCAGGAGACTACACTTTAGGTTCTAAAATTGCCGTTCTTGATTATATTTCTCATAGTACTGATCCATTGGTGCAAATCAGCATCCCCTTTATGCGTGATATCGTAGATCGTACTGAACTCTGTTGTTTATTAACCTATTTAAACCATGATTATTGTATTGATCTACATCATGAAACCTTTAAAGATGCAGAACTCATCTCTTACGGAAGAGGTTGTCCACGTCCTGTTTATGTAGGTGCTTCACCCAAAATTGTGATTGCCCATTTAACCAAGCAACATATTCAAGCTTATTATCATCAGTTTACTCAGGAGCTTGCTCAGGTAGGCTTTGCCCATAGCCTCGACGAATTCATGCAGCAAATGCGGAAAATTAAAAAACAAGGCTTTTATTTATCGCAGGGTGAGATTGATCCAATGGTATGTGGTCTTTCCGTGCCGATTCGCTTTTCTACTAAAGAAGCACCGATTGCACTCACGCTAGTAGCATCAAAAAATCGTTTTGATTTCTTGAATATTCAAAAACTGATCGAGATCTTGCAAAATAATGCAGCGCAAATTGAACATAAATTTGCAACACTTTCCGAAAATCAGTCAAACTGAATTGAGAATTTTAAAAAAATATTTACATTTTTATCCGTTGTAAATAGCAATATATTCTCATATTATGATTATGTTCTTCAGCATACCCTCGTAAAAAGAGTATGACTTTCCTCAGAGAACTAAGCCCATCTTTGTTATGGGCTTTTTTCTTGACCAGTTTTTATCAAAAGGCATAAAAAAGCCTTTCAAAAGAAAGGCTTTCATTTATATGGCTATACAAAAAATCGTTAGGGCTGCTTCAGATAAGGCCATGCTGCTTTCATATAAATAAACATCGACCACAACGTCAAAATCACTGCCGCATAAAGCAAAGCGTAGGCCCACATTTCCAGTGGTTTCCAGTTCAACAGGAACACACTAATCGCAATCATTTGAAATGCTGTTTTATACTTTCCTACTGTAGAAACTGCAACGCTCGTACGTGCACCTAATTCAGCCATCCATTCACGCAATGCCGAAACGGTAATTTCACGGGAAATAATCACAATTGCAGCAAAAGCCATTGAGATCGTCGGTTGCCATTGCACCAATACAATCAATGCTGCTGCAACCATAAGCTTATCGGCGACTGGATCAAGGAAACGCCCGAAAGCAGAAGTCTGATTCAAAGTCCGAGCTAAATAACCATCGAACCAATCTGTCACTGCTGCAAGAACAAAGATTGCAGTCAATATCAGATGTCGCATCATTCCCCCATGATGCTCAGCAATCCCAATGGCAGGCGGCCAATAGGCAATTGCCAGAAACACGGGAATAAGGGCAATACGCGCCAAAGTTAAAATATTAGGAATGTTCAGGATTCGCCCTGTGCTCATAAACACCGCCATGTTGTTCGCATCAAATATGCATGTCGCACAAAGGATGTGCCGAGATTGTATCCATGTGTAAGCAACTTTATACGAAATGCACGGCAGTGTCGACTAGGCAAAAACGGCAACTGTTTGTCGAAGTACCGCAATCAGTCGATTTTCATCATCCCAAAGATAGGCATACTCGGTTGAATAACCATGTTCAGCATATTCAGTCACTACTTTGTATTTGAACCAATCCTGTACTTGATGAGCAATCGGCTGCAAATAGGTAATCTGCCAAGTTAATGAGCTTGCAGGTGCAGGGGTTTTAAACATTGGTAACACACCCGGTGGCCACACATCCATCAATCCAAATAGATCTGCCAATTTCATTTCGCGATTTGGATGCAACTGAGGCATAAAACGACACCATCCACCAAAATCAGGCACTTTGCTGCCAGCCATTGGATAATTGCCTTCAGCCCAACATAGTTCAAACTGTTGCAAACATTGTGGCATTAAGCCTTCAATATAAGCTGTTTTTTCCAACTGTGCTGGCAGTGGATAATCAGGAACTTGCGGTAGATTTTGCACATGAATCCGAGATTCACGCTGCGAACCAAAACTCGCAATTAATATACTTTGTACAGTATCTGCTTGCCATAACCGCACTTCTAAGGTTGTAACCGATTTACCCTCTCGCAACACCTCCGCCGTGAGTTTAGCCTGCCCTTCTTGCACAGGACCAATAAGGGTCACATTACAACTCAATAACTGCTTTGTTGTATCATGAACCACGCTCTGCGCCTTTTGGATTAATAATCCTGCAACTAAACCGCCAAATACGGTACGGCCTTGTAACCATCCTGAGGGAATATCAATCCACTCTTGATGTTCAACTTGTTGATACAGCGGAAGCAATGACATTATCTTTCCTTAATCGTCAAACCATCTTATCTTTAAATGTTTTTATCTGTTTGTGAATGATCATTGACGCATCAGTCATTGAGAGATTGAGCCAATCGGTCAAATTATTCATGCAAAATTTTATAAATCGTTCTCGCCATGACTTCACCCAAACCTGGTACAAGCATCAACTCTTTTTCTGAAGCTTTTAAAACACCCTGAATCCCACCAAAATGAGTGAGTAGATCACGACGGCGTTTTGGCCCTAGCCCAGGAATAGCTTCCAAAACTGAACTACTACGGCGTTTATCACGCTTAGCTCGATGTTTGGTAATGGCGAAACGATGCGCTTCATCTCGCACTTGTTGGATGAGGTGTAAAGCTTTATGGTCTTCGGGTAATTGAATCTTAGTGCCATCAGTAAAATGCAGCGTTTCTAATCCCGGTTTACGTCCCTCACCTTTAGAAACACCAATCATAAAAGCATCAAGTGCTAATTCTTGCATGACCTCCATCGCCATATGCAATTGCCCTTTACCACCATCAATCAAGAGTAGATCAGGTAACATATTTTTTTTATAACGGCGTATCAACGCTTGGCGCATCGCCGCATAATCATCACCGCCCGTAATATCCTGAATCGCAAACTGACGATAATCTCGCTTTCTTGCACCACCCTGATCAAAGACCACACAAGAAGCAATCGGTGCTTCACCCATGGTATGACTGATATCAAAACATTCAATCCGATCAATCGGACGCCCAACCACTTGTTCAAGTTGATGAAAACGCTCGTTTAATTCCAAGTGATTACTCAGTTTGCCTTTAATCGCATGTTGCACATTCATTTGCGCCAGTTCTAGCCATTCAGCCCGAGTCTCTCGCACTTTATGCTTGATTTGAACTTTCTTATTGAAGCTTTGCTGTAATGCTTCTTCTAATTGTTTTTGATCGGGAATATCTACATTTACAATCAATTCTGATGGCACTTCATCCGCTACTTGGAAATAGAAATTCGCCATAAAATCATTCAGCATTTGCGCCAAATCATCTCCCAACATATCTGGAAAATAACTTTTTCCACCAAGCATACGTCCATTACGAACATGCATGATTTGTACACAAGTCACACCCGCTTGGTAAGCAATCGCCAAAATATCGGCTTCGCCTTTGATCTTAAATACTGCTTGTTGTGCTTGAACCTCGCGCAATAAAGCGAGGCGATCACGATAAAATACGGCTTTTTCAAACTCAAGAGCTTCGGCAGCCTGTTCCATTTTTCCAATCAGCTCTTGATTGAGTTCTTTGGTATCACCTTGTAAAAAACGAATTGAATTGTCCACATCTTCCTTATAGTCCTGAGGGCTAATCAGACCGACACAAGGCGCTGTACAACGTTTAATCTGATACTGTAAACAAGGGCGTTTACGTTGTGAAAAATAACTGTTTTCACATTGGCGCACATTAAATAATTTTTGTAAAACCAGTAAGGTATCTCGTGCACTATAGGCACTGGGATAAGGCCCAAAAAACTTGCCGACTTGATGCTTGCCCTTGCCACGCCCACTGGCAATGCGGGGATAGGGCTTGTCTGCCGAGACAAAGATATACACATACGACTTATCATCGCGCAGCATAATGTTGTATGGCGGACGATGTAATTTAATCAGATTTTGTTCAAGTAATAATGCTTCAGTTTCAGAACGAACAACCAAACTTTCGATGTCATAAATTCGCGCAACTAAAGCCTGTGTCTTAGGATGGTCAATCGTTTTAACAAAATAGCTGGATACACGATTCTTTAAGTTTTTGGCTTTCCCAACATACAGTAACTCTCCATCTTTGCCGAGCATTTTATAAACACCAGGCAATTGAGTCATATGAGTCAGGATTTTTTCAATATGTTCACGCGCGTTTGGATTCACAGCAGACTTTCATCATCAGTAATGCTTTCGATGATGTAGTCTGCATAAATCAATTTCAAGTCAATTGAGCCAAAATGCATCAATTCAATAACTCAAATAACACCTATCATTTAAAAACTCGACTCAATACTTGATCAGCGCTCTTAAATGTAGACTCATTAAAGAAATCACAGGCTAGTTCATTTACATGTGACAGATTTTGGGTTGGATAAGATTCAATATAATCTTGAGTACTCAACTGAACTTGTTTTTGTCAACATTAATAAATAAACAAATAAATAACTAAATCATCGTTATAAAAAAACGCCCTTTCGGGCGTTGATCTCATTCAGACTTTAAATACATAAGGTCGAATAAAAATTAAGAAAAATAGCCCTAACATGATGAACCATTTCAAAAAATAATATAAACCACGATTGCTTGCTTTTAAGGCTTTGGCTTTTAAACGGAACTGATAAACATAACCAAAGACTTTATTTAAGCCACCTGTTTGATCGCCTGCCTCATTAGGTGAACTGGCTGCCGTCATGACACTTTTACCAAACCAATGATTAAACTTTTCCATAAAACGGGTTTTTAATGGGCGTTCTACATCAGCGAAAAAGATAATACGATTCTGGTTCGTCGTGTTTTCCGCATAATGGATATAGGTTTCATCAAACACCACACTTTCACCATCACGCCACGAATATCGCTGACCATCAACATCAATAAAACAGCGATCATCATTGGGTGTAATCAAACCTAAATGGTAACGCAATGAACCCGCATAAGGATCACGATGGCGAACTAAACGGCTATCTGGTGCTAACTCAGTAAACATCGCAGCTTTAATTGTTGGAAGCGTTTTTAATAATGCGGTTGTTTTTGGGCAAAGTTCAGCAGCAGATGGATGTGCCGAGTCATACCATTTCAAATAGAAACGTTTCCAACCTGTTTTAAAGAAGGAGTTGAAACCGAGGTCATCATAACTACTTGAAGCTTTAATCCCACCTTTGTCATATAAAGCTTTGGCTTCGTCTCGAATCATTTCCCAATTTTCATCTAAAACTTTTAAATCTTTAAAATACTGCGTATCAATATAAGGTTGATTCGGTACTTTAGAAAACATGTACATTAAAAAGTTTATAGGTGCAAGAATCGTTGAATGATCGAAAAATTGACGATAAAACGAATGTTTTACTTTACCGCGTCGTTGAATATACAAAGCTGAAATGATAAAAATCGCTAAAATGATCCATTTAACCATTGAAAAAATCGACCAAAAAAATGAATCTCGGAATTTTATCATCGTCTTTTTTAATTTCTAGCCAATTTTGGTTCAACAATTTTTTCTACTTAATTCATTAGATAAAATAAACAATAAATATCATGTATATATAAAAATAAATCTTCCAATAAAAATTGTTATTTTTTTATTTTTTGCTGTTTTTTGACCAAATACATTTTTGCATCAGCTTCATGAATCAAAGTAGATGCATCTAAATAACCATCAACATGATCTGTTTGTTTTACACCGATACTCAAAGTAATACTCGGCTCAATATGATAAACATACTGTAGTAATCTTGGAACGAAACTTTCGAGTGCCTGTGCTTCAGTACAACGTGGAAACACAATACAAAACTCATCTCCACCACATCTAAAACAATGATCATCCAAACGTGCAACAAATCGAATCGCATCCGCTACAACTTTTAACATTTGATCACCTTTAGAATGCCCAAAATTATCATTAATGATTTTAAAATCATTGATGTCAATAAATACGACTGTAACGGGTTCTAAACTTCGTTCAGCCGCATAAATGGTCGAATTTAAAATACGATTTAAATGTCTCACATTTAATAGTCCTGTGAGCGGATCAGTTTGAGATAAAGCTTCCATTTGCTGAGCCCGATCTTCTAACACAGAAGCATATTGCTCAATTTTTTCTTTAGATGCCTTCAACTCACTGACCAAACTCCACACATAGGTTTCTACAACCAGCGAAATATCAAACATAAATAACTTTTCTAAAGTAGAACGTATTTGATGAAAATTCTCTGTATCGCCTAATTGTTGTTGAATCATTGATATCAGCATGATTTTGAGATGATAGACGGCGGATAAATATAATTTGGGTTCGACACCAATTCGTTTATGCACTAAACCGATTCTCAATCGATTATTGACATAATTGGCATCATAATTACCTGAAAAAAGTTCTACCAAGTATTGGCGTTGTGCATGTTGTAACCGAGATAAAGTGTCTATATCGCCAATCAGTGAAGCAATCTCCGAAATCGAGGTTTGCTGTTGATAAAAGGTAATCACAACTTGGTCAAGTAAATACTCAAGATCAATTTGTTCCCCTAAGTCTACCAACTGCTGTAATTCTTGATGACTTAAACTAAGCAAAGATCGTCGATATTCAATTTCTTCAATCGAAATATGCATTTGTTTCATCAATGTTTGGTCTGTTGGTTTCATCTTTTACCCAGCCTTCCCTAAACAGGTTTGTTTTTTTATTCAGCTTCCCAACCACATCATCAACAAATCATTATTTTTCTATTCGTTTTCATATAAACCCTAAAAATAGCTATAACTAACAATTTTTGTCATAAAATCAAACTATGTCTCATTTTAAAAAACAAAAAATCTTTAAAAATACTTTTTCTAGCAAAGAGTTAACAACAAAATATTGCTTTCGCTATATCTATAATAAAGCAATAAACAAGCCATAACTTTAGCAACTTCACTTAAAGCTTAAATATGCTAATAAAAAATATACGAATTTAAAAATGATTTATGGGTTGCTTAATACAATTTTTACGTTTAAAACCGATAAGCACATGACTAAAATCAATAAACTTTTCACTGTTTTTAAAGGAAAAAATAGCTTTCTATTTTTATACAAGCCTTAGAAATAAATTCTTTAAAAGAATAGATGACCCTAGCGTCACGGCTTGATACAACTTGTTATGTCCTTTTTGGATATAGTTATCGTAAGATTAGCAAAGCATTTTGTGTGCGCTAACGCATACACGCTTTATGACATCAACTCAGAATCCTCCACAACAAGGGAGATCAGGCATGATCCACGCTGGCAATGCCATTACCGTCCAAATGCTTGCGGACGGAATTGCAGAATTCCGCTTTGACTTACAAGGTGAGTCGGTTAATAAATTTAACCGTGCAACCATCGAAGACTTCCAAGCAGCAATTGCTGCGGTTAAAGCCAATAACGACATTAAAGGCTTAGTTGTTACCTCTGGTAAATCAACGTTTATTGTTGGTGCTGACATCACTGAATTTGGCGACAACTTCGCTGCTGGTGAACAAGCAATTGTTGATTGGCTTATGCCTGTACATGACGTCTTCAATAGCTTTGAAGATTTAGACATCCCTAAAGTTGCTGCGATTAATGGTACAGCGCTTGGTGGTGGTTTTGAAATGTGCTTAGTGTGTGACTACCGTGTCATGTCTGAGCAAGCACAAGTTGGCTTACCAGAAATCAAATTGGGTATCTATCCTGGTTTTGGTGGTAGCGTACGTTTAAGCCGTGTGATTGGTATCGACAATGCTGTTGAATGGATGGCAATGGCGAACCCGAAAAAACCAGCTGCTGCACTTAAAGATGGTGCTGTAGATGCGGTTGTCGCTGCGGACAAACTTCAAGAAGCTGCTGTTGACCTCGTTAAACAAGCCATTGCTGGTCGTTTAAACTGGAAAGCAAAGCGTCAAGAAAAATTAGACGCAATTAAATTAAACCCACTTGAACAAATGATGGCGTTCAATACGGCGAAAGGTGCGGTACTTGCAAAAGCAAACCCTGCTCAATACCCTGCGCCAAAATTATTGCTTGATTCATTACAAGCAGGTGCAAGCTTAACACGTGATGACGCATTAAAAGCGGAAGCTCAAGGTTTTGCTAAAGCAGCAATTACTCCTCAAGCAGGCGCATTGATTGGTTTATTCATCAATGACCAAGTTGTGAAGAAAACTGCGAAGAAATATGAAAAAGGTGCTCATCCTGTAAACCAAGCAGCTGTTTTAGGTGCTGGTATCATGGGTGGTGGTATTGCTTACCAAGCGGCAAGCAAAGGCACTCCAATTATCATGAAAGATATTGGTAACCCACAACTTGCTTTAGGTATGAAAGAAGCGAATGGCTTGTTGACTAAACAAGTTGAACGCAAAAAAATGAAACCTGCGCAAATGGGTGAAACGCTTGCTCGCATCCGTCCAACTTTAAGCTACGATGAGTTTAAAGAAGTTGACATCGTGATCGAAGCTGTCACAGAGAACCCTAAAGTAAAAGGTATCGTACTTGCAGAAACTGAGAAAAATGTTCGTGACAACACGATTATTGCCTCAAACACCTCAACGATTTCAATTACACGTTTAGCAGAAAACTTACAACGTCCTGAAAACTTCGTAGGTATGCATTTCTTCAACCCAGTACACATGATGCCATTGGTTGAAGTGATTCGTGGTGAGAAAACCTCTGAAGAAGCGATCGCAACTACTGTTGTTCTTGCTCAGAAAATGGGTAAAACACCAATCGTTGTAAACGACTGCCCAGGCTTCTTAGTTAACCGTGTATTGTTCCCTTACTTCGGTGCATTCGACCTTCTTGTAAAAGATGGCGCGGATTTCCAACAAGTGGACAATTTAATGGCGAAATTCGGTTGGCCTATGGGTCCTGCATACTTAATCGACGTTGTTGGTATCGATACAGGTGTTCATGGCGCAGAAGTAATGGCTGAAGGTTTCCCTGATCGTATGAAGCCTGACTACAAAGGTTCTATCGAAGCGATGTATGAAGCAAAACGTCTTGGTCAAAAGAATGACGTTGGTTTCTACAAATATGTGTTAGATAAGAAAGGTAAGAAAGCGAAAACTGTTGATCCAACAGCTTACGAAATCATTGCGCCTTTCGTTACTGGTGAAAAACGCGAGTTTGACAACCAAGAAATCATTGACCGTATGATGCTTGCTTTCTGTAACGAAACAGTTCGTTGCTTAGAAGACAACATCGTTGCAACTGCTTCTGAAGCAGATATGGCGATGATCATGGGTGTAGGTTTCCCTCCATTCCGTGGTGGTCCATGCCGTTACATCGACCAAACAGGTGTTGCTGAATACGTTGCGCTTTGCGACAAATATGCACATTTAGGTAAAGCTTATGAAGCGCCACAAATGTTGCGTGACATGGCTGCTAACAACAAAAAATTCTACGGTTAAGGAGCGACGTGAATGGCTACTTTAAATCCACGTGACGTTGTGATTGTTGATGGCGTTCGTTCTGCCATGGGCAAATCACGTAACGGTATGTTCCGCAATGTTCGTGCCGACAGTTTATCTGCTGAATTAGTACGTGCACTTGTTGCTCGTAACCAGTTTGATACCAATGAAGTTGAAGACATCATTTGGGGCTGTGTAAACCAAACTTTAGAGCAAGGTATGAACATTGCTCGTAATATTGGTTTATTGGCTGACATTCCAAAAACTGCTGGCGGTCAAACAGTAAACCGTCTTTGTGGTTCTTCTATGCAAGCACTTCATACTGCTGCTGCACAAATTGCGACCAACCAAGGTGACATCTTCATCATCGGTGGTGTAGAGCATATGGGTCACGTAGGTATGATGCACGGCATCGACCTTAACCCTGAAGCATCTAAACACTATGCAAAAGCATCTAACATGATGGGCTTAACGGCTGAAATGTTAGGTCGTATGAACGGTATCTCTCGTGAAGAACAAGATGCGTTCGGTGTTGAATCTCACCGTCGTGCATGGGCTGCAACACAAGAAGGTCGTTTCAAAAACGAAATCGTGGGTGTTGAAGGTCATGATGCAAATGGCTTCAAAATCCTTTGCGACATCGACGAAGTGATTCGTGCTGACGCAAACCTTGAAGCATTCAAAGCGTTGAAACCAGTTTTCGATCCTAAAGGTGGTTCAGTAACAGCAGCAACTTCTTCTGCTCTTTCTGACGGTGCTTCTGCAATGTTAGTTATGTCTGCTGAACGTGCTCAAGCGCTTGGTTTAAAACCTCGTGCTGTGATTCGCTCTATGGCGATTGCAGGTTGTGATGCTGCGATCATGGGTTATGGTCCAGTTCCAGCAACTCAAAAAGCACTTAAGCGTGCTGGTTTAACGATGGCGGATATCCAAACTATCGAATTAAACGAAGCATTTGCTGCTCAAGGCTTATCAGTCATGAAAGGCTTAGGCGTTTATGACAAACAAGACATCATCAACTTGAATGGTGGTGCGATTGCATTAGGTCACCCATTAGGCTGTTCTGGTGCTCGTATCACAACAACATTGTTGAACGTGATGGAACAACAAGATACGCAAATCGGTCTTGCGACCATGTGTATCGGTCTTGGTCAAGGTATCGCGACGATTATCGAACGTGTTTAATCGACACTAAGATAGTAAAAAATCCCCGCCATGTGCGGGGATTTTTATCTTAATCAATGATATAAGCTATGGTTGTCTAAAATCTTTTAAACCATTTTGAATTTGCTGCTGTAATAGCAAAATATCATTCAAATTGACTTTAATCGAACCATCACGAATGCCATCAATATTGTTTCGATTTATATTAAGTGGCTCTAATATTTTAAATACACCATTAGTTGGATCAGATGATTGAAAACCTGAGGCCACCGCTAGAATATACTCTTGTAACCCAGGTGAAACTTGAGATAAGCCTGACTGCACCTTTGGTTCAAATTCAACTGCACTAATATTCTCAGGAATTTCTGCATTTTGCATATCAGTATGAGTTTTATAAATACGATGCTGAAGTGCTTGACGTACTTTTTTATCTTCTTGAAATGGAGTAGGTCCTACAACTTCTTCACGTAATTCAGATTCAGCCATAATACGAATGGTTGGTAAAGTTTCAACCTCTTCGGCATGTACTGCTGAAAATCCAACCAAAGTAAATGCCATCATCAGCGCTGATCGTTTTAGAAAGTTCATCACTTGCTCCAAAAATCATTCACCATAAACATTGAATAAAAATAGCTATAAATTAAGCCTACAATAAAGTGATATTGGATTCTGTATCACTCTGATAAACGGTAAATAGGATTATTTTTTTGAACGTAAGATAAAATGAGCGAATCAAACAATGTGTCTGATCTTTGTAAAATGAATGGATAAAAGAGGAAAAAATCTCGCATAAGCTCGTTTTTTTGATTACTGTGCTCGAGTGAATTTACAAATATTGATTATTTTATATACTTTAAAAAGCGATTAGGAGAAATGGATGATTTCAACTCTAATTAAAATGACTACAGCAATATCGATTACAGGATTATGTTTAGCAGGTTGTGCAACCAAAACCCTTATTACCAAAGACAGTAAAGCTTATATTCGCACAACCAAAGTTACTTTGGTTGAAGATAGTGTCATTGCATTTGGAAGACCTGCTCAACAATCTGCAAATTTACCTAAAGATAGTCTCGTAATCGCAGGGCAAAAGAATAGCTATATCCTCACCCAAGGTGGATCTCAATTTGTGAGCTTAATCGCAAAACTCGACCCAAAAAATATTCAAATTACACGTGAGCTAAGCTTTTATTCTGAAAAAAATGATGGCAATTTTTCAGGCACACTACCCCTTTCATATATAAAACTAAAAGAAGACTTGAGCAAAAAAGATTTAGAGTTTTTCATTGAAAATGGTGCGAGAGAATGTTCTTCTTCAAGTGATGAACGTATGCAAGCACAACGCTTCTGCTTCGATATCAAACTCGCTGGTGTTGTTTATCCTACTGCAAATAATCTAAGTTCACTCAAAGCATTAAGTAAGCCTTACCAAATCTCTATCTATACCAATAAAGAAGAAAGTTATAAATCAAAATCAGGTATGAATCCTTTGGAAAAACTGGTATTGCTCCCTTTTGCCGTGGCGATTGATGTGGTAAGTCTACCTTTCCAAGCAGCAGAAAAGATCTTTGATTAAGCTTAAGCTCGAACTCAGTCATGCAATGATGTATACAAGGCATCATTGCATCACAAAATCATAATTCTTCATCTAATACTGCAACATTGTTTTGCTTAATTTTATCCATTTTCTGATTTAATCTGAGCACATCTTGATAAAGCGCATTAAACTTTTTGACTTGTGCTGTTTCCTTAAAAAGAATCTTGTTATCTTCTCTTTGCCAAGGGTCAGTTTTTAACATATCAAACATCGCTTGTGCTTTCTCAATAACTTGTTGTTCAATCGGAAAAATGTCATGCGCCTTGTCTGTTTTCAGGTTATTTTGCAGTTTTTCTTGTAAAGATTTTCTCATTACATGATGAATGGCGAGATTTTTTGCTTGTTCAAGTGAATCTGCCTGTATTTTCTGTCTCTTTATTCCATATTCAGTCGAGATTTTTCGCACATCATGAAGCATTTTTTCAGTCTCAAAATAACCTTTTTGACGGTCTTGATCTAAACGTTCGACATCTAAAAAAGTATCCCAATTTGCTGCTTTGAGTTGCCTTAAATAAGCGTTTCTTGCCTCAACATTTTGCATCCAATAACTAAGTAGAAACTCGGACATCAACTTATAATCACCAGATAAACGATCATCATGTACGTTGAGTTGTATAGGCTTGCTCCAATCCTGCGCTTGATCATAGAGCCCACGCATTTTTTCAGCCATAACAATTTCAAACATTTGTTCTGTATTGGCTGCATTTTGCTTTACGCGATATTGATAGAAAAAGAATGTGCCCAAACAAATCACGACGACAGTTAAAAATAATAAAAAACGGCGCATACAGCCTCCAAGTATATTTATATTTTTTATGTTTTGACTTTAAGTTTAATCAGTCAAACACAGACTGTTAATTGATTTTTATTTCATTTTTCGTAACGGAGCATTACATTTTCATCGCTTTAAATTTCGTACTTTCGCCCCTATTATCAAATCAACTGAAATTGTAGAGATATGCTATGCGCGTAGATATTTGGTCAGATGTCGTTTGCCCTTTTTGTTATATTGGGAAAAAGCGTCTTGAACATGTTGCTGAACAAGCAGGAATTGAGCTTGATATTCATTGGCATAGCTTTGAACTCGATCCAGATGCACCTGCCAAACATGAGACTTCGAATACGGAACGCTTAGCAAAGAAATATGGGCGTAGCTTTGCTGACATGGAAGAAATGGAACGTAATGTTGCGGCTATGGCAGCGACTGAAGGCATTGATTTTCAATGGCAAAAAGCCAATTCAGGCAACAGCTTTAATGCACACCGTATTATCCATTTGGCTCAAAGCAAAGGTTTGGGTAACGAAGCAAAAGAAGCTTTTTTTCATGCTTATATGACTGAAGGTCTTGCAATTGGTGAACGTGAAGTGGTTGAAGAAATCGCTTCACGGATTGGTTTGGATCATGCTGAAGTCGAGTATGTATTGAATTCAGATGAACTGGCAGATTTTGTTCGCCATGATGAAAAAATTGCCCATGAGCAATTAAATGTAACGGGTGTACCCTTTTTTGTTTTTGATCAAAAACTAGCACTTTCAGGCGCACAACCGCGTGAAATTTTCTTACAGGCATTACAACAAGCTCAATCCGATTCTACAGAAGAAATTCAGCAAACAGATGCGGCTCAATGTAGCGATGATCAATGCGAAATTAAGTCCTAACAAGCTAGCTAAAATACAAGCTTCAGCAACTGTCTGAAGCTTGTGTGCAGCGAACTATTCAAACTAGATGTGATAGTTACGTCACCTATTATCTTAAAAAGCATACCGTTTATCTGTAGTGGTAAATTCTGTAACAAACTAAGTATTTTATTGATCAACTTTTAACTAAAAAAAATGTGATTAAAATCACACTAAAGAGATAGATTTATAGATATACTTTCCCAGTGCGATCTATTTATCCGATTTATTGTTTTAAAATGTTGATACTTTGAAAGCCAAAACATGATCAAAATCTCTATTTGGAATAACTAAATGAGATTTTTTACTAACTTGCAGTCTATAGATTTTGCATATTTTTCTTCTATAATCGTCATAAAGTGACATTCTTTTGTTATGAAAATTCAAGAGTTACAAGCCCTAATAAATGGTCAGATTCAACCCGAACAAATATGTATTGAGCAACTTGTAGCCTTGGCTAGACAGCATAATTTGACGAATACACCTGAATACAAACTGTTAGATGATGCTGTGAATATTGTACTTATTCATTATTTAAAACAGGCTCAAGCCTATCTCTAAGGAAACTATCAATGGACGTATTAGAGAAAGCATTATTGGTTGATGAGCTCAAACATCTGATTGTTGGGCTAAACAACGATAAAAACTCACTTTTTGAGATCGCAAAATCAAAGCAACGTATTAAGGATATTTGTGCTTCTTGTGACGATCCATTGTTTCAAGAACAACTCACACCATTTAAAGAATTTATTCAACAAGAAGAATTTTCGGCTGAAGAATTAGAAAGCTTTGGGTATGCACTCACTTATTGCGGAACATTTAAATTTATGGGGCGTGTTGAACATGCTTTATTTGCATCAGGCGACATGGGATGGGCAGCTTTACGTCAGTCACAGCATTGGCAAATTTGGGTTATTCGTCCTGCATTGTCTTTTATAAAGAGCCCTTGGTTTACATCTACTCGACAAGCACTTGAATGGATTCAAACGAGTACAAGTGATTATATAAAAACAGATGATGAACTCAAAAGTCTTATTCCTGTTTTAGAGCCAATTCATCCAACTTCAACAAATTTATCATTAGATTCAAATCAAACAATTCACAAGGACAGATTATCTGCTATGAGAGAAGAAACTGCGAATTTTGAAGCACAACTCGAAGCAATTATTCAGGAAAGAATTCAATCTGTACCCAATACTCCAACACCAAGTATTCCAACGGTCGCAAAGCCTAAACCAAGTTTTAGACAAAATGTGCGTCCTGTTGCAAATCTAAATAAAGCGAAACCTGTTGCACTAAAAGATTTTAATTTAGATGGACTCGTATGTCGCTTAGAGCGTATCGATCCTAAAACATTTCCATCTTTATATCGTGTAGAGCTACACGATGAGATTAATCAAAATATTAAAATTGATTGGTTATATTTAAAAGCTGAGAATGACGTTCAACCTGTTTGGGAAACAGCTCAAATCTTTGTTGCTGAACAGCTTTATGCTCAAGGACAGTTTTCACATTATGTCGTCCTTATTGGTACTCATAGTGTCGAATATGCTACAACAATCTTACAAGCTTATACAGACCAACGTCATACTCAAACAAGCTCGATTCATCAAACAGACTGGGTTATTTTTAAACAACATTACCACCAACATGAAACACTATTTAATGAATGTATCATGAATGGTAATCAAGTTTGGCAGCGTAGTGAGCGATCTTACCCTTATATTCCTACTGCCTTTATTAACACGCAAAAGTTTATTCCTTTTGAAGAAACAACAGCGACTTTTTTGACGCCAGTCATCCTACTCAAAGAGCGTCAAAAAATCAGAGTGCTACACGGCGCAGAACGCGTAAAATTATCGAGCGAAGATCAAGCTTATCCGTATCTATTGTTAGATCGTGCAGACGGCTATACATGGCAATTAATACGTCAAGTGATTAGCCGCCTACCTCAACCAATTTCAGTTCATGATCTATATCAAGCACTCGAAAATGCGGATGTTTCAGTGACCTAAATATCCATTTTTAAGATACCTCTAATCCACCATCAAACTTGTGATTGCTTATTGCAAGTTTCATGGTGGATTTTCATAAATACTCATTCAAATTTTCAAACGCATTGTTAAATTGCTGTTTTTTGTGTCTTTAGCTTGATTTTATTGCTTGAATAATCAAAAGTTAAATGAAGAACAATATATAAGTTTTAACTATGACGACTTTAAATCAAACAGTACCATCATATATTTTATATACGCTCATTGCACTTCCATTCGGTTTATCAACAACTGTCAATGCTGCAACTAAATCGGTTGAACAAACTGAGAATAATATTCCCAAAGCGGAAATATCAAATCAAGAAAATTTCTTAGACTATATTCCTAAATGGGTAGATGCGAGCCCCGCCGTTCTTCCTGAACAATCTGATCAATCTATTGTTCCTCCAACCGCTGAAACTGAGAATAAAACTTGGGTTGATCGTAAACAGCGTGATATTCGCAACTGGGCTGATCGAACCTCGGTTAAGATTGATGACTGGTTTGGTGATGTCGACCCTGAAAAACCAGCTTCAGCAACGATTCGTTTTATGTTGGACAATTATTGGAATGAATATGATAACTATGAGGTTAAACCTCGTATTCGAGGAAAAATCAAACTTCCAACTTTAGAAAAAAAACTTAGCTTAGTTTTTGGTGATGATTCTCTAGATGACGAATTTAAAAACAATATTGCCAATACCAATACACAACCGAATCAAGATACAAATAAAAAACTTGATTCTAAACAAACACGTGACAGCAATGGTTCTCTTGCATTACGTTGGTCTCATTTTTCCAAAAAGCTACCATTTGATACAGATGCAGATATTGGTATTCGTTCTGGTGAAGATGTTTACTTACGTCTAAGAGCTGAGAAGCATTGGGATTTGCACAATGATTTCCACTTTAATGCTGAACAAATCTATCGATATGGTAGTCAAAGTGAGAACTATTTGCGTACAAATTTAGAATTGATACATGCTCGCCCCAACCAACCTTTTCTTTCAAATCAATTCAGTTTAACTTACGCTGACAAGCAAGATGATGATTTGTTATGGGAGAATCGCATTTTCCGCCAACACCAATTCTTTGCACATAACAATTTTAATTACGGTCTCTATACAGGTGGCTATTACAACAATAATGACTTACGTCTAAACAGTTGGGGCCCTTTTGTTTCTTGGAGACAACCTTTATGGCGTGAGTGGTTCTATGTACAAGGTGATCTGAACTATTTCAATGATCATCGCGAGGATCGAAATCATTATGTGAGTACTTTCGTTCGTCTTGAAACGTTGTTCTGATGAAAATATCAACACAACTGTGGATAACTTAAATGTTATCCATAGATATACAAAACCTCTGCCGAAGCAGAGGTTTTTAGGTTAAATCACTTATTGTAATAACAAGCTGTTGATACGTTTGACATAAGCCGCAGGATCTTCTGGTAAGCCACCTTCAGCAATTACCGCCTGATCGAAGATCACATTCGCGAGATCATCAAACTGTGCTGAGTTTTCTAGTTTTCTTACCAATGGATGTTCAGGGTTAATTTCCAGCGTTGGCTTGCTTTCAGGAACCGCCTGACCTGCCTGTTTCAACATGCGAATCAATTGCGGAGAAAGCTCACCCTCACTGGTGACCAAACATGCTGGTGAATCCACCAAACGTGTCGTTACTCGCACTTCTTTGGTTTTGTCTTTCAATGAGCTGCTTAAACGCTCCACCACAGGTTTAAATTGTTCAGCCGCTTGCTCAAGCGCCTTTTTCTCATCCGCATCCTGTAGATCACCAAGATCAACTGCACCTTTAGACACGTTCTGTAATGGCGTACCATCAAACTCAAAGACAAAATTCATTGCCCACTCATCAACACGATCTGCCATGAGCAATACTTCAATGCCTTTCTTCTTGAATACTTCAAGTTGTGGTGAGTTTTTCGCAGCCGTTAAATTATCCGCAGTCACGTAATAAATCGCTTTCTGCCCTTCTTTCATGCGTGCTTTATAGTCGGCAAATGAAGTCGAGATTTCATCATTGCTAGAAGTTGCATAACGCAATAATTTTAAGATACGCTCACGGTTAGCCATATCTTCACCCAAACCTTCTTTTAACACTGAACCAAATTCAGTGTAGAAGGTCTTGAATTTTTCCTGATCTTTCTCATCTTCCGATTTTGCCAAGCTATCCAATAAGGTTAGAACACGGCGAGCATTGCCCTCACGAATGGTTTTGACATCACGGCTTTCTTGTAACAATTCACGGCTGACGTTCAGCGGTAAATCCGCACTGTCCACCACGCCTTGCACAAAACGTAAATAGTTTGGAATGAGGTTGTCTGCTTCATCCAAAATGAATACACGCTTCACATACAATTTGATGCCTGCTTTTGCTTCACGAGTAAATAAATCTTGTTTGGCCTGACTTGGGATATACAGCAACTGAGTATATTCGGTACTACCCTCGACACAGTTATGTGCCCATGCTAGAGGTTCTGAAAAGTCATGGCTGAGATTTTTATAAAACTCGATGTATTGTTCATCAGTGATTTCGCTCTTACTGCGTGTCCATAACGCACTCGCTGAGTTAATCGCTTCCCATTCATCCGTCTTCACCATCTGACCGCCTTTAGGCTCTTCACCTTCAGCGACTTCCTCTTCTTGCCACACTTCTTTTTGCATTTCTATTGGCAAGCTGATGTGATCTGAATACTTATTGATGATCTGTTTAACTTTCCACGACTCAAGATATTCCAGCGCATCATCACGTAAATGCAAGATGATATCGGTACCACGGGTTGCTTTCTCAATTGTTTGAACTTCGAACTCGCCCGTTCCACCACTGATCCAACGCACACCTTCGGCAGCATCCAGACCTGCACGGCGCGACTCCACCGTGATTTTATCGGCAACAATAAAGCCAGAATAAAAACCAACACCAAATTGACCAATTAACTGTGCATCTGCTTTCTGATCACCACTTAACTTGGACATAAAATCTTTAGTGCCCGATTTTGCAATCGTACCAAGATTCTCTATCGCCTCTTGTTGGCTCAAACCAATACCATTATCGGAAATAGTTAAAGTTTTATTCTCTTTATTCAAGCTCACACGAACATGTAAGTTTGCATCATTTTCATAATATTCAGGGTGATTAATCCCTTCAAAACGCAGCTTATCGCAGGCATCCGATGCATTGGAAATCAGTTCACGTAAGAAAATTTCTGGATTGGAATACAGCGAATGTGTTACCAAATGTAACAACTGAGCAACTTCAGCTTGGAAACTATAATTTTGTGCGACTTGTTCACTCATAAATCACTCCTTATCTTGAGGCTTATATATTTGGAATGATTTATGAATGGTGCATATCTTGAATATTTCAATCCTTGTGTTTTATTTTTTCAGTTAAAAAATGCACAAAAGAACAATTAGAATGGCCCTTGGCTCAATATACGTGTTTGTAGAAGTTGATCCAATTGCTGTTGTCTTTGTGCATATACACGACGAAGACAAGAGGTATTTGCTGCACATGAATTACGCTGTTTCAACCATTGGAATTGCTTATCTTTTTCTGCATCACGTCCTCCCATAGGTAATGCGTGCAAAATAATCTGGTAAGTTGTTGCCAGTTTTACATCCGCATCATTTAAACCACGATCATTACAAATCTGTTGTTCCGATTTCAATTTTGCAGCTTTGCATGAGAAACTGGCGGCATGGGTTTGAGATAAAATGAGTAATGACATAAGAAATAATGCTGAGCTTAATAATTTTTTCATCACCGATCACAACTTATTAAAAACTAGTTCTTAGCTTACCGCACGCTCTTTTTAGGCTTGTATCTGTTTTATATTACGATTGTAAAATAAAAAACCTCACGATTTGTGAGGTTTCTTTAAATCTAAATCGTCTTAGAACTTATAGCTATAGCCCAAAGTATAGACCATTGGATTTAGGTCTAAATCAAACTTCGTACCATTAACCAACTTCACTTCAGGGCTAAGATCTGCATATCGAACATCCATATATACACCCCAGTTTTTAGCGTCAGCAGGTTGGAAATTAAAACCTAACTGACCAGCAAAACCATAAGTATTTTTCACGTCATCAACTAAGCCCTTTTCGTGCCATGCAATGAAGGCTGTACCACCAACACCAATATATGGAGTAAATCGAGTTGAATTCTTAAAGTTATATTTTGCTGTGATTGTCGGTGGTAATTGACGAACACTTGCAACTTTCTCACCATTTAATAGAACATCGTGATTAATTGGGTTAGCAAGCAAAACCTCAGCTGAAAAAGGCGTATCACCAAAGAAATATTCTACTGAAGGTGTAAATGCGAATTCATGATCACCTTTAACTACAACACCTGGAGCTAATGTTGTATCTGCAGTTGGCGCAATAACACTACCACCGACCTTAACCTGAAAACCACCTGCAAACGCAGTTGAAGACAACCCCAATAATGTAATAACTAATAATTTTTTTAGCATTTAAAAAAACCTCTTTAATCAAAATTTCAACCTGTATTTAATAATAATCATGTCTTTTTATTTTATGCAATACATATTAATTCCGACCAATTTAATTATTTTTACAAATATCTGATTAACAACAATATAAATTCGTAAAGATATGTAATTATTTATAAATCAAACTAATTTACTATGATTAACCAATTGAAAACCAAGTGTTTTTATCAGAATTAACTAGCTCAAAGATATATTTAAAATAAATCTTTTAAAGTATACACTAAATAAATTTAGTTTTATTACAAAATAGAATGAGAACTTAATATAATAAACAGGAATAAAAAGACAAAAAATTTCACTTTATTTCTTCCATGATAAATAAATAGCAACTATTCATATCAAGGTGGTTTAAAATAAATATAGTTATTATTTAATAAGCATAATTATTATATTTAATATAAATGATATTTTATTATTTCTTAATATAAAAAATGGTTCCTTATGGAACCATTCTCTATTCATTATAAAACCATTGCTGCGATCCAGCCAAAAATAAGTAGCGGGATATTAAAATGTATAAATGTTGGCACTACAGTATCCCAAATATGATCATGTTGACCATCTACACCTAGTCCTGCTGTAGGTCCTAATGTTGAATCTGAGGCAGGCGAACCTGCATCACCTAATGCAGCAGCAGTACCAATCAATGCAATTGTCGCCAAAGGTGAGAATCCAAATTGTACGCAGAGTGGCACATAAATCACCGCCAGCACAGGCACACTTGAGAAAGATGAACCAATACCGATCGTGACAAACAAGCCAATAAATAGCATCAAGAACGCAGCTAAAGCATGATTATCACCAATGATATGTACAACGCCATTCACTAGATGAGCAATGTCGCCTGTATGCGTCATGACTGAAGCAAAACCTGCCGCGGAAATCATGATAAAACCAACTAAGGCCATCATTCGCATCCCTTGCACAAACACATCATCAGCTTCTTGCCATTTAAAGATGCCAGAAGCGGATAACACAGCAAAACCAACAAGGCCACCTAAAATCATCGAACCTGAATACAACTGCGCAACTAAGGTTAAACCGATTGCAAGTAACGCCATAAGCATGGTTTTTTTGGAAATATAAGGTACATTTTCAGCTTCATGCTTCAACTCTTCAGCATCCGCCTTGAGGTCATATTCAGCTTGTGTTGTTGCTCGTAGTGGTTTATCCAAATCAATGCTTGTAACGGGTGAAATTGATCGATCAACATATTCACGGGGCTTACGATAACTAATAAACACAGCGACTAAAGTACCTAAAACCATACCCAAAACAGGTATCGCCATGCCAATAGGCATCATCCTACGTTCTACATGCAAACCATATGCAGCCCCAATTTTATTGATATTCCCCATCAAAATTTGTTCAAGGAAAATGGCACCAAAGCCCACAGGTAAGAAGATATATGTTCCAACTAAACCCAACGTCAGTACACATGCTGCCGCACGTCGATCAAGCTTGAGGTGATTCATCACTTTTAACAATGGCGGAACCAATACAGGAATAAAAGCAATATGAACTGGGATTAGATTTTGAGAGAAAATTGCAGCGATGAGTAAAATCGTTAATAAAAGATATTTCACTTTTTTCTCTTGATTTTTACTGGCTTCCATTCCTAATAAACCAATCAGTTTATGTGCAAGTAAATCTGGTAAACCAGATTTAGATAATGCTAAGGCAAAAGCACCTAGAACAGCATAAGCCAAAGCGACTTCAGCACCATCTCCCAGTCCTGCATTAAAAGCTTCTACAGTTTGAGAAAGGCTCAGTCCAGCAACCAAACCACCAATAATGGCTGATATGACCAAAGTGAGAACAACAGAAACGCGTGCCAGTGACAAAATAAACATCACGGCAATCGCAATTACGACAGCATTCATGGACAAAATTTAGGAGCAAAAAGAAAGGCGACATTCTAGCAGATTCATTGTATAGAAGCTGAAAATGTCGCCAAATTGCAATCTGTTTTAAGTGATTTTTATTTTGATTAATCCGCTAAAGCCTTAAACAGTCTGGCGTTTTACAAAATGACGGATTAGTTCAGCAATTTTAGTTGGCTGACTTAGAACCGCCCAGTGATTGGCATCAAGTTCAACATATTCAAAGTTTTCAACCCATTTTGGCATTGATTCGGTAATGTACTCAGGGCTAACAAATGCATCGCGTTTTAATACAATCGCCTGTACAGGACATTGAGCATAGCGTTGGCGTGGTTGAGCCAGTGAAGGAATAAAGTTAGCACGATACAAATTAATACCGTATTTACCATCTGACACAATATTTGCATTTAATGGCAAATTTTGTTTTTTCTCTAAGCCACTTAAAATCTTACCCCACTTTTCTGGACTAAAGAAAGTCCATACGGTTGGAGCAACTAATGGCAAATGAAAGGCACCAATGTACCAAGATTTAGTCAGCATTTTCAGTACATTACTTGGTACAGATTTAAACTTTTCACGCAAATATAAAGAAGCATGATCCAAGCAAGGGCCTGAGATTGTTGTATAAGATAGTAAACGGCCTTTTAACTTAGGTTCAGTTACTGATTCCCAAGACTGTAAAGAACCCCAGTCATGCGCTGCCATATGGAAATTGCGGTTGGGTAACACTTGATCAACGACTTCTTGTAAATCCAAAGATAAACGCGGTAATCGATAGTCTTTAATACGCTTTGGAATTGATGACAAACCTGCACCACGAACATCGTAAGTAACGACATAATAGTCATCAACCAATTGCTCGATAATTGGTTCCCATACTTCTTGATTATCGGGATAACCATGTACTAACACCAATGGTGTTTTCTTTTCATCCCCCCATGTTTTGACACAGAGGCTTTGTTGGTCAGAAGTGGTTACTGTTTTTACTTGTGCTTGCATAATTCTTTCCCATTTTGTTTTATATCGACTTGGTTATAAAACAGCCATTGCCAGCGATGCACTAAAAATGATACTTATGGAGTATGAATAGCATTGCAAGAAAAAAAATTGACCATGAAAGACTTTTTCAAAAAAATTCGAACCATTCCAGCGATTTCTAAATTTATGCTGAATCATTATTCCCCTTATCGTGGGGCAGGCATTGCAATCGAAACATTTGATCTTGATCGTTACTTCATTCGTGTCAAAATGCCGCTGACTAGAAAAAATCGTAATATCGTCGGAACACATTTTGGGGGCAGTTTATATTCGATGGTTGATCCCTTTTATATGCTAATTCTCATGCATCATTTAGGACATAAATATATTGTTTGGGACAAAAGTGCCTCGATTAATTTCCTGTCACCTGGTCGTAGCACCGTCTATGCGGATATACAGCTCAGTGCCACTGAAATTACGGAAATTAAGCAACTGGCTGAAAATCATGAACCTGTGTTTCGAAACTATACATTGAATATTGTGGATGATGCAGGAACACGAATTGCAGAAGTTGAAAAGGTTCTGTATATCCGTCTGAAAAAGCCCAAAGTCAGTGCTTAATTTTACGCATATCAAAATGCCTGCAAGGTTTTGCAGGCATTTTTGAATCTGAGAAATTATCTTTTCTTCTCTTGGATTGCAGCACCTGCGCCACCACCAATTGCGCCGCCAATCGCAGCACCAGTATCACCACCAAAAATAGACTTACCAATCACAGAACCAATCCCTGCGCCAATTGCACTACTTGTGGTTGAATTACTACTACCACCCTTGGCATTTGCACCTACACCAGCACCTGCTGCTGCACCTACACCCGCTCCTAAGCCGCCACCTACATGATTACCAACACCACCACCAACTGCACCACCCAATGCTGCTGCACCAATACGCTGATCAGATGCGCTCATGTTTTGGCAGCCTGTAAACATCAAAGTAGATAATACTAATGTTGAAATTAAACCAATTGTTTTTTTCATGTCCAAAACTCCTCAACTTTATAGTCTAAGCATAATCTGATTTTTGTTAGAAAATAATCAGATTATGTAATTGCTCTAAGTGCATTCTTTTCTTTTTGTAATAAAATAAACTAAATGGAAGAATCTTTGATCAATACAGTACTACACTGTTGATTGAATTATGTTATTGGAAATGAAGTCAAAGTTCCAATCTAACCAGCATGAAAACAAAATGTGTGGCTCAATGTAAAAATATAATTTAACAGGGGCGAAAAAATGACAAGATTTATGCTATCCATGTTGATCTTGATGAGTTTGAATTCAGCAACTCAGGCAAATTTTTTCAAGTTCCAAACATTAGCAAAAGTAGAATCACTTAAAAATATTGCTTATGGTCATGATTCCCAACAAATGATGGATATCTATTTCCCATCTAAACCACACACTGATAATAATCTAGCTCCAATCATCGTTATGGTACATGGTGGTGCTTGGAGTATAGGGGATAAAAATAATGCTGCAGTAGTAAAAAATAAAGTCGATTATTGGGGTAAACGTGGGTGGCTTTTGATCTCCGTTAATTACCGATTAGTTCCAAATGCAACCGTACAGCAACAGACTCAAGATATATCAAATGCTTTACTCTATATTCAAAAACATGCAAATGATTGGCATGCAAACTCAAAACGGCTTATTTTGGTAGGGCATTCTGCTGGTGCACATTTAGTCAGCTTAGTTACAGTACGGCCCTCGTGGTTAACTCCACAACCGCAACCTTGGCGAGCAACCATTGCCTTAGATAGTGCTGCTTACGATATCGAAAAAATAATGCAAAATCGGCACGCTCGATTTTATGATCGAGCCTTTGGCCAACAACCTGAAAACTGGAAAGCTCTATCTCCGATCTTACAACTACATCAAAGTTTACCTGCATTTCTCGCTGTTTGCTCAACCACTCGCCCTGATCAACCCTGTATACAGGCTCAACAATTTATTCAGCAAGCACAAAAACTTGGGACATCCGCACAATTATTATCACTCCCACTTTCACATCGTGAAATAAATAGATCTTTGGGAGAAGATAATGCATATACCCAACAAGTGAATCAATTTATACAATCACACTAATTTATATCTATGAAAACTTAGTTTAGTTTTCTAAATACAATCATTTTGCTATTTTCAAACATAAAAAAGGCACCCAAAGGTGCCTTTTTTAATTCGTTAAGACTTAGAACTGGTCTGAGTTCAACGCTTGACTAAATGCTTGGTCAACTTCACTGAAATCATTATGAAGTTCAAATTCAGCAGCTTCGGCCTCTTGACGACGACGCTCTAAGTGATACGCAAGACCTGTACCCGCTGGGATCAAGCGACCCACAACAACGTTTTCTTTCAAACCACGTAAATCATCTTCTTTACCTGTTACAGCCGCTTCAGTTAACACACGAGTTGTTTCCTGGAACGATGCAGCAGAAATGAATGAGTCAGTAGAAAGCGACGCTTTAGTAATACCCATCAATTGACGTTCAAACTTCGCTGGGAACTTGTTCTGAGCCAAGACAGCTTGGTTCTCTTGAACAACGCGGATGTAATCCACTTGCTCGCCTTTGATAAAACTTGTATCACCGCCATCAGTGATATCAACTTTACGCAACATTTGACGTACAACAACTTCGATGTGCTTATCGTTGATTTTTACACCTTGGAGACGGTAAACGTCTTGAACTTCGTTCACGATGTAGTTAGTTAATGCTACTTCACCTTTCAAACGCAAGATGTCATGTGGGTTTTGTGGACCATCAGAAATGGTTTCGCCACGGTTCACATGCTCACCTTCGAACACGTTAATGGTACGCCATTTTGGAATCAATTCTTCGTAGATCTCAGAACCATCATCAGGGCTAATCACTAAACGGTTCTTACCTTTAGTCTCTTTACCAAAGCTTACCACACCTGATACTTCTGCAAGAATCGCGTGTTCTTTCGGTTTACGTGCTTCAAATAAGTCAGCTACGCGTGGAAGACCACCGGTAATATCACGGGTACGTGAAGTTTCTTGTGGTACACGACCAAGTACATCACCCACACCAATCGTTGCGCCATCACGAACGGTTACAATCGTATTTTGTGGTAAGAAGTAGAATTGTTCGCCACCATCTGTTGTATCCAACACAATTGCTGGACGTAAATCTTTACCAGAAGCAGGACGAGCTGTTACAGGCAAGATTTCAACAGTGGTCATACCCGTTGCATTATCAGTTTTCGATGTTGCAGTTACGCCATCAGCGATCTGGCTGAAACGCGCTTTACCAGCAACTTCGGTAACAAGTGGATGTGTATGTGGATCCCAAGTCGCCACGATACCGCCCGCTTCTACAGCTTCACCATCTTTCAACAAGATGCTTGCACCGTAAGGAAGTTTATAACGCTCACGCTCACGACCTAATTCATCCGCAATACCAATTTCACCTGAACGTGAAACTGACACCAAGTGACCTTTGGCATGTTGTACAGTTTTCACGTTGTGGAAACGTACAGTACCTTTGTTACGGACTTGAACACTGTTTGCAGCAGACGTCCGGCTCGCAGCACCACCCACGTGGAAGGTACGCATCGTTAACTGTGTACCCGGCTCACCAATTGACTGTGCAGCCATAACACCCACTGATTCACCTGGGTTCACCAAGTGACCACGTGCAAGGTCACGACCATAACAACGCGCACATACACCGAATGTAGATTCACATGCAATAACTGAACGTACTTTGACTTCATCGACACCCGCTTCTTCAAGCTGAGCAGCAATTTTCTCGTCAATTAACGTACCACGTGGAAGTACAACTTCATCATCAGATGCACGACGTACATCTTCAGCAGTTACACGACCTAATACGCGATCGCGTAATGGTTCAATAACGTCACCACCTTGAATGAATGGTGTCATCACTAGGCCACCCGCTGTACCACAGTCAGATTCAGTAATCACCAAATCTTGTGCTACGTCTACAAGACGACGTGTCAAGTAACCCGAGTTCGCAGTTTTCAATGCAGTATCGGCCAAACCTTTACGCGCACCGTGTGTTGAAATGAAGTACTGAAGTACCGTCAAACCTTCACGGAAGTTTGCTTTAATTGGGGTCTCAATGATCGAGCCATCCGGCTTCGCCATCAAACCACGCATACCAGCAAGCTGACGGATCTGCGCCGCACTACCACGGGCACCCGAGTCAGACATCATATAAATCGAGTTGAATGATTTCTGTTTCTCGTCTTCACCTTGTTTGTTTTTAACAAGTGTATAAGACAAGTTATCCATCATCGCTTTCGCAACTTGGTCGTTAGTACGCGCCCAAATATCGACAACTTTGTTATAACGCTCACCTGCAGTTACGAAACCTTGCTCAAACTGTTGTTCGATTTCACGAACTTCGGTTTCAGCTTTATCGATAATCGTATGCTTGGTTGGTGGAATCAACATGTCTTCCATACCAACAGATACACCTGAACGCGTCGCTTGACGGAAGCCCAAATACATCAATTGGTCAGCGAAGATAACAGTATCTTTCAAACCAAGTTTGCGGTAGCAAGAGTTGATTAACTTAGAGATGTTTTTCTTAGTCATCTCAAGGTTGATCATATCGAAGCTTAAACCTTGTGGAACAACTTCCCACAATAAGCAACGACCTGGTGTGGTATCAACAATAATGGTTTGCTGTTCACGCTGACCGTTTTCATCAATTACAGTTTGATGTACACGTACTTTTACACGTGCATGGATCGCAACTTTACCCGTTGCTAATGCACGGTTAACTTCGTGAGTATCGGCAAACACCATGCCTTCACCTTTGGCATTTACCGCATCACGTGTGATGTAGTAAAGACCCAAGACAACGTCCTGAGAAGGAACGATGATCGGCTCACCATTTGCAGGTGACAAGATGTTGTTGGTCGACATCATCAACGCACGTGCTTCTAACTGTGCTTCCAATGTCAATGGAACGTGTACCGCCATTTGGTCACCATCGAAGTCGGCGTTAAACGCAGCACATACGAGTGGGTGAAGACGGATTGCCTTACCTTCGATCAGAATAGGTTCAAATGCTTGAAGACCTAGACGGTGAAGTGTTGGCGCACGGTTCAACATGACTGGATGTTGACGAATTACAGAAGCTAGAACGTCCCAAACTTCTGGCGTTTCGCGCTCAACCATTTTCTTCGCAGCTTTAATGGTTGTTGCTTGGCCAGATGCTTGTAGTTTCGCGAAAATAAATGGCTTAAATAATTCAAGTGCCATCTTCTTCGGAAGACCGCATTGGTGAAGACGTAAAGTAGGACCTACGGTAATGACCGAACGACCAGAATAGTCAACACGCTTACCAAGTAAGTTTTGACGGAAACGACCTTGTTTACCTTTGATCATATCTGCCAAAGATTTCAATGGACGTTTGTTCGAACCTGTAATTGCACGACCACGACGACCGTTATCAAGCAACGCATCAACAGACTCTTGTAACATACGTTTTTCGTTACGTACGATGATGTCTGGCGCAGCAAGGTCAAGAAGACGCTTCAAACGGTTGTTACGGTTGATCACACGACGATATAAATCGTTCAAGTCTGAAGTCGCGAAACGACCACCTTCAAGTGGTACAAGCGGACGTAAGTCTGGTGGAAGTACTGGAAGTACATTCATCACCATCCATTCAGGCTTATTGTTTGAATCTTTGAATGCTTCCATCAATTTCAAACGCTTAGACGCTTTTTTAAGTTTCGTCTCAGACGTTGTTTGTGGAATTTCTTCACGTAAACGCGCAATCTCAGCTTCAAGATCGATATCTTTTAATAAATCCTGAACTGCTTCTGCACCCATTTTCGCAGTGAATTCATCACCGTGTTCTTCAAGTGCATTGTAGTATTCTTCGTCTGTTAAAAGTTGATACTTTTCAAACGGAGTCATACCAGGATCAGTAACAACATAAGATTCGAAATACAATACACGTTCGATATCACGTAATGTCATATCAAGCAGTAAACCGATACGGCTCGGTAATGATTTCAAGAACCAGATGTGTGCAACTGGAGAAGCAAGGTCAATGTGACCCATACGCTCACGACGAACTTTTGCAGTTGTTACTTCAACGCCACATTTTTCACAAATGACGCCTTTGTATTTCATACGCTTGTATTTACCACACAAGCATTCATAATCTTTTACTGGACCAAAGATTTTGGCACAGAACAAACCGTCACGTTCAGGTTTAAAAGTACGGTAGTTAATGGTTTCAGGCTTTTTAACTTCACCGTGAGACCATGACTTAATCATCTCTGGTGACGCAAGACCAATACGGATACGGTCAAATTCAACAGGTGCATGACCTTCTGAATCCGTTTTCTTACGCATGATATCGAGCAAGTCTTTCAATTTTTTTCTCCGTGTGTCGGGGAGCTACGCTCTTCCGACTGGGTCACAAATATTGTTTTTACTGAAATTTGGAATCTCCCCTAACCCCTCTTTAACAAAGAGGAGAACTTCCCCCTTTAATAAAGGGGGCTCGAGGGGGATTTAGTCACCATTTTTCAGTTCAATGTTGATACCTAAAGAACGGATCTCTTTGGTCAATACGTTGAACGATTCAGGCATACCCGGATCCATATAATGGTTTCCATCTACAATATTCTTATAGATGCGTGTACGACCTTCGACGTCATCCGACTTCACTGTAAGCATTTCTTGGAGCGTATATGCAGCACCGTATGCTTCAAGTGCCCATACTTCCATCTCACCGAAACGCTGACCACCGAATTGTGCTTTACCACCAAGCGGCTGTTGAGTCACAAGTGAGTAAGAACCTGTTGAACGCGCATGCATCTTGTCATCAACCAAGTGGTTCAATTTGAGCATGTACATGTAACCTACAGTTACAGGACGGTCAAACTGTTCACCTGTACGACCATCAAACAATACTGTTTGACCTGTACGAGAAATGTCTGCCAATTCAAGTAAGTCTTTGATCTGACTTTCTTCAGCACCATCAAATACTGGAGTTGCTAATGGAACACCAGCACGCAAGTTACCTGAAAGCGCCAAGATTTCTGCGTCAGTCAAGCTATCAAGCTCTTCTTGCTCACCACCAACCTTGTTATAAATCTTGTCTAAGAATTCACGCAGTTCAATCACTGTACGTTGTTCTTTCAACATTTTTTCGATCTTATCGCCAAGACCTTTCGCCGCCATACCCAAGTGAGTCTCAAGAATCTGACCCACGTTCATACGTGACGGTACACCTAATGGGTTCAATACGATGTCGACTGGTACACCATTCGCATCATGTGGCATGTCTTCAACTGGTAAGATGTTTGATACAACACCCTTGTTACCGTGACGACCCGCCATCTTATCACCAGGCTGGATACGACGTTTAACTGCAAGGTAAACCTTAACAACTTTCAATACGCCAGTTGTTAATTCATCACCTGTAGACAGTTTACGCTTCTTCTCAGCAAACTTCTCGTCAATCTCGTAACTCTTCTCTTTCAAGAACACTTGAATTTGAGTTAAACGCTCAGCAATTGCTTCATCATTTGGCTGGATTTCAAGTAAATCAACAAGCTCTAAACCAGACAATACGTCTTCAGAAAGTTTATCACCGCGTTTAGTTGAACCACCACCGTTAGATTCTTGACCTTTCAACAAACGAACAATACGTTCACGTGCTGCTTCTTCGAAGATTTTGTATTCTTCTTTCAAGTCTTTACGGTATGCGTCAAGCTGAGCTTTCTCAATTGCTTGAGCACGTTCATCTTTTTCTAAACCATCACGTGTGAAGACTTGAACGTCAATCACTGTACCTTTGGTACCAGACGGAACACGTAAAGACGAGTCTTTTACGTCAGCCGCTTTTTCACCAAAGATTGCGCGAAGTAATTTTTCTTCAGGTGTTAACTGAGTTTCACCTTTAGGTGTTACCTTACCAACAAGGATGTCACCTGCAGTCACTTCAGCACCGATATAAACAATACCTGACTCATCCAATTTAGACAGTGCAGCTTCACCAACGTTAGGAATATCGGCAGTAATTTCTTCTGCACCTAGCTTAGTATCACGTGCGACACATGACAATTCTTGAATGTGAATTGACGTTAAACGGTCTTCTTGAAGCACACGCTCAGAAAGTAAGATCGAGTCTTCGTAGTTATAACCGTTCCATGTCATGAACGCGACGCGCATGTTTTGACCCAGCGCAAGTTCACCCATGTCAGTCGATGGACCGTCAGCCAAGATATCACCACGAGCAACTTTGTCACCCAAGTTTACGATAACGTTTTGGTTGATACATGTATTTTGGTTTGAACGTGTGTATTTGATCAGGTTATAGATATCTACACCTGCTTCACCCGCGATCATTTCATCTTCGTTGACACGAATCACGATACGAGACGCATCAACATATTCAATCGCACCACCGCGGTTTGCGATCACACACACACCTGAATCACGTGCTACGTTTGCTTCCATACCTGTACCAACAAGCGGCTTGTCAGCACGCAATGTAGGAACAGCTTGACGTTGCATGTTCGAACCCATCAAGGCACGGTTCGCGTCATCGTGTTCAAGGAATGGAATCAATGATGCCGCAACTGAAACAACCTGCTGTGCAGAAACGTCCATATGTGTGACGCGCTCAGGCGACATACGTACGAATTCACCTTGATGACGGACAGAAACCATTTCTTCAGTCAGGTTGCCATCTTTATCAACAGCGGAGTCAGCCTGTGCAATGACAGTCCCTACTTCTTCAATTGCAGATAAATATTCAACTTCATCAGTTACACGACCATCTACAACTTTACGGTATGGTGTTTCCAAGAAACCGAAGTCATTCGCTTTTGCATAGACAGAAAGCGAGTTGATCAAACCAATGTTTGGACCTTCAGGCGTTTCAATTGGACAAACACGACCGTAGTGAGTTTGATGTACGTCACGTACTTCGAAGCCCGCACGTTCACGTGTCAAACCACCAGGGCCAAGCGCAGATACACGACGTTTGTGTGTAATCTCAGACAATGGATTGTTTTGGTCCATGAACTGAGACAATTGGCTTGAACCAAAGAATTCTTTGATTGCAGCAGCAACAGGTTTTGCGTTGATCAAATCTTGTGGAGACAAGTTATCTGTTTCTGCTTGGCTTAAACGCTCTTTAACAGCACGTTCAACACGAACTAAACCAACACGGAATTGGTTTTCTGTCATTTCACCAACAGAACGTACACGACGGTTACCTAAGTGATCGATATCGTCGACTTCGCCTTTACCGTTACGAATTTCTACTAATGTACGTAATACATCAATAATATCGTCGTGTGACAGAATCCCTTCAACTTCACGTGACTTCTGGTCAGTACCCACTTCGTAAGGACGACCCAAACGACGGTTGAACTTCATACGACCCACTGGAGAAAGGTCATAACGCTCAGAAGAGAAGAATAAGTTGTTGAATAAGTTCTCAGCAGCTTCTTTCGTTGGTGGTTCGCCTGGACGCATGACTTTATAGATTTCAACAAGTGCTTCTTCACGACCTGTTGTTGTATCCGCACGCAATGTATCTGCAACGAAAGGACCACGATCGATGTCGTTCGTGAACAGGATGTTAAACTGTTTAACACCACCTTCAGCGATCTTCACCATGATGTCATGGCTAAGTACGGTATTCGCAGGAATCACATCACCACTTTTCAGTGTGATATCTTCAGCTGTAATACGCTCATATAAATATTCATCAGGTACAGAAAGCTTAGCTAAGTTCGCAGCTTCCATTTGACGTACGTGACGTGCATTAATACGTTTACCTTGTTCAACGATCGCTTTACCATCATTGTCTAAGATATCAAATTGTGCCATTTCACCACGTAAGCGATCTGGAACAAGATCAATCTGATAGCTACCCATATCAAGATATACAGGTACTTTTTCATAGAACAAATTCAAGATTTGTTCATTGCTATAATTCAAGGCACGCAGAATCACCGTTGCAAGCAGCTTACGACGACGGTCAATACGTACGAATACTAAATCTTTAGCATCAAATTCAAAATCTAACCATGAACCACGGTAAGGGATAATACGTGCTGAATACAACACTTTACCACTTGAGTGAGTTTTACCCTTATCATGATCAAAGAATACACCTGGTGAACGGTGTAATTGAGATACGATGACACGCTCAGTACCATTGATAACGAAAGTACCGTTATCGGTCATGAGTGGCATTTCACCCATGTAAACTTCTTGTTCACGAACGTCTTTAATTGATTTCGTTTCACGATCTTTAATGATCAAACGAATTTTTACGCGCATTGGTGCTGCATAAGTTGAACCACGTAAAATACATTCACGCACGTCAAACTCAGGCTTACCAAGACTATACTCAACAAATTCTAAAGCAGCATTGCCAGAATAACTTTCAATAGGAAAAACTGAACGAAATGCGGCTTGGAGACCGATATCTTCGCGATTTTTTGGAGTTTTACCGCCTTGTAAGAATGTACGGTACGAATCGACCTGAATCGACAGTAAGTACGGTGCTTCCATTACGTGGGGCAATTTACCAAAATTCTTACGGATCCGTTTCTTTTCGGTATATGAGTATGCCATCTGGAGTCCTCGGAAAGTAAACTAAACCCGCCTGCAGAACGGGTCTAGAAGGAATTACGCAGGCCGATATGGCCACCACTGTTTACAAATGCTGCAATTTTTAGTGGTATTAAAACGCTTAACAATATTTTTATAAGCAAAAAAATATTGGTAAGCGTTTGATTTCATGAATTTTGTTTAAATAATACGCACAATAAACGTAAAACTATCAAAAAACGAGCCGATTATTGTAACGCAAAAAGGCTGATGACCCAAGAGCCATCAGCCATTTTTTGGAGCCGATTTTGAAAAAATCGACTCCCTACAGCATTACTTAAGTGTAACTGTAGCACCAGCTTCTTCAAGCTTCTTCTTAAGTTCTTCGCCTTCTTCTTTAGAAACGCCTTCTTTAAGAACTGCAGGAGCGCCTTCAACAAGATCTTTAGCTTCTTTAAGACCAAGGCCAGTAGCTTCACGAACTGCTTTAATTACAGCAACTTTGTTAGCACCGAAAGAAGTCAACTCAACGTTGAATTCAGTTTGTTCTTCAACAGCAGCAGCAGCTGGACCAGCAGCTACAGCTACAGCAGCAGCAGATACGTTAAAACGCTCTTCAAATGCTTTGATTAAGTCAACAAGTTCAATAACTTTTAATTCAGCAACTGCGTCTAAGATTTGTTCGTTTGTTAAAGCCATGAGAATAACTCCAAATGGATATTGAATGGTGTGAAAGTAGATTTAAGCTTAAGCAGCTTCTGACTCGTTTTTCTCTTGGAGCGCTGTAAGTAAACGACCCAATTTCGAAATAGGAGCTTGAAGAACAGAGGCAAGCATAGTAAGCGCTTTTTCGTGGTTCGGAAGGTTTGCAATAATACTAACTTCTTCACCTTGATAAAGTTTGCCGTCAAATGCAGCAGCTTTTAATTCAAATGCTTTGTTAGTTTTAGCAAATTCTTCGAACAAGCGTGCAGCTGCACCCATATCGTCTTCAGAAGTTGAGAATGCTAAGATTGTTGGACCAACAAGATTGTCATTCAAGATAGAGAATTGTGTATCTTGAAGAGCACGTTTGGCTAAAGTATTACGTACAACACGTGTAGCAACACCTAGTTTACGAGCTTCAACACGAAGAGCAGTTAATTGCTCAACCGTTAAACCTTGGTAGTCAGCAACAACGGCAGCGAACGCTGTAGAAGCAACTTCAGTTACTTCAGCAACGATCTGTTTTTTGTCTTCGATAAGAAGAGCCATTGTAAAACCTCCTAACGGTGATTTATGTACCTACACAGGTACACTCCCAATTCGTAAGTCTTTCGACTTACACGCGGAGGAGCAACAAATCACACCACCGCGTCTACTCAGACTGGATTTTTAAGAAAAGTGTCCGAAAACACTTCTCGCCTGAGGTCTTTGACGCTGATAAATCTTCATTTATCAATTCAAAGTTTGCTTAGATTTTTCCAATGAAAAAATCTAAGGCTTTAAAATTCTTTCTAATTACTTAGAAACGTTGTTTACATCAACGATCAAACCAGGACCCATAGTTGAGCTCAAAGTGATCTTCTTAACGTATACACCTTTAGAAGTTGCAGGTTTTAAACGTTTTAAATCTGCAATTAAAGTTTCAACGTTTTGACGTACAGCCTCTTCGCTAAAGCCAAGTTGACCGATTGCAGCATGGATGATACCACCCTTGTCTACACGGTAACGTGCCTGACCAGATTTGGCATTCTTAACCGCGTTCGCAACGTCAGGCGTTACTGTACCCACTTTAGGGTTTGGCATTAAGCCACGTGGACCAAGAATTGTACCTAACTTACCAACAACGCGCATTGCATCAGGAGCAGCAATAACCACGTCGAAATCAAGATTTCCACCTTGAATGCTTTCAGCAAGGTCATCAAATCCAACAACATCTGCACCTGCTTCTTTTGCAGCTTCAGCAGCAGCACCTTGAGCAAATACTGCTACACGTACAGTTTTACCTGTACCTGCAGGTAAAGTCGTCGCACCACGAACAACCTGATCAGATTTACGTGGATCAACACCAAGGTTTACAGAGATGTCTAATGATTCTTTGAACTTCGCAGCTGGAAGGCTGTTAAGAACTTGTACTGCTTCTTCCAAAGTATAAACTTTGTTTGCTTCTACAGCAGCAGCGATGGCTTTTTGACGTTTAGTTAACTTTGCCATGTCTTATAGCTCCACTTCCAAGCCCATAGAACGTGCAGAACCAGCAATGGTACGCACACGAGCGTCTAAATCAGCACCAGTTAAATCTGGTTCTTTAGTCGTCGCAATTTCTTCTAATTGAGCACGAGTCAACTTACCAACTTTAGTTTTGTTAGGTACAGAAGAACCCTTTTGAATACCAGCAGCTTTCTTAAGAAGAATAGATGCAGGTGGAGTTTTCATGATGAATGTGAACGACTTATCGTTGTACACAGTGATCACGACAGGAATTGGCAAGCCAACTTCAAGTTTTTGTGTAGCAGCATTGAATTCTTTACAGAATGCCATGATGTTTACACCACGTTGACCTAAAGCAGGACCAATTGGTGGAGATGGATTTGCTTTACCAGCTGGAACTTGCAGCTTGATATAGCCGTCAATCTTCTTAGCCATTGAAAATTACCTCTGGGTACAAACGCCGTCAGGCTCCCCAAAAAATTAAACAACACCGAAGTGTTAGAACAACAATGCCCGATCAAATCGGGCGCTTACCAACCAACTCAAATTAAATCGTTTTTTCGACTTGTCGAAACTCAAGTTCAACTTGCGTTGGTCGATTAAATACATTGATCGTCAACGTTAAACGTGACTTTTCGTATTGTACTTCCTCCACGACCCCTTTAAAGTCAGTGAACGGACCATCAACCACGAGTAATTCTTCACCAGGCTCAAACATTGTCTTAGGACGAGGTGCTTCACCTATATTACGTACACGCGCAAGAATTGCATCAGCTTCACGTTGAGAAATTGGTGCTGGTTTTTCTGGTGTACCACCAATAAAACCTAGAACCTTTGGACACTCTTTAACGATGTGCCAAGTATCATCATTCATTTCCATTTCGACTAATACATAGCCAGGAAAGAATTTACGCTCAGACTTACGCTTCTTACCATCCTTCATTTCTACTACTTCTTCAGTAGGAACAAGGACTTCACCAAAACTATCAGCAACAGTGCTGCGCTGGATTCGGTCATTAAGTGAACGCATCACTTGTTTTTCAAAACCAGAATAGGCATGAATAATATACCAACGTTTCATCGCACTCTTACCCGATAATTAACCTAATAAACCAACCTAACCCGTAATCGAAACACCATAAAACCAATGATGCAACAACCACAACCAAAAGAACCTGCCACGATGTCGTGATCGTCTCTTGTTTTGTTGGCCAAGTCACTCGACGCAGTTCAATTCGCGCATCTTGCAACAAACGCACAAAGCCTTTGCCTTGATGGGTGGCGTATAATAAACCTAAAGCGACGACGACACAAGCCAAAATTACCCCAACGCGCACCCAAATATCATTTGCAGGTGCCCAATAGGCTGGTAAATGTTGATTTACCAATGCTGAACCAACTAACAAAACAATTGCAATTAACCACAAGACAATATCAAGTGGAGAATTTGCATTTATAACTTCTGCAGCATTATTTCTTTGAGGGATTGGCGCGTCGCTTAATGCGTCACGCGATTTATCATTCGACATTTTTTTACTCGTCGTAGAATTCGCGAATTATTATATGACAACTTAGCCAGAATTAAGCTTTTTTATTTAAAAAAAGTGGCAGGCCAGGAGGGACTCGAACCCCCAACATTCGGTTTTGGAGACCGACGCTCTACCAATTGAACTACTAGCCTATGAAGCAAATCGAAAGCCGAAGCTTTCGATTTGAATGTAATATAATATTGGGCTTATGCAGTTACTTTAGCAACAACACCAGCACCTACAGTACGACCACCTTCACGGATCGCAAAACGTAGACCTGGGTCCATTGCGATCGGGTGGATTAACTCTACTGACATCTCAACGTTGTCACCAGGCATAACCATTTCTACGCCTTCTTGTAACTTGATTGCGCCAGTTACGTCAGTTGTACGGAAGTAGAACTGTGGACGGTAACCGTTAAGGAATGGAGTATGACGACCACCTTCTTCTTTAGAAAGTACATATACTTCCGCATCGAATTTAGTGTGTGGCTTGATTGTACCTGGTTTAGCAAGTACTTGACCACGTTGTACGTCTTCACGCTTAGTACCACGTAGAAGAACACCACAGTTCTCGCCCGCACGACCTTCGTCAAGAAGTTTACGGAACATTTCTACACCAGTTACAGTCGTTACAACTGTGTCACGGATACCAACGATTTCAACTGATTCGCCAACTTTAACGATACCAGATTCAACACGACCAGTTACAACCGTACCACGACCAGAGATAGAGAATACATCTTCGATTGGCATTAAGAATGCTTTATCGATTGCGCGCTCTGGTTCTGGGATGTAAGAGTCAAGCGCTTCAACAAGTGCAAGAACTGATTTCTCACCATATTCGCCATCATTGCCGTTCAATGCTTGAAGCGCTGAACCACGGATGATTGGAGTGTCATCACCTGGGAAGTCATAAGTAGAAAGAAGTTCACGAACTTCCATTTCTACTAATTCAAGTAATTCTTCATCATCAACAAGGTCACACTTGTTTAAGAATACGATGATGTAAGGTACACCAACCTGACGTGAAAGAAGGATGTGTTCACGAGTTTGTGGCATTGGACCATCAGTCGCAGCACACACAAGGATCGCGCCGTCCATCTGAGCAGCACCCGTAATCATGTTTTTAACATAATCGGCGTGGCCCGGGCAGTCTACGTGAGCGTAGTGACGGATTGGAGAATCGTATTCTACGTGTGAAGTATTAATTGTAATACCACGTGCTTTTTCTTCAGGAGCTGAGTCGATTTGTGAGTAATCTTTCGCTTCACCGCCGTAAGTTTTTGCACAGATAGTTGCAATCGCAGCAGTTAAAGTTGTTTTACCATGGTCAACGTGACCAATTGTACCCACGTTTACGTGTGGTTTATTACGTTCAAACTTAGCCTTAGCCATTTGATTTTCCTCGTTTACGTCGACACCAGTTTAGAGAAAAACAACCCTGAAAAACTTTCTTTATCGACATTCGCCTAAAAAACTAGACACCCAATACTTGAAAAGCAGACTATAATAGCCTGCTTCTTTAAAAATTTTGTAGAAATTCTACTAAGCTGTATATCTGGAGCTCTTATCGAGATTTGAACTCGAGACCTCTCCCTTACCAAGGGAGTGCTCTACCACTGAGCTATAAGAGCGACATCTTCGATGGAGCGGGAGACGAGGATCGAACTCGCGACATGCAGCTTGGAAGGCTGCCACTCTACCAACTGAGTTACTCCCGCATGTTGGTACTTACCACTTCAATCGAAGTTAGATGGTGGTGAGAGAAGGATTCGAACCTTCGAAACTTTCGTAGCAGAGTTACAGTCTGCCCCCTTTGGCCGCTCGGGAATCTCACCATATCACACTTACACAGTGCTGTTCTTTACGCTATACTACCACACTTTAAGATGGTGCCGGCACACGGATTCGAACTGTGGACCTACTGATTACAAGTCAGTTGCTCTACCAACTGAGCTATGCCGGCTCTTTCTTAGTGTTTCGTACGTTTCGTATCGGAACGGTGTGCAGTTTAGCAAAACTCTGAATCGATGCAAGTGGTTTTTTCAAAAAAACCGTTAAAAACTCATAAAATCAATCCGTTTGATGATAATTCAACCGCTTTGATCACTGCGCGAGCTTTTATTTGGGTTTCATTCCACTCTGATTCAGGATTTGAGTCTGCAACTAAGCCTGCCCCAGCCTGTACATAGACCTTTTTATCACGAATCACACAGGTACGAATCGCAATCGACATGTCCATTTCACCATGCCAGCCTAAATAACCTACAGCACCACCAAATACACCACGTTTAACTGGTTCTACTTCATCAATAATTTCCATAGCGCGGATTTTTGGTGCACCTGAAAGTGTTCCAGCAGGAAAGGTTGCTTTAAACACATCTAAAGCATCCACGTCATCACGTACTTCACCCTGCACATTAGACACGATATGCATGACATGAGAATAACGCTCAATCACCATACGATCAGTCACTTGCACTTTACCAATTTTAGAAACGCGACCAACATCATTGCGACCTAAATCGATTAGCATGAGATGTTCAGCAATCTCTTTTTCATCTGCGAGTAAATCTTGCTCTAATGCCAAGTCTTCTTCTTTCGTTTTACCACGTGGTCGCGTTCCCGCAAGAGGTCGCACGGTCGCAATACCATTTTCCAAACGAGATAAAATTTCTGGCGATGAACCCACAATATGAAATGGCTTTTGATCTGTGAGTGTTTGTCCTTGCACCAAAAATAAATAAGGCGATGGATTGAGATGGCGTAATGCACGATAAACTTGTAAAGCCTCACCATCAAAGTCAGATACCATACGTTGACCAGGCACAACCTGCATCACATCGCCTGCACGGATATACTCTTTTACTTTCTCAACGGTTTCTAAAAACTTTTCTTTACCCGTAATGGATTCGAAATGTGGCGCAGTATGAGGTTTCGCTTGTAAGCTGACAGGCGTAGCGAGCAACTGCTCAAGTTGATCCAGCTTCTGCTGAGCCTTATTATAGGCATCAGGCTGACTCGAATCTGCGTGATGAATTAAAAACAAAGTGTCCTTTAAATTATCAAACACAATCACAGTTTGAGACAACATTAACCAAAGATCTGGCAACGTCACAGGATCAGCTGTGGGAACGTTTTTAAGTTTTGGTTCGATATAACGTACCGCGTCATAGCCCAAATACCCAACCAAGCCACCAGTAAAACTTGGCAACTCAGGTAATTCAGCTTGGGGTGGCACTTTAAATTGACTTTGAAAATCGCGGATATACTGAAATGGATCAGCACAGTCTTGCTGGCGAAGCGAGCCATCAGCTTGCTGAATGGTCAATACACCTGCATTACAGGAAAAAACAATCGACTCCCCTAAACCAATCATTGAATAGCGCGCCCAATTCTCGCCCCCTTCAACGGACTCAAAGAGATAAGCTTGTTTTTGTTCTTTAAAACGTGCAAAAACAGAAAGTGGGGTTTCTGTATCGGCTAAACGTTGGCGATACACAGGAATGTTGTTATAGCCTGCTGATTTTAATTGCTCAAATTGTACTAAGGTCGTCATGAATCTTCTCTATGGTTTTAATTTCTGTGCGTTTTTTCTGTAGTGCCTTCTCAAGCCCGCCATCGAAAAACCATAACAAACTTCATGCTTGTCTCCTGACTAAATCATCTTCTATCAATTCTGCCAAACTATCGACCACTTGCTGTGGCTGACAGTCATAGATACTTTCCCCATGATTATAGCCATAGCTGACCACAATACAATCAATACCTGCACGTCTGGCGGCTTCCACATCATTACTCGAATCACCGATCATCAAAGCTTGTGACGCTGTAATATTTTGTTGCTGGATACAGTGTAGTAAAGGCAAAGGGTGAGGTTTACGTTCAGCTAAACTATCACCACCAACCACCATCTTAAAATATGGGCTTAACTGCAAAATATCGAGGATACCTTGTGCTAAATGCTCTGGTTTGTTAGTTACGCAAGCCATCGTAATATTATGCTGTTGGCAGTAATCCAAAAATGGTAAAACACCTTCATATACTTTGGTATTAACACATAATTCTTGTTCATAAATCTCAACAAAAGTATCAAGCAATTGCTTCTGCTGCTGGGCATCAATCTGCCCAAACAAATACTCCAAGACAGTCTCACATAGTTTAGCCGCACCCTTGCCTACCCAAGCTCGAATCTGCACCTCTGTTACCAATGGTAATGCCAGCTTTTCCAAACTTAGATTCATTGCTCGATATAAATCAGCCGCCGAGTCCACAAGCGTCCCATCTAAATCAAATAAAATTAAACTTCGTTGTTGTAACTGAGCAACAGACATAGATTTCGACTCAAGAAATAAAAAGGCACGCCCATATGAGCATGCCTTGATTGTAAAAGGTTAATATAATTATTTAAAGAATAACCAAGCAATCACAGCTAAAATGATGAGTACAACAATTGAAATTAAACCAATCGATGCATTTTTTTGCTGTTCAATTTCTTGTTGAACACGAGAAATAGGTTCTTCAATCGCGATCGGCTGCTGTTCAGCAGCAGCCTGAACATCAATACCTTCAGGAATTGGTGCTGGTTTTGGAATTCCAACTTGTTGTGGCATACCATCTCGATTAATCAAAGTCTCCGCAGCTCGCTCTGCAAGCGTTGGCATACCCGCATCGTGATTCGTTGCCGCTACTGGCTCAACTTCAATTTCAGGTAAATCAGCCTTATAACGCTCAGGAGCAAGAACCATAAATATAAAACTGGCAAACTGGAGCATATCCCCATCATGCAATTCTATTTCCTGTTCCTGCTCAACACGCTCACCATTCACAAATGTTCCATTTGTAGACTTTAAATCTTTTACCCAAACATGGTCATCTCTAAACAGTAATGCAGCATGTTTTCGTGAAATGTCCTTGGGCTGCAACAAAATTTCAGCGTCCTGATCCCGCCCCACCAGCATGTCACGCTCAATACTAATCTCTTGCCCTGTAAATTCACCTGTAATGGCTTGTAATTTCCAAGTCATAGATGTTTATCCTTATCATAATTTCTTTCAATCATAACATTGTGACATAAGCGCTTCTGTGCATCTACTGTGAAGACGCAGGACGAATCGTCGTGGTTGTCACTGTATGTTTACTGCGTTCAGTTGCTTTGGCTGGAAGCTGCACCGTTTTTCGTTGTATTTGAGGCTCAACTACAACGACAGGCTTTGTGATAACAACAGCCTTTTTTTGCGTTGTTGTTGGAACTTTTTGGTATGGTGAGCTACTTACCGCAGGTTGTGGGCGATAAATATCCGCAACATTTTCAGGTAATTTTGCAAAATTACCATTTTTATCCATAGACAATTGGAGACTGTATAGCTGGTTATAACGTTGTTGAGATATACGTTGCACATCCTCAGCATCACCTACTATGGTTGGATGGATAAATACAAGTAAATTACGTTTTTCATTGCCACGACTATCTGAACGGAACAAACGACCAAGATAAGGAATATCCCCAAGAACAGGCAAACTTTGACGACTAACATCAGTCTGATCGGTAACCAAGCCACCTAACACGACTGTTTGTCCATGATCTGCGAGGACTGAAGTTTTAATCGCTCGTTTACTTGTCACCAAGTCAGCAGCCTGACCCTTACTATTTTCAACGTTTGAAACTTCTTGCTCCACTTCAAGTCGAACAGAACCACCTTCACCGATATGAGGGATCACCTTTAAAGTAACACCCACATCTTTACGCTCAACAGTTGTGTAAGGATTCACCGTACTGTTTCCAGTCGTCGCAACTGAACCTGTTACAAATGGAACATTCTGCCCTACGACAATATACGCTTCTTCATTATCCATTGTCACGATGGATGGTGTAGACAATAAATTTGATTTTTTATTTTCTTTTAGCGCTTGGATGAGAGCACCATATAATTTACGAGAGCCATTCGCACCTTCTTTGTAGTCACCCAGAATAATGGATGAACCTGTACCAAGTGCTGAACCAACGCCAGCCGCCCCACCTGTTAGATAACCTGCTGCGAGCTTAGAAATACTAGAGCCGACATTCGAAAAGTTAATTAATCCAACACCGCTATTGAGATCACCTAAAGCCCATTGGACACCAAGTTGATCAGCATCACTACCTACAATTTCAATAATAGCAGCCTCAATCAAGACTTGCTGACGTCGAGTATCTAACTGCTGAATGGCTGCCTCAATTTCACGCATCAATTGCGGATCAGCTTTAACAACCAAAGCATTTTGAGTGCTATCTGCAATAATACTCACACCAGCACTATTAAAGCTTGTAACACCACTATTTTGGCTATTATTACTGCTATTGTTAAGATTAATTGACGGCGTGGAAATTGAAGAAGTTGAAGTTCCCGCCGATGAACCTGAATTTTGGTTATTTGAAACTAGATTGCTAATTGAGTTCGATTTACTAGCACTAGAATTTGATGAGGACGAAACTGACTGCCCTGTGACTAAACCTTGTAGAATTTCAGCTAAGTTCTTGGCACTCGCATATTTCAAACGGAATACTTTCAAACCACCCAAGCGATCTGCCGATGGAACATCGAGCATTTCAATCATCTGGCGTAAACGTTTGCGTGAATCAGGATCACCCTTAACTAAAATACGATTGGTTCGATTATCTGCAATAATTCGCACACGCGAACCAATAAAATCTTTCGAGGCACCTGTTGCACTCATGGTTTCGAGCAAACCAATAACTTCTTCAGCCTGACTTGATTGCAAACTGATCGCTTCAATATCATTTTGCCCTGTACCATCCAAATTACGGATAATATTTTCAAGTTGATAAATATTCGTCGCACGATCTGAAACGATCAAAGCATTGGTGCCAGCCACAGCAGCCAAATGTGCAAATTGCGGCATCAATGGTCGTAACGCAGGAATCAAATCATTTGGGTTCGTGTTTTGCAACCAAATGACACGAGTAACAATTTGATCCCCACCTGCACGACTTCGAGCATCGTAAGGAATTCCTGAGTTTTTAGCATTGCTATCAGGAACCAACTTGACCGTATTACCTGATGGAAGTGCAACCACACCATTAACATTCAACACGCCTAAAAATAGGTCATAGACCTCATCTTTATTGAGAGGTTTATTGGAAATAACTGTAACGTTCCCGCGCACACGAGGATCAACAGCAAAGTTCTTACCCGTAATATCAGCAACTTCATTAATAAATGCCGTTAAATCCGCATCACGCAGATTAATCTTCCATGTTTGTGCTTGCACATTGGTACTGATGGTCGCAACCAAAGGCGCGGCAGCAAGTAGTGCCCAAAGTGGACGTTGATGATTCAAGAAAGCCATAACCTGCACTTATTCCTAACTAATGTGATGACGTGTTATCACTAAAAATTTTGTTGTATGGTCATCACTTGATCACCACGTTTTATTTCTATTTTGGCATGTCCTTCACGACGTACTTGCTCTAATAATTGCACTTCGCTAAGACCCTGCCCGACTGTCTGACCGTTGATCGATAGAATACGATCACCAGACCGCAAACCCAAGGTATTTTTTAAATTCGTTGGTGTTCGATCTGAGATTTCGTAACCGTCTGAACCACCACCACTCACTCCCATATTTTTTAAATACTGCTCACGATTTTCCTGCATTTGTTGGATCGCTTGTCCCAGCGCAGATTGTGATGAGTTTTGAACAGGCGCAGATGTTTGAGGTGTTGCAGCTTGAGGGTTTAATACAGGGGCAATTGGCTGGTATAAACCATTATCTAAACCCTTAAATTTAACTTCTCGTGTTGCACCATTATTCTGCTTCAGAATGACATGGTCCCAATACACTTCCGCCAGTTGATAGGAAGTTGAACCGATAGTTTCACCGACACGATAACGTTCAGCAGTATCGTTTAACTTAATAACCGCCGATGACAAATAGCTTGGATAACCCAACAATACGCCCTGCAACTCCACATTGACATTATCTTGTGCTGTCGTGGTAGCAGGTTCATTAAATAGTGCAAAAGAACTAATATTAGGAACTAGCGCCTGTTGTGAACCCAATGCAACACGATCAAACTGCATCGGCTGAGGTGGAGCCACAACCAACCAGAATAAAGAAGCCAACTTCCAACACAACCATAAAATGAGTAAAGCTAGGATAAAAGCACTTGTTTTATCGAATTGCTGCCAACGAAACTGCTGTAGTTTTTGTGCTATTGTTTTCATTAAAAACCACCTTGCAACAATGGTTGGCGAGAACTAATGACGTAAGTGTCAAGTCCCGCTTTACCTTGATAAGATGGTACATTTAATAACATCCGCTGTGTCAATTGAACATCGAGCATAAGATTCGGGTCTAAACTTAGATTCGCCATTTTCTGACTTTGCTGATCCCGAACATCTATTTGCAATTGCCCATTTTCATCTTTCATTTCCGCAGTCAATGAAGGCATATTCATACGATCTTGGCGTTGACCAAAGGTATAATTCAATTCACCACCACCCCAGTGCAATTTACCTTCAGTTGCAGTAAAGCCTTTTTCTTTTTGATAATTAAATTGTACATCTTTAAGTTGAATTGAATTCTCAGGCCACTGCCAATTGGCAAAATACTTTAAAGTCTCAGGTGCAATTTCACCTTGCAAATCTTTGATCAAAATCTTTTGATCTAAACCGTAACCAAAAATACCATTAAATTGGGTATTCCCGCTGTGAATATCGAGATTTGCGCCAAGACGCAACATTAATAAATCTAAAGGACGGGTTTTCCAATGTACAGAACCACGTAACTGACCTTTTTGCCAATCCGCTTGTCCCTGCCAAATATTGCCGCTAACATTATGTAAGATTTGATTATCTTTAGAAAATTTCGCAATTAACCATGTTGCTGGAATTTGTAAAATAATAAAAATTAAAAATGCAAGAATGGCAAAAACCCACCACTTCCATTGTTTGGTATTTTTCTTCATTCCACCCTTACCAAATGCAAAATATCATCATTTTAGAGACACTCGCCCCTGAATGACATTATGCATACTTTTTCAACATCGCCAATTCTCTCATATAAAAAAACCAAGCTTTTTAAGCTTGGCTTTAATGAAGCATAGAATCATCGTATGACAGAACGATGACGAGTAAAACTTGCTTAGATTAGAAAATCTTCAAGTTTTGCACCTTTTTCTAATTCAGCAACTAACCAACGTGGCTGTTTACCACGACCAGTCCAAGTTTCTTCTGTATTATTTTTATTACGGTAGCGTGGTTCTACTGCTTTGCGCGTTGTCTTCTTACGCTTTTGCTCACCTAACTCTAATAACTCTTCAACACTAAAACCAACTGCTTCAGCTATTGCAATAATTTCATTATAAGCATCTTCAATTGCTTGATCTTTTTTGCTTGCGATTAAAGCTTCCGCTTCTACCTGTAACCGTTTTAAGTCTTCTACAGATAAATCACTAATATCTGGTTTCATTAGAACCACTCCAACTCAAAAGAAATATATCACTCAAAATAAAAAAGAATTCAAAAATTCTATTTCCATAGTAATTTATATACAATTAAATAATCAATATTAAATTAGTCAACTTAATCACAATATAACCATAAATCATCTTATATTTACAATAAAACAAAAAAACTTAAGTGCATTTGATTAAATCCATTGTATTAAATTTTTTGGTGGTGTTTCAAAAAGTATGCTGACATTAAATGAAGCCATTATTGATGTAAAAAAAGGTTAAGTCGAAAGCTTTAAAATGGTTTTCAATCTTTTTTGAAAAATTACAACTCCTTCTAAAACCACGCCTAATTCGATGCCTTATTTTGCAATTATTACCTTCAATACCTACAGTAAAAAATTTACCAATACTTTGCTTGCAGTTTTTAAAAGCAGTTATGAAACTGTCCCAATGATCACTTGCAATTCGGGTGTAGTGAATACCTAATTGTTTAAGCTTTGTTTTCAATCGTTGAACTGTAGCTAAGTCTCTTTTACCCCAAACATAAGCAACAATCTCACCTGTTTCTCGATGGTAGACGTAAATAAGCCATTGTTTATTATTTTTATTTCCCACAAAAGTCCAAAACTCATCAACTTCAAGAGACTCATAATGACTTTGTTTAGGCTGAATTTGGTAGGTCGATTCGGTTAAAGTACGTAAAACTTTACCGATACTGATTCGCTCAACTTCAGCGATATCTCGTATACCACTACCTCTGACCATCAACTGTAATATTTTTCGAGTAATGCCTGAATTACATCCTAGATAGCTCAGAGCATGGTCACCAATAAACTGACGTTTACAGTCTTTGCACTGATAGTTTTGTTTCCCATCTACTTTGATGCCATTTTTCTTTATACTGTCACTGAGGCAGGTTGGACATTTGATTTCTAGAGTTATTCGCATTTCTCTATTTTATCAAAATTCAACCTGCTTTGTTTCAGCATACTTTTTGAAACACCACCAATTTTTTTAAAATGATGAAATAATTTTTAGAACTTGATGAATATTAATTTTATCTTAATTCTTGATGCTTTCTATAGGTTGAATTTCATATAACAAATCTAGACTATCTATGAATTAATTCACAAAATAAAAAGATAAGTTATATGAGATTAACGCACTCAAAATAAATATAGACATAATAGTCTTTATAAAATTATTTTAACGCAAGATTATTTCCAACAGTTTGTTCAATAGCAATAATATTTTGTTTAATCAATTCAGGAATAGCTAGTTTATTGGAGGTTACTTTATCAACACAAACCATCACTGCCTCTCCTGTTGCAACGATTTGGTTTTGTGTTTCACTCCATAAACTATAATGCATTCGAAAAGCACTATTTCTGAGCTCCTCAATACGTGCACCAATATGCAGCACATCAGGATAAAATACTGGCTTTAAATATTTACATTGACTAGAGGCTACCACCGTCACTATATCTTGATCAAATATATTTAATGCCATTAAATAAGCAATTCGTGCACTCTCAATATAGCGATAATACTGCACATTATTTACATGCCCAAAAGCATCCATATCACCCCAAGCAATTGTTTGTCGATGTACAACAGGATAGACAGACAGTTCTTTCATATCTCACTCATATCTTAAAGTTTAAAAAATTAACATCATTTTCAAGGATTAAATTCAACTGCCTGATCAAATCCAGATTATCTCCAAGCGTTGATTTAATCCGCAAATAGCTCATTAATATATTATCAGGATATAAGGTTAATAACTGCTCAGCTTCTTCTAAACGTTGAGTTGCAACATAAATATGCCATTTTGCAAAGGTCAACATTGGAACACTCGTGTAACGCTGTTCTAGCTGAATAATACGTTGCTCAACATAGCTATAATCGGGAATTTGCTTCAGTAGTTGCTGTTGGAACCAAAGATAAAAAACCTCTGGATCGAAATTTTCCTGCAATAAATGCAATGCAAGATCCTCATGCTGCAATCCCATTTCTGGCATACGTGCCAATAATTTTAACCACAAAACCTTACTACTATATGGTCGTGCTTGAATTTCATTCTCTAGAGCAATATACCGCTGTTGCAGTGCAGCTAAGTCATCCACAGATGCTTGATCAAACTGTATGAGTAATTGTTGCAACCAGAGATCTCGATGTTCTGCACTTAATAGACCATGCTGAATTGATTGTAAAAATAACCAAGGCTGTTGTAAGGCAAGTTTGCCCCACAAAACAGTAATGCGTTGTTGATAAGCAGTTTCAATCTCAGCCAACCAAGGTGAAAGTTGATGCTGTGCAAGGAATTCTAGATGGGTTAATGCTTTTTCTGTTTCATGTTGTTCTAAGAAAATATCGATCCGCTGTAGTTCTGCCAGCTCAAAGGCCATCGGTGCTGATTTCTCTAGTTTCTGCAAAGCGAGTTGATAGTCACCATTTTTATAATCAAATTGTGCATCAACAATATTACTCAGCAATCCTGATTGAGCAAAAACACGCTCAATAAATCCCTGCTGTTCTTTTGCCGCATCAAGCAGCCAGACTATACCGAGCTGCTCATATGGATGTAGATCTTTAAATTGTAAAATATTTTCTTTCTTACGCTGTTCTCGCGCAAAATATCTGCGACTCACAAACCATAACAACTGTGCTAATAAACTAATCACAATAAAAAGTGCGATTAAGCCCCATAAACTGCTTTGGAACTGCCAATCGCGCCAGTAAATATAAACATAGCCATTACCGTAGCCATAGCTCAGCATGGCAAACATAGCAAAAAATAATAGGCTTACAAGTAAATAAATGAACACCAGTTGTTTCATAATTATATTACCCCAGTAAACCAAGGGTCGTTAATTTAGGTGTCGGAATAACTGAAAGATTTAACAGCTTTTCTAATTTTTGCTTGATCATTTGACTGTTTTGATCAGGTAAAATTGAGAATAATCGAATTACCTCTTGAACGGATTTGCGATACTCAGATGCTTGTCCTTGATGTAAGGCTTGTGAAGCAAGAACTAAACGTAACTGAGCTTCTTTTAAAATGAGATGGCGATTAATTAAATCAGGCTGTGTACGCTGCACCTTTTCAAATTTGAACCAAGACCACCATGAAGAGGCTTCAGCTTTTTGCATTTTAATAGTTGGGTTATGCACTTCTTGTAAAAGCTTTTGATCCAATTGCTGCAATAAAGTATCAATCTGTTGCTGCTGTTGGGTTTGCATAAGCACATAATGTTGAATAGCTTGTTTATCCTGTTCGATCGCTTTCATCAAACTATGCTGTAAAGCAGGAGAAACCGTATATTGGACAATATGCTGCTGTACTTGATTTAATTGATCAATCGCATAAATGAACTGTTGTTGATCTATTGCGAATTGAACTAACTGTAATTGCTGTTTGATTAATATAACAGGCGCTACACCCGTGACCATACTGGGTAAGCTCGAAGCTTCTGAAGGGTCAGATAAATGAGCATCTTGTAATTGTCGCTGCACAGCGACAAATTGATCATTCAGCAAAGAATAACGTTGCTGCTGCTGTGTAAGCTGTTGCTGGAGTTGAGGAACGATCTGAGAATATTGTGCTACGTCATAACTAAGTTTGGCTAACCATAATAAACTTAGTAATAAAATCAGGTAAACAATCTTTCTCATATACATCCTTGCCAAGCACCGATACGTTGAATAATCTCTGATATAGATAAATTATCAAGCTGAATAATGTTAATCTCTTGATGTGTTTGCAACCGTGCATTTTTGAGTAACTGTGCTAAACGCTCACCTAACGCCAAATATATCCATTTCGCATCTATATTATTTTGACTACAAAGCTGCTGCCAATTATTCCAACTCGCCTCACTACTAATCAACACCATAACAGGTTGACTTGGCATTATTTTTTTTAAAATTTTTGGAAAAAGCGTAACACTTTGTATTGGGCATTGGCGACGATAAAGAACAAAATTAAGAATCTCGACACCTTGCTGTTGCAACTGCTGCATCATAAACTGCCGCCCCCCAAGACCACGCCAAAAAGCAACTTTATCCAAATGTACTTGTTGATTTAATATTGGGAGATCTAGCATACCTTCCGAATTTTCAACCTCAGGGATGTGGCTGTCTACATTAAATTTTGCGAGTGCTTGAGCAGTTGCTTGACCTACTGCGATCCACTGCACATGCTTGAGTTGATCTAAGGATATCTTTTGTTGTTGTAAATATTGCATACCGACATCAACGGCGGTCGGGCTGACAACAACAATAACTTGCACCTGCTCAAGTTGCTGATACAGTTCACGTAAATTCACCGAAAAAGGTTCAGCAACAAGTTCCAATAATGGCAGATTGATAACTTGATGACCCACTTCCAACAATGCTTGCGTTAAGTTCACAGCACGATCTTCAGGGCGCGTATTAATAAAAAGCATTAATAAAGCGCTTTTAACAATTCACCTGCACCTTGCTCCAATAAGCATTGTGCAAGTTGTTCACCTAATTGTTCAGCATCTTCTGAAGTTCCAACCAATTGTTGTTTTAGTAAGATTTTACCATCAACACTTCCCACACGACCTTCTATGTAGAGCTGATCATTGGCTAAAGTTGCATACCCTGCTATTGGAACTTGACAGCCACCTTCTAGATAGGCATTAAACGCACGTTCTGCACGCACACAAATTGAGGTTTCTTCATGCTGTAATGGTTGAATGATTTTTAATAATTCCACATCATCTGCACGACACTCTAAGCCCAATGCACCCTGACCAACAGCAGGTAAACTTAAAACAGGCGCTAAACAATGACGAATTCGATCTGCCAAACCTAAACGCTTTAATCCTGCACTGGCTAAAATGATCGCATCATATAAACCATCATCAAGTTTTGATAAACGCGTCCCCACATTCCCACGTAAGTCAATAATCTCTAAATCAGGACGTATTTGTAAAATTTGGCATTTGCGACGCAAACTAGATGTACCTACTTTGGCACCTTGAGGTAACTCATCAAAACTTTGGTAATGATTCGAAACAAAGGCATCAAGTGGGTCTTCTCGCTCACAAGTCACAGCGAGCGTTAAACCTTCTGGTAAGTGCATTGGCACGTCTTTCATTGAATGGACCGCCAAATCAGCGCGACCATCTAACAAAGCAGCTTCCAGTTCTTTAACGAATAATCCTTTACCACCAATTTTTGCCAAAGGTGTATCTAAAATTTTATCACCCTGCGTCACAAACTTAACCAACTCAACCATTAAATCTGGATAAAGCGCGTTTAAACGGGAGCGAATATGCTCCGCCTGCCAAAGTGCAAGAGGGCTTTGTCGAGTCGCAATTTTTAAGGTTTTCATAAATTCAAGTTAAGCATGGATCAAAACAATTGTTTCAAACTTAACTTGCTCACCTAAAATTGCAAGCAAAAACTGATTTTTCATCTGACTTAAGCTCAATATTTTATAATTGATGCATGCATTCTCTTAAGCTTGGTAAATGACGGCGACTCACAGATAAGCGTTCATCCAGCTCACGTAATCTAACCTGATACTGACCAGCCGCAATCAGTTCCAACCGTTCTAAATAATCAAGAGAAACTAAAGCATTACGATGAATTCGAATAAAACGATCTGAAAACTCAGATTCTAGATCTTTTAAAGTTTCATCAATTAATACACTGCCATTCCGATGACGCACAGTGACATATTTCTGATCTGCTAGAAAATAGTAAATATTCTCTATTGGAATAAGTTCGACCCCGCGATAAGTTTTCGCAGCAATTTGATGGCGTTGAGTTTTAGTATCGTACATATCGTCTTGTTGTTGTAAACCAGTCATTTGTGCTTGTGTAAGTTGCGTCAGACTATTGAACACCTGTTGTAAATCTTGTTGTGCAATAGGCTTGAGCAAATATCCCTGTGCTTGAAATTTAAACGCTTCCAATGCGTGTTGATCATATGCCGTACAAAAAATAATAGCTGGACGAGGGCTAAAATGACTGATCTGCTCAGCGCACTCCAATCCGTTCATTCCAGGCATTTGAATATCTAATAGAACAACATCGGGCGAATCATTTTCAATATGGTTTAACACATCCTGCCCATGATGCGCCGTCGCAATCACTTCATGACCCATTTGGGTCACTAAACGTGACAAACGCTCTACTGCGAGAGGTTCATCATCAGCAATCAGAACTTTCATCCTCTCCTCCTTGTCACCGTTAACTTCATCCGTCATTTTTTATGGTTAACTTAACTTATTATTTTACTCGATAGTGATAACTTACCACCGTGGTATATAACGATACTCCTCCATAAACCTGAAACTTCACTGTCTGTCCGTAATAGGCTTTTAGACGTTGCTTCACATTGTCTATTGCAATACCATTCCCTTGTCTCGATTTTATTGTATCGTGAGAATAAGGGTTAGTAATGACTATACTGACTTGATTTTGCAATATTTCAACCAATACACTAATGGTTGAGGGCTGTAAAACTTTTTCTACTCCATGAAAAATACTATTCTCTAGCAAAGGTTGCAATGTTAATAATGGAATCGTGACTCGTTTTAACTCTAAAGACGTCGCCTGTATATTCCATTCTACCTTTAAACGCTCTCCTAAACGTAATTTTTCAATACTTAAGTATTGCTGACACAAGTCAATTTCTTCAGCCAAACTCACCAATTTCAATTCTTGAAAACTGGCGCGGAATAATCGTGACAAGTTAATCAACATGTTTTCTGCTTTGTCAGGATCAATTGAAATCAAACTCACGACGCTATTTAAACTATTAAATAAGAAGTGAGGATGAATACGTGCTTGCATGGCTTGAATCCGCGCATTCAGCTCACTATATTGCTGATTCATCCATTGCTCTCGCATATAGAGATAACGCAAACAGAAAGCACCAAGCAAGATGCCATACCCCAAATGCAGACTTACACCTTGAAATAAGATATCTTCAGAAAAGTTATTTGTTGATGAACCCCAGTATTGAATTATATTAATCACACACGTGGTAAGTAAAACAATAAGTTGAAGAAAAATAAAACCTAAAATTAACGCCATTTTCTGACTAAATTTGGCAAAAAACTCTTGAAAATAGTCAACAAAAGCAGAAAACGATAAAATTATCCAGTTAATAAAAAGCATGTATTGAAAAACTCGGATACTTTCCACTGCTTGCCAAGAACGGGCTTCTGCAAGTGCAAGCACCATTGCCAAAACATTACTTGCTACAATTAACTCCAATAAGTGTTGCGATTGCCTTATTTTCGTAAAAAAATAGGACCCTGCTGGACTCATTTGACGTGTTTTCGATAACTTCTTGCGTCGAATTTCAGCAACTACGTTTGGATTTGCTATACTCTTTTTTATTTTACTGAGCCGCCATGACCACATCTTCTCAATCCTCTTCTTCAGCAAGCCCTAATCAAACCTCTGGAATGTGGGGCGGTCGCTTCTCTGAAGCAACAGATGCATTTGTTGCAGAATTTACCGCATCTGTTCAATTTGACCAACGTTTTTATAAACAAGATATTGCAGGTTCGATTGCACATGCAACCATGCTTGCTAAAGTTGGTGTACTGACCGAGGCTGAGCGTGATGATATTATCCAAGGTTTAAATACAATCAAGGCTGAAATCGAAGCAGATAATTTCGAATGGCGTATTGATTTAGAAGATGTACATATGAACATTGAGTCTCGCTTGACTCAACGTATCGGCATCACAGGTAAAAAATTACATACTGGTCGTAGCCGTAATGACCAAGTTGCAACTGACATCCGTTTATATTTACGCGATGAAATTGATGACATTTTAGGTCTATTACTACGCTTACAAAAAGGCCTACTCAGTCTGGCAAGCAAAAATACCAATACGATTATGCCTGGTTTTACTCATTTACAAACAGCTCAGCCAGTAACATTTGGTCATCACCTATTGGCTTGGTTTGAGATGTTGGTTCGCGATACTGAACGCCTTCAAGATTGTCGCAAGCGAGTTAATCGCATGCCACTCGGTTCAGCAGCCTTAGCAGGAACAACCTACCCGATTGATCGCGCATATACAGCCGAATTATTGGGTTTCGAAGCTGTTTCTGAAAATTCGCTTGATGCTGTTTCTGATCGTGACTTTGCCATTGAATTTAACGCTGCTGCATCATTGATCATGATGCATTTATCACGTATGTCTGAAGAACTGATTTTATGGACTTCAGCACAATTTAAATTCGTCAACATTCCAGACCGCTTCTGTACGGGCTCATCTATCATGCCGCAGAAGAAAAACCCAGATGTTCCTGAGTTAGTACGTGGTAAATCAGGTCGCGTGTTTGGTGATTTGATTAGTTTATTAACACTAATGAAAGGTCAACCATTGGCATATAACAAAGACAACCAAGAAGATAAAGAGCCTTTGTTTGATGCAATTGATACCGTTCGTGGTTGCTTAATGGCTTTTGCAGACATGGTGCCTGCACTCGTTCCAAACATTGAAATTATGCGTGAAGCAGCACTTCGTGGTTTCTCTACAGCAACTGACCTTGCTGATTACCTTGTGAAGAAAGGTGTTGCTTTCCGTGATGCACACGAAATTGTAGGTAAAGCAGTTGCGCTTGGTGTCGCTGAAGAAAAAGATTTATCTGAATTGACACTGGAACAGCTTCAACAATTCTGTGATTTGATCGAAGCAGATGTATTTGATAAAGCCTTAACTTTAGAAGCTTCTGTAAATGCGCGTGATCATATCGGCGGGACATCGCCAAAACAAGTTGAAGCAGCCATTACTCGTGCACACACTCGCCTAGAACAGTTATACGCTTAAGGATAAATCATGACGAGACAAGTATTTTGCCGCAAATATAAACAAGAGCTTGAAGGTTTAGACTTTGCACCATTCCCAGGTGCAAAAGGTCAAGAATTCTTTGAGACGGTTTCAAAACAGGCTTGGCAAGAATGGTTAAAACACCAAACCACGCTTATTAACGAAAAACGCCTCAATGTATTTGAACCCGATGCGAAGAAGTTTCTTGAAGAGCAACGAGAGAAGTTCTTCAACAATGACGAAAGTGTTGAAAAAGCAGAAGGTTGGACGCAACAAAAGTAAATCGTTTCAACTAACACCACTGAATAAAAGAGAGCTAAATATAGCTCTCTTTTTACATGACATTTACATAAGTAATAAAGGTTTACAGAGTATACACAGTTGTCTACGTGACAGATCAACACTCTCCGCTTATATTGAATATCAGAAGCAAAAAGAGATAGTTCGATATCTCAAGTAACACATAATATTTCTCTCCCAGACTTTCCCCCGAAGTCTGGGATTTTTTTATTTGTATCATATAAATTTATATTCGCGATTATATTGGGACAATAAATTGCCCCAGCAACGTTGTTTAAATTACGCTAACCCCACAATAAAAAATACCTTAGGATTTTGAGAAATGAGTGGATGACTACTCTTAAAATTTACCTAATGATTACTTCATTTCCGATTACTTTATGCAACGTATGGCAATAAAAAAAGCTGCTCATTATGTAGCAGCTTTGAATCTTTATTTGGTGATTATTTTTGATTCACTTTTTGTTCAATTTCTTCAATACTGGTATGACGTACATCCATACCTTTTGCCATATAAATAACTTGCTCTGAAATATTACGGGCATGATCGCCAATTCGCTCAAGCGAACGCAATACCCACATCACATTAATCACACGAGCAATATGGCGTGGGTCTTCAATCATGTAGGTCATCAAAGTTCGTGTTGCAGACTGATATTCACGATCAATATCCACGTCTGCCATCACCACTTTTAAAGCCTGATCAACATCTAAACGCGCGAAAGCATCCAAAGCATCATGAATCATAACACGCACTTGGTTACCAATATGGCGTGTTTCCATATAACCGCGTGGAGACTCACCTTCTTCACATAAATTTTGCGCAATACGAGCAATTTTTGAAGCTTCGTCACCAATCCGCTCTAAATCTGTATTTGCTTTGCTCATCGCAATGACCATACGCAAATCAATTGCAGCAGGATGACGACGGGCGAGAATCAAGGTCAAACCTTCATCAATATCACGCTCATATTGATTAACAACATTATCTTTAAATTGAACATCAATCGCCAAATTTTCATCTGTGTCTAATAAAGCATGAATTGCATTTGCAACCTGCTGCTCTACTAAGCCACCCATGGTCATAAATTTGGTATGTACATCTTGTAAGTCTTCATTAAATTGTGAAGAAATATGGTGACTTAACACAGGATTACTTGGACTCACAGTATGCCTCCACTAGACACATGGAAAAATGATTGGTGATTAAAACACAGCAATGATGAAACTTTTATGACAATAACACAGCTGAGCCAAAAGTCGATTGCTGCGAATTGATAAAACAAAAATCTAAAAATCTGTTAGTCTAAATACCTAGCTTGACGGAGCGCAGTTAATTAACTGCTGAGATTATCTTAATCGCAAGATTTAAAGATGAGTACCGTTGAACCTGATCAGGTTAACACCTGCGTAGGAATCAAGCCCAACAAAAGCCTCGCCTTTATTTATCAAAGAGATAAATGCGCTATCGTTTTTGCTCGTGCTTGATTCGTTAATGTAATACATAAGGATCATGCCATGAACCAATTAACGAATCTTCCCTCTGCTGATATTTCTGCTCAACATGAGCAAGATGCTAAAGATTTAACCCGTATTTTACCTGCTTCACGCAAGGTTTATGTTGAAGGTTCTCGCCCCGATATCCAAGTTCCATTTCGCGAAATTAGCTTGACAGAAACGCCGACAGGTTTAGGGGGTGAATATAATCCTCCTGTTATGGTTTATGACACATCGGGTGTTTATACCGATCCTGATGTCCAAATTGATTTAAATCAAGGTCTACCTTCTGTCCGCCAAACTTGGATTGAAGAACGTGATGATACCGATGTACTCTCAAGTTTAAGTTCTGATTTTGGTCAGGCTCGCTTAAAAGATATTCGTACTGCTGACATTCGTTTTGCTCATATTCAAAACCCTCGTCGAGCTAAGGCAGGGAAAAATGTTACGCAAATGCATTATGCGAAACAGGGCATTATTACGCCTGAAATGGAATATATTGCAATTCGTGAAAATCAACGCCAAGGTGACGGCGTAGACATGCGTCAGCATGCAGGACAAAACTTTGGTGCTCAGAATTTAAGAGAAATTACACCTGAATTCGTGCGTCAAGAAGTTGCCGCAGGTCGTGCAATTATTCCTGCCAACATTAATCATCCTGAAATTGAACCAATGATCATTGGTCGCAACTTTTTAGTAAAAATTAATGCGAACATTGGGAACTCCGCTCTAGGTTCATCGATTGATGAAGAAGTTGCTAAAATGACATGGGCAACGCGTTGGGGCGCTGATACTATCATGGACTTATCGACGGGTAAGAATATTCATGAAACCCGAGAATGGATTATCCGTAACTCTCCTGTACCAATTGGTACCGTGCCTATTTATCAAGCTTTAGAAAAAGTAGATGGTGTCGCGGAAGATCTCACTTGGGAAATATTTAAAGACACTTTGATTGAGCAAGCTGAACAAGGCGTCGATTATTTCACTATTCACGCAGGTGTATTATTACGCTATGTGCCTATGACCGCAAATCGTCTCACCGGTATTGTGTCTCGTGGCGGTTCAATTATGGCGCAATGGTGTCTTGCGCATCATCAAGAAAACTTCTTGTATACGCATTTCGATGAAATCTGTGAAATCATGAAAGCCTATGACGTTTCATTTAGCTTAGGTGATGGTTTACGTCCAGGCTGTATTCAAGATGCAAATGATGAGGCTCAATTTAGCGAGCTTAAAACCTTAGGTGAATTGACACACCGTGCTTGGGAACATGATGTTCAGGTGATGATTGAAGGTCCCGGTCATGTGCCTATGCATATGATTAAAGAAAATATGGATCTACAACTTGAAGTTTGTAAAGAAGCACCTTTCTATACTCTTGGTCCACTCACCACCGATATCGCACCAGGTTATGACCATATTACTTCTGCAATTGGTGCTGCAATGATTGGATGGTATGGCACAGCAATGCTCTGTTATGTCACACCGAAAGAACACTTAGGTTTACCAAACAAAAAAGACGTCAAAGACGGCATTATCACTTATAAAATTGCAGCACATGCAGCAGACTTAGCCAAAGGTCATCCGGGTGCTCAAGTTCGTGATAATGCATTATCGAAAGCACGTTTCGAATTCCGATGGGATGACCAGTTCAACCTCAGCTTAGACCCTGATACAGCACGCAGCATGCACGATGAGACTTTACCCAAAGAAGCACACAAATCTGCACATTTCTGTTCTATGTGCGGACCAAAATTTTGCTCGATGAAAATCACGCAGAATGTGCGAGATTATGCACAAAATCAGCACAATGCCAAGCAATCAAATGATGCTGAAAAAGATGTTGAAGCAGGTCTCAATGCAATGAAAACCGCTTATCAGGAACATGGTCTAAAATTGTACCACAAACTGTAAATCGACTAAAAAAAGATTTGCCCACGAATCAATCTCGGTTAGGATGAGATATGTACAATCTCATCCTGATTGAAGATGAATATTCTTGACCACGCCAGCTATTCAGCATCCGACGTTACGATAGAATCTCGGGAGTTTTTATTCCGAGGATTCATTCAAGTTGAGAAAGTGAATCTTACGCACCGACTATTTCATCGATCTGAATATTCACCAATTATTCAGCGTGAACTTATACATCGTCCAGAAGCTGCTGGCGTTTTACTTTATAACAATCAACAACAACGTTTCGCACTTATTGAACAATTCCGAGTTGGTGCATTAAATGACTCCGAGTCAGCATGGCAACTTGAGATCATTGCGGGTGTACTGGATGGAAATGAATCTCCAGAAACCTGTATTCGTCGTGAAAGTCTAGAAGAATCAGGCTGCCAAATTAATGAATTGCAGCATTTATTCAGTTTTTATCCTTCTGCTGGTGCATGCGCTGAGTTTTTTCATTTATATGCTGCAGAAGTTGATTTACCAAGCAGTGGTGGCATCTTTGGCGTTCCAGATGAAGGAGAAGATATTCAACTCCATTTGTTTGATTACGCTGAAATCACCATGTTATTCAAAAATAATCGCTTGAAGAATGCCCCTGTCATCATGGCATTACAATGGCTTAGTCAACATATACAACGACAATAAATCTGAAAGGGGTAAGACGGTGACTTTTCAAGTCTCAAAATTATCACAAAAAGATTTTGTGATTATACAAATTACTGATACTCATTTATTGGAGTATCCGCATTTAGAGTTTGTCGGGATGCACCCTGAACAAAGCTTTCATGCAGTAATTGACTTGATGCGCCAACAACATCCGCAGATCGATATGATTGTGCATACTGGAGATTTAGCACAAAACCCAACAACTGTGACTTATGATCGCTATCTTAAGCATATGCAGAGTATAGGTATTCCCTTTTTTCAGACGCCTGGCAATCATGATGATGTATCTCACTTCCCTTTTCATGGAGCAGATCCGCATCAACCTACTGTCGTAGAAATTGGCGATTGGTGCATTATTTTACTCAATAGTGCACAGCCAACAAGAATTGATGGCAAAATTGCAGAGGCTGGCCTTGAACAATTAACAGAATTATTAAAAAAACATCATGATCGTCATATTATGATTGCCTGCCATCACCATCCTTTTGCGATGGAATCTGCTTGGATTGATCAACATAAACTAAAGAACTCATCTGATTTACTCGAAACGATTCAACCTTTTTCAAATATCAAAGCCATCATCTGTGGTCATGTCCACCAAGATTCTATTAACACATGGCAAGATATTCAATTTTTATCAACGCCATCAACCTGCATACAATTCAAACCTAAAAGTGATAAGTTCGCACTTGATGAAGAACATCCGGGTTACCGCTTTATTAAACTCAAAGCAAACGGAGAAATCGAAACTCAGGTCTATCGTTTATCAACTTCACAGCGAATGAATAGCTCTGAAGTCTTGGGATATGACTAAACTTTTGATTACAAATTACATTCTCGTTTTCTCACAAAATCTGGACGGGAATGACTACCATCTTGCTGAAAAACTCTATATGATGTCGACCCTTGATGGAAAAAACCATCTTAGGTTTCTATAAAAACACTTGCATATCACCATATTTTTTGCGTATAGATAGTACGTGTAAGATGAGGAATGCCCTATATGGCGAATGACAACCAAAATCAAGTCTTGGACGAACAGACAGAAGTGATTGACGATCAAAAATCGGCTGTGAAACGCATACGTAAAACCAAACCAAAAGCTTCAGAAGGTGGTACAACTGCCAGCTTATTTGGAATTGCACCTTATCAGCCGAAGAAAAATGAAGAATATATGTCTGAAGGACAGCTTGAGCATTTCCGCCAAATTTTAAATGCATGGAAAGCTGAGTTAATGTCTGAAGTTGATCGTACATTGAACACAATGCAAGATGAGTCAACTGCGCTTCCTGACGTCAACGACAGAGCAACGCAAGAAGAAGAATTTGCGATTGAATTACGTACACGTGACCGTGAGCGCAAACTCATTCGTAAAATCGAACAATCACTTGAAACAATTCAAAACGAAGATTACGGTTTCTGTGAAACCTGTGGTATCGAAATTGGCTTACGCCGTTTAGAAGCACGTCCAACAGCGACTTTATGTATCGATTGCAAGACTTTGGCTGAAATCAAAGAAAAGCAAAATAACGGTTAATAATCCTTCCCAACCTCCCTTTGAAAAGGGAGGAATACTACGAATTGAAAGATTTATGATATTCGAGTATTTCCCCTCCTTTATAGGAGGGACTGGAGAAGGATTGAAATACACAACCATAAAATCTTTATGCCTTATATCGGACGATTTGCCCCCTCTCCAACTGGCCCATTGCATTTTGGCTCCCTACTCACCGCAGTCGCAAGTTACTGTGATGCCAAAGCCAACCACGGCAAATGGCTAGTTCGAATTGAAGATACCGATATTCCTCGTATCTATCCCAATAGTGAAAACCATATCCGATCTTGTATTGATGCCTTTCAATTTGAACCCGATGCAGAAATTATTTGCCAAAAAGATCGTTTAGAGATTTATGAACAAGTTCTTGAGCAGTTAAAACACTTAGATGCGATCTATGCCTGTCAATGTACCCGTAAAATACTGGGTTCAAATCATATTTACGCTGGTACTTGCCGCGATTTACATCTGGATTTCAATGATCAATCTATTCGCTTGAAAGTTGCCGATCAATTGATTTGTTTTGAGGATCGCTTACAAGGTCAGCAATCTGCCAACTTAAAACATGATTTAGGTGATTTCGTACTCAAACGCCGTGACGGCATTATGAGCTATCAATTGGCTGTCGTGGTCGATGATTATTTACAGGGGATTACCCATGTGGTTCGTGGTGCAGATTTACTGGATAATACCACTCGCCAAATCTGGCTCGGTTCGCTGCTAAACTATCCGACTTTGAGTTATATGCACCTCCCGCTTGCCATGAATGATCAGGGACAAAAACTGTCAAAGCAGAATATGGCGCGAGCATTAGACACTTCTAAAGCTCCAGAACTGCTACAGCAGGCGATTTTAGCGCTAGGTCAGCCTGATATTGAACTTGACCAGCCCCGAATCATGCTCAAACAAGCGGTGCAACAATGGAATATTGCTTTAATTCCAAAAGGCATTCATTTGGCTGGAATATACCTATAGGCAATAAAAAAGCCCTAGGCATGGCAAAGGGCTTCTGTAAAACTTTTAGGCTTGATTGACTAGAAGTTTGATTCTTCTTTAACTGGATTAAGTTCTTGCGTTGATGCATCAATTTTCAGAATTAAACTAATCATTGCAGCACACATCATTAAAGATGTACCGCCATAACTAATGAATGGCAAAGTCAAACCTTTAGTCGGCATTAAGCCCATATTCATGCCAGCATTTACCAAAATTTGCATCAGAAAAATAATGCTAATGCCATATGCTAAATAGCCTGCGCGTAAGTAGTTATGTTGCAGAGCACGATGTCCTATTCGAATACAGCACGCTAACATCGTAAAGGACAATACCATCACCAAGGTGACGCCAACAAAGCCAAATTCTTCGCCAAGAACCGCTAACATAAAGTCTGTATGCGCCTCTGGAAGATAGGAAAGCTTTTGTACGCTGTGTCCTAAACCCGTTCCAATCCATTCTCCACGTCCAAATGCCATCAACGCATTTGATAACTGATAACCAACACCTAATGGGTCAGCCCAAGGATTCGTAAAGGAAATTAAACGCTGGAAACGGAATGGTTCAAATAAAATAAGTGCCGTAATCCCTGCAAAGATTGCTCCTAACATAATTAAGAATTGTGTTGCTGGTGCACCTGCCAAGAAAAACACACCAACCATCATGAGGACAATAACAACCGTTGCACCGAGATCGGGCTCTGCAACAATAAATCCAACTGTCAAAGCCATGACGCCACTTAGTCGCAATAAGCCTTTCCAATGCGTTCGAACTTCTTTAGCACGGCGAACAACATAGTCAGCGGTAAAAATTGCCATTACGATTTTCGCAATTTCCGTCGGTTGTAAAGTAAAACCACCGAGCTTAATCCAACGATGTGAACCGTTTACTTCCGAACCAACGACCAACACTGCCAATAGTAGTACCATCGTCACAAGCCATAATGGAAAAGCATTTTTAAACCATAAGTTCAAGGAAACTCTATAGGTTAAGAATGCCACCACAGCAGCAACAACAATCGAAATTCCATGACGAATTAAGAAATAAAATGGATTCTCATGAATATATTCGGCATATGGCATCGATGCGGATGCCACCATGACCGAACCGAAACACAGCAAAGAAATGACGCAAAAAATGAGAATATTACGTGCTGTCATTTCCGCAGGAAGCTTGGGCAACCGACTCAATAATTGTGAAATCTTTTGTACCGTATTTTGGGCTAAATCAGCCATAGATCAGTTCCTAATTTTTATTTTCATTCAGGGCATTTACACATGCCACGAATTGATGTCCACGATCATTATAGCTTTTAAACATATCAAAGCTTGCACAAGCTGGTGATAGTAAAACGACATCTTCAGCCTGAGTATATTTCTGTGCGAGAGCTACAGCTTCCGATAAACTCGTTGCATGTTGGATTACGGTGGTACCTTGAATAGCTTGTTCAATCACAGCTGCATCTTCACCAATCAGAATCGCTGATTTTACATATTTTTGAATCGCATCTCGTAATGGTTTGAAATCCTGACCTTTACCTTGTCCCCCTAGAATTAATGCTAGTTTGCCATGTTTCACTTCAATAGCAGCGCCTAAACCATCAATTGCAGCAAGGGTTGCACCTACATTGGTTCCTTTAGAATCATTATAGTAACGTACCCCAGAAACTGTTTTCACATATTCACAGCGATGCTCTAAACCTTTAAAGTGCTTGAGTGTTTCCAACATGGATTCAGTATCTAAACCAATCGCCTCACCCAGCGCCAAACATGCGAGTGCATTAGCAACATTGTGCATACCTTGAATATACATATCAGAGGTTTTCATCAAACGTGCCCTGCCACGCGCTAACCACATCGTGCCATCAGCATCACGAAGCACGCCATATTGATTTAAATCAGGTGCATTCAAACCAAAACTTTGCATTGGTGTAACATCAGGTACAAACGGACGACTCAAATTGTCATCGCGGTTATACACCACTTTTTTCACGCCTTGGAAGATTCGATGTTTGGCCTTGTGATAACCGAGCATATCACCATGACGATCTAAATGATCTTCACTCATATTCAAAACAACTGCGACTTCTGCATTTAAATTTGAGGTTGTTTCTAACTGAAAACTAGATAACTCTAAAACAATTAACTCTGGCTTATCTTTGAGCAAATCTAATGCAGGACGTCCTAAATTCCCGCCTACAGCGACTTTTCGACCAGCTTCTTGTGCCATTAACCCAATCAGCGTCGTTACTGTGCTTTTTGCATTTGATCCTGTAATTGCAACAATTGGAACTTCAGTAGCACGACGTAGTATTTGAATATCACCAACAACAGGAATACCTTGTTCAATTGCTTGTTGAATTTCTGGCAATTGTGGCGCAAGTCCTGGACTAAGAATAATTTCTTCTGCTTGTAATAAAAGTTCTGTATCCAACTTTCCAAAACTAGTACGAACACCGGTAGGAATTTGATCATGCCCTGGCGGTGTTTCCCGAGAATCCGTTACTGCAACTTGGTAGCCTTGCTCATGTAGGAAGTTGACTGCTGACACTCCCGAAATCCCTAAGCCAGCTACAACTTTTAATCCACCACGTTGTATTAACATTTTTGCCCCATTTTTTTGCAGATTACAGAATGGCAAAAATGTTAGCACTTTACTGTTTTAAATGCTTTTTCAGTTTTCGTTTTATTCAGGCTTTTTTGTGTCAGTGCGTAAAAGTGAATCTATATCTTGTATAGGGAATTGTTCACATTCAAAAGATGTTTGTGATATGAGCCGTATAGCGCAAAATTTTTAGATAAAAATACGTTTCGCAAGATTTAGTCATTCTGAATGAAGAAAGATAACGCAGTGACAACAACAATCGTTCTCTGTAGAGCTTTGACTAAAATGCTCACCATTCCCAATTAATTAGGAATAAAATAAGAAAATACCCATAAGATGATCGCAACATACATTATCCCATCAATTTTCTTGGCTGTGGCATTTCGTAGCTGAAAATGAATAATCTCAGGTCTTAACCATAAATACATAAAACAGAGATTAGAACCTAAGCAAGATAAAATTGCTTTTAAATGATGAGTTTCCGACCAATTCAGAATAGCAAAAATATTCAGCAACACGATGAAACCAAACAAAATTAACTTATGTCTAAGGCTCAATACTTTTATTTCTATATTTTCTAGTTGATTCATTCTGTGACTCTTTATTTTAGTTCTTTGATTATTAAAAAATTGCCCATACCCTAGAATATGAGCAATCATTATCTTTTAACGCCATTTGACCGCTTGAATGGTTTCCTGTTTCTTGGGATCATTGTTATCATCGACAGCACAGCCGCAACCTCCGCCACAACCCACCACAATTTTAGGTTTTAACCATGTTGCCAAACGGTACCAACCCAAACGCTGACAGAGATTCGATAAGGTAAGAAAGCTTGAACTTGCGGCTTTAGGGAATACTTTCTTAAAAACGACAAAAGCACTCCATAACACTAATACAGCAACAATCAAATACTCAAACATAAGCGACTCCTTTTAGCCCCAAATGCGTGATGCAATTTGGTAGGTGAAAAAAGACATTAGATAAGCTAAGCCGAACAAATACGTTGCCATAATTGCAACATATTTCCATGAACCTGTTTCACGACGAACGGTCGCCAAAGTTGCCAAACAATGTGGCGCATAAATAAACCAGACCAATAAAGATAAACCTGTAGCCAATGACCAACCCGTGCCATCCATACTGATTAAATGTGATAAACCTTGTGCCACTGCATCATCATCAGCGCCAGATAAAGCATAGACCGTACCCAATGCTGCAACGACTACTTCACGTGCTGCCATCGCTGGAATCAATGCAATACAAATCTGCCAGTTGAAACCAATTGGGGCAAAAATTGGTTGTATCAAGTGACCTAACATTCCTGCAAAGCTATAATCAATTGCAGGCTGTGTCGCACCATCTGGTGCTTGCGGGAAAGTACATAGGAACCAAAGTAAAATCGAAAGAGCAAAAATAATTCCACCCACACGTTTTAAGAAGATTTTGGCGCGATCTAATAATCCAATCCCAACACTTTTTAAATCAGGAATACGATAACTTGGTAACTCAAGTAATAATGCATGTTGTGATTTATCTTTTTGTAGAAATTTCATCACAATCGAAACACACAATGCACTAACAATACCCGACATATATAAGCCAAAGAGTACCAAACCTTGTAGATTAAAAATCCCCCATACCATTTGACTTGGAATGAAAGCAGCAATCAATAAGGCATAGACGGGTAATCGTGCTGAACAAGTCATTAATGGTGCAACCATAATCGTGGTAAAACGATCACGCGGATCACTAATACTACGTGTTGCCATAATACCCGGCACTGCACACGCAAAGCTTGAAAGTAACGGAATAAACGCACGACCACTGAGGCCTGCTTTAAACATTAATTTGTCGAGCAAAAAAGCTGCACGTGGTAAATACCCAGACTCTTCCAACACTAAAATAAAGAAGAACAGAATCAAAATTTGGGGCAAGAACACAACAACGCCACCTGCACCCGCAATAATCCCGTCAACGACTAAACTATGGAGCAAAGGCTGCGAAATATAGGTACCAAGTGTCGTACCTAACCATCCGAAAAGGCTTTCAATCCCATCCATAAATGGAGCTGCCCAAGCAAATACAGCTTGGAACACAATAAACATCATCACAGCAAGGCTTAATAAACCCAATACAGGATGCAAAAATATTTTGTCGAGAAAATCGGTTCGCTTATCTTCCTGATCAACAAAGTTCACCACATCTTTAAAAATAATTTGGATCTTTTGATGATGCTCACCCGTTAAACCACTGAGTTCGGTATGGGGCACTGTATATTTTTGTTGATCTAATGCGTGCAGTAAGTTCTCAATACCTGAGTTACGCACAGCGACTGTCTCAACCACGGGAACGCCCAATCGCTCTGATAATTTTTGAGTATTGATTTGAATTCCACGGCGACGTGCTTCATCCATCATGTTTAACACAACAAGGATCGGACGCCCTAACTCAATAATTTCTAGCACTAATCCAAGATGAAGCTTTAAATTAGTCGCATCAACAACACATAAAAATGCATCTTGCTGCCCTTCTTCAGCAATTTTACCTTCACACACATCACGCGTGATTTCTTCATCAGGGCTTGTTGCTTGCAAACTATATGTTCCAGGCAAATCAAGTACTCGAACATTTCGACCTGAAGGCAACTGAAAATGTCCAACCTTACGCTCTACTGTGACCCCTGCATAATTGGCAACTTTCTGGCGTGTTCCAGTTAAGTGATTGAATAAAGAAGTCTTACCACAGTTTGGATTTCCCACAAGGGCAACACGTAACACATTACTCATGCAGGTGCTCCTTCAAATTGGATTTCAATTTTATCGGCTTCAGTTTTACGTAATGCAAAACGAGTAAAACCAATTTGGATTAGAATCGGATCGCCACCAAAAATACCTTTGGTGATCACCCGTACTTGTGTACCAGGCACAAAGCCTAAACTCTCTAAACGAATAGCCACAAGGTCTGGCTGTTCGGTATCATCGACTAAGCGATTCACTTTAGTAATCATCGCCGTTTGCTTGACTTTTAATGCTGACAATCGCACCGCTTCTAACCCTAAACTCTTTTCTCCAAGAGTATACAGGCAAATGAGAATAATTACCAAAAACAATCTCAATGGCATTCGCTTCTGTGACAGATCGACAACAATTCATTTTTCTTTTACAGTGCAGTTGAATGAAGGACTTTTCTGATTATGTTAAATAAAAAACCTCGTATTCCAACTGCAGTCACAATTCCAGAACATCTCAGTTTTTTACACGGTTTTCGTGATTATTTAGTGGCGCAAACCGTGAGTCCACATACACGTAATGCCTATCTATCAGATCTTATTCAATGTGCTGAGTTACATCCAAATGTGACATTAACGCAATGGTCCAGTGATGATATTGCTGATGTATTAATTGCACTCACTAAAGCAGGCAAAAGCCCACGCTCCATTGCACGCTGCTTGTCTGCTTTACGTCAATTTTATAAATTTCTGAGAGAACAGAAACTAAGAGATGATAATCCCGTGGCAAACCATCGTTCTCCTAAAATTGGACGTGCTTTACCTAAAGATTTATCAGAACAAGATGTAGAAGCATTAATCAATGCACCCGATGTGAATACGGCGCTTGGTCTCCGTGACCGAGCAATGTTTGAAGTGTTATATGCCTGTGGCTTACGTGTATCAGAACTACTTAATTTACGTTTGGAATTGATTAATCTAAAACAGGGTTTTCTTCGTATTACAGGTAAAGGCAATAAAGAACGCCTCGTCCCTCTCGGACAACACGCTTGTGAGTGGATCGAAAAATATCTCGCCGAATCACGACCTCAGCTCTATAAAAGTAGTACGGATTATTTATTTTTGACGCAACATGGCGGCATCATGAGTCGGCAAAATTTTTGGTATGCGATTAAACGTTATGCACTACAAGCGAATATTCTCGCTGAACTATCCCCACATACCTTACGACACGCGTTTGCAACACATTTACTCAATCATGGTGCTGATTTACGTGTTGTGCAAATGCTACTTGGCCACAGTGATTTATCAACTACTCAAATTTACACGCATGTTGCTCAGCATCGGATGCAAGAACTACATAACAAATACCATCCAAGAGGATAAAACTACCTTTTATCAATCAACATGATTTCATTCACATGGCATCAGCAAGATTTAACGAACTCAGTTTAAATTTTTGGTATGCTTGGGCAAGCTTATAAATACAGTATCAAAGGTTGTTTATGTTGTTTACTCGGTCTCAGTTGTTCATTGCATGTGCATTAACCTCAACACTTTTGATCAGCGCTTGTTCAAAAGAAAATTCAGCACAAAAGCCTGATGCTCTGACGGCGAGTGCACCAGCCACGGGTGAAGCATCAACTTTAAATGAACGTAATGCACAACAACGTCTGGTTTCTACTTTAGAAAAACATTTTAAAACCGCCAATATTAATGCCAAAATTCTTGCCATTAAAAAAACCGAGGTTCCAAATTTATTTTGGGTGAGCCTAGAAGGCATGGGATCAGTTTATGCGACCAGTGATGGGCAATATATCATTCAAGGTGATGTCATTCGTCTTGGTGAAAAACAATTAAAAAATGTGAGTGAAGCTTTACAAGCGACTGAAAATAAAAAGCACTTAGCAGCACTCAAAACAGAAGACCTTATCGTTTACCCAGCACAAGGGGGTAAAGCGAAACACGTCATTTATGTATTCACTGATTCAAGCTGTCCTTATTGTCACAAACTACATGAACATCTTGCCGAAATTAATGCAAAAGGCATTGAAGTCCGTTACATCGCATGGCCACGTGGAGAGCAATTTATGCCAACCATGCAAGCGATTTGGTGTAGTCAAGATCGTAAAGCTGCATTCGATCAAGCTGCGCAAGGCTTACCAGTTGCATCAGCAGAATGTAAAAATCCAGTTCGTGATCAATATCAATTAGGCTTAAATATGGGCGTGAATGGCACACCTGCAATTTATAATGTTGAAGGTGTGTATTTAGGTGGATACATGACTCCAGATGAAATCATTAAACGCCTAGAAAAATAAAACATTCTCTACACCACCTCACCACGACTCGGGCGACAGATTAAAGATGATCTTAGCCCTAGTGTCTGCGCACTTTTTTAGCTATGATCAAGCTTCATTAAAATGATTGAATAAAATGGAGTGTGACGTGAAACCAGTTCGTCTGGCGATACTCGGTCTTGGTACTGTAGGTGGTGGAGCCCTTAAATTATTACAAGAAAATGCTGCTGAAATTAAACGCCGTACCGGTCGCGAAATTCAAATTACACATGTAGGCACACGCCGTCCACGTCCAGATTTACAACTCGAAGGGATCAAACAAAGTGATGATCTCATGGACATCGTACGTCAACCTGATGTTGATGTCGTAGTCGAAGTGATGGGCGGTATTCATCCTGCCTATGAAGTTATCATGGAAGCCATCAAACATGGCAAGCAAGTGGTTACTGCCAATAAAGCACTACTTGCAGAACATGGTAATGAGTTGTTTAAAGCAGCTGAAGATAATGCTGTTCAAATCGCTTATGAAGCAGCGGTTGCTGGTGGTATTCCAATTATTAAAGTCATTCGTGAAGGTCTAGCTGCAAACCATATTCAATGGCTTGCAGGTATCATTAATGGTACAGGTAACTTCATTCTGACTGAAATGCGCGAAAAAGGCCGTGCATTTGATGATGTGCTCAAAGAAGCTCAAGAACTCGGTTATGCTGAAGCAGATCCAACTTTTGATGTAGAAGGCATTGATGCTGCGCACAAACTCACTATCTTGGCGTCATGTGCTTTTGGTATCCCATTACAGTTTGATAAGGTCTACACAGAAGGCATTAGCAAAATTACAGCACAAGATGTGAAATATGCTGAAGAACTTGGCTTCCGTATCAAACATTTGGGTATTGCACGTCGTGCAAGTAATGGTATTGAGTTACGTGTTCATCCTACACTGATTCCAGCAGAACAACTGATTGCCAATGTGAACGGTGTTAAAAATGCAGTATTGGTACAAGCACATGCCGTAGGCCCAACACTTTACTATGGTGCTGGTGCTGGTGCTGGTCCAACGGCTTCTGCAGTTGTTGCTGATGTGATTGATATCGTACGTGATATTTCTTATACCGAAGATGGTGCAGGAACGATTCCACAATTGGCATTTGAAGCACTAACGAACATGCCTATCCTGAGTCGTGAAGAAATGACGACTGGATACTACATCCGTTTAAATGCTGAAGACCAAACAGGCGTACTCGCTGATATAACCACCATTCTTAGCCGTGCTGGTATCAGCATCGATGCGATCATGCAGCAATCTCGCTTGAAAGATTTGATTCCTATCGTGATTTTGACAGACCCAATTGTTGAATCAAAAATGGATGAAGCACTTGCTCAAATTCAAGCATTACCAGCTATTCGTGGCGAAATCGTAAGAATTCGTTTAGAATCGCTCGATAGTTAATCAGGTTGAGGGAAAATGCATTCCCTCTCCCAGCTCTACCTCATATTGGAACACCATCATGTCGAATGCCAATCGTTATACTGGTCTTGTAGATCGTTATCGTGACCGTTTACCTGTGTCTGCAACTACACGTGCAATTTCTTTAGGCGAAGGAAATACTCCTCTTATTAAACTAGAGAACATTCCACGTATTATTGGCAAAGACGTTGAAATCTATGTGAAGTACGAAGGTCTTAACCCAACAGGTTCATTCAAAGACCGTGGTATGACGATGGCTGTAACCAAAGCAGTTGAAGAAGGCTCGAAGGCAATTATCTGTGCATCAACAGGGAATACTTCAGCTGCAGCAGCGGCATATGCAGCACGTGCAGGAATTAAAGCATTCGTTTTGATTCCTGAAGGCAAAATTGCAATGGGTAAAATGGCTCAAGCAATGATGTATGGTGCGATCACCATGCAAATCCGCGGTAACTTTGATGATGGTATGCGCCTCGTAAAAGAAGTTGCAGATCAAGCGCCTGTGACGATCGTAAACTCAATCAACCCTTACCGTTTGCAAGGCCAAAAAACCATTGCTTATGAAATTGTAGAAGCATTGGGTCGTGCACCTGACTACCACTGCTTACCAGTTGGTAATGCAGGTAATATCACGGCTCACTGGATGGGTTATACCGAAGCAGTTGCAAATCAACCTGCTGATCAATTTGAATCCGTTATCTATGATGCTGCAACAGATCAATTCACAGGCCCTAAACCAGAAGGTTTACCGACTATGGTCGGTTATCAAGCTTCTGGCGCAGCGCCATTCTTACGTGGTGCTCCAGTGGAAAGTCCAGAAACCGTTGCAACAGCAATTCGTATTGGTAACCCACAAAGCTGGAATCATGCCAAAGCAGTTGTACGCGATTCAAAAGGTTGGTTTGATGAACTTCAAGATAGCGAAATTCTTGAAGCTCAACGCTTACTTTCTATGTATGAAGGTGTTTTCGTAGAGCCAGCTTCTGCTGCTTCTATCGGTGGTGCTATTCGTGACATCAAAGCAGGTAAAATTGCTGAAGGTTCTGTAATCGTTTGTACTGTTACGGGCAATGGTTTAAAAGATCCAGATACAGCAATCAAGCAATGTGCTGATGCCGTAATGTTGTCAATTGATGCAACAATGGCTCAAGTGAAAGATTCAATTCTTTCAAATATGTAAGTATAAATATTGAAATAAAAAACCAGTTGCAAGCAACTGGTTTTTTATTGGCAACCATGGAAAGAAAAGTTATTCGTAATCATCATAACTATATTGGGCAGCTAGATCTTTCTCTATTCTTTGGATTTCTTCAATCTCAATCTCTTTAATCTCAAATAAGGGCTGTTTTAATAAAGGATTAACCGCATATAAACCCTCTTCCTCCCAACCCTGTAGAATGGTTAACGTTTGACTTTTATTATTATATTTTAACGCTTTATTATTTTTTATTAAGGCTTGCAATAATACGGGTTGTTCCGATAAATCTTCAAATGAACCTTTCAGCTCAATATCGCCATAATCGTAATCTGCAAAAATGGTTCTAACATTCGTTTTCAGTTGTTCAGGTTGATCTGCATAAGCTAAACTGGCAAAAACTCATCATGCTCTTCCACCCATTTCTGCTGTTTGACTGACCAAAGTGCATAAAATTTAGCCTCATGTTCAAACTGAACCAGTTGAAATTTTTGCATATTTGCAAGTTGAATAAACTCAAAAGTATCTTCATCACTTAAACTTTCAGGTAAAGTATCACGAGAAACCTCACCGTCTTGATAAATGTGATCACCTGAGCGAGAAAGAACGAAATCATCCAATTTTTTTAATAATGTTTCATCTGCATCAAATAATGATTCAACTTCATACAATGCGAAATCACGCGCCCCATTGATTTCTAATTGCTTATAAACTGCTTCTGCTTGTTGTTTATCTTCAAAGACATTGGCAATACGATTGCCTGCAACATAAAAAACTTCATCGTTATAACCAAAATACTTCTCACGAATCACATAAGTCGCCATCTTATTTCCCCAATTTTAGCTTTTTTGACATCAAAATAATTATTAATGTCTGAAATGCTAATCTAACAAAAAGTGCTCAAAATAGAAGTGATAAAGCATTTTTTACGTCATAAAATGTCGTTACGTTATATAAAAAAGCTCCTCATATGAGGAGCTTTACGTTCGTAAGCAATTAAATTCTTTTCGGTAAAGTACTCAGCCAAGTTAATAAGTTGGTTGCATCATTGGTACGTGCTTGAGAAGTTGAAGCCCCCAATAGTACGACTACAGCAGGACGTGAATTAACAGTTGCATGCATGACCACACAGCGCCCAGCCTCACCGATATATCCTGTTTTAGATAGATTAATATTCCAACCACCATTACGCACTAAGGCATTGGTATTATTTGACTTAAGCACACGATAACCTAAATTAAAATCATAAGTTGGCGTGGTAGAAAATTGACGAATCAAGCCATATTGAGAAGCAGCACTCACCAAAATACCAAGATCACGTGCGGAAGAAACGTTATGAGGATCTAAACCTGTTGATTCTGCATAACGGGTTGAGGTCATTCCTAATTGTTTTGCTTTTGCATTCATTGCAGCAATAAATGCTGAACGTCCGCTTGGGTAAGTTCTCGCTAATGCTGCCGCAGCAGGATTTTCTGATTTCATCAAAGCGAATAACAAAAGTTCCGCTCGATTCATGGTATCGCCTACTTTCAAGGTCGAACTTGAATTCTTTCCACCTGCACCCGCAAAGTCAATTTGCTGTAGCGTAATTTCTTCCGACATATTCAGCCGTGCATCTGCGGTAATCACAGCCGTCATCAATTTGGTAATTGAGGCAATCGGTACCGACATATTACTGTTTTTACTAAACAGTACTTCGCCCGTTTGTGCATCCATCACCAAGGCTGCACGTGCATTTACAGCGGGTTGGCTACTGAAATGAGAGGTATCTCGAATCTGTATGCTTTTTTGTGGCGTTGCAGATGAACTAATACTTGCAGAACCACCACTTCGTAAAGTGGTTGTAACCGAAGTTGAACCTTGCGGGCTGATCTCTAATGAATCATCATCTTGCATCAATTGGCTTGCATCACTTGCAGACCAATTTAACGAAGCTGAAGAACTATTCGCACTTGTAGAGGCTGGATTGTTGTTTACAACCAGCTCAGCATAACTTGTTGAACTAAGCGCCAACAAAATAGACATGCTCAAGGCATGCATGATAGATTTTTTAGAATTTTTCACGACACAATACTCAACTCGGGACGCTGCACATTTGCGCTTACTAACATTATGCCTTACATTTGAACAAATCGGGTAAAGCTTTTATAGACACAATTGTGTACAACTATTCTCTAAACATGGAGAATAGGATTGCTAATTTTGTCGTTTGATTGCAAGCTCATTTTTCTTTATGTAACAAAAAAATCGTTTTTTTGAAAAAAGGAGGTCTTCTTGATCACTGTTCTCGTTGTTGATGATCATGAACTCGTACGTACAGGCATTTGTCGTATGCTGGAAGACCATCCAGATGTAGAAGTCATTGGACAAGCTGAATCTGGAGAAGAAGCGATTGCTTTAGTTCGATTAAAGCATCCTCAGGTTGTACTATTAGATGTCAATATGCCAGGAATTGGTGGCGTAGAAACAACACGTCGCCTTTTACAAACAGCACCTGAGACTAAAGTGATTGCTGTCAGTGGTTTAGCGGAAGAACCTTATCCATCGTTGTTATTAAAAGCAGGTGCAAAAGGCTATATCACAAAAGGCGCGCCTATTTCAGAAATGGTACGTGCAATCAATAAAGTGATGCAAGGTGGTAAATATTTCAGTGCAGATATTGCTGAACAGCTTGCGAGTTCTTATCTTTCAGATACGCAACAATCACCTTTTGACGCACTTTCTGAGCGTGAAATGCAAGTCGCAATGATGGTGGTTAATTGTATTAGTGCTCAAGAAATCGCCGACAAATTATTTGTTAGTGTTAAAACTGTAAATACTTATCGTTACCGCATTTTCGAAAAACTAGCAATTGATAGTGATGTAAAGTTAACCCATCTCGCCATCCGTTATGGACTCATTAAACCTTAATCATATTAAGTGATCGCTTATGTTGGGAAAAATTGCGTCCTCAGTGTCCCAAACCGTTTATCGGCTCGGAATTTGGTATAGTGGATATCGACTGATTATTTCAATCAGTCTAATCCTTATTTACTTACTTACCGCAGAGCAGCTTGCTACCAATTATGATTATCCATTTTTATATTTTTACACTCTGATTTGTTATATCAGCTTTAATATTTTTCAGCTTTTTTTACTAAAAATAGTTCCATTACAAATCAGCAAACAACTCATTTTTATTTTTATTATAGACGTGATCTGTTTAAGTGTGATTACCTTTTCGGCAGGTGGTCCGAATTTACAATTAAGCTTATTGTACGTCATCATTATTTTCTCCTCAGCAATTCTCCTAAATGCTCATCTTTCACTGATTGTGACGCTTTTTGCCGTTATTATGGTTGTTTATCAATGTTTTCTGGGCAACTTTTTTGATTATACCAATCTAAATAATCTTGGTAATAGCGCATTACTTGCATTCTTATTTTTTGTAGTACACGCAATTGGTCGTATTGCCGTTCAACGCTTTAAGATTTTAGAAACACTCACTTTTCATCAGTCGATTGAAATTCATCAGCTGCAAAATATTAACCGCTATATTTTGGAGCAAATCGAAGATGGTTACTTGGTTTTAGATACCAGTAACCATATCGTACTGAGTAACCCAGCCGCTAATAGATTATTAGGCATTCATATTCCTGTTTCTCCTGAAAAAACACCATTACTCAAATGGCAACCTGACTTATTCGAGTTAATTAAATTTAGTGACTTAGAAGATGGTGAGGAATTTAGTTTTGAATCACAACAAAGTCCTTACACAATCAATATCCGTGTTAAACACCTAATCGTCCCCGAACAATCATTAATTTTACTTATCTTGAAAGATGCACAAAAACTCACGCAACAAGTCCAGCAATTGAAACTGGCGGCTTTAGGACAGCTCTCAGCCAGTATTGCCCACGAAATTCGCAACCCTCTGGCTGCAATTGTACAGGCCAATGAATTATTTAAAGAAAGTGACAGTCATCAACAAGAAATGCTCTGTCGTATGATTAGCAAACAAGCTAGACGTATTGATAATATTGTGCAAGATACATTAGGCATGGCGCGCAACAAACCAACTGAGCCACAAGTCATTCAATTGGCTGATTTTTTTGAGAGCCTATTGAATGAAGATCTAGTCGATGCGAAACATATGATTAAACTCAATCTTGCAGAACGCATTAATATTCTTTTTGATGAGAAACAATTACGCCAAGTTCTAATTAACCTGATTCGTAATGCTTTGAGGCATAATGCCGCAGATGCCGAACATATTGAGGTGCAGGTACATTTAAAAGAGGGCCGAACCTGTATTGATGTGATTGATTTTGGTACGGGTGTCGCAAAACGAGATATTTCTCAGCTATTCAAACCATTTTTTAGTACCGAAATTAAAGGAACTGGTTTAGGATTGTACCTGTCTCACACCTTTTGTGAGGCAAATCATGCAAAGCTCACTTACGTAGAGCGACAACAAGGAGCATGTTTCAGGATTGAATGCTCAAAAATTCATTGATTCAGATTAGGTTTTCGGGGAAATGGCAACTAAACAACCACTCGTCTTGCTAGTAGACGATGAAGAAGACTTATGTCTCCTCATGCAAATGACGCTTGCACGAATGGGGATTAAAACCCATCTTGCCTATCGTGTAGAGCAAGCAAAAAAATTCTTTACCGAATTTCAGTATGATGCCTGTTTAACAGACCTGAACCTTCCAGATGGCAATGGTCTCGATTTAGTTAAACATGTAACGCAGAACTATCCCAACACACCGATTGCGGTACTGACAGCCTATGGCAATATGGATATTGCAATTGCTGCATTAAAAGCAGGTGCTTTTGATTTTGTCAGTAAACCTGTCAATCAAACTCATTTAGATCAATTGATTCAAAAAGCATTGAATCGACCACAGCCTGAACAAGAAGCTGCTGAAAGCGCATTAGAAAATAAACTGTTCATTGGTCGATCTACGCCCATTCAGCAATTACGGATTGCTTTAAAGAAAATTGCTCGATCTCAAGCCCCTGTCTTTATTACCGGTGAATCAGGGACAGGAAAAGAAGTTGTTGCCAATTTAGTTCATCGTCTGAGTAACCGTAGTGAAGGACCTTTTATTGCGATCAACTGTGGTGCTATTCCAACAGAGTTAATGGAAAGTGAACTATTTGGTCATAAAAAAGGCAGCTTTACAGGCGCAACCCAAGACAAACAAGGTTTAATTCTTTCCGCACATGGGGGTAGTTTATTCTTAGATGAGATCGCTGAATTACCCTTAAGTATGCAGGTAAAACTGCTTCGTGCTGTACAAGAAAAGAAAATTCGCCCTGTCGGCTCAGATCAAGAAATTGATGTTGATTTCCGGGTCATCAGTGCGAGTCATCAAGATCTTGAATTACTAGTGCAACAAGGTCGTTTTAGACAAGATTTATTTTTCCGTATTCACGTCATGGATATTGTGCTTCCACCATTACGCGAACGTGGGCAAGATATCTTATTGTTAGCAAATCACTTTATTCAGAAAATCAGCCAAGAATGGGAAGTCTCTGTCAAAACCCTTTCTTCTCGTGCTGAACAATTCTTATTGCAACAATATTTTCCAGGTAATGTACGCGAGCTTCGAAATATTATTGAACGTGCAATTACGCTCAGTGATGATGAAACCATTGATCTAGCTCATCTACAAACAGCTCCTCTACGTAGCCCTATTGCAACGCCAACAGTCTCATTTTCAACACAAGATGAAAATGATCATGCGGTAAGCACTAGCCCTATGGGTTCTAAAAAGCTACCATCTGAAGGACTGGAGCTCTATTTAGAAAATATTGAAAAAGAGATTCTTCTCAATGCACTGAATTTAACCCATTGGAACCGAACGTTAGCAGCAAAGAAATTAGGAATGACTTTCCGTTCTTTACGTTATCGTTTGAAAAAATTTGGTTTAGATACAGAAGATGATGAATAGTCTTAAAAATAAAGCTCCTAAATAGGGGCTTTATTTTTTAATTAAATTTTCTTTGTACACGACAAAAAAAGATAACTCATTGAAATAATGGCATAATACTTGTTTTCTGACGACGAATATGATGACACATTTCAATGAGTTATATCTCATCTTAAACAAATATCTAAAGTGGAACAAGTCACATGTAAAATGTTTTACACTGATTATGCTGGCATTAATTGTAAAACAGACATGCAACCTTTCTTCTGCATCTAAAGCCTTACCCATCAAGTGCTTACCACAATCATTTTATCGACGTATACAACGCTTCTTTGCAGGTCAGTATTTTGATTATCGTCAAATTTCTCAGTTGATTTTCAATATGTTTTCATTCGACAAAGTCCAATTAACTTTGGATAGAACTAACTGGAAATGGGGAAAACGAGATATCAATATCTTGATGTTAGCCATCGTCTATCGTGGAATAGCGATACCTATTGTTTGGACATTGCTCAATAAACGTGGAAATTCAGATACAAAAGAGCGTATTGCTTTGATTCAACGCTTTATCTCCATTTTTGGTAAAGATCGTATTGTGAATGTGTTCGCAGACAGAGAATTTATCGGTGAGAAATGGTTTACATGGTGAATTGAAAATGACATTAACTTCTGTATACGTGTTAAAAAAACTTTATTGTGACCAATCACTTAGCCAAGAATCATAAAATTAGTGATTTATTTCGTCATCTTCAAGTTGGTCAAACTGAATGTCGTAAACGACGTATTTGGGTTGGTCGAGTGAAACTGTATATTAGTGCGCTACGATTAGAAGATGGAGAACTTTTACTTGTTGTTTCTCGTATGTTTAATGCTTCTGCTATTCGTGATTATGCATTACGCTGGGAAATCGAAACCTTATTTAGTTGTCTCAAAGGACGTGGATTCAATCTTGAAAATACTCGTTTAACAGACCCTAGACGAGTCAAGAAATTGATAGCAGTGCTAGCGATCGGTTTCTGTTGGTGCTATTTAACAGGTGAATGGCAACATGATCGAAAAAAAACGATAAAAATAAAGAAGCATGGACGACTTTCAGTAAGTTTATTTCGATACGGTTTGGACTATGTTCAAATGGCTATTCTACGTTTGATTGGTTTTGGAAAAAAAGAAGAATTTAAGAAAGTGCTCGCAATTTTAAGGAAGAAAAAGCCTGATAGGACAAGGGCCCTATGAAATTTGTCGTGTACAGAGTTAAATTTTACTTTTTAGAACCAAATCTGTGACATGTTCCAAATAACCATCTTCTTTCATTTCAGGTAACAACGGATAACTTTGATTCGGTTGAATTCCTTGACCTTCAATCATGTTCCCATTGGGCGTGTAATAATGTGAGACCGTCATTTGCAGTGCTGCACCACTCGGTAATGGAAATAATTTCTGTACCACACCTTTTCCATAGCTATTTTCACCTACAACCCACGCACGTTTATGTTCTTTTAATGCTGCGGTGAATACTTCAGCTGCCGAGGCTGAACGATGGTTGATTAAGATACCTAATTTTATATTTTGAAATTCATTTGAGGGTAAAGCCTGAAATTGTTGATCTCCTTCTGAACGACTTTTTGTCGTCACAATTAATCCTTGATTCAAGAATAAATCTGTTGATTCAACAGCAGCCGACAATAAACCTCCTGGATTATTACGCAGGTCAAGAACGACTGCCTTGAGTTTAGTTGTACTATATTCTTCGATTAAACGTTTAATTTCATTTGCTGTATCTTGTTGAAACACTCTAATTTTAAGTACAAGCACCTGATTATGTAGTAAAACAGGTTCAATATCTGTCTCAACTTTTTTATTTCGAACCAAAATTACCGTACTATTATTATTTTCTGGTTGTATTTGTACGGTACTGCCTATCGAGCCATACAGCAGACCTTGCACTTGATCCTGATTTAAACTCTTTAATTCTTGATTATCGACTTTGAGTATGGCTTGTCCATTACGCAAACCCAACTTACTAGAATCAGATCCTGATTTTAGGTCTTGAATTTGCCATAAACGAGTATGAGCATCGTAATTTAAATTGAAATCAACAGAAGCCAGATCACCTTCAGTGTATTGAATAAGCTGGCGGTATTCTTCGGCGGATAAATAACGCGAATAACGATCTAAACCGCTCACTAACCCTTTGATTGCTTGCTGAAAAAGTGCATCGTCTGTTTTTTTATCAACGTAGTTATCTTTCACAATCCCATAAATCTGTACAAATTGCTGAATAGATTCAAGTGGCACTTCAGCATTTCGACTTGTAGTCTCTTCCCCCCATCCTGAGGCATGTGTAATAGGTGCAGATAACGTATGTGATCCCCAACACATCAACAAACTCGCAAACAATCCTCGATAAATGTTGTTGTGTTGGGTCATAAGTTCACCTTATTTTAAAGTAATTAAATTCTTACCTTGCATGTCGGAAGGTACTGGAATATTCATCAAATGAAGCAATGTTGGTGCAACATCAGCCAATACACCACCCTCTGCAATCGTTGCTTGAGTTGGGCCCACATAAATAAATGGCACCAATTCAGTGGTATGTTGTGTATGAACTTGTCCACTGTCGTAGTCTTGCATTTGCTCTACATTACCATGATCCGCTGTAATTAACATATGACCTTTGTTTGCCATTACTGCTTCATAGACACGACCTAAACACGTATCAACAGTTTCAACCGCTTTCACTGCTGCATCAAATACACCAGTATGTCCGACCATGTCACCATTGGCATAATTGACAACCAGAAGGTCAAACTCACCCGAATTAATAGCATCTACTAACTCATCAGTGACTTCATAAGCACTCATTTCTGGTTTTAGATCATAGGTTGCGACATTTGGAGAAGGAATCAAAATACGTTTCTCTCCTAGATATTCATCTTCACGACCACCGCTGAAAAAGAATGTCACATGCGCATATTTCTCTGTTTCAGCAATACGCAATTGGGTTTTGCCCAAACCAGATAAATATTCACCGATGGAATTTTTAAGCTCTTCTGGCATGTATGCAACTGGTGCATCAATACTTGCCTGATAGCGCGTTAGCATCACAAATTTAGATAAAATTGGAACGACTTTACGCGTAAACCCAGTAAAATCTTTCTCAACAAAGGCACGGGTGATTTCACGCGCACGATCAGCACGGAAGTTCATGAAAACCACACTATCGCCATCTTGGATTTTGGCAATTTCACCAATACGTGTTGCTTGAACAAACTCATCATTTTCTTCTGCTGCATAGGCTTGCTCTAAACCTTCTACAGCTGAGTTTACAACACGGACTGCCTCGCCTTCTGTCATTAAACGATAAGCGAGTTCAACACGATTCCAGCGGTTATCACGATCCATTGCAAAATAACGACCAATCATCGAAACGATACGACCTTGATTTGGATACTGAGCAAATAAAGCATCGATTTTTTCTAATGAAGGCTTTGCGCTACGTGGAGGGGTATCACGACCATCAAGGAAAGCGTGTAGATATACTGTTGCGCCACGTTTTAATGCTAGCTCACACATCGCCACAATATGATCTTCATGCGAATGCACTCCACCTTGTGACAATAACCCCATGACATGAACGGCGCCATTTGCTGCTTTGGCTTTTTCAACCGCATCAACTAACACTTCATGCTCAAAAAAAGCACCTGTCCGAATATCTTTAGTAATCCGTGTAAAGTCCTGATATAAAACACGACCTGCACCTAAGTTCATATGACCCACTTCAGAGTTACCCATTTGTCCATCAGGTAGGCCTACATCTTCGCCAGAACCTGAAATCAAACTATTTGGATGCTTTGCTTTCATCGCAGTCAGATTTGGTGTTTTTGCTGCTAAATATGCATTATCCTCAACTGCTTCACGATGTCCTACACCATCCATAATTACAAGAACGTGAGGAATTTTGCCAGCATTTGCATCCGTCATAATGGACTCTCTGTTTGTCTATCATTTGATCGGCATAGTCTACCGAAATTTGACAAATTTCTCCATGATCTTGCAGACGCTTTAATCAATAATGATTATCAATTCAAACTATTCAGACCTCTAACGTGCACGATAGAGCAAATAACTCCCTGCCGCAAACATCAACAGGATTGGCAGCAAGACAAACCACGCTGGAGATGGCGCATAGACCAGACTTGCATAACCTAAAAAGTCTTGTAAATAAAAGAACCCTAACCCAGTGAAAAGTGCGATAACCAAGCGAAAACCCATCGACTGCTGACGCAATGGACCAAAAATAAATGAGCAGGCAATAAGAACCAACGTAATCAGTGCAAATGGAGACGTGACTTTTTTCCAAAAGGCTAACTCATAGGTCTTTGGAACTTGGCTATATTCTGATAAATACTGCATAAAACTAATCAATTGACTTGGAGATAAATCATCTGGGTCCAAAGTCACCATATGTACATATTTAGGTTGTAAAGCCAATCCTAACGCTTGTTGCTCGTGATCCGTTTTAATCGCATTCCCTTGAGCAAGTAAATCAACCTGATGTGATTTGTCTAAAGTCCACTGACCATCTTTTAAAAACTGGCCTTTTTCAGCAGTGACAAAGGACTGCAATCGATAGTTCTGATCAAAATCAATCGCTTGAATATTACGCAATTGACCTTGGGAATTCGCATAATCAATATAGATAAAACGTTGACCTTCACGCGACCAATAGCCTTTTACCTCACCCAGTGCAGCAACACTACGTTGGCTTTTTATACTCTGTGCTTTTTCATTGGTATAAGGAATCACCCATTCACTCAATACAAAAGACAATACAATTAAGAGTAAAGCTGAGCGCATCACCCAACCCACTATACGCCACAAACTGATACCAACCGAACGCATGACGATGAGTTCACTATTCGATGCGAGTGCGCCTAAGCCTAAGACAGAACCTATCAGTGCTGCCACAGGTAAAATTTCATATAAATAACTCGGTGCACCCCATATCACATATAGGAAAGCTTGCCATGCATTATAAGTGGGTTTCAGCGAGCCTAACTCACCTAAGTAAGTGAATAATATTTGTAAAAAAGATAACACGAGCGTTGTGCCCAGCATCGCAAGGACTGTAGTTTTTGTCACATGTTTGGCGACTATTCGACGTGCTAACATTACAACCCCACTCGCTGAATACTTTTCTTAAGTTTTGGTGCTAACTTTTGTTTCCGTGCAAAAATTGCCGCCACAATAGCATAAATCATTAATGCGACAGGATAAGCCCAGATATCCAGTTGTTCCTTACTAATCCGCGTTTTAATCGCAATCATCAATACAATCAGGCTGGCGAAAATAAATATAGATGGAATAAGACGATAATATCGGCCTTGGCGTGGACTTACTTCAGATAACGCAACCGCAAGCATCAATCCAATAATAATCACAAATGGACCAAAGATACGCCAACCAAGCTCGCTGCGAATAACAGGGTCATCACGTCTTTCCCATAGCTTAGACATGGATAAAGCTTCAACATCATCGCTTTCAAACTTAACGTCTTTATCATTCTCTAAACGTAAGCGATAAGATTGAAATTCTGCTTGGGTATAGCGCGGCTGATTCGGATAAATTTCGTAACGGCGACCTTGAACCAAATCAACGACATTCGCTGTATCATTTGCCATTTCGACACGTGTCGCTTCTTTGGCTAAAATCATCACATCTGGTTTATCTTCACGATCGGCTTTCTGATAATAAAAAATATCTTTTAAATTTTTTCGATCTTCGGAAAGTGAACCTGCATAAATGGTATACGGCCCCGAGGAGATAAACTCCTTTGGTCGAACCAGATCAAAACCTGCTCGCACTGCTTGTGTTTGCATCAAGCTTTCGTAAGCACGAATTCCAGATGATGAACCCCAAAACATTAATATTGCTTGAACAATCAAAAAAACAAATGTCATCGGCAATAAAAGTTTGGCCAATTGATTACGGCTAACACCACTGCCATTTAAAACCGCCATTTCATGGTCAACATATAGACGACCAAAAACCAGCATGAGTCCAATGAAGAAACCCAATGGCAAAATTAAAGTTAGAAACTCTGGCAAACGATAAGCAATGATACTCAGCAACACACTAGCGTCTAAACGACCCTGTGCAGCTCGCCCAAAAATCTTGATTAACTGCCCACCCATAATAATTAAAGTGAGCAAAGCAGTCACAACCAAAGAGGTGGAGACCACTTGTTTGACGAGATAACGCCGAATAATCAAAGTAATGCTTCCAAAAATAGACCAATCGAGGGGTAGTGCTAGTTTACCCGAATGTTAAAAATATAAAACCTATCGCTTGTTGCGGATTGCAACCTCATATCTGAAAGTGTTTAATGGACTTATCTTTCTTTTTCGCTGCTTAGGTTCTATACAAACAATGAAATTTACCCTTCATACCGCATTCCCAACACAGTCGTCTAGTGAATCTTTGTGGATTTTGGTTGATTCAGAACAATTACAACAAAACTTAAATAGTTATCAAATCAATCATCTAGAAGATGTTCTAAATGCTACACAATTCAAAGCTGGTTTTAATGAAAATATTGCACTGATTACCAATATCGCTGTACAAGCCAATGCACATTTACTCGGTTTAGGCAAAAGTGCTGAATTGAAAGCGACAAAATTAGCAAAACTCGCACAAACGATTATCAAATCATCACAAAATAAATTTAGACAAATCACTGTAGATCTCAGCGCATTACCAACTGATTTACATTACCTATTTGCCTTAGGTTTAACTCAAGCAGCCTATGCCTATGATGAATTTAAATCTAAAAAAAATGAGTTCATCTTAGAAACCATTAATCTAGTTGCAAATGAAACTGTACTTGATGATGCTCAACTAAAGCTCGTCCACGCAGTTCAGTCTGGACAAAATTACGCTCGAGATTTAGGCAATCGTCCAGGAAATATTTGCTTCCCTGAATACCTTGCAGATCAGGCGATTGCACTTGCAGCACAATACCCTGACCTATTAAAAGTCACTATCCTGAATGAACAGCAAATGGCTGATTTAGGGATGAATGCTTTTCTTGCTGTAAGTAAAGGCTCTGATCGACCAGGCAGAATTATTACACTTGAATATCAGGCAAAAGCTGATCAAGCACCTATCGTACTTGTCGGTAAAGGTGTTACTTTTGATACAGGCGGTATTTCATTAAAACCAGGCTTAGGTATGGATGAAATGAAATTCGATATGTGTGGTGCTGCCTCTGTATTAGGTACGATGCAAGCACTTTGCGAAGCTCAACTGCCAATTCATGTTATCGGTGCGATCGCAGCAGCAGAAAATATGCCTTCAGGTCATGCAACACGCCCTGGAGATATTGTGACGACCATGAGTGGTCAAACTGTAGAAATTTTGAATACGGATGCTGAAGGCCGTTTGGTTCTATGCGACACCCTCACTTATATCAAACGTTTTAATCCTGCGCTTGTCATTGATATTGCGACACTTACAGGTGCATGTGTTGTTGCGCTAGGCAAAGTCGTCAGTGGGCTATTCTCTCCAGATGATGAACTGGTACAAGAATTACAACTTGCTGGTGAACAATCACTCGACCGTGTATGGCGTATGCCTGTAATGGAAGAATATCAAGAACTCCTTGATTCACCATTTGCCGATATTGCCAATATTGGTGGCCCTTATGGTGGTGCAATAACTGCAGCATGTTTCCTTGAGCGTTTCACTCGTGATTACCGCTGGGCACATCTTGATGTGGCTGGTACAGCATGGTTATCTGGTGCAGCTAAAGGTGCAACTGGACGCCCAGTACCATTACTGATGCAGTTTTTAGCGAATCGTGTTGAAACGAATAACTAATCTATGGCACAAGTTAGTTTTTATTTGTTTGAAAACAGCGTTGAGCGGCAAGTTGAAAGTGCTTGCCGTTTATGTCGAAAAATTCTGAATCAGCACCCACAGATTTGGTGGTATTGTGTTGATTCAAATTTACAAAATGAGTTGGATAACAAGCTATGGAGTTTTGATTCAAGTAGCTTTATTGCTCATGGAATTGATCAATTGAATAGTCCAGTGTGTATTTCAGCTGAATTACCGCCATCGAATGATTGGATTGTATTTAATTTTAACAATCATGCACTTGAACAAACTCAAGATTTTCGCCACATTATCGAAATTATTGAAAATAATGAAACTGCAAAACAGATCGGGCGAGAGAAATTTAAGATGTATCGTCGTTTAGGCATTGAGCCACGCACATTTAAATTATAAGTCTGTAAATCATAGCATCGTATAAGGAGTGTCGCGTGGCATTAAATGTAGGTCAAGATTTTAAAAAACGTTGGTTAAATACGCCTGAAACTGTCCGTCAGACCTATCAGGAAGATTTAGCTCGTATCTGCGATCTACTGTTACCACAAACACAAATCCAAACATGGATACAACTCGAAGAAAAAGCTCAGCTACGCTCTCAACAACGTATTGATCAAGCTTATGCACATTTAAAAGCCGAGTTAATTGAACAAGCACGTGTTCGTAAACAGTTGGCTTTGGAAAAAGCTTTAGCAGAAAAACGTGCTGCCCAAGCTGCTTATGCCGCGCAACTGCAAGCAGATGAGTTAAATCAGTTCGAACAACAAACGGAAAATCTTGTTGCCCTTCGACAACACATTGATCAAGAAATTGCACAACACACTGAACGTTATCAACCAAATCCTGAACAACCAAGTATTGATTATGCTCAAGGGCAACGTGTTCAGATTGATGACCAGCAAATCTTATCTGAGCTCGAAAGTGTGCGTGTTCGCTTAGAACTAGAAGCAGAAAACTTAATAGAACAAGCTGTAACTGTATTCCGAGCAAAACTACATGCACTTGCGCAAGATGAAATTGATTACATTCTGAAAAATAGTAAGTTCTCAGATGAAAAATAATAAAAAAGCCCAGTTTAAACTGGGCTTTTTTATGTTTCATTTTTTATTTTAAGAAACCGTTTTCAGCCAAAAATGCCATACTGATGTTTGACTCAGTTTTTTGTTCCGCTGCTCTATCACCCAACAATAAGCGCTCGATATAGCGTGCCAGCACATCAACCTCTAAATTAACTTTTGTACCAACTTGCCATGTGCCAATATTAGTACGCTCAGCAGTATGAGGGATGAGATTCAAACTCAGAATATTGCCACGTAGATGGTTAATGGTCAGACTAATCCCATCGACAGTTACAGAACCTTTTTCAGCTAAATATTTTGCCAATTCAACAGGTGCTGTTACTTCAAAATATAATGAACGTGCGTCTTCTCGAACGACTGTAATTTCTCCTAGACCATCAACATGTCCACTCACAATATGTCCACCAAAACGTGTTGTTGGCAACATGGCTTTTTCGACATTGACGGATTGACCTACTTTCCATTGACCTAAAGTCGTTCGATTTAAGCTTTCACGAGACACATCTGCAGCATACCAATTGCTTCCCCACTCGATCACTGTGAGACAAATTCCATTCGTCGCAATTGAATCACCTAAATGTACATCAGACATATCCAAATCAGTTTGAATACGTAGACGTACATCACCGCCTACACTTTGTAAGCTCTCAACCTTACCTAAACTTTCAATAATGCCTGTAAACATGGGAGTTCTAACCTAATCTTATGCAATATATGCCATAGTGAATCGAATACCATAAAGCAAAGCCTTAGAGATAACAAGGGACTCCGAGTTCAAATACCTGCAATAAAAAAGGCGATCTATTGATCACCTTTTATTATTTTCAATCTTAAATTACTGCATTTCAGAGATACGTTTATTGACCGCCTGTTTAAGCTCAACCGTATTATTTAACAAGAAATGGCTAAAAAATAATTTATAACCTAATACCCCTAAGCAAGCGCCAACAATCGGTGCAAAGATAGGCACAATAAAGTAAGGAATATCACGACCGCCAGTAAAAGCAATTGAACCCCAGCCTGAAAAATAGGCCACAACTTTTGGACCAAAATCGCGTGCAGGATTCATAGCAAAGCCTGTTAATGGACCAAAAGAAGCGCCAATAACAGCAACTAATAAACCCACCAAAATTGGTGCTAAAGCACCACGTGGCAAACCATTATGATCATCCCCAATCGCCATGATGAGCCAAAGTAATAACATAGTGATAAACATTTCCACCATAAACGCCTGTCCAATAGACAATAAATGATGTGGATAGGTTGAGAAAATTCCAGCCAACTCCAAACTCTCTACACTCCCTCGTACCATATGGTGTGTTTGCTCATAATCCATAAATAGATTGCTATACAAACCATAGACCAATAGTGCGCCTAAAGCAGCACCAGAAACTTGAGCAATAATATAGAAAGGAACTTTACGTTTATCAAAACCAGCAAACAGTGCTAATGCGATCGTAACGGCAGGATTGAGATGAGCTCCAGAAATACCTGCAGATAGATAAACAGCCAATGCTACAGCCAAGCCCCATACAAGGCTGATTTCCCATAACCCTAGACTTGCTCCTGCAAGTTTAAGCGCAGCCACGACACCAATACCAAAAGATAAAAAAACTGCGGTAGCAAAAAATTCAGCTATACATTGCCCCAACAAGCTGGGTTCCGAGCGACTCATCACAACCTCTCTTGGTCAGTGCTGCGTATAGGCATGACCTGAAATAAAGCTCGGCAAAATATATTCATTTTCGAAAATGAGCAATATTATTATGGTAGTTTTTCAACCAAATAGTAAAATATTTTTTGTAAAAAAAAGATTAAGCCACGCAACAAAAGCATATAAGTAATTGTTTTTAATTATTTTAAAGGTAAATAGTTATTCAGAAAAACTGATTTAAATTTAATGACAATTCATGTAAAAACAATCATTTATTTTATAAAATTATATGTATTAACAAGAAAGTGAAAAAATAGAAAATAGACACCACATTATCCCAAAATGGTGTCTACTTGAATTTACCAAAGTGCAAGCTGAGTACTATTGCCTGTCGTATCAACACCACCTAACTCAGCAAAATGATATAACTGCCCTAAAAGTTGTCGTAATGGCGGGCCAGACTTCGCATGGGTATCCGTAATCACAATAAACTCAAGCACACGTGCACGTTCTGATTGACGCTGTTTACTCACTCGATAACGCGGTACATCTTGAGTTAGCAAAGTCACTTTGCCGCGCTTTAAATTAGCAGTCAGCAAATCTTTAGGCTCAATATTTCCATCAGTCGAATAACTAGTCAAAATATAGCGTGCATTAATCGTTTCCAATAACTTTTCATAAGCTTCTTTCGCATACTTAGAGGAGTTATAAGGACTTGGGCGCTCTTTACGCCATGCTCGATCAATTCCACTCTTAAAGCCTTTGGTATCAGGTGATGGTAAATCCACTTGATCCCATAAAGTCAGAGCATTCAGAACGTGGTAATTACTACTGTAGGCATGCTGATTATAAGGTGGGTCAAGATAGGCAACATCGACTTCGAAACCACTCATTTGGTTGGCTAAATGTTGTGCATCGACACACCACATTTCAGCCGCAGGTCGTTTGGGATCACCAATCTCACAGAAACGGCTCGGAGTAAGCCATATTAATGACTCGATTCGTTCTAGCGCCGTTTGAGTTCGACCACCCCAACCCTGATGAAAGCTCTTAAATACACCACTGGTATTACTAACAAAACTTGCCGAATATAAAAGTGGTGCCAATAGAGCACTCATTTCGACATCATTGATTGCACCTTGCGCTTGCCAAGTTGCGATCTGTTGACGAATTGCATCAATACGCATCCCATTACGGCGTTTGAAGAACAAACGGTCACGAGCAGGATCATACACATCGTCATTACGTGGACAAAGATTATGTGTCACCCAGCCTTTGACTTCTGGCAATCGATTCAAATAGTCGATCGCTTTTTGATAGCCACCTAATTCTTTAAATGCGGGTGCATCAACACAGGCTAAAATCGCGTTGTTCAATGCATGGCTATACGGTTCCCAGTCATTTGCAATAACACGATAGCCGTTTTGACGTGCTAAACGTGAGACCACGCCACTCCCTGCAAAGAAATCAGCAAAAATCGGTGGATTCTTTTTCTTACTATTCAGTGTGCCCGTAATCTCAAGCGCTTCCAAAATGAGATGAAGCAGTCGACGCTTATTGCCTAAATAAGGTACTAGCTGATGAAAAAGATATTCGTCAGTCGTACGTGCTGCATGACGACGCTTGTGATAAACCGATGGTTCTGGATTCATATCATCTCTTGGATAGGGAGCAATCTTAGGCGAATATCTTGCCCAAGTTGGGTTACATCGACTAAATCAAAACGCAATTGTTCTGCCATTGTACTCAATTCAGCATTGAACATTGCACGAGCAGATTGGCCAAGTAAAGTCGGTGCAACATAACTGATCATTTCATCAACTAAACCCTGCTGTAAAAAAGCCGTTGATAAAGTTGCGCCTGCTTCAACCAACACATCATAAATTTGATACTGCTGAGTTAAAGTTTGCAATAATTGACTTAAGGGTTGCGGCGCCAATTGTATCACGCCTAAATCAGCAAGTTCTTGACGAAATGGTGTCATCACCATCACTGTTTCAGGATTTTTCAAAATCTTCGCTGAAAGTGGTAACTGTCCTTGGCGATCCAATACAATACGCTTCGGCTGAACCACGGTACTTAGCTCAATACCGTCCAATGCACGTACATTCAATTCACAATCATCGGCTAAAACGGTTTGAATCCCTGTAATCACAGCACCCGAAATTGCACGCCAATGTTGTACATCTTGTCTAGCTATTGCTCCAGTAATCCATTTCGATTCTCCTGAAGCCATTGCAGTACGGCCATCTAAACTTGATGCAATTTTCAAACGCACATACGGCGAACCCGTAGACATCGCTTTTAAAAAGCCCAAATTGAGCGTTTTTGCAGTTTCTACACAAATTCCTGTTTCAACTTCAATACCAGCTGCTTTTAAAATTTGAACGCCTTTTCCCGCGACTAATGGGTTAGGATCTGAACAAGCGACCACGACTTTCTTCACCTGAGCTTTAACCAATGCTTCTGCACAAGGCGGCGTTCTACCATAATGTGCACATGGTTCCAAAGTCACGTAAGCTGTCGCGCCTTTAGCATGTTCGCCCGCTTGGCGAAGTGCAAAAACTTCTGCGTGGGGTTGACCCGCTTTAGGGTGATAGCCCTCTCCAATCAGCTGCCCATCTTTGACAATAACGCAACCCACGTTAGGATTCGGCTTGGTTGAATATTGTCCTAGTCGAGCCAACTCAATTGCTTGCTGCATCCAATATTGATCTTGGGATAAATGATTTTGCGTGAACTCAGACATGATTTCTCTAACTTATGCTTCATTTTCACGTTGTTGCATTTGCTCAATCTGACGACGAAATGCTTCAACATCTTGGAAATCTTGATAAACAGAGGCAAAACGAACATAGGCTACATGATCAAGTGCAAATAAAGCCTGCATCACAATCTCACCAATGGTTCTCGACTTTACATCTCGCTCACCTAAACGGCGAATTTGTGATTGTATATCACTTAAAACCGTTTCAATTTGCTCTTGGGTTACTGGACGTTTCTGTAAAGCATGCATCAATGAGCGGCGCAATTTTGCTTCATCAAATGGTTCACTCTTGGCATCTGATTTAATGACCCGTGGCATCACCATTTCATAACTTTCAAAGGTGGTAAACCTTTCACCACAAATCGTGCATTCTCGACGACGACGGATTTGACAACCCTCAGCCGCAAGGCGAGAGTCGATGACTTTACTATCAGCAGCGTTACAAAATGGACAATGCATAGTTGTGCGATTATTTACTCACTTGCTTTAAGTGTAGCAAAGTTTCTGCAATTGCTGAACTAGCACACGAAAGGCATAAAAAAACAGCCTTATTCGGCTGTTTTTTAAACTTCAAAGAATAATGAATTATTCGATACGCTCGCCATGTTGGCTAAGGTCAAGACCCATGCGCTCATCATCAGCACTTACGCGGATACCAATCACAAGATCAATCACTTTAAGGATAATGAAAGTCACTACTGCGCTATATACCATCGTTGCGAGTACACCTTCAAGTTGTACTTTTAGTTGTTCGATGATTGTTGGAGCAAGCGCAACGTTAGCAGCTTTAATGATTTCATCACTGTAGAACACCCCCGTAAGAACCGCACCAACGATACCACCAACTGCGTGTAGACCGAAAGCATCCAATGCATCATCTGCTTTAAGGAGACGTTTAAGTGCTGTAATACCCCAGAAGCACACTACACCACCGATTAAACCCATGATTAAAGCACCACCCACACCAACGAAACCAGCAGCAGGAGTGATTACAACCAAACCAGCAACCGCACCTGATGCACCACCAAGTACTGAAGCCTTACCACGAACGAGACGTTCAACAATCAGCCAAGAGAATGCAGCGGCAGCAGCAGCAACTTGAGTTACAAGAATTGCCATACTTGCACGAGCGCCAGCACCTAAAGCACTACCACCGTTAAAGCCAAACCAACCTACCCAAATTAAGCTTGCGCCAATCACAGTGAGCGTAAGGTTGTGCGGTGCCATTGATTCGCGACCTAGACCAGCACGTTTACCCAACATGTACGCAGCCACTAAACCAGCTACACCTGCGTTGATGTGTACAACTGTACCGCCAGCGAAATCTAAAGCACCTGCTTTGAATAACCAGCCATCAGCAGCCCAAACCCAGTGAGTAATTGGTGCATAAACCAAGATTACCCAAACTGCAATAAACGCCATGAATGCTGAATATTTCATACGATCAGCAATCGAGCCGCTAATAATTGCAACAGTGATAATCGCAAAAGTCATTTGGAAAATAACAAACAAGCTTTCTGGAATAGTTCCACTTAAGGCATCAAATGCCACGCCATTTAGCATTGATTTGGCAAAGTCACCGACATAGGCGCCTGAACCAGAGAATGCAAGCGAATAACCAACGATAACCCAAATTAAGCTGACTAGAATGGCCGCAGAAAGGCTAAACATCATGGTGCTGAGTACGTTTTTCTTACGAACCATACCACCATAGAATAGAGCCAAACCAGGGATCGTCATCAACAGAACCAGTGCTGTTGAAACGAGAATCCAAGCTGTATCGCCTGTATCAACTTTTGCAACTGGTGCAGGAGCTGGAGTAGCTTCTACAGGAGCAGGAGCTTCTGCTGCGACAGTCACAGTTGATGCAGCCGCCGTATCAGACGCTGCTACAGTTTGTTCAGCAACTGGTGTTGATGCAGCATCTTCTGCCCAAACCATCGCTGAACCACCTAAGAGTGCGCCAGATAGACTGAGCGCCATAAGCATTTTTTTCATTCGTGTCCCCCAACCTTATTTTGTGAGCTATTTCTCTTAATTCTAACTCAGCAAACTTTGTGCCAATTTAGACAGCATCTGGTCCAGTTTCACCAGTACGAATACGAATGACTTGTTCCAAATTCGTGACAAAGATTTTACCGTCACCAATTTTCCCAGTGCTTGCAACACGAGTGATAGATTCAATAACCGCATCGACCATTTCATCGCTAATCGCAATTTCAATCTTTACTTTCGGTAAAAAATCAACGACATACTCTGCACCACGATACAGTTCAGTATGACCTTTTTGACGACCAAAACCTTTTACTTCAGTTACGGTAATCCCTTGAACACCAATATCAGAGAGTGCTTCACGCACATCATCGAGTTTGAATGGTTTTACAATTGCAGTTACAAGCTTCATGTGTGTTTTCCTTCGGCTTATTTTCACCAGTAAGGTTTTATGTTCAATTTTCATGCCAACATTTGAAGGTTGGGGATTTTCAAACCATCAGCAAGAGCTTTCTTTATAACCTATTTGGACGTCAAGATGTAGATATTCAATCGAAAATAAGTTTCATTTGCTCCTGTTTAACTGAATTTAGATATCGGTGGCATCAATGCGTTGAACAGGGCTATGGGATTACTACAAGCAATGGTACACTTGCCTACAAATACATATAACCTATTGAGCGCTTCATGATTGAAACTCTTTTACAAGCCATTCTTGAACAAGTTGATCAACCTAAAAAAGATTTAGAAAAAAATTTACGTGCTTTGCTCAATGAAAGCGTCGAAAAATTAGATTTAGTCTCTAAACAAGAGCTAGAGCGCCAGAAAATAGCGCTAAATTTGGCAAACCAACGCCTCGCTGCGTTACAACAGCAAATGAGCACCCTAGAAAAAATGGTGCAAGATCAAAAATAAGCACTAGTTTAGCGCAGAGATCAACAAAAATGATTAAAAATAAAGCACCATGATGGAACAATAATAAAATGTCTTTCGCAAAAATTTACACGAGGGGTTTATTAGGTTTACATGCCCCTCAAATCGAAGTTGAAGTTCATATCAGTTCAGGACTCCCCTCCTTAACCATTGTAGGTTTAGCAGAAGCCGCTGTAAGGGAAAGTAAAGATCGTGTTCGATCAGCAATTATCAACAGTGGTTTCTTGTTTCCAACCAAACGTTTAACGATTAATTTAGCACCTGCAGATCTTCCTAAAGATGGCTCCCGCCTAGATTTACCGATCGCACTAGGAATTTTAATTGCTTCAGGTCAACTTCCTGAAAATTGTACTGACGGCTTTGAATTTATTGGTGAACTTGCATTAGATGGACATTTACGCCCTGTTACTGGAATATTGCCAATTGCGATGGCTTGCCAACAAGCCCAACACCGCTTATTGGTACCTACTAATAATCTAGAAGAAGCCAATCAATTTCCGCAGTTTGAAGTTTATGCTGCCAATCATTTACAAGATGTATGTGCACACTTTTTGGGCACTTCTCATTTATCAGCATCACCCAAACATGAAAATTTAACCATTACTCAGTATCAATTTGATCTTGCAGATGTCAAAGGTCAATTACGTCCCCGTCGTGCACTAGAAATAGCAGCAGCGGGTGGACATTCTTTACTTTTCAAAGGTCCACCTGGTACAGGTAAAACATTATTGGCTTCTCGGCTACCTTCTATTTTGCCACCACTCAATGCCCAAGAAAATTTAGAAGTCGCAAGTATTTATTCGGTTGCAAATGCTCAACATACTTTTGGACAACGCCCCTTCCGTGCACCACACCATACTGCGTCAGCGATTGCATTAGTTGGAGGCGGTTCACAACCTAAACCAGGCGAAATTACACTTGCACACTTAGGTGTATTATTTTTAGATGAATTACCTGAATTTGACCGCAAAGTTTTGGAGGTTCTCAGACAACCGCTAGAGTCGAAAGAGATCGTCATCTCCCGTGCGGCAAGACAAATGACATTTCCAGCGAATTTTCAATTTATTGCAGCAATGAATCCATGTCCTTGTGGTTACGCATTTAACCAAGATAGCCGCTGCCAGTGCTCAGCAGAAAATATTCAGCGCTATCAAAACCGTATCTCAGGTCCATTACTAGATCGTATTGATTTACATATTGATGTGCCACCTTTGCAGACCAAAGAACTACAAGATCAAAGTCCGACAGAAAGTTCTACAATTGTGCGGCAACGCGTGATGAAAGCTTATGATAAACAAATGTTAAGACAGCAATGTTTGAATCAGGCACTTTCTCCAAATTTGCTAGAACAATATGCTCAATTAGATGAAAATTCAGCCAAAATCATCGAAATGGCTCAACAGCGACTTAATCTCTCAGCACGCGCCTATCATCGTGTACTTCGTGTTGCACGAACTATAGCCGACTTAGCCGAAAGCGATATCATTTTAACAACCCATTTAACAGAAGCCTTGTCTTATCGAGGCTAGATAGAAAATTACATGAATCAAAAATTGCCTTTATTAAAACTAAAACCTAGCGACATTGAACATGGACTGAAAGTCGTCAATCGTACGAAACGTTTCATTTTTTTGTTCCTGCCTTATTGCATGGCGGTGAAGCACTGATTTTTCCATCGTAAAGTTGTTACTCAGGTCAACAAATTAAGCAAGGCAGAGGTGTTGTTTTTTTATAATGGGGTTGACTCTGCATGGCAAGCAGCCCTCGGTAATGGTGAAGACTGTATTATTATTAATGACATTACTCCACCACAAGCATCGTTGTTACTTGAAGAGTATCATGCTCTCTTAGGGCAAAATAAAAATCTGAACTTACAAAGTATTAAGATGCTTTTAGCATACACCAACAAGAATTAAACATTATTGATTTTTATAATCAACGTACATCCAGTGTATTAACGAATACTAAAATTATTGATAAAAATAATCCATTTTTTATGGAAGTAACCAAACAAGAAATTCACAAAGGATTATATATTCCACATGGATTTATATTTGATGGTGCCGTCCAATAAGTATACCTTCAAGGAGCAGTGATGGTGAGCGATAAGAAAAGATGCTGGGGGGGAGGAACAGATGTATTTCTAAGGGGTTATCGAAAAATAGAAAATGGCAAAGAATACAATGTAATAAGTATTGAAAATGATTTTGGAGAAAGATTTACTTTCTCCAAATAATCAAACCTATAAAAAAGGCTGAGAGATATCTCAACCTTTTTATTAAATAAAATGTCTTTAAAAAGCGTAACCTAAACCCAAAACAACTTTATTTTTTTGCTTTGTTTCATCACGAGTATAGCCACCAAAGATATAGTCTAGGCTCCAAGTTGCACCAGTATTACCTAAAGGATGTGACAATCCAAGAGTTGCGTGACGGAAAGCAAAATCAGTTTTGGTGACATCTCCTGCTTTAGCTTGGTAAGCTAAATACTCATCATCATCACCATAATAATAAGCCGCAACTTGAGCTTTACCGGTAAAACCACCAGCTAATTTTGGTGCATAAGTTGCTAGGAAATAAGTATCACCTTTATTTCCAAAAGTGACATTATTTAATAACGTTTGAGCTGTAATACTCAAATCTTTATAACTTAAGCCGACAATGGTTTCATATCCCGTTGATTCCCAACCTGGATAATAGTAATAAACCGTACCACCAATTTGATAACCAAGATCATCTGTAATCTTACCTTTATAACCAGCATATAAATCATTTTCAAATGACTTCTTCTCTTCCTTCACATCTGTAGGTGAGGTATTAAAATCTGCATATGCAGCAGTTAAGGTCGAAAACCAGTATCCTAAATAGAATCCACTATCATGCGTATAATCAAGCCCACCTTGTACTGCAGGTGTATCACTTTCAGGTGAATTTGTCATGCCACGTAGATTATAACTAGATACTACGTTTACATTGCCTGTAATCGTTCCTGGAAATGGTAGCTTTGTTTCTTCAGCCAAACTTAAAGTTGATGTTGTAAATACCATTGCTAGAACTGTAGCTTTGCATGCAAATTTCATCATATTGATTTCCCCCATTATTTAGATATTCAACTGATTTATGTTCTAAATTGCATCATGATAAAATTTGCAAATGCTGTGCCAAAAGTAGAATTTAAATTTAAATTAAATATAAGCTATTGATTATAATTATATTTTAAATATATTTATTTTATTTTTCTATTAATCAATCAACCGCTCAGGATTAAAATGTGATAATAAAATGCATCTTTAAATATAGAGACGCACATAATTAGCACCTATTTTTAATATGAAATTTTCGTTTTTCTTTTCTAAAAATGAATAAAAAAAGCCAGCAATTTGCTGGCTTTTAAAACATCAATCAATTACATGATTAGAATGTTTTGTTTAATGTAAATACTGCACCTGTTTCAACACCACGTTTATATGGTTGCGCATTTGCATCAATGTTTGTTCCTACAGCAGCTAGTTCAGCTGACAAACCAGGTACTGATTTCACGCTATAAGTTACACCAACTTTCCAATCAACATAGTTATCGTCTTCACTACCATTGTCGCTAAAGTCGTAATCATCAGCTTTGGTATAACCAACGCTAGCTACACCACCAAAACCAGTGTCAGCAAAAGGAATAGTATAAGTTGCGTTTAGATACCACGCATCTTCTTCTAAACCAAAGAAGTCGTTAGTGTAGTTAACAGCAGCTAAAAGACTGTCACCAGAAGCAATAACACTGCTGAATCCTAATTTAGCGTATAACTCAAGCCAGTTAAAATCTGAAGCACTTGGATAACCGTAATACCATAAACCAACATCTAATTTTGGCTTACCAGCAAATGGTAATTCAGTTGCATAACCTACATATGGGTCTAACTCCAAATGTGGATCAGCAGAACCAAAATTTACATTTGAACCCCATACCCCTGCATACAAACCAGAAGAATGAGATAAAGCAAAACCACCTTGTAATGCTGGATCACTTTGAGTTTGTGTCATACCACGATAACGGTAGTCTGTAGTTAAAGCAGCATTACCAGAAAAGCTAAGGCCATACTGAGATAAAGTATTTGTTTCTTCGGCCATAGCAAAAGTCGAAGTCACAGCAAAAATACTCAACGCGATCGCTTTACATGCAAATTTCATCATATTGATCTCCCCCATGATGGATATTCGACTGAATTTATGTTTTAAGTTGCATCATTATGTGAATAGCAAATGCTATGCCAACTTCTTTAAAGCACTATAAAACCTAGGTTTGATGTCACAGCTTTGTCATGAAATATATAAAGAGAATAAAAAAGGGCTATTTAAGCGTTTTAAAATAGATTTTTTGATCCATTTTTAAGCAAAAAATAAGATTAGTAATTAAACTGCACAAAAATAATGCAACAATACTGCTCGACAATCGATCATTGTTAAACATTTAAAGTATTGGCTTAAAAAGCGAGGAAAATTCGCACAACATAAGTGCAACTTCTAAAAAACGAGCGCTTTTTGATACAAAAAACTTACCACTCATCGGGATGTCATTTTTTGCAAATCAACTCAATCATTTTTTAATCGATTACAAAATAACTCATTAAATTTGAAAAGAAATTATCAACATAGTCACATATTTTAAAAAGAAAATATCAAAAAATAATCAATTTTAATTACAGGAATTATATTGTATTTTTTATATAAAAAACAATTATTTAATTTTAATTAATCTATTTTTTATACAAGAATAAAAACAAAAAATCTTATCCTATTTTTGTGTAAATTTAATTAAAATATTTTAATAAAAATCTATCTTTTTTATGCATAACTTATACAATTGGTCAAAATTTCGATTCTGACCGAAATTGATCTTATTTATTATGAGGCTACCTATGCCAAAGGCAAAGAAACTAACATTAGCGGTTTTGATTAATGCCGCATTGATCTCCTCAACATACGCAAGCGAACAAAGCGAAGCAAAAGGTTTTGTTGAGGATGCAAATGGTTCAGTATTGTTCCGCACAGGCTTTTTAAATCGTGATAAAAAAGACGGTTTAACAAATGATACAAGCTCAACTGCTCAAACTGCCATTTTTGATCTTCAATCAGGCTTTACAAAGGGTATTGTTGGCTTTGGTGTTGGCGTAGTAGGTGATGCATCTTTTAAGCTTGGTGCGAATAATAATACGGGTAATCAAATGATTCCTGTAGATGATCGTGGATTTGCTTATGATCATTGGGCTCGTGGTGGTGCCAATGTGAAAGCACGTATTTCCAACACAACCGTGACTTATGGTACACAGGTGTCAACACTTCCTGTCATGGCAAGTAATCAAGCCCGTTTAGTGCCTGAGTATTACACAGGTGTTTTCATTGAAAGTAATGAAATTCCAAATCTAAATGTGGTTGCAGGTAAATTCACAAAAAACCAAATGTCAAACCAAATTAGTACCGATAAAGATGTGACAGGTCAAGGGCTTGATCGTGCAGTAGTTTGGGGTGCTAAATATAAATTTAATGATCAACTCAACTCATCGTATTATGGCTTAGATGTTCAAGATAAGTTAGAACGTCATTATGCCAATGTAAACTTTACCCAAAGCTTAAAAGACAAGAGTACCTTAACACTTGATGCCATGGGTTATCATACAAAATGGGATAAAGATGCACTCACTGATTCACATACCACAGATGATCTAGCAAACCGTAAAAACTCGATTTGGGCTGTTTCAGTGGGCTATGGCAAAGATGTACATAATGTCATGCTTTCTTATCAAGATAACACAGGTAATACTGGATATGACTATGGCTATAATGCTGATGGTTTACAAAGTATCTATGTCCCTAATTCCTATTTAGGTGACTTTAATGGTAATGATGAAAAATCTGTCGGGCTACAATATAACTACAACTTTAAAAATCACGGTTTACCTGGTCTAAACTGGACAACTGCATTTGTTTATGGTTGGGATATTGATATCGCTAAAAAAACAGATCGCTCAAAAATCATTGACCAAGCCGAAGAACATGAGTTCTTTAACCAAGTCAAATATACAGTTCAAACAGGTGCATTGAAAGATGCAAGCCTACGTGTTCGCTATTCTTACTTACGTTCAAGTGATACCTATAATAATGTTTCTGATGAATATGTCAGCAATGTCATTGGCTCAACCAATGAATGGCGTTTGTTCCTTGATATTCCTGTGAAACTGTTCTAATTCACAGCTTTATTTAAGTCATAAAGAAACCTCCATTCAATTGAATGGAGGTTTCTTTATCAGCTAGACTTTAAATCATAAAATCTAGCTGAATCTACTCAGAAAATTACTTCTTAGCAGCTTCGATTGCTTTCAATACTTCAGCTTTTGCAACGTCAGCACCTTCCCACCCGCTGATTTTTACCCATTTACCTGGCTCTAAATCTTTATAGTGAGCAAAGAAGTGCTCAACTTGGCTAATCAATAAAGGTGGAAGATCTGTATATTCTTTCACATCTTTATAGAGAGGAGATAACTTCTCATGTGGAACTGCGATGAGTTTCGCATCGATACCACCATCATCTTCCATTTTTAATTTACCCACTGGGCGGCAACGGATCACTGAACCCGCAGCAACAGGATGTGGAGTTACAACAAGTACGTCTAATGGGTCGCCATCTTCAGATAATGTATTTGGTACATAACCATAGTTAGCTGGGTAGAACATTGCTGTACCCATAAAACGGTCTACAAATAACGCATCAGAATCTTTATCGATTTCGTATTTGATTGGCGCTGCATTTGCAGGAATCTCAATGATGACATAGATGTCATTTGGTGCGTCTTTACCCGCAGGAATATTGCTATAACTCATATCAACACTCGTTTATCTTGTGAACTTAGATGTAAATCCGACAGATTATAGCGTGAATACCATAAAAATGATGCTAGATATGCTGAGCGTTAATGAATTTTATACTCAACATCGATTTAGGTCAGTTTAATCGTAATCACAAACAGTAAAACTGGACAAAATATTGAAAAAAACCAAATAATCGAACGTAAAGTGGCTAGATTCGCTAAATAACAGATGCCATAAATAATGCGAAATACAATATACGCCCAGCCTAAGCTCAGAATAAATTTCTCAGGCACAACCATATATTCAGCCATTAAAATTGCAGCGATAAATAAGGGTAAACTTTCAAAACTATTCTGTTGTACTGCATTGGCTCTTGCAGCTAGACCTGTCGTTTTCGCCAAAAAATCACGCGGATTCTGATTATCCTTTGCTTGGAAGCCACCTTTTGCTTTTGCAATTAAGGTAAAAACATATGGCAATAAACACGCAACGATAAGAATCAATATAATGCCGCTAATACCTTGCATGCTAATATCCATCATTTGAAGTTCTTGTGATCATGCTATCATAACTTATAATTTATCAAACTTTCATTTGTGCTTGTTCAGCAAGCACTGCTTTTATATATTCTGCTAGTTTTAAAAGTAGTTTTCTTTGATTCAATCTCAAGGTCATGTTATGCCAGCTCAAGATCAAAACAAATTGTTTGATGTTCTTGCTCAACAACGACAGCATCAGCTTTTAGTTGACCGCATTCTCAAAGTAGTGTTGCCCATCATCGCATTTCTACTCAGCGTGATTTGTGCAAACCTCAATTGGCAATCAACTTTGGGGACTTTCGCGATTCTCACACTTGCATTTTATGCGGTTGGAATTAAAAGGCTCACTCTTTGGCATTGGCTAACGATAGTTGTTCTCTACGTTTTTGCGGACAATTACTTCAGCTTTAATGGAATTGACCCAATTCGGTTACGTTTTCAACTTGCGACCATGCTTGTATTTGTCGGCATTGTTGGTATTGGACGGCCTTATATTGATCGTTGGTTGATGAAATCAAATAATACTCAATAAGCCCCCCAAAAAAAAACGCCACAATTGTGGCGTTTTTTATTTCCAATAGCTCCCTTATTTTAAACGGAGGCTAAGTGGGATTCTTAAGCTGGTTTACGTAAATCTTTACGTAAGATCTTACCTACGTTCGATTTTGGTAGATCATCCATAAACTCAACATAACGTGGGCATTTATAGCCTGTTAAGTTTTGTTTTGCATAAGCAATAATTTCTTCAGTTGTTAATGAAGGATCTTTTTTCACAATGAATAATTTAGGCACTTCACCTGATTTTTCATCTGGCACACCAATCGCAGCAACTTCCAATACTTTTGGATGCTTCGCAATCACTTCTTCAATTTCACTCGGGTAAACGTTAAAGCCTGAAACCAAGATCATATCTTTTTTACGGTCTACAATTTTGAAATAACCGCGTGAATCCATGACACCAACATCACCCGTACGGAAGAAACCGTCTTTGGTCATGACTTTCTCAGTTTCATCAGGACGATTCCAGTAGCCTTTCATTACCTGTGGGCCACGAATCGAAATTTCACCCTGCTCACCAAATGCCACTTCGTTACCATCATCATCAAGTAAAGCAACTTCAGTCAATGGTAATGGGATACCAATCGTGCCGCTAAACTCAGTCGTTGCAGGAGGGTTTGCTGTTGCAACTGGTGAAGTCTCAGACAAGCCATAACCTTCAATGATGATGGTGCCTGTTACTTTTTTCCACGCTTCAGCAGTCGATGGCAATACCGCCATACCACCACCCATTGCCATCTTCAATTTGCTATGGTCAAGCTGTTTGAATTCTTCGTTATTCACTAAGGCATTAAACAAGGTGTTTACTGCTGGGAAGAAAGAAGGTTGGTATTTACGTAATTCGCCAACGACTGCTGGTAGGTCACGTGGGTTCGGAATCAAGATATTCGCTTGACCTTTATACATACCGTAAAGCGCGCACACCATGAATGCAAAGATGTGATAAAGCGGTAACGCACACACGATACGATCATCTTTAGAACCGTCACCTGTGCCAAATTTACTTGAGAAAATACCATCACATTGTAATAGGTTAGAAACCAAGTTACGGTGTGTTAACTCAGCACCTTTAGAAACACCTGTCGTACCACCTGTATATTGCAGTACAGCAGTATCGCTTAAGGTCAAACTCGGGCGTTTATAATTGCTTGGATTTGCTTTACCTAACGCTGCATTAAATTTAACGTGGCCAGGAATATTCCATGCTGGAATTTGTTTACGTACTTTACGTAAAACGAAGTTTACAATCGTACCTTTCAGTGTACCGAGCATATCACCGACAGAAGCAACCACAACATGCTTCACTGGTGTTTTACCAATAATGCTTTGATAAACACTAGCAAAGTTTTCGATGATTACAAGAGCTTCTGCCCCAGAGTCATTTAACTGATGCTCAAGCTCACGTGAAGTATAAAGTGGGTTTACATTGACCAATACTAAGCCTGCACGGAATACACCTAGAGCAACTACTGGGTACTGGAATACGTTCGGCATCATCACCGCAACGCGCGATCCTTTTTTCAAGCCCAGACCTTGCAGGTAGGTGGCAAATTTACGGCTGGCGACTTCTAATTCATTATACGTTAAAACTTTATCCATGAAGATAAAGGCATCACGTGAACCAAATTTTTGGAAATTGCGTTCAAAAATATCAACAAGTGAGGTGTTTTCAGCAGGCAGCGCAACTGTTTCTGGGATTCCTGTCTTTTGGTATTCTGCAAACCAAATCTTTTCCATAATGCCATTATCTCCGAGTAGTAATCCTTAAAAATGTAACGACGTTACTTTCCATGACAAAACTTTTTTTTAACTTTTGGAATTGCCCTGTCAATCTATTCAAATAATATGAATACCTTGTCATATATAACGTATTTTTATCACAGAATACTAGCCTTATCTCTGAATGAGGAGTCTATTTGCTTTTTGATATCCCCGTGGTAAAAGTTGCCCCTTTGTTGCTCTTTTTCCTATATATTTTTGGAGATCGTCCCCTTTCAGTTTTAGGTGTTGTTGTCCTGCAGCGACTTGGATTATTTCATCTAAACTCAGTGTTGTCATGGATAAAATTTGCTCTTTTTCATCAAGTTGTATCAACTTGTTACCTTTACCTTTATTCAGAACAGGTAATTCAGCCAAATCTATGATCAATAAGCGCCCTGATGAACTGAGAATTGCAACATGTGTGGCTTGTTGAATTGGCAATAAAGGTAAAGCAGTTGCATTGTCTGCAACTGTCAAAAAGGCTTTACCTGCTTTCGCATTGGTATCTAACTGCGCCGCTTGCGTTTTAAATCCATATCCGTTTGAACTGACTGCAAGTAACTCATTACTGTCCTCATCAACAAATACTTGAATAAATGACACGCCGCTGGCTGGTGCAAGCTTTGAGCTCAATGGCTCACCCAGACCACGCGCCGATGGCAAGCTGCTGATTGGCAAGGCATAGCTACGCCCCGTTTCATCAAGGAAATACACCCGTTGATTGGTTTTCCCAACTGCATGACTCAAATATTGATCACCTGCACGGAAATTTAGATTTGCTGCATCAACATCACCACCTTTAGCGGCTCTCACCCAGCCTGCTTCTGACAAGACCACAGTTACTGTTTCCGCAGGCATTAAATCTTGCTCTTTGATTTGTACCGCATCTGCACGTGTCACAATCGGTGAACGACGATCATCACCGAACTTTTTCGCGTCTTCCTTCAGTTCATTGATAATCAGGCTTTTCAATGATTCAGGATTTGCCAGTTGTTCACGAATAATGGCTGCTTTGGCTTCCAACTCCTCCTGCTCGCGGCGGATTTCCATTTCTTCAAGCTTGGCCAAATGACGAAGCTTGAGTTCCAGAATGGCTTCAGCCTGAATATCATCAATGCCAAAATGCTGCATCAAAACAGGTTTTGGTTGATCTTCTTCACGAATAATCCGAATCACGGTATCAATATCTAAATAAGCAATTAAAAGGCCTGCCAAAATGTGCAAACGTTTTTCAATTTTATTTAAATGATATTGTAAACGACGTGTTACGGTTTGCTTACGGATCTCAATCCATTCCAACAAAATACGGCGAATCGATTTGACTTGAGGACGACCATCTGCACCAATCATATTCAAATTAACGCGATAGCTGGATTCGAGATCGGTGGTGGCAAATAAATGACTCATCACCGTTTCGGCATCGACACGATTAGAACGTAATACAATCACTAAACGCGTTGGATTTTTATGATCTGATTCATCACGAATATCTGCCACCAAAGGCAACTTTTTCGCAATCATTTGATCTGCAATTTGCGTGACGACTTTTGAACCTGAAACTTGATAAGGTAGCTCAGTAATCACAATCTCATTTTTTTCGACCGTATACACTGCACGTGCACGATAGCTACCACGCCCTGTAGTTTGGATTTTCAGTAATTCTTCTGGTGGCGTAATAATTTCAGCTTTGGTCGGTAAATCGGGTGCTGGAATATATTCTGCTAATTTTTCATCAGTGGTTTCAGGGTTACGAATCAGCGCAATCGTACCTTTGACCACTTCACGTAAGTTATGCGGTGGAATATCAGTTGCCATCCCCACTGCAATGCCCGTCGTACCGTTCAGTAGGATATTGGGAATCCTTGCAGGCAAAGTAATCGGTTCTTTCATCGAACCATCAAAGTTATCTTGCCATTCACTCGTTCCTTGCCCAAGCTCACTCAGTAATAATTCACTATAAGCAGACAATTTGGCTTCGGTATAACGCATTGCAGCAAATGACTTAGGGTCATCAGGTGAACCCCAGTTGCCTTGACCTTCAATCAATGGATAACGGTAGCTGAATGGCTGTGCCATCAATACCATCGCTTCATAACAGGCTGAGTCACCATGCGGATGATATTTACCAAGTACATCGCCAACAGTACGGGCTGACTTCTTCGGTTTGCCTGTCGATTTTAAGCCCAGCTCGCTCATTGCATAAACAATACGACGTTGTACAGGTTTTAAACCATCGCTGATATGCGGCAATGCACGATCCATAATCACGTACATGGCATAATTTAAGTAAGCTTGTTCTGTGAATTCGGCTACGGAGCGGTTTTCGGTTGCATGATGTGCAAGGCTGGTCATTTCAGCAAGTCATCCAAAATCATTGTTATCGTCAATGCTTTGTATGCTATGTGGATGAATGGCTTGTGACAACCCCTTGTTGTTGTTTAAACGTCAAATGGTGTCTTTGTATAGAAGATAACTTGATCTATCACTTTCTATGGTGAGTATCGCTTTGATACTCACTATTCTTTTAATTAATTAGCGTTATAACCAAATGTTCTCGTAAGTAATGTATTCTTCCACCAACTTTCTCGATTTAATATGACTTGGTCATCAGTTGTTGATTTAAAAATATCTAAAATAGAAAATTTAAAATTCTTTTCAATATATTCTCGACTCAGTTTTTCTAACTGAATATTTCCACCATGCCCACTTTTGATATAATTTTGCCATCTATTTAAAAGCATATTTTCACCATATGCTGACCCTACATACATTTTTCCATTAGAAATATCGGTAATGAGATAAACAGCTTTTTGATTTTGTAAAGCAATTTTCCATGATTCTTTATCAATGACATATTTCAACTGATTCCATGACAAATGGATATGTTCATATCCTGGAAACTTTTCCATAGGTTGATCAGAATATAACTCTATTACTTTTTTATCTGCATTATGATAATGTTGATGCCATGACCTTTCTGCATCCCCCCAATCAATAACTAATCTAAATTTTAGCGCATTAAATTGAGGCATTTCTTCAAGATCATACTCATACTGATCTTTCTCTGGGTTATATCTCCCACTATGGACTTTAAATACCCCCCAAAATAAGGACTTTCGCCCCTCAAAACCAATAAAAGAAATAATGTAATCTAAATTTTTAAATACATCTTTACGCTGTTCACTTTGATAACCCTCTAACTCTGAAATATTAGGAACAATATGTTCAGAAAGCTCTAAGAATCGTTTCTTATCCTTATGGCGAACATACTTAACTCTACTATTTTCATCTAAAGGGCTATTTTCAATTAATTTCATTAAGCTTTTAAATGTCAAATGGTTCACTATTGTTCTCTTTTCTATAAAATATGATTACTTAAAAATTAAGTCAGGTTGAATATCTAAGATACGAAGTAAAAGCAACACTGAACCCGTTGGAGATCGCTTTCGACTTTCCCAATTTTGAAGCTTTTTCATATCTATATGTAAACGTGCAGCGAACTCCTCTTGGGATAAATAGGTCTTTTCTCGCACTTTTTTCACATCTGGATAAGAAATATTACGAAGTACACATTCTATCGGATTGTTCCCCAATCCAAGTTCCCCTTCCTCCAATAAATCCTTAAATTCAGGGTGATTAGGTGAAATTATTTTGACTTCTAAATTTTTAGACATTTATCTATCGACCCTATATTTTTTTAAAGTATAAAGTGCTTAAATTTATAAAAATATAAGGATAAAGATCAAGACGTCAAATTATGGCGCATAAAACATAAGTAATTAATCTATACAAATAATTGTAGAAAAAGCACTCTTATTTTAATTTTGACTAAAAGAATCACTAAGAATCTTGATCTGCTGTCTTAATTGCTTAAGTGCATCATTATTCATTTTAATGCTCATCTGTTGAAGAAGCAGACTCAGCATCATCTTCTTTATAAATAAATTTCGGCATTTCCAAACCAAAATAAATTGCGATTACACGCAAGGTAAAACCAAATACTAAGGTGAAAATCACGGTAAGATCGTGCTGCAATCCGATCTCTAAACAGACCCAATAACAGATCACCGCAACAAAAGAAATACTAGCATACAACTCACGGCGGAACACTAAAGGCACATCATTACAAAGAATATCTCGTAGGATACCGCCTGAAACTCCCGTTAACACGCCTGCCACGGCGGAAACTACAAAACCATGCCCCATCGATAATGCAATTTGACAACCAATAATCGTAAAACCAATTAAACCCATGGCATCGAGCAATAAGAATACACTACGTAAATGCTTCATCCATTTGGCGATAATAATGGTGACAAACGCTGCACAACAAGTCAGAACCAAATATTCAGGATGTTTGACCCACGTTAAAGGATAATGGCCTAGTAAAACATCTCGAACTGAACCACCACCTAAAGCGGTCACACAAGCAATCAGCGTTACCCCAAACCAGTCCATACTACGTCGTCCTGCTGATAACGCCCCTGTCATCGCTTCCGCAGTAATGGCAATAATATAAATCACGGTGAGTAACATCTGCCGACATCCCTAAATCAGGCATCAAAGTGTGCGCTATTTTAAGGCAAACTTAGATGAATTGCGCGCAACATTGTTTAAATTTTTTCCCTGAACCGCAAATACAGGGTTGTTTCATGGTGATTTGCAGATCCAAGGTTGGATCAAGAAAATACCAGTGCTGCTGATGCAAAACAAAATGAGAGATTTCATGATGAACGTGTTGCTGTTTTCCATCATGGTAATGGGCCTTGAATTCTACCAAGGCATGGGTTTTATCCAGTTTTGGCTGGTGCTGCACGACTTCTAATTTTAGCCACTGATTGGATTGACTCCAATCTGCAATCGCATCTCGATCAAAAGCGGCTTGCTGCCCCAAAGCGGTGGTTTCCAAAATATAATCAATCTGTTGTAAAGCAAAAGCACTGTAACGCGAACGCATTAATTGCTCTGCATTTTGAGCAAATTGTTGTTTCAAATGCAAAGGGTGGCAACATGTTACATATAGCCCACTTCCACATGGGCAATTCTCTGTCAATGTCATTTCAATACTCAAATAAAAATAGCCTTGAGCAAAACGACCGTAATCACGATCGTAAAACTCAGAGGCTATTTAAAACAAACTTAATTATGTATCGGCTAACTTTTCTTTGGCAATAATACGCACTTTTTCAATTTTGTGCCCATCCATTGTAACAACTTCAAAGCGATAGCCATCAGCTTCAACCATTTCCCCATTTTCAGGTAAACGACCTAAATGGAATAACACATAACCGGATAAAGTTGAATATTCTTCACTTTCATCAACCAGATCTTTACCTAATAACAGTGATACATGGCGAATGTCCGTTGAACCTTCTAATAACATTGAACCATCATCCAAACTGGCAGCCACAGCTTCCAATTCGTCTTCATCAGGGAACTCACCTGCGATCGCCTCTAATACATCTATCGGCGTTGCAATTCCCTCGATAGAACCGTATTCATTTAAAACGATGGCAATTTGTAATGGAGCCTGACGTAACTGCTCCATCACCATTAATACTTGTGCATTTTCATGCACAATCACAGGCTCACGTAAGTGTTTACTGAAATCAATTGCACCTGTTTCAATATATTCATTCAACACTTTATGCGTTAAAACAACACCTTCAATATTGTCTAATTCACCACGCGCAATAATCAACCGCGAATGAGTCATTGCCATTAAACGTTCTTTCAACTCTGCCGGATCAGCGTCTAAATCTAACCATTCTAATTCAGGACGTGGTGTCATCACAGATTTCACAGGACGTTCAGATAAGCCTAAAACACCCTGTACCAATACGCTGTGATAGACCCCATTATCTTCGTCAAAAACTTCTTTGGCATAGGCTTGAGTCGCTAAAACATCTTCGGCTTCTTTATTTTGGCCTTCACTACCATTACCTTTACTGCCCAACATACGTAATACCGCAGAAGCTGTGCGATAACGTAAATCAGTCGTCGTCACCAATTTCTCTTGATTGCGACGCATGGTCTGATTCACGATTTCGACTAAGACAGAGAAACCAATCGCAGCGTACAAGTAACCTTTCGGAATATGGAAACCAAAGCCCTCAACCACTAACGAGAAACCGATCATCATCAGGAAGCCAAGACACAGAATCACGACCGTTGGATGCTTATTCACAAAATCCATCAGCGGTTTGGATGCCCAAAGCATAATACCAACAGCAATAATCATTGCCAGCATCATGACACTTTGATGCTTCACCATACCAACTGCAGTAATCACACTGTCTAAAGAAAATACGGCATCTAAAACTACAATCTGAACAATCACCATCCAAAAAGTCGCATGTACAGGATTTTCTTCTTTCAGTGTTTGGTGACCCTCGATTCGTTCATGTAACTCCATCGTACCTTTGAAGAGTAAGAACACACCACCAAACAGTAAAATCAGGTCACGACCAGAAAAGGCATGGTCAAAAATATGGAACAGTGGTTCAGTTAGAGTCACAACCCATGCAATTGCAGCAAGCAATCCTAGACGCATGATTAAGGCGAGAATCAAACCAACTCTACGAGCAGCATTACGTTGTTCTGGTGGTAGTTTTTCTGCCAAGATTGCAATAAATACTAGGTTATCAATGCCTAGTACGATTTCAAGCACCACCAATGTAGCTAAGCCAACCCATGCAGCAGGATCAGACATCCATTCAAAAATCATTGATGTGACTCCTCTGCAAAATCAGCAATATCGTTATGTAGTTGAAATTTTAAAAGGTCGGCACAAATAGCCAAAACATTTTTTTTAGGAAATAAGAACAAAGCGGAGCGACAACAACCACTACTCATAGAGGTACATAAATTAATAAAAGGATTTTCAGTATAGGCAAGATTGCAGTGAAATTCATCTTTTTTATGTGCTTGTTGTTTTCAAATTTTTTCTAAAATTCATGATATTGTTTTGTACGTAAAGTGTGCATAAAACTGTCATAAAAGTCATTTAACCTAGACAAGCACAATGAAAATGATAAGGTGAAAATAAACCGAATGAATAGTGTATTTAGAATGACAGATAAAAAAACCATTTCTTCTACTCCCAGAAAAACCACCCAATCTCTTATTGCGTTATATTGCGGTTCTCGTACAGGTAACAAACCTATTTATCGAGATAAAGCCATCGAACTTGCTCAACACATCGCGAATCAAGGTCTTGGAATTGTCTATGGCGGGGCAAGTATTGGCTTAATGGGTCAAGTTGCAGATACTGTACTCGAACATAGTGGTGAAGTAGTCGGTGTAATTCCTGAGTTTATGTTGGACTATGAAATTGCACACAATAAATTAACAGAGCTTCATATTGTTGAAACCATGCATGAACGTAAAGCATTGATGGCAGAACGTGCCAGTGCTTTTATTGCTTTACCTGGTGGTTTAGGTACTTTTGAAGAGATTTTAGAAATAGCGACTTGGGGCCAACTCAATCAGCACCAAAAACCGATGATTATTTATAATGTAAATCGTTTTTATGATGCCTTGATTGCTCAACTAGATCATGCTGTTGAAGAAGGATTTTTACCTCCTCAACATCGTGCCAAAGTGATTATTTGTGATTCGCTTGAACAAATTACCAATGTAATTAAAAATTTGAATAGTCCTACACGTATCGAAGTCTAAAATACTCAACATAAAAAAAACGGATCAAATTGATCCGTTTTTTTTATGCCAAGAGTTTATTGAAGATTAACTTGGTAAACAGCCGTTGAACCACTGACTTCATTACCAACCACGAGTAATGGCTTGCCATTTGGGGAGTCTTTTGCAGAGACAAAGATCAACCCCTCAGGTCCTAAATCACCCTGCTGCGCAATATCGGTTTCTACAAAGTTACGGGTAGTAAAATATTCAATAAACTTAGGTTTATTCGGCGTAGTGATGTCATACGCCATGATACCACTCATACGTTCCAAACCAATAAAAGCAAAGGTTTTCTTCCCGATTGTCCCCACAGTAATACCTTCTGGTTCTGGGCCTTTGGCAGCACTTCGCTTATCAAAAGTGACTTCTTCATGATCACTATTAAAGTATTTAGGGAATAACTCTGCTATTTTCTTTTCAAATTCGCTACCCGAATCCCAAACAAGTTGACCTTGGGTATTCCAGATACTAAATGAACGTGCACCATAGGCATAGAGTTTGTCATAAACCAGATAACCATCTGCATCCAGTTTTGGTGTACCGTCTTGATTCACTTGGTATCCTTTGGTCCACGTCACTTTTAAACGACCTAATTGACCATCTTCACGACAGCCTTTTGCATCTGTTGCCGTTGCGCCACAATAAGCAAAAGTTGATGCATTTAATCGTGCACCTTTTACGCCTACAGCGATTTTCTGTAAATGCGCTGGATACTCATCTTTGACTTTATTGGTAAAACCACTACTCTTAAACAGGTCTTTAATGCGAATTTCTTCTACAAAGCCCTTACTGGTATCACCACCAAAATATGCCTCAGCATCTTTTAACCAAGCTCGTGAATCCCCTTCATTAGCAGTCACCAAATAAGTTTGGCCATTCACCTGATAATTCGCAATCGAATCTGGTTGATACATCCCCACTAAACCTGCCCAAGGTTTGATATTGATAATTCCCTTATCTTTATCTTTGGTATCAATAACACCATCACCATTACAATCTGTTTTTGGATCACAATCCCGATCACTCACATCTAAAGCATTCTCAACCAAACTATGGTCTTTATAGCCTAATGGATAAATATCGGTGACTTTCTGTTGCGCGATATCTATTCTCGCAATTGCATTATTTTCTTGTAACGTGACCCAAGCGGTTTTGCTATCTGCTGAAATGGTTATATATTCAGGTTCTAAATCTTGAGCGACGCTGGCATTTGGACCAAAGATACGTACTCCTTTGGCCAATAAATCTGACTTTTGATTATTCCATGCACTAAAACCTGCCACACTGGCTTTAGGTTGTTGGATATTGCTGATATCAATAATGCTGATTGAACCTTCAGGATCAACCGAATAATCATCATTCGGTTCTGCTTCATTTGCGACTAAAACCGTTTTAGCATCTGGACTAAAAGTCAGCATATCAGGTAAAGCACCTACACTCACTTTGCTAATAAAACTGAGATCTTTGGCATTAAAAAACACCACCATTCCGGTATCCGTTTTATTCTCAGCTTGTACTGCAATCGCAACAATGCCATTTTTCACAGCAACACTATTCACTTCAGAATTTGCTAAATACGTTCGTGCTGAAAGCTCTGCAATGTGTACAGGCTGTGCTGGTTTAGATGCATCTAAAACATCGACTAAACCTTTTTGTGCATTGACTACAAATAAGCGTTTACTTGCCGCATCATACGCAGGAATCTCAGCTGCACTTTTAACAAACACCTTGGTTTCATAACGCCCTAACAAACTTAACTTCATTGTTTCAGGCGTTGCTTCTACAACCTCTGGTGAGTTCGTAGCGTTATCATTTTCATTACAGGCAACCAACCCGACAGACAACAATGTTGTCAATAAAACTGAAATCTTAAATTTCATCATCAAATTCCATACCCTTATTTTGTATGGTTAATTTAGTGATTTGAGATGCAAGTTCGATGACACTTTAATGTCAATTCCATGACCACTCTTTGACAATTTTGGTCTTTATTTCCAATAGGGTTGCATTAAACTAGAACCGATTTCTTATGTGTCAGAACTCATGACCACGACAACACACCAAGCTGTACAGCCCGAATTTCGATGGTTGGTCATATTGGTTTCGATTGGCTTTTTTATGCAAGCCTTAGACACCACCATCGTGAATACTGCAATACCCGCCATGGCGATTCAACTGAATGAAAATCCATTACAAATGCATAGTGTGATTGTCGCCTATGTATTATCTGTTGCAGCCTGTATTCCCTTGAGTGGTTGGTTAGCCGATCGTTTTGGGATTCGTAATATTTATCTCAGCTCTATGGTGATTTTCAGCTTGGCCTCATTGGGATGTGGCTTATCGCAAAACCTAGAACAACTGTTGTTTTTCCGTGTGATTCAAGGTATCGGCGGCGCCTTACTGATGCCTGTAGGCCGTTTGGCTTTATTAAAGCTAATTCCACGCTCCCAATTTCTTTCAGCCATGAGTCTCATGAGTTTGGCAGGGCTAATCGGTCCACTGATGGGACCTACATTAGGCGGTTGGTTAGTTGAAGTCGCCACATGGCATTGGATTTTTCTGATTAATCTTCCGATGGGTATTCTCGGTATGATCATGACATTTAAAATCATGCCCAATCAAAAAGAGCCGACGGTGAAAACTTTCGATTTCAGCGGTTTCATCTTATTAATGGTCGCGATGGTCGGCTTATCCTTAGGCATTGAAAATATGGCCTCCTCACAATATTCAAATCTTGTGAGTATCAGCTTATTGTTGATCGGCATAATTGCCACAGTTAGCTATGCCTATCATGCGCATACCCATCAAAATGTGCTATTTCATGGACGTTTATTCCGTTACAAAATCTTCTCAATCGGTGTATTAGGTAATTTCTTTGCACGTTTGGGCAGCAATGCTATTCCTTTTATTTTACCTTTGATGTTGCAAGTCGCCTTTGGCTTTGAACCTTTCATTACAGGATTAATGATGATTCCATTGGTCTTGGGTTCATTATTTTCGAAACCAATTATTCGTCCATTAATTCAACGTGTAGGGTATCGTCGTTTTCTACTCACCAATACCATCTTGGTCGGATTATGTATTGCGAGCTTCTCATTCATGATAGCAGTGACTCCACTGTGGTTGAAAGTCTTACACTTGTTTATTTTTGGTACATTAAATTCGCTACAGTTTGTAGGCATGAATACGCTCACTCTCAAGGACTTGCCACAACACGATGCCAGCAGCGGTAATAGTTTCTTATCAATGATTATGATGCTGTCTATGAGTATTGGGGTCGCAATGGCAGGCACACTGATTAATCTATTCAGTCAGCACTTTTCAACGACATCAATGAGCAGTGCTTTCCATGCCACATTAATTACACTGGGTTGTATTAACATCATTACTGCAATCATCTTTTGGCAGATCCCAAAAGAAACTACGGATGAGTCTCCATAAGAGAATGTCTAGGATTACTCTCAATACATCATGTAAATTTGTGGAACAATTGAGCCATCAGATGATCAATCTAAAAGCTAAACCGAGTACAATCTCTGCATGATCAATACTGTAAATCCAATACGCAACTCGATCTTGCATAGCATAAAATATGGCAAAGAAACTCTTGAAGCACTCGCTCTCTCAACATTACCCAACGGTGACTAGCATCGCTTTAACAGTGATGCTTGGGCTTGTGAGTTATTTCGGTTTGTTCTATCAACAAAAAGCCGTAGCACAAGATTATTCAATACGTGGATTTGATGTATCACATCATCAAGGTGAGATTAACTGGAAAAAGATCTCTCCGATGCAATACCAATTTGTGTATCTCAAAGCCACCGAAGGTGGCGATTTCAAAGATCAAAATTTTCAGCAGAATTGGCTCAAAGCACGTGAAAGAGGTTTACATGTCGGTGCGTATCATTTCTACCGTCTCTGCCGTGATGGCACCGTTCAGGCTGAAAATTTTATCGCTACTGTGCCAAAGAAAGCAGATGCCTTACCGCCTGTGATTGATCTTGAATATGACAGTAATTGCATTAATACCTATACCAAAGAGCAGCTACTCAAAGAAATTCAGATCATGAATGATCAACTCCATAAACATTATGGCAAACAACCTATTTTTTATATTTCCAAGACTTTTTACCACATTGTCTTGATGGGTAATTTTAGCAATACCCCCTTATGGGTGAGGGATTATGAGGGTAAACCTGAACTCAAAGATGGACGAAAATGGCTCTTTTGGCAACATAGCCAAAGTGGAAAGATAGATGGGATTCCCAAACCTGTTGATCTGAATGTCTATGCAGAATCGCCAAAACAGTGGCGAATCTTTTTAAAACAACAAGGCATCGTAGATGCCAAGTGAACTGCACAAAATCATCCATATTGATATGGATGCCTTTTATGCATCGGTCGAACTCAGAGAACGCCCTGATCTCAAAAACTTGCCTGTGGTGATTTCATCACACCACCCTCGTGCTGTAATTGCTGCAGCATCCTACCCCGCTCGTGTCTTTGGTCTGCGCTCTGCCATGTCGATGGGGCAAGCTAAAAAACTCTGCCCTCAGGTTGTGGTGATTGAGCCGAATTTTGAAAAATATCGTGAAGTCTCAGCACAAATTCATCAGATTTTCCAACAATATACGCCCTTGATTGAACCACTTTCTTTAGATGAAGCCTATTTGGATGTCACTGAAAATTTAAAAAACATTCCGAGTGCCACTGAAGTCGCCACTCAAATCCGAGCGGATATTTTTGCTACTACAGGTTTAACGGCTTCAGCAGGTGTAGCGCCCAATAAATTTTTGGCAAAAATTGCCTCAGATTGGAACAAACCCAACGGCTTGTTTGTGATTAAACCGAATCAAGTCCTCAAATTCATTCAAGATTTAGCACTCAATAAAATTCCAGGGGTCGGTAAAGTCACTCAGGAAAAGTTGAATCAACTCAATCTGCATACACTCGGTGACCTACAAAAAATAGAAGAAAATATACTTATTCATCATTTTGGCAAATACGGAAAACAACTGTATTTATATGCTCAAGGGATTGACCATCGTCCCGTCAAAGCTGAGCGAGAACGCCAACAAATATCAAAAGAGACCACCTTTGATGATGATTATACACTTGAACAATGTCATCACACTTGGCAGCCCCTAGCTGCGCAAGTGTGGCGTAGTCTAAATAAAAAACAATTAACTGCTCGGGGAGTCAATTTAAAACTTAAACTTAAAAATTTTCAGGTTTTACAACACAGTAAAAGCTTCAAACAAGCGCTACAATCTGAACAAGACTTAGCACAAGTCATCTTTCAACTACTGAATGAAATGCATATTGACCCGACTTTTCAATTCCGTTTAGTCGGTGTTGGCGTCTATCAATTACAACCCATGCAACAAGAATCTCAACTTTCTTTGTGGTAGTGGCGTTTTTTTACACAAAAGCATATCCAAAACTAAAATTTATGTTTGCTTTTTATGCGGTTTTCAGTACTCTAGGCGGCGCGGTAACATTATCCTTGTTGCTTGCCCTTGCTAAAGAAATCCTCGCTTTTAGCATTTGCTCCTGTGGTTAGCGTGACGATCAAATCCGAATATTACAGGGCACTTCAGGTGTCCTTTTCTTATTTATCTTTTATAAAAATTCTCAACATTAGTTCTCTCGATCCAGACTTCAGTTAAACTAACATCATAAAATTAGAAAATATTGATTACTGATCATTATGAATCAAAAACAAATTCTCTGTATTGAAGATGAAGCTGCCATTGTATTACCACTGCGTTATGCGCTTGAACGTGAAGGTTGGAGTGTCAGTTGGGCAAATACAGGAATGCAAGCACTCGAATTACTCTCTCAACAGACTTTTGATTTTATTATTTTAGATGTAGGTTTACCTGATCTCAATGGTTTTGAAGTCTGCAAACAACTGCGTCAAAAATATCAAACACCTTTATTATTTTTAACTGCTCGCGATGATGAAATTGATCGGGTTGTCGGTTTAGAAATCGGCGCTGATGATTATTGTACTAAGCCTTTTAGCGCACGAGAAATTGTGGCACGAATTAAAGCAGTATGGCGCAGAATGGAAGTACAAACGCAAAATATCCCACCACAACCACCAATCACACCAACAGAAATTACTTTACAATCTGCTACGTGGACATGCAATCCACAATCGCTACAAATTCAATATCATGGGCAAATGCTGCAACTGACGCGATATGAATATCGTTTGTTATTTTTACTGATTCAGCATCCAGAACAAGTGTTTAGTCGTCAGCAACTCATGGATCATATTTGGGAACATCCTGAGCATAGTTTAGAACGAACAGTGGATACACATATCAAAAGTTTAAGGCAGAAACTCAAACAGATTACCCCTGATGATCCGATTCGGACACATCGTGGGTTTGGGTATAGTTTGGTACAGGCTTAAAATACGGTTTCAATACTGCAAATACAGACAATACTAGAATGAAAGAAAAGATTGATATGCATGATTGGTCACTGATCTCCATTCATATAGATTGGATTCAATCAAATCTGAAAGTTCAGCTCAGAAATAATCAATCTGAAGATGTCACACTCATTGCTGAAAAATTTAAAAACTTTCATATTGCTAATCACAATGAATGGGGTAAAAGTATCTCTATCAATCAAATTTTAGATTTCTCTATTTTAGAAAATGGTCATTCACGAATAATCATTGAAATACAATCAGGTGATCTATTCGAGATTGAAGCAAAGAAAATAACACTTCCCTTCATATCCTAAATTTTGATGTCATCATAATATGTCCATCTTTATCCGCATTTGGTTTTTCTTTAGCTTGGTGGTGGTACTGAGTCTCAGCTTTATTGCCTATACCCTGACTCAACAAGTCAAACCCAATGTACGACAAGTGGTCGAAGACACGCTCGCGGAAAATGCCAATATTATTGCCCAACTCATTGCGGAAGATGTCCATCAACAACAAGTCGATACCCCTGAGTTCGATCAGAAGATTCAAGCTGCATTATCACGTCAACTTGATGCCACGATTTGGCAACATAAAAAAGATCAAATTAACCAACAGCTTTATATTACAGATCAGCATGGTATCGTAATTTATGATTCCGAAAAGAAAGCAGTTGGACAAGATTATTCTAAATGGAATGACGTTTACTTAACCCTACGTGGCAAGTACGGCGCACGCTCTACTGCAACCGATCCTAATGACCGAAATAGTAGTGTCATGCACATTGCTGCACCAATTATCTATCAACAACAATTACTCGGTGTGGTGAGTATTGGTAAGCCTAATCAATCCGTACAACCTTATATTGAACGTGCCGAACAACAACTCATTCATCAAGCCTTGTGGATTGCAGCGCTCAGCTTATTACTTGCCAGTATGGTTGCTTATTGGCTTAAACATAGCATTGATAAAGTACGGCGTTACGCCCAAGCACTTGCGCCTGTGAATCAAGCACCGTTTTTCTATTCCGCCAAAGAGCTGAATCAAGTGACCCAAGCCCTCAGTGACATGCGGGAAAAACTGGAAGATCGTGCCTACGTTGAAAATTATGTCAATACACTCACCCATGAGCTGAAAAGCCCACTGACTGCAATCCAAGCCAGTGCAGAATTATTACAGGATGATTTACCTTTAGAAGATCAACAGCAATTTGCAACCCATATTATGCAACAAGGTCAGCGTCTACAATCCTTAATCGAACGCATGCTATTACTGACACGACTCGAAAAAAATCAGCATGTTTTAGAATTTCAAAGTGTGGATTTCAATACACTGATTCAACAATGCTTTCAGCAACAACAAAGCGCGTTACAGCGTAAAAAAATACAGGTGCAACTTGATCTTCCTGAGCATTGCTCAATCTATGCTGATCCATTTTGGTTAAAACAAGCACTCAATAATCTATTGGATAATGCGAGAGATTTCTGCCCTGAACAAGGTTTGATTGCAGTTCGATTGAAACAGCATAGCGTTACGAACAGTATTGAAATTTCCTTGTTTAATGAAGCTGAAGCGATTCCTAACTATGCACTCGCTCGGGTCTTTGAGACTTATTTTTCGCTAGCACGTCCGCATAATCAACAACGAAGTACAGGAATTGGTCTTAGTATCGTGCAGCAAATTATTCAACAACATCAGGGCAAAATTAGCATTCAAAATATCTCAGCTAACGCTCTCGATTTCTTAGAAAATCATTGTTCTGGTGTCCTAGTTACACTGATACTTCATACAAACTTCACATAAGCTTCAAGCGGAACTCATCCGAAGTGCATCTCGATTCGGAATACTTGTCATATCACAATGACAATGGATTCCACCATGCGCCGTAATTTTATTAATCTAAAAATAGGAGCAATTCTGTTCCTTATTTTGGTCTTTTATATTGGTCTTTTCTTTATTTCCAACTTGGTGACGGAACGTCAAAGCTACCAACAACAAGTGATTCGTGATATTGCCAATGAACAAATTCGACCACAACAACTCATTGCACCTTACTTAAAACTTCCTTATCAAGTTCAAACCACATGTACCAATGAAGAAAAGAAGACCTATGATTGTACTCAAACCGTTTTTATTAGTTTAGGGGCAGAAACAACAGACTGGACAGCACAATTTGACGTATCAAACAGCACTTACAAGCGTAATATTTATAAAGCCATCAGCTATCAAAATACGATGTCTGGTAAAGGGATATTTAAAGCGGTCAGCAATGAATCTCAACGCAACTATCTTTGGAATCAGGCTGAAATTATTTTCCCAATTCAGGATGCACGTGGGTTAAATGCCAAACCCATGTTTAATATTGATGGTAAAGCCTATAAATTCGATTTTGCTGAACAAAGCCAAAGTCAGCAAGGCTTTGATTTGATGCATATCACAGCAAAGCAATATCCTGAGTTAATCCAAAAATTTCAACAAGGATTTCTATTTAGTCTGCAATTCAAACTAGAAGGGCTGAGTGAATTTCGCTTTATTCCAACCAGTTATGAAATGACCTATCACGCAACAGGCAATTGGGGTGATATCAAATATGATGGGCAAAGTCTACCGTTTAAGAAGTCCAGCAAGAAACAAGAATTTTCAGCTGATTGGAAAAATATCGCTCTAGGTAAGCGTAATTTAAACAGTGTTTCGAAGTGTGAAAACAGCCAGTGCATTTATGATGTGTTAAATAATTCAGGCGCTGCAATGGCGGCACTCGAAGCAACACGTGCTGCTGATAGCGTAACATCCTATGCTACAACCACATTATCGAATATCTCAGGGATTTCTACTCAGTTTTTAGAACCCGTCAATATCTATACCCAAACTGATCGCGCGATTAAATACGGCATCATGATCATTATTATTACCTTTGGGTGCTTCTTCTTATTCGAGGTCTTAAAAAGCCTTAAAATTCACCCTGTCCAATATGCGTTAGTCGCTATGGCACAAGGCGTGTTCTTTGTCTTATTACTTTCAATCAGCGAATATTATGCTTTTGCATGGGCTTATCTAGTCGCTGTAGTTACCTGTATCAGTTTAATTACATGGTATTTGTACTTTGTTGTTGAAGGTTATAAAGCAGCATTCCTATTTGGTCTTTTGCTGAGTACGTTATACGGCATGATGTATCTACTTCTGCAATCTAGCGGTAAAACCTTCTTATTCGGTTCTATTCTTTCCTTCATTCTTATCGCCTGCGTCATGTTTATTACTCGTCATGTCAATTGGTATCAATCAGAACAACCAAGCCAATAAAAAATATATAAGGGTGAAGTGTAATCTCTTCGCCTCTTTTCACTACATTGATCAGGAATAAAACCATGTACCAAACGACTTATTTAGCGTTAAAGCAACTTAAACAGCTATGTCCTTTACATAGCTCGATTGCAACCTGTCTGAATCAATTACGACAAGCCAAAATCCAGTTTTTGAATCTGGGAAATATTATTATTTGCCCACAACAACGCTGCATTTTGATTTTCAAACATCGTAACTTAATGGAAATAGAAACTTTTTCCGCCTGATTTATACAAAATTACACTGTAGTTAGGGGCCATGCAGTACAATCAGCCTATGTTTTTTTCATTAGGTTACCATTATGTCTGTGCAAAGACTGCATGTCACTTCACGTTATTGCGAAGTCGCAATTTCAGGAAATCTAGTTCATTTGGCAGGTCAACTGGCAGATGATACCAGTGTCGATGTTACTGCACAGACACAACAAACTTTAGATAATATCGATCGTTTACTCGCAGAAGCAGGTACAGACAAAACGCATATTTTATCTGTCCTTATTTTTCTAAAAGACATTGAACAAGATTATGCAGCAATGAATGCGGTTTGGGATGCATGGATTGCTGAAGGTCATCCCCCAGCACGTACCTGCGTAGAGTCTAAACTGTATACGCCAGATGTTTTGGTTGAAATGACCGTGACAGCAGTACGTCCATAATCAATTAAGATGATTTTGCTGCTAGAACATTATATTTCATAACTCGTTCCGTTTGCGGCATTGTGGTTGCTGTGATTGAAACAGGCATGATCGGTTCAAATAGATCAGGAACTAAGTTCTCACGTAACTCTTGCTCCGTTGGAATACTGCTATAGCGCAATACTCGATAACCGGCTAATTCTAATAAGCTGTCTTGATAATGCTTTTGATGTAGACGATTCACATATGACTCGTCTGCAATCTCAATAATTGCAAGCACTTGATGTTGCTGATCAAGTACAACAAAATCAGCAACTAAACCTTGATACTTACGACGCGTATGTGCAAATTTTGTCGTTAATAGCGCATCAAAAGAAACATGCGCCAAAATCGTATGACGAGGTAATACAGCTTGTAAACGCATCAAGGTAATTTGCTCAGAAATATTGAGAATACCACGGCGTTTTAATGGACTATCTTGACGCCGATTAGGATGTAGACGTCGAAACACAAGTGCTGTAATCAACAGCAATCCAACTATTGTTATGAAATAATACATTTCTAACGAATCCCTTTAGATTTTTTATAATCATTTTGGCTTTGAGCCATTTTTTTAATCAGTAACAACGATAGTTAAAGTCATTTTAGCAGTGTAACTTAAATTTTTTTAATCGTGTTTCACTCGTCGACCAAAGTCGTAAAAGCATCCTGCATATATATTTATAATCATCAGTAGGCAAATATTCAAGCGGATATTGTCAGTATATGTTTCGATAAATTGTACTTTTATAACCAGATTGCGACTACCCTACCATTTATATATAAAAAAGAAGGCATCATGACTGATGCCTTCTTTTTATTGATTTAACGCTTTGGTTTCACTTTAGGTTTTGATTTTCCTGAGAATGGTTTTTTGTCACCTGTTTCACGTGGCGGTAAACCTGTATGTTGCGTTAAGATTTGCCCTTTTTGTGGACGTTTCTGACCTGATTGTGGCTGAGATTGCGCTTGACCACGCTTCGCTGAATCACCTGCAACAGTGGAGTTCTTTTTACGTGCAGATTTATATTCACCTTCAGCCGTACCTTGTGGCTGATAGGTTGGGATCAGATGCTGCTTCGAATTACCAATTAAATCCGAACGCCCCATCTCTTTCAGTGCTTCACGTAACAAAGGCCAGTTATTTGGATCATGATAACGCAAGAATGCTTTATGCAGACGGCGACGCTTTTCACCTTTCACAATATCGACATTTTCAGTATAACGTGCCACTTTAGACAACGGATTTTTGCCTGTGTAGTACATCGTGGTCGCAGTGGCCATTGGTGATGGGTAGAAGGTTTGTACCTGATCAGCACGGAAACCATTTTTCTTCAACCAAATCGCCAAGTTCATCATGTCATAATCGGTGGTACCCGGATGCGCTGCAATGAAGTATGGAATCAGATACTGTTCCTTACCTGCTTCCTTACTGAAACGCTCAAACATTTGTTTAAAGCGGTCATACGTCCCAATTCCCGGCTTCATCATCTTCGACAATGGACCTTGTTCAGTATGCTCAGGTGCAATTTTTAAATAGCCACCCACATGATGCTGTACCAATTCTTTCACATATTCAGGGTTCAATACCGCAAGGTCATAACGTAGACCAGAACCAATCAAAATCTTCTTCACACCTTTGATTTCACGCGCTTTACGATAAAGCTGAACAAGAGGTGCATGATCGGTATGTAGGTTTTGACAAACGCCTGGATAAACACAAGATGGCTTACGACAATTTTTTTCAATTTCAGGGTCATTACAATGCAAACGGTACATGTTTGCAGTTGGACCACCTAAGTCTGAAATGATGCCTGTAAATTGAGGTGCCGTATCACGGATCTTTTCAATTTCACGTAAAATTGAATCTTCAGAACGGTTTTGAATAATACGCCCCTCATGTTCAGTAATTGAACAGAAGGTACATCCACCAAAACAACCACGCATGATATTGACCGAGAATTTGATCATATCAAAGGCTGGGAAACGTGCATTTCCATAAGAAGGATGCGGTAAACGTGCATAGGGTAAATCAAACACATAATCCATTTCCTCAGTGGTCAGAGGAATTGGTGGTGGGTTGATCCAGACGTCCCGCTCACCATGACGCTGCACTAAGGCACGTGCATTACCCGGATTGGTTTCAAGGTGCAAGATGCGGTTGGCATGGGCATACAGCACATGATCATTCGCCACCTCTTCAAATGAGGGCAAACGAATCACCGCCAGTTCACGCGGTGGTAATTTATGTTTAATCGCTTTTGATGGCGCAGGCTTTAACTGCACAATCTGTGTATCTGGATCGAGCTGATCGCCTTCACGCACGATTGGATTGGCAACGATTTCTTTTTGGAAATTTTGATACTGCGCTAATGAGTTACCTTTTTCTTTTTCAACTTCACAGCCATCAATATCTTCAGTCATGACATAAGGATTAATAATTGGATCGACACGTCCAATGGTATCCACGTCATTACTGGCAATTTCAACGAATTTGGCTTTAGATGCTTTATTATGCTTATTAATAATAAATGCTGTACCACGAACATCTGTAATTTCGTGGATTTTCTCACCTTTGGCTAGACGATGCATCACTTCAATGATTGCACGCTCACCATTTCCGTACATCAATAAATCGGCTTTAGAATCCATCAAGATTGAGCGGCGAACTTTGTCAGACCAATAATCATAATGTGCAATACGACGCAAGCTGCCTTCAATACCACCAAGCAAGACAGGAACGTCAGGAAAAGCCTCACGGCAACGCTGACAGTAAACTGTTGCTGCACGGTCTGGACGCTTATTTGCTTCATTGTTTGGCGAATAGGCATCATCGGAACGAATTTTACGATCTGCCGTATAACGGTTAATCATTGAATCCATATTGCCTGCCGTTACCCCCCACGCAATGGTGGGCTTGCCTAGCACACGGAAGCTTTCCACATTGGTCCAGTCTGGCTGTGCAATAATCCCGACACGGAAGCCTTGTGCTTCAAGTACACGCCCAATCACACCCGACACAAATGACGGATGGTCAATATAGGCATCACCACAAACCAAAATAAAGTCACACGCATCCCAGCCGAGTTGATCCATTTCTTCTCGTGACATCGGCAAAAATGGTGCGGGTTCAAAACACGACGCCCAATATTTGTCGTAATCAAACAACGCTTTTGGCGCGGTCTGCATAGTATAGGCAGTAGACATGGCTTGCGAATCTCGGCTAGCAGATGGAGGAGAGACATCTAAAGATGAAAGCCGATCATTTTAGCATGAATTCAATTCATTTTTATAGATCAAAAAACAAACAGAAGCATTTCCCCAAAAAGTATTTGTAACTTATTGAGGAAATAGCATCATAAAATGTTGATAATTATACTTCTTCGTTCAAGAAGCCTTCTTTAATTTCAGAAGGTAAATCTTGATGCCACCACGTATAAATAGAAGCTTTAATTTCTTCATCTTCATCAGGATCATTCAATGGTTCATCATCTTCACGAATAAGCTCATCGCCATCAAATTTGAACCAAAACTCCCATGGATCATCATCACCACAGCCCCAAGCTTGTGCATGAATATCAGGTAATAATCCTTTTAAAAATAATAAAATATTTTCAATGTTTTCATCGCCATTTGAGCCATGTGTAAAATCTAGGACAGCAAATCCATCAACATAGTGCAATGTTTCTGGCGCAAGATCATGTTCAATCGAATCAATCAAATCAACTAGCTCTTGAGTAATCTCATCGGCTTGCGGATTGATGAGTAAAGCTGTCTGAATGAACTTTTCTTCATCTCCATGATGTGTGGTAAATAAGACCTCTAATTGTCCCATGATTGTTGAGTCAGGATGCTTATAATAAACACGACTATGTAATTCCATCTTATCTCCCCCAATTTTAATATTATCTCTACACCCAAATAGGTGCTTGTTTAAATTACTAAATTTTCAGGACTTTTATCAAGTTTATGCGACTTTAATTGTCGTTTTATTTTCATTCTTCATTAAGTGTATCGCGAGCGCAAAACCAATCACTAAGACCACTCCGACACTCAAATTAATTCCAATCCATCCAAAATGCTCCCAGACCAAACCACCACTACTCCCAAGCAAACTTGAGCCGATGTAATAGCAAAATAAATACAGCGAAGAAGCTACTGCCCGATATTGTACCGCTTGAACGGAGACCCAACTACTTGCAGTTGAATGTGCAGCAAAAAATGAAAAAGTGAAAATCGTCAATCCCAGTAAAATTGCCCAAAGCGAAGGAATAAGCGTAATGAACAGACCAACCATCATGCTAAATAATAAAAAAGGCAGCACTTTTGCTCGACCATATTGATACCCCCATTGCGCAGCTTTCGGTGAACTATAAATTCCAGCAAGATAAGCAATCGAAATCAAACCAATCCATGTTTGTGATAAATGAAATGGCGCTTCTAATAAGTGGTAACTGATATAGTTAAAAACTGTGACTAGGCAGCCCATTAAAATAAAGCCTTGGGCAAATAAAATTCGTAGTTTCGAGTCTTTTAAATTTTGCTCAAACGCGGCTTTAAAACGTGAAAATCGGAATGGAAATGGCTTGAAATGCTGTGATTTGGGCAACAATAAATAAAATAGACAAGCAATAATAAAATTTAGAAAACCAATGATATAGGTTGCAGATTGCCAAGAAATAAAGTCAACCAATACCCCTGCAATTAAACGTCCACCCATGCCGCCAATCGCTGTGCCAGAGATATACAATCCCATCGCAAAACCGATATCTTTCTGCGCAATTTCTTCGCCGATATAAGTCATTGCAACGGCTGCGACCCCACTCACGGCTAAACCAATGAGAATACGGGTGCTGAGAAAAATCTCCCAAATTGGAAACGAAGCACTAATCAATAAGAGAATCGAAACGAGGAATAAGGCACAAACCATGATCGGTTTACGTCCAAAACGATCAGAAATAAAACCTGTGAATAACAGACCAATTGCTAAGGCGACGGTAGAAAAGGATAAAGGAAAACTACTATGCGTCGGTGTAACCTGAAAGAATTTTGCAAAAATTGGCATCATGGGTTGTACACAGTACAACGATGAAAAGGATGCAAAACCAGCAAAAAATAAAGACCATAAAATCGCAGTAAACGATTTTGAACCATATTCGATATGGGTTTTGACAATGTCCGACATAAATCAGCTTTTTCTACAGGTCTGGTTTGATTTTAGTCTCTTTTAGACTCCCTGTAATGGCTGCCTTTAAAAAAACCTGAAAAGTTGGGCATTGCATATAGTTTTCTGCAAAATGACCCTATATTTTGTAGGCTAAAACGTACACGAGTTGGGGTAATTAGCGAATATACGACTAAAGTTTAATTATCTATGATATTAGTCATAAAGAGATAGGATGTCTCATTCAGAACAACAAGAAACACAGGATGTGGTCGTTGACAGGAGTTAACGGCAAGAAACCAAATATGAAAAAGCCTCGACAGGATGTCGGGGCTTTTTCTATTGATAAAGAGATATTCACATGATCATAAAGTAACTGTTATTGACTCATTTATTCGTGGTTAATACCATCCATTTAACTTAACGCTAACGGTTTATTATTTTGCAATTCATCTCCATTCACGATGATCAACAACGATCTATAAAAAAATTAAAAAGGCTGATTATTCAAATAAGCTTGATTGTGATTGCAATCAATATGACAGCTTGCAGTAGTTTAAGTGGATCATTCGCCAATCGCTCTACTCAGTTGTCATCTGGACTACAAAATGCCTATTCTGTTTCTCCAAATACAGCAAATCGCTTATCCCCAATGATCGTGCAAAATGCAGAGCGTTATGATATATCACCCACTTTACTCGCTGCGCTCATTCGCCAAGAATCAAATTTTAATAGCTCAGCGCGCTCGCCCACAGGTGCGATTGGTCTAACTCAAATTATTTCTAGCTATTGGAGTACATCTTGCCCTGGCAATTTGTATGATGAAAATACTAATATTAATTGCGGTGCATATATCCTATCGACCTATTATAAATCTGCAGGCAGTTGGTCAAAAGCCGTAGCGTATTATAATGTTGGGCCATCAGGTTATGAACGGAGTTTTTGGACACGCCATAAAGGTAAAAAGTATGCTCGTTCAGTAAAACGTCATGAAAAAATCTTAAAAAAAGCCCTATAAAATAAAGAGTAAATAAGAAACCATGCTCTTAGGCATGGTTTTTATTCGCTGAATAATGAAATTATGCTTCGTCAAACAAACCTTCAAATAACACCGAAGACAAATAACGCTCACCACTATCAGGTAAAATTACAACAATCGTTTTGCCTACATTTTCAGGGCGTTCAGCAATTTGTGCCGCCGCCGCCAATGCTGCACCGCTTGAAATACCCACTAAAATTCCTTCTTGCATTGCACATTTTCTTGCCCACTCAATCGCATCCGCACTATTCACTGGCAACACTTCATCGACCAAGTTTAGGTCTAAGTTTTTAGGAATAAAATTCGCACCAATCCCTTGAATTTTATGCGGTGCTGGTGTAATGCTTTCACCATTTTTAGTTTGGGTAATAATTGGAGATTCAGCAGGTTCGACTGCAACAGAATAAATTGGCTGATTTTGAACTTGCTCAAAATAACGTGAAATTCCTGTAATTGTTCCACCAGTACCAACACCCGCAACTAAGATATCCACTTGTCCATTGGTTGCCTGCCAGATTTCAGGACCAGTCGTATCAACATGAATTTGAGGGTTGGCTGGATTTTCAAATTGTTGTGGTAGGAAATAAAGCTCAGGATTTTCATTGGCTAAACGAACAGCTTCATCGACAGCCCCTTTCATACCCTTTGCTGGTTCAGTGAGCACTAAATTTGCCCCTAAAGCTTTAAGTACTTTTCTACGCTCTAAGCTCATACTTGCTGGCATAGTTAAAGTAATCGGATAACCTTTTGCTGCTGCAACGAATGCCAAGGCAATACCTGTATTACCACTGGTTGGCTCAACAATATGCATCCCTGCTTTCAGTACGCCACGTTTTTCCGCATCCGCAATCAACGCTGCGCCTATACGGCATTTTACTGAAAATGCAGGATTACGGCTTTCCACTTTTGCCAATACTGTAGCATCTGATTTAATCAAGCGATTGATACGAACTAAAGGTGTATTACCAATGGCTTCGGCATTGTTTGCATAAACAGCGATACCTAGGTTGGCAGGCGTTGGAAATTGCTGATCGGTCGACATGTTATTTCCTTATTAGATTTGGAATGATTCTTAAGCATTATAGGCTTGTGAATCTAAGAGGAAAGTAGAAAACATTAAGATTTATGAAAAGTTTTTCCCATATTTATAGTTTTCTTCGCCGATTATGCACCCGTAAACCATGAGAAAAACACATAGTCATCGGACGTTTCATAAAATATCTCTATCTCATTCCAATCTGCTGTTAATCCTAATGCTAATTTTATATCTGAAGAAATAGGTAAAGTAAAACTTTCAACTGGAGTAACCTCCACACCGTTATGATAAATTCCCCAACGATCAGAGTATTTTAGATTTTTCTTTATTAATTTTTCGATAGAATACACTATCCATTGTGTTTGTTCTTGTACTTCTAATTCAATTAGTTTTTTAAAATTAGCTTTCTCTAATATAGGTAATAGCCAAATATCAAAAATATTTTTTAAATCTGTTGTAGTTGTTTCAAGAATATCCCATTCTTCATAAAAATGAAGTTTATGAATAACCAGTATTATAAATGCTTCTAATGAATTCAAACCTTGTGATTTTTTACAAATAAAATAGACAGCATCACACATCCCTTCATCGAAAGTCCTATATTCAACTCGATCAATGTGTACACGGGTAGAATTAGATAGTATATTTTTTACTTGTTTAAAATTTGATTTAATTTTTTCTAATGAGATTTCATCCATAACATCTTCTTAATCAATGACAATCATATAATTAAAATAAATGTAACATAAAAAACACCCCTAACCGTTAGGTTAGGGGTGTTTAGATTTAAAAGCTGGCGATGACTTACTCTCACATGGCAAGTGCCACACTACCATCAGCGCTAAGAGGTTTCACTTCTGAGTTCGGGAAGGGATCAGGTGGTTCACTCTTGCTATTGTCGCCAGCAAACTGTTGTGGTGTTTTGGGGTCTTATTGATCATGTTGTGTTTTCACTTCATGTCTGCCTTACTTACGAACCAAAGAGTTATTAACGGATTAGATATTGAGTCTAACTTTGTGTTCAGCATTTTAACTAGTTTTCACACTAAATCAAGTTGTGTATTGAATTTATCTTGAATACAACAACTGTTTGGGTGTTGTATAGTCAAGCCTCACGAGCAATTAGTATTGGTCAGCTTCACACGTCACCGTGCTTCCACACCCAACCTATCAACGTCCTAGTCTCGAACGGCTCTTTAGAGGAATAAATTCCTAGGGAAATCTTATCTTGAGGTAGGCTTCCCGCTTAGATGCTTTCAGCGGTTATCCCTTCCGAACATAGCTACCCGGCGATGCGACTGGCGTCACAACCGGTACACCAGAGGTTCGTCCACTCTGGTCCTCTCGTACTAGGAGCAGATCCTCTCAAATTTCCAGCGCCCACGGTAGATAGGGACCGAACTGTCTCACGACGTTCTAAACCCAGCTCGCGTACCTCTTTAAATGGCGAACAGCCATACCCTTGGGACCTGCTTCAGCCCCAGGATGAGATGAGCCGACATCGAGGTGCCAAACACCGCCGTCGATATGAACTCTTGGGCGGTATCAGCCTGTTATCCCCAGAGTACCTTTTATCCGTTGAGCGATGGCCCTTCCATACAGAACCACCGGATCACTAAGACCTACTTTCGTACCTGCTCGACTTGTGGGTCTCGCAGTTAAGCGCGCTTTTGCCTTTATACTCTACGCGTGATTTCCGACCACGCTGAGCGCACCTTCGTACTCCTCCGTTACTCTTTAGGAGGAGACCGCCCCAGTCAAACTACCCACCAGACATGGTCCTCGCCCCGGATTACGGGGCAGAGTTAGAACCTCAACATTACCAGGGTGGTATTTCAAGGACGGCTCCATTGGAACTAGCGTTCCAACTTCAAAGCCTCCCACCTATCCTACACAAGTAAGGTCAAAGTTCAATGTCAAGCTGCAGTAAAGGTTCACGGGGTCTTTCCGTCTAGCCGCGGGTACACTGCATCTTCACAGCGATTTCGATTTCACTGAGCCTCTGCTGGAGACAGCGCCGCCATCATTATGCCATTCGTGCAGGTCGGAACTTACCCGACAAGGAATTTCGCTACCTTAGGACCGTTATAGTTACGGCCGCCGTTTACTGGGGCTTCGATCAAGAGCTTCGCTTACGCTAACCCCATCAATTAACCTTCCAGCACCGGGCAGGCATCACACCCTATACGTCCACTTTCGTGTTTGCAGAGTGCTATGTTTTTAATAAACAGTTGCAGCGGCCTGGTTTCTGCGGCTGCCAACCGCTCAGGGAGCAAGTCCCATCACCGTCAGCAGCGTACCTTCTCCCGAAGTTACGGTACCATTTTGCCTAGTTCCTTCAGCAGAGTTCTCTCAAGCGCTTTGGTCTACTCGACCTGACCACCTGTGTCGGTTTCGGGTACGATTCCTGTGTAACTGAAGCTTAGAGACTTTTCCTGGAAGCATGGTATCAGCCACTTCACTGTACAAGTACAGCTTGCTATCAGCTCTCAGCATAGAGTACCCCGGATTTGCCTAAGATACATGCCTACAACCTTCCACCTGGACAACCAACGCCAGGCTGACTTAACCTTCTCCGTCCTCTCATCGCATTACACAGAAGTATTGGAATATTAACCAATTTCCCATCGACTACGCCTCTCGGCCTCGCCTTAGGGGTCGACTCACCCAGCCCCGATTAACGTTGGACTGGAACCCTTGGTCTTTCAGCGAACGGGTTTTTCACCCGTTTTGTCGTTACTCACGTCAGCATTCGCACTTCTGATACCTCCAGCATGCTTCTCAACACACCTTCATCGGCTTACAGAACGCTCCCCTACCACGTATACATAGTATACATCCGCAGCTTCGGCACATAGTTTTAGCCCCGTTACATCTTCCGCGCAGGCCGACTCGACTAGTGAGCTATTACGCTTTCTTTAAAGGGTGGCTGCTTCTAAGCCAACCTCCTAGCTGTCTATGCCTTCCCACATCGTTTCCCACTTAACTATGATTTTGGGGCCTTAGCTGGCGGTCTGGATTGTTTTCCTCTTGACTACGGACGTTAGCACCCGCAGTCTGTCTCCCGGATAGTACTCATTGGTATTCGGAGTTTGCATCGGTTTGGTAAGTCGGGATGACCCCCTAGCCGAAACAGTGCTCTACCCCCAATGGTATTCGTCCGAGGCGCTACCTAAATAGCTTTCGGGGAGAACCAGCTATCACCAGGCTTGATTAGCCTTTCACCCCTATCCACAAGTCATCCCCTGGCTTTTCAACGACAGTGGGTTCGGTCCTCCAGTTAGTGTTACCCAACCTTCAACCTGCTCATGGATAGATCGCCTGGTTTCGGGTCTATACCCAGCAACTATACGCCCTATTAAGACTCGATTTCTCTACGGCTCCCCTATACGGTTAACCTCGCTACTGAATATAAGTCGCTGACCCATTATACAAAAGGTACGCAGTCACCGAACAAGTCGGCTCCCACTGCTTGTATGCATGCGGTTTCAGGATCTATTTCACTCCCCTCACAGGGGTTCTTTTCGCCTTTCCCTCACGGTACTGGTTCACTATCGGTCAGTCAGGAGTATTTAGCCTTGGAGGATGGTCCCCCCATATTCAGACAAGGTTTCACGTGCCTCGCCCTACTCGTCATCATTGTGTGTGCCCTTTCGTGTACGGGAATATCACCCTCTACGTTCGCACTTCCCAGAGCGTTCCACTAGAACACACACAACTTAATGGGCTGATCCCCGTTCGCTCGCCGCTACTAAGGGAATCTCAATTGATTTCTTTTCCTAAGGGTACTGAGATGTTTCACTTCCCCTCGTTCGCTTCATAAGCCTATGTATTCAGCTTATGATACCCGCCTTATAGCGGGTGGGTTCCCCCATTCAGAAATCTCCGGATCAAAGGATATTTGCCGCCTCCCCGGAGCTTATCGCAGGCTATTACGTCTTTCATCGCCTCTGACTGCCAAGGCATCCACCACATGCACTTAATTACTTGACTATACAACCCCAAACAGTCGCTAACCCTTACAAGTAAGGTTAGGACAGATTGCTATGCTCGTTTTTCAACTTACATCGCTCTCATCCAGTTTGTTGCTTCGTGAACTTAATCACCGTACAGCTTCAATCTAAATTCATATACCAAAACGCTTGATTCAGTGTTTTTGCTAGTTCTCAATATGTTTAAATCAATCAAATTACTTCGATCAACTTAAATTCTTGAGTGAACAATTTATTTCAGACTCAATTTTCTAATCTGTTAATGATTAACTACAGCCTCGTCAGCTTGCAGTAAACTGTGATAAATCACAGAGATTAATAAACCAAGATCAATTACTTAATCTTTTTATTCATTAAACTCTATAATCTATTTAGCTTTGAATTAATTTCGTTTTTACAAACTCTTTTAATTCATGGTGGAGACTAGGAGAGTCGAACTCCTGACCTCCTGCGTGCAAAGCAGGCGCTCTACCAACTAAGCTAAGTCCCCAGCTTATCACTTAATGAACGATATATCTTAATCTCTAGCTTTGTTGCAGATTGGTGGGTCTGACAAGACTTGAACTTGTGACCCCACGCTTATCAAGCGTGTGCTCTAACCAACTGAGCTACAGACCCTCAGATACATCTTCGAAGAACAACTTGTTGTGGATTCTTACCGATCGTCAATCTTTCGTTAAGGAGGTGATCCAGCCGCAGGTTCCCCTACGGCTACCTTGTTACGACTTCACCCCAGTCATCGGCCACACCGTGGTAAGCGTCCTCCTTGCGGTTAGACTACCTACTTCTGGTGCAACAAACTCCCATGGTGTGACGGGCGGTGTGTACAAGGCCCGGGAACGTATTCACCGCGGCATTCTGATCCGCGATTACTAGCGATTCCGACTTCATGGAGTCGAGTTGCAGACTCCAATCCGGACTACGATCGGCTTTTTGAGATTAGCATCCTATCGCTAGGTAGCAACCCTTTGTACCGACCATTGTAGCACGTGTGTAGCCCTGGCCGTAAGGGCCATGATGACTTGACGTCGTCCCCGCCTTCCTCCAGTTTGTCACTGGCAGTATCCTTAAAGTTCCCATCCGAAATGCTGGCAAGTAAGGAAAAGGGTTGCGCTCGTTGCGGGACTTAACCCAACATCTCACGACACGAGCTGACGACAGCCATGCAGCACCTGTATCAGAGTTCCCGAAGGCACCAATCCATCTCTGGAAAGTTCTCTGTATGTCAAGGCCAGGTAAGGTTCTTCGCGTTGCATCGAATTAAACCACATGCTCCACCGCTTGTGCGGGCCCCCGTCAATTCATTTGAGTTTTAGTCTTGCGACCGTACTCCCCAGGCGGTCTACTTATCGCGTTAGCTGCGCCACTAAAGCCTCAAAGGCCCCAACGGCTAGTAGACATCGTTTACGGCATGGACTACCAGGGTATCTAATCCTGTTTGCTCCCCATGCTTTCGTACCTCAGCGTCAGTATTAGGCCAGATGGCTGCCTTCGCCATCGGTATTCCTCCAGATCTCTACGCATTTCACCGCTACACCTGGAATTCTACCATCCTCTCCCATACTCTAGCTGACCAGTATCGAATGCAATTCCTAAGTTAAGCTCAGGGATTTCACATCCGACTTAATCAGCCGCCTACGCACGCTTTACGCCCAGTAAATCCGATTAACGCTCGCACCCTCTGTATTACCGCGGCTGCTGGCACAGAGTTAGCCGGTGCTTATTCTGCGAGTAACGTCCACTATCCCAGAGTATTAATCTAGGTAGCCTCCTCCTCGCTTAAAGTGCTTTACAACCAAAAGGCCTTCTTCACACACGCGGCATGGCTGGATCAGGCTTCCGCCCATTGTCCAATATTCCCCACTGCTGCCTCCCGTAGGAGTCTGGGCCGTGTCTCAGTCCCAGTGTGGCGGATCATCCTCTCAGACCCGCTACAGATCGTCGCCTTGGTAGGCCTTTACCCCACCAACTAGCTAATCCGACTTAGGCTCATCATTTAGCGCAAGGTCCGAAGATCCCCTGCTTTCTCCCGTAGGACGTATGCGGTATTAGCATTCCTTTCGGAATGTTGTCCCCCACTAAATGGCAGATTCCTAAGCATTACTCACCCGTCCGCCGCTAAGATAAGGTGCAAGCACCTCATCTCCGCTCGACTTGCATGTGTTAAGCCTGCCGCCAGCGTTCAATCTGAGCCATGATCAAACTCTTCAGTTTAAAATCATTTGTACTTTACTAAAAGTACTAAATCTGGCTCATCAATTTTCTGACTAAAAATTCGCTCAAATAAACTTCGAGTAATTTCTACCATTCAATCAATGAAATATTTTCGATCGATCAACCAGTAAAAATCCACACAAGTTGTTCTTCTATTCTCTTAATGATCTTCTCGATGATTCGTCATCATCAAGCTAGGTCGGCTATATTACTCTAATCTAAATTAAAGTCAACAGGTAATTTCGATATTTTTAAAACCCACCAATCAACCCAAGAACCTAACCAATCTAGCCAAATCCTTGTTTCTCAACAAGTTTTTATCTGCATCACCGCCGATGGATGTGCATTCTACACCATTTCAAAACACACGCAAGCACTTTTAGAAAATTTAAAATTCGGTTGTTTTTTTTTTAAACTTCAACCCACCTAATTTACTGATTTATATAATTTAAAATTTATTAATTTTCTTAAAAGTGAATTTAAATAGACTAACTAATTGAAATTAAAACAGTTTATTGGAATTATGTTTTTATTATCAGCAGAAAAGCATTTTTATTTTTATATTTAGCTTTTATTTTAAGCACCTTACTCCATGCAAAAATTTGTCTCTTATTCGATTGATGTTTGAAACTTCACCACCCAAAATAAAAACAACGGCTTTGATCGATCAAAACCGTTGTTCTCAGTATTGCAATAAGTACTTTCTCTTAAGGAGTACTCCCTCTCACAATATTCAAGAAGTATAGATGACGTTCATATTGATCAATAATGTCTTGGATTAAATCTTCTTGCGTCCAATCCATCACATCATAATTTTGACCACCTTCTCTTAAGAACACTTCTGCTTGGAAATAATTCGATTCATCCTCATCTGCCCGCCCTAACATAAAGCTAGGTGGAACAGTGGCATGCGAAACCACTTTATAGGTAAAGTTAATTTCATGGTGATGATCGACATGTAATTGCAGCCCATCTTCAATCTCCCGAATATCCACCTCTAAATGACGGCGTTTAAATTCTCGCTGGATACTTTCAAAAGCCTTACGAACTTGCGTGTCGATATAGTGCTGAACTTCAGTTTCTGTATGCGGATAATGCATGATCAAACCCAGACGCTGCTGCCAACTGCGTGGATTATTGATGGCACGTGGAGTAATACGCGCCTCTTGAATGGCCTTCATTTTAGTGACATCTAACTTCAAGGCTTTGAGTAAGCCCCAACTCATCAGCAACATAATAAAAGTAAAAGGCAATGCACTCATAATAATAGAGGATTGCAATGCAGACAGACCACCCACCAACAGCAGGATAATGGCCAATGCGGCCATCAACACCGTCCAAAACAATCTTTGCCATGTTGGAGAGTTTTCGGTTTTAGCGGTGAGATAATCAGTAACCAGTGCACCCGAATCCGCAGAGGTGACGAAAAAGAGCATCACCAATACCGTCGCCAATAAACTCATCACTCCTGAAAATGGCAAATGATTCAAAAACTCAAATAACGCAACTGATGAATCACTTTGTACGGCGTGAATGAGACTGTGATTATGCTCTTGCATAATATTGAACAGTGCAGCATTACCTAAAAAGCCCATCCAGATAATGGTAAACCCAGTCGGAATCAGTAATACACCCACAATAAACTCACGGATGGTTCGGCCGCGCGATACACGGGCAATAAACATCCCCACAAATGGCGACCATGAAATCCACCAAGCCCAATACATAATAGTCCAACCGCCAATCCAGCCATTCGGTTGATAAGCATAGAGGTTAAAGGTCATACCAAATAGGTTCGACATATACGAACCCATGTTTTGAATGGTTGTTTGTAGTAGATAGATACTTGGGCCAGCAATAAATACAAAGGCTAAAAGTACCAAAGCCAAGACCAAATTCAGCTCAGAAAGACGTTTTACGCCTTTATCCAAACCGAGAAATACTGACATTGAAGCGAGAATACTGACAAAGACAATCAAACCCACTTGGACTTGGCTACTTTGCTCCACTCCAAATAAATAATGTAAGCCAGAATTAATCTGAGTAACACCAAAGCCTAAAGAGGTTGCTACCCCAAAAACCGTGCCAATGGTGGCAAAGGTATCAATCCCATCCCCCCAAGGGCCATAGATTTTCTTACCAATAATAGGGTATAAGGCTGAACGGGTTTTTAACGGCAGATTATGACGATAAGCAAAATAGGCCAAAGCCAATCCGACCACGGCGTAAATTGCCCATGCATGTAAACCCCAGTGGAAAAAGGTAATCCTTAAGGCTTGTTGTGCAGATGCAACAGTTTCAGGATCACCACTCGGTGGGCTGACATAGTGCATCACAGGTTCTGCAACACCGAAGAACATCAAACCGATGCCCATACCTGCGGTAAACAGCATAGCAAACCACGAACCATTGCTATATTCAGGTTGGCTATGATCTGGTCCTAATTTGATTTTGCCGCTGGCCGAACAGGCAATATAAATCAGTAAAATCAAAAACACCGCAACAGAGAGGACATAGAACCAACTAAAGGAATCTGTAATCCATTGCTTCAGTTGTTGTGTCAGAAATTCAAAGGAACTGGGTGCGATAATGACGATTGCGATAAAAATCGCAATGATAATCACCGTGCTTAAAAACACGTTTGGATTCACATTCGCAAACTGCGAAGATGGCTTGGAAGGCATAATTCCCCCATATTTTTTTAATGATAATGACAGACCCTAAGGATCAAATAAGACATTCACATAGTGAATAAAAGCGAGTTCAGCGGTGTAAAACTCGATACTGATTATAAAAAATGTGAAAAATAAAGCAGTTGTAATGCTGTAACTGTATTTATTCTTTATCGCTCGATTGCTTAGGTAAATGGGCAATGTATTGTAATGCAATTAATCGAGAAACCACGACAGCGAGATACATCACCCCACCAAACATTTGTAGCATGGTTAATACTCTAGCGGCTGGGCTAATTGGCATCAAATCAGATAAACCCGTTGCTGATTGCAGACTAAAACTCAGAAATAATAAATCGAGCCAAACTTGTAAATCTTGTGGCTGATTTGGGTTTTGAAAACTATGGGGTAAAAGCAACTGGCAAATACTATATAAAAAGGCGAATGCCCAAGCGATGAGGGTAAAAACTGCACCTGCAGCAAATAATTCATCTTTGGTGAGATAACGATCTGCAAACATATAACGTAATAATCCATAAGCAGCATAAAAATACGCTAATGCTTCAAAACTATAAGCGATGATTTGGATTTTTGAATTGTCATAGCCAATAAAAATTAAAATTGAAAATAGAAAAGCACCACTGACAAAGACTAAGCCCCAAAATGTGAATACTGGTGTTTGGCGAATGACCTTGGCAATAATTAAGAGAGCTAAAACACCTAGTGACCAAGTTAAGGCACGATATTCACTATCTCCATAAGTCAACATCGCCATAACTAATAATGCCAATTGCACCAACAACAACCACGCAGAAGGTAATAAACGAAAACTGCCCCAAAATTGTTTTAAGCTTTGCATGTTGTTTTCCATGTGATTGTTATGATTTTCATTAAGTTAATGGCATCACACCGTATCTAAAAAGGCAACAATCATTTTAGAGAGTTCTTGTTGTAAACGTTGTTCTTCAATTAAAAAGGTATTTTTACTGGCATAACGCATCATGGTAAATAAGGTACTGTTAATAATCACAAAAGACTTGTGTTTTAAAGTCTCAAAATCCCAATGGGGGTAATAACGTCCAAATAAGTACATACCCACTTCCAAGAAATGCTGCTCTAATACTTGTGCCGCTTCTGAATCACTATAGGCATGCCAATTTTTTAAGATTTCGATAAAGAAACCATGATCCGATTTCAATGATTCAAAACCAAAAGCGATACTTAATGTGATGATGTCTTGAATAGCTGTTTGTTGTTGGAGCATCACTAACTGCTTTAGTGCCTGCCCTAAATTTTCGCTTTTACGTAACAATAGTTCAGCAACAATCTGTTCTTTATTTTCAAAATATTGATAAATTGATCCGACACTTACCCCTGATTTTTCAGAAATTTTAGGTGTTGTTAATTGTAATACACCATATTCAGAAATACATTTTTGCGTTCCCTCCAGAATACTTTCGACAATCATTTTTGCACGTTGCTGCTGGGGTCTTTTTCTCATGTTCAGCCTTTATTAAAACGCGAATTGAATACGAATATTTATTCATATTAAGCTTTGATTAAATAACAATCAGGGGCTTTATGCAATGCAAAGCATCGTTAAACCTAAACGCTTAGCAGCGTTTGAAGACATGATTCAATCAAATATTAAAACCAAAATTCTTGGTTATATGACGCATCAACAAATTCAACCGAGTTATGGGGACTATCTGGCACTGAATACTGCCCTGCAAAGTGGTGATGAGCCGATGGATCAGGTGTTGCGCTGGGTATTACAAAACCCAAAACAACACCGTAAGTATTTTGAAACGGCGCTGTATGAGGGTTTGGACAAGCTGCCACATGAGATTCCTGAACTCACTGAGTTTTTTCGGCTCATTGAACAAAAACCCATTTGGTACGATCAAGGCAAGATTGATGAGGCACTGAAATTTACCTATCGGCTGGGTGTGAATAATGGCCTCATCCTGAGAGATGTTTCGCTCATGACAGGTTATCTGTATCCTGGCTTTAACCAGCCATTAGTGTTGACAGGCGCATTAAAGAAACAGGCGGGCACTCGCCTGGCCGAAACCACCAAATGGTGGGTCGATATCACCGAGAAAGATGGGTTTGAACGTTTTAGCAAGGGCTTTACCTCAACGATTTTTGTGCGTTTTATTCATTCGCTGGTGCGTCATCAACTGCAAAAATCTGAAAAATGGGATGCTGAAACTTGGGGTTTGCCTATCAATCAATATGATCAGGCCATGACCAATATTGCCTTTAGCGGTGTGGTATTGCTGGGTATTCGGGCTTTGGGGATTTTTCCAAACAAGCAAGAAATTGACAGCTTTTTACATTTCTGGAAATACGCAGGCTGGTTGATGGGCGTTGAAGAAAAATGGTTAGTGGATAATGAAGCTGATGGCTGGAAACTCATGTACTGGATGCAGTTTGCACATCCTCAATCTGATGAGAGCAGTGTTTGTCTTGGCTCTAGTCTTTCAAAAGAACCCTTTGAACGGAAATATCGTTACCTACGCTCTTTTCAGCAAAAACTCGCCTATAAGCAACACCTCGAAATTACCCAGTTCTTTATTGGTCGCAAGAAAATGCAGAAATTGGGTTTAGCACCACAGTCAGCCTCATGGTTTGCTTATTATTTAATTGGTCGCAATCTAGCACTCTATACAGGTGCCAAACATATCCCAAAATTAAATCAACTGCTTGAAGAAAAAGGACGGCATTTGCAACGGATCGGTTTGTCACTCTATCGTAATCAAGCGCAACAACTGGCCAGTATGCATCAATAATAGAAAAAGCCCTCAAATGTTGAGGGCTTTAATTCTTAGGATTCGATCTACTTAGTGATCAGATGCACCAGAGATACCAATACCTGTTTGTGAACGAACAAACTGAGCATCGAACGCTTTACGCTCTTTCTCTGCACGAGCTGATTTGTCAGTTACTGAGAAGAACCAGCAGCAAAGGAAAGATAATGGCATCGCGAAAATTGCAGGACCATTGAATGGATTCACTGGGGTGTCTGAAATTTTCAACGTGTCAACCCAAACTGCTTTAGAAAGAATGATCAGGGTTACTGCAGTTACTAGACCAACAACACCACCAATCACTGCACCACGTGTCGTTAAACCTTTCCAGAACATAGACAATACAAGTACTGGGAAGTTTGCACAACATGCAACCGAGAATGCTAAACCAACCATGAACGCAACGTTTTGTTTTTCAAACAAGATACCAAGAATCATGGCAAAGATTGCTAAACCTAAAGTTGCAATTTTTGACATACGTAATTCAGATTGAGGCGTAGTTTGACCTTTTTTGAATACGTTTGCATATAAGTCATGTGAAATCGCAGAAGCACCTGAAAGTGTTAAGCCAGCCACTACAGCAAGGATTGTTGCAAATGCAACTGCTGAAATGAAGCCCATGAACAAGTCGCCACCAACTGCATCACTTAAGTGAACCGCAGCCATGTTGTTACCACCAACCAACTCTAATTTACCTGTTACCGCTGCTTTAGCGACATCAAGGAACTGAGGGTTGTTTGAAACGAATAAGATCGCACCGAAACCGATAATGAAGGTGAGCAGATAGAAGTAACCAATGAAACCTGTTGCAACTACAACTGATTTACGAGCTTCTTTAGCATCTTTAACAGTGAAGAAGCGCATTAAGATATGTGGTAAGCCTGCTGTACCAAACATTAATGCAAGACCAAGTGATAACGCATCAATCGGGTTTGCAGCCAATTTACCAGGCCCCATGATTTTTGCAGCTTCATCCCAGCTAATGCTGTGAGATTGGCTATACACACCAATCGCTTGATTGAACATGTTTGAGAAACTAAAGCCAACAGCTTTCATTACCATGAATGCCATGAATGTTGCTCCACTGAGTAACATTACGGCTTTAATGATTTGTACCCAAGTGGTTGCTAACATACCACCAAAAATTACGTATGCCATCATCAACAAACCGACGATTACAACCGCAATATTATAGTTCAAACCAAAAAGTAATTTGATTAACTGACCTGCTCCTACCATTTGAGCAATCAGATAAAATGCAACCACAACTAAAGAACTTAATGCAGCTAAGGTACGAACTGGTTTTTCTTCCAAACGGAAAGAAACTACATCAGAAAGATTATATTTACCTAAGTTACGTAAACGTTCAGCAACAAGGAAAAGTACGATTGGCCAACCGACCATGAAACCAAGTGAATAGAGCAAACCATCAAAGCCTGAACTGAACACAAGTGCTGAAATACCGAGGAACGATGCGGCCGACATATAGTCACCTGCAATCGCTAAACCATTTTGGAAGCCACTAATTCCACCACCTGCGGTATAGAAATCAGCTGTATTCGTGGTTTGTTTTGCTGCCCACTTAGTAATAAACAAAGTGAAACCAACAAAAATGGTGAACATGATGATTGCATGCCAGTTCGTTGCTTGTTGCTCTGCTGCACCTAAATCAGGGCCAGCAAATGCAACTTGAGAACAACATAGGCTTGCAAGCGCGAACAGTTTCGCTTTGAATGAGGTCCCTTTCATCTCAGTGCATCCCTTTTTCATGTGTGATTGCCTCAACTTCCTTGAGAGCCTCTTCATTCAACTGATCCAGTTTATTATTGGCGATGTATGAATAGACACCACACAATAAAAATGACAGTACGATAATGCCTAAACCGAGGGGCATGCCCCATGTTGTTACACCACCACTAAAAGAACTTGCTAGGAACTCTTTGTTATAGCCAACTAAAAGCATAAATCCGACATAGATAAACAACATGATTGCTGTTAATGTCCAACTTAATGTACGTTTTTTGCTGACCATTTCTTGAAACTTTGGATTGTGTAGAATGCGTTCTACCTGTGAGTCATCCATCATTAACTCCTTATTTTTGTGTCCAGCCGTGGACCCCTTTTTTACTAGGGATTTTTCATTATTTAAATTAACAAGATTATGCTTGACTCGTAACTTAGACTTTGGTCTCTAAATACAAATCTCTGCTCATAACCCTTTTGATGCTTCGGGTATGATAGAAAATGGAGTTTGATCACGTGAGCAATATGAACAATTGGCTTATTATTGGGGCACTTGCCCTATATATCGCACTGTTATTCGGCTGTGCTTTTTTTGGAGAAAAACATGCCAGTCGCTTAAGTACACGTGGTCGCATGTTGATGTTCAGCTTAACTTTAGGCGTATATTGCTCATCTTGGACATTCTACGGCGCAACAGGTGCAGCTGTCCGTGAAGGTATTATTTTCTTACCAATTTATTTAGGACCATTACTTTTTATTTGGTTTGGTTACGACATTTGGAAACGGTTAGGAAGGATTCGTCAGCATCATGCCATTTCTTCAATTGCCGATTTCGTTGCTGCCCGATATGGCAAAAGCGGTAGTCTCGCAGCCTTAGTCACTATTCTTGCAGTGATTGCAATTATCCCTTATCTCGCTTTGCAATTAAGAGCGATTGCATTGAGTGCCTCCGTTGTACTCGAACAGAATGCACATGTTCATACCAGCACAAATAGTGTGTTATTACTTACAGCAGTACTTGCGATTTTGGCTATGATTTTTGGCACGCGGCATATTGCACATACTGAACAGCACGGCGGCTTAATGCTTGCAGTCGCTTTTGAATCTTTTGTAAAACTGTTTGCATTACTTAGCGTTGCAGTTTTTTTCTTATTCCAATCCCCCGAAAATATCAAACAAGTCAGCAATGATGTCACTCAACATTTTCAAGATTTGCAACAATTAGGGGTTCCTGAAACCTTCTGGGTACAAACCTTACTCGCTGCGCTAGCTATGATTTGTTTACCACGACAGTTTCATGTTGCCGTAGTCGAATTACGTGATGAAAAACATATTCGTGGGGCCAGACGCTGGTTTGCAGCTTATTTAATTTTAACAATTATGGCGATTATTCCTATCGCCAGTTGGGCCTTACACTCGCTTCCTGATACATTAGGTACACCCGATATTGCAGTATTGGCTCTCCCTCTAAGTTATCAGCAAGATTGGCTGGCATTACTCGCTTTTTTAGGTGGTTTCTCTGCTTCAACAGGTATGTTACTGGTTGCCTCAGTCGCACTTTCTATCATGCTCAGTAATGATTTAATTATGCCTGCTTTATGGCACTTTAAGATTATCTCTCGACACGATCAACAATTACCAAAAGTACTCAAACTGACTCGAAGAATTAGTATTATCAGTGTGATGTTACTGGGTTTTTTATTCTTCCACTTTTTTAATGACATTAATCAATTATCAGTATTTGGCCTATTGGCTTTTAGCGCAGTTGCGCAATTTTCGCCAGCACTCATTGGGGGTTTATATTGGCGCGGTGCAAGCCGTCAGGGTGTCTATGTTGGTCTGATCGTAGGCTTCATAATGTGGAGCTACACACTATTATTTCCTACATTGTTACGTAGTCTCCCAGAACAATATCAAGCGTTCGCACAACATTTATTATTGTTTGGACCTTTCGATATTAATAGCTTACGTCCAGAAGCTTTACTTGGTTTTGAATCTTTTGCACCATTAACTCATGGTGTCATGTGGTCTTTGGGACTGAATATTATTTGCTATATTTGGGGTTCTCGTTTGTATCGACCAAGTGTTGCGGAACAGATTCAGGCTGAAAGCTTTTTCTACTATGAAAGCAAACCTTTACCCTCTACCCAGACAAACCTTGATTTAACCGATTTACCGCAAAATGCAGCACGGCTCAAAGTTGGCGATTTATTGGCTCTGGCTAAACGTATTACAGGTGATCGCCCTACGACACAAGCGTTCCAGCAATTTTGTGAACAAAATCATGTCGTACTCAATGAAAATCATGTTGCAAATGGCATGTGGTGGCGCTTCACTGAACAATACTTGGCAGGCATTATTGGTGCTGCATCAGCACGTACTTTGCTCACCACCGCCATGATCAATAATGGATTAGCATTAGGGCAAGTCGCGAATATTCTCGATCAAGCTTCACAATGGCAACGCTTTAACCAAAACCTGTTGATGACCATGATCGACCACATGACTCAAGGGGTAAGTGTTGTTGATAAAAATATGTGTTTGGTTGCATGGAACAATCAATATCTTACCTTATTTGATTATCCTAAAGACCTCGTTTATGTCGGTTGTCCAATTGCAGATTTAATTCGATATAACGCAGAACGTGGAGAATGTGGACCCGGTTCAGTTGAAGAACATGTCCGTAAACGAATTCACTGGATGAAAGTCGGTAGCGCCCATGAATTTGAACGTATTCGTAAAGATGGCTTGGTCATTCAAATGCGCGGTAATCCTATTGAGGGTGGAGGATTCGTCACGACCTTCGCCGATATTACTGCGTTCCGCGAAAATGAAGCGATTCTTGAAGAAAGAGTGAGTGATCGAACTCAACAGCTTGCAAATGCACTAGCTGAACAGCAACTTGCCCGTGAACAAGCCGATAAAGCCAATCAATCTAAAAGTCGATTTTTGGCAGCGGCCAGTCACGATTTACTGCAACCGATGCATGCAGCACGTTTGTTCAGTACGGCATTGGAACAGAGTGTCAGCTCAACTGAAGATCAACAAACCTTACAACAACTTGATCGCGCACTGTATGGTGCTGAAAGCATGCTCTCTGCCCTACTCGATATTGCCCGTTTAGAAGGTGGAACCATCCAACCAAAACGCCAAGCCTATTCATTACATGACTTATTGAGTGATCTTGAACTTCAATTCAAATCAATTGCAGCGCAGCGTAATATTCAACTGTCTGTACACGATACTCAATTCTGGGTTGATACCGATCCACAATGGATGCGACGAATTATTCAGAATTTCGTTAGTAATGCATTGCGTTATACAGCACAAGGTCGTGTCGTTGTTGGTGTATTACGTTCTGCACAAAGACCAAACCATATTCGAATCGGTGTTTGGGATACAGGACCTGGGATCAATGAACAACAACGGGTGAAATTATTCCAAGAATTTGAGCGTTGCGGGCATACCTCACCTTGGGGTGAACAAGGACTTGGACTTGGTCTCGCGATTGTTCAACGTATGACCAGCCTGCTGGATTTCCCAGTGCATGTCTACTCAGAATTAGGTAAAGGTTCTTGCTTTATGATCGAAGTACCGCTCGCCGAAGCACCAAAAATTCAAGCGACTACATCGCATGTGACCGCACTGCAACATACTGCATATAAAGTGCTTTGTTTAGACAATGATGAAACTATTTTACAAGGTATGCGGACTTTATTAAGTAAGTGGGGCTATCAAATTTTTACCGCGACTGAACCATCGGAAGCACTAAAACTAATTGAACAAGAAGATATTCAAGTGTGGTTAATCGATCAGCATTTAAATCATAATCAACGGGGATTAGATTTTATTGAACAATATCGCCCTGCACACATTCCAGTCGCATTAATTACAGCAGATTCTGATCCTGAGTTGCCTCAATATTTGAAACAGCAAAATATTGTTCTATTGAAAAAACCGCTCAAACCTGCGGGTTTACGTGCATGGCTTTCTGCTTTAAAAATTATGCCAATGAGCTAAATGGCAAAATATTTTGAAACATAGGCAAAAACCATCAAAAAAAGCGCATTAAAATGACAATAAATTGACCAAAATGCTCAAAAATTTATTGGCTATGGCAAAAACGTTCACTTACACTAGTGAACGTTTGTACACTTACTTACAATTAATTAAGATATTGTTTTTGTTAATAAATATTACCACAAAAACCACATATACAACTTTAGTCGTATTCTACTTGTTTTCTGAATCACGCATAAATTGATCAAAATGATAGAAACCTATGTCTTTGCTGTTTTAGGTTTCTAACACAATCGCCATAAAGGACATGATCATGAATAGCAATCAAGCCACTTCAGAACATAACGAGTTACAGTTTTACCGCCAATACAGTGCAAATGCATTATTACCAGAGCTCAACTGGCAGAATATTTTTGTACAGAGCAACTTAGATGATACTCATCTAAAAGCATTGAATACACTTTATCAAGCAGCCGTCCCCCTTGCCCTCAATGTATTCCATGAGCTGAATTTTGATGTATTTGCACCAGCAGCTTATCAGCCACAAGGTCTAGGACTATTTGAAAAACTAGCGTTACAAGAACAAAAATTCTTGGATGTATTAGAAACAGAATCCGCTCATGTGGATCATGAAACACGTCATCAAATGTGGAGTATGCTACTTCGTGGTGGTGCCGTGTTGGTCTTTAAAGCATGGTTAGGTCATGTCAAAGATGGCGAAAATCAACTGGATAAAAGTCAGTTCGATGAACTATCAGATTTATTATTTATTAAAACTCGCCCAGAGCAATTAGCACAACGTTTAAACGTAGATGCGAATGCAGAACTGACACACATTTTTTTGATGCATGAAAACGATGTATTTTTAGATCATTTCAATAGCTTGGAAACAGCGGCTTTATTTGTAGATTTAGGTGTTTATGACGCTGCTTTCTTAAGTTTACGTGATGATCGAGTCGCAGAATATCTCATCGCAAAAAACTATGTAACTCAAGAACAAATTGATGATTTACAGTGTGCATTAAATCCACTGTATTGCGATAGTTTGATGCCTAAGCAAGATTGTTTAGCTTAATTTTATAAAAAACAAGGTGGAATTTACCACCTTGTTTTTATTGTCTATTAGAACTTCATGCTCATCCGCATCCAGTAATTACGTCCAATATTATTAAACTGCTCACTTGCAGCATAACCAAACATAGACGCACCCGCTTTATTTAAGTGCTCTGTATAAGCCTTATCTAAAACGTTATCAATTCCAACTGAAACATCGACTGCATCAGTTAGCTTATAAGTTCCATTTACAGCTAGGGTATCGAATGCTTTATTTTCATTCATGTCATAACCAACCACATTACCCTCATTCAAACTGATACGATTTTGTTTTGCAACAGCACGCCACAATAGACCTAAGCTATATTTTTCATCAACATAGCGTAAATTTAGTCGACCCTCTAAAGGTGCAATTTGTGGTAATGCGCGATGATCCGAAGTATTTTCTCCCCAAGCGTACATGGTTGAAAGATCCGCTTGGAAATGATCAGTGAATTGATAACCTAAACCTGCTTCAGCACCCGCAATCGTGGCATCAACATTACGTGCCAATGGCTGTCTCATCGTTGGCGTATTATATTCCAACAAAATAAAATCTTTGATTAAACCTGCATAAGCTGAAGCCCACGCACTCCAAGCACCATGTTCAGCTTGGAAGCCAAGGTCAAGTTGTGCCGTACGCTCAGTTTTGAGATTGTCTAAATTATCAAGCATACGATAGGTCGTTACACCCTTGGTTGTTGAACTGATGCCTCGACCTGTCGACGTACTATACAACTCCCAAAAGTCAGGTGTACGTTCCACATATCCCAAACCTAGATAAGTCTTTAAACCATGTTCTGGGAGACTCTTTTCCAAGCGTACAAAACCACTTGGTAGAGTATCTTTACGATTTTTCGCATTTTGTAGATTATCTATTTTGACTTGATCGACACGCGCTCCTGCTACGACTTTTTGATCTTGATCAATTGCATAAGTCCACTCACTAAATGCACCATAAGATTGAAATTTCAAATCTTCAGCATAAGGCGAATTCATTGATGGCATGGCATACATGACCATATCACCACCATGCTTATTCTGCTGCGTATCTACACCTGAAATGACGCTAAATTTATCCCAATCTGTCGTTACAGCTAAACGGGTATTTAAAGTACGACGATCAACCCGCATCGACATTTTATTTGGCACAGTCATATTCATTCCGTGCATATTCATGGTCGTCATTGGCGGCGTACGTAAGCTAAAATTATCCATCACATGATCGTTATAGCTGTAGTCCACTTGGGCTTCAACTTTCTTGATCACCTCTGTAATATTTTTTTGTTCAGCGTGTAGACCGAGGCTTTCTCGTTTAAATTGCGAACCATCCATGCTACGACCAGCGTAGGCAGCCTCACCATCACCTTTACCTGCACGCAATTCTAACCAAGAATCATCTGTTGGCTTCCAACCCAATGCCAAGTCAGTATTCCAGCGCTCCCAATTTGAATGAATGCTTTTATCGTTGCCATCTTTATAATCCTCTGCAACAGAACGATTGGCATTTAAACGAGCATATTTGGTTTCATCGCCAATTGCCGCTTCAATATTATGATCTAGACGACCATATGAACCCATCAAAATACTGGCTTGGCCACGATAAGGCTGATCTTTGCTGAGATTTTCAGGTTGACGCTGAAAAATGACAGTTGCAGCCGAACCAGGCGTTGCGTACTGAACAGTTTGCGGCCCTTTAATCACCGTAATTTTATCGAAGCTTTCTGGCTGAATATAAGAAGTTGGTGCATCCATACGATTCGGGCACGCACCTAAATTTTCACTACCATCAACCAACATTTTAATCCGTGAACCAAACATGCCACGAAAGGTGACATCGCCATTGGTTCCACCATTTTTAATGGCACTAAATCCCATAATATTTTGTAAATAGTCTGCACCGTCCGTTGCAGGAATAGGTTGAATTGCTTGCTTAGGATCAGCGTGAATAATCAATCCATTTGCATCATTTGGCTGCTGTGCTGTAACGACAATAGGTGCTAATACAACATGGGTTTTATCGGACTGAATATCCATATTTGCCCATAATAATGTGCTATTTGAGGCAGCAAGAATCGCAACCGTAAGGGGCTGTAATAAAAATTTAGTTTGAGCCATGATTGGTCTCTCTTAAAACATAAGTAAAACTAGGCTAGAGTTTTGAAAACCCTAATAAAATTGACGTTTTAATTTATGCAAAGAGTGGCGGTGCTCGCCCTTGAGGTAATAAGAATAGCCGTTGCAGTGCAAAATAAACATGCTTAAATGCCTGTTGATACGCGACTAAACGGATTTGGATTCGGACTAAAACCTCTTTCACGCCGAATTCAGGTGGTAATACCAAATTGGCATACACCGTACAGTATTGACACTGGTGATTTGGATCGTGATGATCGTGCGAAGATGTTGTAGATGCCGGTGCTTTTTCGAGTTGATGTGAATGATGACGCATATTGTGCGATACAGACTGCTGTTCAGCTTTTAATTTGGGCAACAATAACGCTTGGGTAATCGTTTCACAGACAGGTGCAATCTGATATTGCTTCGGCAGTAGAGGCTGCAAAAACACCGCAATCTGTAAACAGACTGCGGTGAATGCAAGCAATAAACCACTACGAAACAATAAGGGCACTTTTAATAACCGAAAAACATTTGTTAACGTTTAACCGCAACTTTTTCTTTATCGCGTTGACGTACAACTTTTTCAACTTTCTCACGTGCACGCTGACGTTTTAATGGCGATAAATAATCAACAAAAAGTTTGCCATTTAAGTGATCCATTTCATGTTGGATACAAACTGCGAGAAGTTCGTCAGCTTCTAACTCAAATGCTTGACCATCAAGGTTAATTGCCTCGATTTTTACACGTGACGGACGCGCAACTTTGTCGTATATTTGAGGCACAGAGAGACAGCCTTCTTCGTACGGCTGAGTCTCTTGAGTCAGTGGAGTAACTTTGGGGTTGATGAACACCATCGGTTGATTTTTCTCTTCAGAAAGGTCCATGACAATAAGCTGAATATGATGATCAACCTGAGTTGCCGCTAAACCTATACCCGGTGCCTCGTACATGGTTTCTAACATATCTGCTGCAAGCTGACGAATATCATCAGTGACTTCTTCGACTGGCTTAGCAATGGTACGAAGACGGGGATCAGGAAAACTTAAAATAGGTAATAAGGCCATACCGTTCCTCATTTATGCCATTGATCAGAAAACCAACTGAAGGGAATGCTTGATCAAAAAATTGTGTGTAAAGTCGTTATTATAACGCAACTACACAGATAATTTTTAGGAATTATGATAATGAAAAAGGTTTTAAACGGCATACCATCATTTCATGCCTTGGGGTTAAAAAAACAACTGATTGCTGCTGCAATTTGTGCAGGATTAGGCATGAGCATAAACCTTACTCATGCAGCAAGCCCTAACGCAAACCCACCATCCTTAAAAGCGGGTGCACCACATGTCTATGTGGTGAAAAAAGGCGATACGCTTTGGGATATTTCAGGCAAATTTTTAAGCAAGCCTTGGCGCTGGCCTGAAATTTGGGCAAGCAATAAACATGTCAAGAATCCACATTGGATTTATCCTGGTGATCGCTTGCTACTTTGTAGTTTGAACGGTAAACCACTGATTGGTAAAGATGAAGGTGATGGTTGTGACGGTATCATTCGTCGTTACTCTGGCAATACTTCTACTTTACGTCCAAAAGTTCGTATTGAAGCTTTAAATAATAGCGTTCCTGTTATTCCATTAGCTGATATTCAACAATGGTTAGAACGAACTTCGGTACTTCCAGCGAGTGCGATTAGCAACACACCTTATGTCTTGGGTACAGCGGATAATCGTGTACTTGCAGGCAAAGGCCAGAGCATTTATGTGCGTGGTCAAGGTATTGAAAATGGTCAACGTTATGGCGTATACCGTGAAGGTGAACCGTATATCGTGCTTGATGAAAAAGGGAAGAAACAAAATCTAGGTGTTGAGCTCACGCAAGTCGCTTCTGGTGTTGCGATTACCAACGAAAAAGATATTACTACCTTTGAATTAACTGATAGTTATACTGGTGAAGTACGTCGTGGTGATCGTGTGATGCTTGAACAAGATGCCATGTTACCTACTTTATTCTACCCAACTGAACCAAATCAGGTGAAAGATGGCGGTAAAGTCATCCGTGTCATGGGGTCTATAGGTACAGCTGCGAAAAATGGTGTCGTCACTGTTGACCGTGGTACAGCAGATGGCATTGAAATCGGACAAGTTTTTAGTACGTACCAAGATGGCGAAACTGTTCGTGATCCAAAGACCAAAGAAAGTATAAAATTACCAGGTCAATATGTTGGTAGTATTATGATTTTCAAAAGTTTTGATCGCATCAGCTACGGCTATGTTTTAGAGAGTGAGTTACCAATTAAAATTGGTTCAAATATCAAGCCGCCTCGTCTTGATAACTAAACGCTAATTAGAAATGTTGAATCAGCTATCGCCCCATCATTATCATACTGTGTTGGTGTGGTACTTGGTTCAACACTCGCTTTCTAGTTTTCAAAAAATTCGAAACTATTTCGGTAGTTGTGCGGAAGCAGTCCAAACACATCGACTTTCTGAATGGCAACAGCTCGGTTTACACAAAAATCATTTAAAACGTCTAGAAGAATTCCAAACCCCACACGGAAAGCAGCAATTTGACCATATGGTTCAATTGATTTGTAAGCACACCGATTTTATTTTAACCCCTGAAGATATCGACTACCCTACTCAACTTTTACCTTACTCTGATCACCCTCCTATTTTATTTGGTCAAGGCCAGCTACAAGCATTATTACAGCCCCAGATTGCTATGGTTGGAAGTCGAAAGCCGAGTCCTCATGGACGACAAGTTGCCTATGATTTTGCGTATTATTTAAGTGAAAAAGGATTTTACATCAGCAGCGGTTTAGCCCACGGAATTGATGAAGCGGCTCATCGTGGCGGTTTAGCCCATCATCGGACAATCGCGGTGACTGGAACAGGTTTAGACACAGTTTATCCATCGCAAAATAGCAAACTAGCCCAAGAAATTATTCAAACAGGCGCTCTTGTCACTGAGTTTCTTCCGACTACCCTACCTTTACAGCAGCATTTTCCACGCCGTAATCGTATCGTTAGTGGTCTAAGTCTTGGGGTTTTGGTTGTAGAAGCCGCTTTGAAAAGTGGTTCACTGATCACAGCAAATGAAGCAGCCAATCAAGGGAAAATGGTATTTGCCATTCCTGGACATATTTACAGTGAGTATCATCAAGGCTGCCATCAATTAATTCGTGAAGGTGCAACCTTAGTTGATCATCCAGAACAAATTATTGAAGATCTAGCCTTACCTACACAATGGCAAGTACAACAACAAATTCCAGAAGAACATGTAACCATCACACCAAGCTTACCAACACATTTGATTGCTCTTTATCAAAGTCTCGACTGGGTTGGACAAGACTTGGATGAACTTGCTCAACGTCATCCAATTCCGATCGCAGAACTTACAGCTCAATTGATGGAATTAGAATTACTCGGTTTCTGTATACAACAGGGCGGTCGCTATTTACGTTGTCGTCCAATTCATTAAAATAACCCTATCTTTGTCGCTAAATATAATCCCATGATTACCTCATCAATTTCGGAAGCAGCACAGCTTTTGAAGCAAGGGCAAGTTCTTGCTTATCCAACAGAAGCTGTTTGGGGCTTAGGCTGCGATCCATTCAATCAACAAGCTTTTCAAAACATTCTTGAGCTAAAACATCGCCCAATTGAAAAAGGAGTCATTTTATTAGCAGGTCACTTAGGGCAAGTTGAGCATTTGTTACAAAGCTTAGCCCCAAAGATACGTAAGCAAGTGATTGATAGTTGGACGGATCGTGTAGCAACTGAAAGAGCAACTACGTGGTTACTTCCCGCTGATGAGCACATTCCTATTTGGATTAAAGGTCAACATCCATTAGTTGCTGTACGTGTAACCACGCACCCTTTGTGCGTCGAACTTTGTAATGCCTTTGGTGGCTTTATTGTATCGACCAGTGCCAATCCCGCGGGACTAAACCCAGCACAAAATTTAGAACAAGCTCAAGGTTATTTTGGTGCATCCCTGAATTATTTGGAGGGTGATTTAGGACTTAGCCAAGACCCTAGTCGAATTCTCAACGCATTAACAGGTGAAGTAATTCGCGCTTGATTATGTAAATAGTGAATAAAAAAAAGCTCAGTTATATAGGGATAACTGAGCATAAAAAGGATGTGTATAATCACATCCAGAGGGTCTGCAAATTGGTTGAGTATATTCATCATTAAAAATGAATCTAGCTACTCTGAAAGCTATTATGGATCAATCATTTGATTTATACAAATATATTATTTCTCTAACAAAAAATGTGAAAAGCGTACCATTTTTGTCAGTTTTAAAATTTCAATAAAATTATATTTCTATTTTTATTGAAATTTTTTTGGTCACAAACTTGATAAATATCTAAAATATATTTGAAAATCATATAGAAATAATCTTCATTAAATAAAAATTTTGATATGTTTGTCGCTATTTCAAACAATTTTATACCATCATTTCATATTTAAGTGGCGCTTTAAATCAATTCTGCAGGTGCTTTTTCCGTTTTCTTTTGCGCTAAAATGATACCGACCAAAATCGTCACACCGCCTAAGGTATGGTAGATCGTCCAATGCTCAGATAGCCATACACTTGCAATAATTGCAGTAAATACAGGCATCAAATTCATAAAAATACTAGTACGGTTTGGACCAATGCTTTGTACAGCAATCATCCATAATAAAGGTGCGATCAACGATGGAAAAATACCTGCATACAATACACTTGCTACATTATCTACATTAATTGCATCTAAGCCCAACCAAAGTAGAAATGGAAGATGGTATAGCAACGCAAAAGCGATTTGGATATAGAGACTGGTCATCAATGGCAATTGTACTTGCCATTTTTTTAGAAAGACGCCATAAAATGCATAAAAACCTACGGCCAAGACCATAACAGCATCTCCCCAATGACCTCCTTGATCAAATAAGCGAGAGAAATGCCCTTGGCTCATTACATAAAGTAGGCCGAAAAATGATAGGAAACTGCCAAAAATCGCAAATCGATTTGGCTTATCTTTTAAAATAATATAAGAGATAAAAATGGTAAAAACTGGAACAAAGGCATTTACAATACCCATATTTGTTGCAGTGGTATAATGTGCTGCTGTATAAGAAAGGCCTTGATATAAAACCATTCCAAAAGCGCTCAGAACTGCTAATTTAGGAATATATGGGCGAATCAAAGCTCGCTGTTTCCATACTTTGGGCAACATAAATGGTGTCAAAATGAGAAAGGCAACAAACCAGCGATAAAAACTAATACTGACGGGTGAAATATAGTCCGCAACATAGCGTGTCACTGCAATGTTCAGTGACCAAATCAATACCGCAATCAGTGGCAATACAAATGCCCATTTCTGATATTTTGTTAACTGACCCATCATCATCCTCACCCTATTCCAGCAATTTCACTATTCTGAAAGATGTCCAAAATAATTGAAATATCGTATTTCAGACATTTATATCGCGCTTAAGACATGGCTGGTTTAAAATATGTGTATCGCCTTAAAATGGGCAAAAAGCCTAAACAATCCTAAAGTCACCTGCGAAAACTAAAATGGGCACCCAGATGAAGCATGATGCTGCTGAGCAATTTCCTTTTCTGAGTGGTATAGAAGTGCATGAATTTCTATACCAAAAGGATGATATTGTCAGTCCACATTCCTCACTCTGGGGCGACTTTAATTTTAGTTTAAATGGTACGCTGGAGTTTGATATTGAGGGGCAATACTATCTTTCTCCGCCCAGTTATGGACTATGGTTGCCACCGCGTACTGAACATCAGTCGCTCCCTGTTGAACATGAAATTCATTATATTTGCATCCGACTTCATCCTCGTTTCGGAGATGCATTAGGCGATGTCTGCCGCTGTTTTAGTATTCAACCTTTTTTCGCTCTTTGGTCATTCAAATTCTAGAGCAACAAAAGCAAAATCTTGCGCCTGAATATCTTGAACATTTATTACAAGTGTTATTCGATCAACTAAAGCAAGCCCCAGCATATACACATTATTTACCGCAAAGCACGCATCCAACCTTAGCTCCGATCTTCGATCAACTTGCGAATCCTGAATTATTTCATATGAGCCTACAACAAGTATTGTATAACTTTACGGTCAGTGAGCGCCATGTGTTACGGCTGAGCCAACAAGAATTGCAACTCTCTCTGTCAGAATGGCGCAATCGAGCCAAAATTATTTTTGCAATCAATCAAATTCGTCAAGGCACGACCATTAAACAATTGGCATATACTTTAGGTTATCACCATAGCTCTAGCTTTATTGAATTCTTCAAGCGCTATACAGGACAAACTCCTATTCAACTCAAAAATGCCTCGATATAAATCCAAGACGTGCTTTTGCTCATAATTTGTATGGATTCATATCAAGAGGATTGCACTGTACGAAATTAGCAGTTAAAACAAACAAGTCTTGTCACAACAACATTAGGACGTATTCAATGAGCCAGTCGGTTTATCACATTCCAGTTAAAGATATTAAAGGTCAAGACGTTGATCTTGATCAATATCAGGGTAAAGTTCTACTAATTGTTAACGTAGCCTCAAAATGTGGCTTAACACCACAGTACGAAGGCCTAGAAAAACTTTATCAAGCGAAAAAAAATCAGGGCTTAGAAATTTTAGGCTTCCCTGCAAATAACTTCTTAGAGCAAGAACCAGGCACAAATGATGAAATCGAACAATTCTGTTCACTCAACTATGACGTCCACTTCCCTTTATTTGCAAAAATCTCTGTTGCAGGTGAAGACAAACATCCTTTATATCAAAAACTCACACAAGCAATTCCAGAACGTATTGGTGAAGGACCTTGGTGGAAAGACCTCGTTGATTATGGCTTAACACCAAACAATCCACCTGAAGTACTATGGAATTTTGAGAAATTCTTAGTCAATAAAAATGGGGAAATCGTAGCGCGTTTTGCACCTGACATTACCGCAGATGATGAACGTATCGTCAGTGCGATTGAAACTGAGCTGACTAAATAATTCAGAACAATTATAAGAGCGCCTTGTGCGCTCTTTTTTATGTAAAATGTAAAGCCTTACAAAAATCACTTTTTTATTCATATTTTTTCATTATAGTGACGTTTTTCACATATTTTGGTGCAGTTCAGCCATGATGGACAACCAGTCGATCAAAGCCATCCTTTCAGCCATGACACTTGCTGCTGCATTTACACTGACAGGCTGTGATCAAGTTCCCCATGACCATCAGCAGGTGGAACAAGAATCTGAATTTGAACAGCCTGCTACAACAGCGAATCAGGATAACAGCACCGAAATGATAAAGGCGCAGGACACCCAAAACCTGAGTCGTGGCAATATGCTCAACATTGCACGCGATATTGCAAAGTTACAGCTTGAGACCGATGATTATGTGGCACTATTAAAACAGTCGCAAAGCAGTCTTGAACAGGCGATTCAGGAACAAAATGTTCAGCAGTTGCAACATACCACAGGTGAACTTAAGCAGGAATTACACGGACTACATGACACTTTACTTTCAATAAACCTAAAAAGTGATGAGGTTGACCAGATTCGCCAGAGTCTACTTACAGCCAACCAGCAACTTCTGAGCATGCCTTTGCTGCATGGTCAACTGGACATTGCCCAGCTAGATTTTGCAAAAATTGAAAAGCAGTTCAACGCCATTCAAATGGATATGGTGAAACTGACAACCTTAGTACTCGGCAATAAAGATGATTCAAACGCTTAAAGTCCGTTTATTTTAATTTTCGATCCCATATAAAAAAGCCACCTTTCGGTGGCTTTCTCAATCTTAAATCTGCAATTACATTGCACGATTCTTGATTTTACGGATGGTTTCAAGCTGAGCCGCAGTTTCTGCAAGCGCAGCAAGAGCAGCAGCCGAGTCCAAATCACTCTTTTGATTTGCTAACAATTGTTCAGCTTGTTTACGAGCCTCCATAATTGCAGCTTCATCTAAGTTGTCAGCACGGATTGCAGTATCTGCAAGCACGGTCACAACATGTGGTTGAACTTCTAACACACCGCCTGATACATACACGATTTCTTCTGTACCATTTTCCAACTGAACACGGATCGGTCCCGGTTGGAGTAAAGTTACAAGTGGCGCATGTCCTGGCAAAATACCAAGCTCACCACCCGCACCTTTTGCGATTAACATCGTAACTTGTCCAGAGTAAATAGACTCTTTAACACTTACGACATCACATTGCATAGTCGCCATGAGAATCTCCTTAAATTAGAGTTGCTAATTAAAGTTTCTCGGCTTTAGCAATCACTTCGTCAATACCACCAACCATATAGAACGCTTGTTCTGGGATGTGATCGTATTCACCAGCTAATAGACCTTTAAAGCCACGAATCGTTTCTTTAAGTGGTACTAATTTACCAGGAGCACCAGTAAACACTTCAGCTACGTGGAATGGTTGAGAGAAGAAACGTTGGATTTTACGCGCACGGTAAACAACCAATTTATCTTCTTCAGCTAATTCATCCATACCCAAGATTGCGATAATGTCTTTAAGCTCTTTATAACGCTGCAATACGTTCTGTACAGAACGTGCAATTTCATAATGCTCTTGACCAACAACCAATGGATCTAACTGACGTGAAGTTGAGTCAAGTGGATCGATCGCTGGATAAATACCAGAAGATGCGATGTCACGGCTCAATACTACTGTTGCATCTAAGTGAGCAAACGTTGTTGCAGGTGATGGGTCAGTCAAGTCATCCGCAGGTACGTATACAGCTTGGATCGATGTGATCGAACCAGACTTAGTCGACGTAATACGCTCTTGAAGAACACCCATTTCTTCTGCAAGTGTCGGTTGGTAACCTACCGCAGATGGCATACGACCTAACAATGCTGATACTTCAGTACCTGCAAGTGTATAACGGTAGATGTTGTCGACGAATAATAATACGTCACGACCTTTACCATTTTCGTCTTTTTCATCACGGAAGTATTCAGCCATAGTCAAACCAGTTAACGCTACGCGTAAACGGTTACCTGGTGGCTCGTTCATCTGACCGTAGACCATTGCTACTTTGTCAAGAACGTTAGAATCTTTCATTTCGTGATAGAAGTCGTTACCTTCACGAGTACGCTCACCAACACCAGCAAACACAGATAAACCTGAGTGTGCTTTCGCGATGTTGTTGATCAACTCCATCATGTTAACGGTTTTACCAACACCCGCACCACCGAATAAACCAACTTTACCACCTTTTGCAAACGGGCAAAGTAAGTCAATGACTTTAATACCTGTTTCTAAAAGATCAGTAGAAGCTGCTTGTTCAGCATAAGAAGGCGCTTGACGGTGAATTGGCAAACGTGCTTCAGTCGCTACAGGACCTGCTTCATCAATAGGGCGACCTAAAACGTCCATGATACGACCAAGCGTAGCAGGACCCACTGGAACAGAAATCGGTGCATTTGTGCTAGTTACATTAAGGCCACGTTTAAGACCTTCTGTAGAACCCATTGCGATGGTACGAACAACACCATCGCCAAGCTGTTGCTGAACTTCTAAAGTAGTTTCAGTACCGTCAACTTGGAGAGCGTCATAGATCTTAGGAACGCTATTGCGCTCAAACTCGACGTCGATAACCGCGCCGATGATCTGAATGATACGACCGCTACTCATTGCTGTCTCCTCAATTCAAACTTAATAATGTTAAACGGCAGCGGCACCGCCAACGATCTCGGAAATTTCCTGAGTAATCGCGGCTTGACGCAGCTTGTTGTAAATGAGTTGTAGGTCTTTAATCAATTGGCCTGCGTTGTCTGTCGCTGCTTTCATTGCGACCATACGAGCAGACTGCTCACATGCAACGTTTTCAATCACACCTTGATAAACCATAGACTCGATGTAGCGAACCAACAAACCATTTAACAATTCTTCTGCTTCTGGTTCGTAGATATAGTCCCAACCATAAGTACGGTTGAGATCATCGCCTGCTTGCGCTGGTGCTAAAGGAACAAGTTGTTCTACTTTAGGCTGTTGAGTCATTGCATTGACAAAACCATTTGAAACGAGGTAGATACGATCTAATTCGCCTTTATCAAATGCATCAAGCATAACTTGTACAGAGCCAGTTAACTGTTCCAAACTCGGCGCATCGCCAAGTTGGGTCGTTGCACCAAGCACTTTACCGCCGTAATTCTTAAAAAACGAAACCGCTTTTTGACCAATCAAAGCAAATTCAACTTCAATTGACTGCTGTTGTTGTGCTTTGACATGCTGCACAACTTTCTTGAACAAGTTAATGTTCAAGCCACCCGCCAAGCCACGATCTGAAGACACTACGATATAGCCAACACGCTTAACTGGGCGGTCAACCATATAACGGTGTTTGTATTCAGGGTTTGCTTGAACTAAGTGAGCAATTACACGGCGCATATTATCGGCATACGGACGGCCCTGAGCCATGCGCTCTTGCGCACGACGCATTTTAGAAGCAGCTACCATTTGCATCGCGCGAGTAATCTTTTGCGTGCTCTTGATACTAGCTACTTTGGCGCGAATTTCTTTTAAATTTGCCATACGCTTAACCTAGTATTCGAAAGCCCTTTCGAGCTTTCGAAGGTTGATCCGTGAACCAAACTTAACTAAAGGTAAACTTAGTAAGTTTGAGTCGCTTTGAAGCTCTCAATACCTGATTTGATTGCTGCTTCGATGTCTTTGTTATAATCACCAGTTTCATCGATCTGTTGCATTAACGCAGCTTTTTCTGAACGGAAGTAAGCAATTAACGCAGCATCAAAGTCTACGATTTTCTTCACTTCAACGTCAGCCATATAGCCTTCGTTAGATGCATAAACAGATACAGCTTGGTCAGCAATTGAGTAAGGAGCATATTGTTTCTGCTTCATTAACTCAGTTACACGTTGACCATGCTCAAGTTGCTTACGCGTTGCTTCATCAAGATCAGAAGCAAACTGAGCAAACGCAGCCAATTCACGGTATTGTGCTAGAGCAGTACGGATACCACCAGACAATTTTTTGATGATCTTAGTTTGAGCAGAACCACCAACACGCGATACCGAGATACCCGCGTTCACAGCAGGACGAATACCTGCGTTGAATAATGATGTTTCTAAGAAGATCTGACCGTCAGTAATCGAAATTACGTTGGTTGGTACGAATGCAGATACGTCACCCGCTTGAGTTTCAATGATCGGTAACGCAGTTAAAGAACCAGTTTGACCAGTTACTGCACCGTTCGTGAACTTCTCAACATAGTCAGCTGAAACGCGCGAAGCACGCTCAAGAAGACGTGAGTGAAGATAGAATACGTCACCTGGATACGCTTCACGACCTGGTGGACGACGTAATAACAATGAAATTTGACGGTAAGCAACAGCTTGCTTAGACAAATCATCATAAATAATTAACGCATCTTCACCGCGGTCACGGAAGTATTCACCCATTGTACAGCCTGAGTACGGAGCTAAATACTGCATAGCTGCAGGATCAGCTGCCGCAGCTGCGACAACAGTTGTATACGCCATAGCGCCAGTTTCTTCTAGCTTACGTACAACGTTTGCAATTGTTGATTGTTTTTGACCAATCGCAACGTATACACATTTAATGCCAGAGTTTTTCTGAGCGATGATCGCATCGATCGCCATTGCTGTTTTACCAGTTTGACGGTCACCAATAATCAACTCACGCTGACCACGACCTACAGGGATCATGGTATCAACTGATTTATAACCAGTTTGAACAGGTTCGTCGACTGATTGACGCCAAATTACGCCTGGTGCTACTTTTTCAACAGCATCAGTTAATTTTGCATCAATTGGGCCTTTACCATCAATTGGGTTACCTAAAGCGTCTACGACACGGCCAAGAAGTTCAGGACCAACCGGAACTTCTAATACACGACCTGTACAACGCGCTTTTTGACCTTCTTGCAGGCTTAGGTAGTTACCTAAAACAACGGCACCCACTGAATCCTGTTCTAGGTTCAGTGCCATACCAAATAAGCCGCCGTCGAATTCGATCATTTCACCGTACATTGCATCCGCAAGACCGTGAATACGCACGATACCGTCAGATACCATGACGATGGTACCTTCATTCTTCGCGGTCGCGCTGGTGTCCAGATCGCCGATACGCTGTTTAATGAGCGCACTGATCTCGGATGGATTCAGTTGTTGCATTGCGCTATTCCTCAATCTTTTTTAAGTTCAGTCTTTTTGCTATTACGCAAGAAGACGAGTCCGCATTTTTTCAAGCTTGTTAAGCGCAGAGTCATCTATCACTTGGTCGCCTGCATGAATCACAACACCTGCGATTAACGCTGGATTAACGCTAACAGTCACATGAACAGTTCTGTTAAAACGTTTTTCAAGCGCATGAGCTAAAATATGCTCTTGTGTCGCATCTAATGGAAAAGCAGATTCAATCTCTACTTCCAAAGTGTTGTTGTTCTGCGATTTCAGTAATTCGTATTCTGCTGCGATTTCAGGCAATAAAACTAAACGATCATTATCTGCAAGTAATGTCAAAAAGTTCGACACAGCTTGTGATTGATCTTCACCTAAAACTTTCGCAAAAAGACTTACCTGCTCCGCAGGAGTCAACTCAGGGCGATTTAAATAAGCGGAAAATGCTTCATCTTGCACCGCAGCACTGAGCAGTTGTAATGCATTTGACCAAGAGTCAGTTGCATTTTGCTCAGATGCATAAGCAAATGCTGCCTTAGCGTATGGGCGTGCCAACGTCAAGAGTTCAGCCATATTTCGCCTCGCTTAAAGTTTAGCAGCCAGCTGAGTCAGCATGGCATTATGAGCTTCTGCGTCAACTTGTTGGTTCAGAATTTTTTCTGCGCCAGCAACTGCCAAAGCAGCAACTTGTTGACGTAATTCTTCGCGAGCAGCATTGATGTCTTGATCAACAGTTTCTTTCGCCTGTTGACGAATACGCTCACCTTCAGCAGATGCTTGGGTACGCGCTTCTTCTACCAATTGTGCTGCACGACGGTTCGCTTGTTCGATCAATTGAGCCGCTTGTGCTTTTGCTGCGTCTAATTCTGCCTTAACTTGTGCTTGCGCATCAGCAAGGTCAGCTTTTGCTTTTTCAGCAGCATTTAAGCCATCAGCGATTTTACGCTGACGCTCACTAATCGCATTGATTAGTGGTGGCCAAACGAACTTCATGCAAAATGCGACAAAGAACGCAAATGCAATCGCTTGACCAATCAATGTGAGGTTGATATTCATTTCGCTATTCCTCAATATGTGGATTTAGGAATTAAGCTATTAACCTACAAATGGATTAGCGAAGATGAAGAACAAGCCAATACCAACACCGATCATAGGCACAGCATCAAGAAGACCCGCAATTAAGAACATACGAGTTTGAAGTTGTGGAGCCAATTCTGGTTGACGAGCAACAGCTTCTAAGAAGCGGCCACCTAAAAGACCGAAGCCAATCGCAGTACCTAAAGCACCAAAAGCGATCAAGATAGCAGATGCAATTGCAACTAGACCTAAAGTGAGTTCCATGAAAAATTCCTCAGAGGTTAGGTTATTACCAAATTAAACTAAAATTTAAGCCTAACCATCGATTGATAATTAGGCAATACTATTAATGCTTTTCGCTTGCCATGCTCAAGTAAACGATGGTCAGCATCATAAAGATGAATGCTTGCAACGTAATTACAAGAATGTGGAAAATAGCCCAAGGCACAGATAACGCCCATTGAATCCAGAACGGTAATAACGCGATTAAGATGAAGATTAACTCACCCGCATACATGTTACCGAACAGTCGTAGAGCCAACGAAACTGGTCGAGCAAGAAAAGTTACTAATTCCAAAATCAAGTTCACTGGAATCAATAACGCTTTTGCAACTGGGTTACTTGGGTTAAATGGGTTAAGTGCCAATTCACCGACGAAACCGCCGATCCCTTTTTCACGAATACTATAGAACAAGATCAGTGCAAATACAGACAATGACATACCAAGGGTAATGTTAGGATCTGTAGATGGAACAACCTTGAAATAAACGTGGTGAGGGTCCATACCAAACACGCTTGCACCAATCTTTTGAGCTAGGAAAGGAATCCAGTCAACAGGAATCAAGTCCATTGCGTTCATGAGGAAAATCCACACGAAGATGGTCAATGATAAAGGAGCAATTAAACGTGATTTGCCGTGGAAAGTATCACGAACACTTGAGTCCACAAACTCGATAATCATTTCGATTGCAGATTGGAATTTAGTTGGAACGCCAGCATTTGCAGCTTTCGCAACTGTCCAAAATAACAAACAGAAAATAACACCAAGTCCGATAGACCAACCCATTGAATCCAAGTGAATTGCAGTGAACCCCATCGAATGAGCTTCTTCAGCAGTCTCAGCCAACTTCCATGTACCATCAGGCATTTTGCCATAGGTCATATTGGTCAAGTGATGCTTGATATACTCGGTCGAAGTAAGGGCATGTTCTTCAGCAGCCATAAATCACACCTGGTCAATGTCAATCATTAAAAAGAAGCGAAGCGAATTCTGCGAACTGCAATAATCTCACTCACACTTCCAAAAAATCTTAAATGTGTTTTAAACTCGTTTTTGTAGACGTGACACCCAAAATGGCGCGACCCACGACATCGTTTGAACGAGGATAAATCCACAAAACAACGCAACCGGTGACAGCGGTTTAACATTGCTCAAAATTAAAATAAAACCCACGATCACGATTGCAAACTTACCCAGCATCCCTCGATACATGTTCAGCATGACTTGTTTTGATGCTCTTGCGCCTGCCGTTCTAAACGACTGCCAAGCAAAATAACAATGTGCCAACCAACATACCAAAGCCCCAAGCGCAGCACTTAGAGCAGCAGTGGTGTCTTTCATCATCCATGCAAGCAAAGCTGCAACAGGAATCATACACGCTTGTAAGAAGACCAAAGCTTTTGCTAATCGTCGGTCAATCAAGCGACTAGTTTGGCTCATTTTTTATCCACTCACAACATAACTGCTTGACAAGTTTTATTGATGATCGTTTCGAATCGCAGGCATTATAGAGTTACACCCCTGAACATGCAATCTTTTCTCGACTTAAGTCTGTTTTTTTCGTTAGCATATTTTATGACGATAGAGTCAACTCATTTTTATTTTTTTCATCATTTTTGAGTACTTAATACGCATTTATCGGTTTTTGAAGCCAATTTTTTCCATGCAGCAACAAAATTATCTTGACCACGCATACTTTCATCAACTGGTTGGAACACGACTGGATTTAGCTTTTGATATTGACCACGACTTGCTGATGTTTCAGCCAACAAGCACATTTGTGTTTTAGGGCGACTATCTTTTAAGAATTTAATTTGAGCTACTGTGGGTGCAATATGAGGATCATCAGTCAATGCTCCAGCAAATTTCAAATTGAGTGCTCTTTCTAAATATTGATAGGCATCATGATAAGACCAATAAGGTTTTGCTTTATTGGAACTTTCATATTGCTGTGAAACCTGCAGCATTTGTTGCGAAAACTCTTTTGCATTCGCCATGTATTTGGCTTTATTTTCTGGATATTGTTGTGAACGTAAAGTTGCAATAAAGAAAGCAATTCGCACTGCATTGTTTGGCTCTAACCACACATGACTATCTACAGTGTTTGCCAATGCAGCACCGCGTAAACTACGCTGCGGTAAAATCGTCAAAATACCAGAATCTAAAAGTGCAATTGCTTTAGGGTTTTGATTAAGCAACTTATCTAAAGGTGCTTCATGTACTTTACCTAGCCACAATACCAGCGAAGCATCTTGAATCGCCTTACGATGAGCGGGTGTGAGTTGTACATCATGTCCTGTTTGATCGCCAAGTAACAGAACAGGCTCTTCTATGCCTGCTGTAACCTCTTTAGCAATTAAATAAATTGGATGTGTTGAAACAACTAAACTTTGAGTCCATCCCCATGTGCTTAACATTGAAAAGAAAACAAATACTATTAGGCGGGACATCACAACATTACTCAACTCAGAGAAGCGTGTTATAATATAACAAAAGTTAAAAAACACCTATGTCTTTTTTAGATTTGTCGCGCTCGCCTGTCGAGCTTCAACTTATATAGATGGTTAAATTGAATTGCATGTTATGATAATGGGTCTATTGCAATATCATAAAGGCGATGAGCGAATGAAAAGCAATAGATTCTACAAAAACAATGAGGTCTACCTATGAGTTCTTGTTCACATGAACATAACAATGCTTTACATGGTGTTCACGGTCATCACGATATTAAGGCTCGCATTGCTGAAGCAGAAATTTTGTGTACTGCAGTTGGCGCTCGCTTAACACCTTTACGTAAAGAAGTGCTTGAACTCATTCTAAATGCTTCTGCTCCAATGGGCGCTTATGACTTACTGGCTAAAATCAAAGGTCAAGCAGACCGCCCTGCTGCCCCACCTACAGTTTATAGAACTTTAGACTTCTTATTAGAAAAAGGTCTAATTCATCGACTGACCTCAATTAATGCCTATATTCCTTGTTGCCATCCACGTGAAGGGCATCAAGCTGCTTTTCTGATTTGCACTGAATGTCATTCAGTGAAAGAGGCTTCAGCACAAGGATTAATTCAACAGCTCGATCAACTTGCTGCTTCTGACCAATTTGCTGCCCAACACAGCATTATTGAAATTTCTGGAAAATGTCATCAGTGCAACACACGCCAATAAGCGCTCCACTTATTCAGTTGGAGAATATTTCTGTTCGACGCGACGAACGAGATATTTTAAGAAATATTGATTTTGCATTGCAGGCAAAAGAAATTGTGACACTAATTGGTCCCAATGGTGCTGGCAAATCAACATTAATTAAAATCTTGCTTGGCATTATGTCGCCAAATAAAGGAAAAGTTCACTTTTCCAAGAAATTAAAATTGGCCTACGTCCCACAAAAATTCAACCCCTCAGCCAGTCTTCCCTTACGTGTTCAAGACTTACTTGATTTAGAAATTTGTGCCGCTGATTTACGCGAAGAAATTATCCGAGATACGGGCATTCAAAAATTACAAGCCTCTAAAGTACAACAACTTTCAGGTGGCGAACGACAACGAGTTTTACTGGCACGTGCACTACTCCGCCAACCCGATATCCTGGTGCTTGATGAACCTATGCAAGGTTTGGATATTCAATCCGAAGCTGAGCTTTACGACTATGTGAGAAGCCTACCTGAACGCTACGGTTGTGCAGTATTGATGGTGTCACATGATTTACAATGGGTAATGCAAGGCACGCATCGCGTTGTTTGTCTGAACAAACACATTTGTTGTAGTGGTTTACCTGAAAGTATTCAGCAGCATCCTGAATACCAAGCGATTTTTGGTACGCAACGGATGTTCTATCAGCATCATCACAATCATTGTGGACATAGCGATCATGCGGAACCCTGTTCTCATGATCCACGCCCACACATTCACCCTGAACCGAAGGTCTAAGCGATGATGGAATGGTTACAACTGCTATTACCTGCTTGGATCATGGGGTCACTTTTGGTATTTCTGACAGCACCACTCGGCTGTCTGATGCTTTGGCGCAGAATGTCTTTTTTTGCTGATACCATGGCACATGGCACGCTATTAGGCGTCGCTATTGCAGCCTTACTACATCTACCCTTTTGGTTAGGGGTCGCCTTTCTGGCTGCTTTACTGGTTGGTATTTTATGGGTGCTGCATGACTCTCGCCTCCCTAATGATGCCTTACTCGCATTAAGTTCAGCGACATTACTGTGCTCTGGTTTGTTATTAATTCAGCATATTCCGAGTTTACGCCCCGAATTATTAAGCTACTTATTTGGCGATCTTCTTAGTATTGAATGGTCTGATTTACCCATGTTTGCGGTCGTGATTGTAGGTTCGCTTATCGTTTTGTATCGTTCATGGTCTGCACAAATTCAAATTGCAATTGATCCCGATATTGCAATGAGTGAAGGGGTGAGAGCCAATTGGCAACGCTTGATTTTCATGCTGTTATTGGCGCTATTTACAGTACTTGCGCTCCGTGCTGTTGGCTCACTCCTTATGGGTGCATTACTGGTGATTCCTGCACTAAGCGCACGCTTACTTGCACATTCACCTAAACAAATGGTGATTTGGGCATTCTTACTGGCTCAATTGGCTGTGACGGTTGGCTTATGGTCTAGTGCGGCGTTAAATATTGCCACAGGTCTCAGTATCGTTTTATGTATGGCGCTTTGCTTTGCCGTTATTTTTGCAGTACAAAAATTCTTACCGAATTTTAAAACCAATTAAATGTTTCCAACCTTAGCATCCAATACTTGAATGCAATGTCGACTATTATTTAACGATTATGAATATCGCAAAAATCGTCAAAAATAAGCTATTAAGCACTGCTCACATCGGGCAAAATCATATCTTTGTATCATTTAAAAATAACGAACCAAGGAGAGCTTCATGACTGCTCAATCCGTCATTCTTCCATTACCTTCTGATCATGCCCGTTTTATTGTTTTGCGTTTAAAAGATTTAAGTATTTCTGAACTCAAACAGCAGATTGAAGCTCTACTCTCAACCCGTGATCGTCTGATTACCCAACACCCTAACGATCAAATTAAAACAGCGATTGCCTTTGGTCCTGAGCTTTGGTCAAAGCTTTATTCTCAGACACCTGAAGACTTTAGACAGCTTGACCCGCAACATGGGGCTTTTGACATGCATGTGGTTCCCGCGGATGTATTTATACACATTGCGAGTGCTCGTGCTGATATCTGCTTTGCGATCAGTCAAGCTTTCTTCAATGGTATTCAAAGCAAAGTTGATGTTTTAGATGAGCGTGCATGCTTCCGTTTCTTTGATGGTCGCGATATGACAGGCTTTATTGATGGTACAGAAAATCCTCAATTCCCAGATGACCGTGCTGAAGCTGCCCTCCTTGCAGAAACAGCAGGGGCTTTTGCAGATGGCAGTTTTATTTTCGCACAGCGCTATATTCATAATTTAGCAAAATGGCAACAACTCAAAGTCGATGCTCAAGAACATGTTTTTGGACGTACCAAACTTGAATCTATTGAACTTGATGATGACATCAAACCCCAAAATTCGCATGTCGCACGTACCGTGGTAGAAGATGAGGATGGCGAAGAAATGGAAATCTTGCGTCACAGTTTGCCTTATGGTGATGGTAAAGGTGAACAAGGTCTATTTTTTGTTGCCTATACCAATAATTTGAGCATTATTGATGCCATGTTAAAACGAATGTTTGGTACTACAGGTGATGGTATTCATGACCGTTTATTACATTTCACTACTGCGATTGATGGGGCATATTATTTCGCACCAAGTGATGAATTACTCGAACAGGTTTTACAAGCTTAAAGAGAAAAATGCTATATCTATCGTCGATATAGCATCCCCACCACCACATTGAAAAATAAAAGTCTGAAAAGATTTATATGAATATGTTAATTCCACTTCAATCACTCTCCCCTTAAGCTGCTAAAATTTGCTATATTTGACGTTTTTCCGCGACATTTATTTCGGTAACTATGAATACGGCAATACAAGCAGCTCTTGATCATGCGGTACAATCCCTTCAACAACAAGGGGTACTTCCTTCAGATTGGACAAACACGAGCCATTTAACCCGTACCAAAGACCGAAGTCACGGAGACTTCGCCTCAAATATCGCCATGATTGGTTCCAAAGCGGCGGGAATGAAACCACGTGATTTAGCTGAAAAAATCTTAGCAGCACTACCTGAAGTCGCTGACATTACAAAAGCAGAAATCGCAGGGCCTGGTTTTATTAACTTCTTTCTAAACGCAGACCAACGCTTCGCTGTACTTGATCAAATTCAAGCACAAAAAGACCAATATGGACGCAGCCAAGCCAATGCAGCTAAAAAAATCCAAGTCGAATTTGTTTCTGCAAACCCAACATCTAGTCTGCATGTGGGACATGGTCGTGGTGCAGCTTACGGCATGACTGTTGCCAACCTTTTAGAAGCAACAGGTGCTCAAGTTGACCGTGAATACTATGTCAATGATGCAGGTCGCCAAATGGATATTTTGGCAACATCAACTTATTTACGTTATTTAGAATTGACTGGGCAAACGCTTGTTTTCCCTAAAAATGCCTATCAAGGCGACTATGTTAAAGAAATCGCACAGAGCATTATTGATCAAGATGGCGATGCACACGTTCGTCCAGTTGCTGACATTTACAACGATGTACCTGAAGATGTTCAATATGCTGAAGAACTCGATGCTGAAGGCAATAAAGTTATTTTGTCTGGTGATAAAGAAAAACACATTGATGGCTTAATCGCCAATTCACAACAACAGTTAGGTGCGGGCTATCGCGTATTTCACCAAGCAGCTTTACATGCCATTTTGGATGATATCAAAGATGACCTTGCTGACTTTGGGGTGACTTTTGATGAATGGTTTAGCGAAGCTTCGCTAACCGAAAAAATTGATGAAGCACTTGCGACGCTTGATCAACGTGGCTTTCTCTATGAAAAAGATGGCAATATTTGGTTTAAATCAACTGAATTTGGCGATGAGAAAGACCGTGTGGTCAAACGTCGTAATGGCCAAACCACTTATTTTGCATCTGACATTGCTTACCATTTGAATAAACTACAACGTGGTTATACTGATCTGATTGATATTTGGGGTTCAGATCACCACGGTTATATTTCACGTGTAAAAGCTGCAATTGATGCAATGGGTTACGACTCTAAGAAACTGACTGTTCTTTTAGTTCAGTTCGTGAGTTTATGGCGTGGTGGTGAGATGGTACAAATGTCATCTCGTTCAGGTCAATTCGTGACTTTACGTGATCTACGTAAAGAAGTCGGCAACGATGCGGCACGTTTCTACTACGTGATGCGTAAATCTGAACAACATATCGACTTTGATTTAGACCTTGCCGTTTCTCAAAGCAAAGACAATGCGGTGTACTACATTCAGTATGCCCATGCACGTGTAAATAGCATTTTGAACCGCGCGAAAGAGAAAGGCATTACATTTGATGTCGCATCTGCTCGCCAAGTTGCTAATCTCTTAGCATTAGAGACTGAAACAGAGATTCTCGCTAAATTAGCAGCTTATCCTGAAATTTTGATTCGTGCTGCGAATGTCTACGAACCACATCAAATTGGTAATTATCTAAAAGACTTAGCTGCGCTATTTCATGGATGGTATGCTCAAGATGGAGTTAAATTTGTTGATGAAACAAATATTCCTTTATCACAAGCGCGTTTATTACTTTCAATTAACGTACAACAAGTTTTACGTAATGGCTTAGAGTTACTGGGTGTATCTGCTCCTGAAGCGATGTAATCAATACACAGAGTTGCAATAAAAAGTTCGAATCTGAAATATTGTTGTTAACAACGCTATACAGATCTACTTTTAAACTTAGCCTATCATTGGTCGGCAATATCTTAAACAAAGCATTATTTTCAAACATAATGCTTTGTTTTTAACCAGATTCAAGTTACAAATAATCTAATAGGATCAAGAGGAATTTCAGGTGTTTGGAAAAACGCAACGTGGTGTATCTGAACGACCAAACAAACCCAAAAAACCACTCATTCCAAAATGGTTGGGAATGCTTGTCGCGATTCTTGCGATTCTATGTGTTGGTGTCATGCTCATGCTATGGCAACCATGGCAACCTGTTCCAGCAAAAAATCAGGTAACCTCCGATCATTATCAAGAAGAAGATACCAACAAAGATTATCGTTTCTACGATTTGTTGCCAAAACAACAAGTTACTCCAATCCCTGAACAGGCTGTCCCTGAAACTAAACAACAAGGTAATGTCGTGATTATTGAATCACCAAAACCTGAAACGACCACTGAAGATCCAATAACGATCACCTCGACTGAACCAACTGCATCAGTTCAAGCAAGCTATATTTTACAAGTACGTAGCTATCCTGATCCTGACAGTGCTGATGCACGTCGTGCAGAAATTATTCTGAATGGTTTATCTGCCGATGTTATAAAAACGGTTGAAAATGGCCAAACATGGTATCGTGTTTTCTCTGGTCCTTATAATAGCCAAGATGCAGCACTTGCTGCTCAACAAACCCTGCAACATAGCGGCATTGACTCCATCGTAATCAAGCGTTAATACATTGATAACATGAGAAAGGGGAAACGATCTGTTTCCCCTTTCTCATTCTATATCTGGCTTTAAGCACATTGAGAGTGCAGGCTTTTCTGCTCAGCTCGCTGAAACGCTGGACGCTGCTGAATACGCTGGACAAAAGCCTGAATGTTGGGATATTTCCCGTGTAGTCGATTTTGAATTGCAATCAGTGGAAATGCCATTTGAATATCTGCAAAAGAAAAAGCTCCAGCAAAATAATCATGCTCTCCCAAATACTGCTCCAGATATAGCATATGTTCTTTCATTCGAGGGCGAACAAAGCCAGCTTTCACGCCATCGGTAATTTTTTCAGCAACAGGTCGAATAATCCACGGAACATGCTTACTCACATTATTGATGACGAGAGTCATCACCAATAAAGGCATGAGAGAGCCTTCAGCGTAGTGCATCCAATACGAGTATTGCAGCTGATCTTTGAATTGCTGCGGTTTGAACTGTTGTTTAACATCATACTGCTGTTGCAGATAATCTAAAATAACAGCCGACTCCACAATGACATTCTCATCATCCACCAGAATTGGTGCTTTACCTAGCGGATGAATCTGTTTCAAACTTTCAGGAGCTGCGTAGCTAGGTAACCTCTGATAATACTCAACTTGGTAGTCCATACCAAGCTCTTCTAATGCCCACAAAATACGGAACGAACGTGAGCATTGTAGGTAATGTAAGGTAATCATTTTTGTGCCTGCTTTGTCTACGCAACTGCTGTATGAATCCCTCTCACAGTTACGTTTAGAATTATGATTTGCCCAAGCACAATAGCATTTTAGTCTCAAACAATCACGGTTTGTATGTCTAAACTGCGTAACAAAGTTTTCGTCACTGGTGTTTTACTACATACATTCAGCAACTTCTCTTGTAACGCTGGCGATGGAATCTGCTCAAATATAATACGACGTGTCATCTTTTCTTGCTGTTCACGGTTGGTATGAAAATCAACTTCAACACTGAAAATCACCCAAGTTTATTTGCTTATGCTGTGCATACATGCGTAAGGTAATCATGGTACATGATGCTAAACTTGCACTCAGAAAATCATAAGGTGCAGGTTCCGTATCATGGCCTCCAAAAGATTCGGGTTGATCGGTTAGAAATTGATGTGAGCCACTCGTGACTTCCCCTTTCCACGACGGTTCAGGTAAAGTTAGAACTTTTGCACTCGCTATTATACTCATTTCGATGCCCTCATTTGCTCAGGCAGTACAGGTGCTTCGAGACGCTTCCCTTGATAATCAGGAATTTCACCAAAACGGGCATCATGATTGATCCAATCTTCTCGTGCTTGCTGTAAATCTTGCATCGTACGCCCAACAAAATTCCACCACAGCAAAATTGGTGATTCAAACGGTTCACCCCCGATGAGTAACACACGATGACCTTCAGTCAGTTCAACTTCGATTTCAGTTAGCCCCGTTTCCAACACCACCATATTATCGGCATTGAGTTCATGCCCATTGACCTGAGCAATGCCTTCAAGTGCCATAAAAGCATATTCAAAGTTTGGATTGAGTGGAATACGGGTTTTAGTATTCGCTTGTGCGGTTAAGTCCACACCAACCAAAGGTGTATGTACTTGCACAGGAGAAACCATATCAAGAAAATCCCCTACTAAAATGGTAAATTCAACCTGATCCTTACTGACCACCGGTAGTTCTGGATAATGCTCAAACTTTGGCTCCATATTGCGCTTGTCATCAGGCAAAGCAATCCAAAGCTGTGCTGCATGCATCTTGGTTTCTGTATCTGGTGCAACTTCGGTATGAGAAATTCCTCGCCCCGCCGTCATTAAATTCACTTGCTTAGGACGAATCAGTTGTTTTGAACCAAGACTATCGGTGTGCATCATGGTGCCTTCAATCATCCATGTAAAAGTCTGCAAACCAATATGTGGATGCGGTCCTACATCCAAACCATCTCCAGCGGGAAAACTCACTGGCCCTGCATGATCCAGAAAACACCATGCCCCCACCAAACGCTTCTGACGACTCGGCAAGGCTCGCTTAATGATTGTGCCCTTACCAATTTCTGCCGAGCGAATCGTAAATTCTTGAATAAACTGATTGATATAAGTTTCACAATCTTTTGAATCAGAAATATCGTAATTGTTATTATTACTCATGATATTACTCTCTTTTACCTATGCTATTGCAATGAGTTGTTTTATTGATCTTAACAATATCAACAGTATTCAATATAGTCTTTTGGTAATACGCAGAGTGCTATGCATGAGACAATCTGTATTATTATTCAACAGCTTGATATATCAATGTGGTGGCATTTCCACAATAAAGCTTGTTAAGCGTCGAACAACAGGCAAAAACATAAGCACGACAGGATAGGCAATTAACCATGAAAACAGCCATGTTGACAGCCACTTCGTTGTAAATCCATCTATTAGCCCAACATTCATTAGTAAGTTCATCAATGATAATATTGCGCTCATCAGCCCTGATAATAATGGCACAATCCAAGCAGCATATTTTGCGGGTAATTTAGTAAAGAAATTCTTCTTTGTTTGTTGTATGCCATTTGTCCCCATACTCATTCAGCCTGTTTCTTTACATGTTGCTTTAGATTCTTCATAAATTGACCGAACTGCGGCAGGAATTCTTCGAATAGTGGATGATCTTTATTTTCCAGCATCACTTCGCTGAAAAGTTTTAAACCCACCGCAAAAGCTTTCGTGGTTTGATCATCAAAAAATTCAGCACTATTTAAACGTTCAACGATCTGAAAAATATCATCATGATTTCCAGTATAAAATTCTAAACGTTCGGTGTAAGTTGATGCTTGCCCTTTCGCATCTTTTAAATGTTGTACGGTGACATGGTATTGATGTTGTTTCATAAGTTTTCTCTAAATTCATATTGGATAAGGTGTTTATAAACGTCCAATCGCAATGGCGGCTTGATCAATCTTTTCAGTAATTTGATAAATTTGTTCTTGCTGTAGATCGGCGATATTGAGTTTTAATCGTAATGCTGTTTTTAGATTTTCCATTGCTCGATGGATCTCTATCAGTTGATCGTTGTTATGGATTTCACGTCTAATCCGTAGTTTTTCCAATAAGGCTGTCAACATTTCCTTCTGATCTTTCAGGTACGTTTCGCCATATTCAGTGACTTGGTATTGTTTACGCTCGGCATCGAGCAAAGAAATATAATTCATTTCTTCTAAACTGGTGAGAGTTGGGTAAATTGTCCCTGCGCTTGGTATATAGCCATCACCCACTAAATCACTAATTTCTTTCATAATTTCATAGCCATGTTTGGGGTTTTGCTGAATTAAATGCAGCACTAACAGTTTCATACGTCCTGATTCAAATAAGCGACCGCGACGACCTGAACGGTGATGCTCTCGATGATGTGTATCATGTTCATTTTCACGATGATCTGATTGATGTCTCATCTTTATTTTTCTCATATTGCACAATTTATGCATATTAAGATATATCTTAATATATCTTTTATCCAGTAAGATTTTGAATACTGGTTACCATTTATCTATATTTCGTAATTTTTTTAGCAAACGATTGATTAATTAGCTCTATTGATTATAATTGCAGCAAGGAAATAAAGAAATATCTCCCTAATTTACTTTAAAATCAAATGAGTATAATTTATTTTATGATAAATCATACTCATTAAAGGACTTATTAGTCATACTAATAAAGTCTTTTTTTACACCTTATTTTTATTAAAGGGCAACATTGTGAAAACTCTCATACAACGTCGTAACGATTTAGCTGTAAAGCTAGCTAAAATGACACCTGAAGAGTACTGCCAAAATGTCCGAAATGAAGCTGCCCACACTGCAACTATGAATTTATCAGAGGGTAATGTGCGCCTTCAATCAGGTAGGTTTCTTCTTGTAAAAACTTCAAGGTGTGCTCAACCCGCATAAATAGAGTTAATTGCTATCAAGGGCATATATATGCCCTTTTTTAACAGTCGTTTTAAGGAAAAAAATGAATCAGCTTGCAAAAATTCCAACATCCTTAAAATCAGCATTACTTGAAGTACCCCATAAAGAGCTGGAAGAAATTCTATTATCTTTGAGTGAAGCTTTTCAAAATGCTGATACTTGGTGTAAACGAGTTGAAGTTATTTGTGGAATGCTCCCAATCCCACCAGTTAATCAAATGCGTTATGCAGGCTACCACATCAGTAGATTTCTTAATAACTCAGAAATATTCTCGACAGATCAAAAATCCAATATCAATATTGATGATCTTCGTGCGGCATATAATCATTTACTTCGTGCATATTACGACTCTTTAGATTACATGACTCAGCAGCTTTTAGCTGAAATGAATATTTTCGAGCAAAACTTTTCTGAATTAAACTTAGTACCGACTGATCATTTTTCTGATTTTTACAATTGGAAACGTCAAATATCTCAAATAGAGCAATTTAAAGTCTTTGTTGATGATTCAGAAATCCAAACAACAGCTCGGATTAATGAATTTGCTTTAAATAGCAACGATAGAAAAGCCCACTACGCAAGAATTGTTGAAAAAATTAATGAATTGGAACATATCAAAAATCAATTTGAAGCAATTGGAGTTTGTATAACAACTCAGGCTGTAAACATCACAAAAGAGAAGAAGAGAGATGATATAATTAAGTATTCATTGATTGTTATGATTTTGGGTCTCATAGCAGCAATAGCCATTCCGTTATACTTAGACTATAAGAACTCACCTTTAACGTCTCAACTAGACACAACAAAGGTATCAAATTAAGATACCTTTGTGTACCGCTCGTCTCACTCCCACTCAATCGTTGCTGGTGGTTTAGATGACACGTCGTATACCACACGTGAAACATCTTTAATTTCATTCATGATACGCGTTGAGATTTTATCTACAAGATCATAAGGGAGATGTGCAAAACGAGCTGTCATAAAGTCAACTGTTTCAACCGCACGAAGCGCAATCACCCATGCATAACGGCGACCATCACCAACAACACCCACCGATTTTACAGGTTGGAATACCGCAAATGCTTGCGCAGTTTTATCATACCAACCGCTTGCACGAAGCTCTTGCATAAAGATGTCATCCGCAAGACGAAGAATATCCGCATATTCTTTTTTCACTTCACCCAAGATACGCACGCCTAAACCTGGACCTGGGAATGGATGACGATAAAGCATTTCATGTGGTAAACCTAACGTTGTACCTAAACGACGCACTTCATCTTTAAACAAATCGCGAATCGGCTCAACCAATTCAAAAGCTAAATCATCAGGTAAACCACCCACGTTATGGTGTGATTTAATCACATGTGCTTTACCATTTTTAGTTGCAGCAGATTCGATCACATCTGGGTAAATCGTACCTTGTGCAAGGAAATTTACGCCATCAAGTTTACGTGCTTCTTCAGCAAAAACTTCGATGAATTCACGCCCAATAATTTTACGTTTTTTCTCAGGATCAACTTCACCCGCTAACGCCGTTAAGAAACGCTGTTCAGCATCAGCACGAATCACACGGATACCCATGTTTTTCGCGAACATATCCATTACTTGCTCACCTTCGTTTAAACGAAGTAAGCCATTGTCTACAAATACGCAAGTCAACTGATCGCCAATCGCACGGTGTAAAAGTGCAGCAACAACAGAAGAATCAACACCACCAGAAAGACCTAACAGAACTTTTTGATCACCAATTTGCTCACGCAATTGTTCAACACGCAGGTCGATGATGTTTTCAGAATTCCAGAGATTACGACATCCACAAATCCCATGCACAAAGTTCGATAATAACTCTGCGCCTTTCGCCGTATGGGTCACTTCAGGGTGGAATTGAACGCCATAGAAACGACGTGCTTCATCACTTACCGCGGCAAATGGACAGCTTGGTGTGCTTGCAGTAACAGAGAAACCTTCAGGAATCACACTGACTTTATCGCCATGACTCATCCAAACATTAAGCTTGTCGTCACCATCATTGAGATCACCCAACAATTGATCGCGTACCAACACATCAACAGCGGCGTAACCAAATTCGTGAACTGTACCTGGTTCTACTTTACCACCAAGCTGTTCAGACATGGTTTGTAAGCCATAGCAAATACCCAATACTGGTACACCAAGTTCAAATACAACTTGTGGCGCACGTGGACTACCTTCTTCATGTACGCTCTCAGGACCACCTGACAAAATAATCCCGTTCGGATTAAACGCACGAATGTCTTCTTCAGACATATCGAAAGCATACATTTCAGAATAAACACCCGCTTCACGTACGCGACGTGCAATCAGCTGGCTATATTGAGAGCCGAAATCCAAAATAAGGATACGATCTTCAGTAATTTGAGTATTGGTCGTCATGGCTAAACATTAAAGGCAAATGAATTAAGCGCCATATTCTAACATTTTTCACGCTTTGGCGCACCGCAATTCATCATCTATCTTATTTTTTAGCATGTATGATCAATTGCGACTGATATTTAAACTAAAATTCCCCAAGCACGTGTTGGAAAAGAGAACTAAATCAACAATTCTTGCTGATTCCGATCAACAAAAAGCAAAAATTGGTGCTAAGATGATGAGTCGAAAATATGCATTACCACGGAAAGGTATGCAGTCGGCATCATCGTTTCCTTTTTGTGCGACTGCACTATCCTTGGAAAGAGGAAAATAAAAAGGTAACTAAAAGCCTAAAAGATATTGGCTCAGTCAATATTATAAAATATTTCACTATCATCTATGGCTTGCCCTATCATGAGCAACAATTAGGACTTGAAGGACCAATAAAATAATGTTTCAAGAAATGATTGCGGATTTTCAACAGAATTTCTGGTTATATATTTCGATCCCATTTATTAGTGGCTTTATTGGCTATGTAACGAAAGTTATTGCCATTCAAATGATGTTTGCACCACTTGAATTTAAGGGACTCAGGTTATTTGGTCTTCCAATCGGATGGCAAGGCATCGTCCCGCGAAAAGCTGAAAAAATGGCGACCATAGCCGTTGAGTTAATGACCTCAAAGTTAATTCAGCCCCAAGAAATTTTTGCCAGACTGGATCCGAAAAGGATTGCTCAAGAAATTGAAAAACCATTAATGGCTGCTGCCGAAGACATTACCCGTGAAGTTGCACAGCAATATCAACCGGGTTTATGGGAAGGTATGCCTGAGTTCGCACGAAAGAAATTAATTAAGCGAGTTCAAGCCAAAGCCCCTGAGATTGTTGAACATATCATGGGCGAAGTGCAAAAAGATGTGATCAAATACTTTGACATCAAACACATGGTGATTAGCAATCTCCTCAAAGATAAGCGTCTTCTCAACGAAATTTTCAAAAAAGTCGGTAAGCAAGAGTTTAAGTTCTTTAGTAATGTCGGCTTTGTCTTTGGTTTTGCGATCGGTGTTGTACAAATGTTGTGTTGGGTGGTCACTCAAGGAAAATATCCTTGGATGCTGCCAATGTTCGGTGGCTTTGTCGGCTTTTTCAGTGACTGGATGGCTTTACAAATGATGTTTAGACCATTGTACCCAAAGAAGATTTTGGGCTACACATGGCAAGGTTTGTTCATCAAGCGTCAAAATGAAGTCGCGGCAGACTATGCAGCGCTCATTTCTAAACAATTACTCACATCCCGTAATATGATGGAAGAGCTTTTCTCTGGAACAAATTCAGATAAAGTCATCGAACTTGTCAGTCGCCATGTCAAACAAGAAATTGACCTACAGGCAGGTATCGTTCGCCCATTGGTTGTTTATGCGATTGGTGGTGAAAAATATCAAAATCTGAAAGCAGAAGTTGCCGAACGCATTTTAAAACAACTCCCAGAGACGATGCGCTATGTAGAGTCTTATGCCGAAGATGCCATGGATGTTCGCACGACTTTAGTCGAACGAATGCAAAAATTAAGCCCTGAAGAATTTGAAGGTATGCTCCGCCCTGCATTTAAAGAAGATGAATGGTCATTGATCATTGTTGGCGCAGTACTAGGTTTCCTCGTTGGGGAAATGCAAATTCACTTTATGCTCTAAAGCAATACCATCAGAATCAAACAAGGAAGCTAAGGCTTCCTTTTTTATGCTTAATGCAAGTGTTTTTCTATTTTGATCACTTCAATGTCAGTGGGTTTATAGCGGTGGGTATCCACCTCTCCCACTAGCCGAACATGATCACCCACTTTCAAGCCTGCTTTACGCCAAATATCATCATCAACTTCAATGCCAATCGTGCCACTCTGATCTTTAAATTCGTAATGATCACTTCGCAAATGTTTCGTAATTTGGCCTGTTAAAGTAACACCCGTTTCATCAGCCAGTTGAGCAATCTGATTCACCATTACCACATTTTTTGCTGCTTCTTGCACAAGCACATGATCATCTTTACCTGCCCAAGTTGATGTTGATAAGCCAATTAAAATCGCTATTCCACAAGGCATCAAGATTTGTTTCATTGAATATCTCCTCCAGTTCTTCTCTTTATTATTATCTAAACAGAGATAAGCCTTTGCTTCAGCTTCTGTTTGTAATCAAGAATCAACTTTATCTGTATAAAAACCGATCCCCACTCATTGATGTGGGGATTGTTTTAAATGGCTCATTATTTCTCAATCACATGATCTAAGCTCAAACGACCTGCACCATGCAACATTAAATAAAATAAACCACCAGACATAGCTAAGTTTTTCATAAAGTTGATTTGTTGCATTTGATCATCTGCGCCATGGAAAATGAATGCGGTAATAATACTAAAGATACCTAAACCAAATGCAGCTAAACGGGCTTGAAAACCAAATAACAGCGCAAGTCCACCACCAAACTCAACCAAGATCGTTACTGGTAACAATGCGGCAGGCACACCCATCGATTCCATATAACCCGCTGTAGCGCCATAAGCACTGAGCTTGCCCCATCCTGCAATAATAAAAATATAGGCCATTAGGATACGAGCAACAAGCGTAACGATATTTTCTACACCTGACTGCGTTACCATATTTTTTACGATAACATTTGGATTAAACATAATTGATTCCACACTAGTTGTTTTTTAATACAGAAACAGTTTATGTGTGTTTTATTTTGCAATAAACGTTATATTAATTAATGCATCGTTCTATATTTGCAACAAAAATCATTATTCTAGATCAAAATTAATCATGTCGCTACTCAATGAATGTTACCAATTAAATTGGTTTTTATACTGACATTCTATAGTTGCACTGCTACGATTTAGCTCAAATTCATACTGTTAACAGCTTCATGGAACTTATTGATTTTATTCTGCACGTTGATGAACACCTTTTAGAATTTATTACCAATTATGGCGTATGGATTTATGCCATTTTATTTTTAATTATCTTCGTGGAAACGGGTCTCGTAGTGATGCCTTTTTTACCAGGAGATAGCTTATTATTTGCTGCGGGTGCACTAGCAGCATCAACTGGTGCGATGGATCCGTGGGTACTCGGTATTTTATTATTTATTGCCGCAGTATTAGGTGATACCGTAAATTACCATATTGGGCGTTATATCGGCCCACGTGTATTCGAAATGAATTTACGATTCATCAATCAACAACATTTACTCAAAACACAGCAGTTCTTCCAACGTCATGGCGGTAAAACCATTATTTTTGCCCGCTTTGTTCCATTTGCACGTACTTTTGCACCATTTGTGGCAGGTGCAGGCAGTATGAATTATAAATTTTTCCTCACCTATAACGTAATTGGTGCTTTTTGTTGGATCGCATCATTTATTACGTTAGGTTATATCTTTGGTAATATGCCAATCGTTAAAGATAACTTCACCCATTTAATTTTTGGCATTATTATCATCAGTATCTTGCCGGGCGTAATTGGTTTTGTTCGGCAAAAACTCAATGAGCGTAAAGCTCAATAAATTAAAATAATCGAAAAATCATAGGCAACATACAGATCAGTAATAACATTGCCGACCCTTTATATAAATGGTCGGCTGTAATTCCATTGAAACTCCCAACCAAAAGTGCTCGTCCGAAGTACATCCAAAAAATACTTACAGGGATTAAAATCACACTAAAAATCGCAAAAACCAGCACTGCATTTTCAATCGAATTCCATGTTTCAACAGGAAAAATACCTGCCGCTAAAAGCACTGTTTTTGGATTTTTTAAAGTAGCGCTAAACAATTTTGTCTTACGTATCTTCTGATGGCGTTGATCATATTTTTGCAAATGCGCACTTTTCCAAAGATGAAATGCCATCCAAAGTACCACTGCTAAACTCACCGTATGTAAAATCACATCTAAAGCTGGCCAAATCGGCTCAAAGAGATGAATAAATAATGCCCACAAACTTATGCCATATACATATCCCAACCATTCAATTGGAATGAAGATTATCGTCTTAAAAGCGCCTTGTTGATGAGTTGCACTGGCGAGCAATGCATTGGTTGGACCGGGTATTAATAACACCGCCAACATCGCCAAAACAAAAAACCAACTTTCAATCATAGACAGACCAGATGACAAAATATGCTCGTCACCTTAAACGAATTTGAAGCAAAAAAACAAATTTAGAGGAGAAAATTAGGCTATAAAAATTAAAGAAATGAATATAAATATTATTAAGATATTGTTTTATATATTTTTATCTTGAAATATTTTGCTAAAATTTAGTTATTTATCACTGTAGTAAATTACAGTGATAAATGAATTTCAACTTATGATTTTGAACGTGGCTTGACCACAATTGCACAACCTTTGAACTGTGCAGCTTGCACAATTGCATCCTGCTGTCCAAGCACATTGGCAAGCTCGGTATTCTTGGTGTTCATCGACTGGCCCATATTTAATGAGATTGTTGGCGAAATTCCCCAACCACCGCCTCTTGCCCAACCACCACCAAGTCCAATACCGACACCAACCCCAGTACGTTTAGGTGTCTGCACACCATTATCGATGTATTGTTGAATACGATTATATTCAGCTTGCAACTGTTGGCAGTTTAAAGCTTGGTACTGAGTTGGTGAAACATAAGACGGCTTAACTGTTGATGCGCAAGCACCTAATAACATACTGAGTGCTACCACAGGCATCCAATATAAGCGTTTCATAAGATTCTCTTATTTTTTTGATTCAATCTCACCAAATAAAGTGACGTAAGCTAAGGTCAACTTATGTTCTGATGCCAAGTGAATCAAGGGTAAATTCTTTTGATGTGATTCTTTCATCAACACGGATGGCGGTAACATGCTTTCTAAAACAGGCAAACCTTCATCTTTTAATTGCTGAACCACTTCACGCGGTAACTTTGCTTGAGACTGGAATTGATTTACGACGATTCCTTCAATCTCCAAGCGATCATTATGATCATCTTGGGTTTCGAGTACATTTTCAATCAAAGTTTGTAACGCGCGTTTCGAGAAGACATCACAATCGAAAGGAATCAATACTCGGTCTGCTGAAATTAATGCTGATAATGTAAAAAAGTTAAACGCTGGAGGAGTATCAATAAAAATACGGTCATAACGCGCACTTAGTGATTGGATTGAGTCACGTAACTTATAAATTTTGTGCTTACTTTCTAATGCATGCTCCAAAGCACCAAGACTTGGACTTGCAGGAATCACATCTAAGTTTTCAAAAGATGAGCGATGAACGTAACTTTCTAAACCCTTACCACGTGGTGCTTTCAAAATGGAACCAATTGCATTACCAATCAGGCCCTTTTGCTGCGTGCTTCCCAAAATATCTTCAAAGAAATTTTCAATGTTTGGCTCTAGTGCTGCTTTGTCAGCAGAATATGTTGCATCTTCACCTAAAAGGTACTGGCTTGAATTTGCTTGTGGGTCAAGATCAATCACCAAAGTTCTTAAACCTTGCTTAGCACTAATTGCAGCTAAGTTGACTGTAATACTTGATTTCCCTACACCACCTTTTTGGTTAAATACCACACGAGTTAACATGATTTCCCTCTACAAGATTTTTGTAAACTGCACGCAGTTTAACCTAGTGCAAAAACAATTACTAAAACAATGTCAAACAATTACGCAAAAACAGGTTTAATGATGACTAAGCCAATAATACCAACCAATGCCACTGTACCGACCAACAAACCTGCACGGCGCTGTTGTAACAACACGCTGTTATCTTTTTTATAAATTTTGATTAAAGATGACCAAAGTACAAAAAAGAGAATCACTTTGGCATAAAACCAAGGCGCAACCTCAAAGTTTTTCATCACCACTAAAATAGCACCTGTCACAATAATCAGCGTCAATGATAAATGTTGTAAGCCGACGAGTGCTTTAAATCCTTTTGGATTTGGCTGCTGATCCTGAACACCAACAAATAAAGTCGCTGCACGAAAAACAAAAGCAATAATCAGCAAACTCACAGCGGACATATGAATAATTTTGGTGAGTAAATGTGCGTCCATGATCAATCCCTAACTTTTAGGTGCGTGTGCACATTCAGGGCTGGCTGGCGCTTGACCTTGCCATTCACTAGGAACGTAAGCATGAATTGCTAAAGCATGAATTTTACCAGGACTCATTAGTTCAGCAGCCACAGCATAGATTTTTTGATGACGCTGTACTAAACGTAAACCCTGAAACTCCTCACTCACCACAATCACTTTAAAATGTGATTCTTTTCCTGGGAAATAGCCTCCATGTCCAGCCGACTCATTCAGTACTTCCAAATGGGTCGGTATTAATGTTTGCAAACGCTCAATCAACTGTTGCTCTAATTTCATCAGCCACTCTATAAAGTCAGATTGTGATAGTGCGTTAGTATACATGACCCTAGATGAAGAGAAAATTTTGTACAAAATTTTGCCTTTTAACTTTTTTAATCGCAGAAATGCTTTAATTTTATGCAATTAATTAATTTATTTGCATAAAGTTGTTGACCCTTGTTTTGCTTAATGTATTATAAACGGCACGCGGGAATAGCTCAGTTGGTAGAGCATAACCTTGCCAAGGTTGGGGTCGCGAGTTCGAGTCTCGTTTCCCGCTCCAGTTTGGTTTTTTAAGTGTAAGTTTTAGTAAAAACTGCTCAATATGCGGGAATAGCTCAGTTGGTAGAGCATAACCTTGCCAAGGTTGGGGTCGCGAGTTCGAGTCTCGTTTCCCGCTCCAAATTTAAAAGGCCCTAGTCGAAAGATTAGGGCTTTTTTCTTGTTGATTTTATTATATTTTTGAAAATTCCGCCTCCCTTTGTGATTCAATTCAATAAAAAATATTCTTAATGTAATTTGTATTTTGTGACCAAGATGTGACCATGGCGTGCCCACGACAATAAAAATGGTCTTAATTGATCTCAAATGCTCTCATTACATCTCTACTTTTTAGCCCCCTCAGAGCTTTTTTGGGTGTAAAAAACACATAACTCTTTTCAAAGCACAGTGTTTTTTTACCAATCGTTCAATAATTTGTGACCATTTTACTTTTTGATGTGACCATTTGTGACCAAACTAGTCATTATCATTTTGATTATTATCAATTTTCTTAAAAATCAATAAATCACCCACTCCCACATCTAATGCAATACAAATTTTATCAATGGTTTCAAAATCAATCCGTACAGATTCATCATTATAAAGTTTGTGCAAAGTAGATTTATTAATTCCAGTACTTCTTACCAAATCAGCAACCTTAAGTTTCCTTTCTGCTAATAAAACTGCCAAGTTTGAAATAATCATAAAATTTCCTACTTAAATCATAAAAAGTACTTGCAACAACATAAAAATATGATAATTTATGTCTTAGGAATAATTTTTCCTAGTTACCTAGTAAAAAATATGAGGCTCTATTATGTCATATACCTATCTCACAGCCCAGCAACTGGCTGAAAAAATCCAGTACGACGCTCGTACTATTCGCAACCAGCTAAAGGACAGTGTCTTTATCGAAGGTGTTCACTACATCCGTCCTTTTGGTGGTCGCAAAATTCTTTTTGTTTGGGAACGCATTGAAACTGAAATGCTTAAATTCACTGGTTTAAGCATGGATGCCCTGCAATAAGGCTTAGGAGGTTTAACTGATGGCTACCATCCGGGAACGAAGTGGCAAACTGATTGCCGATTTTCGCTACATGGGCATTCGTTGCAGAGAAACAACTAGTCTTGAAGACAATGCCTATAATCGTCGTATTTTGAAAAAACGTCTCGAGCAGCTTGAAGCTGAAATTACTTTGGGAACCTTTGAATACGAAAAATACTTTCCAAAAAGCAACCGTGTTGAGGAGTTTAAGGAAAAAAGAAGTCAGCAAATCGCTGTACAAACCAAAGTGCCTCTTTTTAAAGAGTTTACTGAATTGTGGTTTAAGCAGAAACAAGTTGAATGGAGAACCTCATACCAGCAAAAGGTTTCAATTGTGATCAAAAACTATTTGATTCCTGCTTTTGGTAATCAGGTTCTCTCGAAAATCAAGAAGTCAGACTTGCTGAACTTCCGTGCCTCTCTCGCCAAAGTGACACACGGAAAAAATCAGACAAGTCTGAAAGCATCGAGAATCAATCAAATCATGACGCCTTTACGTATGATACTCAATGATGCGGCTGAACGATACGAGTTTGAGTCGCCTTATAAAAATATTAACAATCTGAAGGAAAGCAAGATTGAAGTCACACCTTTTTCTCTGGAAGAGGTACATAAAATTCTTACCACGGTGCGTGAAGACTTCCGCCCCTATTACACCATCCGCTTTTTTACGGGTATGCGTACCAGTGAAATCGATGGTCTGCAATGGAAAAATATCGACTTACAGCGTCGTGAAATCCATATCAGAGAGGCGTTAGTGAATGGTGTGCTTGGTGGAACCAAAACTTATGGTTCTGACCGCACGATCCAGATGAATGACCGCGTTTACCAAGCCTTTCTCCAACAGAAAAGCTTAAATAATGGTAAATCAGAGTTTGTTTTCTGCAATCGTGATGGTGGACCTCTCGATTATCGTCTGGTGAATAAACGTGTCTGGCATCCGATCTTGCGCTTTCTAGGATTGAAGTCTAGAAGAGCCTATCAAACACGCCATACAGCAGCAACTCTTTGGCTGTCAGCAGGAGAAAATCCGGAATGGATCGCACGTCAATTGGGACATTCAACGACTGAAATGCTGTTTCGAGTCTATAGCCGTTACATCCCCAATGTTACGCGCCGCGATGGCAGTGCATTTGAAGCCATGCTGGAAAAACTAAATACAGAGGAGCTTGCACATGAATAGTAAAGCTTTCTTTGGTGGTGTGGTCGTCAGCCCTGAAGCAGATATGGTCGCTCGTGAATTAATCCATGAGCTACACATTCCCAAACTTCACAATCTAGCTTTTTTGTTGGAAATCAATAAATGCTTCGATGATCACCAGGCGTTGAGACTCTGGTTACAGCGAATGTTGGATGAAGGGCAAGCCCATTACGATGACTTGGCCCAACAGGCCCGTCTCCGCTTAATGAGTCTCGCTCACTAATAAAACAAACACAGACAGAAGGTCATCCAATCGATGACCTTAGCCCCTCTATACCTATAAAAAGGTGAACACATGCATAAAGATATTTCAATTTGGATGCCACTCTATATTGGCGACCTACAGGCAAAATTTGCACGAATGACGGCAGAACAAATTGGTGCGGCACTGCTGTTAATGATGGATTTCTGGAAAAATGGTGCCATTCCTCATGACCTAGCTACTGTATGCAGCATCACGAAATTACCTCAGCACACCAAGGCTAAAACTTTGTTGAATACGCTGATGGCTCTGGAATTGTTTGAAGTCGAGTCTGAGCAGATTCATTCAAGTTTTTTAACCAGTTTAAAAAGCCAGGCATTGCAAAATCAGCAAATGAAATCTGATAAAGCTAAAAATGCAGCTCAAGCACGTTGGGGGAAATCCGCTAGTAATGCTCAAGCATCAACCAAGCAACGAAAAGTAAATGCTCAAGCAACTCCTGAGAAGAGCTCGAGTATTACTCAAGCCATGCTTGAATCATGCCCTTCATCTTCATCTTCATCTTCATCTTCATCTTCAAATTTTGAAGAAAAAAATGAGAGTTTTTTAGAAAATTCAAAGTGGATTTAGGAGATCAGTCATGAATACCATGCTTAAAACACTCCAGTTTCGCGCAGAAACAACGGAAACACTTTGCGCTACCCATCATATACCCCTGATAGAAATTGCAGGTCACAGGCTCTGTAAATTGTGTGCCAAAGAAACCGTCCATCACTCAAATGTAGCCTATGAGGATGAACTGCAACAGCGATTGCTAGAACAGAAAATCAAAAACTCAGGGCTCAATAAACGCTATCTGGACCGTGGCTTCAAGAATTTTGTAGTTGCATGTCCTGCTCAAGACAATGCCATCAAACTATGTCAGGCTTTTGCGCAGCAGATTATTTCTGGTCACAATCCGAACATGTTGATGATTGGTACACCGGGTACAGGTAAAACCCATCTGAGCGCATCAATTATTCGCAACATTCTGCATAACAGTACAAAGTCTGCACGCTACTATACCAGTGCAGAAATTGCTCAAAAAATGATGGATACCTGGTCAGATACTTCACGCTCTGAGAAAGAAGTCATCGACCATTTCTCCAGTTTTGATTTATTAGTGATTGATGAATATGGCCTGCATGACCGGCATGAAAAACGCCTAGAGATGGTACATAAGGTTCTATATAGCCGTTATGACAATATGAAATCTACCCTGCTGATTTCCAATTTCACAGTCCAAAATATGCAGCGGGATTTAGGTGTAAGATTATGGTCTCGGTTACATGAGAACCATTTGATTGTAGTGCCGTGTTATTGGGATGACCGACGAATTAGCGGATAATCGCAACTCTCACTTAAGCCAATTATCTCACTGAAATAATTGGCTTTTATTACAAGAATTATTTACAGAATATCTCGCTTGCATAAGTATAACTGAAAATAATACTTCTAAGCTGCCTATACGGCAGTGGACGGCATGTCTCAATCAGCATTAGCAAAAAAGGCTTTCTAAGCTGCCTATATGGCAGTGAACTTGTTGGTGTGTTATCAGGTGGAATAGTATCATTTCTAAGCTGCCTGTATGGCAGTGAACCTATACACCAGTAGAAACGTATTATTCAGCATTTTCTAAGCTGCCTGTATGGCAGTGAACTTATTGCTTTGGCAGATGAAAGAATTTGGCAATTTCTAAGCTGCCTATACGGCAGTGAACTTTGCTAGTTTAAAGGCTTCATTCGCTGCATTTTTCTAAGCTGCCTATACGGCAGTGAACCTCGGCTCCGTAGTGATGCTTTGACTCGTTCGTTTCTAAGCTGCCTATACGGCAGTGAACTGAACGGTTGAGAGGTGGGTGATGTTGGTAAATTTCTAAGCTGCCTATACGGCAGTGAACGATTTTGAGCTTTCGATCTGTCTCTTGACTCATTTCTAAGCTGCCTATACGGCAGTGAACCCATAATTTATGTCTGGTTCATAAGGAATCTTTTTCTAAGCTGCCTATACGGCAGTGAACTGTGGAATACGACCAATTTCAAAAGATGAACATTTCTAAGCTGCCTATACGGCAGTGAACCAGTTAATCCGACTCCAGTAGTTGATGAAAATTTTCTAAGCTGCCTATACGGCAGTGAACGTTACATCAACACACGAGTAATATCGCAAATGTTTCTAAGCTGCCTATACGGCAGTGAACGTTGACGGTAGCACAACTTTCGGGCACTCATTTTTCTAAGCTGCCTATACGGCAGTGAACTAAGCCGCCTACCCAGTTATTCTCAACACGTCTTTCTAAGCTGCCTATACGGCAGTGAACCTGTTCCAGCGTTAGTGTTTCTAGCTATTGTTTTTCTAAGCTGCCTATACGGCAGTGAACAAAGGCGGTAACTTAAATTCTGAACCTTGGGATTTCTAAGCTGCCTATACGGCAGTGAACCTGATATACCCATTCATGTATCAATCGGTACTTTTCTAAGCTGCCTATACGGCAGTGAACTTTTTGGGAAAAGGTTAACGAATTTTTCGACTTTTCTAAGCTGCCTATACGGCAGTGAACTTTTGGCGCTGCTGCTAACGATTTTAAATATATTTCTAAGCTGCCTATACGGCAGTGAACTGTTTCCACTTCAAACTTTTATCAATGCATTTTTTCTAAGCTGCCTATACGGCAGTGAACAAGACTGACGTTCATCAAAGTTTTGACGCAACTTTCTAAGCTGCCTATACGGCAGTGAACCTACACCAGCTTGGAAAGGTAGTTTTACAACATTTCTAAGCTGCCTATACGGCAGTGAACTCATGCAATTTAAATCAACAATGGTAGTACTTTTTCTAAGCTGCCTATACGGCAGTGAACTCGTTAGCAGCAGCGCCAAAGTTTTTTTGGACTTTCTAAGCTGCCTATACGGCAGTGAACATCGACACTACAACAAATCAGTGCCTTGAATGTTTCTAAGCTGCCTATACGGCAGTGAACATAAAAATCATTGTTCTGCTGTAAATCTTGTTTTTCTAAGCTGCCTATACGGCAGTGAACCACTGGTGGTACTTGGGGCTAAATCTTCAAAATTTCTAAGCTGCCTATACGGCAGTGAACGTTCTGAGCAGTGGTATGCATTCAGAGACGATTTTCTAAGCTGCCTATACGGCAGTGAACGATATTTTAATCGAGGATTGATTTTTAAGAATTTTCTAAGCTGCCTATACGGCAGTGAACCAGAAATCGCAGGAGTCAAAGACTCAAGACAATTTCTAAGCTGCCTATACGGCAGTGAACATAAGGCTCTTGATATTGTTAAGGTTCAGTTCTTTCTAAGCTGCCTATACGGCAGTGAACACATCAAAATTACATGTAATGAAATTACACATTTTCTAAGCTGCCTATACGGCAGTGAACATGTGATTTTATTCAGCAAGCGCCTAAAGACTTTTCTAAGCTGCCTATACGGCAGTGAACAATGCCCGATTGGTCAAACTCTTGATGCTTCATTTCTAAGCTGCCTATACGGCAGTGAACATGGAAAAATATGGGCGTTTGAGTCGAACTAATTTCTAAGCTGCCTATACGGCAGTGAACAAGGTCTAATCATGCTCATAAATTGACAAAGTTTTCTAAGCTGCCTATACGGCAGTGAACTGCTAGGTTCAATTGCTCGATGGTCAGATGATTTTCTAAGCTGCCTATACGGCAGTGAACGGGATGGAAAATACTACGCATACACACAACAATTTCTAAGCTGCCTATACGGCAGTGAACAGCTTGTGAAACGTCAAGTTTTGTGCCTTGTTTTTCTAAGCTGCCTATACGGCAGTGAACACATTCCGATTCACGTATCAATCGGCACGGGTTTTCTAAGCTGCCTATACGGCAGTGAACTTTTTGGGAAAAGGTGAATGAATTTTTCGACTTTTCTAAGCTGCCTATACGGCAGTGAACCAAGGTCGGCAATGCAACCCACAAATCGCATTTTTCTAAGCTGCCTATACGGCAGTGAACCTCGCAACCGTATGGGGTATTAAAGTCATTCGTTTCTAAGCTGCCTATACGGCAGTGAACATTTAAAATACTTTCACTTGCATCGGGTGCAGTTTCTAAGCTGCCTATACGGCAGTGAACGTTCCAAGTCAAAGTAGTCAATTCAGAAGCACTTTCTAAGCTGCCTATACGGCAGTGAACCAGAAAATCCCGAAAATCCCGAAAATCAGGATTTTCTAAGCTGCCTATACGGCAGTGAACGCATTCAGGCTTTTCAACATTCGCACCCTTTCTTTCTAAGCTGCCTATACGGCAGTGAACAATTGATTAAATAGAGTTAAAACAACACCACTTTTCTAAGCTGCCTATACGGCAGTGAACATTTTATGATGAGATACGTGATTTTTTTGATTTTTCTAAGCTGCCTATACGGCAGTGAACCGTAGAATTTACGAAAAGCGTTTAAATATTTGTTTCTAAGCTGCCTATACGGCAGTGAACAAAAATGCCCAGTTGGCCAAACACTTGTAAACTTTCTAAGCTGCCTATACGGCAGTGAACTTAGCCCTTACTTTTGTGAAGGAACGATTTTGTTTCTAAGCTGCCTATACGGCAGTGAACTTTCTCCAGACATAAAAAAACCGCCTTTCGGCTTTCTAAGCTGCCTATACGGCAGTGAACATAAAAAGTATTGTGAGCAGTTGTGTCTTTAACTTTCTAAGCTGCCTATACGGCAGTGAACCCTTTTTTAATTCATGCGCCATTCGTCTAATTTTTCTAAGCTGCCTATACGGCAGTGAACGCACGAATGTTCAGACAGCCTTTGGTATGGATTTTCTAAGCTGCCTATACGGCAGTGAACACACTGGTGGTGGTGGCCAGTTTGGTGGTGGTTTTCTAAGCTGCCTATACGGCAGTGAACAATAGTTTTAACATAAAAAATAAAGCTATAACAGCAAGTTATGCTTAAAATCCTATAAAAGACCCAAGTATTAACTTACTATTATAACTTATTGATTTTATTAAGCTGTTAAAGAGTGAAAAAATATTGGGTTAAAATTCGGGTACGGATGATACTGAACTTAATCCATAAGTGCTAAAAACCTGAGTTTCAGATTTTTCAGCAGATTGCTTTTCGATAAACAATTTAAAACGTTTTTCACTTTGCTGATCTGAAGTGCTCAGGCTTTTCATTTCAATATAAGGCATGTTGGTTGTCGTAACTACATTGCTGTATCTGGCTAATGCCTCATCAAAGCCAATATCTCCACGTTTAATACGATGCCGTGCCAAACGCTGGGCATTGGTTTTCACTTGCTTACGCTTGTAAATGGCATAGCCTTTAATATCGCTAGGTACTTCACGAATTGATGTAATATGCACATAATCTTCTAAACGTTCCAGCCATTTTCGAATATCTAATTTTTTTAAATCAGCTTCAGACTCAGCAAATAAACGAAGTTTGTTACCTAGATTGATCCTAGCTTTTTGGTTTTCTACTTTTTCCTCAAAAATATATTGAGGGAAAGAAGCACCAATTCCCACCTTATCTGAATCATCCTTTATTTCAGCCAATGCGATATGTACTTGTGTATACAGCTTTGACCAAATGAAATATGGGGAAATTTCAGCCTGATCAATCAAGGTAATTTCCTGATAAAATTTCATAATCAGTCATTTCCACCAAAGACGCCACCACGGATTAAATTTGCAACCACAAAATGTTGATCATCTTTAGAGATCTCTTCATTTTCTAGCCAGTTAATAAGTAGAGTATAGAAATCTGTTTTACTGATTCGATATGCTTGACCACGGTTTGGTACTGAGCCATATGGTTCAACTGCAATAGGTGCTTTTAAGGAATCACTATTTTCTACTGTGTACCAATCGTCAATCGTTCGAATAGCATTACCAATTTTTTCAGAGTGGATACCGGCACACATACCTTGATTCGTTTTAATCTGATATAAATATTTAGACTTTTGGCCTTTTGGTGGTTTATCTACAAATTCTTGTGATGGAAATATATGTTGCCCTTCACCAACTTTAGCAAATGCCGTCACCTCTAATAATAAATAATTATCTTCACTAAAGCTTTTAGCAACTAGCTCTGCAATTTCCATCGCTTGTTTATCTTCTAGCTCATCAAAATTATTTAATGAATGCTGATAAGCATTTTCAAAGTTCCAAATCTGATTAGTGTCTGTATTTCTAATTTGTAAAGCAATATTTTCTGCACCCAAACGATTTCGCCATAAGAATCGAGCATTGATCAAGTTTCGAACATAGCGTTTTGCTAATGTTAAAAATCCAATGTCTTGCTGATATGTTGCAAATTTTTCTTTTAATTTAATCTCAAAATCTGGACGATTATGCGTAGTAGGTTCAGCAATATTTCCTAAGAATTTCACTGTAAAGAAAACTTTTAAAGTATCCGCTTCAAATGGTAGACGCGCATCATCTCCCCATACTAAATTTGGGTCAGTTTTCTCGGCATCATCTACGCCATATTGGCTTTTTGTACCTCTATTACGCTTTTCATGTAGATCGATATTTTTCCATGCTGTTGAATTAGCGCGCTCTGACCATAAGCCTGACTGCATTAAGGCATCCGAAGGTTCAATTTTACGATTAAATGCGAGTACGCTTGGTACTTTCGCGCTATCAGTTGCTACTTTAGGTTTCTTCGCCATGTTATTTTTTCCTTTTTAGTTTGAAAGATTAATTGAAATCAAAGTTAAATGAACCATCATCTAAGGCTGGTTGTGGTTGTTCAATAGGTTCTATATTTGCTTGAAAATTTTGCTTCTGTTGGCATAAATACCATTCGTCTTCTATGTGATATCTCCAAATCAAATCAGATAAGTTCTGTATTCGGTGTGTACTACGCCATTCACCAATACTATGTACAGATTCAACAAATCGGAAGGGATATCGTGGATCACGATGGTGTTCAACTTCTTGCCCCTCATACAATGGACTAATCCCTTTAAAACCAATCATCAAGGGTACAAACCAACCTCTAGGATTGGGTTTATCTTTACGTACCCATTGCACAGTACTTTGATCTTCATCAATTTTAGATTCTGCTTTATAGGCAAAAAAATCTGTCCATAAATCGAATAAATCAGAATTTGGATCATCTATTTTTGATTGTTCCACATGCTTTTCTAAGGTGGATGTCGCATCAAGTAATACAAAGCTAGGTAAGAGCTTTCTTTTTAATTTGTTGAGATCTGATTCTTCAGTCCAAAAGCTAATATTTTTAATATTCGTAATACTTCCACCGACTAAACGTGCTTGATATACCCATTTTTTTAAAGATTTTTGATAAAGTTTTTTTTGTTCATCTACACCTGACAACACCTGTTTACATTGTAATAGTAAGGAAATTGTTAAATCCATTTTCCCTTCTTCAATAATAGGTGGTGTTTTATTGGCTTCTGCACGATATTTTTGCCCTTGTAATGTCACAGGCGGGCGTTTACTTTGAATAAATCGAACATCATATTGTTCATTGGTATGCAAGGTAAAATCATGACTAAAAATCGCACAACCTACAATTTCTATGCCAAACTCAGCATTAAATTTACGGGAGATCGCATGAGTAAAGCCTAAAAAACCTGTGATTGCTGGAAAACCATAGGTAAATCCCGCAATACAATTTGCATCTTCCACGCTAACTTTTTCTAATAAAATATATGAGGTCATTCAATTGACTCCACTGTTAATACTGCATGAAAATCTTTAAAAACAGGATGTAGTGCATTAAACCAAATTGCTTTTAATTCTCTATGCTCATATTTCTCACCCATATTTTTATTGATCCACTTCGAAACTTGTTCTGTAAATTCATCAATAAATGCTTTATTTTCCTGTTGCTTACTTTCAATTGGATCTAAAAACGCACGTAAATAAGGTTCAATTTCTAGATCATTTGCCCAACCTTTGGCATAACTTTGCTGAATCCATAAAATTTGATGAATCACTTCATCTGCGATTGATTCGAGTAATTCTGTTAAAACATTTCTTCGATTTAAATTAATGCTCAGATTCTCTTTTTTCATGACATAGAATAATCTTTTAATTTCTTTGAATATTTCTACACTATGAGTTGTGCGACAACGTGCTAAAAAGTTTTCCATATTCGGAGGTGGTAAAGCATCTTTTCTCCACTGTGGCGGATTTGCTTGGAAAAAATATAAGCCTCCCCGACGTGTTCCATTTAATTTAGACGCATTTTGATGATTACTTTTCGTCACACTTAAAAAAGCAGTTTTAGGAAAAAATGTATAAACACCTTCATAGCTTAGATTTTGTTTTCTCGCTTGATTAACAGGCGTATCCTTAGAACGACTATATGTGATTTTTTCAAAAATTTTATGTGCCAAAGCACTCGATTTAACAGGCGAAATGACATGATAATGATCATCTACTGGAATATAGACTTGTTTGGCTAAGACGTGACTATTTAACTTTTTTGCCACATAGGCTTCTGAAATTTGCATTTGCCATTGTTTTCGAACATCGGCATTGTCTGATATTTTACTAAAATAAATTTCATCTTCCGCTAGAAATTGCCCTAAGTTTTTGTCTAAATCAATAACGTTAAAGCTTAAGAATTCGGCAACAGGTGCATAACTCGCATCAGTATAAGCACTGTCTGATTCATTTACATTTGCTGTTTGTGTCGTCAGTAAATAATGATATTTTTGTTGTGGAATCAAATCGATTAAATTAATGGCTTTATTACTAGAATGAGTGAGTTTTGCTACATGGCTGACATTCAAACTCACTTTACTCGCATTTTCAGCAATATAAGTTATCCATGATACAATTTCATGATCGCTGTGGATCTTAGATAATTGCTCATCGGTAAAAGCCTCTTTCAGTTTTTTTCGCTCAGCTTCTACTTTTTTATCTATACGTTGCCTTAAAAAGCTTTCGATACTGGCATGTATCACATCAACATTCATTATAATCTCCTATAATTTTTTATCTAAGAACACGCCTAAAAAAGGGTGATAGTAATATTGAATATTTTTATCATCCAACAGAGATACTTCCCCATAATTTAAAACAACTTGCCTTTGTGAACTTTCTAAAATTTCTTCAATATCATGATAACGTTGATTTTCATCTGTACTAAACCACATTTGACTGTTTGGATGAAAACTTAAATTTTTATAGCTCCGAATCTCATCAACCATAGAAAATGTATAATTTTTTTCATCGTAACTATACCACTGCATTTTTCCTGTGCTAGTAGGTATAAGATAAAGACTTTTTTCAGCTTGAAATTTTCGAAATGGCTGACGTCGTTGTAACTCCCCGCTCCAAGAGAGTGAATTACACCACCATAAACGTGCGTTATTATCTTCTTCACGTGCACCCAATAACGTCATGGCATAGGCCGTTTGTTCCAGTGTTACTAAGTCGTTAAAAATAGGTAGCTCTGTTCTTGTGGGTGGTTTAATAAAATAAATACTTGGAATAGCATTGATATATTGATATTGCTCTATTGTCAGTAAATTTCGTATTTCTTTATTCTCACTTAAATGACGACCACTTTTATAATTTCCTTCAAAACCAGGTTTAGTAAATGCTACCGTTTGCTTTTGTAAAGCACGAATGTTTTGATTCAAAATAAATAAGTTTTCCTTATTCACATTTTGTTTTCGATGTCTTTGAATACGCCCTGCTAACTGTACCAAAGATCGCATAGAACTCGGCTCAGCAATTGCCCAATCATAGTCATGATCTCGTCCAACCTCACAGACAGATGTCGCCAATACGATAAAAATATGTTTTTTAATTTTTGGATATTTATGGATTGCATTAGAAATTTCTGGTTGCATCCAAATTTTATCTGCTCTTTTTCGATTTAAAATTCGATCTAGTTTTTCTTCAATAAAAGAACGCTGTGCTAAGGTGAATTTACTATGATAAATACAGTAATGAAGCATCGTTTGTTCATCAATATGCTGAGTCAGCAAATTTTGAGCAACCTGAACAAGAGGATTAATATTCGCAAAGCGAATCACACCTAAAGAAATTTCCACACCGTTTTCACTTGTCTGATGATGATGTGTATGTGCTTCAGCAATCCCTTTTAATAAAGTATTGACTACTTTTTCTTGAATATTTAGGCCTTCTTGAACCTCTAATATTTTGGCTTTTCTTAATCTATTTTCATCTGCTTTGAGTTTTTTAATACGCTCATTCACATAGAGAGTATGATGCTTACAGAATTCAGAAATAGTTGAACTTTCTAGCTCTTTTACTGCAAACTCATCAAACCAAGCACATACAATCGGCTTTTGTTGTTGATGACCTAACATGGCTTGTTGATATTTTTGTCGACCTAAAGCATAGGATTCATATAAAGCAAAAGCCATAGCAGGAGGAATGGTCGCACTAGATAATAAGACTTTAGCACCTAACATCCCTGCCCAATTGACCAAGCGCGAAAGTGCAGGTAAATCATCTAGTCCAAACTCATCAGGTTCATCTAAAATTAAATCTGAGCTGAGTAATCGTAAAATGGGGGCAATTTGTCGCCCACCTCTTAAGCTTTCTGTCGCTGGGATTAAATAATCGATTGTGCTGACCAAAATTGGGGCATGTAATAATTTTTGAATTTTAGGGTCTTTCCCAAACCATGTTTTTAATAAGCTATCTGCATCTATATCAGGATAATCCACATCAAAGCTGTCTTCGGTATCTTCTAGGCTTTCACTGCCACGCATAGCAAATTCATTTTTTTCTAAATCGGCTAATAATTGCTTTTGTTGTTGAGCATCTTTATCTTGTTGAAAAGCCTTTTGTAGGCGTTGTATCGCACTTGAACCAATAATGGTCGCAATATCACTGTCATCTAAATTCAAGTTTTGCTTTAGGGCATCTCCTGTTTGTGTTGTTAATGTACGAAGACCTAAAGCAATACTAAAGCGGGTGCCTTTTTCGATATCAGATAAAGCGTACATGATACGGGCATTGGCAATCGTTTTGCCCTTTCCTGTACTTGCCATATTAATACCAAAGAAACCACATTCATTACTACGAATATTCAGTTTTTTGCATAGCTTAACGGCTTTATCTTGCCACTCACTCAACTGGGGATCTGAATTTGAAAATCCTCGATCCAATATTCGATTCACCCCCAATTCAGGGAGTTCAGCAATAAACTGTGGAAGTTTACGACTGTAAATATAAGCATAAAAACTAACTGCTAAATTATGTTCATCTAATTTTTGTTTTAATTTTTGTTCATTATCTGTATTGGCATATGCCTGATAAGTTTGATCTTGTAGTTCAACTCTCGCATTTTGTGCTGAATACCAATGATCGGTCATCATTAACATTAAACGTGATAAATGCATGGTTAAAGGATCATCTAACCAGTTCAATTGTTGAATTTGAGCAATTTGATTACAACCTCTTTTTGAAAGTAATTGTGCTTTTAACCGCCACTCTTGGCTACGTACAGGTAAACCATGACTAAACATCCAGTTTTTTTCTATTTCTGTTGCAGTCCAGTCATATTTAATGCAATTCGGCGAATTCCATTTCACATCACATTCAGATAGCCAATATTGGCTTAAATTTTCAAATTTTGATAAACCTGACTTATGGATATTTAAGACAGGTGGGCTATTTTCAAAAAAAGGATAAATAGGTAAACGATGATGACTGAGTATCAGCCATGCAACTAATTGTGCAAATTGTGGTAAATAAGCAAATGTATCTCCGAGTTTTGGTCTTGAACGCATTTCCGATAATTTTTCAAGCCATCTACATTCATCAGAAGCCTGTAAATTCCCTAATTGGGTAAGCCACTGTTGATCACTTTGATCTACAATAAAAGCTTCAAATATTTTTAGTGAAATCCATTCGTGTCGGTATGGTTCATAACCCTTTTCAGTTTTAATTTCAGGGTTTAACTTGGCTTGAAATAAATCATTTGCTTTGCCAAAATCATGAAATAAACCTGCGATTCCTGATGCAATTGCAACCAATTCCAAATTTTGCCATAAATGCGATGATTTCCAAGGGTTTAGACTTTTCTGCGTCGTATTAACTGGCACCACACCCTCACGATTAAACTTATTCCGATTCCCCACAATCCATAGCAACTCACTTCGACGTCTACCCCGAATCCAGTGACAACTTACCGCTGTACTTTTGGTCACGGTTTTACGCAGCAATTTTTTAACTGCAATTAAACCTTCCTCAGTAATCACTGTCTGCCAGGTGTTATCACCAATTCGGTCTGCAAAGGCATCTAATACCCGACGCGTTCGTGGAATGGCTTTCTTTTCACATTGACTAATAAACGTCACAATCATAATGTTTCTCCATCTACATCATGATTTTTACAAGCTTGTCCTTTGACTTGATCAAACATAAAGTCCAGACATTTATGCTCGGTAAATTTCTGCAAAATCTGCTGTCTAAATTCTTGTTCAGTCATTTTTTCTTTGGCGCAAATAAAGGCATAAGGCAAAACCACAGCATCCTTAATTAAATCTGCCACATCAAACACTAAAGCCCCTCGACGCGTCTTGCCATGCATGACTGCAAAACCGTGTGGAATTCCAAGTACCCAAAGTGTTGTCGCTGCTAAACCATAAGCCAGATAATTGCCATGATTTAAAAAATCATTGGCTAAATCACCTTGTTCAGGATTGCGACTAAAATCCTTTAAACCTGTACGAGTCGCTGCAATTTTATAAAGTTGTTTTGTGGTCGCAGCTTCTGCAAGTAGTAAGTCTCCAACTTTAGTTTGTTGTGAAATTCTTGCTGCATAGCCCGTTAAAGCCTGTTGAATATCTAAATCATCCACATGAAAGGTATATTCTTTTAAATCTCGGTCTTTCGACCAAATCTTCTGAATATATTCAACTCGTGCCAATTGAAAATGTTTAGCAACATCTAAGCGTTTGGCTTCATCAAACCAAAATTGCATCCAACCTTGCATATACTCAGTTGGACGGTATTCACTTTGTGGTGTCATCCATTCAATTTCACAGCCCATAAACAAAGGCGTGCCACCTCCACCTGCAAAACCAACCAGAACACCTGCACTTGCGAGCATGCGCATTGCTGCTTGAGTAATTGATGTGCCTGTACCCAATAGAATCACTGTAGTATTGGCAATCGGAATATTCCAGTACTGATTTTCGTTTTTAGCCTCGGTCAGATAAAGAACTCGACCATCTTTCTGCATCACACGGCAATGTTCAAGATAGTACAAATTGGCACGTTTCGAATGTAATATTGCTTTTAGATCTGATGGATTAAGCTGTTCCATTCTTATCATCAATTATGAAGAAGAGTTGTCCTTAAAATATCCTGTTCGAATAATTATTTAAAGAAATTTTAGGAAATTAACGTCACATATTGACGCAGTCTTTTTCAAGAATTTGTGTGATTCATACAGTTAAAAATATTTTTAAAACTTAATACACTGCGGCAAATATCTTCTTGTCTTTTCCGCCCAACCAAACTAAATACTCATTCTCTATTGCCTGCTTATACGCCCAATCGGCAACCCGATGCGAACGTTGCAGATCGGTTAGAAAACCTAATTGAGAAATTTCTCGAATAATAGATTGATCATGCAGATGATTACGTTCCTGCCACTGATGTAAGAATTGCTGTGATGCTAAATAATTACTTTTTTGTGAGTTGCATTTTTCATCCGCCAGGACAAAATTATGTCCGGTATCGGCAGGATATAAAGACCATGGAATAAAATGATCCACGGCATATTTTGAATTTTTGGGACTTTTTCCACAGTAAAAACACTGGCATTGCTGTAAGTCAATTAAGAAGTCCGCGACCTGCCCCAATTGATTACGACTTGGAGCAAACATGAATTCATCTAGGTCAGGCAAACCATCCAGTACCACCAGGTTCTGCTTGTTTAGCCGAACAAAATCAATCCAGCGCTTCTGGCACAACTCTTCAATAATTTCACTGAACTGTCTCAAACAATACATCACTTTGGGTAAAAGCTTGAGGGACTGTTTGGAGTCTTCAAGGCAATAGAGAAATTCTACCGTTTGACCATTCAGATTCTGCAAATATACTACCGGCATTTGCTTAACCCTTGTCGCAACTGTTCGCTTCAGCCTGTTCCAGTAAAGTACATCCTTTCTCAACGCGGCCAAGGTCTTGAATTGTTGCTGTGCATTCTGAATTTCACTGATGATCTTTGCCTGCTTACCAGTACTTTGATGAATAGTAAAAGGCTCGTACTGGTTAAACTGAAACGGCATTGACTGTTTCCAGTACAGGTCAATAAACTTTTCAGCAATATCCTGATAGTCCAAATGCAACACAGCGCCGGTATCTTGACCCTGTTCAATCGCCAGACGCGTGATACTTATCAGCAAAGCAAACTTATATGTCGAAGTAAATGCCCCTGACTGCAAAATCTGCTGAATATGCTTCAAGAATTTTAACTGTTCTTGAGGGGTTGGTATTTCGGCTATACTGAATAACATATCTAAGCCTGCACTTTTCTAATCAGAATATTCAGCCACTCTTCTGTACGGTCTGAACGTTTATCTACAGTAATCCATTGCTGTAACAGTAAAGCCTGATCTATTTGTTTGAGTAAGTCGTAAGCTTGCTGCTCATTCAAGTCAGTAAAGCTGCGCCCTTCTTTCTCACGGTCTGTATCGCCATATTTAAAAGACATATAACACACACCATTTGGCTTTAATGCTTTAAATATGCGCGCCAGCACTTCAGTCAGGCGATTTCTTTCACAGTGCAAAAGAGAAGCACAAGCCCAAATCCCATCATACTTAGCTACTTCATTCAGCTCATAAAAACTTTGCTGACGTACCTCGATGCCTGTCAGCTCTCTCGCCTTTTCAACCAGCTCGGCAGAATAATCAATTGCCTCAACTTGATAGCCTTTTTTCTTAAATGCCAGAGTGTCACGCCCAGAGCCACAGCCCAAATCCAGGATCAATGCCTGTTCCGGCAAATATCTTAGAAATGGTGCGTAAAGACTTTCCATCTCAACCTGATAGGTATTTTCAAAAAATGCTTGAGCATGTTGATTGTAATAATTTGATGTTTGATTCATTGTCTAAAAGCCAATATCTTATGTTAAAGAACATACTGATATTTCACTAGATAAGTCAAATGATCAGTCCTATTCCAAGCACCAACCCTATAAGAACAGAGCTGGCAACCAAGAGAATCCTGCTCAGGAACAACAACCACTCTATACATCAGATACCGAACAACCCAAATCGAATGTCTGGATTTGGGTAATTTTTGGATTATTTTGTTTTATTGTAGGGGCAATTATTTTTTAAATTTAGCCATTCTTTGCACCCATAACATTCATTCCGCTAGGCAAAATTTAATTCATTTATTACTATGGACGGATGTTAAATATAATAAAGGCTGCCGCTGACGTCTGATAATGACAGTACTCTGGATTATGATGAAAATGATTTAATCGATTCTCCCTTGTCTCAAATTTTACAAGAGAATAATGAGCAAGTTGAAATTCTCATTTATCGATTACCTGATAGTAACTGGACACTGGAAGTGGTAAACCAAAATGGTACTTCTACGGTATGGGATGAAACATTCCCGTCAGATCAGGAAGCTCTATCTGTTGCTATAGATGGAATTAAAGCCGCAGGCGGTATTCAAGCATTTTCCGAACTCAGTGACCTCGAAGCAAAGAAAAATATTTTTCCTGAATCCCTTACTCGCCATTAAAAATGAAGCTGCTAGCGTGGATATGAATCAGTATTTTCTGGATTCTTAGAACCTATCGTGATGATAGGTTCACTTCAAGCCTAACCCCTCTAGGGTCGAAGGGTCAAAATTTTCATCAAACACAAACTCATCTGCTCGCCCTTTTCTTAATGTCGCTAAGGCATAAAAGAAACATTTCTCACATAACTGCAATTCATATCTTTCCCCGTCATGCTTGGAACCATAGCCCCAATGCGCCGATAAAGTGCCAAACTCTAGTTTCGTTGATTGGTTGCATATATCACATACAGCATCTGTAACGACTTCTACCTGTTTCTATTGTTTAATTTCCATATTAAGAAACTCTTAGTTTTAAAATAAATAGCATTGCTATAAGTTGTGACCCCGTTCTTAAAAATATAAAAAATCACAATATATTGTATATAGTTTGTAAATATACACAAAATATAGGGTAGATCAATCTTGTTTAATATTTCAAAAAATTATAAGAATATTCACTTGATTATTTTTTACACTTATGAAGGACTATGGAAAACGCTTTTGATTTCAATGAAAAATTTGGCACACCTAAAAAATTGTTGTGCAAAAATTTTAATAAAATCCAAATCAGTATCCACCCTGATTTTTCTGGAATTTATCTTTGCTATCAAGAGGCTTTCAAATCCTTAAAAGCTGATCTATCAATATTGACTTCTTACCCTGAAATCCGTGTCTGGAAAGACCCTAATAGATCTGGCTATACCATCGCAAATGCCTGTCAGTGGCACTTATATTGGTCTAAGAACACACCTAAGAATATCAACTTACTCGTCCATTCTTTTCCTCAAGATGAAGACAAAATTGAGCTATTAAAAAAAGAGGCAAGTTTGGAATTCATGAGATTTCTGGCCTCTTATCACCATGATCTGGATCGAATGAATCCTGCAAAAATGCAATCGCTGATCAATGCACATATCTCATATGAAGTTATCTTGGTTTTAAACAAAGAAAATTCTTTCAAACCTCACCGTACTATGAGCTTAGACCTGCTAGCAAAACTACTCTCATTCACACGAAATCAGCTGAATTATCGAAATAAAGTTATAAACCGGCAAAGACAGAAGATTTTTGATCAACTGCAACAAACCAGTGGAATTGTGCAACAACTTTTAAACAATGTGGACTTCGTTCTCACGCCAGATCAGCTATGGAAAGCATAATGTCAGAATATAACCCAAACCATCAAAATGCTGCTGATATTCCGCGGGTATCATTAAAACAGACACTGGAAAAACTCTTTGGTAATGAGCAGTTCAACCGTGCAGAACATATTCAATATATTGCTGATTTACTGACTTTACACCCCACTGATCAATATCTGAAGGAGCTGAATCTCGATCTATTAGATTTTGATCTACAAACTAATTCTGTTGTTGCTAGACCCGCTGCCTTGGTCTCCTCTCGAAAACATACTGTTAGTGCAACACCCGTTACTTGGTATGTGAACTCAATTGCACAATTAGCAAAGTCAGAAGAAAATGCCTTAACCTGGAATATTCTAGTTTTAAAAGCAGCAATTTATTTAATTGCTCTTCCTGAGCTCAAGCCAGATCTTTTTAAACAAGCGCACGCCGAACACTTCAATACCGTAAAGCGCTTATTCCAGCGCTTTAGGACTGCAAATAAAAATTTAGATACTGAAAAAAAATATCATAATACAGAAGAATATAAACGCCTCTGGAATGTCTATCTTAAAGATCTAACGCTGAGCTTAGAGCAATTTATTCAACATCTGATCACATTAGATACGGATGAATTGCCTGAGTTTGATCGCAATCTACTCAATGATATTCGCATTACTTTTAACTATGTTTTAAAAAACAAAGCGAAGATTGCACGTGCAAGTATCGATACGCAGCTTCAACATCAGTTTCTTGATGAAGAACAATTCATTGAAGAAAGTATCGAAATCAAAAAAGGGGCTAAATCTAAAGCACTGAATATAGAAACCTTAATCGATGAGCCGATTAATCGGCAAATTGTTGTCAATCCAACTGACGTCACACCACTCGCAGCACATTCAGAAACGAGTCAAAGCTATGTTCTACCGCTTGTTGCAAAACATATTCAACGCAAAGAACATTTACTCACGTCGAGTAGTTTTTTTCCGAATCCATCTAGCGTGAACCATCTACTGAAAAGACTTCATGTGGACTACTCTGAACATCAAAATAAAAGTGCTTTGATCCTGATGCTCGCATTTTTAACAGGCAACAGTGTGAATGAGTGGCTATATATACAAAGCAAGCGAGCTAAAAACTTAAATAACCGCCAAAAATTGATCCATAAAAATGATCAGTTCTTCTTAAGCAGTAAATTTAATGTATTTGAGAACCGTGATTTTGAGTATTCAAAAAGCTTGCTTAATCAGACGATCTATTTAGACATTCCAATCCCGAATCTATTCATTGAGGATCTCCGCAAAATGGATTCGGTTAGTTTCGAGGATATACAGCAATATTTACGCAAATTAAGACAAGAATTATTGATTCCAAAACTGTCTGTCGTAAAGGTGAGTTCTCTACTGCATCATACGGTTCTTGCAAAAACAGGGAATAAACAACTCGCAGATTTAATCACAGGGATTGATACCAATCAGTCATCATCTGTTTCTTATTGTCATCAGAATATTCCACAATTACATGCACAATATGTTGATATTCTAAAATCACTTTGTGCAGATGTAGCAAACACATATGAAAGTTGTGTACCTTCGCTCCCTGATTCAATAATTCATTTTGGTAGTCGTAAGGCTCCAAAACCACAGGTCATTACAGAGATTTTTGCTGTATTGAAATTTAATATTTTTTCACAAGCTGAAGACGATCTGATTGCTATATACAACCACTACAACATATGGATGTGGCATACCCTCCTTCTTTTTACAGCAGCACGCCCCGTTGCTGAATTCCCTGGATTTCTTAAAAACTTTAATTTAAAACGCCAAATTTTGATGGTTTCTGACAAAGAAGTAGGCGGCCGTAATGGATTCGGACGCCTCATTCCGCTTTGTTCATTTTTAGTTGAAGAGATAAAAAAATTCCTTAAATTTTTAGAATATTTTTCGACTCAAATCATGATGAGTCATCCAGCTTTAAGTGATGTCATACAACAAATAGAAGCAAGTAAGCTGCCCTTTTTGGGAATCATCCAAAATGATGAGTGGAAACCACTAAGTCCTTCTACAGTCAAAGATTTCCATCCTGAATTAGGACTTGATCATGAAAATTGGCATCGCCACACAGCTCGTGCATTTTTGACTCATAAATTTTCTGAACCTGAAATTTTAGCTCTATTTGGGCATGAGCTCATGCAACAAGAAGCAGCACATCCATTTTCCAGTTTATCGCTCTCTCAATTTTCTAAGATTGCAGATGTTTTAGAGCAAATGAAAACATATTTTAAAATTACAGGTGTTGAAGCTCATGTCATCACGCAATAAAAAAATCTCAGAAAAACGCTATGCTGAAGACAGACGTCAATTCAAACGAGATAAGTCTAAAAACGACATACGAGCTGGTGCAGAACAAGAGCTCCGACAATACTTTGATGAACAAAAATTCTCAAATGAAGACTTAATTCAAGCTTATCCTGCAATTTATGAGTTTATTAAACGTAAAGCACCGAATCTTGCCTGGAAAAAATATGCTCATGAATTCTTCCGAACATATATCAAAGACCTCAATAAAAGTAATAACCTAGACCTCCCACTACCTTATCTCACCTTTGAGATGAAACGCGATGAACCAATTTTCACCCTAGATTGGATCCAAGCAGGTCATGAAATTGACATCATCCTCGAAAAACTGTGGGATTACTGGATTCTTGCTCAAGATAGTTCCGCTTTTTCTGATGATGAAATTATTGGGAATATTCTGCTTTGCTCAATGTTATACGGTGGATTAAATCAAACAGCTTCATTAAATGCTTTGCTCGAACATTTAAAAAACCCTGAAAAAATCCAAAAAATTTGCGATTTTAATATCATCTTTTTAGAGCCACTTTCTCCAAGCTATGGCGATCTATTTGTTGATGAAAAAACAATACGAAAATCACGTAATTTTGTTCCAGATCAACTCACACGACTCTGGCTCATTCACTTCAATACAAGACAAATTCGTGACATCAGTCTAGACGTGAATGCGTATCTGCACCTCATTTTTCAAAAAATAAAACATCCATACACCAACAAGACTTTTAAGTTTTTACGTGACTACGCCAATTTTAATTGGCTACAACTGCAGAATGCAGATGTTGATCCTGCCCTTTCACAATGTTTGTTAGAAAACACACTCACGTGTGGTTTATCAGAACATGAGTTTGAAAACTTTGCATTCCCAAAATTTAAAACACAATTAAGTGATGAAATCGAACGAAATGTCTCTTCTACAGCCAAAGTCCTACCAGATCGCAATACGTCTGAAGCAGTAGAGAATGTGATATTTATTCATAAAAACTTGCTGAAAATAATTCGCACATCATCAACGGACCAACCTATTGCTGAACTCATTATTGATTTTTGCCTGCGTCACCAAGAGCAGTTTAATGAATTTTCTAAACGTATTATTTTGTGGCTCATCAGTCTCTATCTACCAAGTTCAGAGCAAATAAAAAAATTATCAGCCACCTTTGATTTTGATACAACTCAGTACACGAAGGCATTTCAAGACAATCAAAAACTCGCAGATAGTTCAATCTATACATATTACACCCGGATCGCAGAACCGTTTTTAACTCATGCCTTACAATACTTCGATGCCGACGATGACATTAATGATCTGCTGAACAAAATCTATCAACAAATCATTAGCAATACACGACTTGCTGATGAAGCAGATCGACCTGAGTTTAAAAAATCTAAAGACCAAACAATCCGCATGTTGAAACGCTTTCACACCTTTCAACAATTTGTTTTTCAAGCAGAAGATTTTGAACTTGAATTTATTGCATCGCAAAGTCGACCACGGGTACGTATCATAGGTCACACAGCCTTCCAGGTCATATTAAAGAAGTTAAATCAGCTCTTACATGACCAATCCATCTCAGACCATCACTATAAATTATTAAAAATTATTTATATTTTGGCTTACCGTACTGGTATGCGTATTAACGAAATACTCGGGTTACGTGTAAAAGATATCGAGGGTTTAAATCAATTTTCTATCTGGGTTCAACCTTATGGTTCAAAAAAACAAGGGAATCAACATCTGCTCAAAACGGATAGTGCGGAACGGATTGTGCCTGCATACGCTTTGCTAAAAGATGATGAGTACCAATTCTTTAGCGATTTTGTTGTTGAAAAACGTTTAGAGAACAAGAAAAGTTTATATTTGTTCAGCAACTTGAATGAAAATAAAAAACTGAATAAACACACTGTCACCGTACCTCTAAAACTGATATTAAATCAGATCTTTAAAGGGCATCATTACTCCTTTCACTCTTTTCGTCACACTGCAGCGAATCATTTATCGCTTTTACTGAACTGTGAATATGCACCACTTGTGCAAAAGCTAACCGACTATAGCGAAAACGAATATCAAAAAATTCAAGCTGAGCTACTTCAAAATCAACATGGACAAAACCATTGGTTTGTTATTGCACATCTCTTAGGACATATAGAGCCAGTTGAAACATTCAAAAGCTATATTCATTTAAGTTATTTCATAGCTGGTCAAAAACTACTAAAACATCATCCAGATATGCCTAATGAATTGGCTAAAAAAATTATGGGCCACAATGCAACGTTTAAAAATTTGCAAATAACAAATGATGAAAAAGACTTTAATTTTGAAAAAAACCAGGCCGCTCTAGCAACTATATTATTGAACGATCAAACAAAATGGCTTCAAAGTAATGCTACTGACATTTTAGATGAACTGTCGTTACAAATAGATCAATCCCATGATTTTTTTGATTTCTTTGTTGGAACAGAAGATTCTAAAATTTCACTTCAACGCTTCTATGAAACGCTCAATATATTGGAGACTACTAAAGATCCTAAAAGTACAGCTCAACGTATGTGCTTGCCAGAAGAACTCGTCAATTATTGGTATGAAAATGCTCTAAATTTAGCAAACATTAAATCAAAAAAAGGGAATCCACGTTTATTTAGTATTGATAGCTCAACCCACTTAAAACCAGCAATGCTTGATAGCACTGAAGAGCTTCATGCGGTGACTTATTTTTTTGAACATCTACAGAAAATAGCTCGTAAAAATCCAATACAAATTGCATGCGTCCTGAATATATTTTTGAATCGAGTGACCGCATCACACACAGGTATCCATTATCGCTGGAAGGATATCGATCAACTCGAACATTTTTACTCCCAAGTTAAGGCTTTATTTCCTGCCAAATTTTGGCACTTACTTGGACAAGATTTGCAAACAAAGTTAGATGCTAAACAACAGCCTCAACTTTTCAAATTAGCAAAAGCATCAACAGATAAACATCCATCAACTCAAGAGGAATTTCCTCGTCTACAACTCTACTCAGTAAAAGATGGTCATGCTCTTGCTGCATTTAAATTTTGCTTACATCTAGCATGTATTGGGCGCCCACTATCTATTCCGCTTAATGGGTTGGATTACATGTCACCTGATACCGTACATAAACCTATGGCTGTATTACACCAACAGGAACTTCTTAAAACTGATTAAATCACTGATCTATTTATGATTTCCATTGTGTGTTTAACACCCCCATAATTCTATTTTAATAGTAAAATATAGTCAGTTTTCGCTATTATATAACTATTAAAATAGTATAATTCCCCTTATTTTCAATGGTCAGACTATCTACATTAAACAAAATCATAAATTGCTTTTCACAATAAAAGAAACTAATATGTTTCTTACATGACCTAAAAGCAATAAATGTATCTACAATGAATAAGTCTTTACTTCAGCAAATCAAAAAAAGACGAACCCAATTGGGCTTAAAGCAAGTTGATATGCAATCCCGTACAGGCATTTCAAGACAGCAATACCAAAAGCTGGAAAGTCAGGGCAACCCTCGATTAGAGACCTTAGAAATTATCGCGGCAGGATTAAATGCTCAACTGATGCTCATCCCTGATGATAAGGTTCATTTGATTAGACAATTATTGAATGATGAAATTAAAGTCACTATTGAAGATCAGGATGACTTAATGACTAACCCATGGAAGGGTCTTCTCGGAGGAGAGGAACCATGAATACTGTTGCCGTCCTGAAATTAACATTACATCACGCTGTCGTTGGATACTTGGCAGGATTTCAGAGCGGAAAAAATATTCTGGTTTTTACGGATTCTTTCCGATTTGATCAGCAACGCCAGACCTTGAGCTTGCTGACTTCCCCCTTGTATCCTCAAGCAGATAAGATTTTAGAAAAGACTTATGTTACACATCAGCGCTTACACCCCTTGCTATCAAACTTGCTACCAGAAGGCGCATTACGCGAACTCATTGCACAAAGCCTTAAAGTACATATAGACAATGAATTTCAGTTATTGGCAGCTTTAGGTCATGACTTACCTGGAGCACTCATTGCGACCCCATTAGATCCAGAAGAAATTCCAGATGAAATAAAATTCAAACTGCAGATCTCGAATCCAGATCAGATTTTAAAGCAAGAGATTCGAACAGATAATAAGTTTTCCTTGGCTGGCGTCCAAATGAAGTTTTCCATGAAAGCCAAAGATGGGCGTTTTACATTAGCACAGGCAATAGAATCCAGTCTATTAGGGGATTGGATTATCAAAACTCCTTCTTCCAGACATGGTTTTGTTCCACTAAATGAATATTCTATGATGAGCCTTGCCAAAACAGTCGGCATAGATGTCCCTGAGATTCGCTTGGTGGATATGGCACTCTTACAAGACCTGCCACCATTAAATTTACCCCAAGAGCAATATGCTTTCGCAATCAAAAGATTTGATAGACAGAGTACTGCTGATACTATAGAGCTTATTCACATCGAAGACTTTGCTCAGATCTTCGGCGCATATCCACATCAGAAATACAGCACCACAAATTATGAGCAGATAGGAAAGATCATTTATCAATTTTCAGATAACAAAATTCTTGATATTCAGCAATTTGCCAGCCGCTTACTCGTCAATATTTTGCTCGCCAATGGAGATGCGCACTTAAAAAACTGGAGTATGATTTATCATGATAAAAGTGCACCCAGATTATCTCCCGCATACGATATATTAATGACCAGTGTATATATTGAAAATGAGCGTCATTTCGCATTAAATCTTGCCAAAAATAAAGATTGGTATTTAGCTGAGATGAAACACTTTGAACAATGGGCTGAAAAAGTCGGTGTTCCATGGCGTGTTATTGAAAAACAACTTCACGCGATCATGGACAAAGCACGGTCAGTATGGCCAGTGCTATTACTAGACTTACCTATGATTTCTGTTCATAAAGAAAAATTAAGAGAACATTGGAAAAAATTGCATCCAGACTTTCAGATACTTACAGATGATTAGGGTAATCTGAAACCAAGCTAAAATTTCTCAAACAATTTCATCACATCATTTTCCGTCAGTTTCGCTTCTCCCTCATGATCTGTGCTTAGAATAGACTGTGCCAGTTCTGCTTTATTTTGCTGTAAGGCAAGAATTTTTTCTTCTATGCTTTTATTGGTAATCAGCTTATACACAAATACCGGCTTATCCTGTCCAATCCGCCATGCACGATCTGAAGCTTGATCTTCAGCAGCAGGGTTCCACCATGGATCATAGTGAATGACCGTATCTGCGGCAGTTAGATTCAGACCGACCCCTCCTGCTTTCAGACTGATTAAAAATACCGGCACTTGTCCAGACTGAAACGCGGTAATGACTTCATCTCGCTTTTTGGTCTTTCCAGTCAGCTTCACATAGCCAATTTCTGCGTGATGGAGCTGTTGTTCAATCAGTTCCAACATTGAGGTAAACTGAGAGAAGATAAGAATTTTTCGCCCCTCTTCCACCATTGGAACGACCATATCCATCAACCGTTCAAGTTTGGCAGAGTTTGCCTGCCCAATTTTCACTGAATCCAGCTTTAGTAAGCTAGGATGGCAGCACACCTGACGTAGCTTCAGTAAGGCATCTAAAATTTGGATTTGACTACGCTTAAAGCCTTTTTCTGCCACAATTTTCTGAATATTTTCCTGCATCGTGGCACGAACAGCCTCATATAACTTGGATTGCTGGTCATTCATATCAATATTGACTTCAATCGTGGTTTTTTCTGGCAACTCTTTGGCTACGTCAGTTTTCAAGCGACGTAAAATGAAGGGCTTAATCCGGTTGACCAACTTTTGCCTTAACTGCTGATCACCGCGTTTTTCAATCGGATGACGGTACTTTTTATTAAAAATTTCTTGTGAATATAAAAATCCTGGCATCAGGAAATAAAATAGTGCCCACAGCTCACCCAAATGATTTTCCATAGGTGTACCAGTTAAACATAGACGATGTCGCGCTGTTAATTGCCGTACTACCTGTGCAGCTTTGGCACGCGGATTTTTGATATTCTGCGCCTCATCCAAAATGAGTTGATGATATTCATATTGCTTTAGTTGCTCTTCATCTCTCGCCAGAAGCGGATAGGTGGTTAACACAATATCATAGTGCGGAATCTGCTCAAAATACTGATGGCGATCGGGCCCCTGTAGCAGCAATACCTTGAGCTCAGGGGTAAATTTCTCCGCTTCTTTGAACCAGCTATGCATCAGCGATGTGGGTGCAACAATTAAGGCGGGACTATCCTGCAAATATCCAGCCTGCTTTTCCATGAGTAAATGGGCTAAAGTTTGTGCTGTTTTCCCCAAGCCCATATCATCTGCCAGAATCCCGCCATGCTGGGTTTCCCTTAAAAACTGCAACCAGCCTAAGCCCTGCTGTTGGTATGGACGCAACTCCCCCTGAAAACCTTGTGGTGTCGGCAGTTGTTGCTGATAGCCTTGTTTGAATTTCTGTACAAATTGCTGCAGGCGATCACTGACCTGCCATGTCATCCCAAGATTATGCTGCAATTCTAATAATTGACTCGCATCATAGCGATCAATACTGCGCTCTTCTTGCTGTAAAATGCTCTGCAAATGCAACAATACCGGCTTAATATCCCTAGCGGATAGAGCCAAATCTGGTTGATCCGCTGCAGTTTTCAGGGTGAAAATTTGACTGTCATTCAGATGACTAAAAATCCGTGGATCAAGTAAATCAGGCTGTTCTTTCACCAAAGCCACAAGTGCATCGAGTAAATCATAGCTATTGCCTGCACTGTCCTGAACGGTCGCCCCGATATTGAACCAGTCTTGTTGGCTTTCAGATTCAGTGATAGAAATATTTAAATTTTCAACATATTGCAGCTTAAATGGGCTGTGTTCCAGATGCTCTATCTGCCATCCCATCAATTCAATTTGATTGATGGGCATCAGCTGTTTGATCCAGTCTCCATAGAAAGCAAAAACCATAGAATCAAGACGTTGTTTATCCAGTTTTAATTGCTGGTCATAACTAAGATCTTTCATCCACTTCAGTGATTCGACCAACAGCTGTAAACGCTGGATTGACTGTTGTTCCTGAACTAAATCCCGAAGCTGTCGCACCATTTTTCCATGCTGCTCACCAATAAAACTGTCGCCTGATGTACCTGCTTTTATTCTTCCGCCTGCATAGGAGAATTCAATTTCAGCACAAACAGACTCCTCTAATTTCCAATCAAATTTATCTAAAACACCGAAGCGTAAAATTGGCTGGGGACTACCCTCAAGGACATCAATATGCTGAATAGACTCGGGCCGAGGCAGATTTTTCACGTCTGAATATTGATGAGTCAGTTTCTCAAACTCTGGCAAGAGCATAGATGGAAGATCAGGCATCTGTAAAAAATGGTACAGAAGATTTGCCGTATATTCACCATATAACTGGCCCACCGTGTTCTGTTGAATATCCACATAACATGGGGGATGGCTCGCGAGAATCTGAATATGTGGATTTGATTTTAAATCGAGTCGAATATCACCATTGACCAATTCAATGTTTAAATGCTCTGTCTGTTTGTTTATACCTTGTTGCCAGATCAGTTCGATGTGATAGCCTTGTTCTGACCATTGAAGTGCAGTATGGCTCTTTTTTTGCCAGTACACATCGCCACTTTGAATAAAAGATTTGAAATGCTCCAATAAAATGCTTGAGATATCAAGATTGCTTTGATAAAAGCGTTCGTCACTGTTTATTTTGGCATAATAATAAATCTGGTTAAATAATTGTCGTTTTTGTTCAGGTAAAGTCAGATGCTTTCTGGTGATATTTTCATATTGGGTATAATAACTTTCCCCCACAATTGAGCCGTTTTTATTGCGTCTGGCTTTCTGAACATCAACTGTCAATTTCTTTAAGCTGACCGACTGATCTAGCAGGTAAATTAAATAATTGTTTGTTTTGACAGATTGCTCTGGTTCAGTCTGTTGTAAATACCGTTTAAAATCATTCAACCAGCGCTGCGCCTGATCATCCCCCCGTTGGCGTTTTGCGATTCCCTGCGGGGATTGAGAGTCAGCATAACGCTGCTGAAATTCCTGACGATATTCTTGAAAGAATAACCGCGCTAAAGCAGCAGCATGTTTACAGTTATATCCAACCGGACAAGTGCAGTCGTCATCGATTAAACGGTCTTTTTTAAGATTATAGGTAATCGCGGTATCGTAATAATCTGTCCCTTCAATTTGGGCATACATCGTAACCCCGTCTTTGTCCTCAAAGAACTCAATCGTTTCCCTATCAATGTGTTTAGCATAGCTCAGACTGCGCTGAAGAGTTGCTGTACTAAAGCGAGATAGAAAATTGATCAATGACGACATGATTACCAGACACTAAAAATGTTTATACAATTATAACGGACAAAGCTGTCATTTCAGAATAGTAGGGCTTTGTTGCACAAAGATTTATAATTTGAAGCATCCCCCAACTCACTCAAATTTAAATTATAACTCGCTATCTGGTAGTGAACTTTGGTGTTTTTTCTATTGGCTGGGGCTTTGTTGCATAAATATGTAAGCAACTGATTTAAATAAATTTAATTTTGGATCAAAAAATAATCAAAACTTTTAAAATCATATAGTTATGAAATCTTTGTGCAACAAAACCTATTTGATATAAAACTGTTACAACATTGACAACATGTACAGAATCCTGTACATTTTAGATTGTAAAGTTCAATCACTATCATCTAGTCAGTAGCGTTTTAATACAGCTTACTTTATGAGGGAGAAATATATGCATGTATTTACATATACAGACGCACGTAACAACTTAAAATCTGTTTTAGATAAAGTTATTGATGATGCAGATGTCGCTTTCATTACAAGAAAAGAAGGCGGTCATGCTGTAGTAATGGGACAAGATCATTACGACAGTTTAATGGAAACGTTGTATCTCCTTTCATCTCCAAATAATACCACTCGTTTAAACGAATCAATTGCTCAATTACGCGCAGGTAAAACCAAACAAAGAGAGTTGATTAAAGATGACGAGTCGTAATGTCGAATGGACTGAAAATGCCTGGGATGAATATATCTATTGGCAAACACAGGATAAAAAAATACTCAAACGTATCAATACCTTAATCAGAGAATGTCAAAGAACACCCTTTGAAGGAACTGGAAAACCAGAACCTTTAAAAGCAAATCTTTCAGGATTCTGGAGCCGTAGAATTGATGAGAAGCATAGATTAGTTTATGAAGTGACGGATGAACGAATTTCCATTGTTCAATGTCGGTTCCATTACTAATAATATTCCCTATTCTTAGTATGAGAGAATATTTTATAAGTACTTATTGACCAGATCTCTTGCGAAAGTGATTATTTCAAGTTTATCCGGTTTACGAGTGCAGCAATTAAGTTAATGCGTAAACTGAATCTTTTCCGTCTATTTCGATAGCGTTCACTTAATATTCTAAATGTTTTCAATTGACTATTAATGTGTTCGATCACAACTCGTATTTTTCCAAGGCTTTGTTGCATAAAGATTTTAAAGATAGAGCTTTCCTAAGTTATTCAAATTTAAGTGGCAACTTGGGTGTGAGGTCGGCCGAGCTCCGTAAACTTATTTAAGATGGCCACACGTGCATGAATCTCGTTGACTTGGCTATCAAAATTCCGAGCATTGAGTTTATCGCCTAATAATTTGATGCAGTGCATCTTGGTTTCTACCAGACTTCGCTGATGGTAACCCGACCATTTTTCCATAGTGTATAGTGTCCTGCCTAAACGTTTAACAGTGCGAAGTCATTCATTTCGCTCTAGCGAATGAACTTTTGTATCTTTCCAAGGCTTCGCATTTTTTCTGGGTGGAATAATCGCATGGGCATTTCGATCTGTGATCAACTGGCAACACCCCTCTCATTATAAAATTATACCAGTCAGTAAAATACCCTTAGATTAAGCATATGTATGTTGGTTATTATTGTTGATTATTACAATAAATTTGTGACCCGAAATCAAAGTACCCCACCCCACCTTAAATTACATCACACAAAATAAAAACTCTATATAACTGTTATATATAGAGTTTATTAACGTACCAATTATGTTGTTTAGTGTATTTTATGTCGGTGACTCTTGCCAAGGTTGGTGGGTTTATATATTATTTTTATGTCAGTTTTTAGACGCAACAATTATATGATCATCAAAAAAGGATAGAAATTTTTAACTACTCGCATCCATCTCATCCAACAAAGGCTCAAAACATTATATGATTTTATAATCTATTATAGATCTTCAAATTTGACTAGCCATACTATGCTTTTCTTTGAGAATGCTCTTTTGAGCATACTTTAAAAAGGAACTACCGACTCAAGCTCGATCGCAGATTGTTTTAATGGATGTTGGAAAGCAAGATAGGTGGCATGCAATGCCATACGTTTAAAATGGAATTTGGCAGGTTCAGGATGATAAAGTTTATCGCCCATAATGGGATGCCCAATATGCATCATATGTACACGAAGCTGATGTGAGCGTCCTGTCACTGGTTCTAAACGCACTCTACTTTGATCCGTTGTCACATCATACTCAATCGATCGGAATAGCGTTTTGGCAGGCTTTCCCAATTCAAAATGCACCATCTGACGAGGACGATTTTCCCAATCGGTAATCAAGGGCACTTCCACACTGCCGTCTTGCTGAATCTGTCCTTGCACAAGTGCCACATAATATTTTTTAACCGTTCGTGCTTGGAACATTTTGCTAATCGCAACTTCAGCATCTCTATGCTTCGCGAACATCAACAATCCTGATGTTGCCATATCTAAACGATGTGTCACTTTAGCAGAAGGATATTGTGCTAAAACGCGCAAATACGCACTATCTTGATGTTCAGGCAAACGCCCCATGACCGACAATAGCCCTGCTGGCTTATTAATCACCACTAAATCTTCATCCTCATAGATCATCTCAAGAGCATCTTGCGGCGGTAGATAAATAAAGTTGTCATTTAAGGGCATGAGCAGTAAAGGTTCTAAATAAAGCGGGGCAATTATAGCGAGTTCTCAGCCAAAAACGAATTTTGAGATGAAATCCTGAACAGAGAACTCGTTCTATTGAAATGCGATTGAAGATGTCTAGAGTTAATGTCGTTGCCTGTTTTGATTATTATTGTTACGACATTAACTCGTATATTTTTATGATGCTGTTTTTATCGCTTTATTTAAACTGTCTTTATAAAGCTGCTCTAAAGTTGCAATGTCTCGATTTAAAAAAGTAATCAAATATTCTTTGGCACGACTCAACGTTAAGTAATTAAAAGAAATCGTGTCTTTGCTCTTACGTGTCACCAATCCGAATAAATCTTTTTTAGGAATAAACACAGGAATATCGCTTTCTAATTTAAATTCAAGCTGCTGTGTTTGTGAAAAGGCATCTATTGTGATGCGTAAGGTTTGTTCAGTGTAATCATCTCGTACAATAAAGCTGGTACTTACACCATCTAGCTGTAATTGACGAACCAATTGCTGACGCCATCCCATCTCATCGAAACGAGCAACGATCGTTTCTAAATCAAAAGCACCCAAATGATCAGCTTCATTTCGATTAGTTTGATGCGGATAACGTATTTTAAGATCGAATTCTTTCATTATTTTTATGACCTCTTCCAATATGATCAATTTTCTAGTTTCAATTATATCATTTTGTTTTTTATTATAAAAACAGGAGTTTATATTCAAAAAATAAATATTATAAGACCTATTTCACACTTATATTTAAATTCATTGATCGGGTTTTTATTATTTATATCTGATTGGTCATATTCTGTTTATATTAAATTTTTAGGGTATCAAGGGAAAACATGTTGTTTACTTCAACACCTATGACTTTGTAAGCCATAACCTTTGCCTATAGACTTTTGATCTATAGCGTCCTAAGCCGAATCGAGACCTTTTGGGTTTTTACACACTTGCTTTATAAGCATCGGTGCATGCTACTCTTTTCGATCCCCTTACGGAACTTTAATCGTTCCTCAACCCTTGAGACATAGTTTAGGCAGATCAGTACGGGATTGTTTTCCTAAAAACTGGTATTTTTCGCCACTAATGAAATAATTTTGCATATCTCATCCAACAATAAGAATTATTTTCCATTTCAATAAAAAATAGCTGATTTAAATTTCAATATATTCCAATTTAGATGTGTATTTTTTCATTTAAAACCTAAATTTATGCCCAGATCACCATAATAGCCGCCACAATTACCAGCCATAAACCTAAATGATCCGTCTTTGCCAACTTTTCTTTAAAGAAAAATACTGAGATCAGTAAGCTAAATAGAATTTCGATCTGACCCAGTGTTTTCACAATCGCCACAGTTTGCATACTCATGGCGCTGAACCATCCCAAAGATGCTAAAAAACTGCAAATACTTACACGAAAGGTCAGACCAAGACGTTGCCACATGTTATACAACGTACTTCGACTAAAGATTCCCAAATACAGCAATAATGCAATGCACTGAAAACTAATCAAACTGCATAACACCCATCCTGCACGATGCAAAAATGGCAACATGCTCAGCTCTAAACTGGCTTCACGTACCAGAAGTGAAGTAATGGCAAAACATAAACCACTGCCTAAACCAATGATTAAAGTATTGAAGGAAAGTTGCGTACTATGTCGACCTTTACTCAATAAAAAAACTGCGATTGCCCCAATCAATACACCAACCCAGCCCAAAGTGGTCAACCGCTCTTGTAGAAAAACCACTGCAATCAAGGCTGCCAAAATCGCTTCGCTTTTAGCCAACCCGATACCAATCGCATAGTTCTTTTGTTGAAATAGTTTCACCATCAACGCTGTCGCAAAAATTTGGCTGATTCCTGCAATCACTACATAAAGCCAAAATGTATTGGAAAAATGGGCTTGAACAGTGACAGGTTGATGCAGATAAAGGAATGCTAAATAACTAAACGCAAAAATCGGAGAAAAGATAAATCTGGCCAATGTCGTACCATAAGCATCGACTGTGGTACTGAGCTGTTTTTGAAATGCGTTGCGCCACGCCTGCATAAACGCAGCCATGATCGTGAATAGAATCCAAGTAAATGCCATAAACGCCAACGCACCATCAAAATGTGTGTGTAATTTACTCGCTTCCTTATGATTTTTCGAGTGGTATTAACACGTTGACGGATTGATCTGATTTTTTCTCTTTTTATGTATCCAACGTGCAACCACAATCACGAGAATAATCACAAATACCGTAATCACGACAGGCATCACAAATGCCAAGATCGACAAGACAATTGAGCCAATCAACTCACCCGTTGCCATTACAAAATTCCCCAGTCCACCAGTGGTTGCTGTTGAGACACCTCGTGCAGCTACCGTACTCATTTGCACCACACCTGCTGTTCCGCCACCCACGATAAGCGCGGCTGCCCACGTTGCAAACTGTGACATTTCTCCACTACTGACCGCCATCGTACTAAGTGTGCCTGCCACTACAGCAGCAGGTGTGGCAATGGTATCCAAGAGATTATCGATCCACGGCACATAGTAAGCTGCGATTTCACAGATGGTTGCAAATCCAAGTGCAGCGCATACAGCAGGGATCGCTAACCATTCAAAGCCTTTGGCAGGTTCATACCAACCCAACAAAGTTGCAATGCTCATCACCAGTAAAGGAACAAAGACACGAAAACCACAGGCTGCACTTAATCCTACGCCGATACAAAGTCCTAATATTGTTTCCATCTTGGTTTTCCTTATTTTTGTAGGATATTGTTATCTTGTTATTTCATATTTTAAAGTAACAAAAAAGCCCTATCGAGTGACAGGGCTTTCATCAAAACAGTGGGTAACTGTTTGGTGTTTGCGGCTTAGGCATTCTTACTGTTGAATTGATTGCCAAGGCATTTGGTACACGGAGGTAAACGATCAGTACCAATTTCTAAATAGGTGCGGTGTCCGCATTGAACACAAAAATAGAAGCCAGTTCCAGGTTTTTCGCCAGCAGTAACCATCTTTGTTCTCCATAGATTTTAGAAATGGTTCATATACTATAGCGTGATAGTTTTGATTATTTATTGACCTTTCCGACAAGTGGTATTGGCAATTTAGTTAATAAATATTTTAAAACAGAGTTAATTGAAATTCTCGCTAAAAAATTTCAACTATTTTAAATATAAAATTAGCAGAAACTTGAATATTTTTTAAAAAGAGTTCTCTCTACTATATTCATAAATCAATCAAAGATTTTCGTCATACTATTTATAGAAATAATTTCTTCTAAATTATATTCGATATTTTCATAAATCTTTTTATAAATTTTAGGTAAATATTGAATAATATCATTCATATCCACTTCCAGTTTATCAAATCCATGATACTTTTCTAAGTATTCAATAGTTAATTGTTTTTCTTCATCCCTCATTTTAACAACAGGATCAAAATCTCGATATAAGTGCTTATCTGTTAAATGTACTAGACCACATCCAAAATTATAAACTACAGCTTCCTATCCTCCTGTTTGAAGCATGTCAATGTCTCTTACTTTCTGCTTTTTCCCATTAGCATTTAAAAATCCCCACTCTCCTATTTGGACATTATTGCTAACTAAATCAAATGCATTCTGACGAAATTGACAACCATTATCCCAATCGATTAAATAGCTAACCCTCTGTAAGGAATCTAATTCTTGCCTAATAATACCAATGCATACTCCATAACATTCATGCTTGTAAAGTAATTCAAAAGACTTCTTATTTTCGGCTGATCTAGCTTGAACTTGAGCTATGAATTTCTCTAGTATATTCATCATGTAACCAACTTGTATTTCTTATATTAAAAACCCCACTTTAAAGTAGGGTATTTTTTTAAACAATATCAATTACTTTTAGCTAAAGTATTAAGCTACTTGACCTTATAAAAAGTCCTGTACAAAACGCTGTAATACACCGCCCGCTTAAAAAGAAACTGCTCTACATCAAAATGATCAAAGTTTAATTGCTGTTTGCCACATAATGTGCATATAAAATATCTGCAAAATCGCTTTCAGTGACTTCACCGATGACTAAATCTCTGACAGCATCAGCTAACAGCTCGTTATCTCGTAGCAGTTCATAATCATTTAAAGATAAATATTCCAAAGCAACTGCTAAACCAGTCCGTTTATTTGCATCAGACAATGCATGAGCATTTGCAATACTTGCAGCATATTTAGCTGCTATTTCAAACACATCATCTAAACCTTCATAAACAATCGCATTATCCACACGCGCTAAAGCACCTTGCAATTTTCCAATATCTGCTGCACCTTTCATACCTTTTTCTGTGGCTAGAATAAAGGCATTGATCTCAATCACACGCTCAAATGGAAAACAAATAATATTCATTACATATCTGCAAGGCGTTTAAATGTCTTACTATGTGTACGCAACGCTAGTTTTGTTTCTGACTTTACGATCTGACGACCAGTTTCACCTGACAAATCTAATTGCTTCGTTGCTTGAATTCTCGGGCGTTCAACTGCAGCAACACCATATTTTTCTACTTTTTTATTCATCAACTAATCCCAATAAAAAAAGCTCTATCCTAAGATAGAGCTTTCCTTCCATTTTTACAACGTCAAAGCATTAACTCACACAACCGAACCTTCTAAAAAGTCTTGTGCAAAACGCTGTAATACACCGCCCGCTTCATATACAGAAACTTCTTCTTCTGTATCTAAACGACAGGTCACAGGCACTTCAAAAATTTCTTCTTTACCATCAGCAGTTGAACGCTCAATCACTAAAGTCAAAGTCGAACGCGGTGAGATATTACCAATCACGCTATACAGCTCAGTACCATCTAACTTCAACGTTTTACGGTTCACACCTGGTTTAAACTCAAGCGGTAACACACCCATACCCACTAAGTTAGTACGGTGAATACGCTCAAAACCTTCAGCCACGATCGCTTCAACACCTGCAAGACGAACACCTTTCGCTGCCCAGTCACGGCTTGAACCTTGACCATAATCCGCACCTGCTACAATGATCAACGGTTGCTTACGGTTCATGTAAGTTTCAATCGCTTCCCACATACGCATCACTTCGCCTTCAGGCTCTACACGCGCTTTTGAACCTTGTTTAATCGTGCCGTCAGAACGAACCACCATTTCATTAAACAATTTCGGGTTGGCAAATGTTGCACGTTGTGCGGTCAAATGGTCACCACGATGTGTCGCGTATGAGTTGAAGTCTTCTTCAGGTACGCCCATTTTGTGTAGGTATTCACCCGCAGCCGAATCCATCATGATCGCATTTGAAGGCGATAAATGGTCAGTCGTGATGTTATCACCCAAAATTGCAAGCGGACGCATGTTGGTCAACGTACGTGGTGCAGCCAACGCCCCTTCCCAATACGGCGGACGACGGATATAAGTACTCATTGGACGCCAGTCGTAAAGTGGGCTTTCCGCTTGCTCAACTTCACCGAGGTCAAACATTGGAATGTAGACTTTACGGAATTGTTCAGGCTTCACAGCTTCTTTTACCAGTGCATCGATTTCAGCATCAGATGGCCAGATATCTTTCAGGTAAATTGGATTACCGTCTTTGTCTGTACCCAATGAGTCTTTTTCGATGTCAAAACGAATTGTCCCTGCAATCGCATACGCTACCACAAGTGGAGGCGATGCCAAGAACGCTTGTTTTGCATAAGGATGGATACGACCATCGAAGTTACGGTTACCCGAAAGTACCGCTGTCGCATACAAATCACGGTCAATGATTTCTTGTTGAATCACTGGATCAAGCGCACCTGACATACCATTACACGTAGTACATGCATACGCCACGATACCAAAACCAAGTTTTTCTAGGTCTTTCAGTACGCCAGCTTCTTCAAGATAAAGTGCAGCAGCTTTAGAACCTGGTGCAAATGAAGATTTCACCCAAGGTTTACGCACTAAACCAAGTTCATTGGCTTTACGTGCCAATAGACCTGCTGCCACCGTGTTACGTGGATTTGAGGTATTGGTACAAGAAGTAATTGCCGCAATGATGATCGCGCCATCAGGCATTAAACCATCAGTACGGTTTTCAACAACACCTGCAATACCTTTTTCTTTCAAGTCAGCAGTAGATACACGTGCATGTGGGTTTGATGGACCTGCAATGTTACGAGTGACTGTTGAAAGATCGAAACGGAGTACGCGTGGATACTGTGCTTTGGTCATATCTGACGCCCAAAGACCGATTTCTTTTGCGTATTGCTCAACCAATGCCACTTGTGCATCTTCACGACCTGTCAAGCGTAAATAATCAATCGTATTTTGGTCGATGTAGAACATCGCAGCCGTTGCACCGTATTCAGGTGTCATGTTCGAGATGGTTGCACGGTCACCAATCGACATGGTGTCTGCGCCTTCACCGAAGAACTCAAGATATGCACCAACGACACGTTCTTTACGTAAGAATTCAGTGAGTGCCAATACGATATCCGTAGCCGTGATGCCTGCTTGACGCTGACCGACTAGCTCAACACCGATAATGTCTGGAAGACGCATCCAAGATGCACGGCCCAACATCACGTTTTCAGCTTCTAAACCACCCACACCCACTGAGATCACACCAAGTGCATCGGTATGTGGGGTATGTGAATCTGTACCAACACAGGTATCAGGGAATGCTAAACCATCACGATTTTGAATCACTGGAGACATTTTCTCCAAGTTGATCTGATGCATGATGCCGTTACCCGCAGGGATCACGTCGACATTTTTAAATGCCGTTTTCGTCCACTCAATAAAGTGGAAACGGTCTTCGTTACGGCGATCTTCGATTGCACGGTTTTTTTCAAACGCGTCAGGATCAAAGCCGCCATATTCAACTGCCAAAGAGTGATCCACGATCAACTGAGTTGGAACCACTGGATTGACTTTAGATGGATCACCACCTTTTTCAGCAATCGCATCACGCAAGCCTGCAAGATCAACCAATGCTGTTTGACCTAAGATGTCATGACAGACCACGCGCGCAGGATACCAAGGAAAATCCAAGTCCTGACGGCGTTCGATCAATTGCTTTAATGCATCGTTGAGTAATGTAGGATCACAACGGCGAACCAATTGTTCAGCCAACACTTTAGAGGTGTAAGGCAAGGTTGCATATGCGCCTGGCTGAATGTCTTCAACGGCTTGACGCACGTCATAGTATTCGAGCTGGGTATTGGGCAGTGCCTTACGATATTGATTTGTCATTAACCACGCTCCGCCAATGGTTTGAATTCTAAGTTTTCAGGGCCAGTATAGTTCGCGCTTGGACGAATGATTTTGCCGTCTTGACGTTGTTCAATCACGTGTGCAGACCATCCCGCAGTACGTGCAATCACGAATAATGGCGTGAACATTGCTGTTGGCACACCCATGAGGTGATAGCTTACCGCACTGAACCAATCGAGGTTCGGGAACATGTTTTTCACTTCTTTCATCACTGCTTCTAAACGTTCAGCAATGAGGTACATTTTGGTGTTCTCTTGTGCTTCGGCAAGGTCATACGCCACTTTTTTGATCACTTCGTTACGTGGGTCAGAGATGGTATACACAGGATGACCAAAGCCGATGATCACTTCTTTCTTCTCTACACGGCTACGAATGTCGGCTTCTGCTTCATCCGCATTGTCATAACGTTGTTGAATCACGAATGCAACTTCGTTCGCACCACCATGTTTTGGACCACGTAGCGCACCAATACCACCCGTGATGGCTGAGTACATGTCTGAACCTGTACCTGCAACCACACGTGACGTAAATGTAGAAGCATTGAATTCATGCTCAGCATACAAAATCAAAGAGGTATGCATGGCTTGAATCCATTCTTCAGATGGCGCTTCGCCATGAAGTAAATGGAGGAAATGCGCAGCGATTGAGTCATCATTGGTTTCAACTTCGATACGACGACCGTTGTTGCTGAAGTGGTACCAATACAACAACATTGAACCCAAGCTTGCCATCAATTTATCAGCGATGTCTTTTGCACCTGCTTCATTGTGGTCTTCATGTTCAGGCGTTAAACAACCTAGAACTGAAACGCCCGTACGCATCACGTCCATTGGGTGTGCAGATGGTGGTAACTGCTCAAGTGCCGTTTTCAATGCGGCTGGTAAACCACGAAGTGCTTTAAGTTTTGCTTTATAGGCTTTCAACTCAGCTTTGTTTGGCAGTTTGCCATGTACAAGCAAATGTGCAACTTCTTCAAATTCGCTACCCACTGCAAGGTCAAGAATGTCATAACCACGGTAGTGCAAGTCATTACCACTACGACCGACGGTACAAAGTGCTGTGTTACCTGCAACTTGACCACTTAACGCAACTGATTTTTTTGGCTTGAAGCCTGTTGGAGTTTCATTACTGCTCATAAGATTGTCCTTTTCTGTTCTTTCTATGTGAATTATGAGTTCTAAAATCCCACTTGCGGAGCTACAACCGCTCCTCACCTCCCTTTCCAAAGGGAGGGAAGTCCCCCTTTGAAAAAGGGGGATTTAGGGGGATTCCTTATTTTGCTTTTTCAAATGACGCATCAAGATATTGTTCAAACGCATGGTAGTTAATGCGTTCATACAATTCTTGACGGGTTTGCATGGTGTCAACAACGTTCTTCTGTGTGCCTTCTTGACGCAAAGTCACATACACATTTTCCGCTGCTTTATTCATCGCACGGAATGCTGAAAGTGGGTACAACGCAATGCTCACATCAGCAGAAGCCAATTCTTCAGTCGTGAATAATGGTGTAGAACCAAATTCAGTAATGTTCGCTAATACTGGAACTTTGGTCAGATCAGCAAACTGCTTGTACATTGCCAATTCAGTGATTGCTTCAGGGAATAACATATCCGCACCTGCTTCAATGTATGCCCCTGCACGATCAATCGCTGCTTGTAGGCCTTCAACCGCTAAAGCATCGGTACGTGCCATGATCACAAAGTTTTCATCAGTACGCGCATCCACTGCCGCTTTAATACGATCAACCATTTCCTGTTGCGTGACGATGGCTTTATTCGGACGGTGTCCACAACGCTTAGCACCAACTTGGTCTTCGATGTGCATTGCTGCTGCACCGAACTTAATCATTGATTTAGTTGTACGTGCAATGTTGAATGCTGAAGCACCAAAACCGGTATCCACATCAACCAATAATGGTAAATCACAGACATCAGTAATACGGCGTACATCCGTCAATACATCATCAAGGTTACTAATCCCTAAATCAGGTAAACCTAACGAACCTGCTGCAACACCACCACCTGACAAATAAATTGCTTTATAGCCTGCACGTTTTGCTAACAATGCATGATTGGCGTTAATCGCACCCACCACTTGTAATGGTTTTTCATTTGCGACCGCGTCGCGGAATAGCTGACCAGCAGATTTAGCCATGTTGATGTTCTCCTTGGGTTTGCAGCAATGTTTGCTCAACAATTTTGTAAGATGCATTGATGTGACGGTGCATCAGCATTTCGGCAAGTTCACCGTCACCTTCTGCGATCGCATCTAAAATGCGGATATGTTCGTCCCAAGCTTTGCTCGGTCGATTTGGGGTGTTTGAAAATTGAATTCGGTACATACGGATGAGGTGATACAGCTCATCACATAACATTTTTTCTAAGGTTTTATTGCCACTGCTTTTGATAATGCAGTAATGGAAATCGTCTTGACCTTCTTGTAGGTAATAACCCTTCCCTGCTTTAAAATTTTCATCTTCAGCATGCATTCGCAACACATCACGCAATGCTAAGATTTGTTTTTTATCAATATGCTGTGCAGCCAGCTTACAAGCTAAGCCTTCAAGTGAAGCACGAATTTGGTAAAGTTCTTTAAATTGTTGTAGAGAAAGAGAAACAACTCGCGCACCAACATGTGCCGTACGCTCCACCAATCGCTGCCCTTCGAGACGATGAATCGCCTCGCGCAATGGACCACGACTAATCCCGTAAATACGCGCTAACTCAGGCTCAGAAATTTTACTGCCCGCAGGAATTTGTCCTAATACAATCGCCGATTGAATTTGCTTAAATACGTGTTCCGTCAGAGTAATACTCTGACTCGTGCTGATGGCTTGAGGAACAAGGGTATCTTGCATATTGTCGACAATCTCTACAGTTTTTATGATTTTATAACGAGATAGAAGAAAAAATGCAATAGGATTGTCGACAATAAAATAGAATGATCCAGTCAATACTATTCGATTGCCTCACAATAGAATGTTCTAAAAAAGGTACTAAAATATATAATAATTATATATAAAACATACTCTTACTAAAACTTAAGTACTTTATTTCGATTGATTCAAGGCATTTTTCCCAGTATTTATGTTACGTATGCTACGACCATGGTATGACAGCTTGATTGTAGACAATCCTTATAATCGATCGATTTTATACGAATTTTTGTAAGTAAATACTGCACCAGAAATGTAAATAACAGCGTGCTTCATCATCGCTTTATTGGTACATTATTGGGCATCTGGAGCAGCGCTCCACAAGACACATCCATGCACCTTGTTGAATAAAAGGACATTGTTAATGTTTCAACATATCCCACCTTATGCAGGCGACCCAATTCTCTCTTTAATGGAACAGTTCAACGCTGATCCACGCGCTGAAAAGGTTAATTTAAGTATTGGTTTGTACTACAACGAAGACAGTATCGTTCCTCAGCTTGATACCATTATCGAAGCGCAAAAACGTATTGCACCTAAAAATACTCAAACCAAACTTTATCTCCCAATGGAAGGCTTCAAACCTTACCGTGATGCGATTCAAGCGTTATTGTTTGGCGCAAATAGTCCTGCAATCCAACAAGGTCGTGTTGCAACCATTCAAACGCTGGGTGGTTCTGGTGCATTAAAAGTCGGTGCAGATTTCTTAAAAACTTATTTCCCAAATTCAGAAGTTTGGGTCAGCCAACCAACGTGGGATAACCATGTTGCAATTTTCAACGGTGCTGGCATCAAGAGCAACTACTATCCATATTTCGATGCTGAAACACGTGGCGTTGATTTTGATGGTATGTTGTCGACATTAAAAACTTTGCCAGAGCAAAGCATCGTATTGTTACACCCTTGCTGTCACAACCCGACAGGTGCGGATCTAAATCCAGCACAATGGGATCAAGTAATTGCGGTATTAAAAGAGCGTAACTTGATTCCATTCCTTGATATCGCTTATCAAGGCTTTGGCGATAGCATGGAACAAGATGCTTATGCGATTCGTGCTTTAGACCAAGCTGGTTTAAACTTCATCGTCAGCAACTCGTTCTCTAAAATCTTCTCACTTTATGGTGAGCGTGTTGGTGGTTTAACTTTCGTGTGTGATGATGCTGAAGCAGCAAAATGCACATTCGGTCAGTTAAAAGCAACTGTGCGTCGTATCTACTCAAGCCCACCAACAACTGGTGCATGGTTGGTTGATCAAGTCTTAAATGATGCTGATCTGAATCAACAATGGCAAAACGAAGTTAAAGAGATGCGCGAACGTATTATCAAAATGCGTAGTATCTTAAAAGATGAGTTGACCAAAGCACTTCCTGAGCGTGACTTTAGCTACCTTGTAAACCAGAAAGGTATGTTCAGCTACACAGGCTTAACGGGTGAGCAAGTCGATATTCTTCGTGAGGAATATGCAATTTATCTGGTACGTAGTGGCCGTATCTGCGTTGCAGGTTTAAATATGAATAATATTTATAAAGTTGCAAAAGCAATGGCTGAAGTGCTAGCAAAATCAGCTTAACATCCCCTTGCGGAGCTATAATCGCTCCTCATCTCCCTTTTAAAAGGGGGACTTTATGGATCAAAAATGGTTGTTTCACGTGAAACAACCTTTTTTATTTTTACAAAACCAGCGTCATTAAAACTAAAATTTATCCGACAACTAGAGCCAAGAATAAATGTGCTAAATGATTAAATCTGTATCATTCAATGTTCAATCTAGCTCAGTCTTTGTATACTGCAACACATGAATAAACAACAAACAGCACCTTTAAATATGACTCAACTGACCTGCTTTAAAGCCTACGATATTCGCGGAAAACTAGGCACCGAACTCAATGAAGAAATCGCCTATAAAATTGGTCGTGCATACGGACAAATCTATCAACCTAAAAAAGTGGTGATTGGTTGTGACATCCGTCTGAGTAGTGAAGGCTTAAAGCAAGCAACCATTCGTGGTCTTAATGATGCAGGTGTCAATGTTCTAGATTTAGGCATGACGGGTACCGAAGAAGTTTATTTCGGCGCTTTCCATCTTGATGTACAAGGTGGCATTGAAGTTACGGCGAGCCATAATCCAATGGACTATAACGGCATGAAATTGGTTCGGGAAAATGCACGTCCAATCAGTGCGGATACTGGCTTAAAAGACATCCAAGCTCTCGCTGAATCAGGTACTTTTAGCGAAGTTGAGCAGAAAGGTTCGACTGAAAACTATAATGTTTTGCCTGAATTTGTCGATCACTTATTAACATATATCGACCCACAAAAAATTAAACCCCTCAAGCTAGTGGTAAATGCTGGCAATGGTGCAGCAGGTCATGTGATTGATGCGATTGAACAAAAATTTCAAGAACTCAATATTCCAGTTGAGTTTATCAAAATCCATCATGAAGCAGATGGAACTTTCCCAAATGGGATTCCGAACCCAATCTTAATTGAAAATCGTGACAGTACCCGTGATGCAGTAGTTGCTCATCATGCAGATATGGGCATTGCCTGGGATGGCGACTTTGACCGCTGCTTCCTATTCGATGAAAAAGGTCAATTCATCGAAGGCTATTACATTGTTGGCTTATTAGCACAAGCATTCTTGATCAAACAATCAGGTGAGAAGATTGTGCATGACCCACGTCTAGTATGGAATACCTTTGATATCGTAGAGCAATATCAGGGTATCGCGGTGCAATCAAAGTCTGGACATGCTTTTATTAAAGATGTGATGCGTGAACACAATGCTGTTTACGGTGGGGAAATGAGTGCGCATCACTATTTCCGTGATTTTGCCTATTGTGATAGCGGTATGATTCCTTGGCTACTGACCATTGCACTGCTTTCAGAAACAGGTCAATCGCTTTCAACTTTAGTTGAAAACATGATTGCCAAATTCCCATGTAGCGGTGAAATCAATTTTAAAGTGGCGGATACCCAAGCAACGGTACAAAAAATCTTTGATCATTATGCCGATCAAAATCCGAAAGTGGACCGTACCGATGGGGTAAGCCTTGATTTTGGTGCATGGCGTTTAAATGTCCGTGCTTCCAATACCGAGCCTTTACTGCGTTTAAATATTGAAAGCCGCGCTGATAAGAATCCACAACCGATGCAACATTATGTAAATGAATTAACAGCTTTGATTCAAGGCTAATTTAGCCCAATAAAAAAGGAGCGTATGGCTCCTTTTTTATTGCTTTAGCATTCAGTTAAAGCCGTTGGGATTCTGCTTCTGCCAATTCCAGCTATCCGCCAGCATATCTTCCAAGGTATATTGAGGCTGCCAACCGAGCTCGCTCAATGCACGCGTATTGTCTGCAAATGAAGTGGCAACATCACCTGCACGACGTGGCGCAAATTCAAATGCAACAGGCACACCATTGATTTGCTCAAAGGTATTTTTGACTTGTAATACCGATGAGCCATTGCCTGTGCCAATGTTCCAAGCACGACAGCCTTGTGTAGATAAACGATTATTCAAAGCACACAGATGAGCATTCGCCAGATCCACCACATGGATATAATCACGAACACCAGTACCATCTACAGTGTCATAATCATTGCCATAAATGGACAATTTTTCGCGACGACCGACTGCGACTTGTGTGACATAAGGCATTAAGTTATTTGGAATCCCCTGCGGATCTTCACCAATCTGACCGCTTTTATGCGCGCCGACAGGATTAAAATAACGAAGTAAAGCAATCGACCAACGTGCATCTGCTTGTGCAAGTTTTTGCAGCATTTGCTCAACAATCAGTTTGGTATAACCATAATTGTTATTTGGCATTCCCGTTGGCATATCTTCATTCAAAGGCGACACATTGGCTTCATCATAAACCGTTGCAGATGAGCTGAATACCAAGCTAAACACACCTGCGCGCTCCATCGCCTTGACCAGCTGGATACTACCCACAATATTATTATCAAAATAAGCCAATGGAATCTGCTGGCTTTCACCAACCGCTTTCAGACCAGCAAAATGAATGACTGCATCAATCTGATGGTCTTGGAAAACTGAATCTAACTCAGCCTGATTGCGAATATCACCCTGCACAAACACCAAACTTTTATTTGATAATGCTTGTACTCGACGCAAAGACTTTTCCGAGCTATTTGAGAGGTTATCGAAAACAATCACCTCATGACCTGCAGCAAGCAACTCTAAACAAGTATGGGAGCCAATATAGCCCGCACCACCCGTCACTAAAATTTTAGCCATCTGTTTTTCCTAATAATATTTTCAACAAACCTTGTGTTGATGCATCAAATTTAGAGAGATCATCCTGTTCACGATTCAAAATCGGTAACAGCTGATTGGCAATTTCTTTGCCTTTCTCAACGCCCCATTGGTCAAAGGGATTAATATTCCACAACACCGACTGCACAAAAACCTTATGTTCATACATCGCAATCAGCATCCCTAAGCTATAAGGATTCAGCTCTTTAAGTAGAATAGTGGAGCTAGGTTGATTGCCTTCATATTGTTTATAAGCTGGTAAGTCTTCCAGTTCATCTGCTGCCAATGCTTGATTTCCAAAGGCCAACAGGCGCGACTGTGCCAAACAGTTGGATAAAGCCAAATGATGCTGCTCAGCCAACGCCTCTGCACTTTCAGCATAGGTAAATTGATTGGCATTATAACGCTTCACAGGGGCAATAAAGTCACAGCTAACGGAATGGGTACCCTGATGTAAAAGCTGATAAAAAGCATGCTGGGCATTCGGCCCAACCTCTCCCCAAACAATTGGGCAAGTGGCTGAACTGACCTTTTCTCCATTGCGTTGAATCGATTTCCCATTAGATTCCATTTCAAGCTGCTGCAAATAAGCAGCAAAATATTTGAGACGACCATCATACGGTAAAACTGCATGGGTCTGGATATCCAGAAAATTGTTATTCCACGCGCCTAATAGCCCCATCAAAACAGGAATATTCTGCTGAAATGGTGCGGATTGAAAATGCTGGTCAATCGCATAAGCACCTGCTAACAGTTGCTTAAATCCGTCAACACCAATGGTCAGGGCAATTGGTAAACCAATACATGACCACAAAGAATAACGCCCCCCAACCCAATCCCAGAGCAACAGCTGTTTATCAGCAGCAATGCCCCACTCTGTCATCTTGTCAGGCTTAGTCGAAACCCCGATAAAATGATTTTTCAGAATCTTGTCATTATGCCCCAATGCCTTTTCTAACCATTGACGTACGGTTTGGGCATTAGAAAGTGTATCAATAGTGCCAAATGATTTTGACGAGATGATAAATAAGGTTGTTTCAGGGCGGAGTTGATGCAGTAACTCAGATAACTGACTACCATCCATAGTCGAAACAAAATGCACATCTAAAGCTTTTGTGGTCGCGACCTTAAAGTCGGAGAGTGCATGCGTCACCATGAGTGGCCCGAGATCAGAGCCGCCCACACCAATATTGACTACATCTTGAATCACCTCACCCGTCGCACCACGATACTGTCCAGCATGGATTTTATCCACTAAAGCATACATTCGCTCCAACTGTTGCTGCACCAGTTGATTGACTTCGGAAAAGTCTGGACTCGATTGTGGTAAGCGTAAAGCCCAATGCATGGCTGCACGGTGTTCGGTATAGTTAATCTGCTCAGATGAAAACAGTGTTTTGATCCACCGTTTTAAATCTTGTGCCTGCGCTAAATCCACTAAGCTATTTAAAATCGTTTGATCAATACGATGCTTACTAAAGTCCAAAACAATTTGGTCATACTCAACCGAAAAACGTTTAAAGCGTGCAGGATCTGCTGCAAATAATGTATTTAGATGAACCTCTTTAAATTGCTGTTGTAAAGATATCAGGTGCTCCACGACGGAAGCCTGCTCTTTTACAGCAAAAGGCTGAATCTGCTCGATCATCTTTAACGTCCCACGCCCATATATGCAAAACCTTGTGCTTTGACATAGTCAGGATCATAAATATTGCGACCATCCAAAATTAAAGGATGCCTCATCAACTGTTCAAGCTGCTTAAATTCTGGACTCCAGTATTGTTTCCAAGCCGTAAGTACACAAAGACCATGCACATTTTTTACCGCATCATACTGATTTTCACAAAGAATCAGATCGTCACGTTGACCATACATTAGCTTTATTTCATCTAAAGCTTGAGGATCATGAAGATGAACCGTTACCCCTTGCGCCCAGAGTGCTGCAAGCATTTGGTGAATAGGTGATTGCTGAACACTTGAGGTATTTTCTTTAAAAGAAGCACCCCAAATTGCAACAGATTTTCCCTGTAAATCCCCATGATAATAATTCCAAAACTTACGGAACAGGATTTCTTTTTGTTGCTCATTAATTTGCCATACTTGTGCAAGCAATTGGCTTTTCACGCCTGTATTTGCAACTGTATTAGAGAGTGTCAGAATATCATGAGAAAAATTTTCACCGCCAAAACCAGCACCAGGGGCTAAGTAAGCTGAACCAATACGGTTATCCGCTGCCATACCCTGACGTACTGATGCAATGTCAATGCCCAACTTTTCCGCCACAACAGCAAGATCATTGATATAGCTGATCCGTGTTGCCAACATGCCTGAGATACTGAGTTTGGTAAACTCAGCATCTAGAATCGGCATAAATAGATATTGCTGCGCCAAAGGGAAAAAAGGACGAAGTAATTCTTTGACTTTGGTCTGAACATTAGCTTGAGTACATCCCACGATCAACTGCTTAGCTTGGGTCAGACTCTGTAACGCATTTCCCTCTTGGATAGTATCTGGTAAATAGACCCAGTCATCTTCAGAAAGGATTTGTTGAAAATGCTCAGTCCCATGTAAGCCAAAGGTGGATGCATTGATCATCAGTTTAGGATGAATAATCGGACGCTGTTTGAGTGATGCTAACAGTTGAAAAACTTGTTGCTCTTGAGTTTGATTAAAACTAAATAAGTAAGCATCAATGTCTAAAGGAATACCATCCAGATCACGATAAATCAAAAATCCACTACTGAGTTGTTTTTCAAGTAAGCGACTGACATTTTCATCATGAAAAGAATATTGCTGACCACTTTCATTTGGGTTGAGGTGGGAACACCAATAGACAAAATGCCCAGATTCAGACAATAATGCAGACATTACGCCTGCATATAATGTATTGCCAAAGATTGCAACTTTCATAACTACACGCCCTAAAACTATAGGACTAATTCTTGAATTAAGCCCTTAAACTCTGCGCCCAATTTTGGATGCTCGATACCATAGTGTAATACAGCTTTTAAATATCCAAGCTTACTACCACAATCAAAGGTTTGTCCCTTCATACGGTAGGCTTCCACAGTTTCTGATCGCTGCAATGCTGCAATCGCATCCGTGAGTTGGATTTCATTCCCTGCCCCACGGGGTGTATCTGCTAATAGCCCCATAATCTGAGTGGGTAAAATATAACGTCCCACCACCGATAAATTTGAAGGAGCTGTGCCGACAGCAGGCTTTTCAACAATGCCCTGCATCGTGATACTTTCACCTTCGTTCGGTATAACTGCAACATCCACAATACCATATTGATCGACTAGATGATCAGGCACCGCTTCTACCATGATTTGTGCTGCTTGCGACTGTTCAAAACGCTGAATCATGAGTGACAAATCATTATCACAGCTTTGATTCTTGACCAGTACATCAGGCAATAACACCGCAAAGGCTTCATCGCCCACGATATCTTTCGCACACAATACCGCATGACCTAGTCCTAGGGGTTGTGGTTGGCGTACACTGACCACACTGACATGCTTCGGTAAAATATCAGTAATTTCTTTCAGCAGGTCAAATTTCTTTTTTTGCTCTAAAGTTGTTTCTAACTCAAAATTACGATCAAAATAATTCTCAATTGATGCTTTAGATGAGTGAGTGACCAAAATAATTTGCTCAATACCCGCTTCAACCGCTTCTCGTACTACATACTCAATTGCGGGACGATCGACTACCGTCACCATTTCCTTTGGAATGGATTTACTTGCAGGTAAAAAACGGGTGCCTAAACCTGCGACGGGTAAAATTGCTTTTTTGATCATACAATACTCTCTTAATTAACTCGTACTTCGCCGCTACGTTTATAGCCATCAACATAATATTCTAACTGACTTAAAGCCCAATCTACATCATGATCTACTGCACTCATTTGATTGATTCGACTAAATACAGACTGAATCTCTTGTAACGGATAATGCTTTTCAAAAGAACGCAAAATACGAGTATGCTCGGTATAACCTGTGTTATCTTGATCAATGAGTAGTTCCTCGTAAAGTTTTTCTCCCGGACGTAAACCACTATAAGCGATTTCAATATCACCATCCGTTGTATTTGCTTCTCGAACTTTTAAACCACTTAAAGCGATCATTTGTCGTGCTAAATCCTGAATTCGAACAGGTTCCCCCATATCGAGTAAGAACACATCACCACCTGAACCTAATGCTCCAGCCTGAATGACTAACTGAGAAGCTTCAGGAATCGTCATAAAATAACGTGTTACATCAGGATGAGTCACCGTAATTGGGCCACCTTTTGCAATCTGCTGTCTAAATAAAGGTACAACCGAACCAGAAGAACCCAATACATTTCCAAAACGTACGATACTGATCTGAGTATTTGGTTTCGTTTCAGCCACGGCTTGACAATACAATTCCGCCATCCGTTTCGATGCACCCATGACATTCGTCGGTCTAACTGCTTTATCCGTTGAAATCAATACAAAGGTTTCCACGCCTTTTTTTACAGCGGCATTTAAACTATTTGCGGTTCCAATTGCATTATTTTTTAATCCAGCAATTGGATTACACTCAACCAATGGAACATGTTTATAAGCGGCGGCATGATAGACTGTCTGCACATGATATTGTTCGATGATACGTTCTAATTTTTGTTGATCTTGTACAGTCCCTAAAATGGGAACAATGTCGCAACTCGCAGTTTGCCTTAACTCTTTATCAATATCATATAATGCAAACTCAGTTAATTCATATAAAACCAGCATTTTAGGTTGATTTTTTATGATTTGTCGACAAAGCTCTGAACCAATCGATCCGCCAGCACCTGTCACCATAACAATTTTATTTTGAATATTTTTAGCCAATAAATGGGCAATAGGTGGAACAGGATCTCGTCCTAAAAGGTCAATAATATCAACCTCACGGATATCTGAAACTCGAATATCACCATCAACAAGTTTAGTGAGCCCTGGCAGTTCTGTGACTTTCACAAACGCTGGTTCTAGTTGTTGAATAATTTCACTTTTTCGTACACGCCCCACAGAAGGTAAAGCAAGTAAGATTTCATCTATCTTATATTTTTTAAAATTCCGCAGTGCTTTCGCAGTAGAATAAACTTTTAAGCCACCTACAATTTGATCTTGTAATGAAACTTTATCATCAATAAAGAAAACTGGCGTATGGTCATCTGAACGATGTAGAGCTGCTGCGATTTGCTGACCAGCATCACCTGCACCATAGATTACTACCCTTTTACAACCACCATGAGTGTGTAAGGTTGCTTTCACAATAAAACGAATAAATGCTCGACTGCACCATATCCATGCAAACATCATAAAGCCGAACATAAATGGAATCGACATCGGGATATATGCATGACTAAATGCATTAAATCCATACAGTATTATCATCATACTGCATACAGCAAATGCCAGTTTGACAATAAAAACTTCATTAAATGTTCGAACAATAAAATGATAAACGCCTGTCAACAATAAGCTAATAATTGAAAGAAATGTGATTAAAATTACACCGTGGTTAAGTCCAGGTACAACTTCTGCTCCTAAATCAAATAAGCGAATGACATAACACAACCATAAAATCACAGGAAATGCGAATAAGTCTAAAAATACCAATAGAGCCTGTTTTGCTAGCCTTGGTGCTGATGCAAGCTGATAAATAATCTTTTTCACAATAATCTTCTAATTATCCCACTAAGCATGCGCACGTTATACGCAATTCTTCCACAAGCTGAAATGACGATCTTGCATTAATAATACAACGATAAAGCAAAAAGCTAATTTATGATTACCTGCTTTAAGCTCTATCGCCTACTCTCTCATCACTGATCTAAAACTTTCTTTAGTTTTTCAATCGTATCAACGGTTTTCTTAATATTATCTTCGCTCAGTGTTGGATGTACTAAAAACATAAGACTAGTTTCACCAAGCTGCTGAGCATTTTTCAAACGTTCTTTCGGTCGCCAATTCGTACTATCAAAAGCATGCTCTAAATACACTTCAGAACATGAACCACTATAACATGGTACGCCTTCTGCATTGATAAATTGCATGATTCGGTCACGAGACCAACCACTAGGTAACTCATTTATATTGACTTGCACATAACATTTATATTGTGCATGTAGATAATCATCTGTTGGTCGATTTACAGTAAAATAATTAGAATGATCAAATGCTTTTAATATTTTATCTGCATTTTCAATCCTATTTTTCGTCCAATCTGGCATATAAGTGAGTTGAATGCGACCAATAACAGCTTGCATTTCCATCATACGCCAGTTTGTTCCAAAAGAATCGTGTAACCAACGGAATCCTGGTAGATGTTGTTTATTGTAGACACTATCGTAGCTTTTGCCATGATCTTTATAAGACCACATTTTTTTCCATAGGCTCTCATCGTTAGTGGTAACCATTCCACCTTCGCCACCCGTAGTCATAATTTTATCTTGGCAAAATGACCAAGCAGCAATGTGGCCAATAGAACCTGCAGGTTTACCTTTATATTTAGCACCATGCGCTTGAGCACAATCTTCTATGACATATAAACCCTTTTCAGATGCTAGTTGCATAATTGGATCCATATCACACATCCAGCCAGCCAAATGAACACAAATGATTGCTTTCGTATTTGGCGTTAATACAGCCTCTATTGTTCGTCTTGAAATATTTTGTGAATCTAACTCAACATCAGCAAAAATTGGATTCGCTCCAGCTGTAACAATCGAACTTGCTGAAGCTAAGAAAGTACGTGAAGTTACAATCACATCATCGCCAGTACCAATTTGTAATGCTTTCAATGCAACATCAAGTGCAACAGTCCCATTTGCTAGAGCAACGGCATATTTTGTACCAGAAAACGATGCAAATTCCTTTTCAAATTCACGGCATTCTTGCCCTGTCCAATAATTTACTTTATTCGAAAGCAATATATTTTTAACTGCATCTGCTTCTTTCTCTGTAAAGCTTGGCCATGGTTCAAATGCTGTGTTTAACATACTCTCATCCCTTTATATTGCTGATAAAATCTATTTTTTCTCTAAAATTCGTGCAGGATTTCCAACAACTGTGACACCAGCTGGAATACTCTTTGTAACGACTGCGCCCATACCAATCACCGCACCTTTTCCAATTACTAAAGGCTTGTCTGGTGTACCTTGCTTAATTATTGCACCAGTACCGATATAAGCATGGTCTTCGATATGAATGTTCCCATTGCATTTAACACCTGGTGCAAAAGTCACATAGTCGCCAATTACACAGTCATGAGCAACATAGCTATAAATATTGGCATGAAAAAATTTTCCAATTTTAATATTTGAAGTCAGACAGGTAAATGGACAAAGTAAACTACCTTCACCAATTTCAACCTCATCCAACACAACCGTATTTGATGCTTGAATTGATAAGTGTTGGATATTATCTTGGTTTAACTGAGTAACTAATTTTTCACGGACACTGCTATTCGCAATTGCAATTGTAACAAGCTTATTTGATACTGGCTGTTTAATAAAATCTGTATAAGTTAGAACTGAGTATCCATTTAAATGAGTTCCGGCCTTTCCATCATCAATAAAAATAAAGTTTTCTTTAGCTAATATTGGAAATTGCTGGCGAACCAAAGGCATGACTTCCTTACCAAAACCACTCGCACCATATACACCGATTAGCATTGTCATTAACCTACTCCTTCTCACTTGAACCTGTGAATTTGCTCATTGTTGCTTCACCAGCTTCATTAATATCATCCTTAGCAATCACCTTTTTGACGGTTTTAAGCATAATTTTGAAGTCTAACCAAACTGATTGATTTTCTACATACCAAGTATCAAGTTTGAATTTCTCATCCCAGCCAATTGCATTACGACCATTAACTTGGGCATGACCAGTCATACCAGGACGAACGTTATGTCGTTTCGCTTGTTCATTATTATAAAGTGGTAAATATTCCATGAGTAATGGACGAGGCCCTACAATACTCATATCACCTTTGATGACATTCCATAACTCAGGCATTTCATCCAGACTTGTTGAACGTAACATCTTTCCAAAAGGGGTTAAACGTTCGTGATCAGGTAATGGATTCCCTTGTATATCCACTGCATCTTTCATCGTCCTAAATTTAATCATTTCAAAAGGTATTCCATTTAACCCTGGACGTACCTGACGGAAAAGAACTGGGGAGCCTAGATTTTTTTTCACTTTATACGCTACAAAAATGTATAAAGGAGATAGAATTACCAATGCAATTGATGCAATCACAATATCAAGTAAACGTTTAAGCATCTTTCACCCTTTTGAAAATTTCAATAAATTGTTGTGTACCATAACTTAAAGATAATTTTTCATCATAAAACTGCTTAGCATTCAAACCTAATTGATGTTGTCCATCAGTAGGTAAATGATATATTTCCAGAATAGCAGTTTTAATATTATCAACATCTTCAGATCTTGCTATACGACCACATTGAGCTTCTTGTACAAGATCTGCTGCATCTCCAGATACAGCCATTAATAGTGGCTTGCCTATTGCCATATAGGCTTGTGTTTTAGATGGTACTGTAATTTCAAAAAGTGGATCGCGCTTAAGATGAACCAATAGCACATTTGCATAATCCAAGACACCACCAACTTCAGACATTGGCAATCGAGGAATGAAAACTATATTTTCAATACTTTCATGAATTACCCTTTGTTTAAGTCGATCGGTTTCAGTTCCCGCACCCACAAAAACAAATTGTATTTTTGATTCTAATTTTAATTCTTTTGCAACATCCAAAATCGTATCTAATGATTGGGCTTTACCCATATTGCCAGCGAATATAATATTGAAACGATCCTTCAATAAATTCTGATAATCAACTTTGATTGGTTCTGCTTGTGTCAAACTGTTTTCATCACACCAATTGTAAATTACACTGACTTTATCTTCTGATACGCCTCTTTCAATTAATAACTTTTTAAATCCAGGGCATAAAACCACGATATGGTCAACATAAGAGTAAACTAAATGGCATACGTGGCCCACGATATTCAATATTTTCTGATTGTTGAGCATTCCCGTTGCTTTAAGCGTATCAGGCCACATATCCTGAATATCATATACAATAGGGATTCTTCTAAATAATTTAATGAAAATTGCAGCTAAGCCAACTGTTAATGGCGGATGATAAGCATAAATAACATCCGCTTTTTTAGTTGCAAAAATACCGAAAAGCAATGCCATAAAAGCAAAACTAATATAATTTAAAATCCTTTTTAACGCAGAGCTACCATGATCAGGAAATAATGCAACTCGTAAAACCGAAATTCCATCAATTTGTTCACGTTGGTACAATTTCAATTTATAACCATCATAAATTTTTCCTCCAGGATAGTTTGGAAACCCTGTTAGAACTTGTACTTGATGACCTTGTCGTTGTAGCTCCCTAGCAAATGCTAAACCTTTAAAAGTAGGTTCAGGATCAAACCATTGCGTTAAAAGAAGAATTTTCATTACTTAATATTTTTTCCATACCACGCGATTAACATAATCGGTATAGCTCATGATGATACGAACGACCTTATCACTTACATTTGGCATACTATAGTCTGCCACCAAGCGTAATAAACGCTCATCTCCACGTGCTTGAGATTCTAAAATTTCCAAACCTTGTAAAATTCGTTCAGCTTTTAATCCAACCATCATCACAGCGGCTTCTTCCATACCTTCTGGACGCTCATGTGCTTGACGTAAATTCAATGCAGGGAAATTCAAAATCGAAGATTCTTCATTGATTGTACCACTATCAGATAATGCTGCTTTAGCGGAAAGCTGAAGTTTATTATAGTCACTAAAACCAAGCGGCTTTAATAATTGAACCAATGGATGAAACTCAATATTAAGTTGTTCAATACGCTTACGTGTTCTTGGATGTGTAGAAACAATTACAGGGAATTGATACTTTTCAGCGACTGCATTCAACATTTCCACAAGATCTAGAAAGTTTTGATCAGAGTTAATATTTTCTTCGCGATGCGCACTGACAATAAAATATTGCTGTTCTTTCAAACCCAATCGTTCAAGAACATCTGATGCTTCAATCTTCGCTTTATAATGATTCAGTACTTCAAACATCGGACTACCTGTTTTGATGACTAAGTCAGCAGGCAACCCTTCCGCTATTAAGTAATCACGAGCAATCGTACTATAAGTTAAGTTAATATCTGCTGTATGATCTACGATTCGACGATTGATTTCTTCAGGCACACGCATATCAAAACAGCGATTGCCAGCCTCCATATGAAATGTTGGAATTTTACGACGTTTGGCAGGTAGTACAGCCATACAACTATTAGTATCGCCAAGAACCAGCAATGCTTCTGGTTGTACTTCGTCCAAAATCTTATCAACGGTAATAATCACATTACCAATTGTTTCTGCACCTGTTCCACCTGCAGCATTTAAAAAATGATCAGGTTTGCGAATCCCTAAATCTGTAAAGAAGATTTCATTCAATTCATAATCATAATTTTGCCCTGTATGTACCAAAACATGATCAAAATATTGATCACATGCGGCCATAACTCGAGACAAACGAATAATTTCAGGACGCGTACCTACGACGGTCATTAACTTTAATTTTTTCACAACAATTCAACTCTTAATCTGTTATCGGCATTGCATAAGTATCAGGCTTACTACGATCAAAAATCTCATTTGCCCATAGCATCACGACCATTTCATCATCACCAATATTGGTAATGTCATGGGTCCATCCAGGTACTGTCTCAACAATTCTCGGCTCATCCCCATGCGTTTCGAGTTGATAAAACTCACCTGAAACCACATGCTTAAATTTAAATAAGGCTTTACCCTTAATCACAAGGAATTTTTCAGTCTTGGTATGATGGTAATGTCCACCACGAGTAATGCCCGGATGTGCAGTAAAATATGAGAACTGACCAGCATCAGGTGTCTTTAACATTTCAACAAAAACACCACGCGCATCACCATATTTAGGCACGCTATAATCAAACTGCGTAGGTCTTAAAAAGCTTAAGTAAGTTGAATATAAAGCTCGCGTTAATCCTGTTCCGACTCGATCAGTAATTAACGTATCTCTCGATGCTTTAAAACCATTTAAAGTTTTAGCTAAATCACCGACAGTAATTTGATATTCAGGCTGGATTTGAAAAGTCTGTTCAACGCTCACTGAGCCATTGATCATGTTCCAAAAGGTCTCAACAACATCATCAACATAGACTAATCGAATAAGGGCGTTTGCATCATTGATTTGAAGTGGCAAATCATTTGCCACATTATGGCAAAAGGTTGCAACAGCAGAATTATAATTTGGACGAGACCACTTACCAAAGACGTTGGCTAAACGACAAATGTAAACTGGATTTCCTCGTTCTGCATGTAATTTCTCAAGAGCTTGCTCACCACCAAGCTTACTTTTCCCATAAGCGTTATCCCGATCAGCTTGAATAGATGACGATAAGATAATCGGTGTTAATTTGTGTTCTGCTCTGAGTGTTTGGGCAATTGTCTCTGTGAGCGTAACGTTACCATCAATAAATTCACTTTCATTTAATGGGCGATTAACGCCTGCTAAATGAACAATCCAATCAGCAGCTAAAATAGAGTCTTTTAGTTCTTGCTCAGATGATTCCCGATGAACTTTTAAAACTTCAACTTCGGTTTTTTCAGATAAAAACTGAATCAAATTTTTAGCAATAAAACCATTTGAACCTGTTACCAAAACCTTCATATTAAGCCTCTGGATCTACATATTGCCCTTGTGTAAGTGCGCGAATAAACTCTAACTTAAGTAACAGTTTCTTCATGCCTTCAACATCTAAGCGTTCAGTATTATGTGAATTATAATCTTCATATTGAGTAATTTTTAAGTCACCGTCTTCAACATATTTTGAGTAGTTGAGGTCACGCTGATCCGCTGGAACACGATAATAATAACCTTGATCTAAGGCAACCACCATTTCTTCACGACTGAGTAATGCCTCATAGGCTTTTTCACCATGACGTGTACCCATAATTGAAATTGGATGCTCTGGTACATTTAATAACTGAGTTAAAGCTTGCGCTAGAACATGAATAGTTGCTGCTGGTGCTTTTTGTACGAAAATATCCCCATTTTGACCATGCTCAAATGCATATAACACCAGGTCGACAGCATCATCCAACGTCATCATAAAACGAGTCATATTAGGATCAGTAATGGTCAGTGGTTTACCCTGACGAATTTGATCGACAAATAAAGGAATGACAGAGCCACGAGATGCCATCACGTTACCATAACGCGTACAGCAAATAGTTGTATCTAATTCTTCTAAATTACGTGATTTTGCTACAATAACTTTTTCCATCATTGCTTTGGAAATGCCCATTGCATTGATTGGATAAACTGCTTTATCAGTACTCAAGCAGACAATTCTTTTAACATGATTTTGAATCGCCGCTTCAAGTACATTTTCTGTACCAATTACGTTTGTTTTAACAGCTTCCATTGGATGGAATTCACAAGAAGGGACTTGTTTTAACGCAGCAGCATGATAAATATAGTCCACACCACGAGTAGCATTTAAGATGCTGTTATAATCTCGTACATCACCAATATAGAATTTTAACTTCGATGATTGATACCTTTTACGCATATCATCTTGCTTTTTTTCATCTCGGCTAAAGATTCGAATTTCTTTTATATCAGTTTCTAAAAAACGCTTTAAAACTGCATTTCCGAATGATCCAGTGCCACCTGTGATCAGTAAAGTTTTTCCTTTGAACATGCCTACTCCGCTCTATTGATTAGTTCAAAAATTTCAGATTGCTCGAAACAAATATATCTAGAAGAATCTAATAACTTCATGTTATGTATATAGAATTCATAATTAGATGTTAATTTATAAATTGCTGAAGCCAAATCATCGTTAATAGCAATCTCTCCTACGCCGTCCCTGACAACAATCTCTGACAAAGCAACATTATCTGAACAGATAATTGGTTTTAAGAAAGCAATAGATTCATACAGTTTATTTGGCAATGCTAATTTTACATTATTATTAGTCGTATCATAAAGAATTACATTAATATCAATATTAGAATAAATATCAGATAAATCCTCAGGGCTTTTAAAACGACCATGATAAAAAACATTTTCTATATCATTGAACATCCCATACAAACCATCACCATATATATGAAGCTCAAAATTTTTATTTTTAATAATAAAATCTCTTATTTTTTTTAAGGATTCTTTAAACATCAAGCTCCCAATTAATCCAATTTTAATTTTACTAGATGGTAAAGTCATAACATGATTATTAATTCTATAATCATTAATCGTAGCTTCAATATTTGGCAAAAGTTTATTTTCAACAACTATAATTTTATTTTTCAAAAATTTTTCATATTTAATCAAATAACCAGAATAATAGTATGGAGAGGTAACAATAAGACCTGATATTCTGGAAAAAATAAAATAATCAAACATTTTGTATATTTGATTTTTTCCATCAATTTGATATAGATCACCAATCTCGAAAAAAACATTTTTTCCTGCTAAAATTGAAATAATTGCTTGATCTGGAGATGTACAATAAACTCTACTAACATTAGAAAAAAGTAAAATAAAAAATAATTTTAGAAGCAAAAATATACGAGAAATATACCTTCCATCTTTTACTTTACCTATATTTATTGAAGTATTTTGATAACCTTTATAATTTTCAATATATTTATCTCTATAGAAATAATATACTTTAACATCATATTTCTCACGAAGTAGACTAATTCTTTTTTGATGCCTAGGTTGCTGTAAAGCCGAGCTTAAAAAAATAATAGATTCACTCATTCAACTATCCTCTCTTTATAAGGAAATAAACTTTTAACAAAGATAAAAAAAACATAAAGATATAAAGATATAAATATGACGATATGAAATTATTATTTGCAAAAAGAAAGACTATACTCCCTCCTAATATTACAAAAACAACTTTAAAAACAAAATCATTACATCTTGTTGCAAAAATCCAAGATACACCTAATCCAAAACCAAGCAAACATACATATAAAGGCACAAAATAAAAGCTAAAGTCGTTTGCTATCCATAAATAAGCTGAGTGCCATTGAATATTTGGATCAATACCATAACTCGTTAGTCTATGAACATAACTATTTTGAGTATTATCCAAACCTAGTAAACTTGCGATATTAATTAATGCAGGATTCGAACCAAGAAAATTTGAAAACCTATAATCCAAATCAAAACCAAAAGATAGAAAGTAATAACCTTGTGTAAGATATGAAAAAAATGTAAGCAACGTCGGTTTTAAAAAATCTGGTGTAGATGTAAAGATATAACTATCATAATTAATAGTAGTCATATATATCTCATAAGATGAGAGGTCAGTTATATCTCCCATCCTGCTATACATAATTCCTGAAAAAACAATAATTATAATAAAAACTAAAAGTAAAATATAAGATAAAGATTTTAAATTAACTTTACCCATATTCAGCAAATATGAAAGAAAGAAAATTATAATTAAACTAATTATACCAAAGTTGGTACCTCTACTATACCAAAAAACTGCTTCAAAAAGAATGAAAAATGAAAATAAAATTTTATTTTTTGATGATAATTTACCAAAAAAAATAGCACCACTAATAAAAAAAAGTGAATGAAAGATTGAAATGAAAGCATACAACGACCATGGTAATGTAAATGCTTTTGAACTATCCAATGTAGATAAATATCCATATTTTGGATCTACTACACCCAACAAAATCTCATTAATAATTCCAAATAAATCATAGAACTGAAATTTCAACAAATAAGCATATCTAAAAATAAAAGTTAAAATATAAAAAAACAATAATAAATTAAACAACTGATTATCCGTCTTAACTTTATATAGCTGAACGAGTTTATATTTTTTAGTCCCAAATAGCATAATTGAAAAAAAATAACCAAAAAACAAAGCACCTATATTAATTAAGACATATATAGATGACAAATAAAAATTTCCATATAGATAATTAAATGGTGAAATTAAGAATAATATCAGTGTCAAAATATTAACACCACCTAGAAGCAGAATGGGGATCATATCTCTTTTATAAACATTCATAATATTCTCTTCACCAAACTAATTGAAAGAAATATTTGTTAATATAGAGCCATAATATGACTCTATATTCTTAATTTGTTCATTGTTTTTATCTTCCAAAACATTTTTAGCATAAAGTTCTTTATTATTTTTAAAGATTAAAGGTAACAAGTAAAATTTATAATTAGTTTTAACTATTTTAGTTGAGTTTATTATAGCCATAGCATTTAACCAAAGATCGTCAGCTAGAGGACTCAATTCTAATATTTTTGTTTTATCGAATGCATCTGAATATAATGAATATGCAGGATATAACACTCCGCTACCGCCAAATTGCATTATATTATATGTTGGCTTAACCTCTTTCAAAAGAAGGTTTTTCCAATCACTATAATTAGCTCCATTTCTTTCTAAGGCAAGATGTGTAATCACGCAATCAGGATAAATTTGATGGTGATCATACAAATTTTCAAGCATACTTTTTTCATAAATAAAGTCATCATCAATAGTAACTACTATTTCGTCAGGATATCTAAGCATTGAATATAGATATTTTTTATGAGACCGAATATCATCACTACTCCAAATAACTTCCAATAATTTTTCTTCCTGCAATTTAATTAATCTAGATGGTATTTTCTTTCCTTCAAACTGCAGCTCTGATAAAGTTAAAATTATTTTTTTAGGTCTTAATGTTTGCCTTAAGATCGAATCTATAACAATCCAAATCTTATCTATTCTTGCAGGAAAAGTCGTTAATGAAACTATAAAATCACCTTGTTTAGAACTAAGTTGTTTTTTTGTCAAAGTATAATATATTGGTATAAAGAAGTTTAAATAATGTTTAATAATAAATCTTATAAATTTATTATTAAAATTATTTTTCTTCCCAATAGTTGAACTATAAATTGAATATAGTGTAGTAATCATCCCTTACCTCTCAAACAAGAAATAGTATTTATACTATACAAGTTTCTCAAAACCTTATCTCTATCATTAGAAAACTCAGGATTAATAATAATTTTCTTTATAATTTCACATATATTTTTATAATTATGATCCGAAAAACAAACTCCTGAAACTTGCTTTTCAGACACAAATTTAGTTACAGGACTATTATTAGAGGTGATACATAAAATATTTCTATTAATAGTAAGATAGTTAAAAAATTTACTTGAAATAAAAACATCATTCTCAATTTCTGCATCAATATCAACCAACAAATCTGCTTCTTGATAAAAAGGTAATAAATCAGTTGTATAACCAAAAATTTTAATTTTAGATGATGCTTTTTCACTTATTATATTTAGATCTACAGCTGCTGGGTTTGTACCTACGAAGTTTAACTGTATATCAATACCCTCCAAAACCAGTTTCTCTAAAGCTAGCAATAGCTGATCTACTCTTCTAGCTTGATAAATCCCACCAGTATAAAGAAGTGTAAAAGGTCTTTTATTTTGCTTAGGTAGTAATTCAATATAGTCTTGATGTGGAAGTGTATATAAAACACCCGATTCACCATCAAAACAATTGCCTAACAGTGCTAATTGATAGCTCAGCATCACTTGGTTTGAAAAATATAAATGATCAACATTTATTAGAAATTTTTTGATCATTCTTATCAAACCGTTGCTATAACTTTTAGATAATCCCCATCCTTCTGGAGCAGGTATTGCGTCAACAGAATAGTTGATCCATTGAACATCCTTAAACTTTTTTTTATAAAAATAGCCAAAATAGAGGGGGAAAAAATGATTAGCAGACATCATACTAAATACGATATCATATCTTTTTTCCATTTTTTTCATATATTCTTTAGCTTGAAAATAATCAAAAATATCACACCCTAAATAAGATATGCTTATTTTTTTAATCCTTGGATGTATTTTCTTCAGTTTCATATATGTAGCATTAACTGACGAGTCATTACTAACAACATCAATCTCAATACATTCATCTTTTTCCATTAATGATAAATATTTAGAAAAAACTTTACCAGGTGCGGTATTACCTGTACTGGAAGCAATAACTAATATTTTCATTACTTTCCTCTTCTTATTTTTGAAAAAATTTCAGAAAAATTTACTACATGCATAAATGAAAACACCAAAAATAACAACACAATAAAATCTAAAACCACAACCTTCAATAATATATTATTAACTATATTATTGATAAAAAAGAAGATCACAACCAAAGTTATTACAGGGGAAAAAACCTTTACTATATACTGACTTAGATTTATAAGCTTTCTTTGATTTAACAAAACAATTCTAAAAATAAGAGCCGCCAGTGTTAAAAAAAGTGAAACATAGTATATTGCATCTGGATCAAATTTTTTCTCGTATAAGATCCATCCTATTGGAATATTAAAAAGCAATAAACCACTAACAATAATTTGATACCACTTAATATTACCATCACCTTGTAGTAATGAGTGTAATGGACCTGATAAAGAAAGTAATAAAAGTTCAGTGAACATTATTTTCAAAAAAACTTCCAAATATTCAGGTATCAAATCTATCCAAAATTTTAAAAGTGTATCCAAGTAGAAATATACGGGAACCAACATAAAACATATTAGAAAAAATCCTAATTTTGAAAAAAAATACACATATTCATTTGTATCTTGTTTTTTTTGAGAAAATTTTGTAATAATAAGAGGAGTGTATACTGTTTGTGCATTTGAATTTACATTATTTATAGCATTATATATTTGCAATGATAATGCTCTTGAGGAATTAATTTCAGGTTTAAAATAAATATTTAATAATACATTAACCCCAACATTTTGTCCTAGTCCAGCAAAAACACCTAGTAAATTCCAAGAAGCAAAATTTATCATCTCTTTCATTTTTTTAAATGAAAAAATATATTGTGTATTTTTTATATAACTAAAATTTTTCAATGCATAAAAGTAATAAAAACTATAGGTAAAAATAGATATTACAAAAATAATCGCTGCATAAAAAGAAAGTTTATCTTGTTCTATAAAAAAAAGTAAGTAAGCCAATCCAAACTTAAGCACAGCATCAATTACACCAACTAAAGCATAGAAACTCATCTTTTGGTGTACCAAAATAATAGACATATATGGTACATTCAAAATCATAATAATCATTGAAAATAATGAAAATTGATAAACTAGATTTACTGCCTCAATACGACTGGAATCAAAATTCAAAAAATGATTAACAAAATAAAGTCCAAATGTTTCAGCAACTATAAAAACTATAAGTGCTACAAACAGATGAATAGTTTTTGAAATTCTAAATATCTCTATGATCTTGTTTCGATCTTTTAGGTTGAAGCTTAAATAGCGTTGGGTTGTTGCGACCATAGCATTATTTAGAAATGCAAGGATAACAACCACCCCTCCTACTACGCTGTATATACCATAATCATTTACACCTAAATTTTTAAAAACATAACTTGATGTTATAAATGATAATAGCATCACAAATAACATTCTTATGTAAACAAAAATGATGCTTTTGATTAATGGCATCTTTATAACCCACAAAAGTTGAGTGTTTTTTCCATTTTCAGATCTAGATTTTTAAATTGAGTATGTTTAACTAAAATCACATGGATATCTGCCATATGATTTTTATCAAGTTCAATCAATTTTATATTTTCAGGTAAATCATTCGGTAAACTATCAATATGTGGTTCAATTGCTAGAATATTTAGTCCCTGTTTTCCTAACTTTCTAGCGATTTCCAAAGCAGGGCTTTCACGTAAATCATCAATATCAGGTTTAAAGGCCAATCCATAACAAGCGATAGTTACATCTTTAATCGTTTTATTTGGATTTTCTTGTAAAAACTCTGTAATTTTAATTTTAATCTGATCTATTACCCAAAATGGTTTAATATCATTTACTTCACGAGCCGTTTTAATCAGACGGGCTTCTTCGGGTGTTTTGGCTACAATAAACCACGGATCAACAGCTATACAATGTCCGCCCACACCTGGCCCTGGTTGTAAAATATTAACTCGAGGATGACGGTTTGCAAGAGAAATTAGATCCCAAACATTGATATCTAATTTGTCACAAATGATTGAAAGCTCATTTGCAAATGCGATATTAACATCTCTAAAAGAATTCTCTGTTAACTTACACATTTCCGCAGTACGTGCATTTGTTTCAATACATGCACCTTTAACAAAAACACTATATAAATCAACTGCTGCTTTAGAGCATCTAGGTGTCATGCCACCAATAATTCTATCATTACTAATAAGTTCTTGTAATACCTTTCCTGGCAGTACTCGTTCAGGACAATGCGCGACTAGAATATCAGCTTGCTCTCCAGCAATTTGTGGGAATGTTAAATCAGGACGTGCCTTATGCAGCCAATTTGACATTTTTTCTGTTGCTTCAACAGGAGAGGTTGACTCTAAAATAACTAAATTTCCTTTTTTCAAAAAGGGTGCTAAAGCATTTGCAGCGGCTTCGATATATTTTAAATCAGGTTGATAATCACCTTGAAATGGTGTCGGAACAGCCACAATATATGCATCAGCCTCAATTGGCGTTAATTGTGCAGATAATTTCCCTTGAGCCACCACATCTCGAACCAATGCATCAAGATCAGGTTCAACAATATGAACCTTACCCTGATTAATCATATCTATAGCATGTTGATTAATATCAACGCCTGTGACCTTCAATCCATGTGCTGCAAATGTTGCAGCTGTAGGCAGACCAATATAACCCAGCCCTATAACACAAATATGTTTAAATGAACTACTCATAAGATATACTTTTTAAATCAACTTAATGGAAATATTTAAATCAACTCTGCTTCAAAAAATCTATAATCTGCTGACAAGCAGTCCCATCACCATATGGATTATGAGCTTCTGCCATTTTTGCATAAATATTTGGATTTTCTAACAGCTCGACTACTGCATTTTCAATTGTACTTACATCAGTACCAACTAAGCGCACAGTTCCTGCATTAACAGCTTCAGGTCGCTCGGTTGTATCTCTCATAACTAAGACTGGCTTACCTAATGAAGGAGCCTCCTCTTGGATACCACCAGAGTCAGTTAAAATAAGATAGCTACGATTCATTAAATAGACAAAAGGTAAGTAGTCTTGTGGATCAATCAAGAAAATATTATCAATATCAGCTAACAACTGGTTCACTGGTTGTTGAACATTTGGGTTCAAATGTACAGGATAGAGAATTTGAACATCTGTAAATCTTTTTGCAATATTTGATAATGCGCTACAAATATTCAAAAAACCTTGACCAAAATTCTCTCGTCGATGCCCAGTAACCAAGATCATTTTCTTGTTAGCATCTAAAAATGCAAATTCACTTCCAACTTTCTTTACTAGATCTTGATTTTGTTCTATTTTCAACTTCACTTGAAGTAAAGCATCAATAACTGTATTCCCTGTTACAATTATGTTTTGAGTATCTATATTTTCTTTAACTAAATTTTCATAAGCAGAATCCGTGGGTGCAAAATGATAATTAGCTAATACACTTGTCAACTTTCGATTCGCTTCTTCTGGCCAAGGCGAATAAAGGTCGCCCGTACGTAATCCTGCTTCGACATGACCAATATCAATTTTATGATAATAAGCAGCCAATGAAGCAGCAAAAGTTGTAGCCGTATCCCCATGAACTAAAATCAAATCAGGGTGCCATGTTTCAAAAACTTTCTCTAATCCTTTTAGAACGCCAGAAGTAATATCAGATAATGTCTGCTGTGGTTTCATTAGATCCAAATCAAAATCTGGATCTAAATCAAATAACTCCAAAACTTGATCAAGCATTTGGCGATGTTGACCAGTAACACAAACCTTTGTCACAAAGTCATGACTAAATTGTTTTAATTTTAAAGCCAAAGGTGCCATTTTTATTGCTTCTGGTCGTGTTCCAAATACTAATAAAACCTTTTTCACCCCAATCTAATCCTTCTTTTATTTAAGCAAACAAAGTAATTTCTTAAGCTATCCCAATTAGGACGGTTTATTGCATAAACTTAAATTGAATTTAAGCTATTGAAAAATAAAATTTTCAAGCAACAGAGCTAATTTCAAACCTATAGGCGTGAAATTTTTTGCTAATATAACAGATTTACTACTCTTCCTATAACGAAATTGTATAACGTATTTTTCTTTTAAGCTGTTTTATTCATAAATTTTACTAAAATGCAATATTATCAATAATTAACAAATCTGTTTCTTTTTATGAGATAAACTTAGCATACAAAGCCATGCGATTAATCGGTGATTTTTTAGGTTTTTTGAGCTAGAATTGGCAAAATTCTAAGTCTAAACACAGAGAATTGTGTCTAAACTGATATTAATTAGATATAAATATTCAAGGGTAAAGTGTGAAGCATTATCAACTATTTTCCATCCTTGCAATTAGCATTAGCGCTGTCGGATGTGCTGTCACTTCTGGTCTTCAAACTTACGATATTCCAAATGAAGGGATTTATAAAACTGAACTTGGGACGACTGTAAGTGTTATAAAAATAACTCAAGATACATTACAATCGATAAAACCAACCCAGTTGAATTACCAACAAAACTATACCGATTTATTCAACCAGCCTCAGCACGTATACCGTTTAAGTTCAGGTGATGTTTTATCCATTCAACTCTGGGCATACCCTGAAATCACTCCACCTGTAAACAATCTGACGAATGATCAATCGATTCAAGCCAATGGATACCCTATTGATTATAATGGATTCATCCAATTGCCCTTAGTCGGTCGATACAAGGCATCCGGTAAAACTTTAAGTCAATTAACTACAGAATTACGAAATCAATTTGCTCATTTTTTAAAAAATCCTGACGTAATTGTTAGAGTCTTAAACTATCAAGGACAACGGTATTCTGTACAAGGAAGTGTAAAAAAAGGCGGACAATTTTATTTAAATGACCAACCTATCAATTTATATACTGCTCTTGGTATGGCTGGTGGTGTATCTGAATTAGGTGATAATACTTATATACAATTAGTACGTAATGGTACTACTTATAATCTCAATACACTTGAATTAGAAAAAGCAGGCTATTCGTTACACAAACTTTTAATTCGACCAAACGATACAATTTACGTAAGTACTAAAGACAATCAGAAAATATATATTATGGGTGAGTCTGGTAAAAACCAAGCTCTGCCAATGCGCGATCAGGGCATGACTTTAAGCGACGCTCTAGGTGAAGGTTTAGGTTTGAATCCTTTATCAGCAAGTGCTAGCCGAATTTATGTATTACGCACTAACGTAAATGATCATCGAACTGAACTTTATCATTTGAATTTAATGAGTCTAGGTGACTTTGGGCTAGCAAATCAATTCCGTTTACGTAGTAACGATATTGTGTATATTGATGCAACAGGCTTAACTCGCTGGCAACGTGTTATGAACCAGATTGTACCTTTCTCCAGCGCACTTTATAGCTTTGATCAGCTAGGTAAGTAATCATGCAGATTCAAAGTATTTTAGTCGTTTGCGTTGGTAATATTTGTCGTAGCCCTATGGCAGAATACTTACTAAAACAGGATTATCCTCAGCTAACGATAGAGTCAGCAGGTATTTCTGGACTTTCAGGTCATCCTGCTGATGACAAAGCACAGCTATGTATGCAACATTTAAATATTGATATGAGTGGGCATATCGCTAAGAAATTAAATACTGAGCACTTAAAAAAAGCAGATTTAATTCTCGTGATGAGCAAAAATCAGCAAGCTCATATTGAACAAACATGGCCTTTTGCTAAAGGAAAAGTTTTCCGCTTAGGCCATTGGCAAAATAAAAATGTGCCAGACCCATATCAGCATGATCAGGCTTTTTTTGATGAGACATGTCAGCTTATTCAACAGTGTGTCACTGATTGGAAAAATTATATTTAACTTTTAGATTAAGATTATGAGCCAAAATACCAATACTGAAGACACAATTGACTTGAAAGAACTTTTTTTTTCTCTTATTGCTCAATGGAAATTAATCGCTTTATTTATCATTCTTAGTCTTGTATGTGCACTTTTGTACCTTCGTGCAACACCTGATACCTATTCAGTTGATGCCTTAGTTCAAGTTGAAGACAGTAAGGGAGCCTCAGCTGCTTTATTGGGTGATTTATCACAAATGATTGACCAAAAATCACCCGCTCAGTCTGAAATCGAAATTCTAAAATCTCGTTTAGTTTTAGGATCAGTGATTCAAGCACTTCATCTTGATTTAAATATTTCAAGTACAGAAGATACTTTACGTCATCGTTTATTGAAAAAACCACACTATACCACTGAATATAACCCTCAATCTATTATCTTCAAAGATGATACCAAGCAATTTGAAGTAAGAGATTTTTTAATTCCTAGTCAATTCCTTGATAAAGGTTTGACGCTCAATTTCAAAGATCAGAAATTCTTTTTAATTGATCCCAAAAATGATCAAGTTATATTTACTGGCATAATTAATCAATCCAATTCCATTCAGAATAAATATGGCTCATGGAAAATAAGTATTTTTACAAGAGACACTTTAACCAGTACATATAGAATTCATAAGAAATCTTTACCTGCTGCTGTCAATGCTATTAACTCAAATTATACAGTTGCGGAAAGAGGAAAAATGACTGGAATTCTTGGTTTGAACTATCAGGGGCAAGATAAACAGCACATTACCAAAGTTTTAAATGCTATCTTATCTGCATATAGCGCCCAAAATGTTGCACGTCGTTCTGCTGAAACTGCCCAAACGCTTAAATTTCTAGATGAACAACTACCAGAGTTAAAGAAACAGCTTGATAATGCAGAACGTGAATTTAATAGATTCCGTCAAAAATATAATACTGTTGATGTCACCAAAGAGTCTGAGCTTTACCTTACTCAAAGCATCACTTTAGAAACAAAAAGAATAGAATTGCAGCAACAACAAGCTGATTTAGCTGCCAAATATACTAATGAGCATCCAGCTATGCGAGAAATTAATGCTCAAATTACTGCAATTAATAAACAAATTGGTGATTTAAATAGTACATTAAAACAACTTCCAGACATCCAAAGACAATACTTGCAACTCTATCGTGAAGTTGAGGTCAAAACTCAACTTTATACGGCTCTACTGAATTCGTATCAACAGCTCCGAATCGCAAAAGCTGGAGAAATTGGTAATGTTCGTATTGTAGATACTGCGGTTGAACCTGTCGAACCGATTAAGCCAAAGAAATTACAAGTACTTATTCTTGCTATTTTCTTTGGCGGTTTTCTGGGTACACTCATTGCCTTATTACGTAATATGTTGCGCACGGGTATCAAAGATACTGGGCAAATTGAGAACGAATTCAATCTACCTGTTTATGCAACTGTACCTCGATCTCCGATTCAAGAGACACGCATCAGCATTTTAAAGAAAAAGAAGAGTATTCCTATCCTTGCGGTTAAGCATAATGATGATATTGCAATTGAAAGTTTACGTAGTATTCGAACAGCGATTCATTTTGCACTCGTAAATGCAAAGAATAATATTATTGTCATTGCAGGTCCTTCTCCTGAAGTTGGTAAATCATTTATTTCAACCAATTTGGCCACTATTCTTGCACAGACTAACAAGAAAGTTTTGTTGATTGATGCAGATATGCGTCGTGGCTATATGCATAAATATTTTAATTTAGATGTAAAGCCTGGTTTATCTGAATTTTTAAGTCATCAAGCTGATCTAAACCAAGTAGTTCATACAACTGAAGTAGATGGCTTAAGTATTATTACACGAGGTAAAAGTCCAGCAAATCCATCGGAAATGTTAGGATCTGAGCAGTTTGAATTATTACTTAAGCAATTAAGCCAAGAATATGATCATATTATCATTGATACACCACCTGTACTTGCTGTAACCGATGCAATTATCATTTCTCAATATGCGGGTGTGAACTTACTTGTAGCACGCTATGCTAAATCACAAATGAAAGAGCTTGAACTAAGTTTAAGTCGCTTTGAACAAGCGAATGTCAAAGTAAATGGCTTCATTTTAAATGATATTCAACGTGCTGGTGCTGGGTATGGGTATGGGTATGGGTACAATTATTCATATGCTTACAAAGCAAATAAAGATGATTAAAAATCCATCATAACAGTCATATCAAAAAGCCAGATCTCAAAGTCTGGCTTTTTATTGATAAACACAGAAACTATATAAAAAATACACGCATTTTTTAGCTGAGTTATTCAATGCTTAAGCTTAGACATGCTAAGATCATGACCATATTTTTTATTAAAATCTTACTTCGGACATCTCATGAGTAAAGCTTTACCTGTCATTGCAGCAGTCGTTTTAGGTGGCGCAGCCCTTGTTCCTGTTTACTATGCTACTCAGCACCCGACGACTGAACTTGGATCAAAAGCGGATAAAAATGCAGCCCCTGTTGCAAAAATCAGTTATGCCTTAGGCTATGAAGTTGCAAAACAAACACCACCTGAATTGGAAACAGCTGCATTTATCACAGGTTTCCGTGATGGGCATGCCAAAAAGCCTGCTGCATACACCGAAGAAGAATTACAAGCTGCTTATATGGAATTCCAAAAGGAACTTCAACAAAAACAAATTAATGAAACCAAAAAAGCTGAAACCACAAACAATGGTTTTTTAGCTGAGAATGAGAAAAAAGAAGGTGTAAAAAAAACGGCTTCCGGTTTACAGTACAAAATTATTAAAGAAGGTACTGGCAAACAACCTGTTGCAACCTCTGTTGTGAAAGTTCACTACAAAGGTCAATTAACCGATGGTAAGGTCTTTGACAGTTCTTATGATCGTGGTGAGCCAATCGAATTTCCACTCAACCAAGTCATTCCCGGTTGGACAGAAGGTTTACAATTAATGAAAGAAGGTGGCAAAGCAACGCTTTATATCCCTTCTCAACTTGCTTATGGAGAACAAGGTGTTCCTGGTTCTATTCCACCAAATAGCACATTAATTTTTGATGTCGAATTAATCGCTGTAAAATAATTAGTACCAAGGAGAGCATACGCTCTCCTTTATTTTGGAAGAAATAATGAAAAAACTAAGTTTGATTTTAATTGCATCAATGATGAGCACAGCACATGCAGCACCTATTACTTTAAAAAGCCCACAAAAAGATCAGTTAGGATATAGTTACGGTTATTTAATTGGTAAGAGTTACGCAGAGACATTAAAAGATCTTGATATTGCAACAATCTCACAAGGTCTAGAAGAAGCGATACAAGGTAAGTCTGCATCGTTAACTGATGAAGAAATGATTAACCTATTAAGCCAATATAAAAAGCGTCTCGAAGCAAAACAACTGATAGAATTTCAGGAACTTGCTCAAAAAAATGAGCAAATTGGAAAAGCGTTTTTAGCTGAAAACACAAAGAAAGCTGAGATTATAACCACCAAATCAGGTTTACAGTACCAAGTGATCCAAGAAGGCAAAGGTAAATCACCTAAAGCAACTTCAACAGTAAAAGTAAATTACGAAGGACGACTCTTAGACGATACGGTATTTGACAGTTCAATTGCACGAAATCATCCAGTTGAATTCAAGCTTAACCAAGTCATCGCAGGTTGGAGTGAAGGTGTTCAAACCATGAAAGTGGGTGGTAAGAGTCGTTTCTTTATTCCAGCAAATTTAGCATATGGCGAAGTGGGTTCAGGCGATGTGATTGCGCCAAATAGCACACTCATTTTCGATATTGAATTACTAGAAGTAAAATAAGAAAAAACCTCCTGTACAGGAGGTTTTTTTATATTAATGCTTAAGTTGTCTTGGTCTAAAACCTGTAATCAATAATCCAATCACATAGGCCACCACACCAATTACACATAAACCAGCCACTTCAGCGATGCGTAACCATTGTGAAATATCGCCTTGATACCAACTTAAACCATACCAAAGCGCGACAATCATAGTGATGTTCGCAATTGCATATTGGAGCGCTAGTTTCTTCCAATGCGCACCAAATCGATAGATATTCCGTTTATGTAAATAAAAATATAGCATACCCGCATTCACCAAAGCTGAACCTGATGATGCTAAAGCTAAAGCCATGTGTTCTGCATGCCAATCAATTAATTTAAAGAAACCGATAAAAACGACGTTTAAAATCGCATTGGCAGCCACCGCCATTAACCCGACACGAACAGGGGTTTTGGTGTCTTGCTGAGCGTAAAACCCAGGTGCGAATACTTTGATCAACATAAATGAAATCACCCCTGCACTCATACATTGCAAGGCTAATGCTGTCATTCGTGTATCTTCCAACGTAAATTCACCACGTTGGAACAAGGCTTGAATAATTGGTGTCGACAGCATAAATAATGCAATGCTCGAAGGAATACCAACAAGCATGATGATTTTAGCTGCCCAATCGATCATGCTCTTAAATTTAGCTTGGTCTTGTTCTGCATGACGTGCTGATAACGAAGGTAAAATCACTGTACCGATTGCTACGCCAATTAAACCCAATGGCAGCTCTGTCATACGTTCAGCACTATATAACCATGACACTGAACCATCTTGCATGAATGAAGCCCAAATCGTATTCAGCAATAAGTTGATCTGCGTGACTGATACACCAAATAAAGCAGGTAACATCAGTTTTAAAATACGGTCAACACCTTCATGTTTAAAATCAACTTTTGGGGGAATCAGTAAGTTTTTATTCCATAATTCAGGAATCTGAATCGCGAGCTGTAAAATCCCTGCCACGACAACGGCCCAGCCTAATGCCATAATTGGCTCCGCCATATACGGCGTTAGCCACCACGCCCCTGCAATCATTGCCAGATTCAGCAACACAGGTGAAAAGGCTGGCGATGCAAATGAACCATAACTATTTAAGATGCTACTCGCAAAAGCCGTTAATGACATAAACATCAGATAGGGAATCGTAAGACGAAACATATCAACGGCAAGGTCAAATTTCTCAGGATCATTATGAAATCCGGGTGCGTAGATATAAATAATTGCAGGTGCAGCAACCATTGCGACAAACGTCAATAATGACATGGCTGTGAGTAGACAACCAAAAACTCGACTGATGAGAATCTGAACTTCGGCATGCGCACGACTGGTTTTATATTCTGTTAGAACAGGAATAAAGGCTTGAGAAAATGCCCCTTCCGCAAATAAACGCCGAAAAAAGTTGGGAATACGAAAGGCAACAACGAAAGTATCGAAGTCCTTGCCCGCACCAAATACATTGAGTAGCACAACATCACGTACCAATCCCAAAATTCGGGATAACATCGTCATTGCACTGACAATGACAGTCGATCGCCACAATGCCATCGCATTCACCTACGGCTTATCTTTTAAAAAGCGTTATTGTAATGAAAGTCAAAATAGATTTCGTTGTGAAATCATAAATTCGACGAAGTTTTTTTAGATAGTAATTGACGGAATAATTGCCAATCAAAATATAACCCGGGATCAGTTTTACGTTTTGGGGCGATATCAGAGTGACCTGCAATATGATTCTGAATTTTTGGATAGGCCTGTCGCAATACCGTTACGATTTCTACGAGAGCCTGATATTGTTCAACTTCAAAAGGCAAATCATCGCTGCCTTCTAATTCGATCCCAATCGAATAATCATTACATTCTTTTTGAGCCAGATAACTCGAGCGCCCTGCATGCCATGAGCGATCATTAAAGTTTACAAATTGAATGACCTCTCCCGTACGCAAGATCAGCAAATGTGCGGATACCTGCATCCCTTCAATGGTCTGAAAATATGGATGGATAGACCAATCTAATTTATTTTGAAAAAACTGCTGAATATAGCCTCCACCGAACTGTGAAGGTGGCAAACTAATATTATGAATAACAATTAGTTGAATATCTGTATCATCAGGACGAGTATTAAAATTAGGTGATGCAATCTGGGTCGCACCGATTAATTTTCCATCTTGCACTTGAGTAAATTTAGTCTGTTGCATTATGACCCGAATCAGCAATTTAATGTTTATTTACTGCATTCTGACATGCTTTATCAGGAATAATCGAGATGAAATACTTATTTTTTATGAGGACAATGCTAAGATAAGCCCCAAGTTTTTTGGTCAACATCTACTGGAACGGGTATGAGTATTCCTCAATCTTTGCTTGAACAATCTATTCAAATCAATATTCAACAAGCATTACAAGAAGATATTGGGGATGGTGATATTACCGCAATGCTTACCCCTGAAGAAGAGCAAGCAACCGCAACGATTATTACCCGTGAAGATATGGTATTAGCGGGTCAGCCTTGGGTGAATGCACTCATTCAAGCATATGACAGTAATGTTCAAATTACCTGGCTAAAGCAAGAGGGTGAACTTGTAGCGGCAAATGAGGCATTTTTAAAACTTGCAGGTTCTGCACGTAGTTTACTGACTGTGGAACGCCCTGCTTTAAACTTTATTCAAACTCTTTCTGCTGTGGCGACTAAAACTGCAAATTATGTGCAACAACTTGAGGGTTTAAATACCAAATTGCTTGATACACGTAAAACCTTACCCGGTCTACGTATTGCACAAAAATATGCAGTTGCTGTGGGTGGTGGACAGAACCATCGTCTAGGTCTATTTGATGCATTCTTAATTAAAGAAAACCATATCATGGCAGCGGGTGGTATTGCTCAAGCAATTGCTAAGGCACATGACATTGCACCGGGTAAACCTGTCGAAGTAGAAGTTGAGACTTGGGACGAGTTAAACCAAGCACTTGAAGCTGGTGCAGATATCGTCATGTTAGATAATTTCAGCCAACAACAGATGATTGACGCGGTTAAACATGTTGCAGGGCGTTGCAAATTAGAAGCCTCAGGCAATATCACCATTGAAAATTTACGCGAAGTTGCAACAACTGGCGTCGACTATATTTCAATGGGTGTACTCACTAAGGATGTGAGAGCTGTCGATTTATCTATGCGTTTTAATGCTTAGACATCATCTATCTCAGTTGAATGCTTATGAGTCGAAGTATCGATAGATGCTTCGGCTTTTTCACTCCATGCTGACTTAGCTTGTGTCAAATCTGTTGGTCTTGGATCCGCAGCCATTAAAACAAAAGTCACCGCCGTTAATAAAACCAAAAAAACTTGTACCATGCTTCCCGTCCTTCTTTATTTTTCATTTTTCTAATCTATCAAAGCAAAATGATTCAAATAAATGGGTTATGTGACAAACTGCAAAGATTGTGTGATTTTATGTTGAGAAATAAATTGACCTGTTTATTTCGTTACTTGCTGTTACAGCCCTTGGCAACAAGTTCGTGTTGATATGCTATGGTTGGACTTTTGACTTGGGTTGTACTCATTTTCCTGAGTATTTATAGGTTTATGCTTCATTAGCATCTAAATTGATAAATAAAAAAAAGGCGGTCTAAACATACCAGACCGCCCGCACTATCAACTGGAGATTACCAACCGAGTGCCTGCTGTTGCTTCTGAATCAATTCTGCGATTCCTTTTTCTGCAAGCTCTAACATGGCATTAGACTGCTGGCGAGTGAACGGTTTCTCTTCTGCAGTTCCTTGAATTTCAATAAATTCGCCCGCTTGTGTCATCACCACATTCAAATCCGTTTGGCAATTTGAATCTTCTTCGTAACACAAATCGAGTAAGACTTCGTCTTGGTACATTCCTACTGAGATTGCTGCTACGAGACCTTTTAATGGGTCTTGTTTAATCTTTTTATTGCTCAGTAACACATTCATGGCATCAACTAAAGCCACCGCTGCGCCTGTAATGGCTGCTGTACGCGTACCGCCATCTGCTTGAATGACATCACAGTCAATCGTAATCGTGTTCTCACCCAACTTCTTCAAATCCACCATGGCACGAAGACTACGACCAATGAGACGTTGGATTTCTTGGGTACGTCCTGTTTGCTTACCACGCGCTGCCTCACGGTCACTACGTGTATGCGTCGAACGTGGCAACATACCGTATTCAGCAGTCACCCAACCTTGCCCTTGACCTTTCAAAAAACGTGGAACTGAGTTATCAATACTTGCTGTACACAACACTTTGGTATGACCAAACTCAACCAAAACTGAACCTTCTGCGTAACGGGTATAGTTACGTGTGATTTTTACTTCACGTAATTGGTCTAATGCTCTTTGGTCAATACGCATAACGATTCCTTAAAACTATGGCACAAATATGATTGCGCCATAGTATAGCTCAATTACACGTGCTTTCAGTTTTACTTATTCGTTACAATTCCACGAATAAGCAATCCTTTAAGCAAATTTAAATCTCGCTTTTAAATTTGTCCAACCTTGCGCCAATTGTGCCGACGTATCATTTGGCAATGAACATTTTGCTAAGCGCACCCAAACTGTCCAAAATTGCTTCATGAAATTCGCTTCGTTATAGTTCACGCCATATTCAGCACATAAAGCTCTGATCTGTGGTGCCACTTGCTCATAACGATTGGCTGGCATATCTGGGAACAAATGGTGCTCAATCTGATGGCTTAAGTTACCACTCATAAAGTGCATCCACTTACCACCTGTGAAGTTGCTCGAACCACGGATCTGACGTAAGTACCATTCAGCCTTGGTTTCGTTCTCAGTATTATCGGCTTCAAAGGTTTCTGCATCTTCAGTAAAATGACCATTAAAAATCACTGCCGAAGACCATAAGTTACGAATCACATTGGCTACAGCATTGCCTGCCAATACTGGGATAAAGTTAATGGTCGCAATCGCAGGGAAAAACACATAATCTTTGAGGACTTGGCGAGTCGCTTTTTTACGAAACTCGGCTGCATCTGCCCACACTTGTTTCCATGTTTTAGTTTTGTAGACCAAAGCATCTTCTAAATGTAGGTTTTGTACGCCCACATACCATTGGAAAAAGAACATTAACTGTAATGCCAATGGAATATTGGCCAAATGACGAACTTCCCATTTTTGATCTTCCGTGACACGTAAGATGCCATAGCCCACATCATGGTCTTTGCCCACAATATTGGTATAAGTATGGTGCATATAGTTATGGGTAAAACGCCAATCATTCCCTGAACAGGTATTGTCCCAGTCATAATCTTCACCACGTAAACTTGGGTCATTCAACCAGTCAAACTGACCATGCATGACATTGTGTCCAAGTTCCATGTTTTCGACGATTTTAGATACACCTAACATTGCTGTACCCACTAACCATACAGGTGGAATCCAACCACCGAACATCAACATGCCACGAGATGCGATTTCGGTATAACGCACAAAATTACGGACTTTATAGATATATTTTGAATCTTCTTCGCCTAAATTCTGCATCACAGCTAGACGAATTTCTTCGACACGGCGACCAAATGCTTCAACTTGCTCTGGCGTTAAATGTGCTGACTTTGATGCTGCTTTAAATTCTAATGCCATATTCATTTCAATTATCCTCAATATTTGTTTTTATAGGTCAATCGTGACTGGGCTAAGGGCTTGGCTTACACATAACTTGATCGCACGATTAGGCTGATCATCAATCTCACCCGTAATCACGTTCTGTGTTACACCACTAACTTTGGTACAGCTACAGCGATTACAGACCCCCATGCGACAACCATGCTGTGGGCGTAAACCTGCTTGCTCCGCACTACTTAATAGATTGGTCGTTGCAATAAAATTCTGTTGTGCACGGCGGAAAGTAATCGGTTGAGCTTCGTTAGACTGCTCAATTTGTACAGGTTGGAAAAACTCTTGATGAAAATTTCCTACCGCATCCTGTTGAGCATAAATCTCTTGTGCTTGGCGCATCATGCTGTGATGCCCACAAGCATATGCCTGTAATTCTTTAAAATTCGGAACTAACTTTTCTAATAAAGCGGTATCTAAATGCTGCTTTTGCTGTGCTGTATTAAAAAAGTGATATTTCAGTTGTGGATATTGTTCTGCTAAAGCCAATATTTCCTGATGGAACACTTCAGCACGGTTAAAATACACGACATGAATTTCTTTAAGCTTTTGAGCAACTGCCTGTTTTAACAATGAGTAAATTGCAGTAATCCCAGAACCAGAAGCAATCAAGAGTGCGGACTGTTGTCCTTGATGTAGCACAAAATCGCCTTGTGCTTGAGAGATTTCAAAACGATCCCCTACACGCAATTGTTGTGCTGCTTTTGACACTAAACCTTGAACTTTAATGCCTAATCGAATTTCACCATTTTTAGTCATATCGACAATTGAATAGCTACGTTGGTGATAAACCCCATTGATCATTAGCGTGATCAAAACACTTTTACCTGCTTCAACTTCAATTAAATCAAAGTTGTGGTTTGGTTTTATGGTGAGTAAAACCATATCTGAGCTTAACGACTTTACAGCGGTAACTTCTGCAAGAATACGTTTCCAAGCAAACGTTGGCTTTATTTTTTGCAAAACAAAATCAACAAAATCTTCGCGAATCCAATGTGGCTGATAATTTAACTCTGCGCTCATAAGTTCCTCGTTTTGTATCTGGCTATTTATTTTGAGTGAACAAATGTTCTTGTAGTGAACATATGTACACTATATTTATTTGTGTTCACTGAGTCAACACTTGTTCACTAATTTTTTGAATATTTTTTTATGCTTTTTTATAAGTAATTAGAAATATTAATAAAATAATTATTTTTAGGCTTCACCACGCCAAAAGTGATTGCTGATATTTCTTTGTCTAATTGAAAATGTGTCTGATTTAGCTCTGGATTAGGGCTAAAAAAATGATGTTTTTTTTGCTAGACTCTACTGTATGGTTTTAATGGATCTTATTCATGTCGATTAGAGATGAACGAAAACAACAGAGTCGGCAGGCTCTACTGGATGCAGCACTGCATCTCAGTACTTCTGGGCGTTCATTTAGTAGTATTAGTTTGCGTGAAGTTGCACGTGAAGTTGGCTTAGTCCCAACGGCATTTTATCGTCATTTCCAAGATATGGAGGCATTAGGGCAAGAACTAGTTGACCAAGTGTCTTTGCATTTAAAAAGCTTGATTCATCAATTGGGGCAAAGCTATTTAAAACATAGCGGATCTGCTAAAACACGTACCAGTATTGAATTGTTTGTACAGGCTGTCAATCATAGCCCTCAGCAATGGCAATTTATGATTGCAGAACGTTGGGGCGGCTCCGAAACTGTTCGTATTGCGATTGCACGTGAGATTGAATTTTTGATTGAAGATCTCGCAATCGATTTATGCAAACTCGAGACCTTTAAACACATTCAAGAAGCCAAAGATTTACAAGTGTTATCAACGATTCTGATTAATATGTCATTTACATGGGCAATGACGTGGATCAACTTACCGAAACAATTTCCAATTGATCGTTTGTTAGAACAACAAAACTTATTTATTGACAATGCAGCGACTCAAGTCCGCTTACTTTTCCGAGGTATCTCGAACTGGGAACCACAAAACGCCTGATCTTATCAAAGCTAAAGTTTGATATATAAAAGCATTGCTTAGCGTTATGATTAATAACACACTAATGCAAATGCCGTTTAGAACACTATGAGGAGCCTATAAGCATCATGAATCCTGATCGTCATACTCAGTTCTTAATTCGTAAAGAAAAAATTTTGCAGGTTGCAGAAAAACTTTTACTAGAAAACAACCAAGAAATGACCTTGGATGAACTGGTTGCCGAGCTAGATATTGCTAAAGGTACTTTATATAAACATTTCCGCAGTAAAAATGAATTACTGTTGGAACTGATTATTCAAAATGAAAAAGAAATCCTAAAAATTTCAGAAAAATATAACACTGATGTTAAAGAATATGCCCCTCGCTATATGCTTTATCATTTAACCTCACCGAGTCGTACGATTTTACTGCATCAGTTAGAAGAACATCTGACCATGACCGAGTCAAAGCTAAAGCACCTGTTTGATGAGCTGTATGCGGTTCGCCAGCAACGTATTGTTTCACTAAAAGAAATGACTGAGAAATATTTAAAGTCACAGAATTATGATATGTCGATCCGTGACTATCTGTCCTATATCTGGTCCTTGACCTACGGTGCCGCCCTATTGCTTAACTCAAGCTATTACCAGCGTTCAATTGGTTCTCGTGAGAAGCTGATTAACCTGTATGTAAACCAAGCTCTGTCTTTACCGACACAAAAAGTTCAAATCGATTTAAAAGATTTACAAATCGATCAAAACTAAATAAAAAAGGACTGCTACTGCAGTCCTTTTTTATTGCTCATAGTATGAACTATTTCGCTTTACGTTCTTTTTCTAATAAGTAATCAACAACTTGTGTCACTTTACCATCTTCACCTTGCACAACATACTTACCGTTTACAACAACGGCAGGTACGCCCGTAAGTTGATATTGCTGTGCCAATTTATTTGACTCAGCCACTTTTGCAGTGATTGGGAAAGAGTTAAACATACTGTTAAATTTCTGTTCAGGCACGCCATAACGGGCAAAGAATTTTGCTTGTGATGCTTGATCAAAAATTTGTTGTCCGCCGTCATGGATGGCATGGAACAATGGAATATGGGTTTTCTTACGTACACCTAGTGCCTCAGACACATAGTAACCTCGAGCACCCTGCTCCCACACTTTATTCATCGCTGCTGGCGTACGGAGGAAATATACATCGCTTGGAATCTTCTTTAACCACGTTTGCATATGTGGTTCAAGCTTAAAGCAGTGCGGGCAACCGTACCAAAAGAATTCACGTACTTCAATTTTTCCCGCTGGCGCAGCTGTTTTACCCGGATTGGCAACCACGGTATAGTCTTTACCAGCAACAAAATCAGCAGCCATTGCATTCATCGAAAATGCCATTACAACTGCACTTAAACCACCTAATACTAACTTTTTCATTGAGTTTGCTTTTCCTCTAAGCATTTTTCGTAAGTTTATATGCTAAATATAAATCAAACACGACTAATTCGTTTTGCTTGTGTGAAGTTTTTTATTGGATTTATCGCTTTTTTTTCAAGAAGCGCTACACTAACAACAGATTAAACCGAAATAATCATCCTAATATAGAGGTATTTCCATGTCACAATTGAATGTTGACCCACAAGAAATCGCAAAATTTGAAGCATTAGCTGCTAAATGGTGGGACCAACATTCTGAGTTCCGCCCACTTCATCAAATCAACCCGTTACGCTTAAACTGGATTGATGAGCGTGTTGGTGGCTTAGCAGGTAAGAAAGTGCTTGATGTTGGCTGTGGTGGCGGTATTTTGGCAGAAAGTATGGCTCGTCGTGGCGCTGATGTTTTAGGGATCGACATGGGCGAAGCACCGCTGGCTGTAGGACGTTTACATGCACAGCAAGACAATGTGCAAAATATTGAATATCGTCAAATCCCAGTTGAGGAGTTGGCGCAACAACAAGCAGGACAATATGACGTAGTGACCTGTATGGAAATGATGGAGCACGTTCCTGATCCAGCCTCAATTGTCAAAGCCTGTCAAACACTGGTTAAACCAGGTGGACACGTCTTCTTTTCGACCATTAATCGCAATCCAAAATCCTATTTATTCGCAATTATTGGCGCAGAATATGTCCTACGTTTGTTACCCAAAGGTACGCATGATTATCATAAATTTATCCGCCCTTCAGAAATGGCGCATGATATTCGTAACGCAGGCTTGAGTCTAAAAGAAATGACTGGCTTACATTACAACCCTATCACTAAGCATTATTGGTTAGCACCCAATGTAGATGTGAATTATATGGTTCATACCACAAATACAGGTGCCTAATGAAAGCCGTTTTATTTGATCTTGATGGTACTTTGATCGACACTGCTGCTGATTTTATTCGCATCATTCAACAAATGTGCCGTGATGAACAACGTCCTGTTGTTGATGCAGCAACCATTCGCACTCAAGTGTCTGAAGGCGCACGGGCAATGGTTAAATTGGTGTATCCAGAATTGGATGTGACCGATCCCATCTTTCTAGCTCATCGCCAGCGCTTTTTAGATGTATACGGTGACAATATTGTGGTGGATACGGATTTATTTGTTGGGATGTATGCTCTGCTCGAAGAACTTGAAGCAAACCAGATTCCTTGGGGAATTGTGACCAATAAACCACGTGGTTTAAGTGAATCATTATTGGCTGAATTAAATTTAACCGAACGCTGTGCAGTTTTGGTTTGTCCTGAAGATGTCACGCATACCAAACCCGATCCTGAACCGATGTATCTAGCGGCGAAACAGTTGAATCTGGATGCCAAAGACATTATCTATGTGGGGGATCACCCACGTGATATTGATGCAGGACGTAATGCGGAGATGTACACGATTTTGGCGGCTTACGGGTATTTACCAATAGAATCTCGTGATGATCTGAACGCTTGGCAAGCAGATGCAATTATCCAAACTGTGACTGAGTTACATCAACTGCTCAAACAGAAAATCTCTGCTTTATCAGAAAATCAGGGTATGATGAGCTAAACATTCAACATAAGAACTAGGAGGCATAACAATGAAATATTCAGAATATCAACCTCGTCCAGATCTACTCAAAGATCGTATCATTCTCATCACGGGCGCAGGTGATGGAATTGGTCGAGCTGCTGCTCTTAGTTATGCCCTTCATGGTGCAACTGTGGTTTTGCATGGACGTAGCCTGAATAAACTTGAAGTCATTTATGATGAAATTGAAGGTTTAGGTGCACCACAGCCTGCAATATTGCCATTACAGCTTTCAACTGCATCCAGTCATGACTATGAGCTTCTTGTCGATACGCTTGAGCAACAATTTGGTCACTTGGATGGAATTTTACATAATGCGGGCATGTTAGGTGATCGAGTTGAACTAGCGGATTACCCTGTTGATGTTTGGGACGATGTCATGGCCGTAAATTTACGTGCACCTTTCGCGTTAACTCAAGCATTATTACCACTGCTTGAAAAATCTGAACATGCTTCAGTGGTATTTACCAGTTCGAGTGTAGGTCGTGAAGCTCGTGCTTTATGGGGAGCATACTCTGTTTCTAAAGTTGCAACCGAAGCAATGAGTAAGATTTTTGCAGCAGAAAACACCTATCCGAATATTCGTTTTAACTGCATTAATCCAGGCGGTACCCGTACAGCGATGCGTGCGAAGGCTTACCCAGAAGAAGATCCAAAAATCCTTCCAACGCCAGATAGCATTATGCCTGCATATCTTTATTTGATGGGTGATGATAGTTTAGATATGAATGGGCAAAGTATTGATGCTCAATCTTAACCAATTGAATATAATAAATTTAAACAATATTAAATACGGGCTTCGATGATACTTTTCTAGAGAAATTGCTTAAGGATCTCCATCTTTTTAATGGAATAATGAATTGATCTTCACAGTTTCTCTGCATTTTTAAGGTACAGTTTTCACATGAGAGACATCCGAAGTCCATAAGGTGCATCATGAAAAAATTTTTCATTATCTTGGTTTTAGGTTCAACAAACCTATTGAGTAGTATGGGTAGTTTTGCAGGTCCACATTTTGATCGTGATGATGACTCACGCGGTGGGGGCTGGCAAGGTCGTAACTTTGATCGTCCAGATGATGAAAACCGTATGCGTGAACGTCGTATGCGTGAAGAACGTGGTGTTGAGCGTTTAAAACAACATCGCTGGCAAGCAGGTTACGTCATGCCACAGCATTATCGCGGAAACGGCTACAAAGTTGATTATAAATATAATAATCTCCCACGCCCTGGTCGTAATGAGCAATGGTATAAAATCAATAATGATTTTATTTTAGTCAACTCTGATGATAATAGTATTATCCGAATCATGGGGTTCTAAACATATTCTCGGACGATGACTGTACAAAGTTGAAGCGTTGTTTTAGGAATAGATTTATCTTTTTATTTTTTTCGTTAGAATCAGATAAATTGATGTATATCTGAGATGAACATGGCGAACCAAATGACTGAAACTTCACATAGCACAACGCAAGATTATGTGCATTGGTTTCGCCACTCAGCACCATATATTAATGCCCATCGTGATAAAACTTTTGTGCTTATGTTTGGTGGTGAGGCCGTCTTACACCAAAACTTTCAGCATATTATTCATGATATTGCCCTATTGCATTCTTTAGGGATTCGTTTGATTTTGGTGCATGGCGCACGCCCACAAATTAATCAAAATCTACGTGAAAGCCAAATTGAAACGCCTTTTCATCAAAGTCGTCGTGTGACAACTCGTGCATCACTACGTAGTATCATGAATGCAGTTGGATCGATTCGTTTAGAAATTGAAGCTCTTCTATCAATGGGCTTAGCAAATTCACCCATGTATGGTGCCCGCATTGATGTCGTTTCGGGTAACTTTGTAACGGCTAAACCCTATGGCATTCGGGATGGGGTTGATTTTCAGCTCACAGGTGAAGTCCGTTCAATTGATACCGATGCGATTCAACGTCACTTAGATAATCATAATATTGTGTTACTAGGGCCTACAGGTTACTCAACCACTGGAGAAGTATTTAACTTATTGGCGGAAGAAGTCGCGACCAAAACAGCAACTGTATTACAAGCCGATAAATTGATTTTCTTGGGTGAAAAACAAGGATTAATGAACGAGCAACAACAATTATTACGTGAATTAAGCTCGTATCAACTTGAACCTTATATTCAACAATACCAAACACAATATCCAGAATTCGCTTTACACCTCAAACAAGCTCAACAAGCTTCATTATCTGGGGTGCACCGTGTTCACCTCATTTCATATACTTATGATGGTGCTTTGATTGAAGAATTATTTACACGCGACGGGATTGGCACTTTAATCACAGATGCCCACTATGAAGAAGTACGCATTGCCAATATTCATGATGTCGGCGGTTTAATCAACTTATTACGTCCACTCGAACAGGAAGGTATTTTAGTCTATCGTTCACGTGAACGTCTTGAAAGTGAAATAGAACAGTTCGCGGTGATTGAACGAGATGGCATGATCTTAGCCTGTGCAGCGCTCTATCCTATTCCTGCTGAATCAGGTGAAATTAAATCTGCTGAAATTGCCTGTGTCGCTGTCGATTCGAGTTATCGTAAATCGAATCGTGGTAGCCAAATTTTGCAATTTTTGGAAACCAAAGCAAAACAACAAGGTATTCAACAACTATTTGTTCTCACGACCCGTACCGCACATTGGTTTTTAGAGCAGGGTTTCAGCCCAGCAAGTGTTGATGATTTACCGAATGCTCGACAAGCGCTCTACAATTATCAGCGTAATTCCTTAGTCTTCAAAAAAGTTTTGTTCTAATTATATTTGACCTGAAGATATCTTTATTTCTGATAAAGATATCTTTTGACTTCTTTCTTTTCTATTTTTATTCAGCTCATTAGAAAAATAAGCGCACTGAATTTTTAAAAATAAAAATATAAAACAGAAACTTAAATATTAATTAAATTTCAATACTTATTCATCTTCTCAATAACATTATCTATTTTTCTATTTTGCACTTTTCATCATAAGCAAAGCCCAATTATTTATTTTTTATGCATTAAAAAAAGTTTTAGCTTAATTGCTCAACTTATTTAGATCTTGTAATTTTCTGGGGAGCACAATCAACATGGCTATTTTTATCAATCGCTCATGGGCAACTTCAACCATCATCGCAGCAACTATTGCTGGCGTAATGGGCGTTGCGGGTTGTGCAAAAAAACCTGAGCAGCAAGCAACACCAAAACAAGAAACCACCACATTAAATATCGGCTTTCAAAAGTATGGCATTTTGCCGATTGTCAAAGCAAAAGGTGAATTAGAAAAGAATCTTGCTGCTCAGGGCGTCCATGTAAAATGGGTTGAATTTCCAGCCGGTCCCCAACTTTTAGAAGGCCTAAATGTAGGTAGTGTGGTATTTGGTGAGGCCGGTGAAGCGCCTCCTATTTTTGCCCAAGCAGCAAATCCTAACTTGGTCTATGTTGCAAATCAGCCACCAGCACCTACTGCAGAAGCCTTAATCGTTCAAAAAGATTCACCAATACAATCTGTACAAGACCTGAAAGGTAAACGTATTGCATTGAACAAAGGCTCAAACGTTCATTATCTTTTATTGAAATTACTAGAAGCCAATAATTTAACTTTAAATGATATTCAGCCTGTTTATTTACCACCATCAGATGCTCGCGCAGCATTTGAAAAAGGCGCAGTCGATGCTTGGGTGATATGGGATCCATTCTTTGCAGCAGCAGAGCATCAAATCCATGCACGTGTGATCGCAAACGGCGAGCATTTGGTCAGCAATCATCAATTCTATTTAGCTGATCGTAAGTTTGCGGAAGGACATCCCGAAGTTCTAAAAACACTGGTGACAACATTGAATCAAACCACGGATTGGGTAAAGATCCATCCTGATGATGCTGCAAAATTACTCGAAAAACCAACCGCACTTGAACTCGATGTTTTAAAAACTTCAATTTCTCGGATGGGTTTTGGCGTTCAGCCAATTTCTGAAAAAGTCACAAAAGAACAGCAGTACGTAGCTGATGCCTTTTTTGCTCAGAAATTAATTCCAAAGCAACTGGTCATTGCAGATGCTGTATTAAAAAACCAAGTTCAATAATTGAGAGTCTACTTTAGGTAATTTCTCATTGGTTTTGATTGTGATCAATCAAAGTGCTTTATCCCTCATGCAGATTGCAATCTAAAACACGATGCAATCTGTCTCATTTACATGATCTCATTCTTCATAAGGAATATCGACATGAATATTTTCTGGTTCATCCCCACTCATGGTGACAGCCGTTACTTAGGCACCAGCAAGGGCGCACGTCAGGTCGATCATGCTTATATGAAACAAATCGCCGTTGCTGTCGACAACCTTGGTTATGCTGGCGTATTGATTCCAACAGGTCGTTCTTGTGAAGATCCATGGATCACAGCAGCCAGCCTCATTGATGCAACCAAACAATTAAAGTTTTTGGTGGCACTACGTCCCGGAATTACGACCCCCGCGTTGGCGGCGCGCATGGCTGCTACCTTTGATCGCCTCTCCAATGGTCGTATTTTACTCAATCTTGTAACAGGCGGTGACGAGCAGGAACTCAAGGGCGATGGTCTATATGAAGATCACAGTACTCGTTATCAGACTGCCTCTGAATATGTCAAAATTTGGCGTGAGATTCTGACTCGCTCCCATACAGGTGAATCTTTTACTTTTCATGGCGAACGACTCAGTGTCGATGAAGCAAAATTACTTTATCCACCTGTGCAAAAGCCCTATCCTCCCTTATGGTTTGGTGGATCATCAACAGAAGCAACTGAACTTGCCGCTGAACAGGTTGATACTTATTTAACTTGGGGTGAACCACCTGCTGCGGTGGAAGAAAAAATTAATCATTTACGTGCTCAGGCAGCAGCCAAAGGACGTACTCTAAATTATGGTATCCGATTGCACGTGATTGTTCGTGAAACCAATGAACAAGCTTGGGCTGCCGCCGATGAACTCATTCAATATTTAGATGATGAGACTATTGCAGCAGCGCAGAAAAAATTTGCACAAATGGACTCGGTCGGGCAGCAACGCATGGCGGCTTTACACGGCGGACGCAAAGATCAATTAGAAGTCTCACCAAACTTATGGGCAGGTATCGGTTTAGTTCGTGGCGGTGCAGGTACAGCTTTAGTCGGCGATCCAAAAACTGTTGCTGCACGTATTCAAGAATATGCTGACTTGGGGATTGATACCTTTATTTTCTCTGGCTATCCACATTTGGAAGAATCGATCCGCTTTGCTGAATTAGTATTTCCACTTCTGCCACTCAAAACTCGTGAGAAACTGACACAACCACATCTCACAGGTCCTTTTGGTGAAATCATTGCCAATAACTATGTGCCTGAGGTCAAAACACCAAAAGCGTTGGTTCAGGAGGAGGCATGAGTACAACACCATTTCTAAATAATGTTTCACGTGGAACACAAAAAATAGGCAAAGGTCTCTTGCCGTGGTTGTTTCCAGTTTTATTGCTACTGATTTGGCAAGCTGCTTCAAGTTCAGGTCTATTACAAAGCCGTGTATTACCTGCTCCAACTGCCGTAGTGAGTGCTTTTTGGCACTTACTGATCAGTGGTGAACTTTGGCATCATGTCAAAGTCAGCGCAGGTCGTGCCTTGCTTGGTGTGTTGGTCGGCGGTGGTCTCGGACTACTTTTAGGACTACTTAATGGTTCATCACGCATTGCATCGACCTTACTTGATACCACATTGCAAATGATCCGCAATATCCCCGCACTAGCACTCATTCCGCTGGTAATTTTGTGGTTTGGTATTGATGAAACAGCCAAACTCTTTTTAGTCGCAGTAGGTGTATTTTTCCCAATCTACATCAATACCTATCATGGTATTCGCTCGGTAGATCCTCAGTTGATTGAAATGGGTAAAAGTTACGGACTCAATCGCTGGCAATTGTATAAAGAGATCATTCTACTCGGAGCAATGCCTTCTATTTTAGTTGGACTACGCTTTGCTTTAGGTTTGGTTTGGGTATTGCTCATCGTGGCCGAAACGATTTCCGCTCAAGCAGGTATCGGCTATATGACCATGAATGCACGTGAGTTCTTGCAAACCGATATCGTTTTGGTCGGTATTTTACTTTACGCCATACTTGGAAAATTAGCGGATGTATTGGCAAGAGCACTAGAGCGATATTTATTACGGTGGCATGCAGGCTATCAAAAATAAAAAGGTCAACTATATGAGTAATCTAAATTTAAATTTCTATGAAAATCCCTTGATTCAACCCCTTGGCGAATCTGAAGCATCGACTACTGCAAGCAATAGCAATGGTGCAAATATTCTGATTGAACAATTGTATAAGTTTTATGGTGAAGTCAAAGTGCTTGAAGACTTAGACTTAAATATTCAAGCAGGTGAATTTGTCGCCATAGTAGGTCGCAGTGGTTGTGGTAAAAGCACCCTACTCCGCTTAATCGCCCAACTTGAAAAACCAAGCTATGGCGAGATTAAATTTCAGTCCGCAAGAAACTTTCGTGAAGGCATCACAAACGATGATATTCGCGTTATGTTTCAAGATCCACGCTTACTTCCGTGGAAAAATATTTTACACAACGTACAATTAGGTTTACCAAAAGATCAACACCTGCTTGCTGAAAATTTATTAGAAAAAGTAGGCTTAAAAGACAAATCCACACAATGGCCAACTCAACTCTCTGGAGGTCAACGTCAACGTGCCGCATTAGCCAGAGCACTTTCTCATGCACCACGTATTTTATTACTGGATGAACCCTTAGGGGCGCTAGATGCTCTCACACGTTTAGAAATGCAAAGCCTGATTGAACGCCTTTGGAAAGAACAAGGTTTTACTGCAATTTTGGTCACACACGATGTGAGTGAAGCGGTACAATTGGCAGATCGAATTATTTTGCTAGATCAAGGACATATTGCACATCAATTTCAAGTGAATTTACCACGACCACGTAAGAAAACTATTGCATTTGCGCAGTTGGAACAACAAGTGTTAGATGCGGTTTTAGCAACTTAAAACCGCACCATGATCATAAATTCCACTGGATATGCATCAAAAACTGAGCTTATTCATCAGCATTTAACACTGAATTGTTTACAAAATATGTAATTCATTTTTTAGATTTCAAGTATTATCAATTAGATCGCTTCAATTCATCTTGGAACTGCGTATTTTTCGACAAAAAAACTGTGTTATTGTGCACAAATCGGACAATTTATCTTACAATGTCAATGACATTTTTTGAATCAAGCTCGCAGATGGAACAGAAAAAAAGTACACAAAAGCGCAATCAACTGCTGAATGCTGCCCTCGATGTTTTTTCCGTCTATGGATTCAGTGGAGCTAGTCTGGATGAGATTGCCCAGCTCGCAAATATGCATAAATCCAATATTTTCTATTATTATGAAAATAAAGAGTCACTTTATGTTGAAGTGCTCACCACGGTATTACAAAAGTGGCTTGCACCCTTGCAAACCCTAGAGTCTGAGCTTGAGCCAACTGAAGCCCTCACTCACTATTTAATTCAAAAAATTGAAAGCTCGCGTGATCAACCGAAAGCCTCACGTTTATTTGCCCTTGAGATTATTCAAGGTGCGCCGCATATTTTACCAATCTTAAAAGGCCCTTTGAAAAAGCTATTTAAGCGTAAAACCAAGGTGATTCAAACTTGGCAAGAACAAGGTAAATTGTCGGCAGAGATTGACCCTGAATTGTTGATTCTCAATATTTGGGCAATCACCCAAAACTATGCTGATTTTTCGACGCAAATGGAAATGGTCACAGGTAAAACTTTGCGTAACCGTAGTATGTTTCAACGTACGGTTGAGCACACTGTGCATATGATGTTGTATGGTGTGTTGCCACGTTAAATTTTCTGGTGGTGTTTCAAAAAGTATGCTGAAACAAAGCAGGTTGAATTTTGATAAAATAGAGAAATGCGAATAACTCTAGAAATCAAATGTCCAACCTGCCTCAGTGACAGTATAAAGAAAAATGGCATCAAAGTAGATGGGAAACAAAACTATCAGTGCAAAGACTGTAAACGTCAGTTTATTGGTGACCATGCTCTGAGCTATCTAGGATGTAATTCAGGCATTACTCGAAAAATATTACAGTTGATGGTCAGAGGTAGTGGTATACGAGATATCGCTGAAGTTGAGCGAATCAGTATCGGTAAAGTTTTACGTACTTTAACCGAATCGACCTACCAAATTCAGCCTAAACAAAGTCATTATGAGTCTCTTGAAGTTGATGAGTTTTGGACTTTTGTGGGAAATAAAAATAATAAACAATGGCTTATTTACGTCTACCATCGAGAAACAGGTGAGATTGTTGCTTATGTTTGGGGTAAAAGAGACTTAGCTACAGTTCAACGATTGAAAACAAAGCTTAAACAATTAGGTATTCACTACACCCGAATTGCAAGTGATCATTGGGACAGTTTCATAACTGCTTTTAAAAACTGCAAGCAAAGTATTGGTAAATTTTTTACTGTAGGTATTGAAGGTAATAATTGCAAAATAAGGCATCGAATTAGGCGTGGTTTTAGAAGGAGTTGTAATTTTTCAAAAAAGATTGAAAACCATTTTAAAGCTTTCGACTTAACCTTTTTTTACATCAATAATGGCTTCATTTAATGTCAGCATACTTTTTGAAACACCACCAATTTTCTTTAGTTACAAGCTTTAATTTTAGCGATTGGCGTACACCAAAAAAGCGACTGTGTTAGTCGCTTTTTTCTTGCTAAATAATTAAGGCGATTATTCAACTGAGCTCATCAAAAATATAGAAAATTGATTAATAAACATACGTGAAACGTGAAAGATCAAGAAAAACAGTTCCAGAACGCTATTTACTGAAACGAATTTAGTTAAGATATTGATAATAAAATAAAAATTAAAGAATTTCGCATAAGGTCTATTATGTTAATTTTAGATAAACTTAATTTTTAATATCCATATAGCAGCTTTAAACAAAGTTAAAGAGTTAGGCCGACCACATACCCGAATTGTCACTTAAATTTGTTTAGCTTAGAGAAACTCTATATTTAAAAGCTTCATGCAAAAAAGCCGAAAAGAATCAAAACCGTGTGTTAGCATTATGGAAATAATAGTAGCGTTTTTGGTCTCTAAGATTTTTTGAATCGAATATCATTGACTTAAGTCGTTATTCGTAACAGCGCTCTCAGGCCGATACAATTCTGTCTTTCCCCCCATTTTTAGCTTCATATAGAGCTAGGTCAGCTCGTTTGATAGTGTCTTTGTATGAACGATCTTCCGGCACTATAACTGTCACCCCAATACTAACCGTGACAACTGAACTGTCCACTGAAAACTGGCTTAACTCTTTTTTAGAACTGTCATGTATACGCTTGGCAAACTGAATTGCCTGCTCATGCTCAGTATTGGGCAAGGCAACCACAAACTCATCACCACCCAAGCGGCAGGCACAATCAGTCTTCCGTAGTGTTGAGCGAAGAATGTTAGCTACTGCCCGAATCGCCTCATCGCCCACGTGATGCCCCTTGCCGTCGTTGATTTTTTTTAGGTTATCAAGATCCAACATCAAGATGGAAGTTGGCACTGAATACCGTACGTATGACTCATAGTCTAGCGTCAACTCATGCTCTAGTTTTCTTCGGTTGAAAAGGCCAGTTAGCTGATCGGTATCGCCTAGTTCTCTCAGTCTGATTTCCAGGTCGTGTCGCTTTGAAATATTACTTGCGACCCAGAGCACCACATCTTCGTCGTCCACAGAAAAACTCAGTGCCTGGATGCGTCCTTCAAACCAAATCGGTTTTTCAGGACCATGATCGGGTAGACCTTTTACATCACTGTTGCTCAATTCGTACTCTTCGATGATTAGTTCTCCAGACTCCAGAGTCCGGCCAATCTGTTCAAGAAACCAGTTGGCCTTATCAGGCTTGATTAAATCTGAAATATACAGACCAACGAGACCGGAACCATCGTGATAATAGCGCTTATCACGACCACCAAATACCGCAACGTACTTTCCACTTCGGGACAAGATAAAGGCAGGGTCTGGTAATGTATCAAGAACTATGGACATCTGCTCAATGTTAATCATGAAGCACTTCTTCTGCTTGATTTACAATAATTAACACATTACTCAAATAAAAATAAAATGCACGTATTTTTTGACCAAAAGCTACTACTACTGGCTATTTGGTGGGTACTGTTGGGTAATCCTCCCATAAATAACCGAAGTTAAAAGTAGAGGTACACATAAGTTAAAATTTTATAGAATTGCTTGAGTCTAAAATCTCTAATTAGCATGTATTGAAAACATGTATATTTATCTAAAAAGAGAACTATTTAACATAATGGCCGTTATGCGAACTCAACACAAAATAACACTTTAGTTTCAACAACTCACCCACCACAAATAAGTCCACTAATTACATACCACAGTATTCAACCATTGCATTTAAAAATGGGCTTGATACAGCGCCAATAATTTCTGTGCCCCCACCAGCAGATTCTCTTCCCAATCTAAATGAGCCGTATCATTGGCACCATCTGTAATATATTTGACTGAAATCAAACGCACCCCAAGCTTCTGGCACACTTTGGCGAGGGCATAGGCTTCCATGTCCACCAGATTACAGGATACTTTTGGCTGTCCTGTTTCAAAGGAGTCACCTGTACCACAGATCCCTTTAGGTAAATGTTCAAAATGCGGCTGAACATGGATTTCGGCAGGAATGTCCTCATCCATTGGGGTCACACCCACCGCAAAACCCAGTGGAGACACATCCATGTCGCGTTGCACAAAGGTAATCACCTCAACCAGACTGTGGGCATCAAAATGTGGACTGCCTGCACTGCCCAGATTGATCAGGGTTTTACAGCCAGTTTTCTGAATCACTTCAAAGGCTTTAAACGCCGCATTGATTTTGCCAATGCCACTATAGTGAACCTGAATGCCTGCCTGCTCAAACAGACCCTTTGATTCATTCGGCAATGCCATGATTAAAGCAATATCAGACTGCATCGTGATCACCCAACAATTTAAAATGCGTAGTGTAGCGAATTATCCACCAGAATAAAGCGGGCTAAGCAATCACCCTAAAAAGCCTTTCTCCGAATTTTTTACTGATGAAAAACACAACAACAAGACGAAACGCTGAGAATATGGCAATATATAGCCTTTGCAAAATCACTGTATTTAACGCCCATGAAGTTGCTTCGTCTCAACGCATTATCGCCAGATTTTCAGTTACCGCCGACTGCGGTAACGATTGGCAATTTTGATGGTGTCCATCTTGGTCATCAAGCGATGATTGCCCAACTCAAAACATTGGCAGATGCCAAAGGCTTAAAAACATTGGTGATGATTTTTGAGCCGCAACCACTTGAATTTTTTAAAGCTTATGATGCACCTCCTCGCATCAGCTCGCTCAGAGAAAAAGTAGAATATTTAACTGAACTCGGTGTTGATTACATTGCAGTTGCGAAGTTTGATCAATATTTTAGAAGCTTAAATGCCACTGAATTTGCCGACCTACTCAAATTAAAACTCAATGCACAAAGCTTGGTGCTAGGCGATGATTTTCATTTTGGCAAAGACCGCCAAGGCAACAGCGAATTTTTACGCGATTATGGCTTTGACGTGACCAATTTAAATACCGTCGCTTTAAATGGTGAACGTGTCAGTTCAACCCGTATTCGTCAGGTTCTACAAGAAGGTGATCTGGCATTAGCGGCAAAACTATTGGGCCGTCCTTATAGCATCACAGGCCGAGTGCAATATGGTGATCAGATTGGTCGCACCCTTGATTTTCCAACCATTAATGTGCGCTTAAACCGCCACAAACCGTGTTTAAACGGCATTTATGCGGTGGATGTAGTCTGTGAAAATGCATCATTAAATGCAAAAGTAAAGCATTCAGATCCTACCCTCAACGGGATAACAGGCTATCAAACTGACAGTTTGTTTGGTGCAGGTCATGTCGGGACACGCCCAGCCATCAAACAAGAGCATCCAGAGTGGCGATTAGAAGTACATTTTCCTGATGTTTCTGCTAATCTGTATGGCTTATTGATGCGGGTAACCTTTCTTCACTATTTGCATGGTGAACTGAATTATCCTTCGCTTGAAGCCCTCAAAGCTGGAATCGATGATGATGTGCAAAAATTACGAGACTATCGTGAACGCACACCAGAATTTCCTTTTTAAATTTAAATTTCATTTGTAATACATGTCAGTTTAGACTGATAAAACTGGAAGAAAACTTGCATGAGCGATAAGCAAACTCCTGAAAATGCAGTGGATTATAAAGCCACACTCAATTTGCCAGATACTGAATTTGCCATGAAAGCAAATTTGGCTGTGCGTGAAGCCAAATGGTTAGAAGAGTGGTATGCCGACAACATTTATCAGCAGATTCGTGCATCGCGTATTGGCAAGAAAAAATATGTGCTTCATGACGGCCCTCCATATGCCAATGGTCAAATCCATTTGGGTCATGCAGTCAATAAAGTCCTCAAAGACATTATTATTAAAAGTCGTGTTATGGATGGCTTTGATGCGCCGTATGTGCCAGGTTGGGACTGTCACGGCCTGCCTATTGAACTGAAAGTCGAAGAAAAAGTCGGCAAAGTGGGCGTTAAAGTCGATGCTTCAACTTTCCGTAAAGCGTGTCGTGAATATGCCTACACCCAAGTCGAATTACAGAAAAAAGACTTCGTGCGCATGGGCGTGTTTGGTGATTGGGATAATCCTTACCTCACCATGAACTTTAAGCAAGAAGCAGACATTGTTCGTTCGCTTGGCGCAATTGCCAAAGCAGGTCATATCGAACCCGGCTTAAAACCTGTGAACTGGTGCTTGGATTGTGGTTCTGCGCTCGCAGAAGCAGAAGTTGAATATGAAGATAAAAAGTCTGATGCAATTGACGTTGGTTTCACCGTTGTTGACCTTAAAGATTTAAGCAGCCGTCTTGGTGTTAATGTCCAAGATGTGACTGATATTGTGATCTGGACAACCACACCTTGGACGTTGCCTGCCAACCAAGCCGTTGCACTCCATGCTGAAATTGACTATCAATTGGTTCAAGTGACAACTGAACATGGCAAGCAAAACTTTATTCTTGCCAAAGATCTGGTTGAATCTGCAATTGAGCGCTATAAGCTTGAAAATCCAGTGGTACTGGCTGATTTTAAAGGTTCAGCAATCGAGAATGTCTTATTACAACATCCTCTGATTACTGATCGCCAAGTGCCTGTTATTTTAGGTGAACACGTTATCGCAACCAGCGGTACAGGTGCAGTACATACCGCTCCTGGACACGGTGTGGACGACTATAAAGTTGGCTTACAGTACAACCTAAAAGTCGATAATCCTGTCGGTGGTAATGGCGTATATTTACCAACTGCACCGATTTTTGCGGGTGAGCATATTTACAAAGCCAATCCAAAAATTATCGAAGCTTTGGGTGCTGTCGGTCGTCTATGGGCGCATCAGCCAATCAAACACAGCTATCCACACTGCTGGCGTCATAAAACTCCAATTATCTTCCGTGCGACACCTCAGTGGTTTATCAGCATGGATGCTAAAGGTTTACGTCAGACAGCCTTGAATGCGATTGAAAATGACATCGAGTTTGTCCCAGATTGGGGTAAAAATCGTATTCAATCGATGATTGAAGGACGCCCTGACTGGTGTATCTCACGTCAACGGACTTGGGGTGTGCCAATCCCATTCTTTGTACACAAAGATACCAATGCTTTGCATCCTCGTACGCCTGAATTGATCGAAGAAGTCGCTCAACTGATCGAACAAGAAGGGATTGATGGTTGGTATAACCGTGATGCGAGCGATTTTATTGGCGCAGATGCTGAACAGTACAATGCCGTACGCGATACACTTGACGTTTGGTTTGACTCTGGTACTACACATTACGCAGTATTACGTGAACGTGAAGAATTACAAGATCCAGCAGATCTGTATCTTGAAGGTTCAGACCAACATCGTGGCTGGTTCCAATCGTCATTGTTAACTTCAATTGCGATTAATCAACGTGCACCGTATAAAGGTCTACTTACTCATGGTTTCGTGGTGGATGAGAAAGGTCGTAAGATGTCTAAATCATTAGGCAACATCATCACCCCACAAGATATTATTAAAGATATGGGTGCAGATGGCTTACGCTTCTGGATCGCATCTGCTGACTATCGCTATGAAATGACCGCAGGTAAAGAAATCTTTAGCCGTGCCTCTGATGGTTATCGTCGTATCCGTAATACTTTACGTTTCTTATTGGCAAACTTAAATGGCTTCAAACCATCAACTGATGCTCTACCTGTAAATGAGTTGATTGCATTAGATCAATACATCTTACAACGTGCTGCTGATGTTCAAAAAACCATTCAGCAAGCCTATGAAGAGATGAATTTCCATATTGTCACCAATGCATTGACCAACTTCTGTATCAATGACTTGGGTGGGTTCTATCTCGACATCATCAAAGATCGTCAGTACACCACCAAAGCAGATTCACAAGCACGTCGTTCTGCTCAAACAGCGCTATATCATATCGTGCAAGCTTTTGTTCGCTGGATGTCGCCAATCTTGAGCTTTACCGCACAAGAAGCTTGGCCATTAATTCCAGAACAAACTGGCAAATATGTATTTACCGCAGAATGGTATGACATTCCAACTGCATCAACAGCAAACTTACTGTCTGAAGCAGATTGGCAAACATTGATTAGCGTAAAATCAGCAGTAAATAAACAGATTGAAGCAGCGCGTAACGCTAAACTTGTTGGTAGTAACTTATCTGCAAAAGTTGAACTTTGGGCAGATGAAGCGTTACAAACATTGTTAAACCAATTGGCTGATGAATTACGTTTTGTCTTGATTACGTCTCAAGTCATCGTTCACCCTTACGCTGAACAAGGTGAAAACACGGATCTCTCAGGATTACGTGTCCAAGTCTCCGCAGCAGATGGTGAAAAATGTGTACGTTGCTGGCATGTGCTGCCTGATGTAAATACACACGTTGGCCATACTGGATTATGCGCTCGTTGTATCGTCAACGTCACTGGCAGTGGCGAAGTGAGAAAGTATGCCTAATACACAATCAAAAAAAGGCTTGTTTCAATTTTATCCGCACAATTTACTTTGGCTCGGGCTATCAGTCCTTGCCATTGTGTTAGATCAATGGACAAAATGGATTGCAAGTACACACTTAAATTATGCCGATCCTGTTCCTATATTACCTTTCCTAAATTGGACATTACTGCATAACTATGGTGCTGCATTCAGTTTTCTTTCTGATGCTGGTGGCTGGCAACGTTACTTTTTTACTTCTTTAGCAGGCTTTGTCTCGATTATCTTTATTTTTTGGTTAATGAAAATGCCAAAAAAGATGATCATCCTTCCGATGGCAATTGCATTAATTCTCGGTGGTGCTATAGGCAACCTCATAGACCGCGTCTCATTGGGTTATGTCGTTGACTTTATTCATGTCTATTATCAAGACAGTCACTTCCCTGCTTTTAATATTGCAGATAGTGCCATTACCTTAGGAACAATCCTGCTACTTATTGATACTTTCTTCCTTGAAAAGAAACGTATCCAAAATGCGGAAACAAGAAATGTCTGAAATTATCCAACCAAACGAAGAAATTCGCATTCAAGATGGCTCAAAAGTCGACTTACATTTTTCTGTTTCTATTGAAAATGGTGTTGAGATTGACAATACACGTAATCGTGAAGAACCCGTCAGCCTCGTAATTGGTGATGGTAACTTACTGCCAGGATTTGAAAAGGCATTGTTTGGTTTACGTGCAGGCGACCGTCGTACTGTGCATTTACCCCCTGAAGATGCGTTTGGTCCTTGGAATCCTGAAAATATCCAAATCTTCGATACTGTAAAATTTGAGCAACGTCCGATCGTTGGTCATATGATAGAATTTGAAGACAAAGCCAAAGCGACCTTGTTCGGTATCGTAAAATCCGTCAATGATGACACTACAGAAATTGATTTTAATCATCCTCTTGCTGGTAAAAATATTACCTTTGAAGTAGAAATTTTCAGAGTCACCCCGGCTGGTCAGCAAGGCATCAAATTGATGTAACAAAAAAGCTCTCAAATGAGAGCTTTTTTTTACGCTAAAGAAAAGTATAAGATCATTAAAAGTATTCATTTTTAAAATCAAAGCAATAACACATAGGAATTTCAATATGCTCATTTATATTATTGTTGGTAGTGTTCGGGAAGGTCGTACAGCGATCAAAGTCGCAAATTGGGTACAACAAGCGACAACTGAACTCGCATTGAAAGATATTCAAACCGAAATCATCGATCTTAAAGAGTGGGACTTACCTTTATTTGCAGGTACTCATCCTCCAGCTTCTGGTATTTATGATCAACCTAAACAACAGCAGTGGGCAGATAAAATTGCGCAGGCACAGGCATTTATCTTGATTAGCCCTGAATATAATCATGGCTATAGTCCAGCACTCAAGAATGCCTTGGACTATCTCGGTAAAGAATGGCAAGGCAAATCTGCTGCTTATATTGGATATGGTTCAACCAATGGCTCACGTTCAATTGATCAAATCCGTCAGGTAGGTACACAACTTGGGCTGGTTGATTCTAATGCGGTTCTTGAAATCCGAGATATTTTTAAACGAAACCAAACAGAAACCTTTGAGGCAAATGAATTTGAAATTAAGACACTCAAAGCCATCATTGAAAAGCTACAAAAATATCATGTAAGATAGATGTCAGCTTAAACGTACAATAATCAGGGTCTTTAACCAATATACTGCCATCAACTTTAGCTTTAATCTATCAATCATAGAGAGACAGGAAGTCTCATTCAGAACAACAAGATGCACAGGATGTAGTTGTTTAAAGGAAATAAACGACAATAAACTGAATATGAAGAAACCCCGTCAGGATGATGGGGCTTCTTTTTTTATTATTTTCACTATGTAACAAAATTTGACAGCGTATCCATCGAGATACAATCCGCCGATGAAAACCCTACACTTTTCAGGCTTTTGCATTGTTAACCTAGAAACAAAATAATATTGAGGAATTTCACAATGGTTAAAAAGGCATTATTTATCACCTCAAATGTAGGCGTAGAGCATGATGAGCTGATTCAGCCACTGGAATTTTTAAAAGGCAAGGGAATTGAAGTCATACATGCCGCCGAAAAGATGGAACCTGTACAAACGGTAAAAAGTGATAAAGAACCTGGGCCAAGCTACCCTCCACAGACTTCTTTGGAGCAGGTCTCTGTGGAAGACTACGATATTCTGGTCATTCCTGGTGGTACAGTCAATGCAGACACCCTCCGTCTCAATGAACATGCGCATAGGATCATTCAATATTTCACCGATCAAAACAAACCGATTGCCGCCATTTGCCATGCACCCTGGAGCTTGATTAATGCCGAGCGAATCAACGATAAAAACCTGACCTCTTATAAAAGTATCCGCCTCGATCTAGAAAATGCAGGCGCACATTGGACAGATGCAGCTGTTAAACGCTGTAATACAGGGGGCTGGGTACTCATTACTGCTCGCTGCCCAGATGACATCCCCCAGTTTAATGAGGTGATCCTAAGCGAACTGAACAGCTTGTAAAATTCTGCATTGTTTAGATAAAAAAACACCCCCTCTGCATTAGCGGAGGGGGTATTTATATTTAAAAGCTGGCGATGACTTACTCTCACATGGCAAGTGCCACACTACCATCAGCGCTAAGAGGTTTCACTTCTGAGTTCGGGAAGGGATCAGGTGGTTCACTCTTGCTATTGTCGCCAGCAAACTGTTGTGGTGTTTTGGGGTCTTATTGATCATGTTGTGTTTTCACTTCATGTCTGCCTTACTTACGAACCAAAGAGTTATTAACGGATTAGATATTGAGTCTAACTTTGTGTTCAGCATTTTAACTAGTTTTCACACTAAATCAAGTTGTGTATTGAATTTATCTTGAATACAACAACTGTTTGGGTGTTGTATAGTCAAGCCTCACGAGCAATTAGTATTGGTCAGCTTCACACGTCACCGTGCTTCCACACCCAACCTATCAACGTCCTAGTCTCGAACGGCTCTTTAGAGGAATAAATTCCTAGGGAAATCTTATCTTGAGGTAGGCTTCCCGCTTAGATGCTTTCAGCGGTTATCCCTTCCGAACATAGCTACCCGGCGATGCGACTGGCGTCACAACCGGTACACCAGAGGTTCGTCCACTCTGGTCCTCTCGTACTAGGAGCAGATCCTCTCAAATTTCCAGCGCCCACGGTAGATAGGGACCGAACTGTCTCACGACGTTCTAAACCCAGCTCGCGTACCTCTTTAAATGGCGAACAGCCATACCCTTGGGACCTGCTTCAGCCCCAGGATGAGATGAGCCGACATCGAGGTGCCAAACACCGCCGTCGATATGAACTCTTGGGCGGTATCAGCCTGTTATCCCCAGAGTACCTTTTATCCGTTGAGCGATGGCCCTTCCATACAGAACCACCGGATCACTAAGACCTACTTTCGTACCTGCTCGACTTGTGGGTCTCGCAGTTAAGCGCGCTTTTGCCTTTATACTCTACGCGTGATTTCCGACCACGCTGAGCGCACCTTCGTACTCCTCCGTTACTCTTTAGGAGGAGACCGCCCCAGTCAAACTACCCACCAGACATGGTCCTCGCCCCGGATTACGGGGCAGAGTTAGAACCTCAACATTACCAGGGTGGTATTTCAAGGACGGCTCCATTGGAACTAGCGTTCCAACTTCAAAGCCTCCCACCTATCCTACACAAGTAAGGTCAAAGTTCAATGTCAAGCTGCAGTAAAGGTTCACGGGGTCTTTCCGTCTAGCCGCGGGTACACTGCATCTTCACAGCGATTTCGATTTCACTGAGCCTCTGCTGGAGACAGCGCCGCCATCATTATGCCATTCGTGCAGGTCGGAACTTACCCGACAAGGAATTTCGCTACCTTAGGACCGTTATAGTTACGGCCGCCGTTTACTGGGGCTTCGATCAAGAGCTTCGCTTACGCTAACCCCATCAATTAACCTTCCAGCACCGGGCAGGCATCACACCCTATACGTCCACTTTCGTGTTTGCAGAGTGCTATGTTTTTAATAAACAGTTGCAGCGGCCTGGTTTCTGCGGCTGCCAACCGCTCAGGGAGCAAGTCCCATCACCGTCAGCAGCGTACCTTCTCCCGAAGTTACGGTACCATTTTGCCTAGTTCCTTCAGCAGAGTTCTCTCAAGCGCTTTGGTCTACTCGACCTGACCACCTGTGTCGGTTTCGGGTACGATTCCTGTGTAACTGAAGCTTAGAGACTTTTCCTGGAAGCATGGTATCAGCCACTTCACTGTACAAGTACAGCTTGCTATCAGCTCTCAGCATAGAGTACCCCGGATTTGCCTAAGATACATGCCTACAACCTTCCACCTGGACAACCAACGCCAGGCTGACTTAACCTTCTCCGTCCTCTCATCGCATTACACAGAAGTATTGGAATATTAACCAATTTCCCATCGACTACGCCTCTCGGCCTCGCCTTAGGGGTCGACTCACCCAGCCCCGATTAACGTTGGACTGGAACCCTTGGTCTTTCAGCGAACGGGTTTTTCACCCGTTTTGTCGTTACTCACGTCAGCATTCGCACTTCTGATACCTCCAGCATGCTTCTCAACACACCTTCATCGGCTTACAGAACGCTCCCCTACCACGTATACATAGTATACATCCGCAGCTTCGGCACATAGTTTTAGCCCCGTTACATCTTCCGCGCAGGCCGACTCGACTAGTGAGCTATTACGCTTTCTTTAAAGGGTGGCTGCTTCTAAGCCAACCTCCTAGCTGTCTATGCCTTCCCACATCGTTTCCCACTTAACTATGATTTTGGGGCCTTAGCTGGCGGTCTGGATTGTTTTCCTCTTGACTACGGACGTTAGCACCCGCAGTCTGTCTCCCGGATAGTACTCATTGGTATTCGGAGTTTGCATCGGTTTGGTAAGTCGGGATGACCCCCTAGCCGAAACAGTGCTCTACCCCCAATGGTATTCGTCCGAGGCGCTACCTAAATAGCTTTCGGGGAGAACCAGCTATCACCAGGCTTGATTAGCCTTTCACCCCTATCCACAAGTCATCCCCTGGCTTTTCAACGACAGTGGGTTCGGTCCTCCAGTTAGTGTTACCCAACCTTCAACCTGCTCATGGATAGATCGCCTGGTTTCGGGTCTATACCCAGCAACTATACGCCCTATTAAGACTCGATTTCTCTACGGCTCCCCTATACGGTTAACCTCGCTACTGAATATAAGTCGCTGACCCATTATACAAAAGGTACGCAGTCACCGAACAAGTCGGCTCCCACTGCTTGTATGCATGCGGTTTCAGGATCTATTTCACTCCCCTCACAGGGGTTCTTTTCGCCTTTCCCTCACGGTACTGGTTCACTATCGGTCAGTCAGGAGTATTTAGCCTTGGAGGATGGTCCCCCCATATTCAGACAAGGTTTCACGTGCCTCGCCCTACTCGTCATCATTGTGTGTGCCCTTTCGTGTACGGGAATATCACCCTCTACGTTCGCACTTCCCAGAGCGTTCCACTAGAACACACACAACTTAATGGGCTGATCCCCGTTCGCTCGCCGCTACTAAGGGAATCTCAATTGATTTCTTTTCCTAAGGGTACTGAGATGTTTCACTTCCCCTCGTTCGCTTCATAAGCCTATGTATTCAGCTTATGATACCCGCCTTATAGCGGGTGGGTTCCCCCATTCAGAAATCTCCGGATCAAAGGATATTTGCCGCCTCCCCGGAGCTTATCGCAGGCTATTACGTCTTTCATCGCCTCTGACTGCCAAGGCATCCACCACATGCACTTAATTACTTGACTATACAACCCCAAACAGTCGCTAACCCTTACAAGTAAGGTTAGGACAGATTGCTATGCTCGTTTTTCAACTTACATCGCTCTCATCCAGTTTGTTGCTTCGTGAACTTAATCACCGTACAGCTTCAATCTAAATTCATATACCAAAACGCTTGATTCAGTGTTTTTGCTAGTTCTCAATATGTTTAAATCAATCAAATTACTTCGATCAACTTAAATTCTTGAGTGAACAATTTATTTCAGACTCAATTTTCTAATCTGTTAATGATTAACTACAGCCTCGTCAGCTTGCAGTAAACTGTGATAAATCACAGAGATTAATAAACCAAGATCAATTACTTAATCTTTTTATTCATTAAACTCTATAATCTATTTAGCTTTGAATTAATTTCGTTTTTACAAACTCTTTTAATTCATGGTGGAGACTAGGAGAGTCGAACTCCTGACCTCCTGCGTGCAAAGCAGGCGCTCTACCAACTAAGCTAAGTCCCCAGCTTATCACTTAATGAACGATATATCTTAATCTCTAGCTTTGTTGCAGATTGGTGGGTCTGACAAGACTTGAACTTGTGACCCCACGCTTATCAAGCGTGTGCTCTAACCAACTGAGCTACAGACCCTCAGATACATCTTCGAAGAACAACTTGTTGTGGATTCTTACCGATCGTCAATCTTTCGTTAAGGAGGTGATCCAGCCGCAGGTTCCCCTACGGCTACCTTGTTACGACTTCACCCCAGTCATCGGCCACACCGTGGTAAGCGTCCTCCTTGCGGTTAGACTACCTACTTCTGGTGCAACAAACTCCCATGGTGTGACGGGCGGTGTGTACAAGGCCCGGGAACGTATTCACCGCGGCATTCTGATCCGCGATTACTAGCGATTCCGACTTCATGGAGTCGAGTTGCAGACTCCAATCCGGACTACGATCGGCTTTTTGAGATTAGCATCCTATCGCTAGGTAGCAACCCTTTGTACCGACCATTGTAGCACGTGTGTAGCCCTGGCCGTAAGGGCCATGATGACTTGACGTCGTCCCCGCCTTCCTCCAGTTTGTCACTGGCAGTATCCTTAAAGTTCCCATCCGAAATGCTGGCAAGTAAGGAAAAGGGTTGCGCTCGTTGCGGGACTTAACCCAACATCTCACGACACGAGCTGACGACAGCCATGCAGCACCTGTATCAGAGTTCCCGAAGGCACCAATCCATCTCTGGAAAGTTCTCTGTATGTCAAGGCCAGGTAAGGTTCTTCGCGTTGCATCGAATTAAACCACATGCTCCACCGCTTGTGCGGGCCCCCGTCAATTCATTTGAGTTTTAGTCTTGCGACCGTACTCCCCAGGCGGTCTACTTATCGCGTTAGCTGCGCCACTAAAGCCTCAAAGGCCCCAACGGCTAGTAGACATCGTTTACGGCATGGACTACCAGGGTATCTAATCCTGTTTGCTCCCCATGCTTTCGTACCTCAGCGTCAGTATTAGGCCAGATGGCTGCCTTCGCCATCGGTATTCCTCCAGATCTCTACGCATTTCACCGCTACACCTGGAATTCTACCATCCTCTCCCATACTCTAGCTGACCAGTATCGAATGCAATTCCTAAGTTAAGCTCAGGGATTTCACATCCGACTTAATCAGCCGCCTACGCACGCTTTACGCCCAGTAAATCCGATTAACGCTCGCACCCTCTGTATTACCGCGGCTGCTGGCACAGAGTTAGCCGGTGCTTATTCTGCGAGTAACGTCCACTATCCCAGAGTATTAATCTAGGTAGCCTCCTCCTCGCTTAAAGTGCTTTACAACCAAAAGGCCTTCTTCACACACGCGGCATGGCTGGATCAGGCTTCCGCCCATTGTCCAATATTCCCCACTGCTGCCTCCCGTAGGAGTCTGGGCCGTGTCTCAGTCCCAGTGTGGCGGATCATCCTCTCAGACCCGCTACAGATCGTCGCCTTGGTAGGCCTTTACCCCACCAACTAGCTAATCCGACTTAGGCTCATCATTTAGCGCAAGGTCCGAAGATCCCCTGCTTTCTCCCGTAGGACGTATGCGGTATTAGCATTCCTTTCGGAATGTTGTCCCCCACTAAATGGCAGATTCCTAAGCATTACTCACCCGTCCGCCGCTAAGATAAGGTGCAAGCACCTCATCTCCGCTCGACTTGCATGTGTTAAGCCTGCCGCCAGCGTTCAATCTGAGCCATGATCAAACTCTTCAGTTTAAAATCATTTGTACTTTACTAAAAGTACTAAATCTGGCTCATCAATTTTCTGACTAAAAATTCGCTCAAATAAACTTCGAGTAATTTCTACCATTCAATCAATGAAATATTTTCGATCGATCAACCAGTAAAAATCCACACAAGTTGTTCTTCTATTCTCTTAATGATCTTCTCGATGATTCGTCATCATCAAGCTAGGTCGGCTATATTACTCTAATCTAAATTAAAGTCAACAGGTAATTTCGATATTCTTAAAACTCACCAACCAACCCAAGAACCTAACCAATCTAGCCAAATCCTTGTTTCTCAACAAGTTTTTATCTGCATCACCGCCGATGGATGTGCATTCTACACCATTCCCCACCCAACACAACCCCCTTTTTTATTATTTTCTTTTGCATGTTTCTTTTTTCTACAAAATTAGTGTTTTCGTTGTTTTTATCAGCTATTTACGTATAAAAAGCAGGCTAATGGCCTGCTCTTTATTTTTTCCATTGTGATTTAATCAGTAAAAGTCACACGAGCAATCGCTTTTTTACCCGATTGGATGATTAAAGTGACATTCTCTTTTACAGAGAAGCTCATATCAACCACATTCCAGTCAACTTTAACCGCACCACGACCCACGGCATCTTTTGCAGCAGCTGCATTTGGGTTTAAACCAGCAACACGAAGAATTGTGGCAATAAATAACTCACCACCAAACTCGCCACGAGAAATCGTCACTTCTGGTGTATCTTCAGGTACTTCGCCTTCTGTGACACGGTTACCCGCGCTCTTGTGTGCATTTTCAGCCGCTTCTGCATCATGGAAACGCTCCACCAGCTCAAGTGCCAAGATACGTTTGATTTCCTGTGGATTGCGACCCGCAGCCATTTCATCCAGCAAGACTTTGATTTCATCCAGTAACTTAAAGCTGAGTAAATCAAAGTAGCGTTCAATCAAGCTATCTGGCATTGACAGGATTTTTTGGTACATTGCGCCTGGGGTATCAAATACACCAATATAGTTGCCTAAAGATTTAGACATCTTATTGACGCCATCTAAACCTTCAAGAATCGGTACAGTGATGCAGACTTGTGATTCTTGACCGTAACGACCTTGTAAAGTACGTCCCATGAGCAAGTTAAAAGTTTGGTCTGTTCCACCTAACTCAACATCTGCTTCAAGCGCAATCGAGTCATAGCCTTGTACCAGTGGATATAAAAACTCATGGATTGCGATTGGCTGGTGGTTGTTATAGCGCTTGGTAAAGTCATCACGTTCCAACATACGTGATACAGTTTGCTGACTTGCCAATTGAATTAAATCAGCTGCAGTTTTTTGGCTAAACCATTCTGAGTTAAAACGAACTTTGGTTTTATTTGGATCTAAAATTTTAAAAACTTGTTCTTGATAAGTCTTGGCATTGGCAAGTACTTGCTCTTGTGACAACGGCGGACGTGTTGCGCTTTTGCCTGTTGGATCACCGATCATTGCGGTATAATCACCAATCAAGAAAGTAACCTCATGTCCCAAATCTTGGAATGTTTTTAATTTATTGATTAGAACCGTATGTCCTAAGTGTAAATCAGGAGCCGTTGGGTCAAAGCCTGCTTTTACACGGAGTGGACGATTCTCTTTCAGTTTTTTCAATAAATCTTCATCTGAGATAATCTCGTGCGTGCCTCGTTGGATGAGAGCAAGCTGTTCTTCGGCTGGCAAGAAATTTGACATCACAAAACCTAAACACATCAGTTATTCAATTTGTGCGATATACTAACATTTTTTCAGCATCTTGCAGGATAAGTTGTATATGAGCGCGATCTATATTGGTGTAATGACAGGCACGAGCATGGATGGTGTTGATATTGTTGCAAGTTCATTTGACCCTTTAACACTACATGCCACACTGACTGTGCCTTTTGAGCCTGAATTACACGATGAATTAATGGCTTTAACGCTTCCTGACGACAATGAAATTGATCGTATGGGTAAAGCCGATGTCGCTTTGGCACAAATGATTGGACATGGGATTAATACGCTGATTGAAAGGAACAATATAGATCGTAGCCAAATTAAGGCCATCGGTTCACATGGGCAGACCATTCGCCATCGCCCTGAACATGGCTTTACCCTGCAAATTGGTGATCCAAATATCATCACTGAAATTACTCAACTCCCTGTGGTTTCTGATTTCCGTCGTCGTGATATGGCGGCTGGTGGACAGGGTGCTCCTTTAGTACCAGCTTTCCATCAAGCTTTGTTTCAGCATGACAGTATCCATCGTGTCATTTTGAATTTAGGCGGTATTGCCAATGTCAGTATGTTGCCTGCAAATGACCTTGACGGTGTTTATGGCTTTGATACAGGCCCTGCAAATATGTTAATGGATGCATGGTGTCATCGCCATACAGGGCATCCATACGATGAAAATGGCGACTGGGCTGCTTATGGCCATCCAATACGTTCCCTATTAGATCGATTGCACTCACACGAATACTTTTCGAAAGAACCTCCAAAAAGTACAGGTCGCGAAGACTTTAATATTGATTGGTTAGATGATCAACTAATCGATTGGCGCAATGATTTAACCTATGACGAACTCGAAGATACACCTGAAAATATTCAAGCGACCTTACTGAAACTTACCGTAAGGGCAATTCAAAAAGCAGTCTATCGTTCTAGCATGGAAACAGGCGAACTCTACGTTTGTGGCGGCGGTGCTTATAATTCTTATTTATTGGAACAATTACGTTGGCGCTTACGCAAACACAATTGGTCAGTACAAACCACGGATGCCCTTGGCTTAGCACCGACATGGGTCGAAGCGACGGCGTTTGCATGGTTAGCCATGCGTTTCGTTGAACAACTGAGTGGGAATTTACCCGCTGTAACAGGTGCATCGGGTGATCGTATTTTAGGTACGATTACGATGGTATAAACAATAAAAAGCTTCTCAAATTGAGAAGCTTTTTTATCTTTAGAATCTATTAAATCGAGAAAGATGATCCACAACCGCAAGTTGTCGTTGCATTCGGGTTTTGTACCACGAAGCGAGAACCTTCCAGTCCTTCAAGATAATCAACCACTGAACCAACCAAGTATTGATAGCTAAGTGAATCAACTAACATTTTAACGTCGCCATTGCTAAATTCAGCATCATCTTCATTAACACTTTCAGCGAAATTAAAACCATAAGAAAAGCCTGAGCATCCACCACCCGTTACATAAACACGTAACATCAAGTCGTTATTCCCTTCACTTTCGCGTAATTGGCGAACTTTGTTGGCAGCATTATCTGACAATTCAAGAGCTTGGGCATTCATGGTAGATATTCCTCAGACTTCAATACGTCTTTCATAAATAAAAGACCCGATATTCAGTATAGCATACTCAATATCGGGTCTGTATCTGAAGTTTAAAGTGTGTTTAAAGACTTTTTACAGGATTATTTATAGTTTTCATCTTGTAGCGCACACTCAAAGTTCTTGGCATCTTCACGACAACGGAATTGCCATAGCAATTTCATCATACGCTTGTCATAAATGCCCTTTGCAGTCAGGTTGATACGCGCTTCACGCATCAGCTTTTGGTAGCCAGGCTTGTCAGCCGCAGGAACTTCCATCCAGTATTTTTGTGGAATATCCGCTTTCATCTTGCCAAGTATGCCAAAAGCACGTGGTAACTGTGCCTTCACCCATTCCCTTGATTTTTGACCAAAACCAGCAGGGAATTTATCAGGATGGATAATCAGGTTGCCTGTCACCTGCAAGATTGGGTAATTGACAATCGCCCCTTTAGTACCTAAACCTTTGTAAAGTTCTAATGGTTTAAACGCGGCAGCAGGTGCACCTATGATGTCAACCTGACCATTATTAAATTTAGCACCAAAATTAGTGATATCTGAACTTATAGCTTGAGCACCCACTTGTGAAGCCATAATTTTTTGTGCTTCATCATAGTCTAAAACCGCAATTTTTTTACCTGCAGCTTTTGCAACGGTATTGATATTACGGTCATTTACTAATAAATATGCATCACCAATCGGAATCACACCAGCCACTTCATATTTGCCATTCACCATCGCTTTGGCAAAAGTTGGACTGGCTAACCCTTGCATCACTTTGACAGCAAGCTTAAGGTCGGTGATAGCACCAATTGCATCTAATGAGCCTGTAAATGGATTGAATTGTCGGCCTCGCATACCTGTGATACTGACGCCATCACATTTCCCTGCTTTAAAATCTTCAGCAATTACAGCTTCATTCGTCGCTACTTTGAGTTCAATATCTGCACCCCAAGTTTTAGCTGCAAGCTGATAATCTTTCATTAGTGCATATACATCGCCGCTTTTACCTACGATGTCAAATACACACATTGTTTGTTTTGCTTGAGCTGCAACAGAGACAGTTGCTATGCCTGTTGCAAGTAGTAAAGGCTTAAACCATTGCATATTATTTTTCCTTTGCATCTATATTGTTTTGTTGCGAAACATTTACGTATATGAAGAGCAACGTTCTATCCTAATAAGGTCTTCAAATGAATATATGTTTAAATACAGTCGTTTTTAATCTTCCTGATTAAAACATATTTTAAATCTTCTCGATTTCATTTGTTTTTATATGAGTATGATTGCGATATTTCTATATAAAGACAATGACTTAAATGACAAGCACTTAAAAACAAAAAGCCTAGAAAAATCTAGGCTTTAAGTTGCTTTTATAGCATTTGATGATTATTCACCAGGTAATGCACATTCAAAGTTCGCTTTGTCTACTGAACAACGTGCTTTCTTCAATACTGACATCATACTAGCATCATAAATACCACGTTTAGTCATATCTAAACGACCATCACGCATTAATTTTTGATATTTTAACTTGTCTTCAGCAGTTAAGTTCATTTTGTATTTTGCTGGAATTTCAGCTTCATAACGCTTGATCATTGCGAAAGATTTTGGAAGTTGCTTCACAAAATAATCACGAGATTTTTGGCCAAAACCAGCTGGGAATTTTTCTGGGCGTAACACAAGATCCGCAGTCACTTGTAACACTGGGAAGTTAAACATCGCACCGTTAGCACCTAAGCCTTTGCTCAACTCTAATGGCTTATATGCATAAGCAGGAGCACCTACCATATCTACTTGGCCATTGTTAAATTTAGCAGCAAAGTTAGAAATATCAGAAAGTACAGCTTGTGCACCTACGCGTTGTACCATAATTTTTTGCGCGTCATCATAACCCAATACTGCAAATTTTTTACCCGCTGCTTTTTCGATTGAGTTAATGCTCTTATCACGCACGAAAATATAAGCCGCACCTAATGGAGCAATACCACCAACTTCGTATTTATTACCACCAAGGTTAGTTACCATTTTTGCTGCATTACGTTGATCTAGAACATAAGTGATCGCACGTTGAGCGATTTCATTACTTGGCGCACCACCTAAAGAGTCAATAGAACCCGCAAACTTGTTATATGGACGAGCACGCATTGCTGTCATTGCTACAGCAGCACATTTACCCGCTTTAAAGTTATTATCAGCGACTTGTTCATCTGTGATTGCAAGAAGGTTTACATCAGCGCCCCAGCCTTTTGCTGCAAGTGCCCAGTCCTGCATCATTTTGTATGATTCACCTGACTTTCCTAATAAGTCGAATACACACACATCAATTGCTGCTTGAGTAGAAGCAGATACACCTAAGATCGAAGTTGCTGCAATAGCTAACGCAATTTTTTTCATATTTTTCATCCTTCCACAAACTTTATGTTTGTCTCCTTGTTCGAAGCAAATATTAATCATGTTTTTCAAAAAAAAATAGAGCTTGTGCTCTATTTTTATGTCAATAATGTTTACTTTTTGTCCTGTTTTTATCTCATTCACTTATTTTCATAAACATATTTGTGATAAGTGATGACTTTCGTTAATCAATTTATAAATTCAGGAACAAAAACTATAACTATTCGCCACTCAAAGAACATTCAAAGTTAGTGCGTTCAACCGTACAACGTGCTCGTTTAAGGACGTTCATCATGCTGGCGTCATAGACCCCTTGTCTGGTCAAGTTCATTCGTCCATCACGCAACATTTTTTGATAGCGAATTTTATCTTCACTAGACAATGTAATTCTTTTCGCATTCATACCCGCTTCTAAACGCTGTACCATTGCGAAGTTACTTGGCAATTTGTTCACGAACCATTGTCGAGATTGGGTACCAAAACCACTTGGGAATTGCCCAGGGCGAATAATTAAATCCCCCGTGATGTTCACAACTGGAAAATTAAATAATGCGCCATTTGCTAAACCTTTACTAATTTCTAAAGGTTTATATGCATATGCTGGTGCAGCAATTACATCTACCTGACCACTATTAAACTTCTTCACAAAATCTGAAATATCAGAGGGTACAGCAACAAGATTTATGCTTTCAACAATCGTTTTTTGCGCTTGATCATAATGTAAATACGCAAATTTTTTGCCTTTGGCCTTTTCAATCGTATCTATATTTTTATCACGTACGAAAGTATAGGCTAAGCCAACTTGAATAATACCAACAACTTCGTATTTCTCACCATTGGTTGTTGCAGTTAAACGGTGTTGGTTACGCTTATCAAGCACATAAGTAATTGCTTTCTGTGCAATCGCATTGCTAGTCACCGCGCCTATAGCATCAACAGATCCTGCAAATTTATTATATTTACGAGCTCGCATCGAAGTCATATAAACCCCGTCACATTTACCCGCATCGAAATCTTTCTCCGCTTTTTCTTCATCTTGATAAGGGATCAGCTCAACATCAGCTTGCCATGTTTTTGAGGCAAGCTTCCACTCTTCAACAAGTTTGTAAGACTCGCCAGCTTTTCCCAATAGATCAAATACACAAATTTCTTGTTTTGCCTGTACAGGAGTAGTCATGACAAATAGAGTCGCAGCACTCAATGCCAAAAGTCCTTTTTTCATTTTGTTTTCCCTTATTTGCTGTTTTTGCATATTTTTCCACCACCGAGAGACGAATATAGTCAGATCTTAACTAAAAGCCTAGTCCTTTTATTTACATACATCGGGTTTTACTGATTTTTAATAGTACTCATCACATTTTACTCATTGATAAAATATCTATTTTCCCTATCAAATGATTTGTTCAAATCACCACACAATTCAATCTGGATTCAGATTTTTATTCACCTCCCAATGAACATTCAAAACGGGTTCTTTCCACTGAACAACGTGCCCGTTTCAACACGCCCATCATCACTGGGTCATAAATACCATCTTTGGTAAAACGGATTCGTTGCTCCCTGAAAAGTTTTTCATAATTCTCAACTTCTTGCTTAGAAATCGAATATTTATATTTTGTTGGAATGGCATCCTCAAGCCGTTTAATCATGGCAAAACTTGTTGGAATTTGTTGTATAAACCATTCCCGTGAATTCAGAGAGAAACCTGCGGGAAAAGAATTTGGGCGAATAATCAACTCAATCGTAATATTCACAACAGGAACGTTGTCAAACATTGCCCCTATTGTTCCCAGTCCTTTCTCAATTTCCAGAGCTTTATAGGCATAGGCAGGCGATGCAATCACATCGGCCTGATTGGCATTAAATTTTTTGGCAAAATCAGAAACGTCTGATGGCAACCCAACCATTCCGATTGCTTCAAGAATTTTCCTTTGTGCATCATCATGTTTCAGATAAGCAAATTTTTTGCCTTTGGCTTTAGCAAGCGAGTTGATACTTTTATCATGTACAAAAATATAGGCCAGACCAAACTGGGAAATCCCTGCAACCTCAAAGGTATCTCCATCTATTGTTGTGATCAGACGGCGTTTATTACGCTTATCCAACGCAAAATGGATCGCTTTTTTTGCCACCTGATTAGGGTGTGTTGACACTTTTAGCTTAAAAAAATAGCGAAGTAGTAAAATCAAATCGCCGAACCCAATTTTACTATTCGCTATGCCTCGTACCATGCTGACAGATCAACACTGGCAAAAGTTGAAAGTTATTCTGCGTAATTTATCCATTCACCACAACTCAAATTTACGCAATTTTATTGAAGCTATTCTCTATAGAATTAGAACAGGCTGTCCGTGGCGAGATATTCCTTGTTGTTTTGGTCATTCAAACTCTATTTTCAAACGTTTTAATCGTTGGTCAAGCAGCGGTAAGTTACTTAGATTATTCAAATTACTAGCCTCATGCCCCGATATGGAGTGGATTTTTATTGATGGCTCTCATGTACGTGCTCATCAACATTCTGCCGGCATAGCGAATCAATCTATTTCTAAAAGTGTAGGAGGAAACTCCTCAAAAATACATTTGATTGTTGATGCACATGGCAATCCTATTGATTTCATGATTACCGATGGAACCACACATGATGTTAAAGTTGCACCTGATTTAATATCAACATTAGATTTAAAAGAGACAAAAGTGGTATGTGCAGATAAAGGCTATGATTCAGAACCACTGCGTGAACAGATCAGGAAAACAGGGACTAAAGCGAATATACCAAAGAAAACAAATAGCCAATCGAACAATGACCATATGGACTGGTATTTATATAAAATCAGGCATTTAGTTGAAAATATGTTTTGTAGATTAAAGCAATTTAGAGGAATAGCTACTCGATATGACAAGCTCAAAAGAAATTATCAAAGTTCTGTTGCTTTAGCCTGTATATTTTTATGGCTACCTTTATAGGGTTAATTATGAACAGTAAATGTCAACAGACCCTATTGATCACACCACCAATTGCATCTATTGAACCTGCAAACTTATTGTATTTACGGGCGCGCATGGAGGTCATATATACTCCCTCACACTCACCAGCTTCAAAATCATTCTGTGCCTTGGCTTCGTCCTTATAGGGAACCAACTGAATCTTGGCTTGCCAAACCTGTGCAGCCAGCGCCCATTCCTCCGCGACTTTATACACTTCTCCCGCTTTTCCCATCGGATCAAACACACAAATTTTTTGTTTTGCCTGAGTTTGACCCGCAACGCTGAACAATGTTGCAGCAGCTAAAGCGAATAATCCTTTATTCATTACATTCTCCCTATAGAATTATTTAATCATCAAAAATTTAAAATCTATTCACCACCCAGTGAACATTCAAAACTGGTCCGATCCACCGTACAGCGCGCACGCTTGAGCACGTTCATCATGGTGGCATCATAAATACCTCGTGAGGTCAAACCAATACGTGCCTCACGTAGGATTTGCTGATAACGCGTCCTGTCCTCATTGCTCAGATTCATTTTATATTTGGCGGGTAATTCCGCTTCAATCCGCTGAATCAGGGCAAAGTTGGTATTGAGGCGGTTAATGAACCAGGCCCTCGAATGTTGGCCAAAACCACTGGAGAATTTTTCAGGACGAATGATCAGGTCCATGGTCATGTTGACAGCTGGAAAAGTAATAATTGCCCCCTCATGTCCCAAACCTTTAAAGAGTTCTAATGGTTTATAGGCATAAGCTGGTGCGGCCATAATATCGGCTTGGCCATTGTTAAATTTTTTAGCGATATCGGAAATGTCCGAAAGGACTGCTTGCCCACCCAAGCTTTTAACAACGATTTTTTGTGCTTCATCATAGCCGAGAACAGCAAATTTTTTACCTTTGATGTGCTCAATGGTATCCATTTTTTTATCTTTAACGAAAATATAAGCCAGACCAATTTGTGATATACCGACAACTTCGTAGACCTGATTACCTATACTACTGGTCAGACGACGTTGATTACGCTTATCTAAGGCAAAACTAATGGCTTTTTGTGCAATTGCATAACTCGGTACAGCACCAATCGCATCGACAGAACCTGCAAATTTGTTATAACTCCGCGCACGCATAGATGTCATGTACACACCATCACATTTGCCCTGCTCGAAATCATTCTGGGCCTGAGCTTCATTTTGATAACCCAGTAAAGTGATGTCACTGCGCCATGTTTTGGCCGCCAAAGCCCATTCCTCCATCGCCTTATAGGCCTCGCCAGATTTTCCCAACAAGTCAAAAACACAAATTTTAGTATCTGCATTGACCTGCATACTTCCCCCCAACATCAGCATTGCCCCCACGGCAAGAATTGCTTTGTTCATCCCTGATCCTGTCACTATACTTTTAATCTTGTTGCTTATTTTTCACTAAAACTAAATAATAATCTGATTTGCATCACAAAAATAGAGCTTTTACTCTATTTTTTTTATTGGTAGAATGATTTAATTCGATCAGTTTGATCTGTAATATAAAAATTTGCATTCATGGGCGATCACCTTAAAATGCAGCTATCTCTTCGCTATTTTGCATACTCATGATTCAATTTGACCAAGTTTCATTACGCCGTGGTGGGCGAGTTCTATTTCAAAAAGCATCGATGCAGCTTCATCCTGGCTGGAAAATTGGTCTTACTGGCGTGAATGGCGCAGGCAAATCAACACTATTTGCTGCTTTCTTAGGTGACTTGGTTGCAGATGAAGGGAATCTAACTCGTCCAGCGGTTTGGACTGTGGCACACATGGCTCAGGAAATTAAAGCCTTAGAAATGCCAGCAATTGATTTTGTTTTGTCTGGTGACGAAGAATATTGGGACATTCAAGAAAAATTAGCTCATCCAGATCAACTGAGTAATGATGATTTAGCCAAATTACATGGTCGATTTGATGAAATTCATGGTTATGCAGCACCTGCGAAAGCAGCCCAATTAATGGCAGGTTTAGGATTTCTTGACCATCAAATCCGTTTAAATGTCGCAAGCTTCTCTGGTGGTTGGCGGATGCGTTTAAATCTTGCACGCACCTTAATGAGTCGTTCAGACTTACTGTTATTAGATGAACCAACCAACCATTTGGACTTAGACGCCATCTTATGGCTAGAAGATTGGCTTAAAGCCTATGAAGGAACATTGGTGCTGATTTCGCATGACCGTGATTTTCTCGATGCAATTACGGATCATATTCTTCATATTGAAAATCAAGAATTAACTTTATATACAGGCAACTACTCTACCTTTGAAACGACACGTAGCGAGCGCTTAGCACAACAACAACAGGCTTTTGAAAAGCAACAAGAAACGCGCGCCCATCTGCAAAAATTTATTGATCGCTTTAAAGCCAAAGCAACTAAGGCTCGCCAAGCGCAAAGCCGTATCAAACAGTTGGAACGCATGCAACAACTTGCACCTGCTCATGTCGATACGCCATTTACCTTTAGTTTCCGTGAACCCACCAAAATGAGTTCACCCTTGCTGAGTTTAGATGCAGCGACTATTGGTTATGGCGATAAAATGATTGCTGAAAAAATTCGCCTGCAAATTACTCCAAGTTCTCGTATTGGTTTACTAGGGATGAACGGCGCGGGTAAATCAACGCTGATCAAAACTTTAGTGGGTGATTTACCATTACTTGCTGGCGAACGTAAAGCCTCAGAATTACTCAATATTGGATATTTTGCTCAGCACCAGATGGATGCTTTAGATGCCAATGCCAGTCCAATGCTACAATTGGCTCGTATTGCTGATAAAAAGATCAGTGAAGCCGCATTGCGTGCTTTTTTAGGTGGATTTGGCTTTAGTGGCGAACGTATGGATACGCCGTGTGAAAGCTTTTCAGGTGGCGAACGTGCTCGCTTAGCTTTGGCGCTGATCGTATGGCAGCGCCCAAATGTTTTAATTCTAGATGAACCGACCAACCATTTAGACTTAGATATGCGCCATGCTTTAAGTATGGCTCTACAAGATTTCGATGGTGCAGTGGTCTTAGTTTCACATGAACGTCAACTGATCGCCAGTGTCTGTGATGATCTACTTTTAGTACATGCAGGAAAATGTACGGAGTTTGAGGGTGATTTACAAGACTATGCGAAGTGGTTACGTGAAGCGCGCCAACAGCTCATTAATTCACAGAATGCAGTACAGCAACAATCGGTAGCATCTCAAAATACAGCAGCTAAAGTTGACAAAGAAGCGCAACGTAAAGAAGCGGCTCGTCGTCGTGAAATAACTCGTCCTATTCGAAAAAATATTGAGAAAGCTGAAACTCAAATTGAAAAGATTCAGCCACGCTTAGCTGCAATTGAAAATGCATTAGCAGACAGCACTCTGTATGAAGCTCATCGTAAAGATGATTTGATTAAGCTAATGAATGAACAAACTGAGCTAAAATCTAAGCTGGAACAGTACGAAGAACAACTGTTAGAGTTGATGATGGAGCTTGAAGAGTTAGAAAGTTCTTTTGAAGTTTAAAATAAATGCCTAATTCTCTTTTTGGGAATTAGGCTTTTTCTAATCATAGAAGAATAAATAACGACATTACGATTTGCTTAGAGACTAAAAAAATAATAAGAATACCGATAAAAGTGCCATGATTCTGCCAATCATTTCAGATCAGGTCTAAATTGGAATTTTCTCATAAAATTGAGCTTTAGGTTCAGGCTAGATATACTCAACCTTATCATTTTAAAGTTATTACTTTTAAATGCACATCGAGAACTAAGTTCATTTTATATTTTTGTACTTCAATTTGGTGAGTACTCGATTTTGGATCATACAAACTGAATGAATTCTTTAGATTTTATTTTTAACTTTGAACATATTCTTCCCATTTTAATTCAAGAATATGGCTTATGGATTTATGCGATCCTATTTTTGATTATCTTTTCAGAAACCGCCTTTGTGTTTATGTTCTTTTTACCAGGCGATAGTCTTTTACTCACCGTAGGCGCTTTATGTTCAGTTATTGAATTTATGCATTTGGGTTATATGATTAGCTTACTTTTTATAGCTGCGGCTTTAGGCTACATGGTGAATTATCACATTGGTCGTCATGTTGGTGACCGAATTTTTAATATGGAATCTCGATTTATCAAACAAGAATATCTAAAGAAAACTAATACATTTTTCTTAAAACATGGCGGGAAAACTATTCTATTGGCTCGTTTTATCCCATTTGCACGTTCTTTTGCGCCTTTAGCCGCTGGTTCTAGTGCTATGAATTATACCCATTTCGTAATTTATAATATCTTAGGCGCGCTATTATGGATTAGTGTGCTGGTTACTGCTGGTTATTTATTTGGACATGCACTCATTCAAGTCAGCGATTTAGTTGAAACCTAATCAACGGAATGTTCCACGTGAAACCTTCATATAAGAAAAAGGCGATGCATCAAGCATCGCCTTTTTCTTATATACGAGAGAAATAATACAAACTAAATCTCACATTAATTTAATTAAGCATCAATATCCGCATTTAGTGCATTTTCTTCGATGAAGGCACGACGTGGTTCTACATCATCACCCATCAAACAAGAGAACATACGATCTGCTTCAATGGCATCATCAATGGTCACTTGCAACATATTTCGATTTTCAGGATCCATCGTCGTTTCCCAAAGCTGCTCGGCATTCATCTCACCCAAACCTTTATAGCGTTGGATCATCATGCCACGGCGCGAGTCTTGTAAAATATGTTGCCATACTTGATGGAAATTACTTACCTGAATACGACGCTCGCCTTTTTGCAGATAAGCTCCTTCTTCAAGTAACTTAAACCAGCTCTTCGAATTCTTCAATAAACGCGCATATTCAGCAGAATTTAACAGACCAGCATCGAGTAAATACGAATGCGGTAAGTTATGTACATAGACAGTGACACGTGGCCAATAATGTGCTGATTTCTCACCTTGTGCATTTTCACGTTCAAACGTTTCTAATGTAATCTCAGCACGTAAGCTTGGTTGTAACTTTTCAATTGCAACACGTAATTGCTCAGCCCATGATTCAACATAGTCACGTTCATGATTGTGATCTGTTTTAAATGCATCTAGCTCAAGTAAACCATCCAATAAACTTGCAGGATAGCGTTGAGTGAGGCGTTGTAAGCTCTTCTGTGACACCTGATAATCCGCAATCACACTCGCTAATGCTGCACCATTAATCGCTGGTGCTTCAGCGCTGACATGTAATGCAAGTTCATCAATCGCATTAGAAATTAGGTAGGTTTCAAGTGCATCATTATCTTTGATGTACTGTTCTTGCTTACCTTTCTTCAACTTATACAATGGTGGCTGTGCAATATAAATATATCCACGCTCAACCAATTCTGGCATTTGACGGAAGAAGAAGGTCAATAACAAGGTACGAATATGTGAACCATCCACGTCCGCATCGGTCATGATAATGATTTTGTGATAACGCAATTTGTCTGGATTGTATTCTTCACGTCCAATCCCACAGCCTAAAGCAGTGATGAGCGTACCAACTTCTTGACTTGAAATCATCTTATCAAAGCGCGCACGTTCAACGTTCAAGATTTTACCTTTCAACGGCAAAATCGCCTGCATTTTACGGTTACGACCTTGTTTCGCACTACCGCCCGCAGAGTCACCCTCGACTAAATACAATTCAGACAATGCTGGGTCTTTTTCCTGACAGTCTGCCAATTTACCCGGTAAACCAGCAATATCTAATGCACTCTTACGACGAGTCATTTCTCGTGCTTTACGCGCCGCATCACGCGCACGCGCTGCATCAATAATCTTACCTGCAATCGATTTCGCTGCTTGTGGATTTTCCAGTAAATAAGCAGAAAACTCTTTGTTCATGGCCTGCTCTACCGCAGGTTTTACTTCACTCGAAACCAATTTTTCTTTGGTTTGTGAAGAGAATTTAGGGTCAGGTACTTTCACTGAAATAATTGCAGTTAAACCTTCACGTGCATCGTCACCTGTGACAGCAACTTTTTCTTTTTTCAATAAACTTTCATTTTCCATGTAGCTGTTTAAGCCACGAGTCAATGCTGCACGGAAACCTGCAAGGTGTGTACCACCATCTTTTTGCGGAATGTTATTGGTAAAGCAACGTACATTTTCCTGATAACTATCATTCCACTGCAACGCAACTTCAACCCCAATACCATTGTCAGCAGCAACGGTAAAATGAAAAATATCATTCAAATGGTGTTTACCTTCGTTAATATATTTAACGAATTCAGATAAACCGCCTTCATAGTCATAAACATGCTCAAGATTGACACGCTCATCACGTAAAACGATTCGAACACCTGCATTCAAGAAAGATAGCTCTCTTAAACGACGTGCCAAAATATCGACACTAAAAATGGTTTGGCTAAACGTTAGCTCACTTGGCCAAAAACGAACCGTTGTACCCGATTTATCTGTTTCACCAATCACACGTAATGGATATTGTGAATCACCATGCCGATATTCTTGCTCGTGAATCTGTCCAGCACGATAAATTGTAAGTTGTAATTTTTTTGATAAAGCATTTACAACTGAAACGCCTACACCGTGTAAACCGCCTGACACCTTATAGCTATTATCATCAAACTTACCACCCGCATGCAGAATGGTCAAAATCACTTCTGCCGCAGATATCCCCTCTTCAGGGTGAATGTCGGTTGGAATACCACGACCATTATCGGATACGCTGACCGACTCATCCTCATGGATCGTGACTAAAATTTCATCACAATGTCCTGCTAAAGCTTCATCGATGGCATTATCCACCACCTCAAACACCATATGGTGTAAACCTGTACCGTCATCAGTGTCACCGATATACATACCAGGACGTTTACGAACCGCGTCTAATCCACGTAATACTTTAATACTAGAGGAATCATAAGCCTTTTCATTTGTTTGTTCTGTTTGAGAGACTGATTGAGACTCTGAACTCATGGTTACTCCCTAGTAAATATTAATCTATCCAAAAATGAGGAAATAAAATTATGGTGCAGCAAGACTGACTTGACCGTGAACAACGTGGAATAATTGAAAAGAAATCGACAAATCCTGTAAGTGTTTTAATACCGACGCATGGTCTAAGGTGGTCATAAAAACTTGACTTCCTAACTGACTCAATCGCTCAATTAACCGTTGTTGTGCGGTCTCATCTAACTCTGCTGTCAGATCATCTAATAATACCACAGTTTCCTTATTACTCGCATGTAGCATTGCAATTTGTGACAGTTTTAATGCCATGATTAACAACTTTTTTTGCCCACGAGAGAGTACATCATCAGCATTGCCAAAAGGCGTTTTTAAACGCAAATCAGCACGATGCGGACCATACTCAGTATAACGCCGATCCAGATCTTTTTGATGCTGTTGAACCAAGTCTTGCAATAGACCTTGCTCAGTATGAAAACCAGGATTGTATTCCAGTTCTATATCAAGATTAGGTAGCAGTATTTTTAAATCTTCATGGAAAAATTGCTTCCATTGCTCAACAATACTGACCCGCTGTGAATGCAACATTTCACCATAATCACTGAGCATTTTATTCCAAGGCTCTAAATCAGCCAAAGTCAGATTACGCCGTGTTTTGAGTAAACTATTACGTTGTTTGAGTGCCCGAGAATAATACTGCCATGCAAAATAGAATTCAGGTTCCACGTGGAACATTAACCAATCTAATAACTGTCGTCTTGGCTTTGCGCCATGATCAATAATATCGGTACTTTGTGGATCGATATGCTGTAAAGGTAATAATTTTGCCAGTTGACCTTGAGTCGCAATGGTATCGCCATTGACCTTCATCACCTGTTCGCCCGAAGCCAGCTTTTGCATGCCAATACGTTCAGTGGCAGATTGCGCAAAAACAATCGCATCCCCTGCTTCATATTGAATGTAATGTTTTGGAATATGGGTGCGAAATGAACGCCCTGTTGCCAGTAAATGAATAGCCTCTAGAACTGACGTTTTTCCAGAACCATTTGCGCCGTAAAAAATATTAAACGGTTGCAACTCATGGAGTGCAACCGTCTTTAAATTACGTACACGTTCGATATTTAAACGCGTGATTTGCATGCTTTAAAACTCAAACATCAATCGTCATTAAACTCGCATTGGCATCACGACATAAGTTTGATCAGGATGCGCTGGATCTTGAACAAGCACCGACTGATTGGCTTCACTCATGCTCATTTTCACGTCATCACCATCCAGCACACCAAGTACTTCAAGGATATATTGCGCATTGAATGACATTTCTAAAGGTGCATCTTGATATTGAATTGCAATATCTTCAACCGCCTCATCTTGTTCTGGGTTATTGGCACGCAACTGCAATGAATCTTGATTAAAATTCAAGAAAACACCACGAAGTTTTTCATTACTTAGAATCGCCACACGTTGTAAAGATTGCTTAAAGACATCATGAGCAATAAAGACATGCTTGTCACCATTTTTAGGAATCACACGGCGATAATCAGGGAACTTTCCATCAATTAGTTTAGTGGTGAAACGCACGGTAATATCGCCCTGCTCTTTATCACGGCTTGGCGTATTGATGGTGACATTCAACAATTCACGTCCAATCAACACAGTCAACTGTTCGTCTTCAATACTCAGTAAACGTTGTAACTCTCCAACCGCTTTACGAGGTACGATCGCTTGAATCGGTGCCGATGCAGTTGATGAAGCAGCAACTTCACACAAAGCTAAACGATGACCATCTGTTGTTACTGTACGCAATTGATTTTGATCAATTTCCAACAAAGTACCAGTTAAGTAAAAACGTACATCTTGAACTGCCATCGCAAAGGCTGTTTTTTCAAATAAACGTTTTAATTCACGCTGAGTGACTTGAACCTGAGTACCTTGACTATTGTCAGTCGTGAGTAATGGATAATCTTCTGCTGGAAGGGTACCTAATACGAAACGGCTATTGCCTGATTTTAAAATACAGCGTTGGTCTTCTGTTATTTGCAAATCAATCAAGGCTGCTGTGGGAAGGGATTTACAGATTTCAACGAGTTTACGTGCAGGAACAGTTGTTTCACCCACCTCTAAACAAGCACCTTCAGATAAAGTTGTGCTTGCGACTAATTCAACTTCTAAATCAGAACCCGTAATCGTTAAGGCCTGTTGAGTGGTTTGAATTTTGACATTTGAAAGAATATTCAAGGTATGGCGACGCTCAACAGCCCCCACCACATGTGATAAAACATTGACTAAACTTTCTTTAGCGATTTTCAAACGCACGATTTTATTCCTCTTACAACAGAAGCTGATATGAATGTTAGCAGTGTACTATGCTGCACTTAAAAGTAGTTTGCAACTCTGAAAAATAGATTAACTTTGTAACAGACGAAGTAAGTTTTTATAATCTTCATTAAAAATTGGATCTTGTTCGCGCAAGCTAACCACTTTTTCACAGGCATGCATCACGGTACTATGATCACGACCACCAAATGCCATTCCAATCTCAGGAAAACTATCCCCTGTCAGCTCTCGGGCTAGCCCCATCGCTAATTGGCGTGGACGTGCATAAATACGGGTGCGTTTAGGTCCAATTAATTCTTTTAATGGGATACGGAAATATTCACTGACGACGCGCTGAATATTTTCCACACTAATGGTGCGTGCACGAATCGCTAAAACATCTTTTAATGACTCACGCACCACATCCAAATCAATCGCAGTGCCTTTAAAACGTGAGATAGCCACCACCTTATTGAGGGCACCTTCAAGTTCACGAACGTTTGCGACCACTTGTTGTGCAATGAATAAAGCACAATTTCGTGGCAAATCTACCCCACTATTTTCAGCTTTTTTTAGCAAAATTTCGATACGTGTTTCAATATCTGGTGGCTCAACACCAACAGATAATCCCCAAGAGAATCGAGAAACCAAACGCGGATCCAATTCCGTGAGTTCTTTTGGATAACGGTCTGAGGTTAAAATAATTTGTTTAGATTCATCCAGTAAAGCATTGAATGTATAAAAGAATTCAACAAGGCTTGCTTCTTTACCAGCAAGCAAATGAATATCATCAACCAACAATAAATCTAAAGAACGACAATTTTTCTTAAACTCTTCAACCTTACCTTTCTGCAATGAACTGACAAAGTCTTGTACAAAACTTTCCGAGGTCATATACATGACACGTGCATTCGGTTTGGCTTGTAAAAGTGCATTCCCTACGGCTTGCATCAAGTGTGTTTTACCCAAACCTGTTGGACCATATAAAAATAAAGGATTGTGCTGAGATGCGCCTAATTGGGTTAATACCTTACGGCAAGTCTCAGCAGCCATTTGGTTAGAACGACCTTCAACAAATAAAGAGAATGTAAATAATGGGTTGAGTTGTCTTTTCTTTGGTATTTTCGCGACATTTTGACTTGGTTGCACCAAATCAGTTTCTTTCTTAGCTTTAATAGGAACGATTGGAGTGGTTGAAGTGTTACCTAAAGCCGCGGTCGTGGTTGCAGGTTGCTCATGAGAAGACAAAATAGTACCTGGACGCGAATCAACCAAGATTTCAACCTGACGTACTCGACCTTCCGACAATTGCTCAGCAAGAATTGAAATTAACTCTAAATGGTTGTCTTGAATATAACGTGTCCAATATGGGTTAGGTGCATATAAACGCATCACACCGTCAACTTCTTCAGCAACCAAAGGACGAATCCACATCGCAAAGACGTTGTCAGAGAGCTCTTGTCGCAAGCGAGTTAAGCAGTCTGTCCAGAGCAT